>CAVZVH010000025.1:0-942382 GCA_963778645.1 uncultured Chloroflexia bacterium
ACCACGAGTTGTGGCGCTTTAACGAGACCTTCAGCGGCAGAGCCATCTGAATCAAGCGCAAGCCAGCACTAGTAGGGGTGGCCACGTACCACGCCGTCGAGATCGGGCACGACGGCGGTCAACGACTTCGGACCGTCCGGCAGCCAGTCGGGATAGGGTCCGATCAGCACAGCCCTTCCGTTGAACTGGGCCGCCCATATCTCAAGATCGGCCTCCGTTGCGATGTAGTCAGCGTCAAGTTGAGGCGGCTGCGAAGCCCACGTGAGGCCGAGTAGTTCGCCGTGCTCGGGAAGACCATCGAGAAGTTTGCGGGCCTCCTCGATGAGGACGCGGCCTGCCGATCCGTCCAGCTGGATTTCCGGGTCTAGATATGCCGTTAGCGAAGAGCCGGGTCTCACTTGGGATCGAGCCGCCTCGACGTCGCCGGGACCGCGCAATCCGAACCAGGTTCGCTTGCCGGCTGCGCGAGCCCAGCGCTCGAGCAACAGGCACATCCCACCGTTGCCCGGGAGGTGCGCCGCGATATGGCCCCAGAATTCGGTCGTCTGCCGGGACCGACCCGTCGCTACCGAGCAGGCTTTGGAGGGGATCGAAATCGAGTTGCTCTCGTCGGGTGGGATCGAACGTGACCGCTGAGACCTCAATGACCCCGATCGGGTCCCCGAGTGCCTCCAAACCATCCCAGGACAGGCGTTCCGAAAGAGCCTTCTCCATTTTGTCTAGTCGATAGACCCGAAACCACGGCTCGTATTCGTCGGAGTCCGTTAGAAATCGACTATCCAGCAAGTACGTCTGCCCGTCGTGCTCCAGAATGATCGACCTCGGCACGTCGTGGAAACTGCGATATGCGAACGGCACCCATGTGGCCATCCACAAATGGTATGACCACGCGGACCTATCGCATGGGGTATCGGGCTAGCCGATCGTCTCCGCCGGCTTGTCCATCGGCAGGCTCCATTCGGGCTCTGGGGCCATCACGCGGTCAGCAGTCTGACCAGTCACGCGCGCGCGGGCCGCGAAGTACGCCGCGCGGCGCCGGGACACGATGCGCGCGTCCTTGCACGAGCATCCGTCCACGAGGCAAGGCCGTCGCGATGGCTGCGGCTGGTCGGTGGTCTCGTCGGGTCGGTTCATCGCTCCTGCTCCTTTGTCGACCGACGTTCGACGCGTCGGTTCGATGGGAGCAGACTCGCGCCTGGGAAGGTTCGAGCCATCGGGCGTGTGTCGCGTCATGGGCCGCGTGCCGCCCTCAATGTCTGCGCTCAGCGAGGGTCCGCTACCTTACAAGGGCGTCACCGCGGGGGCGAGACCAGCCCTGCATCCAGGTCGGGCTATCAGTGCGCACCCCTTGGCCGTTCGAACGGCAGCGGATCGCGCACGCGGTCCGAACGATCCGCCGATGAGGCACCGAAGGCAAGGAAGTTGCGCCTGGCCTCGATGAGACTCGTACGGTTGGCTCCGCCTTCGAAACTCGGGTCATGGAACTGGACGTGGTCGTCCTCCCACCCGCAAACAGGACAGATGTCGAAGGTGCCTGGCGGCTCCTCTTCGAGGGTGAGGTACCCGCAACAGGGGCACGGGAACCTCATGGACTCGGCGGGGCACCCACTACCCCGCGAACTCCACCGGCGGATAGCCCTGAACACCCGGCCTGACCCGGAACAGGCTGCCGGCATGGGGCTGCTCGGCCCGCTCGTCGTCGGTCAGCTCGGACCAGGCGCACGTGATGTAGAGGTCCGTGAGGTCCGGGCCGCCGAAGATCGCGCTCGTGACGTGCGACGCGGGCACGTCGACGACGAGATCGAGCGTGCCGTCGGGCGCGTAGCGGTGGACGCCCCAGCCGGTCCACATGGCCACCCACAGGCCGCCGTCGGTGTCGATCGTCATGCCGTCCGGGTTGCCCGACCTGCCCCTGCGGGAACGTGATGTGCGGCCGCCGGTTCGAGAGCCGGCCGGTCGCGAGGTCGTAGTCGAAGGCGTCGACGCGCCGGAGCGGCGTATCGATGTAGTAGAGCGTGCCGCCGTCCGGCGTCCAGGCGAGCCCGTTGGAGATCGTCACGCCGTCGAGCAGCTGCTCCACGGTCCCGTCGGGATCCAGCCGGTACAGCCCGCCGGCGCCCGTGTGCTTGTCGTAGGCCATCGAGCCCGCCAGGAAGCGGCCGGCGGGATCGCACTTGCCGTCGTTGAAGCGAAGGTCCGGCTGGTCCGCCTCGACCGGGCGGTGGCGGACCCAGTCCTCGGAGTCGGGCTCGGTGATCCAGAACCCGTCGGCGAGTGCCGCGACCAGGCCGCCGCCCCGCCGCACCGCCACCGACCCGACGTCCAGCGGCGTCGGCAGCGCGAACGCCCGCGGTCGTCGCCGGGTCGGTGGCGCAGGACCTGCTGGCCCATGATGTCGACCCAGACCAGCGAGCCGGTCTGGGTGTCCCAGATCGGCCCCTCGCCGAGCTCCCAGCGCCCGTCGACGACCAGCTCCGCCGTCAGCCGCGTGGTCGACATCCGCCACCTCCGTCGAGCTCGACCCACAGCCGGTGGACCATGTCGCCATCCTGCCACGGCGCTACGCTCCGCGAATGCGAATCACGAACGTCGAGACGCGCATCGCGGGCAACGCCTGGAAGAACTGGCTCTTCGTCCGGGTCTCGACCGACGAGGGCGTGACCGGCTTCGGCGAGGGCACCGTCAACGGCTTCGCGGCCACCGTGGCGACGGCCATCGAGGAACTCCAGGAGGCGTACCTGGGCCTCGACCCGCACGACGTCGAGACTGCTCCTCCAGCGGATGGTCCGCGACGTCTACACCGACGGCGGCCAGATCCACATGGCGGCCGTGGCCGCGATCGAGGTCGCGTGCTGGGACATCGTCGGCAAGGCGGCCGGGCAGCCGATCCACGCGCTGCTCGGCGGCAAGGTCCGCGACCGCGTCCGCGTCTACGCGAACGGCTGGTACCGGACGGACCGGACGCCCGACGCCGTCGCCGGCGCGGCCCGCGATGTCGCCGCGCGCGGCTACACGGCGATGAAGTTCGATCCGTTCGGGGCCGCCTGGCGGGTCCAGGACCGTCGCGACGAGGACCTCTCGATCGACATCGTGCGGGCGGTCCGCGACGCCGTCGGGCCGGACGTCGACCTGATGATCGAGGCCCACAACCGCTTCAGCGGCCTCGACCGCGCTCCGCCTCGCCGATCGGCTCGCCGAGTTCCGGCCCGGCGTGGCTGGAGGAGCCGGTCCATCACTCGCAGATGGGCTCGATGGTCGAGGTCGCGCGCCGGTCGCCGGTCCCGATCGCCACCGGCGAGAGCTTCACCTCGCTGGGCCAGTTCGCCGACCTGCTGTCGCACGACGTCGTCCAGATCCTCCAGCCCGAGCCGCTCCACCTCGGCGGCCTGTGGCGGACCCGCCAGGTCGCCTCGATGGCCGAGGCCCACCTCGCGGTCGTGGCGCCGCACAACGCGCAGGGTCCGGTCTGCGGCGCGATGGCCGTCCAGCTGGGCGCCTGCATCCCGAACTTCTACGTCCAGGAGACGTTCGACGAGTTCAACGCCGACTGGACGCAGTCGATCGTGGACCGGCCGATCCGCCCGGTGGACGGGTACGTCGACGGTTCCCGACGCGCCCGGCCTCGGCATCGAGCTCGACTGGGACGCCCTCGAGGGTCACCCGTACCAGCGCCAGCACCTCATCCGCCTCTTCAGCCCGGGCTGGGAGCGGCGCGACGACGCTCCGGCCGACCCGACGTGAGCACCCCGTCCGGCGGCGGCCGGCGACCCTGCGCTCGAACCCGACCAGCTCGTCGAGGCGCTCATCGCCGCCGAACCCTCGGCCGCGGGACGGCGCGGCGACATCCGCGTCGTGCGGGCGCCCGGTCGGGTCAATCTGATCGGCGAGCACACGGACTACAACGATGGGTACGTGCTGCCGGCGGCGATCGACCTCGAGATCCGGATCGCCTACCTGCCGAGCGGCGACGACCGGGTGGAGCTGACCCGTCTCGACGACGGCTCGCGCGACGGCTTCGGTCTGCGTGACGGCCGAGCCCGCGCAGGGGACGTGGCTGGACTACGTCGCGGGCACCGCCTGGTCGCTCGCGGAGACCGGCGCCCCGCTCAAGGGCCTGCGCGGGGTCATCGCCTCGTCGCTGCCGCCGAACGCCGGACTCTCGTCGTCGGCCGCGATCGAGCTCGCGTCGGCCTGGGCGATGCTCGACGAGGTGGCCGCGGACGTCGATCCGCTGACCCTGGCCCGGCTCTGCCAGCGCGCGGAGAACGCGCTACGTCGGCGTCCAGAGCGGCCTGATGGACCAGTTCGCGGAGGCGTGCGGCGTCGCCGGCGCGGCGGTCCTGCTGGACTGCCGATCGCTCGAGTGGCGGGCGGTGCCGCTCCCCGACGACATCCGCATCGTCGTCCTGCACACGGGCTCGAAACGGCACCTCGACGGCTCCGAGTACAACGTGCGTCGGAGCCAGTGCGAGGCGGCCGTCGCCGCGATCGCCAAGGACGACCCTGCCGTCACGTCGCTCCGGGACGTGACCCGGTTCCACCTGTCCGCCGCCCGCACGCGGATGGACGCGGTCGCCTACCGGCGGGCCGAGCACGTCGTCACCGAGAACCAGCGCGTCGCCGAGACGGTCGCCGCCCTCGAATCCGGCGACCTCGCCGAGGTCGGGCGTCGCGTTCGCGGCCAGCCACGCGTCGCTGCGCGAGCGGTTCGAGGTCGTCTCGCCCGAGCTCGACGCCATGGTCGAGATCGCGATCGGGGTCCCGGGCGTGGTGGCCGCGCGGATGACCGGCGCCGGCTTCGGGGGCTGCACGGTCAACCTCGTCCGGCCCGAGGCCGATCGAGGCGCTGCGGACCGCCGTGGAGCGCGACTACGCGGCCCGGACCGGGCTGCAACCGATGGTCCTGCCGGTGCACGCGGTGGCCGGCGCCAGCCGATTGCGCTGATCGAGACCCGCCACATCCACGCTCGCCGGCGCGTCCTGGAACCCGGTGCCCGGCGATGAACGCGCGACTTGCGGCATCCTTGACCGGCTCGCGCGCGTCCCGCGATCCGCAGATCGCCAGCGCGGGACCCCATCCTTCCACTGGAGTCCGCTCGCCTTGACCTCCGCCCGCACCTCGCCAGTCCGTCGCGTCCAGACGCCCGAGACCCAGCCCCTCCACCGGCGGCTACCTCGGCGTGATCATCCTGCTGTTCATGGCGGGGATCGGGCTGATCGCGGCCATCGCGGTGGTCGGCGTGTACAGCAGCCTGGCCTCCGGCCTGCCGGATGCCGCGTGCGCTGACCGACGATCACGCCGGTCGAGGAATCGATCATCTACGACCGGACCGGCGAGACGGAGCTGGCCCGGTTCGGGGACGAGCGCGCGAGGTCGTGACGTTCGAGGAGATCCCGCCGATCCTCCTCGACGCGACGACCGCGATCGAGGACAAGACGTTCTGGGAGAACGCCGGCTTCGATCCGGTGGCGATCATCTCGGCCGGCCTCGACTCGCTCCGCGGCAACAGCCGCGGCGCCTCGACCATCACCCAGCAGCTGGTCCGGGCGCGGCTGCTCGCCGGACGACCTCGTCCAGGACCCGAACCGGACGATCGAGCGCAAGCTCAAGGAGATCATCCAGTCGATCCGGGTGACCCAGGCCTTCCCGGGCGAGGCCGGCAAGCAGCGAGATCATCACCGCCTACCTCAACCAGAACTACTACGGCAACCAGAGCTACGGCGTGAAGGCGGCGGTCGAGAGCTACTTCGGCGATCGCCGCTCGCCGAGATCACGCCGGCCCAGGCCGCGATCATCGCCGGCCTGCCCGAAGTCGCCGTCGAACTACGACCTCGTCCGCAACGCCGATCGAGCGAGTGCACGACGACCGTCGGCGAGGACGAGGAGTGCCCGAAGGCGCGAGCTCGTCGTCCCGCGAGGACACGACGATCGTCGCGCGGCGCAACTCCGATCCTCGACCTGCTCGCCGAGGGCCGGACGCCGATGTCGGGCGACCGAGTACACGCGCCGCCGACTTCCGGGCCGCCAAGGACGACGAGGTCGTCCTCGCCAGCCAGACCACGCCGCGCTGGATCGCGCCGCATTTCGTCTGGGCCGTCCGCGACGAGCTGACCGCGCGCCTGTGCGGCGCGGACGCGACGACCTGCGACGCACTCGAGCGCGGCGGGCTGCGGATCACGACGACCCTCGACCTGCGCCTCCAGAAGATCGCCGAGAAGTGGGTCGAGGCGGCCGCCCTCGTGCCCGCACCGCGCAAGGACCCGGCGGCCGCCGCCAAGGCGCTCGGCTTCGACGAGTACCCGAGCCTGGATGCGGAACCTCGAGGGCAAGAACCTCCGCAACGGCGCGCTCGTCGCGCTCGACTACCAGACCGGCGAGCTCGTCGCCTACGTCGGGTCGGCCAAGCTACTACGCGACGACGAGCCGGCCGGAGTTCCAGCCGCAGTACGACGTCGTCGGCCAGGGCTATCCGCCAGCCGGGCTCGGCGTTCAAGCCGTTCAACTACGCGGTCGGCATCGACGACGGCACGCTCACCGCCGGCATCGATGCTCATGGACACCGCCACGGACTTCGGCGGCGGCTACACGCCCGGCCGACGCCGACAACCTCGAGCGCGGCCCGGTCCGCGTCCGCAACGCCCTCCAGTTCTCGCTCAACATCCCGTCGGTCAAGGCGATGGCCATCAACGAGCCGGACCACGTCTTCGACCGAGGCCAAGGACTTCGGGATGAACTTCCAGAGGACGAGACCGAACGCCGGGCTGGCCCTGGCCCTCGGCGTCGCGGAGGTCCGGCCGGTCGACCTCGTGACGGCCTACGGCACGCTCGCCAACGGCGGCAAGACGATCGGCCACACGACGATCCTCGCGATCCAGCGATCGCGAGCGGCAAGGACGTCGTCGACCCGTACGTGCCGCCCGCCGGCGAGCAGGTCGTCAGCCCGCAGGCGGCCTACATCGTGACCGACATCCTGGCCGGCAACACGAACCCGAACGTCAACCCGTTCTGGGGCAGTTCGCCATCCGACGGCCCGGACGGCCGCCGGCCCGGCGACGCTCAAGACCGGCACGAACAACGACGCCAAGGACCTCAACGCCTACGGCTACATCGCCCCGCCGACCGAGGAGGGCCGGGCCGACGGGCGCCTACGCGCTCGCGGTCGGCGTCTGGAACGGCAACAGCGACAACACGCCGGTCTCGACCGCGCGCGCGGCCGCTCTTCTCGATCGACGTCTCGACCTACGTCTGGCAGGGCTTCCTCCAGGAGGCCAGCCGCAAGTGGCCGGTGACCCGACTTCGCAGCGGCCGCCGACGGCCTGATCCGCGTCGCGATCGATCCGTGGACCGGGATGCTGGCGCGCGCCGGCGGCGAGTCGGTCAACGAGTGGTTCATCGCCGGCACCGAGCCCAAGGACGCCCTGGCCGAGGACACCTGCGGCATCGACGTCCTGAGCGCGGTGCCGGGCGCTCGAGACCGAGCTTCGGCAACTGGATGGAGGCGGACCGCGAACTGGATCCGGCGGGCGGAACGCGGTCCCGGCACCGCCGGCGGCCCGAACCGGACCCGGACCGCGTACTTCTACAACGGCGGCGTTCCAGCCGTACGGCGCCTCGTGGGGCGCGCTCGTCGGTCGGCGACGGCTGCGGCGAGCCGAGCCCGTCGCCGTCGTGCTTCCCGCTCCCGACGCCCGACGCGAGCGGCGTGATCCCGTCGTTCGCCGTGCCGTCGCCGTCCGGCTCCGAGGTCGCCGCGCTCCCCTGCCCGCCGGCGTCCCCGTCGGCCTCGCCGTCGGAGAGTCGCCGTCGCCGCACACCGGAAGCCACGCCGCCGACCCGACGCCCGAGCCGACGCCGGAACCGACCCCGGAGCCGACGCCCGAGCCGACCCCGGAGCCGACACCCGAGCCGACGCCGACCCCGAGCCGACCCCGGACGCCCGCGCCGTGACGGTGCGCTGACCGGCCCGGCCGACCGGCGGGTCCGCTACGATCGCCGGCGTGATCGTCGACGTTCGCGGCCTGGTCGTCCGGCGGGCCGGCCGGACCATCCTCGGCCCGCTCGACTGGACGGTCCGGGCCGGCGAGCGCTGGGTCGTCCTCGGCCCCAACGGGTCGGGCAAGACGACGCTGCTCTCGGTGGTCGGGCTGACGCTGTGGCCGACCGCGGGCACCGTCGAGGTCCTGGGCGCGCGCTACGGCCGGGTCGACGTCGCGCGAGCTCCGGCGGCGGATCGGGATCGGCCGGGAGTGCCGTCGAGGCCGTCCTCCGCGCCGACCTGACGCCGGTCGACCTCGTCATGACCGCCCGGCACGCCGCGACCGAGCCGTGGTGGCACGACTACACCGACGACGGACCGGGCGCGGGCCCGGACCGTGCTCGAGCGGGCTCGGGCTGGCGGCGTGCGCCGACCAGCCGTTCGGGACGCTGTCCGCCGGCGAGCGGCGGCGGACCTCGATCGCCCGGGCGCTGATGCCCGACCCCGACCTGCTGCTGCTCGATGAGCCGGCCGCCAGCCTCGACCTCGCCGCCCGCGAGACGCTGCTCGCCGACCTGACCGCGCTCGCCGCCGAGCCGCGGCCGGCGGCGATCGTGCTCGTCTCCCACCACGTCGAGGAGATCCCGCCGGGCTTCGACCACGCCCTCGTGCTCGCGGCCGGCCGGGTCGTCGCCGCCGGGCCGCTGCGACCGCGTCCTGACGGGCCCGGTCCTGCTCGGAGGCGTTCGGGATGCCGCTCGTCGTGGAGCGGCGCGACGGCCGGGCCTGGGCGCGGACTCGACGGACGCCGCGCCGGACGCCGCCGACGACGCCAGCGTCGACACCGCAACCGGCACGCTGCGCCCGTCGCACGACATCGACACGCGCCCGCGACCGCCGTCGCGCGGCCGCCGTCGGGGCCGTCGCGGCCGCCGCCGCGCTCGGCGTCTCCGAGCTCCTCGCCGGCCTCCTCCCGGGCGCCACCTCGCTGGTCGCGGCCGTCGGCCAGGTCGTCATCGACCTCCAGCCGCCCGGCGCCAAGGACTTCGTCGTCGCCCTCTTCGGGACCAACGACAAGCTCGCCCTCGAGATCGTTCATCGTCGTGGTCGCGCTCGTCATCGGGGCCGGGCTCGGGCTCGCTGGCGCGCTCGTCGGTTCGACGTCGCCGCCGCTCGCGTTCGTCGCGTTCGGGGTCGCTCGGCTTCCTCGCCGCGCTCCGCGACCCGCTGGCGTCGCCCGCGATCGTCGCGGTCGTCCGCCGCGGTCTCGGTCGGGGTCGGGCTCTGGGTCCTCGGCTGGCTCGTGTCGGCCGGCGCGTGGCCGGCGGCCACGGACGCGTCCGCCGCCGCGACGATGCCCGACTGGTCGCGCCGCTCGTTCCTCATCCGGGCCGGCGCCGTCGGCGTCGCCGCGGTCGTCGGCGGGCATCGGCGGTCGGGCGCTGCTCGAGCGCAGCGGAGCGCCCCGCGTCGGCGCCGGCCCGCGCTCCCACCGGCGTCGGAGCTCGCCCCGCTCCTCGATCCGGCGCAGGACCTCTCGACCGACGATCGCCGGCCTGACGCCGCTCGTCATCCCCAACGACCGAGTTCTACCGGATCGACACGGCGCTCCTCGACCCGACGACCCGGCACGGCCGACTGGACGCTGCGGATCCACGGCCTGGTCGATCGCGAGACGACGCTCACCTGGGAGGAGCTCCTCGGGCTGCCGATGTTCGAGCAGTACGTGACGATCGCCTGCGTCAGCAACGAGGTCGGCGGCGACCTCGTCGGCAACGCGAAGTGGACCGGCGTCCGGCTGCGCGACGTGCTCGAGATCGCCGGCGTCCAGGCGTCGGCGACGCAGCTCGTCGGGCGGTCCGTGGACGGCTGGACGGCCGGCATGCCGACGGCCTGGGTCATGGACCCGGCGCGCGAGCCGATGATCGCGGTCAAGATGAACGACGAGCCGCTGCCGCCGGATCCACGGCTACCCGGCCCGGCTCATCGTCCCCGGCCTGTACGGCTACGTGTCGGCGACCAAGTGGCTCACGGAGCTCGAGCTGACGACGCTCGAGGCGTTCGACGGCTACTGGGTCCCGCTCGGCTGGGCCAAGGAGGCGCCGATCCTGACCCAGTCGCGGATCGACACGCCGCGTCGGCGGCCGGCGTCGCGGCCGGACGGGTGCCGATCGCCGGCATCGCCTGGGCGCCGGACCGCGGCATCTCCCGGGTCGAGGTCGCCATCGATGGCGTCTGGCGCGACGCCCGCCTGTCGCGCGCCGATCTCGGACACGACCTGGGTCCAGTGGGTCGCTCGACTGGGACGCGACACCCGGCGACCACACGCTCACGGTCCGCGCGACGGACGGCGACGGCGTCGTCCAGGAGGAGCGCCGACGCCGCCCGCCCCGGACGGCGCCCGCGGCTGGCACAGCGCGATCCGGTCCACGTTTCGGCTGACGACCGGTCCCGGGGCGAATCGGTATAGAGTCCGGTCATGCCTCGACGTCGCTTCATCTTCGACCCCCCGGAGCGCTTCGTGGCCGGCACCGTCGGCGAGCCGGGCGATCGGACGTTCTTCCTCCAGGCCCGCGACGGCGTCCGCGTCGTGAGCGTCGTCCTCGAGAAGGTCCAGGTCGCGTCCTCGCCGAGCGGCTCGGCGAGCTCCTGACCGAGCTGGACCGGCGCGGCGATCGAGGCGGCCCGGACGCGGCCGATGCGACTCGGCGCGTCTCGGCGCCGACACGGAGCCGCTGGACGAGCCGCTCAACGAGGCGTTCCGGGCCGGCTCGCTGACCCTCGGCTGGGACGTCGACGCCGAGCGCGTCCTGGTCGAGGCGCGCGCCCAGGACGAGGACGGCGAGGCGATCGATCCCGACGAGGATGACGACGAGGACGAGGACGGCCCGGACCTGCTGCGGGTCCGCCTGACCGCCGACGCCGCCCGCTCGTTCGTGGCGCGCGCCGTCCGGGTCGTCGGCCTCGGGCCGGCCGCCCTGCCCGCTGTGCGGGGCGCCGCTCGACCCGCACGGCCACATCTGCCCGCGCCGCAACGGCCACTACGTCAACTAGGCGGTCGACGCGATGCTCGACCCGGCGACGACGCTCGCCGTCCTGCGCGACGGCGACCTCGAGGTCGTCGGCCGGATCGTCGCATCGACCAACAACGCGCTGCTGGTCCGCGTGTCGCGCGCCTGCCCGGACCCGGAGCCGCCGACCGTGCATCGACGCGATCTACAAGCCGACCCTCGGCGAGCGCCCGCTCGACGACTTCCCGGACGGCACGCTGACCCGGCGCGAGGTCGCGGCCTGGCACGTCTCCGAGGCGACCGGCTGGGGGATCGTCCCGCCGACGATCCTGCGCGACGGGCCGTTCGGCGAGGGGATGGTCCAGGCGTTCATCGAGGCCGACCCGGAGGTCGACGTCGTGGCGATGGTCGTCGAGGACGACGCCGCGGCTGCGCCGGATGGCGGCCCTCGACGCGGTCATGAACAACACCGACCGCAAGGGCGGCCACATCCTGCCGGTCGACGGCGGCCGGCACGTCTACGGCGTCGACCACGGGGTGTGCTTCTCGACCGTGCCCGAAGCTCCGGACGGTGCTGTGGGGCTGGCGCGGGACGCCGTTCGAGCCCGACGAGCTCGCCGGCCTCGAGCGGGTCCGGACGCGCTCGACGGCGACCTCGGCGACCGGCTGCGGCCGCTGCTGTCGCGCGCCGAGGTGCGGGCCACGCGCCGCCGGGTCGAGGCGCTCCTCGCCGGCGGCTGCTTCCCGCTCCCCTCGCCGAACTGGCCGGCGATCCCCTGGCCACCGTTCTAGCGGGGACGTCGACGACCGGACACGAACAGGACCGCCAAGGTCCGCCATCCGGACCCGGCGGCCCTTGTCCGCTGGGCGTTGTCGATCGGGTGCGTCAGCCGGCGGCGCGCGTCGCCTTGACGACCATCGTGTTGGCGAAGACGTCGTGGTAGCCCTGCTTGGTCGGGCTCTTCCAGGTCGTGTAGAGCAGGAAGATGAACCATGCGAAGGCCGCGAGGCCGAGCAGTGGCCCCGAGCGCCGGCAACGGCTGCAGGGCCTGCGCGATGACCGACGGTGCCGCGATGATGACCCACCGGCGGATGGCCTGGTTCATGGTCAGGGTCTTGCCATCGCCGGCGTTGCCGATCTGCATGCCGAGGACCTTCATCCCGAGCGTGCCGCGCATGGCGGTCCACGTGTAGATGAAGTACACGGCGCTGATCAGCAGGCCGACGAGTACCGAGGACGAGCCCGGCGACGTAGTTGTACTCGAACCCGGTCGTGATGTCGCCCGAGACGATGCTGAGGCCGATCGCCGGCCAGGATCGCGAATGCGATGATGTTGACGATCCCGATCAGGATCGAGTCGAGGATGTAGGCGATCGCCCGGTTCGGGACGTCGGCATAGACGAAGCCGGCCGGTCCGGCTTGCACCGGAGGCGGCGGCGGGGCCCATTGGGTCGTGGGCGCGGGCTCCGCGGGCGGCGGGGTCTGGGGGGCCTCGGAGCCGGTGCTTCCGCTTTGATCCATCGTCCTCCCTCTCGTGCCGTGTGAGGTCGACGGGACGTTCGCCCGTTCCTGCGCCACGGAGCATACGAGGCGCGAGCCTCCACGACCAGCCCATTCTGCGCATCGGACCGTTCCGCCCGCACGGACGTCAGGCCGATGGCGTCAGGCGCGGACCTCCTGGCGCATGAACAGCGACGTACGCGGCAGCGAAGCAGGCCACGGTCAAGGCGACCAGCACGACGAGCTGCGGCCAGACGAGCAGCAGGCTCTGGTCGAGCGAGAACACGCCCGGATTGAACTGCGGCGGGATCTGGTACTGCGCCTGCACCAGCTGGCCGATCGTCGCGGGCGCGCGAGATCTGGCGAGATGTTGGGATGGAGGATCACGGTCGTGATCTCCTGGTAGAGCGTGCCGGCAGGATCCGCGCGACCCACTCCTGGGTCTGGACGCTGCCGAGCTGCTGTGTCCGCCGTGGCGTTCGCGGCCGGCGTGAACAGCCCCGACACGAGCGTGACGATGAGCTGCCCGAAGATCGTCAGCAGGAGCCAGACCCCGAAGCCGACCAGCGCGGCCGTCGCCGCCCGGTGGATGAGCGACCGACAGCAGCAGCCCGAACGACAGCCACAGCGCGACGTACAGGAAGGTCACGGCGACCCAGGCGATCAGCCGCGGGACCTCCGGGCCGTGCGGCACGATCCCGAGCCGGAACATGCCGAAGCCGGCGATGAGCACGACGACCGACACGAGGACGATCCCGATGACCGCCAGACCGGCCACGAACTTGCCGTTGATGACGTCGTCGCGGTAGATCGGCTGGGACAGGAGGCGCGGCAGCGTGCCCTCGGACCGCTCGCCGTTGACCGCGTCGAAGGCGAAGGCCAGGCCGAGCAGCGGCGCGACGATCCCGACGAACGCGTCGACGCGCAGGATGTCGATGTCCTGCGAGCCCGATCGTGAACAGGACGAGGAAGACCGCCGGCGCGTCGCGTCGCCTGCGGCGCCGCGTCGCGGATCAGGTCGGCGGCGAAGTAGAGCGGGATCGCCGCCGCCAGGCCAAGGACGAGCAGCAGCGACGATGAAGCGGACGCTGAGCGAGGTGGTCGCCGAACTCCTTGGCCGCGATGACCCGCCAGCCGGCGGGCAGCTTCCGGAGCGCCGGCTGCTCGATCGGCCTCGGCCGGCGCCTTCGACGCCGGGGCGACCGTCGGCGCTCATGCCGCGGTCCTCCCGCCGGCACTCGCCGCGCCGCGCCCGACTGCCTTGTCGGCGAGGCCGCGCCGCTGCAGGGCCGTTCGGTAGATGTCGTCGAGCGACGGCACGATCGGTCGCAGCGCGGTGAGGCGGAGGCCGTGCTCGACGGCGGCCACGAGGACGGCCTGACGGACGCGCGGCTCCTCGGTCGGCCGGCCGGACGGTGCAGCCGCCAGGCGTCGGAGCGGCGCGTCCGGCGGGTGCACGGCCGACTCGACCCCGTGCGAGACCGCGCGAGCGACCTTCTCGGCCCGCGTCCGATCGTCGGCGCGTCGGCAGCTCGAGGCCGACCTCGATCGTCGCCGCGCCATCGCCGAACAGGCTGGCGAGCTCGGCGACGGTCCCCTCCCCGACCAGGCGGCCGGCGGCGAAGATCCCGATCCGGTCGCAGACCGACTGGACCTGGGTCAGCAGGTGGCTCGAGAGCAGGATCGCCAGCCCGCGATCGTGGACGAGCGAGCGCAGGAGGTCGAGGATCTCGACGACGCCGAGCGGGTCGATCGACGTCGTCGGCTCGTCGAGGATCAGGAGGTCGGGCGACTTGACCAGCGCGTCGGCGATGCCGAGCCGCTGGCGCATGCCCGCGCGAGTAGGTCTCGACCCGGTCGTCGGCGCGGTCGGTCAGGCCGACCTGCTCGAGGACCTCGTCGATCGCGGCCTCGGCCTCGCTGCGCCCGTGAGCCCGTTGAGGCGGGCCGTGTAGCGCAGGTTCTGGCGACCGGTCAGTCCGCCGTAGAAGCCGACCGCGTCGGGCAGGTAGCCGACCCGGCGCTTGACCTCGCGCGGGTCGCCGGGCCGGATCGAGGCCCATCGACGCGAGCCTCACCGCTCGTCGGCTCGGTCAGGCCGAGGAGCATCAGGATCGTGGTCGTCTTGCCGGCGCCGTTCTGCCCGAGCAGGCCGAAGATCTCGCCCGGGTCAGACCTCGAGGTCGAGCTTGTCGACCGCGGTCAGCGTGCCGTACCTCTTGGTCAGCGCCCGGGTCCGGATGACCGGCTCGGCTCCGCGACCGCGGTGGCGTCGCGCTCGACCGGTCATCGCCGGCCGTACCGGCGGAAGATCCAGCCACAGGCCGACCAGCACCAGGACGATCAGCGCCGAGCCCGATCGCGCCCCACAGGAGCGACGGTCTCGATCGTCACGCGGATGTCGGCGTCGGCGTTGGCCAGGTCCGGTCGGCCTTGAACGTCGACGACGTAGTCGCCGGCGATCGCATCGGCCGACGGCGTCATGTGGGCGACGACCTGACGCCTCGCCGTCCGCCGGGACGTCGACGGTCTCCGGGTCGAACGTGACCGTCCAGCCGCTGGGGCGCCGTGGCCGAGGGCGTCGACGCCCGGCGATCGGGGCGGTGCCGGTGTTCTGGACGACGAGCGTCAGGTCGACGCCGATCCCGCCGTCGCGGTCGCGTTGAGACGCTCGTCGGGCGTCGTGAGCTCGAGGCTGTAGCTGCCGGTGATCTCGACGCGCGAGGTCCGCGTGCGCCGTCCGGCTGCCGCTCGTGACGTCGACCGTGATCGGGTAGGCGCCGGCGGCGACGTCGGCCGGCGCCTTGGCCGTGACCGTGACCGGGGTCGTGCTGCCGGCCTTGACGACGACGCTCGCCGCCTGGGCCTGCGAGCTCACCTGGGCCGTCACCGTCCAGCCGGCCGGGCCGGTGGCCGTCGCCGCCGAAGGTCAGGTCCTCGGCGGTGTCGTTGTGCAGCGTCAGGTTGAACGGGAAGGTGAGCGTCGACGCGCCCTTGAGCTGCGGGAAGTCGGTCGTCAGGCTGACCTCAGCCGGCGGCCGCGGGCGTGACCCGGATGTCGACCGGCAGCGTCGGTCGCGTCGCCGGCGATGCCGTCGCGGACCATCGATCCGCTGCGTGGCTGCGGTCGCGTCAGCCGGGACCGTGACGTCGAGGCGTGACCGATCGTCGCCGTCGGAGCCGTCGGATTCGACGCCATCGACGACGAACCCGCCACCGACGCAGGACTGGCGGTCCAGCCGGCCGGGACGCCGCTCGACCGTCAGGTCGACCCGGTCCGCGGTGTCGGTCGTGACCGAGATCTCGAAGCTGACCTTCGTGCCCGGCGCGACCGCGACGGCCGGATATGGCGTCGTGACATGTGACCGATCGCGGCCGCATGCGCGACGGACGCGCCGAGCATGAGCGTCATCAGCAGGCCGACGAGGCCGCGCGGCGCCGATCGCGATGCGAACGTGCCGAGCTGTGCGCGACGGCGTAGCCCGCGCTCGCGTCCAGGCGCGTCCCATCCCGAGTGATACCTCCTCCAGGTGCCGTTCGCAGCGGGCTGACGGCGGCGAATCTGCGACGACGAGCGTCGTCGAATTCAACCAAGCGTATGGTGAAGAGTCCTGAATCATCGTCGCACGGACGGCTCGGTCGTGTGTGCCAGACCTCACAGGTCCCATCGACCGTTGACAAGTGAACATTCGTGCGGCTATACGTTCTCGGGTAATCAGGTCCGTACGCGACGATCCCGGTTCGAGCGCCCAGATATGGACGCTCCCGGTTCTCCCGCCCGGACCAATCAACACTACCGCTCCGGTCCAGATCGAGGCCGTGGAGCGAAACCGGACGCGCAGCCGATCGCCCATCACGCGATTCCCGGCGCGCCAGAAAGCACACGAGCACCAACACCATGATGACCCGTTCCACCACATCGTCCGTCACCGGACGAGCCTCGGCGATGCGCCGCCTTCGTCGCCGCGCCTCGGCCGCATCGTCGGCCACCCGCCTCTACTGCCGCACCAACGGCTGCGCGAGCTTCCTCGACGTCGATCCGACGACCGGGGTCGCCCAGTGCCTGATCTGCGGCTACGTCCGCCGGCCGAACTACGGCCCGACCCGCCGTCGTCGCGTCCCCCGGGATGCGCACGACGCACCTAGCCGTGAGGCGCGCCATCCTCGACGGATGACGCCCACCCGACCCGATCGATCGCGACCGCCTCGCGGCCCTGATGGCCGACGAGACGCGCCGGTTCGCCGACGACCATCCGCGCTCCGCCGCGCTCCACGCACGCGCCCTCGAGCTCACTCCTCGAGGGCGTGCCCGATGCCCTGGATGGTCAAGTGGGCCGGCCCGTTCCCGCCCTACGTCGAGTCCGCGTCGGGCGCGCACTTCCGCTGCGTCGACGGCCACGACTACGTCGACTTCTGCCTCGGCGACACCGGGCGCGATGGCCGGCCACGGGCCCGCGCCGACGATCGCCGCCGTCGAGCGCCAGATGCGCCGCGGGATCACCCACATGCTCCCGACCGAGGACGCGGCCTGGGTCGGCGAGGAGCTGACCCGACGGTTCGGGCTGCCGTCGTGGCAGTTCGCGCTGTCCGCCACGGACGCCAATCGCTTCGTCGCTCCGCCTCGCTCGCCACATCACCGGCCGTTCCAAGGTCGTCGTCCACGACCACTGCTACCACGGGTCGGTCGACGAGGCGATCGCGATGCTCGACGAGGACGGCGCGGTCGTGCCCGTCCGCGGCTCGGTCGGGCCGCAGGTCGACGTCGCCCGAGACGACGCGCGTCGTCGAGTTCAACGACGTCGCCGGTCTCGAGGCCGCGCTCGCCGACGGCGACGTCGCGGCGGTGCTCATCGAGCCGGCGCTGACGAACGTCGGGATCGTGCTGCCCGAGCCCGGCTACCTCGAGGCGGTCCGCGAGATCACCCGCCGGACCGGCACGCTCCTGATCATCGACGAGACCCACACGATCTGTGCCGGCCCCGGCGGCGCCACGGCGCCTGTGGGGCCTGGAGCCCGACATGCTCGTCATCGGCAAGACGATCGGCGGCGGGATCCCGTCGGCGGCCTACGGGTTCAGCGCCGAGGTCGGCGGCGCGGATCGCGCGGCTCGATCGCGGTCGAGGATTCGGACGTCGGCGGGATCGGCGGCACGCTCGCCGGGCTACGCGCTGTCGCTGGCCGCGACCCGGGCGACGCTCGGCGAGGTCCTGACCGACGAGCGCCTTCGAGCGGATGATCCCGCTCGCCGAGCGCTGGGAGGCCGGGCGTCAACGACGTCCTGCGCGCGGCCGACGTCCCGTGGCACGTGACCCGGCTCGGCGCCCGCGCCGAGTACCACTTCATGCCCGATCCGCCGCGGACCGGCGCCGAGCAGTGGGCGCAACAGCGACCCGGAGCTCGAGCGGTTCCTCCACCTGTGGGCGATGAACCGGCGCGTCCTGATGACGCCGTTCCACAACATGGCCCTGATGTCGCCGGCCACGACCGAGGCGGACGTCGATCGCCACACCGACGGTCTTCCGCGAGGCGGTCGAGGCGCTCGTCTCGGCTGACGACCGGTCGGGCGGCTCGTCGAGTCGCGCCAACTCGGCCTCGAGGTCGAGCGGGCGGCGATGCTGTCGGTCGGTCGGCGCCTCCGCGTTGACTCGAGCGATCGCCCGATTGATCTCGCCGACGAGTGCGGTCAGATCGGCGGCTCCGCGCACGGCCCGAGCCGTCGTCCGCCGCGGCCGGCGATCAGCTCGTCGCGCAGGGCCAGCAGGCGGCGGACCTCCTTGTCCGACTCGATCCAGGGCGGCGCCGCGCCGGCGTTGCGAAGCATCCGATGGGCCATCGCCCACTCGCCGGCGGCCGAGTCGTCCTCGATCGGCAGCGGCTGACCCTGGAACGGCAGGTCTCGAACGCGCCCTCGTCCATCGCCTCGCGGATCTGGCGCTCGACGAGGCTCTCCCAGGACGGTCCGACCTGGCGCGTGCCCGTCGGCGTCGCGTCGCTGCGACCGGCATGGCCAGAGCGTATCGCGCACCGTGACAGGCGAGCTGACACGGCCAGCCGCTACGGTGCAGCCGTGCAGACGCATCGACGGCCGACCGGTCTACGCCGCCACCGATCTCGTCGCCTACCTCGCCTGCGAGCACCTGACCCAGCTCGAACGCGCCGCGCTGGCCGGTCTGGTCAAGCGACCGATGCGCGACGACCCGGAGCTCGACATCATCCGCAAGCGCGGCTTCGAGCACGAGACGCGCTTCCTCGCGGACCTGCTGGCCGACGGCCGGACGTCGACGACCATCGAGCTCGATGGCTCGATCGCGGACCAGGGCGACCAGCTGCGCGCCGCGGCCGCCGAGACGATCGAGGCGATGGCCGCGGGCGCCGACGTCATCTACCAGGCGACGTTCTTCGACGGCACCTGGCGCGGCCACGCGGACTTCCTGCTCCGTGTCGACGATGCCGCGAGCGACCGTCGGTCTGGGGGCCGTGGCACTACGAGGTCGCCGACACCAAGCTCGCCCGCCACGTCAAGGCGAGCGCCGTCCTCCAGATCTGCTGCTACGTCGACCAGCTGGAGCGCGTCCAGGGCGTGCGGCCGGAGTGGCTGCACGTCGCGCTCGGTGGCAGCGCCCGGGCGGTCGAGCGGCTGCGCGTCGACGACTACATGGCCTACTACCGGAGCGCGAAGGCCCGGTTCCTCGCCACGATGACCGACGAGGTCGCCGGCGACCTATCCGCCGGCGACCACCTATCCCGAGCCCGTCGAGCACTGCGACGTCTGTCGCTGGGCGGCCGAGTGCGTCGCCCGCCGCCGCGCCGACGACCACCTCAGCCTCGTCGCCGGGATCTCGGCCCGCCAGCGACGCGCCCTGATCGACCGCGGGATCCCGACCCTCGAGGCGCTCGGCGACCTGCCGCTGCCGATGGAGCCGCCGCTCGAGGGCACGAGCGAGGGCGCCCTGCTCCGCGTCCGGGAGCAGGCGCGGATCCAGCTCGAGGGTCGCCGCGAGGGTCGCCTGCACTACGAGCTCCTCCTGCCCGCAGGACGGCGAGCCGATCGACTCCGGAACGCGGCCTCGCCTCGCTCCCGCCGCCGTCACCGGGCGACCTGTTCTTCGACATCGAGGGCGACCCGTACGCCTTCGACGACGGGCTCGACTACCTCTTCGGCATCCTCGAGGTCGACGGGACGTTCCACGCGTTCTGGTCGCGCGACGAGGCCGGCGAGTTCACCCTCGACGGCGAACGACGGGCGTTCGAGGCGCTGATGGACTTCATCGGCGAGCGGCTCCGGGCCGACCCGAACCTGCACATCTACCACTACGCGCCGTACGAGCCGACCGCGCTCAAGCGCCTGATGGGTCGCTACGGCACCCGCGAGGACGAGGTCGACGACCTGCTGCGGGGCGGCATGCTCGTCGACCTGCTGCGGGCCGTCCGCCAGTCGCTGCGCGCGTCGGTCGAGAGCTACTCGATCAAGAGGATGGAGGCGTTCTACGGGTTCACCCGCGAGATCGACCTGCGCGATGCGGGCTCGAGCATCGTCGCCTTCGAGGAGTGGCTGGAGCTCGGCGAGGGCGAGCGCCCGGACTCGACGCACCTCGACCGCATCGAGCGCTACAACCGCGACGACGTCGTCAGCAACCGGCAGCTCCGCGACTGGCTCGAGACGCTGCGCGACGAACTCGCCGCGGCGACCGGGCAGACCGGTCCCCCGCCCCGGCGAGCGCCAGGCGCTCCCGGCCGACGTCACCGAGGCGCAGGCCCGGGTCCAGGCCCTGGTCGAGCGACTCGCCGACCCGCCGATCGTCCCGACCGACGCCGCCGACCGAGACCCGGAGCAGCAGGCGCGCTGGCTGCTCGCCCAGCTCCTCGGCTGGCACCGTCGCGAGGACAAGGCGATGTGGTGGGAGTTCTTCCGCCTCATGGGACTCGACGCCCGACCAGCTGGTCGACGAGAACGTGCCCGATCGGCGGGCTCGAGCCGATCGGCCCGCTCGACGAGCCGCGCAAGGGCAAGCAGACCTGGCGCTACGCCTTCCCGGACCAGGACTTCGACCTCGGCCGGGGCGAGCTGCTACGACCCGGCGCATGAGCCAGGCGCGCACCGGGCGCCAGCCCGTTCACCTGGAGCATCGGCAAGATGGTCGCCGTCGATCTCGCGGGCCTGACGATCGACATCCGGCGCGAGGTCGACGCAGCCGCATCCGCGCTGCCGTCGTGGCCGCTCGACTGGGTCCGGACCGCCGATCACCAGGCGTCGCTGTTCGAGCTCGGCGAATGGGTCGCCGAGCACGGGATCGACGCCGACGGCCCGCACCGCCTGTCGCGCGACCTGCTGCTCGGGCGCCCGCCGCGGGTCGGGCAGGCGCCCGGGAGCCGCTGGTCGAGCCCGGCGAGACCGGACCTCGAGGCGGCCGCGACGCGACTGGCCCAGCCGCCTCGACTCGACCACGCTCGCGATCCAGGGTCCGCCCGGGTCCGGCAAGACCTACACCGGGGCGCGGATGATCGTCTCGCTCCTGCGAGGCCGGGCAAGCGGGTCGGGATCACCGGCACGAGCCACAAGGTGATCGGCAACCTCCTGCGGGAGGTGCTCGCACGCCGGCGAGCCGGGCGACGTCCGGGCGATCCAGCACGGGCCGAAGGACCAGGTCGTCGATGACCCGGCGGTCGCCCACGCGAAGGACGCGTCGGACGTGCGGGCGCGTCTCGATGACGGCCGGGCCAACCTCGCCGCCGGCACCTCGTGGCTGTGGGTCTCGGCGAAGATGCCGGACGCGGTCGACGTGCTGTTCGTCGACGAGGCGGGCCAGATCTCGCTCGCGAACGTCGTCGCGATGGCCCGCGCGACGAACAGCCTCGTCCTGCTCGGCGATCCGCAGCAGCTCGACCAGCCGCTCCAGGGCATCACATCCGGACGGCGCCGATCGCTCGGCGCTCGCCCACGTCCTCGGCGATCAGGCCACGATGCCGCCCGACCGTGGCCTCTTCCTCGAACAGACGTGGCGGCTGCACCCGGCCCTGTGCGAGTTCACGTCCGAGGTCTTCTACGACGACCGACTGGAGCCGGAGCCGCATCTCGCGATCCAGCGGCTGCGACTCGGACCGTCGTCGAGCTCGACGGCGTCGGACCGCGGCTGATCGAGGTCGTCGACGGCCGGCGCCGACAACGAGTCGCCCGTCGAGGCGGAACGCGTCGCCGCCGTCGCGCGGTCGCTGGTCGGGGGCGGCGCGCGACTGGATGGACCGCCAAGGCGTCGGATGCGACCGGTCGGCTGGGACGACGTCCTCATCGTCGCGCCGTACAACGCGCAGGTCGGGGCGATCAAGCGGCTGCTGCCCGCCGAGGCGCGGGTCGGGACCGTCGACAAGTTCCAGGGCCAGGAGGCGCCGATCAGCATCTACTCGCTGACGACGTCGAGCCCCGAGCTCGCACCGCGCGGGATGGACTTCCTGTACAGCCGCAACCGGCTCAACGTCGCGACGTCGCGCGCCCGATGCGTCGCGCGTGGTCGTCGGGTCGCCCGACCTCTGGCGGGTGCGCGCCCGGAACCCGGCCCAGATGCGGCTGGCCAACGCCTTCTGTCGGTTCGTCGAGCTGGCCGCGTCGCCGCGCGACGCCGGCAGTTCCGAGGTCACCACGCGGGTCGAGGTGCTGACGCTCGGCCTGGACTGAGCGGCGCGACCTATCATCGGCGGCCATGGCCGTCAGCGTCGACGCTCTCGCCCGCCCGGCTCGATGCCGCCCGCCGACGCTCCACGTGGTCGCTCGTCGCGGGCGTCGCGCTCGGCAGCACCGGCCACATCGCGGCCGTCACGGTCGCCGCGATCGTCGCCCAGCACCTCGGGCGGGACCGCCGTCTGGAGCGGCGTGACCGGTGCCGCCGTGATCCTCGGGGCAGCCGCTGGGGCCGTCGCTGCTCTCCGCGCTCATGGTCCGTCGCGGGCGGCGGACCGGGCTGGCGGCCGGGCTACTGCCATCGGAGTCGGAGGCGCCATCGTCGCGACCGTCGCGGTCCTGTCGTCGTCGTTGCCGCTGCTCCTCGTCGGGACGTTCTTCATCGGGTTCGGCAACTCCTCGAACCAGCTGTCGCGCTACGCCGCCGCCGATCTCTATCCCGGATGCGCGGCGCGCCTCGGCGATCGGCCTCGTCGTCTGGGGCGCGACGGTCGGCGCCATCGTCGGGCCGAACCTCGTCGCGCCGGCCGGGATCGTCGGCGACGAACCTCGGCCTGCCCGAGCTCGCCGGGCCGTACTTCGTCCCGATGGTCTTCGTCGGGGCGGCGGCGTCCTGCTCTCCTGGGCGCCTCCTGCGACCCGATCCGTACGAGCTCGCCGACGAGACCTCACGAACCGATCCGGCGGCTGACGCGTCGGTCGCGGTGTCGCTTGGCGTCGGTGCTCCGCCGGCCGAACGTCCCGGTGGCCATCGTCGCGCTCGTCACCGGCCAGGTCGTCATGGTCCTGATCATGACGATGACGCCGCTCCACATGACCGAGCACGGTCACACGCTGGGCGCCGTGGGCCTGGTCATCAGCGGCCACACGTTCGGGATGTTCGGGCTGTCGCCGCTGTCCGGGCGGCTGACGGATCGGGTCGGGAGCGTGCCGGTCATCCTCGCCGGCCTCGCCGTCATCGCGGCGTCGTCGGTCCTGGCCGCGGCCGCGCCGCCCGATGGCGGCGTGCTGCTGTTCGTCGCCCTGTTCCTGCTCGGCTACGGGTGGAACCTGGGCTACGTCGCCGGGTCGGCGCTCCTGACGACGGGCCTGTCGCTCGGCGAGCGGACCCGCCTCCAGGGTCTGACCGACGCGCTCATCTGGAGCTCGGCCGCCGCTGCCAGCCTCGGCTCCGGCGTGATCATGGCCGCGGCCGGGTTCGCGATCCTTGGTCTGATCGGCGCCGCGATGATCATCGTCCCCGTCACGCTCACGCTGGCACGACGGCGCGTGGTTCAGTCCTCGCGGATATAGCGCCGGTCGGGCCAGTCGAGGAGCGGGAACGGCGGCATCGGCAGGATCTCCAACTTGGGTCGACCGGGCAGCCGCTTGGGGACCTTCCGAAGCACGCGATACCGATAGCCGACCGGACGTCCATCCGAGGCCCGGACGTAATAGCCGTCGGCATCGATGAAGAAGAACCAGTGCCTATCGTCCAGGGTGAGGTGCCGACCCTCTCGGGTGCGCGCGAAGCCCGCTCCCCAGGGCCGACGAACCCACGGATCATGGCCGAGCGGGTTTGGCGCGAGGTCCAGCCAGGCGGGTCGCCGTGCGGTGCGCCGCGGCGGTCGACGCTTGGGCAGCGGCGTGAACGGGAAGTCGACCGGTGCATCGGGGTCGGCGGCCACGACCGCGATCCGGCGGCGGAGCTCGGCCGTATCGAGACCCCGCCGCTCGCCATACGAGATCAGGTGGTCGTCGGAGCCGTAGCGGTCGCGGTACGAATCCACGAAGGCGAGCGCGATGTCCGTCGGGAGGACCGACGTCCGGCCCGCCGTCCGGACGGCCTTGTCCGCGGCCTCGAGGCGGTTCTGGGTGGCTGGGGTCATCCTTCGCGATCGGCTTGCGCCGAGCCCGGGGTCGATGAGTCGAAGCCGCTCCTCGATCGTCGCCGAATCGAGACCCATCGACCGGATGGCGCCGGCAAGCGGCGTCCCACCGACGCCCGACGCCAGCCCGTGCCAGATGTGCACGCTCGAGACGTACGCGTGGCCTACCTGCTCCGCGACGGACTCGGCGTGGAGCACGAGCGCGGCGGCCTCGGTGCCGAAGCGGCCGGTGTCGGCCGTCGGACGATGGGCGGCCGCCCAGCACTCGACACCCGCCGCCAGCCATGCCCCACCAACGCCGTCATGAAGCCCGGCGCGCGGGAACGTCCGGTCAGTCCGGGCGATCTGGCCGGCCCGCTGCCGGGTGACCCCGAACCGTTCGGCGACCTCGGCCGTGCCGAGGATCCGTTCCTCAAGATGCCCGGACCATGCGGCGACCCGTTTTGGCGTCTTTTCGGTGAACTTCCCCACGCCCGGAGCGTCCCACGAGTTCCCGACCCGTCAAGGGGTGAAAGTGTCGGTGGGCGGTCATGCGCCGATCAGCTCCCGACGCGACCCACGCGGCGAGGACCCGCGCGCAGGTCTCGACCTCGTCGAGCGGGACGTGCTCGTCGGCGCTGTGCGCGACCTTCACGTCGCCCGGGCCGAAGATGACGCACGGCGTCCCGCCGACGTTGACGAACATCTGCATGTCGGCGCCGTACGGCTCGCCGAGCAGCGCCGGCCGCCGACCGGTGACGCGCTCGGCCACGTCCGCGAGGCCGATCGGCAGCGGGTGGTCCGACGGCACCCGGGCCGACCCGAACCGGCCCGCCGGTGATCTCGACGGTCGCCGGATGGTCGCGCAGGAAGTCGTCGCGCGGCGCAGGCCGCCGCGATGGCCGCCCGCAGCTCGGCCTCGGCGTCGGCGGCCGACTGCCCGAGCCGAACGCCGTAGCGACCGTCGGCGGTGACCCGGTCGAGGACGGTCGACGCCCACTCCCCGCCCGCGACGATGCCGATGATCGTCGGGTACGGGAGGCCGAGGGCGGTCATCAGCGGGTCGGTCTCGGCCTCGTTGCGCCGCGCCTCGTCCGCCTCGAGCGCCCTGGAGAGGACCCACAGCTTGTCGAGCGCCGAGATGCCCTCGCGCCGCTGCGAGGCGTGGGCCGCGCGGCCCGGAACGGTCAACCGGAACGTGATGGCACCGGCGTGGGCGACGACGATGTCGAGGTTCGACGGCTCCGGGATGATCGCGAGGTCGCCGGTGACGCCGGCGCGGATCGCGGCGAGCGTCCCCTGCCCGCCGTCCTCCTCGGACGGGACGAGGCGACGAGGAGCTCGCCGTCGAGGCGCTCGAGGTCCCCGGACGCGCCGAGCGCCCGGACCGCGCCGATGATCGCCGCGACGCCGCCCTTCATGTCGCAGGCGCCACGGCCGTAGAGCGCGCCGTCGCGGATCTCGCCGGCCCACGGGTCGGCGGTCCAGGTGGCGAGGTCGCCGGGCGGCACGACATCGAGATGGCCGGACAGGATGATCCGGCGGCCGCCGGCGCGTCCGGCCCGCCCGATCACGACCGGCAGCGACGTCCGCGGCATCTCCTCGCCCGGCCAGTCCGGGTCCGCACGGATCGCGGCCGGATCGGGCGTGACGACCTCGACCGACAGGCCCAGGTCGCGCAGGGCGTCGGCGGCCCAGGCGGCGACCGCCTCCTCGGAGCCGGTGATGCTCGGGACCGCGACGAGCGCCCGCAGGTCCTCGACCAGGCGCTGGCCGGTCGATCGACGGGCGCCGTCGACCCGCGGACTCAGCCACGCAGGATCGGCCGGGTCATGCAGGTCGGCCCGCCGGACCCGTTGATCCCGATCTCGGTGGCCGGATACGTGTGGACCTCGCAGCCCGCAGCGGCGAGCGCGGCGGCGTCCGCGGGATTGCCCTCGGCCAGGATGACGACGCCCGGGCGCACGGCCAGCACGTTGCAGCCGAGCGTCCGGAACTCCTCGTCCGGCACCTCGATGAGCCGGATGCCCAGCTCGCCGAGCAACGCCCACAGCCCGACCGGCAGGAGCGGCAGGTAGACGACCGCGAGGTCGTCGGCGATCGGCGAGATGACCGACATGAGATGGATGAGCTCGGACGGGCCGCGCCAGTACGGGACGTCGAAGATGCGGACGTCGCCGCCGACCAGCTCGGCCAGCTGGCGCGCGCCGTCGTCGTTGGTCCGCAACGATCGCCCGATGCAGAACAGGTCGGGGCGGAGCCAGAGCGTGTCGCCGCCCTCGACGGTGCCGGGCGCCTCGATCCGGCCGACCGTCGGGATGCCGGCGGCCGTCGTCCAGGCCTCGATGGCGGCCGGCTCGCCGAGCCGGTTCGGCTTCCCAGGCCGGAGCGGGATCGCGCCGCGGTCGGTCACCAGCAGCGGATCGAAGGTGTAGACGAGGTCCGGGCTCTCGGTCTCGGCCTCGAGGACGTGGACGCGTGGAGCCGAGGCGCGCCAGCGTGTCGACGAAGACGTCGTGCTCGCGCTGGGCGACGTCGAGGTCGACCGGGTGGAGGAAGCCGTGGTCGGGGTCGTCGAAGGCGGCTCCGAACGCCGGGCCCGGGTCGCTTGACGAGGACGTCGAGCAGCGGCGCGGACATGCTCTGGGCGCCGAAGCGCCGGGTCGGTCGTCGTCATGGAGGGGAGGATACCGGCCGCGTCGGCGCGCGATGGCGGCCGCGACCCGACCATGGTGCCGACGGGCCCGCCAAGGAGGGCTGGCCGGGCCCGTACCCATGGACCATGGCACGACGGTTGCCACGAACCGGTTACTCTGTGGGCGTGTCAGGCTACGCCGCGATGGCCCAGATCCGCGAAGCCCACCCCCGCCGATCCGGCCGCGGTGACGGCCGATCGCGAGCTCGTTCACGCTCGCGTATCGGATCCTGAGCGAGCAGCCCGGTCGCCGAGGAGCTCGTCGGGCCGCTCCTTCGACGATCGACTCGTCGATGGTGGGACGTCACTGACCGAGAGCCTGAGCCAGACGACCTTCTTCCTGCTCGACCCGGAGAGTTGGCGCTGAGCGCGCGCCGACGGACGCACGGCGCCGCGATTCGCGCTCGTGGCCGCGCTGGCCCTGATCGTGCCGCCGACGCCCGCGAGTGCGGCCCTGACCCTGCCGCCGGTCATCACGCGGCCTGATCGAGCCCGGTCTTCGTGACCGGCGCGGGCGACGGCACCGGATCGACTGTTCGTCGTCGAACAGACCGGCCGGATCAAGGTCTTCACCAGAGCGGCGCCGGTCCTCTCGACGCCATTCCTCAACATCAGCGGCTCGATCTCACGGGCGGCGAGCGGGGCCTGCTGGGCCTCGCGTTCCACCCGAACTACGAGACCAACCGCAAGTTCTACGTGTACTTCACGCGCGAGCGACGGCGACATCGCGATCAACGAGTACCGGGCCTCGACGTCGAACCCGAACGTCACGGTCAGCTCAGCCGCCGGCGGATCCTGACGATCGAACCAGCCCGAACAGCAACCACAACGGCGGGCATGCTCGCGTTCGGCCCGGACAGCTACCTGTACATCGGCACCGGCGACGGCGGCGGCAGCGGCGACGCGTCCAACAACGCCCAGAACAAGGACCGGCTGCTCGGCAAGCTCCTGCGGATCAACATCAACGGCACGCTCGGAGTCACGCCAGTACCGGATCCCGACGTCGAACCCGTTCGTCGGCCGGGCCGGCCGCAACGAGATCTGGTCGTACGGCCTGCGCAACCCGTGGCAGCTTCTCGTTCGATCGCACCCGCGGCGACCTCTGGATCGGCGATGTCGGCCAGAACCGGTACGAGGAGATCAACCGCAAGCAGGTCACCTCGACGGCGGCCCCCAGCGGCCGTGGCTCCAACTTACGGCTGGCGCGTCCTGGAGGGCTGGCACTGCTTCCGGCCTTCGAGCGGCTGCAGCAAGTCCGGCAAGGTGCGTCCGGTCGTGGAGTATCAGCCACACCGGCGGCAACTGCTCTGTGACCGGCGGCTACGTCTACCGCGGTTCGTCGGCGCCGCTCGTCGGCAAGTACATCTTCGCGGACTTCTGCTCGGGCAAGATCTGGTCGATCCCGCGCGGGGCGAGCATCCCGGCGACGAAGACGCTGCTGCGCGACACGTCGCAGAACTGATCAGCTCGTTCGGCGAGGGTGACGACGGCGAGCTCTACATGGTCTCTCGACCTGCGGGACGATCTACCGCATCACGGCCTGACCGACCGTCCGGCCGACCGGACCCCGAGGCAGCCGACCGGTGCGGTAGCATCACCACCGCCATGGTCGTCTCCCGGACACCCATCCCGACCGTTGACCGCCCACGACCCGCGCCTCGCGCCGTGGCGCGCCTTCCTGGTCGCCCACGCCCGCGTGTCCCGCCGACTCGACGACGAGCTGCGCGCCGAGCACGACCTGTCGTTCGCCGAGTACGACGCCCTGCTGACCATCGCGACCGTCGCCGGGACGACGCATCCGGATGCGCCGCTGGCCGACCAGGTGCTGCTCAGCAAGAGCGGCGTGACGCGACTCATCGATCGGCTGGTCGCCGACGGCCTCGTCGAGCGGGATGCCTGCGTCACCGACGCGCGCGGCGCGGAGGCGGTCCTGACCGAGGCCGGCCTGTACCGGCTGCGCGCGGCGTCGACGACGCACCTGCGCGGCATCGCCGATCACTTCCTCGAGGTCCTCGACGACGAGCAGCTGTCCGAGGTCGGCCGGGCGATGCAGACCGTCGCCGACCGCGCCGGGGGCGGTCCGGGCGACTCGAGCCAAGGTCTGTCGGACGATGGCCGCCTGACGGAGCGCGAGGCCTGACCGCCAGCGTCGCCGGCCGCCTGTTCGCCGGCACGAGTGGCTTCGCCTATCCCGGCTGGTCGCCCCGCTTCTACCCGGCGGGCCTCGGCGCGGACCGCCTCCTGGCGCACTACGCAGAGCGCCTGACGCCGTCGAGCTCAACAACACCTACTACCAGCAGCCATCGCGCGGCCAAGGTCGCGGCCTGGCTGGCGGCCACGCCCGCCGAGTTCCGGTTCACGGTCAAGGCCCAACGCGGCGGCTCTGCCCGGTCGCTCGCCGATCCGGCGACCAGCGTGCCGTGGCTGACCGGGCCGTACCGGGCGTTCGGGGAGCGTCTCGGCTGCGTCCTGTTCCGGGTCCCCACCGGGGTCGCCCGCGAACGACGAGCGGCTCGCGGCCTTCCTCGCCGCGTGGCCGCGCGACCTGCCGCTGGCCGTCGAGTGCCAGGACCCGGCCTGGCTGGTCGACGAGACGTTCGAGGCCCTCGCCGCGGCCGGCGCGGCGCTCGTCGCGACGGAGCTGCCCGACGATCCGGAGCCGCCGACTCTCCGGCGGACCGGACGCTTCCTGTACCTGCGCCTGCGCCGCCACGACTACGACGCCCGACGAGGTGGCGGTCTGGGCGGCTCGCCTGGAGCCGTTCCTCGCCTCCGGGATGGATGCCTACGTCTTCTTCCGGCACGACCCGGTCGGCCGCGGCCCGGAGCTCGCCCTCGAGCTGACCGCCGCGGTCGCGCCCGGGCGGTCGCGCCCAGGAGCTGACCCGGATCAGCCGCGGTCGCCCTCGGCCGGACCGAAGACGACGAGGAGCTCCAGCCGCTCGACGATGTCGTGGAAGCGATGCGGGACCGTCGCGGCGACGAAGACCAGCGATCCCGGAACGCACATCCCGGGTCTCCTCGCCGACCGTCACCCGGCCGCGACCGCGGACCACGTAGTAGAGCTCGTCCTCGGTGTGCGGCGACTGCGGGTCGGTGGCGCCCGCTTCGAGGACGTACAGGCCGGCGGACAGGTCCGGGACGCGAAGGAACTCCTCGTACAGCCGGCCGGCCGCCGTCCGTGCCGTCTCGACGTCAGTCGAGTTCCCAGGCGTCCATGGATCAGCCCTCCTCCGGCTCGTTCGCGTCCGAGCCCGATCCCAGACCGGTCTCGTCGAGCAGCTCGGCGGCGGCGCGGTCCCGCTCTCCTTCGCTCTCGAACGAGAGCAGGAGCGGACCGGTCCCAGCCACGGCACGGAGCGCCGGCCGCGCGCCTCGGAACGGCAGGGCGAGCCCGGACGTGAGCCGCACGAGCTGTCCGAGCCCGAGGGCGACGCCTTCCGGCCGCCCGCGACGCTCGATGATCAGGGTCGACGACGGTTCGACGACGGGCTCGGGTCGCCTCGTCGGCGGCCGGTGGTTCGGCCTCCGGCGATTCGGCCGTCGGTGGTGCGGCCGCCGGTCGCGCCGCGGTGCCGGGCGCCACCGGGAATCGCACGAGATCGGCCGGGCCTCCCGGACGTGGATGCAGCCCTTCGGTCGTCCGCAACAGGCCCGGTGACCTTGAGCGGGAGCGCGCTCGCCGACGGCGAGGCTCGTCGCCGGTTCGGGCAGGCGCCCGATCGGACCGCCGGTAGATGAGGTAGCCGCCGGCGAGACCGACGAGGATGGCACCGGCCAGCAGGCCGGCCGCCCCGGCCAGATCCGAACGCGAGGAAGGGGTTGGCCGGCGTCGCACCCTCGTCGAGGATATGACGGTCGCTCACGATCAGGTCCCGAGTCGTCGAACGCGAGGCCCGACGACGACTTCGCCTCGCTCACGGCTCGCTCGTCACGCCGGAGCATCCCGGTGAACGGTGGCCGGCACCGGTCGAAGTCGACGTCGTCGCCCAGGACCTCCTCGGGCGGTCGCATCGAGCGCACGGTCACGCCGGTCGACGAGTCTCGGATCGACGAGGAAGTAGTACCACTCGGTGGTGATCTCGTCGCCGTCCATGTCCCCGTTGCCGTTGAGGTCGAAGAACGTCTCGACGTAGTCGGGCGAGACGCTCCCGACGACCGTCGCGTACGGTGCGGTCCGGGAGGCCCGCGTCGGTGGTGATCGCGCCCGCGGCGAGGACGCGCGGCGACGGATCGTCGGTGACCTCGAGTCCGGCCAGGACGAGGAGCGTGGCGAGGAGCACGAGCAGGACCGCGACGATGACCGAGCCCGGTCGGGTCGCCAGCGGGTTCGCGACCCCGCCGCTGGCCGAGCGGGCGAACGGCCCGGTCGGCCAGATCGGTCAGGGCACCGGCGCCGGAGATGGTTCGATCGAGCAAGGATCCTCCCGGCGCGCAGGGTAGCAGGGCCGACCGGCCGGTCGCGGCCGAGATCGGCCGGGTCGTCGAGACGCGGTTCGCCGCCCCGGCGACCGATGCTTGGTAGCATCCGGAGCATGGCGACACGCGACCAGGGCCATCGCGCCGACTCCATCGACCTGCTCGCTGATCGGCGTCGGTCGCGCTGGTCGTGCTGGCCTGTGGCCAGGCGACCGCATCGCCGTCAGGCCCGGGACCGGCGGGCCCACGCGACCGGCGTCCCATCCGCAACGACCGGAGGGTCGGCGACGACCGCGCCGCCCACCGCGGAGCCGACGCGAGGCACCCGCCGGCGTGCGTCTGGAGACGGTGGCGACCGGCCTCGACAGCCCGGTCGATGTCGCGGCGGCCGATGACGGGACCGGCCGGATCTTCGTGGTCGAGCAGGATGGCCGGATCCGCGTCGTGCGCGACGGCGCCGTCGTCGAGCGGCCGTTCCTCGACATCACCGAGCGGCATCACGGCAGGCGGCGAGCGGGGTCTGCTCGGCCTGGCGCTCCATCCGGACTTCCCGGACGATCCCCGCCTCTTCGTCGACTACACCGACCTCGACGGCGAACACCGTCATCTCGTCGTTCGACCCTGTCGCTCGACGCCGACGTCGGCCGATCCCGAGAGCGAGCGCGTCCTGATGCAGATCGACCAGCCGTTCCCGAACCACAACGGCGGCGCCGTCGTGTTCGGGCCGGACGGCATGCTCTACATCGCGATGGGCGACGGTGGGTCCGGCGGCGACCCGCAGGGCAACGGCCAGCGACTCGACACGCACCTCGGCAAGATCCTGCGCATCGACGTCGACGTCCCGGCCGGCCGAGCAGCCGCCCTACGACGTCCCGCCCGACAACCCGTTCGTCGGGACGAGCCGGCGCCTAGCCCGAGATCTGGCTCACCGGCCTGCGCAATCCGTGGCGGATCCGCTTCGATCCGGCGACCGGCGACCTGTGGATCGGCGACGTCGGCCAGAACGCCTGGGAGGAGATCGACGTCGCGCGGCAGGGGCAGAACGGCCTGAACTTCGGCTGGAACACGATGGAGGGCTTCGACTGCTTCAAGCCGCCGGACGGGCTGCGACCAGACCGGCCTGACGCTCCCGCTCGCGGCGTACGGCCAGGACTTCGGTTGCGCGGTCGTCGGCGGCGTCGTCGTCCACGACCCGGCCCAGGCCGACGCTCGACGGCCGGTACCTGTTCGCCGACGAGTGCTCGGGCAACATCTGGACGATGGACCCGACCGGCGACGAGCGGCGGGAGCCCGACCTGATCCTCGAGAGCGGGCGCAGCATCAGCGCGATCGGCCAGGCCGAGGATGGCGCGGTCTACCTCGTCGACCTGCGCTCGGGGGAGTTGCTCCGGGCGTCGCCGTCGGCTGAGGCGGCGGGCGGCCTCCAGGTCGAGGGTCGGCGGGCGGGTTCGCGCGGTCAGGCGATCCGGTAGGTGACGGTGACGGTGACCGAGATCTCGGTCGTGCCGGCCGAGACCGGCGTGGCCGCATCGGCGGCCAGCATCATCCGCTCGGCCTTCGCCCGCGGAAAGGCCGGCGGTGGGCCACCCTCGACGATGTCGGCGACGCCCGCGATCGTCACGCCGGCCGCCTCGGCCAGGACGTCGGCCCGGGCCCGCGCGGCCGACGACGGCGGCGATCCGCGCCGCCCGCTCGGGCTCGGTCGGGTCGTCGACGCGGAACGCCAGGCCGTCGAGGCTGGTCGCCCCGCACGCAGCGCACCGTCGACGACCGCGGCCACCGATGGCCAGGTCGCGGACCGTGACCTCGACGACGTTGGCCAGGTCGTAGCCGACGAGCGTCGGCGCCTTGCCGTCGCGGTAGTCGTAGCGCGGCTGGACGGAGAGGACGCGACGTCCGGACGTCGCGCTGGGCCACGCCGGCCGCCGCCACGGCCTCGAGGATGGCTGACATCGTTCGGGCCGCCTCCGAGCGAGCCTCTGCGATCGAGTCCCGGGAGATCGGTACGCCCAGGCGAAGGTCGGCGACGTCCGGCTCGACGGCCACCCGGCCGGTCCCACTCACGACGATCGTGCCGGGGTCGTTGGCTGCGCTCATGATTCAGATCAGGGCGGCGACCGCGACGGGGCCTGTCGCGACCCGTCGTTGCGCCAGATCGATCAACGGGCGACGCCAGTCGGCCACCCTGGTCACGGTCTCGAGCGACGCCAGGGGTGTCAGGTCGACGATCGTCGCCGGATCGGCGGCGGTGATCCGATGGCCCGGGGGACCGGGCGGGCAATAGTAGATGTCTCCGGTGCCGAGGACCTCGATGTCGGCTTCCCACTCGATGGCGACCCGACCGGCCGTCACCATTCCCCAGTGCTCGGCGTCGCACCATTCCGTGGTGTAGCCGCTGGTCGCCCCCATGCGCGTCCGGGTCAGGATCAGGTTCGACATCAGGTGCGCCTCGGCATCGATCCGTCCGGCCTCGACCGGTCGCATCGACGTCGCAGGGACCACCTTCGCCGTACGATCGGGTTGCTCGACGGTCAGGAACCCCTGCGCCGCGAGGGTGGCCTCGCTGGCATCGTGATCGGGCTGGACCGGCTCGAAGCCCGACAGGGTCGCGCCGGCGGCTGCCTCGAAATGGTGCTCCGGGCCCCCGGCGCGGACGTGGAACGCGTGTCCGACCGGAAGCGCGGTCGTGCGGCCAGCCTGATGCAGCGTCACGTCGCCCGCCAGCACGAACCCCCAGTGCGGGCGCGTACACGGACGCTCCAGCGCGGTGGCGGCGGACCCTGGCGGTACCACGTCGGCGAGCGCGTACGCGACGGGGCCGAGGATCCCGAACCGGATCGACAACCCATCCTGTCGCACCGACCTAAGGTCGGCTGGGGCAAGGTGCATCGGGTCCGATCTCCCTCGCGGGCCACCCGCGTCAGGGCGGCGAGTTCGGCCTGTCGCGGCAAGTATACCGGCCGCCCGGACCGGACCGTTCACGCCGCTGCGAGACGTCTGCAATGTCGCGCGCCGCTCCGAGGCGTGCGCGGGCAACGAGGGCCATGCGAGATTGCGAGCGTGCCGGGCTGCGCCTGTCTCCGACGTTGCCCGGCGACTCGACCTTCGAACCCGAGGAGCAGTTGGAATCTCAGCCCGCACCAGATCCCGTAGGCGGCCTCGATCGGGACCCAGCATGCGCGACCGCCCAGGCGCATCGATCGCTTCCGACGCATCGTCGATGCCGTCCATGAGGCCATCGTGGTGTTCGATCCGACCAATCTCACGCGTCATCGACGCCAATCGCGGGGCGCTGACGCTCTTCGGTGCGACGATGGCCGAGACGATCGGACGGCCGGTCACGGACTGGATGGTGGGCATGGAGCGCGCCTCGGCTTGCCGCCACTCGTCGCGCCGCTCGTGCGAGGCGAGGTCGACGCGCGGACGGTCGTTCTCGCGTACCGGCGTCCGGACGGCGGCACGGTGCCCGATGGAGATCCTCCTCCAGGTCGCCGAACTCGAGAACGGCACGACCGGCGTGGTCGCGGTCGCTCGCGATATCCGGGAACGGATCGAATCGCAGGCCCGTCTTCCAGCGGCTGGCCGAGGCCGAGCATGCCCGGGCCGCCGAGTTGAATGCCGTCATCCGGGCCATGGGCGAGGGCATCGTCGTGTGCGCCGCGGACGGCCGGGTCACCCTGGCCAATCCCGCCGGACAGCGATCTCTTCCCGGCGTCGAGACGCGGACGTACGACGACGATCCTCGACCAGTTCGACGATGGCAGCCGAGTCGGCACCCGCGCTCGGGACGCGCGGCGGGCCGGTCGAGCTCTCGACCACGGCCGATCCGGATCGCTGGCTCGAGCTCTCCACCTACCCGGTCCTCGGGTCCAGGCGTCCAGAACGACGGCGAGGAGACGATCCTCGTCATGCGCGACGTGACCGACGCCCGCCGACGCGAGGCGATCCGCGAGACGTTCGTCGGCGTGCTGTCGCACGAGCTCCGGACGCCGGTCACGACCATCTACGGCGGCGCCAAGCTCCTGGCTCGCGAAGGGCTCGACGCTCGACGAGGAGACTCGTCGGAGCGTGTTCGCCGACATCACGGAGGAGACCGAGCGTCTGCATCGACTGGTCGAGGACGTCGTCGCCCTGAACCGGTTCGGCGACCAGCGGGCGACATCGGCGCGGAGCCGGTCCTGCTCCAGCGCCTCCTGCCGCGCGTGGTCTCGTCCGAGGAAGGCCGCTGGCCGGGCGTGACGTTCCGACTCGAGATCGAGCCGAACCTGCCCACGGTCGTCGCCGACCCGACCTACGTCGAACAGGTCTTCCGGAACTTGCTGTCGAACGCGGCGAAGTACGGCGGCGTCGGGCACCGACGATCGAGGTCGTCGCCGACGACCGGCGACGACGAGGTCACGGTCCGGATCCTCGACGACGGGCCCGGGCTTCTCGGCCGAGGAGACCGATCGCCTGTTCGAGCGGTTCTACCGCTCGCCCGGGACCGCCCGGACCGCCAGCGGGGCGGGATCGGGCTGTTCGTGTCGCGCTCGCCTGATCGCGGCGATGGGCGGTCGGATCTGGGCTCGTCCTCGGCCCGAGGGTGGCTCCGAATTCGGGTTCGCGCTGCAGGTGCTGCCCGACTGATCGAGCGGCCGCACCGGCGATCGGTCACAGCCAGTCACGCCAGCGCGCGACGCCGAGGATCGCCGACGGCCATCGCGCCCATGGCGGCGATCACGACGAAGAAGCAGGACGAGCTCGTCGAAGAACCCGACCTTGAAGTTCATGCCCATCACGCCGGCGAGGACCACCGACGGCAGCAGGATCGCCGAGAGGACCGTCAGGGCCTTCATGACGTCGTTCGATCGCTGCGCGAGGCGACCCATGTAGATGTCGTACGTGCCGAGCAGCGACTCGCGCAGGTGCTCCACCGAATCGAGGGCACGCTCGAGACGGCCGAGCAACTCCGGCCACGGACGCCCGAGCTCCTCGTGGACGGCCAGGTCCGGTCGGCGCGAGCGGGGCGAAGGCCTCCCGTTGCGGTGCCAGCGACTGGCGGACCACCCCGATCCGGCGCCGCAGGTCCACGAGTCCGGCCGAGGACGTCGTCCGTCGCTCGCCCGCGCAGCGCGATCTCGTCGAGCCGGTCGATCTCGCGCTCGAACGCCTCGACGGTCCGGTGGTAGCCGACGATGACGGAGTCGATGATGGACGCCAGGAAGTCGGCCGACTCGAGGACCCCGAGCCGGGTCTCCCCGCTCAGCCCGTCCATCAGCCGGTCGGTCGCAGCGAGCGGGCCGTCGTGGACGGTGACCACCCACTCGGCGCCCGCGACCAGGTCGAGTGACTGGCGTTCGGGTCGGACGACGGCGTCTCGCCGGGCCCGGTCGGCATCCGGCGGCTCCATCGTCGCCGAGCGACAGGTGGACGTGCTTCGGGATACTGGGTCAGGCTCGCGCGGTCCACGTCGTCGCCCAGCTGCGCGACCAACGACGCGCTGAGATCGAACATCTCGCCGACGCGAGCCAGGTCACCGGTCGTGCGCGCGTCGATGTCGACCCACAGCAGGCGGTCCGCCCCGCGCGCCGGCACGACGTCCGGCGACGAGCTCGACCTCCTGATCCTCGCCCTCGGCGTCGAAGAGCCAGGCGCGAATCGTCACCGGGCCAGCGCCAGCAGGACGGCCGCCAGCACGGCGATCGCTGGCGGTGAGGAGCTCGAAGACGTGCATCGCGCGGTCGCGATCCACCGGGTCAGGAAGTCGGCTCGTCACGACCGGAGTCCGGCCGGTCGGTGTCATCGGACGTGGCACGTGCCCTGTCGCACCGGACATCCGGCCGGGCCTCGGCCTGCAGGTTGAAGGCCGATGCATGCCCTTCGCGCGCACGATCGAGGTTGTGTCATTCCAGCCGCATCGCACCCATGAGGTCCGCTGGCTGCAATGGTTCTGTTGCACAGGTGCAAGCCCGATCGCAACCGTAGCGAGGTGGTTGCCGGCCCCACGTTGGCTACCGTTGACCCGAAGGGCCGCTGGTCCAGCGCGGCCTCGCATCGGCCACCGTCGATGTGCTCCCAAAGGAGGTGACGCATGAAGCGTCTGCTGATCATGCTGGTCCTCGCGTACCGCCGCGGTTCTCGCGTGCGGGTCATCAGGCAGTCCAGTGCCAGACGTCCCGGCGCGACCGCGCCCGCCGTCGAGACCCCGTCGCACCGTCGGTCCCGAGCTGAGGCCGCCATTCCGCCCGCCCCGAGCGGGCCGCCATCCGCGTCCGACGCCGGGCCTGCCCATCGTGGCGGCCCGGCGTCGCGATGGTCGGCGGTGGCCAGCGGTGCGGTGTGAGGTGGTTGTTACGCGCGCGACGCCCAGCCGTAGTTTGCCGACATGACCCGCCTCGTGAACATGTCGACAGCCCCGGCTCCCCGGGTCATGGACGCCCCAGCCGGCGGGTGCGAGGCCCGCCAGGGGATGGAGGTATTTGGATGAGCATCATCGCGTGGATCGTGCTTGGCGCGATCGCCGGCTATCTGGCCGGATTCCTCGTCAAGGGTGACGAGGGCCTCGGGATCATCGGGCACATCGTGCTCGGCATCGTCGGCGCCCTCGTCGGCGGGTTCCTCGCCAGCGCCCTCTTCAACACGAAGCCGATCGACGGCCCATTCGACATCAGCTCGATCGTCGTGTCGGTCATCGGCGCGGTCATCGTGGTCCTGGTCGTCGGTGCCGTCACCGGTCGAAGCCGCACGGGTCGCGGGTCCATCTGACCAACGCGGCGCCCGGGACCGTGCCGGGCGCCGCTCCCCAAGCCCAGTCGAACACCCGCCCGGTCCGAGGGCGGGTGTTCGAGATTCTGCTGCGTCCGTGCGATCCAGACGACACGCCCCTGCAAGACCGCTGGGTCGCCAGCCGGTGCATCCGTGACCCCGCTGGACCGCCATGGTGAGGGCCGTCGGCCCCCGTGCCACTGGGGGTTCCGGGGGTCGACAATTTCTTCCGCGCCTCCATACCGATCGAGCCGACAACGATGCGATGACCGCCTCCACCGCTCCCCGCGATCCATCGGCTCGTGGCGCGTGAGCGCGTCGCCGGGCCCGACCGACGACGGCCGGGCCGTTGTGATGCCGATGCAACGCGGCGGCGGCTGCTGATGTCCGGACGCAGGATGCCCTCGGTATCGTGCGGAGGCCGACGATGCGCGTTGACTCACGACGCGGGGCATCGGGATCGTGAATACCCGTCGGGTGGCGCTTGTGACGGGGCGTCCACCTTCCAGGCACGGACGGCTCGAGCCCCCTCCTCGGGCCGTCCGTTGCTGTTCTCGACCGATCGATCGGTCGATGACCAGATGAGAAGGAGTCACTCCCATGGCGACCACTCCCACCACACGCACGACCAAGGAACGCGCAGCCGACGAGGCCCAGGGCAACGGCATCACGCAGACGGCGCGTGACGTGGCCGACACCGTCGCCGGCGTTGCCGGCGAGGTCGGTGCCCGACTTCCCCGATGCGGCCGCTGGCACCGGCAAGGCGTTCAGCGATGCCGGTCGACTGATCCAGACCGGCTCCGACGAAACGCTCAAGCTGGCCGGTGCCATGTCGATCGGCTTCGCCCTCGGCCTGTTCGTGGGCGGCGCGAACCGTCTCCTGGTCATGGCGGCGCTCGTCCCGACCGGCCTGATCGCGACGACACTGGCCGAGCGCATGCAGGGCACGGGCAAGGGCCGAGGTGTGCAAGCGGCCTGAAACGACCCAGGCCCGGGCTTGGCGACATGCCGCAAGGCGAGCGGCCGTACCTTCAGTGCGACCCCCTGGAGCTTCGGAACCTGGAGGCGACGACCGTGGACGATGTGAAGGCCACCTACCGCGAGACCAAGGACGATGTCAAGGAAGGCCTGGCGCAAGGCCGACGGCGAGGAGGACCTTGGCGACAAGGTCGGCAACCTCGGTGACGACATCCGGCGCGAGGCCGGCGACGCCGGCGATCAGGTCGACGAGGAGTTGGACGAGAACCAGGACGAACCGACCGTCGGACCAGCCGCGCGACGTCTGACCCGATCTTCGACAACGCGCTTCGCGAAGCCCCCGACCTCGCGGTCGGGGGCTTCGCGATGTCCCGCTGGTATCGTGCGCTATCCTCGGGTGGATCCACGGCCATCGACTCGATCGGGCGCTGTGGAACCAAGGGAGGACGCGATGGTCGACAAGCCGCCGCCGACAGCGGACATCGACCTGCGGATCGCGACGGTCGCCGTCGGGGCCGACATGACGGTCATCGCGGATGCCCTCCTCACCGCGCGGACGGACATCCTGGGTCGCTGGCTGGAGACGACCAAGCGCCAGCCGTTCCATCGGGAGCGACCGGACGGGGCGGTCGCGGACCATATCCCGAGGCTGTTCGACGCGGTCGTGATGGTGCTGCGTGAGCGCTCGAAGCACGACGCCACTACCCCGATCGAGGATCCCGATGTCGCGGATGCGGCGACCGCTCACGCCAAGGCGCGCTTCGAGCAGGGCCTGGGACCGGTGGCCGTCGTCACGGAGTTCAGGATCCTGCGCCAGGAGATCTCGCGCGCGATGGCGGCGTTGCTCGACGATGCTGCACCCGCCTCAGACGTCGTGGCCGGGCTGGCCGTCGTGGGCGACGCTCTCGATGGCGCGGCCACGATCGGGCTGACGTCGCTCTCCGATCGCATCGAAACACTTCGCGAATCCTTCCTCGCGACGACGGTCCATGACGTCCGACAGCCGATCACGCTCGTCGAAGGGTCGCTCCACCTGGCCGAGCGCTGGCTGAGCGCCGAGCCGATCGACACGGCTCGATTGCAGGAGTCGGTCGGCGATGCCCTGGTGGCGACCGGCGAGCTCGTGGCGATGATCGACACCTTGAGCGACGCCTCACAGGTCGCGATGGGTGCGCTGAACGCGGACCCCGAGCCGGCCAGCCTGGAGGCGATCACGCGCGAGGCCGTGGACGCCTTCGGTGCCGCCGCCCGCGGCAGGGTCACCCTCGAGCTGCCGAGCGGCCCGCATCTCATCGGCCTGTGGGACCCGCGGCTCCTCCGTCGGGTCGTCGTCAACCTCGTCGGGAATGCGCTGAAGTATTCGCCGGACGATGGACGTGCTCGCGTGACCGTCGGGCCGGGGCGGCCGGGTTGGGCCCGCCTGACGGTGGCCGACGAGGGGATCGGCATGACCGCCGAAGAGCTCGAGGCCGTCTTCGACCGGTTCGGGCGCGCCGAACGGGCGCGACGGCTCGGCGTGCCCGGGCTCGGACTGGGCCTGTATGCCTGCCGTGGCATCGTGACGGCCCATGCCGGCACGATCGAGGTCAACTCGGACGGCCAGGGCACCGGTACGACGGTCGTCGTCGAGCTGCCGCTCCTCGAACCGGACGCCGAAGGCTAGCGGGTCGACGCCATCCGGGTTCCTGTCGCCTTGACGCGGGGGGCATCGGCATCGAGACGCTGGCGGAGCAGCGCCACGACCTCGGCCTCCTCCTCGGGCGTCGCCTCGGTCGGCGGCGTGACCTGTTCCTCAGCCACCTCCACGAGGGCGCCACCGATGGCCCCGTCCAGGTACGCCTCCAGGACCGCCGGGTGGACGTAACTCCGACGAGCGACCGCGGGCGTGTTGCCCAGGACGCCCGCCGTTTGTCGGATCGCCTCGACCACGTTGCGGCGGGCGCCTTGCTCGTCGTCCCCAGGCTGGAGGGCACGAAGGGCTCGGTAGGCGAGCACCGTTCCGGCCCAGGTCCGGAAGTCCTTGGCTGTGACGTCGACGCCCGAGGCGTCGCGGAGGTAGTCGTTGACGTCCTCCGAGGCGACGTCGCGTGCCTCGCCTGCCTCGTCGACGTACTGGAACAGCTCCTGTCCGGGGAGGTCCTGGCAGCGTCGAACCACCGAGGCGAGCCGCCGGTCTCGGAGGTCGACTTCGTGGGTCCGGCCCGACTTGCCGCGGAACCGGAAGCGGATCGCCGCTCCGTCGATCCGAGCGTGGCGGTCGCGCAGCGTCGTGAGCCCGAACGATCGGTTGAGGCGAGCGTACTCGTCGTTGCCGACCCGGATGAGCGTCAGCTCCAGCAGCCGGACGACGGCCGCCAGGACCTTCTCACGAGGCAATCCAGGTCGGGCCAGGTCCTCGTCGCAGCGCGCTCTGATCGTCGGCAGGACGCGGGCGAACGCGAGCATCCTGTCGAACTTGTCGGTCTCTCGTCGGTCGCGCCAACGATCGTGATATCGGTATTGCTTGCGTCCTCGGTCATCTCGGCCGCTGGCCTGCAGATGGCCATTCGGCCAACGGCAGATCCAGACGTCGGTCCAGGCGGGCGGGATCGCGAGGGCCTTGATCCGCGCGAGCGTCTCCGCGTCGTGGATCGGTTGGCCATCCGGGCCGCGGTACGAGAACCCACGACCTCGGCGGCGGCGGGACAGGCCCGGGCCGGCGTCGGTCGCGTACCGCAATCCAGCGTCGCGCGCCGCGGCGCGGGCATCTGCGGTCTCCGGAGCGGCAGCACGTCGATGGGTCGGCACGAGAGCGATGGTGGGCCTCGGGGCCGTGCGCGCAGGCGCCGCACGCTGGCCACATCCATGGCAGGGGCATTGCAAGCATGCGCAGAAGCGAGGGGCCGAGCGTCCGGGCGGGTTCCGCGCTGAGCCCCCGCCCACATGGAGGAGTCAGCCGCCCGAGATGAGGGCCTTTCGACGGTCCTGCTCACGCGATGCGACCCTTGGCCCCAACGGGGTCGGCTCTCCGGCATCCGGACCGACATCCGGCTCGCCATCGTCATCGGTGGCGACTTCCGCACCGCGCAGCATCCGCCGGTAGAGCGCTTCGTAACCGTCGGTCATCCGCCCGGCCGAGAAGCGCTCCAGGACGGACTCGCGGATCTCGGCCCGGTCCAGATCGGCTGCGCCCTCGACCTTGAAGGCGAGCTGCGTGACGTCGTCGCCGAAGAAGCCATCGATCCCATCCCGGAGGATCTCGGGCAGGGCGCCGATCCGTCGCGCGATGACCGGTGTCCCGCACGCCAGCGACTCGATCGCGACCAACCCGAACGGTTCCGGCCAGGCACCTGGCATGAGCGACACGAAGCTCTCGGCGAACAGCTCGTCGCGATCGTGCTGCGTCAGCTCGCCAAGGAATTCCACATCACTGCCCGCGGCCTTGAGGGCGGGCTCGAAGACGGCCTCGTAGTACGCCCGCTCCGGCCCGATGGGCGCGACCTTCGCTGCGATCCGGAGCGGACGTCCGACGAGCTTGGCGATCTCGAGCGCCTCGACGATCCCCTTCTCCGGCGCGACCCGTCCGACGAAGCACATCGCGTCGCCGCGTCGCCGATCGAAGGGGGCGTCCGTCAACGTCAGGCCGTTGTGGATGACCGTCCACGGGACGTCCGGGTGGGTGGACGCCTGGTTGAGGCTGATCGCGACCAGTCCAGGCGGCGGGTCTGTGAAGGCCTCGCTCGCCCAAGGCAGGTCAAGCCGACCGTGGAACGTCGACACCACCGGCACCGGGGACACACGGGCCAGCAACAGGCTCGCCCACTCCAGGTGGCTGTGGATGAGGTCGAACTCGGTCGCGTGGTCCAGGACCGAGCGCATCGTCTCCAGGAAATAGGGCATCGGGTCCCCGGTGTAGCCATCGGGGCGCAGGGCCACCGCGACCGTACCGATGAGGCGTCCTGGGACCTCTGAATCGGCGCTGGCGAACGTCGTGACCTTATGGCCACGACGATCGAGCTCGGCGACCAGCTCGTACACGACGCGTTCCGTGCCGCCGTAGGCCTGCGGCGGGACGCGTTCGAGGGGCGGAGCGACGTGGGCGATACGAAGCGAGCGGCTCATCGGGAGGGACCTTTCGGGACAGCGGCCGCACACCCTCGCGGCTCGCCTCCGGTAAACGGTACGCTAGGACGGGCGGACGCGGTGTCAACAGCGATGATGTCGCCTTGCAGCGACATCTCAGCGCCCGCAAGGAGTCTAGGGTGACAGAGTCCGCCAGCACCGGAGGACGCACGACCCGGAGTACCCGGGCCGCACTCGGACGAGCGCGTCTCGATGCGCTTGGCTGGGGCCGGCCGCGCCTGGGTCGGTGGGGCAGGATCGCCGTCGGATCCGGCATCGGCGTCGGAGCGCTCCTGGCCAAGTCGGTCCTCAATGGGCTCGTCGGCGACGACACCGGCTTCGTCGTCCTGCTCGCTGCCGTGGTCATCGCCGCATGGATCGCCGGCCTGGCTGGCGGCTTCGTGACGACGATCATCACCGCGCTCGGGAATCTGGTCGTCTTCGTCGGTGCCGACAGGGCATCGTTCGAGCTCGCCCAGATCGACCTGGCGAGGACGGGGTTGTATGCCCTCGCCGGGGCTGGCGTGACGGTGCTCTTCGCATCGGTCGGTACATCGCGCGACCGGCTGGTCGATTCCCTGGCCGCCGTGGCCTCCATGGCCAACGACATCGAACGCCGGGACGAGCGACTGGAACTCGTGCTGGCCGCCTCAGGCACCGGGTTCTGGGAGTGGGACATCCGGACCGGCGAGCTGGTCTGGTCGGAGGCGATCTTCCATCAGCACGGCCTGGACCCCGACGACGGGGCGCCGACGTTCGAGCGCTTTCGGCAGACCATCCATCCGGACGACCGAGCGGCCTTCCAGGCATCCATCGACGATGCCTTGGCACGCGGGACGTCGTTCAGCCACGAGTTCCGCCTGCTGTGGCCTGACGGGTCGGTGCACTGGACCCATGGCGTGGGGCGGGTCTTCCGGACTGGCAGCGGCGAGCCCATCCGCATGGTCGGCACGGGCCAGGACATCACCGAACGACGTCGCCTGGAGGAGGAACGGGATCGCCTGCTGGAGGACGAGCGTCGCGCCGGCACCTTCCGCGAGGCCTTCGTCGACGTCATCTCGCACGAATTGCGCACGCCCATCACGACCATCTTCGGCCTGACCCGGATCCTGGAACGACCGGGGCGCTCGACGACGGTCGAGGATCAGGCCGAGTTGATCAGCGACATCTCGGCGGAAGCCGAGCGCCTCCACCGGCTCGTCGAGGACTTGCTGGTGCTGACCCGCGCCGAACGCGGGGGGATCGCGATCGAATCCGAGCCTCTCGAGCCACGGCGCCTGCTCGGCCGGGTCATCGCTCGAGAGGCGGCGCGGCTTCCGAGTATCACCATCGACGCAGAACTGGCGCCGGGCCTGCCGATCGTGGCCGGCGAGGACACGTACGTCGAGCAGATCGTGCGCAACATGCTGAGCAATGCTGCGAAATACACATCGCCGGGTACGCGGGTCGTCGTCCGGGCCGAGCGGGAAGGCGAGATGGTGGCGGTCCGCGTCCTCGATGCCGGACCGGGCATCGACGAGGCGTCGATCGAACGGGCCTTCGACCTTTTCTATCGCGATCCCATGCTCGCGCGCTCGATCGCGGGATCAGGGATCGGACTGTTCGTGTGCGCCAGCCTGGTCGAGGCCATGGGCGGGACGATCTGGGCGAAACGCCGCCCCGAGGGCGGCTCGGAGTTCGGGTTCACGTTGCGCGTGATCCCCGACGACGAGGCCGCCTTGTCGACCGCGACCCGGGCGACCGCCTGAGCGAGCCGCGCTTACAGCGCGAGGGGGCTCACCTTCTCAGGATCGATGCCGAGGTCGCCGATGGCCTTGGCCGCCTTCGACCCACTGAGCGCCCCGCAGCGAGCGAGCTCGGAGAGCGTCGCCGCCGCGATGTGTGACGGGTCGATCTCGAACAACGAGCGAAGGGCCTCACGCGTGTCGCTCCGGCCGAAACCGTCGGTGCCCAGCGCCACGTAGTAGTCCGGAAGCCACCGGCTGACCATGTCGGGCAGGGCCTTCATCCAGTCCGTGGCGGCCACGATCGGGCCACCGTCAGCCCCCAGGATCTGGCTGACGTACGGCACGCGCGGCGTCTTGGCGTCGGGGTGGAGCCGGTTCCAGCGCTCGACCTCGAGGGCGTCACGCCTGAGCAGCGGGAACGACGGCGCGCTGTAGACCTCGGCGGCCACCCCGAATCGCTCGGCCAGGATGTCGCGCGCGGCAAGGACCTGGTTGAGGATCGAACCAGAGCCGACCAATCGGGCTGGATGGGCGTCGCGACCCACGGGCGGTGCCTCGGCCAACCGGTAGATGCCTCGCAGCATCGCCTCGTCCGTCAGGTCGGCCGGGCGCACCGGCTGTGGGTAGTTCTCGTTGTAGAGCGTGATGTAGTAGAAGACGTCCTCGGGCTTCGGGCCGTACATCCGTTCGATGCCATCGCGGATGATCGCGGCCAGCTCGTAGGCGAATGCGGGGTCATAGGCGCGGAGATTCGGGATGGTCGACGCGTGGATGTGGGTGTGGCCGTCGTCGTGCTGCAGGCCCTCGCCGGTCAACGTCGTGCGCCCGGCGGTGGCGCCCATCAGGAAGCCCCGTCCACGCGCATCGCCGAACGCCCACATCTGGTCGCCGGTCCGCTGGAATCCGAACATCGAGTAGAAGATGTAGAACGGGATCGTGGCGATACCGTGGCTCGCGTAGGCGGTGCCCGCCGCCTGGAACGAGGCCATGGAGCCGGCCTCGGTGATGCCCTCTTCCAGGACCTGTCCGTCGGTCGCCTCGCGATAGGACAGGAGCAGGTCGGAGTCGACCGGCTCGTAGCGCTGTCCGAGCGCCGAGTAGATGCCGACCTCCTTGAAGAGCGGGTCCATGCCGAACGTCCGAGCCTCGTCCGGGATGATCGGCACGATCCGCGGCCCGAGTTCCTTGTCACGGATGAGGTTGCGCAGGATCCGGCTGAAGACCATGGTCGTCGACACAGGCGTGTCGCTGCCGCTCGCGAACTCCGCGTCGACGGCGGGCGGTGGGGCGGGCAGCGGGTTGGCCCGGACGATCCGCCTGGGGATCGGGCCGCCCAGGGCGCGCCGGCGGTCCTCGATGTACTTGACTTCTTCGGAGTCCGCGCCCGGGTGGTAGTACGGCGCCTCCTTGAGCTTCGCGTCTGGGATCGGCAACTCCAGGCGGTCCCGGAAGATGCGCAGCTCCTGTTCGGAGAGCTTCTTGGCCTGGTGGGTCATGTTCCGGGCCTCGACGCCCGGCCCGAGCGTCCAGCCCTTGACCGTCTTGGCCAGGATGACGGTCGGAGCGCCCTTGTACTCCGTCGCCGCCTTGTAGGCCGCGTACACCTTGCGGTAGTCGTGTCCGCCGCGACGCAGCTTGGCCAGGTCGTCATCGGACAGGTGTTCCACGAGCTTCTTGAGCCGCGGGTCCGGGCCGAAGAAGTGCTCCCGGATGTAGGCGCCACCGGCCACGGAGAACTTCTGGAACTCGCCATCGAGCGTCTCGTTCATCTGCTGGACCAGCAGGCCGTCGACGTCGCGCGCCAGCAGCTGGTCCCACTCTCGCGCCCAGATGACCTTGATGACGTTCCAGCCGGCCCCTCGGAAGCCTGACTCCAGTTCCTGGATGATCTTGCCGTTGCCGCGCACCGGGCCGTCGAGGCGCTGCAGGTTGCAGTTCACGACGAACGTGAGGTTGTCCAGCCCTTCGCGGGACGCGACATGCAAGGCACCCAGCGATTCGGGCTCGTCGGTCTCGCCGTCCCCGATGAAGGCCCAGACCCGCGAGCCTGACGTGTCCAGCAGGCCGCGGTTGAGGAGATACCGGTTGAAACGAGCCTGGTAGATCGCGCTGATCGGCCCGAGGCCCATGGAGACCGTTGGGTACTCCCAGAAGTCCGGCATCAGGCGCGGGTGCGGGTAGGACGAGAGTCCTTTGCCGGGATCGGTCTCGCGCCGGAAGTGATCCAACTGATCCTCGGTCAGGCGACCCTCGAGGAACGCCCGGGCGTAGATGCCCGGCGCGGCATGACCCTGGTAGAAGATCTGATCGCCGGGACCGTCGGCGTTGCCACGGAAGAAGTGGTTGAAACCGACCTCGTACAGGCTGGCCGACGAGGCATACGTGGACAGGTGGCCGCCGATGCCCGTGAAGCGGGTGTTCGCGCGAAGCACCATCGCCACCGCGTTCCAGCGGATGATCCGCCGGATGCGCAACTCCATCGCCTCGTCGCCCGGGAAGTCGGGCTCCTGTTCCGGGCTGATCGTGTTGATGTAGCGGGTCTGGGTGAGGGGCGGCAGACCGATGTCGAGCTGGCGGGCTCGCTTGAGGAGCTTGTAGACGAGGAACCGGGCGCGGGTCTCTCCCTCCTGCTCCACGACCTGGTCGAGCGACGACAGCCACTCGTCGGTCTCGTCGGTGTCGATGTCGGGCAACTGGTGCTTGAACTGGTCGAAGTACATCGGGGCTCCAGGTCGGTCAGATGGGCTCGAGTCGGAGCGTGGTCGGCAACGTGTGCGGCTGGAGCATCGCCGTGAGCGACCCGCCCTGTCGAGCGTACTTCACCTTCAGCGCTTCCGATGCGCGTTCGATCGAGGCGGGATCGTCGGCCCGGATCGCGGTCGCCGACAGCTTCCGGCCGTCAACGTGGACGGCTACGGCCGGGTTGGCGACGGCGGACCGGTACCAGCGGCCACGCTCGCCGCGCACCGATCGGACGAAGACTTCCTTGTCGGCGACGACCACCCAGACGGTCGTCGTGCGGGGCGGCTTGTCGGGCGCCTGCGTCTCGATGTCGATCTCCTCGGCGTCGCGCAGGAGGGCAAGGTCGTCGTCGCCGAAGCTCATACCCGGAGCGTAGCCCAACTTGGCCACGTTGTCGGCTCCGAGAAGGTTGTGTCCGGACCCTGGCATCGATCGGGTGTGGGCGTCGGCGAGTTGTTATGCCGATGCAAGCGATCTGCAATGTCGGGCCCGGCCGGCGCGACGGCGGATACACGACGATGGCCCAACGTGCCGCCGTGGCACATCATGGGCTGTAGGCGATCGGCTCGACCATCGTGCGGCCACAGATCTGACATCCGTCACCATGTCATCCACCCAGGAGGTGGCGTGTGAGCACCCAACCCCTCGTGCTTGTCGCCGACGACGAACCGCGGATCACGAAACTCGTATCCATCGCCCTCGGTGAGGAGGGTTTTCGGGTCGTCACCGCCAATAGCGGCGAAGAGGCGCTCCGGAAGGCGGAGGAGGTCCGGCCGGACATCATCCTGCTGGACATCGTCATGCCCGACCTCGATGGCATCGAGGTCATGCGCCAGCTGCGCGAGCGTCGGCCGGTGGCCGTCATCCTGCTCACGGCCAAGGGCTCGACCGCCGACAAGGCCAAGGGACTCGACCTCGGGGCGGACGACTACATCGCCAAACCCTTCCATCCGGACGAGCTGGCGGCCCGCGTCCGTGCCGTCCTCCGCCGATCCTCGGGCGCGCAGCCCGGCGCCGGTGTGCTGAAGTTCGACGACATCGAGATCGACCTCGAGCGGCGGCTGGTCACGCGCGATGGCGAGATGGTCCAGCTCTCCCGGACCGAGTGGCTGCTCCTGCAGCACCTCGCCGGCAATGCCGGCAAGGTCGTCCTCCACACGGAGCTCCTGACCAAGGTCTGGGGTCCCGAATATCGCGACGACCTGCAGTACCTGCGCGTCTGGGTCTCGCGTGTCCGCCGCAAGTTGGGCGCCGAGCCCGGTGAGCCCGGCCGCATCAAGACCTTCCAGGGCATCGGCTATCTCCTGGACGTCGATCCGCCGGAGGCCACGGATTCGAACGTCGGCGTCGAATCCGAACGCACCGAAGACCCGACCCTCATCGGGTAGATATCGGCTGGTCGGGCAGGATCGGGACCGCCTCGGCCCACGTCGGCGTCAGGCGTCGTCGTAGTCGCAGGCCGGACGCCTCGAGGCCATCTGAGAGCTCTCGGTACGAGAGCACGCGTGCCACGAACGGCTGCCGGAACGTCTGCTGGTCGATCTCGTAGACCATCGTCGCCGACACGAACGGCAATGCGCGCTCGACCTCGGTCAGGGCGATGACCAGGCCGTCGCGCTCCCAGCGAGCGTCCCGAACGGTCTCGGCCCAGTCCTCCTCGTGATGCTCGATGAGCACGACCCCCGCGTCGGCCACGTGCCGGCGGCAGGTGGCAAGGACGGCCGCCCGCATCCGATCGTCGGTCGTATTCACGAGATGGCTGGCGAGGATCACGGCGTCGAACCGGCGGTGAAGATCGAGTTCCTCGATGTCGGCGATGATCGTCTCGGCGTCACGGATCCACTCGAGCATCTCGCGCGACTGATCGACCGCCACGACCCGGTGCCCCAGGTGGACCAGCGCGTGCGTGATGCGGCCCGCACCGGCGCCCAGTTCGAGGATCGACGCTTGTCGTGGGACGGCGGCGTCGATGATCGACGGCTCGTTCCCCGGCAGGAGACGTCGATACAGGAGCACCGGGCTGCCGTCCGACGTCACGCCATCGTCGGATGATCGGCGATCGAGCATCCCCATCGCCCTACTCTATCGTCGCGATGATGACGCCCTGCGATACCCTCGCCCGATGCAGCGCTATCACCCGGGCACGGCGCTCGTCGTGGTTGACGTCCAGAACGACTTCGCCGATCCGGCCGGGAGCCTGAGCGTGGCCGGCGGCGACGCCATCGTCCCGACCGTCAACCGCGAGATCGCGATGGCGGAGAGCGGCGGCGCGACGATCGCGTACACGCAGGACTGGCACCCGGAGACGACGCCCCATTTCGCCAAGGACGGCGGCATCTGGCCGGTCCATTGCGTCGCCGACACGTGGGGCGCGGCATTCCACCCGGACCTCACCACCCCCGACCATGCCCCCATCGTCCGGAAGGGCGCCAATGGCGAGGACGGCTACTCGGGCTTCACGATGCGCGACCCCGTCACCGGAGACACGATCCCGACCGAGCTCGAGGCCATCCTCCGCCGCCGCGATATCGAACGCGTCGTGGTCGTCGGCCTGGCCACCGACTACTGCGTCAAGGCGACGGCGCTCGACGCCGCCCGTCTCGGGTTCGCGACCTCGCTCCTGACCGACGCGATCGCCGCCGTCGAACTGCAGCCCGGCGACGGCGACCGGGCCGTCGAGGCGATGCGCGACGCGGGGGTCACGATGTGGCGGACGGTCATGCGATGAACCCGAGAGCGGTCGCATGATCCGCCCGCTCGTCCGGCTGGGCATGATCGGGCTCGGGGCTGGCTGGGCTGTCGATCGCGCCCTTCGCGCCAGGGCGGACGGTGCGCCGCCCCCCGCTATCGAATCGATGGTCGTGATCGATGCGCCGATCGACCGTGTCTGGACAGTGGTGGCCGACATCGAGGGCCAGCCCCGCTGGATGCTCGACATGAAGTCGGTCCGCTTGACCACGCCGCCGCCGATCGGCGTGGGTACCCGAGGTGTGTCGACCGTCCGGGTCCTCGGGGTCACCGTCACCGACCCGGTGACGATCACCGAGTTCCAGCCGCCGACGCGATTCGCGCTCCGACATGAAGGAACGGTGAGCGGGTCGGGTGCGATCACCCTCGAACCGGGCGCGGATGGGTCCACCACGATCGTCCGGTGGGAGGAACGACTCATCGCCCCGTTCGTGCCCCACCTCGGGGCCGAGCTCCTGGGGCGCGTGTTCGGGCCGATCTTCCAGGCCGACCTCTTCCGCCTGCGGGACCTGGTCGAGTCGGGCGCGACACCAGAGGAGGGCCGCTGATGCAGCTCCACCTCGTCGACGCCACCTACGAGCTGTTCCGGGCCCACTTCGCCCCTCGGCCTCCCGTCCTCGGTCGGGACGCGGTCAATCTCTCGGGGGTATCCGGTCTGTGCGACCAGCTGCTCTATCTCCTCCGCGAGGAGGGTGCGACCCATGTCGGCTGTGCGACCGATCGCGTCATCGAGTCGTTCCGGAATGACCTCTTTCCGGGGTACAAGTCCTCGGCTGGGATGCCGCCCGAATTGCTCGCCCAGTTCCCGATCGCCGAAGCCGCCGTCGAGGCGCTCGGCATCGTCCTGTGGCCGATGGTCGAGTTCGAGGCCGACGATGCGATCGCGGCAGCGACCGCCCGGTTCGCCGAGGACTCGCGCGTGGAGCGGATCCTCGTATGCACCCCGGACAAGGACATGGCCCAGCTGGTTCGCGATGACCGCATCGTCCTGTGGGATCGCCGCCGGGGTCTCACCTACGACGACGCCGGGGTCCGCGCGAAATGGGGCGTCGCACCCACGTCGATCCCGGACTACCTGGCCCTGGTGGGCGATGCGTCGGATGGCTATCCGGGCCTGCCCGGCTGGGGCTCGAAGTCGGCGGCCGCGGTCCTGAGCCGGTACGGTCATTTCGAGGTCATCCCGCCGAAGGCGTCCGCCTGGGAGGTGCCCGGGCTGGGCGGGACCCGCGCGATCTCGCTCGCGTCGACCCTCCGCGAGCACTGGGACGAGGCGCTCCTCTACCGCGACCTGGCCCGACTCCGGACGGCCGAGGACGGGGTGCCGATCCGCCAGCTCGACGCCGACGACCTGCGATGGGACGGCGCACCGCGCGATCCATGGGAGGCATTCTGCGAGGAGTGGGGTCTGGCGCGGCTCCGATCGCGTCCGCATCGGTGGCTCGCCCAAGGCTGATCTGGAGCACGCCGTCCTGGTGCGCGCTGCCACCGCTCGGGTGGCCTGGTTCGCTCATGGGTCACGTGACTTCTGGCCAGCACCCGCGGCGGACGCGCTATGTGACGCTCCGTCGGAGTCACGCCGCACAGACGATCGGTCGTGATCCGTCCGAGGTGCCACGGGTCAGCATGAACATCGGGGAAGTGGTCGGTCCAGCCGGCGTCGCCGGTCGGCGAGTCCCGTCTCGCCGGGCTGTGGTGGCCGTCCTGACGCTGCTCGTCTCGATCAGCGTCGCGACGCCTGGCTCGATCGTCGCGGCATCGCCCCTGCCTGACCCGACCACCGAAGGGACGCCGCCCCCCGATCCGACGCCGACCCCCGATCCGACGACCGACCCGATGCCGACGTGGACTCCCGACCCGATCCCCAGCCCGACACCGGCCCCGACGCCAGCTCCGGTTGCGAACGCGCCGGCCTCGCTCAGGCTGTACAGGTCGGCCGGCTTCCGGTATCAGAACCCCAACTACGCGGCATGCACCGCGACGTCGGTCATGAACATGCTCAACTTCATCAGCCTCGGCCAACGAGGCGGTCCAGGTTTCCGGTGGTCGAGGAGCCTCTCGGCCAGCAGGCGCAACGCGATCCTGCGGTGGGAACGGGCGCACGACACGATGGTCGGCGGCCGAGGCACCGACATGCACGGATGGCGCAACGCGCTGAACTACTACGGATGGGGCCGATCCGCCCTGTGGGCGGGCTCGCGCGTCTACGACGACTTCGCCTTTTCGTCATACAGCTCGGCGATGAAGTCCGCGGTCCGGGCGATGATCTCCACCGGCAAGCCCATCGCGATGGCGGCCTGGGCGGGGCGGCACGCCGTGATGATCACCGGCTACTACGGCCTTTCCGGGGACCCGTTCGCGCGGAACAGCGCCGGCAAGTACACCAACGCGTTCACCGTCGGCGGGTTCTACCTCAGCGACCCACTCGCCCAGAACGGCCGCCGCAACGTGAGGATCAGCTACGCCAGGCTGGGCGGCAGCTCGAACGCGAGCCTGAGGTTCCGACGTTATCGGGAGACCGACAGTCCGTATGACGACAAATACACGCCAGGGCGAAGGTCGTCCCGGAGCGAGTGGTACGGCAAATGGGTGCTGATCCTGCCGGTACGCTGAGCCACGGACGACCCAGGTCGGGCGATCAGCCCGGCCGACGATCGCACCTTGCTCCAGCCTGTAGCCTGTCACCATCGACAGGGCACATCCCGTTGGCGTGCGAGAGGACTGGCCCACCCCGATGTCCGAGTGTCGCGTCCTCAGGCTGGTCCGCTTCCGGCCGGTCCACAAGGGGTTCGATGCGACGTTGCGCGACCACCTGATCCCGGACCTGGTCGCGTTTCCGGACCTCGTCGACGTGTATGTGGGTCGCCAGGGCCCGGACGAGATGGGCGAACGATTGGTCGCGTCCGTCTGGGGGTCAAGATCGGCGATGACGACGGCCGTCGGTCAGACCCTCGATCCTTCCACGTTCCATCCGGAGCGCCTGGCCGAGACCATCGACCAGGCGTTGGACGTCCATGAGCTGGACCTCGCGTTGCGCTTCGATGCTGCGCCGGCGCCGATCAAGTCGGAGACCGGCATCCTGCGCCTGGTCCGTGGGCAGGTCCGCCCGGGTGAGATCGCCGCCTACCGCGAGGCGGTCCGGCTCGGGACGATCGCCGATGCCGACGACGGTCATGGACCGCTCGCGCTCTACCTGGCGGTCGAGCTCCCGGAACGGATTCGTGACCTTGTCGACTTGGTCGTCATGGTCGGCGCTGGAGACCGCGACCGGCGGCCATGTCCAGCGACCGATCGCCACTCGCCATGAAGAGCTCATCCAGTCCTGGCAGGCCGTCCACTACGAGGTCCTGCCGAACATGACCCACCCGATGAAGCCGGCCGGGCGATAAGGGCCGGCACGGGCCAGGTCCGCGGCGCACGGGGCTAACCGGCGAGCGCGAGCAGGGCTCCGTGATGCGCGGCCGGTGCCGCCAGCGTGCCGATCGACTTGGATGGCTTGGCGATCTCGAACCACGGGCCGCCGTCCATCGCGGTCACGCAGGCCCCGGCCCGCTCGGCGATCAGGCCGGCGGCGGCGATGTCCCAGGTCGAGAGCCCGCCCTGCTGGACGAAGGCATCGAAGCGCCCGTTGCCGACGTACGCGAGGGCGAGCGCGGCCGAGCCCATCGAGCGCGGGATGCGGATGGCCTTGCGGATGTTGCGGGCGCGGGATGCCGCGGTGCGGCCATTGAGCGCCATCGAGATGACGAAGTCGGCGAGCTTCTCCTTGTCCGACGCGTGGATCGGGCGGCCGTCCAGGGTCGCGGGACCATCCGCGGTGGCAGCAAACGATTCGTCTCTGGTCGGGTCGCGCACCACGCCGACGACCGGCTTGCCGTCCGCGACCAGGCCGATCGACACGCAGAAGAACGGGATGCCGTTCGCGTAGTTCACCGTGCCGTCGAGCGGGTCGACGATCCACACCCGGCCGCGCCCGGAGGTGGGCGCCTCGCCCTCGACCGCCCGATGCTCCCCGGACTCCTCGGCCAGGATCGCATCGTCCGGATAGGCTGCCCGGATCGCGTCCAGGATGAGCGCCTCGGACAGGTGGTCGGCTTCGGTGACCACATCCCGGGCGCTCTTGAAGTCGATCCGCTCGAGCCGTTCGTAGCGGTCCATCAGGACATCGCCGGCTCGGACGGAGAGTTCGAGCGCGAACGCGAGTTCGGCGTCATGGCCGGCCACGGCCGACACAGGGGCCTCGGTCACGGCGCGCTGCAGTCGACGGTCAGGTCGCGGACGGTGGAACCGAGTTCGCTCACGGTCTTCGTGAACGTGACCGCGGCGCCGGGATCGATCCTCGGGCTCAGCATGAACGCCGAGCCGCCACCGCTGCGATCCAGTGGATCGGTCAATCGGCAGGTGGTCTGACCGACGGCCGTGCCCTGGTTCGTGACCGTCAGGGTGATCGCGAGGCCGGTCCCGTCCGGCACCGCGCCGACCACCATGCCCTGGAATGGCCCGACACCGGCCAAGGTGAGCCGGCCCAGGAGGGCGAGCCCGATCACGGCCGCGAGCACCGCGATGAAGACCGTGCCGTGGACCTGGGACGACGCGGAGTCCTTGAGCCCGAGGGGATTGCATCGCTCGCACAGGCCGACGTCGAGCGGCACGGGCGCTCCGCACCGGATACAGCCATGCGTCAGCTGCGGCTGGCCGGGCGCCGGGGCCGCGCCGGGCGATGCGGTCGGCGGTGGCGTGGTCACGACCCGATGGTGCCACGAACGGCGACACGTGACGCTCAGGGCGGCAACGGCACGAGACGCCTACCAGCGCTCGGTGGCCTCCACCAGCGCATCCACGTCGGCCGTCGTCCTGGCGAGCACGATGACCCCGTCCGCACCAGCCTCGCGCCAGCGATGCCAGGTCTCGCGCGGGGCGGTCACCCAGGGCGACCCCTCCAGGGTCTCGTCGGATAGCCAGTCGCCCTGGAACCCGACGTACACGCGCTGGTCCTCCCGTCGCCGGCCGCTGGTCGCGAGCGCCTCCAGGTACAGCGGCAGGTGTTCCACGAAGTTGTCCTCGAAGGTCGTCCAGCCATCGCCGATCCGCCCGGCCAGACGCGCTCCCGATGGCGTCTCGCCGCCGACGACGATCGGCGGCGGCGGTGTCGGCACCGGATGCGCATACGCCTCGGTCAACGGGTAGAACGGGGACGGCCGCGTCACCGGTCCCCCGGTCCAGAGCGCGCGGATGACCGCGACGGCCTCTTCCAGCCGTGCGACGCGCTCCGGGGCGGGTGGGAAGTCGATGCCGTAAGCGGCATGCTCCTTCGGGTGCCCGCCGATCCCGACGCCGAGGATCAGCCGCCCACCGCTCGCGACCTGGAGCGTGGACGCCATGCGGGCGACGAGCGCCGGGTGCCGATTCATGACGTTGAGCACGAATGACCCCACCGACGCCTGGGTCGTCGCCCCGGCGGCCATGGCCAACGCCGTCCAGCCTTCGACGACGGGCACGCTCAGGTCGCCCCGGCCCATGAAATGGTCCCAGGCCCAGAGGCTCGCGTAGCCGGCACCGTCCAGGCGTCGGGCACTCTCCAGCCACCAGCCGGGCTCGGCCCGGATCGTCCGGAGGCACACACCGATCGGCAGGCCATGACCCCGCCCGATCGGGCCATCCCCGTCATCGGGCAGGGAGTCGGTCACAACCTGGTCTCGAAGAGCCGGATGTCCTCGGGCGCGATCGTGTGCCCGTCGCCCCGGGTCGGAGCGAGGGCCTTTCGAGCCCCGAGCGCGTCAAGGCCGACCGGGAATCGCCCGATCAGGTCCAGGACCACCTTCTGGATCCGCTCGGCGTTCGCCGTGAAGACCTCCAGCACATCGGTCGCGTTCACCGCCTCGGTGCCCTCGTGAACACCCGCGTCGTAGTCGGTGATGAGGCTGATGTTGACGACGGCCATGCCGAGCTCGCGACACAGCCACGCCTCCGGGTACTGGGTCATGTTGATGACCTCCCATCCGGCATCGCTGAACCACTTCGACTCGGCCTTCGTGGAGAAGCGCGGGCCCTGGATCACGACGACGGTCCCTTCCTCGTGGACCTCGATCCCGTGGTCGCGGATCGTGTCGATCGCGAGGCGTCGCAGGACCGGGTCGTACACCGCGGCGGACGACAGGTGGGTCACGATCGGCCCGTCGTAGAAGGTGTCGGCGCGCCCGGACGTCCGGTCGACGAACTGGTCGCACACGACGAAGTCGCCGGGCTTCACCGCCAGCTGGAGCGAGCCCGCTGCGCACGGGGAGATGGCGGCCTTGACTCCGAGCGAACGCATCGCCCAGACGTTGGCGCGGTAGTTGATCCGGTGCGGCGGGATCGTGTGGCGTCGACCGTGGCGCGGCAGGAACGCCACCTTCCGGCCAGCCACATCCGCCAGGAACAAGGAGTCCGACGGCGCGCCGTAGGGCGTGTCGACCTTGATCTCACGGACGTCCTCGAGCAGCGAGTAGAACCCCGAGCCTCCGAAGACCCCGATCTCCGCCGTGTCCGCCACGCTCATGCCTCCATGCGGTGATGCCAACGCGCCCGGACCGGCGATCGCGCCGCCGTCCGGCGACCGCGGCCGGTCGTTCAATTCTAGGCGGACGGGGCTACGATGGCGCGGATCACCCGCGCACCACCCGCACCACAGCTCGAGGGACGGCCATGGACGACTCGAACCCGACCCCTACGACCCGCGTCTCGACCCCGTCGCTGGACGCGACCGAGGAGGCCCCGGCGACCCCACCCCCTTCGAGCGAGTCGACCTTTGGGGCCGCCCCGCCCCCGGCGACGCCGCCGCCATCCTGGTCGCAGCCCCGAAAGCGCGATCGCGACGGCGGGCGGATCTGGACGCTCGTCGTCGGCCTGTTCATCCTGGGACTCGGCGTCTGGTTCTTCCTGGAGCGCACGCTCGGGCTCGATCTGCCGGCGATCCGCTGGAGCCAGCTGTGGCCGGTCATCCTCATCGTCATCGGTGCGGTCGTGCTGCTCGGCGCGCTGCGGCGCGAGCGACGCTGAGCGGGTGGTCGACCCACTCGACTGGGCGCAGGGCGACGGCTCGACGACTGATCGCCTCTGGCTCGCTGATTGGCGGCAACGGGTGGCCGCGCTCTACACAGAAGTCCGGGCCACGGCCTCGGCCGATCCGGATGCCGCGCTGACGCACTGGCGCGCTGTCCGTGAGCGACTCTTTCGCGAACACCCGCAGTCGCCGGTGCCGCGTGATGCCCGGGCCGCTTTCGAGGCCCACCACTTCGACCACGACCCGCGACTGCGTTTCGTGGTGCGACTGGAGCCGGCTCCGCCGCCGGCCCCCGGCGCATTCGCGCTCGAGCTCCCGAACAGCGGCGCGGACACGCTCTCGTTCCGTCGCATCGGGACCGTCACGTTGCCGCTCCCCGAGGGTCGACGGCCGCTCTCGGTCTTCTGGATGGCCGGCTATGCCGGGGGCCTGTTCATCCCATTCCGCGATGCCACGAACGGCACCGAGACATACGGGGCGGGCCGCTACCTCGTCGACACGGCGAAGAGCGCTGACCTCGGTGGCGACCCGGCGTCGAGCACGCTCATCCTGGACTTCAATTTCGCGTTCCAGCCTTCGTGCGCGTTCGACCCCCGCTGGGCGTGCCCGCTCTCGCCGCCCGAAAACCGTCTCGACGTGGCGATCCGCGCCGGTGAACGCCTGGCATGACCGCGGCGACGGTTCGCCTCGCGACGCCCGAGGACGCCCCGACGATCGCCGACATCCACATCCGGAGCTGGCGATCGACGTATCGCGGCCTCGTCCCCGACGCCGTCCTCGATGGCCTGTCGCTGGAACGTCGCACCACGAGCTGGCGGGAAGCCATCGAACGGCAAGCGCGCGAGATCGCCGCCGAGCCCGCGAAGGCGATGGATCGAACGTGGATCGTGGAGACGGACCTCGGCGTGGCCGGGTTCGCGTCGTCGGGCCCTGGGCGCGCTGAGTCGGCGCCGCCGCCCGCGGGTGCCGGGGAGGTCTACGCGATCTACCTCGCGCCCGGGGAACGGGGTCGCGGGTACGGCCGGACCCTGTTCGGGCACGTCGTCTCGGACCTGCAAGGCCGGGGGTTCGACCCGATCGTCGTCTGGGTCTTCGAGGCGAACCCGGTCGCCCGCCGCTTCTACGAGGCGGCCGGCTTCCTCGCCGACGGCGCTCGTTTCACCATCGACTTCGACGGGCTCCCGATCGACGAGATCCGGTATCGGCTCGACGGGTAGGCGCTATCATCTCGGAGGCGTGACCCACGCCGAACCTCCTCGCCGGTCCCCACGCGACCGGCCTCGCGGAGGCAAAGGGGATGATGTCCTCGGGTCGGACTGACTCGCGCCATCTCGTCCGTTCCAGCACGGCCGTGGCGCCCGTTGTGCGTGGGGCATGGGTCGCCGGCCGGGAACGAGGCTTGAGATGACCGACCGAAAGCACCTGAAGTCACGTGTTCGTGCTCGCATGGAGCGAACCGGCGAACGCTATGCCGCGGCACGCGCGCACGTGGTCGCAACCACGACCGCGACCGAGACCGACGATCCCTCCACCACCGCACCGGGAACCAACCCCGGAGCCGCCGCGCTCCGCCTCCTGCTGGCCGAGGCCGGGCTGCGCGTGACCGAACCGCATGCCCTCGTCATCGGCGGCGGCATCGGCATCGGCGTCTTCCAGTTCCACTACGCCGCCGAGGGCGTCGGCACGTTGTTCCTCGCCGGCCGGCACCGCTGGGATGACGACCTCGCGTTCCTCGACGGCGGGCTGCGCCGCCTCGGCCTGGTCCCGACCGTGACCGAGACGTCCTCGCCCAAGCTCGCGGATCGTCAACTCCGGGAGGCCCTGGCCCCGGGGCGCCCGGTCATCGCCTGGGTCGACGCCGCGGTCCTGGGCACGCGCGGCTATCCGGCCGACTGGGAAGGTGGCGGCTACCACGTCGTGGTCGTGCGGGCCATCGACGACGCGCGAGGCGCCGCCGTCCTCGACGATCTCGCGCAGGTCCCGGTCGAGGTCCCGCTCGAGGTGTTCGGACGGGCGCGGGCGCGCATCGCGAAGCAGAAGCACCGGCTGTTGTGGCTCGGTGACGACGCCGGGGTCGTCGGCCCCGACGTCGTGCCGGATGCGGAACGAGCTGGTCTGCGGGCCACCGTCGACGGGCTCGACCACCCCCGCACCCGCCAGTTCTCCCTGGCGGCCTTGACCGATTGGTCCGCCCGTCTGCGCGGCACCGGCCGTGACAGCTGGGCGACCGTCTTCCCGCCGGGCGAACGACTCTGGTCTGCGCTGGCATCCGTCCACGAGTTCGTTCGCTACTACGGCTCGGGAGGTGGCCTCATGCGCACGATGTTCGGAGCGGGCCTTGAGGACATCGCCGAACACGGCGGAGATGGCCGTCTCGCCGCGCTGGCGCGGCGGTACGCAGGTTCTGCCGACGGACGCACGCTTGCCGACGCCTGGAACGACCTCGCGGCGGCGGCACTCCCCGATGCGGTCCCGGCGTTCCGACGGACGCGCGAGCTCCAGGACCTTCGCGCCACGGCGTACCGGATGCAGGGCACGACGGCCCTGCCCGAGGTGCGGGCGGCATGGGATGAGCTCGCGGCGATCCGCGAGTCGATGCGCCGGAGATTCCCGCTCGACCGTGCCCAGGCAGACGACCTGCAGCACGACCTCGCGGATCGGGTCGATGCCATCGCCATCGAGGAACGCGAGGCCCTCGAGGCACTTAGGGCCATCACCGCCTAGACGCCCAGCCTCGCGATGTGGCGCGGCCGGCCGACCGGCCGGCCGCGCACCACCAGACACCACCCCTCGCCTCCGAACTGGTACCAACGGCCCAGCGTCCATGGGACCCTCGGGTCCGGCCCGGCACCGATCTCCGGCCCGATGATGCCCATGTCGTCGAGTCGATGCATCCAGCGCCTCGGCTCACACCGAAGCAGCGGTAGCCCGTGCGCCTGTTACACACACGTCGGCCCGAGGCCGAGCGGCTCCTGTGGTCTCGAGACATCCGGTTCGCCAACCGGCTGGCCTCGGTGGTCGTTGGCGCCCGCGTCGTCGAACTCGAGTCCGGGACCGTCCTGATCGCGCCCGCCCACCTGCTGACCGAGAGCCTCGTCAAGGAGATCGCGGACGGCGCGCGCGACCCCGAATACGGCCTGGTGATGGTCGATTGGACGTTGCCCGAATCAGACCGCTACCTGATCGCGACCTCGGCCGCCGTCCAGCTCAGCGGCCTCGCGGACCGGATCGGGATGGCCCAGTCGAGCATGGTCGTCCAGACCAAGATGCTCGACTACTTCTTCAGCCTCCGCACGCTGCACCGCGTGGCATTCCAGCCGATCGTCGACCTGGCTACCTCGGAGCTGCACGAGTACGAGTGCCTGTTCCGCCCGCAGATGCCGATGTTGCCGCAGTCGATCTCGTCCATCGTCTCGGCCGCGATCTACACGGAGCGCTCGATCGAGCTCGACCTCTTCATCATCGGAACGATCCTGGAACGGACCGGACGGCTCGAGGCGATCAACCGCGAGGCCGGCAAGGAGCCGCGACGGTTCGGCATCAACTTCACGCCCGCGAGCCTGCTCGATCCGGCCTTCGAGGCCAAGGCGCTCGCGGCGATGGTCCGGGCCGCCGGTCTCTCCCCGTCGCGCATCACCGTCGAGTGCACGGAGCAGCAATCGGTCTCCGACCTCGGACCGCTCAAGCGCCAGGTCAAGGCCCTTCGCCGGTTGGGGTTCGGTTTCGCGGTCGACGACGCGGGAGCCGGGTACGCGAGCTTCGCGCTCGTCGCCGCCCTGCGGCCGACGATCATCAAGATCGACCGCGAGATCACGCACGGGATCGCCCGTGACGACGCGAAGCAGGCGCTGGTCGAGGCGTTCGTGTCATTCGGCCGGCGCATCAACGCGAAGCTGGTCGCCGAGGGGATCGAGACCCGCAAGGACCTCGCGAAGCTTCGCGAGTTCGGGGTGGACTACGGGCAGGGGTATCTCTTCGGCAAGCCCGCAAACGAGCCGGCGAAGCCGCGCCGCATCGAGATGGTCAGGCGACACGCGGCTCGCGTACCATCGAGGGTATGACCCAGACCACGGTGGTCGTCCTTCCAGACACCGTCCGCGCCTTCCTCGCCAGCGGTCTCCGCTTCGCCACCATCGCCACGATCGACCCTGACGGCGCCCCGCGCCAGGCCGTCATCTGGTACACCCTCGATGGCGACGGTCTGCTCATCAACAGCGCCGTCGGACGACGATGGCCGGCCAACCTCGTGCGCGACCCGCGGATCTCCGTGGCGGTCGCGGAGGCCGAGGACGCCTACCGCTGGGTCGGGCTCACCGGCATCACGGAGGCGATCACGGACCAGCCGACCGCGCAGGCTGACATCGCGGCGATGGCCCGCCGCTACCATGCGGACGAGCCCGTCGAGGCGGAACGCCTCATCCGTGACCGTTTTCAGCGCCAGGAACGCATCAGCTTCCGGGTCCGCGCATTCGCGATCCACGACCACCGAGCATGATCACCCGAGCGGCTGCCGCCTGATGCGGTTCGGGCTCCAGCTCTGGTCCCAGCACACCGACTGGCCGGGCTTGCGCGACGCTGCCCGCTCGGCCGATGACGCCGGGTGGGACTCGATCTGGACGTGGGACCACCTATTGGCGATCTTCGGACCCTGGGAGCAGCCCATCTTCGAGGGGTGGAGCGTGCTGGCGGCCCTCGGTCCGATCACAGCGAAGGTCCGCCTCGGGCTGATGGTCGGCGCGAACACGATGCGCAACCCCGGCCTGACCGCCAAGCTCGCCACGACCCTCGACCACGTATCGGGTGGCCGGGCCATCCTCGGGATCGGCGGAGCCTGGTTCGAGCGTGAGCACGACGCCTACGGCATCGACTTCGGGGCCGGTGTCGGCGAGCGCCTCGACCGCCTGGACGAATCGGTCATGCTGCTGCGCCGCCTGCTCGACGGCGAGCGCTTCAGCCACGAGGGACGTTTCTACACGTTCCACGATGCCCTGTGCGAACCACGGCCGATCCAGCCACACCTGCCGATCCTGGTCGGCGGCTCGGGCCCGAAGAAGACGCTCAGGACGGTGGCCGAACGCGCCGATGCCTGGAATACGTCGGGGACGCTCGACGAAGTCCGGACCCGCCTCGAGATCCTGTCCGCACACGGTGCCGACGTAGGGCGAGACATCGGCGAGATCGAGATGACCATCAGCTTCCCGATGCTCTTGCGAGACGACCGGGCGGCGGCCGAGGTCGCGTTTCGCGCGCTGCTCGACCACAACGGCGCGGACCACATGGGGCCGGGACCCGTCTTGCTCGGTGCGCCGGCCGAAGTGGCCGACGCGCTGCGCCCGTACCGCGAGCTTGGCTTCGAGACGGTCATCGTCCGGATGCCCGGGCCATACGACCCCGAGACCATCCGGCGGATGCCGGAGGTCCAGGAGCGGCTGCGGGCGTGAAGGTGGTCGTCCTCGCCGGCGGGACGGGCGGGGCGAAGCTCGCACACGGCCTGCAGCAGGTGCTCCGGCCGGGCGAACTCACGGTCATCGTCAACACCGCCGACGACGTCGAGCGTCACGGCCTGCTCGTCATGCCCGACCACGACTCGGTCATGTACATGCTCGCCGGTCTGTTCGACGACGAGCGGGGCTGGGGCGTCGTCGACGAGACGTGGGCAACGATGGCCATGCTCGAGCGGTACGGTGAGGAGGCCTGGTTCCGCCTTGGCGACCGGGACTTCGCCACGCACATCGCTCGCACCGCACGGCTTCGGGCAGGTCGATCGCTCACCGAGGCCGTCATGGAGTTGCAGCGGGCGCTCGGCATCCCGAGCACGATCCTGCCGATGGCCGACGAGCCCGTTCGCACGCAGGTCCGGACCGATGACGGCTGGCTCGAATTCCAGGAGTACTTCGTCCGCCGACACCAGGCGCCCGATGTCCACGAGGTCCGACATGCCGGCATCGAGAGCGCACGGCCGACGCCCCAGGTCCGGGCGGCATTGGGCGGAGCCGACGTGATCGTCATCGGGCCATCGAACCCGATCGTCTCGCTCGGGCCGATCCTCGCCGTCCCGGCCGTGACGGAATTGCTCGGCCGGGCGCGCGTGCGGGCGCCGGTCGTCGCGGTGAGCGGCATCGTCGGCGGCAAGGCCCTGAAAGGCCCGGCTGACCGGATGCTGACCTCGCTCGGCCACGAATCGAGCGCCGCGGGCGTTGCCGCGATCCTGGCGCCACACGCCGATGGCTTCGTGCTCGATCGGGTCGACGCCTCCCTGGAGCCGGCGATCGCCGCGCTGGGGCTGCAGACCCTCGTGACGGACACGATCATGGCCGATGTCCACGGCCGGGCGCGGCTGGCCCAGGCGGTGCTGACGTTCGCCCTCCCACCGGCCGACGAGGAGGGGTCTGTACCATCGGGAGCGTGACCAGTCCGGACCCGCGCCTCGGGGCACCTCACGTCGCCGCCATCATCCCGGTCGGGACGCTCGAAGGCGCCAAGACCCGGCTCGCCGGCTCGCTGGACGCCGAGGAGCGCCATGACCTGGTGACCGGGCTGCTCAGCCGGACCGTGGTGGCCGCCCTGGCCGTGGACCGCCTTGCCGACGTCGTGGTCGTCAGCCCGGACCGGGGAGTCCTTCGGCTGGCGGCCGATCTCGGGGCTCGCACCCTGCGTCAGCGCTCGGACGGCCTCAACGCGGGGCTCCTCGAGGCGCGCGATGACGTCACGGCCGGCGGCGCCGAGGCCGTCGTGGTCGTGCCGGTCGACCTGCCGTTCGTGACGGCCGGGGCGATCGACGCCCTCGTCGAGGCGCTCGTCGCGGACGAGCCGGCTGTCGTGCTCGTGACCGACCGCCACGCGACCGGCACCAACGCGCTCGGCCTCCGGCCGCCCGATGTCATCGACTTCGCGTTCGGGCCGGACAGCCGGGGCGCCCATCGAGCGCGCGCGGATGCCGCCGGCGCTCGCTACACGGAGATCGGCGGCCCACTCGGGATCGACCTGGACACGCCCGAGGACCTGGTCCTCGTCGAATCGACGTCGCCGGAGCGTCTCGGTGTCGGTTGAGCGACCGGTCGGAGGCGGCTCGCCGGACTCGGCGGCGGCCTCGATCTCGGTCCTGGCGCTCGAAGGGATCCCCGAGGTTCGCCTCGGCGACGACCTGCCGGCCCTCATCGGGGACGCGATCTCGGGCACGCCAGACGCGCTGCCACTCCGCGACGACGACGTCCTGGTCGTCACCCAGAAGGTCGTCTCCAAGGCCGAAGGCGCCATCGTGGAGCTCGATACCGTCGAGCCGCGCCCGGAGGCGGTGGAGTTCGCCGAGGAGTTCGATCGCGACGCCCGTCAGATCGAGGTCGTCCTCCGGGAGGCTCGGCGGGTCGTGCGGATGACCGAAGGGGTGCTCATCACCGAAACGCCCCACGGGTTCGTGTGCGCGAACGGCGGCGTCGACGCCTCGAACGTCGGCCCCCACTCCGGTGCCCTGGTGACGCTGCTGCCGCGCGACCCCGACGCCTCGGCCGCGCGGATCCGGACCTCCCTGCGCAACCGGTTCGGCCGTGACGTGCCGGTCATCGTCTCGGACTCGTTCGGACGGCCGTGGCGCTGGGGCATCGTCGATGTCGCGATCGGCGTGTCAGGTCTGCTCCCACTCGACGACCTGCGGGGCGTCCCCGACGCCGACGGTCGGGTGATGCGATCCACCGTGCGAGCCGTCGCGGACGAGCTGGCCTCGGCCGCCGAGCTGGTGCTCGGCAAGACTGCGGCGCGCCCCGTGGCGATCGTCCGGGGAGCGGCCTTCACGCGTGGCGAGGGCACGATCCGCGACCTGGTGATGCCGGCGGCGAACGACCTCTTCCGCTGAAGTCGCTTCGTCTCCGACGCGAATGTCGCTCGAAGCGTTGTCTGGCACGCCGAAATCGCGCATACGCTCCTCGAGTCCCGGAGCGCGCCACCGAACGCTGACATCCGGCATATGGGCTATCCGGCTATGGGGCCAAGCGGTGGTGGAGGTACGCACCACTGACGCCTAGTGTCTCGGGGTGGACAGCCCCGCTTCCCAGCCGAACCGGGCAACGGCGACCACGGGTGCGACCGTGCCCCCCGTGGCTGGCGAGCACGACCGCCGCTTGCCCCCATGGCCCATGCACGTGCGACCCTGGCCGCCTGACCTCGTCCCCGAGGCGATCGTCCTGCGAGTCGGGCTCGCCATCGTCGGTCTGTTCATGCTCCTCACCGCGCTCGACCTCGGTGGCCAGGTCGTGCTGTGGGAGAACGCCCACTGGACGACCGCCGGCGGTCTCGCCGCCCTGTACGCCGCCCTGATCGCCCGCAAGGCGTCCGGCATGGACCGCCGGATCGCCATCCTGGTGGCCTTGGGGACTGGGGCCTGGTTCATCGGCCAGATGGCATGGGTCATCCAGACGGCGGTCGGCTACTTCAACGTGCCAGCCCCGTCGGATGTCGGCTTCCTCATGATCGCGCCGCCGATCATCGTGGCCTTCGTGATCGCCGTCTACGGACGGCTGGCCAAGGCTGAGGAGGTCGCGGTCTACTTCGATGCGATGGCGATCTTCCTCGCCCTCACGGCCATCATCCTGGCCATCTACGGCGAACAGGTCGGCGCCGGCGAGACCATCCAGGGGATCGTTGCGATCGCCTACCCGATCGTCCATCTCGCCGCGGCGGCCGCGGGCCTGGTCGCCCTGCTGGCGGCTCGGGCCGCGCCCCGCGGCGGCGGCTACCTGTTGCTGATCGGCCTCGCGATCCTCGGGTTCGCGTGGGTCGACTGGCTGCGCCAGGCCGTCGTCGCGTTGCCCGCCGCTGGAAACCCCGGCAACTACGCGTTCTCGGTCGGGATGATCGCGGTCGGGGTCGGAGCCACCAGTTGGCGCCTCGGGGAGGGCCACGGTCGCTGGTTCCGCGAAGTCTCAGCGGTCGTGCTTGGCGTGCTGCCGCTCGTGGCCCTGCTGGCGAGTGCCGTGACCCTGGGCGTCCGGCATCAGATCTCGAGCGAGTTGGGTCCGATCGAGCTGTGCTCGCTCGCCGTCATCCTTCTGGCCGGCCTCCGGCAATCGTTCCTGGTCCACGAGCGCGGTCGCCTGCTCGATGACTCGCGGGAGTCCCGTGACGACCTTGAGATCGCGCTCCTCCAACGCGCCGAGGCGGACTCGCGCTACCAGACGCTGGTCGAGCGGGTGCCGGCCGCGGTCTACATCGACGTGGCCGACCCGGGTGTCACCGATGGCGGGCACCTCGCCTACATGAGCCCCCAGATCGAGGCCATCCTGGGCTACCCACCCGAGGCCTTCCTCGAGGACCCGGAGCTGTGGCCGCGGCTCACCCACCCCGACGACCTGCCGACGACACTCGCCGCGCTCGCCGAGCACTGGAAGACCGAACAGCCCCTTCGCCTGGATTACCGGATGATTGCGTCGGATGGCACCATCGTCTGGGTGCACGACGAGGCGTACGCGATGCGCGACGAGACGACCGGCGGCCGCCGCGTCTCGCAGGGCCTGTTGGTGGACACGACCGAACAGAAGCGCCTCGAGGCGCAGCTCCTCCACGACGCCTTCCACGATCCGCTCACCGGTCTCGCCAACCGGGCCCTCTTCCGCGAGCACCTGGATCGGGCGCTCGATCGGTCGCGTCGGCGTCGGGCGGGGGTCGCGGTGCTGTTCCTCGACATCGACGACTTCAAGGTCGTCAACGACTCCCTCGGGCACGGCGCCGGCGACCGCCTCCTGGTCGAGGTCGCCGAGCGACTCACGAGCACGATCCGGGCCGACGACATCGCCGCCCGCCAGGGTGGCGATGAATTCACGATCCTGGTCGAGCGCGTCAACAGCGAGGAAGAGGCCGTCGTGCTGGCCGAGCGGCTGGCCGCAGCGATCCGCCGCCCCATCCTGCTCGAGGGCCGTCCGCTCGTCGTCGGCGTGAGCATCGGGATCGCCCTCGGGCGTGGCCGCAATGCGATCGCCGGGGACTTGCTGGCTCATGCCGATGCCGCGATGTACGCGGCCAAGGACCAGGGCAAGGGGCGGCACGTCGTCTTCGACCCGTCGATGCAGCGACGCGCCCAGAGCCGCCTCGAGATGGAGACCGAGCTTCGGGCCGCCATCGAGGCCGAGGCGTTCGAGGTCCACTATCAGCCCATCGTCGAGCTGCAGTCGCACGAGATCGTCGGGTTCGAGGCGCTCGTGCGCTGGCGTCACCCTGACCGTGGGCTGATGCCGCCCGGCGAGTTCATCCCGCTCGCCGAGGCGACCGGGCTGATCGTGCCACTCGGGAAGCTCGTCACCACGACCGCGTGCCGCCAACTCCGGGCGTGGCGCGATGCGGGGATCGGTCGCCCGGACCTGACGATCAGCGTGAACGCCTCGGCCCGGCAGGTGGTCGAGCCCGGCTTCGGCGCCGAGGTCCGCGACATCCTGCTCGAATCCGCGCTCGAACCGTCGGCGCTGGAACTGGAGATCACCGAGTCGCTGACGATGCGGGAGACCGCGACCGGCGACGGCGCGCTGCGCCAGTTGCACGAGCTGGGGGTACGGCTCGCCATCGACGACTTCGGGACCGGGTTCAGCGCCCTCGAATACTTCAAGCGGTTCGCCGTCCACGGCCTGAAGATCGACCGCTCGTTCGTGGGCGGCCTCGGGGCGTCCCGGGAGGACACCGCGATCGTCACCGCGACGCTGTCGTTCGCATCGGCGCTGGGGCTGATCGTGACGGCCGAGGGCGTCGAGATGCCGCACCAGCTGGAGCGCCTGGAGGCGCTTGGCTGCCACCGTGCCCAGGGGTTCCTGTTCTCGCCCGCGGTGCCCGCACCGGAGGTTCCCGCCCTGTTCGGAAAGATCCGGCCACGTTCGGCCCCCGCCCCCGCGGGCGACCAGGTCGCGTAGGTTCGACTCGAGCCTCGGTCCGGTCCCGTGCTCTTGGGCTCGGCTAGCGCCGGGCCAGGATCCGACGGAGCTTGCGCCTGACCCGGCCGATGAACGGCGGCCGCCGGTGCACCCAGACCTTGCGGACGTAGCTCGGGACGACCCACGACATTCGCTCTCCGGCCGGCGTGTAGAACACGTCGCCCGCGCGGAGGACGTGCGTCTTGCCAGCGGCGGTCACCTCCGCTTCACCTTCGAGGATGTACGCCCATTCGTCGGTCGCGAACACGAAGTCCTTCTGGCCCGCAGAACTATCCCAGACGCCGCTGCGAAGCCCGCCGTCGGACGCCTCCAGGCGGGCCACCGAGCGAGTGACCGGCGCACCAGGGCCGCCGCCCGCACCGCCATCGCCGAAGTCGCTGTCGGGTTTCGCGGGCGATGCGAGGTCCACGTCGGCCGGTCGAAAGGTCTTCATGCCGTGCCAGCGTACCGAACGGTCCCGGTCCGCGCACGCCCGATACCCGCTACGCTCGCGACGACATGAAGCTCGGTCTGCAGATCTCATCGTTCTCCTGGCCAGGCGGACCGGAACAGATCGGCCCGACCTTGGCCCGGATCGTCCGCCAGGCGGACGACGTCGGATTCGACTCGATCTGGGTGATGGACCACTTCTTCCAGATCCGTGGCGTCGGGAGGCCCGAGGAGCCGATGCTCGAGGGCATGACCGCCCTTGGGTTCATGGCCGCCCACTCCAGTCGGGCCCGGCTGGGCCTGATGGTCGGGGGCGTCCACTATCGGCTCCCCGGTCTGTGGGTCAAGGCGACGACCACGCTCGACGTCTTGTCCGGTGGCCGGGCCTGGCTCGGGATCGGCGCGGCCTGGAACGAGGAGGAGTCGAGGAGCCTGGGCTTTCCGTTCCCGCCCCTCGGCGAGCGTTTCGCCATGCTCGAGGAGACGCTCCAGATCGCCCACGAGATGTGGTCCGGCGACCGAGGCACCGAGGCGGCGTTCGAAGGCCGCCACTTCCAGGCGAGGCGCCTCCTCAACTCACCACAGTCACTGTCACGGCCCAGGGTGCCGATCATGATCGGTGGGGGTGGCGAGAAGAAGACCCTCCGCCTCGTGGCGCAGTATGCGGACGCCTGCAACGTGTTCGGGACACCCGAGGCGATCGCCCGCAAGTACGCGATCCTGGCCGAGCATTGCGCCGCGGTCGGTCGAGATCCCGACGAGATCGAACGCTCGACCCTCCAGAACTTCCGCATCTCGGCCGACGGCGTCGTCGGGACCGAGTCGGCTGCCCAGATCGTCGATCGGTTCGGCGACCTCTCCGATGCCGGCGCTCAGCACGTCATCGTCAGCATGCCGAACGCCACCGACCCGGCGGCACTCGACGCCGTCGGGCGCGACGTCATCCCCGCCATGCATCGCCTCTGATGTCCGTGCTCGACGCGACGTTAGATACCCCTGGGGAGTATGTCTTGCATGGTACGATGCCAGCATGACGGACAAGCCTTCGGGCAACGGCACCGAGCCTGGGCAACTCGATCCATTCGGTGGGTTGACGATCTCGATGATCGATGCGCCCGAGGCCCTCAGCGACGCCACGCCGGTCACCCAGCCGGGTGGACCGACGACCTTCAGGTCGGGGGAGGGTCGCGTCGATGCCAAGCTGGTGATCGTGGGTTCGGGTCCGGCCGGGCTGACCGCGGCCATCTACGCGGCCAGGGCCAACCTCGAACCGATCGTCCTCGCCGGCTCCGCACCCGGCGGCCAGCTCATGCTCACCTCGGACGTCGAGAACTACCCTGGGTTTCCGGATGGCATCCAGGGCCCTGACCTGATGGCCGCCTTCCGCGCCCAGGCTGCGCGCTTCGGCAGCCAGATCATCGACGTCGACATCGACCGGGTCGACTTCTCCGAGCGCCCGTTCCGCCTCTGGGCACGGGGGATCGAGTACCGAGCGCAGTCGGTGATCGTCGCGACCGGTGCATCGGCTCTGTGGCTCGGTCTCGACTCGGAGACTCGACTGCGCGGCCGTGGCGTGTCGGCGTGCGCCACGTGCGACGGGTTCTTCTTCCGCGACCGTGAGATCGCGGTCGTGGGCGGCGGCGACACGGCATTCGAGGAGGCCACGTTCCTCACCCGATTCGCGACGAAGGTCCACCTGGTCCACCGCCGCGATTCGTTCCGTGCCTCGAAGATCATGATCGACCGGGCGGTGGCCCACCCGAAGATCGAGATCCACACGAACACGGCCGTCGAGGAGGTCCTGGGCACGGCCAAGGTGGAGGGCGTGCGGCTGCGCGACACGGTGACCGGCGAGGAGACGAGCATGTCGCTCGACGGCCTGTTCATCGCGATCGGCTATCGCCCCAACACGGAGGCCTTCCGCGACTGGCTCGAGGTCGACGAGGCAGGCTACCTCGTCATCCACGACGAGACCGGCTCGAAGGTCGATGGCGTGTTCATCGCCGGCGACGTGCACGACCATCGGTACCGGCAGGCCGTCACTGCTGCCGCCGACGGCTGCAAGGCCGCGATCGACGCCGAGCGCTGGCTGGAGTCCGAGGGCATCACCGAGATCCGCGACCGCCGCGGCCTGGTAGCCGGGCTTGTCGGAGGACGGCCGGTTCGCGGTCCTGCCGCGTCTCGGGATCTCGCCGACCGTCTACCGGCTGGTCCGCGAGGCGCTGGCGTCCGCGGTCGCCCGAGCCGAGGAGGCGTCGCCGGGGGCGGTGACGGCACTGGACGCCGGTTGCGGTCGGTCGTCCTCGCTACGCCGCTTTCGACGCCGCATCGGACGACTGGTCGGGGCAGACATCCACGCTCCCGACGTCCCGATCCCCTACCTCGACGAGTTCGCGATCGTCGACGTGTGCGGCCCCGCAGACGCGTTCGCGCCGGGCGCGTTCGACATCGTCCTCTCGAGCTTCACGCTGGAGCACTTCATCGATCCGCCGGCGGCCCTGGCGAACCTGCATCGGTGGCTCCGACCCGGAGGCACCCTGGTGGCGACCACGGTGAACCGCCGACATCCGTTCGTCGACGCGTACCTCCGAATGCCGTCGGCATGGCGGGCGCGCGTGCAGCCCTGGGTCAAGGCGGAGGCCGCGGATGCCCATCCGCTCGTCGGGGCATGCAACGACCCGGCGGTCATCCGTTCACGGGTCGAGGCGGCCGGCTTCACCGATGTCTCGCTCCAGACGGTCGGCCACCTCGCGCGGGCGTGGGGCCGTCATTGGCCGACCTTCCTGCTGGGCCTGGCCGGGGACCTCCTGACGCGCGGGTCGCCCTCGCGCCGCTCGACGATCGTGATCGTGGCCAGGGCCTGATCCGCTCGGGACCGCACCGCGCCGCGCATGCACGCAGGGTCGCGCTATGGATCGCCCGCCTATGCCTCCGACATGCATACCGACCGGAGGGCAGACCCGGCGCGGAAATCGTGCATAGATGCCGACTCGTGGTAGCGTCGGAGCGATGGATCAAAGGGCCAGCCGTCGCGACCGGGACGGCGCAGGATGAGTTTCCCTCGAGGGCAGACGCGCCAGGCAACGGGCGGGGTGGCCGGAGGCGGAGGAAGCGGCCGCGGAGGCGGCGGCCGGATGATGGGCGGCGGCGGGATGTGGGGCGGCCCGACGACCGAGTTCACGCCGGTGCCGAAGGAGCGCCGAGGCAAGACGATCCGACGGATCGTCGCGTTCTTCAGGCCGTACCGTCTCCAGGTCGGGGTCGTCCTCGTCGCCATCCTTGCCACGAGCCTGATCGGTCTGGCCAATCCGATCCTGCTCAAGCTCCTGATCGACGAGGCGATCCCGGAGCAGGACCTGTTCAAGCTCAACCTCTACGTCGGCCTGATGATCGTGCTGCCGATCTTCACGGGCCTGATCGGTGTCGGGCAGGCGTATCTCAACAACCTCATCGGCCAGAACGTCATGCAGGACCTGCGTGGCGCGCTGTACGCCCACCTCCAGAACATGCCCCTCCGGTTCTTCACGGAAACCCGCACCGGCGAGATCCAGAGCCGGATCGCGAACGACATCGGCGGCGTGCAGTCGGTGGTGACCGACACCGCGAGTTCCGTGACCAGCAACGTCGCGATCGCCATCAGCACGATCGTCGCGATGTTCCTCATCGACTGGCGGCTGACGCTGCTTTCGCTCGGCCTGCTTCCGTTCTTCATGTACCTGACGTTCCGGGTCGGCAAGGTCCGACGCGAGGTCAGCGGCGAGACGCAGAAGTCGCTGGCCGAGTTGACCGCCCTGACCGAGGAGACACTCAGCGTCAGCGGCATCCTCCTGGCGAAGACCTTCGGTCAGCAGGACTCCTCGATCAAGCGGTTCCGGGGCCTGAACGCCCGGCTCGCCGCCCTGCAGATCCGTCAGGCGATGGTCGGCCGCTGGTTCTTCATGATCATCGGCACGATCTTCAGCATCACGCCGGCGTTCGTGTACTGGCTGGCCGGCTGGCTGACGATCCAGGGCGATCCGTCCGCTCCGACGATCGGCGACATCGTGGCGTTCACGACGCTGCAGTCGCGGCTCTTCTTCCCGCTCGGGCAGCTGTTGAACGTCCAGGTCGAGATCCAGGGGGCGCTCGCGCTCTTCGATCGGATCTTCGAGTACCTGGAGATGGACCCCGAGATCGTCGATGCGCCCGACGCGGTCGCGCTTGACCCCGCGAAGGTCCGGGGCGGGGTCCGGTTCCACGACGTGTCGTTCGGCTACCCGACCGAGGCCGTCCCCTCATCGCGTGCCCTCGATGCCGTCGCGCGCGGGCATGAGCACGTCGCCGGCCAGCCCGACCCACCGGTCGAGCGGAGCGCCGTCGAGATCGAGATCGCGGCCGCCCCGATCGACCAGGCAGCCGCCGAAGCCGTGGCCGACGCGATCGAACCGCCGCCGGACGGGATCGGCGGCGTGCCCGCCATCGAGCTGCTGCCGGGTTTCGCGCTCGAGCACGTCGACTTCGAGGCCGATCCCGGCGAGCTCGTCGCACTCGTCGGCCCTTCGGGCAGCGGCAAGACGACGACCACCTACCTGATCCCGCGCCTGTACGACGTCGACAGCGGCGCGGTCGAGATCGACGGCATCGACGTCCGGCGGATCAAGCTCAAGTCGCTCGGCGAGACGATCGGCGTGGTCACCCAGGAGACGTACCTGTTCCACGCGTCGGTCCGGGAGAACCTGGCGTATGCGAAGCCCGAGGCGACCGAGGACGAGCTCCGAACGGCTGCGACCGCCGCGGCCATCCACGACCGGATCATGGAGCTCCCCGACGGCTATGACACGGTCGTGGGCGAGCGCGGCTACAAGCTGTCGGGCGGCGAGAAGCAGCGGATCGCGATCGCCCGAGTCCTGCTGAAGGATCCCCGGATCCTCATCCTCGACGAGGCCACGTCGGCCCTCGACACGGTCTCCGAGCGGCTCATCCAGTCGGCGTTCGAGCGGCTGATGGAGGGTCGGACCACGATCGCCATCGCGCATCGCCTCTCGACGATCCTGCGAGCCGATCGGATCCTGGTGTACGACCGCGGGCGTGTCGTGGAACGAGGCACGCACGCCGAATTGCTCGCCCAGGGTGGGCTGTACGCGCGGCTTGTACCAGGAACAGTTCCTGACCGATCGCCCGGTCCGGGCCGACGGCGAGGATGCCAACGTCTCCGAGGACGTGCCCGCGTGACCCGCGAGCGTCGGGCGGACGTCGTCTTCGATGGCGGGTCGCAGTTCGTCGCCCACACCGGCACGGGGCGATCGCTCGTCTTCGGCGACCAGGCCGCCGACCATGAGCAGTCCCCCGTCGAGATGATCGTCTCGGCCCTGGCCGCGTGTTCGGCGATGGACGTCATCGCGATCGCGACCAAGAAGCGCCAGGCGATCGACCGCTACGAGGTCCATGCGGCGGGCAACCAGCGCGATGCGTACCCACAGGTGCTGACCGAGGTGACCGTCACGCACGAGGTCTGGGGTCGGAACCTGTCGCAGGCGGCCATCCGCCGCAGCATCGAGCTATCGGCGACCAAGTACTGCCCGGTCAACGCGATGGTCTCGGCCGGTGCGACCGTCGTCCACCATCGGTACCGGATCCACGCCACGGGCACGAGTCCCCTCGAAGCCGAGGGCGAGGTCATCTCGACCGGTCCGTACCGCCGCCCCGAGGTCATCGGCGAGTAGCGGGACCGAGAGCGCAGGCGAATCCCTACTAGGCTTGTCGGACTTCTCTGATATGCTTCGCGGCGAAGGTCGACACCCCAGAGGAGACCCGCCGATGCCCTCCGCCATTCCTGCCGATGCCGCCGCCCGTCTGCCGAAGGCGCGGATGATCGACCCACGCGGACACCGCTTCGGGGCCGGCGTCTCGGCCGTCCTGCTCATCGTCGCGCTCGTCACGAACGCGCCATTGCTGGTGGCGGTCGTGCTGCTCTCCATCGGTGTCAGCGCCGCCTTCGGCCTCCGATACTCCATCTACGGAGCGATCTGGCGCCGGATCGTGAAGGTCGCGGGCCTCGGCCCGGCCGAGCCGGAGCACGAGTACCCGCCGCGCTTCGCCCAGGTCCTGGGCTCGGTGGCGCTCATCCTATCGCTCGTCGCCTTCGCACTGGGGCAGGCGACCCTGGGCTGGACCCTCGCGCTCGCCGTGGCCGGCCTGCAGTCCTTGCTCGCGCTGACCGGCTACTGCCTGGGCTGTCGCCTCTACTTCCTGCGCTGGTGGGTGCCGGACCTCGTCACCAAGATCTGGACTCGTGGGGCGGGATCGCCGAACAAGTTGTCCGTGGAGCCGATCTCCTACAAGTAGGTCGCCCTTGCATGACTATGCAGCCCAGCTGTATAGTCATCCGACCATGACGGCGGTCCATCCACTCCCGATCCCTCGATCCCTGCGCGGCGTCGATCCCGCAGGCGGACCGCGCCGGATCCGTGCCGGCATCATCGGCGCGACCGGGTATGTCGGCGCCGAGCTCGTCCGGATCCTTGCCCGCCACCCGAACGTCGACCTGGTCGGCCTGCAAGGTCGGGATCGCGATGGCGATCCGCTGGCGGGCGTCCACCCGCACCTCGGCAGCACGGACCTGACCGTCCATTCCACGCTCCCGCCCGTCGATGCCGTCTTCCTCGCCCTCCCCCATGGGACGGCCGCCGCCCTCGTCCCCGACCTGCTCGTTGCCGGCACGGCCGTGATCGACCTCGGGCCCGACTTCCGTCTCCGCGATAAGGCCGACTACCCGCGCTGGTACGGCTTCGACCATCCGCGGCCGGACCTCCTCGCCATCGCCGTCTACGGCCTGCCCGAGCTGCACCGCGCCGAGCTCGAGGGGTTGGCCGACGCAGAGGTGGCCATCGTCGGCTCCCCGGGCTGCTACCCGACCGCGACGATCCTGGCGCTCGCACCCCTGGCCCGGGCCGGTTTGATCGGCGACCTCGTCGTCGACGCCAAGAGCGGTGTGTCCGGCGCCGGGCGTGAGGCCAAGCCCGATCTCATGTTCGGCGAGGTCAACGAGAGCGTGAAGGCCTACGGGTTGGGCGGCCACCGCCACGTCGCCGAGATCGAGCAGGAGCTCGCGGTCGTCGCCGGTCGCGTGGGTCTCGATCCGGGCGCGAACCCGGGCTCGATCGCGGTCGATTTCGTCCCGCATCTTGTCCCGATGACCCGCGGGATCCTCTCGACCAACCACGTGCGCCCGACACGACCGATCACCCAGGTCGAACTGGACGAGCTGTACGAGTCGGCATACGCGGACGAGGCCTTCGTCACGGTCGTGCCGACCCCGCCCGCCACGAAGCACGTGACCGGCAGCAACGAGGTCCGGATCCACGTCCGGCTCGACGAGCGGATCGGGCGGATCCTCGTCATCGGCGTCGAGGACAACCTCGTGAAAGGGGCCGCCGGCCAGGCCGTCCAGTCGTTCAACCTCGTGCATGGCCTGCCCGAGATCGCCGGCCTCGCGCAGCTGCCGTTGGCCCCATGACGACGATGCGGCCCGCACTGGCCCCGTTGTCGTCCGCGTCCCTGCCGCCGGTCGAGCGGCGGGCCGTGATGCCGGCCGGCTTCCGTGCCGGTGGGCTGGTCGCCGGGATCAAGGCGTCCGGTCGGCCGGACCTCGGGGTCGTCGTCACCACGGCGGGTCCCGCAGCCGCGGCCGCGGTGTTCACGCCGAATGCGTTCGCGGCCGCGCCCGTCCGGCTGTCCCGCGAGCACCTGTCGCGGACCTCCGGCGACCGACGCGGTGGATTCGGGTGGGCCCAGGCGGTCATCTCGACGAGTGGCTCGGCGAACGCGGCGACCGGTGATGCGGGCGACGCGGACCAACGCGCGATCGCCTCGCTGCTCGCGGCGGCGACCGGGATACCGGAGGACCTGACGCTGCACCTCTCGACCGGGATCATCGGCACGCGACTGCCGCTCGACCGGGTGGCGGCCGGCATCGAGACCGTCGTCCCGGCCCTGGAGACGAGCGACGCTGGGCTCGAGGCGATGGCGATCGCCCTCCGCACGACCGACTCGGTGACGAAGGTCGCGACGACGTCCTTCGCGCTACCCGATCCCGATGGCCGACCCGTCACGGTGACCGTCAGCGGCATCGCCAAGGGCGTCGGGATGATCCACCCGCGAATGGCCACGATGCTCGCGGTCATGCTGACCGACGCGGCCGTGGCGCCCGAGACGCTGTGGGGCCTGTTGCGACCGGCCGCGGCCCGGACCTGGAACCAGCTGAGTGTCGACGGCGATACGAGCACGAACGACACGGTCTTCGTGCTGGCATCGGGCGCGTCCGGGGCAGCGCCGGTCCGAGTTGGGAGCGCCGAGGCCGCCGCATTCGGCGAAGCCATCGAGGCCGTCGCCCGTGACCTTGCCCGGCAGCAGGCCGCCGACGGCGAGGGGGCCGCGACGCTGATCACGGTCGTGGTGACCGGCGCGGCCGACGACGCCGAGGCGCGGGCCGTGGCCCGAGCGGTCGTGTCGTCCAGCCTGGTCAAGGCGGCCGCCCACGGCCGCGACCCAAACTGGGGCCGGATCGCGGGTGCGGCCGGCAACGCAAGCCTGGCCGACGCCGCGGTCCTCGAGGCGGCCGGTCTGTCCGCCGACGACGCCACTCGGAGAGCCGGCACGGCGGCCAGGCTCGACCCGGCACGGCTCCGCATCGATATCGCGGGCCATCCCGTCTTCGACGGCGAGGCGGGCGGGCCGCTCCCGTTCGATCGCGAGGCAGCGCGGACGGCGATGACGTCGCCCGAGGTGGTCATCGCGCTCGATCTCGGACTGGGCTCGGGAACGGGCGAGGCGTTCGGCTGTGACCTGACCGAGGCGTACGTGATCGAGAACTCGGAATACACGACATGAGCGAACTGCGACGCGCCGCCTGGGCGAGACCAGGCCAAGGCGGAGGCGAGCACGCGAGCGAGCGCACCCCAAGGTGCGTGAGCGAGCGCGCGCAGGCGACAACGCCGGCATGGGCCGCGCAGGTGGCGACCGATGTCTGAGATTCTCGTCGTCAAGTTGGGTGGGACGACGATCGCGGAGCAGAGCCAGGTCCTCGAGGAAGTGGCCGCGGTCGCGCGACAACGTCCCGTGGTGCTGGTGCACGGCGGCGGCAAGCGGATCACCGAGTGGCTGGAGCGACTGGGCGTGCCGTCGCGCTTCGAAGGCGGCCTGCGCGTCACCGATGCCGCCTCCCTCGAGGTGGCCGCCGCGGTGCTCCGGGGCGTGGTCAACAGCGAGCTCGTCGCCGGTCTGCGCGACATCGGCGTCGATGCGGTCGGGCTGTCGGGCGTCGACGGTGGCCTGCTCATCGCCGAGCGAATCCCCGAGCTTGGCCTGGTGGCGAGCGTCGTCGGCCTGCGCCGCGACCTGCTCGATGCGATCCTCGTCGGGGGCCAGGTGCCGGTCGTGGCGCCGCTGGCGCGCGACGCGGACGGCATCGTCTGCAACGTCAACGCCGACGACGTGGCCGCGGGCATCGCGGCCGGGCTTGGTGCCCGTCAACTCGTCCTGATGACCGATGTCGACGGCGTGCGCGACGCCGACGGCCGCCGCCTCGACACGCTGACCGTCGCCGAAGCCGAGCATCTCATCGGGTCCGGTGTCATCGCGGGCGGGATGGTGCCCAAGGTCCGGGCCGCGCTCGGTGCGCTGGGCTGGGACGGCGCCGAGGCGATCATCGCCGACGCGTCAGCGCCGAGCGCCCTGTCCCGGGCCTTGTCCGACGAGTCCTTCGGGACCCGCATCACGGCGACCCGCACGGCCGGCGTCGGCGCGGCCTGACGCGGAGGCACGGAACGAGGTGACCGCCACGCAGGACCTCAAGCGACTCCGCCAGCGGGCGATCCGCGAACTCGTCCTGGCGCGCCCGGTGGGCAGCCAACGAGAACTCGTCGACGCCCTGACGGAACAGGGGTTCGCCGTGACCCAGGCCACGGTCTCCCGCGACATCACGGAGCTCGGCCTGTACAAGGCGCCCCGGGCGGACGGCCATGTCTACGTCACGCCCGAGGCGGTCGGTTCCGGCAACGGCCGCACGCCGTCGGCCACCGACGAGCGGCTCGCCCGGATCCTGGCCGATATCCCGGTCGCGATCGGGCGGAGCGGCCTCATCCTCGTGCTGACCGGGACGCCCGGCACGGCCAGCGTCATCGCCCAGGCGATCGACGAGTCGACTCTGCGTGAACAGGAGGGCACCCTGGCGGGCGACAATACGCTTCTCGTCCTCTTCGCCGACGAGCGGCGCCTCGAGCGCTGGCTCGATCGCTTCAGAGCCATCGGTGCCGGAGTCGCACCCGCCACCGCGGCCGCCAGCATCGCCCGCCGTCATTGATCCGGAGGTCCCCAGTCCCGTGAAGAAGGTCGTCCTCGCCTACTCCGGTGGACTCGACACATCCGTCGCCGTGGCCTGGCTGAAGGAACAGTACGACGCCGAGGTCGTGACGCTGACCGTCGACCTTGGCGGCGGATCCCTGCGCCCTGGCGTCGAGCGGCGGGCCATGTCGGCCGGGGCGTCCCGCGCCTACGTCGTCGACGCACGCGAGCGGTTCGTCACCGATTTCGTGTGGCCGCACCTCCAGGCCAATGCGCTCTACCAGGGTGCGTATCCACTCGCCACCGCGCTCGCCCGGCCCTTGATCGCCCAGCTCCTCGTGGAGGTCGCCGCGCGCGAGCATGCCGACGCGGTCGCCCACGGCTGCACCGGCAAGGGCAACGACCAGGTCCGGTTCGATGTCGCGACGCACGCCCTGGACCCGGGGCTCGAGGTCATCGCCCCGATGCGGGTCGGGATGGGTCTGACCCGCGACCAGGAGATCGACTACGCGAATGAGCGCGGCATCGAGATCCCGATCACGAAGGCATCGCCCTACTCGATCGACGTCAACATGTGGGGCCGCTCGTGCGAGACAGGCGCCCTCGAGGACCCATGGGTCACGCCGCCGGCCGACGCGTACGAGTGGACGGTCGCGCCTTCCGATGCGCCGGCGCCGGTCGAGATCGTCATCGAGTTCGAGGGCGGCATCCCGGTCGCGCTCGACTCCGAGCGGCTGCCCGCGGTCGAGCTTGTCGAGCGGGTCCACGCGATCGGCGGCGCCCACGGGGTCGGCCGCATCGACCACGTCGAGGACCGCCTGGTCGGCATCAAGAGCCGGGAGATCTACGAGACGCCGGCGGCGACCATCCTGCACACCGCCCACCATGCGCTGGAGGGCCTGACGCTCTCACGTGACACGCTCCGGTTCGACCGGTTCGTGGCCGATGAGCTGGCCCGCCTCATCTACGACGGCCTGTGGTTCAGCGCCCTGTCGCGCGACCTGCGCGGGTATGTGGCGTCGTCACAGCGCGTCGTGTCAGGCGAAGTGCGCGTGCTGTTGGATCACGGTCAGGCCGTGGTCGTCGGGCGTCGCTCCCCGTTGTCGCTGTACGACAAGAGCCTCGCGACCTACGAGGAGGGCGATGCATTCGACCACGCGTCCGCGGTCGGGTTCATCGAGATCTTCGGGCTGCCGCTGCGGGTCGAGGCCGCTCGGCACGGGGCGGTGGGCGCGCGGCATGGTGCGGCCTGGTCGTGGACCGACCCGCTCCTGGATGGCCTGCCGACCACCGTCACCGACCCGGAGCCCGCCGCGGTCTGAGGCCGGTCGCCTCGTGGCGGGCGTATGCATGATCTGCGGCGCCTTGGGACCGGAGGCCCTCTCGTCCCGGACACGGGGTCCCGACGACGATGTCGTGCATCGGCGCCGGTCGCCACGGGCTGTCGGCAACGCGCCACGACCCGGCTGTGCCCGCGATGCCCCATGATTCGTCCGATGACCAGCGACGCGGATCGGCCGCCCCACGCGCCCGATCGACTCCCGGTGCAGGACCTCGCGTTCCTGCACGAGATCGCGAGCCTGGCGACCCAAGCGCGCGACTGGGACGAGCTCATGCGCTCGATCGTCGACGGGACGACGGCGGCGATGCGGGTCGAAGTCTGCTCGTTCTACCTCGCCGATCACGAACGCGTGCGCCTGACACTGGCGGCGACCAACGGCCTCGACCGATCCCAGGTCGGCAAGGTCAGCCTCGAGTGGGGCCAGGGCATCACGGGCCGGGTGGCGGCCACGCGTCAGCCGATCGCGGTGCCGGACGTGACGAGGGACCCCCGGTTCGCCTGGGTCCGTGGCTTCGACATCGAAGGACTGGCCGGGATGCTGTCCGTGCCGCTGGAGTGGCATGACCAGGTCGTCGGCGTGCTCAACGTCCAGACGCACGAGGTCCGCGACTTCGGTCCCGATGAGATCGAGTTCCTGCGCACGATCGCGGCCTTGCTCGCGGGCATCGTCGAGAAGGGCCGACTGACGGCCGAGGTCGAGGCGCGCCTCGCCCAGCTGACCGCCCTCGACGCGGCCAGGGCCGAGCTGCTCTCTGTGGTCACGCACGAGCTGCGGACACCGCTGTCGGTCGTCCGCGTCTACGTCGACCTGCTGGCCGACGCCGCGACCGGGGAGTCACCGCCGGCCGATCCGTCGGATCCGGGAGCATGGCGAACGGCCACCCTGGACCAGGTCGCGCGGATGGACCGCCTCGTCGACTCCATCCTGGCGTCGGTCCGCGGGGAGGGACTGACGGGCCTCTCGCGGGCGCCGTTCGACGCGGTGGCGGCCGTCGACGAGACCGTCGAGACGCTGCGGCTCCTGCTGCGGCCGCATCCCATCCGCTGGCAGCGACCGGCGGGCTCGGTCATCGCGATCGGCGACGAGACCCGGTTCCGCCAGGTGCTCGAGCAGATCCTCGAGAACGAGTCGAAGTACGCGCCGAGCGCCGACGGCGTCAGCATCGGGGTGTGGCGGCTCGGCCCCGAGATCCAGGTCTACGTCACCGATGATGGGCCGGGCGTCCCGCGCGAGGACTGGGAGAGCGTCTTCGAACCCTTCGTGCGGATCGGCGGTGGGGGTCGCAGCCGCGGCTCCGGGATCGGGCTGTTCGCTGCGCGGCGGCTGATGACCGCGATGGGTGGCCGCATCTTCCTGGAGCCGAACGGCTACGCGAGCTCGCGTTTCGTGGTGGCGTTGCCGGCCGGCTAGGCGCCCGTTGTGGCGTCCCCGGGCCCGTCGAAGTCGAGGGCGTCGAGATCGCCGACGTTCAGGCGGGCCATCGTCCCACCGTCGACCCACAGGACCGACCCGGTCACGAAGCTCGCCGCATCCGACGCCATGAAGACCGCGGCTTGGGCGACGTCCCCGGGCAGCCCGACCCGCCCGAGCGGGACCGCGCGAGCCCCACGGGCGGTGTCGTAGCGCGGATCCTCGAAGTAGCGCGGTACCTCGATGACCCCCGGCCCCAGCGCGTTGACCCTGATCCGTTGCGGGGCCAGCTCGACGGCCTGCGCGCGGGTCAGGGCGAGGATCGCGCCGCGAGTCGCGGCGTACAGCCCGTGGTGTGGGCTGCTCGCCTGCCCATGGACCGAGGTCATGTTCACGACCGCGCCGCGGCCGCTGGCAGCGAGCGCCGGGATCGCAGCCGCGGTGCAGAAGTATGCCGCCCCGACGTTGAGCCGGAGCATGGCATCGAAGTCGGCCGGGGTGATGGACGCCAGCGGTCCAGTCAGCGTCCGGCCCGCGCTGTTGACGAGGATATCGAGGCCGCCGAGCCGGTCGATCGCCCGCGCCACGAGGTCCGGGCCGGCCTCGAGCTCCGAGAGGTCCGCCTCGAGCGCGATGGCCGTACCGCCCGAGGCCGTGATCGCCTCGGCCTCGGCCCGGGCGCCATCACCGTGGCTGCGAAAGTGGAGGGCGACCGCGGCGCCGGCACCGGCCAGTCCGCGCGCGATCGCTTGACCGATGCCGACCCCGGCGCCCGTGACCAGGGCACGCCGCCCGTCGAGACGGATCCCGGCGCCCGTCATCCGCCGGCGACGACCCGGGTCTCACCCGCCCGCAGATGCGCGTAGCCCGGCTTGACGACCTCGCTGATGATGCGCAGCCGCTCGTCGAATGGCGCGAACGCACTCTTCATCGCGTTGATCGTCAGCCATTCCATCTCGCCCAGGCCGATGCCGAACGCCTCGTCGAGCGCCGCGAACTCGCTCGACAAGGAGACACCACTCATCAGGCGGTTGTCGGTGTTGACCGTCACCCGGTAGCGGAGGCGACGTAACAGGTCGATCGGGTGCTCGGCGATCGAGGACGCCGCGCCCGTGTGGACATTCGAGGTCGGGCACATCTCGAGGGGCACGCGCCGATCGCGAACGAAGGCGGCCAGGCGGCCCAGCGCGAAGGAGCCGTCATCGCGCAGGTCGATGTCGTCGACGATCCGGACGCCGTGGCCGAGTCGCTCGGCACCGCACCACTGGAGCGCTTCCCAGATCGACGGCAGCCCGAACGACTCGCCGGCGTGGATCGTGATGTGGAAGTTCTCGCGGCGGACGTACTCGAAGGCGTCGAGGTGGCGCGTGGGGCGATATCCGGCCTCCGGCCCGGCGATGTCGAAGCCGACCACACCCGCGTCCCGCCAGCGGACCGCGCATTCGGCGACCTCCACCGAACGGGCGGCCTGGCGCATCGCCGTCACCAGCATCTTCATCACGATGGGCCGGCCGGCCTGCGCGGCCCGGGCCGAGCCGACCTGGAAACCCTCGAGGTTCGCGACCACGACCTCGTCGAGCGTCAGGCCTCGCTCGGTCGAGAGCTCGGGTGCGTACCGGACCTCGGCGTACGCGATCCCGTCGGCGGCCAGGTCCTCGGCGCATTCGGCAGCGACGCGGATGATCGCGTCCCGCTCCTGCATGACGCCGGTGGTGTGGGCGAACGTCTCGAGATAGAGCTCGAGCGACTTGCGGTCGGCGCCGCGCCGGAACCATGCGGTGAGCTCCTCGACATCGGTCGTTGGCAGCCCCACGTATCCGAACTCCGACGCCAGGTCGATGATGGTGGCCGGCCGCAGTCCGCCGTCGAGATGGTCGTGGAGCAGCGCCTTGGGGGCGTCGCGGATCGTGTCGGGGGTCAGCATGGCGGTCCTCCGCGCGCTGGGCTTCGGGCGATGGTAGCGGACTCCGCGGTGCGGCCACGCACCGTCATCGGCCCGCGAGCACGATCGTTAACCAGGAGTCGATCTCGCCGCGATTGACGGGTCCCATGCGCGCCTGTGACCATCGGCGGCATCAGGCACTCGTTCGATCATCTGGAGGGTCTATCCCCGTGTTCCACGCTCCCCTGTATCGCACGCCTATCCGCCGTCGCATGGCGGCCGTCGTCGTCCTCGGCACCATGCTCCTGGCCATGCTGGCGATCCCGAGCGGAGCCGCGGCCAGGAGCTACCGCGACTGCACGGGCCTGACCCCGGCCGCCGGCGCCGACCTCCATCGCTGCGACCTCACCGGGGCGGTCGTCATCGGCCAGGACCTGCACGGCATCAACCTCGCAAAGGCGAGGCTCGTCGACCTGGACGCGGGCTGCAACCCCGACGAGCCCCGGACGGATCTCGCCGGCGCGTTGCTGTACCGGGCGGATCTGACCGGCGCGCTCCTGTGCGATGCCTTCCTGGACGGCGCCGACATCCATCGCGCGAACCTGACGAACGCGTCCCTGGAGGACGCGACGCTGCCGGGCGCGAACCTGTCCCGGGCCGACATGGACGGCGCGACGGCCGGCTTCGCCGTCTTCCGCGTCGCCTCGCTGGCCAACGTGACATGGCGGCATGGCGGGGCCACCGGAGCCATCTTCGAGGGCGCCGACCTGCATCGGTCCGACCTGCGCTGGACCATCTTCAACGCCGCGAGGTTCGCCGGTGCGGACCTCCGGTACGCGCGGCTGAGCGGGGCGGACCTCTCGCGGGCCGACCTCATCGGCGCGAACCTGCGACATGCGACGGGGCTCTCGAGCGTCATCTGGAGCGACACGACCTGCCCCGACGGCACGAACAGCGACGCCAACGGGGGGACCTGCCTCGGTCACCTGAACTAGGGATCGAGGGCTCGCGGCCGGGCGGTCCCGTCAGCCGTTCGCGTCGAGGCGGATCCGGACGGCCGCCAGGGCGCTCTTGACGCGCGCGGGCGCGGTGCCGCCCGTGACGTCGCAGGCGGCGAGGGCCCCATCGACCGACGCCGCGGACCGCAGCGCCGCACCGATCGCCGGGTCAGCGGCGAGCGCCTCGGCGTCGGCATCGCCGCTGACGCCGAGGGCCATCCCGATCATCGGGTCGTCCACGGCATCCAGCGCGACGCCGGCCGCCTCGGCCTGCGCGACGAGCGATCCCACGACGTGGTGAGCGGCGCGGAACGGGACGCCGCGAAGGACGAGGGCGTCGGCCACTGCGGTCGCCGTCGTGTAGCCCCGATCCGCGGCGGCGCGCATCCGGCCCGCATCGACGGTCAGTGTGTCGAGCATGCCCGCCAGCACCCCGAGGGACGCCTCGTAGACCGCGACCGCGTCGAACAGTGGGCCCTTGTCCTCCTGGAGGTCGCGCTGGTAGGCGAGCGGGAGACCCTTGAGCATGGCCAGGACGCCGGTCAATGAGCCGATGGTGCGGGCCGCGCGACCGCGCACGAGTTCCGCGGGATCGGGGTTCTTCTTGTTCGGCATGATCGAGCTGCCGGTCGAGAATGCATCGGAGGCACGCACGAACCCGAAGGACGGGTTCGACCACCACGTGATCTCCTCGGCCAACCGGCTGAGATGGACCATGCCGAGCGCGATCGCGGCCAGCACCTCGACGACGAAGTCCCGGTCGCTGACGGCGTCGAGCGAGTTGGCCGTGACGCCGTCGAACCCGAGCTCGCCCGCCGTCGTCTCGCGATCCAGCGGGTAGCCGGCGCCGGCCAGGGCGCCGGCACCGAGCGGACTGACGTTGAGCCGCCGGCGAGCGTCCGCCAGCCGGCCCCGGTCACGCTCGGCCATCTCGACATAGGCCAGCAGATGGTGGGCGAACAACACGGGTTGGGCCGGCTGGATGTGGGTCGTCCCCGGCAGGATGGCCCCGCCCTCGCGCTCCGCGAGGCCGACAAGGGCGCGTTCGAAGGCGAGGACGGCGGCATCGAGACGATCGATCGCGCGTCGTGTCCAGAGGCGCAGGTCGGTCGCCACCTGGTCATTGCGCGAGCGGCCGGTGTGAAGCCGGCCGGCCACCGGTCCGATGCGCTCGACCAGCGCGGCCTCGAGGTTCATGTGGACGTCCTCGAGCGCCGGGTCCCAGATCAGCCGGCCGGCCTCGACGTCGCTCGCCAACGCGGTGAGGCCGCCGACGAGTTCCTCGACCTGCTCGCGGGTCAGCAGCCCCGCCCGACCGAGACCGTGGACGTGGGCGATCGAACCGGCCAGGTCGTCGGCGGCCAATTCACGATCGACGTCGATCGACGCCGTGAACGCCTCGACCCGAGCGTCGTTCGCTTCACTGAACCGCCCGCCCCACAGCCGCATGGTCCCTCCGTCCGGTGTGTCGCCATGCTAGCGGGCCGGGCAGAGGGCCGGATCGCGACCCGGCGATGCGGCGAGGGTCAGGCCGGGGCCGCCCGTGCGGGGGTCACGGGCGCCCCGGCTGGGGTGGGCGTCGGAGGTTCGGCGGGTTGACGCGTCGGCGTGACGGCCCGCAGGCGCTCGGCGGCGTCCTCGGGCGTGAGGTCGCGCTGTGTCTCGGCCAGCAGCTCATAGCCGACCATGAACTTGCGGATGTTGGCGCGCAACAGCGGCGGGTAGAAGTGGGCATGGACCTGCCATCCGTCGATGGCGTCGGATCCGCCGAACGGCGCCTGGTGCCAGCCCATCGAATACGGGAACGGCCGGCGGAAGAGTCCGTCGTAACGCCCCAGCAGCTCGACCAGCGCCGCGGCCAGGCTGTCCCGCGCGGCGCCGTCCAGGTCGGGCAGTCGCGCGGCCGGCCGCTTCGGGATGAGCGAGCGTCTCGAACGGCCAGGACGCCCAGAACGGCACGACGACGAGCCACTCGTCGCTCTCCACGACGGTCCGCGGGCCGCCCGACTCCTGGCCGACATAGTCGAGGAGCAGGCGCCGTCCGGTCGCGGCCGCGTGGCGCGCCGTGGCTCGTACCCTCGCGTCTGGCGGCCCCGGGCAGCGCCGTGCCGGCCCAGATCTGGCCGTGCGGGTGGGGATTGGAGGCGCCCATCGCCGCGCCCCGGTTCTCGAACACCTGGACCCAGCGGTAGTCGGCCCCGAGCTCGCTCGGTCTCGTCCGCCCAGACGTCGATGACCCGCCGGATGTCCTCCGGCGGCATGCCGCCGAGGGTCAGGTCGTGGCGGGGCGAGAAGCAGACCACGCGACACGCCCCGCGCTCGCCCTCGGCTCGCAGCAGGCCGTCCTCCACCGACGATCTCGGAGGTGTCGGTGCGCAGCGCGGCGAAGTCGTTGTCGAACACGAACGTCGAGGTGTAGGCCGGATTGCGCCCGCCGTTGGCCCGCACGTTACCCGGGCACAGGTAGCAATCGGGCACGTACGCGGGGCGTTCGTGCGGTGACCTCGGGCTCCTCGGCGCCGAGCCACGGTCGCAGCGTCCGACCCGGCGGACACCAGGACCCACTCGTCGTTGAGTGGGTCGTAGCGCCGATGCGGGTCGCGGGCGAGGTCGCTCGGCAGGATCCCGGCGGTCATGCCGCCGCGCGGCGCGTGACCTGACGACGCATCGTGCCCGTCGTCGGATGGCACGGTCGTCGTGCGGTCAGATGGCACGATCGACGTGCTCCTCGAACGAGGCCATCGGGTCGACCACGATGAGCTCGCGGACCTCGGCCGCCAGGGCGCGCCGCGCCTCGAGGTCGAGGCCGGCGTCGGTGATCAGCACGTCGACCTGGTCGAGCCGGGCGATCGAGCTGATCCCGATCACGCCCCATTTCGAGTGGTCGGCGACGACGACCAGCCGTCGCCCGGCCTCGATGAGCGCCCGGTCCGTGTCGGCCTCGAGGAGGTTCGGGCAGGTGAACCCGGAGTGCGGATCCATCCCGTGGACACCGACGAAGACGAGATCGATGTGGACCGTGCGAAGCGCGGCCACCGCGAACGGACCCACGAGCGCGTCCGACGGCGTCCGTACGCCCCCGGTGAGGATGATCGTCTGGTCCGTGCGACCCGCCTGATGGAGCACGTCCGCGACGCGGATCGAGTTGGTGACGACGGTCAGCCCGGGGACGTCGACCAGGCGCTGCGCGAGCGCGTATGTGGTCGTGCCCGCCGAGACCCCGATCGCCATGCCCGGCTCGACCAGGGCGACAGCCGCGTCGGCGATCGCGTCCTTCTCCGCCTGCTGGAGCGCTGACTTGGCGGCGAATCCGGGCTCGAACAGGGCATGGCCGACGATGGATGTGGCGCCGCCATGGACCTTCTCGAGCAGCCCCCGGTCGTCGAGGATCTCGAGGTCGCGGCGAACGGTCATGTCGGAGACGCCCAGCTCGCGAACGAGGTCGCGCGACCCGGACGCCGCCGTCCTCGCGCACGCGCTCGAGGATGAAGGCCTGGCGCTGCCGGGCGAGCATCAGCCGCACCCCCTCTGGTTCCGACGGAGCCGTCCGTCATGCTCACCTCGCCACCTTTCCCCTGGTCAACCAGAGATTGCCGCCCCTCCGCACGAAAGTCAACGGAATCCCACATGTTTTCGCAATCGTCACCCAGAGTCCTTGACACCGCAAGCCTGGTGCACACAATCCGGCGTGATCCTGTTGGATTTTGTCCGGGACAGGGCATCGCCGAGGAGGAGCAGACTCATGGCCGAACCCATCGAGACGCGTTCCGTCTCACGCAGGACGGTCCTGAAGGGCGTTGCCGGCGTCGCGGCCTGGCGACCGTCCCGGCCATCATCGCCGCCTGCGGGCCGTCAGGGGCGTCCGCTGCGGCGAGCGTGGCCCCGAGCGCCGCTGCCCCGAGCGCGGCGGCCGCCCAGCGCCGGCGCGAGCTCCGGTGCGACCGGCGAGACCACGCTCGGCTCGAACTACTCGGACGACGCTCCCGAAGGGCGTGCTCCAAGGCATCGTCGACTCGTTCCAGACCGAGACCGGCATCTCGGTCAAGATCAACACGGTCGACCACAGCACGTTCCAGAACCAGATCAGCTCGTACCTCCAGGGCACGCCGGACGACATCTGGACGTGGTTCTCCGGGTTCCGGATGCGCTTCTTCGCGGCGCAGGGCCTGGCGACGGATATCAGCGATGTCTGGGCGAAGGTGGGTGACAAGTACGGCGAGGCGTTCAAGGTCGGCTCGACCGGGGACGACGGCAAGCAGTACTTCATCCCGATCTACCTGTATCCGTGGGCGGTCTTCTACCGGAAGAGCCTCTTGGACCGAGAAGGGCTACACGATCCCGACGACGTTCGACGAGCTGAAGACCCTGGCCACCAAGATCCAGAGCGACGGCCTGATCCCGTTCGCCTTCGCCGACAAGGAGGGTTGGCCGGCGCAGGGCACCTTCGACATCATCAACCTGCGCCAGAACGGCTACGACTTCCACGTCAACCTGATGGCCGGCAAGGAGAAGTGGACCGATTCCCGCGTCACCGACGTCTTCGACAAGTGGAAGGAGATCCTGCCGTTCCACCAGGAGGGCGCGGCCGGCCGCAACTGGGCGGACGCGTCGACGACGCTCCTCCAGAAGAAGGCCGCGATGTACTTCCACGGGATGTTCACGTCGCAGCAGTTCCAGACCGCCGGCCAGGCTGACCTCGACGATCTCGACTTCTTCCCGTACCCGGACTTCGGGACACAATTCGACGCCGAGAAGGCGCTCGACGCCCCGATCGACGGGTTCATGCTCAGCAAGGCCCCGAAGAACCTCGATGCCGCGAAGGCGTTCCTCGAGTACCTCGCCCAGCCGGCGACGCAGGTCACCTGGGTGACGGCGGACAAGAGCAACATCGCCGCATCGAAGGACGCGGACGTGAGCGGTTACAGCCCGCTCCAGAAGAAGGCCGCCGAGGTCATCGGCGCAGCCCAGCGGATCACCCAGTTCCTCGATCGCGACACGAACCCGGAATTCGCCGGTCCCGAACGGCATGCAGGCCTTCCTGCTCGACTTCATCCAGAACCCGGACCAGGATCTCGGCCGGTCTCCAGACGAAGATCCAGTACTTCTGGGACACGCTCTAGCCACCTGACCGCCCGGCCCGTACACTCGTTCGAGCCATGGCGGATCGCGCACCGGAAGGCGTTGCCCCCGCTTTGCCCGACCAGTCGGCCGGGAGGGCGGGGGTCGCCGTGTCCGAGCCGAGGCGGCGCCGGCGCTACAGCCTGCTGACCCGGCAGCGACAAACTCGTCCTGGGCCTCATGGTCGGCATCCCGCTCTTCTTCGACCTCGCGCTGATCTGGGGGCCGACGTTCACGTCATTCCTGTTCTCGTTCACGAACTGGAACGGCATCGGCGGGATCACCAGCGAGAACTTCATCGGGACGAAGAACTACGAGTCGCTGTTCTTCTCGTACCAGTTCTTCTGGCCAGCCCTTGCGCACAATCTGATCTGGCTGGCCTTCCTGATGTTCATCGCCACGCCGATCGGCATGTTCCTGGCGGTCCTCCTGGATCGAGAGTTGCGGGGCACCCGCTTCTACCAGACGGTCTTCTACCTGCCGGTCGTCCTGTCGCTCGCCGTCATCGGCATCATCTGGAGCCTCCAGTACGCCCCGGAACAGGGCTTCATCAACAACGCCCTGGATCGGACCAGCAACGACAACCTGATCGACTGGCTTGGCAACCCGAACCTGAACCTGTGGGCGGCCCTCGTCGCCACCAGCTGGCGGCACGTGGGCTACATCATGGTCCTCTACCTGGCGGGGTTGAAGAGCGTCGACCCGTCGCTCCGGGAGGCCGCGACCGTCGATGGCGCCAACGAGCGGCAGACGTTCTGGCGCGTGGTCTTCCCGGTCATGGCCCCGATCAACATCGTGATCGTCGTCGTCACCACGATCGAGGCGCTGCGCGCCTTCGACATCGCCTACATCATCAACGGCGGCAAGAACGGCCTGGAGCTCCTGTCCACCCTGATCACGAACAACAGCATCAGTGAGTCGAGCCGGGTCGGCTTCGGTTCGGCGATCGCGGTGATCCTGCTGGTGATCTCCCTCGGACCGATCATCTTCTTCCTGAGTCGCACGATGCGCGACGACAACCGATGACGGCCGCGACGTCCACGACCGAGCCGGTTCGGCCGAATCCGCGGCCCATCCGGCCCGGGCGGATCGCTCTCTACATCTTCCTCACGTTCATGGCCGTGACGTGGCTCTTCCCGCTCCTGTGGGCCGCCTACACCTCCCTGCGGCCGTACGGCGAGACCCTGCGCGACGGGTTCATCTCGCTGCCCGACGATCCTCAACTTCGACAACTACTTCGCCGCGTTCGAGCGCGGCGAATTCCCGCAGTTCTATCTGAACTCGCTGATCGTCACGATCCCGGCCGTCATCGCGGTGCTGTTCATCTCGTCGATGCTGGCGTTCGCGGTGACCCGGTTCAGCTGGCGGTTCAACCTGTTCTTCCTGATGCTGTTCACGGCCGGGAACCTGCTCCCGCCACAGGTGATCATCGTGCCGCTCTACCGGTTGTACCTGCTGCTGCCGATCCCGCCACCGCTGAGCGACAACGGCCTGCTCTACGACCAGTACTTCGGGATCATCCTCATCCACGTCGATCTTCCAGCTCGGCTTCTGCACGTTCGTGCTCAGCAACTACATGAAGACGATCTCGCGGGAGCTCACGGAGGCCGCGCTTGCGGATGGCGCGAGCGTCGGGCGGATCTACTGGAGCGTCATCCTGCCGCTCTGCAAGCCGGCCCTGGCCGCGCTCGCGACCCTCGAGTTCACGTTCATCTACAACGACTTCTTCTGGGCACTGCTGCTCATGAAGAGCGGCGACCGGCGGCCGATCACCTCGGCCCTCAACAACCTCCAGGGACAGTTCGTCACGGACACGAACGTGCTGGCGGCGGGCGCGCTGCTCGCGGCGATCCCGACGATCCTCGTCTACATCGCCCTGCAACGGCACTTCGAGCGAGGCCTGGCGCTCGGAGCGACCAAGGGCTAGCGCGTCCCTACTCGGCCGCCTCGAGGATGAAGAGGCGCGTCCAGAAGTCGCCCCGCGACATCGTCTCGTGGCGACCGAGATCGAGCGCGATGCCGGCGGCCATCATTTCGGCGCCGGTCTGCCGGCCGCCCGGTTCGCGGCCGAGGCGGACGCCCTCGCCCGGCCAGGGCGTGACCGCGTAGGTCGCATCGGGTTCGAGGCCGCGCAGACGCAGACGAACAGGCCCTGGGTCGGGCCGACCCAGGATCCGGTAGTAGCCGACGACCGCTCGCCGGCGGTCCTCGCCGATCGCCATCCAGGCCACCTCATCGCGGTCACTCTCGAACGGGCTTTCCAGCCGAACGAACCGCCCGTACTGGAAGACATCACGGAAACGGACGTACAGGGCGACCTGGTCCGCGATCTCCGCCCGCTCGTCGGGCGTCAACGCCGTCGGGTCCAGTTCGTAGCCGAACACGCCGAAGAACGCGACCGCGGCCCGCGTGGCGAGCGGCGTGACGCGTCCGACTTGGTGATTCGGGACGGCCGAGACGTGGGCCGCCATCGAGCTCAGCGGGTACGCCAGCGAGGTACCCCACTGGATCCGCAGGCGCTCGACCGCATCGGTCCCGTCGCTCGTCCACGCCTGTGGCGCGAAGGCGAGGAGGCCCGGATCGAAGCGCCCGCCGCCACCGGCGCACGATTCGAACAGGATCTCCGGGAACCGTCCGATCAGGCGCCGGTACAGCTCGTAGACGCCGAGGATGTAGCGATGGAAGAACTGGCCCTGTCGGTCGGGCGGCAGGGACGATGAGTACGGCTCGGTGATGTTGCGGTTCATGTCCCATTTGACATAGGCGATCGGCGCGCTCGCGAGGACCTCGGTCAGGACCTCGGTCAGGTGGTCGACGACCTCCGGCCGAGCCATGTCCAGCACGAGCTGCTGGCGGCTTTCGGTGCGCGGACGCCCTGGGATGCCGATGGCCCAGTCCGGGTGCGCCCTGAACAGGTCGCTCTCGGCACTGACCATCTCGGGCTCGATCCACAGGCCGAAGTCCATGCCCAGTGCCGTGACCCGCTCGGCCACGCCATCGATTCCGGCGGGCAGCTTGCGCCGGTCGACGACCCAGTCGCCGAGCGAAGTCGTGTCGTCGTCGCGTTTCCCGAACCAGCCGTCATCGAGCACGAACAGCTCCACGCCGAGCTCGTGCGCCGAGGCGGCGATCCGGACGAGCTTGTCGGCATCGAAGTCGAAGTACGTCGCTTCCCAGTTGTTGATGAGGACCGGGCGCGGACGGTCGCGCCACGGGCCGCGCGCCAGGCGCTCGCGGAACAACCCGTGGAAGGCGTCCGAGAGCGTACCCAGCCCGGCGTCCGAGTAGGCGACGATGGCCTCAGGCGTCGTGAAGGTCGCGCCGGGGTCCAGCCGCCAGTCGAACGTCTCCGGCTCGATGCCGAGCCGGACGCGGGTGGTGCCGTACGGGTCGACCTCGGCCTCCGCCAGGAAGTTCCCTGAATAGACCAGGCTGAACCCGTAGGCCTCGCCGTGGGCCTCGTCCGTGCTGGCCCGCCGCAACGCGATGAACGGGTTGTGCTGGTGGCCCGAGGCGCCCCGGGTGCTGGAGGCGGACTGGCGACCAGGGACCAACCGGCGTTCGATGACGTGGCGCTCCCGAGCCCAGGCTCCGGCCAGGCCGACCAGGATCCAGTCCGCGTCGGGCAGATCGGCCGCGAGGCTCATCGCGCAGCGCACGTCGGCAGGCGCGCTCCCGACGTTCCGGATCGTGGCGCTACGCGCGATGATCGGTCGGTCGCGGAAGATCGTGAATCGCAGCTCGACCTCGACCCCCGCTGGCTCGTCCTCGAGCATGACCTCGAGGGTGTCGGCCTCGTCCGGCCCCTCGACGTACGTGGCTGGCAACGGCTCGATCGACGGCTTGCCAGCGACGATGCGGTGATCCCGGTACCGCAGGGTCAGCGCCGTCGCGCCGTCGGCGGTGGCCACGACGAGCGCGGGGATCCGGAAATCGCCCGTTCCGCTGGTCGGGTACGCGAGCGGGACCGGCGCCCCCACCCGGTTCGTGAACCCCGGGAACGGGTCCGGACCGAGGTGCCGGTATGACCGTCCGAGCGGGAGGGGTGGGCCGAGATGCAGGTGGCCCAGCGATCCGTCCTCGTAGATCCGCAGGACCAGGCTGATCTGCTCGTTCCGAAGGTGGAACTGACGGCCGTCGGCGAGCCACTCGACCGTCATGGTCAGGTGGGCTGCAGCGGATGGAGCGTCCAGGCCCAGCGGTAGGCGCCGGGCCCGACGAGGTAGGCCGGGAGCGTGTCCGGACCGCAGCTGGCCGTGCCCAGCCCGCGGTGGGCGGCGTCGAGGTGGACGATCGTTTCGGGCCGGGGCGTGACGTCCGCGTCGTGGGTGGCCGACGCCAGGTCCTCGGCCCGCAGGTGCGTGGCCGACACCTGGCGTGGCTGGTCGAGCCCCAGGCGCAGCCCACGGCCCTTGTCATCGGAAAGCGTGAGCCAGCGCACGTCGGCATGTCCGCCGTTCTCCTGAGGGCGCACGTAGGGCACGTACTGCTCGGTGACCGTCGACTGCCACCGGCCGACGAGGCCGCCGCGCTTGCGATCCGGGTACGTCTCGTGTCTGCCCGTGCCGAACCATTCGAGCGCCTCGAGTCCTGGCACCGTCTCGAGCACCGTGCCGACACGGGCGAGGTCGGTCAGCGACGCCGGGATCACGACCGTCTCGTCGACGCCGATGCCCCCGTCCGCCAGCGCGGTGAACCGTTGCTCGTGCGGCATGACGATCCCGGCACCCGTCCGGATCTCGGTCCGGACGATCGTCGAGTCGCTCTCGCGCCGGATATCGATCAGGTGCCGCTCCGGGTGATCGAGGCCCCAGGCAGCCCACCGGCCGGCCATCCCGCCGATCCGGTCGTTGTCGGTCGGGGCGCGCCACAGCGACAGTGCCGGCGACACGGCCAATAGCGGGTGGACGAGGCGGCCCGCGCCATCGAGCGGGACCGTCGCATCGTCGCCCGCCGGCACGAACCTCGAAGGCACCGTCGCCGCCCCGGTCGGGACCGGCGCCTGGACCTCGCAGACCTCGAACCCTTCGGGAGCCCAGGGGCTGGCGTCGGCCGTCCGGAACGCGATCGTCAACCAGGCTTCGGAGCCGGGCGGCGGTCCCCCCGTGGGCCAGTCCGGCAGCGTGATCGCGGCGTGCTCGCCGGGCCAGGCCGGTGGCAGCTTGAAGTCCGCCTCGCTGACGATGTCGCCGTCGACCGCGAGGGCATAGTGGGCGACGAGCCAGCTGAGGTCTCGGACATCGCCGCGGTTGTGGACCTCGATCCGACCGTGGACGACATCGTTCGGATCGCCGCCGATCCGGACGGGTGCCGCGATCGCTCGATGCTCCCAGAGCGCCGGCTTCGGCCGACGGTCGGGCCAGACCAGGCCGTCCGTGCAGAAGTTGCCGTCGTTGGGCTCGTCACCGAAGTCGCCACCGTAGGCCCAGCGCTCCGTGCCGTCGGGCATGGTCCGGACGAGGCCGTGATCCCACCACTCCCAGATGAAGCCGCCCTGGAGGCCCGGTGTCGACTCGATGGCGTCCCAGTACTCGGCCAGGGTCCCGTTGCTGTTGCCCATCGCATGCGAGTACTCGCACATGATCAGCGGATGGCGCTGCGCCCCGCTCCTGGCGTGGTCGACGATGGCGCCGATCTCCGGGTACATCGGGCAGGTGATGTCGCTCACCGCCTGGTCGCTCGTCCAGTCGAAGCGGATCGCGCCTTCGTAATGGAGCGGTCGCGACGGGTCGTAGCGACGGGCCCAGGCCGCCGCGGCATCGTGGTTCGCCCCGTACCCGGACTCGTTGCCCAACGACCAGGCGAAGACCGACGGGTGATGCTTGTCACGCAGGATCATCCGGGCGACTCGCTCGACCCAGGCCGAGAGGTAGCGCGGGTCGTCGCACAGGGTGCTCTGGAATGCGTGCGACTCGATGTCCGCCTCGCCGATGACGAACAGGCCAAGCTCGTCGGTCAGGTCCAGGAACGCCGGGTCGTTGGGGTAGTGCGAGGTCCGGACCGCATTGAAGCCGAACTGCTTCATCTGCACCAGGTCAGCGCGCATCGACTCGACCGAGATGACGCGGCCCGAACGCTGATCGAAGTCGTGGCGGTTGACCCCGCGCACGTAGGTCCGCCGACCGTTGATCAGGAGGTCGACGCCGCGGACTTCGATCCGGCGAAAGCCGACCCGAAGCTCGACCTGCTCGACGAGGGCGCCGTCGGGCGACCGCAGCGCGACCTCGAGGGTCGAGAGCGCCGGGGCCTCGGCCGACCACGGCGTCACATCGGCGATCTCGGTGCGCCAGGTGACCGTGCCCTCCTTCGGCGGCTCGAGCAGGCGGTCGAGGGCGTCCCACGCGACGGCGTCCTCGCGTTCTCGGTCGGTACCACCGACCGCGTGGCGGCGCACCATGGCCTTCTCGGCCGGGTCAAGCGGCCAGTACGGCGGGGCGGTCGGCGGTGCCTCGCCGGTGAGCGTCGCTTCCGAGCCTTCGAGTCTCGCCTCGACCGTCCAGCCGGCCTGCCATGGGACCCCAGCGAAACCGACCTCCACGGTCAGGTCGAGCGTGCCGGTCGTCAGGTCATCCGCGAGGCCACCGATCGCCTTGATGTCGGCCAGGTGGACCGGCTCGGTCGCGTACAGGAAGACTGAGCGGGTGATGCCGCCGTGCCACCACTGGTCCTGGTCCTCGACGTACGTGGCGTCCGACCACTTCACCACCCGCAGCGTGAGCGTGTTGCTGCCGTCCTTGAGTCGATCGGTGATCTCGAACTCGGACGCCAGGTGGGCGTCCTTGCCGACCCCGACCTCCACCCCGTTGAGGGTCACGAGCAGGACGCTTTCGACCGCGCCGACGTGGAGCACCACCCGGCGTCCCGCCCAGCCCTTCGGGATCTTGAATGTCCGCTCGTAGAGGCCCGTCGGATTCGCGTCCGGGATCTCCGGCGGGCGGCCGGGGAACGGCATCTGGACGTTGGTGTAGTGGGGTTTGTCGGCCGTGTCCTGCATCGTCCAGCAGCCCGGGACCTCGATGTCGCGCCACCTCCGGCCCGGTTCGGCGTCGGGCCGCGGCAGGAGCTGGAAGCGCCAGGTTCCGTCGAGTTCGACGCGGTCCGCGTGCGGCACGCTGTGCATGGGAAGCCGCCCGACGCCGGTGAGCTCGGGGGTCGTCCACGGGTGGGTCACGAGCGTGATTGTCGCACTTCGGGACGGTCCGGACCGCCTCGATCAGGGCCGCTGCAACGCTTCCGCGGGGCGACGGGTTCTGGGAGATGCCGTCGCCGAACCTGCCGTTTGGGAGTCTGCCTTGATCCGTCGCTCCACGCGGGCTTGGCCTAGCGCCATAGGCCAACGACCCGCTATCATTCGCCGATGAGCGAACGTGGGTCCCGGGTCGACTGGCTGATCTTCCTGGGGCTGGGCTTCATCTGGGGCTCCGAGCTACCTGTTCATCAAGCTCGCGGTCGACGACTTCGGGACCTTCACGCTCGTCGCCTTGCGCCTGGTCGTGGGTGCCGCGCTCCTGTGGGTCGTGCGTCCGGATCGCCAGCCAGCCGCTCCCTCGCGAGCGCCGGATCTATGGCCACCTGCTGGTGATGGCGATCATCAACATCACGATCCCGTTCCTGCTCATCACCTGGGCTGAGCAGTCGGTCGATTCGTCGCTGGCGGCGATCCTGACGTCACCGGTCCCGCTCTTCGCGATCGTCCTCTCGGCGCTCTTCCTGCACGACGAGCCGCTGCGGGTCAACGGCCTGGTCGGTCTGGCCGTCGGGTTCGTCGGCGTGATCATCGTGACCAGCCCAGGGCTGACGGGCGAAGGCTCGGATCTCGCTGGCGAGATCGCGTTGCTCGGCGCCGCGTTCAGCTATGCGTGCGGCGCCGTCTACTCCCGCCGGAACGTCCGCGGCGTCCCGCCGATGATCCCGGCCGTCTTCCAGGTGACCTTCGCCGCGATCATCACGGGCACGGTCGCGATCGTGGTCGAGCAACCCTGGACGGCACAGCCCGATGCCGAGGCGATCTTCTCGATCCTGTGGCTGGGCCTGCTCGGTTCCGGCGTCGCCTACCTGGCCGTCTTCCGCTTGTTCGCCAGCTGGGGCGCGACGCGGACGACCATGGTCGCGTACCTCCTGCCGGTCGTCGGGATCGTCCTCGGCTACCTCGTGCTCGCGGAGCCGGTCGATGGCGGGCTGATCATCGGGACGGCGCTGGTCATCGCGGGCATCGGCCTCGTCAACAGCCGGTTCGGCCGGCGGCGGTTGTTCGGGCGAGTGCCGCCGCCGGTCGAGGCGACCTAGAGCGACCCCGGAGTCCCTCAGCCCTCGGATCCCAACCCGGGTGGTACGACCACGGCGGGTGGTACGTGGCGAACACGCACCATCGGACCCGACGTTCAGCTCCCGACGGCGAGCAGCAGCGCCCCGCCGACGATGAGCACGGACGCGCCGATCCGCCGCGTGACTCTCGCCGCGGTCGGCGGCCTCGCCCAGCCGTACGCTCCCCCACGCGGCGGCGAACACCGTCGCTGATTCGCGCAGCGGCGCGACAGCGCTCAGCGGCGCGACGCTGAGCGCGACCAGGATCGAGACGTACGCGAACAGGGTCAGCCAGCCGCCCACGGCGGCTCGCTGCACGACGTCGCGCCCACCGGCGAAGATCCGGCCGCCCGCCGCGACCTCGACCCAGACGACCAGCGCGACGGACTGGACGATCCACAGGATCGCGGCGTAGATGAATGGGTCGATCAACCGCGTCCCCGCCCGATCCATCGCGCTGTACGCGGCGATGGTGACGCCCGTCGCGAGTGCGAACAGGATCGCGGTGTCGACGCCGCGTGAACCCCGGCGCGCCGTGAGTACCCGCCACGGCCGCTGGAGGACGAGGAACCCGGCGATCAGGGCCACCACGCCGAGCGAGCCCGCGACGCCCAGCCGCTCCCCGAAGACCGGACCCCGATCACCACGGCCAGCAGCGGCGCCGTCCCGCGGGCGATCGGGTAGACGACCGACAGGTCACCGCGCCGGTAGGCCGCGGCCAGCAGCACGAAGTAGACCGCCTCGACGACGCCGGAGATCACCTCCGAGGACGATCCCCTCGGTCGGCAGGGTCGGCCAGCCGACGCGCACCCCAGGCGAACAGCGCCACCGGCACGATCCCGACCAACCCCGCCAGGGTCCCGATCGTCGCTGCTCGCAGCGGATCGGCCGCGGTCTTGAGCCGGACGTTCCAGGCGACGTGCAGGACGGCCGAGACCGCGACCAGCCCGATGATCGAGGGGGTCCACCCCCGGACGTTACCTGCCCAGATCGCGCCGCTGCAGGCCCCACGCGCCGATGGCGAGCCCTCCGACCGCGAGCGCGAGGGCCACGACGATCCCGACCGGGTCGAAGACGCCGGCCATCGGCTGGCCGAGATGCTTGAACAGCGACAGCTCGCAGGACCGCGTCCGGCAGGTCCAGGAACGCGCCGAGCGTGTCGAGGAGGAACGTCGCGAGGACCAGGAACGCGGTCACGGGCGCGGCCAGCGACGACCGGACCAACCCGCCGACGGCCAGCCCGACCCCGACGAAGCCCGCGGCCGCGAGCCCGAGGATCGAGTGTGCCGATCGCGACGTCCCCGACCTCGCCGCCGGCCATCGCCACGCCGACGGTCACGATGGCCGCGAGCACGATGGTCATCACGCGCGATGGCCGCCATCACCCCGAGACCGCTGCGCAGGAACCAGCGCGTCCTCGAAAGCGGCGCCGACGAGCACGAGGTCGAGCCGGTTCTCGCCTTCGTCCGACGCCCAGCCGCCGACCGCCGTCGCGCCCGCCAGGCCGACCAGGACCGTGGCGAAGCTGAAGAACGCGAGCTGGAGCAGGCCGGACGGCTGGAGGAGGTCGATGCTCGGGATACAGGATGTTCAGGTACTCCATGATCTGCGGGATCTGGACGATGGCCTCGCTGAACTGCCGGGCCGACCCGGCGATCAGCGCCCCGTACACGCCGATCCCGACGCCCCACGCGATCGCGAGGCCCAGCCGATCGGCGAGCTGTCGCGTGAACGGACCGTCGCACACCGGCGGGCAGCGACGGCAGACGCAGCCAGGCAAGCACGGTCGACGAGCCGAGGTCGCGTCGCTCGAAGCGCGATGACGCCGATGGCGAACAGCACGACCGTCGCCACGGCCAGGAGCCCGACCGACGGCCAGTCGGTGACGCCGGCCAGCGGGCGATGGCCGGCGGTCCAGTCGAAGAACGACAGCGGGCCGAGCGCATCGATCGATCGATGACAGGGACGCCGTAGGACGAGATGACGTATCCGCCGAACAGCACGATCAGGCCGATCGCGAGGGCTCGGGTCCGGCCGACGCACGGGCGCGGCGGCGAACGAGGCCGATCCGCACGCCAGCATGAGCAGCCCGGTGAGGAGGGCGAAGCCGAAGGCATCCGCGATGCCGAAACGGTCCCCGGGCAGGAGCGCGAATGCCGGGCTCGCCAGGTACGTGATGACGGTGATGAGCACCAACGCGAACGCGACCGCCGTCACGTGCCCGCCGAGCTTCTGGAGGGCGATCGAACGACGCGCCACCGGGGTCGAGGCGAGGAGGTCCAGGCTGCCCTTGGCCGCCTCGCCGGCCAGCGTCCCGGACAGCGCCAGGACCGGACCACAGCCCGAGCATGACCGGCAGGAAGTTGCCGGCCCGGAACGAGATCCAGCCCCCGAGCGTGTCGATGTTGATCGGATCGCCGAGCAGCCCGCGGAAGACCGCCGGCAGCGAGCCCATCTGGCCGACGAGGTTGGCCCGCGACTCCGGGGTCGTGAACTCCGTCCCGTACGGCGCGGCCGGTCGCGAGCATGAGGAGCGCCGCCGACGAACCCGACGATCAGGGCGCCGCTCGACGGCTGTCGCGGACGGTCTTGGCGTAGATCGAGCCAAGGCCCATGAGCCGCGACCAGGGCATCGGGCGCGGGCCGGCGAGGCGTGGTCGCGTCAGCGCGCATCGGCGCCCCCGTGACGACGGCATGGTCGCCGTACTGGGCGAGGAAGACGTCCTCGAGGTTCGGTTCGCGGCTCACGACGTCGACGAGCCCATGCGGCGCCGCCGCGGCGATGACCGCGCCGATCGGGCCGTTGACGCGCATCCGGACGCGTGTGCCGTCGACGTCGACGTCGCTGACGCCCGTCGATCGCCTCGAAGACGGCCGGCGCGACCGGCGACGCGAACGTCAGCTCGACGTGGTGGAAGGCGAGCCGCCGGATCGCCTCGATCCGGTCGACCTGGACGAGGCGGCCCTCGCGGATGATCGCGACGCGATCGCAGGTCCGGTCGACCTCGTCGATGATGTGCGACGAGAGGAAGATCGTCCGGCCCTCGGCCCGCGCCTCGCGGACGAGCTCGAAGAACGTCTGCTGGACGAGCGGGTCCAGGCCGGAGGTCGGCTCGTCGAGGATCAGCAGGTCCGGCCGGTGCTGGAGCGCGACGACCAGGCCGACCTTCTGCTTGTTGCCCTTCGAGTACTCCTTGAAGCGGCGGCTCGGGTCGAGGTCGAGGCGCTCGACGAGCTCGGCGACGTAGCCGCGCATCGACGCCGCCGCGCAGGTTCGCGAAGTAGGCGATCGTGTCGCGCGCCGGTCAGCCGGTCGTACAGGTCGAACTCGCCGGGCAGGTAGCCGACGCGGCGATGGATCGCGACCGGGTCGGCGGTGGTCTCGATGCCGAAGACCTCGGCGCGTCCGGAGGTCGGCCGGATGAGATCGAGCAGGACCCGCATCGTCGTCGTCTTGCCGGCGCCGTTCGGCCCGAGGAAGCCGAAGATCTCGCCGTCGGCGACCTCGAGGTCGAGCTCGGTGATGCCCCGGTGGACGCCGTAGGTCTTGGTCAGCTGGTCCGTGCGGATGACGGTGGTCACGTGCGATCCTTCCTGCCGGCCGCGCCGGCATGTTCCTGGAGGAAGCGGTCGACGACGACCGGAACCTCGCGTTCGACGAAGGCGAAGACGTCGCGGAACTCCTGGAGCCGAGCGCGCGATCCGGGTGGTCGATCGGCGATCGATGCGAGCCCGCGCTCGGCGATCTCGCGGAACTGGCGGTAGATCCGGCCGGCGTTCGCGAGGAACGGTCTCGATCGCCTCGGGTGGTGCGCTGAAGTACTCGCGCCGATCTCCGCGACGAGTGCCTCGGCGGATCATCCCGGCGCTGGCCAGCATGCGGGCCGTGCCGCTGATCGCTCCGCGGCTCGCCTGGAGCGCCTCGGCGAGATCCGCCGCGGTCTGCTCGGGTGGCTCGCAGATCAGGAGCCAGCCCCACATGCGGCCGGCCATCGGGGTCATCCCGTAGGACGCGAGGGCCTGGCCCATCTCTTCGACGAAGGCGCTCTCGCCGTCGGTCATCACGACGACATGTTGCGCTGTTCAGAAGGTTCAGTCAATACTGAACGTTCGAACAGAACGAGATGGCGTCGGGCGGTCCTAGTCCCAGCCGGGGCCGGGCGGCCGCGCCGCCGGCTCGCCGAAGACTGGCAGCGGGCGCCCGACGAGCAGGACGGCGATGCCGGTCGTGACGGGCACGGCCGCCACGATCCCGATGCTGCCGACGAGCGCGCGCACGACCTCGACCGCGACGACCTCCGTCGACGCCGTCAGGAGCGGATCCTGGCGACCGGCCGCGAACAGGACGATGAGCGGCAGCGACGCCCCGACATAGGCGAGCACGAGCGTGTTGACCGTCGCCGCGATGTGCGAGCGGCCGACGTTCATCGCCCGGCGCGCGAGCGCCAGCCGCGTCGCGACGGGTCGGCGTCGTGCAGCTCGGCGACCGTCGCCGCCTGGGTGACGGTCACGTCGTCGAGGATGCCGAGGGCGCCGAAGATGATCGCCGCGAGGATGAGCCCGCCGAGATCGATGTCGACGATCCCGATCGCCTGCAGGTACGACGCGTCCTCGGAGCCGCGCAGCGTCGTGAACCGGGCGAGCGCGTCGAAGCCGACGGCCAGGAGCGCGGTCAGCGCGAGCGGCGACGAACGTGCCGAGCGCCGCCGCGACCGTCTGCGGCCGGGCACCCTCGGTCAGCAGGAACGTCACGACCGTCACGCCGGTCGCCGCGACGATCGCGACGCCGACCGGGTCCCAGCCGGCCAGGATGAGCGGCACGACGATCCGGACGATGACGGCCAGGGTCAGCGCGAGCGCGATCAGCGACCGGACGCCGCGCCAGCCGCCGACGACCGTCACCGCGACGGCGAAGAGCGCGAGCAGGAGCCCCAGCACCGGGACGCGGTACAGGTCGGCGACCGCGATGAACGTCGAGTCGGGCTCGAGCGAGGCGTCGACGATCACCTCGTCGCCGATCTCGTAGCGCGGCAGGTCCTCCTGGCCGGACGGGCCCTGGAGGTAGCCGTCGACGGTCTTGCCGGCCCGCGGCCCGTCGACGACCAGGATCCGGACGTCGGGCGCGGTCACGTCGCTCGTCGTTGGGTAGGAAGGCGACGATCCGTCCGCGGAAGCAGCTCGACCGGCGGCGGCTGGGTCGGCGGTGGCGTCAGGTCCGGGACGAGCCAGATGACGACCGCGAGCAGGAGGATCGCGCCGCCGACCAGGGCTCGGGCATTGCGCCGCAGCCCGGCGAACGGGACTCGGCGGCGCTCGGTGCTCGTCGAGGCCGGACTCTCGGCTCACGCCGCTGGGTTGGCCGACCGCTCGGCCGCCTCGGCGCGCTCCTTGAGCACGCGCAGGTGCGTCTCGACCCGGCTGCCCAGCGAGGCGCGTCCGAGGCGGACCAGGAGCCCCGTCCAGCGATCGAATGGCTCGAACGTCGCCCCGTGGACCACGCGCGTGCCGCCGGCGACCGGCTCCAGCAGCCAGCTCCACTCGCTGTCGAAGCCGGAGCCCGTGATGCGCAGCCGGAAGCGCGAATCCGGCCGCGCCTCGAGGCTCTCGACCCGGGCGTCCTCGCGCAGCAGGCCCAGTCGAGCGTGCGCCGGCCGGGTCGTGGCGGCGGCCGGCCACGACGGAGCGGCCGGGCCGAGGCGCAACTCCGGGAAGAGCGACGCAGCCGGCTGCGGGATCGTGCAACGTCGCCCAGACGATCCGCGGCGACGCCTGGACGAAGACCCGACGCTCGACCAGGCCGTCGGCTCGCCGATGGTCACCCGGTCGCCGATAGCCGACTTCCGGATCGGGCCGGACCGCCATCGCTACACCCCGATCGGGTGCCAGACCGTCTTCATCTCGAGGAAGGCGGCGATCCACTCGGGACGCTCGGCGGCGCGGTCGTCGAGCCAGTCGAAGCGGGCCTCGGCGACCGTGGTCGGGCGGCGCGAGAGGCGCTTGATGTCGTCGGCGGCGAGGAGTTCCGTGTCGATGCGCATGTCGTCGGGGACGCCCCACGTGTCGAGCGCGTCGACGTCGCCGTGGGCGGCCAGGACCGGCACGAGCTCCCTCTTGAGCCCGGTCAGGACGTTGACGACGCCGCCCGGCACGTCGGACGTCGCGAGGACCTCGGTCAGCGTGACCGCGGGGAGCGGCCGCGTCTCGGAGGTGATCAGGACGACCGCGTTGCCGGTCACGAGCGGCGGCGCGAGCCGGCTGACGAGCCCGAGCAGCGACGAGGTCTCCGGCGCGACGACGCCGACGACGCCGGTCGGCTCCGGGATCGGTGAAGTTGAAGTACGGCGCGGCGACCGGGTTGGACGAGCCGAGCACCTGGGCGATCTTGTCGGCCCAGCCGGCGTACCAGACCCAGCGGTCGATGGCCCGGTCGACGACTTCGCGGGCACGGGCGATCGCGGATCCCCTCCGCGGCCGCGACCTCGGCCACGAACTGGTCGCGCCGGCCCTCCATCAGCTCGGCGACGCGGTAGAGGACCTGGCCGCGGTTCATCGCGGTCTTGCCGGCCCAGCCCGGGACGGCCTTGCGGGCGGCCCGGACCGCGTCGCGCAGGTCCTTGCGCGAGGCCCGGCAGGCGTTGGCGAGCGGCGTCCCGTCCGCGGCCTTGACCAGGTACGAGCGGCCGCTCTCGGTCCGCGGGAACGCGCCGCCGATGTACAGCTTGTACGTCTTGCGGACCTCGATGCGCGGGGCGGCAGGCGGGCGTCGTGGCGATCGCGCGGGTACGGCGTCGGCCGCTCGGCGCCGGGGCGTGCGGCGAGGCCACCGTCAGCGGTCCTCGAGCCGGACGTAGGCGTGCAGGCCGTGCATGCCGCCCTCGCGACCGAAGCCCGGACTCCTTGTAGCCGCCGAACGGCGACGTCGGGTCGAAGCGGTTGAACGTGTTGGCCCAGACGACGCCGGCCTTCAGCTCCGACACCATCTCGAGGATCCGGCTGCCCTTGTCCGTCCAGACCCCGGCGGACAGGCCGTACGGCGGTGTTGTTCGCCTTCTCGACGGCCTCGTCGGGCGTCCGGAAGGTCAGGACCGACAGCACCGGCCCGAAGATCTCCTCGCGCGCGATGCGGTGGCTCTGGGCGACGTTCGTGAACAGCGTCGGCCGGAAGAAGTAGCCGCGCTCGGGCAGGTCGCAGGCCGGCTGGTACAGCTCGGCGCCCTCGGCCACGCCGGACGCGACGAGCTCGGTGATCTTCTCGAGCTGGTCTCTTCGAGTTGATGGCCCCGACGTCGGTGTTCTTGTCGAGCGGGTCGCCGACGCGGATCGTCGACAGGCGGTCCTTGAGCTTGTCGATGAGCGGTCTCGGCGATCGACTCCTGGACGAGCAGGCGCGAACCGGCGCAGCAGACCTCGCCCTGGTTGAAGTAGATGCCGTTGACGATGCCCTCGATGGCCTGGTCGAGCGGGGCGTCGTCGAACACGATGTTGGCGGCCTTGCCGCCGAGCTCCAGGGTGAGCGCCTTGTCCGTGCCGGCGACGCCGCGCGGCGATCTTGCGTGCCGATCTCGGTCGAACCGGTGAACGCGACCTTGTCGACGCCCGGATGGGTGACGAGCGACATGCCCGACCTCGCCGGGCCCCGGCACGATGTTGACGACGCCCGGCGGCAGGTCCGCCTGCTGGCAGACCTCGGCGAAGAGCAGGGCCGAGAGCGGCGTCGTCGAGGCCGGCTTCAGGACCACGGTGTTGCCGGCCGCGAGCGCCGGCGCGATCTTCCACGCGAGCATCAGCAGCGGGAAGTTCCACGGGATGATCTGGGCGGCGACGCCAAGCGGCCGGGCGACGCGCCCCGGGAACGCGTAGTCGAGCTTGTCCGCCCAGCCCGCGTAGTACCAGAAGTGGGCCGCCGCGAGCGGCACGTCGACGTCGCGGCTCTCCTTGATCGGCTTGCCCGAGTCCATCGATTCGAGGACCGCGAACTCGCGGCTGCGCTCCTGCAGGATGCGCGCGATCCGGAACAGGTACTTGGCCCGCTCCCGACCGGACAGCGGCCCCCACGACGCGACGCTGGGCGCGCCGCGCGGCGCGGACCGCCTTGTCGATGTCGACCGGTGTCGCGCGGGCGACGTGGGCGAGCGGCTCCTCGGTGGCCGGATCGACCGTCACGAAGGTCGATCCGTCGCTCGATGGCACCTCGCGCCCGCCGATGAACAGGCCGTAGCGCTCCTTGAGCGTGACGATGTCGCGCGCCTCGGGCGCGGGCGCGTACTCCCACGGGATCGCCTGCCCGTCGCCCAGACCCCAGCTGGACGGCGCGCTCGACGAGCCGGTCGCGATGGGGAGTCGCGTGTCAGTGGCCATCGGGGGGCATCATAGCGCCGGAACACCCGGTGGCCCGGGCGGCGGTCCTGCGCCGACCGGCCGGAAGGAGGACACCATGATCGGCCGCATCTTCCGCACGATCGTGGTCGCATTCGTCGCGATCACGGGCATCTCGGCGCTGGCCGCGGTCGTGGCGAAGCGTTCGATCGTCTCGATCGGTGGAGCGGACTCGGACGATGTCGAGCTTGCCGCCATCTTCGACTCGGTCGACCTCGAGAGCCACGCGTCATCCTTCCGGGGCGGATCGCTGTTGTGCTGGTTCGGCGGCGGTACGGTCGACCTGCGTGGCGCAAGGCTCGATCCCGCCGGTGCACACCTCACGGTCCGCGCGATGTTCGGCGGCGGCCTGCTCGTCGTCCCCGAGGAGTGGCAGGTGGACTTGCGGGTCATGGGCATCATGGGCGGCATCGGCGACGCCCGGGACTCGAGCAGCCGTCCAAGCGATGCACCGCGCCTCATCGTCGATGGCTTCGCCTTCTTCGGCGGATTCGGGATCTCGTCGCGGCCCCCCGACACCGACGACTGACGGCGATGGTCCGAGCGACCCGGCACGTTCGCTGGCCCTGGTCGCCGCTCGCCTGCCTGATCCTGGTGGTGGCGTGTGGCGGACCGGCGCCGAGTCCGGTGGCGCCGTCGCGGCCCGACAACGTCGTCGCCATCGCCGGCCAACCCCTCGTCAGCCACGCCTTCCAGGGGACCGGAGGCCACCCCGGCGCCGACCGTCGCCGCGGCGTGGTCCGAACGTGCCCCTGCGACCGACGCGCTGACCGAGGTCGCGGTCGCGGTCGCGGGTGGCCGGATCTGGGTGGCGGGCGGCCTGCGCGCCGATGGGACGGCGAGCGACGGCGTCGGGATCTACGACCCGTCGACCGATGCCTGGAGCCGAGGACCGGTGCTGCCCGAACCGATCCACCACGCCGCCCTGGTCTCGGACGGCGAACGCCTGTGGCTCGTGGGCGGCTACGTCGGCGACAGCTTCTCCGGTCCGACCAGCGCGGTTCGCCGCCTCGATCCGGGCGCGGACGCCTGGATCGACGACCGACCGCTGCCAGAGCCGCGCGGCGCCGGCGCCGGCGCATACGACGGCAACCGGATCGTGTACGCCGGCGGCGTCGAGCCAGACAGCGTCGCCGTGGAGGTGTTCGTCCTCGACCCGGATGGCTGGCGCATCCTGGGCCGCCTGTCGAAGGCGCGCGAGCATCTCGCGGCGACATCGGACGGGGCGGGTCGGACGTTCGTGCTCGGTGGTCGTGTCGGCGGACTCGATGGCAACCTCGCGACCGTCGATCTCGTCGAGGGCGAGACCGTCCGCTTCGTCGGCGATCTGCCGACCCCTCGAGGCGGCGTGGCCGCGTTCTGGTGGCCGACCCTCGGCGCGTGCCTCGCCGGTGGGGAGTCGCCCGGCGGGACGAACCCACAGGTCGAATGCATCGATCCCGGCGGCGCGGGCCGGACCCTGCCTGACCTCGGAGTCGCGCGCCACGGCCTGGGTGCAGCCGTGGTCGGCGAGACGGCCTATGTCGTCCAGGGTGGCCGGCGGCCTGGCCTCTACACGAGCGAAGTCGTCGAGGCGTTGACGCTCACCGGCCGCTGATCAGCAGTCGTACATCTTGAGCGGGTGGACCGCCTCGCAGTAGCGGATGTGCAGGTGGTCGTCGTGACCGCGGTGTCGGCGCGTCAGCCCTTCCCTGATCAACACCGGGTCGTTGAAGTAGATCAGCTTGACGTGACCCGGCGCGGTCGCCCGGATGGCTTTGACAAGCGCCCGGGTCGCGGCCCGATCGTAGGTCGACGCGCGCCAACTGCCGCCCCAGCGGCACTGGTCCTCCGCCTTGCGCATGGGCCGGACGTCGATGTCCAGGCCACGTTCATGCGTCTCGTGGCCGGCGATGTCGCCGCCGTGCTGTCTCGAGGCATCGCCGACGGCGACCCGACCGTGCCCCTGCTCGGCGACGAGCCGGGCGGCGGCCTCCAGCTGGTTGGTGGCCGCGGCCGTCGCCCAATTCGCCGCGCCGTTGCCGACGCTGTAATCGCACAGCGAGCGCTTGTTGAACGTCGGCAGTTCGTAGTGCCAGATCAGCCGTCGCCACGTGGTCCCGTTGACGATGCCCGTCACCGGCAGGCGTTCGTGCTTCTGGAATGCGCGTACGGCGATCCGTGTCGACGCGCCGAACACGCCATCGACCGGCACGTCGAGATGCCGTTTCGCCCGGAGTTCCCGCTGGACGGCCGATACGGCCGGTCCGACGCTCCCGAGGCTGACCCGGACGACCAGCTTGACCCACGTCGCGTCGTCGACGATGCCGTTCACCGGCAGGCCGACGGCCGCCTGATGGGCCTTGACCGCGTCACGTGTCGTCACTCCGAAGACGGCGTCCGCGGCCACATGATGGCCACGCGCGGTCAGCAGCCACTGGATGGCCTTCACATCCGTCCCGCGACTGCCGAGGCTCTGCGCCGGGTATCCCGGAGACGGCGTTGCGGCGGCCGCCGGCGCGCTCACGACGAGGAACAGGGCGGCGAACGTGAGAGGCACGAGGCAACGGCGAAGCGTGGTCATCGCGGGTGAGAGTACCGGTTGCGCCACGCCGCACGCCAACGGGGCTCGGTCGTCGGTGCCTCGTCGTGTAGCATCCGGCAACCCGATGGACCGCCTGACCGATGCCGTCGAATGCCTCGACGGCCCGCTGGACGACCCGATCGCGCTGGCCGACAACCTGCGCGACCTGCGACGCATGAATCGCTGGCTCGGTGGCGTGGCGCTCTCGTCCCGGGCGATCGAGGCCCTGGCCGCACACCGCAGCGACCTCGCCATGCTCGACGTCGGGACCGGCGGCGCGGACATCCCGCTGGCCCTGCTGGCTGACGCCGGCCGGCGCGGTCGGACCCTGCATGTCGTCGGGCTGGACAGCCGACCCGAGGTCCTCGCTGCGGCCCCGCGGGCCTTGTCGGCGGTGGCCTCGACGCCAGGCCTCACCCTGACGGTCGGCGACGGCCGCTCGCTCCCCTACCCCGATCGCGCCTTCGATATCGTGCATGCGTCGCTGGTCCTGCACCACCTCGATCCAGCCGGCGCCGCGGCCCTGCTGGGCGAGATGCGCCGCGTGGCGCGGCTCGGGATCGTGGTCAACGACCTCGAGCGGAGCCGCCTGGCGTGGCTGGGAGCGTGGCTCCTCGGGCATCTGTTCACGGGCAACCGCTACACCCGCCACGACGCGCCGCTCTCGGTCCGTCGATCGTACCGGTCGGACGAAGCGGTCGCGCTCGTTCGGGCGGCCGGCCTGGCGCCCGTGCGCACGATCCGCGGCGGCCCGTTTCGGCTTCGCTACGCGATCGCGGCGGTCCGGCCGACGGAGCCGGACGCCCCGGGGGCCGGGGGATGGATGGCAGCGACTGAGCGGGTCGAGGTCGCGATCGTCGGTGGCGGTCCGGCCGGTGCGACCCTCGCCGCCCGGCTGGCCAGGGCAGGTCACGAGGTGGTCGTCCTGGAACGAGCGCCGGCCTGGCATTGGCGTGCCGGGGGCGTCTTCGCCTCGCCCGCGTCGGTCGTGGCCCTGCGCGACGTGGGGCTCGCGGCGACCACGCTGGCTGCTGTGGCCCGACCCATCCCGGCGATGCGGGTCGAGACGCCGGCCGGCACGACGTTCCGGCTGACCTATGGCGTCGAGGACGGCGGTGAGCCGGCGGTCGGGTTCGATCGATCGCACCTCGATCCGGCCCTGGTCGAGCTCGCCCGGGCGGCCGGCGCGCTGGTGAAGACCGGCTGGGCGGTGGTCCGCGTCGATCCGGAGCGCGGGCGGCTCGACCTGCGCGGTCCGGACGGGCCTGCCTCGATGGAGGCCGATGTCGTCGTCGGGGCAGACGGGCTCCGGTCCGCGGTCGCACGGGCCGCCCGCGTGGACCGCCCGGCCCGGCTCACGCCCCGGCTCGGCCTGACCTATCACCTCGCGGATCCCGCTCGGCCGGCACCTCGCGATGCCCGGATGCGGATCGTCCGCGACGGCTACATCGGCATCGCCCCCGTGCCCGGTGACCGGGTCAACGTCGGCATCGTGCTCGGCAGGTCATGGCAGGACGAAGTCGCCCGCGACGGCGCCCGGGCCGTCTCGGACCGGATCGTCAACGGGATTCCCGCGGCCGACGACGACGCAGCCGGCTGGCGGGACGGCGCGCCGCTCGACGCGGTCGCGGGGGCGTGGCCGATCGGCCACCGGGTGACGCGGCGGGCGGGCCGGCGATGGTTGCTGATCGGCGACGCGGCCGGTTTCCTGGATCCGTTCACCGGGGAGGGGCTGCATCGGGCGCTCGTGTCCGCCGAGCTGGCCGCCGCCGCCATCGCGGCCCGGTCACGCGGCGGACGGAGCGCCTTCGATGCCTACGAACGGGCGATGACGCGTCGATTCATGACGAAGGACGCGGTCTCGTGGCTGGTGCAGGCCTTCCTGACCCGCCCAGCATGGTTCGAGTACGCGGCACGCCGGGTCGCGTCAAGAGCCTCGGTCCGTGCGACGATGGGTCTCGTGATGGGCGACCTGGTCCCGGCCGGACGCGCACTGGATCCGCGCTATCTCGCGGCGCTGCTGGCGCCGTGAGCGAGAGCGAGCGGCAACGGACGCGCGTCGGCGCCTACGCCCTGGCGACCGACGAAGCCGGGCGGCTGCTGCTGTGCCGGATGGCGCCGTGGGTCCTCCCCAAGCAGGTCTGGATGCTGCCAGGCGGCGGGCTGGACTTCGGTGAGTCCCCCGAGGCTGCGGTCGTGCGCGAGCTCGAGGAGGAAGCCGGCCTCGTCGGCAAGGTCGAGGAGCTGCTCGACGTCTCCGATCGGACGTGGCCGACCACTGTCGACGGCGTGCGCACGCACGCGATCCGGATCATCTACCGGGTCCGGGTCACCGGTGGCGAGCTGCGCGACGAGCAGGACGGCTCGACCGACACGTGCGGCTGGTTCACCCTCGACGACGCTCGAGCGATGGACCTCGCGGAGCTGGCCAGTCGCGCCCTGGCGCTCGTGACCGTCCCGGCACCGGAGCGCTGACCGGTGCACAGCATGATCGGCATCGACGTGGCCGCCCCCGCGGACCTCGTGTTCCGTCTCGCGCGCGACGTGGAACGCTGGGAGCGCCTGCTCCCCCATTACGCGCGGTCGCGGGCACGCGAACGGCGGCCGGATGGGTCGCTGGTCGCCGACTTCATCGCCCGCCGGTCGCTGGTCGACGCGCTGGGGTTGAGCCTGCCGGTGACCTGGCGCTCACGGACCTGGTCGGAGCCGGAGGCGCGACGCCTTCGGTTCGTGCACGTTGCCGGCGCGACCCGCGGCATGGACGTGACCTGGCGCATCGAGCCGACCTCGGGCGGATGCCGGGTCGACATCGAGCACGACTTCCGGCCCCGCGTGCCCGGGCTGGCGGCCGTCGTGGACCGCTGGTTCACGAGACCGATCGCCGGTCGCACGCTGGCCACCTTCAAGGCCCTGGCCGAGGCGCTCGCCGACGACGACAGGTCCGGATCGCCCGCACCGACGAACGGACCGGCATGACCGCCCGGCGCCGCGTCTGGATCACCGGCCTCGGGCTCGTGACGCCGATCGGGACCGGGCGTGACGCGTTCCGTGAGGGACTGCGAGCCGGCCACTCCCCGGTGAAGCGGATCGACCGGTTCGACGCGAGCCCGTTCCGGTCCCAGGTCGCGGCGCAGGTCGATGACTTCGACCCACTCGCCTGGATGCCGGCCAAGACGGCCCGCCAGCTGGACCGCTTCAGCCAGTTCGGCCTGGTCGCCGGGCAGCTCGCCCTCGAGGATGCCGCGCTGGTCCCGGGCACGGGCGGGGCGGCGGATCCGGAACGGATCGGGATCTACCTCGGATCGGCGCTCGGCGGGATCGCCTACGCCGAGGAGCAGCACGAGCGGTACCTGGCCAAGGGCATCCGGCAGGTCGCGCCGAACCTCGCCCTGGCGGTGTTCGGCGGCGCGGCGCCCGCCAACCTCGGGATCGCCCTGGGCGTGCGCGGGCCGATCCTTTCGACCGCCAATTCGTGCGCGTCGGGCGCGGTCGCGCTCGGCGAGGCGCTCGGTGACCTGCGCGAGGGCCGGGTGGATGCGGCCATCGCCGGCGGGTGCGAGATTCCCTTGAGTCCGCTCGCCTTCGGGGCCTTCGACATCATCCGGGCGCTGTCGGCGGGCCACAACGACACGCCCGGCAGTGCGGCCCGACCGTTCGATGTCGGCCGCGACGGGTTCGTCATGGGCGAGGGCGCGGCGCTCTTGGTGATCGAGGACGCCGACGTGGCCGCGTCGCGCGGCGCGACCCCGTACGCGGAGCTGCTGGGCTACGGGGCCACCTCCGACGCGTATCACATGGTCCAGCCACGGGCCGATGGCCGAGAGGCCGCCCGCGCCGCGACGCATCGCGCTGGATGATGCCGGCGTGGACCCGGGCGCGATCGACTACGTCAACGCCCACGCATCGTCGACGCCGATCGGCGACGTGGCCGAGGCACGGGCCATCGCGACCGCCCTCGGCGAACACGCGGCGACGGTCCCGGTGAGTGGCACCAAGGCGCTGTATGGGCACCCGCTGGGCGCGTCGGGCGCGATCGAGGCGGCCATCTGCGCCCTCGCCATCCAGGACGGCTGGGCGCCGGCATCGGTCAACCTCGACGAGCCGGATCCCGAGTCGGCCGCGCTGCTGCCGGGTCTGCTCCGGGCGGGGCGAACCGGCACCTATCGACACGTCCTCTCGACGTCGTTCGGGTTCGGCGGCCTCAATGCCGCCCTCGTCCTCGGGGCTCCGGGAGGCTGAGCCCGGCGCGGCCTGAGGGTCAGCGCGGGCGCGCGCCTTCAGGCAGGCGTCCGCGCGGCTCGGGCCGCGTCATCGACGGCCCCACGGTCGCGGAACGGACGAGCGGCACGTCGAGGCGTTGCCGGCGGGTCCAGGCCAACGCCCCGAGACCGACCGCCAGGGACAGGAGGCCGCCGACCGCCATGGAGACGGCGACGCCGAACGCCGACGCGATGCCGCCCATGAGTGGCCCGCCGATCGGCGTGGATCCCGCGAAGACCGTCGTGTAGACGCTCATCGTCCGGCCCCGAAGCCCGTCGGGGACCGACAGCTGGATCGACCGTGTTGGCCGTGGCCGCCATGAGGATCGCCCCGAACCCGACCGCCACCATCAGGGCCATCGAGATCGCGAAGACCGTCGAGATGCCGAGCCCGACCTCGCTGACGCCGAGGATGATGGCGCCGAGCGCGATGCGCGATGGCCGTGCCGTCCGGGCGAACGCGAGGCTGATCGCCGCCAGCAGCGATCCGACGCCCGACGCCGCCATCAGGAAGCCGAATCCGGAGGCGCCGACGTGCAAGACGTCCTGGGCGAGGGCCGGCACCACGACCGCGAAGTTCATCCCGAACGTCGCGACCAGCCCGAGGACCACGATCGCGAGCAGGACCACGGGTGTGGTGCGGACGTACGCCAGCCCCTCGGCCAGGTGCTCGAACACCCCGGCGACCGATGTCGGCCGAGCGACCTTCGGTGGCGTGTGGACCTCGTCCATCCGCATCGCTGCCAGGCCGACGATGACCGCGAGGAAGCTCAGGGCGTTGAGGGCGAACGCCGCGGCCACGCCGACGAGGCCGATCGTCACACCGGCGATGGCCGGACCGATGATCCGTGCACCGTTGAACATCGCGGAGTTCAGGGCGACGACGTTGCCGATGTCCTCGCGACCGACGATCTCGACGACGAACGACTGCCGGACCGGCATGTCGACCGCATTGGCGCAGCCCAGCAGGAGGGCCAGGCCGATGATGATCGGGACGGTGACGAGCCCGGTCGCCGTGAGGACGGCCAGGATGCCGGCGAGGGCCATCATCACGATCTGGACGACGATCAGCGTCGGGCGCTTGGGCAGGGTGTCGGCGAGGACACCGGCGAACAGCCCGAAGACCATGACCGGGATGAACTGGGCGGCAGCCACGACCCCGAGCCAGAGTGGATCGTGGGTCAGCTCGAGGACAAGCCAGGCCTGGGCCACCTGCTGCATCCAGGTGCCGACGAGCGAGACGGCCTGGCCGGCGAAGAACAGCCGGTAGTTGCGGTGACGGAAGGCGGCGACGCCGCGGGCCCCCATCATCGGCGTTCCCGCTTCGGTCGTCGGGTGTCGCTCTCGTCGAGCTCGGCGAGGCCCGCGCGGATGCGGCGCTCGCGGGCCCGAGCCTCGTCGATCATCGAAGCGAGACGCTTGGCCTTCGCATCGAGGAGCCCGATCTGCCGTTCGACGCGGGCGAGCCCTTCGTCGAGGTAGATCCGCCGCTCGGCGGGGTCGGTCGTGTGCGCCAGGCGTTCGCGATTGCGCTCGCGAGCGGCTTCGTCCTCGAGCAGTTGCCCGACCTGGGCCAGGGAGAACCCGGCGTCGTCGCGCAGGCTCTTGATGAACCGCAGGCGCTCGAGGTCCGACGCATCGAACAGGCGATAGTCGCCATCGGAGCGACCGGCCGGCTCCAGCAGCCCGATCTCTTCGTAGTAGCGGATCGAGCGGGTGGTCAGGCCGACCTCGGCCGCGACCTCCTGGATGCGAAGCAGTCGCGGTTCATCGGTGGGTGTGGGCACACGAGTCGACATTCGATGCCGATCATACCACAACCTTCACGTTGACGTTAATGTGAGAGTCGGGGCAGCGCCTAGCCGGCGGCCCTGGCGAACAACGCCCCCGTCCGACGCACGTAGTCGCGCAGGTCCGGCGGCTCGATGACCTCGAAGTCGGCTCCGGCCGCCGCCAGCACCATGGCCGGCCACTCGAGCGAGTCGACGCTCATCCGCAGCCGACAGGATCGTTCGTCCATCGGCTCGACCGTGCCCCAGCCGCCGACGATGCGCTCCACGTCGGCGGCCGCGGTCCGGACCTCCACCACGACCTCGTAGCGCGCCCAGATCGAGGCCAGACCCGCGCTGACGAATGCGGCGGCATCGCCGCCGGGGACCTCGCGTTGTTCGAACCGGAACCGCGTCGAGCGGGGATCGGTCAGTCGGTCGACCCGGAAGGTGCGCCAGTCCTTCCGATCCACGTCCCACGCGACCAGGTACCAGCGCCGGCCGATCGTGACCAACCGGTTCGGCTCCACCAGTCGGATGGCCTGGGCCCCGTCGCGGGCCGTGTAGCCGAACCGCAGTCGCTCGTCGTCGCGGCACGCCTGGGCGATGACCGTGAGGGCGTTGGCGTCCACGGTCGGCCCGCCACCGAGGACGGCGGGCACGGTGAATGCCCCGAGGGCATCGATCCGGCGCCGGAGCCGTGGCGGCATCATCCGGATGACCTTGGTCAGAGCGCGGACCGACGTCTCCTCGATGCCCGTCACCGCCCCGCCGGCGGCCTGGTGCAGACCGACCGCGATGGCGACCGCCTCGTCGTCGTCGAGCAGGAGCGGCGGGAGCGCCGCGCCCGCCTCGAGCTGATATCCGCCCGCGACGCCCGGGCTGGCATTGACCGGATAGCCAAGATCCCGCAAGCGATCGATGTCGCGGCGCAGCGTCCGATCGCTCACGTCCAGGCGCGACGGCGAGCTCGCTCCCCGCCCAGTACCGGTGCGTCTGCAGGAGCGACAGCAGCCGCAGCATCCGTCCGCTCGTGTTCGCCATATCGCCCACATTCACTCGTATTGCGGCCAGATAGTGTCCGCAATACATCGTAGCGTCTACTCGACAGGCACACAACCATCCAGCGGAGGTGCACGGTGATCCACGCAGAAGGATTGACCCGGGAGTTCCGGGTCGGAAAGGACACGGTGCAGGCCGTTCGCGGTCTGGACCTGAACGTGGGAGAGGGCGAGCTGGTGGCCTTCCTCGGGCCGAATGGCGCGGGGAAATCGACCAGCCTGCGGATGCTCACGACATTGCTGATGCCGACGTCCGGGACGGCGACCGTCGCGGGCTTCGACGTGATGGCCGATCCCGCCTCGGTCCGCCAGCGGATCGGCTACGTCGGCCAGGGCCATGGGGCAGCCGACGACCAGCAGGTTCGGGACGAGGTCGTCACGCAGGGCCGTTGTTACGGCATGACCGGCGGAGATGCTGCGGCCAGGGCCGATGAGCTGCTCGACTCGCTCGAGCTGACCCCGCTCGCGAAGCGGAAGGCCTCGACGCTGTCCGGAGGTCAGCGGCGGCGGCTCGATGTCGCCATCGGCATGGTCCACGCGCCGAGGCTCCTGTTCCTCGATGAGCCGTCGACCGGTCTCGATCCGCAGAGTCGGGCGAACCTGTGGGAGCACCTCGTCCGCCTGCGCGAGCAGGATGGGACGACGATCTTCCTCACGACCCACTACCTCGAAGAGGCCGACGCGATGGCCGAGCGCGTCCTCGTCATCGACGAAGGCCGGGTCATCGCCGACGGCACGCCGGAGGCCCTGAAGTCCGGGATGGCGGGCGACCTCATCACGATCGGGATGCATCGCCCGGCCGACGCGGCGCGGGCCGCGGGCGTCGTGCAGCGTCTCGACGCCCCGCGCGAGATCGCGGTCGATGGGTCGACCGTCCGATTGCGGACCGTCGGTGGCGCGACGGCGCTTCCCGGGCTCCTTCGCGCGCTCGATGCCGTCGGCGTGGACGGTCGTCAGTGCCGAGGTCAAGCGACCGACGCTCGATGACGTCTTCCTCGAGCTCACCGGCCGCAGCCTCCGCGACGCCGGCGACATCGTCGCGGAATCCGTCCAGCCGTCCGCTCAGACCCTGGAGGTCGCGTCATGATGCTTGCCAACCACACCGGGATCGTCCTCGGTCGTCAGCTCCGCCCGATGTCGCGTGACCCGTTCACGCTGATCTTCGGGGTGCTGCAACCGATCGTCTTCCTCACCCTGTATGGCCCGCTCCTCGTCGGCATGTCCGGCGGGGGCGAGTCACCGTGGCAATGGTTCGTACCCGGCATCATCGTGATGGTGAGCCTGTTCGGGACCTCGGTCGCGGGCGCCTACCTGCTCGAGGAGCTGCGTGTCGGCTCGTTCGAGCGGTTCCTCGTGACCCCGCTCGATCGCTCGTCCCTGCTCGTCGGGCGGGCGCTGAAGGAGGTCGTGCCCCTCACGCTCCAGGCCCTGCTCATCGTCGCGTTGGTGACGCCGTTCGGGTTCCGGGCCAATGTGCCCGGCGTCATCGTCGGCCTGCTGATCCTGGGCACCTTCGGCGTCGGGTTGGGGGCGCTGTCGCACTCGCTCGCGATGGCGGTCAAGCGCCAGGAATACCTGTTCTGGCTGGTCCAGCAGACGCTGCTGTTCCCGCTGCTCCTGCTGTCGGGGATCCTGCTGCCGCTGGACCTGGCGCCGGACTGGCTCCGGACGCTCTCGCGCGTGAACCCGCTGACCTATGTCGTCGAGGCCGAGCGAGCCCTCTTCGCGGGCGACTTCGCGGATCCGTCGGTCGGCATCGGTGCGGCCGTGGCGCTCGGCGTCGCGATCGTCGGACTGGCCGTCGGGACGCGGATGATGCGACGCGCCGCCGCCTGAACGACGGGCCGAGGCCGGCGGGCGATCCCGTCGGCCTCGTCCCATGTCGACGAAGAAGGAACGATTCGTCCGTCGAACCCGCCAATAGACTCTAGACGCGACCAGACCGGCCGCGCAGAGACGAGGGCGACGTGCAACGAGACCTCGTGGAGCGAGCGCGGAAGGGCGATCATGACGCCTTCGCCGTGCTGGCAGGCGCCACGATCGGTCGATTGGACGCCGCGGCTCGACTCATCCTGAAGGATCCCTACCGCGCTCAGGACGCCGTCCAGGAGACGCTCGTCCGGTGCTGGCGGGACCTGCCCACACTGCGCGACGCCGATCGATTCGACGCCTGGCTGCACCGGCTCTTCCTCAACGCCTGCCGCGATGAGCTCCGGTCCGTCAAGCGTCGCAGCATCGAAGTCGAGCTTCCCGAGATCCATCCCCTCTCGGTGTCGGACTCCCAGTCGGCCTCGGCCGATCGGGACCTGATCGAACGTGGCGTCCGCCACCTCGAACCGGAGCATCGCACCGTGATCGTCCTGCACTACTACCTTGGCTTGCCGCTGCCTGATGCCGCCGCCGCCATGGGAATCCCACTGGGGACCGCGAAGTCGCGCCTCCATCGGGCGACCCAGGCGCTGCGCGCGGCGCTCGATTCGGACGCGCGAGCCCACCCTGGGCTGACGGAGGGTCGTTCCTGATGACACAGCACGACGACCTCGACCGCCTGCTCACGGCGTGGCTCGACGATCCATATACGCCGCCCGCTCCGCGCTACCTCGACGCAGGTGCTCGAGCGGACCCGGCAGACCCGACAGCGGCCGGCCTGGGCCAACTTCGAAAGGTGGCTTCCCATGGCTGAAAAGATTTCCGGATCGACAGCGGCACCGCCGTTGCGGATGGCCCGGCTCCTGCTCATCGCCATCCTCGTCCTGGCGCTCGCCGCTGCTGCTGCGGTCGTCGGCTCGCGACTCGTCAGTTCGACTCCCGCGATTCCCCAAGGCGGCGCGGCCGTGCTCGCGTTCACGTCCCAGGAGGGGGGCAACAGCGGATTCCCGGTGGGCGACCTCTACACGGTCAGGGCAGATGGCACGGACCAGCGCCAGCTGACGAGAGCTTCCAGCGCTTTTGGCCTGGACGAGGACCCCCTATGGTCGCCCGATGGCACGCGCATCGCCTTCCGCGGCCACTACGAGTCGCAGAACTCGGTCGAAGTGGTTGACGCGGCTGGCGGGAACCGGACCACGTTGTGGACGAGCACCAAAGCGCGGGACGCATACTGCGCCGAACACGACGACTTCGCGTGGTCGCCGAATGGGGAGTCGGTGGTCTTCGCTGCCCACGAGGCGTGTCCCGGTCAACCCGACCTGTTCGTCGTCCCGGCCGACGGCTCAGCGCAGGCTGCAAGGCTCCTCGCTCCCGGCACGATCGGCGTGTTCCCGAGGTTCTCCCCGAACGGGCGGCAGATCGCCTTCCTCGGAAGTGAAGGGACCGGCGCCAGCGCCATGTACGTGGCCGACGTGGGATCGGCTGGCATCGGCGCCGGCGGCCTGCAGGCCCGTCGGGTCGGTCCCGATCTCGAGGGTAACCCGGCGGAACAATGGTTCCCGCCGCAGTGGTCCCCCGATGGCACGGAGCTCGCGGTCGCGATCGGTTTCGACACGGGCCAGATCGTCGTCGTGAATGTCGACGGTTCGGGGGAACGCCTCATGGCGACCGACCAGGCATTCAACCCGAGCTGGTCGCCGGACGGCAAGCGCATCGCGTTCCACCGAATGGTGGATGAATTGGAATTCTTCGCGGGGCGACCGTGCACCATGCGTGTCTGGGTGATGAACGCGGACGGCACCGGTGAGCGGCGATTCGACCCACTGGTCGACGGATGCGCTTTCCCGCCGCTCTGGTCGCCCGACGGAACCCGGCTGTTGAGCTTGGTGATCGCGGATGAAGCGTTCCATGTCGGTGTCCTCGACGCGGATGGCAACGACCCGCCGGTCGTCCTCCTCGAGTCGTACGGCGCGTCCTGGCAGCCGGTGGCGGCCCCGCTGCCGCCGGCTCCCTCGTTCCCGGCATCGCCGGCTCCCTGACGACGCCGCCACGTTCGACGACCCCGGGACCAGGTCCTGGGGTCGTCTGCCTCGCCCGGACTCGTCGTCAGTCGAGCGTGAAGTGGTCCGGATCCTGGTAGCGGCCCGGAGCGCTGGAACTCGATCTGCATCAGCACGTCGTTGAGCAACGACGAGGCGCCGAAGCGGAACCAGTCGGGCGACATCCAGCGCGGACCCAGCGTCTCGTACAGGACCACGAGGTACTGGATCGCCTCCTTGGCGGTCCGGATGCCACCGGCCGGCTTCATCCCGACCTGGCGGCCGGTCGACCGCTCGAAATCGCGGATCGCTTCGAGCATCACGAGCGTGACCGGCAGCGTGGCCGCGGGCGTCACCTTCCCCGTCGAGGTCTTGATGAAGTCGGCACCGGCCGCCATCGCGAGCACGCTCGCCCGCCGGACGTTGTCGTAGGTCTCCAGCTCGCCGGTCTCGAGGATCACTTTCAGATGCGCCTCGCCGGCTGCGTCCTTGACCTCGACGATCTCCTCGAAGACCGTCAGGTAGTCGCCCGACAGGAACGCGCCCCGGTCGATGACCATGTCGACCTCATCGGCACCGGCGGCGACCGCGGCGCGGGTCTCGGCGATCTTGATGTCGCGGAACGTCTGGCCGGACGGGAAGCCGGTCGCGACCGAGGCGACCTTCACGGTCGATCCCTTGAGCGCGTCCTTCGCCTCGGCGACGAGCGCCGGGTAGACACAGACCGCCGCCACCGACGGGATCGTCGGGTCGCCCGGCTGTGGCCGCATCGCCTTGACGCACATCGCCCGGACCTTCCCGAGCGTGTCCTTGCCCTCGAGCGTCGTGAGATCCATCATTCGGATCGACAACTCGAGGGCCCACAACTTCGAGGCCTTCTTGATCGACCGGCGCTTGAGCGAGTCGACCCGACTTTCGACGCCGACTTGATCGACCGGCGTGACTCGGCCCAGCAGGCTGCCGAGCGGGCCGGGCCGGCCGTCCCAGGCCGCGATCAGCTCGTTGGCGCGCTCGCGAGCGGGACTGTCGGGACGTCGCATCGTCGTCATGGGAGCGAGAGGATACACCGGCCTCGGCGCAGAACCGCACATGCGCTTCCAGGCGTATGGGCGGGTGGGAGCGCCTTCCGGCGCAGGAGGACGGGACAGAGCGGAGGGTCGGCCATGGGCGGTGCGATTCGGCGGTCGCTTGGACTCAGCTTGGCGAGCGGGATCCTGGCCCTCATGGCCGCCCCGATGGTCCTGGCGGCGGACGCCACGATCCCGATCGCGGACTTCGCCTACCCGCCCGCCACGACGGTCGACGTCGGCGACTCGGTCACCTGGAACAACACGAGCGGCGTCGCCCACACCGCGACCGCCGATGGCGGCGCATTCGATACGGGCAACATCGCGGACGGCGCGTCCGCCTCGGTCACGTTCGACGCTGCCGGCACGTTCCCGTACCACTGCGCGATCCACCCGGCGATGACCGGCTCGATCGTGGTGCAGGCCGTGGGCAGTGGCGGAGCGGGGGTCACGCCCGCCCCGACCGACACGGCACCACCGCCGGAACCGCCCCGCGGCGACTCGACGGCCGTGGTGCTGGCCGTGCTGGGCATCGCGATGTTGGTCGGGACGGTCATCGCCGACCGACGGTTCAAGCGCGCGACCACAGGAACGGACGACGACCGTCGCTAGCGGCCGCCGCGGACCTTCGGGAGCCGCGGAAGGCCACCCTTGCCATCGACCAGGAAGTGACGGAACCAACTCAGCACGACTTCGAGGTTCTCGATCCGCCGGAAGGGCGTGCCGGAACGAGTGAGTTCGTGGGTGTCCTCGGGCACCCGCAGCAGCCGCACCGGCCGACGCAATGAGCGCAGGACCGTGAACAGCGCCTCCGCCTGGCCGATCGTCGTGCGCAGGTCGCGCTCGCTGTGCTGGATGAGCAGCGGCGTGTGGATCGTCGAGGCATAGGTGATCGGCGAGATCTCGCGGTAGTAGGCGGGGTCGTCCCAGGGCGTGACGTCGAATTCGATGTGCGCCCAGTCGCCACCGCTGATGTCGCCGGTCAGGAACAGCAGCCCCATGTCGTTCACCGATCGACAGGTCATCGCCGCCCGGAAGCGCTGGTCGTGGCCCACGATCCAGCTCGTGAGGTAGCCGCCATACGAGCCGCCGGTCAAGCCCAGTCGATCCGGGTGGGCAAGACCGTCCGCGACCAGGGCTTCGACACCGGCGAGCACGTCGCGCGTCGGCCCTGGCCCCCAGTCCCGATGGTTCGCCTCGTTGAAGTCCTGGCCGTACCCCTCCGAACCGCGCGGGTTCGAATAGAACACACCCATACCGTTGGCGGCGAGGACCTGGAACTCCCAGGACGGCGACCAGCCGTAGAGCGTGTGCGGTCCGCCGTGGATCTCGGTCACGAGCGGCCCGGCCCCCTTCTCGCTCGGGATGAACCAGCCCTGGATGTCCCGTCCATCCACCGTGGCATGGCGTTCCTGGGCATCGCGCAGGTCTAGCTCGGCGAGCACGTCCGCGTTGAACGACGAGAGCCGGCGGGGTCCCTTCGCGCCATCGAGCAGCCACACGTCCGGGGTCTCGGTGGGCGTCGAGCGCAGGTAGGCGATCCGGCGCGAGCCGCGTGGGGCAGCGATCGCGTCCCAGCCCGAGATGAAGTGGCGGCCCTGGGTCAATCGTTCGAGCCGGCCGTCGGCGACGCCGATCCGCCACAGCTCGTAGGCGCCCTCGATCGGTGCGCTGAACAGGAGCCCACGGCCGTCGAGGGTCGCGATGAGCCGCGGGTCCTCGCCGCGGGTGACGTCGCTACTCATCCCCGAGCCCGGCATCAGGTCGTGCCGTGCCGAGAGGTTCCGGCCGCCCGTCGGGTTCGCATCTGACCCATCGACCGCGAACAGCCAGATGTCGTTGCGCGTCCCGGCGTTGGCCTCCATCCGATGGCCAAGGGCCGCGATGCTTCGGCCGTCCGGCAGCCATGTCGGTTGACCGAAGTTCGAGCGAGGGCCCGCGGTGATCGCGGTGACAGCCCGGGTCGCGACGTCCACGACGTGCAGGTCGGGACGGCTGCGGAGGTCGTGATCGCGTCGCCGGTTCGAGCTGAACGCGATCTGTGTGCCGTCTGGCGACCAGGCTGGGTCGCGGTCGGCGACGGGTCCATCTGTCAGGCGCGTGGCCTCGCCCGAACCCGCGTCGACGAGCCAGAGGTGGTCCACGCGGTCGTAGATGAAGCCCTCGCCGTTGAGCATGTAGTCGAGCCGATCGATGAACCGGTAGTCGGATGGCGGCGGTGTGCCCGGGGCTCGTTTCTCGGCGAGGCCACGGCGCCGGCGATCGTCGTCGCGGGTCGCCCCGCGCGAACTGCTGCTGACCACGAGACGGGATCCATCGGGCGACCACTCGAAGCCACTCACGCCGCGGGGCAGGTCGGTCAGCCGGCGCGCTTCCCCGCCATCGAGCGGCAGGAGATGGACCTGGACCAAGTCCTCGCGCTCGCTCGACTCCTTCGGTCGGTCTGGCTCCTCCTCGACGAACGTCCGCCGGTCGGAGAGGAAGGCCAGCGTCCGGCCGTCAGGCGAGAATCGTGCCTGACGATCGTGGCGGACGCCGATCGTCAGGCGCCGGGGCTCGCGGCCGTCATCGGTCGTCGGCACCAGCCACAGGGCGGTGCGGTAGCCGTCGTAGCCGGAAGCCACGGTCTGGAGCGTCACGACCACGGATCGGCCGTCTGGCGAGAGACGCGGCTCGGTCGCGATGCGCAGGCGGTACAGGTCGTCGGGTCGTGGCGGACGCGGCACGGACCCTCCTCGTGCGGTGTGGTTGCAGGGACGCTCGAAGTCTAGCGGGCTACCATCGAACCACGATGTCCGACCAGCTTTCGCTGCGGCTCGAGACCGACCGCCTCCCGGACCTGCCGGACCTGCGGCCGATGCAGCCACGACCGCTGCCGGAGCCGTTCGATTCCGACGAGCACCTGTTCGAGCCGTGGTGGGGCGGCGTCCGGGCTTTTGCTCTGATCGGTCCTGCCGACGCGCCGGGAGATGGGGCGGTGCGGATCGTGGACGCCGAGGGGGTGGACCTCTCAGCGGCACTCCCCGAACTGGCCGGCATGGCCGTGCGTTTGGCGGCCCGGTCCGCGATCCTCGACGGCGAGCTTGTCGTCGTCGATGCCGCCGGCCGGGCCGATCCGACGACGCTGGCGGGGCGGCTCGCCGGCGGCGACGGACGACCGGCCGCGTTCCTGGCCTTCGACCTGCTGCATCTCGACGGTCGCTCGCTGCTGAACTGGCCGCTGTCCCGCCGGCGCGAGGCCCTGCGCAAGGTCCTGCGTCCGGGTGACGAGGTCGTGGCAGTGCCGGCCATCGCGACCGAGGGTCGCGCCCTCTACGACGCGGCCGTGGCGCAGGGGATCGCCGGCATCCTGGCCCGCCAGCGCATGAGTCCGTACCTGCCAGGCATCCGCAGCCGGCTGTGGCGCTTCGTGGCGGCCACCCCGGGGAGTGCCGCTCCCGGTCCGGAGGACGGGCCCACCGCCGATGCGGACCTCCCGCCGCCGACGGCCGCCGCGCCGGTCCTGGCGCTGATCAGCCGCCTGCCGCTCGACGACGAGCTCTGAGCCGGGGCGCCTGTGGGCCTGGTGCGGGCCGTCAGCCCGCGCGGCGTGCCGCCGAGACGAACGCTCGCAGCCCGGGCCGCTGGCCGTAGAGGAGTACGCCGGCTTCGTACATCCGGGAGGCGACGACCGCGACGATCGCGACGGCGCCCAGGAGGATCACGACCGAGATCACGACCTCGATCGGCTGGACCTCGCTGATCATCAAGCGCGCGAGCATCACGAACGGGCTGAACGGCGGGACGAACGACATGATCGTCGTCCATGTGCCGACCCCGCCGGTCAGCGCGACGACCGCCATCAGGTATCCCGAGATGGCCACGAGGCTCAATGGGAGTGACAGGACCTGCAGGTCGTCCGGCCGGCTCACGAATGAGCCCATCGCGGCGTAGATGAGCGCGAAGAGCGTGAACCCCAGCAGGAAGAAGACGCCGTAGCCGAGCAGCAGTCCCGGCGTCAGGCCCACGATCGGTGCCGCGGCGGCGCCCGCCGGGCCCATCAACGCCGCGGCGATCCGGTCCTGGAGCGCGACGACGCCCAACGCCGGGACGGCGATGGCCACGTACTGCGTCAGGCCGGCCCCCCCGATGCCGACGACCTTGCCGGTGAGCAGCTGTCGCGGCGACGCCGCGCTGATCATCAGCTCCATCACGCGGCTGCTCTTCTCGGATGCGACGCCGGTGGCGACCCACATCCCGTAGATGATCACGCTCAGGAAGAGGAGCACCACGAACACGACGCCGAGGAACCCGCGACTCGCGACCTCCTGCGGGTCGATCGGCCGGCCGCCGGTGGTCGGCACGTTCGTCGAGTCGACATGGAACAGGGGCGTCTGGAACGAGCCGATCCCGACACCGGCCGGCAGGGTCGCCGTCCAGTCAAGGATGCCGGCCGCGACGGCCGCGAACCCGACCAGCTGGCTCCGGACCCCGTCCGCCGCGCCGTTGGTCCGGTAGGTGATGTCGAGCTGGCCCGACGGCAGGCGAGTCACGATCATCACGCCGCCGAGCGCGCGTTCGGCGAGCCCGGTATTGGCGGCCTCCAGGCTCGCGGCGATCTCGAGCCGGTATGGCTTTTCCCAGGCGGCCGGGTCGCTGCCGCCAGGCGGCACGTTGAGGATGCTGTCGGTGACCGCGACCGTCATCGTGCCCAGCTGCGGGTCATCCGCGACGACCGCGATACGCGTGACGGTCTGGCGGTCCAGGTAGCGGATGGCGACCGGCGCGAGAGCCACGCCCAGGGCGAGGGCCATGAGGAGGAACGTCGAAGCGACGAAGAGCGGGCTGCGGACGCGGTCGCGGTATTCGCGCCGGGCCACGATGCCGGCATTCGGCAGCAGCGGGTCGCGCCCTGCGGCGCGGGGTCCGGTCACGCGATTCCTGCGGTCGGCCGAGCCTCGGCCGCGTCCGAGATCGTCAGGCTCGGTGGCGTCGCCTCGTCCGGCGAGCGGCCAACGTGCTCGATGAACAGCGCCTCAAGGCTGGGCTCGGCCACTTCGAAGCGGGTGACGGTCGCCCCACGGCCCACGATGGCCGCCAGGATCGATGAGGGGTCTGCCTCCGGCCCGAGATCGAGCTCGACGTGGCCGGCGCGCGGGTGGGCGGCGCGGACACCGGGGAGGCCGTTCAACCAGCCGGGCAGGAGCTCAGCCTCGACGGCGAGGCGGATGGACCGGCGCCCGCTGGCTCGCTTGAGGGCTGCGACCGTGCCACCGGCTACCACCCGGCCGCGGTCCACGATCGCGACCGACTCGCACAGCGCCTCGGCGGCTTCCATCTGATGGGTCGAGAAGACGAGCGTCCGGCCCTCATCGCGCAACTCGAGGAAGGCCTCTCGGAGGATGCCCAGGTTGAGCGGGTCCAGACCGGTGAAGGGCTCGTCCATCAGCAGGATCTGCGGTCCGTGCAGGATGGCCGCGATGAACTGCACCTTCTGCTGGTTGCCTTTCGAGAGCTCCTCGGCGCGTCGGCCCGCCATCTCCGGGATCAGGAACCGCTCGAGCCAACCAAGCGCGGCCCGCTTCGCGACGGCCGGCGGCTCACCGTACAACGAGGCGAAGTACACCAACTGGTCCAGGACCGGCATCCGTGGGTAGAGACCGCGTTCCTCCGGCAGGTACCCCCACGTCCGGCGCGGCAACGCCGCCGCGGAGACGCCATCCCAGCGCACCTCGCCGGCGTCCGCCTGGAGGATCCCGAGGCAGATCCGCATGGTGGTGGTCTTGCCAGCGCCATTGGCGCCGAGGAATCCGAAGATCTCGCCGCGAGGGACGTCGAACGTCAACGAATCGAGCGCCAGCGTCGCCGCGAAGCGCTTCGTGACGCGATCGATCTCGAGGCTCACCGCCCGAGCATAGCCGGGAGGCGCGACGCCCGTGCCTGCCCGATGGATGTGTGCATGCCGGCCACGATGGGCCCGCCCGCCCGGAGCGACCATGGCCCATCGGTCCGGGCCGGCGCGCAGGACGACCCACCGCCCTGACGCGAGATCGTCGTGTCCTAGATGTCGAGTCCGGCGCACCCTGTTCGTCGCAACGGTGTCGGACAGGATCCCCACCCCGGAGGGACCAACATGCAGTTCCTGCTCCTGCTGTACGGCGACGAGGCCGCAGAACTCGCCCTGACGCCCGAGGCGCGACGGGCGATCGTTGACGAGCACCGCGCATTCGCGACGCGACTGAGCGAGGAGGGTCGGATGCTCGGCGGCGATGCCCTGGAACCGAGCTCGGCCGCGGCGACGGTCCGAAGCGGCAAGGCGACCGACGGGCCATTCATCGAGACGAAGGAGCAGCTGGGCGGCTACTACCTCATCGAGTGCGCCGATCGCGCCGCGGCCATCGAGCTGGCGCGCGGCGTGCCCGGCAGCCCGGGCATGGTCGTGGAGGTCCGTCCGCTGGCCGGGATGTGACCCGCCGCGTGCCACAATGGCGGGCATGACCCCCGCCAGCATCCACGCCGACCGCGCGGCCGGCACCCTGCAGATCGACTGGCCCGACGGCCATCGCTCGACCTACGAGACCGTCGCGCTTCGGTGGCTGTGCCCGTGCGCCTTTTGTCGAGGTGAGGCGGGCTTGCCAGGCTGGCTCGACACCGCCCCGTCGCTGACCGCGGAGCAGACGCGGCTGACCGACGTGCAACTCGTCGGCAATTACGCCCTCTGCCCGTCGTGGGGCGACGGCCACCATACCGGCTACTACACCTTCGACCTGCTTCGTCATCACTGCCCCTGCCCAGACTGCCAGGCCACTCGCCAGAAGGAGTCCGCATGATCGTCGTGACCACGCCGTACCTGTCCGGCCATCGGATCGTGGAATCAAAGGGCATGGTGTTCGGGTTGGTGGTCCGCAGCCGGGGCCTGGCCGGCAATCTGATGGCGAGCCTCCGTTCACTGGGCGGTGGCGAGATCCAGGAGTACACGAGCCTGCTCGAGGACACGCGGCGACACGCGTTGGACCGGTTGGTCAGCAACGCGACGCTCGTCGGCGCGAACGCCGTCATCTCGATGCGATTCGACAGCTCCGAGATCGCCGGTTCCATGAGCGAAGTCGTGGCCTATGGGACCGCGGTCATCGTCGAGGCCGACGCGACCGCTACGACCGCGGTCGACTGACCGATGGGCCATGACCTCATCCGCGGCCTCGTCATCGCCTTCGGGGCCCTGATGGTCATCGGCGGGCTCGCCGGAGTCTCTCTCGGCGGCCAATCGGCGGCCGCCGGTGTCTGGGGGATCGTCGTCGGCCTCGTCCTGATCGCGGCGGCGCTCCTGGAGCGCAGTCGGTACCGATCGTCCCACGCGGAGACTGCATCCGAGGCGCCCGGGCCGGGCGGCGGGGAACCGACCGACCGACCGATGGAGCCGCGCTTCCGTCGCACGGACGAACGATTCATCGATCCGACGACCCGCAAGTCGATGCGCGTCTGGCTCGACCCCGACTCCGGTGAGCGGCGGTACCGCGCCGAGGAGTGACCGACCTGGTCCTGTCGAGCCGGCTCGGGGGTTCACCGGGCCGTGCTATCCTCGCCGGCCGGGCCGTACAGAGCCCTGATCAGCCTCATCGAGGAGCCTTTCCGCCGCATGGCCGCCGTCGATCCCGGCGCACGCGCCCGCCCCGCGACCCCGCCTCGACCGCGTCGCGTGGCACGGGCCGACCGACCGCTCCCTTATCTCAACCGCGACCTGTCCTGGCTCGAGTTCAACGCCAGGGTCCTATACGAGGCGAGCGACCCGCGGAACCCCCTCCTGGAACGGGTCAAGTTCCTGACGATCTTCGCCAGCAATCTCGACGAGTTCTTCCAGGTCCGGATCGCGGGGCTGCGTCAGCAATTCGAGGCTGGCAGCGTCTCGCCCTCGCCGGACGGTCGGACCGCCGAGGAGCAGCTTGCCGCCGCGCGCGCACGGATCCTCGAGCTCGTCGCCGACCATTCGTCGATCTACGTCGACGTGCGCAGGGCCCTCGCCGAGGCCGGGGTCGAACTCGTCGACTACGCCGCCATCCCGGAACATCACGAGGCGCTGCGCCAGCGGTTCTTCGACGAGATCTTCCCCGTCCTGACGCCCCTGGCGGTCGACCCCGGCCACCCGTTCCCGTACATCTCCACGTTGAGCTTGTCGATCGCCGTCGGCCTGCGCGACCCGGAGACCGGCGAGCGGGGCTTCGCCCGGGTGAAGGTGCCCCAGATCCTGCCACGCCTGCTGCAGGTGGAGCCATCCCGCTTCGTGCTCATCGACCAGGTCATCGAGGCCAACCTGGACGCCCTCTTCTCGGGCATGGAGGTCCTGGAGCACCACCTGTTCCGGGTGACGCGCAACGCCGACCTGGCGCTCGAGGAGGACGAGGCGGACGACCTCCTGATGGCGATCGAGGAGGAGCTCCGCCGGCGCCGCTTCGGCGAGGCCGTCCGCGTCGAGGTCGAGCGCTCCATGCCCGCCAGCACGCGGGTGCTGCTGCTTCGCGGCCTGGGCCTGAGCGAGGCCGATTCCTACGAGGTCAGCGGCATGCTCGACCTGACGGGCCTCCGGCAACTCATGGAGCTCGCGCGGCCGGACCTCCAGGTCCCGGCCTGGACACCGGTCACGCCGCCCCGCCTGCTGCCACCGGACGAGGACGTGCCGGCGGACACGTTCGCGGCCATCCGTGCCGGCGACATCCTCGTCCACCACCCGTACGAGTCGTTCGGGGCGTCGGTCGAGCGGTTCATCACCCAGGCCGCCGACGATCCCGACGTCCTCTCGATCAAGCAGACGCTGTACCGAACGTCCGGCGACTCCCCGCTCGTCCAGTCCCTCATCCGGGCCGCCGAGCGCGGCAAGCAGGTCGTCGTGCTGGTCGAGATCAAGGCCCGCTTCGACGAGGAGGCCAACATCGTCTGGGCCCGGAAGCTGGAACATGCCGGGGCCCACGTCGTGTACGGCCTCGTCGGTCTCAAGACGCATTCCAAGACGGCGCTCGTCGTCCGGCGCGAGGGGTCCGGGTTGCGTCGCTACGTCCACATCGGCACCGGCAACTACAACCCGAAGACGGCGCGACTGTACGTGGACCTCGGCCTCCTGACGGCCCGGCCGGAGATCGGCGCCGACGTCACGGACCTGTTCAACGTCCTGACCGGCCTGTCCCGGCAGCGCACGTTCCGGCGACTCCTGGTGGCGCCTCATAGCCTGCGCTCACGGTTCCTGCAGCTCGTCGAACGCGAGGTGGAGCACGCTCAGGCCGGTCGGCCCGCCCACATCGTCCTCAAGCTCAACGCGATCGTCGACGTGGCCTCGATCGAATCGCTCTACAAGGCCTCGCAGGCGGGGGTCCGGATCGACCTCATCATCCGGGCCGGGTGCTCGCTCCAGCCGGGCATCGCGGGCGTCTCCGAGAACATCCGGGTCCGCTCGATCATCGGCGAGTTCCTGGAGCACTCACGGATCTGGTCGTTCGAGAACGGCGGCGATCGGGAGTGGTACATCGGGTCGGCCGACCTCATGGACCGCAACCTGGATCGGCGGGTCGAGGCCGTCGTGCCGGTCGAGGACGCTGACGCGCGCACCCGGCTGGCCCACATCATCGAGCTGATGCTCGCCGACGATCGTCGTTCATGGCAGCTGCTGCCAGATGCGACCTGGGCTCGGACCGAGGTGCTGACTGGCACGCCCGGCACGATCGATACGTTCGAGACCCTCAAGATCCAGGCCCTGGCGCAGGGGCACATCGCCGACATCCCGCGTCGCCCCGGCATCGGCGCCGGTTCGCTGGATCCACGCGCGTGACCGAGACCGTCGAACCGACGGAGCGGACCCGGGCCGCGGAACGCCCGATCGAGCTGGAGCTCAAGTACCGGGTGCTCGACCTGCCGGCCGCCGAACGCTATCTGACGGCGGCGACGATCGGTCCGTTCACGGGCGCGTCCCAGGCCCGCTCGACGCAGATGGAGGATCGGTACGTCGACACGGCGGACCGGGCCCTGGACCGAGCCGGGTTCGCGGTCCGCCTGCGCAGCTCGGGCAGCGGGGTCATCGTGTCGGTGAAGTCACGGTCCAAGCGCGAGGGACCGGGCGGCGCGGTCGGGCGGGAGGAGCTGGAGGGTCCGGCCGACCGGACATCCGGCCCGTCCGACTGGCCGCCCTCGGACGCGCGATCGCTCGTCATGGAACTGGCCGGGGACGCCCCGCTCGTCGAGGTCGTGACCATCCGCCAGCTCCGCCGTAAACGCCAACTGCGCGACGGATCCACACGCGTCGAGCTGAGCCTCGACGAGGTCGACGTCGTGGCCAGCAAGCGCGTCGTCGGTCGCTTCATCGAACTCGAGGCCGAGCTCACCAAGGGCGACGACACGCGGCTCGTGGGTCTGGCCGGGGCCTTCGGTGGCGACCCGGCACTGACCCTGGCCAGCGGCAGCAAGCTCGATGCCGCTCTGTCGGCTGTGCGCGGCGCCAAGGGGAGCGACGGGCGTGGCGCCGCGTCCCGGGCACGATCTGACGATGCCGATGAGGAAGCCGAGGTCGCGGCCGAGGGCGAGGCGGCGCTCCTCGACGAAGGCAAGCCCGAGGTCGCGTCCCCGACCGATCACCAACCGATGACGTCCGACGACGTGGACGAGGCGGTCGCCGGCGCGCCCTCACCGGACGCGCCCCGCCTGACGGTCAGCAAGACCGCGGGTGTGACCGCAGACGACCACGTGGCCGAGGCGGGCCGCAAGGTCATGCGCTTCCACCTGGCCCGGATGCTGGCGCGTGAAGCCGCAACCCGTGCCGGCAAGGACCACACGGAGCTCCACGCGATGCGCGTCGCCACGCGACGCCAACGTGCGGCCTGGCGTGTCTTCGGGACATCGTTCCGGACCGCGCGGACCAAGCGGTTCCGCAACGGCCTCCGCGAGATCGCGAGCCGCCTGGGCGCCGTCCGCGACCTCGACGTCCTGCTCGAGGCCGCCGATCAATACCGGGCGGACCTGCCGGTCACCGAGCAGCGGGCCCTCGAGCCGCTCCTGGCCGATTGGCGAGCCCACCGCGAGGATGCGCTCGTCCTCCTGAACCGCGAGCTCGACTCGGACGGCTATCAGCGCTGGGTCGACGACTACCGTGACTTCGTCCGGACCGAGGGGGCGGCGGTCCTGCCGGTCGGGCCGGTCCAGCCGCACCGTGTTCGTGACACGGCGCCGTCGCACATCTGGGCCGCGTACGAACAGGTGCGCGCCTACGAGCCGGTCCTGCGCTGGGCCGACGTCGAGACGCTCCACGACCTGCGCATCGCCGGCAAGTGGCTGCGCTATACCCTCGAGTTCGTGCGTGAGGCACTGGGCCCCGATTCGGCGCCGCTCATCGCGCGGGTCACGGCGCTCCAGGACCATCTCGGGCTGATGCACGACGCCGACGTCGCCGCCTCGATGTCGCGTGCGTTCCTCGTCGAGCATGCCGGCGACCTGTCACCGGTCGAGGGCGCCGCCATCGGCCGGTACCTGGTCAGTCGCGAGCGCGATGTCACTCGATTGCGACGGACCATCGGCGGTCCGTGGCGCGGCGTCGCGGGAGTCAGCTTCCGACGGGCGCTTGGACGGGTGGTCGCCGGACTCTAGGCGTTATCGCCGGGCACCGCGGCCGGGCACGCTCGGGAGCGCGACGAGCTTATCCGCGCCACCCGTGCGCGAGGGTCGACAATCGGTCCCGCCACGCGTGACCCGCGTGCGCGGCAGCCAGGATCGCTCCATCGCGGATGCCCGCATCGGAGACCCGGATCTCGTCGGCATCGTAGCGATCGAGGATGGCCTCCACGATCACCGCGCCGGCAGGCAACATGCGCGCCCGGATCGGCCTGACGGCGTGTCGTTTCGCGGCGAGTTCAGACGGTTCCGCCTGGAGCAACGCCAACGCCCGAGCGTTTTCGGCCCGCCGCAACGTCCCCTCCGACGCCCCATAGCGAACGACCTTCATGAGGTTCGAGACCGTGCCTCCCACGGCCACGATCCCCCGCGGAGCGCCGTCTGGCGCACCGGCGAGGACCCGGCGAGCCTCCTCGCGCATGGCGTCGATCTCGTCGGCCGTCGGAGGATCGGCGACGACGAACCGCTGAGTGAGCCGGCCTGCCCCGATGCGCAGGCCCTGAGCTCGTGGCCGTGCTTCGGGACCGACGAGGCAGAACTCCGAGCTGCCGCCGCCGATGTCGATGACGAGCGTCTCATGGGCGAGCAGCCGACCCTCGGTGACCCCGATCACGGTGAGGTAGGCCTCCTCCTCATGAGTGAGGACATGGAACGGCACGGCCGTGGCCCGACCCAGCTCCACGACGACGGTCGGTGCGTCTGCGGCCCGCCGGATCGGCTCCGTGCCGACCACGGAGACCGTCGAGGCGCCTAGGCCCCTGGCGGTGGCCACGTAGCCGGCCACCGCGTCGGAGAGTTCGCCTCGAGCGGCCTGGCCGAGCAGGCCGTGCTCTGCGACCCGGGCACCCAGCCCCAGGAACACGGATTCGTCGGCGGTCGCCGTCAGGTGATGATCGTCGACGCGGGCGACGAGCAGATGGACCGAGTTCGAGCCGACGTCGACACACGCGCCGACGACCTGGCTCATGCGCGTGTCCGCGACGGAGCGCCGTCGATCAGGCGGGCGGGTTGGTGCCGCTCGAAGGCGGCCGGCGGGTCGAGGCCGGCTTGCGGGTCGAGGCCGGCTTGCGGGTCGAGGCCGGCGGCTTGCGGGTCGAGGCCGTGGCCGGCTTGCGGGTCGAGGCCGTGGCCGGCTTCGCCGTGGCCGGCTTCGCCGTGGCGCGCGGCTTGGGGCTCGCCACGGCCTTCGTGGTCGTCGCGGCCTTCTTGGTCGTCGCGGCCTTGGTCGTGGCGCGCTTCCTGGGCGTGGCGGCCTTCGCGCTCGTGGCCGGCTTGGCGGTCGCTGCACTCGCGGCGGGCCTGGTGCTCGTCGCGGCCTTCCTGGTCGTGCCGGCCCTCCGGGTCGTCGCGGCCTTGGCGGCCTTGGCAGTCGTCCTCACCCTCCTGGTCGTCGCGCTCGTCGCGGCCCTGGCGGCATTGGCGGTCGAGGTGGCCTTTCGGGATGTGCTGGTCTTCGCGGCCTTGGCGGCCGTCGAGACCCTCGTGGCCGTCCTCGTCACAGACGACCTCGCCTTCGCGGCCTTCGCCGTCGCGGCCCGTCGGCGCGCGGACGGCTTTCGCGCCGTCGACTTCGTGGCGGCCGACGTCGAACGTCGAACGGATGCGCCCTTGGTCGCCCTGGCGGCAGCTGAACCGACCCCCCTCGCGGCCCCGCCGACTGCGCCGCCCACGGCCGTGGCGGCACCGCCTGCGGCCGAACCGGCCAGCTGGGCGATGCGGCCCGCGATCGCCGCGACCTCCGCAGCGGCCTCGCCGGCCTGCTTGCCGCGCTTGGCGACCTCCTTCTTGCCCTTGGATGCCTGGGCGTTCGCGAGTTGCTTGAGCCGCTTGCTCTCGGTCTTGCGCGCCGCGACCAACTGCTGTTCGAGCTTGCGCAGCTCCTTGGAGGCTCCCTTCGACAGCGGCACGACCACGCTCCGGGCGCCACCGACGAGCCCGCTGGCGGCGCGCGTCACGCCATGGGTCATGGCCGGTTGACCGCTTGACCCCCCGTTGGTCTTCGCCATCGTGTTTTTCGCCTCCTTGTTCGGCTCCTTCGAGGCGTCCGACATGCTCGTATGCCGTTCGCCGAACCTCACCGTAGCACGTCGATATGAACGAGCGGAGGGCCACCCGCGAGCGTCGTTCGGAAACAACGCGGCCGGGCCGGTCGGCACGAGAAGCACGCTAACGAGTCGTTAACGTGCCGCCCAACATCGGGTTATCGCGACGAGCCGACGATCCCGGGCATGAAGGAGCCGTCTGGTCAGGATCTCGGGACCCGACCGACCTGGATCGCGCTCGCGACCGACGGGCCTGTCCTGGCCCTGCCCATGGCGGTCAGGATCGTCCCCGATGCAGGCACATTCATGGCCCTGCTCGAGCGAGCCCGCCCGCACATCGCGATCGCGAGTGAGCCGCCGGCGAGTCCATCGCTCCTCGACCACATGGCGCTCGAACGTCGCCGTCGACCAAGCCTTCGGATCGTCCACCTGGCGGCGATCGACGCCGTCGAGGCTCGATTGCATGCGCTTCGTCTGGGCTTCGATGAGTCGCTGCCAGGCTCGATCGACCCGGAGGAGCTCAGCGGACGTCTCTCCCTCCTCGTCGAGCGCGCGCACACGCGATCGACCGACCCCATCGCGGTCGGCGACGACATGGTGCTCGACCTGGTCGCCCACGAGTTGCGCCGAAACGGGCGGACCGTCCACCTCCGACCCAAGGAGTTCGGCCTGCTCGCGATGCTCGCCGCTCATCCCGGCCGTGCCTATACGCGCCGCCAGCTCCTGGACCGGGTCTGGGGCTCCGACCACGAGGGCGATCCACGAACCGTCGATGTCCACGTTCGTTGGCTGCGGGCCAAGATCGAGCCGGAGCCGGCGCGCCCGATCCACCTGGTCACGCTCCGCGGCATCGGTTACCGCCTGGACCCGCCGGACCGGTTCGACCTCCAGGATCGGTGACCCGACGACCCGTTCCGTGCACCCGTTAACGGAACGCTAACGAACCAGCAAACGCGCGTTGATGGCGCCGCAGGACGGTGAGGGTGGTCGGACAGGAGTCGACCGCCCCGAGACGAGCCACCACTGACCGCGCGCCGATGTCGCGCGGCGAGACAACGGAGGAACCATCGACGTGACGACCACGAGCTCCAAGCGCCTCGGCGCACTGGCCCTGGGGGCGGTGCTCGTTCTGAGCGCCTGTTCCAGCAGCGGTGCCAGCAGTTCACCGTCCACCGGCGCTTCCACCGCACCGACGACGGCGCCGGCCACCAGCGCACCCGCGTCCGCGGCAGCTGCCCTGTCGGGCACTGTGACCATCGACGGGTCCAGCACGGTCTTCCCGATCACCGCGGCCGTCGCCGAGGACTTCCAGCTCGCCAATCCCGGCGTCCAGGTGCCGACGGCCCTGTCCGGGACCGGCGGCGGCTTCAAGAAGTTCTGCGTCGGCGAGACCGACATCAACGACGCATCCCGCCCGATCAAGGCCGAGGACGAGGGTGAAGGCCTGGCCTGCACGGCGAACGGGATCGAATACGTCGAGCTCCAGATCGCCATCGACGGCCTCACGGTCGTCGTCAACCCGGAGAACACGTTCGCGACCTGCCTCACGGTCGAGGAACTGGCCAAGATCTACGGCCCCGACTCGCCGAAGGACCTGAAGTGGAGCGACGTTCGTGCCGGCTTCCCTGGTGATGCGGTCAACCGCTTCATGCCGGGCGCCGACTCCGGGACGTTCGACTACTTCACCGAGGTCATCAACGGCGAGGTCGATGCCGCCACGCAGGACGCGACCCAGTCCGAGGATGACAACGTCCTCGTCACCGGCGTCGCCGGAGACGTCAACGCGATCTCGTTCTTCGGCTACGCCTACTTCGTCGAGAACCAGGACAAGCTCAAGGCCGTCGAGGTCGACGGAGGGGCCGGCTGCATCGCGCCGACCGAGGCGACGATCAACGACAACAGCTATGCCCCACTGTCGCGACCGCTCTTCATCTACCCGGACACCGGCAAGGCCAAGGCCCGTCCGGAACTGAAGGCCTTCGTCGACTACTACCTCGAGAACACGAACACCCTGTCGGCCGAAGTCGGCTACGTCGCACTCCCTGACGCCCTCCTCCAGGCGGAGAAGGACGAATGGGCCGCGGCCGTCGGCGGGTGACGGGGCGCCGCTGAACGCTCTCCTCCTCAGCACGCACCGGCTCGAAGCTCGGATCGAGCCGGTGCGTTGCCCTTTTCCCGCCGCCTGCCCGTGACGTAGGCTAATAGACCGACCCTCGACGAGGAGCCCCACATCGAATGGCAAGCGCAGCAAGACCGCTGACCCGTCGGAAACCGCTGACGGAACGAATCATCGAGCTCCTGCTCTTCCTGTCGGCTGCGCTCGGCGTCGTGACGACTGCCGGGATCGTCCTCGTCCTGGCGTTCCAGACGCTCGAGTTCTTCCTGGAAGTGAGTCCGATCGAATTCTTCACCGGGACGAAGTGGTCGGCCGGGATCAGGCCGTACGCGTGGGGCGTCCTGCCGCTCGTGGCAGGGACGTTCCTGGTCGCCGGCATTGCGATGATCTTCGCGATCCCACTCGGTCTCCTCTCGGCGATCCTGCTCTCTGACTACGCCTCGCCACGGATCCGGACCACCGTCAAACCACTTCTCGAGACCATCGCCGGCATCCCGACGATCGTCTTCGGGTTCTTCGCGATCAACTTCCTCGCGCCACAGCTCCTCATCCCGATCATCGGCAAGGGGAACATCGGAACCTTCTCGGCATTGTCCGGCGGGATCGTCGTCGGCCTGCTCATCACACCGCTCATCGCGTCGATCTCCGAGGATGCGATGCGAGCCGTGCCGCGCAGCTTGCGCGAGGGTGCCTACGCCATGGGCGCCACGAAGTTCGAGGTCATCCGCAAGGTCGTCTTCCCGGCCGCGATCTCCGGGATCATGGCCTCGATCATCCTGGCAACGAGCCGGGCGATCGGCGAAACGATGGCGGTCTCGATGGCCGTCGGCGACAAGCCACAGCTCACGTTCGACCCGACCGAGAGCGTCCAGACGATGACCGCCTTTATCGCGCAGATCGCGATCGGCGAGACCGCCCAGGGCTCGCTCCAGTTCAAGTCGCTGTTCGCCGTGGCGGCGACGCTGTTCGCGATCACCTTGGTCCTCAACCTCCTGAGCGGCTGGGTCGTTCGCAAGTATCGGACGGTCTACTGATGGCCACGACCGCAGGTCCCACGCCCGCGACGGCGCCGGCCATGCGATTCGAGCCTGCCCTCATGCGCCGGAAGCTGACGGGCACGATCTTCTACGGCGCCTGCATCTTTGCCGTCGGGATCCTGCTCCTCTCGCTGGCGATGTTGCTGTTCGATGTCCTGTCTCGCGGCCTTCCGTGGCTCGACTGGGACTTCATCACGGGTGTCCCATCCCGACGCCCGGCGAACGCCGGGGTCCTTCCTGCGCTGATCGGTTCGCTTCAAGTCGGGATCATCGTCGGGATCATCACGTTCCCGATCGGCGTCGCGGCCGCGATCTATCTGAATGAGTACGCCCGAGACAGCTGGGTCAACCGGCTTCTCCAGACGAACATCAGCAACCTCGCCGGCGTGCCTTCGATCATCTACGGCATCCTTGGGCTGGCGGTCTTCGTGCGGCTCTTCAGTCTCGGCCCGACGATCCTCTCCGCCGCCCTGACGCTGACGCTGCTCATCCTTCCGGTCGTGATCATCGCCTCGATCGAGGCGTTGCGGGCTGTCCCGAACGCCCAGCGGGAGGGCGCCTACGCGCTCGGCGCGACCCGCTGGCAGATGGTTCGGGGGTCGGTGTTTCCGGCGGCCGCGCCAGGGATCATGACGGGGATCATCCTGGCGATGGCTCGGGCGATCGGCGAGGCGGCACCGCTGATCCTCATCGGCGCCTTCGCATTCGTGACGTTCATCCCGAATCCGATCTCGGGGGGCTACACCGTCCTGCCGATCCAGATCTTCGACTGGGCGCGTAGGCCGCAGGACGACTTCGCCGCGATCGCGGCGGCCGCGATCATCGTCATCCTCGTCCTCATGCTCGTCCTCAATGCCCTTGCGCTCATCATCCGAGTCCGCCTCTCGCGGCACATCCAGTGGTAGAGGAGAACTCCGTGAACACACAGCTCTCGGAGGCGCCCGTCCGCGAACCGTCGACGGCCGATGTCGGTCCGACGATCCGGATCGACGCGATGCCCCGCGACGCCGCATCCGCGACCGCCGAGCAAGACCGCGACTACGTCGTCGAATTCCAGGACGTGTCGTGCTACTACGGGACCTTCCGCGCCGTTCGAAACGTCGACATCAAGGTCGCCAAGCATGCGATCACGGCCCTGATCGGACCATCGGGCTGCGGCAAGTCGACGCTCCTGCGCACGATCAACCGGATGAACGACCTCGTTCCGTCATACCGATCCGAGGGCAGGATCCTGCTGGACGGCCAGGACCTCTTCGCCAAGTCGGTGGATCCGGTGGCGGTCCGCCGGCGCGTCGGGATGGTGTTCCAGAAGCCCAATCCGTTCCCCAAGACCGTCTGGGAGAACGTGGCGTTCGGGCCCAAGATCAATGGCTACAAGGGCGACCTCAACGAGCTCGTGGAGCGGAGCCTGCGACGGGCCGCACTGTGGGACGACGTCAAGGACAAGCTCAAGCAGTCGGGCATGGCGCTGTCGGGTGGACAGCAGCAGCGCCTGTGCATCGCCCGGACGATCGCGGTGAATCCCGAGGTCATCCTGATGGACGAGCCGTGCTCGGCCCTCGACCCACGTTCCACGCTCCAGATCGAGGAGCTGATGGTGGAGCTCAAGCGCGACTACACCATCGTGATCGTGACCCACAACATGCAACAGGCGGCTCGGGCGTCGGACACGACCGTGTTCCTGACGATGGGAGACGACCGTGCAGGCTATGTGGTGGAGACCGGCGATACGCTCGAGATCTTCACCAACCCCAAGGACCAGCTGACCGAGGACTACGTGTCGGGCCGGTTCGGATGAGCCGGGAGGAGACCGACATGACCGATCAGGAGCAGCAGACCACGGACGGACTGGCCGACCAGTTGAGCGAGATCATGGAGCGCGCGGACAGCGCCCCGACCGCAGCGGACACGTCGCACCCGCCGCGCGAAGCCCTCGATCGCGAGCAGCGCGAGATCAAGGACGCCGTCCTGCGCATGGGGATGCTGGTCGAGGAGCAGATCCGGGCCGCGCTCGACGCCCTCGTCGCCCACGACAGCCGATGCCGCGCTGGCGGTGATCGCCGGCGACGGGCGGATCAACGAGGCGCAGCGGCACGCGTCCACGCAGATCGCCCGGACCATCGCGACCCAGGGTCCGGTGGCGCGCGACCTGCGGTTCCTGCTTTCGCTCGACCACGTGACCTACGAACTGGAACGGATCGGCGATCACGCGGCATCCGTCGCAAAGCAGGTTCGCAAGCTCGCGCCGGAGCCGCCGCTCAAGCAGTACGTGGACCTGCCGGCCATGGGCGAACTTGCAGCGCAGCAGGTCCACGGCATCCTGCGAGCCCTGGTGGACATCGACCAGGACGAAGCGCGGCGGGTCGCCGCCCGTGACGACGAGATCGACGACCTCTATCACAAGACCTTTGCCGAGGTCGTGGACCTGATGCGGGCCGACCCGAACAACGTCGAACGCGGCACCCGCATCCTGTTCGCCGCCCACTACATCGAGCGGATCGGCGACCGGGTGACGAACATCGCGGAGGACGTGGTCTTCCTGGCCAGCGGCGAGGTCGAGGACCTGAACCCATGACCGATGCGCGACCGATCCGGGTGCTCTTCGTGTGCACCGGGAACTCGTGCCGGAGCATCATGGCCGAGGCCCTCCTGCGCCGGCATGGCGGTGCAGATTTCGAGGTCCACAGCGCCGGCACAGATCCGAAGGGGCTCAATCCGCGGACGATGCGGCTGCTGGCGGACGCCGGGATCGATGCCTCGTGGGCACGCTCGAAGTCGGTGACCGAATACGTCGGCCAGCCTTTCGACCATGTCATCACGGTGTGCGACCAGGCCCGGCAGGTCTGTCCGGTCTTTCCCGGCTCCCACGAGTCGCTCCACTGGGGCTACGAGGACCCGGCCGAGGCGACCGGCACCGACGAAGACATCGACGCGGTCTATCGGCGGGTCTTCACCCAGCTCGGTGAGAGGATCCACCAGTTCGTCCCCCTGGCCCTGCGCCATCGGTCGGAGTCGAACGCCGCGACGACCCCGGCCTGACCGGGTAGGCTCCGGGGGACACGATGGAGTTGTACCTGCTTCGCCACGCGCATGCCGGCGACCCGGAGGCCTGGGAAGGCCCGGACGCACTGAGGCCGCTCTCGGAGAAGGGTGAACGTCAGTCCGACCGGCTGGGCCGGTACCTCTCAAGTCTCGGTTTCGCGCCCGACACCGTCATCACCTCGCCAATGGTCCGGGCAGCTCGCACCGCGGAGCTGGTCGCCCTCCACCTCGCGGTGCCCGTGGGCATCGACGATCGATTGGGCGGCGACCTGACGCTCGAGAGCCTCGAGGCGCTGCTGCACGACGCCGGGAACCCGGCCAAGGCGGTCCTCGTCGGCCACGATCCGGACTTCAGCGAGCTCGTGGCGCTCCTGGTCGGTGCCCTCCGGATCCCGATGCGCAAGGGCACCCTCGCCCGGATCGATGTCGACCTGCCGCTCCGGCCATCGGGCGGCATCCTGCGTTGGCTGGTCCCGCCCGATCTCGTGGCGGACCGCTGAGGCGTCGGGCCGCGAGCCGTCAGGCGTCGATCCAGGTCTCGGCCCGGACAGGTGTGGCGGTCGCCTCAGGTGCCGACGAGGTCACGCCCTGACGCCGCATGATCAGCAGGATGGCGGCTAGAACCGTCACGGCGCCGATCCACTGGCTCGGTTGGAGTCGCTCGCCGAGGAACAGGTAGCCGCCGGCTACGCCGAAGACCGGGATCAGATAGAACGACACCGCGGCCACCGACGCGGGGACATGGCGGAGACCCGACAGGTACAGCCAGTACGCCACGCCGTAGTAGAGGATCCCGGACCCGATCGCGCTGGCCCAGCCGGCCGCCGTCACGTTCTCGGGCCGCACGGCACCGCCGAGCAGCCAGACGGTGACGACCAGGACGAAGGCGAGCACGAGCCCGTGGGCCTGTTGGGCGACGACGACCTGAGCGGTCGAGTCAGCCGTCGATAGCCACCGGCGCGTCACGACCGTGTAGGTCGCGCAGCACGCCACGCCCGCCAGGGTGAGCAGCACACCGACCAGGCTGCCGGTGCTGCCCGGCTGGTAGATGACGAGGAGCATCCCGACGACCGCGACGAGCGAGAGGACCACGAGTGTCGGACCGATCCGCTCGCGCAGGAACCAGGCGGCCAGGAGGAGGATCAGCAGGGGCTCGATCGCCCACAGCATCACCGACAGGCTAGCGGTGATGTGAGCAAGTCCGAGCAGGCTGAACGCGTACGCCAAGCCTGGGTTCAGGACACCAAGGCGCCCGAGGATCGGTGACGCCGCGCGATCGCGGAAGGAAAGGCCCTGCCAGCGCATCAGGAGGGCAAGGGCGATAAGGCTGGATCCGAGTTGGATCGACAGCAGCGTGAGCGGCGGGATCTCCTCGATCGCGCGCTTGCTGACGACGGTCCCGAAACCCCAGGAGGCGGCGGCGAGGGTCAGAGCGAGGGCGGTTCTCCGCCGAGTGGACAAGGCGAACATGAGCGGGCTCCATGCAGGACTCGGTGGTCGGTCGGCTTCGTGATCGCCGCTCTGACGCCGTCCTCGTCGCAGCACGAGTAGCCGGGCACACGCCGTCGCGGACGACGTCTCAGACCCTGGCTCATGGCAATGCGGTCGCCGGCAGCGCGCCGGCGGTGGCCGCGCGTTTCGCACCACGCGGCTCGAGCGCGATGAGGCCGCCAGGGACGAGCGCCCTGGCAAGCTCCGCCAGCCGGATCGAGACGTCGGGGACGAGCCGGTAGTAGATCCATTGCCCGCGCCGCTCGGACGCCACGATCCCCGCCTCACGCAGGACGCGCAGGTGATGCGAGACCGTCGGCTGGCCCACGTCGCAGCAGCTCGTGAAGTCGCAGGCACAGGTTTCGGTGTCGGCGGCGAGCTGGCGCACGATGGCGAGTCGCGTCGGGTCGGCGAGCGCGGTCAGCAGGCGGATATCCGGATCGAGCGAGCTGGTTTGGCGGGACTTCGACATGCCCGCATCATATCGACGAATGTCGATATTGACAAGTATCGATATACCGGGCAATATCGACGCACATCGATATCAATCCGACAAGGAGATCACCACGATGCCCGACTCCATCGCCGCCTGGATGATCTCCGGCGGGCTGCGCAACGACGCCGACGATCGGCGGATCCGTCACCTGGTCGCGATCGGCGAGTCACGCGATCCGGCCAGGGCCGGCCGGCCCGGCATCATCGACAGGGTGCAGGCGCGGTTCGCCACGCCGAAGGCCACGCCCGCGACCGATTGCTGCACGGCCTGACCGATGAGCGAGCCGTTCAACGACGAGGCGATCGCCGACGAGGTCCGGGCCCGCTACGCGGACGCGGCGCGCGCCGTCCTCGACCACGCACCCACGCTGCCGGCGGCCACGGCGAACTGCTGTGGCCCCGACGGCGGCATCGCGTTCGGCAACGAGCTCTATGACACCGGCGACCGCGCCGCCCTGCCTGAGGCCGCGGTCCTCGCCAGCCTGGGCTGCGGCAACCCCACGGCCGTCGCCGGCCTCGCCGAGGGCGAGACCGTCCTGGACCTGGGGTCGGGTGGCGGCATCGATGTCCTGTTGTCCGCCCGGCGGGTCGGTCCGACCGGCTTCGCCTACGGCCTGGACATGACCGACGAGATGCTCGAGCTGGCCGGTCGGAACGCCACCGAGGCCGGGGTCACCAACGTCGAGTTCCGCAAGGGCCGGATCGAGGCCATCCCCCTCCCCGATTCGTCGGTCGACGTCGTCATCAGCAACTGCGTGATCAACCTGTCGGCCGACAAGGCCGCGGTCTTCGCGGAGATCGCCCGGGTCCTGCGCCCGGGTGGTCGCATGGGCGTCAGCGACGTCGTCGCCGACGACCACCTGTCGCCGGCCGAGCGGGCCAGCCGAGGAAGCCTCGTCGGCTGCATCGCCGGCGCGCTCTCTTTCGCGGAGTATCGCGCCGGGCTCGACGCCGCCGGGCTGGAGTCCGTCGAACTCGTGCCGACCCACGCGGTCGCGGACGGCCTGCACTCGGCCATCGTCCGGGCCGTGAAGCCGGCCGACTGGTCGCCGGAGCGGGTTCGGCCCGTGGACCTGCCAAGACCGACTGCGGGCTTGCCGGTGGTCGAGGGTGCCGGCTGCGGCGAGGCGGGCTGTTGCTGACCGCGACCCGCCGCTAGTCGGTCGTGACCGGGAATGGGAGCGCGATCGGGTCGGCGGCCAGGCGGCTTCGGCCCTCGGCATCGAAACGATCCAGACCCAGCTCGCTCGCGTCGATGACTTCTGTGCGGCCTCGGACGACCAGATCCGCGGCGACGCGCGCCACGCCGGGTCCCCACATCATCCCGTGACCACCGGCCGAGGCGACCGTGACGCCATCGAGGCGGGCGCCGTCCGGCGTCAACGCCGGTCCCAGGATCGGGAGATGGTCCGGCGTGTAGTCGATCGTCGCCGCCCAGATCCGCCGGAGCGCCAGGCCGCGGGTCGCGGGCACGAACGCCTCGAGACGCGCTCGCATGCGCTCCTGGAACGGCCAGTCGACGGCGAGGTCCTCGCCCGGTGGCTCGTCGGGATTGCTCCAGCCGAACAGCAGGCCGCCCTCCTCGAGCCGCCAGTAGAGCCCCGCGCCGATGTCGAACACCATCGGCATGCGCGGGACGTCGAAGACGGGGCTCGGTTCGAGCACCGCGACCGTGTGGCGCACGGCTCCGGCCGGGATCCGCAGCCCGGCCAGCCGCCCGACCGACCGGAGCGCTGGCCCGCCGGTCAGCAGCACCCGCTCGGTCTCGATGACGCCGGCGTCGGTCTCGACCGCGGTGACCCGGGCGCCGTCGGCGGTCGAAGCGGTGCGCAGGCCCGTGAACGCGGTTCGCTCGCGCAGCTCGACGCCCGCCCGCTGCATGGCCAGCGCGTAGGCCCGGACGTTGCGTGGTGGATCGATGGCGCCGTCGGTCTCGATGAAGCTGCCGCCCCGATGGCCTTGGGGTGACAGCGTGACCGCGGTCGCGGCCGCCTCGGCCGCGTTCAGCCATCGAACGGCGAGGCCCTCGGCCTGCTGCATGGCGACCCGCTCGCGGCCGGCTCGCTCATCCTCCTCGGTGACGGCGAGGATCAGGTAGCCGAGCTCGCGGAAGCCCGAATCGGTGCCGTAGGCCGCTTGCTGGCCGTGGTAGAAGTCGATGCTCCACCGGCCGAGCGCCACGGTCGCCGGCGTGCCGCCCTGGGCCCGGACGATGCCAGCCGCCCGCGACGAGGCGCCCATGCCGGCCAGCCCGCGCTCGACCACCACGACCCGCCCGAGCCCGTCGGCCTTCGTGAAGACCGACGCCCAGCCGCCGATCGTCCCCGCCCCGACGACGACAAGATCGGCGCGATCGACCACGCTGGAGACCCTCCCGTTTCGGTTGTCACGGCGAGGATAGGCGGGCCGCCAGCCACTCCCCGTCCTGTCGCGCGCCTCGCGCCGGGCGCCCGGCTCGTTCGTCAGCGTCCGATAAGCTGGTCGACCGGCGCGAAGTCGTCCGTCAGCACGACCGAAGGGCCGATGAACGCCTCGAGTTCGACGGGCTCGGTCATGACGACGGTCGGCTCGGATTCGCCCCGGGCCTCGATGGCCGCCTCGACGGCCGACCGGTCGAGCGTGGCATCGCTCGCGACGAGCACGAGATTGCCGCCGTCCTCGCCCTCGATGATCCGACGAGCGCCGATGACCGTCACGTGCTCGAAGCGCGTCGCCAGCGTGGCCGCCTCAGCCCGGACGAAGGCGAGGGGTGGGTAGTCGATCAGGTTCGCGAGATAGGCGCCGTCGGGGCGGAGCACGCGCGTCACCTCGTCGAGGAACGCGGTCGTCGTCAGGTGCCACGGCACGGCCAGCCCACCGAAGGCATCGCCGATCACGAGATCGTACGAATCCGAGGGGAGCGCGCGGATCGACTGGCGCGCATCGCCCAGGCGGACATCGATCCCTTCGCTCGGAACGAACCCGAGCTCCGAGCGCGCGACCTCGAGCACGCGCGGATCCAGCTCCAACACGGTCTGGCGGGCGCCAGCGTGGATCGCCTCGAGGTAGCGTGGGAAGGTGAACCCGCCACCGCCGATGTGCAGGACATCGGGCGCCCGACCGAGTGCGTCACGCAACGGAACGGTCGCGTCCGCGAACCGCCGGATGTAGCCGAACCTGAGGTCCGTCGGGTCGCGCAGGTTCGTCGCGGCGTGGGTGAGGTTGTCGAGCACCAGGATCCGGACGTCGGGGTCGCCTCGGTCGGTCTCGATCGCGATGCAGTAGTAGGCGCTCTCCGCGTCGCACGGTGAGGGCGACGCGAGGGCGACGGTGCCGGTCAACAGCGCGGCGACGATCAGCGCCGCTGCGGACCCTCGACCCCCCTGCCGTAGCCAGACCGTCAGCACGGCCCCGACGACCGCGAGCCCGAGACCGACCGACACGATGAGGAGGCGAGTCGGGACGAGCCCGACCAGGACGAAGCCCGTGACGAAGGTGCCCGTGATGGCGCCGACCGTCGCGATGGCCGAAAGCCGGCCGACGATCGAGCCACTGGTGGCGAGATCGGTGAGGGTGCCTCGGACGAGGACCGGACCGATGGCCGACAGACCGGCCGCCGGGACCACGAATCCCGCCGTGGCGAGGATCACGATCGGGACCAGTCCTTCACCGAGCCCGATCTCACCGATGACCCCGACGATCGGAACGGCGGCGATGGCGCTGATACCCCCGAAGATGAAGGCCGGCCCGATGAGCGGCAGTGGGCCGATGGCATCGGCCGCCCGGCCGCCGAGCCACGCCCCCAAAGCGATGCCGGCCAGGATCGCGCCGATGATCCCGGTGTACGTCGTCAGCGAGACCCCGACATAGGGCGCCAGGAGCCGACCGGCGGAGATCTCCAGGACGAGCACGCTCGCGGCCGCGACGAACGTGAGGACCGCGGCCAGGGCCGGCGAGATTCGGCGAGCCGGTACCGCGTCATCAGGGGGCGGCGTCACGTCGCGAACGCTGGATCCGATGGCGCATGGGACACCCGGCGAGCATAGCCGGACTTAGCCGTCGAGCGCGGCCGCCTCCACGCACACGGCGGCGACGCCCAGGCGTGTGAGCCGATCGAACGTCGCCCGGCGACGGACGGTCCAGGCGGCCACCTCGAGCTCCGCGGCGCGAGCCAACCGGATCGTGTGGGCGTCGATCGACTGCCAGTCGACGGAGACGCCGCGACAGCCGAGCTCGAGCGCGCTCGCGATGACCTCGGGACCGAGCGTCGCGGCGTTGAGCCAGCGCGGCCAGAGCGGGGCGAGACCGGCGACTCGCTCCAGCGTGTAGGGCTCGAACGACGAGATGACGGCGTTGCGCAGGTCGCCGCCGCGGCCGGATGCGAGCACTTCCACGACCGTCCGGTCGTGCTCACCCTTCAGCTCGACATCGACGAACGCGCGGCGCGGGATGGCCGCGAGGACATCGGCGAGCGCCGGGATGCCGAACGACTCGAGCGCGCCGGCTGTGAGCGCGTCCGCTCGCTCCGGCCGGCCCTGGACGCGCTCGAGCGTCTCGTCGTGGAGCAGGATCGGGACGCCGTCGGCCGATCGGCGGACGTCGAATTCGAGCCCGTCGCAACCGGGCACCGCCACGGCCGCCAGCAGCGCCGCGAGGCTATTCTCCGGGGCGTGCCGCCAATCGCCGCGATGGGCGAGCCGGAGCGTGCGGGCCGGCATGGTCATCGCCATCACGCTGCTACCCGACCTCGAGATGGGTGCTGATGCCCAGGTGATCACTCGGGAACAGTGTCGGATCCCCCGGGTCGGGCCGATCGAAGGACAGGCGCGCATCGACGACCCGCACGGCCCCGCGCACCCAGATGTAATCGAGGCAGTCCGGGTCGCCATCGGTGTCCATCGCGGGTGCCTGGAGGCCCGACGGCCAGGTGACGGCCGGCTCCGCGCCATTCGCCTCCGCGTAGGCCGAGCGGAACCCGGCGGCCTCCATGCGGGCGTAGGTCGGTTCGCGGGGATCGGCGTTGAAGTCGCCCATCGCGATCGTCGCATCGGTCGCAGGCGCCCTGGCCAGCCAGTCGAGGATCGCCCCGGCCTGCGCGTCTCGCTCGGCCGCGCCGTCCACCACGTGGTGCAGGTGGGTCACGACGACGAGCACGGTGGCGCCCTTCGGCAGGACGACGAGGGCCCGGTGCGCCGAGCGACCCATCGACAGCTCGAGCCGCTCGATGACGGTCCCGTTCAGGGGCTCCTTGACGAGCAGGCTGTTGCCATACTCCGGCCGTCCGGCCCAGCCCCGGAGCGCGGCGTACCGCCCCTCGCCGGCGGCCCCGATGAGCCGGTCCTGTTGCATGACGTAGACGACCTCCTGAAGCCCGAGCAGGTCGGGCTGGAGGGCCGCCATGTCGGCGAGGATGAGCGGCAGTCGCTCGGGCCAGCGGTCGGCCAGGTTGAGGATGTTGAACGTCGCGACGTGCAGGCGGTCCATCGACTCCCTCGTTGGCTCGTCAGTCCTGGGCGGTCGGGATCGGCAGCGCGAAGGAGAAGGTCGAGCCGGCTCCTTCCTTGGACTCGACCCAGATGCGACCGCCGTGCTGTTCCACCACGTGCCGGGCGATGGCGAGACCCAGCCCGGTGCCCCCGGCCTCGCCACGGACACGCGCCCGATCGACCTTGTAGAAACGCTCGAAGATGCGAGCCTGGGCCGCCTTCGGGACACCGACGCCGTGGTCGGCGACGGACGTCAGCACGTCCCTGCCGTTGACCTGGACCGTGACCGTGACCTCGCCCCCGTCCGGGCTGAACTTGACCGCGTTGTGCAGGAGATTCACCAACACCTGGCCGAGTCGTGCCTCGTCGCCGCGAACCATCGGGACCGGCTCGGGCACGTTGACCGCCAGGACCACCCCTTGCCGGTCGGCGAACAGTCGAAGCCGCTCGGTCGTCGCGCTCGCGACGCGTCCGAGGTCGACGTCGTCGAGCAGGATCTGGGCCGTCCCGGTCTCGATCCGGGACAGGTCCAGCAGCTCGTTGACCATCTGGACCAGGTGGCCCGTCTCCACCTCGATCTTGCCGATCCGGTCGCGCATCTTGGCCGGGATGGCATCGCCCGCGGCATCCGCTTCACGGGTCAGGGTCTCCGCGAGCAGGCTCACCGTGGTGAGCGGCGTTCGCAGCTCGTGGGACAGGTTCTCGATGAACTCGGCGCGGATCTGCTGGAGGCGGCGCAGCTCGGAGACGTCCTCGAGGACCAGCCACAGGCCGTGGACCGGCGATCGCCGGGCACGGACGATGAGTACGGCGCCGTCGGACCGCAGCCGAACCTCGCCCGATGCCGACCCGCTCGTACGCGCCGCCTCGACGATGGCCTCGATCCGAGCGTCGAGGAACGCGCTGGTCATCGTCAGTCCTCGCAGGGAACCGAGCGGCCGGTCCAGGAAGGCATGGGCCGAGCTGTTCGCGAGCTCGATCCGACGGTCGTCACCGAGCCGGACGACGCCGACACCGATGAGTTCCATCAGGTACAGGAGATCGCGCTGGGGCCCATCGAGCTCGGGCGCCGCGTCGACCTGGTCGTCGGGGGGTTGCCGGATCGTGTCGAGCTCGCGACCTCGACGGATCGCGACGACGACCGCCACGGCCAGCAGCAGCGCCAGGCCGATGGCCAACAGGATGATGGGGCCGTCCACGTTCCGAGCATGCCATACCAGGTGTCGTCGCTACCGAGCCTCCACCGCGTCCGGCGATCGAGCTCAGACGCTCCCGGCCGGGCGGCGGACGCGTGGCGGCGGCGTCTCGGTCGGCAGGAGCCAGGGACGCCACGGCGCAGTGAGGTCGGCGAACGCGACCGGCGCGAACGCGTGCCGCAACACGAGGATGTGCGCGAGGCGAGCTGCCGCGCGCCGTGCCCGGGGCGGCACCTGGCCGTCCGGACCCGCGGGGATCGCGGCCACCGCATCGAGGCCAGCCAGTGCGGACGAGACCCGCAGGCCGTCGTCGTCCTCGGGTGACAGGCCGCCCGGCCATGGGTCGTCGGCGCCCAGTCCGACCCCGGTCCCGGCCAGCCGCCTGACACCGGTCGGGTCGAGATCCGCGAGGCGCTGCAGGAACGCTTCGACACCCGAACCGTTCGGGCCGTAGCGCGGTCGATCGACGGCGGCGTCCCAGCCCCGCGTGAGGCGCTCGCGGGCCCGGCTCCGGAACGGTTCGGTGAGCAGCTCGTCGAGGAACGTCCCCAGGACGAGCTCGGTCGCGTAGCCGTCGATGGCATCCCGGGTCGTCGGCCGATCGGCGGCCGGCGGCAGGCTCGCGGCGACCCTGGCCTCGACGTCGTCAAGCGCCGCCCGCTGGACGGGCGGCAGGAATCGCCGGATCGTGGCCCCGAAGGCGATCGGCGGCGGTTCGGCGAGGGCCAGCCGGTCGATGTCCGTGGTCGTGAGCGATGCGACGCGCTCGAGGAACCGCCGGACAGCGACCTCGGGATCGACGGCGCGGCGCTGACCGGCCGGGCGTGGCTGATCCGGCCAGGCATCGGCGCTCGGGAATGGGGCCCGGGCATGCCACGGTCGCCCTCCGTCGTCCCCGCGTGGCCCGATCGCGTGGCGCAGTCCCCGCTCGCGGTCGTACCGAGCCCGCAGCGCCGGATCGCCCAGCCAGTCGTGCGCCACGTTGATCCGCTTTGCTACCTCCAGGCCTTCGTCCCCGGCCACGTCGGGGTGATGGCGTCGGAGCAGGCCGCGCCACGCGATCTCGATGGCTTCGACGCTCGCGTCGGACGGGACGCCGAGGCGCGCGTACAGGTCGTCGCTGGGCAGCGGCGGTCGTGGCATCGGCACCATCGTAGGCATTCCCAGCACCAAGGCGGGCCGCTATGCTCCGCGAGCCGACCGGAGTGGGGTCCGGGGCGATGGAGGGTGGTCTTGTGGGCTTCATCAAGCGCGCGGCCGAGCAGGCCCAGCAGGCGGCAGAAGCGGCCCGGCTCATGGCGACGGATGCCGCCTCCGCGGCGACCCGAACGGCCAACGACCCCGAGACCCAGGAGCGATTGGGCAAGCAGGCCCGCGAGGCGATGGGGATGGCCCGTCGGGGCATCTCGACGGTGGTGGAGCGGATCGATCCCGGAACGCTGGCCGAGCTCATCATCAAGGCGACCGCCCTGCAGGAGATGACCAACGACTCGCTGCGGAAGAAGGGTTCGCCCTACCGGGTCTCGGAGATCTCCATCGCGGCGTCGATCCCGCCTGGGATCACGTTCGCCATCACCCGGATCGACGACGTGAGCGAGTCGATCACCGGCGAGGGCGTTTCCTCGGCCGAGCTGGTCGAGGCACTGCCGGACGACGGCGAGTCCGTCATCGCGCTCGACGGGACGACCCTCGACGCCGCGCAGATCGACGCCGCCCGGGCCGCACTTGCCCGGGAGCTCCCCGACGAACTGACCGGCGACTGACCGACCCCTAGCGCGGTCCGGTCAGCCAGGCCTCCACGTCCTCGATCGAGCGGGTCGACCGCTCCCCGGTCGCCCGTTCCGTGACCTCGACTCCGCCGGCGACCAGTGATCGTGGACTGACGGTCAGGATCCAGGGCATACCGAGGAGCTCGGCGTCGGTGAACTTGACCCCGGGCGACTCATCCCGGTCGTCCCAGAGGATCTCGTGGCGCGTGCCCGCGGACTGCGTTAGGTCGTGCAGGCGCTCGGCGACGTCGTTGACGCGTGGCTCCTTCGCCGCGCCGATCGTCACGAGGTGGGCGGCGTATGGAGCCACCTCGGCCGGCCAGACGATGCCCTTGTCGTCGTGATGGTCCTCCACGATGCAGGCCACGCTTCGCCCGACCCCGATCCCGTACGAGCCCATGACGATGGGGTGAGCCTGGCCGTCCTCGCCGAGATAGGTCGCCCCGAACGCGTCGGAGAACTCAGTCCCCAGCTTGAAGATGTTGCCGACCTCGATGCCGTTCCGGAGGACGACTGGGCTGCCGCAGACCGGACAGGCATCGCCTTCCTGGGCGTTGGTGATGTCGGCGGTCACATCCGGCGTGAAATCGCGCCCGGCGTTGACGTTGCGGTAGTGGTAGCCCTCCCGATTCGCCCCCGCGACGAGATTCGGGGAACGCGCGACCAGGTCGTCGATGACCACGGTCGTGTCGCGCGCCCCGATCGGCGAGCCATAGCCAGGTTCCATCCCGGCGGCCCGGATCTCCTCCGCGGTGGCCGGCCTGATCCCCCCGGCGGCGCTCACGGCGTTGCCGAGCTTCGTCTCGTTGACCTCGTAGTCGCCCCGCACGATCGCCGTGACCAGCCGGCCGTCGCCGGTCATGAAGAACGCGGCCTTGGCCGTACGTGTCGCATCGATGCCCAGGAAAGCGGCCAGCGTGGCGATGGTGGTCGTGCCGGGCGTCGCGACCTCATCGAGAGGCAACAGGTCTTCCACCGCCGCCTCCGGCTTGGGCACGACCGCGATCTGGCGGTTGGCCGCGTAGCCGCATGATTCGCACAGGACCAGGACGTCCTCGCCGGCCGGGTTGAGGACCATGAACTCGTGGGCTCCGGTGCCGCCCATGATCCCGACATCGGACGAGACGGCCACCACGTCGAGCCCGAGGCGCGCGAAGGTCCGCTCGTACGCCCCGTGCTGCGCCTCGTAGCTGGCGTCGAGACCGGCGTCGTCGAGATCGCAGCTGTAGGCGTCCTTCATGACGAACTCGCGCACCCGAAGGAGGCCTCCCCGCGAGCGGGGCTCGTCCCGCCACTTCGTCTGGAAGTGATAGACCATCATGGGAAGCTGGCGGTAGGACTGGACGATGTCGGCCAGCAGGATCCCGACGACCTCCTCGTGCGTCATCGCCAGGACCATGTCCCGCCCAGCCCGATCCTTGAACCGGGTCAGTTCCTGACCGATCTTGTCGTAGCGCCCGCTGGCACGCCAGATGTCGGCCGGATGGACGACCGGCATCTCCATCTCCTGGCCACCGATCGCGTTCTGCTCCTCGCGGATGACCTGCTCGACCCGGTCGCTGACGCGCTTGCCGAGCGGCAGCAGCGAGTAGATCCCGGAGCCCAGCTGGCGAAGATAGCCCGCCCGAAGCAGCAACCGATGCGACGGCATCTCGGCGTCGGCGGGGTCGTCGCGGAGCGTAGCGAAGAACAGGTGGGACAGGCGCATGGGCCACAAGGATAGCGGCGCGCCGGCATGCGTCGTGGCGGACTCTCCGGGCTGCCTACCTCGTGCCGGTCATCGTCCTGTCTGGCTCCGGCCATGATGGCCGCGCGCGGCCGTCGCCGAGCTCGAGCCAGCGGAGCGCGTATGCAAGACGGACCGGACCGGGCGCGTCGGGCGCCGACACGTGACCGTCCTCGAGGCGCATGCCCGCCCGCCGGACGTGGAAGGCCTCCCTGCTGAACGAGGCGGCCAGCCCGGAGCGTGATCGGATCGGAGCCAGCTGGCGTCGGATCGCCTCGACCTGGCGGCCGAACGATGGGTCACTCCAGACGGCCTCGGCGACGACCGAGCCCCGGAGGTGACGAAGGACGCGGAGCGCGTCCAGCGCCAACGCCCGCTGGGGCGTCGGCGCTGGGGCGGAAGCGGGAGCACCGCCCGAGGGGAGGAGCTCCCCGGACGGTCGGAGACCGTCGACCGTCGTCGCATCGCCGGCCCGCGACCCTCGCGTCGGGTGGGAACCGGGCTCACGAACGTCGATCGACATGCGCGCATCGTCGCGGCCGGACATCAACGGCGGCTTATCAGCCGGTCAACGCTGTCCCGCTGCGGTTCGGGGCGTTGGGTGCCCGGATGTCGTCACGCCGGGCGACGGAAGACGTACCCGACGCCGCGGACGGTGTGGATGAATGCGGGATGACCGGCGTCCTCCTCGATCTGGCTTCGCAACCAATGGACATGGACGTCGACGGTCCGGGTCTCGCCGGCGTAGTCGTAGCCCCAGACGTGCTCGAGCAACTGGTCCCGGGTGAAGACCTGGCCCGGGTGCCGGATGAGGAATGCCAGGAGCTCGAACGCCTTCGGCTTGATCGGCAGGACCTCGCCGTCGCGCAGGAGCCGGTGCCCGCCAAGATCCGCCTGGACGCGCCCGAGGTCGATGACCGCGGGCGGCCCTTCGACCGCGACGTTCGCCTCGGCTCGACGGAAGATCGCGCGGATCCGGGCCGAGAGCTCCCGCAGGCTGAAGGGCTTCGTGACGTAGTCGTCGGCGCCGAGTTCCAGCCCGACGACCTTGTCCAGCTCGGAGTCCTTGGCCGTGAGCATGACGATCGGCACACCCGACTCGGCGCGGATGATGCGGCAGACCTCGATGCCGGACAGTTCGGGCAGCATCAGGTCGAGGAGGACGAGGTCAGGACGCTCGGCCCGAAAGAGGGCGAGCGCCTCGCGCCCGTCGGCGGCGGCAACGACCCGAAACCCGTCCGCCTCGAGGGCATCGACCAGCGTCTCGCGCAGAGTGGGCTCGTCGTCCACGACGAGGATCGTGCGTGCCATCCAGCCCTGAGCATAGCCGCGTGTGTTAACGACGCATTAGCGACCGGTCAAGGGTCACTCCGGCGCGCGGAGGCGTGAGCGGGTATGGCGCGGCAGGGCCGCTAGCCCTGACCGGCTCCGGCCGCCAACAACATCACGATCACGACCACCGCCAGGGTCATGCCGATCGCCAGGATCGCGTACAGCACCTTCATGACCCCGAGCGTAACAGGCTGGACGGGGCCGAAGGCGGCGCCTCATGGCGCCCACGGTCATCGGCCGCGCCGTATGACCCGGTCAGCCGGCCAGGAGCGCGATCGCACGGTCGATCCGCTCCAGTGTTCGATCGCGACCCAGGGCGACCAACGTGTCGAAGAGCGGGGGCGTGGCCGTGCGACCGGTCACGGCCACCCGGATGGCCATGAACAGATCGCCGGCCTTCCAGGCCTTCGCCTCGGCGAGCGCACGCAACGGCGGCTCCAGCTCGTCGGCTTCAAAGGTGACCTCGCCGGTCTCCGCGATGACGGCCCGAGCGGCAGCCAGCGCGTCGCGTGTCGTCACGGCGTCCCAGCGCTTGGGCACGAGGATCGCTGGATCGACCAGCAGGTCCTCGACCCACAGGAACCCGACGAGGTCGCCGATGGCGCCGAGCGTCGGGAGCCGTTCCTGGACCACGGGGAGCAGCGAGCGGACCTCGTCGTCCGTCGGCAGGCGGTCGATCCGACCCGCCGCCAGCTCCGCCTCGACGAACGGCCGAAGGCGCTCGATCAGCTCGTCGGGGTCGAGCCGGCGGATCCATTGCCCGTTCAGCCATTCGAGGCGCTCGCGATCGAAGACGGCGCCGCCCTTGTGGACCGCGTGGATGTCGAAGCGCGCGATCAGCTCGTCGAGCGTGAGGATCTCCTCCTCGCTGCCGGTCGACCAGCCCAGCAGGGCCAGGTAGTTCACGAGCGCCTCGCGCACGAACCCCTGCGCGATGTAGTCCCCGAGCGCCGTCTGGCTCTTGCGCTTGCTCATCTTCGAGCGGTCGGCGTTGAGGATGAGCGGCAGGTGGGCGAAACGCGGCACCGGATAGCCGAGCGCCCGGAACAGCAGGATGTGCTTGGGCGTGTTCGACAGGTGGTCCTCGCCGCGGATGACGTCGCTGATCTCCATGGCCGCGTCGTCGACGACCACCGTGAAGTGGTAGAGCGGACTACCGTCGGCACGGACGATGACGAAGTCGCCGCCCAGGTTCGTTACGTCGATCTCGACCTCGCCGCGCACGATGTCGTCGAAGGCGACGACGCCCTCCCCGACCCGGAAGCGCACGACGGGCCGGCGACCCTCGGCTTCGCGCGGCGCACGCTCCTGCGGCGTCAGGCTCGCGCAGCGACCGACGTAGCGGGGCGGCTGCTTGGCCGCCTCCTGGGCCTTGCGGTCCGCGTCGAGCTCCTCCGGCGTGCAGTAGCAGGGGTACGCCGGTCGCGCTCCAGGAGTCGTTCGGCGGCGGCCTCGTAGACTGGGCAGGCGCTCCATCTGCCGGTACGGCGCGTGCGGACCGCGCGCCTCCTCGCCCGCGACCTCGGGACCCTCGTCCCAGCGGAGGCCGAGCCAGTGCAGGCCGTCGAGGATGTCCTTCTCGTAGGCGATCGAGCTGCGGGCCTGGTCCGTGTCCTCGAGGCGCAGGATGAACGTCCCACCGACGTGGCGGGCGATGGAGGAAGTTGAAGAGCGCCGTGCGCGCCGTCCCGATGTGGAGCGGCCCGGTCGGGCTCGGCGCGATCCGGACGCGGACCGGTTCGATGGCGGTCATCCGGCGACGCGGACGACCTGCTCGGGTACCTGGTGGAACAGGTCCGGGTCGGCCTCGCCCGGCAGGACCCGGACCAGGGCGGCCGGCCGCAGGCCGAGGGTGGCCCGCCCGCGAGGTCCGTCGAGCGTGAGCGAGTCAAGCGACTCCGAGCGCGCCAGGATCGTGATGTGCGCGCCCGGCATGAGGGCCCTGGCCTCCAGGTAGGAGAGCAGTCCGGCGTCCTCCTCGGCCTCCTCCGTGATCCGGTAGACCGTGGCGTGCTCCCCGGCCGCGACCTCGCTCAGGCGGACGCCGGCCGGCCGGCGGCGGGCGGTCTCGGCGTCGATCGGGTTGCCGTGGGGGCACGTGTCGGGATGGCCGAGCATCTCGTCCAGGCGCGCCTCGACGCGCGGTGAGATCGCACTCTGGAGACGCATCGCCTCGTCGTCCGATTCCGCCCAGCCCAGGCCGATGACCTTGGTCAGCAACCACTCCAGGAGCGCATGCCGGCGGAAGATCCCGTCCGCGGCCGTCCGGCCGGCCGAGGTCAGGTGCAGCTCGCGCCCGCCGGCCTGGGCGACGAGACCGTCGGCCACGAGGCGACGGAACATCTCGCTGGCGGCCTGCGTGGTCACGCCCAGGTTCCGCGCGATCTGCGGCGGCCGTGACCCGGCCACCTTCCGCGGACCCGGCCATCACCCGCAGGGCCAGGAGGTACTGCTGGGCGGCCGTGGAGAGGTCGTGGGGATCGTGGCGGGGAGGCATGCGCTCTCAGGATACGGGACCGGCGCGATCGGACGGCAGGCCGACGGTCCGGGCCCGGCGGGCGATCCCGATGACGAGCCCGACCACCCAGGCGACGACGAGGACGGCACCGAGCAGCGCGTTGCGCGACTCGACGCTCGCGGCCTCGCCGGTCGCCGAGAGCATGAGGGTCGTCGGGACCGCAGCCACGACCAGCGCGACGGCGCCTGCGGCGGCCAGCGCCGCCAACCGTGGCACGAGGAGCAGCACGGCCAACGCGGCGACCGCGATGACCGGCGTCAGCGCCGAGACGCCTCCGTCGCAGGTCGCGGCGAACCGCCCGCAGCCGGTCAGCTCTCCGATGAGCCAGCCCGAGCCCGAAGACGATCGGCAGCCAGCCCACGATCGCCTGGACCACGCGCCATCGGCCGTGCGCGGTGCGCTCGTCGGTCAGGGCACGACCGAGATCGGTGGCGGCGGCGGCGAGGTCCGGAGGCGGGGGTGGCGGGGCCGCACGAGCCCTTGCGCTCGCGGCCGCCGACGCCGGCTGGACGCGGATGCCGGTCGATCGGGGACCGCGTCGGCGTCGGGGGGCGCCCCGGTCGGACCGGCGGTCGAGCGCCACCAGGACGACGTCGTGTGGGTCGGAGCGGGTTCGTCCGGAGCGGGTTCACCGCGGAGCCGCTCCCACGGCCGGGTCCGTGGAGGGATCCGCCGCGTTCGACGAGGTCCTGGCACCGATGTCGATCGGCGCCGCGGATGCTGGCTCATCCGGGGATCGCCGGCTCGCCGGTCGGCGCACCCCGTCCCGCCGCCGCCCGGCGGGCCCGTGCCTGGTACTCCGGTCCGTGCTTGCGCGGGTCGGCGTACTCCTTGGGGTTGATCGTCCAGTAGGTGCCGCTCGTCGTGCCGTACCAGCTGGCACCGCCCCAATCCGGTTCGAACGGGCCGGTGTCGGCCCCGTCGTACGAGGTGGAGCCGAGCGTGGCCTTGTTCCGGTCCCGCCCACCGCGCGGCGACTCCCCGGGCGCGCTTCGGCCCGCGTCCGAACCAGCCGAATCGGCCGACGCCGCGCGGTCCGATGAGCCGGCCGGGCGCGCCTGGCCGGCGACCCGGCCCGCGACCCGGGTCCCGGGCCCGACGACCCGGGGGTCCGGCCGGCGCGTGCTACCACCGGGCGTGCTCGGTGGCCGGCGTGAGCGACCGCCGTAGGCCCGATGCGTCGCGTCGGTGCGATCTGGGTCCGCGGCCGGCGGGCCGCGACGGGTGCCGCCCGACTGCGCGCCGGGTTCGGCCCGTGCACGAGCTGCTCGTAGGCCGCCTGGATCGCCAGCCAGCGCGGCAGCGCCGTCGGCCCGGCGGCATCGGGGTGATGTCGCCTTCGCGAGCGCCCGGTAGGCGCGCTTGACTTCGTCGAGCGACGCGCCCCGTGCCAGCCCCAGCGTGCGATACGGATCGGAGGCGGGAGTCATCGGGTGTCGGGTCGCTCCAGGGTCGGGTGACGGCGGCGGCCGGAGCCGGCAGGTCAGCCGATCAGCTCGCCCACGGGCGCCAGTTCGAACTCTGCCACGGCCTCGGCTCCGACGCGACCGTGCGGGTCCAGGATGGTCGGTCGGTGATAGCGGCCGAGCGCGCGCAGGGCGGCTCCGTCGAGGACGCCGGCCTGGCGCAGCGCCTCGATCGACGCGGCCCACGTCCCGCGGTCGTAGCCGTCGCCGTCCTCGATCTTGACGGCCAGGCCGGACGGGCCGGAGTCCGTCGTCCCGGCTCGCGGACCGGCCAGGATCGCCATGCCGCGCAGCGCCTCCATGCCGGCCTTGCTGATGACCCGGCCGGGGGCCGCCTTCATGAGCGAGGTGTCGAGGCGGTCGTGGCGGCCGGCGACCATCTCCGGTTCGGCCAGCATCGCGTCGCGCATGATCGTCAGGCTCGCCGGCCACGGCAGCGCCGAGGGTCCTTCGCCGGGAGCGGCCGACGGGTCGGCCAGCATGGCGTAGGCGCGGGCGACCTCCCGCAGCGGGAAGCCGTAGGTCTCGACGCCGCAGCCATCGATGGCGGTCTGCAGGTCGTCTGGCTTGACCGCGTACGCTCGCGCGACGGCGGCCCGATAGGCCGCCTGGGACGGGTGGCTCGGCTTCCAGTAGTCGACGGGATCCCAGCCCTTGAGCTTCGACAGCAGGAGCGAGACCGCGTGCTGGCCAGAGCACATGTGGCGGATCGGTCCGGCCTTCTCCCCGTCGCGCGCCAGGCGAGCGGCGGTCAACGCGTCGAGCGGCATGCCTTCCGCGCCGCACGCGAGGAGGGCCTGGCTGATGCCGACCCGGCGGAAGATGCCCTGGATCGTCCGAACGTGGAGGTCCTCGCCGGAATGGGAGCTGGCCAGGATCGCGATCTCGGCGGGCCCGAGGTCGAACGCCTCGACCCCACCGGCCTCGAGCAGGGCGAGCGCCCCGAACGGCTTGACCGTCGAGCGCAGGGTGACGACGCGATCGGGATCGCCGAGCACGCGGATGAGGCCGCCCGCGGCGTCGGCCTCGACGATGTCGCCGCGGTGGACGCTCTCCTCGATCCCGTTGCGGAGCTGGCGGACCAGGATCGGCGTCGACGGGCTGCGTCGGGCGGCGGCGCGGACCGTGGTTCGACGTGGACGCTGGGCCGCAGGTGCGGTCACGGGCGAGATGCACTCCGCTGGGGATGGGTCGGGCACTGGAACGTCGAGGATACCGCGGCGAAAGGTCGGGCGCGTCAGTACGATGAGGCCCGACGCCCGTGCCGCTCGAGCCAGTACGCCGGAGAGGAGGCTGTCTCGTGTCCGCCCCGAACCTCCACGTCTCGCAGCATCCGGCGGTCCTGCACAAGCTCGCGATCCTCCGTGACGAGGAGACCGAGCCCAAGAAGTTCCGCGAGGTCGTGCGCGAGCTGTCGTGGCTGCTGGGCTACGAGGCGCTGGCCGACGCGAGCGTCAAGCCGATCGACATCCGCACGCCGCTCGAGCCGATGGTGGCGCACGAGCTCGGCGAGCGGATCGGGCTGGTGCCGATCCTGCGGGCCGGCCTCGGCATGGTCGATGCGATGCTCGAGCTGATGCCGACCGCCCAGGTCTGGCACCTGGGCCTGTTCCGCGACGAGCGGACGCTGCGGCCGGTCGAGTACTACAACAAGCTGCCCGACTCGGCGACCGTGGACCTGTGCCTGATCCTCGACCCGATGCTGGCCACCGGCGGGTCGGCCTCGGCCGCCATCGAGGTGCTCAAGCGCTGGGGCGCGGTGAAGATCAAGCTGGTCAACCTGATCGCGGCGCCCGGAGGGCGTCGAGGCCGTCTCCGCGGCGCACCCTGACGTCGCGATCTTCTGCGCCGCGCTGGACCGCGGCCTCAACGAGAAGGGCTACATCCAGCCCGGCCTCGGCGACGCCGGCGACCGCCAGTTCGGGACCGGCAAGGCGGACTGAGGGCCGCCCATGTCCGCGATGCGCCCCGAGCCCAGGCCGCCCGAGACGTCGAGCGGACCTATCTCGTCCTGACGGTGCTCACGACGCTCGCCTCGTCGTTCATCTGGGGCATCAACACGCTCTTCCTGCTCGACGCCGGCCTCGACAACACCGAGGCCTTCGCCGCCAACGCGTTCTTCACCGTGGGCCAGGTGCTCTTCGAGGTCCCGACCGGCGTCGTCGCCGACACGCGCGGTCGCCGCTTCTCCTTCCTGCTCGGGCGCGGCGACGCTGCTGCTCTCGACGCTCCTCTACCTCGTGATGTGGCAGGCGCACGCGCCGCTTCTGGGGCTGGGCGATCGCCTCGATCCTGCTCGGGCTGGGGTTCACGTTCTTCTCGGGCGCGACCGAGGCGTGGCTCGTCGACGCGCTCAAGGCGACCGGCTTCACCGGCCACCTCGAGCGGTCTTCGGACGCGCCCAGGTCGTCGGCGGCGTGGCGATGCTGGTCGGGACGGTCTCGGGCGGGGTCGTCGCCCAGGCGACGAACCTCGGCGTGCCGTACGTCATCCGGGCGGCGATGCTCGGCGTGACGCTGCTCGTCGCGTTCCGCTTCATGCACGACCTCGGGTTCAAGCCGCAACGCGACGTCAGCCCGGCGACCGCGGTCCGCAACGTCATCCGCGGCGCGGTCGATGGCGGCTTCCGCAACCCGCCCGTGCGCTGGCTGATGCTGTCGGCGCCCTTCACGTTCGGCGTCGGCATCTACGTCTTCTACGCCTCGCAGCCGTACCTGCTCGAGCTGTACGGCGACCCGACCGCCTACGGCGTCGCCGGGCTGGCGGCGGCGATCGTGGCGGGTGCCCAGATCCTCGGCGGGCTCCTCGTGTCGCGGATCCGTCGGCTCTTCAGCCGGCGGACGACCGCCCTGTTCATCGGCGCGCGTGCTCAACGTCGTCCTGCTGGCGCTCCTCGGCCTGACGGCCAGCTTCTACGTCGCGCTGGTGCTCCTGGCGGTCTGGGCGTTCGTCTTCGCGGTCGCGGGGCCGCTGCGCCAGGCGTTCGTCAACGGCCTGATCCCGTCCGAGCAGCGAGCGACCGTGCTGTCGTTCGACAACCTGATGGGCGCGGCCGGCGGCGTCGTCGCCCAGCCGGCCCTCGGCCGGGTCGCCGATGTCAGCGGCTACGCCGCGTCGTACCTCGTGTCGGCCGGCATCCAGGCGATCGCGGTGCCGTTCGTCGTCCTCGCGCGGCGCGAGCACGCCGCCTCGGACCCGATCACGTGACGAGAGACGCCCGACACGACCGAGCCGAGCGTGGCCGCCTGAGGGATCGGCGGCTGATTTCGGTCTCGTCAAATTGGCATACGTGCTAACGTTAGCGGCATGGCTAGCGATACCGACCGGACGCTCTCGTCGGAGGCCGAGATCGCCGCGTACCTGCATCGGACACGCATGGCGATCCTCGACGTCCTGCGGGACGGCGCCGCCACGGCCACGCAGATCGCCGCCCGGCTCGGCGTCCATCCGGCCAACCTGACGCGACACATCCGGGTGCTGGAGGAGGCCGGCCTCGTGGTCCTGGTCGAGAAGCGGGACACGGGACGGAACCTGGAGAAGTACTACGCGGCGATCGGCTGGCAGCTTCAGGTCGCGCCCGATACCGGCCGACCTGACCGCGCCCCACAAGATCGCGCTGACCTTCGCCCGCAGCGAGCTGTCCGCCGCGCTGGCTCGCCTGCCGGATGCCTCGACCGACCCCATCGTCGCCCTGGTCGCTCGGCGTGACGATCACGCCCGGCGATGCGGCACGTTCGCCGAGGAGCTCGTCAGGCTCGGCGAACGGTTCACCGCGGCCGAACAGGACGATGGCGAGCCGTATCAGCTCGTCCTGGCCTTGTACCCGGGCGAGGTCGGCGCGGGCGACCCGCGACGATCGATCCGGCTGACGCGGACGAAGGAGACGCCAAGATGACCTCGGTTCGACGGGTCGCGGACGCCGTGGCGTCGGCCTGGGTGCTCGTGCGAGGGCCGACGGTCAGGCACGGATCGCCGCGCCGCCGAGCCGGCATGGGACGCCTGGCGTGCCGGGGACTTCGCTGTCGCGCGGGAACGAGCAGCCGATCTCGTCACCGCGGGACAGGCGGTGGACGAGGCCCGGCACGTGCTGGTCGCTCGTCGCATCGGTCACCGGCGCGCTACGACGAGGCGATCGCGATCCACGAGCATGATCGATGCTCGCTACCGCCGTCTCGCCGAGCTCGACGAAGCGATCCTGTGGGACCACGTCCATCGCGATGACGTCGTCGGGGCGCTGCGTTCGCCGAGCGACGCGGCCTGCTGCGGCGCGCGGCGATCGCCAAGCGCCTCCGCCTGTCGCTGGAACAGCCCCTTCGAGGTCAACCGGACGGCGTCGTCGACGGTCCCCTTCACGGACGACGCGCTGACACCGCTTCATGCCCGGGTTCGCCGTCCGCCTGAACGGCCGACCGACCGTCGCTCGTCTCGACACGGGCGGGTCATTCGTTCACGTCTCGGCCGAGTCGGCACGGCGCATCGGGATCGAGACCGTCGTCACCGAACGCGAGTTCGCGGCGCTCCGCTGGCACACGGTCCGCTACGGCGTGGCCGACCTGGACATCGGGCCGGTCCACCTTCGTCAACGTGCCCGTGGTGGTCCATGACGGGGCGCTGCCTGCCGCGGCGATCGGCGCCACCTTCGGCGTCGAGCTGGGGCCGATCATCGGCACGAACGTCCTGGAGCGCTTCCTGACGACGATCGACGCGCCAAGTCGGCGACTCCTCGTGTCACGGCGCGACGATGAGGACGCTCGCGCGGTGCACCTGGCCCGCATCGCCGAGGCGCAGACACGAGGCCCCATTCGCCTTGTGGGGCGATCACCTGATGATCGTGCGGGGCCTCGTCGGCGATGTCACGAGCGCCAATCTCTTCGTCGACTCCGGTCTGGTCGCGTACACCGTCGAGCAGGGGCAGGCGGCCCTGCTCGCATCCGGACGGGCGCTGGCAGGTTGGGGCGTTTCCGATCCGGGCAACGGACGCTTCGCGGTGCTTCCCGGTTCGCTCGCCATCGGGACGGCGTCGCAGGGCGGGATGACCGCCTACGCGGTGCCCGATGCCACGTGGCGTGACTTCGGTGACTGGGGCGGGATCCACGTGGACGCCCTGATCTCGTGGGGGTTCCTGCGGCACTTCTCGTGGACGATCGACTTCGACCGCCGGCGGTACCTGTTCGGCGAGGCATCCGCTCAGCCGACCTGAGCGTCAGCCTCCGACAGCGGCCGCCGCGAACGAGGCCATGTCCGGGAATGTCAGATCCGGGCTCGCGTCCGCGGGCGGCGTGGCGCCGGCCCCGCTTCGGTCGTGGCGCCGGTCGATCCAGATGCTGCTGAGCCCGAGGGCCTTCGCCGGGACGTGATCGTGGTACAGGCTCTGTGCGACATGCAGGATGCGCTCGCGGGGCAGGCCGAGCCGCGCGAACAGCGCTTCGAAGTTGGCGATGGCGGGCTTGTAGCCGCCGACCTGCTGGGCGGTCACGACCCAGTCGAAATCGACGCCAAGGCGGCGGTTCGAGGCCGCGAACAGGTCGTCGTCGCAATTGGTCAGCACGCCGAGCTTGAACCGGGTCCTGAGCCTGGCGAGCCCGTCCGGTGCGTCCGGAAAGGCCGGCCAGTCGACCACGGACCCCGCGAAGGTCTCGATCGCGGCCGCCGTCGGTTCGGCGCCATAGGTGGCGGCGACGCCGCTTCCGGCGAACGCCAGGACCTCGCGATAGGTGCGGTAGGGCGGCCGCTCGGCTTCGGCCTCGAAGCGCGCGTACGTCTCGAGCAGGGCGTCGCGGTCGGTGGTCACGTCGCGCGGTTCCAGCAGGGCCTGGAGGGCGGCCGAGAGGCCGGTCTCCCAGTCGATGAGCGTCCCGTAGCAGTCGAAGGTGAGCGCATCGAAGCGCCCGAAATCAAACCGGTCGGTCATGGCCGAATCGTGCCGCATCGGCCGGGCGGGCGTCACGCGAGGCGGCGGCGCCACCGGCCGGGAATCGGGAGGGCCGGCCTCACGAGGTGGGCCGGCCCTCCCGAGACTGCATCAACCCGACTTAGTTGCCGCCTTCGGTCACCTCGACCGTGCCCTTGGCGAAGCTTGCGCCCTTGGTGTCCTGGTCAGTCAGCGCGTCGAGCGCCTTCTGGGCCAGGTCCGTGCGAGCGGCCTCGGCCGGCGGAGCGGCCTTGATGACGCCGGCATCGATGGAGATGTCGACGGTCTGCTGCCACAGCGCGGCATCGAGCATCCCGATCCCGGCGGGCGACGGCCAGACGAGCGCGTTGACCTCGTTCATCTGCCAGGCCTGATGGCCCTTGCCCAGGGTGGATCCGGCATCGAGGACGTATTGCACGCATTCGGTCTGGTGATCGCGGCAGTAGATCCAGCCCTTGAAGGATGCCTTCAGGAACTTGACCGTGACATCCTCGTTGCCGGCCTGCGACAGCCAGGAAGCTCGTGCGTAGAGCGAGTCCTGGAGCATCGCGGTGCCGACGTCGTTGTAGTTGATGACATTGAGGTCATCGGGCTTGTAGAGCGCGCCGGTTTCGGGGTTCTTGGCCTCGAGGACCTGAGCGTACTCGTTGTAGATCATCGCCTCGGCCACGTCGATGCTCTTCGAAAGGAGCAGCGTCATGTCGAAGGGCTGGATGACCTTGGTGTAGTCGGTGTCGACCACGAGGCCTGCTTGCTTGGCGGCGGCGGTCACCTCGAACTCGTTGCCGAAGTCCCAGACACCGACCTTCTTGCCCTTGAAGTCCGCCGGCTTGGTGATGCCCGTTTCCTTCCACGACACCGACAACGTGCCGGAGCGCTGGAAGACCTGGGCGATGTTGACGAGATCCGAGGCCGGCGAGCCTTCGCGTGCCTGCAGCACCTTGGGCACCCAGGCGATCGTGAACTCCGGTCCGTTCTCGGCCGAGCCGGCGGCCTGCGGCACGACGTCAGGTCCGCCGGGGACGAGTGTCAGGTCGAGCCCTTCGGCATCGTAGTAGCCCTGCTTGTCGGCGGCGAGATAGCCGGCGAACTGGGCCTGTGGGACCCACTGGAGCTGCAATCGGACCGCGGTACCGCCGGCGGCACCGCTCGCACCCGCCGATGGCGCAGCGGACCCGCCCCCACCCGAACAGGCCGCGACGATGAAGCTGGCCGAGGCGGCCAGTGCGAGGAACCTCCGAATTCGCATACCCGTGCTCTCCTCCTCCTACGACTCCAGGCCACGCACGCTGGCGTGCCATGGGATGACCATGCGCTCGATCGCGACGATCACGAGATAGAAGACGATCCCGGTCGCGGCCCCCAGGATGATGGCCGCCCACGTGACGTCAAACCGGAGCGCACTTGCGCTCTGGACGACGACCCGACCGAGGACGTTGCTGGCTCCCCCGAAATACTCGCCGACGATCGCCCCGATGAGGCTCAGCGTCGCTCCGATCTTGAGGGCCGTGAAGAAGTATGGCAGCGCATTGGGCAATCGGACCAGCCTGAGCACGGTCCACTCCGATGCTGCGTACGACCGCATCAGCTCCAGCGCCGCGGGTTCCACCTGGGTCAGACCCCGGGTGACGTTGACGACGACCGGGAAGAACACCAGGACGGCCACGATCGCCATCTTCGAGAGCGGGTTCAGGACGCCGAACCAGTTGTTCATCAGCGGGGCGAACGCGATGATCGGGACGGCACTCGCGCCGATGGCCAGCGGCAACAGCAGTTCTCGGGCGGTCACGAACCGCGCCGTCAGAGCCGCGACGACCACGCCCGCCACGGTCCCCAGGAGCAGACCGCCCAGGGCCTCGAAGAGCGTCGCGGCGGCCGAGGTGCTCAACGGCCAACTGCCGCCGCCCCAGTTCTCCGCGAGCGCGGCGACGATGGCCGATGGCGCGGGGACCGGCAGGCGGGTCTGGGCGGCCACGGCACCGACCAGGACCTCCCAGGTGACGAGCACGGCGACGAATACGACGATCGCCGGCACGTAGTAGCGCACCCGGCGGACCCACGATCGACCCACGCCCGGGCCGGGTGCCGCCGGACGCGCGGCCGCGGTGCTGGTCATCCGACCCCGCCTTCAGCGACCGTCCGTGCCGGCGACGCGATGGCGGCGGCTCCGTCCTCGGGATCCGTCAGGTCGTCGCCCACGCCGGCACCGCCCCGCCGCAGCGCCTCGCGGACCGCCGTCACCAGCTCGAAGTAGCGCGGGTGCTCGCGGATCGTGACGTCCCGCGGACGGCCGAGGTCCACCTCGATGACGTCCGTGATCCGCCCGGGACGGGCGCTCATGACGACCACCCGCGAGGATAGGAAGACCGCCTCGGGGATCGAATGCGTGACGAACACGATGGTCGTGCCCGTCTTCTCCCAGATGCGCAGGACCTCCTGGTTCATGCGCTCGCGGGTCATCTCGTCGAGCGCCCCGAAGGGCTCGTCCATCAGCAGGATGGCCGGCTCGAACGCCAGCGCGCGGGCGATCGCGACGCGCTGTTGCATGCCGCCTGACAACTGGTATGGGCGGTGGCCCATGAAATCGCCGAGCTCGACGAGGTCCAGCATCTCGCGTGTCCGCGCGGACCGCCGTGCCGCGTCGTAGCCCATCAGTTCCAGCGGCAGCGCGACGTTCTGCTCGACGGTCCTCCAGTCGAACAGGACCGGCGCCTGGAAGACCATTCCGTAGTCGCGATCGCGACGCGCGCGGTCGGCCGGTTTGCCGTTGACCGTCACTTCGCCGGCCGAAGGCGACACGAGGTCGCCGATGACGCGCAGGAGCGTCGACTTGCCGCAGCCGGACGGTCCGATGAGCGACACGAACTCGCCACGCCGGATGGCCACGTCGATGCCCTTGAGGGCTGTCGTCGGCGCCCCGCCTTCGCGCTGGAAGACCTTGTCGACACCGGCCACGTGGACGACGACGTCCGAGCTGGCCGATGCGACGGACGCGCTTGGATCGACCGGCACGGTCATCTCAGCCCTCGGCCGCATCGGGCCGGCCGCGCAGGACCAGCAGCTCCACCACGCGGATGAGCGCGAAGAACGAGACACCCAGCAGGGCCGAGATGAGGATCGCGCCCCACAGCTTCTCCGGTCCGGTGATGTAGTACTGGTTGAAATTGATGATGGCCCGGCCCAGGCCGTCGGGGATCCCGCCTGGCCCCTCGCCGATGATGGCCCCCACGATGGAGGCCGTCGCCGCGATCTTCAAAGCGGTGAACAGGTACGGCAGCGATGCCGGCAGGCGGACCTTTCGATAGATGTCCCAGCGCCCTGCCGCATACGACCGCATCAGTTCCAGGGCGCGTGGATCGGGCGAGCGCAGGCCCCGGATCATGGCGATCGTCACCGGGAAGAACGTGAGGTAGGTCGCGATGATCACGACCGCCGCGACGTTGGGGCCGACCGCGTACACGATCATCGGCGCGAGGGCCACGATCGGGATGGTCTGACTGGCGACGACGTACGGCACGAATGCGCGCTCCATCAGCCGGGCGTGCACGAAGATCGTCGCCAGCAGGAGTCCCAGCAATGCCCCGACCACGAAGCCGATGGCCGCCTCTCGCCAGGTGTAGAACGCGGCCCCGGCCAGGAACTGGCCCAGTGACTCCTCGGCGTTGCGCTGGACCGGTCCGGCCAATGCCCCGACGATCGCGAACCAGTGGGGCAGGTTCAGGTCGTTCACGAAGGCCCAGCGGAAGGGTGGATCGTGATCGATGTCGAGGCCGGTCCCGAGGACGTTCTCGAACCGCCACGGGACGCCGCCGAGCCACTTGGCCGACTCCCACAGGACCAGGATCGCGACGCCGAACGCGACGAACATCACGATGCGACGCCGGCGTGAGTGTCCGGTCCCGGCGGCGGTGTCGGCCGCCGGGCGAGTCGCGTCGGAGCGGGTCAACCGCGGGAGGAGGTCGATCGGTCCGGCGGTCGCCATCGGACTAGCCGGTCACCGCCTGGTCGGCGATCTCCAGGGCACGGCCGACGACCTCGAAGCCTTCCGCGAGCTGCTCCTCGGTGATGCACAGCGGTGGATTCGTGTGGATCGAGTTGTTGGCGATCATCGTGTACAGGTGGTTGTCGCGGAAGAACTTGCCGATGGCTTTCATCTCGTCCGATGACCCGTTGAATGGCGTCATCGGCGTCCAAGGGTCGCGCGTCCGCACGAGATCGATGATCCCGAACAGGCCGAGGTTGCGGGTCGCCCCGACGCTCGGGTGATCGGCGGCAAGACGCTCGTGGTGGCCGCGCATCACCGGTCCGAGCCTCGCCGCGTTGCCGATCAGGTCGTCCTCCTCGTAGACCGAGATGGTCGCGAGCGCCGCCGCCAGGCTGACCGGGTGGCTGCTGTACGTCAGGCCACCGTAGAACATCCGGTCGTCGAACTGCTCGGCGAGGCCGTGGCGCATGGCCACCGCACCGAGGGGCAAGTAGCTGGACGTCAGGCCCTTGGCCATCGTCATGAGGTCCGGGGTCACGTCCCAGTGGTCGACCGCGAACCACCGCCCCGTTCGCCCGAAGCCTGCCATCACCTCGTCGGCGACCATCAGGATCCCGTGACGGTCGCAGATCTCGCGGACGCCGGCGATGTAGCCGTCTGGCGGGATGAGGATGCCGTTCGTCCCGACGATGGTCTCGAGGAAGACGGCGGCGATGGTGTGCGGCCCCTCGTAACGGATGACGTCCTCGAGGCCCTGCAGGCTGTCCGCGACCGGCCGGGGTTCCTTCTCGCCCCAGCGGTGCGTGTCCGGATACCGGACGACGCCCACCAATCCGGGTTCGTTGGCCCAGCGGCGCGGGTCGCCGGTCAGCGTCATGGCCCCCATCGTCGCGCCGTGGTAGGCGCGATAGCGAGCGAGGACCTTGTACCGCCCGGTCGCGTGTCGGGCGAACTTGATCGCGTTCTCGATCGCCTCGGCGCCGCCGAGCGTGAAGAAGACCTTGTCCATGTCGCCGGGCAGGATCTCGGCGAGCTTGGCCCCGAGGCGAGCCCGGATCTCGGTCGCGAAGGCGGGCTGGACGTACTGCAGCTTGAGCGCCTGTGCCGTGATCGCATCGATGACCCGCCGGTCGCCGTGGCCGATGTTGACCGACATCAGCTGGCTGTTGAAGTCGAGGATCCGCTGGCCTTCGGGGGTGTAGAGGTAGACGCCCTCGGCATGGTCGATGGCGATCGGGTCGACGGCGCCCTGGACGGACCACGAGAAGATCGTGTGCTGCTTCGAGAGGGCGGCGATCTCGGCGCTCGTCATCGCGCCGGTAGCGGTGCTGATACCCATGATCACCTCGGGACGGACTCGGCCGCGGTCGGATCCGAGCCCGCTCGGACGTTCGTTTCGGACGGCGTCGGGGAGGCCGTCGTCGGTGCGCCATTACAGCACATCCGCCGCCACCCGAACGCTTCGGCTACGACGCGCGGCGGCGCAGCTCTCCCAGGTTGTCCACGATCAGCAGGAGCCCGAGCCCGAGCAGGCCCGCAAGCACGAGCTCCCGGAGGAACGTCACCCCGAGGATCACGAAGGAGATGACCGCGAGCGCCATCGAGAAGCGCAGTACGAGCGTGCGGATGTCGCGGCGGAAGAAGGCCTCGATCCCGAGGTACGAGCCGAACAGCACGACGATCGCGAGGACCGGCGGCATCACCCGGAACCACACGATGACGGCCAGCGCGATGACCAGCAGCCCGACGCTCAGCGCCGCCCAGGCCTCGGCCAAACGGCGCCGCTGCGCCTCCACCGGGGGCTCGGGTTCCGATGCGTGGCGCAGGTGCGACCGCGGGTCGTCGAGGTGGCCGGCGCGCAATGCCTCGAGCCGTCGGCCACCGGCGTCGATCGCCTCCCCGAGTTGGACCGCATCGGCACGGAGGGCCGCCAGCCGCGCCTCGCCCGCGTGCAACTCGAGCGTGCGAGCGGCTAGGTAGGCCTCGGCACCCGGGGTCTCACGGACCGCACCGACCTCGGCGTCCAGCATCGGCAGACTGGTCTCGAGCGCCGCCACTTCCTGCTGGATCCCGTCGCGCTGGGCCGCCAGCTCCGCGAGGCGCGCCTCGAGGGCCGGGACCGCCTGAGAGGGCGGAGCGACCTTGTCGAGGCCGGCAAAGCCCAGCGGGTCGTGCCACGACTGGCGGACGGTGCCCACGCGGGTGTACTTCGGCCCGGCCGGCGCGCGCTCGCCCGCGAACCGGTCCCCGGTGTCGAGGCCCCACAGGCCCTGGTAGCGATCGACCCAGCCATCCGAGTCGCTGATGATGAGCGGCGTCCACCCGACGTCACCGCCCGGCCCGACCGCGATCCCGTCACCACGGGCGTAATCGACGAATGGGACGCTCAGCGCCCGGCGGGCCTTCTCCGCGAGGTCCCCGGGATCGGGCTGGTCGAGCGTGTCGCTCCACAGCCGCCGCATCAGGTCGAGCGGGCCACGGACGTTGCGCTCACCCGGGAACGGGAGCCGCATGATGTACTCGCCGGGCTCCAGGTAGGTCGCGTGCGACCCGGCGCCCGGGTAGACGACCGGGTGCCCTTCGCTGATCTCGAGGCGCTGGTCGTCCCAGCGGCGACGCAGGTCATCCCCCTTCTCATCGTGGGCGGCGGCACAGAACCACGCCGGCCGCAGCTCGCCGTCGTCGAGGGCCTCGAGGACGACGAAGCACTGTTCCCAGTCGGCTTCGTGATCGTTGGCGCCCTCGAAGGTGGAGCGCCAGTCGTTCATCGCGTACAGGAACATGTAATGCAGGACGACCCAACGACCCTCCCGGACGACCCGGCCGTGATACACGACGTTCGGGTCGGTGGCCCGGATGGCGTCGTATCGCACGGCAGCCGCGGCTGCCGTGCCGCCCGGGACGCGGCCGCGCAGGAGCAACGACATGACGAGCCCGGCGTCCACGAGCCGGGCGAGGAGGCCGACCCGCGCGAGCCGGCCCGGCGCCGAGAACCGCTGACGGTCCGAGCGATTGCGCCAGCGCGCCAGCTCGATGGCGTCGAACGGGCGCGGCACGAACCGCAGGAACTGCGCCTGGCCGGGCGGCGGATCGCCCGAGGCGGCGAGGGCCTCGAGGTCCAGCGAGCCGTCGGGGATGGCGACGACCGTGTCGCGCAGGGTCGGGCCCTCGAGCAGTTCGCAGTGCTCGACGTAGGCGGCGGCCGACATCGGGAAGAACAGCTCGCCGAACGTGAAGCGCAGCAGCGGCTCGTGGCGCTGGAGCAGCTCGACGTCCGTGGGCCCGCCCATCAGGTGGGATCGCCGAAGTAGGCGCGCAGGTCGCGCTGGTTGAGGTAGAAGAGCAGGACGGCGTTGAGGGCCATCGAGACGTAGCGGGGCTCGCCGCTCGCCCACCAACCCAGGTTGATGGCGAGGATGGCGCCGGACGTGACGACCGCGAGCACCCAGCCGGATGGACTTCGCCGCAGTAGACCGGCGATCGCCAGGACGCTCGCGATCACGAATCCGATGGCGGCGACGCGGATCACGATCCCGGCGGCCGTACCGACCGGCACGTCCGGGAGCGGGGCCCCCCCGGCGAGCCAGGCGAGCGGGCCCGAGCCGGCGGTCGTGAGCAGGAGTGCCACGAGCGAGACCACTCGCAGTGCGAGCCCGACGACGATCACGACGACGCCGATGGGGTAGCCCGACCGCTGGACTCCGTCCGTGGTCTCCATCGACGTAGGCTAGCAGTCGGCCGCAACGAGATTGAGCCACCGACGACCCGGCCGCAGCCTCACCCGGCGGGGCCGAGCACCGTGAGCGCCGCAGGCAGCACCCGGGCCTCCAGCCAGCCCGGTGGCCCCTCGTCGCCGTCGACCTGGATCGGCTGGGCCGGGTCCGCTTCGACGCGAACCTCGCGAACGGATCGCCGGATGACACGGCCCTCCAGCTCGTCCGGGCTCAGCAGGAGCCGCGCGGCCCCGTGCAATCCGTCGAACGGATGGTTGGCTCCGAGGACGATCAATTGCAGGTGGCCGTCGGCGGGGTCGAGCGGCCGGCGCGGCCCGACTCGCCCCGGGATGATGTCGCCGGCGTTGGCGACGAGCACGAGGTACCCGCGGACCTCGATCTCCTGCCCGTCGGCCGTGAGCCTGAAGACCGCCGTCCTGAGGCGCGTCAGCTCGCGGATCGCGGCCCCGACATACGCGCCGAACAGCATGCGGCGCTTCCACTCGTGCTGGGCCGCGGCCATGACCCTGGCATCCAGACCCATCCCGCACGCGACCAGGAACAGGCCCTCGCGTTCCGGGGTCGTGCGACCGGCGATCGCCCCACCCCAGCGGGCGCTCCCGAGGTCGATGGTGCGGCCCCGGCCGTGGCGGATGGCGTCGACGGCGGCCCGGACGCTCCGGAGCCCGAGGGCCGACGCAAGCACATTGCCCGTGCCGCCCGGGATGATCGCGAGCGGGACCGCTCGTCCGTTGAGAGCCGACGCGACATCGCGGATGGTGCCGTCGCCACCGACCGCGACGACGAGTGGCGGCGGTTCCGGCGCGGCCGCCAGATCCGTGATCGCCGCCCGGGCCGTGGCCAGATCCCCATCGACGACGCGAGCCGGGCGTCCGGTCCGCGCGACGACTGCCCGCGAGACCTGCTCGATGACCGCCCGTCGGCGCCGTGCGTCCGCGAGCCGCGCAGCGCGGGAATTCACCACGATGAGCGGCGCCGTTGCGTCGTCCGGATCGGCAACGAGCCCGTGGCGGTCGCTGGTCACGGGCGGTCCCGGATCAGCCGTCCGCCGCCGCGAGGCTGCGCAGGATGGCCGCCGCCGAGCGCTCGATGTCGTCCTCGGTGGTCCGCCAGCCCGTGACCGAGACGCGCATCGCGGCCCGGCCTCGCCAGGTGGTGCCGCTCAGCCAGCACGTCCCATCGCGCTGGACCCCGTCGATGACGGCCCGCGTGCGGGCGTCGCCCGCGGAGCCGTCGGCGTCGTCCGCCGGTCCCTGGAATCGAACGAGGACCTGGTTGAGGACGACCTCGTTGAGGACGGTGACACGCGGGCCACTCGACAGCCGCTCGGCCATCCGCCGGGCCAGCGCGCAGTCGCGCTCGATGAGGTCCACGAGCCCGGATCGCCCCAGCGACCGGATCGCCGCCAACATACTGAACCCGCGCGCGCGCCGCGACGACTCGGGCACCCAGTTGTAGTTGTCGCGCTCGGCGCCCCCCGTCTCGATGTAGTAGGCCGCACCCAGCGTCATCGCCGCGTGGTGCGCGGCCGCGTCGCGCACGAACACCAGCCCCGAGTCGTACGGGACGTTGAGCCACTTGTGGGCGTCGGTCGACCATGAGTCGGCGGCGTCATGTCCGCGCATCCGGTCGCGCATGGACGGGACGGCGGCCGCCCAGATGCCGAACGCGCCGTCGACGTGGATCCAGGCGCCCCGCTCGTGGGCGATCGGGATCAGCTCGTCGAGCGGATCGAACGCCCCGGTGTTCACGTTGCCGGCCTGGGCGCACACGATCGTCGGGCCGTCGATGGTCGCGAGGGTCTCGCGGAGGGCATCGGGCCGCATCCGGCCCTGGTCGTCGGAGGCGACCACCCGGACGTGCTCCCCTTCCCGTCCGAGCCCCAGCATCTGGAGCGACGCGTAGACCGTGACGTGCGTACCCTCGTGGGTCACGACCGTGACCCCGGGAGCGCCCTGCAGGCCATGCCTCTCGACGTCCCACCCGACGTTGGCCAGGACACCGTGGCGGGCAGCGGCGAGGGCCGTGAAGTTGGCCATCGTGGCCCCGGTCACGAACCCGACGCTCGTGCCGGACGGCAACCCCAGGAGCTCGACGAGCCAGGCCGCCGCCACCTCCTCGGCGACCGCGGCGGCCGGCGAGATGACGTACAGCCCGGCGTTCTGGTCCCAGGCGCTCGTCAGCCAGTCCGCCGCGAGCGCGGCCGGCAGGCTCCCCCCGATGACGAACCCGAAGTAGCGTGGTCCGGCACTGGCCACCAACCCCGGATCGGCCGCGGCGGCCAGGGCCTCGACGACCGCCGCGGGGTCGGATGGGCCGTCCGGCAGCGGCCCACCCATCGCCTCGCGCAGGGCCGCCAGGTCGACCGCGCGAGCGACGGGCCGCTCGTCGAGGGAGTCGAGGTATTCGGTTGCGAGATCGGCCGTGCGATGGAGCAAGCCGGAGCGAGCGGGAGCGTCGACCATGGAGCTGTACCTGCCTTTGGTTTCGTGCGACCAGCGTAGCGCCTCGTGCTACCGTGGGGACCGCGAAACGCACGGGAGATCCGCATGGATCGATCCGCCTTCGGGGCCTGGCTGGACCGGTATATCGACGCCTGGCGTCTCAACGATCCGCTCGCGATCGGCGACCTATTCAGCCTCGACGTGCGCTACGCCTTCGATCCGTTCGACGAGGCGGTGGTCGGCCGCGCCGCCGTCGTCGCCGCGTGGGTCGCGAACCCCGATGAGCCGGGCTCGTGGGAGGCCGATTACGAGGTCCTGGCCATCGACGGGGACACGCACGTCGCCCATGGACGGACCCGCTACCTCACCGATGACCGGAGCGGCGTCGATCGCGAGTTCGCCAACGTCTTCGTCTGTCGATTCGACGATGACGGCCGCTGCCGCGAGTTCACCGAGTGGTACATGCGCCGGCGGCCGGAGGTCATCCCGGACTGACGCCGGGTGGCCCCGGATCCGGCGGCGTCGGTGTACCCTCTCTCCTCCGAGGATCCTCCCCGTCGATCGCAGCCCAGCGAGGTGCAGCGTCCATGCCGAGAACCGTCAGAGGCGCGCTCGTCCAGGCCAGCTGGACCGGCGACAAGGAATCGATGATCCAGAAGCACGAGGCCTACGCGCACGACGCCGCCAAGGCCGGCGCCCAGTTCGTCCTGTTCCAGGAACTGTTCTACGGCCCGTATTTCTGCCAGGTCCAGGACGCGCAGTACTACAGCTACACGGAGTTGATCCCGGACGGCCCGACGACGAAGCGGATGCAGGACCTCGCCAAGCAGACAGGCATGGTCGTCGTGGCGCCCATGTACGAGGAGGACGAGCAGGCGTCGGGGATCTACTACAACACGGCCGCGGTCATCGACGCGGACGGCACGTACCTCGGCAAGTACCGAAAGACGCACATCCCGCACGTCAAGGGCTTCTGGGAGAAGTTCTACTTCCGACCCGGCAACATGGGCTATCCGGTGTTCGAGACGGCTGTCGGCAAGGTCGGTGTCTACATCTGCTACGACCGGCATTTCCCCGAGGGAGCGCGGGCGCTGGGCCTCAACGGCGCGGAGATCGTGCTGATCCCCTCGGCCACGTCACGAGGCCTGTCCGAGTACCTGTGGCGCATCGAGCAACCCAGCCACGCGGTCGCGAACGGCTACTACGTGGGCACCATCAATCGGGTGGGCATCGAGTCGGACTACGGCGACGACGACTTCTACGGTCAGAGCTACTTCGTCGACCCGCGTGGGCAGTTCGTCGGCGACATCGGTTCGGCGCACGACGAGGAGCTCATCGTGCGGGATCTCGACCTCGACAAGATCGCCGAGGTCCGGAACACCTGGCAGTTCTACCGCGATCGGCGGCCCGACGCGTACATGGACCTCACGCGACCCTAGAACGCGCTATCATCCGCGCCGGCTCGGCCGTCTGGAGGAGGACGGCCGAGTCGGTTCATCTGCCGGGTCTTCGGCGAATCCGTCCTCAGGCTCGTCCTCGAGGTCGGCCAGGACCACGAGCAGCGCGATGATCAGGCTGCCCAGCGCCGCCGAACCGGCCAGGAACGCGGCGAGTCGTCCGCCGCCGACCGCGATCGGCCTGGACCCCTGGACCGATAGCTCCATCGATCGCATACATGACCTCGGTGCGACGTTCAGCGTCTCGATCGTCGATCGATCGTGTTGACCGGGCGTAAACCGCCGGTCAACGATCCGACGGCGACCGCCCCGGCTGCCGTTGTAACCTCTGGCGGTCCGAACCCGTCCATGTCGCCGGAGGCCATGCAGCATGCAGTTCGGCTTCACGCTCAAACCCGACCATACGATCGAGCGAACCCTCGCGCTGGCGCGCCAGGCCGAGGATGCGGGATTCACGTATGGCTGGCTCTTCGATTCCCATGTCCTGTGGCGCGACCCGTACCCGCTCCTGACCTTGATGGCCGGGGCCACCGAGCGGATGCGCCTTGGGACCTGTGTGACGAACCCGGGCACCCGGGAGCCGACAGTCACCGCGTCCGCGCTGGCGACCCTCGACGAGATCAGCGGCGGCCGGATGGACCTCGGTATCGGGCGAGGCGACTCGGCTCGACGCGTGCTCGGCAAGCCGCCCATCACGCTCGCCCACACCGAGGAGGCCATCCGGGTCATCCGTGCGCTCGTCGCCGGCGAACGGATCGACTACGAAGGCACCGAGCTCCACTTCCCCTGGACGACGGGCTGGACCCTGCCGGTCTGGGTGGCGGGCTACGGCCCGATGGCGCTGGCCATGACCGGGCGCGTCGCCGATGGGATCATCCTGCAGCTGGCCGATCCCGATCTCATCCGCTGGTTCGCGGGCCAGGTCCGGGACGCCGCCGTCGCCGCCGGGCGGGATCCTGCGTCGATCGCGATCCAGGCAGCGGCTCCGGCCCACGTCGGGCCACGGGATCTCGGGCGGGACCGAACGCGCTGGTTCCCGGCCCTCGTGTCGAACCACGTCGTCGACCTGGTGAACAAGTATCCCCGCGACCAGCTGCCCGATTCGCTGACCGGCTACATCGGCGACCGCGAGGGCTACGACTACCGCCACCATGCCGAGGTCGGCTCATCGAACGCGGCCTTCGTGGGTGACGAGGTGACCGATCGCTTCTGCATCCTCGGGACGGTCGACGAGCACCTCGCCAAGCTGCACGAGCTCGCCGCGGCGGGCGTCGACCAGTTCAACCTGTACCTGATGAACGGCGACGAGGAGGACCAACTCGCGGCCTATGGCCGGGACGTCATCCCGGCCTTGCGGGACGTCGCCGCGAGCCGATGAGACTCGGGGGGATCCTCGGGGCCAGGTCCGTCCGCGTGCCGCCGCGGGTCGCGACGCGATGACGAGACGCAGGCGGGCTCGCGGCACGTCCGCACCGGCCATGCAACCGGGTCCCCCACCATCGACGGACGAGCCCGCCGCAGACACGCCGCTCCGACCCGACCCTGCGCCGGCCGCCGAGCCACCACTCCAGCCCGACCCTGCGCCGAGCGAGCTGATACCGGCCGCGCCGGCTCCAGGGACCCGATCCCTGGCGCAGGACCTGGCCGCGGGCTGGCGGGACCTGCTCGAACTCAGCCAGCCTCGGTCGTGGCCGACCACCGCGTTGCCATTCGTCGTGGCGGCCTATGACGTCCAGCGCGGCATCAGCCCCGCCCTCATCCTCGGTACGCTGTACTTCCTCGGGCCGTACAACCTCCTGCTTCATGGCATCGGTGCCGGCCGGGGCGCGTCGATGGCCCCGGATCGACCATCGCCCACTCCGGACGACGACCTGACCGGCGACGTGGCGAGGCCTGACCGCGCCCGTCTGACCCGCGTGGCGATCGCCGTGACCAACCTGCCGTTCCTGGCCGCCCTGGTCCTGCTCGGCGGAGCGACCGGCGGTCTCGCGCTGCTCCTCACGGTGACGGCCGCCCTCGCCGCTTCGATCCTGCCCATCCGGGCCAGACGACGGCCGATCCTGGGCTCGGTCGTGAGTACCGTGCCCGTCGTCCTCCCGGCCGTCTGCGGATCCCTGGTCGCGGGGCTCGCCGTTGCCAGCTTGCCGTGGCTCGCGCTGGCGGCGCTCGCGACCTGGGCCATGGCCAGCTACGCGCTCCGCGCCAACGTGGCCATCGCCGGCGACCGGATCGGCGGGCGCACCTCGACCGCGACCACACTCGGCCCTCGGCCGACCGCGATGTTCTCGCTCGTCGGGTACGCGGTCGCAGCGCTCCTTGCGGTCGGGCTCGGGCGGCTGGGCGCGTTCGCGGCGCTGGGACTGGACCTGTTCGTCCTCCTGCCGGCCATGGTGCTCTTGGCGACGCGCAAAGAGCCCGTTGCCGTCGAGGCGGCCGCGCGACGGGCGTGGTCCGGCTTCCTCGGCCTGCGCTGGCTGGTCGGCCTCTGGCTCGGCGTGCTGCTCCTGCGCCACTGGGGCGTCGTCGCGGGCTTCAGCGGGTTGGATCTCGCCATCGGGGTGTCTGCCGCGGCGGCCGGCTACGCCGGCTGGAACATCGTGGTGACCAGGCTGGCCACTCGACGTCGACGCACCCGGCCTGAAGCTGAACGCGAGATCCTGTCGCTGACCATCGTGGTCCCGAGCCACGACGATGGGGAGCGACTGGCGGTCTGCGTCGAGGCCCTGCTCGAACAGACCTATGCCGACACGAGGATCCTCGTCGTCGACGAAGGTTCGACCGACGGATCCCCAGAGCTCGCGGCCGAGATCCTCGGCGGTGCCGGAAGGGTCATCGCCGCGCCGCCCAGACCGGACGGCTGGACCGCCCGCTCCTGGAGGTGCTCGGCGGGGATCCAGGCGTCGGACGGCGATCTGGTCATGTTCGTCGACGTCGACACGATCCTCGTCCCGGTCGCGAGCAGGATCCTGGTCGAGCAACTTGAGAACGGCCGCTGGGACCTGCTGTCGGGCGTCACGCGATACGACATGCCGACTGCCGGCGAACGGGCCGGTGTTCCGGGCTTCGCGTTGCTGCTCCTGGGGTTCCGGCCGATCTGGCTATCGGCGCTGACGGGCGGTCGGCCGGTTCGCGCGGCCTTCGCGTACCGACCGCTGATGCTCCTGCGGCGGGACGCCTACCAGGCCAGCGGTGGGCATGGCGCCGTGCCCGACAGCCTTCGTGAGGACATCGACCTGGCGCGAACGTTCGCCCGCGCCGGACGGCGGGTCGGCACCGTCCATGTCGCGGACGTGGCCGCCAGCCGCGACGATGCGACGGCCGATGCCGCCGTCCGGACCTGGCGTCGCTGGTTCCTGCCGTCGGTCGGCGGGTCGCTCGCCCTGGCGATCGTGGCGATCGCGGTCCAGGTGCTGGCCTTCCTGGTCCCGATGGTCCTCCCGCCGCTGGCGTTCATCTCCGGCGCCGAAGCCCGTGTCGTGGTCGCGTCGTGCGTCCCGCTCTTCCTTCTCGGGTTCGCGCGGTTCGCCCTGGTCCTGACCCAGCGCCAACCCTTGACGACGGTGCTCTGGCACCCGGTGACCGTCGGCCTGACGCTCGTCGGCCAGCTGGCCGGGGTCATGGACCACATCACTGGTCGACGCCCGGCGTGGCGCCGGCCGGACCAGGCGCTGGCCACCGCGACGTCGTCCGACCATCGCGGCTGACCGAGCCTCGCGCCGTCCTCATCCCCTACCATCTGGCTCCTGATCGACCGCAGCGCTCCGAGTCGAGGAGGGACCGATGCGCACGCTCATCGTGAACGGCACCGTCGTCACCGCGGACGGCTCATCCGCGGCCGATCTCCTCATCGACGGCGAGACGATCGCCGCGATCGGCGCGGATCTCGCCGGCTACGGCATGACCGCCGACGAGACCTTCGATGCGACCGGGAAGTACGTCATCCCGGGCGGCATCGATGTCCACACCCACATGGAGCTGCCGTTCGGCGGGACCTTCGCGAAGGACACATTCGAGACCGGCACGCGCGCGGCGGCGTTCGGCGGCACGACCTCGATCGTCGATTTCGCGGTCCAGTCGCGCGGTACGACGTTGCGCGAGGGGCTCGACGCCTGGCACGCCAAGGCCGAGGGCAACGCCGTGGCCGACTACGGCTTCCACATGATCATGAGCGATGTCAACGACCAGACCCTGGCCGAGATGGACGGATTGGTCGCCGAAGGCGTCCCGGACTTCAAGCTCTTCACGGCCTACCCGAACGTCTTCTACAGCGACGACGGCGCCATCTTCCGGGCGATGCAGCAGACGGCCACGAACGGCGGGCTGATCATGATGCACGCCGAGAACGGGATGGCCATCGACGTGGTCGCCGAGCAGACCGTGGCGTCCGGCACGACCGATCCGATCGGCCACGGGCTCGCCCGCAAGGCCGTCTTCGAGGGCGAGGCGACCAATCGGGTCATCCGCCTGGCCGAGGCGGCCGGCGTGCCGGTCTATATCGTCCATCTCTCGGCTCGCGAGGCGCTGGCCGAGATCCGAGCGGCCCGCGACCGTGGCTCGATGGCCTTCGCCGAGACATGCCCGCAATACCTGTTCCTCTCGCTCGACGACCTCGGCAACGGATTCGAGGGTGCCAAGTTCGTCTGTTCGCCGCCACTCCGCCCGAAGGACCACTGGGACGACCTCTGGTCGGGCCTGGTCAAGGACGACCTCCAGGTCGTCTCGACCGACCACTGCCCATTCGACTTCCACGGCCAGAAGGACCTGGGCGCCGGGGACTTCCGCAAGATCCCGAACGGGCTGCCGGGCGTCGAGGATCGCGTCGACCTGCTGCACGACGGCGGGGTCGTGGCTGGCAAGATCAGCCGCGAGCGCTGGGTCGAGATCATCTCGACGGCGCCCGCCAAGTTGTTCGGCATGTATCCGCGGAAGGGCGCGATCGCTGTCGGTTCGGACGCCGACCTGGTCGTGTACGACCCAGCCCGCCGTCACACGATCTCAGCGGCGACCCACCACATGGATGTCGACTACTCGTGCTACGAGGGCCGTGCGGTCCAGGGCGGCAGCGATGTCGTCTTCAGCCGGGGCACGGTCATCGTCCGCGACGGCGTGTTCACGGGTACGAAAGGCCACGGCCGCTTCATCAAGCGAACCACCGCGGACTACGCCCGCGCCAACTGAGCTCCCGCGAGGGGATCAGGCCTCGGCCGGTCGTCGCATGAAGATCCGCAGCCCGGCGAGGATCAGCATCTCGATCAGCGTCCAGCCGACGAGCGCGACCAACGCCGCGACGTCGAGCACGCTATCGCCGGCCCGCACGCGGTCGAGCGAGAACATCCCGCGGAACGGCTCCACGAAGGGATCGGTCACGGTCATGATCAGGTCGACGATGTCGTTGCCCTGGTTGGCGACGAGCAGCAACAGGATGATCCGCAGGATCAGGAGCGCCTGCAGGATGCCAAAGGCGAAGGTGACGATCCGGGCGGCCGTGGCAGCGCCACTCGGCCCGGATGGCTTGTAGGCACGCTCGGTCGTGCGCACGGTCGAGACCGGCGGGGGCGGGGTCCCGGCGCCCGCAGGTTCGGGTGAAGCAGGGTCGACGGTCGTGGTCTCACGAGTCGTCGAGCGTTCTTGGTCGGTCATCGTGGCGCCCTCACTTGGATGGGGAACGACGGCATCCTCGGGCGTCGCAGGTGACCGGCACCCATCCGGATGGTGAGCGCAGGATTGCAATCGCACGACAATCGCGTCAGGCGGAGCCGGTCTGCCTCCGGTCACGCCACTTGTCGCCCTTGCGAACCAACGCGTCGACGAGGGACCGGCTGATCCGCCCGATGCCGTCCTCCTCGAAGATCCGGTAGGTCAGGTGCGGCTGCTGGCTGTCGTCCTCGGCGTCGGCCGGGGCGAACATCGCCTGGACCCCGCAGGTTCGTTCGAGCAGCCAACGCTTCGTCCGGCCGATCGCGAGGCCACGCTCGATGGCCGGCGGGACCGGGGCGTCGAGCAGGCGATCGGACAGGTCGAGCGTCATCGCCAAGCGTGGTCCGGGCACCGATGGCCCGAGCCTGCGCGAGCACGAACCCGACATCGAGGGCGGGACCGGACCGACGCATCAGCTCCGCCACATCGACGAGCCAGCGCAGGCGCAATGGCGCCCGGGCGCGATGGACGGCGAGGTGCAGCAATGTGTCCTCAGGACCCAGGACGCGCAGCTGCCGGCCGAACAGCTCGGTCGTCCTGCTCCGCTGCCAGAGTGACGCCGCGTCCATCCGGAACTGGCGTGGGGCGGCCAGGCCGTGGTGCAGTTCGAGCGCGGTCGGGCGGAACTGGCCGGGACGGTAGTACGGCGGGTCGTGGAATGGGTGGTGCCGCTCCTCGTAGCCCAACACGGCCGCCTGCTCGTAGCCGAGCCCGCGGAGCGCGTCCCGAGCCGCCGGCAGGTCCTCGGGCTTGACCAGCACATCGATGTCGCCGGCCGGCCGCAGGGCGAGGTTGCCGTACAACGACTCGGTCAACACGAGCCCCTTGACCGGGATCGCCTCGACGCCGGCCGCCGCCATCGCATCCAGCGTCGTGAGCAGCTCGGCGAGCAACGAACGATTCTGCAGGAGCGTGGCCGAGCGGCGTCGCTGGGCGTCGGACGACCACGCCTCCGGCACATGGACGTCGCCAGCGAGCGCGGTGACGGAGGTCACGACCAGCGGCAGCACCTCGTGGAGATGCCCCAGCCGCCAGAGCCGGTCCCAGCCGAACCGACCGTCCAGGAGGGTGGCCAGGCGCGCTCGTGCCGCATCGTCTGGTGCCACGCGCGATGCCAGGCAGAGGACTTCCTCCTCACGCCCGAGCCCGAGCGACGGTGCCGGCGCCGCGACACGCTGGGCCGCCGCGATGGACTCAGAACTCGGCGAGGCTGCCATCTTCGCGCGCTCGGTCGACGGCGACGTGACACGCCCACAGGCCGAGCGGCAGGTAGATCGCGACGAGGGCCGACAGGGCGATGAACCGGGGCCACAGCACGTCGAACCCCTCCCCCAGCAGCAAGGAGCGGCGCAGGATCTCGAGCGCGTGGGTGATCGGCAGAAGCTGGCTGACCGCCTCCAGCCCAGCGGGCAGGGCGCTCGTGGGTAGAAGACCCCACCCAGGACCAGTGAGGCCCCGCTCACGATCCAGTTGACGGGATTGCCCTGCTTGAGGACGAGCACCGCCGCAGCGCCGATGAGACCGAGGGCGTTGCAGGAGATGACGAGCAGGATGAACGCCGCCAGGGCGACCGGGACGTTCGCCTGCCCGAAGCGAAGGCCGAGCAGGACCCCGACCGCGAGGTAGACGACGATCGTGCCGGCCGCGGCGATGTGGCTGTACAGGCCGGACGACACCAGCGCAGTCGACGCCCGGGTCGGGCTGATCAGCATCAGCTCCAGGGTCCCGGTCACCTGACCCTGCCGGACACTACCGCCGATGGCGCCGAGACCGACGGTCACGACCTGGGTGAACGCGATGCCGATGACGACGAAGCCGAAGTAGTCGGACCCGTACGCCGCCACCTGCGAGCCCACCGCCGGGCCGATGGCTCGGCTCAGGAAGTAGAAGATCAAGACGCTGCCGACCGTGCCGCCGAGGGTCATGATGAACCCGATGCGGTAGCTGCGGGCGACCAGGAAGTCGCGCAGGACGAATGCCCATGGCAAGGACAGCGCCATCATGACGCCAGCGACTCCTGGTCCGTCCCGGCGTCGGCGCCCAGCGTCCGAACGAAGATCTCCTCGAGCGACGCCTCGGACGTGCGGCAGTCGAGGATCTCGGCACCGGCCACCATGATGGTGCGCAGGACCTGGTTGAGTGCCCCGGACGCCTCGTCGAGGATGATCCGGATGTGCTGGTCGGCGTCCGTGTCGTCCACGGCGATGTCCACCAGCGGCACTGCGGATCGCAGCGCGGTCGCCGCCGCGGCCGGATGACCGCGCACGACGATGTCGCAGCGGATGCCTGGGTGAAGCGTCCGGCGCAATTCCGCGAGCGGTCCTGCGGCGACGATCTCGCCGCGACGGACGAACGCGACGCGGTCGCACAGTGCCTCCGCCTCGGCCATCGAGTGGGTCGCCAGGATCACCGCGCGCTTCGGGTCGCTCATGACGTGCTCACGGACGAGGACCCGGACCTCCCGGGCGCTGATCGGATCGAGCGACCGCGTCGGCTCATCCATGAACAGGACCTCGGGTTCGTTCAGCAGGCCGCGGGCGATCCCGAGTCGCTGCCGCATCCCGGTGGAGTACGTCCGGACTGGGCGATCCGCATCGGCGGTCAGGTCCACGCGTTCGAGGAGTTCCTCGATCCGCGACGTCCTCCGCTGCAACGGGATGTGGGCGATGGCGGCAAAGAAGACCAGGTTCTGGCGACCGGTCATCCGCCAATAGAAGGAGCGCTCCTCGCCGGAGATGAGACCGATGGAGCGCCGGACGTCCATGGTCTCGCGCTCGACATCGTGTCCGGCCACCCGGGCGGTCCCGCTCGTGGCGCGCAGGGCCGTCGTGAGGATCCGGATCAGGGTCGTCTTGCCCGCGCCGTTCTGGCCGAGGAGCCCGAACAGCTCGCCTGGGGCGATCTGCAGGCTCACGCCACCCAGGGCCGGACGCGGCTCCACGCCGTCGGGCGCGGATCGCGATCGGCGAACGAGGTCCCGGTAACCAGAGGCTCGGGGGTAGCGCTTGACGAGGTCGACGACCTCGACCGCCGGGGTCATGTCGGGCAACGGCTCCTGGATGTGGTGGACAGGTGGATCGAGGGCGACGACGGGGAGGGCGACCACGGGGAGTGATCCGACCGGGGAGGCGGACCGGGTGAGCCCGGCCGCCTCCCTGATCGGGCATGGTTCAGACCTCGGGATTCTCGGGCGCGTACACAGTGCACACGGCCGCGTCCCTCATGAGCTCTTCGACCTTGTAGGTCGCGAGCACGACGGGTCGCTCATACGTCATCGGATCACCTCCTTCCTGTGGATTTGCTGACCATCCCCGCCAGAGCGGAGGTGAGGTCCGATGGGATGAGGAGGCGACCACGAGAACGGCTCATGGCCGCCTCCACGCTTGTGGAGGCCGAAGCCTACTCGATGACGACTTCGTAGATGGTACAGACCGCAGCTTCCTTCATGAGCTCAACGACCTTGTAGGTCGCCAGCACGGTCGGGCGCTCGTATGTCATTCCTGTATCACCTCCTCTCCATTCGTTTCGATGCCTCGCCAGTGCGAGGCCTTCGTCCGATGAGCGAGCGAACGACCCAGATCGAGTCGGGATCGTTCGGGTGGGATGGAGAGGCGACCACGAATGAGTCGCGATCGCCTCACGGCGTGGATCCCCCAGAAGGTTGGACGGGAGGCGACCTGGAACGAGTCGCGATCGCCCCCCTAGGTCAACGGACTGTCTTGTTCAAACCTCGACGCCCTTCGGCGCGCAATAGAAGGTGCACACCGCAGCGTCCTTCATGAGCTTCTCGACCTTGTAGGTCGCGAGCACTACAGGTCGTTCATAGGTCACCCGGGATCACCTCCCCTCTCCGACGGATTTGGCTCCCCTTCGCGATGCGAGGGATGAGGTCCAACGGAGTCGTGGATTCGGATCAGTCCATGGTCAGGGCTAGCCGCGGCGGAACCAGAAGCGGAACGGATTGTGGTTCTCCTGGCCGTAGCGCGTGCACACGGCGGCGTCCTTCATGAGCTCGTCGACCTTGTAGGTCGCGAGCACGATCGGGCGTTCGTACTTCATCGTTCATCACCTCCCTTCAGTCGGGAGATTCGACCTTCCTCGACGATGCGAGGAATGAGGTCCAGATGGAAAGCGCGGAGCGGGCCATGAGCGCGGCCCCCGCGATGGGGAGAGCTTCGTGATGGGTGAGGTGCGACGAGCCCTTGCCCGGGCCAGCGAACCGCCGACCCGGGAGATCCGGGCGGTCAGGCCGCCAGCCACGCCGCCCAGGCCACGGCTCGAGGGCTGGCCGGACCCCGGTCCACGGCGCGGACGACACCCAGGAGGTCCGCAGGCGCGACGTCCTCGGTCGCCAGCGGCTCGTTGTCGCCCTTGGCGATCAGTCGGCGCACGCCATCGCGCTGGCGGCTGCCGACGACCCGATGGGCGACGACCAGGCCGGCGTGGCGGAAGAGGATCACGTCCCCGACGCCGGGCATCCTGATCGCCGAAGCCGACGAGGAGTCGGTCACCCGGGCGGATGAGGGGGAGCATGCTGCCGCCCGTCGCCTCGATCCAGGCCTCGGCGCCGTCTCGACGCCACGTCTCGAGGATCGCGATGCGGGCGAGATCGCGTGGGTCCAGCGTCGGTCGTGCCTCGATCGCCGGTTCGCCTCCGGGGCCCAGCCCACGGTCGGTGAGCCAGTCCGTGAGCTACGTCGAGGGTCCGCTCGAGCGGACCGCTCCGAAGCCGCGCACAGGGCACCGAAGAGGCGGCCGCCGCGAGCCGCGCGAGCGTGGTGCCGAACTCGACCGACGCCGCCCAGCTGCCGCGCGCCAATTCCAGGGCGGCGATGGCCGGCGAGATCGACGTCAGCGATGGGGTCGGCGCCGCCGGGCACGCCGTCGAGCAGGATGATCGCGGCCAACGGGCCGGGCGTCGGCGGCAGGCCGCCCCACCGGTCGCGCAGCTCGGCCGTGGTCAAGGCCCACTCGCTGCCGCCGCCGAGGGTCATGCGCGGCCGCTCCTCGAGGAACCCGAGAGCCGGGATCAGCTCGAGGCTGTCGGGGCGGACGTGGACGCTCCGCGGATATGGCAGGACGGTGCGCATCGCCATCGACGATCGCGAGCTCATCGGACAGCAGGCCGAATCCGCGATGGGCGAGACCGAGCGCGAGCGTGGACTTGCCCTGACCGGACGCACCGGCGACGACCAGGATCCCGCCCGCGGTCGAGAGCGCTGCGGCGTGGATCGAGGTGAGCCCTCGTGCATGCAGGCCGCGCTGGACCGTGTCCACCAGTCGGTCGAGGGTCTGGATGGCGGCGATGTCCGCCGATCGAGGCGGTCGTCGGTCCTTCCGTGCCGCCGCTGACCGCCCAGGTGGACTCGGTCCGCTCGACGCGGAGTCGGGCGGCGACGTCCACGCCGTCAGCGTCGGCCCCGGCCTCGCGTCGGAAGATGCCGTAGGACGCCTCGACGACCTCGACGACCGTCGGGTCGTCAGAGACCAGTTCGATCCCGACGCCGAGCACGTCGTATCGGGCGGCCGCCTGGTCGCCCAGGTGGTCGCGCCGGTTCGTTGACGAAGGGCCCCCCATGTCCGAGACCGGGGCCACGATCGCCGTCATCGGCGACACGCCTCGGCCAGGGTCACGCGCCCGCCGGAGCGGGCGACTCGACGAGCTTGAGCCTGCCCAGCTCATCGACGACTTCGCGGACGTCATCGATGACCTCGGCGGCCGACAGGTCGTAGATGGCGCCGAATTCCGCAGCCAGCTCGTCCAGCGTCCGCTCGCCGTCGCACAGCTGCCAGAGCCGTGCGGCGGAACCGTTCAGGACGTGCGCCTCATCGGTCCGTGGATCGATGAGGATGGCCTCTCCGCCGACGTCCTGGAGCACGATGTCGGCGCGACGGCGCGGTCGGGTCGGGGAGCTGGGAGCCAGACCGATGATGGTGGCCTGACCCTCGGATGGATCGGACAATGAAGAATCCCCCTATTCCGAATGAGGCCCGGCGGTTCCAGGCGGCGCCAGCATAGTACCTACGGGTACCTTGCAAACCACCGAACGTCCCGGTTCGGATGCGTGTCAGGCGGGATTCCGTTGCCATGTCGCACCGCGACGTGGGGTCCGGTGCGGTGCGGTGCGCGAGGGCGAATCAGCCCAGCTGCGGCCGGCCCATCTCGCGACGGTACTGCTCGTTGAACGCGAACAGGAACCGGTCCTGGCGCGGGAACACCCCGGTCTTGAAGGCCCGCGACCGGACGCCGGTCTGGGCTCGAGCGCAGACGGCCCAGTCCTGCTGGGAGATGAGGTCCCAGAGCTCGACCACGGGAGCGGGGTCGAAGTCCGGGGTAGCGATGGTCTCCGGCCGGAACAGGAACTCCGAGACGACCGTGGTGTGGTTCGCTCCCCGGGGATAGGCGATGTAGTACATCGCGCAGTCCGGGTGCAGGTTGAGCATCAGGTTCGGGAACTGGAAGGTGCCGTAGTACATGCGGTAGTCGTCCGGCGAGAGGTCGGGCAACTGGGGCAGTGGCGACTGACCGGTCTTGGTGAAGCTCGTCGCGCCATCGCGCATCCAATTCCCGTCGTCGCGGGTCTCCTCGTCCCAGACTTCGCCGAAGCGATACAGCGGGACCACCTGGACGAGCTCGGGGTGGATCGTCGGGCAGTGCAGGCACTCGTTGTAGTTCTCCACGACGATCTTCCAGTTCGCCTCGACCTCGTAGACGAGCCGGACCCCGATGCGCAGCTCGTCCATCCGGTAGCGCTCGAAGTTCGTGATGCTCTCGACTCCGGTCCGGAGCGACTCGTAGAGGGGCTCCGGGGCCTCGGCCATGTTGACGAACAGGAATCCGCCGTACGACTCCACCGCGATCGCGTGGAGCGGATAGGCGGCCCGTTCGAAGCCTTCGTCCTCGGCGACGTTCGGGGTTCCGACCAGGCGACCGGCGAGGTCGTACGACCAGGCGTGATACGGGCACTTGAAGACCTTGCTGACGTGGCCACAGGCTGGCTCGTCGTCGAGGAGCTTCGTGCCTCGATGCGCGCAGACGTTGTAGAACGCGTGGAGATCGCCCTCGCTACCGCGTGTGACGAAGATCGATTCGCCGGCCACGTCGCGAACGAGGTAGTCGCCCGCGGTCGGGATCTCCTCGGCCCGCCCGACGCAGACCCAGCCGCCCCACCAGATCCGCTCGCGCTCCTCGGCGTAGGTCGCGTCGCCGGTGTAGTCGGTGCCGGCGAGCGTCGGGCGCGGCTGCCAGCGTCTGGATGGAGGCGCGGGGCGCGTGCCGCTCGACCGGTCGTGGCTTGGTCTGCATGGATCGTCGACCTCAGCGGGTGCGCGGGAAGCCGAGATCGACCTTGCTCGTGCCGGGATCCGGCCAGCGGCTCGTCACGATCTTGGCCCGCGTGTAGAACTGGACGCCCTCGGGGCCGTACATGTGCAGGTCGCCGAACAGCGACGACTTCCAGCCGCCGAAGCTGTAGTAGGCGACCGGGACCGGGATCGGCACGTTGATGCCGACCATGCCCGCCTGGACCTCGAACTGGAACTGCCGGGCGGCGCCGCCGTCGCGGGTGAAGATCGCCGTGCCGTTGCCGTACGGGTTGTCGTTGACGAGGCGGACCGCCTCGTCGTACGTCTTGACGCGCACGACGGTCGAGCACCGGGCCGAAGATCTCGTCGCGGTAGGCGTCCATGTCGGGCGTGACGTGGTCGAGGAGCGACACGCCGAGGAAGAAGCCCGTCGCTCTCCTTGAACAGCGGGTGCTCGCGGCCGTCGGCGACCAGCGTCGCGCCCTGGGCCGGGCCCGAGTCGAGGTAGGAAGCGACCTTGTCCCGGTGCTGCGCGGGTGACGAGCGGACCCATCTCCGCCTCCGGGTCGCTGCCCGGACCGACCTTGATCTTCGGGCAGGCGCGCCTTGATCGCCGCGACCAGCGGATCGGCGACGTCGCCGACGGCGACGACGACGCGATCGCCATGCAGCGCTCGCCGGCCGAGCCGTAGGCGGCCGAGACGGCGGCGTCGGCGGCCATGTCGATGTCGGCGTCGGGCAGCACGATCATGTGGTTCTTGGCGCCACCCAGGGCCTGGACACGCTTGCCGTTGCGCGTCCCGGTCTCGTAGATGTAGCGCGCGATCGGGGTCGAGCCGACGAAGCTGACGGCCGCGATGTCGGGGTGCTCGAGGATGGCGTCGACCGCGACCTTGTCGCCGTGGACGACGTTGAACACACCGGCCGGCACGCCGGCCTCGGCCAGCAGCTCGGCGAGGAAGATCGAGGCGGACGGGTCCTTCTCGGACGGCTTGAGGATGAACGTGTTGCCGCAGGCGATGGCGGTGGCGAACATCCACATCGGCACCATCGCCGGGAAGTTGAACGGCGTGATGCCGGCCACGACCCCGAGTGGCTGGCGGATCTGGTAGACGTCGACCCCGGTCGAGACCTGTTCGGAGTAGCCGCCCTTGAGCAGGTTCGGGATCCCGGTCGCGAACTCGAGGTTCTCGAGGCCGCGGGCGATCTCGCCGAGGGCGTCCGAGGGGACCTTGCCGTGCTCGGACGTCAGGTGTGCGGCGAACTCGTTCCGATGCATCTCCACGAGGTTCCGGATCCGGAAGAGGATCTCGGTCCGACTTCCGGGACAGTGACGTCGCACGCCACGCGGGAAAGGCCGCCTTGGCCGCGGCGACGGCCGTGCCCAGCTCGTCCGCGGAGGCGAAGTCGACGTGCCGCGCCAGCTGACCGGTGGCCGGGTCGTAGACCGCTCCTTCGCGACCGGACGTGCCGGCGACGCTTCGTCCGTTGATCCAGTGGTGGACCCGACCCGGGGCTGCGCTGTCCGCGCGGACGGCTCCCGGCTCTGCGACCTGCGTCATGGGATGGACCTCGTGTGGGGCGGCGCCGCGGACGGCGATGCCCGATGCATGGCGGTTCGCACCACGATACTCCGTCGTCGCCCTGCGGCCCGTCGTCGTCCCGTGCTCAGAACCGCGGCCGCTCGTCGGGGTCCGGCCACTGCGGGGCGGCGGCCGCCGCCGGAGTGAGCGCGGCGGATCTCGCGGCGTCGTCCCTGCTCCTCAGTGCGAGCGCAGCCACGACGGCGATGCAGACCCCGGCCAGGCCAAACGCGATCACCGAACCGGCATTGAACGGCCCGATGACGGGGGGATCCCGCCAGGTCAGGCGACGGCCGCCCGGACCAGGGCCCACGCGCCGAGACCGATGAAGAACACTCGGCCGTCGGGTCGCTGCGAGGCGAGACCGCTGCCCGCGAGTACGAGCACGAATACGAGCAGGACGATGAGCGTCGCGATGCCCTCGTAGGCCTGCGAGGGATGGGACGGCAGCGCTGGGGCCAGCGAGCTCCATGGCCCGGGACCGAGGTAGGCGGTCGCCCAGGCCGCATCGCTCGGCTGGCCCTGGCCCGCGCCACCAAGGACCATCGTGAGCTTCCCCGCGCCGAGTGCGAACAGCAGCGGCAGCACGGCGATCTGGGACCACGGACCCATCGGGGCGTCAAGCAGCCGCGCGACGTAGCACGCCGTCAACAGGCCGCCGGCCACGGCCAGGCCCAGCTCCAGGCCGCCACTTCCAGGATCCAGGACGGCGCCCGGGCTCGAGCCGTAATGGTCGAGGTGCAGGAGCGCGTAGCCGAGACGACCGCCGATGACGGCGCCAGGCACGCTCCCGACGGCGATGAACAGGAGATCATCGGGCCGCAATGCGGCGCGCCTGGCCATCACGCCGGCGACGACCAGCGAGGAAGCGATGACGATCGCCAACGCGATCGTCTGCCAGCGAACGACGAGCGCGTCGGCCAGTCGGAGGAGCGGGTCGAAGTCGAACGCGATGACGGCGATCGGCACGGTGTCGGTCAGTGTATCGAACCGCCCATCGCGGCCGCGGAACGATGTCGGCTGGCCGACACCTGCCATGTCCGGTATCGGGTGGTCGGCTGCGTCGGGTCGCGGACATCATGCGATGCAGAACCGGCGGTCGCGCGGGGGCGTGGCCATCAGGTTTGGGGGGCGGCGCGGGACGGCGGGTCTGGGGCCCGCCGCTCCCGGTCCGGCGTCCGGCCCACGGGGGGACGGGCCGGGCGTCGCGGATCAGCAAGGACCGTGGGATGCCATGGCGCGAGACGAACCGATCCAACCAACGATGCTGCGCGTGAACCTGCTCGGGCGCCTCGACGTCCGGGCGACGAACGGCGCCGCGGTGCGGCTCGGCGGTCGTCACGCGCCAGCGTTGTTCGCGCTGCTCGTCCTGGCCCGTCGGCCGCGAACGCGTGAGGCGATCGCCGCTGACCTGTGGCCCGATGCCGACAACACGTCGGTCGGGTCCCTTCGTCAGGCACTGTGGCTGGTCCGCCACGGTCTGATCGATGCGGGTGTCGACCCGGACGCCGTGCTCGACATCCGCTCGGAGGCGGTCGCGATCCATCCGGATGCCCGGCTGGAGGTCGACGCGATCGCGTTCGAACGCAGTCTCGACGACGGGGAGCGTGGCGCGGAGTTGGCGGTCGAGCTCTACCGCGGCGACCTGGTGGAGGCCCTCGCCCACGACTGCTTCGCGGCGGAACGGGAGCGCCTGGCCGATCGCTACGAGGACGCCCTGGTCGACGTGGCTCGAGCGCGACTGCGGCGAGGCGACGTGCGCGGCGCCCGACGTGCCGCCGAGGCGGTCGTGGCGCGCGACCCGCTGCGCGAGGAGGCGCATGCCATCCTCATGTCGGTCCTGGGCATGACCGGATCCCGGTCACAGGTCGTTCGGCAGTATCGACGGCTCCAGGATGTGCTGGCACGAGAGCTCGGGGAACCGCCGTTGCCCGAGACCGATGCGGCCTATCGACACGCCATGACCCAGATCGTGCGTCGGTCGGTGGAGCGCGCCTCGCTGCTCGAGCCCGACCGGATGCCGACGCTCGTCGCCCTCGGACGCTGAGCGCGAGCGCTCCGGGACTCGCGGCCGAACGCCCATCCGGCCGGGTCGCGGTAGCATCCGGGGACCATGGGCTCCAACATCGGCTCCGCGCATCGTCCAACGGCGGCCCCTGGCGTTCCGATCGTCGCCGTGGCCGTCACGGCGGTCGTCGCCTCGCTGCTCATCGCGTGTACCGGAGCGACCGGGGCCTCCCCGGGTGCGACCGCCGGGCCATCGGATCCGGGGTCGCGCCCGTCCGGGCCGGTCTCGGTCCCGCCATCGGGTGATGCCGTGCCCGGCACCGTGCCCGCAACGCTGCTCGAGGCGATCGTCGCCGATGCGTCAGCCATCGCCGGGGTCGACGCTGGCGATGTGATCGTCATCAGCACCGAGTCGGTCACCTGGAACGACGGCTCGCTCGGCTGCCCGAAGCCCGGCGTCATGTACATCCAGCAGATCATCGCGGGCTACCGGGTCGTGGTCGAAGCCGGCGGCGAGCGCTACGACTACCGCGCCGGTTCGTCCGGTGAGCCCAAGCGTTGCGAGGGTTCGTTGCCGTCCGGCGGGAGCAGCTGATCGAGGGCTGATCCGGCTCGAGATCGAGGAAGCCCCCGGCGGTGCCGGGGGCTTCGGTCGTTGCTGGGTCGATCGCCTATGGCGTCGGCAGCGTCCCGATGGGGATGAGGTCGGCCTGCCGTCGCCCGTTCGCGTCGTCGTTCGAGGCGATCAGCCAGCCGAGTGCCGGGTCGGTCGCGAACGCGGCCGTGTCCACCGTCAACGGCAGCACGACCGACTGGCCTTTGGCCAGCGGGATGTAGGCGCCGGTCGAGAGCGCCGGCGCGAGGGCGTCGAAGTGCCCGGTGCCGGAGGCTTCGTCGGGCGTGGAGTTCATGTCCGCCGTCGGGTCTGCGATGGCCGGGTAGACGAACGTGTCGTAGTCGAACGACGACGCGCCGCCGACCAGCCCGAGGCTGCTGGCCGCGGTGGCCAGCAGGTACGTGGAGCCGTTGGTCGGGGCGACCGCCGGCCACAGGTCCACGAGGTTCCCATCCGCATCGAACAGGAACGACAGGACCGCCCCGTCGAACGCGCCGGCGAACAATGCGCCGCTGTCGAAGCCGACGAGGAGGAAATCGGTCACGGTATCGCCGTCCACGTCGATCTCGACTTCGACATCGAGATCGGATGGCGTCGACCACCGGCCGTACGTGTTGACCGCGAAGACGAGCAGGCGATCATCCGGCGACAATGGGGCGATCCCGACCAGCGACTGGACACCGGTCGCCCGGATGTCCGTGACGCCGAGGTGCTCGTTGGCGTCCCACTCGCCCCAGGCGTACTGGTCGGCGATGCCGGAGTGGTTGCCCTTGTTCCTGATCTTCGTGCTCGACGACGCGATGCCGCCCTCGAGCGTGTACTTCAGCGTCTTCTGCGCCTCGACGTTCGAGAGGCCGCGCGGGACCAGCAGGAACGGCACGCGCAGCGCGTAGCGACCCGTGGCCGTCCCCTGTGGCGCGGCCACGACGGCGCCCCGGATGCTGTTCAGCGTCGTGCCGTCGGGGCCCTCGTCGGCCCCGGGCAGCGCCGCCAACTCGGCCCTGCTGAGGCTGATCGTGACCTTGACGGTCCGCGTCGAGTGCGCCCGGACGCGGACGCGGCTCGGGCTGAACGAGAACGACGCGCCCCAGTCGACGCCCACGAACCCGGCCGAGAGGTCGTACGTGATCGACCTGTTCCCGGTGTTGGTGAGCCTGATCTCCTTCGTCTCGCGATACGAGCTGCCGTGCGGCTCGTACCCGAAGGACAGCGTGGAGGTCCCACCACTGGCCGTGGCGAGACCGACCGTGTCGACGGCCTTGCGCGGCCGGATGCTGCCCGAGCCCGCGAGGAGCGGTTCGTAGCCGCTGACCGCATCGGGGTCGGCCGTGTTGACGATGGCCGCCTTGACGCGGGCGGGCGACCACGACGGATGCGCCTGGAGGACCAGCGCGGCGACCCCTGCGGTGTACGGCGACGCCATCGACGTGCCGCTGATGGTCGTGCCCCCGTCACCGTCGCCCACGAGGGCCGACAGGATGGCGACGCCCGGTGCGGCGACATCCGGCTTCAGGGCGCTGTCGCCATGGCGCGGACCCATCGATGTGAAGCCCGCCGTCTGCGTGTACGTCGGATTGGCAACGGTCCCGTTCGGCGTGAGAGTGATCCCGAGGCCGTCGGAGGCCAGGAGTGCGGGCTGCGCGTCCTTCGCGAGCCCGACCATCGGGATCGAGAAGATCTCGGGGTTGAAACCGATGAAGACGGGCAGCTCGCCGCTCGGCACGTCGTCACGGTTGATGACGATGATGCCGAGCGCACCCTGGCCCTGCGCGATCTGGCCCTTGTCGACGAATGCGCACACGCCGCGCTTGACCGCGACGATCTTGCCGGCGACGTCGAACCCGCCGTAGTCGGCCGGGTCGCAGCCCAGCCGGACGGTCGTCGGCGTGGCCTTGAGCACGACCAGCGGCGCCGAGACCGGCAATGCCCCCGCGTTCATGTTGATGCCTGCCTGATCCGGCTGCGCCGGCAGGTCCACGAGGGCCTCCGGGAAGCTCGGCAGGGCGTCCTGCGCTGCGACGGTGATGGCCCGGGTGGCCGTGCCCGGCGACCCGACGATGTACGGCACGGGGCCGGCGTTGCCAGCAGAGATGACGACCGCGATGCCGGCCCTGCTCGCGTTGTTCGCGGCCTCGGATTCTGAGTCGTTCGGGTCGCCGAGGTCCGCGCCGAGCGACATGTTGATGATGTCCACGTCGGCCGCGACCGCAGCGTTGATGGCATCCACGATCACATCACTGGAGCCCTCGCAACCGAAGACCCGGATCGCATAGAGCGTCGCCTCCGGCGCGACGCCCGGCGCGACCTTGAAGGTGCTGAGGTCTGTCGACGCGTCATACGGGCCGCTGTACGTGGTCCCGTCATCGTTCACGCCCTGTCCGGCCGCCATGCCGGCGACGTGCGTGCCGTGCCCGTTGCAGTCGATCGGGTCCGGGTCCGGGTGCGGGGTGTTCAGATTCGGATCGGCCGACTCCGCGTCGTAGTCGTCGCCGACGAGATCCGTGCCGCCGGCGACCTTGGTCGTCGGGAACGAGCCTGGCTCGATGATCGTCGAATCGTTCGCCGCGAACGCCTCGGGCGTGCCCGGACCACCGAAGTCGGCATGCGTGTAGTCGATGCCCGAATCGATGATGGCGATCTTCACGCCCTCGCCGGTGTAGCCGTAGTCCTCCCACGCGTCCGGGACGCCGGTGAACGGCACGGCGTTGGCGAGGGTCCTGTGGAAGACGCGGATCGGATGGATCGAGACGACGCCCGGCAGTGCCGCCAGCTTGGCCACGCTGCGGAGCGAGATTCGCACACGGATGCCGTTGTAGGCGTCCTGGTATTGCCGCTGGACCTTGCCGCCGACGTTGACGATCGCGGTCTTCAGGGCATCCTGTCCCTGCTTGACCTGGCGACGGATCGCCTGCTTCTCGGCCTTGCTCAGCGTCTGCCCGACGGCCTGCGCATCGGCGCTCCGAACGGCGACGGGGGCCGCCGCCAACTGCACCATGACGTTGGCGCTGCGGGTGCCGCCGCCCAACATCTGCTTGACGAGGTCGGGGTCGATCTTGCCGAGTGTGGAGCGATCGATCCGCTCCCACGTTCGCGTGGGCGACGCGGCGACCGCAGTCGTTGGTAGCGTCGCGACGATGAGCAGGACGGCCGCCGCAATGGCGGAGAACAGCCTCCGGTTCATGGACCTCCCGTCAGGCGATGCCTGTGTTTTGCGTTGCGGCGACGACGCACGCGAACCCACGACCGCGGTGCACTGGGGGTGCGGCCGGGGCCGTCCATGGGACTTCACGAGCGCATCGCCCGGGGCTCCGGTCGGTTCTCCCGCGCCGACCGGACGTGGGGTCACGGTACTCCGGGGCGGGGCGTCGGGTCAACGATTCGATCTGGCTCGGTGACGGCGCGCACCACCGGTTCAAGGCAACTTGTCGACCAGCTCCCTAACGGCCTCGGCGGACGCATCGAAGGCGGCCTGCTCGTCGCTCGTCAACTCGATCTCGAAGATGCGCTCGAGGCCCGATGCCCCGAGAACGACGGGCACCCCGACGAACAGCCCGTCGACGCCGAATTCGCCCTGGAGCAGGACCGCGCACGGGAGCACTCGCTTGCGGTCGAGGAGGATCGACTCGACCATCTCGAACGTGCTGGCCGCCGGCGCATAGAACGCCGACCCGGTCTTGAGCAGGGCGACGATCTCGGCGCCACCGTTCGCCGTCCGTTCCTCGAGCGCCCTGACCCGATCGGGCGGCAGGAGCTCGGTGATCGGCACGCCCGCCACCGTCGAATAGCGCGACAGCGGGACCATCGTGTCGCCGTGGCCGCCCAGGACGAACGCGTGGGTGTCCTCGACGCTGACGCCGAGCTCCTGCGCGATGAACGTCCGGAACCGGGCCGAATCGAGGACGCCGGCCATCCCGAGGACGCGCTCGCGCGGGAACCCGGACGCCTTGAGCGCCACGTGGCACATCGCATCGAGCGGGTTCGTGACGATGATCAGGATGGCGTCCGGCGAGTGCCTCGCGCCCTGCTCGACCACGGCCCGGACGATGCCGGCGTTCTTGGCCAGCAGGTCATCCCGGCTCATCCCGGGCTGGCGCGCCAGGCCGGACGTGACGACGACGATGTCGCTGCCCGCCGTGTCGGCGTAGTCGTTCGTGCCGGTGATCCGGGCATCGTGGCCGACGACCGGGGCCGCCTCGGCCAGGTCGAGGGCCTTGCCCTGCGGCAGGCCCTCCACGATGTCGACGAGCACGACGTCGGCGAGACCGGCCTCGGCGATTCGCTGGGCGGTCGTCGCGCCGACGTTGCCGGCCCCGATGACCGTGACCTTGTTTCGGGCCATGCGGAAGGGAGCTCCTTTCGGTCGGGTGGATGCCGACGCATTGTAGGACCCGGTCGGTCGGCGCCGTCGTCCGGCGGGCGAACGACACGCTCGCGTCGGGGCCGGACCCGACGTGCTCCTAGCCCGCGATCGGGCCGCCATCGTCGAGCCCGGCGACCGACGCGACGTCGTCGGGCGTCGCCATCGGGCCGGCGCCGGCGATGTCCTCGGTCACGCCGTCGGCATAGGCGCGGAAGTTCGAGGCGAACATCGCCGCGAGCTGCCGGGCCGCGCGGTCGTAGGCGGCAGGGTCGGCCCAGGTCGAGCGTGGATCGAGGAACGTGGCCGGCACGTCGGGCACCTCGGTCGGGACCTCGACCCGGAAGGTCGGATCGAGGCGCATCGGGACATCGGTCAGTCGGCCGCCGAGCGCGGCCCGAACCATCGCCCGGGTGTGGTTGATGTTCATCCGCTCGCCCGTTCCGTAAGGTCCGCCGGTCCAGCCCGTGTTCACCAGCCAGACCGTGACGTCATGGGCGGCCAGGCGCTCGGTCAGCATCGTCGCGTACTCGCCCGGATGGCGAGGCATGAACGGCGCCCCGAAGCAGGCGGAGAACGTGGCCGCGGGTTCCTTGACGCCGACCTCGGTCCCGGCCAGCTTGGCGGTGTAGCCGCTGATGAAGTGATACGCCGCCTGGGCGTGGGTCAGGCGAGCGATGGGCGGCAGCACGCCGAATGCGTCGGCCGTCAGCAGGATGACCGTGCGGGGCTGGGCGGTCATGCCGTGGGGGTCGGTGTTGCCGATGAACTCGAGGGGATAGGCGCCGCGCGTGTTCTCGGTGAAGCGCTCGGAGTCGAGATCGAGCTGGCGCGTCCGCGGGTCGAGGTCGACGTTCTCCAGCACCGTCCCGAAACGCCGGGTCGTCTGGAAGATGTCGGGCTCGTACATCGGCGAGAGCCGGATCGTCTTGGCGTAGCAGCCGCCCTCGAAGTTGAACAGGCCGCGCGGGCCCCAACCGTGCTCGTCGTCGCCGATGAGACTTCGCTCGGGGTCGGCCGAGAGCGTCGTCTTGCCGGTGCCCGACAGGCCGAAGAACACGACGCTGTCGCCCGCCGCGCCGACGTTGACCGAGCTGTGCATCGGCAACACGCCCTCGTCCGGCATGAGGTAGTTCATGACCGTGAAGGCCGACTTCTTGATCTCTCCCGCGTACTCGGTCCCGACGATGATGATCTCCATCCGCTCGAGATGGAGCAGGATCGCCGTCTCGGTCCGGGTGCCCTCGGTCGCGGGGTCGGCCTTGAACGACGGCACGCAGATGATCGTGAAATTCGGCTCGAAGCCGCGCTGGTAGGCCGCGCTCGGCCGGCGGAACAGGTTGCGGGCGAAAATGCTGGCCCAGGCGGTCTCGGTGATGACCCGCAGCCGGCGTTGGTGGGCCGGGTCGGCGCCGATCAGGAGGTCCTGCGCGTACAGGTCGGACCCGGCGCAATGGGCGACCAGGCGCGCCCGCAGGCGATCGTAGTCCGCCTCGGCGATCGGCCGGTTGACCATCCCCCACCAGATCTTGTCGCGGCTCGATGGCTCATCGACGATGAACTTGTCCTGCGGTGAGCGCCCGGTGTGCTTGCCGGTCCGCACCACGAGCGGGCCGTCGGCCGCGACGAGGCCTTCGCCATGGCGGATCGCGTCCTCGTACAGCTCGGCGACGGGCAGGTTGGCTCGAAGACGTCGGCCCGAGAATCGGGCGGGTGGTGGTCGGACTGCTGGTGGCCATCGGCTGGCGACTCCTTGCGCGCGGGCGATCACACGGATCGACCGGCCGCGCGTGACGCTGCCCCGAGAGGCGAGCGGGAGTCGGCTTCCACAGTCGCGTTGCCGATACGGTATCACGTTGCGACTGGGTGTCACCAAGGTTGCGAAGCCGTCGCGACGAGTTCCGGTGCCTGCGAGCGCCGGGGACGGGGCGCCTTGCGCTCGTTGACACGATCGCCACTCGCACGTAGCATCCGCGCACAACCGAAGAGCTCTTATCAAGAGTGGCAGAGGGACCGGCCCGTTGAAGCCACGACAACCTACCGGCGTCGAGTCGGCAAGGTGCCAAATCCGGGCAGGACCTCCTGCGAGATAAGGGAACTCCCTTCGGAGCCCCCTCTCCTCACCCGATCGGTCGTTGTCCGTTCCCGGTCCCGAGGCCATCACGTCCGCCTCCCGGGAGCCCGCCATGTCGATCGAGACCCTCGCCCCAACGACCAGTCCGAGCCCGACCGCGTCCGATGCCGCGGACCCGCCGCGCATCGCCGGCCTGCGCTGCCGGAACTGCGGTCGCATCGAGACCATCGGCCTCTCCTACGTCTGTGGCGCCTGTTTCGGGCCACTCGAGGTGGCCTACGACTACGACGTGGTCGCGCGGACCCTGACCCGCGAGGCCATCGCCGCCCGCCCGCCCGGCATCTGGCGGTACGTCGAGCTGCTCCCCGTGGACGCCCCGCCGGCCCGATCGCTGCCGGTGGGATCCACGCCGCTTTTGGCCGCCGACCGGTTGGCGCCGACGCTGGGCGTCGAGCGACTGTGGATCAAGGACGACACCAGGAACCCGTCGCTCAGCTTCAAGGACCGGGCGGTCGCGATCGCCGCGGCGCGGGCCGTCGAGTTCGGCGTTGAGGCGCTGGCCTGCGCATCGACCGGCAACCTGGCCGGCGCGACGGCCGCCGCGGCGGCGGCGGTCGGGCTGCCCGCCTACGTCTTCATCCCGGCCGACCTCGAGGCGGCCAAGGTCGATCACGCCCTCGCCTACGGCGCGACCGTGGTGCCGATCGCCGGCACGTACGACGACGTGAACCGGCTCTGCCTCGAGGTCGCCGACGAGACCGGCTGGGGCTTCGTCAACATCAACCTCAGACCGTTCTACGCGGAGGGGTCGAAGACCCTGGCGTATGAGATCGCCGAAGCGCTCGGATGGCGCTCGCCCGACGTCGTCGTCGGACCGGTCGCGTCTGGTGCGATGTTCACACGGGTCGCGCGCGGCTTCGAGGAGCTCGCCGACCTCGGCCTCATCGAGCGCCGGCCGATCCGATTCGTCGGGGGCCAAGCGGCCGGCTGCGCACCCGTGGCATCCGCGTTCGCCGCCGGCACCGACGTCATCGAGCCGGTCCGAGAACCCGATACGTTCGTTCGCTCGCTCGCCATCGGCAACCCGGCCGACGGCCGGTACGCGGTCGAGCTGGCCCGGGACTCGGGCGGATCGATCGAGGCCATCGAGGACCTGGTCACGGCCGGGGCGATCCGGGACGTGGCCCGGCTCGAGGGCATCTACCCGGAGACGGCCGGTGGCGTCACGCTCGGCGGCCGCCTCGGCCGCTCGTCGGCGAGGCATCATCCGCCCGGGCGACGAGGTGGTCGCCCTCCTGACCGGCAACGGCCTCAAGACGCCGGACGCCCGGACCCTCGGCCATGGCGATGGTGTCGCCCGTCCCGGCGAGCCCGGCCTCGCACCGGTCATCCGGCCCAGCCTGAGCGCGTTCGAAGCGTGGCTGGGAGGGACCGGCGCATGAGCACGGTCCGCATCCCGCCCACCCTCCGGACCGCGACCGGCGGGGCCAAGCAGGTCGAGGTCCCGGGTGGCACGGTCCGCGAGGTCGTCACCGCACTGGTCGCCGCCCATCCGGGTCTCGGGGCCCAGTTGCTCGCTCCTGATGGCGAGCTCAACCGCTTCGTCAACGCGTTCCTCAACGACACCGACGTCCGGCATCTCCAGTCGCTCGACACGCCGGTCGGCGAGCGCGACACGCTGGTGCTGCTGCCCGCGATGGCCGGCGGCTGACCGAGGCGGGACGCGGTCAGTCGGTGTGGAAGACCTCGGGCACGGTCAGCCACCACGAACCCGGCTCGCGTTCCGGGTAGGGCTCCTGCATCGCGTCCGTGAGCTTCCACCAGGCCTGCACGACTGGATCGGCGGCCATCGCCGCCATGTCTCGCTCGACGTCGTCTCCGACGTACTCGAAGTAGGCGAAGAGGACGCCGTCGTGCCGGTAGATCGAATAGTTGCGGATGTTCGCCGCGGCGATGGCGGCCAGCACCCCGGGCCAGGTCTCGGCGTGGAGGCGCTCGTACGCCTCGATCGACTCCGGTCGGACCCGGATGACCTGGCCGAACCGCCTCACGCGCCACTCCGACCCGTCCGGATAGCGGTAGCGCTCGAGCGAAGAGGGGTGCATCTGCGCGCTGTAGCCGGCGGCGGACGGCAGCCGATAGCGCCCGTCGCGGACGACGACCGGATCGAGGAAGTGCTCGTGCAGGTGGTCGACGTACTCGATCATCCGCCCGTCCAGTCGGCCGCTCACCGCGATGTAGTCGAACGGCGCGAGGTGCTGGACCAGCTCGCACAGGCCGACGCCGCCGGCATGCGGGCAGACCGGGACGCCGTATCGGGCGGCCAGCAACAGGACGGCGACGACCTCGTTGACGCCGCCCAACCGGCAGGCGTCGATCTGGCAGACGCCCATCGCCCCGGCCTCGAGGAACTGCTTGAACATGATCCGGTTGTGGACGTGCTCGCCGGTGGCGACCCGGATCGGCGCCACGGCCCGGGCGATCGCGGCGTGTCCCAGCACGTCGTCGGGGCTGGTGGGCTCCTCGATCCAGTAGGGGTCGAACGGGGCCAGGCGCGCCATCCAGTCGATGGCGGTGCCGACGTCCCAGCGCTGGTTCGCGTCGACGGCCAGCATGCGGTCGGGCCCGATCTCCTCGCGCACGATCCGCGCCCGCCGGATGTCGTCCTCGACGTCCGCCCCGACCTTCAGCTTGAACCGCTCCCAGCCGTCGGCCAGGGCCTCCCGGCAGAGCCGCCGGATCTTGTCGTCGTCGTAGCCGAGCCAGCCGACCGAGGTCGTGTAGGCGGGGTAGCCGTCGCGACGCAGCTCGGCCTCCCGCTCGGCGCGGCCGGGGGCGGCGGCGTCCAGGATGCGCGAGCGCGTCATCGGGCGTCAGGGCGTCGGTCAGGTAGCGGAAGTCGACGAGCGCGACGATCTCGGCCGGGGTCATGTCGACGAGCAGCTTCCAGAGCGGCACCCCGGCCCGCTTCGCGACGAGGTCCCAGGCCGCGTTGACGACGGCCGCGGTGGCGAGGTGGATGACCCCCTTCTCCGGTCCGATCCAGCGCAACTGGCTGTCGCCGACGAGGTCGCGCCAGAACCCGCCGAGGTCGGCCTCGGTCGCCTCGACCGAGCGACCGACGACGAGCGGCGCGACGGCCCGCACGCCCGCCACGACGACCTCGGTCCCGCGCCCGGTCGTGAACGTGAACCCGTGACCCTCGAGCCCGTCGTCGGCGTCGGTGCGCAGCACCACGTACGCGGCCGAATAGTCCGGATCGAGTGTTCATCGCATCGGAGCCGTCGAGCGACCGCGATGTCGGGAAGCGGACGTCGACGACGTCGAGCGCCGTGATCGTGGTCATCGGCCTCGTCAGCCCTTGACCGCACCGACGAGGATGCCGCGGGTGATGTAGCGCTCGAGCGCGACGGCCATAACGACCACCGGCCCGATCATGATGAGGATGAGCACGGACATCGCCCACCACTGCGGTCCGCGCGTCGCGTTCTGGGCGGCGACCTGCAGCGGCATCGTCTGGGCGTTCGCGCTCGTCAGGACGAGCGCGATGAGGAACTCGTTCCAGGCGAAGATCAGGACGATCAGGAACGTCGCGACCAGCCCTGGCACGGAGATCGGCAGGACGATCGAGCGCACCACGCGATAGACCGACGCTCCGTCGACCGAGGCCGACTCCTCGAGCTCGCGGGGAAGCGACGCGAAGTAGTCGCGCATCAGCCACACGACGATGGGCAGGTTGGTCGCCACGTACGTGATGATGAGCGCGACGATGCTGTCGAGCAGGCCCGTCTGCTGGAACAGGACGTAGAGCGGGATGGCGACCGCGATCGGCGGCAGGATCCGCTGGGAGATCAGCCAGAACGCGATGTCCCGGTTGGCCAGCGACCGGCGGAACCGCCGCCCGACGGTCTGGGCCAGGATGACGAAGATCGCGATCGCCGAGGCGATGCGCGATCGCCGGCGGCGCGCCGAGCGCCACGGTCACGAACACGAACGCGATGCAGCCGATGGCGACCCCGATGAGCCCGATCGCGGCCGATAGTCGAACCGGACGAGGGCATACGCCGCGAACGAGCCCAGGACCAGGGCGATGAGCGAGCTCGTCAGCCCGACGATGACGGTGTTGACGTAGGGACGAAGCGTGTCGTTGCCGAGCTCGATGAGGATGTAGTGCCACGCGTCGAGGGTGGGCTGGAAGTCGACGAACGGCACGTAGAACGGTCCCTTGTCCACGTCCTGCGCGGTCTTGAACGAGGTCACGACGAGCCAGTAGATCGGGAACAGGACGACCAGCGCCCAACCGAGCAGGAGCGCCCAGGCGCCGAACTTGGCGAGCGGCGAGAGGTCGAGCGGCGAGCGGCGACGGAACGGGTTCCTCACGCTCACACGACCTCGGTGACGCGCCGGCGGATGAAGCTCACGTACACGGTGGCGATCACCGTGACGAGGACCAGCAACAGGTAGGCCACGGCGGCCGAACGGCCGGGGTTGAGCGTGTTCCAGTCGATGTACGCCTGGAGCGTCATCGACTGGGTGGCCGTGCCGGGCCCGCCACCGAGCAGGATCTGCGGCATGTCGATGATCTTGAAGCCCTCGATCAGCCGGATGAGCACGATCGTGGTGCTGACCGGCAGGATCGCCGGCATGACGATGTGCTTGAAGCTCTGCCAGCGGCTCGCGCCATCGACCAGGGCGGCCTCGCGGACCTCCTGATCGAGGCTCTCGAGCGCGGCGAGCAGCACGATGAACACGAACGGCGTCCATTGCCACGTGTCGCCGAGGATGACCGCCCCACGGGCCAGCCACGGGTCGGTGACCCAGGTGAAGTCACGCAGGCCGAGGGCCACCCAGAGCGGCTCGATCGGGCCCTTCGAGGTGTCGGTCATCATCAGGAACATGTAGCCGACGCCGACCGGCGTGATCGTCAGCGGGATCAGGAACACGACCCGGAAGAAGCGGCGCCAGGGGACCTGCTGGACGGCGAGCATCGCCAGCCCGAGACCCAGGCCGTACTGGAGCGCGATGCCGACGAAGACGAAGATCAGGGTGACGAACAGCGCGCCGGGGCGGCCGCCCTCGCTGAACATGGTCTGGACCAGCAGCCAGGTGAAGCCCACCAGCACGATGCCGCCCATGAGCCGCAGCGCGAGCCCGAACGGACCGAGCTGACCGCCTCGAACTGCGCGCGTCCAGGCGACACCGGCCAGGACCGCCGTGGCGATGACCACGGCCCAGCCCAGCAGCGTCGGCGGCTTCAGAACGCCGAGGAAGTGGTTCCGCTCGCCGCCGAACAGCAGCTGCCCGTAGTTGTTGAAGCCCACGAAGTCGAGCTCGACGCCGCCTTGATGGAAGACGAGCTTGGAGACCGACAGGGCCAGCGAGGCGACGAGCGGGAAGATCGACAGGAACAGGATGAACAGGACGGTCGGCCAGATGAAGAGCCACCTGGCCGCACCCTCGGAGCGGTCGCGAAGAGCGGACCCGCCGAGGGTCCGCTCTTCGGTCACGCGATCGAGTGAGCTATCGCTGGACGCCAAGGCTGGCGACGTAGGCAGCGAGCTGGGCGTCCTTTCCGGCCTCGTTGGTGATGTCATTCCATCCGTCCGAGATCTGTTGTTCGGTCGTCTGGGCGTCATTCTCACCCGCGAGGTACTGCGCGAGCGCGACATCGAGCACGTTCTGCTCGTAGCGCACGGTCAATGGGATCCGCAGGTCGAGGACCATGTTCTTGTTCTCGAGGCTGGCCTTGATGGCGCCGAGATAGTTGGTCGCGGCGTCCGCGCTGAGGCCGGCCTTGAGCCACAGGTCCTGGCTCTCGAAGTGCGAGGTCCGGTACGGGTTGTAGCCGGTCTTGCCGAGGGTCACGTCCTCGCCCGAGATCGCGGGCGAGCTCATGTAGGACAGGAAGTCATAGACGGCGTCCTGGTTCGCGGCCGGGGACGCCGCGTTGATGGCGCCGGACCACCCGCCGAACGATGCGAACGGGGCGTAGTTCACGCCGTCGACCGCGTTGGGGCAGGTCGTGGCGTCGCACGGCACGAGCTTGCCGGTCGCGCGATCGAGGGTCTCCTTCCAACCGGGCGTGATGGTGGCGCCGGTCTTGTCCTCGGCGTAGGTGCCGATGGCGAGGGTGCCGATGTCGCCCCAGTCCATCGAGAGCGCGCAGCGACCGGTCGTGAACAGACCACGGGTGCCGCCGACGTCGAGGTTGAGCTCATCGGGCGGGCCGAAGTCGGTCGTCTTCTTGAAGGTCTCGAGGGCCTTGGTCATGGCCTCGTTCTGGCCGAAGAGCGGGCTCATGTCGCTGGTGTTGAAGAACGCCCCCTCACTCGTGCCCTTGGCCTGGAGGAGGCCACCGGCGACCGAGATGATCCACCAGAAGCTCTGGGCGCCCTTCTTCTTCGCGATGCACGAGCCGTAGTCGGCCTCGCCGTCGCCGTTGAGGTCCTGGCCCTGGTACTTCGCCGCGACCGTGAGGTAGTCGTCCCAGGTCGCCGGCGGCGTGACGCCGTCCGCTCGAGGATGTCCTTGCGGTAGTAGACCATGTGGAAGTCGCCGTCGAGCGGGATCGTGTAGACCTTGCCGTTGTAGGTCGAGTTGAAGTCGCGGAAGAACGGCCCGATGTCCTGCCAGTCGAGCTGGGCATCGCTGTTCACGCGATCGGTCAGGTCGAGCAGGTAGCCGGGTCCGGCGAAGTCGCCCAGCCATTGCGGGTTGAAGACATACGCGTCGAAGGCGTTCGTCCCCGTCGAGGCGTCCAGGAGCGCCTTGTCGTAGATCGTCTGGAACCCGACTGCGACGACGTTGACGTGACCACCGGTCAGCTGCGCCCAGTCGGGCGCACGCCGCTGGAGCGGCTCGGCGACCTGCGGGCCGTTGAAGGTCAGGATGTTGACGTTGACCCCCGCGAACTTCGTCCCCGGGGCGGCCGCGGAGGCGCTGGCGGCGGGCTCCGACGCAGCCGGCTCGGACGCGGGCGGCGCGGAGGCTGGAGCGCTGGACGCCGGCGGCGTCGGGCTCGCGGCGGGACTGCACGCTGACAGGACGAGAACCAAGCCGACCGCTGGCGCGATCGATCTGAACCGCGACACGGGCCTTCCTCCTCTTGACCTCCGCCCGATGCGTCCAGCATACTGAACGACCGGCGGCAGGTTGAACAAGTATGCGGACCGCAAGCTGCCGAAGTCAATATGCTGGACGCAGTCCATCCTGTTGGCCCGACGTCGTTCGGGCGCAGGACCGATCCGGAGAGGTGATGGCCGTTCGCGACACGGTGACCGACGAGGCGTCCACAAGCGAGGCCGACTCGCTCGCGCCGGCGGTGACCCGCGCGGCCCTCATCCTCGACGTCCTGGCCGAGACGGCCGGCGAGCCAGCCGGACCGAGCGAGCTGGCCCGGAGGCTCGGCCTGCCCAAGTCGTCGATCGCCAACATCTGCGGCGCGTTGGCCGATGCCGGGCTCGTCCGGCGGGTCGGCACGGGCTTCGCGCTCGGCCGCCGCCTGGCCGAACTGGGCGGCGCGTACCTCGTGACGGTGGACCAGGTCCAGGAGTTCTACGAGGCATCCCGGGTCCTGCCGACCGGATCCGAGGAGACGGTCCAGTTCGCCGTGCTCGACGGGCTCGAGGTCACCTACCTGGCCCGCCACGACGGCCGCCAGCCGGTCCGGCTGACGTCCGGGCATCGGACGGCGCCTCCCGGCATTCTCGACGGCCACCGGCAAGGCGGCCCTGGCCTCGCTCGACGACGCCGAACTGGCGCGCCGGCTGGCCGGCATCACGACGCTGCCGCAGCCGACGCCGCCGGGCGCATCGATCGGTCGACGAGCTGCTCGCGGACCTCGCACGAGATCCGTCGCCGTGGGTACGCGATCGACGACGAGGAGACCATGGAAGGGGTCGTCTGCTACGGCGTCGTCGTCCCCAGCCGGCAACCCGGCGAGGGACCGAACGCCGCGAGCATCACGCTCCTCAAGGTCCGGGCCACGCCCGAGCGCGTACCCGGGCTCATCGAGGACCTGCAGCTGGCTGGCCGCCGAGCTGTCCGACCCGTTGCAGCGCAGCTGAGGTCGGGTCAGTCCGGATCGCGCGAGTCCGTAGACGCGGCTGGCTGTCCCGCCGAAGACGGCGGCCTGTTCGGTCGGGCTGAGGCCCGCCGTCAGCTCTCGTCGCGGTCCCGACGACGTCACCGATACGACGCCGCGAGCAGGCAGACCGGCCAGTCCGAACCGAACAGCAGCCGATCCGGCCCGAAGGCCGCCAGGGCCACCTCCACGGACGGCGCCAGCTCCTCGACGCGTCCACGCGGCCCAGTCCGCCTCGGTCACGAGACCGGAGAGCTTGCACCAGACGTTGGGCCGCGCGGCAAACGCGCGGAGGCTGCTCTCCCACGATCCCAGCACCCCGTCACGGAGCGGCGGCTTGGCCAGGTGGTCGAGCACGAACCGTAGGTCCGGCACGTCGCGGATCGACGGCTGCGGCCGCCGGGAACTCGCGTGGTCGGACGAGCAGGTCGTAGGTCAGCCCGGCGGCCCCGACCGCCTCGAGGCCGCGACGGACGTCGTCCCGCGCCAGCCATCCGGGATCCGGCTCGTCCTGGACCTGGTGACGGATGCCGACGAGCCGGTCACCGCCCGGCCCGTCGCGCAAGGCCGCGATCGTGCCGGCCGACGTCGGGGCCGGTCAGGTCGACCCAGGCGACGACTCCGACGATGAACGGCGTGACCGCCGCGGTCGCCAGCAGCTCGCGCGACTCGCTCGAGATCGTGACGAGCCTGGACGACGATGGTGCCGTCGACGCCCGCGGCGGGCAACAGCGGCGCGAGGTCCTGGACGCCGAACCGGCGGACGATCGGTGCCACCGCCTCGGTCATCCATGGGTAGTCCGCGAGCGCCGGGTCCCAGAGGTGGTGGTGCGCGTCGATGACGGGCAGGCTCATGACGGCGTGGGGGCCTCCGGTGCGATGAGCCGGGCTGCCCGCAGGTCGTCCCACAGCTCCGCCGGGATCGGCCGGCGCAGGAGCGCCGGGTACTCGTCGAGATGCTCGATCGTCCGGACGCCGGCGATCAGGCCGGCCACGACGGGATGGGCCAGGGGGAACTGCATCGCGGCGGCGCGCAACGGGACGCCGTGACGCTCGCAGGCCGCGGCCAGCCCACGGGCGCGCTCGATGACCTCGGACGAGGCCGGCCCGTAGTCGAAATGGGCGCCCGGTCGCGGATCGGCCAGCACGCCGCTGTTCATCACGCCGCCGATCAGCACCGCGATGCCACGCGCCTCGCACAGCGGCAGCAATTCGGGCAGCGCCTCCTGGTCGAGGAGGGTGTAGCGCCCGGCGAGCAGGAACGCATCGAAGTCGCCCTCGCGAGCGAACCGGGCCAGCATCGCCGACTGCTTGATGCCGACGCCGATCGCTCGGACGACACCGTCGGCCCGGAGCCGATCCAGGGCGGGATAGGCCTCGCCGATGGCCGCCTCCCAGTGGTCGTCGGGGTCGTGGATGAAGACGACGTCGACGCGCGCCAGCCCGAGCCGCTCGAGGCTCTCCTCGATCGAGCGACGGACCCCGTCGGCGCTGAAGTCGAAGACGATCCGACGTCCCGCCGTGTCGGCGTAGTAGGCGTCGTCGCGACCGCCCCGGGCCTGGCGGTCGATATCGGCGCCCGGCGGGATGGCATCGAGCGGCACGGACCAGCCGGCCGACCTTCGTGGAAACGACGAACTCGTCCCGAGGACGGCCGGCTAGCCCGGCACCGAGTCGACGCTCGGCGGCGCCGTAGCCGTACAGCGGTGCGACGTCGTAGTAACGGATGCCCAGATCCCAGGCGTGCCGAACGACACCTTCCGCGGTATCGTCCGCGACCGGCGTGAACAACCCGCCGATCGATGCGGCGCCCAGCCCGAGGCGCGTGACGGACAGGCCGGTGCGGCCCACCGGGACACGCTCGAATGGGTCGTAGGCCATCGCCACCTCCGGTCAGCGCCGTCCGCCCTCGGGCCACGGTTGACGCCATCGCCCAGCCTATCGTATCGTTCAATCCGTCGTCCACGGGTCAGTATACTGAACGTCAAGGAGCGGACGTGGCCGTCCAGTCGATCCCCGGGTGCCTCGCGTCGGAGTCGACAGGACGACGACGATGCGCCTGATGTCCTTCCGACGTGCGGACGGCGGCGAGGGCCTCGGCGTGGCCTCGGATGCGCTGTGGATGCCGGCCTCGGACCTCCTCCCCGACGGCCCGGCGTCCATGGTCGCGCTGCTCGATGCAGGACCGGGGGCCGTCGAGGCCCTGGCCGCCGCCGCCCGTCCCGATCGCATCGCCGACGAAGGCCGGCCCTTCGACGAGCTCGATTGGCTCGCCCCAGTGCCGCGTCCGGGCAAGGTCGTGGGCATCGGACGGAACTATCGGGAGCACACCGATGAGGAAGGCGCCGAGGCGCCGTCGGCGCCGCTGATCTTCAGCAAATGGCCGAGCTCGGTCGTGGGACACGGCGCCGAGATCCGCTGGGACCCGGCCCTGACCTCGCAGGTGGACTACGAGGCCGAGCTGGGTGTCGTGATCGGCCGCCGGGCCCGCCACGTCGATGTGTCCGACGCCCTCGACCACGTGCTGGGCTATACCTGCATCAACGACGTCTCGGCCCGCGATCTGCAGTTCGGCGACGGACAGTGGGCGCGCGGCAAGTCGCTCGACACGTTCTGCCCGATGGGTCCGGTGCTCGTCACCGCCGACGAGATCCCGGATCCGCAGGTGCTCGACATCGCCTGCCGGGTCGGCGACCGGGTCATGCAGCAGTCGAACACGTCCCAGATGTACTTCGGGGTGGCCGCGATCATCAGCCATTGTTCACAGGCGTTCAGCCTCGAGCCCGGCGATGTCATCGCGACCGGGACGCCCGGCGGCGTCGGGATCTTCCGCGACCCACCGGTCCTGCTCGGCGACGGCGACGAGGTCTCGATCGAGATCGAACGGATCGGCCGACTGACGAACACGTGCCGCCACGAGTTCGCGAGGGTCGCGGTCTCGTGACCGTCGGCACGGAACGCTTCCTGGTCACGGGCGCGCTGGGCTGCATCGGGGCGTGGACCGTCCGGACCCTCGTTCGGGAGGGCGCGGCAGTCACGGGTTTCGACCTCGGCAGCGACACGCGACGCCTGCGCCTGATCATGTCGCCCGACGAGCTCGACCGGGTCGTGCTCGAGACCGGCGACATCGCGGACCTGGCCGCGCTCGAGTCGACGATCGATCGTCACGGCATCACGAACGTCGTCCACCTGGCAGCCCTGCAGGTGCCGTTCTGCCGGGCCGATCCGCCGCTCGGCGCTCGCGTCAACGTCCTCGGCACGGTCAACGTGTTCGAGGCCGTGAAGCGACGCGCCGGCGGGATGGCGCCCATCGTGTACACAAGCTCGATCGGCATGTATGCCGCCGCTGACGCCGATCCGGTGACCGGCCGCCTCGCCGCCGACGCGCCTGCTCACCCGCTCAACCATTACGGCGTCTACAAGATGGCCAACGAAGGCAATGCGCGTGTCTACTGGCTGGACGACGGCGTGCCCAGCGTCGGCCTGCGGCCGATGACCGTCTATGGGGTCGGCCGCGACCAGGGGATGACGAGCGGTCCGACCAAGGCCGTCGTGGCCGCGGTCCTCGGGCTCCGCTATACGGTCGCGTTCGGCGGTGCGACGCTCTACCAGTACGCGGAGGACGTGGCCCGGACGCTCATCGCCGCGAGCCGCAGTCGGGTCGCGGGCGCGCCCGTCTTCAACCTGCCCGGCGAGGTCGCGGACGGACCGGCGCTGCTCGAGGCCATCGAGACGGCCGTGCCCGGTTCGACCGGGCGCATCGAGTTCGAGCCGACGAGCCTGCCATTCCCCTCCGAGATCGACCACGACGGGATCGAGGCCCTGGGTCCGTTGCCGGTCACGCCGTTCGCGGATGGGATCAGGGCGAGCGTCGAGATCTACCGGGACCTGGCCACCCACGGCCGCCTCGATCCAGCCGAGCATGGCCTGGAGGGCGCCACTACCGTGCGGCCATGACCAGGAAGCCCTGACCCCGGACGCTCAGCTCGCGTCGAGGGCCTGCGCTAGATCGGCGATGAGGTCGTCGATGCCCTCGATCCCGACCGACAGGCGGATCAGCGCCGGATCGACCTCGAGCGGCGACCCGGCCACCGACAGGTGGGTCATCACCGCCGGCACCTCGATCAGCGATTCGACGGAACCCAGCGATTCGGCCAGGGTGAACAGTCGCGTCGCCTCCGCGATGGCGACCGCCCGGACCGCCGCCGAACCGCTTCGTGCCGCCACCCCGGGCCGGGATGAACGAGACCATCCCGCCCCAACCGGGGTGATGGACCGCGGCGACGTCGGAGCGACCTCGCAGGAATGCCGCGACGGCCGCCGCGTTCGTGCCGTGGCGCTCCATCCGCAGGTGGAGCGTGCGCAGCCCGCGCAGGACCAGGAAGCAGTCGAGCGGCCCGGGCACCGCGCCCATCGCGTTCTGGAGGAAGCGCAGCCGCTCCGCGACGGCCTCGTCCGAGGTGACCGCCACGCCCAGGATCGTGTCGGAGTGGCCGGCCAGGTACTTCGTGGCGGAGTGGAAGACGACGTCGGCGCCCAGCGTCAGCGGGCGCTGCAGGGCCGGCGTGGCGAACGTGTTGTCGACGATCATGATCGGTCGCCGGCCGCCATCGGCACCGCGACGAGCGACCACAGCGGCCGCCTCGGCGATGTCGACGATCTTCAGGTAGGGGTTCGACGGCGACTCGAACCAGACGAGGCGGGTCCGCTCGGTCAGGGCCTCCCAGAGCACGTCCGGGCCGGCCGACAGGTCGACGTACCGGGCGTCCACGCCGGCTCCACGGCGGACTCGCTCGAGGTAGCGGAACGTGCCGCCGTAGACGTCGTCGCCCACCACGATCTCGTCGCCTGGCTGGGCCAGTTCCGCGAGCGCGGCCGTGACCGCCGACCCGGAGGCGAAGGCGATGCCGTGCGTTCCGCCCTCCAGGGTCGCGACCGCCCGCTCCAGGCGCTCGCGAGTCGGGTTCTGGGAGCGCGCGTACTCGTAGCCACCGCGTGGATCGGCCACCCCGTCCTGGGCATACGTGCTGGTCTGGTAGATGGGCGGGCTGACCGCGCCGGTCAGCTCGTCGGGCTCCGCGCCCGCGTGGACGGCCAGCGTGTCGAACGAAGGTTGCTCGCGGGCGGCAGCGGCGTCGTGCGTCGGCATGACGGCCATGATGGCACCCGGCGGTCAGGCCGTGGAAGGCCAGTCGTCGAGGTCGAAGAGCAGCTCGGCGCCGTCGATGTCGTCGAGCTGGACGCCGGCCTGCCGGAAACCGAACCGGGCGGCCACGGCCAGCGATGCGACGTTGTCGGGGGCGATGGCGGCACGGAACCGGTGGACGCCGTGTTCTCGAGCGGCCCAGTCGAACAGCGACCGGACGGCCTCGCTGGCCACGCCCTGGCGGCGGTACTCGGGCTCGACCTGGTAGCCCACCTCCACCCGCCCGCTCGCATCGGGTGGAGCGTGGAAGCCGACCGCGCCGATGACCCGTGGCCCGTCCGGCTCCGTCGCCACGATGGCCCGCCCCAGCCACTGTTGCACAGCCGGGTCGGCCGCGAGATCCGCGAGGCGGAACTGGAGGAACTCGTCCAGACGATCCGGCAGGTCGGTCGGGACCGAGGCGCCGATCTCGGTCGCAGCCTGCGCGAGATCCCGGGCCAGCAGCGACTGCATGAACGGCACGGACATGGAGACCAGCGAGTACCGCGCCGTGGCGATCGGCGGGACGGTCGGGTCGGTCACCGCCGCATCATCGCAGCCGATGCATCCGCCGGCATGCCCCGCCCGTATCCATGCCGGAACGTGATACATTCATGACGCACGTTTTGCGACCGCCTTCCGAGGAACCCGATGAGCACCACCGCGCAGGACACCGCGGCCGACATCCCCTTCCCGATCCGCGAGCGCCTCCTCGCCTGGAAGGAGATCCTCGAGACCGCCAACCCGCCCGAACACCGGCCACTCGACACGGTCGGCAAGTGGCTCGTGATCACCCGGGCCGCGGTCTTCCCGATGACGATCTGGTCGGGGCTCATCGGTGGCCTGCTCGCGGTCGCGGCGGCCGGCGTGGGCGGCGTCTCGGTGGACTACGGGCTCTTGGCCCTCGCGGTCGTCGGGCTCGTGCTCGCGCATGCCGCGAACAACATGATCAACGACTACTTCGACACGACCGGTGGCGTCGACACCGCGGGCTACGTGCGGGCGCTCTACGCTCCCCATCCGATCCTGTCGGGCTGGGTCACGAAACGCCAGCTCGCGGCGGCGATCCTCATCGTGAACGGCGTCGACGCCGGCCTGATGCTCTACCTCACGGCGGTGCGCGGCCCGCTCGTCCTCGTCTTCGCGCTGGCCGGCCTGTTCGTGTCGGTCTTCTATGTCGCGCCGCCCATCCGCCTCAAGCATCACGGTCTTGGCGAGCCGGGCGTGTTCCTGGTCTGGGGACCCCTGATGGTCGGGGGCACGTTCCTTGCGGCGACCGGGACCATCGCCCCGTGGGTCCTGCTCGCCTCGGTGCCCTACGCGCTGCTCGTGACCTCGGTCCTGTTCGGGAAGCACATCGACAAGATCGATGCGGATACGGCCCTGGGCGTCCGGACGCTGCCGGTGATCCTCGGCGAGCGCCGGGCTCGCACCATCGGCAAGTGGCTCATGATCTCCTTCTACCCCTTGACCTTGCTGGCGGTCGTGGTCGGGCTCGTCGGTCCCTGGGTCCTGCTCGTCGTCCTCGGCATCCCGCGGCTCGTCGGTGTCCTGAAGGTCTTCGGTCAGCCGAAGCCGTCGGCCCCACCGCCCGACTACCCCGAGCGCGGCTGGCCGCTGTGGTTCGTCGGGTGGGCCTTCGTCCACACGCGCCGGTCCGGTGGCCTCCTCACGCTGGGCCTCCTGCTCAACGTCCTGGTCCCGGTCCCGCTGCCCTGGCTGTAGGCGTCAGCCGCCGCCCGACGCCCCGTGGTGCGCCAGGTACTCCAGCAGGTCGAGCTTGGTGACGACGCCGGCCGGGCGCTCGCCGCGGATCGCGACGAGCGCGTTGGCCCCACCTGAGAGCAGGGCGAAGGCCTCGTCCAGTGTGGCGCTGGCGTCCACGAGCGGCAACGGGGGGTCCATGACCTCGCCGACCGTCCGGTCCACCACGCTCGGATCGCGGAACGCCCGGTCCAGCAGGCCCTTCTCGCTGATCGAGCCGACCAGGCCCTTGACCGCGTCGCCATCGGCGTCCTCGGAGACCGGGAGCTGGCTGATGCCGTACGTCTGGAGCGTCGCGATCGCGTTGCCGACCCGCTCCGTCGTGCGGGCGACGACGACGGTCGGCATCTCCGAAGCGCGGTGGCGGTCGGCCAGTAGCTCGGCCACGCGCGTCGCGGCGCCGGTCGTGGCGATCAGGGCATTGGCGCGCATCCATTCGTCGTTGTAGATCTTGGACAGGTAGCTCCGACCACTGTCGGGCAGCAGCACCACCACGACCGCGTCCTGGCCACCCTCCTGCGCCATCAGGTCACGCACGACCTCGCGGGCGGCGACCATGGCGGTGCCGCAGGATCCGCCGGACAGGATCCCTTCCTCGCGCGTCAGGCGCCGCGCCATCGCGAAGGCGTCGCGGTCGCTGACCCGGACCCACTGATCGATGACGGCCGGGTCGTAGGTGCCGGGGAAGAAGTCCTCCCCGATCCCCTCCGTCAGGTACGGACGGGCCGTGTCACCGGACAGGACGCTGCCTTCGGGGTCGGCGCCGACGATCCGGATGGCCCGATTCTTCCCGCGCAGGTAGTGGGCCGCACCCGAGATCGTGCCGCCGGTCCCGACGCTGGCGATGAAATGGGTGATCCGCCCGTCGGTCTGCTCCCAGAGCTCGGGGCCGGTCGTGGCCTCGTGGGCCGTCGGATTCTCCATGTTCCAGTACTGGTCCGGCTTGAAGGCGCCCGGGATGTCGCGCGCGAGCCGGGCCGCCACGCTGTAGTAGGACTCGGGCGACTCCGGCGCGACGTTGGTCGGACAGAGGACGACCTCCGCGCCATAGGCCCGCAGGAGCTGCTGCTTCTCCGCGGACTGCTTGTCGGCCATGACGAAGATGCACCGGTAGCCCTTGAGCGCCGCGGCGATGGCGAGGCCGTGGCCCGTGTTCCCCGAGGTTGGCTCGATGATCGTGCCGCCCGGCTTGAGCAGCCCGGCGGCCTCCGCGGCCTCGATCATCGGCAGACCGATGCGGTCCTTGACCGAGCCGCCCGGGTTCAGCATCTCCAGCTTGGCGAGGAGCAGCGGCTGGCGTCCGACCGGGCCCAGGTCGCGCACGACCCGCGTGATCCTGACGAGGGGGGTGTGGCCGACCAGCTCGAGGATCGACTCGGCGTACTGCATCGCGGGCGAGTATAGGGGCCGGTCGGGTCGGTATCGCCCGCGCCGCGTCGGGCCCGTCAGTGCCAGGCCGTCGTCAGCCAGCGCCAGCGCTTGCGCGAACCCGACGGCGCCTCGGTCGCCGAGTGGGCCGTCGCGATGGGCACGGCGGTCAGGTCGTGCAGGGCGGCCACGATCCTGTGGGCCGCGGTGCGTTCGCCGGGCGACCACGGCTCCGGAAGTAGGTCGGACTCGGCCAGCCCGGCCAGGTCGCGCGCGTAGACCGGGCGAAGCACGGTCATGCGGAACCGTCGGCCGCGGTACAGCTCGTGCGTCCCACCCAGCACGATCGGCACGATCGGCGTCCCCGTCCGCAGCGCGAAGTAGGCGACGCCGAGACCGAGCGGTCGCGCGGTCCCTGGTGGCGTCGGCGGACCCGATTCCGGGAAGAGGCACAGGACGGCGCCGGCCTCGAGTGCGCGGGACGCCGCGACCAGGTGGGACTCGATGGCGGCGCGTCCGCCGCCCGGCCAGATCGGGATGACGCCACCGATCCGACGGAAGACCCAGCGCCGCCAACGCGATCGGAAGATCGCCCGGCCGTCACCGAAGAAGACCAGCCGTGGCTCGACCGGCAGGTTCCCGGCGACGACGAAGGGGTCGACCCACGTCCGATGCGGCAACCCGGCCGCGATCCAGCCGCCGGACGGACGACCGTCAGCGTCGCGTGGCAGGAACTCCCTGCCGACGATCTCGGTCCGGAACCCGAAGATCCCGCGACCGATCAGACCGACGAGCGCCAGGAGGACCCGGTAGGTGCGAGAGGCGTGCGGAGACGGCGTCCCGACGAGACCGATGGGTCGGTCCACGCGTCACCCGTCGCGATCGAGGCGGCCGGGCCGGAGCAGCAGCCACGTCAGTCGCCGCCTGAGGCGCCTCGGGTGGTCGGGCGGGTCCAGGGTCCAGGCATGCAACTCCTCGACGACCGGCCCGAGGATGGCCGCCAGGGCCTCGTTCATCCGATGGGCCGTCTCGAGCTCCTCGCGCGATCCGACGTCTGGAACGGTCGCCTCGGGCGTCAACCCGGCCAGGGCGCGGGCCGAGGTCACGGCCAGGACGCGAGAGGCCATCCGCCGGCCGAGGTAGAGCTCCTCGGTGCCGGCCATCGCGAACGGCACGATCGGCGCACCCGTGCGCAGCGCGATGATCGCCCAGCCAGGCCGGAACGGTCCCAGTCGACCGGGCGGGCCGCTGACGGTCCCTTCGGGCATCTGGACGAACACGGCCCCGTTGGCGACCACGGCCCGGGCCGACGCGACGTGCTGTTCCACGCCGATCCCGCCTCGCCAGACCGGCAGCAGCCCACCGAGACGGTGGATGAGCCTCTCCCGCCAGCGCGAGGTGAAGGTCGATGGCGCGCTGCCGAGGAACCACGCGCGCGGCGCCGTCGGCAGCGCATGCATCACCACGAACGGATCCATCCAGCCGCGGTGGGCCGCGCCGACCAGCAGGTAGCCGCCGGCCGGCAGTCGCTCACGGCCGGAGGTCCGGATCTGGAACCGGAATCCGACGAAGATGACGAAGCGGGCGACCAGTCGCAGCAGCCGGTAGAGGACCGAGGCCTTCGCCTCGGGCGCGCGGCCGAGCCAGGCGAGGCCCTCCACCGCGCCGCCCCTCGCAGCAGCGAGCGCCTCTGGCGAGACCCGGGCCGGCGGTGGGCGCCTCGGGCCGTCGTCGGGCGGTCGTTCGCGCCCGTCGTCGGGCGACGCAGCCGGGACGGTCACGTCAGGCGGGCGCCGCGACCGCCTCGGGGTCGGCGTCGTCGGCCTCGGCCTCGGGGTCCGGCTCGACCGGCCGTCCGAGCGCGCCCCACGTCGCGACCTCGGGGTTCGTCGCTGGATCGTCGAGCGGGTGGCCCGGCCGGTGGCGCCACACGAGGATCGCCAGTGACGACACGATGAACAGGAGCGAGACGACCTGGGCCGTCGGGATGCCGAAGAACGTCCAGTTGTCGTGTCGGAGCGTCTCGAGCGCGAAGCGGACGACCCCATACCAGACGAAGAAGATCAGCAGGAGGTCACCGGGCCGGAGCCGGTTGCGGAATCGGTAGCCGATCCAGATCAGGGCGATGGCTCCGAGCACCCCGGAGAGCGATTCGTACAGGAACAGGGGGTGGAAGCGGGTCGTCGCCTCCGGGAACGCGAGGTCGCAGGCGTAGGCCTCGATCCGGTGAGCGCAGTCGATGGGGATCCCCCACGGCAGCGTCGTCGGGGTCCCGTACAGCTCCTGGTTGAACCAGTTCCCCCACCGGGCGATGGCCTGCATGACGAACAGGCCGGGCGCGATGATGTCCGCCCAGCGCAGGAACGGGACGCCCTTGTAGCGCGCGTAGAGGAACGCCGCGATCGTCCCGGTGATGATCCCGCCGTAGACGCCGAGGCCGGAGTATGGCGGCAGGAAGATCTTGATCGGGTCGGTGCTGTAGAGCGCATCCCACTGGTCGATGACGTGGTACGCCCGGCCGCCGACGAGCGCGGCGAGGGCGACGACGATCATCCCGTTCCCGAGGATGTCCGGGTCCTCGCCGGCCCGACGGGCCAGCCGGACCATGACCAGGTAGGCGGCGGCCAGCCCGATGGCATAGCCAAGGCCGTACCAGCCGATCGTCAACGGGCCCAGCTGGAGCGCGGTCGCATCCGGGATGAAGTCGAGCATCCGCGGCAGTGTAGCGGGCGCGGACCGGACCTCGGCCGGCCCGACCTAGAAGGGCTCGATGACGAATCGTCCGTAGGCGACGAACGCCGCGAGCAGCCCGAGCTCGAGGCGTACCGAGCGTCCGTCGCGCGATTGTTCGCCACGCTCGGCCCCGAGGACCGGAGCGAGTACCTGCGGCTGACCCGGCTCCTCGACGCACGGCTTCGTGCGGGTGACGCCGAGGAGCCGCCGCCCGAGGCCTGATCGGGCCCCGTCGGCCGTGGCTTCTATACTCGGACGCGGTGAACGCCGAGTTCAATTGGTGGCTGCTCATCGTCGGGCTCGTCGTTGGGGCCGGGCTGGTCTGGTTCGTCGTCGCCGATTCGCGGCGGCGCGACGCCGACATCGAGGCCGACGAACGACCGCGCGAGGCGCTCTGGCTGGCCGCGGTCCTGCGCCGTGAAGGCCGGCCCGTCAGCCCGGAGACGGTCGACCGCCTCCTCGAGCTGCACCAGGTGTACCTCGAGAGCCCGCCACCCGACGAGCCGACTCCTCAGGAACCGCCGCTCAGGACCGGATCGGGTGTGACGATCTCACCGTCAGCGGACACGAGGGAGACGCCGAACGTCGCGCCGCCTTCGAGTCCGGCCACCGCGGGCGACGGGCCTGCCCAGTAGGCCAGGCCGCCTCCGAAGAACATCTTGCCGATGCCTTCCCGATCGCCGTCGACCGCGACCCAGCATCGATACTCCATCCCGGCGGCCGGTTCGGTCAGCCCGTCCGCCACGACGACCAGCTCGGTCGTCGAGGGCGAGAACACGAGCGTGCCGGTGGTCTCGGCTCCGGTCGGGCTGGCCAGGCCGACCCGCTCGACGTCGGGCTCGGCCGTGATGTGCAACGTGGCCGTGGTGACCGCTGCGAGGTCCTCGATGACGGCGTCCTGCGCGGCCAGCCGATCGTCGATGCGCGAGCCGACGATCGCTGTCGTGGCAGCCACCGACAGGACCACGGCCGCCGCCAGTGACCCGACCCAGGCGACCACCGAGCGCCCGCGACCGGCGCTCCGATCGCCGTCGATCGATGTCGCGACGGCGACGGGTCTCGCTTCCGGCCCGGATCCGGGCGCCACCGCCGGCCCGCGCGGCACGCCGTGCTGGCGCACGTACGCAAGCGTCCGGTCGCGGAGGTCGGGCGATGGCGTGGTCACGACGGTGTCGCGCACCATCGCGCCGAGGCGCCGAAGCCGATCGAGTTCGAGCGTGCACTCGGGGCAGCCGGCGAGGTGGCCGGCCACGGCCTGGGCCGCCGGCGTATCGCCGGCCATCAGCCGATCCAGGCCGTCCGGCTCCGCCGTTGCCAGCTCCAGTACCTCTCGGACCGCGTCGTGATCCATCTCGTCCTTTAGCCGTCTTCGCCGGATCGTGGCCGGCACCGCGTGATGCTCGTCGAGGGCCTCGCGCAGGCGTCGCAGCGCCCGCCGGGTCCGGGTCTTGACCGTGCCGAGCGGCCAACCGAGCCGCTGGGCGATCTCTGTCTGGCTCAGGCCCTCGCGATAGGCGAGGACGATGACCGTTCGCTCCTCTGTCGCCATGCCGCCCAGGGCCCGTGCGATCGACGCCCGGGTCTCCTTCGAGGCCAGGGCCGCCTCGGGTCCGGCCGGAGCGACCGATCCCGCGACGATCGTGCCCGACGACGCCGCCCGCTCGAGGAGCTGCGTCTCCGAGTCATCGTTGTTGCTGCCCGATGGCGGCGCGACGAACTGCGGCCGACGGCCGGCCGCCCGAAGGCGATCGACCGTCCGGTTCCGAGCGATCGTATGCAGCCATGCCGACAGCGATCCCGCCGCCGGGTTGAATGTCTCGGCTCGGTCCCAGAGCGCGAGGAAGGTGTCCTGGACCACCTCTTCCGCCACCCCACGATCCGACGTCAGCCGGCAGGCCGCCGCGAAGACCGCATCGGCGTGCCGGTCATAGAGGTTCGCCAGGGCATCGAACGACCCACTCGCGACCATGCGGACGAGAGCGACGTCGTCTGGGCGGCCCGGACGGTCCTCGTGCATCCCTACGGCTCCCGCGCCTCTCCGGTTTCACCGGACGTTGCCACGAGGCGAAGTGGCCGGTGCTCGAAGGCACTCGAGAGCACGACCTCGGTCTGTGTCGTGAAGACGTGCGGGGTCGCCTGGAGGCGGACCAGGAGCTCCTCGAGGTGGTGCGTGTCGCGAGCCCGGATCTTGAGCAGATAGTCGGCTTCGCCGGCGATGTGGTGGCACTCCTCGATCTCGTCGATGGCCGCGAACGCATCGGTCAGGTCCGCTCCCGCGGAGCCGGGCGCCTGGGTCAGCCAGGTGAACGCGACGATCGGATACCCCGCAGCCGTCGGGTCGACGTTCGCGGCGTAGCCCGTGATGACCCGTCGGGCTTCGAGCTTCTTGACCCGCTCGTGGGCCGACGGCCCGCTGATCCCGACATCGGCCCCAAGGTCGGCGTACGCGCGCCGTCCGTCCGCCTGGAGCCGCTCGAGCAGGCGGGCATCCGTCACATCGATCTTCGGTCGATCGGTCACTGAACCTCTATCCATTAGGCACGCATGCTTGCAGGGATACATTCGTTAGGCTAGAATACGGATATCGGTCAATCATGGATGTCGGCCGACCGCACGAGCGGCCCGGACCGTCCCGGTCCGCGGCGTCCACACCTGCAGCGAAGGAGCACCACGATGATCTTCGCGATCGTCATCGGCCTCCTGGCGCTGTTCTCGCTGATCAGCTTCCTGCTGGACACCGACGAACCACGCCAGGGCAACGTCGATCCAGCCCACGAGCACGTCCACTTCCTGATGCGGTTCGGCGCCCGCTGAGCGTCGCCGACCGTCGATAGCCTACCGCCTACGAGGCCCCGACCATCGGGGCCTCGTTTTCGATGCAGCGGCCCTACCAGTCGCCCGCCGCCTGGCGGGCGACCCTCGACAGCGTCCCGGCCGGCGCATGCGCCTCCAGGCAGGTGACACCGTCCGGCCCGACCAGCGCGTCATGGCTGGTGCCGGCCGGCAGGTCGAGGCGGTCGCCGACACCGAGTTCCACGACTGCATCCGTACCTGGCAATCCGAACCGGATCGAGCCATGGGCGACGACCAGGACCTTGTCGTAGTCGTGCTGGTGAGCGCGATAGTCGTCGCCGGGGCCGTTCGACCACGGCGACGGATGCCATCCCTCGGCCCGGAGCCGCTCCATCAGACTCCGGTCGTCGTCACCCGGCATCGTCACCCCGCTACCCGGTCGTCGCCACGCCGATGACCGACCCGATGCCATACGTGACGAGGGCCGCGATCAGGCCGATCGCGAGTTGTCGCACGCCCGGAGAAGACCATGCCCCGACCGGTCAGGAGGCTCACGCCGGCCCCGACGGCGAACAGCGCGACAAGGCTGATCCCGAGGCTCACGAGCAGCACGGCGGTACCGCCACCGAAGAGGTACGGGACGACCGGCACGGCCGCCCCGACCGCGAAGGCCAGGAACGACCCGAGGGCGGCCCGCAACGGGGAACCGAGCTCGTCGGGGTCCAGGCCCGAGCTCCTCGCGGACCAGCGTGTCCAGCGCCGCGACCGGGTCCGCGAAGATCCGATGGGCGATCCGGGTGGCCTCCTCCGGGGTGAAGCCCTTGGCGCGGTACGCGGCGGCCAGCTCGGCCTCCTCTTCCTCGGGCATGGCCTCCATCTCGGCCCGCTCCAGCGCGATCTGGCGCTCGAACAGCTCCCGCTGGCTCTGCATCGAGATGTACTCGCCCGGCGGCCATGCTGAACGACCCGGCGAGCAGCCCGGCGATGCCGGCAAGCAGGATGAAGCTCGGGTCCTCGGTGGCCGCGCCGGCGACACCCATGACCAGCGACAGGTTGCTGACCAGCCCGTCGCTGACCCCGAAGATGACCGCGCGGAGCGTGCCCGAGCGCCCACCCGCCCGATGCCACGACTCGACGGCGCCGATCTCGGCCGGCGTCCGCGCCCTCCGAGCGAAGTCGACACCGTCGCGCTGACCACCGCCCGCCGCCGCGACGGTCGCGGCCGACTCGCCGCCATCGCGCAGCTGGTCCCAGATGCGGGCGTGTTCGCGTTCGTCGGCCGCGATGGCCGCGACCTCGGGTGACGTCCCCTGGGCGTCGTAGGCCTCCTCTTCGTCACCCTCGAGGGCCTTGACGAGATCGGTCACGGCATTCGTCCCGAGCAGGCGCGCGACGAGGACGATGAACCGGACCCGGGCGCGCGGCGGCCCGGCGGGCGGCACGTCGCACGCCGAGCTCGGTGAGCTTCGTGGCCCAGACGTCGGCGTGACGTCGCTCGTTGGCGGCGATGCGCTGGAACGCCGCCGGCGCGACGTGGATCCCGCTCGATCGCGGCCAGCGCGTCGTACAGGACGACCGCGTCGCGTTCGAGCTTGAGGTTCTCGAGGCTGGTCTGGACATCGATCGGCGCCATCTCGCGATGGTAGCGCCGCGCATCGCACAGAGGCCGCGCGCCACGCCGGCCACCGGTAGACTCGGGCGGCCATGGCGCCCGACGACGTCGCTCCGCTGCGCTACCTGTCGTCCGACGACGTCATGGCCGCGATGCCGCCGCTCGACGAGCGCCTGACGCTCGCGGAGCGGACGATGACGGCGCTCGCATCCGAGCGCCGAGCTGCCACCGAAGATCGGTGTCCACCCACGTCCGGACGGCTCGTTCGCGCACGCGATGCCGGCGCATCTGCGCGGGATCGATCCGGGCGGCGCCGACGACCTGCTCGGGATCAAGTGGGTGGCCGGCTTCGGGGGCAATCGGGCCCGCGGCCTGCCGGCGATCAGCGCCCTCGTGGTCCTCAGCGATCGCCGCGACGGGCCGGCCGGTCGCCATCCTCGACGGCGGGCCGATCACCGCGCTGCGAACCGCGGCGGTCTCCGGCGTCGCCATTCGCCAATTCGCGCCACACGTGCGCGGGCGACCCGCGCGGGTCGCGCTGATCGGGGCCGGCGTCCAGGGCCGGAGCCATCTGCCGGTGCTCGGTGCCGTGCTGCCGGGCCTCGAGCTGGCCATCCATGACCGACATCCGGACCGCGCCGAGGCGCTCGCGCAGCTCGCCCGCGAGACGGCCGGCATCGGCGGGGTCGGCGTCGCACCGTCGGCGCGCGACGCGACAGCCGAGGCCGACGTGGTCGTGACCGCCGCCTCGTTCGCGTCACCGTCCGATCGTCAGCCGATGACCGCGTGACTGGCTGACCGGCGACGCCCTCGTGGTCGCGGTCGATTACGCCACGTTCGTGGCCGCCGAGGTCGCGCGCGACGCGGCGCTCTTCCTCGTGGACGATCGCGACCAGTTCCTGGCCAACCGCGACGCCGGTCAGTTCGACGGCTACCCGGACCCGACGAGCACGCTGGGCGAGGCGATCCTGGCCGGACGCCCCGCGCCCGGATCGTGGCCGCGTCGTCGTGACCCATCTGGGCGTCGGGCTCGCCGACGTGATCTTCGGCGACGCGATCCTGCGTCGCGCGATCGATGCCGGCCTGGGTTCTACCTGCCGCGATGACGGGTCGCGGCGGCCCGCGGGCACCTGACGTCGTCGTCGTCGGCGCTGGGACGATGGGTGCCTGGACGGCGCTCCATGCGCGCCGGCCGGGCCTGACGACGACGCTGATCGATGCCTTCGGCGCCGGTCACTCCGCGATCGACGTCGGGCGACGAGACCCGGATCATCCGGGCATCGCACGGCGACGATCGCCTGTACGCGACCTGGTCGCGCGACGCACGGGAGGCGCTGGATCGACGTTCGGCGAGCTGGTCGGCGAGACGATCTTCGTGCCCGCCGGCGTGCTGTGGTTCGCGCATCGGGAGGATGGCTTCGAGGCGGCGTCGGAGACGACTCCTGCGCGGCATGGGGATCCCGGTCGAACGGCTGAGCCCGGCCGAGGTCGCCGAGCGCTGGCCCCAGGTCGCCGCCGACGACCTGGCGTTCGCGACCTTCGAGCCCGAGGCCGGCCTCCTGATGGCGCGCCGGGGCGTCGCCGCCGTCGCGCGGCGGTTCGTCGACGAAGGCGGCCGGTTCGACCTCGCCTGGGCGCGGCCCGGCCGCTCCGACGGTCGCCGCCTGCTCGACGTGTCGACCGTGCGGATCACCACGTCACGGCCGACCAGTTCGTGTTCGCGGCCGGGTCCGTGGCTGCCGCGCATCTTCCCGGACGTCGTCGGCGATCTCATCCGGGTGACCAAGCAGGACGTCGTCCTCGTCGGCCCGCCCGCCGGCGACGGTCGCTATGGCTCCGGGCACCTGCCGTGCTGGGTCGACTACGACGCCGCCTTCTACGGGATCCCCGCCGTCGACGGCGGGGGCATGAAGCTCGGCCCGGATCGCTACGGACCGGTGTTCGACCCGTCGCATGGCGAGCGGATCGTCGACCCGGAGTCGGTCCGCCTGGCGCGTCGCTACCTGGCCCGGCGCTTCCCCGGCCTCGCCGACGCGCCGGTGGTGGAGACCCGCGTCTGTCAGTACGAGACCACGCCGGACACGCACTTCGTGATCGATCGGCACCCCGACTTCGATAATTGCTGGCTCGTCGGAGGTGGCTCCGGCCACGCCTTCAAGCATGGGCCCGTCATCGGTGACCTCGTGGTCGGGCGGTTGACGGGTCGGCCGTCGAGGCCCGAGGAGGCGCGCTTCGGTCTGGGCCACGTGCGCGTCCCGCGACCCGGCCTGCGGACCGGCGCGGACGGGATCGTCGAGGGCTGGTCGGACTGGTAGTCAGGCGGAGTCAGTCCTCGCGCAGCTCCCAGTGGAACCGCTCCGCCTGCTCGGCCGGCGACTCGAGCTGGCTGTACAGCCCGCCGTGGTACAGCAGCGGCGGTGCGTCGTGCGGGTTGAGCCAGACCGAGCGGATGAGTGCGACGAAGATCGTGTGCGAGTAGGCCTCGTAAGACGTGTCGACCTCGGACTCGAGGTGCGCCAGCGAACCACGCAGCCTCGGCGTGGCGTCGACCGACGGATCGGGCATGAGCCAGTCCCCTCGCAGCCGCTTGTCGCCGCCCTGCCGACTGCAATGGAGGGCGATGGGGCGCTGCCCGATGGACAGCAGGTTGACGCCCAGCCAGCGCGCCTCGGCGATCTCGTTGTGCGCGCGGGCGTCCTTGTTGATGCACAGGAGGAGCGACGGTGGCGTGTCCGACAGCGAGCACATCGACGTCGCGGTCATCCCGCAGGGCGCACCCGTGCCGTCGACGTAGGTCACGACCACCACGGTCGCGGCGTGGCGCCGGAATGCCTGCCGGAAGAGGTCCGCACCCGTCAGCGGGTCGTCCTCGAGGCCGCGCGTCTGATCATCGGGCATGGCGCTCACGGTTCCCCGATCCCTTCCAGGCTTCGCCGGACGTGCGCCCGGCCGGTCTCCCAGTCGTAGGCGCGGAATACGCGCAGGTCGGCGATGTGCTGTGCGGTCGAGTAGAACATCTCGTACTGGAGCTGTCGACCGCCGAACTCCGTGCCGATCAAGTCCCACAGGAGGCGCAGGAGCCTGACCCGGTCGCGCGCCGGCAGCGTCGCGGACCGGAAGTAGCGCCGGACGTCGTCGGCGGTCTCCGGCGATTCGAAGCTCTCGGCCGTCGGGAGTGCGATGAAGCCGCCACCACCGAGCTCTCGCAGCGCGCGCATGAGATCGACGATCCAGCGGCGCTGCAGGCTCATGGCCGGGTAGATGAACTTCGGTGCCGGCAGGGCGAGGTCGGCCCGCATCTCTGGGCGGGTCTCCGCACCCAGGACGAGCGCCTCGAGCGCAGAGCAGAAGGCCGCGATCTCGCCGCCCATCTGGGCCTGCACCGGCGGGATGGCCGAGATGCCGTGGGCGTCCGCGAGCTCGATGGCGAGACCCGACGCGAACTCCATCTTGACGAGGAAGCGCACGAGCGCCTGGTAGTTGGCCAGCAGGTGCGCACCGGTCTCGTGGAACTGGGAGCTCACGAGTCCGATGTCGCGGTGGACGAAGACGTGTTCCCAGGGGACGAGGACGTCGTCGAGCACGATGAGGCTGTCCGACTCGTCGAAGCGCGACGTCAGCGGGTAGTCGAACGTGCTCGTCGCCAGCGAGGCATAGGGACGCCTCGGGTAGACGCGAAGGCCGGCGGTCGTCAGGGGCATGACGACCGAGATCGCGTAGTCCTCGTCACCCGGCTGCAGGGGCACGATCGAGCTCAGGAAGAGCCAGTCCGCGATCGCCGCGGACGTGCCGATCATCTGCGCCCCGCGGATGACGATGCCGTCGTCGCGCTCCTCGACGATGCCCGGGTACAGGAACGGCTCCGGCTGGAGGTGGGCCGGCTTGGAGCGGTCGACCTGGGGCGGGCTGATCGCATAGGCGATGAACCAGTCGTGCTCGCGAGCCTGACGGTAGAACGAGACGACGTTGTCGCCGTACCGGCTCCCGCCTCGATCGAAGACGTGGCGCATCCCGGCGAAGCCCGTGATCAGCGATGCGACGTGGTCGGGGGTCCGTCCCATCAACCCGAAGCTGCCCTCGGCCCAGTGGCGGTGCACGCGTCGCCTCGCTGCAAGGTCGTCGACCGACCTGGGCACGAGCCACATCGCGCTGCAGGCGTGGCCGGCCTCGTCGTAGGCGAGCTCGGCGCGGTCGAGCGCGGTGTCGTAGAGCGACGCGATGACGCGCGCCGGTCCGGCGAAGCCCGGGTGGGTCGAGACGTCGGCGACGCGCTCGCCATCGAGCAGCACCTGCCGTCCGTCGCCCGCGATGGACGCGAGGTAGTCGGATCCTCGTCGCATCAGGCCACGCCTCGCCGGCCGGGCCGCGACGTCCTGGAGGGCCCCGGCGACGACCGGCGCAAGGACGGTGCGGCGTCGACCACCCGGTGGAACTCGCGCGCGAGTTCGCGGTCAAGCAGCGCGTGGACGGCCAGTTGGGCGACGATCGGACGCAACGTGTGATCGCGGGCGGGCAGGCTTCCGAGCTCCAGGTTGGGCCAGCGGTCCAGTCGCGCCAGGACACCGTCCCGCTCGAGCTCGGTGTGGACGGGTTCCTCGCCCGAGAAGGCCATCACTACGCGGACGTTCCGGTCGCGCAGCCGGTCGAGGATCCGCTCGACGGATGCGGCCACGGCATCGTGACGAGCGCCTCGCGCCATCAGACTGGCCGGGAGCGAGGTGACCTGGCGCCAGCCGTGGCTCGCGGTCGCGCGGGCCACCGCGACCACGTTCTTGCGCTTGACCTGCCCGCGGAGGATGCGGCGCCACCACGCGCCGCGCCGCAGGCGACTGAGCTTGCGGGCGTTGCGATGCTTGACCAGCTCCGGGTGCCATTCGAGCGCGCCGGGATTGACCATCAAGGCCGCCACGGCACGCTCGTCTCGATCGGCGGCATTGAACGCCCAGTACCCCCCGGCGCACAGCCCAGCGAGCACGAACCGATCACCGTACCCACGCGCCTCGAGGGCATCGAGGAACGCGCTGACGAATCCGCCCAGCTCGGTGCGGTAGAACTCCCCGACGTCCCGATAGCGGCCGGCATCCCCATCCGAGTCGCCGATCCCTTCGAGATCGACCCGAAGCGTCGGCAGCCCCTCGGCCGCAGCCCGCCGGGCCGCCTCGACCCACAGCCGATTGGGCCCGATGCGGCGGACCGCTCCGGCGTTGAGGAACACCGCGGCGAGCGGCGGTCGCGGCCCGTCCACGGGTTCGGCGAGGATCCCGAAGAGTGAGCCGACCTCGTGCGCCACCTCGAAGGGAGACTCCCGGACGCGGACGCCATCGACCTCGAAGAACGCTTCATCGCGTCCGACCACCGATCCTTCGGACGATGGGATTGCCGCGAACGCGCGATCCGGCGCAGCTTCGAGCCACGCGTCGACCGCCGCGAATACCACCGTTGGCGGTTCGAATCGCTCCGGATGGAAGGTCATCGCCCCCCAGCCAGGACCCGGCCCCGTGGTCACGTCGACCACGGCGTCCTCGAAATGCCGGCGCAGGCCGGCATCGACCGGGATGCCATCGTGATCGAGCAACAAGGCCCGCTCGAGTCCACCCGTCGATAGCCCGGCGAGGGTCAGCACCTCGAGATCGGCGACGGTCTCGGCCGAGAGGACGAACCCGTTGACCTCCATCCAGCCGTCGGGCAACAGGGACGGCTCGGGTTCGCCGCTCAGACTGTAGCGCGAGGTCTGGAGACCGGCGAAGGCTCGTTCCGCGCGGACGAACGCCCGGCCGTGACCAGGGGTCGCCCAGGCCACGAATTCGTCGATCCCGGCACCCTCGCTGATCGCCTTGACGGCGACCAGGCCACCGAGCCCCATCCCGATCGCCGTGACCCGTCGACCACCGGTCGCGTCGCGGAGCCAGGAGGCGGCGGCGGCGATGGTCTCCGACCAGGCGGCAAGTCGACCGGCGTCGGCGGGCGCACCACCGCTATCGCCGGTGCCCGGAAAGTCGAACCGCAGTGTCGGGTGACCGGTCTCGGCCAGGTGCTCGGCCCAGGCGCGGCGGGCCCGGTACGAGGTGACGTCATTCCATCCCCATGGCGGACAGAGCAGCACCGCGGAGGCCGACGGCGCGTCGGCAGACGGGGCGTGATAGACCGCGAACACGGGCCCCGACGCGAGGTCGAGGTACAGCGGACGGGCCGGCGGCCGACGAGTCATGAGCCGGCGACCGCGACGATCGGCACGCGTCCGGCCAGGTTGATCGCGCTCAGCTCACCGCCGAAGCGGACGTCGGGCGTGGCCGGTCGCACGTCGATCTCGCGCGATCCACCCGGTTCGATGGAGAAGGCGTCGTCGTCGGGCGCGAATCCCGGAGCGTGGAGGCGTACGCCATAGGCCAGGCGCTGACTGCGGACCGTCACCCGGACGATGCCCTCGCCGCACGGCCGCGCGTCGGCCGACAGGCCCAGGTGGTCCGACGTCTCGACCCGCGCTGGTCGACCCGCCGGGAACCGGAACGCCTGGGACAACAGGACGTCGTCCGGCTCGCCATCGCGTACCAGGCTGGCCACGATGACGTCCTGGGCCGGTGGGCCGAAGCGATACGCCCACGACACGTCCGCGAAGTGACCGATCAGGTCCTCGACGCTGCGAACGTGCGAGCCGTGCGCGTCGAGCTGCAGCCGTTCCTCCCCTGCCCCGACTCGCTGCTCGAGATCGCGATAGAGCGTCACCCGGAGTCGGGCGCTGAGTGGCTCAGGACCGTCGTTGGCGACGTGGACGACGACGCCACCGAGCCCTTCGTCGATCGTCCAGACCGCGGCCGGTGCGAGGGCCCGTCGGAGGTGGTGGTAGGCGACCTTGGGTCCGCCGCGATGGTCGACCACGCCCCAGCCGGCGCCCGCCACGAGGTCGCGCAACCAGAGGACGAGCCCGCCGCCACATGGCGATCCGACCCGCCGCCATTCGCCGAACACCTCGGCCATGACCTCGCCGCTGACCGCCCGGGACAACTCGAGGTAGCGTGCGTGGTCGACCCGCCGGAGCTCGCCGGGGTCGACGCCGAACAGCTCGGACAGGTAATGGTCGCGGACGTCATCGAAGTCCCACCCCGTCCCGACGTCGCGCGGCACGCCGGCCTTCCAGGCCGGGTGGTGGACGACGACCCCGACCGGTGACCCGGGCAGCATCGACTCGATCACCGCGTCGTCCGGGACGTTCGCGAAGGCGAGGCACTCCGCGGCGAACCGAACGCCCGCGAGCCGCGCGTCCGTCAGCGGCCGACGGTAGCCACCGACGCCGTAGTAGTTGGCCACACCACGGTCGGGGCGGAAGGGCAGGTCGCCGCCGAACGGCGCCGACGGAACGTAGATCGCATCGGACGCGGCCTGCGCGGCCAGCGTCGGCAACGTGGCGGCGAAGAACGGGTCGCGGCCGAGCGCGGGATCGAGTCCGAGCATCGCGACCTGCTGCTCGATCTCGCTGTTTCCGCACAGCACGGCGGTGCTCGGCCGGCCCGCGATGCGGCCAAGGACCTCGGTCGCCTCGCCCACGGCGAGCGCGTGGAACGTGTCGTCGGCGAACGGGTAGTCGAGGTTGGCGAACATGAAGTCCTGCCACAGCAGGATGCCGAGCTCGTCGCACCGGTCGTGGAACGCGTCGGTTTCGTAGGCCCCCGTCCCCGGCAGTCGCACCATGTTCATCCCGGCCGCTCGGACCGTTTCGAGCGCCGCCTGCAGGTCCGCCTCGGGCGTCGCGAGTCCGACGATGTCCGCCGGCGTCCAGAGCGCGCCGCGGGCGAAGATCCGCACGCCGTTCACGTGCAAGTCGAGCCCGTCTCGTTCGAGATCGGACGCGGCGGTCGGGCCGGGCGCCAGCGTCCGGAACCCGACGCGTCCGCCGTCGATGGCGATCGAGCCCGTCGCCGAGTCCATCGAGCCCACCAGCAGCCGAATGTCGTGCAGCTCGGGCTCGCCGTGGGTATGGGGCCACCAGCGCCGGACCGAGGGGACGCGCAACTCGCCTTGGAAGGTGGCGCCGTCCGGTCCCGCCGCCGTCGCAAGGGCGACGCCGTGGTGTCCGGAGGGACCATCGAGCTCCACCCGGATCGAATCGGGCGACGAGCCCGTCAGCGAGCGCAGCGCTCCTTCGACGTGCAACACGCCATCGTCGCCGTCGAGGCTGGTCCGGACCGTCAGGGCATCGACCGCGACACCGCGGCGCCGTGCCAGCCAGACCGGTCGCCATGGACCGACGACGGGCGGGCCCGGTGCGAACCCAGGCGCACGGCCCAGGATCATGGTCCGGAACCAGCGGAGCCGCCCGTCGGCCACGAGGTTCGTGCGCCATCTCGCCCGAGGCTTGCGCGCGATCTCGAGCGCCGGCGTCAACGGCAGGCAGTGGATGACGAGCTCGTTCGTCCCGCGGAGCCGGCCGCCGACATCGATCTCGTGCGACGCAAACATCGACTCGATGTCGACCAGGCGCTCGCCGTTGAGCTCCACCTCGGCCAGCGTCGCGACGCCGTCGAGGCGCAGGACGACCTCCTCACCCGCGGCGGCCGGGGCAGCCTCGAAGGTCGTGCGGAACGACCATGCCTGGCCATCGAGGTCGCCGTCGAACGCGAGGCCCGCGTCGCGAAGCACGCCCGCGGCGGTCCCGGGCACGCGGGCCGGCCGCCAGGTCAGGGTCTCCGAGCCGTCGGTGACTGCCGCCTCCCAGCCGTGGTCGAGTGGCTGGATCTCGTGGCCATCCACCCGATGACGCCACGGGGGCTGCGCGAGCGACATGGCGTCAGCGTACGACCTCGTCCAGCGCACCCATGGCCCGGTCCCAGGCGTTGGCCATGGCCCCGATCGCCTCGGACGGATCGAACGGTCGCCGGCGTGCGAGCTTGAAGCCCAACACCTTGGAGCCGTCCACGATCTCGGCCATCGCCGAAGATGCGGTGGCGGCCGCACCGCCGAGCACCCAGTCGACGTGCGCGGCGCACACCTCGAACCCGGCGCCGGCCATCCGGACGGTCGCGAACGCGTAGGCGTGGTAGTTGGCCTCGTCGCCCGCCAGCAGGCCGGGTAGGTCCTCGGCCAGCCGAGACCCGAAGCGCTCGAACGGATTGCCGGGCTGCACCCGGTCGAGGTGGTGGCGTAGCCGTTGGCGTGCTGCGTCCCGCAGGGTCCCGCCGCTTAGGCGCGGCCCGGAATCGAACCGGACGAGCTCGGTGTACGGAGGCAGCGTCGACGGGTCCGCGCTGTCGAGTCGGAAGACGCCGCGGTAGTCCGCGCCATCGAGGGCAAAGAGTGAGCCGTTATGGAAATAGTGCATCCGACCGTCGATGAGGTCGATCGCTTCCGGGATCACGGTCGTCTTGACGTGTTCGGTCTGATAGCTCGTGGCCGCGGTGTCGGGCAGGTACCAGGCGTCGAGCTCGACGGTCATCGTGCGTCCGACGGCCAGAAGCTCCGCGATCTCGGTCGGGATCGGGCGGTACGGCTGCATCTCGTGGATGTCGACGCCGAAGAGCCCCTCGAGATCGGTCGAATCCGGCTTGAAGAAGGTCCACTGGTCGCCCTCGAAGTCGAGGCGGACCGTCGTGCCCATGGCGGCGATCGGCTCGTCACCGCGGCCATGCAGGAGCTCGATGATGACGTCTGTGTAGCAGTTCGTCTCCGGGTAGGAGCGGTCCCCGGCATGGAGCTGGTGCGGGCGGTAGGTGGCGGGATCGAGGCCGAAGAGGCTGACCGCGCCGGTCGAGACCGGGCTCATCGGAGCGCCAGCTCGGCTCGCACCTCGGCAGGCCACGAAGCGACATCCAAGCCGTGGGAGTGGAACAGGGCGAGGGTGATGCGTTCGAGACCGAAGCCGAGGCATGCGGTGTGGGCGATCTCGCCACCGGCGAGCTCGATCCCGTAGGTCGCGGTGAAGTGGTCGTGGTGGTAGTTGAACGACGCGACGGCCGTCGGCTCGTCGCCGGCGATCTGGACGAGGACCTCGAACTTGAGGGCCTGCTCCCGCTGGCTGGCGGCCATCATGCGACCCTGGCGGCCGAAGAACGGGTCGGCAGCGACGTCGAAATGAGGATCGAGCCCGAGACGCTGGAGGAGGCCGATGCAGCGGTCGCGCCACGTGTCCCGCCAGGCGACGACCGTATCGGGCTCGCCGAGGCGGACGATCTCGCGCTGGTGGAACATCTGCAGTCGAGCGGGGTCGCCCGACGGCTCCTGGCGGAACACGTATGCCCCGCCGGCATCGATCGTGCAGCCGCCGGCCGGGAGTGGCCCGCGCGCGCCGATCGCCGGGTAGACCGGGTAGCACGCCGCCGGCAGGAGGACGAGATCGCTCATCCCCTGGAAGCCGCTCCAATCCTCGTGCCGTGAGGCGAGCTCGAACTGTTCATTGGCCTGTGCCTCGGTGCCGTCGAAGCCGAAGATCGTGCCGGCCAGGTGCGGGAAGTTCTTCAGGTAGCCGAGCGCCTCGAGCTGGTAGCGCGGCAGGAGCGGCGGGAACCGGAGCGATTCGGCACCATCAGGTGCAGCCGCGCGGTCGATCATGCGATCGACACCGACCCGAACGCCCTCGAACGCCGCGCCGCGTCCATACACGCCCGGCACGCCGCTGGGGATCAGCAGGCCGCGGGCGATGAGCGCGTCGAGATAGGCGGTCTGGTCCGGCGTCCCCGGACGGAACGTCGCCATCAGACGTCCTTGGCGATCAGCAGCAGGGTCGCGTTCGTCTGGTGGATCCGTTCGTTGGCGACCATCAGGGATGCGGACATCGTGTCGCGCAGGTGACGGCCGATGCTGAACGGCGTGTCGTTCTTGTAGCCGACGATCCCGCAGACCGACATCGCCCCCTGGCACACGCGTGGCGCCTGCTCGGACGCGGCGATCTTGAGGTTGTTGAACCGCAGGATCGTGGCCATCATCGAGAGCCGTTCGCGGCCGGGGCTCTCGGACGCCTCGATGAACTCGCGCAGCGCCGAGTGGACTTCGGCCCGCAGCAGCGACAGCTCGCTCATGAGATGCGAGAGGCGCAGGGCGGTCGGCGGCACCTGGTCGGGTCGCTGCTTCGCCGATGCCCGCACGAACGCGCGAGCGCGATCGAAGGCGTCGGTGGCGATGCCCAGCCAGATGTGCGACCACAGGATGTGCGAGACCGGCACCATCGATTCGGTCGCGACCGTCGGGAACGGCGTCGGGAGGACCTGTGCGGCGTCGAACTCGGCGCGGACGATGTAGCCGGGCGAGCACGTGCCCCGCATCCCGAGCGGATCCCACGTGCCGGTCTGTTCGAGCGTGACCTGGTCCTTGCTCGTGAGCGCCATGACCTGGTCGCCCGGTTCGGCGTCCGGGGTTCGGCGCAGGGTCGTGAGCAGGTCATCGGCATAGGCCCCGTAGGAGACGGTCGGGGCCTGCTTCTCGAACGTGGCGCGGTTGTCGCTCCCTGGCGTGACCGCCGCGATCGACCGGCCGAGGTCGCCGCCGGTCCCGACCTCGGAGGTCACCGATGCGACCAGTCGCTGTTCGCGCGCGACGTCTCGCAGCCAGGTCTCGAACCATGTCGCGCCATCGATGTGGCGCACGACGCAGGCGATCTGGATCTGGTGCATGGCGAAGACCATGGCGGTCGCACCGCACCGGCGCCCGAGCTCGAAACAGGCCGTCGCGATCACTTCGAACGAGACCCCGCCGCCGCCGAACTCCTCGGGGATGAGCGCCGACAGGGCCCGCTCCTCGCGGAGCGCGTCGACGGCCTCGGTCGGGAAGCGCGCCTGGCGATCGACGTCGTCGGCATTCGGGGCCGCGACCTCGTCGGCGATCCGGCGGATGGCGGCGAGGAACGCCTGGTCGCGATCGATGGCGATGCTCATGCCGCCTGCGCCCCGAGCGACTGGAGCGCCTGCGTGATCGATGCGACGCTCTGGAAGACGCTCCGCTTGAGCATCGCATCCGGGAACTCGACGTCGAATGCGGCCTCGAGCGCGAGCATCAGGTTGACGCTGGCGTGCGAGGTCATGCCGGCCTGGTACAGGTCCGCGTCGTCGTCCAGGACGCGGACGTCGACGGGCAAGCGGCCATGTTCCTTGATGATCTCTCGTACTTGGTCGCTCACGACCCAACCCCCAAATCGTGTGTCTTGGATCCCCGATCATCGACCCTCAGGCCGGCGGAGCATACGATAGCCGTACCGGCGCCAGTATCCAGCCATAAGTCCTACTCACCGTTGGTCCGAGGCAACACTTGCAACGGCCAGCCTCGTGTCGCGAGCGGCTTCGGGGCCGGTTTCGGGCCCATCCGCACCACCGCGCACCACGCCGGACCACCCAGCACCGACCCCTGTCGCGGCCGGCGGCCGTCGGCGTAGGATTCCCGCCATGCCGATCCGGGTGGGTCTCGATCTCGTGGCGGTCGCGAGCGTGGAGGATTCGCTCCGCGCCGCGCACGGGGATCGTTACCTCGACCGCCTCTTCACCGAACGCGAGATCGCCGACTGCCGGACGGCCGCGGGCATCGACCCGGAACGACTGGCGGCACGGTTCGCGGCCAAGGAGGCGACCCTCAAGGTCCTGCCGGCAGCCGACCAGGGTGTGTCGTGGCAGGAGATCGAGGTGCGGCGTGAGGAATCGGGGCGGGTCCATCTCGAGCTGCGCGGTCGCGCGGCGGAGCTGGCCGCCGAGGCACGGATCACCGACCTGGCCCTCAGCCTCACCCACGAAGGTGGGTTCGCAGCGGCGGTCGTGGTGGCCGAGAGCCGCGATCGATCGCATCCCGAGTCCTGAGCCAGCATCGTGGGGATCAAGCCATTCATTCGCTGATCTCGAGCGGCCCGTCCGGGACCTCGATCGCCACCCGCCCATCAACGACCACGACGGGGTAGATCGCCAGCGGCTCCTCCGCCGGCGGGTCCAACGGCTCGCCGTTCTCGAGATCGAAGCGCGACAGGTGGAGCGCACACGTGAGCGTTCCGTTCGTCAGGAATCCCTTGTCCAGCTCGAAGTACTCGTGGGAGCAGATGCCCTGCATGGCGTGGAAGTCGCCGTTCGTGTTGACGACCAGGACCTGGTCGGTGCCATCGACGTAGCACATCATCATCGTGCCCTCGGGCACCTCGTCGACCCCGCACAGGTCGATCCGCCTCATGCCGCTCCCGGCTGTTCCGACCCGTGGCGTCGCGGGCGAGGTTCTGGTGGCATCAGGCCGCAGTGGTCCCGTGAGCGGCGCCGCTCGCCGTGCCGGCCGCCCACTTCGCCTCGAGCAGGTCGCGGAGGTGATCCTGGGCGTCACCCAGCGGCACGCGCGCGACGACTGGCTCCAGGAAGCCGAGCACGATGAACTTGCGCGCCTCGTCGGGCGGGATGCCCCGGCTCTCGAGGTAGAAGAGCTGGGCCTCGTCGATGGGACCGACCGAGCTGGCGTGCGCCGCCCGTCGACAGTCGGGTTGGTCGATCTCGAGCGAGGGGATCGCCACCGATCGCGTGTCCCTCGACAGGTTCATCCCGAATTCGCCGAGGAAGCTGTCGGTCCCGACCGCGCTCTTCTCGATCGTGATGAGGCCCTTCATGTAGGTCCGGGCGCGATCCATCAGCGCGCCCTTCGAGAGGAGATTGCCGGTCGTGTCCCGGCCGACGTGCGTCGTGTAGGAGGTCAGGTCGAACAGCTGCTCGTCGCCGCCGAACACGATCTCGACCTGCTCGACCGAGCTCCGATCGCCCTCGAGGCGGTTGTCGATCCGGCTCCGCACGAGCCGACCGCCGAGCTGGGCCAACGCCCAGTGCAGCTCCGCTCCTGCCCCGACGAGAGCCACGCGGTGCTGGATGGCCACCGAGTCCGGCCCAAGTTCCTGGAGGCCGGCGACCGACAGCTTCGCCCCGGCTCCGAGGGTCACCTCCATCGTGCCGGTGAACAGCGATTGGCGACCGGAGACGCCCTGCTCCGACGGAACGAGCTCCTCGAGGACCGCGGCCTCGGCGCCATCGCCGAGCGCGATGATCGTCCGCGTCAGGAGGGCGCGATCGGGGGCGCCGACCGCCCAGCGGATGACGATCGGGCGCTCGAGCCGCACGCCATCGGGGACTTCGAGCACGACGCCCTGGGTCCAGAGCGCACGCGTCAGTTGGGCGAACTTGTCGCCTGCCGGTAGCGCGCCCGCCATCTGGAGCTCGTCGCCTCGCTCGGGCTTGCGTTCGAGAAAGTCGGCGATGGACGTGAATTCGACGCCGGCGTCCACGGCTGCGTTGGACAGCGCGGACGCCGTCAGGTCGCCCTCGGTGAAGACGAGGAGTCCGTCGCTGCCGTCCGGAACTTGGACCTCGGCGCGCGCGGTCGAGGGATCCCAGCGGATCCCGGCGTCCTGGAGGGACGCGGCCCGCAGGTCGATGTAGGTCGTGTACAGGCGGTTGGCTTCGGCCGGCAGGGCCTCGTATGCATCGAGCGCCGCGAGGCGGTCATCGGGCCGATGAAGCTTGCTCAGTCGATCGTCGAGGTCGCCCCGGTCGATGGGCAGCGAGAGATCGTCGAGGGCCCGGCGTGCCGGCCTCGGTCGTGAGGCCGGGCTACTCACCCGAGCGACCCCTCCATCTCGAGCTTCACGAGGCGGTTGAACTCGATGGCGTACTCCATCGGCAGTTCCTTCGTGAAGACCTCCAGGAAGCCCTGGACGATGAGGTTCGTGGCCTCGTTCTCGGTCAGGCCGCGGCTCATCAGGTAGAAGACCTGCTCGGCGCTGACCTTACCCACGGTCGCTTCGTGCGACATCGTCGTGTCGTCTTCCTGGATGTCGATGTACGGATACGTGTCGCTGCGACTCTGGTCGTCGAGCATCAGGGCATCGCAACGCACGGAGGCCACGACGTTCGTGGATCCGGGAGCGACCTTGAGCGAGCCGCGGTAGGTCGCCCGGCCGCCGTCCTTGGAGACGGACTTGCTGACGATCCGCGAGCGGGTGTTCGGGGCCAGGTGGACGGCCTTGGCGCCCGTGTCCTGGTGCTGGCCTTTGCCCGCGACGGCCACCGAGATGATGTCGGCGGTGGCGCCCTCGCCGCGCAGGTAGATGGCCGGGTACTTCATGGTCAGCCGAGAACCCGTGTTCGCGTCGATCCACTCGACCGTGCTGTTCTCGTGCGCGTGCGCGCGCTTGGTCACCAGGTTGTAGACGTCGTTCGACCAGTTCTGGATGGTGGTGTACCGGACCTTCGCACCCGGCAGCGCGATGACCTCGACGACGGCGGCGTGCAGGCTGTCCGTCGCGTAGATCGGCGCCGTGCAGCCCTCGATGTAGTGGACCTTCGCCCCCTCGTCGACGACGATCAGCGTCCGCTCGAACTGCCCGGTGTTCTCGCCGTTGATCCGGAAGTAGGCCTGGAGTGGGAGCGGCACTTCCACGCCCTTCGGGACGTAGACGAACGAGCCGCCCGACCAGACCGCGCTGTTGAGCGCGGCGAACTTGTTGTCCTCGGGCGGCACGACCGTGCCGAAGTACTTCTTGAAGATGTCGGGGTATTCCTTGAGCGCCTGGTCGGTGCCCATGAAGACCACGCCGATCTTCGTCAGCTCTTCCTTGACCGAGTGGTAGACGACCTCGGAGTCGTACTGGGCGCCGACGCCGGCCAGGAACTTGCGCTCCGCCTCAGGGATGCCGAGCTTCTCGAAGGTCGCCTTGATCTGGTCGGGGACGTCGTCCCACGACTTCTCCTCGCGCTCGGACGGCTTGCGGTAGTAGACGATCTTGTCGAAGTCGATATGGGTGAGGTCGCCGCCCCAGGTCGGCATCGGGCGCTTGAGGAAATGGTCGTATGCCCGCAGGCGGAACTGGAGCATCCAGTCAGGCTCACCCTTGAACCCGCTGATCTCTTCGACAGTCGCGCGCGTCAGGCCCCGCTTCGTCTCCTGCAGGTAGACGATGTCGTCGTGGAAGGCGAACTGATCGCGCTGGTCGGTGACGATCTCGCGGGTTGCGGTCATGCGATCTCCGGTTCTCCTGTCGGGGCGACGACGACACGCTGCGGGGCGCCGCGGACGCGGCCGTGATGCCGCGTGAACGAATTCCGAGTCAGATTATCGGATTTACGGCGCCGACCGTCAACGACCCCGTCGTACGGACCTTCGTTCCACGCTTCTCGGGGCGGACCAGCCGATCCGTTCGACACCGGGTCAGGGGTCGTCGCGACCCAGGGAGGTCCGCAGGGCCGCCAGCTCGGCCTTGATGCCGGCGAGCTCCGCCTCGATCGCCGCGGACCCGATCGCCGTGCCGCCGCCGGTCTCGGGCTCGGTCTCCTCGGCGCTCGGCTTGGGGGGAGGCACGAGCAGGCTGGCCAGGATGCTGGCGAGCGCGCCGATGATCCCGACACCGGCGAACATCACCGCGATACCGGTCAGCCGACCGAGCGTGGTCACCGGGAAGCGATCACCGTATCCGACCGTCGTGATCGTCACCAGGCCCCACCACAGGGCGTCGCCGCCGGTCTTGATGTTCGCGTCCTGTGATCGGCCTTCGAACTGGACCACCAGCAGACTGGAGGTAACGAGCACGATGAAGGCCGAGAGGATCGTGATGAAGGCGGCGTACTGGCCGCGGTTCAGCAGGACGTCCTCGATCAGCTCCTTCCTGTTGCTGCCGCGCAGCAGGCGCGTGATGCGCGCGAGCCGGCTGAGCCTCGCGAGCCGGAACAGACCCGCGAACCGAAGGAACCCGAGGCTCGGGATCGAACCGATCAGGTCCAGCCAGCCGCGTCGCTTGATGAAGTACTCGCTCTTCGGCTTCGAACCCGCGAGGTTGCCGAAGAAGTCGATGAGGAAGACGACGCAGATGAAGTTGTCGTACGCGGTCAGCAGGTCGAGCGTCGCCTGGTCGAACGGCAGCAGCAACAGCACCATGATCGCCAGCGAGAGGACGGTCAGGACGAGGATGAAGATGTCGTAGGCGTGGCCGTGCTGCCGCACCGCCGACGGAGTCAGATCCACAGGCCGATGATACCGGCGGTGCGCGCCCCGAGGCCGCCGATTCGCGCCACCCGCTATCCGAGGTCCAGCGCCCGGTCAGGCGAGGCCCGACAGCAGCGCCGCGAGCGCGAACCCGAGCACCGTGGCGAGTCCGGTCACCTTGCCGCCGTGCTCGAAGGCCTCCGGAACCATGGTGTCGGCGATCATCGTGATGAGCGACCCGGCGGCGAATGCCTGCACCAGCTCGCCACTGGTGCTAAGGCTAGAGGCGAGCAGGTAGCCAAGGCCCGCCGCGATCGCGGAAATCGCCACGATCGCCGACCACATGCCATAGATCCAGCCCGACGTGCGACCCGCGGCTCGGAGCGAGGTCGACGCGCCGACGGCCTCCGGCAGGTTGGAGATGAAGACCGCGACCAGGAACGCGACGCTGATCGATCCGCCGAGCGCCAGCCCGATCCCCAGAACGAGCGATTCGGGCACCCCGTCGAGCACGGTCCCGAAGGCGATGGCCGTGCCGGAACCCGCGTCCGGGCCGGGTTCGGCGTCCAGGTCCTTGCGCCGCTCTCCACCCATCCGCTCGATCCAGAGGTCGCCGAAGAAGAACGCGAGGGCACCAGCGCCGATGGCGAGCCCGACGAGGACTGGCGAGTCGGTCTCGGTGGGCACGAGCTCGTAGGCCACGGAGCTGATCAGCGTCCCGGCCCCGAACGCGAGGACCAGCCCGACCGTGCGTCGAGACAATCGAAAGCGCAGCGCCAGCGCCGCGCCGACCAGCAGCGACGACGCGCCGATGCCGCCCCACACCAGCGCTCCGATGGCTTCGTTCACACCCGGCCTCCTCGTCGAGGACCGACCGTGGCAATGTACTGTGTCGCTCGATGGCGAAGATCCACTACGAAGCGGACGGGGAGGTCTCGGCCGAACGATTCGTGGCGGCCTTGACCGACTTCAGCGAGCGACGCCCGGGACTCTGGCCGAACCTCGACGCGAAGTTCTATCGCTTGATCGAGCACGGCGACACCTGGGCCGAGGTGACCGAGGGAACCGATGTCCTTGGCGGGATCTGGGCACGCGAACGCTACGACTGGTCAGCACCTGGCAGGGTCACCCTCAGGCTGCTGGAGTCGCCCGACTTTCGGGCGGGCACGGTCATCGACTATCGCGTGACCGAACGTAGCGACGGCGGTTGCCACGTTTCGGTCGACTTCCAGCGCATCGCCGCGAGCCCTCGCGGCCGGTTCGTCGGCGCCGTGGTCCAGCTCACCGGCGTCGGCCGGTTCGGCCGCGACCTCAGGGAGACCCTGGCGCGCCTCGCCCGGCTCCCCGCCTAAACGCGGTTCAGGCGCGAGCCTCGGCCTCCTCGAAGGCCGGGATCCCGTCATCGGCGGCCGTCGGATCGGTCGTCGCGCCCAGGCCGTCGGGATAGTCGCTGCCGGAGGCGACCGCCGCGTCCAGTGCCCCGGCGACGTCGACCGCACCGTTTGCCGCGTACGGGCCCGACTTGATCGGCATGGTGTCGGCCGCGCTGAACGCCACCGCATCCTGTTCCTCGCGCTCCTCACGCATCTCGTCGATCCGTTCCCGCGCCGCTCGTGACGCCCGGTCCAGGCGGTCGCGGACGGCGGTCGAGCGCATCAACGCCCATGCGGTCAGGCCGGCGATGATCGCCGCACCCAGCAGGAATGGCCAGCGACGAGGCCGCGGGCGGGTGAGCCCGACAGCCAGGGCCGCTCCGGCGACGGCCTCGCCCAGGTCGATCCGGGGCAGGTCGAGTTCGGGCATCTCGATGGTCGGCCGTTCGAGCTTCGAGAGGTCGGGGAAATGGATCTCAGACAGGCCGCGCGCGATCCCTTCGCGGCTGATCTCAGGCAGGCGAAGTTCCGGCAGGCGGGACTCCTTGGTGGACATCGACATCGGCGTTCTCCTCGTGCGAAGGCCAAGGATACGCTCGATGCCCCTTCGGGCCTACCGGTGATACCCAGTTGGGCATCACATCCACGTGACAGGCCGGTCCTTGGATCGCGGATCGAGCAGCGCGCGAGCCGGTCGACGTTGCGACGGGACGGCGAGCCCATGGACCTCGCGGTATCCTCTCGGTCCAGCCACGCACTGGGCGGAGACTCGGGGAATGACCACCAGCAGCTCGCGGACCTGATCGCGCCGACGTGCCGGACCTATCGGAACAGGCCTCCGCGTTCATCGACTGGCTCAGCACCAATGGCGTCGTCCTGGTCATCGCCGCCATCGCCTTGCTGCTGGTCTACCGATGGGCGCGGCCGGCGATCCACCGGGTCCTGGTCGGCGTGATGCACGCTCAGGAGGCGACCCTTGGCGGTGACCCGAACCTGCGCGGCGAGACGGACCGCCGCGTCCAGACGATCGAGGACCTGCTGGCGAAGCTGCTCCGGCTCCTGGTCGTCGTCGCCCTGGTGGTCGTCATCCTCGGCGTCTTCGATCTCTGGTCGGTCGTCGCTGGCCTCGGCTTGATGGTCGCGGCGATCACCGTGGCCGGGCAGAGCATCATCCTCGACTACCTGATGGGATTCCTCATCCTCGTCGAGGGCCAGTACTTCAAGGGTGACGTGATCCGGGTCGGGTCCGTCGAGGGCACGGTCGAGGAGGTCGGGCTGCGCCGGACCGTGCTTCGGGATACCCGCGGGGTCCTCCATTCCATCTCGAACGGCGTGATCCGGTCATCGGCGAACCTCACGCGCACGTACGCGGTCGCAACGGTCGACATCGACGGCATCGCCGACCGTGACGTCGACCGGACCATGGGCGTGATGGATGTCGTTGGTCCAGCCCTGGCCGCGGATCCCGCCTGGGCTCGCGAGGTCCTGGAACCGCCGGGTCCGGCGACGACCACCCGGTTGCAGGCCGGCGGTGCCACCTTGCGGATGGGCCTGCGCGTTCACCCGGCGGCGCGGACCGCCGTGGAGGCCGAGCTTCGCCGGCGGATCGCCGCCGCCCTCGCGGACGCCGGGATCGAGCCGATCCGTCCCGTCGTTGCGGCGGGCGCGGCGGGAGCGCCGGGAGACCCTGCCTCTTGAAGGACATGGCCTGGATCCCAGGTGGCGCGTTCCTGATGGGCTCCGACGACTGGTACGGGGAAGAGCGACCGGTCCATCCCGTCAGCGTCGATGCGTTCTGGATGGACGAGCACCAGGTCACCGTCGCCGAGTTTCGCCGGTTCGTGAAGGCGACGGGCTACGCCACGCTCGCCGAACGCCCGCTCGATCCGGCGATGTATCCCGACGCCCACCCGGCACTGCTCGTGCCGGGTTCCCTCGTCTTCCAGCGGACGCGCGGCCCCGTCCCGCTGTCCGACTATCGGAACTGGTGGGCGTATGTGCCCGGCGCCTCATGGCGGCATCCGGAAGGACCGGGCTCGACGCTCGATGGGCGCGACCGCCATCCAGTGACCCACGTCGCGTTCGAGGACGCGGAGGCCTACGCGACCTGGGCGGGCAAGACCCTGCCGACCGAGGCCGAGTGGGAGTTCGCGGCGCGAGGCGGTCTCGAGGGCGCGACCTATCCCTGGGGGAACGAGTTCGCACCGAAGGGCCGGATGATGGCCAACACCTGGCAGGGCGAATTCCCGTGGCAGAACCTGCTCGAGGACAAGTTCGAGGGCACGTCGCCCGTGAAGACCTTCCCGGCGAACGGGTACGGCCTCTACGACGTCGCCGGCAACGTCTGGGAGTGGACGGTCGACTTCTACGCGTCAAGCCACCCGAATGCCGTCGATCATCCGTGCTGCGCTCCGCACAATCCACGCAACCTGTCGCCCGACGGGAGCTACGACCTGGGGATGCCCGGAGCCGACATCCCGAGGCGGGTCACCAAGGGCGGGTCACACCTCTGCGCCCCGAACTATTGCCACCGCTATCGCCCGGCCGCCCGTCAGGGCGAGCCGATCGACACGTCGACGGCGCACATCGGGTTCCGCTGCATCGTGCGGCCGGAGGCCTAGGCTGGCGAGCGCAGGCGGCGTCGATCAGCCGAGCAGCGCGTCCAGGCCGGTGCCGAGGAGCTTCGCCCCGATCACGACGAACAGCACCGCCATGACCGCCGCATTGTTCGCCGCGAGCCAGGTCTTCCAGCCGTCCAGGGTGCGCTTGGCCGCCTCCCCGCCAACGAGCATGTAGAGCACGGGCACCGCGATCGAGAGGCTGGCGAGGACCACGAACAGGATGATCATGGCCGCGGCGTTGCCGCCGGCTGCCACCACGCCGTCGATGACGACGCCCGCCGCGATCGCCAGCCCCAGGTTCTTGGGGTTGAGGCCCGACAACAGCGCGCCGAAGGCCAGGGCCTTGCCTGGCGGAAACGCGTCGATCGCCTGCATCCAGGACGGTAAGGCGGCCTCCTCGCCGGGCTTCGGCCGGCCCCGCCACTGTTTGACGCCGAGCGCGATAGCGCCCAGACCCAAGAGCAACAGGACGACGTCGCCGATGGATGGTCCACTCTCCGACGCGTCGTTCGCACCGCTCGCATCAGACAGGACGACGACCAGGGTCGTGACCACCGTGACGCCGATCACCCAGCCGACCAGGAACGCGGGCCCGTTCACCCGTGCCTTGGCCGAGAAGAGCATCAGGATGCAGGCGATGATCGGGACCGGGCTGATTGCGATGCCGACCGCGTACGGCAACAGGTCCCCGAGCGAACCGCCGAACATTCAACTTCCTCCGGAGGCTCGGACCGCATCGACCGCGTCGTCGATGGTCGGGTAGACCGAGGTGGCCCCTCCCCCGCCGGCGCGGAGGACGTCACGAACCTGGCCGATATCGTGGGCGAACGCCAGGGTCTGGCCGCCCCGTGCCAGGTCCTCGGCCAGTTCTCCCAGCATCCTGGCCGCGGTCAGATCCACATCCGGGACGGTCCCCAGGTCCACGACGACAGCCCTGATCCCTTCGTTCCTCGCCGCGGCCCGGATGACATCCCGGACCCGATCCGCATTCGCGAAGAATAGGCTGGCCTCAGGCCGGAGGATGGCCACGCCTGGTACCGGCAAGTTCTCCGGATGTCGCTCGAGATCGCCGTACTGACTCGTGGCGCCGGGGATCCGACCGAGCGTCGCGACGTGCGGTCGCGAGGACCGGTACACGAGCAGGGTGATGGACGTGAGGATGCCGATGAAGAGACCTGGCAACGTATCGAAAACGAGGACACCGACCATGGCCGCGACTGCGGCGATGAAGTCGGGCCGAGCCGCGACGCCGTAGATCCGTCCCAACTCGCCCGAGTAGACCCGGTAGAACCCGATGAGCGAGCGGTAGTCGACCAGCTCGACGAGCGCCGCGATGACGATCGCCGCGAGGGTCGCTTCGGGCAGCTCCTCGAACAAGCCAGTCAGGAACAGGAGCGTGACCACGGTCAGGACGGCGACGACCAGGCCGGACACCTGGCTGTGCGCTCCGGCCCCGGCGTTCACCGCGGTCTTGGACAGGCTGCCGTTCACGATCATGCCGCCGGACAGCCCGGACGCGATGTTCGCCGCGCCCAGGCCGAGCATCTCGCGGTTCGGGTCGATGTCGTAGTGGTGCTTCGTCGCGTAGGTCTTGGCCGCGCCGAGGCCTTCGGCAAACCCGACGAGCGCGACGCCGACCGCGGACGCGGTGAGCGCGAGGGAGTCGACCAGCGCCACATCCGGCAACCCGAAAGTCGGCAGACCACCCTGGATCGGACCCACGATGGCAACGCCGTTCGAGTCGAGCGAGAACAAGACGACTGAGCCGATGCCGAAGCCGACGGCGACCAGCGACCCTGGTACCACGGGGAGGAATTCCTTTAGACCGACGACGATCGCCAGGGAAACGGCCCCGACGGCCAGGGTCGGCAGGTGCGTCCCGCCGAGACCCATCGCGAAGCCCCACAGCTCCTCGAAGAAGTTGCCGTCTGTGCCTTCGATCCCGAATAGCTTGGGCAGCTGACCCACGATGATCGTGAGTGCGAGGCCGACGATGAACCCCTTCAGCACCGGTTCCGAGATGAAGCTGGCGAGGAAGCCGAGTCGAAGCAGGCCGGCCACGAGCGCGATGACCCCGACGATGATCGCCAACGCGATCGTCATCGTCGTGAACTGGTCCGAGCCGGCGGTCGCGAGGTCCGCCACGACTGCCGCAGACAGGGCAGCGGTAGCGGCCATCGGGCCGGTGACCAGGTGCCGCGAGCTGCCGAACGCCGCGTAGAGCAGGAGCGCCCCGGGCGCCGCGTACAGCCCGATGACCGGCGAGACGCCGGCGATCGTCGCGTAGGCCAGCGCCTCCGGGACCAGGACGGCCCAGACCGTGAGGCCCGCGATGACGTCCCCTCGCAGCCACTCCGGCCTGTAGCCGGCGAGCGAGCTGAACAGCCAGCTCACATCGAGGCGTCGCTGAAGACGGTCTCCCAGTCGTTCTTGACGCTGACAACGGTCCAGCCGTCGCGGCCTGCCCGTTCGAGGGCCGCCTCCGCCCCCTTGACGTAGTCGAACTCGCGCTCGGCGTCGTCGTGCAGGACCAATAGCCGCAATGCCGGCCGCCCCGGCCCGCCGGCGAAGGCGAGCATCGGCACGTCGCCGTTGGAGTTGCCGCCGGCCACGAGCGGGCGGCGGCCTAGCCGGCTCCAGATCCGGATCGGCTTCGCCGGCCCGTCGTCGAAGACGTCGGGTGCCGCGGCGTAGACCAGCGAGCCGTCACCCTCCTCGACCCAGGAGAGCTGGTTCGAGCTGCCGACGATACGTTCCGGCGGGATGCCATACACGTCCCAGGCGAAGCTTCGCATGAAGTCGCGCGACCCACCCGAGGCGATCAGCGTCGTGAAGCCGTTGGCCTCGAGGTACCGGAGCAGCTCGACCATCGGTTGGAAGCCGACCGTGCCGAACGGCCGTCGCAGCGTCGGGTGGTGCACATCACGGACGAACGCCGCGGCCTGGGCACCGTACGTGTGGACCTCGAGCCCGGCAAAGGCCTTCACCACGCCACCCAGGAGCACCTTTACGTCCGAGTCGTCACCGGCGTAGTGCTTGTCGATCGCTCCGGCGAGGAACGCGTAGTCCTTCTCGTACGCGGCCTTCCACGGCTGCCGCTCGCGAAGCCCCGGGTCAGCCTCGGCCATCTCGGCCCAGCGGTGCAGGATGAACACCAGCTCGACCGGCATCGGCTTCTCGGTCCAGAGCGTTCCGTCGTTGTCGAAGACCGCGATCCGTTCCTCGACCGGGACGGCGTCCGGACCGGTGGTGACCCGCTCGACGAAAGTCGTGATGGCGGCCTTCGTCGGGGTGTCATTCCACGACGCCAGCGACGGGGCGCTCATCGCCCTGCTGCAAGGGCTTCTTCCAGCTTGGCGACGATCTGATCCACCGAGAAGCTCGGCGCCTTCTGGCGCGGCGGGAACTCCTTGAATGTCTCGAGGAATTCGGCCACGACCGTCGTTCCCGCAAGCACGAGGTAGGCGTTGTTCAGGAGCCAATCCCAGTACGTGTTCGACGTCACGTCGGCGCGCTCGAACGGATCGGTGCGCAGATTAAAGAGCTTGGGTACGCGGAGCGCGATGAACGGCTCCGCCCAGATCTGCATCGTGCCTTGCTGGCGCTGCTCCATGAACACGACCTTCCAATTGTCATACCGGATCCCGAGCACGTCGCCGTCGTCGGAGAAGTACACGAACAGCTGGCGCGGGCTCTTGTCGACTTCGCCAGTCAGATACGGCAACAGGTTGAAGCCGTCGATGTGGACCTTGTAGGTCCGGTCGCCGACCTTGCTCCCCTTCTTGAGCCGGTCGACCGCCTCTGGATCGCCCGCCGCGGCGAGGAACGTCGGGAACCAGTCATGGTGCTGGATGATCTCGTTGGAGATCACTCCCGCCTCGATGTGGCCCGGCCAACGAACGATCTCCGGTACTCGGAATGCCCCTTCCCAATTGGAGTTCTTCTCGTTCCGGAACGGGGTCATCCCGGCATCGGGCCACGAGTTCATGTGCGGCCCGTTGTCCGTCGAATAGACGACGATCGTGTCGTCCGTCAGGCCGAGCTCGTCGAGCTTGTCGAGCACCTGGCCGACGTTGCGGTCGTGGTCGAGCATCGTGTCGTGGTAGGGCGACTGCCAGCGGCCCGCCTGACCCAGGCTCTCCGGCTTGGTATGTGTTCGGAAGTGCATGTGCGTCGTGTTGACCCACACGAAGAACGGTGTACCGGCGGCGGCCTGGCGGCCGATGAAGTCGTTGGCCGCTTCGACGACCTCATCGTCGATCGTTTCCATCCGCTTCTTGTTGAGCGGACCGGTGTCCTCGATCCGCTGCTTGCCCACTGGACCGAAACGCTGCTGCTCCGTGGCATCGTCGTCGGCGCTGGCCCACGAGTGGATGACGCCGCGCGGGCCGAAGTTCTCCCTGAAGTGGGGGAAGTCCTTCTCGGGCGGATAGTCGGGCTGCTCCGGCTCTTCCTCGGCATTGAGGTGATACAGGTTCCCGAAGAACTCATCGAAGCCATGAACGGTGGGAAGGAACTCGTTCCTGTCGCCCAGGTGATTCTTGCCGAACTGACCGGTCGCATAACCCAGCGGCTTGAGCAGTGTGGCGATGGTCGGATCGTCGGCGCTGATCCCGACGGGCATGCCCGGCACCCCGACCTTGCTCATGCCGGTCCGGTAGACGCTCTGTCCGGTGATGAATGCAGACCGGCCGGCGGTGCAGCTCTGCTCGCCATACGAATCGGTGAAGCGCATACCTTCGTTGGCGATGCGGTCGATATTGGGGGTGCGGTAACCCATCAAGCCGTCGCTGTAGCAGCTCAGGTTGGAGATCCCGATGTCGTCACCCCAGATGACGAGGATGTTCGGCTTGCCCTTCGGCATCGTGTTCCTCCCGTTCGTCTTCAGCTTGGCCGATGCGTGTCGATCCGATCGCGGACGTCCTCGACGGTCATGTCTGGCTCGCTGGATCCCGCTCTACGGCATCGCCATGGCGCCGCGATCCCGCTCGCTCGCTCGTCCCGGGCAGGCCAAGGTCGTCATGAGTCCCGGCTCGAGCAATCCAGCCCGACCCGCGTGTCAACGAGCACCTTCACGACAGGTCGGGATCCTCGAACGAGCCGTCGAGGTCGAAGCCGACGCCGAGCGCCAGCTTGGGGGCCGCCGCCACGACGTTGGCCGACCCGACGACCGGTGCGATCACCAGTAGCGTGTCGACCAGCTCGTCGACGGTCGCCCCGCTGATCATGGCGGTCGAGGCGGCGGCGGCGAACGAGGTCGTCGAGCCGCCCATGGCGACCAGCGCCGCCAGGCGAACGAGCGCGGTCGTGCGCGCGTCGAGGCAGCCACGACTGGTCGGGTCGCCGTGTCCGCTGAGGATCTCCTCGAGCAGCCGGTCATCCGACAACGCGAGCCGTCGGAGCGTTTCCTCGGTGACGGCCAACCGGGTGGTCCTCGACGGAAAGTCGATGGTCATCTCCCTTGGAGATTCCGGTCGCCGGGCGTTCCGCCCGCATCATCCCCTCAGGATGAAACGCTGGCCCTCAGGCGCCGCGGGCGCTGGCCGGCAGGGGCGCACCTTCGAGCAGGCCGAACTCGCGCGCCTGTTCGACGGCCTCCGAACGCGATGACGCATCCAACTTGCGGTAGATGGACTTCGCCTGGGTCTTCACCGTGTTGGTCGAGAGGACCATGCGATCGGCGATGTCCGGGAACGTGAGATGGGTGGCCAGCAGGGGCAGGAGGCGGAGCTCCGCCATGGTCAGCGTCGAGGTCCCGAGCGACATCCCCCCGGCGACCTTCAGGCGATGATCGACCTCGGCGGCCTCATCCTCCAGGGCACCCAGGCCGGCCCGGCGTGCCGGATGTCGCGGACCTCGGTCATCAGCAGGCGCGCCCCGTTCGGGTCACCGAGCGCGAGATGGGTCGTGGCCAGATCGACGCGAACCCGGACCGCGAGCCACGGGAGGGCGTGGTTGAGCAGAGGCCGTAGCCGTTGGGCGTGGGTGAGGTCTGCGCGCGCCTGTTTGACCGCACCGTGGTGGGCCGCGATCCTGGCCGAGATCGCGTCGACTGCGAGCCCGACGACCTGCTCCTCCAGGTGACCGTCGCGCACGACCGACCGGGCGAGTCGAACGTGACCCTCGGCGGCGGCCCACGCTCCACGGCGGATCGCCAGCGACGCGCGCTGGACGAGTCCCAATGCGGTCGAGCTGTTGAGGTGTCGGCCGGCGAGCGCGATGTCCAGCGCGTCCGCCAGCTGCGCGTCCGCCTCATCCGGCTCGCCGTTCAGGTCACGGGCGATCCCGGCGAGCAGGCGCGCCGCCGGCCCGAACATGTGTGAGGCGGGCAACGTCGGCCGCGGCGGCGTCTGCATCACTCGACATCGCTTCGACACCGTCGCGGCACAGGATCGCTCGGACGAAGCGCCCGAGGGCGATCGTACCGGGGTCGCGATCGTCCGAGCTCGCTGCCAGGTCGGCCCACCGCTCGGCCCGCCCGGGGTCACCGACGAAGGCGAAGAAGATCGCCCCGAACCAGGCGGCGGTCGGGTCGGCATCACCATGCTCGTGCTGCTCGAGCCACTCGTACCAGCGACGGACGGTCTCGGCGCGGCCGGCGTTGAAGGCCCGCTGGGATCGCTCGGGCAGCAGGCGACGGACGCGATCGAGGTCGGATGCGGCGAAGGCGTAGCGCAGGGCCGCGTCGAGGTCGCCGGCGTCCTCGTGCCAGGCCGACGCCCGGCGGTTGATCTCCCGGACCGGCTCAGGCTCACGGTGCATCGCCTCCTCGAGCAGGAAGTCGTGCAGCAGGCTGTGGTAGCGATACCAGCGCTGTTCCCCGTCGATCGGGATCAGGAGCAGGTTCGAGCGCTCGAGCGCATCGAGCGTGTCGGCGGAGTCGGAGCTCGCTAGCACGTGAGTCGCAGAGCGGGGCGCTCAGGCGCTCCAGCGGCGCCGTGCGCACCAGGAACCGGACCTCGTGCTCGGACAGTCGGTCCAGCAGCTCCGTTCGCAGGTACTCGCCGACGAGTTGGCGGCCCGCGGGCATGACGGCGGTCGCCTCATGGAGCCTGCCATCCTGGGATCGCATCGTCAGGGCCAGTCAGATAGAGGCCGGCCGGCCAGCCCTCGGCGGCGACGTTGAGCTCGCGGACCTCCTCCATCGGGCGCTTCCGGCCGGCGCCGCTGAGGAGTGCCATCGCTTCCTCGTCGTCGAGCCGCAGGTCGTCGCGCTCCAGGAGCACCAGGCGATTCGGCGGCCAACAGGCGCGGGATCGGCAACCCCTCGATCGAGCGGGTCGCGATCGCGATCTGAGATCCCGCTGGGAGGTGCGCGGCCAGGGCCACGACGACATCGAGCGACTCCTGGTTGTGCAAGCGCTCGAGGTCGTCGAGTATCAGCAGGAACGGCGTCGTCCGAGCGGCGCGATCGCTGATCCGAGCGCCGGCACCGCCGTCGCCCAGACCGATGGCCCGACCCCGCCGGTAGCGGCGACCGTGTCCCGGCCGATCCCGATCGCCCGGTCGATCGCCACAGCCAGGTAACCCAGCAGGACGGCCGGATCGTCATCACGTTCGTCGAGATGGAGCCAGATCGCCTGCCGCTGAGTGGTGTTCGAGCCATTCGGTCAGGACGGTCGACTTGCCGTATCCGGCCGGGCGCGGCCAGGACCACCAGCGGCACCTCGGGCCGAGCCTCCAGCCGCTCGACCAGGCGCGGCCGGGCGATGAGGCCGGACCGCCAGGTCGGCGGCGCCAGCTTCGTCTCGAGGATGGGATAGCCACCCGGCAGGGTGGCCCGGACCCCCTGGTCCCGGTCCAGCGTGAGCGTCAAGAATCCGACCCCGGTTTCGGACGGTGACGGGCCCCGTCCTTTCCCCATCGGCGCGCGCGGACTTGCAAAGCCTACGCTGCTGGCGTCGCCACCGTCCAGTCTTGTGCCGTGCGGAGCGCTGCCGGGTGGTTGCGGACTACCGGGGCGAGCCCGGCCGAGTGGTCAGGCGCCGGACGCGAATCGCTCCCGGTTGGTATAGCCGCCGCCGCCGTAGCTGGCGAGGTCGGCGACCACCCCGAGCCCCAGCCAGACCCAGTCGAGGCCGTCGACGCCAAGGGGCGCCACGATGACGAACATCAGCGTGGTCCATGGCAAGAGGACGAACCCCAGGAGCGGCCAGAAGAAGGTGTCGAAGGCAGCCGACCACCGAACCGGCTCGAGGAGGGCCCAGATCAGGATCAGGGCGCGTGGTCCGAGAAGCGCTAGAGCGGCGAAGGCGCAACACATGATCGGGTTCCTCCGGTCGCGATCAGCTCGCCAGCGTCTTCTGCTTGAGCGCCTCGAACTCCTCGGCGGTGATGGCGCCCGCGTCCTTGAGCTGCTGGAGCTTCGCGAGCTCGTCGGCGGTGGTCACGCCGGCGATCGCCTTCTGGCCAGCCTCCATCCGCGCCATCGTCTGCACGTCCTGGGCGGTCACCTTGGGCCGCATGACGATGTAGATGAGGGAACCGAGGAATGGCAGCAGAACGAGAACCAGGAGCCATCCTGCCTTGGCCATCCCGGACATGTCGTTGCGCCGGAAGATGTCGCCGAACAGCGAGATGAAGATCCAGATGAACATGAACCAGAAGAAGAACGCGATCATCGACCAGACGACATCCCAGAATGTCAGGGCCGACGTGCCGACCTGCGAGCAACCGGCGATCAGCAGGGTCGCGCCTGCAGCCAACAGTGCCAGCGACCGGTGACCCGGCGCTCGGGCGGACATGGCGGTGCGTTCCATCGAGTCCCTCCTCGTGCCCGCGACGATCCGGCGGGCGTCCTGACGCACGGTCCGGCATGGATGGCGACGGCGCATCACCCACGGCGGGTGAAGCAGCGCGCGGAACCCACGCGGGTATCCTCGCGGCGAGGCGGAACCTCCGGTGAGCGAGGCATGCGCCTCAGTTGTCCGGCCGCAGTGGCCGCCCCCCAGCGGTGCATCGAGGGAGTACACGGCCGTTGAGCGGTCCCATCGATCTCCTGCGGACCCAGATCCAGATCCTGTGGAACTGGCAGGGCGGGCCGCTGGGCGCTCGTCAAGCGCCTGATCATCACGCTGATCGTGTCGATGATCGCGCTCGCGGTGACCGCGGCCATCCTCCCGGGCATCACGGTCGACAGCGTCTGGGCGGGGATCCTCGCGATCGTCTTCATGGCGCTGTTCAACGCGCTCGTCCGACCGATCCTGCTCGCCTTCGTCGCGCCTCGATCCCTGATCCTGACCGCCGTCCTGGTGCTCGTGCTGCAGGTCGCGGCATTCCTCGTTCATCGCCCCGCTCGCGCCAGGCTTCCATGTCGCCAGTTTCACGACGGCGCTCATCGGGTCGTTCATCTACGCGATCGTCGACACGATCCTGGTCTCACTCTTCGCCATCGATCGCAGCGGGTCGTATCTTCGGGCTGTTGGTCCAGAGCCTGATGGTGAAGCAGAACGTGGTGCGCACTGACGCGCCCGGCCTCGTGATCATCCAGATCGACGGCCTGGCCCACCCGATCCTCGCGGGCCGCGTGCGCGCGGGGTCGGTCAACACGATCGGCAGCTGGATCCGATCGGGCACCCACAAGCTGTCGCGCTGGGAGGCGCTCCTGCCCTCGATGACGTCGGCCAGCCAGGCCGGCATCCTGCACGGCAATAACGACGGCATCCCGGCGTTCCGATGGTACGAGCGGGACCGCCAGAAGCTGATGGTGTCGAGCAACCCCGATGACGCCGCGGAGATCGTCCGCCGCGCTGTCGAACGGCGAGGGCCTCCTCTCGAACGGCGGGGTCAGCATCTGCAACCTCATGACCGGCGACGCCGAGCGGGCGTACGTCACGACCGGCGCCATCCGCGACAAGTCCCAGGGCCTGGGTGACAGCAAGGCGTTCTTCAGCTTCTTCCTGAGCCCCAGCGGGTACCTGCGATCGTTCACGCTGTTCCTGGGCGAGTTCTTCAAGGAGCGCTTCCAGGCGCGCCGCACCCGACGGTCGGGGATCCAGCCCCAGATGCATCGCGGTCTCAAGTACGCGGGGATGCGGGCCGCCAGCAACGTCCTGCTGCGGGACGTCAACACGTCGCTGATCATCGAGGAGATGTACCGCGGCGCGAACGTGATCTATGCGGACTTCACCGACTACGACGAGCTGGCCCATCACTGCGGCCCGGAGCGGGTCGAGTCGTTCGAGGCACTCGATGGCGTCGACCGCGCGATCGGCACACTGGCGAAGGCCGCCGAGGACGCCCCGCGCCCGTACAAGTTCATCGTGCTGTCGGACCACGGCCAGAGCCTGGGCGCCACCTTCAAGCAGCGCTACGGCCAGAGCCTTGGCGAAGTGGTCCGAGACCTGATGGGCGGACGTGCGACCGTCGTCCAGGCCAAGACGCAGGCGGAGGGATCGACCTTCGTCAACGCGTTCCTCTCGGAGATCACCCGCAGCCGGGGTATGGGGCCACGGTGGCCCGTGCGGCGCTGGCCAGCCGGACCACGAACGGCGTCGTCGACCTCGACGCGGAGGAGCCGCCGCCGCCGGCGGACGAGTCGACGATCGCGGTCGTCGGGTCCGGCAACCTTGGCCTGGTCTACTTCACCGGCAATCGACCACCGTCTGACGGTCCAGGAGCTCGAAGAGCTCCATCCACGCCTGGTCGAGACGCATGGCGGCGCATCCCGGGGTGGGCCTGCTGATGATCCGGACGCATGACCATGGCGCGGTGGCGCTCGGCCCCCGCGGACTCCGGTATCTCGACGAGGATCGGATCGAGGGCGAGGACCCGACGACGTTGTTCGGACCGCACACGGTCATGAGTCTCCAACGCGTGGACGCGATGGAGCACGCGCCGGACTTGCTGCTGCTCAGCCAGTACGACCCGGAGATGGGCGAGGTGGCCGCCTTCGAGGAGCTCATCGGCTCGCATGGCGGCCTGGGCGGCCCGCAGACCGAGCCGTTCATCCTCCACCCCGTCGAGTGGACGCTGGATGAGGAGGTCCCGCTCGGAGCACCGGCGATCTATCGCAACATCCGCCGCTGGCTCGAGTCGATCGGGATCCCGCTTGGCAAGACGCCTGCCGCGGCCGCCGCCGCGACCGACGCCCAGCCCGCCCGCCGAACCCGTCGCCGCATCGCCGCAGGGGGCGTGAGCGGGACCTTAGCCGTCAGGGAAGTGTCGCCGGCACGCTGAGCGCGAACCCGACGACCGTCGCGACGCCGGCGGCGCGCTTGCCGCGTTCGAACGCGAATGGCATCAGCGAATTGGTGAGCATCGCGAGCAGGCCGCCAGCAGCGATCGCCGCAAACCGGTCGCCCGTGACGAGCGGGCTGGCCGAGGCGAGCAGATAGCCCACACCGGATGCGGCCGCGGAGGCGAGCACGACCGCGCCCCACACCGTCGCCAGCCGACTCCGCGTCCAACCGGCCTTGACCAGGTCGGCTGACGGGGCGAGCGCCTGAGGAATGTTCGAGACGATGACCGCGGCAAGGAACGCGACGCTCAACGGGCTCCCGACCGCGATGCCGACGCCGAAGATCAGCGACTCCGGGATCCCGTCCACGATCGCGCCGAGGACGATACCAAGCGGGCTCGCCGAGCCCTCCTCGGCCCGCCCATCGGAAGAGCCCTGCCCCGGTGGTGAGCCGAACCGGCGTTCCACCACGGCGTCGCCGATGACGAAGATCGCGGCGCCCACCAGGAGCCAGAGCGTCGTCTCGTAACCGCCCAACGACGTCTCCGCTTCGACGATCAGGTCGAAGGCGACCGCGCCGATGATCGAGCCGGCCCCGAACCCGGCGAGCAGCCCGACGATGCGGGTCGGGACCTGGACCCAGGTGGCGAAGAGCCCGCTCAGGAGCAAGGAGATCTGGGCGAGTCCGCCCAGCAGGATCGCCTGGATGAACATCGGCTGCCTCGGCGCGATGGACCGTCGAACCGCATTCAAGGCGGCCGCACTAGGTCCGCGCATCATCCGGTCGGGGCTACACGCAGCGCATCGCTTCGGTCAGGATGGTGACCGTATCAACGCAATCGCGGTGGAGGAGGTGCAGATGGAGCCAAGGGATCCGTTGGCTCAGGGACCACGTGGCGGGCGCCCCGTCGTCAGGCCACTCGACCACGCGATGAAGCGGTTCGGGGAAGAGCCGACGTCTGCCCGGCGGGCGATGGCCGCCATCATCATCGCGATCGTGACGACCGTGGTCGTCGGCGGAGTGGTGATGTGGATCGTGGATCGCCGCGAGTATCCCGATCTGGGCGTCGCCCTCTGGTACGTCCTCCAGACTGTCACGACGGTCGGATATGGGGACGTCTCGCCGAAGGCGCCGATCGGCCGGTTGGTCGGCGGCTTGATCATGGTCCTCGCCGTCGCCTTCCTGGCAATGGTGACCGCATCGATCACGTCGACGCTCTTCGAGTCGCGGCAGCAGGCCCGTCGCGACGAGAGGCGGGCGGATGACGCCGAGCAGAGGGCGCACCTCGAGGAGCAGTTCGAGCACCTGCTCGCCCGGCTCGACGCCATCGAACGTCGACTCGCCGAGCGCTGACGCGGCGGCATCATCGGCCGGCTCGCGTCATCCTTCGCGGGTGATGTCCGGGTCGGCTGTGGCGCCGTATCGTGCGGTTGCCCGTCGATCGACCGACCGCGCCAGTCGCGGAGGGGGATCCGGTCGCGGCATCGCCATCAAGGAAGGAGCACGGGCTATGGGTACCGGACCCGTCGAGTACGCCGTCATCGCGTTTCCCGGCAACAAGTTCAAGGGCGAGATCGCGCCCGCGCTCGGCGAGCTCGTCGATGCCGGCACGATCCGGATCCTGGACCTCGCCTTCGTCACCAAGGACGCCGACGGCAACGCGGCCGCGGTGGAGATCGAAGACACGGACTCGGCGATCCTCCAGGCGTTCGAGTCCATCGGCGCCGAGCGCGGTGGCCTGCTCAACGCGGACGATCTCGCGTCGGCGGCCGACGCGCTCGAGCCGAACAGCTCGGCGGCCATCATCGTCTGGGAAGACCTGTGGGCGGCCAAGCTCGCCGACGCATTGAAACGAGCCGATGCCATCGTCGTCGAGCGCCACGTCGTGCCTTACGACCTGGTCCAGGCGGCTGTCGCGTACGCCGAAGAGAGTAAGGCAGGCGCGCCGGCCTGACCCCACACCAAGGAAAGGGAGTCGTCACCATGATGCGTCGTCGTCGAGGTCCGGGCCTGGTCCGGATGGCCGCAGGCACAGCAGTGATCGCCGGGACGGCGGGCGCCGTCAGGCACCACCAGGAGCAGAAGTACGCCTCGCAGGCCCAGGCACAGGAGGCCCAACAGTACGAGGCCCAGGCCGCGGCACCGCAGGCCGCGCCGGCTCCAGCCGAGGATCCGACGATGGCGGAGCTCCAGCGGTTGGCCACGCTCCACACGTCAGGCGTGCTGACCGACGAGGAATTCACCGCCGCGAAGGCCAAGGTGCTCGGGATCTGACGAGGGGCCCAGGTCCGCCAGTACGCACGCGCGGCCCCGCGTCCCCCGACGTCGGGGCCGTTCGATGATGTGGTCGAGAGGTCCATGATCAGGACCCAACCCGGAGGACGACGACCGAGGTGACGACCGTCTCGCAGACGCCCACCGGCCGCATCGTCCCGGACTGGCTCCAGAACGCAGCGGGCCTCGGCTGGCGGATCCTCGCGGCCATCGTCCTGGGGGCGCTGATCTTCTTCGTCGCGGGCAGGCTCGCGACGGTCACGGTCTCCGTGCTGGTGGCGGTCATCATCGCCTCCACGTTCGCACCCTTCGTCCTCCGCCTGCGTCGAAGAGGCTGGTCGCGAACCCGATCGGCTGGGGTGGTCACGATCGCGGCCGTCCTGATCGTCGGGACCACGGTCGTGCTGATCTCACTGGCGTTCGTCCCCTACATCCCGGCGTTGGTCACGAGCATCGACCAGGGGATCGCCGAGCTGGAGACATACCTCGCCGAGGTCAGCGTCCCGCCCGAGGTCGCAACGACCGCAGCCGCCGTCATGAAGGCGCTGGAAGTGTGGCTGAGCCAGTCCCTCGCCTCCATCGCCTCTGCGCTCGCGAGCATCGCAGGGGTCGCTCTGCTGGCGCTGTTCACGCTCTTCTTCCTGCTTCAGGACGGGGACAAGGCGTGGGTCTGGGCCTTCCAGGACGTCAAGGGCCCTCGTCGCGCGCGGATCATGGACGCCGGAAACGATGCGCTCGACCGGGTCGGCGGCTACCTGCGCGGGACGGCGATCCTGGCTGCGAGTGATGCTCTCAGCGACTTCGTCTTCCTCTACCTGCTGGGCGTCCCGCTCGCCGCGCCGCTGGCCGTGCTCGTCTTCTTCGGAGGCTTCATCCCCTACTTCGGCGGGATCGTGACCACGACGCTGATGGTCATCGTGACCCTTGCCACCAACGGTCCCCAGGACGTGCTGATCCTGCTCGTGCTGATCACGATCGTGAACGTGATCCAGGGCAACGTGCTGGCGCCGATCATCTACGGAAAGACCGTCAATATGCACCCGGCGGTCGTGTTGCTGGCGCTGCCCGCCGGGGCTGCCGTCGCGGGGATCGTCGGGCTCTTCGTCGCGATCCCGGTCGTGGCCATCGTGATGGCGGTGACCGGTGCCATCGTGATGATCCTCGACCCGGGCCCTGATCACCCTGGCCCAACGTTGGTCCCGGGGTGGTTGGACCGGCTCGCTCAGTGGAGCTGGCGACTGGTCCTGGTGACCGCCGTCCTGGCGGTCGTCATCGAGATCATCGTCCAGGTGCCGATGGTCACGATCCCGGTCGTCCTCGCCGTGATCCTGGCCGCCACCCTCGACCCGTTGATGAAGCGCCTCGTCGCGCGTGGCTGGCGCCGCAGCGTCGCCGCCGTCGCGTCGACCGGCGGCGCCTTCCTCATCGTCCTCGCCATCGTCGTCGTGACGGTCGCCTCGCTCATCGGCCAGGCCGACCAGATCACGGGGACCGCCACCGAGGGCGCAGCGACCATCGACCAGGCGAGCGGCGGCTTCCTCGGCTGGCTCGCCGCGACCGTCCAGGCATACGGGACCGGTGTGGTGGTCGCGCTGGCCGGGATCGCCGCAGGCATTGCGACTCTCTTCGTGATCCTGATCCTGTCCGGCCTGCTGTGCTTCTACATGCTCAAGGATGGCCCACAATTCGAGCGCCAGCTTCTCGCGCGACTCCCACCCGGCCGCGACCGCGAGGTCGATTCGGCCGGCTCTCAGGCGATCGGCGTGCTGGGCGGATACATGGTCGGGACCAGCGCGATCTCGGCGTTCGGGGCGGCGACGCAGTACGTGGTGATGATCCTTCTGGGCCTGCCGCTGGCGCTGCCGCTCGCGGTCCTGTCATTCTTCGGTGGCTTCATCCCCTACATCGGCAGCATCATCACGACCGGCCTGGCCTTCCTGGTGACCGTGGCCGTTGGGAGCCCGCAACAGATCGCGATCATGGCCATCTTCACCCTGGTCCTCAACATCGTCCAGGGCAACTTCGTGGCTCCATTGGTCTACAGCCGGGCCGTCAACCTCCATCCGGCGATCGTGCTGCTCGCGATCCCGGCAGGCAGCGAGATAGCCGGTGTCATCGGCATGTTCCTCGCGGTCCCCTTCCTCGGCGTCATCTCGGCCACGTGGCGATCCGTGCTCCGGGTCTTCGCCACCGAACCGCCCATGCCGGTCGAGGAGCCAGACGGCCATCGTACGGACGCGCCGCCCGAGCCGCTGGAACCGGTGCCACCGGCCACGGGCCCGACGCCCGATGCCAGCCCGTCCTAAGCGGCCCAAGGCGGTAACGGAGGTGATGCGATGCGCGTGACCCGATTGGCAGCGGTGGGTGCCGGGGCAGCCGCGGCGGGCTGGCAGCTCCGGAAGCGGGGCCGGCGTCGGTCCGCCTTCCCGCCGGGCGACGACGCCATCCAGCCGGACGCGGCTCGTTCGGTGGCCGCCAGACTCGCGGCCGCGCCTAGGGTCCGTCGATCCGATCTCGCCATGTCGTTCGCGCCGGCCATCGCGACCTCGGTCGAGCCTCTGCTCCATGGCCGTCGCTACTTCCCGCGGATGATCGAGGACATCGAGGCCGCGACCGATCACGTCCATCTGCTCATCTACGGCTACAAGCCCGGCACGGTCGGCAGCGTCTTCCGGGACCTCTTGGCTGAGAAGGTCCGCGCCGGCGTGACCGTCAGGCTGGCCGTCGATGCGGTCGGCAGCGAAGTCATCGCGGGCAGCAAGGGACTCTACCGCGAGCTTCGGGCAGCGGGCGTGGAAGTGGTCACCAACGACGCGCTCAACGTGGTCCGGTCTGGACCGCTCGGCAGCCGTTTCTGGCGCATGCACCTCGAGGACACGCTCCACTTCGACCATCGCAAGATCGCCGTCATCGACGGGCGAATCGGCTACGCCGGCGGCAGCGGCATCGAGGACCACTACAACGACGAGCGCTTCTACGACGTGATGGCCCGCCTCACCGGCCCGGTCGTCTCGTCCCTCCAGACGGTCTTCCTGGCCAGCTGGCGGCACCACGGCGGGACCTTGCCATGGGACGACGAGACCCTCGACCGCTGGTTCCCCGCCGACACGCTCGTGGTCGCCGATGACGCCCCGCTCAAGGCGCCGACGACGATCCTCTGGAACGTTCCGGGCACCGGCCACCACCCGATCAGCGACGCCATCGAGACGTCGGTGGCCGGTGCCACCGAGCGGATCGACATCGTCAATCCGTACATCAGCAACCGGGCGATCCTGCGAGGCCTGCTCGCGGCCGCGCATCGAGGCGTGCGGATCCGCCTGATCGCACCCGGCAAGCCGACGCCGCCCTACCCGGCCGCCGCGTTCCGCCACTGGTACCCGGCCCTGCTGGACGCCGGCGTGGAGATCCTGCTGCACCCGGAGATGGCCCACGCCAAGGTGCTCCGGATCGACGATCGCGTGCTCATCGGCGGATGCAACCTGGACGATCTCTCGCTCTTCCGCAACGACGAGCTCGACATCCTCGTCGAGCATCCCTCGATGCCGGCCCTCGCCGAGGCCTCGGTCTTCGACGAGCTGGCGGGCATGTCCGTGCCCGCGACCGTCACGGGCGGGCGTCGGGAGCGCTACTGGAACGCATCGATGAACCGCGTCTCCCGATTGCTGTAGCGCTGGAGCGTCAGCTCGCCGTGTCGCCCGGGCCAGCCTCGGCTCGCCGCTGGAACGCCTCCACCGCCGCCGCGACCGACGGATGGACGTGTTCGGCTTCGACCAGCGCCGGCCACCGCGGCGTCCGCTTGGCGATCGCGAGCGCGCTCTCGGTGAGCCGAGCCAGCCAGACCTCGGTCCCGGCGCGACCGAGGGCCGCGGCTCTCTCGCGCGCGACGACGATGGCGGTCGTGTCGATGTCCGCGACAGCCGAGAAGTCGAGGACGAGGACGCGCGGTCGCGGATCTGCCCTGGCCACGAGCTCGGCGACGTGGTCGAAGATGCGTTGGGCGTTGCCGAAGTAGATGGCGGATTCGATCCGGACGATGAGCATCCCGGGGATCGGTTCGTCGCCATCATGTCGAGCGACGTCCCGGAAGCTGCCGTCGGCCGGGTTCCGGGCCAGCACCAGGACCGGCGGGTGGTTCAGCCGCCACAGGAGCGTCAGCATCGAGGCCATGACGCCGACGAACATCCCCTGGATCACGCCCAGGACGAGCACGGCCCCCAGGGTCACGACGCCCATCGCCAGGTCGGATCGCCGGATCGCCGCGATCTCGCGCAGGTCCGTGGCATCGACCAGCCCGAACGCCGCCACGACCACGATGGCCCCCAGCGTGGCTTCGGGGATCAGGCTCAGGAGGCCGGCCAGGAAGAGCAGGACCAGGGCCGTCAGTCCGGCCGTGACCAGGCCGCTCTGCTTGCTGCGGGCGCCCGCGGCGTCGTTCACTGCGGTCTGCGACAGGCCGCCGCCCGCTCCGTAGGCCCGGAAGAAGCCGCCGGCGATATTCGCGGCGCCGAGCGCGATGAGCTCCCGGTCGCTGTCGATGGGGCGGTCGTTGGGCGCCCGGAACGCGCGAGCCGCCGCCATCGACTCGACGAACGCCATGAGCGCGATGGCGAGCGCCGGGATGATCAGCTCACCGGCCAGCCCGAAGTCCGGGATCAGCGGTGCGGGCAGACCGCTCGGGACCGCCGCCACCGTGCTCACCCCGCGGTCGAGGAGACCGGTCCACGCGATCGCCGCCATGCCGAGCGCTAGGGCGATCAACGGACCGGGCAGCCGACGGTCGACCCGCCGCAGGACGAGCAGGACCGCGACTGTCAGGAGCGCCAGCCCAAACGTCCATGGGTTGGTGGCACTGATCCCCTCGATGGCCGATGCGACCTTCGGGAAGAAGGTGTCGCCTGTGATCGGGATGCCGAGGATCTTTCCGAGCTGGCTGGCCACGATGGTCAGCCCCATCCCCACCTTGAAGCCGTCGAGGATCGGACGCGAGATGAAGTCCGCGATGAAGCCGAGGCGGAGGATGCCGGCCGCCAGCAGGAACCCACCGGCAAGGATGGCCAGCAAGGAGGCCACCATCGCCGGATCGGCCGCGCCTCCGGTTTCGGCGATGACCGTGGCCGTCAACAGGGAGATGGAGGACGTCGTGCTGACGCTGAGCGGCCGCGACGTGCCAAGCAGGGCGTAGACCGCGGTCGGGACCAGCGCGCAATAGAGGCCGTACTGGAGCGGCAGGCCGGCGATCGTGGCATAGGCCATCGCCTGCGGGATCACGACCGCGCCGGCGGTCACGCCGGCGAGCAGGTCGGCCCGGAGCCGCGACGCCCGGTCGTCCACCCGCGGGCTCGCGCTCATGGCATCCATCGTCCCTCCACCCCGTCAGCCTACGGCGCCGGACGGGAGGACGGACATCACCCCCGGTGGGTGATGCACCGATCGCCCGAGGCGACGGACGATGCGGGCGCTGATCACGGTCAGGATGGCCGGACGTCCGATCGCGGGGCGGTGGGATGTCGGCCCCCGGACGTCGGCCCCACCGGCGCTCGACGAGAGGAGAACTCAATGGCAACGTCGACCCGGGCCCGACCGACCGCTGCGACTCGGGCCCGTCGCGCCCCGGCGACCCGCGCTCGACCGACCGCCGCACCCAGGCGCCTCACCGATGCCCAGACCGCCGAACTGATGGACCTGGTCAAGGATGCCGATAGCGTCGAACTGAAACTGACGGTCCCGGTCTCCGAGCATCGTGGGGCCATCAGGAGCCTCGGGATCGATGCCCTCGAGGCGCAGATCCGGCAGGTCATCTTCTTTGACACCCCGGACCTCAAGTTGAACGCCGCCGGCGTGGTGGTGCGGGCGCGGCGGATCCAGGGCGGGAAGGGCGATTCGGTCATCAAGCTGCGACCGGTCGTGCCGGCCGAACTGCCCGCCGACCTTCGGCGGTCGCCGAGCCTGGGTGTCGAGGTCGACGTGATCCCGGGCGGATTCGTCTGCTCGGCGACGCTGAAGGCCAAGTCGACGGCGGCCGCGGTTCGCGACACCTTGAATGGCGGACAGCCCATCCGGCGCCTGTTCACGAAGGAGCAACGGGCCTTCTATGCGGAGCATGCTCCCGCCGGGATCGAGCTCGACAGCCTGATCCCGCTCGGCCCCACATTCGTGCTCAAGGTGCGGGTCACCCCGGCCGAGCTGGGTCGCACCCTCGTCGGGGAGATGTGGCTCTATCCGGACGGTTCCAGGATCCTAGAGCTCTCGACCAAGTGCCTGCCAGCGGAGATGTTCCAGGTCGCCGCCGAGTGTCGCGCCGACCTCGTGAAGCGTGGCGTGCCGATCGCCGGCGGTCAGCAGACCAAGACCAAGACCGCGCTCGCGTATTTCTCGCGCGAGGCGCGCGAGCAGGGTCCGGAATAGCGCAAGGGAACATGCATGGCGACGAACGATGAAGCGAGGTGCACCGGTGACCGATGACGTCGCCCGGCAGGTCCTGCCGATCCCGGATCGTGGCTACGTCGGCCTGACCACGTATGACGCCAAGGATCCTGATACGTCCTATCCGCCGATCCGTGACATCCGGCCCCCGGCTGGCGCGCCGAATGTCCTGATCGTCCTCATCGACGATGTCGGGTTCGCGGCGAGCAGCGCCTTCGGCGGACCGGTCTACACGCCGACCGCCGAGAAGCTGGCGGCCAATGGGCTCAAGTACAACCGCTTCCACACCACGGCCCTGTGCTCGCCCACCAGGGCTGCCCTGCTCAGCGGGCGAAACCACCACGCTGTCGGGATGGGCGGCATCACGGAGATCGCCACGTCCGCTCCTGGATACAACTCGCTCCGACCGAACACGGCCGCGCCGCTGGCGGAGACGCTCAAGCTGAACGGCTACTCGACCGCGCAGTTCGGGAAGTGCCATGAGGTCCCGGTCTGGCAGACCAGTCCGATGGGACCGTTCGACAACTGGCCGTCCGGCGGCGGCGGGTTCGAGTACTTCTACGGCTTCATCGGCGGTGAGACGAACCAGTACGCGCCGGCCATCTATCACAACACGACACCCCTGGAGCCCGACCGAACGCCGGAGGAGGGCTATCACTTCACCGAGGACATGACCGAGAAGGCCATCGACTGGATCCGCCAGCAGAAGGCGCTGATGGCGGACAAGCCGTTCTTCATCTACTTCGCACCCGGCGCGACACACGCCCCGCATCACGTCCGGCCGGAGTGGTCTGACCGCTACAAGGGCAAGTTCGACGGCGGCTGGGATGCCCTCCGCAAGCAGACCTTGGCCCGACAGAAGGAGCTCGGCGTCATCCCGGCCGATGCGGAGTTGACCGCACGACCAGCGCAGATCCCCGCCTGGGACGACATGCCTGCGGAGATGAAGCCGATCCTGGCCCGCCAGATGGAGGTGTACGCCGGATTTCTCGAGCACACCGACCACAACGTGGGACGGCTCGTCGACGCGCTGGAAGACCTCGAGATCCTGGGCGATACCCTGATCTACTACATCATCGGAGACAACGGCGCCTCTGCCGAGGGGACGCCGAACGGCACGTTCAACGAACTGATGCCCCTCAACGGCGTCACGACGATCGAGACACCCGAATTCCTGATGGCCCGCATCGACAAGTTCGGCACGCCCGAGGCCTACAACCACTATGCCGTCGGCTGGGCCCACGCGATGGACACGCCGTACCAATGGACCAAGCAGATCGCCTCGCACTGGGGCGGGACGCGCAATGGGACCATCCTGCATTGGCCCGAGGGGGTCAAGGCCAAGGGTGAGATCAGGACCCAGTTCAGCCACGTCATCGACGTCGCGGCCACGGTCCTGGACGCGGCCGGGCTCCCGGAGCCGACATTCGTCCACGGCGTCCAGCAGATGCCGCTCCACGGTCGAAGCATGCGCCCGACATTCGACGATGCGGCCGCGCCCGAGCATCGTGAGACGCAGTATTTCGAGATGTTCGTCAACCGAGGCATCTATCACAAGGGCTGGACGGCGGTCACACGCCACAGCATCCCGTGGCTCCTCACCCAGAACCCGCCGCTCGACGCGGACGTCTGGGAGCTCTACGGTCCGGACGACTGGACCCAGACGCGTGACCTGGCGGCAGAGCAGCCAGATCAGCTCGCGCGGCTGCAGCGTCTCTTCCTCATCGAGGCGACGAAATACAACGTCCTGCCGCTCGACGACCGTCGGGGCGAGCGGTTCAACTCCGACCTCGCCGGCCGCCCGACACTGGTCAAGGGCAACACCCAGCTCCTGTTCGGCGGGATGGGCCGCCTGACCGAGAACTCGGTCATCAACATCAAGAACAAGTCGCACTCGGTGACCGCCCAGATCGAGGTCAGCGAAGGGACGACGCCGAGTGGCGTCATCATCGCCCAGGGCGGTTCGTTCGGCGGCTTTGCGCTATACGTCCACAAGGGGGCGCCGGCCTACTGCTACAACCTGTTCGGGCTACAGCAATTCAAGGTCCACGGCGATGCACCGATCGGTCCGGGCGAACACCAGGTCCGGATCGAATTCACCTACGACGGTGGCGGTCTCGGCAAGGGCGGCGATGTCGCGCTGTTCCTGGACGGCGCGAAGGTCGGCGAGGGGCGGGTCGACGCGACCGTACCGATGCTCTTCTCCGCGGACGAGACCACCGATCTTGGGTCCGACAGCGCCACCCCGGTCAGCGACGACTACGGCGTCCGTGACAGTCGGTTCACCGGCCGAACCAAGTGGGTCCAGATCGACCTCGGCGACGACGCCCAGGATGCGGACCACCTGATCTCGCCCGAGGAGCAGTATCGGGTGGCGATGGCCAGGCAGTAGGTCGCGCTCAGCAGGACGCGCACAGCCGGCGGTCCTAGTTCGACGTGGACGCTGCGACCCACACGGCGGCGCATCGAGCGAAGGAATTCGTCTACGGGACGATCGCGGTCCTCATCGTCATCGCGGGGATCGAGGTCTCCGGCGGCCGCGGGGCTGAGGCGGCCGGGGCGATCATCCTCGTGGCCGCCGTCGCCACATGGCTCGCCCACGCCTACGCGGACGTGCTCGGCGTGCTGTTGACGACCGGCCGACCGACGACTCGGACCGACGTCTGGCGATCCCTTCGCGATGCGGTGCCGATCGTCGTGGCAGCCCTGCCGGCGACGGCCATGGCGCTCGGCGCCAGGCTCGACTTCTGGACGCTCGCGACGGGCTTGAGGGCGGCCAACATCCTGGCGCTGCTCGTGCTCGCCGCGGCTGGCTGGTTCGCCGCCCGTGGCTCCGGCGCCGGACGGTTGCGATCGCTCGTCTCGACCCTCGTCTCGACGGGGATCGGGCTTGGCATCGTCGCGGTGGAGCTGCTGGTCCATCACTGACAGCCGATGGCTCGCCCGGGGCGTGCCTGTGGCACGATTCGTGGATCAAGCCACGAGGAGATGCCCATGTCCGCCATCCGTCGCGCCGAGGTCACGTGGAGCGGCGAGCTCGCCACGGGGAGCGGCGTCGTCTCCGCCGTGTCCAGCGGGGCGTTCTCGGACCTGCCCGTGTCCTGGTCCGCTCGCACCGAATCGTCCGACGGCAAGACGAGCCCCGAGGAGCTCGTCGCGGCCGCGCACGCCTCCTGCTACGCGATGGCCTTCTCCGGCGGCCTCGCCCGGAACGGGACACCGCCCGAGCGCCTGACGGTCACGGCCGACGTCACCTTCGACAAGGTCGATGCCGGCTGGAAAGTCGTCTCGAGCGCGCTGACGGTCCGAGGCCGCGTCCCCGGCATCTCGGCCGAGGACTTCGCCGGCCTGGCGGAGGTCGCCAAGGACGGCTGCCCGATCAGCCAGGCCCTCAAGGGCAATGTGGCACTGAGCGTGGACGCCGCCCTCGAGGGCTGATCGGGTCGGTCGGACGGGGCGAGACCTAGCCGATCGTCAGCACGCGGCGTGGGTTGACGACCGTCATCGTTTCGATCTCGGCCTCGGAGACGCCCGCTTCGCGAAGCTGCGGCAGGAATGTCTGGGCCAGGTGGACGTAGCCCCTGCCCTCGTAGCGCGTCAGCTGCGAATCGTTGCAGACGTCCTGGCTGAGCAGGATCCGGTCGACGTGGCCGCGCCCGAGCAGCTCGCAGACCAGCTCGACCACACGGCCCTCGCCGTACCGCTCCTGCGGCGTGAAGGTCATGCCCAGGAAGTCGAATTCGACGCTGGCCCCGCGTTCGATGATCGCGAGGTAGTGATCGACCACGCGATACGAGTCGGCGTGCCCGATGACGACGCGCGCCGGGTCGACGCCTTCCTCCTCGAAGATCCGGAGCTGGTCGAGCCCGATCGCCGACATGACCGCGTGGGTCGTGATGGCGAGACCCGTCCGGCGGGCGGCCCGGGCGGCGGCGCGGTGGACGCGTTCCTCCGCCGGTGTGACCCACGGCTTGTCGGTGCCGATCTCCCCGATGATCCCGGGCTTGATCCCCGAGTCCCCCACCCCGTCGGTCGCCTCGCGGACCAGCTCGTCCGCCAGCGAGTCCACGGACCGGCGCTCGATCAGGGCCTCGGCCGGGTAGAAGGCGCCCCGATACCAGCCGCAGCCCATGACCACGTGTAGCCCGGATGCCCGGCTGATCCGCGCCAGCCAGGATGGGTCGCGCCCGACACCCGGCAACGTGAGGTCCACCAGGCCGGCGCCACCGGCCTCGCGGAACTGCCGAAGCTCGTCGAGGATGACCGGCTCGTCGCGGGTCAGCTGCCAGTAGTCCCACCGGCCGGGCACCTGCCACAGGCTGATCTGCGTGTGCTCGTGGGGCAGCGTCCAGCCGAGCGATCCCGGATCGATCGGGCCGAGCACCGTCTGGACGTGGGGCATCGCCCGCGATGCTACGCCCTGGGCGACCCCGTCCGCTCCGCAGCGCCGGCCGCCAGCAGGACGTCGAGGACGGCCCGGCTGCGACGGAGCGAATCCGCCGGCCGGTAGTCCGGTCCGGCTTCGATGCGCTGCAGCAGGAGGCCGTCCATCAGCGCCGTGAAACCCCGGGCGAACCCGTCGACGTCCAGCCAGGCCGGCAGGTCGCCTCGGGCCATGCCTTCCTGGAGCAGGAGCTCCGCCGCCCCGACGATCCGCTCGCGCCGGCGGGCGAGCATCTCCCGGACGCCCGGCTCGCCGTCGGCCTCGGCCCAGGCCCGGACGAGGCTGACCTGGCCCGGATCGCCATCGAAGTCGTCGATCGTCTCGACGTAGTACGCGATCGCGGCGGCCAGTCGCTCCGGCGTGGTCGTGATCGACTCCAGCCTCGCCGCGAGCTCCTCGAGTCCGCGTCCGGCCAGCAGGTCGCAGCTCTGGAGGAAGAGCGCCTCCTTGCTCGGGAAGTACGTGTAGATCGCGCCGACGGACAGGCCGCTTTCGCGGACCACGTCGCCGACCGTCGAGCCGTGATAGCCCTTCTCGCTGAAGACGCGGACGGCGGCCGAGACGATCCGGTCGCGGACCTGGCGTTCGTGTTCGGCGCTGACGCGGGGCATGGAGCACTCCCAACGAGAATGAACGTTCGCGGAACCATATCGACCCGACGCCCGATGAGGCAAGCAGAAACCCGGCAGGACCATCGGGGCGAGCGGTCGTTGACGCCCGTCACCGGAACCTGCGCGATGCGTCACGGTGCGGTGCGGTGCGGGGTGGTCCGTGGTCCTAGACCCGTATCCCCCGACCGGGGTACCCTTCCGCCCTATCAATCAGCCGCTGCGCCTGGGAAGCGCGGCGACCGGACCGCCCAGGTGGGCGGGCATCGGCGGCGAATCGGATGGCACTCGTTCGCTCTCATCGACATCTACTCCCATCCGAAGACCGCCCGGGGGGACCGACGACACGTGGGGCCCCATGCTCGCTCACCGGCCCGTGTCGTCACCGGCGGATCCGGACCGCCCGGCCCGAATCGGGAGTGACCATGACGCGCGTACGCCCCTCCGCCAGCCCCATCCGACTCACGTCGACGATCGACCGTCGGCCTCGCCTTCACGGGTGCCATGCTGGTCGTCCTGCTCGCCGCCGGATTCGTCCAGGCCGTGGCCGTCACGGTCGGATTCCGTGACTTCGGGTTCGACCCCGGCAAGGCCGGCCGAGCCACCGCGGAAATCCCCGCAGTCGAAGCTGTGGTTCGCGGGCGGCAACTGGTACGCGGGCCTCTTCAGCGCCGCCACCTCCAACTACGAGATCTACCGGCACAACGACGTGACCCATGCGTGGGTGTCGACGGGCGACACCGTCGACAACCGCGACAGGACCAACGCGGATTACCTGTACGACAGCGCGACGCAACAAGCTCTACGTCGCGTCGACGAGGACTCATGCGATGCCGTCTCCAATCCGACGCCCGGCACCTGCAACGACGCCATCAACTTCTATCGCTTCACGGTCAATACCGCGAATCCACTCGGCCAGCCAGTACGTGCTCGATGCGGGCTTCCCGAAGGCGATCGTCGGCGGACCATATCCCGGTACGGGGACGTCTCGGCCGGCGGCGCCGCGACCGTGACCATCGCCCAGCGACGCCGACCGCATCTACGTCGGCTGGACCCGACAGTCCGTCACGAACGCGACGCACTCCGACGACGTCTGTCGCCTATTCCACGAACGCCGCTGATACCACCTGGTCCGCGCCGGTCCTGATCAACCAGGGCGAGGACGGCCAGGACAACACCTCGGCGCTCGTCGCCTTCGGCGCCAACGTCGGCATCTACTACACCGACCTGCACGCGGCGTCGGCACCGACAACGGCTTCTTCAAGGTTCACACCGTCGGCGCCGCCGGGAACATCTGGAGCGCGGCGGAGATCGCCACCCCGAACAGCGCCGTCGTCGACCAGGCCAACGCGAAGGCCGACGGCGGCCGGGAACGTCTATGTCGCCATCAAGACCAATTCGGCCGCGGAGCAGATCCGCCTGCTCAGGCGAACCGCCGCCGGCGTCTGGTCGCAGCGCGGCGTCGCCGATCGTCGCGTCCGCCAACGCCGGCCGCAGGTCGCCATCGACCCGACGGTCAACGGTGGCGTCGGCGCCGCGATCGTGTCATGAACGACACGGGGGCCAACGGCTCCGTCTACTACAAGAAGGCCCCCTGACCGGCGCCGGCGCGTTGGTCTACACCGTCGCCGGCAAGGGCACCGCCCTGATCGAGAGCGCCACCGACAACGCCATCGCGGACCCGACGACCACCAAGCAGGTCCTGACCGAGGCGTCCGGCCTCCTCGTGGAGGCGTCCGACTCGACCTCCAAGTTCTACCTGCACAACCATCTCGGGCTGCCGCCGCGGCCGACGACGCCGGCCCGTTCGGCACGGTCGGATCAACGGCAACCCGGCCCGGCGAGGCGACCAAGATCACGGCCGTGACGCTCGTCATCTCGGCGACCGATCCGTAGCGGCGTCGCCCAGATGCGCATCGCCAACTCGGCCGATGGCGACGACGTGCCCGACGACCGGCTCGCCGGCGCTGCTCACCGGTGGCGTGACGATCACCTACGCGACGACCAAGGCGCATACCCTGCTTGCGGGTGATGGCATCAAGCGCGTCTGCATCCAGTTCCGGGACAACAGCTCCCCGGGACCCCGAACTGGTCCGTGCCGGTCAGCGACACCATCCGGCTCGACACCACCGGCCCGACCGGCACCGCCACGATCAACGGTGGCGCCGCCAGCGACCACGCTCGGCACCGTCAGCGTCGCGGTCCCCGCGACCGACGCGAGCGGCGTCGCGCAACGTGCGCCTGTCCAACAGCCCGACCCCTCCGGTGGCGTCCTGACGACGGGCACGACCTTCGCCGTACGCCACGCCGCAGAGCTGGACGCTGACGCCCGGGCGACGGCGCCAAGACCGTCTACGTCCAGTGGCAGGACGCCCTCGGCACGTGGTCGGCCGTCACGAACGACTCGATCACCCTCGACTCCGACGACACCACGTTCACCGCGATCACCCCGATCCGGCTGCTCGACTCCCGCGTCGACAACCCGGCTGGCGTGACGATCTTCACGCACGGCGTGCCGCAGACCTTCCAGATCACCGGTCGCGGCGGGATCCCCGCCAATGCCGTCGCCATCACGCGGCAACCTGACCGATCGTCGGCCAGCAGGCCGGGGCTTCGTCACCCTCGGCCCAACGACCGGCACGTCGCCGACGACCTCGACCATCAACTTCCCGACCAAGGACGTGCGCGCCAACGGCGTCTTCGTCTCGCTCGAACAGCACCGGCAAGCTGCAGGCCTGTCTGGACCGCGCGGTGCCGCCGCGAAGAAGACCCACATCCTCCTCGACGTCACCGGCTACTTCGTGGTCGGCGCGCCGGCAATGAGTACTTCTCGGTCACGCCGGCCCGCTTCCTCGACACGCGGTCGAACGTGCCCGGCGGGGCACACATCCTGAGCCGGGGCGTCCCGTATCGGCTTCGATGTCGGCGGGCGCACCGTCGGCGGCACCACGGTCCCGGCCGATGCCGTGGCCATCACCGGCAACCTCACCGTCACCGGCCAGACCAAGGCAGGCTACCTCAGCCTGACCCCGACATCCGTGCCGAACCCGGCGACGTCCACCCTCAACTTCCCGCTCGGCGACACGCGCGCCAACAACGTGACCGTCAAGCTCGGCGCCGGGGGCATCCTCTACGTCGTCTACCAGGGCGGCTCGGGCAAGGTGCACGCGATCCTCGACGTCACCGGGTACTTCCGCGAACAACGCGGCGGGCATGACGCTTCGTGCCCCTGACCCCGGCCCGGACGGTCGACACGCGGATCGACTTCGGTGTCATCAATCCACTCCAGGCCAGCGCACCGAAGTCGTGGACCGTCCGCGGCGTCGGTGGCGTCGCCAGCGACGCCGGTGCGTTCACCGGCAACCTGACGATCACCGGGCAGACGAGGAGAGGCTTCGTCTCGGTCACACCGACCCCCGACTCGACCCCGAGCACATCGACGATCAACTTCCCGCTCGGCGACACTCGCGCCAACGGGGTGGCGGCGCCGATCAACAACGCCGACGGCAAGTCCAGCGCGGTCTTCAAGCCCTCGCCGAACTCCGGCAAGGTCGAGATCATCGTGGACATCACCGGCTACTTCCACTGAGCTGAGTTCGGCCCTCCGGGCCGTCGACGACCAGAGGCCGCGGGACGACCCCGCGGCCTCTTCGTCTGTTCGGCTGATGCAAGGCCCGTGGTGGGTCAGCTTCAGGATCCGGGACGGAGAGGCTGGTCGAAGAGCGCGAGTTCGGCGTGATCCGGAGGCTCGAACTGGCTGAGCCATTGTTCGAGTTGTAAGCGGGTGACCCGCGCCGATCCGTTGGGTGGGCGCCGCTCCAGGCGACGTTCCAGCTCGTCAGGAGGCTCGTCGAGGAAGTGCAGTTCCACTGCCGCGCCGAGCGCCCTGGCGCGGAGCCTCAGCTCGTCGCGCTCGGACCGTTGCCAGAACCCAGATTCGAGGATCACGGTCCCGCCGACCCGAAGCACGTCCTGAGATACCGTCCAGAACAACGACTCCAAGCGATCACGCGCCGCCTCGTCAAAGAGGTCGAAGCCAAGGTCGGTGAGCCATTCGTCGGGGCAGAGGCGGACGGCAGGCGACTCGGCAGCGAGTCGCTTCGCCAACGTTGTCTTCCCGGAACCGGGCAAGCCGCAGATCAGGATCAGCCTTGGCTGGCTCATACCGGCAGCCTATCGACCCGGCACAACCGCTGGGCAAGCCCGGACGCCCGACGCTTGACAAAACGAATGACCATTCTCTATGGTCGAACGGCCGTCGATCGTCGCGCGTGAGGGTGCCAGGTCATGTTCAGCCGCTGGGGTGCGTTCGTCTATCGGTTCCGTCGACCGGTCGCGGCGCTTGCGCTCCTCATCGCGCTCGCGTCGACCTCGCTCGCCGTCCAGGCTTCCGACTCGCTGAGCTCCGGTGGCTGGCTCGATGCCGATTCCGAGTCGGCCGCCGTCTCCGCTCGCCTGGACACCGAGTTCGGGGCCGGCAAGAGCTCGGTCATCGCCCTGTTCCGCTCGGACACGCCCGGCGCCGACGCGACGTCGGCCGCGTTCCAGGGCGCGATCGCGACATCGGTCGGCGCCCTTGCCGACGACCCGCGGGTCACCGGTTTCGTCGGCTACGCCGAGACCGGCGATCGTCGCTTCATCAGCACGGCCGGTGACGCGGCGTACATCGTCATCGAGCTGGACATGACCGACGAGGGATCCGTCGAGGCGGTCGACGACATCCGAGCCGCCATCGCGCCGCCGGCCGGCTACACGTACCAGTTGACCGGCTACGGACCGGTCACCAAGGACTCGGCCGAGCAGTCCGAGAAGGACCTCCAGAAGGCCGAGGCCGTCTCGCTGCCGATCGCGGCGCTCGTCCTGTTGTTCGTCTTTGCCTCGGTCGTGGCCGCGGGGATGCCACTGCTCGTGGCGGGACTCGCGATCCCGAGCAGCCTGGCCCTGATCTGGATCGTGGCGCAGCAGATCGAGATGAGCATCTTCGTCCTCAACATCGCCACGATGCTCGGACTCGCGCTCGCGATCGACTACTCCCTGTTCATCGTCAGCCGGTTCCGCGAGGAGCTTCGTCGGGGCCGGAGCGTCGGCGAGGCCGTCGAGCGGACCGTCGCCACCGCCGGCAAGGCGGTCGCGTTCAGCGGGATCGCCGTCGGTGTCGGGCTGTTTGGCCTGGTGCTGTTCGAGGCGCCGGCCATCCGCTCGATCGGCATCGCCGGGGCGCTGGTGACACTCTGCTCCGTCGTCTACGGCCTGACGTTCCTGCCCGCCGTCCTCGGCATGCTCGGCCATCGCGTCAACGCGTTGACCCTGGCCGGCCTGCGCGGCCGCATCCGGCCGCTGGCCGATCGGTCCGATGCCGTCAGGACGTCCCGCTGGGAGCGGGTGGCCCATGGCGTCATGCGCCGACCCGATCGCGGTCCTCGTGCCGACGCTGGCCGTGCTGCTCATCGCCGGGACCCCGTTCCTGCGCCTCGAGCAGGGGGTGCCGGGCGCCGACATCTACCCGGCCGGCGTCGAGAGCCGCGACGCCTACGTGGCCCTGCAGGAGGAGTTCGCCCCGGGCGAGACGACGCCGATCGTCATCCTCGCCGACGTGCCGGGCTCGCCGACCGATGCCGCGACCATCGCGGCCCTGACCGCCTATGGCGCGACGCTCGAGGCGATGGAGCGACGTCGATCGGGTCGAGGGGCCCTACACGATCCACGATCCGGCCACCGGTGCGCTGCTGCCGCCCGACCAGGTGGCCGCGCTCTATGCCCTCCCCGACGGTCAGCGACCGGCCGGACTGGACGCCCTGCTGGCGCGCTACGTCCGCGGCTCGACGGTCCGGCTCGACGCCATCAGCCCGTTGCCGCCGTCGGTGCCGACGGCCACCTCGATGATCCCGGTCATCCGGATGACCGACCCCGGCGACGGCATCACGACCCAGGTCGGCGGTTCCGCCGCGACCGGCCACGACTTCCTCGTGTCGCAGGGCGAGCGCGCTCCCTACGCGGTCGCGGTGACGCTGATCGCCAGCGGCGTGATCCTGTTCCTGCTGTTCGGGTCGGTGGTCATCCCGATCAAGGCGATCATCATGACCCTGCTCTCGATCACCGCCAGCTTCGGCGCCCTCGTCTGGATCTTCCAGGAGGGCCACCTGTCCGGGATCCTCGACTTCGAGCCGCTCGGCTACACGATCGCGGGCAACCCGATCATCATGTTCAGCGTGATCTTCGGGTTGTCGATGGACTACGAAGTCCTGCTGCTGTCGCGGATCCAGGAGGCGTACCGCCGGACCGGCGACAACACCGCGTCGGTGGCCGAGGGCCTGTCGAAGACCGCCGGCGTCATCACCGGTGCCGCGTTGATCATGGTCGTGGTCTTCTCCGCGTTCGCGCTCGCCGAGGTCATCACGATCAAGAGCATCGGCGTGGGTATGGCCATCGCGGTCGCCGTCGACGCCACGATCGTCCGCGTCCTGCTGGTACCGGCCACGATGCGGCTGATGGGCGACTGGAACTGGTGGGCGCCCGGCGCTCCTCGGCCGGCTGGTCGATCGCCTCGGGTTCAGCCACGTCGAGGACGACGACGGACCGGTGGCGGATCGCATCGCGCCGGCGATCGGCCGGCCGGCAGGGCTCGAGCGGTCGAGCGAGCGCCTCCGGCGCTCGCTCCTCCCAGTCCACCCAGGGCGTCCCGGTCGCCGCGACGTAGGCGTCCACGGCGGTCCCGAGCGTCGGGAAGAACGCCTCGGCCCCAAGACGGTCGAACAGACCGTAGCGCTTGAGCCGGTCCTTGACCGGATCCTTGAGCTCGGCGAACCGGAGGCGTGATCGCCCTTCGCGTCGAGGGCCGTGACGAGCTCGCCGAGCATGTCCGCGGCGGTCATGTCGACGTCGGTGACGGGCTCGGCGGCGACGACGACCCAGCGGATCGGCGTCGAGGCAGCTTCGGCGATCGCGGCTTCGATCTCCTCGCGGAACACCTCCGCGTTCGCGAAGAACAGCGGCGCGTCCCAGCGGAAGAGCACGCAGTCCGTCGAGCTGTCGCGCGTCCGGGTAGCGGCTGATGTCGTGGTAACCCTTCACGCCATCGACCCGGCCGAGGATGGCGGAGTATGGTCGCCACGCGCGCCAGAAGAACGGCCGCGAGCGACGAGCGCGACGGCGAGGAAGATGCCGAGTCACCACGCCCGACCGACGGCGACGCCGACGAACGCACACGATCGAGAGGACGAACTCCGATCGGCGCAGGCGCCACAGCCGGAGCGGTGCCCGGCGAGGTCCAGCGAGCGACAGACACGCGGTCATGACGATCGCGGCGAGCGACCGGCCTGCGGCAGGTTCGTCGTGAGCCCGGGCGCGAAGACGAGCAGTCCGGCGATCGTCGAGCGCGCCGACGACGCTGGCGAGCTGGGTCCTCGCGCCGGCGCTGCGCCGCGACCGGCGTCCGCGATGCACTCGCGCTGATCGGAGAAGCCGCCGAGACAGGCCGCGCCCCGATGCTCGCCGACGCCGAGCGCGCAACAGCTCCTGGTCCTGGTCGATCCGCCGGCCAGCTCCGACGCGGCGAACGTGCGAGACAGGACGCTCGTGTCGGCCATCGAGACCACCGCGATCGCGACGCCGCCCGCGAGCATCGCCTCGAGCTCGCTCGACGAGACACGCGGCGGCATGCCGAACGATGGCAGTCCCTGCGGCAACGGCCCGACGACCGGCGACGCCGGCACCGGTCGCGAGCCCGAGGAGCCGCGGTCAGCGACGGTCGGACCCGATGGCCGCGATGAGGATCGCCCGGGATCGGTCGGCCGCCAGCGGCGGCAGGCGACGATGACGCGCGATCGACCCGAGCCCGAGGCAGAGCGCCGTCGGGTTCGTCAGGCCCTCGGCAGGCCCGTCGACGAAGGCGATCGCGGCTCGTCGACGACGCCCTCGGCGTCGGCGGAGAACCCGAAGAGCTTCGGGCAGCTGGCCGACGAAGATCGTCAGCGCGATCCCGTTAACGTACCCGATCCGGATCGGCTTGGACAGCAGCTCGGTGAGGAGGCCGAGGCGCAGGATCCCGAACGCGACACACATGACGCTCCCGAGATCGAGCGCGAGTGCGGCGGCCAGGTCAGTCGCACGTGCCGGATCGCCGAGTCGCGAACGGGTGCGAGCGTGGCGGCGATGATCGGCGCGAGCGACGAGTCGGGACCAAGGACGAGGACCGGCTCGGACCGAGGACGTGCGTACACGCAGCAGCGGAACGATCGTCGCGTACAGCCCGGTGATGGCCGGCAGACCGGCCGCCTGCGCGTAGCCCATCCCGACCGGGACGAGGACGGCCGTGAGCACGAGGCCGGCCAGCGAGGTCGTTCGGCGAGCCAGGCACGCTGGTAGGTTCGCAGGCCACCCGGACAGCCGGGGATCAAGCGCAGGGCGCCGTCGGTCATCGACCCTCGACGTATCATCGTAGGCGACGCGGGCAGCAGGGCAGGAGGAGCCGGCCGCGATGGACGACGAGCCGATCCGGTGACCAATCTCGGCCCGAACAGCGGAGGCCGACTTCCAGGCGCGGCCGACGTCAAGGTCTACCACTGGGAGTGGGGTCCCGATGACGCCCGTCGGCCGGGCCTCCCCTGGATCGGCATCTTCCTGCTCGTGTTCGGCGGCCTGCTGCTGCTCCAGCAGGTCTACCCGGAGGCGCAGTCAGCCGGCTCGCTGATCGTGCTGGCCGTCGGCCTCGCGTTCCTCATCAAGTGGGCGATCGATCGCGGGACCGGATCGCTGTACGCGGGCGCCATCATCACCGCGCTCGCTGCGCCCGGCGTGTTGAACGCGGCCGGCATCGACCTCGATGGCCTCGGCACGTTCTGCTTCGGTGTCGCCTTCCTGTTCATCGCCCTGGTCCGCGCGGTCAGTGGCGGTGGCTGGGGTTGGCAGCTGTTGTTCGGTGGCCTGCTCGCGCTCCTGGGCGGCGTGAACATGACGAACCCGGCCTTCGGCGGCCTCATCGTGCCGGTGGCGCTCATCGCGCTCGGGGCCGTGCTCCTCCTGCGCGGCGCGTCCCGGGGGACCACCTAGGCGGGAGACTCAGCCAGAGGCCGCGGTCGTGCCGGTGACCGGGCCGGCGGCAGCAGTGGACGTGGCGGCCGCATCGACGGCCTCGGCGACGACCGCCGCGATCCGTTGCAGTTCCGGCGTCGGTGATGACGAACGGCGGACCCAGCAGGATCGTGTCGCCGTCCGTGCCGTCGACGTGGCCGGTGCTGGAGTACACGAGGACGCCGCGCTCGCGCGCGCCGCGGACGACGGCCTCGGCGATCCTGGCCCGGCGCGGGAACGGGGCGCGGGTCGCCCGATCGGCGACCAGTTCGATGCCGACCATGAGGCCTCGGCCGCGGACCTCGCCGACCGCCGGATGGTCGCCCAGCGCGGCCGAGACCTGCTCCCGCAGCCGCCGACCCTTCGACGCGCTGGCCGCGACCAGGTCCTCGGCCTCCAGGATCCGCAGGACCTCGTGGGCGACCGCGGCCGCGACGGGCTGATGCGAGTAGGTGAACCCGTGGACGAAGCCACCGGCGCCCGTCACCGCGGCGTGGATCCGGTCGGAGGCGGCCACGAACCCGAACGGCCAGTAGCCCGACGTCGCGCCCTTGGCGGCCACGAGCAGATCCGGCTGCAGGCCCCAGTGGTCCGACGCGAACCACCGGCCCGTCCGGCCGAATCCGGTCATGACCTCGTCGGCCACGATGAGGACGCCGTGGCGTGCGCAGACCTCGGAGATCCGCGGCCAGTAGTCCTCGGGCGGGACTGCGGCCGCCAACGTGGCGCCGACGATCGGTTCGGCCACGAAGGCCGCGACGGCCCCGGGCCCCGCCGCCCGGATAGCCTCGTCCAGCTCGACCGCGAGCTCCGCGCCGTCGGCCAGGGCGTGCCCGCCCGGACGCCCGGCCCCATACGGATACGCGGCCGAGACGTGTCGGAAGCGCCCCAGCCACGGCTCGTACGGTCGGCGCAGCGGCGGCCGGCCCGAGAGGTCCAGGGCTCCCAGGGTGTTGCCGTGGTAGCTCCCCCACCGGCTGATCACGGTCTCCCGTGTCGGCTCGCCGTTGGCCAGGTGATAGGCGCGGGCCAGCTTGAGGGCCGTCTCGATGGCCTCCGAGCCACCCGAGACGGGGTAGATCGCCGGACCGTCGATGGGCAGGTGGCGTCCGATCGCCGCCGCGTACGCTTCGAGGGGTTCGGTGGTGAAGACGCTGCCGTGGGCGTACGAGAGGCGGACGGCCTGGTCGGCCATGACCTGTGCGATGGACGCACGGCCGTGGCCGACATTGACGACGATGGCGCCGCCCGCGGCGTCGAGGTACTCCCGGCCTTCGGAATCGCGGATCGTGGACCCGTCCGCCTCGACCGCGACCGGCGGATCCGGCACGGACGAGCGGCGGAAGACGCGGCCGGTGGTCACCGCTCGATGGTAGCCGACCGTCGGGCGGGAACCCATCGATCCCTCGCGGTGTAGAAGGTACGGTTGACCGCGGAGGCCACCGACACTGGACGACGCTGAACTGATCAGCCGCTCCCGAACCGGCGACGTGGCGGCGTACGAGACCCTCGTGCGCCGATACCAGGACGTCGCGCTCCGCACTGCCTACCTCGTCGCCCCGGAGGCCGACGCCGCCGATGCTGCCCAGGACGCCTTCATCAAGGCCTATGCCGCGCTGTCGCGCTTCCGCGACGGGGCGCCGTTCCGGCCCTGGCTGCTCCGGATCGTGGCCAACGAGAGCCGGAATCGCCGCCGCTCAGCGGACCGCCGGGCAAACCTCGCGGTCCGGGCCGGCTCGGTCGGGGCGGCCGGAGCGGGCGCCACGTCGGCCTCGCCCGAGACGGAGGTCCTCGCCGGGGAACGTCGCGACACCCTGCTCGGGGCGCTCGGCCGGCTGCGGGACGAGGACCGCGAGGTGATCGGCGCCCGCTTCCTGCTGGAGCTGTCCGAGGCCGAGACCGCGGACGCGCTGGGCCTCCCGACCGGCACGGTCAAGTCGAGGACGTCGCGGGCGCTCGGTCGACTCCGGTCGGTGCTCATCGAGCTCGACGGAGACGAGCGATGACCGACCTGCGCCTGTCCCAGCTCCCCGAAGGCGACCTCGAGGCCGCGCTCCGTCGCCTGGCGCCGGCCATCGACTGGCCGTCCACCGGTCCTACCCCCGACCGGCCGGATCAGCCCGACCTCGCCGCGGCCGTCCGGGCGCGGATCGAGGCGGGGCCGGGCACCGGTCAGACCGTCCCGCCGACGACCGAGGGGGCGCCGCGCTGGCGATGGACGTGGCGGCCGGCGCGCCGCGCCCTGGTCCTCGCCCTGGTCGCGCTCCTGGCGCTCGCGGCGATCGCCGGGGCGATCGGGTTCGGATTGCCGGGGCTTCGCCTCATCTTCGGCGGGGCGTCGGTGAGCCCGCCACCGAGCCTCGAGCCGAGTCGATCGCCGGCGCCCGGCCCGCCCGGTGCCGCGATGGGCCTGGGCGAACGGATCGAGCTGACCGACCTCGACGCTCGTGCGGGATTCAGCGTGCAGTGGCCGAACGACCCATCGATCGGACCACCCGACGCCGCGTACATCGACACCAGGAAGGGCGACCAGGTCACGCTCGTCTGGGCCGCGAGGCCGGAGCTGCCGGCGACCCTCGAACCGGGTGTGGGCCTCCTGGTCTCGCAGTTCCGCGGCAACGTCGAACAGGGGTTCTTCCAGAAGGCGCTCGACGGCGGGGACACGACCGTCCAACTCGTGATGGTCGACGGTGAGCAGGCCTACTGGCTGAGCGGCGATCCGCACGTGTTCTTCTGGAATGGGCCGGAAGGCTTCATCGACGATGGGCGCCGGTGGGTCGGCGACGTCCTGCTCTGGTCGAACGGCACGATCACCTATCGCCTTGAGATCGTCGCTCGGCCGCGACGAGGCGATCCGCCTCGCCGAAACCCTGGACTGACCGCCCGTCGCCAGGCGTCGGCGCCGTCGCGCCGGGAACCCCGCCTCCCCGCCCGGTGTAGGTGGGATGCACGTTCGATGGACGACGCTCCACTGGATCGGAGACGAGATGCTCGACGACCACCCGCCTGGGCCGCCCACTCCTGAGTCTGGCCGTCACGTCGATGATCGGCGCCTGCGGCGGTGCGGCCGCCACTGCGCCGGCGTCCGTCGCCTTGCCGTCGCCGGCACCCCCGGCGGTATCGCCCACGCCAGCGGTCGTCGTGGACTCGCGGGACGCCTGGCTCGTGGTCGGTCGTCCGGGCGAGGACCGCCTCCACGTCATCCTCGCGAGCACCGAGGAGGAGATGGTCAGCATGCCGATCGGCGCGCCGGACGAGCGCTGGGCCCATGTCGTGACGGCGACGCCGGGCGAGCCGATGACCCGGATCGACGATCTCCCGGCGGACCAGGCCTTCAGGGATACGCAGCGCAGTCAGTCGATCGCGGGCGCCTGGCGCCTGCCGACCGTCGGGCTCGATCCGGTCCCGGTCGGCATCTCGGCCGACGGCTCGACGATCGTCCTGGTGGAGGCGGCCGACGGTGACGGAGGGGACGCCGCCGGCACCACCAGCCGGTTCGCGATCCTGGACCGGGCCTTCGAGGACGAGCCGCGGATCCTCGAGCTGGTCGGTTCGTTCGAGTTCGATGCGCTCTCGCCCGACGGATCGCTGCTCTACGTGGTCGAGCATCTGCCCGGTCCGCCGGCCGGTCACTACCAGGTCCGGACCGTCGAGACCGCGAGCGGCTTCATGCGGCCAGACGTCATCGTCGACAAGCGGAATGTGGACGAGACGATGGCCGGCTGGCCGGTCGCCCAGGCGCGGCGCTCTGACGGCATGGTGTTCACGCTGTACCGCGGCGCCGAGCACCCGTTCATCCACGCCCTCCACAGCATCGACGCCTGGGCCGTCTGTCTGGACCTGCCGGCGACCGGCGTCGACGACGCCGAGGCGGCCCTTGACTGGGGCATGGCGTCGGCGCCCGATGGTCGCGACCTGCTGGCCATCAACGCGACACTGGGTCTGGCCGTGGAGATCGATCCTGTCGACTTCGCCGTCCAACGCTCGGTCTCGTTCGATCCCTCGGCCGCCCGAGGGATCGTGCTCGCCAAGTTCGGCCACCAGGCGACGGGGCCCGTCGGGCGACGGGTCGTGGCCGCGCCGGATGGCTCGTCCGTCTTCGCGGCCGGGCCTGGCGGGATCGTCCGGATCGACCCGTCGAGCCTGCAGGTCATCGGGCGCTTCCTCGAGGGTCAGGCCGTGGACGCCATGGCCGTGACGCCCGACGGCCAGACCGTCTATGCGCTCATGTCCGCCGGCGGGCGGATCGTGAAGCTGGACGGCGCGACAGGAACGGTGCTCGGCCACGTCCCGAGCGACGGGTTCGACCGGCTCGTGGCGATCGTTCCGTACTGAGGGCAAGGGCCGCGCGCGGCGAGCGCCGCCGACGGCCGGCACCGCCCGACCCTCATCGCGCTCTCAGGCGCTTCTCAGGATGTCGTGGCAACCTCCGCTTGACGGGATCGAACGATTCCCGCCCCTCGGAGACATCCCCATGACCCGACCCAGCATCATCGCAGCGCTCGTCGTCCTGCTCGTCGTCGGTGGCATCGGCGCGTACGTCGCCTACGACCAGGTCCTGCGTGGCGACAGTGCACCGCCCCTGGCCTTCCCCTCCTCGTCGCCCGCCGCCGAGGCGTCGAGCGAGCCGACGGCGACGGCCGCCGCCAGCCCGGACCCGGCGGCCTCGGCGGCGACCGGCGATGGCGACCTTGCCGGGACCTGGACGGTGACGACGGGTAGCGAGGCGGGCTACCGGGTGCGGGAGCGCCTGGCGCAGTTCGATGCCGAGACAGACGCGATCGGCCGGACCACCGATGTCACCGGTTCGATCGCCCTGGCCGTTGACGGCACGACCACCACCCTGACCGAGGGCACGATCACGGTCGACACCACGACCATCGCCTCGGACGAGGACCGGCGCGACAACCGACTCCGCACCGAAGGGCTCGAGACCGACACGTTCCCGACCGCGACCTTCACGCTGACCCAGCCAGTCGAGGTGCCGGCCGCGGCTCTCGCGGGGACAGAGACCGACGTCACGCTGGTGGGCGACCTGACGCTGCACGGTGTCACGAAGTCGGTCGAGATCCCGGCGCAGGCCAAGCTCGCCGACGGGACCGTCCAGGTCCTCGGAGCGGTCACCTTCTCGCTGAGCGACTTCGAGATCGAGGCGCCCAACGTGGGCGGATTCATCATCTCGATCGCCGACGAGGGCTCACTGGAATTCGTCGCGCTCTTCGCCAAGGGCTGAGCGCGGCCGGCGATCGCCGGCGGGGAATCAGGCGACCGTGTCGGCGAGCGTCTCGATGACGTCGGCGGCCAGGTGCTCTCCCGCCGACTCGCGCATGATCGCGAGGGCGGCCTCGACCGGCATCGCCGGCCGGTACGGGCGATCGGCGGTCAGGGCCTCGAACACGTCCGCCACGGCCACGATCCGGGCACCGAGCGCGAGCTCGGGGGCGGTCATGCCGCGGAAGTAGCCCGTCCCGTCGAGCCGTTCGTGGTGGCAGGCAGCCAGCTCGGCGACGTCCGCGAACGTCGGGATGGTGTCGAGGATCCGCAGCGTCAGCTCGGGATGACGGCGGATGACCTCCATCTCGGCCGGGTCGAGGCGAGCCGGCTTGTCCAGCACGGTGTTGGGGACGCCGAGCTTGCCGAGGTCATGGAGCAGGCCCGCCCGACGGACGTTGACGACCTCCGGAGCGAGCATGCCCATCCGGGCGGCCAGGCCTTCCGCGACGTCGGCGACGCGCGTCGAGTGCGTGCCGGTGAAGGGGCTCTTTGCGTCCACGATGTCGGCGAACGCCAGGGCGATGCGGTCGATGTCGGCGTCGTCCGAGCTCCGGACCAGGCCACCGGGCTCGAGCGCCATCGTGCGACCGACGAGATCGGGCGCGGCGAGCTCCTCGAGCCGACCATGTGCGCACGCCTCGAGCAGGGCCTCGGCGATGTCCGGGTCGTACCAGGTCCCGACGCGTTCGGTCATGACGTCGACGGCGCGCTCGCGGCCTTGCATGGTGAGGAAGATGTCGAGACCCTGGCAGGCCGCGAGGATCCGGGCGAGCGGATGGATCTCCGCGCCACGCAGGCCGCGCGGATCGCCGCTGCCGTCCCAGTGTTCGTGGAGGTCGAGGATGGCGCCGGCCACGTCCTCGTCGAAGCCGGCCTTGCGGGCGATCGCGGCGCCGCGTTCACAGCGGAGCTGCTCGATCTCGCGATGCTCCTGCCGGCCGCGGATGCCCAGCGCGATGATCCGGCGCAGGCGCCGCGGCAACGGCTCGCTGCTGGGGATCGTCCGGATCGTGAACGCGGCGTAGGACAGCAGCGAGGACTCGATCGTCGATTGGCGGCGCTTGGCCTCGATGTCGTCCGCGCCGAAGATCCGGGTGATGGCCGCGGCGTTCGATGAGCACCCGGCGTCCTTGAGGAACGCCGCGTAGAAGAGGGCGCCCCGGTCGGCGGCGCCGAGGCCCAGGTCGTCGGCGAGATGCATCGCCAGGAAGCAGGTGCGCAGCGCGTGACCCGGCAGCTGCCCTTCGGTCAGATCAAGCGCCATCGACAGGCCGGCCAGCAGGCGGGCCGTGGGGATCGCCTCGCGATCGAGCACACGCAGATCGTTCCGGCGGGCCTGGACGAGGGCGACCGCCAGAGGTGTCGCGGTCGTGGAGCCATCCACATAGCGGATGGCAAGGTTCTCCGGGAGGCGTCCGGGCGCGAGGGCCTCGTCGGGGATGACGCGGGCGGTGGCGCGGTCCATGGTGCTCGGCATCGTGCCGCCGGCAGCGTGTCGCGCTCTAGCGCCCGGTGGTCAGGGTCCCCCGGACCGGAGGTACGGGGTGGTTGAGTGCGGTCGAGACGTCAAATCGTGGGCGCGTCCGACTCCAAGCGGATGTCGAAGGTCAGCACGCCGTCCCGGACCGGGACGATCAGCTCGGGCTTCACGCCGTCGATCGTGTCGTCGTCGAGGTAGAGGCCGTCGGCCGGGTAGGCCTGCGTGACCAGGCGTCGATAGCCCTCGGCCTCGACCAGGAAGTGGATGTGCGCCGGCCGCCATGGGTGCCGCTCCAGCGCCTCGAGGAGGTGCCCGACCGGACCGTCGTGCTTGACCGTGTAGTGGCTCGGCCAGATCGTCTCGATCGTGTACCGGCCGTCGCCATCGGTGCGCTGTCGGCCACGCAGGTGCCATGGGTCGAGCGACGCGTCCTCGTTCGAGTAGTCGCCCTCGGCGTTGGCCTGCCACACGTCGACGACGGCGGCCGCCAGCGGTCGTCCGGTCCGAGCGTCCGCGACCGCCCCGCGGATCTTCCCGGCGGCGATCACGCCCGCGTCGCGCACGATGGACCCAGGGTTTTCCACCCATGGCGCCCCCGGCCGATAGAAGGGTCCGAGCACATTGGAGGCGGTCGCCGTCGACGCCGCATGGGTCTGGTCGTCGACGAGCCTCGAGAGACCCAGGACGTCCGAGAGCAGGACCATCTCGTCGGCCCGCGCGACCTCGGTCAGGAACGCGAGGGCGGCCAGCAGCTCGTCGTTGGTGAGATCCAGCTCACGGGCCAGGCTATGCACGGCGTTGACGATCGGCGGCATGGCCGCCCGCAGACGCTCCTCCGACGTCATCGCGATGTTCCCTCGGGCGCCCGGAACGCATCGATGTGCGGGGCGACGCCCTCGGACTCGGCCGGCAGCCCGGCCAGCCGCCGCCTGGCGCGCTCGATGTCGGCTTCGTACTTCAGGAGGACGTGGAGCGTCTCGCCGACATCCTCCGGCCGGATGCCCTCGATCCCGAGCAGCACGAGCGTCCGCGCCCAGTCGAGCGACTCGGAGATCGATGGCGCCTTCTTGAGGTCCATGTGCCGAAGCGACGAGACGATCCGAGCGACCTGCGCGGCGAGGTCCGGCGTCAGGCCGTCCACCCGGGCCAGCAGGATCTCCCGCTCACGCTCGACCGTCGGGTAGTCGATGTGGAGGTACAGCGCCCGGCGCTTGAGCGCCTCGGACAGGTCGCGCGTGTCGTTCGAGGTCAGGAAGACCATCGGCCGACGCGTCGCCTGCATCGTGCCGAGCTCCGGGATCGTGACCTGGAAGTCGCTCAGGATCTCGAGCATGAGCGCCTCGGCCTCGACCTCGACCCGATCGATCTCGTCGATCAGCAAAACCACCGGTTCCACGGCGCGGATGGCAGCCAGCAGGGGCCGGGGCAGCAGGAACGGCTCCGAGAAGATGTCGGTTTCCAGCTCCGACCAGCGCTCACGGTCCTGGTCGGCCTGGATCCGCAAGAGCTGTTTCTTGTAGTTCCACTCGTAGAGCGCCTTCGATTCGTCCAGCCCCTCGTAGCACTGGAGCCGGATCAAGCGGGATCCGGTGGCGGTCGCCACGGTCCGCGCCAGTTCGGTCTTCCCGACACCGGCAGGTCCTTCGACGAGGATCGGCTTCTGGAGGCGGTCGGCGAGGTAGACGGTCAGGCCGATGGCGTCGTCGGCGAGGTAGTCGAGCGCCCGCAGGCGGGCCAGGACATCGGCCGGTGAGTCGAACTGGGGCGCCCGCTCCTCGGTCACTCGTTCCCCTCTCCGCGCGGTTTCGCCGCCGACGTCCCCGGTGCACCCGGGTCGGTCAGCACGAGACTCCGCCGGATGCCGAACAGGGCCGTCGGGCGACGCGCCACCCATAAGCCCCACAGCCCGCGCGGAGCGACGAGCGTCATGACGATGGCGACGGCGCCGAGGATCACGAGGTACAGGCTGCCATAGTCGGCCAGCGTCTCCTGCAGCGCGAAGAACACGATCGTACCGACGATCGGCCCCTCGATGCGACCGAGCCCGCCGATGACGACGATGAAGATCATCTTCGCGGTCCAGTCCACCCCGAACGCGGATGTCGGCTGGATCCGGAGGAGCTGCATGTACAGGACGGCGCCGGCCGCCGACGCACCGGCGGCGGCCACGAGGTAGATGGCCAGCTTGGCCCGGAAGATGTCGACGCCGAGGCTCCTGGCCGCGATCTCGCTGTCACGGACCGCGCGCAGGGCGAGGCCCAGTCGCGACCGCATGATGAACGCCGCGACGACGATCGAACCGATCCCGACGGTCAGGGCCAGCCAGTAGGTGAGTGCCTGGCGGTCCGCCGGGGCCATGGCGGACAAGGAGCGGATCGTGACGCCGGTCCCCGCACCGAGTTCCTTCGAGTTGGAGACGAGGATCCGGATGACCTCGGCGATGACCCAGGTCCCGATGGCGAAGTACCCACCATGGAGGCGGAACGCGAAGACGGACGTCACAAGGGCGACCGCTCCACCGATCGCGGTCGCGAACAGCACGGCCAGCACGGGCGGAAGGCCGAGGTTGTCGGCGGCGACGAACAGCCCGTAGGCTCCCAGGCCGATGAACGCCTGCTGCCCGATCGAGACGAGGCCGGCGTATCCGGCGAGGAGATTCCACATCTCGGCCAGGGCGAGCATCGTGAAGACCTCGACCAGGAGCTTCATCTGGCCGCTCTCGCCCCATGCCGGCAGGCTGGCCAGGGCGACGACCACGCCGAGCACAACGAGCAGCACCAGGCGCGTGTTCCTGGTGGTCCGCTCGATCCGGAAGGCCGGGAGCTCGGTCGTCGCGGTCACTGTCGCGAGCGTGGTCGGGAGAAGAGGCCGGCCGGCCGGAAGACGAGGACGGCGAGGAAGACCAGGTGGCCGGCCAGGATCTGGTAGGCCGGGCTGATCTGGTTCCCGATCGCCTGCGAGATGCCCAGGATCATGCCGCCGACCAGCGTCCCCCACAGCGAGCCGAGCCCGCCGATGACGACCGCCTCGAACGCGAAGATGAGTCGGACCGGGCCGTCGGCCGGGGCGAACGTCGTCCGCATCGCGAGGAAGACGCCGGCGATCGCGACGGTCCCGAACGCGAGCGCGGTGGCGACGGCATAGACGTGTCGATCGTCGATGCCGCTGAGGCGAGCCGCGTCGCGGTCGTCAGCCGTCGCGCGCAACGATCGTCCGAGCTGCGTTCGACCGAGCAGGAGTTGCAGCCCGACCAGGACGCCCGTGGCGGCCCCGAGCGTGATCAGCGGCAGGATCCCGATCGCGAGCCCCCCAGTCACGGTGATGCTGGCGCTCTCGATGGCTCCGGCGTCGATCCCCTGCGAATCGGCCGAGTAGATGCCCAGCAGGACGTTCTGCAGGATGACCGCCAGCCCGAAGGTCACGAGGATCGGCGGCAGGACACCGCCTTCCAGGGTCCGGTTCAACAGCACGCGCTGCAGGACGTAGCCGCCGATCATCATCACCGGGACGATGACGATGAGCGCCACCACGGGACCGACCCCGGTCGCCTCGATGAGCGCGAGTGCCAGGAAGGCGGCCAGGATCGTCAGGTCGCCCTGGGCCAGGTTGACCAGGCGCATGACGCCGAACATCAGCGACAGCCCGGTCGCGAGCAGCGCGTACAACCCGCCCAGCAGCAGGCCCTGGACGACGGCGTTCAGCCAGTCCATCAGGCGAGGCCGAAGTAGGCGGTCGTGATCTGGGCCCGGGTCAGCTGGCCGGGCACGCCCGCCAGCGAGATGCGGCCCTCGAGCAGGCAGTAGACGCGGTCGGCGGCGGCCATCGCCTGGTCCACGCTCTGCTCGACCAGCAGGACCGTCGCCCCGTTGGCCACGATCGTCGGCAACGCCGCGTACAGCTGGCCGATGACGACCGGCGCGAGGCCAAGCGACACCTCGTCGAGCAGGAGCAGGCGCGGGTTCGCCATGAGCGCGCGGCCGATGGCCAGCGCCTGCTGCTCGCCCCCGGACAGGACGGCGCCGCTCCGCTTCGCGCGATCGCGGAGCATCGGGAACAGGTCGTAGACGGACCTGAGACCCCACGTGCCGGCCCGGCCGCGGTACGTCCCGATGAGCAGGTTCTCCTCGACGCTCAGGCTCGGGAAGATCCGTCGCCCCTCCGGGACCAGCGTGATGCCGGTGCCGACTCGCAGGTGGGCCTTGACGTCGTTGATGACGCGCCCGTCGTAGCGGACCTCGCCATCGCGGATCGGCTGCAGCCCGGCGATGAGCCGCAGGAGCGTCGACTTGCCCGCCCCGTTCGAGCCGATGATCGAGACGACCTCGCCCTCGTCGACGTGCAGGGAGACATCGAACAGGGCCTGGAGGTCGCCGTAGAAGCTACTGGCCCGCTCGATGTCCAGCAGCGTCAAGCGACCACCTCCGCGCCGAGGTATTCGGCCTGGACGACCGGGTCGGCCATGACGTCCGCCGGCGCCCCGTCCATGAGCGCGCGACCCGCACTCATCGCGATCAGCCGGTCGACGACGGCCATGAGCGCCGGGACGACGTGCTCGATCCAGACGATCGTGACACCCTCGGCCCGCAGTCGCTTGACGGTTTCGACGAGGTCGGCGACCTCGTGTTCGGTCAGGCCGCCCGCGATCTCATCGAGGAGGAGCAGGCTCGGTCCCGTGGCCAGGGCGCGGGCGAGCTCGAGTCGCTTGCGGTCGAGCAGTGGCAGTGAGGCGGCGGGCAGGTTGGCCTTGTCGATCAGGTGGGTCCGCACGCAGTGCCGCCACGGACGCTTCGGTCGGATCGCGGACCGACCCGTCGACGGGACGGGACGCGAACGTGGCACCCAGGAGCACGTTCTCGAAGACGGTCATCCCCACGAACGGCCGCGGGATCTGGTAGGTCCGCCCGATGCCCAGCCGGGCCCGGAGGTGGGGCGGGACGCGGGTGACGTCCCGGCCGTCCAGGTGGATCCGGCCTGCATCGGGCGACAGGTCGCCGCCGATCAGGTCGAGCAGGCTCGTCTTGCCGGCACCGTTCGGCCCGACGATGCCGAGGGTCTCGCCCTGGGCGACGACGAATGACAGACGAATCGGCGACCACGACGCGGCCGAAGGCCTTCGAGACGGCGTCGATCTCGAGCAGCGCCGTCATGCGGCCGCGCCCGCGTGGCGCTCAGCCGCCGATCGGCCGCATCGTGCCCGCGGTCGGGATGTTCGGGTGGTCCTTGTTGCTGACCAGGGTGATCTCGTACATCGTCGTCGTGCCCTTGCCCCACTGTCCGCCGACGAGCGGCGTCTTCGCCACGTTCGTGGCGGCGAACGGCGGCAGACCGGTGCCGTCCCACGCGATGTGTCCGACGATCGTGTCGAGGGTCGTGGCCTTGATGGCATCGCGGATCGCGGCCTTGTCCTCGAGGTCCGTCGTCCGCTTGAGGGCATCGGCCGCGACCTCGAAGAGGGCATGGGCGAAGCCGATCGGCTGGGTCCACTGCTTGCCGGTGTCGGACGTGTACGAGTCCGCGAGCGACTTGGCTGACTCGGTCGTGAGTGATGACGTGAAGGGGTGACTCGGGCTCCACCAGACCTCGCTCGAGAGGCCGTCGCCGAGGTCCGGTCCGAGCGCTTCGACCGACGCCGGGAAGAGGATCGCCTTGCCGATCGACGCGACCTTCGGCTTGAACCCCTGCTGGGCGGCCTGGTTCCAGAACGTCGTGAAGTCGGGCGGCAGCGGCACCCCGGTGAGGACCTGGACGTTCTCCTTCTTGAACGTGCCGATCTGTGCCGAGAAGTCGGACGTCAGGTTCTCGTAGCGACCCGGATCGATGAGCGTGTAGCCGGCATCCTTGAGCGGGGTCGGGAACCCGACCGTCGGGTCGCCCCAGGCGTTCCCGTCGCCGTCGTTGGGAAAGAGGCCTCCGACGATCTTGTTGGTGTCGACCTGGTTCCACATGTCCAGGAAGACGGAGATGACGTCCTCGAGGCCCCAGAAGAAGTGGTAGGTCCATTCGAAGGGCTTGCTGTCGGGTGGCGCCGTGTTGGGCGCCTGCCGGCCGAGGAAGTAGGGCTGCCACGGCGCCACCGACGAGACGCACGGGATGCCGTTGGCCTCGCACTGGTCGGCGACCGGGTTGACCGTCTCCGGGGTCGATGCCACGAGCATCAGGTCGATGCCGTCGGCGATGAGTTCGGCCGCCACCGAGGCGGCACGGGCGGGATCGGACTGGCTGTCCTTGGCCGCGATCTCGATCTTGTGCAGGGAATCGCCGACCTGGATCCCGTCGCCGATCGCCGCGGTCACGCCATCGAAGATGAACTTGTCCGCCTCGCCGAAGCCGGCCAGCGGGCCGGTGGTCGGGCTGACGTAGCCGATCTTGATCGCTCGACCGGCGGCAGCACCGGTGGACGCGGACGCCGCGGCCGTGGCGCTCGGTACGGCGGCCGATGACGCAGGTGCTGACGACGCGGCTCCCGGGCCGCATGCGGCGATGAGGGCGGCGGTGCCGGCCGCCGTCCCACCGAGGGCGGCGATCCGCAGGAAATCGCGGCGATCCAGGCGTCGCCCAAGCGCCCGTTCGATCTCGGCGCGGGTCCGATCGTCGATGGCCATGACTGTCTCCTCCTTGTTCCGCCAGCCGGACGGACTCGGTTTGCCGGGCGCGGCTAGACGCGGGTCACGCGGTGATGGGTGGCGCGACGGGACCGGGGGTCGCGGGGGACACGGGGGTCGCGGCGCTGGCCGGCCGGCGGCCGGCATAGGCGTCGTCGAGCAGCGTACGCATCGCCGCCGCGGTGACGGGCATCGGCGCCTCGCGGGCCGCCTCGGCGATCAGGTCGGCTGCCTCGTCCAGCCGGTCGGCGGGCATGCCGATGGCCGCCAGATCGGCAGGCGCCCCGATGGCGCGGCCGAGGTCGTAGATCGCCCCGGCGACGTCGGGGTCGCCCAGGGCCGCCGCCGCCCGGACCATCGCGGCCGGGACGTACGGCGCGACGAAGGCCACTGCGTGGGGCAGGACGACCGTGTGCATCTCGGCGTGGGGCAGGTCGTAGGCGCCGCCGAGGACGTGGCAGATCTTGTGGTGGATCCCACTCCCGGCCGCGGCGAACGACGAGGCCGCGAGGTACGCGCCGATCAGCACGGCTCCACGCGCCCCGAGGTCGTCCGGTCGCGCGACGACCTGGGGGAGGCCTCGCGCCAGGATGCGGATGCCCTCCTCCGCCATCAGGGTCGTGATGGGATTCGCCCCCGACGCGTACAGCGCCTCGACGCAGTGCGCGACGGCGTTCATCCCCGATGGACCGGAGATCCCGGGTGGCAGCGAGACGGTCAGCAGCGGGTCGTACACGACGGTCCTCGGTTGGACGGCCGGATCGCGTCCGGTCTCCTTCCGGGCGCCGCTGGTGAGCCCCCAGATCGGGGTCATCTCGGAGCCGGCGTACGTGGTCGGGACGGCGAGGATCGGGAGCCGTCGCTCGAGGACGACGGCCTTGCCGAGGCCCGTCGCCGAACCGCCGCCGATCGTCACGATGGAATCGGCGCGCGGTCTCCGCGGCCAGTCGGCGCGCGGCCTCGGCGTCGGCGACCGGGACGTGGGGGCGGACGTCGCGGATCTGGCCGACGATCCGGCTGCCGATGCGCGCGGCGAGCCGGTCTGCCCAGTCGTGGCCGGAACGATCGGCGATGAGCAACACGCGCGCGGCGCCGAGGCGATCCAGCTCGTCCGGCACCTGGTCGAAGGTGCCCTCACCGAAGACGACCCGACCGGCCAATGCGTCGTAGTTGAACGGGCGCATCGGTCAGGACCTCGGGTAGAACGGCGGGATGGCCGCATCGATGTTCACCCAGATGGACTTCGGCTCGGTGTACTCGTGGATGGCCTCGAAGCCCATCTCCCGACCGTACCCCGACAGTCCCGTCCCGCCGAATGGCGAACCCGGGTTGACCCGCTTGTAGCTGTTGATCCAGACCATCCCCGCACGGATGGAACGCGCGACCCGGTGCGCCCGGGAGAGGTCGCGGGTCCAGAGCCCGCCGCCCAGCCCGTACTCCACGTCGTTGGCGATCGCGAGGGCCTCGTCCTCCGAGCCGAACGTCGCGATCGTGACGAACGGACCGAAGACCTCTTCCCTGCAGACGCGCGACGCGGGGTCGGCGCGGACGACGGTCGGCCGGACGTAGAAGCCGCCGGCCAGGGCGGGGTCGTCGGGCACGGTCCCGCCGCTCAGGATCTGGCCGCCATCGTCGCGGGCGATGTCGACGTAGCGCAGGACGCGATCGCGGTGCGTCGCCGACGTCAGCGGTCCCATCTCGGTCGCCGGATCGAGCGGATCGCCGATTCGGATCGATTCGGCCAGGGCGATGAACCGGTCCAGGAATTCGTCCGCGACACGCTCGTGCAGGATGAGCCGTGAGCCCGCGATGCAGGCCTGGCCCTGGTTGTGGAAGATCGCGAAGGCCGAGCCGTTGACGGCTGCCGTGATGTCGGCGTCCTCGAACACGATGTTGGCGCCCTTGCCGCCCAGCTCCAGTTGGACGCGCTTGACGTTGCCGGCCGAGGCCTCCACGATCCGCCGGCCGACCTCCGTGGAGCCGGTGAACGCGATCTTGCGCACGCCCGGGTGGCGGGCCAGGTGCTCACCGACGGTCCGCCCGGGGCCGGGCACGATGTTCACGACGCCCGGCGGGAAGCCGGCCTCGACCATCAGCTCGGCGATGCGCAGGGCGCTGAGCGGAGTCAGCTCGGCGGGCTTCATGACCACGGTGTTGCCCGCGGCCAGGGCCGGGCCCATCTTCCAGCTGCAGAACATGAGCGGGAAGTTCCAGGGCACGATCATCCCGACCACGCCGAACGGCTCGCGCAGCACGTAGTTCAGGAAGCCCGGCTCGACCGGGATGACATCGCCCTGGACCTTGTCGGCCATGCCACCGAAGTAGCGAAACGTCGCCGCCGTCCTCGGAACATCGAGCGTTCGGCTGTCCCGGATGGGATGGCCGGTGTCGAGCGACTCGAGCGTGGCCAGGTCGTCGGTGTTCGCCTCGATGAGGTCGGCGAGCCGTAGGAGCAGGCGCCCGCGGGCGGATGCCTGCATCCGGGCCCACGCCGGGAACGCGGCGGCGGCCGCGGCGACGGCTCGATCGACATCGGCCGTGCCGGCCTGGGCGACCTCGGCGATGACCGAACCATCGTGCGGATCGATCGTCGAGAAGGTCGCCCCATCGATGGCATCGACGAACTGGCCATCGATGAACAGGCGGCCCTGGACCCGCACCTCGGCGCGGGACACGAGCGTCATGTCCGAACCGGTCGAGACGGGCGCTCGATCGGCCTAGAGCTCCACCGGGACGGACGGCAGCTGGCCGCTCGAGATGAGGGCCGGCAGCTCCGGATCGGCGTTCTCCCAGACGAGCAGCATCGCGCGCTTCGGCGCGTAGCCCTGGTGCCGGATGTCGGCCGGCATGGCCGCCACGTCACCGGCCCGCATCGTGACCTTGGCCCGGGCCGTCCCGGCGTCACGATCCTCCACCTGCCAGATCAGCTCGTCGGACAGCTGGATGAACCACTCCACCCGATCGTTCCCGTGGATGATCGGCAGGATGTACTCCTCGGTCGTCGGGCAGTACAGGCTGTCGCCGCAGACGGACACGACGGACGGGTTCCAGGTCACCTGCGAGCGCGACAGGTAGGCGAACAGGTTGAACGAGTTGATCTCGTCCTCGAACCCCGGCTCCGGGTGCTTCTCGGGTTCGTCCTGGGACACGTCGAGGAACTGGCGGTTGACCGGATGGCCGTTCTCGTCGTTCCGCAGCGGCTCGTCGCCCGGGACGCTGACCATCCGGGCCGCCGTGACCCGATGGCGCGTGATCGCCGCGCGATTGTCGCCGTGCTTGACGCCGAACGCCGACCCCGTCTCCGTCGGCGATGCGAACGGGTCGAACCCGTCGTTCGTCCAGTCGTCGAGCATCGCCTCGAAGGTCGTCTTGATCAGGGACGTGTCGAAGTTCTCCTGGTGGTCGAGCTCGGCCTTGCGGTAGACGTCGTTGTAGCGGCCGGCGAACAGGTCCACGGTCCCGTAGTGGTTGACGGTGCCGATGACGCCGTCGAAGTTCACGATCCCGTAGAAGAACTGCCAGGCCACGTCGCGCTGGAGCGCCTTCAGGAACGCGTCGGCGGACATGACGTGCTTGCCGGTCGGCCATTCGACGTAGGCGAAGTACTCGTCGCGGCTGAACTTGAACTCGCCGAGGCTGAACCCGCGGTAGCCGTGCTTGTTCGGGTCGGTCGACTGGACGCTGGATGGGGCGGCGATGCTCATCGTCGTTCTCCTGGACCGTGCTGGCTGGAACGGTGTCGCCGGGACGCGGTCATGGGACGGTCTGGATGATCTCGGCCCACCGGTAGACCGTGTCCGGGCCCTCCTGGGTCTGGAGCAGGATCACGGCCGGCGCATCGGCATGGAACTGGTAGGCCGCCCCCACCGGCAGCAGGGTCATGTGCCCGCGGCGAGCGACCACCCGGCCCATCGGCGCGCCACTCGGCGCCGCGGCGAGGGCGCTCGACCCTCGCTCGGCGGTCGGCCCGAGGTCGTCCTGGCCCAGCTTCCGGAGCCGGATCTCGACCTCGCCATCCATGACCAGGGCGAACTCGTCGTGCGGCGCCGTGCGCCAGTCGGACGTTCCCTCCGCCCGGATCGCCTCGACGACGAACTGGCGGTTCTTGCCGACGGCGACCTTCTCGTACGGGCGGGCTGTGGATGCGACCTCGAAGATGTTCGAGAAGGCGTAGCGCTTCGGGTCATCATCGATGATGTCGATGGTGCCCTTCGTGTACTGCTCCAGCGACCCGAACACGGTGGTATAGGTGGTCATCGGCCGGCTCCTCGTCGCTCGATTTGGGTGGGTCGGTACGGCTGGACCGTTGGGGGTAGGATAGGCGAGACCATCAAGGTTGTTCGCAGCGCGAACATCTGTACGCTAAGCGCACCGAGTATCCGCCGGGAGTCGAAACGATGTCAAGCACGTCGCAGGGTGGTGTCGCCACCCGGAGCGAACGGCTGCAATCGCTGGAACGGGGGCTCACCGTCCTCCGGGCGTTCGGTGCCGATGCCCCGAGTCTCACGATCAGCGAGGTCGCCGAGCGGACCGGACTGACGAGGGCCACGGCCCGACGTGTGTTGCTGACCCTGGAGGACCTCGGCTACGTCGAGTCGATGAAGCGGACCTTTCGGTTGACGCCGGCGGTCCTCGACCTCGCCAAGCCATTCGCGGCGGTCGGCGATCCGTGGGCATTCGCCAAGCCATACCTGGCGTCGCTGACGGAACGGACCGGCGAGTCGGCATCGATCGCCGTCCTCGACGACACCGAGATCCTGTACGTCGCCCGGGTCGAGACGCGGCGGTTGATGACCCTGGCGGTCACGGTCGGGTCCCGCCTGCCGGCGCATGCCACGTCGAAAGGGCGGGTCCTGCTGGCCGGCCTGCCGGACGCGGAGCTCGAGGCCTACTTCGCCAGGACGGCGATCGCCCGGTACACGGAGCGCACGGTCGTCGATGCGACCGAGCTGCGCGCCATCCTCGACGAGATCCGGCGGCAGGGCTGGGCCATCGTCGACCAGCAGCTCGAGGAAGGCCTCTCGTCGGTCGCGGCCCCGATCCTGGACCGGAATGGTCGGGTGAGCGCGGCGCTCTCGGTGTGTGCGCACGCCGGCCGGGTCGATCCGGCGATCCTGCGATCGGAGTTCCTGCCGCTCGTCGTGGAGACGGCCCGTCGGGTCAGCGCCGTCGGGACCCGTCACTGACTCTCGGTCGCTCCGGGACGGGTGAACGCCCACCCCAGCCATCGGGTGGCGGCGGGGCCGGCGAGCGCAGCGAGCCCGGGACCAGGACGTCGGTGGTCCCGACCGTGATCGACGTCAGCTGCGCGATGACGTCGTGGACGTCGACGGTCGCGGGCACGACGCAGCGCAGGTCGGTGATGCCGGCGTGGGCCAGGGCGATGACCCGATCCTGGCATTCCTCCAGCGTGCCGAAGATTCCCGTTGCCGCGGGGTCGCCGACGAGCGCGAAGATCGGATCCGCCGCGACGCGTGCGTCGGCCTCCGCCTGGGTCCGGCCGATCGACACCGGCAGCAACGCCGCCACGCCGAGCGTGGCTGGGTCACGCCCGGCCTCGTTGGCCTCGGCTCGGACCTCGTCGGTCGCGGTCTCGAGGTCGGCGAACCGCCACGCGGGGAGCACGATGTCGTCGGCGATGCGCAGGGCCGCCGGCACATCGGCCATGTCGCGGATGACGATCGATCGGCGGAGGCGCGGCATCGGCGCCGTCCAGGTGGCGAGATCCACGCCGGCCGGTCCGCTGACCTCCAGGCGTCCGGCATCCGCGAGGGATCGCATGGACGTCGATCCGCCGAGGGGGTCGGAGTCGTCGGTCGGGCCGATCATCAGCCCGAGTGACGAGCGCTCGAGCATGCCCGCGATCTCGCCGGCCCGCTCGGCCACCGGGGCCAGGGACGGGTCGGCATCGAGCCGGCTTCGGTCGACCAGCCAGACGATGTCGATCCCGGCCCGGTCGCACAGCCTCGCCAGCGATGCCGCTCGCTCATCCGCATCGAGCACGATCCCGAGCCGGGCAAGCCGGCCCGATGGCGGGCGCGTGGGCAGGAACGACATCATCGGCGGTCGGGGGTGGGCGTGGTTGTGCGCGTAGCGACCATTCGTTCGTGTACCGTACCGCGGTGCCGCGGGACGTCGCAATGATGGATCGGATGCCGCACGGTGACCCACCGCTCCTGCTGACGCCGCTCCTGCGGCTCGTGCACTCGCTTCGCGAGGCCGGGGTCCCGGTGTCGACATCCGAGGTCCTCGATGCGACCGCCGCGATGACCCATATCGACCTGGCCGACCGACCGGCGGTCAAGGGTGCCCTCGCGACGACGCTCATCAAGCGAGCCGACGACCGGTCGGCCTTCGACCTGTTGTTCGACCTCCAGTTCGCGTCGCGTCCACCCGGACCGGCGGAGGCCAGGCCCGGCGACCGGGCCGGCGCGACCGAGACCGCCCCGCCCAGGACGATCGAGACGAGCCTCGATCGAGCGGAAGGCGACGCTCCCGAGTCCGATCCGTCGACCGAGCTCCTCGAAGCGCTCATCGAGGCCCTCCGCCGCGGTGACGCCGACGCCCTCCGCGAGCTGGCGGCGTTGACGCTCGAGCGCTTCGGTGGCCTCGGGTCGCCCAGCGCCACCACCGAGCGCTACCTCGTGTACCGGGTCCTGCGGGCCCTCGAACTCTCGCGCCTGATGGCCCGTGCCCTTGCGGCCGATCGTGCCGACGCGGGCCCCGAGGGGATCGACGAACGACGCACCCGCGCCGACCTCGTCGCCCGCATCGACGCGTTCAAGCAGATGCTCGCGGCCCAGGCGAGGGCGCACCTGGCCCAGATGCTCGGTGCCGACGAGGCGGCCCGGTCGCTGGGCCACCTGGTCACCGAGGAGACCGACTTCCTCGGCGCGTCCCCGCGGCAGTTGGCCGCCATGCGGGAGACCATCCGGCCGTTGGCGCGAACGCTGGCCAGCCGGATGGCGCGTCGGCGCCGGCGGCGCGACCGCGGTCGGCTCGACGTCCGGCGAACGGTCCGCCGGTCGCTGTCATCGGGCGGCGTGCCGATCGATCCGGTCTTTCGTCGGCCGAAGGTCGCCCGGCCGGACCTCTACGTCCTGTGCGACGTCTCCGGGTCGGTCGCGGAGTTCGCATCGTTCACGCTGACCCTGCTCCAGGCGATGACCTCGGAGTTCCCCCGGATGCGGACCTTCGCGTTCGTCGACGGGGTGGACGAGGTCACGGCGCACCTCAAGGATGTCGCCTCGTTCCTCGAGGTCCGCCACGTCCTCTTCCGCGCCGACGTGGTCAGGGCCGACGGTCACTCCGACTACGGCGCCGTCCTCGACCAGTTCTGGGAGCACCACAGCTCGAGCATCGATCCGCGCTCGACGGTGATCATCACCGGCGATGCCCGCAGCAACCATCGGCCGCCCCGGGCGGAGACCCTCAAGGCGCTCCACGCCCGCGCCCGACGCGTCTACCTGATGAACCCGGAGCCCATCGCCGAATGGGACACCACCGATTCGATCGTCGAGGTCTATCGCCCGTACCTCAACGACGTCTTCGAGGTCCGCAACCTGCACCAGCTCGGGGACGCCGTCCTGCGGATCGGGTGAGGGTCGCCGGCCCTACTTCGTGTAGACGCCGCCGGGGTCCAACTCCTCGCGGATGAGAGCCAGCTCCTCGGCCGTGGGGGGCGGTGTGCCGGCGAGATCCGCGGCGACGGCGACGTCCCAGCCGATCGTCTCGCGGACGGCTTCGATCGTGGCGTCGGGGTGGAGCGAGTCGAGACGCATCTCGCCGTCGTCACCGAAGTGGTAGATGCCGAGGTCCGTGACGACCACCGTCGGGCCGCGGCCCAGCCAGCCGCCCTCCCGCCGGATGCGTTCCGCCTGGTTCGCCCCGCCAAGGTTGCCGGGTGAGGTCCGGAAGTCGATCCGTTCGACGAAGCTGCGCTTCGACTGCCGCATGATCACGAAGACCTCGCGGGCGTTGATGGCGATCTCGCAGGCGCCGCCGGAGCCGGGCAGGCGCGTCGTGGGATGGTCGTAGGGACCGATGACCGTGGTGTTGATGTTGCCGAAGCGGTCGATCTGGGCGGCGCCCAGGAACCCCACGTCGATGAGCCCGCGCTGGAGGTAGTAGCCGAACAGCTCGAGCATGCTGACGACCGCCGTCGCACCGGTGACGATCGTCGGGTCGCCGATCGAGAGCGGGAGGCGGGCGGGCCGCGCGCCGAAGACCCCGGCCTCGTAGACCAGCTCGAGCTCCGGCGCCACGGTCCGCTTGGCGAGGTTGACCGCGATGTTCGGCAGGCCGACCCCGACGAAGCAGACATGCTGACCGGCCAGCTCGCGGGCCGCCGCCACGATCATCATCTCGGACTTGCTGAAGGACACGAGCTCGGTCACGGGACCTCCCCGATGTCCGTGAACACGGTCTTGCCGAGTCGTCGGGCGACCTCGACCATCCGGTCCGCACCGTCGGACGGGCCACCGATCCGCAGGCACGCGTCGCACCGCGCAAGGACCCGTTCGGCGATGGGGTGGAAGAGCTCCGCGAACGGGTCGCCGCCGAGGCCCTCCTGCCTGGCCTGCTCGATCAGCGGTAGCGCGAACCACTCCCCCATCACCGGCAGGTGGCCACGCTGGTAGAGCTGCAGCGAGACGCGGGTCATCGCGTCGACGTTGGCCTGGATCCTGGTGGGGTCGCCGTTCGTTCCCGATCGATAGGGCCCGGCGACCAGGATCATGAGCGACGTCGTCACCGGTACGCCCCGTAATCGACGCTGCCCGACGGCGCCGAGCCCGGTCGCAGCGAGGCGATCCGCTCCGTGCCGAGCTTCTCGATGTAGGCCGCGCGCCCGTCGAGCCCGTAGACCCAGTCGCGCAGCCACGCCTGCGTCGCCTCCTCGTCCCGGGTGATCGGATCCCAGTCGAGGTAGAACCGGTTGTCGCGGTCGTAGGCGCCCTGGACGTATGAGGGGTGCGCACCCCAGGGCTCCACGACGACGGCATCGACGATCAGGCCCGGGATGATCGTCCGGTTCGGGTCGGCGCGGACGACCGACTCGTCGACCAACTCCTCGACGACCACGATGACCCGGTCAGCCGCGAAGGCCGCCTCCTTCTGGCAGCCCAGGAGGCCCCAGACCTGCGTGTCGCCGGCGGCCGAGGCGCGCTGGGCATGGACGATGGCCACATCCGGCCGCAAGGGCGGTACGGCATACACCGTGCCGTCCCCGTACGGCGAGGCGATCGGCCGGATGAGTGGGTTCACGACCGGCAGGTCGGTCTCGAAATAGCTCCGCAGCGGGAAGAACGGCAGGTTCATGGCCCCGGCCGTGTAGCGCGCCACCATCCCGAAATGGCTGTACTCCTCCACCTCGAGCGGTTGGTCCGGGATCTCGGCTTCGATCCGGCGCCGGATGGCCCCCAGGCCGCCCACGCCCGGGTTCCCGAGCCACGAGAAGATGAGCTTGCGAGCGACGCCGGCGGCGATCATCTGGTCGTACACGACGTCGGGCGTCAGCCGGGCAAGGGTCAGGTCGCGCTTGCGCTGGCGGATGATCTCGTGCCCGGCCGCGAAGCTGATGAGGTGCGTGAAGCCTTCGATGGCGACGGTGTCGCCGTCGCGCACGATCTCGGCGATCGCGTCGCGCATGGAAGCGACCTTGGACGGGGGGCTCACGGGGCCGATGATGCCATCCCGACCCACGTCGCGCATGCTCGTCAAGGACTCCGAAAAACGGTTGACGCGAGTACTACCATGCACGTGACTGTTCGCAGAGCGCCCAGACGTTCGCATCGCGGCATGTTGTACGGACCGCGCACGGACCGTTCCGGGCCTGCGACGCAGCAGGAGAGGGAGGCGGCACGTGTCGACAGGGTTCATCGAGGACTGGCGGACCTACGCGACGAAACATCGGCTGACGGCGGCCATCGTGGGCGGTCTCGTGGCGACTCACGTGACCACGAACCTGGGCATGTGGTACCACGGCATCGGGCTGCCGGACCTCAACTTCAACTTCCTCAACGGACTGCTCGTGTTCGGGAACGCGGCCATGGACCCCGCCGGGATGATGGACCCGGTCACGCTCACCCTCTTCGGGGCTGGCGCCCACTACGCGCAAGGTGTCGCGTTCGCGCTGATCTACGCGTTCGGGATCCATCCGTTGCTTCCGATCGCGAACACGGTGCTTGGCAACTTCGCCAAGGCGATCATCTGGGGCCTGATCCTGGCCACGCTCAGCGCGGTGTGGTGGATCAACCTCTTCCCGAACCTCGCCGGGCCAGGCGTGAACGCCGGGATCTTCATGGCCAACTTCGGCCCCGACCAGCTCAAGTGGGTGGCCGCGGTCTACCTCTGGCACATCGTGTACGGGTTCAACCTCGGCGCGTTCTACCAGCCGAGGGACATCCGGGCGACCGAGGAGATCTAACCGGCTGCCTCGACCCCGGTCACGGCACCGGCGGCGAGAGCGTCCGCGACGATCTCGGGTCCCCGCGTCGAGACCGCCTCGACGGCCTCGCCGAAGATCCGCAGGGCGGTCGCCATCTCGGCCTCGCTCACCGTCAGGGCCGGCGACATGCGCACGCTCGATCGGCCGCACTCGAGGACGAGCAGGCCGCGCTCGAAGCAGGCCCACTGGACGGCCTCGGCGTGGTCGGGCGTATCGAACTCGATGCCCAGCATCAGGCCCTTGCCACGCACATCCGTGATGAGCGCCCGATGGCGTTCGGCCAGGGGCCGTAGCCCGGCCTGCGCCTGGTCGCCCCGCACCCGGGCGTTGTCGATGAGACCGCTTTCGAGCAGCTCGATCGTCGCCAGCGCCGCGGCGCACGCGACCGGGTTGCCGCCGTAGGTCGATCCATGGGCGCCGGGGCCCCAGGTCTCGAGCAGCTCGGCCCGGGCGATCAGCGCGCCGAGGGTCATGCCCGACGCGATGCCCTTCGCGGTCAGGAGGATGTCCGGCTCGACGCCCCAGTGTTCGACCGCCCACATCGCCCCGGTCCGTCCGGCGCCGGATTGGATCTCGTCCGCGATCAGCAGGATCCCGTGCTCGTCGCAGATCCGCCGCAGGCCCTCGAGGAAACCGTCCTCCGGGACGATGTAGCCGCCCTCGCCCTGGATCGGCTCGACGATGATCGCCGCGACCTCCTTGGCCGGGGCGAGCTTGTCGAACAGGACCTCGTCGAACCAGCCCAGGTCCTCGACTCGACCGTAGGGTGCGTGGAAGATCCCGGGCAGCAGCGGGCCGAATCCCGCGTGGTACTTCGCCTTCGAGGCAGTGAGGCTCATCGATCCGTACGTTCGCCCGTGGAATGCCCCGAGGAAGGCCACGATGTACGGCCGCTTGGTCGCGAGTCGGGCGAGCTTGATGGAGGCCTCGACCACCTCCGTGCCGGAGTTGCCAAGGTACACGCGGGCGCGCCCCGACATCGGAGCGAGGCGTGCCAGCTGACGACAGACCTCCGGATAGATCGGCAGGTAGAAGTCGCTCGCGCTGAAATGGATGAGCTCGGCCGCCTGCTCCTTGATGGCCGCGACCACTTGCGGATGCGAGTGCCCGGTCGAGGTCACCGCTATCCCGGCCGCGAAATCGAGGAAGAGGTTGCCGTCGATGTCCTCGACGGTCAGTCCCTCCCCGCGGACCGGCACGATCGGATACGCCCGCGGCAGACTGGGCGAAGTCCACGCCTCATCGAACGCGACGTGCGCCCGCGCCTTCGGGCCGGGCAGTTCCGTGACGATATCGGGGACGGGTCGGTCGCCGGCGATGCGCGACGAGGCCTCGGCCAAGGTGTCACCTCATGCGTGCCTGATGCATAACGAGTATGCAGATTGGATACTGGTGGCGGAGTATAGCCGAGCCGCTGCGGGCCAAGACGGCGCCCGGAGGTCCCGTCGCGCGCTGCCAAATGGCGTGGTTGCGATAGTCCCGTCGGGTGAGTGCTTCGTCCGCCGCTCGCCCGTACCGTCTCGGCATGTCCGCGTCCGTCCCGCGCGACCTGGCGTCCGGCGCGCCTGCACCACCCGTCGCGCGCCGTCACTCGGTTCCGCTCGCCCTGCGGCTGGGGATCGGCCTCGACCGGTCGATGTGGCCGGTGGACCGAGCGCTCGCCGAACTGCGTTGGGCCGCCCTCACCGTCGGACTCATGCTGGCGATGGCCCTGCCCGCCCACCTCTTGGCCGACTCGACCGGCGCCTATGGACGCGCGATGCTGATCTGCGCCGTCGCGTTCGCGATGATCGCGAGCCTCGCCTGGAGCCCGTTCGCCCTATCGCTCGCGCGACGGACGGCCGTTCGACGCGGGATCGGTCCGCTCGTCGTCCTCGTCGCCCTGGGCGCAGCCGGCGCCTACGACCCATCGACGCTCGAGTCGCCGGTCGGACGGCCGTTCATCATCCTCGCGCTCACGTTCGCTGCGCTGACGCCCGGGTTCTCGCTCGCCGCGGGAATCGTGGCGCTCGCGTCCGTCGGCCTGCTGGCCGACCACGCGGTCCAGCCCGGGCAGTCCCTGGTCGATCAGTCGTCGGTGGACTTCGCGGTCCGCGTCTCGGTCACGTTCCTGGCGGCCGGGGCGATCCACGCCGTGGATCGCGGCCTGCGCCGCGAACGACGTCGTGCCGAGGGACTCGCGGCGCGAAAGGTCGCCAAGGTCGACCAGCTCGAGGGGCTGCAGCGGATCGTCGCGCGATTCGACGGGTCACGGCCGGTGGCCGTCGTCATGCAGGACGTCGTGGACGATGTCGCCGCGACGTTCGACGTCACGCTCGTGTCCGCCTACCTGCCCGATGACCAGGGTCGGCTGTCCATGGTCGGCGTGGCGGGCTACGACAGCCCGTTGCACGTGATCCAGACCGGCGTCGGCATCATCGGCCGGGCCGCCGCGACCCGCCAGACCGTGTTCGTGCCGGACGTCCTGACCGACCCGGACTACCGGCCGGCTCGACCGGATGTCCGGAGCGAGGTCGCCGTGCCGGTGCTCCATGGCGAGGAGCTGCTCGGGATCGTCAACTTCGAGGGGACCGCGACGAGGCCGATCGGGCCGACGCACGTCGCGGTCGCCGAGATGCTCGCCCGCTCGATCGCGGCGGCGCTCCGATCCGCTCGCCTGGACGACGAGCGACGTCAGCGGCTCCACGCGATCGAACGAGTGCTGGAGGTGAGTCGTGGCCTGGCCGCCGACCTCGATCGGGAACGGGTCATGGCCTCGGTCGTCGACGCGGCACGCGACCTGCTCGCGGCCGATGCCGTCGAGTTCGCGACGCGTGGTCCCGACGGCACGTTCCGGGTCGAGCAGGTGGTCGGTGGTGGACCGTCCCGCGTCGGAGCAGCGATCGCGCCCGGCGAAGGCCTGGCCGGTCAGGTCGTGGCCGCCACCGAGAGGGTGATCCGGACCGGTGCGGACGGCGATCGAGTGGGGCTCGGCCTGCCGATCCGGCTGGAGGGCCAAGCCAGCGGCGTGCTGACGGTCACGCGGGACCGTTCGGATCGGGCATTCAGCGAACTCGAGCTGCGCATCGCGGACCTGCTCGTCACCCAGGCCGAACTGGCCCTCCACAACGCGGAGCTGCATGCCCGGATGAGCGAGGCCGCCGTGCGCGACCCGCTGACCGGTCTGCTCAATCGACGCTTCTTCGACGAAGCGGTCGAGACGGCGTTCGCCGCCGCCGCCCGCGCCGGCACGGAGCTGAGTCTCGTCGTCCTCGATCTCGACCGATTCTCCGAGGTCAACAACGCCCACGGCCACGCGATCGGCGATGCGGTCCTGCGACGGGTCGCCCGGGCGATGGCCAGCGTGGTCAGGGCGAGTGACATCATTGCCAGATACGGCGGCGAGGAGTTCGTGGTCATCGCTCCCGGCTCGGACCGGGACGACGCGGTGCGGCTCGCCGAACGGATCCGCGCCGCGGTCGCGGCCGAGGCCAACCGGCCGATCGATGAACTCGTCGTCCCGCTCACGATCTCGGCCGGCGTCGCGTCAAGGCTCGGCGACGAAGCCGACGGCCGCGCCTTGTTCCGTGCCGCCGATTCGGCGCTGCTGGCCGCCAAGCGCAGCGGCCGCGATCGCGTCGTCAGCCTCTAGGCCGTGCTGGCCGCTCCTGCCACGCATATGGTCGACGCATCGACCATCCGACGAAGGAATCGAGCGCGGGCGGCCGAATCTGGGCGTTCAGGGCCTGATCAGTCGATGCGTCGACCGTTCAACGCCGGAACCTCGCGATGTTCGTCGGATGGTCGACCGACGGACCAACCTGCGCCGGCCCCGGCGTCGCGTCAGTCAACGACCGTGTGGCTTTGCTCGCGGAGGAACTGCGCGACGTAGTACATCGACAGGCCGGCCTTGCCGGTCGAGCCGCTCCCCTTCCAGCCGCCGAACGCCTGGATGCCCGGCCAGGCTCCGGTCGTCGCCCCGGCGCGCCGGTTCACGTACAGCACGCCGGCTTCGATCCGATCGGTGAACTGCTCGACCTCGGCCGGATCCTCCGCGTAGACCCCGGCGGTCAGGCCGTAGATCGTGTCGTTGGCGAGGTTCAGGGCCTCCTCGAGCGAGTCCACGGCATGGACCGCGGTCAGCGGCGCGAAGAGCTCGTCGCGGAAGAGCCGGTGCGAAGCCGGCAGCCCGCCGACGACCGTCGGCTCGACGTAGTAGCCGCGAGCCAGGTCGCCGTCCGAGAGTCGCTCGCCGCCGATGAACACCGTCCCGTCGCGCCGCGCCTCGGCGACCGCGGCCTGGTGCCGGTCGACGGCGCGCTGGTCGATGATCGGACCCAGCCAGTTGGCGCGCTCGAGCGGGTCGCCGATGACGATGGCCTCGGTCTTCTCGACGAGCAGTCGTACGAGTTCGTCGTGGACCGGCCGCTCGACATAGACGCGCGAGTTGGCCGAGCATTTCTGGCCGCCGAACCCGAATGCCGAGCGCATGATCCCCTCGGCCGCCTCCTCGAGATCGGCCGTGCGCGACACGACGGCCGGGTTCTTGCCACCCATCTCGACGATCGTCGGGCGCGGCCACGAGCGGCTGAACGAGTGGAACAGCCGCATCCCGACCTCGTACGAGCCGGTGAACACGATGCCGTCGATGCCCAGGGTGGTCCTGCAGCGCCTGGCCGACCGTCTCGCCCGGGCCCATGACCAGGTTGAAGACGCCGGCCGGGACGCCGGCATCGAGGTACGCCTCGGCGAGCTTGACCGCGGACAGTGGCGACGAGCTCGACGGCTTGAGCACGACCGTGTTGCCGGCCAGCATCGCGGCGCTGGTCGGACCGGCCGCAAGGGCCATCGGGAAGTTGAACGGGCTGACGATCGCGAAGACGCCATGGGGTCGAAGGATCGATCGGGTGTGGACCGTCTCGTCCCCGAGATTGCCCATCGGGTGGTCGTAGTAGCCGTTGTCCTCCGCGGTCTGCGCGTAGTAGCGGATCAGATCCGCGGACTCCTCGACCTCACCGAGTGCCTCGATCCGGTTCTTGCCGACCTCGACGGCCATGACCGCGGAGTCGTCCATCAGCCGGTCGCTGATGAGCTCCGCGGCCCCGCGCAGGAGCGCGAGTCGTTCCGGCCAGGGAGTCTTCGCCCAGGCCGGCTGGGCCGCGCGGCCGGCGGCGACCGCGTCATCCACGTCGGCGGCCGTGCCCTTGGCGAACGTGCCCAGGACGATGTCCGTGTCGATCGGCGATCGCACCATGAACGCGCCATCGCCATCGCGCCAGGCGCCGTTCACGAGGTTCTGATGGTGCCCTCCGAGGCCGGCGCGGACGCGTGCGACCGCCGCCTCGAAGCCGCTGTGCAACTCCTCGTTGTCGGCGCGAAGGGTCGCGTAGGTGATCTTGATTCGTGGCTTCTCGTCGGTCGTCATGGTTTCGAGGTCCCTCGCTGTCGGGCGGGGCGCGATGCGCCGGGTTCGGAAGGTTGCGGTCAGTCTAGCGCGGCGACGACATCGGCCAGCGACGCCGCGATGGCGTCTGGCGCTCGTTTCCGCCCATCGACCACCTGGGCCGTCTCGTGCGTCGCGGTCTTGCCGGTCAGGACCAGGACCCCGCGCAGGCCGACCCGCTGCGCCGCCCGGACATCCGCGTCGGGATCGTCGCCGACCATCGCCACGGACCCGGCGGGGATGCGCCGACCCAGATCGGCCCTCAACCCATCGAGCGCCTGCCGGAAGACGACCGGCGACGGCTTGCCGAGGACCGTCGCGTTGATGCCGGTCGCGTACTCCAGGCCGACGACCGCGGCCCCGGCGTCGAGCGTCGGCCCATACGGCGTGAGCCACCACGGGTTGCGGTGCATGGCGAGGAACTCGGCGCCCCCACGGATCAGCCGGAACGCCGTATCGAGATTGCGATACGAGAGATCATCACCGCCATCGCCGATGACCACGGCCGCGACGTCGGCCGGATCGGCCTCGGCTTCCTCGCGGGTCAGCAGGTGCTGGCCGTCGAACTCGCGCAACGCGTCGGGCGCCGCGAGGACGAAGAGCGATCGTCCGGCGAAGCGGGCGGCCGTGTGTGCCGCGGCGGCAGATGACGCGGTGATGATCCGGTCCGGGTCGATCGACACGCCGCGCTCCGCGAACCGGGCGGCCAGCGTCCGACGATGGGCGAGCGAGAAGTTCGTGACGACCCGGTACGGCGTGCCGCGCGCGTCGAGCCGTTCCAGCGCCTCCATCGACCCCGGGATCGGCTCGCCCTTGAGGATCAGGACGCCGTCGGCGTCGAGGACGAAGCCCTCGATCCCGCGGAGGGCGGCGCGAAGGTCGGCCGCGGCGGGTCGGCGGTCGGGCATGATGGCAGCGTATCGGAACCCGGAGGAGCGAGCGATGGGACTGCTGGACGGGAAGACGGCCCTCATCTTCGGCGTCGCGAACGACCACTCGATCGCCTGGGGCATCGCCAGGGCGCTGCATGCCGAGGGCGCCGAGGTCGGCTTCTCGTCCGTCGAGAGCCTTATCGAGAAGCGGGTCCGGCCACTGGCCGCATCGATCGGCTCGACGTTCGTGGAGCCGTGCGACGTCACCAACGACGATGACATCGCCCGGGTCTTCAAGCGCTGGGGTGGGAGCCACGACTCGCTCGACATCCTCGTCCATGCCCTCGCGTTCGCCCGGCGGGAGGACCTGGAGGGCGCCTTCGTCGATACGTCACGCGAGGGGTTCGCGCTGGCGCTGGACGTCTCGGCCTACTCGCTGGTGGCGCTCACGAGGGGGGCCAAGCCCCACCTGCGGCGCGGGTCGTCGGTCATGACCCTGACCTACTACGGGGCCGAGAAGGTCGTCGCGAACTACAACGTCATGGGCGTGGCCAAGGCCGCGCTCGAGGCTGCCGTCCGGTACCTCGCCGCGGACCTCGGCCCAGACGGCATCCGAGTGAATGCCATCAGTGCTGGTCCGGTCCGGACCCTGGCGGCGGCGGGGATCGCGGGGTTCAAGCGGATGTACGGCGAGTTCGCGGACGTCGCCCCACTTCGCGCCAACATCACCCCGGAGGACGTCGGTCGCTCGGCCGTCTTCCTCGCATCCGACCTCTCGAGTGCCGTCACCGGCGAGGTCCTCTACGTGGACGGCGGCTTCAACGTCCTGGGCGTCCCGACCTCGAGCTGATCGCCTCAGCGAGTGGCCGGGTTCCTGCCGGCGACGGGGGGGCGATCACGAACCGGCGGTCATCCGCAGCCGCCCCCCGCGCGTATCGCCTGTGAACGCAGATGCAACGGCTTGCGTTACCGGTCCGCGGGACCGTACCATCCACTCCCCCTCAGGTTCTCATTCGGAGTTCCGCCGCGATGGCCTGCTCGATCGATCCCGCAACACGTCAACCGAGGGCCGCCCGTTGGATGTGATCGCCGCGGTGGCAGCCACGGCCCCGGCCGCGTCGGCGCTTACCCTCCTCACGACGGCACTCCTGCTCGGTGTCCGCCACGGCATCGATTGGGATCACATCGCGGCGATCACCGACATCACGAGCACGACCGCGGCGGCCGACGCCGGCGACGAACGGCATGTCGCCGAGCATCTCGCCGGAGCCGAGCCCCACCGCCACGGCGGTGTGGCGGAGCTCTCGGCCCACGCGGCGGCCGCTTCTGGCGGGGCCGCCATGGCGATGCCGGCCGCCGGGTCCTTCGTGCTCAGCCGGACCCGGTTCCTCTCCGAACAGCGTCGGGCGATCATGCTGGGCACGCTCTATGCCCTGGGTCACGCATCCGTCGTGGCCGCGTTCGGCATCCTGGCCCTGCTGTTCGGTGCCCTCCTGCCGGACTGGCTCGACCCCATCATGGGCCGCGTCGTGGGCGTGACGCTGATCGTGCTCGGCCTGTGGGTGTTCTACTCGGTCTACGCGTACTTCCGGTACGGCACGGAGTTTCGACTTCGGAGCCGCTGGATGCTCGTCTTCAGCTCCATCCGGTACGCCTGGCGGTGGTTCGGGGCCAAGCTCCACGGGCATGACCACGTCGAGCCGGTCGAGATGAGCGCGTACGGCCCGCGCACCGCGTTCGGGGTCGGGATGATCCACGGCGTCGGTGCCGAGACCGGGAGCCAGGTGCTGATCATCGCGGCCGTCGGCGGCGCCGCGAGCGTCGGACTCGGGATCCCGATGATGCTGGCGTTCATCGTCGGTCTCCTGATCTCGAACTCGGCGATCGTGATCCTGACCGCCACGGGGTTCGTCGCCAGCCAGGTCCGGAGCCGGGTCTACCTCGTCATCGGCGTGCTGGCGGGCGTGTTCAGCCTCGCCGTCGGCCTGTTGTTCCTGATGCAGGCCGAGGGTGCGCTGCCCGACCTGAACGAGATCCTCGGCTTCATCGGCTGAAGCGGAGCAGGCGTGACGCTCCTGTCAGCCGGGAGCGGGAGCAGGCGTTGATGCGGGCAGGTCGGGTCCGCGGAGGGGCCGCAGGTACAGAGCGAGCACGACGACGACGTAGGTGATCCAGACCACGAACGTCGTCACCTCCGGAGTCGATGTGTAGCCGAACAGCGCCCGAAGGAACTCGCCAACGAGATTGCCCTCGTGCGGGAGCACGTTGCTGACATCGGCCAGGGTCTGCGTACCGAAGGTGATGACCCCGATCTCGATGAACTCGTGCACGGCGTGGCTGACCAGGCCCGCGGCGATGAAGATGAGGACGATCCCCGTCCATCGGAAGAAACGGGCGAGGTCCAGGCGCCGGGAACCCTGGTAGAAGCCGACGCCCAGCAACACGGCGATGCCGAGGCCGACCAGCGCACCGAGCAGAACGAATACGGCGTCCGAGTCCGCCGAGTTGGCCTGGCCGACGAGGAAGAGAGACGTCTCGACGCCCTCCCGGATCACCGCGGTGAACGCCAGGACGGCCAGGCCGATGGCCGAGCCTTCGTCGAGGACGCGGTCCACGGCCGCCTGCAGCTGACCCTTGACGGCCCTGGCCTGACGCCGCATCCAGAACAGCATCCAGGTCACGACCGCGGCGGCCACCAGCATCGTGATTCCTTCGAAGAGCTGCTCATACGGCTCCTCGAGGCCACCTGTCGTCTGGAACAGGACGATCCCGAGCAGGGCACTTGTCAGGATCGCCAGACCGGTCCCGACGTAGATCTTCGGGAACTGGGCTCGATTTCCGGTCTTGGCGAGGTAGGCAAGGATGATGCTGACGATGAGCGCCGCCTCGACGCCCTCGCGCAGGCCCGTGAGCAGACCGCTCGTGAATGCACCCATGTCCATGATCGATCGGTCTCCTGTGGGGTCGAGCGACAAATCGGTTAGCGCGGGGCCCGTCGGTCAACAAGGCAACATGACTTGTGGACGCAAGGGTGCTTGTCATGAGGACTCTACCCGACCTCCGGGATGGCGGTCAAGCGCTCAGTCGCCGGCCCGGACCTCGAACCTCGCGAGCCGCCAACTCGTCAGGAGCAACGAGGCGAGGATCGCCACCGTCAGCACCACGGCGGCCACGCCGACCTGGAGCGGCGCGCCGTCCACCTCGCCGCGCAAGCCGGCGACGATCCCGAGGGTCGCCTGACGGATCGACAGGAAGCGGGTCCCTTCCAGCAGCTCGCCCAGCGCCCCCTCCCAGATCAGCACATACACGAGCCCGATGACGAGGGCGCGGCCGGTCATGGTGCTCAGCGCGACGAAGACGGCCGCATAGGCACCCCCGCCGACGAGGCAGGCGAACGCGAAGGCGAAGGTCACCTCCAGTGGTTCCGCTCGGAGCCCGCCGACCAGCATCCCGGTGAGGATCGTGACCGGCACGACCAGCACCGCCGTGACGACGACCGCCACGACGATCTTGGCCAGGGCGACCAGCCAGCGCCGGATCGGCTTCGTCAGCAGGTAGACGACGGTTCCGTCTTCGATCTCGGGGCCCAGCGATGCCGTCCCGAGGATGAGTGCGACGATCGGCATGACCGTCTGGACGACGAGGATCGCCAGCACCCGCTCGACGTCGGCGCGACCGCCGCGCAGCTGCACGAGGGCGCCGAGCAGGACCGGGATGCTCGCCAGCACCAGCATGAGGAACAGTCGCCGGCGACCCAGCAAGCCTCGCAATGTGACCGTCACGATGGCCGAGAACGGCGTCATCGACGCACCAGGTAGCTGAACACGCTCTCGAGCGAATCGTCGGTCGGTCCGACCTCGAAGAGTGTGATGGCGTGCTCCTTGGCGACGGCGGGCAGGGCCCGGGTGAAGCCGCTGAAGTCGGACGTCCGGATCGACAGTCGATCACCGGTCAGCTCGACGCCGAACACGCCCGGGTGACCCAACAGCGCCGACGCCAGGCCGCGGTCATCCGAGGAGCGGACGTGGAACGTGTGCGGCCGGTCGGTCATGAGCCGACGGATCGATCGGAAGTCCCCGGCGGCGGCCAGCCGTCCCGCGTAGACGACCAGGATCGAGTCGGCCAGCCGTTCCACCTCCTCGAGGATGTGGGAGGAGAAGAGGATCGTCCGCCCGGCGGCCGCCATCGAGCGCAGGAGGCCCATCATGTGGAGCCGCTGGCGCGGGTCCATGCCGTTGAACGGCTCGTCGAGCAGCAGGATGGACGGTTCGTGGACGAGCGCGCCGGCCAGCTTGGCTCGCTGGCGCATGCCCTTGGAGTACGTGCCGATCGGGCGGTCCGCGACCTCGGTCAGCTCCACGGTCGCGATGGCGCGCCTGGCCGCCGCATCCGGATCGGCCAGGTCCTGCAGTCGGGCGTTGAGTCGCGCGAACTCGAAGCCGGTCAGGAAGCCGTGGAGGGCCTCGCGTTCCGGGACGAGCCCGATGTGCGCGTACATCTCGGGCCGGCCCCACGCCGTCTGGCCCTCCACCAGGACCTGTCCGGCGGACGGTCGGAGCAGCCCGGCCATCAGGTGCAGCAGGGTCGACTTGCCGGCACCGTTGGGGCCCAGCAGGCCGGTGACGCCTGGGCCGAGCGCGAACGAGACGTCGTTGAGGGCGACGACGTTGCCGTACCACCGCGAGACATGGTCGACGGCCAGTGCCGGGATCGGTGCCGTCAAATCGTGATCCGTCGATAGCGTCGGATGGTGAACGCGATCGCGACGACCGAGACGACGACCGCGGTCGACACGTAGAGCGGCCCCGGCAGCCCCAACGCCGCGATCGTCGGGTTCTGGGAGACCGCACCGAAGATCCAGGCGTTCGCGCCGTCGAGGACGTCGCCCGGGCTGAACAGGACCAGCACGCGTGCCGTGTCGCTCCCGGTCAGCGCCGTCAGCAGCGCGACCAGCGCCGGTGGGATGACCGAGACCGCGATGATGCCGGCCGTCGCGTACGCCCGCCGCGGGGTCCACGCGGCGATGAGCGCGGACACGCCGCCCAGCAGGCCCGCGGTCAACAGGCCCTGGAACAGGAAGCGGGGCACGGCGACGGCCTCGTTGCTCAGGCCGGTCGCCGGGTCGCTGGCCACCAGCACGCGCCCGACGAACAGGATGGCCTGCGGCACCAGGTCGACGACGAGGAGCGCCACGATCAGTCCCGCGACCTTGGCCAGGGCGTAGTCGGTCCGGGTGATCGCCCGCGAGAAGTAGAGCGGCAGGACGCCGTAGCGCTGGTCGCGGCCGAACAGCTCGGGCGCCTGGGCCGCGCAGAAGAGCATGATCAAGGTCACGGTCAGGCCGTGATACGTCTCGTACCTGACTGGCGAGGCGCCTTCGAGCGAGTCGCCCGCACCCGATCGGGCGACGAGCGCCGCGACCCCGACGGCCAGGATGGCCGGCAGGATCGCCAGCCCGGTCAGGGCCAGCGGCGCGAGCTTGGCTCGACCGCCGCGACCGATGCCGTACGCGGACCTGAGCGTGTTTCGGAACAGCGCGACCGACGCGCTTCGTCGCCCGAGCCGCGGGCCGTGGTAGCCCTGATAGCCGAGGTCGTAGATGCTTCCGCCCGGACCGCTGGCGGGCGTCGCCCCGGTCCGGGTGGCCGGGATCGGGGCCGTCATCGCCCGGCCCCAGCCGGCGTCGTCGTCTGGTCGGTCGGGCCACCGGGACTCGCGCCGGGGGTCGGGACCGCGTCGGTCATCACGGCCGGCACATCGGCGAAGAGGTCCTCGAGCCCCCGGCGACGCTGCTCCAGGCGGACGAGCGGCAGGCCCAGCTCGGCCAGGGCGTCGCGCACGATGTCGTACGGGCGCTCGTCGGAGATCGGCACCACGACCGTACGGCCGTCGACCGCCGGGGATCAGGCCGCGTGCGTCGAGGGCGGCGGCCAGTCGCTCCTGACCCTCCTCGACCTCGACCGCCAGGTAGCCGGTCCGCTCGGTGAACGTCCCGAGTGGCGCCGCGCGCAGCAACCGCCCGGCGTCGATCGCCACGAGGAAGTCGGACACGCGCTCGATCTCGCCGAGCAGGTGGCTGGCGACGATGACCGCGATGCCGAACTCCGCGCCCGTCCGCCGGATGAGCGCGAGCATCTCGTCCCGGCCGGCCGGATCGAGGCCGTTCGTCGGTTCATCGAGCAGGAGCAGCCGCGGATCGTGGACCAGTGCCTGGGCGAGCTTGACCCGCTGCTTCATCCCCGTCGAGTAGCCGCCGATGGCTCGGTATCGCTCCTCGTACAGACCGACGTGCCGCAGGACCTCGGCGGTTCGCTCACGGGCCGCCGAACCCGGCAGGCCGGACATCTGGGCCATGTGGCTGACGAAGTCCGTCGCGGAGGTTTCCGGCGGCAGACAGTCCGACTCCGGCATGTAGCCGACGAACTGGCGGATGGCCGTGCCCTGGCCCCTGACGTCCAGGCCCATGACCTCGGCCATCCCCGAGGTCGGCTCCACCAGCCCGAGCAGGATCTTGAGCAGCGTGCTCTTGCCGGCCCCGTTCGCCCCGACCAGGCCGATGACGCCCGACTCGAGGTCCAGCGTCAACCCGTCGAGGGCGGTGACGCCGCGCGGGATAGCGCTTGGTCAAGCCGCGAAGGACGACGAGGGGCATCAGGGCGCGAAGCCTACCCGGTCCGCTCCCTCAGGCGGCGACGATCTGATTGCGCCCCGCTCGCTTGGCCATCTGCAGGCCGACATCGGCCACCTGCAGCAGCGACTCCATCGAACTGATCTGGGGACCGACCGCCGAGCAGCCCGCGGAGACCGTGGCGTGGACCGAACCGCCGTCGTCGAGGGCGATCGGCGTCGCCTCGAGCGCGCGTCGGACGTCGTCAGCGATCTTGGCCGCCTCAGCAAGGCTGGCGCCATCGAGGAACACGAGGAACTCCTCGCCGCCGAACCGCGCGACGATGTCGCTCGCCCGGAAGCGACCCTGCAGGATCGACGCGAACGTCCGCAGCACCGCGTCACCGACCCGGTGGCCGTGCCGCTTGTTGAAGTTGCCGAAGTGATCGAGGTCGAACAGGATGGCCGCCACCGGCCGACGATCCGCGACCTCGAGCCGGTCGCGTGCCGCGAGGAGCCGCTCGAGCGACGCGTCGAGGTAGCGGCGATTGAACAGGCCGGTCAATGGATCGCGGATCGCGGCATCGGCCATCTGCGCGTGCAGTTCCGCGTTGGCGATCGCCAGCGAGACCTGTCCCGCGATGATCGGGAGGACTTCCAGCTCGAGCTGTGTGTAGGGTCGCGCAAGGTCGAGCCTCGAGAGCGACAGCGCCCCCAGCACGGCGTCATCGGACAGCAACGGCACCGCCGCCGTCGCCATCGTATCGGCCGCCTGCGCACCTCGGACCGTGGAGGGCCATCCGGATCGCTCGAGGTGCGCATCGACGACCAGGCGGCGTTCCGCGATCGCCCGTCCGGACATCCCCTCGCCTTCGGGGATCCGCACGCCGAGGTAGCGCTGGTCGCCACCCTTCATCGATGCGATCCGATAGTCGCCGACGTCGGTGTCGCGCGTCGTCAGGACCACGATGTCACTGCTCATCGTGGTGCCGACCGCCTCGACGATGACCTCGTAGAGCTGGCTGGTTTCGAGCGACGCATTGACCGTTCTGGAAAAGCCTGCCAGGGCCTGGAACAGCTCCGCGCGTTGGGCGATGGCCTCGCGCTCTCGTCCGAGGGCGACGGCCCCGGCCAGTCGCTCGGCGATGAGGATCATGGTCGAGCGGTCGCTGTCATCGAGTCCATCGACTCGCGGGTCCTCGACGTTCAGCACGCCGAGCAGTTCGCCCCCGACCATCAGCGGCGTCGAGATCTCGCTCATGACGTCGTCTTTGGCGATCCGGTAGTCGGGATCGGTGCGGACATCGCGGACGAAGGCCGTCTCACGCGTGCGCATGACGCGCCCGACGACACCGCTCGTGCCGTCGAACGTCTCCAGGACGGTGTCGTACCCCCGCTGCGCCCCCAGCCGGAGGGTCCCATCGTCCTGGAGCAGGTAGATGGACACGTTCTGGTAGCCGAACCGGCCGGTCATCAGGTCCATCAACTCCTCGAGCGCGGCCGTCGACACGCCCCTGGCGAGCAGGTGGCCGACAGCCTCGACGCCATGCATCTGGCGGACCCGCCGCCGCTCCCGCGTCCTGGCCCGGCGAGCGCGCAGGATCGCCGCCTCGAGAGCGCCGACCGTCCGCCGGGTGCCCATCGCGAGGACGATCATCGTCACGAGGAAGGCGGCGCCACGCTGGATCATCGGTGACGCGGCGGTCTCCAGCATGACGACCGGTGTGGCGTAGGCGACGACGGCGCCGAGGCCGACGATCAGGGCTTCCCGACGTCCGTACGCAGCCGCGACGGTCACGATCGGCAGATAGAGCGTCGCCATCGGGCGAGCCGCCACCTCGCCGACCATCAGGCCCAGGCCGAAGACGAACGCGACGGCGAACAGCAGCCTCGGCGTCGGGTCGAGAGACGGGAGACCGCCAGGCGCCGAGCGCGACCTGGAGGCCGACATAGAGGAGGCCGATGGCGACGACCTGGATGGTGCCCGGGTTGCCCGACACGAGCTCGATGACGGCGGACGCCACCGCGATGGCGATCGCCAACAGCACGTGGGTGTCGTCGAATAGGCGGCGTCGGCCCACCCTCGCCACGTCCGCTCGTCGCTCTTGGAAGAACGTCGCCGGCTGCACCTCCGCAGGGTGGTGGGGCCAGCCAGCGGTGTCGATGGTCCGATAGGCCCACAGACTGCCCCGGACGTCCCATTGCCGACATGACCGCGCGTTGGCGGATCCGGGATCAGCGGGGTCGCAGGCTGCCGGCCACGTCGTCGGCGGTCTCGAGGATCGCGTCGAGGTCGCGCCCGTCGCTCGGCTCGATCACGATCAGCAGGACCCGATCGTCGATGTCGAGCGCCACGATCCGCGTCACGCGGTCGGGCTCGAGGAAGTAGGTGCTCTCGCCGGCGGAAAAGAGCTCGATTCGGTCCGACCCGGCTGGTGAGACATCCACCGACCGGCCGCGGAGCTTCTCGATCCGGACCTTGGCTGGGCGCGTGGCCGAGAGGCCATTCCGGTCGGCGATCGCGTCGATCAGCTCCCGCGCCGTGTCCTCCGCGTCGGCCGGCGCGCCCCGCACGTCCGCGGTGCTGGCCAGGGTCATGAACCCCTCGTCACGCGCCAGCACGACGATCCGCTCGGCGTTCGTTGTCGCCGACCAGCCCTCATCGAGCTTGATCGAGATCGCCGGCTCGAATCGGGACGGCGTGTAACGGCCGGGCCCGAGGGCGCACGGCAGCTCGAAGAACGGATCGCACAGGGCGGCGACCTCGCCCGGCTCCACCGGTGTCGGTTCGGGCGTTGGGACGGCGGTGGGCACCGGTGTCGACCGGGGCGCCGCGGTCGGCTTCGGTGTCGGGTCGGGGGTCGGTTCGGGCGTCGCCGGCTCCGGCGTTTCGGAATGGGTCGGTCGAGCCGATACCTGGGCGGAGCCGTCGCCGTCGCCAAGGACCGGCAGCGCCGCGAGCGCCATCGCGCCGGCGACCAGGACGGCGATCCCGACCAGCAGCGTCCGTCCGATCCGGCGGCCGCCCGGTCGATCGGCCGTGGGACGGCGTCGTGCCGCCCGCGCCCGGACCGGCGGCGCGGGCGCCCAGCCGCCCTGGTCCACCACGGTCGTCGGGCTGGCCGGATCGATCGCACCCAGGAGCGGCTCGAGCGCCACCGTCATGGCCGACCCGCTCGGGTAGCGCGCCGCGGGATCGGCCGCGAGTGCCCGGGTCACGACCGCGTCGAGCGCGAGCGGGACGTCTGGCCGAACATCGCGCGGCGATGGGGCCGTCGCGCCGACCCGGGCGAGGGCGATCCTGCCCGGTGTCTCGCCGCCCCATGGCCGGCGGCCGGTCAACGCCTCGTACATGACGAGGCCGAGGCCGTACACATCGGACGCCGGTGTCGTGGTCAGGCCCTGGGCCTGCTCCGGGCTGAAGTACTGGACCGATCCGAGCGTCGTGCCCGGCAGGGCCGCCTCGGCGTCGGCGGCCAGGCGGGCGATGCCGAAGTCGGTGATCATCGCGCGGCCGTCGCGGGCCAGCAGGATGTTGCTGGGCTTCACGTCGCGATGGACGATGCCGCGAACATGCGCCACGCCCAGGGCCCTGGCGATGTCGAGGCCGATGCGGGCGACCTCGAGCGGCGGGAGCGGTCCGGCCCGGCTCAGGCGTGCGGCGAGATCCTCTCCTTCGATGAGGTCCATGACCAGGAATGGACCGGCCGGGTCCGAGCCCGTGTCGACGCACGCGACGATGTTCCGGTGGCGGAGCACGGTGGCGGCCAGTGCCTCCCGCCGGAAGCGGTCGGCGAGGTCGCGATCGGCGCTGATCTCCGGACGCAGCAGCTTGAGCGCCACGTCGCGGCCGAGGCGCGTGTCGTGCGCGCGGTAGATCGTGGCCATGCCGCCGCGACCGATGATCTCGCCCAGCCGGTAGCGGTCCGCGATGAGGCGGTCCGCGTCCGGCCGCTGTTCGGGTCGCTCGGTCACGCGTCGGACGATAGACCAGACCGCCCGAACGAGTCGGCGACGGGACGGGCCACGAGCGAGGACGACCGTGCCCGACACGCGGCCGCGGCGCTACGCTAGCCGGCGTCATGAGCGCGGACGAACGAGCCACCCGGGAGCTGCTGGTCGAGCTGCTCGGCACCTTCTACGGGAAGGGCTGGGTGTCGGGCACGGGCGGAGGGATCTCCGGACCGGCCGACGGTGGCGGCCTCCTGCTGGCGCCCGACCGGCGTCCACAAGGAACGGATCCGGCCCGATGAGTTCTTCACGGTCGACACGGCCGACGGCCGCGTCCTGGCGCGCGCCGGCGCGACACGACGCTTCGGCCCAGCGAGTGCAACGCGATCTTCTGTCTCGCCGCACGTGAGCGCGGCGCACGGAGCATCGTCCATTCGCACGCTCTCTCGGCCGTCCTCGCCGGCGACCTGGCGACCGACGCGGACCACATCGAGATCCGCGACCTCGAGATGCTCAAGGGCATCCGTGGCCTCGGCAATCGCGACGTCCACCGGCTGCCGGTCATCCGCAACACGCCGCGCGAGGGCGAGCTGGTCGAGCAGCTCGAAGCGGTCCTCGCCGATCCGCGATTCGAGCGGGCGTTCGCGGTCATCGTCGCCGACCATGGCGCCTACATCTGGGGCGACGACGTCTGGGAGGCGAAGCGCCACACCGAGGTCTATCACTTCCTGTTCGAAGCGGTGGTCGCCCGACGCGACCGTGCGAAGGAGGATCGCCGATGAGCCACCACGAGACCGACCACCCCGCCGCGGACCTGAGCCATCTGACGAAGATCGACGTCGTCGACGTCGCCGCCGCCGTCGAGGCCGACAAGCTGACCGACGCCGACGTCTTCAAGCGGACCTATCTCGGCCATGGCAGCCAGTCGAGCGTCTTCGTCTTCCAGGGCCACGCCGGACCGTTCCGGACGCACGTCCACACGACCCACGACGAGATCGGGTACGTGCTCGAAGGGACCGGCTCGGTCACCGTGGGCGGCGTGACCCGGCCGGTCAAGCAGGGCGACGTCTGGGTCATCCCGGCCAACACCCCGCATGGCGGTCAGTTCGAGGACGCCCCGCAGGTCCTCTTCATCTCGTCGCCGATCGACGATCCGGACAACCAGGATCGCGTCTGGCTGGACTGAGCGACGACCTCGCCTAAGGTAGGGGCCGGAGGACCCGCTCCGAGATTGAGGCTCTCTGGCCACCGAGCATCGGGCCGGTGCCGGATGGCCCCGGCGCCCATCGCCGCCACCGTGGATGACACCGCCGACACCTGTTCGGCGGAGCATCCAAAGGAGGTTCGCGATGAATCACCCGGAGACGATGTTGCAGCTCGCCAAGGCGCGCCGCGCGACGCTCGAGGACGAGGCCAGGCGCGATCGCATGGTCCGGAATCGCAGCTCGGTCGTGCACGAGGAGCCGCGGGATCGGTTCCGAGTTCGGGACCTGCGCTGGCTGCTGTTCCGGCCGTCCGGCGCGTGACGACCGGTCTGGGTGCGACCCGGGTGACGAATCGCGTACACCCGGGTCGTACCATGTCCGGGCTGTCTACGGTTCTGAGGGAAGAGAGGAGGTTCGGGATGCATCTCCAGGTCAAAGCCAAGGTCCCAACAAGCGGCATGAGTGTCCACCACGATGACGGAGATGACATCGCCGTCAGCGCGACGTACCAGCCGGGCGCCCTCGTCGCCATGCTGCGGGATCCTCGCGGCGACAAGCTTCAATCTTCGGTGTGCGAGCGGATTCGAACGTCGAGTTCGGGGGTGAGTTCACGTTCTGGGTCGATGGGCGCTCCGACGACGAGGATGACCACGCCGGCGACCCACGCGGCAGCCAGGCACTCCTGAGGGAGAGGCGACTACGAGGCCGACGTGTTCGAGGTCCATGCCAAGCATCTGTCCGACTCCCAGGGCACGCTCCTGGAGTTCGTCAAGGAGGTGACCCAGGGCGGCTGCTGGTCCAGGAGATCTGTGTCGGTACGCCCGATGCCGAGGGGATCCCCGTCCAGATCTTCACGGCAAAGGTCCGACGCCGTCCCGAGACCGAGTAGCGCTCTCGCCGCGCGCTAGTCCCTCTCGTCGGTCCCCTGCTAGTCCGCCACGGGCGGCACGAGTCCGCAGTCGGGCGTGGTGCAGAGCTCCAGCCCCAGCTGTGCCAGGCCTTCGGCCAACGGCGTGAACCCGAGCCACCCGCCGAAGCTGCGACTCGTGACCCCTGCCGGGATCCCGCGCACGAGGACCGCGCCGCCTGAGTCCCCGACTCCGACCTTGATGCGCGCGCCGATCATGCACGGGAAGAAGTCGCCGTCTTCGGGGAAGAGGTTTTCGCCCTTCTCGGTCACTGTTCCGCTTCGGTAGACGTTGCGGCCGTCGATCTCGACCTTGTCACCGATCGCGATGTCCGTGCAGGCGAGCGGCCGCGTACCCGGCGGGATGACCCGGTAACCGGCGGTGCCCAGGTCCACGACGTTCAGGTGCCCCCACGGGATGCGGTCCGTGGCGACCACGAGGTAGTTCAGGTCAGACGCCGCGCACGTGTGCCCGGGATACGGGCACGAGGCATCACGGGCGGCCGGGCCGAAGACGCCGCGCACCGTGATGCCGTCCGGGTCGTAGGCCACGGTGCCCTCGCTGGTGCAGTGACCGGTGGAGGTAAGCACGATCATGTCCCCGAGGCGAGCATAGAATCCGCCGGCACACGCTCCCCAGAGCTGCTGGCCGGCGAGGACTGGTGGGTCGTACACCGCGGTGGTGCGTTGCGGCTGCGTGGCTCGAGCTGACGGCGAGGAAGCCGATCACAAGCAGCAGGGCCGCCAAGACGGCGATGAGGACGTGGCGAGGGCGGATCCGCGCTCGCGCACTTGACTTCGCCACCAGGGTCACGGCCGTCCTCGCTCAGAGGCGGGTCGCATGCGCAGGCCCGCTGATCTGATCATCCGTGGCGATCCCCGGCGGCGTAACCCTGACGATAGGGCTTCTCGATCGGGGAATGATCTCCACGAACGTCGCCTAGTCGGGCTAGTCCCGATCGTCCGCCGGGTCCGCCGCGGCGAGTCCTGCACGGGCGGCGATCATGGCCGCCTCGATCCGGCTGCTGACGCCCAGCTTGTCGAGGATGTGGGTCACGTGCACGCTCGCGGTCTTCGGGCTGATGAACAGCTCCTTGGCGATCTGCCCGTTGGTCCGCCGGCCGCCACCAACGCCAGGACCTCGAGTTCGCGCACGGATAGACCGAGATCGACCGACGGGCCGATCTGGGCCGCCGGGATGGCCATCACCGGCTCGCCGACCTCCGCCTCGCCGCCGTCCGTGTCATCCGCCACGGCCGGGCCCGCCGTCGCGATCGGCAGGCGTCCGCGACGGGCCAGGCGGTCGACGGCGTCCAGCAGCGGTCGCGCCCCGAGTGCGCTCGCGACCCGGTGGGCCTGACCGAGCGTCACGGCCGCGTCGTCGCGGGCGCCGCTCATGAGCGATGCCTCGGCCTCGCGCAGACGCGCGTAGGACGCCGGATAAGGCTGCGGGACCGCCGACCATGCGTCCGCGACCGCGTGCCAGGCCGCCGCGTCGGCGGTCTCGGACAGGCGAGCGGCCTCGGCCGCGCACAGGGACTGCAGGGCCAGCCCCGATGCGGTCGTCGGTGGATGCTCTGCCCACAGCGCGTCGGCTCGTCGCTGCGCCGTCGCCCCGTCCGCCTCAGCCGCCGCGACGTCGTTCGGGCGGCGCAACGCGCGTGCCCGCTCGGCGCGATCCGCGGCGGCCCGCAGGCCCAGGGCGCACAGCGGACCGACGAGGACCGTGTCGTCCCCCGCGTCCAGGTGCGCCCAGCCGGCCGATCACCGCGGCCGTCGCCCGTTCGGGTTCGCCTTCGTCGAGCGCCAGTCTCCGCCGCGACGACCGCGACGTATGCCCCGACATCGGCGTCGATCTCGCCCTCGGCCAGCCGTTCCGAGGGTGCCAGCAGGGTGTGCGCAACGCTCGGCTCGCCACGCGCCGTGAGCAGACGCGCTGCGGCCGCATCCCGATAGATCGTGCCCAGCCCGCCGCCCTGACGATCGAGGCTTGCCCGGGCATCCGTCTCGGCCTCGGTCCAGCGCCCGGCGCGGAACAGGGCATCGATGGCGACGGCGTGGAAGTGAGCCCCGAACCGCCGTTCGAGCCCGTGCGATCCCGCCGCCTCGATCCCGCCGGTCGCCGCCGCGACCGCGTCGTCGAGTCGATCCGCCACGATCAGCTGGTAGGCGAGGTTGGCCGTCGCGAGGATCTCGATATCGATGAGGCCGTGCTCCTCGCCGATCCGCCGGGCCGCCTCCAGCTCGGCGATCCCGGCGTCGGGCTCGCCGAGCGACACGAGATCCGGTCCGAGGATGGCCCGGGCACGACCCTCCGCAGCGGTGGCTCCCGCCTCAACGGCGCACGCGATGGCGGACTCACTGACTTGGCGCGATTCCCCGTAGTGACCGGCACCCATCAGCCAGCCGGCGAGGCCCACCAGGACGTGGGCGCGCTCGGCCGATGGCGGCTCCGTCGGGCACCAGCCGGACGGCTTCGCGGTGCTCGGCCAGCGCCTCCTCGTTGCGATCCTGGGTCCACAGGCTGTACCCGATCCGCGAGTGCAGGTAGCCCGCCATCGCCGGATGAGCCGACGCATCGATGCGATCGAGCGCATCGCGCAGCCAGGCGATCGCCTGCTCGCTGTCGCCGGCATCGTCGGCGACCCAGGCGGCTCGCCGCCGGAGCTCGACGGGGTCCGGCAGATCGGCCGCCCCGCGCGATCTCGGCCGACAGCCGGGGCTCGAGCGCGATCGCCAGGCCGAACTGGCGACAGGCCGCCGCGTACGCGTAGACCGCCTCGGCGGCCTCGGCCGCCGCGATGCAGGCGCGGAACGCCTCGATCGGCCGATCCGCGGCCAGCCAGTGATGGGCCAGTTCCGCGGCGGCTCCAGCCGGACTCGGGTCGGCCAGCTCGGCCTCGCTCCGAGAGCACGATGGCGAATCGTTCGTGGATCCCGCGGCGCTCGGCCGGCAGCAGATCTCGTTCGAGCACCTCGCCCAGCAGCGCGTGGCGCGGGCGGAGCGAACCCGTCGCTGGATCGGGGACGAGGATGCCCGCCGTCACGGCGGCCCGGATCGGTTCGCGGACCGCCGCCTCGTCCCGCTCCGAGACGGCGGCCACCAAGCGCTCGTCGACCGGTCGTCCGGCGACCGCGACGACGCCCAGCAGTCGCTGGCTTTCGTCGGGCAGCGTGGCGATCTGGCCGGCCAGCGTCTCGGACAGGGTCCGCGGCAGTGGCCCCGTCCCGCCGCGACGCTCGACGCCGACCAGCTCCTCCACGAAGAAGGGGTTGCCGCCCGATCGCGCGTGGATCCGGTCGACCTGGGTCTCGTCGACAAGGCTGCCAAGGATCGTCGCGACCTGTCGTCCCACGTCCCGACGATCGAGCCGCTCCAGGTCCAGGCGGCTCGTCCTGGGATCGCGCTCGAGTTCGGCCAGCCAGGTGGTGACCGGATCGCCGTGCATCCGCCCGTCGGTCCGCACGGTCAACACGAGCAGCAGTCGGTCGCGCTCGAGGTTGCGGGCGAGGAAGGTGACCAGGTCGCGTGTCCCACGGTCGACCCAGTGGAGATCCTCGAACACCAGCAGTGTGGGTGCTTCGGCGCCGAGGTCGGCCAACAGGCCGAGGACGAGCCCGAACAGGCTTGCCTGGCCAAGACCCGATCGCGCGTCGGAGGCGAGCCCGCCATCGACCGCCGGGGCGACCGGACCGATGCCGGGCAGGAGCCGGCCGATCTCGTCGCGCGCCGGTCCGAGGACCGCGGCGATCCGGTCCGGCGGCAGGTCGCGCAGGAAGCCCCGCAGCGCCTCCGTCAATGCGGCATAGGGCAGGCCGTCATCGGCCAGATCGAGACAGCCGCCGACGAGCACACGCGCACCGCCATTCCGGGCGCGGCCGACGAATTCCTCGATCAGCCGCGTCTTGCCGATGCCGGCCTCGCCCGCGACCACGACGATGCCCGGCTCGCCGTCCTCGGCACGCGCGAGCGCGGCCTGGAGCGCGGCGAGCTCCGGCTCCCGCCCGACCAGTTCCGGACTCGACACGAGGCTGACCATCGCGCGAGTCTACGCGCGGTCCGTCTCTTTGAGGTACCCGCGCTGTCTCGAATGAGGCCCCGCCCGATGGCGCCCGCGCTCGCTCGACCGACCCTTGCGTCAGCCGGCCGATGGACTGCCGGACGCACGAGGAGACGACCGATGCGAGCGCTCTACCTGTTCCTCGACCGCACGACGGGGGTCGGGCGACCCCGGCACACCGAGGACGAGCCGTTGGCCCCGATCAAGCCTGGCGCATTCGCCGCCTGGATGGCGTCACACGCGAGTCAGCCCGTCGATGCGCGCACCGCCAAGGCGGACGCTGCCAAGGGCCGCGCCAAGCAACGCGCCGAACGGGCCACCGGCACCGGCGCCTAGGGCTCGGAGCAGGCCGCCGGCCCCAGCAGCGTGCCCGCGGCATCGAGGCCGTAACCGCGCGGGAGTACCGCTCCGTCGCATGCGTCTTTGCCGGTGCGCGGAGCATCGTCGGGCGTCTTCGGCCACGTGTAGGGCGTGGTACCACCGAGCGGCTTGTCGCCGAGGAGGACGTCGGCGACGCCCGAACCCTCCGAGCCCGGCAGCCAGGCGGCGACCACGGCGTCGGCGTCGGGCCAGAGGCGATCGAGCAGGACTGGCCGGCCGGACAGGATGACCACGATGAGCCGGTCGACCAGTGGCCGCACGGCGGCCACGATGTCGACATCGGCCCGTGGCAAGCTGAGCGTCCCGGAATCGCCAGCGCCCTCGGCATAGGGCGGTTCGGCGAGGACCACGATCCCGGTCGGGGCACGCGTGCCGGCGGGGAACGTGCCGCCCGGATCGACGGTCAGGCGGTCGCCCAACCGGGCTCCTAGCGCATCGGCGATCGTCGTCCCGGGCGTGATCGGCCCGGCGGCACCCTGCCACTCGATGGTCCAGCCGCCCGACTGCAACCCGATGTCGTCAGCGCCGGATCCGGCCAGCAGGACGCGGCCGGAGTCGCCGGCCAGCGGCAGCACCCCGGCCGAAGTCTTGAGCAGGACCGCGGACGCGGCGGCCGCGTCCCGGGCCAGTTGCCGGTGCTCGGCCGAACCGAGGTCGGCGGCGTGACCGGGCGGCGGCATCGGCGTCTCGAACAGTCCGAGCTCGAATTTCACCCGCAGGATCCGCGCGACGGCGTCGTCGACCCGGACGCCCTCGATGGTGCCGGCCTCGAGCCCGGCCTTCACCGCTGCCTGGAACCTCGGAGCGTCGTACGGGACCATGACCATGTCGATGCCGGCGGAGATCGACGCAGCCACGGCCGCCTGGTAGTCGAGGTCCACCTGATCGACGCCGGCCCAGTCGGAGACCACGAAGCCCGTGAAGCCGAGTTCGCCCTTCAGCACCTCCGTCAGCAGATGGTGGTCGCCGTGGACTTTGCCGGCCGCCGTGCTCGAGAACGACGCCATGACGACCCGGACGCCGGCCGCGATCGCGTCCTCGTACGGGGTCATGTGGATGGCCCGCAGCGTCGGCTCGTCGAGGTCCGTCACGCCCTGGTCGATCGCGTAGCCCTCGGTGGTCGATGAGCCCCAGGCCGTGCCGCCGTCACCCAGGAAATGCTTGGCGGTCGCGGCCGCCGCGTCGGGCGCGGTCAGGTCGGCCCCCTGCTGGCCGCGGGTGAAGGCGCTCCCGAGGGCGGCCACGGCCAGTGGGTCCTCGCTGAAGCCCTCGTAGGTGCGGCCCCAGCGCGCGTCCTGCGGCACGGCCAGCACCGGCCCGAAGTTCCAGCGGATACCGGTGGCGGCCATCTCGACCGCGGTGGCGCGACCGATCCGCTCGACGAGCTCGGGGTCGTTCGCGGCGCCCAGGCCGATGGCATGGGGAAAGATCGTCGCGCCCAGCACGTTGCCGTGGCCATGCACGGCATCGACGCCGTAGAGGATCGGGATGCCCAGGCGTGTCGCGAGCGCCGCCTCCTGGTACGCCTCGACCATCGCGTACCAGCCGTTGGCGTCGTTCTGCTGCGGGGATCCGCCGCCACCGCTCAGGACCGAGCCGAGCAACAGGTTCGTGACCCCGGCCGGATCGACAGAGTCCTTCTCCAGCTGGGTCATCTGGCCGATCTTCTCGTCGATCGTCATCTCGGCCAGGAGCGCCTCGGCGCGCCCCTCGGGAAGCTGGCTGGGATCGTGCCAGTCGAGGGCGGGCGCGGTCGGGCTCGGCGTCGGCGGCGTCGACACCTGCGACGTGCCACAGGCTCCCGCGATCAGGGCGGCCGCGACGACGATCGCGACGAGCGTCCGGGTCATGGCTGGACGGCCGCCTGCCTCGCGAGTGTGCCGGTCGTCATGGCGGGCTCCCGTGCGACAGGCCGACGGCTCGGCGCGATCAGGTGAGATTGGAGCGGGAGACGAGGTTCGAACTCGCGACATGCAGCTTGGAAGGCTGCCGCTCTGCCAACTGAGCTACTCCCGCCCGAGGCATCGGTGAAGGTACCAAAGCGGTTGGGGACCATCCGTCCATCGACGGTAAGGAGACCCTGCCGAGGTTCTCTCAGCCAAAGGCGGTTGAGGACCTAGACCAGGTCAGGCGAGGCACCTAGGAACCTCGGATGGACAAGCCCGCAGATCCCTCCACGCCGTTCGGCGAAGTCTACCAGTCGTTCTTCGACGACCTCGCGCTCGAGGGCACCAAGCCCACGACCATTCGGCCCTCTAGGTCAGGCCGGGACCTCTCGGCGCAGGCGCCGGGACATCCGCGAGCGATCGCATGGCTAGACTCGAAGCATGGGACTCTTGACCTTCAGCATCAACCTCACTCTGGACGGCTGCGTCGACCACCAGGAGGGGATCGCCGACGACGAGACACACGCCCATTTCACCCGCCTCATGGACGAGGGCGGGGCGATGCTGTGGGGCCGCGTCACCTACGAGATGCTGGAGAGCTATTGGCCGGCGGTCGCCCGCGGCGACGAGGAGGCGCCGCCGGCGATGCGCGAGTGGGCGGTCAAGCTGGAGGCCAAGCCGAAGTACGTGGTGTCGTCGACGCGAACGGACTTCCCGTGGACCAACAGCCACCACATCGCCGGCGACCTGCGCACGGGCGTGCAGAAGCTCAAGGACGCGACCCCGGCCGGCGTGCTCCTCGGTAGCGGCAAGCTCGCGACCGAGCTGGACCGGCTGGATCTGATCGACGAGTACCAGTTCCTCGTTCATCCCAGGATCGCCGGCCACGGCCCGACCCTGTACCAAAGCGGGCTGCCCAGCACGCGACGGCTCGAGCTGGTCTCGGCGAAGCCGCTCCGCAGCGGCGCGGTCGCCATGCACTACCGGCGCGCGCGCTGACTCAGAGCAGCCCCATCGCTTCACATCGCGGCGCTGGATCGGATGATCCTCGTCGCGCAACGGCGGCCTGCCACGACGCTCTGGTCCGGGTCAGCTCGGCGCCGGCGGCTCGGACAGTCGTCGGATCGGGCCAGCGACGATCCACAACGGCGCCAGGAACAGGCCGACGGCTCCGAGCAGGATCGTCGGCTGCAGGCCGATCGCTGCGCCGAGGACGCCGCCAAGAAGCGCGCCGATGGGCATGACACCAAAGAACGCGACGTGCCGCGTCGCATTGACCCGGCCGAGCAGCCGGTCGGGGGTCGTTGCCTGACGCAGGCTGACCTCGCTGATGTCATAGATCGAACCCAGTCCGAGGACGAACCAGCCGGCCATGAGGACCGCCACCACGAACGCGGGCGCAGCGTCGGCGACCGCGATCAGCAGGACGCCGAGCGCGGGCAGCCAGGCCGCGGCCGACATGGTCGGACCCAACCCCCACCGCCGCACGGTACGTGCCGCGAAGAGCGCCCCAAGGATCGTGCCCGGTGCAGCGGCGATGCCGACGATCCCGATGACGACCGGCGACAGCTTCAGCTCGTCTGCAAGATAGAGGACATAGACCGCGAGTACGGCGCTCATGCACAACTGCGTGGTCGCGGCGAAGCCCGCCGTGGGCCGCAGGAGCGGATGTCCGAGCACGAACCGCACGCCCTGGCCAATGTCGGCGAGGATGTGTGACCGGGCCTTGTTCGGCTCGGGTGCCGGCTCGACGCTCCTGATCGCCCCGATGGACAGCGCGGAGACGACGAACGACGCGGCATCAACGGCGATGGCGAGCGGCGCGCCGATGATCTGGACGAGGAGCCCACCGGTACTCGGTCCGACAGCTTGCGTGATCGACTCGCTCACTTCGAGCTTGCTGTTGCCATCAACGAGCTCGTCCTGGGGCAATAGTGATGGCAAGTACGAGGTGTGGGCGACATCGAAGAAGACGTTGAAGATCCCGACGAGGAAGGCGACGATCGACAGGTAGGCGAGGTTGAGGAACCCGAACGCCCAGGCCAGCGGGACCGCCACGAGCAGTACGGCGCGAGCCAGATCCGCGACGATCAGGATGCGGCGGCGGCGCAGGCGATCGACCCAGACGCCGGCGAGGAGGCCGAACAGGAGTGCGGGCATCGACGCGGCCGCGCCGAGGACCCCCATGCCGATCGGACCGGCATCGAGGGTCAGGACCGCCGTCAAGGGGATGGCGAGGCCACTGACCTCCGTGCCGAACATCGACACCGTGTACGCGATCCACAACCGCCGGAATCCAGGACGGCGCCACGCGCCCGAGCTTGCCCGGTCGGTTGCCGACACCACTCGCCCTATCGAAGGTGCACGACGTTGGCCGTGATCAGCCGGGCGTGGTCGGAGCAGAGGAAGGCGATCACCTCCGCGACGTCCTCGGGTCGGGCGACGTGGAAGAGATCGCCGACTGTCGGCCACGAACGCCCGGACGGCGTCGGTCACCCAGCCGGTGTCGGTGACGGGCGGGTGGACGACGTTGGATGTGATGCCATAGCCGCCCAGTTCGATCGCCGCCGACATCGCGTAGTTCTCGAGGGCGGCCTTCGCCGCACCGTACGAGACCTCCTCGGGAAAGCCGAGTGCCCCGCCCGACGTCAGCCCGACGATCCGTCCCCAGTCGGAACCCCTTGCGACATGACGCCGGGCGAACTCGGCGATCATCAGGGCGGAGCCCCGCGCATCGACCTCGAGCATCTGGGTCGCGCTCGACGCGGACAAGGGCTGGAGCGGCCGACCGAGATGGTCTCGCTCGATCGGCTTGAACGTGTCCTGGCGCCAGCCCGTCGCGTTGTTCACGAGGATCTCGATCGGCCCGAATACGGCCTCGGCCGCATCGAACAGCATCGCCGGCGTCGCGGGGTCGCGGAGATCGGCCTCGACGGCTTCGGCCCGGCCGCCCGCCTCCCGGATCGACCCGACGACCAACGCCGCGTCGCGGGCACGATTCGCGCGATAGGCCTCTGGTGCGCTATCCGCGACGGGATCGTCGAGGCGGAGGAAGCTCACCACGACGTCCGCGCCGTGGCCGGCCAACGCCTCGGCGGTCGCTGCCCCGATGCCGTGGTTCGCGCCGGTCACGATCGCGACCCGGCCCTCGATGCCCTCGTATCGCATCGGCGCCACTCCTCATCGTGTCGATGACTCGTTTAGCCTGTCCCGATGGCCCGCATCATGACGACGCTCGGACCGATGGGTGCCGATGAGCTTGGCATGGTCCTGCCGCACGAACACGTCTTCGTCGACCTTCGGACGTGGGACCAGCCAGGCTACGCCGAAGCCGAACCCGCAGACGTGGTCGCGCTCATGGGGCCCGAGCTCGAACGTGCTCGGTCCGCCGGTGTCAGCGCGATCGTCGAGTGCCAGCACGCTCGGCGTCGGTCGCCGCGCCGACATCGACCGAGCCGTGTCCGAGGCGGCCGGCTTCCCGCTCGTCGTCCCGACCGGGATCTACCGCGAGCCGTGGGTGCCCCGATGGGCCCACGACGCCAGCGAGGACGAGCTTCACGAGTGGATGGTTCGCGAGCTCAGCGACGAGATCGCCGGCACCGGCGTGCAGGCCGGCTGGATCAAGCTCAGCGCGGGCGACGACGGCCTCACCGCATGCGAGACGAAGATCCTGCGCGCGGCGGCCAGGGCCGCGAAGGCGACCGGCAGCGTCATCGGCAGCCACACCATCCGGGGCCGGGTCGTGCGGGATCAGCTCGACATCCTCGAAGCGGCGGGCGTCACCCCGGACCGCTTCATCTGGATCCACACGCAGGCCGAACCGGACGTCGACCTCCACCTCGAGATCGCTCGGCGCGGCGGCTGGATCGAGTACGACGCGATCGGCAGCGACGACTTCGACGACGCCTTCTTCATCGAGCGCATCGAGCGCGCCCTCGACGCGGACCTCGGCGGTCGACTCCTGTTGAGCCAGGACCGAGGCGCATACGATCCGGCCCAGCCCGGCGGTGGCACGCCCAGGCCGTACACCTATCTCACCGAACAGTTCCTGCCGGCGCTGCGGAGCGCGGGCCTGGACGAGGCCGAGATCATCGCGCCTGACCCAACGCAACCCGTTCGAGGCCTTCGCTCGGTAGTCGCCGAGCCCGACCAGTTACAGCCTGTCAACCCTCCATCCGCAGTTCCTCGAGGTCGAGCTCTCGCTCGATGAGTCGCAGCGTCAAGTCGTTGATCTCACCCCGATCGCGAAGCTCGATGACGGCCGTCCGTTGGGCCGTGATGATGCCGCGCTGGATCTCCTCGTGTTCGACTCGCTCCTGCGTCCGCTCGGCCGTCTCCTCGGGATCCTCGGTCGCGAGGTGCTGGGTGCGATCACGTAGACCCGATTCGAGTCGATCGAACAGTGGCTGGTGCGTCGGCCACGCCTCGCGGGCGCGCTGGACCTCGTCGAGCCCGGCCTGGTACGCGGCGGTGCGGGCGAGGGTCGCTTCGTCGCCCTCGGGTTCGACCCCGTCCCAGTGCGCCCATCGCAGGACCTGCGGCAGTGTGAGTCCCTGCCCGACGAGCGTCACGAGGATGACCGCGAACGTGACGAACAGGATCAAGTTGCGCTCCGGAAAGTCCGCTGGGAGGGCGAGCGCCGCCGCCAACGAGACGGCCCCGCGGAGGCCGGCCCAGCCCACGACGAAGGTGAGCCGCGTGGCCAGGCGAGGGTCGCGTGCCGCGATCTGCCGGCGCGGCGAACCTGGCAGGAAGCTCGAGGCGAAGATCCACAGGATCCGTCCGCCGACGACGACGCCACAGACGAGCGCGGCGAGGCCGAGGAGATCGCTCGGCGGTCGGTCACCGAGGCCCTCGAGGATCTCGGGCAACTCCAACCCGATCAGGACGAAGACGAAGCCGTTGAGGACGAACCCGATCATCTTCCAGCTCGTCAGCCACAGGATCCGGCTGTTGGGGGTCAGGATGGTCCCCAGCCGGCTGCCGATCACGAGCCCGGCGGTGACCGCCGCGAGCACCCCGGACAGCTCGAGCTGGTCGGCTGGGAGATACGCCGCGAACGGGATGACCACGGAGATCAGGACCTCGACCGGTGGGTCGTCGAGGCGGCGCAGGATCTCGCCCGAGACCCGACCGACGATGGCGCCGATGGCGATGCCGCCGACCGCGGCAACGACGAACCCCACCAGCGACTCGGACAGGATGAAGCTGCCGCTGACGGCTGCGAGTGCGGCCGCCCGATAGGCGACCAGCGCGGTCGCATCGTTGAAGAGGGCCTCGCCTTCGATGAGGGTCCTGATGATCCGGGGCGCCCCGAGCCGACGGAAGACCGTGGTGGCCGCGAGCGCGTCGGTCGGCCCGACGATCGCTCCGAGCGTGAAGGCGGCCGCCCAGCTCAGGCCGGGGACCAGCGCGTGCGCAACGGCCGCGACGACGACCATCGTGAAGAGCACTAGCCCGATCGAGAGACGGATCAGAGGGATGCGGTTCGCCCGGAGATCCCTGATCGGAGACTCGGCCGCCGCACTGAAGAGCAACGGCGGGAGGAAGACCAGCAGGACCAGGTCAGGCTCCAGCTTGATGCGGGGCAGACCCGGGACGAAGGCGAGCCCGAGGCCCCCGAGCACGAGCAACGTCGGATAGGGAACGCCAATTCGGCGGGCGACCTCGTAGACGATCGCGATGGCCACGAGGATGGCCAGAACCGCGATCAGAACGTCCACGGCCGAGCCCTGCGCTTCATCCCACCCTCATTCGCTGATCGCGGCCACGCCGGCGCCTTCAGCCACATCCGAGCGCCAGGCTCAGATGATATGAGTCCCGGGTGGTGGCCGACCGACCGCGGAACTCGGCCGGGTACGTATCGTTCGCGTCGCCATGGCGTACGACCTCGACCGGTTCATCGTCGAACAGCAGCACGCCTACCGCGGCGCGCTCGAGGAGCTGCGCACGGGGCAGAAGACCGGTCACTGGATCTGGTTCATCTTCCCGCAGATCGCGGGTCTCGGGTCCAGCGCGATGTCGCAGCGGTTCTCCATCAGTTCACTGGACGAGGCCCGCGCCTACCTCGAGCATCCGGTGCTCGGCGTCCGCCTGCGGGAGTGCGCAGGCGTCCTCCTCGCGACCGAGGGCCGAACGGCGGAGCAGATCCTCGGCTCGCTCGATGCGACGAAGGTCCGCTCGTCCATGACCCTGTTCCACAGGGCCGCGCCGGATGAGCCCATCTTTGCGCAGGTGCTCGACCGCTACTACGGCGGCATCGCGGACCCGGCGACGGACGCGCGCGTCGGACAGGTCGGCCGGCTGCCAGGCGCCGACGTCGGGTAGGTCGAGCGGCGGCCAGTCGCCGACGTCGGCCCGCTCAGGCCCCCAGTCGCGCCTCGGCGGTGGTGGGGCCGGTCTCGGCGAGGCGGAACTCGGCCGTCTGGCCGGCCCAGGTCACGGCGTACTCGCCGAGGAAGCCGTTGACCGCGAGATTCCCCTCGTCGTCGGTGACCATCGTCGTCGGGGCCAGCCACCAGTCGCCCCTGATCAGGTCCGCGAGAGCTTGGTAGGCCGGCTTGACGGTCCCATCGGCTCGGACCAGCCCGGTCGGCGCATGCAGCCAGCCGCCATCATCGAATCCCCACCAGGTGATCGCGTCGACGGCCGGATGCGACAGCAGCGTCCGGTAATGGCGGACGATCTCCTGCGCCTGGCGTGCTTCGCCCTCGGGCGAGGACGGCCAGTCGTCGACCCGGTAGTCATTCAGGTCCACGATCTCGGGCGGCATGAGCTGTCCCGAGACCAGGGTGGTCTCCGTGAAATGGATCGGTAGCCCGAAGCGCGAGAAGCGCTCGAGGACCGACAACGTCTTCTCCTCTCCCCAGTAGCCCTGGTGCATGTGCGACTGGATCCCGATCGCATCGATGTCCACGCCGGCCGCGAGACAATCCTCGATGAGGTGCTCGTAGGCGGGCGACACGTCGAAGTCGTTGAGCAGCAGGGTCGCGTCCGGGTTCGCGGCCCGGGCCGCCTCGAAGGTCGCCCGGACGATCCCGACCTGCCCGAGCTCCCGGCACATCCTCGTCACGCCGTTCTCGTATTTGTCGAAGACGGGCATGATCACGACTTCGTTGATGACGTCCCACGCGTCGACGACGCCGGCAAAGCCCGTGACTTCGCGGTCGATGCGGGCCAGCTGGGCCGCGATGGCCTCGGCGGCGGACAGCTCCAGGAGCCAATCCGCGGTCTCGGTGTGCCAGCACAGCGGATGTCCCTTGACGACGCAGCCGCGATCGACGAGCCACTGCGACGCGGTCCGGAGCCGCACGGTATCGGTGCGCCCGCGGACCGGCTCGAACCCGCCCCAGTAGAAGGGCAGCGTCGCGAAGTCGAAGAGGCTGAGCCACAGGCCGGCGCGCTGCTCGGCGGCCGCACGGTCGGTGTCGGGGACCTCGTCGTTCGCGAGGGCGATCAGTTCCGCGCCGGTGCAGCCGAACGAGAACGCGTGTGTGCGCTGGCCGACCACCACCTCCTCGCGGGCGAGGGGCTGTCCGTCGTCATGAAGAACGGTGACGATGCCCTCGGCGGTGCGATGCTGCTTGATCCGTGCATCGACCGGATCGTCGGAGCGAAGGCCATCGGATCCCATGTCGCCGGATGATATCGAGACGGCCCGCTCCGGGGCCAGTGATTCCCGTCTATCGGTCGACGCGACCGCCGCCGACCTTGGCGAGTCGCTCGCCAGGCATCGCCGAGGGACCGCCATCGGGTCGTCCGTTCGGGCGAGGGCCGTGGTTCGGGCGAGGGCCGTGGTTCGGGCGAGGGCCGTGGTGCGCGGGACCGCCCTGAGCGGGTCGACCACCCTGATTCGGTCGCTGGCCGAGCCACTGCCCGGGTAGCGATGGTCGAGCGCCTGTCGGCCGGCCCCCATCGGATCGTCGAGCGGGCGCATGCCCGCCGCGGTTCCCTGCGGGCGCGTGACGGTTTCCCGCCGGCGCGTGGCCGCCGCCACGATTCGCGGCGAGCGCCCCGGCTGGCCGCCCGGCGGGCGCCGGCCCGAACGACCGGCCGACGCCGTGCGGACGAGGACCGTGGCCGCCCGGGCGCCCGACGGCGTCATGACGCGGAGCCGCAGCGTATCGAGGCGCGCCGATCGGTCGCTGACGCGGTCCGGCGCCGGGTCGCGCGCCGCCCAGCCCACCACGGAGGATCGGTTCGGGACGGATCCGGGGATCGGGCTCGAAGCCCGGGATGACCTCCGACGGGATGGGTCGCCCGAGCACGCGTTCGATGTCGGAGAGCAGCCTGGCCTCGTCGACGCAGACCAGCGAGACGGCTTGGCCGTCGACGCCGGCACGACCGGTCCGCCCGATCCGATGGACGTAGTCCTCGGCGACCATCGGCAGCTCGAAGTTGACGACATGCGGGAGCGAGTCGATGTCGAGGCCGCGCGCGGCGACTTCGGTCGCGACGAGGATCGCGTACTTGTTCGCCTTGAAGTCGGCGAGCGCACGGACACGCTGCGGCTGGCTCTTGTTGCCGTGGATGGCCGTGGCCGGGATGCCGTCGTGCTCGAGCTGCGTGGCGAGCCGATTGGCGCCGTGCTTGGTCCGGGTGAACACGAGGGCCTGGTAGATGACGCCGGACTTCACGAGGTGGCTGAGCAGCTCGCGCTTGCGCTCGCGGTCGACGGGGTGGACGACCTGGCTGACCAGCTCCGACGGGGTGTTCCGAGGGGTGACCTGGACCGTGGCCGGTTCGTGCAGTAACCCGGCGGCCAGCCGGCGGATCTCATCGGAGAAGGTCGCCGAGAACATGAGGTTCTGGCGGCGGGCGGGCAGGATCGCGAGGATCTTGCGGATGTCGCGGATGAAGCCCATGTCGAGCATCCGGTCGGCCTCGTCGAGGACAAGGATCTCGACCGTGGACAGGTCGATCGTGCGCTGGCCGACATGGTCGAGCAGGCGGCCCGGAGTCGCGATGACGATCTCGGCCCCGCCACGCAACGCGCGGACCTGGGGATCGAAGCCGACGCCGCCGTAGATGGCGACCGAGCGGATGGGACGGGCCGCGCCGTAGGTTCGGACGCTTTCCGCGATCTGGAGGGCGAGCTCGCGGGTCGGGGCGAGGATGAGCGCGCGAACGCCGCGACGGCCGTCGCGAGCGGTGGCGTGCAGACGCTGCATCATCGGCAGCACGAAGGCGGCCGTCTTGCCGGTGCCGGTCTGGGCCCCGGCCATCAGGTCGCGGCCGGCCAGCACCAGCGGGATGGCTTCGGCCTGGACGGGGGTGGGCACGGTATAGCCCTGTTTGGCGACCGTGCTGAGGAGCTCGGGCGACAGCCCGAGACCATCGAAGGACATGGAGTGAACGCTCCTGACAAAATGGGCCCTCCCGCTCGGTGGCGGGGCCCGGTCAGGGCGTTGGTGGATCGGGATCTACGGTATGAGACCGGGGCGCCGACCGGAGCGCCCATCGAGCACGAAGGTCGCCAGCATACCCGAAGTGCCGCAGTTCGGTGCCCGTCCGATCGTCCTGCCCTGGAGTTCGTGTCACAACGGCCCTGACGAGTGACCGCTGAGGATCAGTTGACAGACTCTGGTCAGGCCGTCGGGCGACCCTGATATCGGGCGTTCGGGGATTCGAGGATCGCGCGCTGGCGCTCGGTCAGGTCGGGCCAGCGATCGCGGTCGTAGAAGGCCGCGCCCCACGCATACGCGCCCGGGTCGTACTTGAGGAACAGCGTCCGTCGCTCCCCTGCCCCGCGCCACGGCAACGTTCCGTGGGTCATCGCCTCGGTGAAGATGATCGCGGTGCCGGCCGGCCCGGTCACGGCCCGGACCAGGTCGAGCTCCTCGTCGACCTCCAGCTCCTTCCACGACTCGGGGAAGGGCAGGTTCGCCTTGTGGCTGCCCGGCACGCACCCGAACCCACCGTCGCCCGGATTGACGTCACGCAGGTTGTACGCGACGACCAGCAGGCCGGACCGCGGCCGACCCTCCACGAACGCGTAGGACTGGCCCGGGTCGTACGGGGCGGCGCCGCCGTGGAGCTTGGTCCCGATCGGTCCCTTGCCGTGACGGATGAGGTCGGCATAGTCGTGATCCAGCCGGAAGCCGCGCCCCAGGATCTCCTCGAGATACGGGAGGATCGGTTCGTGGTCGATGAGCGCGCGGACCTCGGGTCCCCAGGCGAGCACGTTCCCGAATCGGTACGTGTGCGCATCGGCGGGCACGTCGGCCGCGATCCGCTCGTCCATGAGCGCATTCAGCCGCTCGATCGCGCCGGGCTCCAGCACGCCGGGCAATGCCAGATACCCGTTCAGGTCGAATCGATAGCGTTCGGTGTCGTCCACGGGCTGGGCGGTCCGTGGCTCGGCGGTTCGTGGTTCGGCCCGCTGGCCCGGTCAGCCCTTGCGCTCGAGGATCGGGCGAGCGACGTCGGGCTTGTCGACGACGAAGGCGAACATCGCACGGTCGCCCCACCGGCCGAGGAACAGGTGCCCGTAGATGTTCACGCCGGCATCGGCCAGCGCCCGCGACAGCCGTGCCATCCCACCAGGGCGGTCGTCGACCTCGGTCACGATCGATTCGCCCTCGATGTAGGTGTAGCCGCCCTCGTCGAGCACGGCCTTGGTCGGCCGGATCGTCGGCGGTGGTCATGATCACGTGCCCGGAATCGCCGATGCTCCCGCCGCCGATCGCGCGCAGGTCGACGCCGCGTGCCGCGAGCGCCTCGGCCAGGCTGGCCATCGCGCCGGGCTCGTTCTTCAGCTGGACGACGAACTGGTTGGCCATGGGACCCTCCGGACGACTGGGACTGGCCCGATTCTAGCCGCCAGCGCTGTGTTAGCGTCGCCGCTCGATGAACGATGCCGGCGATTCGCCAGACCGTTGTCGCCGCGGGCATCCCGTTCTCGGCGCTGACCTGGGGCGAGCCGCGCGGGCGGCCGCTGCTGCTCGTCCACGGTGTGACCGCCTCGGCGGCCGGCTGGTGGCGGGTCGGGCCGGCGCTGGCGGCGACCGGGCGGCGGGTGGTCGCGGTGGACCTGCCCGGCCACGGCCAGACCGGGCACTGGACCGGTCGCGCGAAGTTCCGCGACACCGCGTCCGACCTGGGCGCCTTCGTTCGGGCCGCGGGCATCGACCGGGCGGACCTCCAGGTCGATCGCCCACAGCTGGGGCGCGATGGTCGCGACGAACCTGCCGGTCGCTGGACTGCGTCCGGCGCGGCTGGTGCTGCTCGACCCGCCGGCCCTGTCGCTCGCGGAGATCGTGGCCGAGGCGACGGCGGCCGCACCGGTGCCGCCGGCAAGCCCTGAGGCCGCGCTCGACGCGGCCGCCGCTGAGCACCCCGGTTGGGCCGACGGCGACCTCGAGGCGGCCGCGCAGGCCGCGATCGACACCGATCTCGAGGCGGCTCGCCAGGTCCTGTTCGAGAACGGCGATTGGGATGCGGGCTTGTCTGCGCTGTCGGACCCAGCGGCTGCCGGTCTCGATGTCCGGGTGGTCCGCGCCGATCCGGCCGCCGGTGGCCGGGTGCCGGACGAGGTGGCCGCGACTTTCGCGGCGCGGATACGGTGCGGACCACGTCACGACGATCGTCGGCGCGCCCCACTCGCCCCAGGCCACGCACCCGGACGAGCTGCTCGTCGCCCTTCTGCGGGCGCTCGCCTAGGTTCCAGCCCGGATCGCCGCCCGGATCGCGACCGCGCGCCGGTACGCCGCGACGTAACGCGGGGCCGAACCGGTCACCCAGTCGAAATCGACCGCCATCCCGCGATCGAGCAGGCGAAGCCACGGCGCGCCCCCGGCCGCATGCATCGCCATCGCGCGATCGCATGCCTCCGCGAGTCCGACGGGGGTCGTCCGGCGTCGAAGACGAACCCGGTCCCCGCACCGGACCACCCGCCTCGTCGACGACCGTGTCCGCGAGGCCGCCGGTCCGGTGGACGACCGGCGGCGTCCCGTAGCGCAGGGCGATCATCTGGCCCTGGCCGCACGGCTCGAACCGCGAGGGCATCAGGAAGGCGTCGGCGCCGGCATAGATCCGCCGCGCCATGACCCGGTCGAACCGTTCGATGAGCGCGACCCGGTCCGGGTTCGAAGCGACGAGTCGGCGGAACGGATCCGCGAGCTCCGGGTGGCCGCTGCCCTGGACGACGATCCGCCCGCCGCGCTCGAGCATCGCCGGCGCGGCATCGGCCACGAGGTCGAAGCCCTTCTGCGGATCGAGTCGGCCGATCATCCCGAACACCGTCCCGGCGTCGGCCGGGTCGAACCCGACCCGCTCGAGCAGGTCGGCTCGGCAGACGGCCTTGCCGGACAGGTCCGTCTGCGAATACGTCGCCGCGATGTCGCCGTCGGTCGCCGGGTCCCAGACGGTCGTGTCGAGTCCGTTGAGGATGCCGAAGAACCGGTCCCCCTTCGAGCGCAGCAACCCATCGAGGCCCATCCCGAAGGCCGGGGTCAGCGCCTCGGCCGCGAAGGTCGGCGAGACCGTGTTGACCAGCTCGGCCCGCTCGATCCCGGTCGCCAGCAGGTCCAGCCCGTCGGCGTTTCGGGCAACGACACCGTCGCCCGGCCGCAGACCGAGTTGACCGAGGCGATCGCCGCGACACCCAGCCGTGATACGCGAGGTTGTGCAGGGTCATCAGGATCGCGGCCCGACCGACGATCGGGTCGTCCGCGTATCGGGCATCGCGGAAGACCGCCGCCGGGCCGGTGTGCCAGTCGTGCAGGTGCAGGACGTCGACGGGCGTCCCGTCGGCGCGCAGCGCCTCCAGGGCCGCCCGGCAGAACAGGCCGAACCGCCAGGCGTTGTCGGCGTAGTCGCCCGCCGCGTCGCCGTAGAGGCCGTCACGGTCGAACGCCGGCGGATGGTCGACGAGGCGCAGCCGGTAGCCGTCGGCGGCGACGTCGATGAGCGTCACGTCGCTGGTGCCGGTCGGGGCGCGCGGGTCCGGGACGCGGATGACGGTTCGCCGCTCGACCGCGCCCGAATCGGGCGCTGGCACCGTCCGATAGCGGGGCAGGAACACATCGACCGGGTCCGCGATGTCGTCGGCCGACAGGTGCCCGAGCGCGCGGGCGAGCGCATCGACGACATCGGCCAGGCCGCCGGTCTTGGCCCATGGCTCGCACTCGGAGGCAAGGAACGCGACGCGCAACGGCATGACCGGCATCCTAGCCGCGGGCGGTTCGCGCTGCGCGTCCGTGCCCCTGCCGCGCAGCGGACCGGTCCATGCGCCAGGGCGAACAGGTATCATCGCCGCCCATGGACCCCGTCCGCGTCCCGGCGATCCCGGCGGCCACGTTCCCGCTCCCGCCGCGACTCGAAGGACTTCGACGCCTCGCCTACAACCTGTACTGGGCGTGGCACCCGCGGACTCGCGGCCTGTGGAGCCTCATCGACCGCACGGCCTGGACGCGCTATCGAAACCCGATCCCGGTCATCAGCGGCTCCACCGAGTGGTCGCGCCTCCTCGACGACGCCGAAGTTCCTGGCCGAGTACCACGACGTCCTCGCCGAGTTCGACGAGTACATGGCGAACGGCTCCGACCACTGGTTCCAGCGCAAGTACACCGACGCGCTCACCGGCCCGATCGCCTACTTCTGCGCGGAGTACGGCCTCCACGAGTCGCTCGGCATCTACTCGGGCGGCCTGGGCGTCCTGGCCGGCGATCACATGAAGTCGGCCAGCGACATGGCCCTGCCGGCGCTCGGCGTCGGCCTCCTCTATCGGAAGGGCTACTTCCGGCAGTCGATCGATGCCGACGGGCACCAGGAGCACGCCTACCCGGACTACGACCTGGCGCGCCTGCCGATCAGCCGGGTCCAGGACCAGAACGGCCTGCCGCTCACGGTCACCGTCGAGCTGCCCGACCGCGTCCTGGCCGTGGCGGTCTGGCTCGCCCAGGTGGGCCGCGTGCCGGTCCTGCTGCTCGACACGGACCTGCCGGAGAACCCGGACCAGGACCGGCCGATCACCCACATCCTGTACGTCCGCGGCCGCGAGATGCGGCTCCACCAGGAGCTCGTGCTCGGCGTCGGGGGCGTCCGCGCGATCCGGGCGCTGGGCCTCGCCCCGGCCGTCTGGCACCTCAACGAGGGCCACTCCGCCTTCCTGTTGGCGGAGCGGGCCCGCGAACGCGTGGCGGCCGGAGCGACGCTCGACGACGCCTGGGCGACCGTCCGGCGCGACAGCGTCTTCACCATCCATACACCGGTCTCGGCGGGCAACGAGCGGTTCGATGCCGAGCTCGTGCGACGCGTCGCCGGTCCTCTGCTCGATCGCGGCGGCGTCCCCATCGCTCGCGTCCTCGAGCTGGGTGTGGGGATGGACGGCGATCGCGGTCAGTTCGACATGACCGCCTTCTCGCTGCGCCTGACCAACGGCGCCAACGCGGTCAGCCAGCTCCATGCGCGAGACCGCGAATGCGACATGGCGCGGCATCAACGACAAGGACATCCTCGGCATCACCAACGGCGTGCACGGTCCGACGTGGGTCGGAGCGCCGATCGGCGACGCTGCTCGCCCGCTATCTCGATGCCGACCTGGACGACCTCGACGCAAGCGCCCGGCAAGGTCGCTTCTGGGAGAAGATCGATCGGATCCCGGGACGCGAGCTGTGGGAGGCGCACCTCCGCCAGAAGCGCGAGCTGGCGCATTTCGCCCAGAGTCGATTGCGCAGCCAGTTCGCACGCCACGGCGAGGCGCCCTTCGGTCCTGGCCGAGCTCGAGATCGGCGCTCGACCCGTCGATCCTGACGATCGGCTTCGCGCGTCGCTTCGCGACGTACAAGCGGTCCGGGCTCCTGTTCACCGAGCTCGACCGACTCGAACGGATGCTGCGCGACGACCGGCGCCCGATCCAGATCGTGTTCGCCGGCAAGGCGCACCCCGCCGACCGACCCGGTCAGAAGGTCATCCAGGAGATCTTCCAGCTGTCGCGCTCGGAGGGGCTGCGGGGCCGGGTGTTCATCCTCGAGGACTACGACATGCGCGTCGCGCGCTTCCTGGTCCAGGGCACGGACGTGTGGCTCAACAACCCGCGCCGACCGCTCGAGGCGTCCGGCACGTCGGGCATGAAGGCGGCCCAGAACGGCGTACCCAACGTCAGCGTCCTCGACGGCTGGTGGGACGAGGGCTACACGGGCGACAATGGCTGGGCGATCGGCGGACGCGAGACGAACCCCGACGACACCGCCCAGGACTGGGCCGATGCCCAGGACCTCTACCGGATCCTGGAGGAGGAGATCGTCCCGACCTACTACGACCGCGATGCCACGGGCGTGCCGCCGGCCTGGCTCGGGGTCATGCGCCGCTCGATGGCCACGGCCCTGTGGCGCTTCTCCACGACGCGCATGCTCCACGAATACACCGAGCGCCTGTACCTGCCGGCCGCCGGTGTCGTCGTGCAGGAACCGGTCCGGACGCCGGTCGTCACCGAGGCCGGCTGACCGCCCCCGTGGCCCCTCGCATCGCGCTCGCGCTCGCGATCCATAACCACCAGCCGGTCGGCAACTTCGGGTGGGTCTTCGCGGAGGTGTACGACCTGGCCTACCTGCCGATGCTCGAGGCGTTGGAGCGCCACCCCGGCGTCCGGATGGCGCTCCACTACTCGGGCCCGCTGCTCGGGTGGTTGCAGGCGGAGCGTCCCGACTTCGTCGATCGCCTGCGTGCGCTCGTCGCGCGCGACCAGGTCGAGATCATGGGTGGCGGCTACTACGAGCCGGTGCTCGCCTCGCTGCCGGAGCGCGACCGGATCGGCCAGCTGCGGCGCATGAGCGATGAGCTCGACGAGCTCTTCGGTCGCCGGCCGACCGGCGCCTGGCTCGCCGAGCGCGTCTGGGAACCCGATCTGCCCACGTCCCTGGTCGCTGGGCGGATACGCCTGGACGATCCTCGACGATGCGCACTTCCGAGCCGCGGCGATCCCCGAGGAAGCCCTCTGGGGACCGTACACGACCGAGGACCAGGGCCGGCTCCTGCGGGTCTTCGGGACCGAGCAGGGGCTGCGCTACCGGATCCCGTTCCGGGAGGTCGAGGAGGTCATCGACTACCTCCGCGATCACGCGACCGAGGACGGCTCCCGGGTCGGGACGATGGGCGACGACGGGGAGAAGTTCGGGGCGTGGCCGACCACCTGGGAGCGCTGCTGGGGCAAGGGGCGTTGGGTCGAGCGCTTCCTCGGGGCCCTTCAAGGCAACTCGGACTGGCTCTCGACCGTCACCCCGTCGGCGTGGCTCGCCGACCACCCGCCGGTCGGCCGCGTGTACGTGCCGACCGGTTCGTATGCGGAGATGGGCGAGTGGGCGCTGCCCGCGGACGAGAGCCTCGTGTTCGCCAAGGTGCTGCATGACGCCCGGGCGGACGGCCGACCCGAGGCGCGTTGGCTGCGCGGCGCGTTCTGGCGCAACTTCCAGGTGAAATACCGCGAGATCAACGACCTGCACAAGCAGATGCTGCGGACGTCGGACAAGGTCGATGCGATGTCCCGAGGCCCCGACCGCGATCGGGCACGCGACCACCTCTATCAGGGCCAGTCGAACGACTGCTACTGGCACGGGCTGTTCGGCGGGATCTACATCAGCCACATGCGTCTCGCCACCCATGAGCACCTGATCGCCGCCGAGGACCTGGCCGATTCCTCGCTTGGGCTGCTGGATTCGACGGAGCGGATCGACCTCGACATGGACGGCATCGACGAGGTCCGTCTCGCGACTCCTGGACAGGTCGTCACCGTGGACCTCGATGAGGGGGGCGGCATCGGCGCATGGGACATCCGTCCGGTCCGCCACGCGGTGACGGCCGTGCTGCGCCGCCGGCCTGAGTCGTATCACGAGGTGCTGCGCCGCCACGACGCACGGCTGGCCGAGGGCTCGCCCGACGCCGCCGCCGACGGCACCCCGGCATCCATCCACGAGGCCGTGCGGATGAAGGAGACCGGGCTCGCCAAGCGGTTGGTCTACGACGCCTACGAGCGTCGGAGCGGCCTGGTCCGCTTCCTGCCTCTCGATGCGACGCCAGAGGCTTGGGCCAACGCGGCCGTCCGGGAGCTCGGCGACAGGATCGATGGCGCCTTCGAGGTCGTGGAACTCACGCCTGGCTCCCTCATCGCCTGCCGCGACGCGGTCGTCTCGATCGGCGACGACGGCACGCCCGTCCGGTTGACCAAGCGACTGCGGACCGGCGGGGACCGGATGCAGCCGACCCTCGAGTTGACGATCGACCTCGACAACACGGGCACGACGCGGCTCGACACCCGGCTCGGCATCGAATGGACGATGACGATGCTCGGCGGCGGCAGCAACCCGGCGGCGTGGTGGGAGATCGGCGGCGACCGGACGTCGCACGACTCGAGCGGCCACGCCACCGATGTCGAACGGCTCACCCAGGGCAACGACTTCATCGGGATCACGATCGCCACCACCGTCTCCAGGCCGGCCGAAGCGTGGTGGGCACCGGTCGAGACCATCTCCAACTCGGAGGAGGGCTTCGAGCGGACCTACCAGGGGAGCGGACTGCTGCTGTCGTGGACGATCGCCGTCGAACCTCGGAAGCGGTGGTCGGTCGTCGTCGCGAACACCGCGAGCGCGGATCGGGACCGGTCGACCGACCCATGAGCCGTCCCCGCCTGGTCGTCCACGGTCATTTCTACCAGCCGTCGCGGATCGATCCGGCGACCGGCCTGGTCCCGCCCGACCCGACCGCGGCGCCGGCGCACGACTGGAACGGCCGGATCGCCGCCGACTGCTACCGGCCCAACGCCGAACTCGGCAACCTGGGCCGCATCTCGTGGGACCTCGGGCCGACACTCGCCGGCTGGCTCGAGGAGGGAGATCCAGTCGCCTACCGCGGCTTCGTCAACGGCGAGGCGGGCGTCAATGGCCTCGCCCAGCCGTTCCATCACACGATCCTGCCGCTCGCGTCGCACGCGGATCGGCGGACCGAGATCCGCTGGGGCCTGCGCGACTTCGAGCTCAGGTTCGGGCGCCGCCCGACGGGCGTCTGGCTGCCGGAGACGGCCGTCGATCTCGAGACGCTCCGCCTGCTGGTCGACGAGGGCGCCACGCATACGATCTTGGCGCCATGGCAACTGGCCGCACCGGATCTCGACACGCGTCGCGCGTACCGGGTCGAGCTCGGCGATGGCCGCTCGATCGTCGTGGCCGCCTACGATGCCGGGCTCTCGACGTCGGTCTCGTTCGAGACCGAGGCGACGCAGGACGCCGACCGGTTCGCCCGCGAGCGGATCGGGCCGCGCCTGGCCCCTGCCCTCGCCGAAGGCGGTGCGCCGTTCGCCCTGATCGCGACCGACGGCGAGCTGTACGGCCACCACCAGCCATTTCGGGATCTCTTCCTGGCGCGGCTCGTGGGCGAAACCGATCTGGGCTACGACGTGGCGAGTCTGGCGGACGTGGTTCGCGAGGGTGGTCGACCCTTCCCGACGGCCGCCCTGGTCGAACGGACCTCGTGGAGTTGCCACCATGGCATCGCCCGCTGGCACGACGACTGCGACTGTGTCCCGGACGGGACCTGGAAAGCACCGCTGCGCGCGGCGCTGGATCGGCTGGCCGAGGCGATCGACGCGCAGACCGAGCAGATCGCCCGGACCCTGCCCGGTTCGCCCGACCCATGGGCGGCGCGCGACGCCTATGTCGATGTCGTGGTCGGGGCGATCGACGCCGCGGCGTTCGCCGGGCACGTGCTCGGCCGCGAGGCCGGCCCCGACGCCGGGCGCCGATTCCTCGACCTGATGGCCGCGCAGCGTTGGCGCCTCGCGATGTTCGCCAGCTGCGGCTGGTTCTGGGAGTCGCCCGACCGGCTCGAGACGGGGCTCGTCGTCCGGGCCGCCGACCATGCGGCTCGGCTCGTCGACGGGTTGTCGGGCGCGCGTCTGGCCGATCGGTTGGCCGACGACCTCCGAGCGGTGAGGCCTCGCGCGGTCGCCTGACGCGGGCCGCGTTCCGGGACCGTGCTAGCGTGGACGGGATGTTGGACCCACTCGGGATCCTGATCCTGGTCGCTCTGGCGATCGGCGTGCTCGTCCTGTCGTTATGGCATCGGCGTCACCCGGACGATCCTGACGCCACGATCCTGGCGGCGGTCGTGGACGCGGAACGCGACCGGCAGAAAGATGCCGCGCTCGAGGTCGCCGAGACCACGCGCCACCAGATGCCGCCTGGGATGTTCTGAGAATCCGTCAGCCCGCGGCCTGCGCGCCACGGGCTGACGAGAAAGCGGGTGTCGCGGACGACGACCCGCGGTTGGGAACGAGGTACGGGCTAGCGGAGCGAGACCGGGTACGGGGACCGACGCGGGTCGGTGGACTCGTCCCGGCTGTCGACGCCCCACGTGTTGGCCGCGATCCCCAGGGCCGCGAAGATGGCCGTTACGACGGCGAAGACTAGACCTTCCATCGGGCACCCTCCGCGACTTGCTATAGTTGACTAGGCCAAGAGCCACGGTACTTGGACTACTGGACTATGTCAACTAGTGATTTCGTTCCTGGACCGGTGACCGGTGCCGACCCCGGATCGCTCGATGTCGAGCGGGGTTCGGACGTGCCGATCTCGACCCAGATCTACTGGCAGCTCGCGTACCAGATCGACTCCGGCCGCCTCCTGCCTGGTTCTCGATTGCCGCCGGTCCGTGAGATGGGCGCGGCCCTCCGAGTCAACCCCAACACGATCCGGGCGGTCTATCGTCGTTTGTCCGATGCCGGGTACGTCTCGAGTCGACACGGCGCTGGCACCCACGTGGCCGATCGGCCGCCCCAGCGGCGCGGCGCGGAGGCGCTCGCCGGCATCGTCTCGGAGATGCTCCGGCGTGCGGCCCACGCAGGGTTCACGGCCGACGAGCTTGCGGGCGCGACCTTCGCGGCGGCCACGGAGCGCAAGCGTCCCGGCCCGCTCGTCCATGTCCTCTTCACCGAGTGCACGAACGCCGACGCCGGATACGACGCCGAGCGCCTGGTCGATGCCTTCCCCGGCATGATCGAGGCGGAGGGCGCCCTCCTGGACGACCTGCCGGACCGCCTGGACCGGTTCCACTACGACCTGGTCGCCACGACGACCTTCCATGCCGACGAGGCCCAGGCGCTGGTCGCCGGCCGTGTCCCGGTCGTCGCGATGCTGGTCGGTCCCGGGTACCTCGAGATGGTCCACGAGATCGCCGGCCTGCAGCCTGGCTCCAGGGTCGGCCTCGTGTGCGCCTCGGAGCGCGGGACCGACAACATCGTGGAGACGCTGGCCCTGTCCGGGACGACCGGAGTCGAGATCATCTCGGGGCTCATGCAGAGCGACGAGGACCTCGCGCTCATCGATCGCACGGCGGACATGATCCTGCTGTCGCGCGAGGCCCAGGCATCGGGCCTCGCCACACGGTTCTCCCGCCCCGAGCGCATCCGGTCCTGGACCTACGAGTTCGATCCATCCGGCCTGGAACTGCTGCGGCGGTCCATCGAGCACGTCGCCTCGGCCCGCCGCGCGACCGAGGGCGCCCCAGCCTGACCATCCTCGAGGCGCTTGGGACCTCACTTGCGCGCCGGTCCGCCGTGCGATGCTAGGGCGATGCGTGAGTTCCATGTCCAGCGCCGCGCCCGAACGCGCTATGGCATCGACCGCAGCCTGACCGGCTCGACCGGGGACCTCCTCACCACCGACATCCTCGCCATCCGGCGCCTGGCGAACCGCATGAACGACGTGCGTGCGGACGGGGTGCCGGCGATCGCGGCCGGCGAGATCGGCGCGATGGGGCTCATCCACGAGATCGGCCACCTGGTCATCGATCGCCACCAGGAAGACCGTCGACAAGATGTCATCGGAGCCGGACTGGTCGCCCTCGAGGAACGCCTGGGCCGACGGGACGCCAAGCTCCTGCTGGATCGCTTCGCCAAGGAGTTCCCCGGTCGGACGGTCCGCCCGGAACCCCGGCCCGACCGCCTCGAGGAGCTCATCCTCATCCGCGTCGCGAACGAGAATCCGGCCATCGGGCCGCTTCGCGAGCTCGTCGACGACCGGCCGCTGGAGCGGGCCACTCGGTATCGCGACGCCATCGCCGGGCTGGAGGTCGCGTTCGCCGACGGACCGCGGATCGGGCCGGACGGGCAGTCGCTGATCGAGCTGCTGCGCACGCCGGCTCGCCGCTCCCCGACGTCGCTGGCTGGACAGCTCCGCTACATCCGGGAGCACTGGGCGGGCATCCTGGGCGACGCCCTCGCGGCGCTCATCGCCCGGATGGACCTGGCGCTCGGTGTCCTCGCCGAGGAGGAGCGGGCCCTCCACCTGCGCTTCGGTGGCGGCGGCGGCGCCAGCCGCGGCGAGGCACCGAAGCTCGGCAGCGCGGACGAGCCTGAGGCCTTCTCCTCGGATTCGGCGTGGATGCCGCGGGTCGTCTTGATGGCCAAGAGCACGTACGTCTGGCTCGACCAGCTCTCGCGGGCGCACGGCCGCCAGATCCGGACGTTGGACGCCATCCCGGATGAGGAGCTCGACACGCTGGCACGATGGGGCGTCACCGGGCTGTGGCTCATCGGGCTGTGGGAGCGGTCGAAGGCGTCGGAACGGATCAAGCGCATGCGCGGCAACCTCGATGCGGTGGCGTCGGCCTACTCGCTCGACGACTACCGGATCGCCGACGACCTCGGCGGTGAGGAGGCGTACGGGACGCTGCGGGACCGTGCCTGGGCGCGCGGCATCCGCCTGGCGAGCGACATGGTGCCCAACCACATGGGCATCGATTCGCACTGGGTCATCGAGCACCCGGAATGGTTCCTGTCGCTCGACCAGCCGCCCTATCCCGCATACACGTTCGATGGGCCCGACCTGTCCTCCGACGAACAGGTCGGCATCGTGCTCGAGGACCACTACTGGGACGACAGCGACGCCGCGGTCGTATTCAAGCGATCCGATCGTCGGACGCGGCGAGACCCGCTATGTCTATCACGGCAACGATGGGACGAGCTTTCCCTGGAACGACACGGCCCAACTGGACTTCCTGGACCCGGTCGTTCGCGAACAGGTCATCGCGACGATCCTGGCGGTCGCACGGCGCTTCCCGATCATCCGGTTCGACGCGGCCATGGTCCTCGCCAAGAAGCACATCCAGCGCCTCTGGTGGCCCGAGCCCGGGCAACCGGGCGGCATCCCGTCACGCGCCGAGCACGCCATGGCCAAGCGCGAGTTCGACAAGCGCATGCCGGTCGAGTTCTGGCGCGAGGTCGTCGACCGGGTCGCCGCGGACGTCCCGGATACGCTGCTGCTGGCGGAGGCGTTCTGGCTGCTCGAGGGCTATTTCGTGCGAACCCTCGGGATGCACCGCGTCTACAACAGCGCGTTCATGCACATGCTCCGCGATGAGGACGGCGAGGGCTACCGGCGCGTCATCAAGGAGACCCTCGCGTTCGACCCCGAGATCCTCAAGCGCTACGTCAACTTCATGAGCAACCCCGACGAGAAGACGGCGCTCGAGCAGTTCGGCAAGGGCGACAAGTACTTCGGCGTCGCGATGGTGATGGCGACGCTCCCCGGACTGCCGATGCTCGGCCACGGCCAGGTCCAGGGCTTCAGCGAGAAATACGGCATGGAGTTCCGGCGGGCGACGCTCGACGAGCATCCCGATCCGTGGCTGCTGGAACGTCACGAGCGCGAGATCTTCCCGCTGCTGCACCGGCGCGCGTGGTTCGCGGAGGCGCAGGACTTCCTGCTGTACGACCTGATCACGAGCAGCGGCCGCGTCGATGAGGACGTGTTCGCCTACTCGAACGGCGCGGGCCCAGAGCGTTCGCTGGTCGTGTATCACGACCGGTACGGCTCGACGAGCGGTTGGATCCGGGACTCGGCGCCCTACGCGCGCAAGGACCCCGACGGCCGGAAGCGGAAGGTGCGCCGGTCGCTCGCCGAGGGCCTCGGCATCCCCGACGACCCTGGCGTGTTCGTTGCGTTCCGCGACGCCCGGAGCGGGCTCGAGTCGTTGCGGTCGGCGCGTGAGCTGCGGGAGCGGGGCCTGTACGTGTCCCTCGATGCGTACGCCGGCCATGTCTTCTGGGAGTTCCGGGAGATCCACGACGGAACGACGGGCCAATGGGCGCGCCTCGCGGCGCGGCTCGGCGAGCGGTCCGTGCCGTCGCTGGAGGATGCCCTGCGAGAGCTGCAGCTGGAACCGGTCCACGCGCCGTTGCGGGCGATCTTCGCCGACGGGCTGGTCAGTTCGGTCCTGGACGGCACGGCGAAACCGGCCGCGTTCGACGAGCTGGAACGACGATTCGCCACGTTCCTGGCCGCGGTCGCGGAGGCGACCGGTGTGCCGGGCGATCCGGTGGCCGTCGCGGCGGCCGTTCGCCGGCGAGTCGAGGTGGCGCTGGCCGCGGCCGACCTCCCGACATCGCGCGTGGACCGAGCGGCGCTCCTGGCATGGCTGGCACTGTCGCGGACCGGGGAACTGGCACCGGACGCCGACGTCGCCGCGACCAGCCGAGCCTGGTACGACGAGTTGCGGCTGCCCGGCGCCCTCGCCGCCGGTCTCCGAGAGGCTGACCTCGATGAAGGCGAGGCCTGGACCGTGGCGGACCAGGTCCGAGTCCTGCTGACCCTGCCTCGACCGTCCATGCTCCGGGGCCCGGCTCGGACCGCCGACGCGCGGTTCCTCGAGCGCTGGCTCGCCTCCGATGTGGTCCGGACCGCCATCGGCGTCAACACCTGGGAAGGCGTCGAGTGGCTCGATCGGGACCGGTTCGCCGCACAGCTTGCCTGGGCCCGGCGGCTCGACGCCATCGAAGCGCCCCCGAGACGGCGAGGAGCACTCGAAGGCCCGGACGCGGCCACCCGACTGATGAGCGCCGCCAGGTCGGCCGGGTACCGGCTGGACAAGCTCACGACGTCGCTCACCGGCGCGGCCGACAAGGCCGCCGTGCCAGCCGCCCGGAAGCCACGCGGATCCACGGCCGCTCCGTCGGGTGGACCCGGGCGAGCGCCGAAGGCCGCGCCGCCGAAGCGACGACGCCCATGATCGCCGCACGCGACTAGCCGCTCGGCTTTTCGGCGTCGTACACTAGGCGTGGCGCCTCCCGCGCCCGACTGCCAGACCGAGCCCCCACGCGGCGCGGCGATGCGGCGGTAAAGGGGATCCGGATCCTCGGGACGCACCGGTCGACCATCCGACCGGCCGACGACGTGGCGGCGTGGGCGCGGGCGTCGACGGCCGTGACGGAGGACTGACCGATGACCACCGACAAGGCCTTCAAGCGAGTCGTGCGCGCGCGCATGGCCAAGACCGGCGAGCGTTATGCCGCCGCCCGACGGACGCTGGTCGAAGGGACCGCGGACGGACATCGCGCGGAGCCGACGGCCGACGCCGCCACGCCTTCGGGCTATCGGATGCGCGGCGGCCTGCACCCGGAGACCGCCACGCTGGCCAACGTTCTTGCGAACCAGGGGGTCGTGTCCGGCCTGACCGGCGAGCCGCTGACCGAGGCGGCGATCCTCGGCATCGGCGGCGGGCTCGGCGCCGGCTACATCCTCTGGGAGTTCAAGAGCCGCCGCGGGCCGATCCTCACGCTCGGCTTCCGGAACCAGTGGCAGTACCCGTCGATCCCGGGCTGGACCGGCAAGACGCTCGAGCGCCTCGGCGTCGACGCCCGACCTTCACGAGACGAGCGGCGTCGAAAGGCGCTCGCGAGACCCTCGATGGCTGGCTCGACGCGAATACGCCCGTCATCGCGACGATCGACCTCCATGGGGGCGGGATATGGGGCCTGCCCGACGCCCTGTCCGGCTACTCCGGGCATCCGGTGGTCATCTTCGGGCGCGACCCGGATGGCCGACTACCTCGTCGATGATCGCGGGCGCGCGCCCTTCCGCATCGCCGCCCGACGTGATGGCGGGCGCGCGAGGCCGGATCGGCTCGTTCAAGCATCGGATCGTCCGCCTGCGACCCGCTACCGGGACGATCCCGGCGGACCGGCTCCGGGCGGCGATGCGGGCAGGGCTGGAGGACCAGGTCGACCACCTGCGATCCCCATCGGACTCGTTCTCGCTCCCGGCCTGGCGCAAGTGGGCCCGGCTCATGACCGACGAGCGCAACGCCAAGGCCTGGCCGCGGGTCTTCGCCGACGGTCACGGCCTGTTCGGCTCGCTGCTCGATCTGGTCGAGCTCGTCGACGGCGACGTCGGGGCGTCGGGCGGCCATCTGCGCGAGCTGTACGCCGCGTCGCTCGACGAGGCCTCGATCGGCGCTCGACAACCCGGCCCTCGCTGACGCCGCCCGGGCGTGGCGTGGCGTCGCCGACCTTTGGGAGGAGCTGGCCGATGCGGCCGTGCCACCCGATCTCGACGGCGCGGCGGATGCGGTCGAGGCCGTCGAGACGCTCCACGAGGCGGTCATGGCCGGCGAACCCGGTCGTGCTCGAGGCCGTGCGGCCGCGGAGACCGCCTGGGCGATCCGCGATCGATACGCGGACGCCTTCCCGTTCCCGCCGGAGCGCGATCGCGTGCGATCCTCGAGGACCTCGGGGAGCGTCTCGCCGCGATCTACGCGGCGGAGGTCGCGGCGCTCGAGCGTCACGGCCCGGGCCATCGGCCGCTGACGAGCCACCCGGTTCATCCGAGGAGGATGCGGCGCAGGAGCGAGGTCGGCGGCGAGCCGTGCGCGATCGACCGATTCGAGATGGTCGCCGGTAGTCGAAGCCGGGCGTCTCGCCGAACCCCCCGACGACCCGCGGCTCCGGCACCGCATCCGGGCCACGCGGGTCGCCCGACGCGGCCGCGGCCCGTCGGCGCACCTCGCGCTCGATGTCCCACATCTCGAGCGAGCCCGCGAAGTAGGTCGAGAGCTGGGTCGACGACAGCCGCGCTCGGTCGTACTTCGCGCGCGCCTCGGACTCCTCCTGGAAGCCGCCGTCGACCATGAGCCGGACGGCGGCCTCCTCGGTCCATGTCGCCGGCCTGGATCCGCGCGTCGATGATCGCGTTCGTGATCGAGCGCAGGTAGAACTTCCAGTGGGTCAGCAGGAGCGCCGGATCGTCGGCGCCGTAGCCGACGTCCATCATCACCTGGGTGACGTAGACGGCCCAGCCCTCGGCGAACAGGCCGCTCGCAGAAGATGGCCCGGGCGAGCGACGGGCTCCGGTTCGCGTAGACCCCCTGCAGGTAGTGGCCGGGGACGGCCTCGTGGATGCACAGGAGCCGGAGCATCCGCGTCGTTGTCCTCGCGCAGGTAGGACTCGCGCTGTTCGGGCGACCAGTCGTCGGGCATCGGCGTGATCGCGAAGAAGGCCTTCTGGCCCTTGTCGAGCGGCCCGGGCGACGACAGCATCGCCCCGCCGAACGCGCGCAGGAAGACCGGCGTCCAGCGGATGTCGAGCGGCTCGTCGGCCATGCCGATCAGGTCGCGTTCCGCGCAGAAGCCCTCGATCCGGGCGGTCTCCTCGCGGCACCAGTCCAGCAGCTCGTCCGCCGCCGGGTGGTCGGCGGCGATCGCGTCGAGGACGCCGCGGACGAGCGCACCCTCGTCGTCGGGGCGCGGCGCGTCCCGGCACCCAGGCGGGCCACAGGTCGCGGCCAGGCGCACCATCTCGGCCGCGGACCGCGTCGTAGTCGCGCTCGGCCGCGGCCAGGATCCGGTCCGGCGTCAGGTCGGCGGACCGCATCGTGTGGCGCATCTTCCGGGCGAAGAGCTCGGCGCCCGAGGCGCGCCTCGCCCTCGCTCGCGGGCAGGACCACGTCGCGCAGGTGGGTCTCGAACCCGGCCAGGGCCGCCTTGGCGGTGTCGGCGGCGGCACGCAGGCGCGGTGTCACGGCCGGCGACGGCCGGGTCGTCGGCGTGGGTCTCCGCCTCGCCGAGGGCGTCGTCGATCAACTCGGCGATCCCGGGCAGCTGCTTGAGCGCGGTCTCGGTCTGGAACCGTCCGACGGGCCGCCCATCGACCGCCGACGAGCGTCACCTCGAGCCCCGTCGAGCAGCGTCCGGCAGGCCGTTCGAGCCGACCCGCCACCGACGTCAGTCGATCGGCCAGCGGCGCGAACTCCCGGGCGATGAGCCCGAAGAGGCCCTCGCCGATCAGGTAGACCCATTCGAGCGGGTTCCAGGCGTCCTCGCGCAGCTCTTGCTCGGCGAAGCGCATCGCGTCGATCTCGCCGAGGATCAGGTCGCGGTCGATGGCCTCGTCCGACCGCGGGTCGGTCAGACCCTCGAAGGCCGACTGCCAGCGGTCCATCGCGTCAAGCCGCTTCGCGGCGACCGGCCTCGGTGCGCATCGGACCAGGCGCCATCGAAGCGATGGTCGCCGATGGCGGTCGCGGTCACCGGATAGAGCCGGAACAGGTCGTCCAGGAAGGGTCGGAAGACGGCGTCGAACGTCGGACACGCGCTACCAGACCCCCATCGCCTGCGAGGTCGTCGCGGAAGTCCCAGCCTCGCGTCGTCGCCCGGCTCGATCCGGACGACGACGCCCTCCTCGCCGTCCGCGTAGAAGCCTTCGCCCTTCGGCCCGACGTAGCGGCGCGCGATCCGGCGGATCGTCGGGGCGTATGGTCGATCGGTCAGCCGCGCGAGCGCCTCGGACCTCGAACCCGCGATAGGGCAGGGCGTCCTCCGCGACCACGATGGTCACCCGCGGATCGCGAGCCATGTGCTTGAGCTTGCCGTCGCCGGCCGCGATCCCGAGCGTGAAGCCGCCGTCCTCCCAGATGTACCAGATCGGCGACTGGAGGACGTGCCGTCCTTCCGGAACGTCGCGAGCGTGGCGAGGCGCTGCTCGTCAAGCAGTCCGTCCGAGCTGGTCGGGCGCGAGACCTCGGTTCATGCCCGAAGCGTACAGGGGGTGGGTGCGGCGGCGACTTCGCGGGCGGCCGGCCGGCCGGCGCGGCCGGTACCATCGCCGCATGCCAGCGCAGACATGGGTCGAGCCCGGTCGTCCTGGAGGGGTCGACGCGTCCGGCTGGAGCCGCTCGAGGCGCGCCACCTCGACGACCTGCGCCGCGTCGCGTTCGAGCGCCGAGCTGTGGCGTTGGACGATCATGGGTCCGCAGGACGAGGCCGGGCTGCTCACGCTGGTTCGAGACGCGCCCTGGCCAACGCCGAGGCCGGCACGGAGCGACCGTTCGCGACGGTCGACCGGACCTCGGGTCGGGCGATCGGCAGCAGCCGGTACCTGTCGATCGTGCCCGAGCACAAGCGCCTCGAGATCGGCTGGACGTGGATCGCCAACGCCGTTCCAGCGGACCGGTGCCAATCGCGAGGCCAAGCTGCTCCAGCTGACCCATGCGTTCGAGACGCTCGACGCCAATCGGGTCGAGTTCAAGACCCACAGCGCGCAACGAGCGGTCTCGCGATGGCCCTCGCCGGCATCGGCGCGACGTTCGAAGGGGTCTTCCGTCAGCACATGATCATGCCCGACGGCTCGCTCCGGGACTCGGCCTACTTCAGCGTCATCGCCCCCGAGTGGCCGGCGGTCAAGGCCCGTCTCAAGGCCGGCCTGGCCTGGTGAGTCCCGCGGCCGACCTGCTCGTCATCGGCGGTCGCGTCTTCGAGGCGTACGCGCCCGGCCGGCTGGGGCCGTACGGATCGGACATCGGGCCACGACCCGTCGCGGCGCCGACCGCCGTGGCCGTCGCCGGGGACCGGATCGCCTGGGTCGGTCGCGACGACGAAGGGTTGCGGGAGTGGCACGGTCCGTCGACGACCGTCATCGAGGCCCGGGGCGGCCTCATCACCGCCGGATTCGACGATGCGCACATCCACCTGTTGGGCGGCGCCGAGGCCCAGGGGCACGTCGATCTGTTCCAGCTCGAGTCGGTCGAGGCGATCCAGGCGGCGATCGCCGCCCACGCGTCGAGCGACCCCCGACGCCGCCTGGGTCCACGGCCGCGGCTGGATGTACATGGCGTTCCCGGGCGGCCTGCCGACCCACGCCCTGCTCGATCGCGGTGGTCCCGGATCGGCCGGCGTACATGGACTGCTACGACGGCCACACCGGCTGGGTCAACATCGACGGCGCTGCGGCTCGCCGGCATCGATCGCGACACCCCGGATCCGCGCGACGGCGAGATCGTCCGCGACCCGTCGCACTGGCGAGCCGACCGGCGTCCTCAAGGAGGGCGCCCAGGACACTGCGTGACCGACCTGCTGCCGCGCCTGTCGCGCGACGAGATCCTGGCGGCGACGCGGCGGACGATCGCAGCGATCTGCACGCCGCCGGCATCACCTCGGTCCAGGACGCCGTGGGTCGAGCCCGACGAGGTCGCCCTGTGGCGGGCCTTGCTCGACGAGGGATCACTCCGCCTTCGGTCCCGGCTCGCGCTGCCGATGCGCCCGGCGCGATCGCTCGACGACTGGCGGACCACGCTCGGCGAGTACGAGTCGCTGGTCGGCGACCTGCGCGGCGGCGCCTGGCTGGACGCCGGGATCCTGAAGGGCTTCGCCGACGGCGTCATCGAGGCACGCACCGCGGCGATGCTCGCGCCGTACGTCGACGACACCTCGAGCGGGCGGCCGGAGTGGGAACCCGACCAACTGAACGCGTTTCGTCGGCGAAGCCGACCGACTCGGCTGGCAGGTGCGAGATGCACGCCATCGGCGACGCCGCGGTCCGGATGAGCCTCGATGCGTTCGAGCACGCAGCAGTGGTCGGCGTCCCGCGCGAGGGCGGCCGGCGGCACCGGGTCGAGCACGTCGAGACGATCGACCGGGCGGACATCGATCGGTTCGGCGGCTCGGCGTCGTCGCGTCGATGCAGCCGTACCACGCCGATCCGTCACCCAACCAGATCGACGTGTGGGCCGGCAACATCGGCCCGGACCGGGCGGGGCAGGCGTGGTCCTGGTCATCGATCCGGCGGGCCGGCGGCGTCGTCGCCTTCGGCTCCGACTGGAACGTCGTGCCGTTCGATCCATTCCGGGCGCTCCATGCGGCCGTGAACCGGCAGACGATCGACGGCCACCCGCCGGGCGGGTGGCTCCCCAGCGAGAAGCTGTCGCTGCCCGAGGCCCTGTCGGCATACGGGCATGGTTCGGCGTACGCGGCCTTCGCCGAAGGACGCCGCGGGACCGTCAAACCGGGCCTGGACGCCGATCTCGTGGTCCTCGACCGCGATATCCTCGCCGGAGGACCATCGGCCATCTTGGGCACGAAGGTCGCGCTCACCGTCGTCGGCGGCGAGATCGTCCATCAGTCGGAGGGCGTGGGATGAGAGGCTTCCTCATCGGGACCGCCGCGACGGCGATCACGTTCGCGATCGTGGCGTACGTGCTGCCGCAGATCGACTACGGCGACAACCTGCCGGGTCTGATCGTCGTGGCCATCATCGCCGGCGTGGTGAACGGCTTCATCAAGCCGATCATCAAGCTCTTCTCGCTGCCGTTGACGGTCATGACGCTCGGGCTGTTCGGGCTCGTCATCAACGCCGGCCTGCTGCTGCTCATCGCCTGGCTCTCCGACCTCGTCGGCGTGACGTTCACGGTCGGTGGCTTCCCGCCGAACTTCGAGCCTCGACGCGATCGTCGCGGCGTTCATCGGTGGCATCGCGATGTCGATCGTCGGCTCGATCGTCGGCATGGTGGTCCACGACTGAGCGAGCCTGATCGGCTACCCGAGATCGCGGAGGCGTTGCTGGCGGCCGCGCGCCGTTTCGGGACACCGCTCTTCGTCACGGACCTCGCGTCCCTGGACCAGGCGGCAACGGCCATCCGCGACGCGTTCCCCGATCCGATCGGTCCGGCAGTACTCGGTCAAGGCGAACGACGTCCCGGCCGTGATCGCGGCCGTCGCGGCGCGCGGGTTCGGGGCGAACGTCGTGTCGCGCGGCGAATGGACCCTGGCGCGCGCGGGCCGGCGTCCCGAACGATCGGATCACCCTCGAGGGGATCGGCAAGACCACGGCCGACCTGCGCGCGGCGGTCCGGGCGGCGGCGGACGGCTCGCCGCTGGCGTGGGTGGCGCTCGAATCCGTCGACGAGGCCGCCGCCCTGGCCGCGCGCGGCCCGACGGGCGCGGCGCGCCACCCATCGACGTCCTCTACCGGGTCAACCCCGACGTCGCTCCCGAGACCCTCGCCGGCCTGGCGGTCGGCGCGGGCGGCTCGAAGTTCGGGATGACCGAGATCGGAGATCGGCGAGGCCATCGAGGTCGGGGGCGGCGTCCGCGGATCGGGCGGGCGCCTCCGGCCGCGTGGCATCCACCTGCACGTCGGGTCGCAGCTCGGCGCCGTCGACGCCTGGCGCGAGGCCGTCCGCAAGGGCCTGGCCCTCGCGGCACTGTGGCGAGGCTCGATCGAGACCTTCGACACGGTCGATCTCGGGCGGTGGCTTCCCGGTCCGGCCGCTGGGCGAGCCGTCGCCCACCCCAGAGCGATTCGCTCGCGAACTGCCCGCGCTGCTGGAGGCGATCCCGGCGGACCGACGCCCGACGCGCCTCGCCATCGAACCGGGACGGACACTGGTGGCGCGGGCCGGCTGGCTCGTGGCGCGGGTGCTCCACGTCCGCGACCGCGGTGGCCGGCAGGTCATCCTCGACGCCGGCATGACCGAGCTCATCCGACCGGCGCTGTACGGCGCTCGGCATCCCGATCCGGGCCCTCGACGTCACGGCGCGGGCGCGGCCGAACCGACACGCGTCGAAGGGCCCATCTGCGAATCGACCGACTCGCTCGGGCACGCACGACCTGCCGCCGCTCCGACGAGGCGACCTCGTGGCCATCGCCGACGCCGGCGCCTACGCGGCGTCGCTGGGCTCGGCCTACAACGGCCGACCTCGTCCGCCGCAGGTCCTGCTCGCGACGGACGGCGGGCTCACGCTCGGCCGGCGCCGGGGATCCATCTAGCGCGACTCGGCACGGTACCCTGTGCCGCGATGGACGCACGAACGCGCTTCCGCGAGCGGCTCGCGACCGGACCGATCCTGGCCGACGGGGCGATGGGCACGCTCCTGTTCTCGCGCGGGATCCCGCAGCGCGCCTCGCTCGACGAGCTCGTCGCGACGCGCCCGGACCTGATCGGCGCCGATCCATCGCGAGTACCTCGATGCCGGCGCCGACCTCATCGAGACGGCCACGTTCGGCGCGAACCGGATCCGCCTCGGCGCCGTACGGCCTCGTCGGACCAGGCCGGGCGCTTCGCGCGGCGCGGCGCGCAGATCGCCCGCGAGGCGCGCGACGTCGCCGGTCGGGACGTCCTGGTCGCCGGGTCGATCGGCCCGCTCGGCGCGCCGACGCCGGACGTGCTCCGCCTCGACGACGCCGCGGTCCGCGCCGCCTTCCGGGAGACCGATCGACGGCCTGCTCGAGGGCGGCGTCGACCTCTTCCAGTTCGAGACGTTCTCGTTGCTCGACCATCTCGCGATCGCCATCGAGGAGGCGCGCGACGCGTCCGCGGACCTGCCGATCGTCGCGATGCTGACCTTCGGCGAGGACGCTCGAGCTGCCCGATGGCACGCCGCCGTTCGGCGCGGCCGAGCGCCTCGACGGGCTGCGACGTCGACGTCGTCGGCGTGAACTGCGGCGCCGGCCCGCAGGGCTGCCTCGATGCCCTCGACCGGGATGGGCGGTGCCGCCCGGCGCGATCATCCCCAACGCCGGGCTCCCCCAGCGGATCGAGGGCCAGTTCGTCTACGCCGCCGGGCCCGACTACCTCGGCCGCGATGACTGGCCGCTTCGTCGGATGCCGGTGCGGCGATCGTCGGCGGCTGCTGCGGGACGACCCCCGATCACATCGCGGCGATGCGGGCCGCCCTCGATGCGGCTGACGCCCGTCGACCGCGCCGCGCACGGCCGACCGTCCGACGCCGAACGAGCACGCCGTCGACCGTCAGCCTCGGCGCCGGACGACACGGCGAACACGCTGCCCCCCGACCGGCCTCCTGCGCGCGCTCGGCGGAGCGGCCGCTTCGTCATCTCGGTCGAGATCGATCCGCCTCGTTCGATCCGGATCGAGCGGACGATCGATGCCGCCACGGCTCCTCCAGGCGGCCGGCGTCGACGCCGTCAACATCAGCGACTCGGCGATGGCCCGCGTCCGGATGGGCGCGATGGCCGTCGCGTTCGGCATCCAGCACGACCTGGACCTCGAGTGCCTCGTCCACTTCACGACCCGCGACCGGAACCTGATGGCCATCGAGTCGGAGCTGCTCGGCGCGCACGCGCTCGGCGTCCGCAACATCCTGGCGCTGACCGGCGATCCGCCGCGGATCGGCGACTACCCGTCGGGGACCGGCGTCTGGGACGTCGACTCGATCGGGCTCGTCGAGATCCTGGCCCGGCTCAACCGCGGCGAGGACGGGGCCGGCTAGCCCGATCGGCGCACCGGCCGGCTTCACGATCGCCTGCGCGCTCGACCCGACGGCCGCCGACGCCGCCACCGAGTGGGACCGCCTCGAGCGCAAGATCGCGGCCGGCGCGCACCTGATCATGACCCAGCCGCTGTACGACCTCGCGCAGGTCGAGGCGATGGACACGGAGGCCCGCCGCCGCTTCGGCCCGGGCGGGTTCCCGCTCCCGGTCCTGCTCGGCGTCCTGCCGCTCCAGAGCACCCGGCACGCGGAGTTCCTGCACAACGAGGTGCCCGGCATCACGATCCCCGACGAGACGCGGGCGGCGATGCGCGACGGCCGGCGAACGTGGCGCCGAGGTCGGGCCTGGAGCTGAGCCTCGCGCTCCTCGCCGCAGGTCGACCACCTGGTCGCCGGGACGTACATCATGCCGAGCTTCGGGCGCTACGAGCAGGCCGCCGAGCTGGTCCGCCGACTTCGGGTCCGGCATGCCGGCGTCGGGGCGACCGCGTGATCCGACGATCCGGCCGCCGTCGGCCGTCGGGCGCCGTCCTGGCGGCGATCGTCGCCGTCGCGTGGGCGATGCTCGCGGTCGGGAGCGTCCTCGGAGCGAGTCCGTCGCCCACGACGCCTGCGCCAGGACCACCCTACCCGGAGCCGGTCGAAGGCCAGGCCGTCTACGACTTCGCCGGCGTCCTGCGGCCGGAGACGGTCATCCAGGCCGAGCAGATCATCGACGCGATCGAGACCCAGACCGGCGTCGAGGTCGTGGTCTACACGCAGGCGATGGGCCGCGACGACCTGACGACCGATGGAGCCGAGTCGGACGCGGCCGCGCTGATGGACGAGTGGGGCGTCGGGCCAGGCCGGCATCGACGACGGCCTGGTGATCCTGTTCGAGCTCGACACCAGCCTCGCACACGGCCAGGTGCAGCTCTATGCCGGACGCGGCTTCGACTCGACCTACCTCTCGACCGACGAACGCCAGGCGATCTTCGACACGGACATGGTGCCGCTGCTCCAGGACGGGGACCTCGACAACGCCATCCTGGTCGGGCTTGGCCATGTCCTCCGGGCAACGTTCGAACAGGCGGCCGAGTCACCGCGTCCAGGCGAACCTGAACCGACCCCCGGGCCGCCATTCCCGGATCCGGTCGACGGTCGCGCGGTCTACGACTACGCCGGGATCTTGAGCCCGGATGCGATCGTGCGTGCCGAGACGATCATCGACGCGATCGAGGCGCGGACCGGCGCCGAGGTCGTGGTCTACACGCAGCAGACCGGCTATTACGGGATCGAGACGTCGGAGACCGAGCGCCGCGCGCGCGCCCTCATCGATCAATGGGGCATCGGGCGAGCCGGCTTCAACGACGGGATGGTCATCTTCTTCGACCTCGATCCCATCGCTCGAGCACGGCCAGGTCCAGCTCTACGCGGCGCCCGGGTTCGAGGCGGCGTTCCTCAGCAACGCGGAGCGACAGGCGATCTTCGAGAACGACATGGTGCCGCTCCTGCGCGACGCCGACTTCGACGGCGCGCTCGAGGTGGCGCTCGAGCAGGTCGACGCCGCCGCGACGCCGGAGCACGCCGCCTCGCTCGAACGAGCGCGCCAGCTCAACGCGGTCCTGGGGCTCATCGGCGCGCCGATCGCTCTGCTGGGCCTCGGCGGCTGGGCGTTCTTCAACTGGCGGCGCTTCGGCAAGGATCCGGTCTACCTCGACGACCCATCGATCCTCATGCCGGCTCCGCCGCCCGACCTGACCGCCGCGTCCGGCGCCATGGTCATGGACGGTGGCGACGTCACGACGAGCGCTGACCACGGCGATGCTCGACCTCGCGAGCCGCGGCCTCATCTCGTTCCGCGAGGAGAAGGGGCATCCTCGGTCTGAGTCACAAGGTCGGCGTCGACGTGGAGCCGGCCAAGGGCGACGACGATGGAGGAGGCGCAGCGGGCGCGCAACGCCCGACGCCCGATCGGGCCGGCCGAGGAGGTCGCGCTCAAGAAGCTGCGCTCGCTCGGCGTCGGCGAGGAGAACGGGCTACATCGCGCCCGACGAGCTGCCCAAGTTCGGCACGTCCGTGGACGACTTCGATCGGGCGCTCGAGCGGCACGTCGTGCAGCGCGGCTGGTTCGCCGAGACGCCCGAGCAAGGTCGCGACGCGCTGGACCGGGCCGTGGCGTGCTCGTCATGGTCGCCGGCGTCATCGCGCTCGTTCGTCGGCTGGAACGTGCCGATCTCCGGCCTCGTGCTGATCGGTGGCGCGGACCGTCGTCGGCGGGATCGTCATCCTGCTCTTCGCCCAGGGGATGCCGGCGGTGACGATGCCGGGCGCGATGATCCGGGCGATGCTCGCGGCCTATCGACGGACGCTCGAGAAGACGATGGCGCAGGCTCGCTCGATGCAGCAGGTCGTCGACGAGGCCGGGCTCGACTGGCTCGAGACGCCGGACCAGGCCGTCGTCTGGGGCACGGCCCTCGGGCTCCAGCACGAGATCGAGGACGTCCTCGATCGCAGCCTCGAGGACGTCAAGGCGGCCGGCGCGAGCTCGTCGGCGATCTGGTTCCCGACCTGGTATCGATCGTCGGACGGGTCGTCCTTCGCCAGCGCGGCCGCGGCGGGCAGCGGCGGCAGCATCTTCTCCGACTCGGGCATGCCCGATCTCGGCGGCATGATGTCGGCGCTCGGCACGATCGGGAACTCGCCGTCGTCGTCGGGGAGCGGCGGCGGCTTCAGTGGCGGCTCGTCGGGCGGTGGCGGGGGCGGCGCCGGCGGTGGCTTCTAGGCCGCCCCGAACATCTCGAGGCAACCCTCCAGCCCCTCGATCGTGACCGGCGGCCGTGGCTCGCGACCGCCAACGCTCTACGGTCATCCGGAACCGTTGCGTATCACGGGCGACGCCCTGCGGCGCGATGCTGCCGAGACCGTTCTCCTCGTACCCGAGCGAGCGCGAGACGCCGTTCGACTCCGCGTTGTCGAGGAACGCCTCCGTCAGCGCGACGTTCGCGCCAAGACCGTCGAAGGCGAAGGCCAGGACGGCCGCGCGCATCTCCTTGCCGTAGCCCTGACCCTGAAAGCCGCGCCCGAGCCATGAGCCGGTGTCGACCGTCCGCTTGATCGAGTACTTGACGGCGCCGAGCCCCTGCGACCCGATCGGCTGGCCATCGAGCTCGGTCATCAGGTTGAGCGTCCAGTCGTCGGGCGACCAGCGTCGCCCGCATCCCCCAGTGGTGGGCGAGGAAGCCGCGCTCGAAGGCCGGGCTCGGGAGCGTCGACCAGGCGACCCCGAACGGCATCTCGTCGGGTGGATGGATGCCGGCCTTCGCGAGATCGATCATCGCCAGGATCTCGGCGTCGGTGGGCAGGCGCAGCACCAATCGCTCGCTGCGGATCCGGAGCGCGTACAGCGGCCAGGCGCCGTCGAGTGTCGTGCGGGCACGGGGCCTCGGCGTCCATGGGCGCCCGACGGTACACTCAGGCCATGGGTGCTGTCGAGACGATGGAAGACTTCTTCGAGAAGCTCAACGGGGGCGACCGCGAGGGCGCGGTCGCGCTGATGGACGAGATGACCGAGATGCGCGTGCACGTCGGCGACAGCGTGCAGATGCTGCGCGGCGTGGAGCGCGTCGGGGGCTGGTTCCTGCGCGGCGACACCGGCCTGCGCATGATCCCGGGCGACGTCCGGGACACCGGCAACACCTACGAGGCGGACCTGCTGGTCGTCCGGCCCGGCGCCCCGACCCAGCACATCGACGCCACGTTCCGGGTCGAAGCCGGCAAGATCACCGCGATCAACATCGCCCCGCGATAGGGCGGCGCGCCTACGGCTCGGGCGTCGCCTCGGGGGCCGCGGCCGACGGGTCGGTGACCTCGTCGGGCAGTCGGGACCGGGATGATGATCTCCTGGCCGACCTTGATCTTGTCCGGGTTCTTGATCGTCTCCGCGTTCGCCGCCAGCAGCTGATCGACGGTCAGCGCCGAACTTCTTGGCGATCTTCGAGAGCGTGTCGCCGGACTTGATCGTGTAGGTCTGGGCCGTCGGTTCGGGGATCGGCGTCGGGGCGGGTGAGGCGGTCGCCACGGCCGGCGTCCGGCTGGGCGTCGGGCTCGCGCCAGTGCCCGCCGCCGACGCCCAGCAGCGCCGGGAGGAAGAAGAGGGCGAGCGCCGCGACGCCCAGGGCACCGGCCCAGACCGCGATCCGCGGGATGCCGGGCAAGCCCGCTCGGGTCTTGATCGTCGGGTAGGCCTCGTAGCGTTTGGCGCTCTCCCACGACGGGCCGTCGTGCTGCTGCGACACGCGAGCGCGTGGAGCTGACCGTCGGTCGGCGACCCGACGCGGTCGTCGTCGGGTAGGCGCCGCTCGGTGGCCGGCTGATCGGCTCGGAGCGCTCGGCCGCGGGCGCCCGCCGCGCCTGCGGCCCCGACGAGGCCCGCGAGCTCATCCGATGGCGCCGCCGATGGCGAGGACGAGTCGCGCGGCAGCGCCGACGATGCCGGCCGATCCGCCGGCCAGGCGATCGGCGGCGCTCCCCGCCAGCCCTCGAGCCCGGATCACGGCTGGCCAGGAAGTCGGGCGGCGCCGATCGTTCCCTCGAGCACCGCCCGAGCCGCTCGGCGCGTCGGGCTCCCGGCCGCGGCACCGGTCGCCCAGGGCGGCGGGGCCGCCCAGTCGCGCGGCGGGTTCCGATGGATGACCGGCTCGTCGGCGTGGGGCGGGCCGGCCCACGGGTCGATGTCGTCATCGGGCCCGTCGGGATCGCCGGCCGCCGGTTCGACGGGGCTCCCGGCCTGCGATCGGTTCAGCGGGCTCGTCCGGGGCGACGGGTTCCGGCGTCGTCCTCGACCGCCGTGGCCATCGCCGGAGGCGCCGCGGCGGCTCGTCCGGCCGACCGGGCCTGCGCCGCCTCCCGCCGCGCCCAGTCCTGGAACGTCGGGCAGACCGGGAACGCGCTCGAGAGGCAGTACGCCTCCTGGTGGGCGAGCGCCCGCGGCGCCGGCCGGACCTCGGCGTAGCAGCGGTGGCGATGGTCGGGACTGGACGAGCGCTCATCGCGCTCATCCTCGAACGCGACGAAGGGACAGGCCGGGGGACCCTCGAGGCCGGGCAAGGCTCGGTCGCTCATCGCGGCGATGATACCCGCCCCGGTCTCCGCGCACGCCTGCCTCGTATGCGGTCTCGCCGACCTTCGGTCCTGCGTCGTGGTCGGGTTGTGGTGCGGCGTCCCCGATGGGGCATGCTGTCGGCCTCGGTCGCCCGCCGGGCCGTCAAGGAGTGCTCGACCATGTGTTGCGCCATCGCCGTACTCGGGATCCTCGGACCACGCGCGCTCATCGTGTTCTGGTGGCTGATGAGACCCGGCCCGCTGGGCCGTGACGTTCAACGATCAGGTGCTGCTGCCGGCCCTCGGCTTCCTGTGTCCTCCCGTGGACCACCATCATGTACGTCCTCTTCTGGACCGCGGGCGGCATCCGAGCCGCTCGGCTGGGTGTTCATCGGCCTGGCCGTCGGTCGCGGACATCGGCACGTATGGCGGCGGCCTGCTCGGCAACAAGGACAAGGTCCAGAGCTACTACCGGGTAGTCGCGCACCTGCACCTGGGCTGCCCGAGCCCAGCGTCTCCCGATGCGTGTTTGACACGTCTGGCCGAGGCTCGGACACTTCGGTGCACTCCCCGCGACGGTAGGGTGCGGTCCTCAGCCCAGTACGAAGGAGTCCCATGTCTCGCTTGACTCGCTGGCTCGCCCCCAGCACCCATGTCCGAGCCCATTGCGACCTGCCGTGCGGCGTCTACGACCCCGAGCAGGCCCGCATCGAGGCCGAGTCCGTGCTACCGGATCATCGAGAAGTACGCCGCGAACGAGGACCCGACGTTCCGCGGCCGCTGCCTCCACATCAAGGAAGAGCGCGCGGAGCTCGTCAAGCACCACCTCGACGTCCTCTGGCACGACTACTTCAAGCCCGAGCACCTCGAGAAGGTCCCGAACCTGCACGAGCTGTTCTGGAACGCCAACAAGCAGGCCTCGAAGGTGAAGGCCTCGACCGACCTCGCCGACGCGAGGAAGCTGCTCGACCTGATCGACGAGGTCGACGCGGCCTGGAAGGCGACCGGCGGCAACGAGAAGACCCGGGTGGCGGGCCGGCCGGGCTGAACGCCACTCCCCGTTCCGTGGCGGACCGAAGGCCCCGCCGACCGGCGGGGCCTCGTCGTACCGCGAGCCTGCGGGAGCGGCTGCGCGGGCCGTGGCGGGTGGCCGTCGCGGAGGCGAGCATGCGCCCGAGCATCGACGCGGGGGACTGGCTGCTCGTCGACCCGACCGTCACCCGCTGGCCGCGGCGCGGATCGATCGTCGTGTTCCGCGAGCCGGACGGCGAGCATCTCGCGGTCAAGCGGGTGGCCGCCGGCCCTGGTGACCGCGTCCCGTTCGCGGACGGCTTCCTCGAACTCGCCGAGGACGAGGCGTGGCTGGTCAGCGATGCGTCGACCGCCGCGACCGAGACCGCCGGGTTCGGCGAGCCGATCGACTCACGTCGCTACGGCCCGGTCCCGCTCGATCTCCTGATCGGCCGCGCCTGGTTCCGCTACTGGCCGTGGCGCCGGGTCGGCCGGATCGCTGGTCCGGTGGAGATCGGCGCCTAGGTCGTCGCTCCCACGGTTCCGGCGTCGAGGGCGATCCCGGCGGCATGGCAGTCCTCGGCGAAGGCCGCCTGCGTCTCGAGGGTCGGGGTCCAGCGCGTCGGGAAGCAGACGGCGCGATCCAGACCGATCTCGGCCAGGCGCGCCATGATGTCGACCCGTGCCTGGCCGGCGACGCGCATCTGCTCGTCCTTCGTGTACAGCGAGAACCGGAGCGTGGCCGGGTCGCGGCCGGCCGCCTCGCAACGCTGCGCGGACCTCGGCCATGCGCTCCGCGACCTCATCGGGATCGATGAAGACGAGATTGAGCTCGTCGGCGTACTTGATCGCGTAGCCGGCCGTGCGCTGCGCGGCCGTTGCCGCCGACGATGATCGGGATGCGCGGCTGCTGGAGGCCCTTCGGCATGTTGATCGCGCCACGAACGTGGGCGTACTCGCCGTCGAACCAGGCGCGTCCCGGCCCGAACATCCGGGTGATGACCTCGAGATGATCGCCCAGCGCCGCCATCCGCTCGCCGAACGGCGGGAAGCCGTAGCCGTAGGCGATCCACTCCTCTTCCTTCCAGCCGGCGCCGATCCCGAGCTCGAAGCGCCCGCCGCTGATGACGTCGATCGTCGACGAGAGCTTGGCCGTCAACGCCGGATTGCGGAAGCCGGTGCAGACGACCATGTGGCCGAGGCGGACGCGCTCGGTCATCGCGGCGAGGGCGGTCAGCACGGAGAACCCCTCGAAGGTGATCTCGTCGGTCGGGTCGGGCACGGTGTGGAAGTGGTCGAAGACCCAGAGCGATTCGAAGCCGAGCGCCTCCGCCTGCGCGGCGAGCTCCACCGACCGGGCCCACGCGTCGGCCGCCGGCCAACCGTCGTACTCGCCTTTCCATCCCTGGGGCACCATCAACCCGACCTGCATCCGGATCCTCCCTGTCGCTCGATTTCGCCCGTATGGTGACGCCTCGGGCTCCTGAGCGCTCAAGGGCACAGCCGGAGGCAGGCTCGTGGGCACGGCGTCGCATGCCATGGGCCGGCTGACCGCGACCGGCGGGCCCGCCTATCCTCGATCGATGACGACCGACGCCGGCTTCGATCCCGACCGCTCCGCTCCCCGGCCCGCCCGACCCATGGGCATCGACCGGCACCCCGAGCCGGCGGTCCGGGCCGCCGTACCACATGACCGACATGATCGCGGCCGAGCCGGCGCTCGCGCGACGCGATGCTGGCGAGCCAGGCCGGCTCCGAAGGCCAGGCGGCGGCCCTCGCGACCGCGGTCGCCACGGCGGCTCGCGCGGGGCGTCCGATCGTCGTCACCGGCTGCGGCACCTCCGAGCATGCGGCGCTCGGCACGGTCGAGATCCTGCGCGAGGCGCTCGCGCGGCCGGGCTGCCGGGACACGGGCCGGTCGCCGCGCAGGCGTTCGAGTTGTCACTGGACCCGCCGGCCGATGCCCTGGTCATCGCCGTCTCGCACGAGGGCGCGACCACGGCCACGAACGCGGCGCTCTCGGCCGTGCGCGCCGCCGGGGCGCAGACCGCGCTCCTGACCGTGTCGCGACGATCCCCGGGTGCGGCCCTCGCCGACCTCGTCGTCGAGACCCACGAGCTCGACCAGAGCTGGTGCCACACCATCGGCTATCTCAGCCCGATGCTGGCAGCCGCCGCGATCGGCGCCCACCTGTCCGGACGTCCCGCTCGACAGCGACGAGGTGGCCCGGATCGTCGCGGGTGGCTCCTTTGACGAGACCGGGGCCGAACGGATCGCCGGCCGGTTCGCGGACGCGGCGCACCTCATCGTCATCGCGTCAGGCGCCGATCGCCCGGCCGGTCGCGAGCTCGTGCTCAAGGTCGAGGAGGCCACGTGGCTGCCGGCCGCCTACCGCGATCTCGAGACGTTCCTCCACGGCCACCTCCCGGCGACCGATCCGGAGACCGGGCTCGTGCTGATCCTGGCGGACCGCGAGCGACGACCCGAGCGCGTCGCCACGGGCCCTGGGCAGCGCTCGCGCGCGGCACGGGCCATCGGCATCCGCGCCGGCGGCCATCCTCGCGGCCGACCTCGATGACGCCTTCCCGGCCGACCTGACGCCGGCCGGACGGCTCGTCGTCCCGGAGGCGCCGACGCTGCCCGCGCCGGTCGCCGCCCTGTTCGCCACGGCCACGGCCCTCCAGCTGATCACCGAGCGCCTCGCCCGCGCGCGCGGCACGGACCCCGACCCGATCCGCCGCGACGACCCGCGCTACCGCGCCGCCTCCGAGACCGCCGAGGGCTGATCCGCTCGGGGGAGGCCGCCGCCTAGACCTGGCCGACCAGGGTCTCGCCCATGACATCGATCAGGTCGAGGTCCCACGGCAGGAAGTCCTGGAGCATGATCCGCTCGACACCGGCCGTCGCCGAAGCGCGCGACCATCGCCCGCGCGGCTGGTCCGCGGTCCCGACGACCCAGCGTTCGCGGCGTTCCTCGAGCCAGTCCTCGCCGCCCGTCGCTCCTCGCCGAACGCGTCGAGCAGCGCGCGCCTCGCGCCGCGGACCTCGTCGTCGGTCCGGCCGACGAGCACCCCGACCATCGCCGAGCGCGCCACGTCGCGGGGATCGCGCCCGATCGCCCGGCACGCATCGTCGAGCTTCGCGTAGGTCGCGCCGCCTGCGCCGGCCCCGTCGACGAGAGGTTGAACTCGTCCGCGTAGCGGGCCGCGATCCGCAGACCGCGCGGCGAGCCCCCGCCGCCCGTGATGATCCGCGGTCGCGGCGGCGCCGTTCGGTCCGGTCGGCCGCCCGGGGACGTCCACCGGTCTCGGCCGGAAGAGCGCGTCCTCGATCCGGACCGTGTGGCCCTCGAACGACCAGCCGTCCGGCTCGCCCCACAGGCCGTGGAGGATCGCCAGCTGGTCCTCGAGCAGGTCGGCGCGCTCGCCGATCGGCGGGAACGGCAGGCCGTAGCTGACGATGCTCGAGGTCGTTCCAGCCGGCCCCGACCCCGACCTCGACCCGACCGCCGCTCATCTCGTCGACGGTCGTCACGACCTTGGCGAAGTTCCCCGGGTGGCGGAACGTGACCGGCGAGACCAGGACGCCCAGCCCGATCCGCTCGGTCTCGCGGGCGAGCCCCGCGAGGACGGTCCAGGCGTCGGTCGTCGGCTTGCCCGCCGGCCCCGGGAAGCTGGCGTAGTGGTCGGAGCGGAACAACGCCTCGAAGCCGTTCGCCTCGGCGCGCTTGGCGATCGCGACCTGGTCGCCGTAGGACAGGCCCTGCTGGGGCTCGATCATCAACACGAAGCGCATCGTGACTCCTGCATGTGGAACGGATCGTTCATGTTGACAGGATGATTCGCTTGACTATGATAGTTCACGTGACACGAACTATTCTGCCCGGGCCGAGCGAATCGGCTCGACCCGCTGCCAAGGCGGACCCGACGGTCCGCATCATCGCCGACTTCCGCGCCACGATGACGCAGCTCAAGTGCGCCATGAGCGAACGGCTCCTCCGGCACGGCGTCAGCATGGCGCAGCTCAACATCCTGTACACGCTCCACCGGAGCGGCGAGATGCCGATGAGCCGGCTCGCCGACGTCCTCGAACGTGTCGCTGTCCAACGCGACCGGCCTCGTCGACCGGATGGAGGAGCGTGGCTTCCTCGAGCGGACCCGCGTGCCGGAGGATCGCCGGGTCGTCCTCGTCCGGTTGACGCCCGACCGGCGTCGCAGATGCTCAACGAGCAGGACGCCATGACCGACGACCTGCTGCGAACGGTGCTCGGCCGGCTCGAGCCGCACCAGCTCGCCGGCGGTCGCCCAGGCGACGTCCGACCTCCGCGCCGCGGTCGAGGCCACGACCGGGCAGCGCGCCGGATCGCCATCCCGCCTCCACGCCGACTCCACGATCGGCTTCGACCATGCGAGGCGCCGACGGGCCAACGGGGTCACCCGGCCAAGCCCCGACCTCGCCACGACCACGAGGGAGGACCTGACCACTCATGGAAGCATTCCCGGCCGAGCCGAACGGGTACACCCCGTCGCTCGCCGAAGACCCCGCCCTCGGCCTGAGCCACCGGGCGAAGATGGAGATCCTCTTCGCCGTCATGCTCGGCCTGTTCCTCGGCGCGCTCGACCAGACGATCGTCGGTCCGGCGCTGCCCACCATCGTGACCCAGCTGTCGGGCAACGACTACTACGTCTGGGCGATCACGATCTACCTGCTGACCAGCACGATCAGCGTCCCGTTCTGGGGCAAGCTCTCGGACATCTACGGCCGCAAGCCGATCTTCATGATCGGCATCGTCATCTTCCTGATCGGCTCGGCGCTGTCCGGCCTGAGCCAGAACATGGGCATGCTCATCCTCTTCCGAGGCATCCAGGGCATCGGCGCCGGGTCACTGTTCCCGGTCGCGCTCGCGGTCATCGGCGACCTGTTCACGCCCCAGGAACGCGGCAAGTACCAGGGCCTGTTCGGGGCCGTGTTCGGCATCGCGTTCGTCGCCGGCCCGCTCATCGGCGGCTTCCTGACCGAGAACTTCGGCTGGCACTGGATCTTCTACGTCAACATCCCGATCGGGATCGTCGCGCTGATCGTCATCCAGCGGCTGCTGCCGACGGTCAAGACGCCGACCGCGACTCGCAACTTCGACCTGATCGGCGGCGCGATCTTCACGGTCGCGATGGTGTTCCTGCTGGTCGGCCTGACCAACAAGCAGTTCGGCGACTGGACCGACCCGACCGTCGGCGGGTTCATCCTCATCGGCATCGTCGGGACGCTGCTGTTCATCGTCGCCGAGTCGCGCGCCAAGGAGCCGATCATCCCGCTCGACCTGTGGCGGAACCGGACGTACTCGGCCTCGATGGTCTCGACGTTCTTCGCCGCCTTCGCGTTCTTCGGCGCGATCGTGTTCCTGCCGCGCTGGTTCCAGGTCGTCGAGGGCTTCTCGCCGACCGACTCCGGCCTGGCCGCCCTGCCGCTGATGGTCGGGCTCATCGCCAGCTCGATCGTGTCCGGCCTCATCGTGTCGCGGACCGGCCGCTACAAGTGGCTGCTCGTCGGCTCGATCGTCGTGATGGGCTTCGCGACCCTGCTGATGACCCAGCTGACCAAGGACACGCCGGTGCCGGTCGTCTGGCTGTGGATGTTCATCGCCGGCCTCGGCGTCGGGCCGACGTTCTCGGTCTTCACGATCGTCATCCAGAACGCCGTGCCGTTCCGACAGCTCGGCGTGGCGACCTCGAACCTGACGTTCTTCCGCCAGATCGGCGGCACGATCGCGCTCGCGTTCGTCGGGACGATCTTCGGCACGTCGTTCAAGGACAACCTCGTGCCGCAGATGTCAGCCGCCGGCGTGCCCGCCGCAGGTCGTCGACGGGTTCACCCAGGCCAGCGCGAGCGGCTCGTTCGACCTCGGCCAGCTGACCGGGGTCGGCGACCTCGGCCAGGCCATCCTGGCCGCAGATCCCGGCCCAGTTCCAGGCCGCGATCAAGCCGTACATCACGCGATGGTCGAGGGCATCCACGGCGCCTTCAGCCTCGCGACGGCCCAGACGTTCTGGCTCGGCGTGGTCGGTGCCATCGCGGCGGTCGTCGCCGCGGTCGCGATCAAGGAGATCCCGCTTCGGGCCTCCAACGCCGACGCCCGTGCCGACGCAGGCCGTCAGGCGCGGGGGCCACGCCGGCGCCGACCGCCGACTGACCTCGCGCCTCCTCTCCGGCGACGCCCCGGTGGTCCCACCGGGGCCGTCGTTCGTCCCGGGCGGTACGATCGCGCGCGAATGACCGACCGGCCTGCGCGTTCCCAGCTCGGCTCCAGGCGACCGGTACGGCCGACGCCGCCTTCGAACCGCGCTGCTGGATCTCGCGGCGCTGCCGCCGGGCGCGATGCGCGCGCGTGACGCGCGGCGACCTCGACGTCCTGCTCGCGCACACGCCGGCGGGCATCGTCGCGATCGACGACCGCTGCCCGCACATGTCCGCGCCGCTGTCGATCGGCGAGCTCGACGGCTGCGTCGTCGCCTGTCCGCTGCACGAGGGCCGGTTCGACCTGTGCACCGGGCGAGCCGGTCCAGATGCCGACGACCGGCGGGCTCGACCCGGACGGCCTCTACCACCCGACCTGGTCGCCGGCCGGTCGCGAGCCGAAGGTCGACCCGCCCGGCAAGAAGGCCGAGGCCCGCCGCTTGACCCGCGTCCGGCGCCTCCGCTACTACCCGGTCCGGGTGGTCGACGGTCGGATCGAGGTCGCGCTCCCGAGGGAGGCAGCCGAGGGAGCCGGCGACCGCTAGCTCATCGATGCCCGCGATCGGCGACGGCCACGCCTGGATCCTTGTCCGCGTGGGCCTGCATGATCGCGACCACCTCGTCGGGATCGTCGGTGACCTGGAGCAGGTCGAGGTCGCCCTCGGACACCGCGCCGGCGGCGAGGAGCGTGCCTCGGACCCAGTCGAGCAGCCCGGCCCAGTACGCTCGGCCGACCAGGACGACCGGGAAGTGGCGCATCTTGCCGGTCTGGATCAGCGTGAGCGCCTCGAACAGCTCGTCGAGCGTGCCGAACCCGCCGGGCAGGATGACGAACGCGTCGGCGTACTTCACGAACATCGTCTTGCGCGCGAAGAAGTAGCGGAACTCGACGCCCAGGTCGACGTACGGGTTGAGCGCCTGCTCGTGCGGCAGCTCGATGTTGCAGCCGACCGACAGCCCGCCGCCCTCCTGGCAGCCGCGGTTGGCGGCCTCCATGATGCCCGGGCCCGCCGCCGGTGATCACCGCGTAGCCGGCCTCGCGCGAGGCGCCGGCCGATCGTCCGCGCGAGCTCGTAGAGGCGGGTCGCTCCGGACGCGTCCGGGCCGAGCCGAAGACGGTCACCGCCGGCCCGACCTCGGCCAGCGCGTCGAAGCCGTCGACGAACTCGGCCAGGATGCGCAGCGCGCGCCACGGGTCGGTGTCGAGGAACGCCGCGTCCGGCCGGCGCTGCAGGAGCTTCTCGTCCTCGGTCGCCGCCGCGTCCCGACCCAGCTTCTGCTCGGCCTCGGGCGTGACCCGCATCCGGCCGGCTCGGCGAGCTTCGGGGCGATTCGGATCCATCGCGGGTAGGATGCCATCAGGGAGGCCAACCCATGCGGTCACGCTGGATCATCGCCGCCGTCCTCGTCGCGGTCGGGTTCGTCTGGATCGGTCAGGGCTCGGGCATCATCCGCGGCTCGGGTTTCATGACCGACGACGTCCGTTGGGCGATCGCCGGTGCGGTCCTCATGGTGGTCGGTCTCGTCGTCGCGTGGACCGCGGTCAGGGCGCGGCCGCGGACCTGATCCAGTCGGTCCAGGTCGCCTCGGCGCGACCGACCGTCACCTCGTTGCCGTAGCGAGCGAGCGGGAGCCGCAGGAGCCGCTGATCGGCCAGCAGGCGGGCCACGATCCCGGCGTCGTCGAGGCTGAGGTAGCCGAGGCCGGCGTCCCGGTACGGACGCGAGGCCTCGTCGAGGAGCGCGAGCGCGCCGAGGCGCTCGGTGAAGCGTCGCAGCTCGCCCGGTGCGATCGGTCGCTTCCGCAGGTCCACGAACGACACCGCGGTCCGTCGCTCCTTGAAGTAGCGGATGGCGGCGCGCGTCTCCGCGTCCTTCTCGAGGCCGAACACCTGGATCACGGGACCGACGGACGGTGGCGTGGACACGAGCGGAAGCGTACGGGACCGGGGCAGGCCACCGGGGTACCATCGCCTTCCACAGGAGGTGCCTCGTGACGGTCTGGTTCACGGTCAAGCTCGACGATCGGCCGGGGTCGCTCGCCCGTGTCGCGACCGCACTCGCCGAGCGCGACGTGAACATCACCGGGATCGTCGGCGTGGCCGAGGACACCGATGGCGCGCTGATGCTGACGACCTCGGACGCGGCCGCCACACGCGAGGCGTTCAGCGGCCTGGACCTGGCCTTCGAGGAGCACGACCCCACCGGTGGGCTCGAGCCCGACCGCCTGTCCGTCAACGACCTCCGGCCGGGTGCGGCCGGTCGCGGCAGCCTGGGCTGAGTCGGACCGCACCGGTGCCCCGCCGTCGGGCGGCCGAGACGGCCGCCATCCGCTTCGATGTGGTCGACCGAGCCGAGGCCATCTCCGCCATCACGGGCACGGTCGCCGAGGCCGGTGGTCGGATCCGCACGCTCGCCACGGTCCGCCTCATCGAAGGGTCGCCGACGCTCGTCGAGATCGAGCTCGAGGTCGAAGGCGTGTCAGAGGACGCCCTGGTCGGTGCGCTCGAGCGACTCGAGGACGTGCGCGCCGTCCATCGCACCCGCGCCCTGGGCACCGTGTTCGGCAAGCGCATCATCGTCGTCGGTGGTGGGGCGCAGGTCGCCCAGGTCGCGCTCGGCGCCGTGAGCGAGGCGGACCGCCACAACCTGCGTGGCGAGCGCATCAGCGTGGACACGATCCCGCTCGTCGGTGAGGCCCACATCGCTGCCGCGGTGCGGGCGGTCGCGGACCTGCCGCGGGCCCGTCTGCTCGTCCTCGCCGGTTCGATCATGGGTGGCGACATCAGCGTCGCGGCCGAGGAACTACGCGCGGTCGGCATCCCGATCATCGCGCTCAACATGGTGGGCTCGATCACCGAGCACGTCGACCTCGTCGTCTCCGACCCGGTCCAGGCGGGCACGATGGCGGTCATGGCGGTGGCCGACACCGCCACCTTCGATCTCGAGCGCCAGCGCGGCCGGCGCTACTGAGGCCCCGATGCGGATCGCGACCTGGAACGTCAACTCGCTCAAGGCCCGTCAGGACGCCGTCGAGCGCTGGCTGGAACGGGCCGACCCGGACGTCCTGCTCATGCAGGAAACGAAGCTGCCGGACCAGGATGCCCCGGTGATGGCCTTCGCGATGGCCGGCTACGACCTGATCCACCACGGCGAAGGGCGCTGGAACGGGGTCGCCGTCGCGGTACGTCACGGCCTCTCGTCCGCCGGCGTGGTCACGAATTTCGGGCTGGGCGGCGTTCGAGACAGCAGCGCCGGCGCGTCGGCCGCCGTCGGCGAGGAGGACTTCGATCCGCTCGACGAGGCGCGCATGCTGAGCGTGGTGGCGGGCGGCATCCGGATCGTCACCATCTACGCCCCGAACGGTCGCGAGGTCGGCTCACGCTTCTTCACCGGCAAGCTGGCGTGGTATGCGCGCCTCCGGCAATGGCTGCGTGAGTCCTGCGACCCCGGCGACGACCTCGTCATCGGCGGCGACTTCAACATCGCGCCGACCGATGCTCGACGTCTGGGATCCGAAGGCCGTCCACGGCGGAACGCATGTGTCACCGACCGAGCGCGCGGCCTTCAAGCGGTTGCTCGACTGGGGCACCGTGGATGCGTACCGCACCCGACACGACGAACCCGGTCGCTTCACGTGGTGGGACTATCGAGCCGGCATGTTCCACAAGAACTTCGGGATGCGCATCGACCACCTGTTGGTGACCGAGAGCTTGGCGGCTCGCGTGGTGGACGCCGAGATCGACCGCGAGGCCAGGAAGGGGCCTCCGGTCCCGTCGGACCACGCGCCGCTGATGATCGACCTCGATGAGCCCGGCAAGCCGTTCGATCCGGACTGGGAAGGTGCGCTCGCCCGGATCGCCTCGCGAACGAAGTCCTGAGGGAGGCATCGTGGCCCTGGGCGGCCATTCGTGCGGCGCGGCCCAGCCGCGGCCCGGTTAGCCCAGGATCGTGTGGCGGGGGATCCAGCCGGTCAGGCCGTCGGGGGTCTTGACCTGCAGGAAACCCTCGAACGAGCCGATGACCTCGACCTCGTCGCCGCGGTCCAGCCGGCCGAGCTCACGGGAGCTGACGTCATCGACGCCTTCGCTCAGGCGGACCATGCGGTAACCGACCTTGAACCGCTCGGCACCCTTGGCCTTCGGCTTGGCAAAGGCCCTGGGACCCTTGGCCTTGTCGGCCGTCGCCGCCGCCGCGGTGGCCGCCGCCGCCGTGGTTACCGCGGCCGCTGTGGTCGTCGCCGCTGCTGCGGGCGGCGTAATGGTCTGGATCGCCGGCGCGGCCTTGGCGCCGCGCTTGCCATTCGACTTGCCTTCGGACGATGACTTGGCGGGCGCGGCCGCCTTGGTCTTGGCGGCGGGTTTCGGGTCGGGCGGCGGCTCGGCGGCCTTCTTCGAGCGTGACTTGGTGCCGGCCGCGGGTGGCAGAGGCGGCGCGGCGGGGGCGACCGGGCCGGGCGCATGCGGCATGTCCGGCAGCGAGGCCGCCACGAACGGCGCGACCAGCGTGAACGCACCCGCGGGTTCCTCGTGCTGTTCCTTCGACCGGCGCATCAGGACCAGGAACAGCAGGATCCCGCCGGCGCTGGCGATGAGCCACGCGAGGAATGGGTTCGGTTCGGTGACGAATCCGAGGACGGCGGTCAGTCCACCTCCCTGGTCGCCGCCCGAACCACCCGAGCCGCCCGAACCGCTCGTGACGCCGGCGCCGGCCGCGGGTGCCGTCGTGGGCCTGGGCAGCGCGACCGTCAGGGTCGGCTTCGGCGAAGGACTGGCGGTTGCGGATCCCACACCGGCAGCCGACGGGCTCGGTGAGACGACGGCCGCCGTCTTGGGTGTGGGCGCAGGCGTGGGCGCCTCGGTCTTGACGGCCTTGGCCGTCGGCTTCGGCGTCGCCTTCGCCGGCTTCGGGGTCGGCTTGGGCGTGGCCCTGGCTGGCCTTGGCGTGGGTCGGGGCGTCGGTTTGGGCGTCGGTTTGGGCGTCGGCTTGGGCGTCGGCTTGGGCGTGGGAACCGGTGTCGGTGCCGGTGTGGGCGCTGGTGTCGGTGCCGGTGTCGGCGTCGGTGTCGGCGTCGGGGGTGGTGGTGGCGTTGGAGGAGCGGTCACGGTGATCGTGCCGCCTGCCACCTCGCACGTATCGCTGACACCATCGGTCCCCGGGTCCACGACGTACGTGATGGTCCAGGTGCCCGCCGGCCTCTGCAATGTTCGGCCATACGTGGCACCGGTCGCGAGGTTGCCGGACTCGAGGAACAAACGCCGCGAGTTGGCGCCGTCGAAGTAGACGCGGATGGACGTCGGATCGTCACCAGCGGTGTCCTGGTAGACCACGGTGAAGTGGAAGTTCGTGTTGGTCGTCCCGGATCCCGGTGACACGTTGCCATTCGTCAACTCGCCGTTGTCCGGACAGCTGACGGCCAGGACCGGGACGACGAAACCCGGGAACAGGGCGAGCACCGAGATCGCGAGTGCGATGGCACCCGCGCGGCCGATCCGTCCTCGATGTCGTGTGCGCACGGTCGAAATCGCCTTCCCCAGCGTCGTGGCCGGAACGTAGGCCCTACGTGCGCGCGCGTCATTGGAACGGTTGGCGGCCGTGGCCGGTACTTTGGTCGCGGTCACAGCAGGGACGCTGGTGACGTACACCCTTCATGACAGTTCCCGTCACACGCATGGCCATGCCCGACCAGACCAACCCCAACCCACCAGAACCGACCACCAGCGAGGCCTCCTCATCCATCCGGCGCCGGATGACCCGGGTGATGGTGGTCGAGTTCGTGCTGCTCATGGGTGTTGCGGCCGTGCAAGGGTTCTGGCCCGGCGATGGCCCTGGTCGCGGTCTCGCACTCATCTTCCTCGTGGCCGGCGCGACCATCGTGCCCGTCGTCATGGCCCGCATGGCCGCACCGATGCTTCGCGATGTGGATCGGCTCGCGCAGGAGCGCGATCGCCTGCTGGACCTCTACGGTCAGGCCCGCGAGGACTCCCTGCTCGATGGGCTGACCGGACTCGGCAACCACCGGGCGTTCCAAGAGGAACTGGCGCGACAACTCGAACTCGCGACCCGCCAGGAGTCCTCGCTCGCCCTCCTGCTCGTGGACGTGGACGATCTCAAGAAGGTCAACGACGAGCGCGGGCACGCCGCGGGCGACGACTTGCTGGCGGCGGTCGGCCGGATCGCGATGCATTCGATCCGCCGAGGCGATCGCGCATTCCGGGTGGGCGGCGACGAATTCGCCATCCTGCTGCCGACCGCCGACCTCGACACCGCTCTGACCGTCGCTCGCCGGATGCTGGCGAGCGCGCTGGCCGGAGGCTACGGCGAGGGTCCGATCGAACCGTTTTCGATCTCGATCGGCGTCTCCGCCTTCCCGATCCCGAGCACGGTCAGCAGCCTGTTGTACCGCCACGCCGACGCCGCCCTCTACTGGTGCAAGCGGCACGGCCGCACGAATGCCATCGCCTATGACCCCGGTCGCCATGGGGTGCTGCCGGACGAGCGGTCCATCGAGGACGTGTCGGCGGCCCTCGGCACGATCCTGGCGAAGCGTGCCCTGCGTCCCGTCTTCCAGCCCATCTTCTCGATGAAGACCGGCGAACCGATCGGGTACGAGGGCCTCATCCGGCCGACCGACGGTGCCCCGATGGCGGACGCGAACAGCCTGTTCGCCGCGGCGGAGCGCGCGGGACGCACGGTCGAGCTCGATATGGCCTGCCTGGACGTGGTCGCGAGAGGCATCGACGGCCTCGAGCCGGGGGTCTACCTCAGCGTCAACGTCTCGCCGCGGACCCTCGAATTGGACCAGTTCCATCCGGTCGAACTGACCGCGATCTTCGGACGCCGCGGCATCCGGCCCGAGCAGTTGGTGATCGAACTGACGGAGCGAGAGGAAGTCCAGGATCTGCAGCAACTGCGTCGGAACGCGGCGGCCTGTCGGCGAGCCGGGATGCGCCTCGCGGCGGACGACGTGGGCGCCGGGAACGCCGGTCTGCGACTCCTCAGCGAGATCCACTTCGACATCGTGAAAGTCGACCTGTCGCTGGTCCAGGGCGGCATCCTGCATGACCCCTCCCACGGCGTCCTGCGGGCCCTGCAGGAGTTGGCGGCCCGCTGGAGCGCGACGATCGTGGCGGAGGGCGTCGAGACCGGCGAGCAGCTGGCGGTCATCCGAGGCCTCGGCATCACCGCCGGACAGGGCTATCTGCTGGGCCGGCCGGCGCGCGAACGGCGCGTCGAGCGCCTTGACCTCGACGCCCTGATGCCCGAGGGTCCCATCCAACATCTCGGGGCGCCGGCCGCCTGACCACGAGCCGGGCGACGGTCGGTCTCGCCCGCACGTCCCACGGCTCGCAACGGCGCCCAGCGCAGCTTCGCAGGGTGCACTAGCCTCCGCGAACGAATGGCGACCGCTGCGCCCCCGGAGATCCGCCTCGTCGACCTGGAGAAACACTTCGGTGGTGTCCGGGCGGTCGACGGCGTGTCGCTCGACGTGCGCGCCGGCGAGTTCTTCTCGCTGCTCGGGCCGTCCGGCTGCGGCAAGACGACGACCCTCCGGATGATCGGTGGCTTCGAGCTGCCGACCAGTGGGACCATCCTCCTTCGCGACCGGGATGTCACGATGGACCCGCCCGACAAGCGGCCGGTCAACATGGTCTTCCAGAGTTACGCGCTGTTCCCGCACCTCGACGTCGGCGACAACATCGCCTTCGGGCTCAAGCGCCGGAAGGTCGACAAGGCCGAGATCACCCAACGGGTCGGAGAGGCGCTGGACCTCGTCAGGCTGGGCGACTACGCGCGACGCAAGCCCAACCAGCTCTCCGGCGGTCAGCAGCAACGGGTGGCACTGGCCCGCGCGCTCGTCAACCGGCCGAACGTGCTGCTGCTCGACGAGCCGCTGGGCGCGCTGGACCTCAAGCTCCGTCGCCAGCTCCAGATCGAGCTCAAGCGCATCCAGATCGAGGTCGGGATCACCTTCGTGTACGTGACCCACGATCAGGAAGAGGCGCTCACGATGAGCGACCGGATCGCGGTCATGCGCGCCGGCAAGGTCGAGCAGCTCGGCACGCCCGAGGAGCTCTACGAGCGGCCGGCCACGCGCTTCGTGGCCGACTTCATCGGCACGACCAACCTGCTCCGCGGCCGGATCGAGGCGGACGGTTCGGTCCGGCTCTCGTCGGGCGAGGTCGCGTCGTGTGCCCATGACGGGCTCGCCTCCGGGAGTGAGGTCGAGATCAGCGTCCGGCCCGAGTCGATCAGCCTCGTGCCGCCCGACGCCCAGGGCGCGATCCGCGGCCGCGTGGACCAGGCGGCCTATCTCGGCAACATCGTCTCGTACCTGGTCGTCACGAACGGCGGCCTGAACCTGACCGTTCTCTCGCCCAAGTCCGGGATCCGACTCCCGGCGGGGAGCGAAGTCGCCATCACCTGGCCCGCCACGGACGCGCTCGTCCTGGGTGGCGGGCCGGCCTGACTTGGAGGAGGAGCCAGCATGAGCCACGAATACGACGGATCGAGCCTCGACCTGGAGAAGGCGCTGGTCCGCTACATGGTCGAGCGGCGGGTCAGCCGTCGCCAGCTGCTCGAAGCCATCGCGAAGTTAGGACCGGCCGTGGCGCTCGCCCCGGTGATCGCGGCGTGCTCGTCGGCCGGCGTCAGTCCATCGGCCGCGGCATCCGCGTCGGCGGCGGCCTCGGCCGCGGGTTCGGTCGCGCCGAGCGCGGCGGCCTCGGTCGAGCCCACGCCCGCGCCCTCGCCCGAAGCCGAGCTCTACATCTACAACTGGACCGAGTACATCGGCGACCAGACCGTGCCCTCATTCGAGGAGAAGTACGGCGTCAAGGTCACGTACGACTTCTTCTCGAACACCGACGAGGCCTACGCGAAGCTCGGTGCCGACGGCGGTGGCTACGACATCTCGTTCCCCATCTCGGTCGACATCCCGGACTTCATCGCGACGAACGCGCTCCTGACGCTCGACAAGTCGCTCATCCCGAACGTCGTCAACCTCGGTGCCGAATGGGCCGACCCGAAGTACGACCCGGGCAATGCCCACTCGGTGCCGTACATGTGGTGGACGACCGGCGTCTGCTACGACAGCAAGCGGATCCCGCAGGCCCCCACGAGCAGCAAGGCGTTGTGGGACGCGCAGTACGACAACCACGTCTCGATGCTCGACGACTGGCAGGAGGTCTTCGCGCTGGCGCTCCTCCAGCTGGGCCTCGACGCCAACACGACGAACCCGGCCGACCTGGACCAGGCGCTGGCATTGCTCGAAGCGCAGAAGCCGCTGGTGCGCGTCTATTCGACCGACACCGGCGCCATCTTCACGTCGGGCGACATCTGGATCGGGCAGGCGTGGGGCTCCGACCTCACCCGGATCAACGCGGATGCACCGGACATGCGCTACTACATCCCCGAGGAGGGCGGTGTCCGGGGCTCGGACACGGTCGCGATCTTCTCGGGCGCCAAGCACCCGATCGCCGCCCACCTGTTCCTGAACCATCTCCTCGACGCGCAGGTGAGTGCCGACAACACGAACTACATCGGCTACATGGGTCCCAATGCTGCCGCGAAGGCGCTCATCGATCCGACCATCCTCGCCAATCCCGGCGGTGAACCCCGACCAGGGCCTCGTCGACAAGCTGTACGAGCTGATCGACCAGGGCCAGGCCGTCCGCGACGAGTACCTCGCGAGGTGGCAGACCCTACGTGGCGGATGACGCGATCGACGCGCGTCCCGGGGCGCCCGCCGCTCCCGCTGGGGTCCGTCAGAGCCGGTCGATCGGCGGTCGCCTCACCGCGATCGTCCTCCTGCTACCGGGGATCGTCTGGCTGACGCTCCTCTTCATCGTGCCGCTGGGGATGATGTTCATCGTCAGCCTGGGAACGCGGGACCAACTGGATCAGGTGGTCCTGGATCGGCTCACGCTCGACAACTACGCGCGCGCCTTCGACCCGAGCTTCCTCCCGACCTTCCTGAACTCGCTCCGTTATGCGGCCGCCACGACGATCCTCTCGCTCGCCATCGGCTATCCGATCGCCTACTGGATCAGCCGCTACGGCGGCCGCCACAAGGCCCTGTTGTTGATCATCGTCATGCTGCCGTTCTGGACGAGCTATCTCATCCGGACGTACGCCTGGATGATCGTCCTGCGCGACAACGGCGTGCTCAATTCGCTGCTCCAGGCCGTCGGTCTCACGAGCGAGCCGCTGATCCTGATGAACACCGATTTCTCGGTCATCCTCGGGATGACCTACGGGTTCCTGCCCTTTGCGATCCTGCCGCTCTACGTCTCGATCGACCGGTTGGACCCGGCCTTGACGTCCGCCGCGCGCGACCTCTACGCGAACGGGCGGGCGGCGTTCCTCAAGGTCACGTTGCCGCTCACCATGCCGGGCATCGTCGCTGCCGCGATCCTGACCTTCATCCCGGCCATCGGCGACTTCGTCACGCCTGACCTGCTGGGCGGCGCGGAGACCACGACGATCGCGAAGGTCGTGCAGGAGATCTTCCTCGAGGGGCGCGACTGGCCGTATGGCGCGGCGCTCGGGTTCGTCCTGATGCTCATCACGCTCGGCGGCACGCTGCTCGCGATCGGACCGTTGCGGCGCGAGGTCGCGGGCGCATGAGGCCGGCCCGATGAAGCCCCGCAACCGGCTGCTGACGGCCTACGCGATGCTCGTGTACGCGTTCCTCTTCGCGCCCATCGTCGTGCTGATCATCTTCTCGTTCAACGACTCGCGGCGGACGTTCCAGTGGCGCGGCTTCACGTTGGACTGGTACCCGACACTCCTGGCCAACGACGACCTGCTGGACGCGCTCCTCGTGACGCTCCGACTCGCCCTCGTCGTCGTCATCGTGTCGACGGTCATCGGGACGCTGCTCGGCCTGGCACTCGCGCGGGTCCGATTCCGCGGCCGCGCGGCGACCGAGACGCTGCTCCTGCTGCCGATGGTCACGCCCGAGATCCTCATGGGCCTGAGCCTGCTGGTCTTCTTCTTCCAGTTCTTCGATTCGCGCGGCTCGTTCACCCAGCTCGTGTTCGCCCACGTGACGTTCTGTATCAGCTACGTGGCGATCGTGGTCCGAGCCCGAGCGGCCGGGATGAACTCGCAGCTGGAGGAGGCCGCCCGCGATCTCGGCGCATCCGCCCTCGGGGCCTTTCGCTTCGTCACGCTGCCGCTGATCCTGCCGGCCGTCATCTCCGGGGCGCTGCTCGCGTTCGCGCTGTCCTTCGACGACTACGTGGTCTCGACGTTCAACGCCGGGGTTGGCTCCTCGACCCTGCCGCTCTACATCTACGGCAAGGTCAAGTTCGGGGTGACGCCCGAGATCAACGCGATCTCGACGATCATCGTGGCCGTGACGGCCGTGGCGGTGCTGTTCGCGTGGCGCTTCGGCCAGCGTCGGGCCGACGACCGGCCGGTCGCCGACGAGGCGACGGCCGCCGAAGCGGTCGCCGAGCCGGAGGCGGCTGCCGCCAGCTAGCCCCGCCGTCACGCGTCGCCGAGACGGCCTCAGCCCAGCGGCACGGCCTTCTTGGGGTCGAGGAACGGGATCGCCGCGGTCCGGGCCGGCCAGCGACCACCGTCGGGCGCCTCGATCTCGAGCGGCGTTCCGGGACCGGAGAGACCGATCGGCATCCACACGTAGCCGATGTTCCGGGCCAGGCGCGGCGACCAGATGAGGTCGGTGACGGTCCCGACGGCCTCGCCGTCGTGGAACGCCCGGCACTTGCGCGAAAGCTCGAACGGCAGCGCGTCGCCTTCGAACTCGATGCCGACCAGCTTGCGGTCGACGCCCTGGGCGCGGATCGCCTCGAGCGCCGCCTTGCCGATGTAGTCGTCGGCTTGCGGCTCGACGAGCCGTTCCAGGCCCATGACATGGAATGGCGTGTCGGCGATCGTCATGTCCGAGCCGTAGTTGAAGATCCCGGCCTCGATCCGACGCGCCTCGCATGGCGCGATCGGCCGGATCTTGTGCGGCTTGCCGGCCTCCATGACCCGGTCCCAGAGGTCGGCACCGCGCGATGGGTCGCGCAGGTAGATCTCGTAGCCGACTTCGCCGGTCCAACCGGTCCGGCTGATGACGACCGGGATGCCGTCGAGCTCGGTCGTGAGCGTCCAGTAGTACTTGATGTCATCGATCGCGGGGCCGAAGAGGGTCCGCATCGTGTCCTTGGACTTCGGGCCCTGGACCTGGATCGGGTAGACCTCGGGCTCGCGGACCGTGACGTCGAGGCCGGAGTGGATGGCGACGCCCCTGGCCCACAGGCCGGCATCGCTGTCCGCCAGCGCGAGCCACCAGCGGTTCTCTTCGATCCGGAGCAGGACCGGGTCGTTGACGATGCCGCCGTCCTCGGCCGTGATGATGACGTACTTGCCCTGCCCCACCGCGCACTTGGTCAGGTCGCGGCAGGTCAGCGAGTTCGTGAATGCCGAGGCGTCCGGCCCGGTGATCTCGACGATCCGCTCGACCGACACGTCCCACACGGTCACGTCGTTGAGCAGCGCCCAGTACTCCTCGACCGGGTCCGCGTAGTAGCCCGGCAGGTACATGTGGTTGTAGATGTCGTAGGCGCTGCAGCCGGCGTCGAGAGTCTTCTCGAAGAAGGGTGAGCGCCGATACCACGGCCCGAAATAGAGGGTCGAGGACTCGGTGGTGGCCGGCGTCGCGAGCGGGGTCGTCATACGGATCGAGGCTCCTCTCTGGGGTCCCGAGATGGTCGGGCATGGGATTCCTATTGCCTCTCGCGTTCCATCAGATGGACCGCCGGTCGCACGCCCGGGTCGGGCGGGGACCGGCGCCGAACCTGTCAGATGATCCTCAGGTGGTCATCGGTCACGAGGTCCGGACCGTCGAAGATCGGCGGCACGCTTGGGACGAGCACGGTGACCGGTCCATCGATGACACCTGATCGGCTGAGAAGCCAATGGCACGGATCCGATGACGAACGACCGCCTGAGTGGCATCTGGCAGGAACCCGGCCCGGAGGCGGCGTTCAGCCGGGCTCAGGCAGCCAGCACCCCCGTTCGGAGACCGAGTTCCCGCTCGGCGGCGCCGGTGGCCCACGCCACCACGTCCACCCGGGAGATCGTCGTGCCGTGCGCGACCACCTGGAGCGCCAGCCCGTCGAGCAACGACAGGATCCGCCACGCGGCGGCCGCAGGGTCGGCGGAGACGAACGCCCCGGCACGCCACCCCATCTCGGATCGTCCGCTCGAGGAGCGCCTGCCACTCGAGGTTGAGCCGACGCGATGTCGCCTGGATGGCCGGCCGCCGCGCCGCCTCGGCCCAGGCGTCGAGCCAGAGCTGGAACGCCCAGTCCTTGTCGGCTGGGGTGTAGGTCCGGAAGAAGATGCGCAGGGCGTCGGTCGGCGAGGCCGCCTCCCCCATCAACCGCTCCGACAAGGTCGAGGTCCTGCTGCGCGACCTGCTCGAAGGCGGCCGCGAGCACGTCGTCCATGGAGCCGAAGTAGTGATGGATCAACCCGCTGGAGGTGCCCATGGCAGCGGCCACGTCGCGGACGGTGGTCGACGCGAGACCCTTGTCGACGGCCACCGCGATGGCGGCCGCGATGATCGCCTCACGACGCTGGAGCGGGGGCATGCGGCGCACGCCCGCAGGGTAGAACGATATTGCGCACGCGTCCAATAGCCGATATCGTGGCCATCCTGACGCCCCTCGACGCAGCAGAGGCCCGACGGCATGATCCGGAAGACCCCTTTCCACGAGCGCACGAATGCGCTCAACGAGACCGGCCTGTGGAGTCACTGGTCGGGCTACCTCGCGGCCGACCGCTACCAGATGTCGGACAAGTTCGAGTATTTCGCGGTCCGCAACGCTGCCGGCGTCTTCGACTCCTCCCCGCTCTACAAGTACCGGATCGCGGGCAAGGACGCGGAGACGTTCCTTGCCGGCATGCTGGCCCGCGACATCCGGGCCTGCCCGCCGGGTCATGCCCAGTACACGACCTGGCTCGACGATCGCGGCTTCGTCGTCGAGGACGGCGTCATCCTGCGCAAGGGCCGCGACGAGTACCTGCTGACCTCGGCCGAGCCCAACTTCGCCTGGTTCGCCGATCGCATCGGCCGGCTGGACGTGACGATCGAGGAGCAGAGCGCCGACATCGGGACGCTCGCACTCCAGGGACCGCGGTCCCGGGCCCTGCTGGCCAAGCTCGTGCCCCAGATGGAGCGCATCCCCTACTTCGGGCTGGCCAAGGGCGAGATCGGCGGGGCGGCGGTGACCGTCAGTCGGACCGGGTACAGCGGCGACCTTGGATACGAGATCTGGATCGACACGCCCGATGCCCTGCACGTCTGGGACACGCTCTGGGACTCGATGGACGGCTACGGTGTCCTGCCGTTCGGCCTGGCGGCCCTCCAGATGCTCCGGATCGAGGCGGGCCTCCTGCTCCTGGAGTCCGATTTCGACTCCAGCCGCTTCGCCTGGAACGACGCCCATCGCTCCACCCCGATCGAGCTTGGCTGGACCTGGATGTTCAAGGACCTTGGCGCGGACGACCGGCCGTTCATCGGCCGCCGCGCCCTCGAGCGCGAGATCGCCGACAAGACGTCGCGCTGGGCGATGCGCGGCCTGATCGTCGACTGGCGCGACTACGATCGCGTCTACAACGAGGCCGGGCTGATCCCGCCCAAGGACCACACGCCGGTCCAGGAGGACTGGATGTGCTACGACGACGACTACGAACGGGTCGGGTACGCGACGAGCTTCATGTACTCGCCCATGCTCCAGCGCCACATCGCGATCGCCCGGATCCGACCGGACCTCGCGAAGCTCGGCACCAAGGTAAACCTCGAGTTCACGGTCGACCACCACTACGAGCAGGTCGCCGCGCATGTCGCTCGGCTGCCCCTCTACAACCCAGAGCGAAAGACGGCCTGAGATGACGACGACGACCCCGACCAAGCGCCGCCCGACGTCCGCCCGGACGACCAAGCCGCCGCGCTCGACGAAGAGCGACCGGACCTATGACGCCATCGTCATCGGTGGCGGCCACAATGGCCTGGTCAATGGCGCCTACCTCGCCAAGTCCGGCCTCAGGACCCTGATCATCGAGCGCCGGCATCTCGTCGGTGGCGCGGCCATCACCGAGGAGCTCCGCCCGGGCTTCTGGTTCACGACGTTCTCGTATGCCCTGAGCCTGCTGCGGCCCGACATCATCCACGAGCTGGAGCTGACCAAGCACGGGTTCATGCCGCTCCTGATGTCCTCGACCTTCGCCCCGATGGAGAACGGCGACTACCTGTGGTTCACCCAGGACCACAACGAGAACCTCAAGGAGATCGCCCGCCACTCCAAGCACGACGCCGACGCGTACGAGCAGTACTCGCACGACGTCGAGATGGTCTGCCAGGCGATCAAGCCGCTGCTGGACATGGTGCCGCCGGACATCTTCAGCAACGACCCCGAGGAGCTCATCGCGCTGGCCTCGATCGGCTCGCGTTTCCGCAAGCTCGACAAGCGTGTCCTGCACAACGCCGTCCGCCTGCTGACCGGCAGTGCCGCCGATTTCCTCGACGACTACTTCGATTCGGACATCCTCAAGGGCTACCTCGCTTCGTCGAGCATCATCGGGACCAAGGTCGGGCCGCGCTCGCAAGGGTCCGGCCTGGTGCTGCTCTACCACACGCTCGGCGAGCACGACGGGGAATTCGGGGCGTGGGCCTTCCACAAGGGTGGCAACGGCGGGTTCACCAAGGTCCTCGCCAAGGCCGCCCAGTCGTTCGGGGCGGAGATCGTGCTCGAATCGCCGGTCGAGCGCGTGATCACCCGGAACGGCCGGGCGACCGGCGTCGCCCTCCAGGACGGGACGGAGTACTACAGCAACGTCGTCGTCTCGGCCCTCGACCCGCGGCGGACGTTCCTGGAGCTCGTCAAGCCGCGCGAATTGCCCGCCGACCTCGTCGAGAACATCGAGCGCTTCCGGTTCCAGGGCACCTCGTCGAAGGTGAACTTCGCCCTGGACGGATTGCCCAAGTACCCGGCCCTCGGCGACCGCGGCGACATGTTCCGTGGCTTCACCAACATCGGGCCGTCGATGGACTACCTCGAGCGTGCCTTCGACGACGCGAAGTACGGCTGGTACAGCCAGCGCCCGTACATCGACACGGCGATCCAGTCGACGATCGACGCCGACATGGCGCCCCCGGGCAAGCACGTCATGAGCTGCTTCATCCAGTACACCCCGTACAAGCTGCGCGAGAGCGACTGGGACTCCGAGAAGGAGCGCCTGGGCGACACCGTCCAGGCGACGCTCGAATCGTTCTTCCCGGGCTTCGGCGACCTCGTCCTGCAGCGGGAGATCCGCACCCCGCTCGACATCGAGCGGATGGTGGGGCTGTCCGAGGGCAACATCTTCGCCGGCGAGTTCTTTGCCCCGCAGATGTTCTTCTTCCGGCCGGCACCGGGCTGGTCGCAGTACCGCACGCCGATCGACGGCTACTACCAATGCGGCTCAGGGACTCATCCGGGCGGCTGCGTCATGGGCGCCCCAGGCAAGCTCGCCGCCGGGCAGATCCTGAAGGACCTCGCCAAGGTCCGGGCCTGACCCGATGGAGGAGCGCGAACTGGGCCTGTTACGGGCCACGACAGCGCTCCGGGTCCAGCTGCTCGGTTCGCTGTCCGACGATGACCTGGGGTTCAGCCTGCCGGGCAACCCGACGCTCGGCGAACTGATCCGGGAGATGGGCGAGACGGAGGGGGCGTACATCGAGTCGTTCCGGACGCTGACGCATGCCTGGGGGGTTCGACCGGCCGAGGCCGGCATCGAGTCGAGCGTGGGGCGCCTGCGGGCCTGGTTCGCGACCCTGGACCAGGAACTCGAGGCGGTGCTGACGGCGATCCCCGACGGCGACTGGTGGGCGAAACAGGTCGACCGCGGTGGCGGCTTCATCCTGCCGCTCGGCGGCCAGTTCCACACCTACCGCGAGGCGGTGCTCATCTTCTCCGCGAAGGTCAGCGTCTACCTCCGCGCGATGGGTCGTCCGCTGTCGGAGCAGTGGCAGGTGTGGATCGGCTGACGGCCCCCGCAGGCGCGAGGGCCGCCAGCCAGGCAGTGACGGTCAGGAGCTCTTGATGGGCTCGCCGTCGGCGCCGACCACATACCAGTTCTCGCCCTGGCCCTGACCGTTGGTGTCACCAGCGGCCGCGTCGGCGGCGAAGGTGTACAGCGGCCAGGTGCCGAACTTGACCTGCTTGCCGCCGTCCGTCCGGTCGACCGTGCTCAGCTTGGCCGCATCGAGACCGGTGCCCGCCGTCGGGGTCCCCGTCGCGAGCAGCGGCGGCCAGTTCGTCGCACATGCGTCGTAGCAGGTGGGCGTCCCGGCCTCATCCGGGATGAACATGTAGAGCGTGCGGCCCTCGCCGTCGACGAGGATCTGGCCGAGCGCCGAATCGGCGAGCACGATGGTCGCAGTGCCAGCCGGTGCCTCGGACGCGACGGCCGACGGTGCCGCCGCGGATGGAGCGGCGGACGGTGCGGCGGCGGACGGTGACGCACCGCTGCTCGAGCAGGCCGCGAGAACGGCGCTCAGCCCGAGGCCGAGCAGGAAGAAACGAGGGTTCTTGCGCATCGTGATTCTCCACCTGGGGGTTGGGGGGTCACCTGTCCCTACGCCTGCAGGTGGCTGGCCGGTTTCGGCCGTTGCCGGCTCAGTCCAGCGTCACCCGCTCGTGCCAATGCGGGACGTGGGTCGCGAATCCCAGCTCGCGGACCTTCGGCTCCAGGGCGATCTGGGCGTCCGGATCGCCGTGGACCAGGAACACGCGACGCGGATACCCCGGATCGCCGGGCCGCTTGCCCTCGCCGAACCTCGCGAGCCAGGCGAGCAGCTCGCGCTCGTCTGCATGGGCCGAGAAGCCGCTGATCGAGCGGACCTGGCAACGGACCGGCCGGAGCTGCCCATCGAGCTTGACCGTCTCGGCGCCGGCCTGCAGGTGAGCGCCTAGCGTGCCCTGCCCCTGGTAGCCGACGAACAGGATCACGGCCAGCGGGTCGTCGATGAGGTTGCGCAGGTGACCGACCACCCGGCCACCCGTCAGCATCCCGTTCGAGGCCACGATCATGTACGGACGTGGGGCGCGTTCGATGGCCTGCGACTGCTTCACGTTGTTCGTGATGGTCTGGTTCGGGTAGTCGAGCGGGGTCGCTCCCTCTCGGAGCAGTCGCGCCGTCTCCTCGTCGTAGTAGCCCGGATGATGTCGGTAGATGTCGGAGGCCTTGGAGGCCATCGGTGAGTCCAGGTAGAGCGGCAGGAGCGGGATCTCGCCGCGTTCGATGAGCCGGTCCAGCTGCCAGACGACCTCCTGCGTCCGCCCGATCGCGAACGAGGGCACCAGCAGGACGCCATCGGATTCGGCGACGAGGCGGACCGTATCGGCGAGGACCCGGATCGCTTCCTCACCTGGCTCGTGTTCGCGGCCACCGTACGTCGAATTCGACCAGGACGTAGTCCGCGGCCGTGAGCTGGGTCGGGTCGCGCAGGATCGGTGTGTCGGGACGGCCCAGGTCGCCGGAGCAGACGATCACACGCTCGTCGCCGCCGTCGCGGTCCGCCACCCGCAGCCGGATGATCGCGGACCCCAGGATGTGGCCCGCGTCGAGGAACGTGGCGTGGATCCCGGGCGCGACCTCCACCTCCTCGTCGTAGGCGAGCGGACGGAACTGGGCGAGGGCCAGCTCGGCGTCCTTGGCGGTGTAGAGCGGCTCGTCGAGGTCGACCTCGAGGGCCGGTGGCTGGGCGCGCAGGTCGGCCTCCGGGTCGCGCGGCCACGACGCCGGGACCGCCGGCTCCGCGACTGGCTCCACGACCGTCGGTACGTGCTCGCCACCCGTCGCGTTCGCTCCACCCTCTGCGTCCGTGCCGCCCGCGGCCAGCGCGACGGCCGCCGCGTACTGGTCGGCGTCCTCGCGGTCTTCGGCGGCCGCCTTGTCGGGGTTTCGCCGTTCCCAGCGAGCGTTGCGTTTGGCGAATTCCTCGTGCAGCTTGCCGGAATCGAGCAGGACCAGCGACGCCAGTTCCACGGTGCCAGCCGTCGCATGGATGGGTCCTTGGTAGCCACCCTTGACGAGCAACGGGATCAACCCGCAGTGGTCCAGGTGGGCGTGGGTCAGGAGCAGCGCGTCCAACTCGTCGGGCTCGAACCCGAACGGGATCCGGTTGCGGATCGACTCGTTGGGGCTGCCCTGGAACATGCCGCAGTCGATGAGCACGCGGGCGCGGTCGGTGACGAGCAGGAATTGGGAGCCGGTGACGGTCGTGGCTCCGCCGAGGAAGTGGATCTCCATGGCGGGGTATGGTGACAGGGCCTCGGATCGCGCGCGCGTCGCCGACCTCGCCGACACCATGCAGATGCGCGGCAGTTCCCGGCGCCGGACGCCGCTATCGTTTCGTTCGTGACCGACGCCGATCCTGCGACACCATTCGACCGCCTGGAGGCCGAGTGGGCCGACCTCCGTGCGGCGTTCGAGGCGCGCGTGGTCGCCTGGCACCGGGGACTGCCGGTCGACGACGCCTACCCGGTCCGGCGGCTGGCCTTCGCGCAGACGCTGGCGACGATCGACGACGGCGGCCTGTCCGAGGAAGAGCGCGACGGGCTGGCGTGCATCCGGTCCGTGCTTGGCTTCCTCGACGAGTCCGAGCCGGTGGACGGCATGGCCGTCGGCGAACTCTCCGGGCCGGCCGAGTCGCCGGTGGTAGCGGCGTTGCGGCGGGCGACGTTCGATGCCTTCGGTGAGGCGGCCGCCGCGATCGAGGTCGGCGGCGAGACCATCGACCGGCTGACCGCGTTCACGCGATTGGCCACCGCCGATGACCCTGCCGAGCGGCGTGCCGTCTTCGAGGCGATGGCGCCGGTCTGGCGCGCGGTCGACGGCGATGGTGGCGTCACGAGTCCGTACCGTCGACTGGTGGCCGCGTCGGCGGAGCGCTGGGCCCGCGACGGCTCGACGATCGAGGCGAACGCGGCGATCCTGGGCATCGCACCCGGCGCCTTCGAGCCGATGCTCCACGCGATCCTGGCCGATGGCCGGCGCATCCTCGCCGATGCGGCCGGGATCCGGTCCGGCGGTCGCGTGGAGCCATGGGATTACCGGTACGTGGTCGGCGCGGCCGAGCGGCGGCTCAGAGCCGCCGTCCCGCTCGAGCGGCTACGGCCCATCAACGATGCGCACCTTCGTTCCCTGGGTGCGGATCCGGACGAGCTCGACATCGGGTACGACATCGTGCCGCGTCAGGGCCGGCCGGTCATCCCGGTCGCGTTCACGACCGGCGGCCAGCCCGGGCCGTGGGTCTTCGCGACCTACCGCGAGGGCGGCCCCGGCAACCTCGCCGAGTTGCTCCACGAGAGCGGACACGCCATCCACTACGCGGCGATCCGGACGAGGCCCGCGTTCGCCGAGCCGCCGAGCGATCACGCGGCGTTCTTCGAGGCCATCGGCGAGTTGCTCGGCTGGGACGCGAACGAGCCGTCGTTCCAGACCCGCTACCTCGGTCTCGCGGTCGAGCCGCACCAGGCCGCGCTCGATCGATACGGCGGGGTCCTGCTCGATGCGTGCTGGGCCCTCTTCGAGATCGAGCTCCATCGCTCACCCGGCCGGCGGCCCAACCAGGTGTGGGCCGAGGTGGTCGCCGACGGTCTCGGGATCGAGCCACACCCGGAGTGGTCGTGGTGGGCCGTGCGCGGCCAGCTCATCGATGGCCCGGGCTACCTCGCCAACTACGTCCTGGCGGCGATCGCGGCCGCCGCGCTGCGGGCGCGCATCCGTGGACTTCACGGCGAATGGTCGACTGGCGATGCCGGCTGGTACGCGTTCGTCTCGGATCGCCTCTTGCGGTTCGGTGGGTCGCGAGCGCCGGCTGACCTGATCGGCGAGCTGCTGGGCGGTCCGCTGACGGTCCAACCGGTCCTCGACGACCTGCGCCGCGCTGGCTAGGTGGCGCGTTGACTCGGCCGACCGGTCAGAGCGGGATCACCACCACGGCGTCGACCGCCACGGCCAGGAACAGCAGCGAGAGGTAGCTGATCGAGTACTTGTAGAGCCCGATCGCGCCGGCCGTCGAGGCCTCCTCGGACGCGCTTCGGCGCCACAATCGCCAGGCCTGCCACAGGAAGATCGCCCCGAGGACCGCCGCGGCGACGAGATAGATGGCGCCCATCCGGGCGACCGCCCAGAGGACGAGGGAGATGGCCACCATCAGGATCGTGTAGAGGGCGATCTGCCTGGTCGTCTCCGGGATGCCCTTGACGACCGGAAGCATCGGCACGCCGGCCGCCGCGTAGTCCTTGCGGATCCGGAGCGACAGCGCCCAGAAGTGCGGTGGCGTCCAATAGAAGACGAGCGCGAACAGGAGCAGCGCCGGCAAGCCGACGCTGCCGGTGACCGCGACCCACCCGATGACCGGTGGCAGGGCGCCGGCCGCTCCGCCGATGACGATGTTCTGCGGTGTCGAGCGCTTGAGCATGATCGTGTAGACGACGACGTAGAAGCCGATGGCGAGCAGCGTCAGGAACGCCGCCAGCAGGTTCACGAACCAGGCCATCAAGGCGAACGAGATGACCCCGAGCGCGATCCCGAAGACCACCGCCCGCTCGGGCTCGACCTGGTGGGCCGGCAGCGGTCGGCGCCTGGTACGGGCCATCAGCGCATCGATGTCACGGTCCAGGTAGCAGTTGATGGCATTCGCGCTGCCGGCCGCCAGGGTGCCGCCGATCAAGGTCCAGGCGACGAGGACGCCCCAGTCCGTCCAGGCGATGCCCGGCACCTGGCGGGTCGCGAGGACCATGGCCGGGACCGTGGTCACGAGCAGCAGCTCGATGATCCGCGGCTTGGTCAGGGCGACGTACGCGCGCACCGTATCGGCCCGGGTGCGCGGCCCCGACTGCGTTCGTCCGCCTGGCTCGAAACCGGTCGTGGCACCCGGGCTCACCCGAGCCGTGTAGTAGCTGGTCACGACGAGCCCGGCCATCAGCGCCCAGATGACCGCGCCCAGGGCGAGGTGCAGGGTCTGGGTCCATGGGGCGAGCCCGGTCAGCACCTGCGCGCCGCCGACGATGACCTGGATCCCGTACAGGACGGCCGCGGCGACGGCCAATCGGGCGATCGCCGGGTGCGAACGCTCGGCACGCATCGCCACGATCGCGATCCCGAGCACGATCAGCCCGACGACCACGGCCACCCACCGATGCAGGACGTGCGCGGCGGTCACGTCGGTGAGAGGCGGGACCAGCGACCCGCCCATGAGCGGCCAGTCCGGGAAGACGAGCGCTGAGTCCGTGGCGGTCACCTGGGAACCGAACAGGAGCAGGGCGAAGGTCGCGAGCGCCCCGAATGCCGCCAGGAGCGTGAACCGCTGACTCGCGCCCCGGCCGCCGACGCGGGCCGGGTACCCGGCACGGACCGTGACATAGACCAGGAGCCCGACCAGGGTCAAGGCGGCGGCCAGGTGGGCAGTGACCGACTCCCCGGAGTTGCCGAGTCGGACGGTCTCGCGACCCAGCCAGGCCTGGAAGCCGACAAGGAGGACCAGGGCCAGGCTCGGCCACAGGATCGAGCGGCGATCGCGATGGTCGCGGATGGCCAGGATGGCCAGCCCCAGCACCTCGAACCCGACGATGACGGCCACGCCCCGATGGATCCATTCGATCCAGGCCTTCGTGTCGTCGAGGGCGGGCACCAGCTGGCCGTGACACAGCGGCCAATCCGGACAACCGAGCCCGGAGTCGGTCGCCCGCACGATGACACCGATCGTCACGAGGGCGAGCGTCGTCAGCAGGGTCGCCAAGGCCAGGCGTTGGAAGCGGGTCACGAGACCGCCATTCTATCCGGGCGCCGGCGCATCCCGGCGCTTGCGGCTACGCTTGCCGTCATGTCCCATGCCCGGTCCCCTGCCCTGTTGCTTGCGCTTGCCCTGGCCGTCGTGGCGTGCGGCAGCGGCACCACCAGCCAGGCACCGTCGGCCGAGGCCTCGGCCTCGCCCGGCGGCTCGGGGGCACGCTGCGCCACCGCTCCCGAACCGGCCGAGATCCCGGGCTGGGAGACCGCCGCGCAACGACCGACCGTGTTCCCGGTCTTCGGCACGAACCTGACGGTCTGCGGCGACGCGCGGATCATGTTCCTGTTCCTCGACGCCCAGAACCGCGTCGTCAGCGCGCCTGACCGGACGGCCACGGTCGCCTTCTACGACCTGGCCAAGGACCCGGCGACACCTGTCGCGACCGCCGAAGGGATGTTCGTCTGGACGATCCCCGATGAGCGCGGCATGTACATCGTCAACGTGAACCTCCCCGAGGCGGGGAGATGGGGTGCCGAGTTCACGACAGCGGCGGCGGGTGCGGCACCGGAGAAGATCCGGGTCACGTTCGACGTGCTCGACGGGACCTCGGCCGTCCGGGTCGGCGACCAGGCCCCCGCCTCGGAGACCCCGACCCTCGCCGATGTCGACGGCGACGCCTCGAAGATCTCGACCGACACCGATCCCGAGCCGGCCTTCTACGAGACGTCCGTCGCGGACGCACTGGCCGCCCACAAGCCGTTCGTGCTGGTCTTCGCGACGCCCAAGTTCTGTGTCAGCAAGCAATGCGGACCGACGCTGGAGAAGATCAAGCCCCTTGCGGCGTCTCACCCCGAGGTCACCTTCATCAACGTCGAGCCGTATCAGCTCCAGTCGGTCGATGGGCAGCTCCAGCCGCTGCTCGATGCCAATGGCGCGCTCCAGAACGCGGCCGCGACCGACGAATGGGGTCTGACCGCCGAGCCATGGATCTTCGCCGTCGACGACACGGGCGTCATCCGCAAGTCATACGAGCTCATCGCGTCGGACGCCGAGATGGACGAGGCGATCCAGGCGATCGCGCCGGGCGGCTAGGGCGCGTCCTCGAGCCGGGTCGCGAGCAGACCGCCGTCCGAGCCCCTCCGATAGTGGGCGCAGATCGGAGAGCCGGACAGCTGGTGCTCGGCGAGATGGCCGGGTGGGAACTCGACGCCGTTTTCGAGCTCGGCCAGACCGAACGTGACGGTGCCCCCGTCAACCCGCCGCAGGTCGAAGCTCCGGACATCTGTCGGGCTCCGCGCGTCGACCCCGACCACGACACCGCACTGGAACGCGTTGGATGTCGCAGGCGGTGACGGACGCGTCCCGCTGCCACCGAGGATGAGGGCGGCGCCGCCGGTGATCGCGATGACGACGACCAGTGCCAGCGCGAACAGATTCCGGGTCCGTCGTTCCACCGATCAGGCGCTCGCCGGCAGCGCTCCGGCACCGGCGCCCGTGCTGCCTGGGGCGTGCAGGGGCTCGCCGTTGGCGCACATCGGGCAGGTGGATTCGCCCGCCTCGTACGTCGGCAGGTCGAGCTGCCAGAGCGAGCGCAGCGGGTAGCGGCGACCGGTCGTCGGCGATGTCAGCGTCGCGCGGCCGCCGCTCCGGTCGACCAGGACGGCACATTCGACGATCTCGCCGCCCATCGCCTCGATCGCGGGCAGCATCGCGAGGAGCGAGCCGCCGGTCGTCAGGATGTCGTCGACCAGCAGGACGCGCTCGCCCGGTTCGATGCGGAAGCCGCGCCGGAACTCGCGACGGGTCGTGCCGTCCTCGCCGGCGACCTCTTCGGCGAAGATGCTGCGCGCCTTCAGCTGTCGCGCGGTCTCGAAGGCCAGGATGACGCCACCGGTGGTGGGGCCGGCGACGACATCGACCATCGACGCGCCATCCCGATCCCGGACGTGCCCGACCCAGAACCTACAGAGGTCGCTGGTCGCCGCCGGATCGGACAGCACGGCGAACTTCTCGACGTACGCGTCGCCGTGGCGGCCACTCTTGAGCAGGAAGTGGCCCTCACGAAACGCCCCCGACGAGCGGAAGAGCGCCTCGGTTCGGGCGGCGATGGCGGCCCGAGCCGCCGCGTCGACGGCCGGGCGGATGGTGGTCACGGCGCGAAGTCTACGCGGCCTCGCCGAACGCCAGTCGGACCGCTCGAGCATGGGCGTCGGCCGAGGGCGCCTTGTAGACTTGGGTCGCCTCGGCAGGGCCATGAGCGAGTTGCCATCAGGTGCGCCCATCACGGCGGTTCAACTCCGTCGACACCGTGGTTCGGGTAGCGCCATCTGAATGCTCGTCCTCAACCTCGGCCCTGCTCCGAGGCTCCTTCGCTCGCAGGGAGACGTGCCGTGGCCGAACGTGAGCTGATCATCAAGGACACGCATCGAGGGCTCTGGTACGAGGACGGCGTCCTGGTCCGCGAGCTCGAGGCGGGCCGACATGTGATCCCGCGCTCGCGCCTCCTCGGGTTCCGACTGGGCCCGCGGGTGGAGGTCGACCTCGTCGACGTGCGCGAACGCGACCTCACGATCAAGGGCCAGGAGATCCTGACGTCCGACAAGGTCGCGATCCGCGTCAGCATCATCGTCCAGTTCCGGGTCACCGACCCGCGGGCGGCCCTGCACGAGACGGCCGACTACGAGGATCGCCTGTACAGCGACGTCCAGCTCGCGGCGCGGCGCTCGCTTGCGTCGATGACGCTCGAGGAGATCCTGACCAACCGCACGCGCCTGTCGGAGGACATCCTCCAGGACGTGAAGGAGGCGGCGACCACCTACGGCATCAACATCCTGCGGGCCGACGTGAAGGACCTCATCTTTCCCGGAAACCTGCAGGAGATCATGAACCGCGTCCTGACCACGGAGCGGCTCAGCCAGGCGCAACTCGTCGAAGCTCGCACCAAGGCCGAGGTCCAACGGATCGAGACGGCGGCGGCCATCGAGTCCGACCAGGCCCAGGCGGCGGCCCTGGTCCAGACGGCTCGGCGGACCGCCGAGGCCGAAGCGGAGATCGAGCGAGTGCGGACAGCGGCCCAGATCGCCACGCTCGCGTCGCGTGAGGCCTCGGCCAAGGCGTATGCCCAGCACCCGGCCCTGCTGCGGCTGGAGGAACTCGAGGCGTTGCGCGAGCTGGCGCGCACGGCGACGGCGCGGATCTACATCGGGTTCGACAAGCACATGGAGTCCGCCGACAAGGACGGATAGGGCTCGATTCGCGGACCTTCCTAGGGCCGGTACTCGACGCCTTTCGATGACGGAGTGGCCGGTTTGCTCGGCAGCGCGGTCCCGATGAGGTCCCGGTACGAGGCCAGGCCACGCTGGCGGCACTCGGTGGCCAGCTCGTCGACGAGTCGGACCGGGAGCGTCGGGTCAGCGAAGATCGCGGTGCCAACCTGGACCGCGACCGCCCCGACCGCGAGGAAGTCCAGGACATCGGCCAGCTCGGTGACGCCGCCGATGGCCACGACCGGGATCTTGACCGCCTGGACCGCCTCGTACACGACGCGGAGGGCGACTGGCTTGACGGCGGGTCCGCTCAGGCCGCCATAGATGTTGCCGAGGAGCGGCTTCGCTCGTCCGGGCGCGACCGCGATCCCGGACAGCGTGTTGATCGCGGTCAGGGCATCTGCCCCGGCGTCGGCGATGGCCTTGGCGATCGGCCGGATGTCCGCGACGTTCGGGGATAGCTTCACCAGCAAGGGCAGGTCCGTCGCGCGCCGGACGGCGGCCGTCACCTCGCCCGCCGCCCCGGCATCGATGGCGAACTGGAGGCCGCCTCGCCCGACGTTCGGGCAGCTGATGTTGAGCTCGATGCCGGCCACGCCCGGTACGCCGTCGAGGCGCCGCGTGACCTCGACGTAGTCCTCGACCGACTCACCGGCGACGTTGACGATCACCGGCACCGTCCAGCCCGTCCATGTTCGCGAGTACTTCTCGACGACCGCGTCCACGCCGGGGTTCTGGAGACCGATCGAGTTCAGCATCCCGCCCGGGGTCTCGGTGACGCGCGGCGTCGGATTACCGATGCGCGGCCGCAGCGTCGTCCCCTTGCAGCAGATCGCCCCGAGCCGATCGACATCGACGACCTCGCCGTATTCGATGCCGTATCCGAAGGTGCCCGAGGCGACCAGGATCGGGTTGGCGAGCACCAGTCCGCGACCGAGATCGACCGAGAGGTCGACCTGCTGGTCCGTCTCGAGGGGAGCGGCGGCGCGCGGCTGGCCCGCCGTGCGCTCGGTCGTCGGCGTTTCGCGCGTCGGCGGCAGCGCGAGGATCGTCGGTCGGATCCGCCGGACCGTGGGGGTGCGCCGGGCACCGGCCGGCCGGCCGGTCGACGTGACGGCGCGTCGTTTCGGTTTCATCGACCGCCCAGCGCGGTCGTCCGCCGCTCGCCGTTCATGACCAGGCGCCCTCCCAGCGCAACTCCTCCGAAGCGAAGACCGGGCCCTCGCGGCAGACCCGCTGCGGGGTCCCCGTGACGCTCATGACGACACAGCCGAGGCACGCCCCGACGGCACAGCCCATGTTCTGCTCCATCGAGACCTGCAGGAAGGCCTTGCGGCGAGCCGCCGGCGAGCCGATCGGGTCGGCCCTGCCACCCCCGCGCTTGCGGCCGAGATTCGCCACGCCGAGACGCTCCCGACGGCTGGCTGCCAGCCGGGCGAGGGCCGCAAGCATCGGGGCAGGGCCGCAGGCGAACGCCTGGTCCGCCCAGGCCTCGTAATCGGGCAGCAACGCGGTCACGAAGCCATGGTGGCCCATCGACCCGTCGTCGGTCGCGACGACGTATTCGACCTCGTCGGGCAGGAGACTCGACGGGTAGACCTCACGCGAGCTGGCCCCGCCGAACAGGAGCGTCACCTGGCGCCCATCGCGGATCGCCTCGTCGGCCAGCATCCGCACCCCCGCGATGCCCAGGCCACCGGCGACGAGCAGGAGGTGCGTGCTGCGCGAGTCCACCTCGAACGGCCGACCGAGTGGACCGAGCATGTCCACGGTGTCGCCCGGGCGCAGCTGGGTGAACCATTCCGTGCCACGCCCGATCACCCGGAAGTGGATCGTCACGATGCCGGTCGAGGCGTCCGTGGTGTTGAGTGAGAACGGCCGGCGCAACACCATGCCGGAGTAGTCACCGGTTCGGACGTGGACGAACTGGCCGGCCCGCGAGCCGCTCGCGATGTCCGGGGCGTGGAACGCCTGGAGCCACTGGCCCGGCAGGATCTCCCGACTCTCGACGAGTTCCGCTGCAGCGAGCCGCATGCTCACGCGGTCGGCTTGCCCTCCGCCTCGTCGGCGTCGTCGACATCCTCGACATCTTCGACGTCCTCGTGAAGCTCGGCGTCGGCCACGGCCGTTGCGGCGCTCGCGGCCGCCGCTCTCGACTCCTCGGTGCCGGCGATCTCCGGCGCGACCGATGGGTAGGCCTCCGCCAGCGAGTCGGCCAGGTCGCCGAAGACGTCGGTCGGGTCGTAGAACTCGACCAGCTCGTCGGCATTCGTGAGCATCCGCCACTCACCGTCGGCGTCCTCGGGGATCACCTCGGCACGGAAGGTCCCGGACGCACTCAGGGTCAGCCGTTCGTCGTCGTCGTCGACGATGATCAACTCCCCGACAAGCCCGCTGAGGCCCGTCGCGGCTCCCTCGAACTCCTCGAGCAGGCGCGATTCATTCCGTTGGCTGCGCTCCTGGTATTCGAGCGCGAGGTCGTACAGTCGATGGGCGGCGGCCTCGTCGTCGTCCGCGTCGATGGGGACGCCCTGCCCAGCCGCCCACGAATCCGCGGCTGCGGCATACGGATCCTCGCCCAGGACCACGGTCTCCTCGGGCGAGATCCCGGCCGTGTCCATGAGGTCGGCCTCGGCGGTCGGCTCGCTCGCCATCCCGGACGCCTCTCGGGCCGCCTCGGTGAAGGCGGCGTAGATGTCGGCTGGGTTGTAGAGCTCGATCAGCTCGGAGGCGCTCTCGATCACCTCGGTCTCGCTGACCCAGTCGCCGGTGATGTCGTCCTGGTAGCGGCTCCGACTGCGGAAGCTGAGGTCCGGCGCGATCGACAGGTAGTCGGGCTCCTCGTCGATGAGCGTCAGGCCGCCGAGCACGGCGATCCGTTCCTTGTGGTGGTCAAGGAACTTGCGCAGCTGCTCGGTCGCCTGGACAAGGAAATCGGAGCGTTCGAGGGCGGCATCCGCCGCGAGCTCACCGAGCAGATCGTTGTGGCCGTCCATGGTCGCCTCCGTGCTGTTCGGGGAGTCTACGGGTGGTACTCGAGATCGGGCCCCATCCGCTCTCGCAGGAACATCGAGTGGTGGCGTTCGAAGATCCACTCGCCGGCGCGATGGCCGAGTGCCCGGGTGGCTTCGTCCTTCTCCAGCTTGTCGAGGGTCGCGTAGTCGGGCAGGTCCAGGAGGATGACGTTGTCGAAGTCCCAGCCGTGGGCGACGTTGAACCAGCCGATGAAGCGGATGCCGAATTTCTCCTCGTAGTCCTTCACCTGCTTCGGAAAGATCGTCCGCATGAAGAACTTGAAGAACGGGTCGCGGCCACGGCGGACTGAGAAGTAGGTCGCGAGCACGGGCACGTCGTGCGATCCTCCCTGGGCGAACGATGGGCCGGCTCGCGCCGTCCCGTGGCGTATTGTCGCATGGGGCACCGGTCGTGCCGCGGCCCTCCGTGCGTGCCGGATGCGGTAACCGCCTGGGCCGCGGCCCACGCCGCCGACTCCGCCAGCTGCACGCCGGAGGAGCGTTAGGCGCGGTCGAGCGAGGTTTCGGGCTCCTGTCGGCTGAAGCCACGCCGAGCCACGCATGGATGTGGGCCAGGCGGGACGCGAACGGGCCGCGGTGGCGCTATAACGGGGCCTAACGCTCCGGGGATGAGCGTTTGGCGGGGTCAGGATCTGGCTCGGCAGGGATCTCGAACGTCGACTCGTCCTCGAGTTCACCGACCGTCTTCGTGCCGCTCGCCAGCGGACGACGGCGGCCCCGCCGATCGGCGGCCACCAGCCGGAGCAGGAAGATGATCGTCTGGCCGGTGACGAGCAGCAGGAGGATCACGGCGAAGAGGAGCGCGGCACTGACCATCGGGGCCCAGTTCCAGACCACGCTCAACGGCGTCAGCACGATGAGGACCGCGAGCACGATGACCTGGAACCGGAAGCAGCCCAGCCCTGGGCCCCGCTCGGCCTCCAGGACTTCGCCCTTGTACTGGATCGGCCCCGTCGATCGCGGCGGACGCGGCGGGGTCGGGTCGGCACTCGGGTCCACGGCGGGAGCGGCAGCGGGCCCCTGCGGTTCGTCGGTCACGAGCCGGAACGATACGGGAGATAGCCGGCCCACGCCGTCGGGCCGCTCGGCATACTGCCGGCATGGCGATCCTCGTCCCGTTCTTCCGGGTTCGCGACGCCGAGGCGTCAGCGCGTTGGTACGAGCGCCTCGGCTTCGTCGTGACGTCCCGGCATCAGTTCGAGCCGGGCTTTCCGCTGTTGATCTCGATCGAGCGCGACGGCGTCCTGATCTACCTCTCAGAGCACACGGGCGACGCGCCACCCGAAAGCCTTGCGTACCTCCACATCGAGGACGTCCGGCCGCTCGCGGCGACGCTCGAGCTCGAGGTCGAGGAGACCGACTACCAGCGCCGCGAGATCGAGGTCGTCGATCTCGACGGCAATCGGCTCCGGATCGGCTCGCCGGCCTAGGCCTTCGCGGGTGGGGCCACGCCTTACGGCCGGGGCTCCAACGCCAGCCCCTCGACCACCTCCATCCCGGGCAGGGCCCGCAGGACCGCCGGGGTCGAGATGACCTTCCATGACCGCGAGCCGCCGCCCAGGATGACCCGCTCCCGCTTCATGACCCGGGCATCGACCCAGACCGGCATGCCGTCGGGCAACCCGAACACGGTGACCCCACCCATCGTCATCCCGGTCAGGGCGGCCGTGGCCTCGGCCGGGGCGAATGAGGCCTTGCGCGTCCCGAGTCGATCGCGAACCGCACGATTGACGTCGAGCCGGTACGGCGCCAACGTCACGCACGCCGCGTATCGAGGCGGGTCGGACTTGCCGATCACGACGATCGTGTTCGCCGAGTCCTCAGGCGAGAAACCGTACGCGGCGCAGAACGCCGCCGTGTCGGCGAGCGCCGGGTCGCAAGCGAAGAGTTCGTACGCCACGCCCAGCGGCTCGAGCGCCGCCTCCAGCCGGGCGCGTCCTTCCGGATCGTGGTCGGGGTCGTGGTCGCGTTGATCGTCCATCGCGGCGAAGCGTACGATGCCGGACATGCGCATCGCTGCCGCCCAGGTACACCCCGCCTGGCTCGACCCCGCCCGTGGGACGACGATCGTCACCGACTGGATCGGACGCGCCGCCGACGAAGGCGTGCAGCTCGTCGCCTTCGGCGAGACGTTCCTCGGTGGTTACCCGCTCTGGATCGCGCTCACCGACGGCGCCCGTTTCGACCAGGTCGACCAGAAGCGCGCCTATGCGGCCTACCTCGATGCCGCCGTCGAGCTCGGCGGGGCCGAGATCGCGACGATCACCGAAGCGGTTCGCGATCGCGGCGTGTTCACCTATCTCGGCGTGGCCGAGCGCGGCAGCGGTCCCGGACGAGGGACCGTGTACTGCACGTTGGTCGCGATCGACCCAGAGCGCGGCGTCGTCAGCGCGCATCGCAAGCTGATGCCGACGTATGAGGAGCGGCTGGCGTGGGGCATCGGCGACGGGCACGGCCTGCGCGTCCACGATGGCCCGGCAGGCGTCCGGGTCGGTGGCCTGAACTGCTGGGAGAACTGGATGCCGCTCAGCCGCGCGGCGATGTACGCCGGCGGTGAGGACCTGCACGTCGCGGTCTGGCCGGGCGGCGTCGGGCTGACGAAGGACATCACGCGGTTCATCGCCCGCGAAGGTCGCGTCTTCGTGCTCTCCGCGGCGGATCTCCACAGCGCCGCCGACATCCCGGACTCGTTCCCCCTGGCCGACGCGGTCCGGGCCGAGATGCGCGACGAAGGGTACGAGGACGGCGGTTCGTGCATCGCCGGACCGGACGGCGAGTGGGTCGTCGCCCCGGTCGCGAACGACGAACGATTGGTCTGCGCCGACATCGACCTGGCACGCGTCCGCGAGGAACGCCAGAACTTCGACCCGACCGGCCACTACTCGCGGCCCGATGTCCTGCAGCTGACCGTCAACCGGCGTCGTCTCGCGGCGGTCGAGTTCGACGACGACGAGGGACCCGCCCGCGACTGACCTGCCGGTCGCTGTGGCCGCTACCATCGAGTCGATGACCGACCGATCGACGACCCAGAATCCGACGGCGTCACCCGACATCGACGCCTACCTGGCGCGCTTCGGCTGGCATCCCGAGCCGGAACTCGTCGGCTATCGCGACGAAGGCGCCTCACGGGACGCGATGGAGCGCCTGGGCGAGGCGACGTGGCGAGCGGCCCTCGACTACCTGTACGGCCCCGCGGCCGAGCGCGCGATGGGCGATCCATCGACCTACGACGAGATCCGTCGGGCGTACTTCGGAGCCAGCGGCGGGCCCGGCCCGGCGCCTACCTCGCCGGTCGTGGCCACGGAGATCCTCGAGGAGTTCCGGACGCGCCTGGCGGGCGGCCAGATGAACGCCCAGCATCCGCGCCAGTTCGGCTACTTCACGCCGCCACCCCTGCCGATCTCGATGATGGGCGAGCTGCTCGCCCAGATGACCAACCAAGGCGTCGATGTCTGGCACGCCGGTCCGGTCGCGTCGTTCGTCGAGGAAGAGGTCATCCGTTGGCTGTGCGAGGTCGTCGGGTACGACGGCAACTCGTTCGGGCTGCTGACGTCGGGTGGCGTCATGGCCAACTTCATGGGCATGGCCGTCGCCCGCGACCTCCACCTCGGGCGTGTCCTCGGCCTCGGTCGACCGCCGCGCGGGAGCGACCTCGGGGGCACGCGCGTCTACGCCAGCGACCAGACCCACTTCTCGGTCGCGCGTGCCCTGGACCTGCTCGGTTTCCCGGACGATACCCTCGTCATCGTCCCGTCCGACGACCGCTTCCGATTGCCCGGCGCGCCGGTCGCCGAGGTCGTGGCCCGGGACAGGACGGCCGGCCTGACCCCCTTCGCGATCGCGGCGGTCGCGGGCTCCACCAACACCGGTTCGGTCGACCTCGTCGGGGAGCTGGCCGACGTGGCCGCGGAGCATGGCCTGTGGCTCCACGTCGATGCGGCGTACGGCGGCGCGGCCAGGCTGTCCAGGCGGGACGCGCCGCGCGTCCCGGACCTCCAGCGTGCCGACTCGATCACGCTCGACCCGCACAAGTGGTTCTTCCAAGCCTATGACATCGGCGGGCTGTTGGTCCGCGACGGCTCGCACCTCGCTGCGACCTTCGGCGGACGCAGTCCCGAGTACTACCGAGGCGGCGAAGCGTCTGGCCGCGGCGAGGCGGCGGGCGGCGTGCCCGACGACCTCCGCGACGGGCACCACCACGACGACCACACCGACCAGCTCAACTTCTACAAGCTCAGCTTCGAGGGCACCCGGCGCTGGCGCGCGCTGAAGCTCTGGATGTCGTGGAAGCACCTCGGCACCGACGGGTTCGGCCGGCTCATCGAAGCGAACGACGACCTCGCCGCGCACCTCGCCGGGCGCTGCGCCGAGGCGGACGACTTCGAGGCGCTCCCCGAGGCGCCGGAACTCTCCGTCGTGTGCTTCCGACACCTGCCCGGTGGTCGCGACGCGGCGCTCCGCCTCCCGCCGGGCGAGCTCGACGCACACCAGGACCGCCTCCAGCGCGCCCTCGAGGTGTCCGGCGATGGCTGGCTGACCACGACGCGGCTGCGCGACGCGACGTATCTGCGGGCCGGCATCGTGAACTACCTCTCGACCGAGGCGGACATCGACCGCCTGCTCGAGACGCTGCGGACGCTCGCCGCCTAGGTCAGCGCGGTGCCAGCGGCTCCGGCCGCGGCGTGCGGCTCTCGATCGCCACGATCCGATGGGTCACGGCGGCCTGCTCGGTCGCCAGCAGCACCTCGAGGACGTGGAAGGCGAACGCCCCCGACGCGCGATGCGGCCGTCCCTCGCGGATCGCCTCGATCATGTCGGCCAGGCCGATGCCCCGGCTGACGGTCCCGTCGAAGGCGAGCGCCACCTCCTCCCACCCGTCCGTGCCGATCCCGTGCCGACGAACATGGCCGTCGAAGACGTTCGGATCGCCCAGGCTGAGCGACCCGTCCGTGCCGTGGATCTCGATGTGCGGGACCTCGCTGGCGACCACGTCGAACGACGCCATGAACCCGCCGACGGCGCCCGACGCGAAGGCGTAGGACGCGACCACCGATGTCGGTGCGGTCGAGGTGAATGCCTCACCGGCGCGCGGACCCGCCCCCGCTCGTCGCTCGCCGCCGATGCCGCGAGCGACGCCGGATACCTCGACGACCGGTCCCAGCAGCGCGACCATGGCCGCCACGTAGTACGGCCCGACGTCGAGCAGCGGCCCGCCTCCGGGCCCGTAGAAGATGGCCGGATTGGGGTGCCAGCGTTCGGGGCCGAGGTGGAGAACGGCCGCATTGGCGGCGATCGGCCGGCCGATCGTGCCGCGGTCGATGAGGGCTCGCGCCGTCTGCAGGCCACCGCCGAGGAACGTGTCAGGGGCGCCACCGATGCGGACACCCGCGGACCCGGCGTCGGCCAGGATCGTCATCGCGTCGTGGAGCGTCGTCGCCAACGGCTTCTCGGAGTAGACGTGCTTGCCGGCGGCGATCGCCGCGCGCGACACGGCGGCGTGGGCGGTCGGCGGGGTCAGGTTCAGGACCACCTCGATGGACGGATCCGCCAGCAACGCCTCGACGGGCACGGCCGGGAAGCCGCCCTTCGCCGCCAACGCGGCGGCCCGATCGGCGTCAAGGTCGGCGCAGGCCGCCAGCTCGATGACAGGGAGCCCGGCGCAACCGCGCAGGTACAGCTCGGTGACGTTGCCGCACCCGACGATGCCGACGCGGGCGGGGCGGATCGTCATGGACGGGATCCGCGGCCAAGGCCACGGGTCGTGAGGTTCGCGTAGCTCTCGCGCACGGCCTCGAACGGCGACCCCTCGCAGTGGTCGAACTCGACGATCAGCCACTCGACGCCCGGCTGCCGGTCGGCGGCAGCGACCGCCGATGCGACATCGACCACGCCCCGGCCGACGGCCACGTTCACGAACGGTTCGGCGCTCGCGGCCGACGGCAGCGTGAGCCCATCCTTGACATGGAGCGAGACGACCCGGCCGCTCAGGTCGTCGATCACGGCGGGCGGGTCGGCACCGCCCACGACGACCCAGAAGATGTCGACCTGGAACACGACGGCCGGATCGAGCCCGTCTCGAAGCCGCCGGTACGACGGGATGCCGTCGATGACCTGCATCTCCGCGCTGTGGTTGTGGTAGCCGAGATCGAGGCCCTGGCGCGCGGCCACGACGGCCGCCGCGTTGAGCCGGTCGGCGAACGCCTCGACCTCGTCGGCGGACGCGAACGGACCGCCGGACACGATGATCCTCGGGGAACCCAACGCCGCGATCGCCGCCGAGGCACGCTCGAAGGCCTCGAGGTCTCCGGGGTCCGACCAGCTATGGGAACTGACCACCCGCAGGCCGGTGTCGTCGAAGGCACGACGCGCAGCGTCCGGGTCGCCGCCCGGGACGTCGACCGTCTCGACGCCCAGGTAGCCCATCTCGGCGACGGCTTCGAGCGTCCCTCGGTCCAGGCCGAGGCCCGCGGCGCCGGGACGGGCGGTGTCCCGGAACGTATACAGCTGGACGGCAAGGGGCTTGGGCACGGTCGTCACCTCGTCAGTCGGCGCCGGGGGAGGGGCGAGAACGGGCCGCGAGGCGGTCCTGGAGACGGAACCATTCCCCGGCGACGGGCAGGAACCACGGGCGACCCTCGTACGGCGCCGGCACCAGCGGGAACGGCAGTCGGGACAGGGTCGGCGCCTGGCCACCCGCCAGCCACGCCCCGACCGCCGTACCCAGGTGGGTCATCAGCGCGACGCCCGTCCCGCAGCAACCCAGCGCGTAGGTGACGCCGTCCTTCGTCCGTCCCACGTGGGGCATCCGGTCGAAGGTGAAGCCGACGTTGCCGCCCCAGGCGTATTCGATCCGGTACCCCGCGAGTTGCGGGTGGACGTCCAGGAGCCCCTCGTGGAGGATCGCCGCGCTCCGGTCGATGGACGTGGGCATGAAGCTGGCCCGTCCGCCGAAGACCATCCGGCGGTCAGCGGACAGGTGCCAGTAGTACAGGAAGTTCTTCGTGTCGTAGAAGGACCGGCCCTTCGGGGACAGTTCGCGTGCCAGGTCCTCGGGAAGTGGCTCGCTCGCGATGATGTAGCTCCCGATCGGGATCACCCGACGCCTGAGCGATGGCACGACGCCGTCGGTGTAGCCATTCGTGGCGATGAACACATCCCGCGCGAGGATCGCGCCACGCTCGGTCTCGACCACGAAGCGGCCGTCGGCCTGCCGGCGGATCGTCCTCGCGCGGACACCCTCGTGGAGGTCCGCGCCGGCTCGGTCGGCGGCCGCGACCAGGCCTGCGAAGTAGCGACCCGGGTGGACGAGGGCGCTGTCCGGGACGACCAGGCCGCCGTAATAGGCGTCCGAGCCGATCTCCTCGCGGATCCGCGCCCGCGGGACCAGTTCCGCCGCGACCCCGACCGAGACCAGGCTCTCGCGCGAGCGCTCGAGCTCCTCGACATGCGACGGGGCATACGCGAGCTCGACGTTGCCGACTTCGCGGAAATCGCAATCGATCCGTTCGTCCGCGATCAGTCGCTTGACGAGCGCATACGACTCGAGTGTCTCCCGATACAGGGCACGACCGGTCCCCTCGCCGTAGCGGCGCAGGAGCGCGCCAGGCCCCCATTTGTAGCCGGCGTGGACGATGCCGCCGTTCCGGGTCGAGGCGCCCCAGCCCAGCGTGTGGGTCTCGAGGACGGTGACCGCCTGGCCACGTGTGGCGAGCTCCCGGGCGGCGTTGATGCCGGCCAGGCCGCCCCCGACGACCACGACGTCAGCCGTGTCGGGCAGGGGCTGCCCGGCTCGATCCGGCAGCGACGCCATCGTGGCTTGCCAGAGCGACCGGCGCTCGTAGTCGCGGTTGAGCGTAGGCTTGGTGGTCGGGGTCACTCGCGGCAGGGTAGCCGAGCGACCACGACCATGCGGCGCCGGCCCGGCGGACGAGTCCCGCCCCGTGCCACGTGCATCGCCTGCTACTGTTCGGTCTGGCTCCCCTGATCGATCGGAGGCGACGATGGGATCGCAACAGCAGCCGGCCGCGGCGGTCACAAACCCGCGTTCCAGTCGTCGTCGTCGCCTCCTTTCGGGTGTCGCACTCGCGCTCGCGTGCCTGACCATCCTGGTCACGACGGTCGCCGTATGGACGCACCAGGTCGCGTTCAACACGAACCGATTCACGGCGCTGGCCAGCCGCGTCATCACCGAACCGGCGGTCATCGACCCGCTCAGCGCGCGGATCAGCGCCCAGGTCGTCGACGCCCTCGGCGTCGAAGCCCGCATCGCGGCGCGGTTGCCGGACGCTGCCAAGCCGCTCGCCGGCGCCTTGACCGTGGCCGTCCGCGACGCGATCGACAAGCGGCTCCAGGCCGTCCTCTCGAACCCGAGGATCCAGCAGGCGCTCACCAACACACTGTCGTTCACGCACGCCGGGATCATGCGACTGCTCCGCGGTCAGTCCGACGCGCTGAGCATCGTCGACGGGTACGTCCAGGTCCATGTCTTTCCGATCGCCGGTGCGGCCCTGGCGGAGCTGCAGGCCATGGGCCTCATCCCGCCGGAAGTCCAGCTGCCCGACCTCTCCTCGGCCGAGGCACCCGAGGTGCTCGCCCAACGCCTCGAGGCGGCCCTCGGGATCACGCTTCCCGACGACTTCGGAACGATCCAGCTCATGCGCGCTGAGCGGCTGCAGACGGCACGATCGGTCGTCCAGGCGTTCGACATCATCGTCGTGGCGCTGGTCATCCTGAGCGTCGTCCTCGTCGCGCTCGCGTTCTGGCTCGCGCGCGATCGGCGGCGGATGGTCATCTATCTGGCGATCGGCACGATCATCGCGTTCCTCCTCGCGCGGATGCTCATCCGCTCCGTCGAGGACGCGGCGCTCGCCGGGATCGCCGATCCAGACGTCGCGCTGGGGATCCGCGCCGTCGTCGACGCGACCATCGAGGACCTCCGCGGCCTGACGCTCATCATCCTCGTGGTGACGGTGATCGTGGCGGTGGCGGCCTACCTCTGGGGACGGCCGAAGTGGGTCGAGTCGGTAGCCTCGCAGGCGGGCGCGGCGGCCGGTCGTGCCGGCGGGGCTGCGGCCGTCGCGGGCAGCGCCGCGATGGGGGCCGCGGCGGAACGCCAACCGACGCGCGCCACGATCGAGGAGACTGTTCGGACCAACCGTGCATCCGTCGAGCGGACCGGGCTGGCCGTCATCGCCTTCATCGTCGCCTGGATCGCCCTCGGACTCGAAGTCGCGCTGGTCGGCGCGGCGCTCGTCGTCGGCTTCGAGCTGCTCATGCGGGCGATCGCGTCGCCCCCCGAGGCCGAGGCCGACGCGGTCGCGCCCGGGGATGGGGCCGACACTGCCGGCCCGCCGGCGGGCGGCCAGCCGAATCCGGGGTCGTAGCGTTCGCGCCGATCCCCGGATCGTCGGGACGCTCGATCAGCCCTCGTAGGCGAGGCGGCCGCCGGCCAGCGTGACGAGCACGCGCCCCGGCAGCTCCCGACCGATCAGCGGAGAGTTCTTGCCGCGCGAGACCAGGGCATCGGCCGTCACGAGCCACGACTCCGAACGATCGAAGACGACGAGGTCCGCGGCCTGCCCCTCGACGAGCCCGACGGAGCCGTTCCGCGGCGATCGGCCGGCGAGCACGCTCGATGGACCGGTCGTCAGCGCCTCGACGGCCCGTGCCAACGGCAGCTTGCCCGCATCGACGGCGGCGAGCAGCAGCCCGAGCGCCGTCTCGATGCCGCTGATGCCGTTGGCCGCCGATCCGAATTCGACCGCCTTGTCCACCTCGGTATGTGGCGCGTGGTCGGTGGCGACCGCATCGGCCGTGCCGTCGACCAGCGCAGCGAGGACGGCCGCCGCATCCCCGGCGTCCCGGAGCGGGGGGTTGACCCGGAGGCTCGAGTCGTATGGGCTTGTCACCAAGGCGCCGTCCCGCCACGGGTCGTCGCTGGCGTCCCAGGCCCAGCGTCGCGCGCCGGCGACCCACTCGTCGGTGAGCGCCAGGTGGTGGGGCGTCACGTCGCAGGTCACCGGCAGCCCGGCCGCCTTGGCTCGCCGGATCAGGTCGAGCGCCCCGGCCGATGAGACGTGGGTCAGGTGGAGTCGCGCGCCCGGCACGTCCCGGACGACGTCGGCCAGGACGGCCAGATCGCGGGCCACGGCCGCTTCCTCCGCCGCGACCGGCCACCCACGCAGACCCAGTACCGTGGCGACGAAGCCGTCGTTCGCCTCGGCCCCGGTGGTCAGCCCGGTCTCCTCAGGATGGTCGACGATGGGCAGGCCGAGCGCCCCCGCGTAGGCCAGCGCCGACCGCAGGATCGACGTCGAAGCGACCGGTGCACCGTCGTCACTGAAGCCGACCACGCCGGCATCGGCGAGCTCACCCAGGGCGGCCAGCGTCTCCCCGCCCCGCCCGACCGTCACCGCCCCGTGGGCGAGAAGCTCGAGCGCCGATCCGCTCGCGACCCCGGCGGCCAGGATCCGGGCCAGCACGCCGGGTTCATCGAGCGCGGGCGTGGTGTTCGGCATCGCGCAGACGGTCGTGAATCCGCCGTGGGCGGCCGCGGCCAGGCCGGATGCGACGGTTTCGGCATCCTCGTTCCCCGGCTCGCGCAGGTGGACGTGCAGATCGATGAAGCCGGGCGCCACGATGACCCCCGCATCGTCGACGCCCTCGGCATCGCCGCCCTCGAGCCACGTGACGGCTTCCAGCAGCCCATCGCGCACCACGATCTCGCCCGGACCCTCGCGGCCCGCGGCCGGATCCACCAGCCAGGCCCGGCTGATCTCGAGGTCGATCACCGCGCGCTCTCGCGACTCGCGAGGTCGCGGGCTCCGGCGAGCAGGTACAGCAGCGCCATCCGCACGGCGACCCCGTTCGTCACCTGGTCCGTGATGACCGATTGCGACCCCGCCGCCACGTCCGCCGCGATCTCGACGCCCTCGTTCATCGGGCCGGGGTGCATGACCAGGGCCCTGGGCTTCGCCCTCCGCAGGCGCTCGGCGGTCAATCCGTACCGTGCTGCGTACTCGCGCAGGGAGGGCAGCAACCCCGCGGCCATCCGCTCGCGCTGGATGCGCAGGGCCATGACCACGTCGGCGTCGCGAAGCGCATCGTCGATCGAGGTGGTCACGTTGAACCGCCGCCCACCCGCTGCGCCACGGCTCGCCCACGCCTCGAAGCCGCGGAGCAGCGTGGCGGGCCCGCACAGCCACAGGTCGGCGCCGGCCGCGGTGAGCGTCCAGATGTTGGAGCGGGCGACGCGCGAGTGCAGGACGTCACCCAGGATCACGACCTTGCGGCCGGCGAGCGACCCATCGCCCGTGTGCGACCGGATCGTGTACAGGTCCAACAGGGCCTGCGTCGGATGGGCGTGCCAGCCATCGCCACCGTTGAGCACCGAGCCGCTGAAGATCTCGGCGGCGAGGTAGGGAGCCCCGCTCACGCTGTGGCGCATCACCAGCATCTGCGCCCCGAGCGCCTCGACGGTCCGGACCGTGTCGACGAGCGACTCGCCCTTCGACACCGACGAGCTCGCGGCCGCGATGTTGACGACGTCCGCCGACAGGTTCTTGGCTGCGACCTCGAAGCTGACCCGCGTCCGGGTCGACGCCTCGTAGAACAGGATGGTCACCTGTCGTCCGCGCAGCGCCGGGACCTTCGCTATCGGCCGCGCCAGGACCTCGCGCATCGCGTCGGTCGTCCGCATGACGAGGTCGAGGTCGCCGGCCGACAGCCCGTCCACGTCGAGCAGGTGGCGATGGCGCCAGCCGACCGGCTGGCTCTCGGGCGCGACGTCGACCGACGGGACCGCCGTGACGGCGTCCGGGTCGACCACGAGGCTCACCCGACAGGCTCGGTCGCCACCGGCTCGGGCGCCGCCGACGCGAGTCGTTCGATCTCCACGGCGTCCTCGCCGTCGGTCTCCTCGAGGTGCACCTTGACCAGTTCCTCGCGTGACGTCGGGACGTTCTTGCCGACGTGGTCGGCCCGGATCGGCAGCTCACGGTGGCCTCGGTCGACCAGCACCGCGAGGCGGATCGCCTCCGGCCGGCCGAAATCGACGAGCGCGTCCATGGCGGCCCGGATGGTGCGGCCCGTGTACAGGACGTCATCGACCAGCACGACCGTGCGCCCGTCGATCCCCATCGGCAGCTCCGTGCCCTTGACGATGGGCTGCTGCGCGATCAGCGAGAGGTCGTCGCGGTAGAACGTGATGTCGAGGGCGCCGACCGGCACCGTCGCGCCCTCGTTCTCGGCGATGGCCTCGGCGATGCGGCGGGCGAGCGGCACGCCCCGCCGCTGGATGCCGATGAGCAGGAGACCGTCCGTGCCCGCCTGCTTCTCGACGATCTCGTGAGAGAGCCGGATCGTCGCCCGGCGGATCTCATCCGCGGTCATGATCTGACGGCCGCTCATCGCTCCTTCCCGGCCTCACGGGGCCTCGTCGGCGGCCTCACGGGGCCGCAAGCCGAAGGGTCCCCGACAGGATACCGCGCCACGGAGGCGACCGGCGACCGACGGTCAGCGCGGGTCAAGCGACGGTCGAGTGCGGGTCAGTAGACGTAGACCGTCACCTGGGTCGTGCCGGACCACGACGGGCAGCCGCAGATGTCGAAGAAATCGGGCTTGTAGAGGTCGACGATGCGGCTCGGGCTCTGGGGTCCGTAGTCGTTGATGACGCGCTCCACGCAGCCCCCACCGCCGCAGATGATGACGATCGTGCCGCGCGGCAGGCGCATCGCGGTGTAGCCCGCCTCGTAGAACGTGGCGGTCCCGGTCAGCGTGTACTTCTCTGGTTTGCGGAGCGACCGCTCCGACCCATCCGGCTGGTCGACCTTCGGGCGGATCGTGGGCCCGCTCGTACGCGCCTGGCCGGGCTCGATGAACGTGGTGTCGGCCGTGACCGGACCGTCGCCGACGAAGGCCGAGTCGAGCCCGTCGACCGTGATCGCGGGACGCGAGCCGCTGCCCGAGTCCGGGAGCGGCTGGAGCGCACCGACCGGAACGGGTTCCGAAGGACGCGATGCCCGTGAACCCGCGAGACCCGGGAGTGCGACCAGGGCGAGGGCAGCGGTGAGCGCCAACCCTACGACCAACGTTCTGGGTCGCATGGAAGGGTGAAGATACGCCGGATCGGCCCGGCGCGCACGCCCGGAGCGCGGATGATCGACCCGATCTAGCGAACGACGACGACGTCCTCGCCCGGCACGCTCTCCGTGGCACCGACCCCATCGCCGGACCAGGCGACGACCTGGACCTTGCTGCCCTGGGCGTCCTGGCCATGCGGGGTGACCCACGCCAGGCGCCCGTCGCCGATCGAGAACCCCGGCAAGGCCGGGACATCGGTCGGAGCGCCGTCCGGCCGCGCCAGCCGGCCCGACTCGCGATCGAGCCGAAGGAGCGTCAGCCGACCGATGTTCGGATCGGCCGGGTCCGCGATCCAGATGGCCAACCAGGAGCCGGTCTCGTCCCAGCGAACGTCGAAGTCCGCGATGGGCCCGGAAGCCCCGGGGATCGGGTCGCCGACGCTGCCCGATGCGTTGCCATCCGCCGGCCAGCGGACGATCCTCAAGTCCCCACGACCCGCCGTCATGTCGCCTCGCTCGGCCGTCGGCGCCTGGACGGAGCCGTCCCAGGCCACTGCGAACGTGCCAGTCGGGTCGACCGCCGGGCGCCAGAGCCCGTCCGAGACGTCGGCCCGCTCGCCGCTCGCGGGATCGAGGCGGAAGCTGACGGACTCGAACTGGCCGTCGATCGGGTCATCGGACGCCGGACCACTGCCGATCACGGCGTCGCCATCCCACGATGCGAAGACGCTCAAGCCGTCGGTCGTCAGTCGCCGCGCCTGAGGGTCGCCGACACGCCAGACGTAGATGTCCGGGCCGGCCGACGCGTTAGCCGGTCGGGCGGTGAACGCGAACCAGGCCCCGTCCGCCGAGAAGGCGGCCGACTCGCCGACCACGGACACGCCGCTGGCGATCGCAAGGCTCAACGCGACGGTGGGCTCCGGGCTCGGCGTCAGCAGTGTCGGCGGCGTCGGAACCGGGGTCACGATCGGGCTGGGCTCGGTCGTGGCCGTCGGTTCGGCGGTCTGGATGGGTGCTTCGGACGGTTCGACCGAGGCGGTGACCTCCGGTGAGGCGGTCGCGGACTCGGTCGCCTCCGGCGTCGGGCTCGGACTCGTGTCCGGGGTGGACGTCTCGGCCGGAGAGGCGGTCGCGACCTCGGTCGGCGTCGGCGTGGGCTCGGGCGTCGCGCTCGCCGGCTGCGATTCCGTGCGGGCCTTGGGCAGGGACACGACGAAGATGCTCTGACGACCCGAGGCGTCCTGGCCGACCACGATGGCCTGGCCGTCGGTCGGGGATCCGATCACCGACTTCGGGGCGGCCTCGAGATCGAGCGTCTCGAACGCAAGGTCGTCGAGGGCGGCGCAGTCGGGCTGGTCGCCCATCGGGCACACCTCGTCGAGCGCCGCGACGTTGTAGGCGTATGCACCATCCGCCAGCGTCCGTAGCCAGCCGACCGACCCGGCCGCGACGAGCATCGGGGTGGCCGCCGGCTTGGAGGTCGCACCCGAACTCGAGTTCGCGGTATCGACGCCTGGCGAGGACTGGAGCCAACCGCCGGAGAGGGCCGTCGCACCGATGACGATGGCGACCACGGCGATCGCGGACATCGCGCCCAACGGCCACCTCGACGAAACGGTCGTCAAACGCGCGGATCGGCCGTGGCCGCCGGCCTCGTGCTCGATCCGGGCGGCCGTGCGAGCCCACAGGTCGCGCGGCGGTTCGGGCGTGATATCGCGCAACGCGCGCAGGGCGACGCGGTCGGCCTCATACGCTTTGGCGACCGCGCGACACGCATCGCAGCCGGCCAGGTGTTCGTCCAGCCAGGCTGCCTCGACCGGGTCGAGCTGGGCGTCGATCCGCTCGGCGGCCCGGAACCGGGCCCGCTCGTGGGGCGTGGACCAATGGTCGGGCCGACGCGGGACCCGTCCGAAGCGGCTCACCTGGGTCGCCCCGGCGAGTGTGCCCCTGATGCGTCGGCGGGCGTGTCGGCAGCGGCTTCCGCCAGCGCCTCGGCAGCTCGCTCGGCGGCAAGCGCCTGGCGGAGGCTTTCGCGTGCCCTCGTGAGCAGCGCCCGCGCGGCGACGTGGCTCACACCCAGGGCGGCGGCCAGTTCGAGGCCGGTCAGATCGTGCAGTTCGGCGAGCAGGAGCGCGGCTCGCTGGCGCTCGGGGATGCGCTCCAGGGCGCGTTGCATGTCGCCGGACAGGCGGGCGTCCATGACGAGTCGCTCGGCGGACGGCACCGAGCCGTGCGACTCCCCGGTCCAGGGGAAGAACCGGATGATCTTTCGACGGCGGATCTCGTCGAGGGCCACCCGATGCGCGATCTGGTAAAGCCACGCGCGGGCGTTCTCCGGCTTCTCCAGCGTCGCGTAGTTCTTGTAGGCCTTGATGAACGCGTCCTGGGCCATGTCGGCGGCAACTTCCGGGTCGCGCATCATGCGCAACAGGTAGGCATAGATCTCGCCGTGATGCTTCGCGAACAGGGTCTCGATGAACACGCCGGCCTCGCCGCGGTCCCAAGCCTCGCTCATCGGGCGGCCGATGGCTGGGCGGACGGATCGCGCGGCCGGGCGGCCGAGGGAGTCGCGCAGGATGGTGAGCGGACGGTCGATGGCCACAGAGGCTCCGTGCGAGAGGGTCGACGGAACGCGCAGCCTGCAAGGGACGCGCTCGTTGGGCCAGAGACGGTGGACCTCCCCCCGGTGTGACGCCGGCGGGTGCCCGGCAGGCAGCCGTTCAACCCGTCGCACCTCCCTGCGCATCGGCGCGGCCCAGGAGTTCCTCCACCGCGTCTTCGGGCGAGACGGGATTCACCGGCAGCCCGGTTCCCAGTTCCAGCCCGGCGATCTCGCGGAGCCGCGGGTGGATCTCCCAGTGCCAGTGGTACGTCGCGTCGACCTGTTCGCGCAGCGGCGCCGTGTGGAGCACGAGGTTGTACGGCGGCCCGTCGAGACTCGATGCCAGGCGGGTCAGGACCTGCCGTAGCGCCTCCGCGGTGGCGGCGATGTCCGGTGCGCCCATCCGCCCGAAGTCCGCCTCGTGGCGACGCGGCACGACCCAGACCTCGAATGGAGAGCGCGAGGCGTAGGGGGCGAATGCCACGGTCCCGGCGTCTTCCCAGACGAGCCGGTCCGGCCGAAGGACCTCGTCGCGCACGAGCCGACAGAACGGGCACTCCCCTTCCCGGATGACGAACCGTGCCGCACCGCCCAGTTCCTCGGCGATGCGATGCGGGATCTGCGGGAGGTCGTAGAGGTCGAGGCAGAGGTGGTTCGTTCGCGCGCCGGCCTGGCTGCCCCAGTTCTGGACGACGGTCAGGTACTCGGTCTGGCCGGTCACCCGGGCCTCGGCCAGCGCGTCCCGTGCCTCGCACAGCAATGCCTCGATGAGCTCGTTCCCGACCGCATGGAGGGCTCGATGCTCGCCCGGTGGCGCGACGATCGTCCGCCAGCTGCCGGTCGCGCGCGCCTGGGCGAGTGCGACCTGACCCAGGCCACGATCGAGATCCCGAGCCTCGCCGTCGGTGCCGATCACGTGGAACGCGAAGTCCTTGAGCATCCTGACGCGGACCCCGTCGCCGGCGGGGGTCGTGCAATTGGCGCATCCGAACAGGTGGTCGTCGACCGACTCCGCGGCCCGGGCGAACCGGTCGAGGTGGAACGCGCGATCCACGACCGTCGCGACCCACCAGCCCGTGATGGGATCCTTGCGGAGTTCGAACAGCCCGGCCGCCATGGTCCTCGAGCCTCAGCCCGGGAGCTCGCCGACCAACGGCGCATCGATGGCGTCCCCCAACGCTCGCGCGAAGACCGTGGCCGCGCTGGCGACCGAGGCGGTCGAGGGTGGGGCGTCCCGCTCGCCGCGCTCGAAGGCGATCGACGTCGACACGACGCCGGGCATGCCGCAGGCGTCGATCAGCTCGAAGTCGGCGAGCTTGACCGTGACGTTGAGGGCGATGCCGTGATACGTGACGCCACGCTCGACGCGAAGGCCGAGCGCTCCGATCTTCCTGGGCTCGGGCCCGCCCGAGTCGCACCAGCAGCCGGGATGGCCTTCGCGCCGGCCCGCCGCGACGCCGTGAGCGGCACACGTCGCGGCGAGGGCGGCCTCCAGCGCGCGAACGAAGGGTCGGACGAGCATGCCACGCTCATGGAGCGCGACGATCGGGTACGCGACGAGCTGGCCGGGGCCGTGGTAGGTGACCTCGCCGCCGCGCTCGATCCGAACGACCGCGATGTCGCGCTCCTCGAGCTCGCTCGCGCTCGCGAGGATGTGGGCGGGATCGCTGTGGCGGCCGAGCGTCAGGACCGCCGGGTGCTCCAGGAGGAGGAGCTGGTCGCCGATCCGCCCGTCGGCCCGCTCACCCGCCAGGCGACGCTGGAGGGCATGCGCCTCGTCATACGCCACCCGACCGAGCCAACGCGCCTCGAGCGGCATCGGGGGCGGCGGATCGACGTCCCCGGACAGGCCGGCAGGCGTGATCGCACCCCGGGACAACAGGTCGGCCTCCACCGACGAACGATAGCAGGGCGCTCCTCCAAGCCCGTTGCGGGGGCTCGGCGTCGAGACGGGTCAGGCGAACGTACGCTCGATCGCGGCGACGATCGCCCGCCCGTCGACGCCACCCGGATCCTTCTCGGGGTTGTAGCAGGCAACCGACCAGCCGACGAGTCCCGGATCGGTCGCCACGGGACGCACCAGCTCGACGAGCTCGTCCCAATCGAGACCGCCGGACATCAGGTAGTCGGTGGCCGGGAAGACCGCCTGGTCGAGCACGTCGAGGTCGATGTGCAGCCACACCCGCTCGCTCGCGCGGCGCAGGTGGTCGAGCGCGGCCGTCGCGGTCGCCGCGGGTCCGTCGCGTCGGATGGTCGCGACATCGGCATCGAACAGGCCGGCCGCACGGTGGTCGGCCAGTCGCTCCCCGAGGTCCTCGAGTTCGTCGGGATCGTGATAGCCGAGGAGCGCGATCGAGCTGGCGGGCGTCACGGGGACGGGCGCCACACGCTCGACCCATGGGCCCGGCCCGTCCCCGAGCAGGACCGCGATCGGCATGTCGGCAGCCTCCCCGGTCGGCGACGTGATGCCGTCATAGAAGTCGAGGTGGCCGTCGACGTACACGAGCCCGAGCGTGCCCAGCACGTCGCGAGCGCCGGCGAGCGCGCCCGGCAAGAGCGTGCAGCAGCCCCCGAGCACGAACGGACGACTCCCGTCGCCGATGAGGCCGGCGACCGCCCTTCGCACGCCGTCGGTCGTGGCGAGGACGCCGTCAAGCCCGACCAGGCCGGTCGCCGGGATCGCGTTCGTGGTCCGGGATCCGGACCGCCAGGTCGCCGAGGTCCTCCCAGCCGAGCCGACCGAGCCCGGCCGCCCGCAGCGCATCGGGCGACAGCTCGGTCCCGCGGGGCTCGGCCCGCCCGAGGCCGACCGAATCGATCGGGACGCCGATGGTCGTGAAGGCGGACCGAGCGGAAGGCGATGGCATCCCGGTCAGGGTATGACCCCGATCAGGCGGATGCAGGCCCTGGCGCGAAGTCCGGAACGACCGACGTCGTCGGCGGGTCGGCGGTCTCGATCTCGAGTCGGTCGTAGTACTCGAAGGTGAACCGCGCGTCGTCGGCCAGGCGCGTCACCCGATGGAACTCGAGGGTGTATTCCTCGTACGTCACGTGCGTCAGCGCGGCGGCGGCGGCATGGGCCGGACGGCCGGCGGCCGCGCGAGCCTCCGTGCGACTGTCCCACAGGCAGAACGACAGGCAGAGGCCCCCATCGGTGGTCGGGCCCTTGAGGTAGTGGACGAACCCCGGGGCGGTCTTCGCCTCGGCGTGGGCCCAGTCGTCGTGCCTCGTCAGGACGTCTTCGTCAGCCCCGGGAAGGCGAGTCGAGCGGAAGGCGACCATGTACCACTCGCCTGGCGGGACGCTGGCGGCGATGTCCGCCCACGTGAAGGCCTCGCCGACCGGTAGTGACGCATACCGGGTCGAGACGGGCGCCAGTCGATCGAACCCAGACGGCGATCGATGTTCCATGGTTGGGCAGCATAATCAACCACGCACCGATTGTCACGCTATGAGACGACCGTCTGCCACGCTGAGAGAATCGTCCTGGGGCTGACTCGTCGGTGTCGCTCGTCACGCGTCAGTCCGCGAGCGCCTCGTTGACCGTCCGGGAGGCGTCCTGCAGAAGCCGACCGGCCTTGACCCGCCAGGCGGGTCGGCACCGGATCGCCGGCCCGATCAGGCCCAGCGCCCCGACGATGCCGTCCTCACGGAAGACCGGCGCGGCGATCGCCACCGACCCTTCGATCAACTCGCCCTCGCTGGTGGCCATGCCGGTCATGACGACCGCGCCGAGGCTCGCCCGAAGCTCACTCTCGGTCGGCGTTCGTCGTGTGAGGCGGATGAGGTCCTCGGCCAGCACGGCCTCGAGAACGTGGGCCGGGGCAAAGGCGAGCAGGACGCGACCGGGCGCGCCCGCATACAGCGGACTGGGCGAGCCAAGCTCCAGCGTCACCCGCAGGGGCGCCTCGCTTTCGACCTGGTGGAGACACACGGCCGAGAGCCCGATCCGCCGGACCACCACTGCCGTCTCACCGGTGTCCGCGGCGAGCTGCTGGAGGATGGGACCCGCGTGTCGGATGAGTCGCTCGGTACTCACGTTCGCGCCGTCCCCGATGAGGAGCCGCGGACCGAGGTGGTAGCCGCCGCCCCGCCGCTCGACGAACCCGAACTCGGCGAGCGTTCGCAGGTACCGGTAGACGGTCGAGACCGGCATGTCCAGGGCGCTGCCCAGCTCGTCGGCCCGGACCTCGCCACGGTCGGCGATCGTGAGCAGGAGCCGCAGGCCGCGGGCGAACGAGGTGTCCTCTGCGGCTTCTTCGGGCGGCCGATCCCGGGCGGTGACGACTGGGGGCATCAGAGCGACAATTCGGTCACGGGGGCCGTTCTCACCATACGGGAATCTGGCGGGCAGACGTTACCACTGGGTGGCAGATGGTAGCACCGCAGCGACTGGAGCCCCTGGGCCGGTCGAGCCACCGTTGCCCTCGCTCCGCGGGCAAGGTGAAGCCCCTCGCCATCTGGTTGTTCCCCGCGGCGAGGGGCCTGCAGACCCGATAGGGGCCGGATCCCCGAGGGGAAGGCACTCGGTCGACCCATCCGACCTGCCGCCACAGGATGCTTGGCCGGTGACATGGCCCGTGAGGATGAAATCACGCCGTTGCTCGTGTGGAGGTCGGGACGGGATAGCCCGGAAGCCGCCCCCGGGCAGCCTCCGGGCTATGGCGACGAACGGCCTGGCGCGGGCCAGGTCATCCGTCGACGGTCGGAGGCGGGAATCTGCCCGACCGGCTGTGGGCGGTTTCCCCAGAAGTCGCTCAAGCCGGCTGAGGGGAGGAGAAGATCCCACACACCCCCGCTCGTCACGCGCGACGATACGCGAGCACTCGATCGTCGCTGAGGATGGAAACACGGCACCCATCGTGATGCCGGCAGAGGCGTCGAGACGCCTGTTCACCCGCTGAACGCGGCCTAGAATGCCGTATCGTGGTTCAGCAGGAGACGACCGAAGCGCAGCTCGTCGTCATCGGCTCGTCGGCAGGTGGGATCGAGGCCCTGACGCGGGTCGTCGCGAGCCTGCCCGCCGACTTCGGGGCTCCGATCGTCATCGCCCAGCACCTCGATCCACGGCGACCGAGTCATCTGGGCGAGATCCTCTCGCGACACGCGACGTTGCCGATCAAGGTCGTCGAGGGGACCGCGCCCCTCGAGGACGGCGTGATCTTCGTCACCCCTTCGAATCGGCTGGTCGAGATCGTCGACCACGAGCTGCGCCTGAGGCCGGCCAGGTCCGGCAGCATCGCGCCCTCGGTCGATCTGCTGCTGGAGACCGCGGCCGCCGCCTTCGGCCCCGGCCTCACCGCGGTGATCCTGACCGGCAGTGGCAGCGACGGCGCTGCTGGAGCGTGGCACGTCAAGCAGGCGGGTGGTGCGGTCGTCATCGAGGACCCAGCCACCGCGAAGTTCCCCTCGATGCCACGATCGATCCCTCCGTCGCTCGTCGACGCCACCGCCGACCTAGATTCCATGGGGCAGGTCCTGCGCGATCTGCTGGCCGCCGTCGGGTCCGCCCCGGAAGGTTCGGAAGCACGTGCGTTCGCGGCGTTGCTGGACCAGATCCGCGAGCAGAGCGGGATCGACTTCAGCACCTACAAGACCGCGACGATCATCCGCCGGCTGCGGGGCCGGATGGCCGCGACGGGGCATGTCTCCCTGGCCGACTACGCGGCGCGGCTCGAGACGGACCCTGAGGAGTACGCCCGGCTCATCAGCAGCCTGCTGATCAAGGTCACGGAGTTCTTCCGCGACCCGAAGGTGTTCCAGTACCTCCGCGAGCAGACGCTTCCGGTGCTCATCGACGAGGCCCGGCTGCACCGACGGCCGCTTCGCGTGTGGTCGGCCGGTTGCTCGACGGGCGAAGAGGCGTACTCGCTGGCGATCACGCTCTCGGAGGCACTGAAAGACGGGGGTGAGCCCATCGATGTGCGCGTCTTCGCGACCGACATCGATAGCGCCGCCATCGCCTTCGCCAGGCGTGGCCTCTACCCGCCCGCGGCCCTGCAGAACGTCGCGCCCGACCTCCGCGCGCGCTACTTCAAGAAATCCGATGGCGGGTACGAGGTCGCGAAGTCACTCCGCTCCTTGATGATCTTTGGCGAGCACGACCTCGGAGCGCGTGCGCCGTTCCCGCGGATCGACCTCATCCTGTGCCGGAACGTCCTGATCTACTTCAGCCTTGGGATGCAGCGGGCGGCCCTCGAGACGTTCAGCTTCTCGCTCCGCGATGACGGACGCCTCGTCCTGGGACCGTCCGAGACCGTCGCGGCCATGCCCGCACCATATGTCGAGGACCACGGCCGAATGCGGGTCTATCGACGGATCCCCGGGGCGCCGTTGCTGCCACTCGAGCGCACGAAGCCGGTGCGACCGCATCGAGGCCAGGAGGCGTCGCTCGACACCGCGATCCGATCGACCCGCCGTGACGTCCAGGTCGCCGCGGATTCGACGGTGGCCGCAGAGGCGCTGTTGCTCGACCTGGGCCTGGGCATCGTCGTCGTCGACCTCCGCTACTACATCACCCGGATCAACACGGCCGCGCGCCGGATGCTCGGGATCCACGGTCTGGCGTTCGACCAGGACTTCATCCACCTCGCCGAGTCGCTGCCCTCGACCGCCGTTCGTGCCGCGATCGATGCAGCCTTCCTCGGGGAGACCACGACGACCGTGCACGAGGTCGAGGTGGCCGACGTCGCGACCGACGGAGCCAGGTTCATCCAGACGGTCGTCCGACCGTATGCCCAGCAGCCGCCGAAGGTCGAGGGCGCGCTGATCGAACTCAGCGACATCAGCACCATCGAGCGTGATCGCCGGTCCGGCGTGCGCGCCGAGCGCCGGATCGAGCGAGCGGCTGTCGCCAACCGACGGCTCTTGCATGCGAACGACGAATTGACCGCGCTCGTCGCCCAGCTCCGGATGTCCAACCAGTCGATGTTGCAGTCGAGCGAGGAGGCGCAGTCCGGCAGAGAAGAGGTCGAGACGCTCAACGAGGAATTCCAGGCGACGAACGAGGAGCTGGAGACGCTCAACGAGGAGCTGACGGCGAGCGTCGAGGAGCTGCGGGTCGCCAATGAAGACCTCGCGGCACGGACCGAGGAGCTGCGGTTGCAGGCCGTAGCGCTCGAGGAACAGAAGCAGCATCGCGACGAGGAACATGGCCGGCTCGAGTCGGTCCTCGCGAGCCTCGGCGACGCCGTGGTGGCCGTCGATCATGAGGGCCGGACGCTCGCGACGAATCCGGCCTATGACCGGCTCTTCGGCGGTCCCGATGCCGAGATCCGACCGGAAGACCTGGCCGGCATCCCGCTGCCGAAGGCCGAGTGGCCGCAGCAACGGGCGGCTCGTGGCGAGCAATTCCGGATGGAGTTCGCGGTCAGTGATCCAGATGGAGTCCGGCGCTGGTTCGAGGCCGTGACCGAGCCCCTCACCAGTCAGGACCGGACGTGGGGCGGCGTCGTCGCCATCCGGGATGTCTCGGACCGGACGATGCGACTCAGCCTCGAGCGGCTGATGGCCGCGGCCGGCCACGAGCTCAAGACGCCGACGGCGGCGATCCACAACTACCTCCAGCTCGTCGATCGGCATCTGAGCCAGGGCGACGTGAAGGACGCGAGCACGTACGCGACGCGTGCCCTTTCCCAGACCAGGCGCCTGGCCACCCTCATCGAGCGCCTCCTGGACGTCAGCCGGATCCAGAGCGGTCAGCTGGAGTTGCTGTTCGACGTCGTCGATGTCGTGGCCGTCGTCCGATCGGCCGTCGAGGCCGCGCAGGTCCTGCCCAAGGCCCCACCGATCCGCCTGACGACCGAGCCCAAGCCGGTCCGCGTCCGTGCGGACCCTGGCCGGCTCGAACAGGTGTTCCTCAATCTCCTGGCGAACGCCATGGAGCATGCGCCCGGTTCCGGAACGATCGAGGTGGCGGTCAGGTCCGCGGATGGTCAGGCCGAGATCGTCGTCCGTGATCACGGTCCCGGGGTCGCCGCCAAGGACCTCCGAACGATCTTCGAGGCCTATGCACGACTGGGTCAGCCGCATCGAGCGCCTGGCCTCGGTCTCGGCCTATTCGTGGCCCGCGAGATCGTGACGGCCCATGGCGGCGAGATCCAGGCGACATCGCGGCTCGGGAAAGGCACCGCGATGACCGTGCGGTTGCCCCTCGCCCGTCGTCGAGTGCGAGGAGCCAGCCCGCGGGCTGGAGCGAAGACATGATCCGCGTCGCCATCGTCGAGGATCACCCGGCGATCGCCGACGGCCTGGCCGCGCTCATCCAGGGCGCGCCTAGCGTGAAGGTCGTCGGTACCGCCCGCGACGTTCGATCGGCGACCAGGCTTATCGAACACGAGTCACCTGACGTCGTCCTGTGCGATATCCGCCTCTCGGAGGCCGGTGATGGATTCGACCTCGTCCGGACCCATGGCTCCGGGCCGGCCTTCATCATCCTGAGCGCCTACTGGTATCCGAGCTACCACGTGCGGGCAGTGGAGCTCGGCGCGAAGGGCTATCTGTCGAAGATGGCCACGGTCGATCAGATCCTGAGGGCCGTGAAGACCGTGGCGGCCGGCGGCACGGCCTTCCCAGCGGCCGCCCGACAGGCGGCCAGCGATGCGCTCCGCGTGCCGACCCCCCGCGAGCTGGAGATCCTGGCCCTCGTCGCCGAAGGTCTCTCGAACGCCGAGATCGCGGACCGGCTGTCGTTGCGGGTCAAGACGGTCGAGAGCCAGTTGCGCCGGTTGTTCGATCGGTACGACGTCACGAGCCGGACGGCGCTCGTGCGGCTGGCCGCGCGCCAGGGCTGGAGCGAGGAGAGTCTGTAGGGACGAGCGGTGTCGGGTTCCGCTCAGTCAGCGATGCGCCCTTCAGGATCGAGCGCGAGGAGCAAGTCTCCGCCTCGGACGAAGAGCCGCCCATCGCGGGACACCGACAGCAGGCCGATCGCGACCGACGCCGGATCGAACGGCAAGCGATACGGCCAACCCGGCTTGAGCTTTCCCCGTCGATCTAGGGCAACGATCTCGGCCCTGGTACCGGAGGCATCGGTGTGGAAGTCGACAACGTAGACCGTGCCGTCGAGACCGAAGGCAGGCGCTCCGTGACCGCCGTAGCACTCCGAGTCGAGGCAGGGCCCGATCAGCTGGCCCGCGGGACGGTACGGCCAGCCCGGACGCGAACGGCCGTCTGGGGCCAGCGCCTCGACCTCGTCGCCCATGACGTAGATCGTCCCGTCGGGTGCGAGGTACGGACTTTCTGGACCACACCCGTTGCCGGCCCCAGGTACGGCCACAGGCCAGCCGGCCTTGACCTCGCCGCCCCGGTCGTGCGCGTAGAGCTTGTCCGTGGCCGAGACGTAGGAGAGGGTACCGTCGGCGGCGACGACCGGGAACGAGGCGTATCCCGTCGACCCGCGCGGCCACCCGGGCAGGGACCGCCCATCTGGACCCAGGACCGTATAGAGGGTTCGACGTGGATCGGTACATAGCTCCCCCACATCGTCGATCAACGACCAGACCGTGACGTTGCCCTGTGGGCCGACCGAGAAGCCGCGAATGTCGGGGACCGCGACTGGCCAGCCGGGACGAGGCATCCCGTCCGGGGCGAAGGCGAACAACTCGGCGTCGTCATCGACGCGGCCTCGGGCCTCGTCCCACGTCGGCGTCCCGATGGGCCGCCGGACCATGAACACGCTGCCGTCGGCGCCGACCTGCTGGTCCGACCATTCCCGGTCATCCAGGTCGATCGGCCATCCCGGCTCGACGGCTCCCGAAGCGTCGATGGCGATGATCCGAGGACTCACGGGGCGCTCGCTCGTCAGGTAGGCCGTGCCGTTCGGGTCGATGACCAGGCGTCGGCGCATGACACGGATCGTCGGCGACCGGGGTGCGCGGGTCGTCCGTATCGAAGGGCTCGCCCGCGGGGCAGGCGAAGTCCGGGGGTTCCTCGAACGGCCAGCCGGGCAGGTCCCGACCGGTGGCATCGAGCCGGTGCAGTACGTTCCCGGCTGCCACACCCCGGCGCTCTTCGACGTAGACAGACCCATCGGGACCGACGGCCAGGGATCCGTAGTCAGAGCCCGGAGGTGCTTCGATCCCCCAGCCTGGCCTCATGTGCCCTGCCGCATCGAGTGCGGCGACGGTCCGCTGGAACGCGCCCTCGGCATCGCGGGCCAGGAAGTAGACCGTGCCGTCCGGTCCGAAGACCGGTTCGCTGTCACCGAGAGCGTATGGCCACCCGCTCTCTGACGGTGAGGTGGGGGTTCGGCGCGGCACTGAGGACCGGGGACGGAGGCGGGGATGCCGAAGTCGATGCGGGCGACCCGGACAGGGATGGCGTCGCCATCGGGGCAGGGCTCGGGGTAGCGAGGCAGCCAACGACCATCAGGCCTGCGACCATCGTCGCCGCGATCTTCGAGTGCGAGGAACGCATCCGATGTCCTCCGGACGATGTGTACCAGAGAGACGTTCGGCGCGGGCGTTTGCTTTGTCCGGGAACGTGTCGGTTCGCCGACACCCCGATGACCCCGGGGTGCTCGGTGGTAATGTTGGGCCGCAGCTGACAAGTCATCCGGCGGCTCCGAGCGGGAGTAACTCAGCTGGCAGAGTGCTTGCTTCCCAAGCAAGATGTCGCGGGTTCGAATCCCGTCTCCCGCTCCACTCCCTCCTCTACGGCGCGGGCGCACGCCGCGCGGTGAGGAATCCCTCAAGGACCGCGTTGAATGGCTCGGCGTCCTCCCAGAAGCCGAAGTGCGAGGCCATGGGTTCGACCTGCGTGCGCGGCGTATGTGCGCGAAGCCAGGGCACGGCGGCGTGGAGATCGTCCTCGCGGACGACATGGAGCACCGGGAGAGCCTGGTCTGCGGCTTCGGCGATCGAGGTGTAGTCGGAGAAGATCGCGTCCATCAGGAGGGCGGTCGCCGCCGCGATCGGTGTCGATTCGTGCATCGCAACGAGCCATGAGCGGTCAGCCGACGAGATGGCGCTCGATGTCGCCCAGGCGACGAAGTCGTTGGCGAATACGGTCCGGTCGGCTGCAAGAGGCCCGAGCATCTCGTTCCTAAACGACGCCCAGTCAGCCTCGGACCATGTCGGTTCGTGCTCGCAGGCGAATGGGCGCGGTGTCTGGTCGAGGACGGCAAGTCGCTCGACTCGATCGAACCCTGCGCGCTCCAGGTAGGCGTAGCAGGCAAGGGCGCCGTATGACCAGCCGACGAGGGCAACGCGATCGAGGCCGAGGGCGTCGATGACGGTCTCCAGGTCGCGGCCATGCTGCGCGTAGCCGTTGCCGTCGACGGTGGTGGTCGACGCCCCGTGACTCCGCGGGTCGAACGCGACCACGTGCCTCGATTGGGACAGGGCCGGGATCTGTCGTTCGAACACGGTCCAGCCCATCGTCCAGCCTGGCACGAGGACGACGGCGGGGCCGGAACCTGCCTCGACCACCCGAAGCCGGGCCCCGTGAGCCGCGTCGATCCAGCGGGCCTTGACGTCGTTCTCGATCGCACGCCGCACGTACAGTCTCCCGTGCCGCCAAGTTCTCAGGTCGTGACGACAGTTGACGTCGCGTTGCCTCGTGCCATCGACGTGCTCGTGCGGGAGTTGATCCTGTCGGCGATGAAGGCCGCATCCCGGCCCACGCCCCCAAGCAGCGCCGAAGCCCCCGAGTACAGGAAGGGTAACCCGACGAAGTAGAGGCCCGGGACGCTTGGAACGATCCCGCGGACCTGGAGCGGCCAGCCATCCTCTCCGACCACCGGCAGATGGATCCACCCGAAGTCCGGGCGAAAACCGGTGCACCAGATGACGTTCTCCACGTCCAGCACCCGCCCGTCATCGAGCACGGGCAGGCCGTCCTGAGCTCCGACCGCTCGGCCGAAGACGCGTTCCACACCGGCGGCGGCCAGATCGGCAGGCCAGACACGCTCGAGCGGGCCGCCGTGATCGCGCACGAACGGAAGCGCCTTGCGACCGATCGGGGTGTTCAGCGTTGCCACGTGATTGATGAAGAACCAGAAGACCGTATCGAACGGGCGCGCAAGTCGACTCTCGGGACGAATCGGCATCTTCCCCTTGTCCGGCCCTGCCAGCACCGTTCGATGCTGGCGAGCAGCAATGAGCGCGACCTCCGCCCCCGAATTGCTGGCGCCCACGACAAGGACTCCACCGTCGCGAAGTTGGGAAGGATTTCGGAACTCGCTCGAGTGGAGCTGCCGGATCGACGGAGCGAGCTCACTGGCGAAGCCAGGCACTCGTGGCTCACCGTACGCGCCGGTCGCCACCACGACCTCGGCCGCCTCGAAGTTGCGCGGACCGGCGGCGATGACGAAGCCGTCGCCACGTTCGTGCCGCTTGAGTCCGGTGACCTGGATCCCGGTTCGGACTGGAAGATCCATGCGCCCCGCGTAAGACTCGAGGAAGTCGGCGACCTCGTCCTTGGTTGGGAGTGAGTGCGGGGGTGCCGGGAACCGCATCCCGGGTAGCCCGTCGTACCGAGCCGGGGTGAACACCCGGAGCCCGTCCCACCGCTTCCGCCAGGCGTCTCCGATCCGGTCAGCGGCCTCAAGGATGACGAAGCCCTGGTGGCGCTGCGCCAGGTGGTACCCGACGGCCATCCCGGCCTGCCCGCCTCCGATGACCACTGCCTCGACCCGCTCAGGCGTGCGCTTGCCGTCCATCCGTCGATCTCCTCGTTCGTCCGTGATCGGATGCGACCTGGGGAACCCGGTCGCCATGGACGACGCTAGCCTCGAGGAGGCGTCGCCGCATCGACCGAACGATCCAAATCGCTGCGCCGGCGACGTGGGTAGAACTATGCACTCGACGCCATGAGGTCGTGCGTTTCGACCACACTTGCGGCGTCGAATCCATCGATGGCAACGGGACATCGACTTGACCTCCCACCGCCCATTGCTCCGACGACGCGAGTTCCGGGCGCTCCTCGGCGCGCGGCTGACGAACTCGCTGGCCATCAGCGCGCTGGCGACCGTCGTCGCGTTCCAGACCTACCAGATCACGCGCGATCCCCTGTCGCTCGGCTGGCTGGGCCTCGTCGAGGCGATCCCGGCGCTCTCGCTCGTGCTCTTCGGCGGCCACGTCGCCGACCGGCGCGACCGACGCTCGATCATCCTGCTGTCGAGCACCCTCGTGACGCTGTGCGCCGTGGCGTTCGCGGCCCTGGCGGCGGCCGGCGCCCTGAGCCTCGGACTCATCCTGGCGGTCATCTTCGTGTCCGGCATCGCCAGCGGCTTCGAGCGACCGGCGCTCGTCGGCCTTCGAGGCGCAGGTCATCCCGCGCGATCAGGCGGCACGCGGGGTGTCGTTGACGAGCAGCTTCAGCCTGACCGGATCGATCCTGGGTCCGGCGATCGGCGGCATCTCGGTCGCCCTCGTCGACCTGGCGCCCACGTATGCGGCGATCGCCGCCCTCCTCGCCATCTCGACCGGCTGCCTCTTCCTCATCCCGCGCAAGCCGATGCCGCAGCGGGTCGATGGCGAGCCATTCCTGGAGAGCCTGCTGGGCGGCATCCGGTACGTGGCCAAGAGTCCGCCGCTCCTCGGGTCCATGGCGCTGGACCTGTTCGCGGTCTTCTTCGGCGGCGCGATCGCGCTGCTCCCGGTCTTCGCCGCGGACATCCTCCATGTCGGGGCGGCCGGGCTCGGCGTATTGCGGACCGCACCGTCGCTGGGGGCGCTTCTCGTCATGATCGCGGCCACGCGCTGGCCACCGAGCCGTCACGCGGGCCGAACACTCCTCATCTGCGTCGCCGGCTTCGGCGTGAGCATGATCGTCTTCGGGCTGTCGACCAGCTTCGCCATCTCGCTCGTCGCCCTCTTCTTCAGCGGCGTCACCGACGGGATCAGCATGGTGATCCGCTCGACGATCCTGCGGGTGCTCTCACCGGAGGCGATCCGCGGCCGTGTCGCCGCCGTGAACTGGGTGTTCATCGGCGCCTCGAACGAGCTCGGCGCCTTCGAGAGCGGCGTCGCCGCGCGGCTGTTCGGGACGGTGCCTGCCGTCGTCGGGGGCGGCGTCCTCACGCTCGGTGTCGTCGCGGCCGTGGCCGCACTGGTGCCCGGCCTGCGCCATCTCGACCTCGACCGTGCTGAGCCGCCGGAGGATGGACTCGTCAGGATCCATTCGTCGGCGCAGATCGGCTCCGGCCTGCGGAGCGACCGCGCGCCCGACCAGGATCCTGGCTGATCCGTGGGGCTCAGGGACGGCCGGAACGAAGCAACCCGATCCCGAGCGTCAATACGCCTCCGACGAGAAAGAGTCCGCCGGCGAAGACGAGGGCGATCAGGGCATTCGGCTGGGTTGCATCGGGGCTGAGAACCGAGAGGAAGAACCCGACGGGCATGAGGATCGCAGCGACCGGAACGCCGTGGCGCGCCAGCCACATCCACGCTCCTCGCAGGTTGGTCTCGTCGGCGTAGCGCAGGAGAACGAGGGCGAAGATGAGCAGGACCCCGGCATGCGCATGGCCGGCTCGCCAGAGATCCTGACGCAACGCATTGTCCATATAGCCGGGCGCCTGACCGAGGATCATCGAGAGCAGGCTCGCTCCACCGAAGGCGACGGCGGGCACGAGGATCAGGATGATGCCGGCGAGGCGGCGCGATTCGGGGACCACGGGATGTCCCTCCCCATATGCTACTGTGTCATATCAATGTGCAGGCTACATATGACACAGTGTTATGTCAAGAGGAGACAGTGGGATGGCTGATCGACGCACCCTGAACGCGACCGCGGCATCCCTGCTCGGATTCCTCCACAACGGCCCGATGAGCGGCTACGACCTCGCCGCGACGGCGCAACGCGTCATCGGCGACTTCTGGTCGATCACCCAGAGCCAGGTCTATCGGGAACTGGCCTGGATGGCCGAGGCCGGTCTGGTGCACGCTGGCGAGCGAGGAACGCGCGACCGACGACCCTATGCCCTGACCGACTCGGGACGGGCGGCGTTCGAGGAGTGGATCGTTCGACGCCCCGGTCCCGAGACCATCCGCCATCCGCTCCTCCTGACGGTCAGCTTCGGGCGGCATCTGCCACCGGCACGCCTCGCGACCTTCATCCGGCAGCATCGCGATTCCAGCGCCGAACGGCTCGAGGCGTACGAGGCCCTGGCGTCCGCGGCCAAGGCTGATGGCGCCTCAGGAACTGACCCCTTCCAGGCCGCCACGCTGGCGTTCGGCATCGCGTACGAGCGAGCGGTGCTCGACTGGTTCGCCGCCCTGCCCGAGGGGATCCGAGACCCGGCCGGCGTGGGGGGCCGGCCGGTCAGCCCCGACCGTCGAGGGGGATCCGGGCGCCGTTGATGGCCGCGGCATCGTCCGTGCACAGGAAGCGCATGACAGCGGCGATCTCCTCGGGCGTCGTCCACGTCGCGTTCTTCGGCGACGGCGCGGTCTCGCGCTCGTGGTCGGTGTCGATCTTCTTGACGACGACGAGGTTCGCGGTCACGCCGTCGGAGCCGACCTCTCGCGCGAGCACTCGCAGGAGCGTCTCCTCGGCGCCCTTGGAGATCGCGTAGGACGCGCCCTTGGCGGCCGGGTTGGCCGCGAAGGTCGTCGAGACCGCGACGATCCGGCCCCAGCCTCGTTCCACCATGCCGGGCACGGCCGCCTGGACGACGTTCAGCGTCGTCCACAGGTGCTGGTCGAGCATCGCTCGGACGTCGACGCGGTCCAGCTCGACCACGGGCATCCCGGCGGCCCAGCCACCAACGAGATGGAGCACTACGTCCACCCGACCGAAGCGCTCAGTGACCGAGGCGACGGCCGCCCGTGCGGCCTCGGGGTCGGTGAGGTCGGCGACCGCCGGGGCCCAGCGGTCCTCGGGCAAGCCCAGGTTCGCGGCCACGGCCGTCAGGCGGTCGCGGTCCGTGCCGACGAGACCCAGGGTCGCGCCAGCGGCCGCGAACGTCGCCGCGACCACGCGTCCGAGTCCCCCGGTCGCACCAGTGACCAGGACGACCCGATCGGCGACGTCGGCCATCCTGCTCAGGTTCGACGAGGGCGGCTTCGGCGTCGGAGTCGCATGACCGATGCTCGCCCGGATACGACGGCGGCCAGTGACGGTCCGACCGCCGAGCGCCCGATGACCTGGACCGCGGCCCCGATGGGACGGGACGCCGCCCCGACCGACTCCACCGGCGGCCGGGTCTGCCGTCGTGGCCGAGGCCGATCGCCTCGGGGTGACGGGCTGGATAGACACGAACCGGCCGTCCCAGATCATCCGCTTGGGCGCGTACCGCCAGGAGGTGAAGAACCGGCGGAACTGGGCGACGGTCAGGCGCGTGTTCGGCTTCATGTCGTAGCCGTTCTTGCTCTGCCGGCCGTACAGGGGCCCGGTGACGCGGACGCTCGTCACCCTGAAGGCCGATGTGACCGCCGGATCGGCCGTGGCGGTGAACCCATGGAGGATCCAGGCGTGATTGCCGCGCGCCACGGCGACGCCGACCGGCAGGTTCGTCTTGCGCAGCCGAATGACGGCCAGTCGAAGTGCGCTGTCGAAGCTCCTCGAGGCGATCAATCGATAGCGCCCATCGACGAAATGGCGCATCCCGGCAGCCCAGCCTTGCGGGTCGACGCCGGCCGACAGCGGGAGGATGTAGCGGTTGCGCGCGCGCATCCAGTTGAAGTAGCGGCGCTGGTTCCTCGTCGAATGGTCGCGCGTGCCCCGGACCATGTTCCGGATGATCTGGATGTCGGCGGCCGTGCACCACAGCCAGGTCTTCTGGGTCGTGAAGACGCCGCTGCGATAAAGGTTCACGCCACCGGTCCAGCGTGACAGCGCCGCAGCCTGGACGCTCGGGACGGACGACGCCCGCGCGCTGGTCGTCGCAGTCGCATTCGAGGCGACGGCACCGAGCGAGGCGCCCACGCTGAGCGTCAGCGCCAGGGCGAGCGACGCCGGCCACCGGTGGGCCGCGAGGCCATGCCATGTCGGTTCGGCCATGCGGTCATCCTGCCCCACATCGGCGGATCGTGCACGGGTCGCCGCACGATGACCGAGCGGCGCGACCATCAGGACGGCCGGGCCCGCACGGTGCGCGGTGCGGTAGGCTCACGCCCGCCGGCCAGGATGCGGTCGGCGACGATGGAGGTCCGATGCGGCCGACGCTCAAGGTCCTCGACGACGACCTCATCGCTCGGATCCTCGACGAGGCGAAGCGGGTCCTCGCCGAGGTCGGCATGGAGATCCGCGGTCCGGTCATGCGCCAGCGCCTGCTCGACCACGGGCTGCCGGTTGGGCCCGAGGGGCGCGTCCTTTTCCCTCGCGACGTCGTAGAACGGGCCATCGCCGACGCCCCGAAGGCCTTCACGCTGTTCGACCGGGACGGGAACCCGCACGCGGATCTGGGCGGCGACCGTGTCCATTTCGTCCCCGGGTCATCCGGTCTCAAGGTCCTCGACTACCGGACCGGCGAGACCCGCCTGGCGAATTCGACCGACTTCGTCGAATACGTCCGCCTGGCCGACGGGCTGCACAACATCGCCTACCTCGCGACGGCGTTCTCCACCAACGACGACATCGAGGCGCAGGTGTCCGACGCGTGGCGCCTGTACATGGTCCTGACCAACTCGAAGAAGCCGGTCGTGTCAGGCGCGTTCACGGAGCACGGCGTGCTCCGCATGGTCGAGATGATGCAACTGTTCCGGGCCGACCGGGCCGACCTCATCGCCCGACCGATGAGCATCTTTACGATCACCGCGACCGGCAATTTCCGGTACAGCGAGGACTCCTGCCAGAACCTCATCGATTGCGTCGAGGCAGGCGTCGCCGTCGAGATCGTGCCGGTCACGCTGATGGGCCTCATCGCGCCGGTCACGACGGTCGGTGCCACGGTCTTCCATACCGTGGACGTCCTCGCCGGGATCACGATGGCCCAGATCATCCGGCCCGGCGCCCCGGTCCTCTTCGGCGGGGCCCCGGCCACCTTCCACATGAAGATCGCGAGCTCACCGATGGCCGCCATCGAGGCGCTCCAGCTGGACGCTGCCTACGTGGCCGTCGCGAAGGCGCTCGAGCTGCCATGCCAGGCGTACATGGCCCTCTCGGACGGCCCGATCCTCGACGCCCAGGCCGGTGCGGAGACCTTCGGGAGCGCGCTCATCGCCGCCCTGGCCGGCGTGAACTCGGTGTCAGGACCCGGGATGCTGGACTTCCTGCTCGTGTTCAACCTGCCCAAGCTCGTCTTCGATGACGAGATGTGCGGCCAGGCCCTCCGCTTCGTGCGCGACATCCACCCGATCGACGACCTGCCGGTCGGCGCCCTCATCGACCACCTGATGGCCGACCAGCACCTGATCATGGCCGAGCACACGATGGCCAACTGGCCGGCGGAGCTGTACCTCCCGTCGGCGATCGTCGACCGTGACAACCGGGAGAACTGGACCAAGCTCGGGTCCAAGGACACGTACCAACGGGCGTGTGACGAGGTCGACCTCCGGCTGGCCGCCTATCGGGCGCCCGAGACCGATCCGGCGATCGACGAAGAGCTGCGGCGGATCATCCGGGCCGGATTCGAGACCCAGACCGAGCTGCCATTCATCCCGCCGGCCCTCGAACCGACCGACGAGGCGCTAGCGGCTACCGCCGGCCCCGTCAGGCGACGCAACCTGCGTCGCGGCGGCTGAGCCGGACCACCGGAACGCGTGACAGACGAGCGGGTCGGTCGGAGCCTCTTCGATCCGACGATCCGCCTGCCCGCGTTCGTCCTCCGCGAGACGGCGCTCGCCCACGACATCGCGGTGCTCGCCGAATATTGCCGCGAGCGCGGCGTCTCGTTCGCGCCGCACGGCAAGACCACGATGGCGCCGGCGATCTTCAAGCGGCAGGTCGACGCGGGCGCGTGGGCCATCACCGTGGCGACCCCGTGGCAGGCGGAGGTCGCGGTCGACGCGGGGATCGAGCGGATCCTCATCGCCAACCAGGTCGTCGACGATGCTGGGCTGGCATGGATCGGCGAACTGCTCGATCGGGGAGGGCCGGAGCTGCTCGTCTGCGCGGATTCGCTCGCCGGTGTGGAGCGGATGTCGTCGCGGCTCGCCGGTCGTCGGCGGCGCCTCCCGGTCCTCGTCGAGGTCGGCGTCGTCGGCGGCCGGACGGGCGTCCGGACCGTCGATGAGGCCGAGGCCGTCGCTCGAGCGATCGATGCGGCCGAGCCGTTGACCCTCGCCGGCGTCTCGCTCTACGAAGGGGTCGTCGGCGGCCAGACACGTGAGGCACGCGAAGGTGCGGTCCGACGCCTGGCCGAAACGACCCGGACCATCGTCGGCCGGCTTGACGCGCTGTTCACGCGAGCGGGGATCGCCGAGATCGTGGTGACGGGCGGCGGCAGCACCTACCCGGACGTCGTCGCCGACGCCCTGACCGAGGCATGGCAGACGACCCTCCCCGTTCGGGTCGCGCTCCGGAGCGGCGCCTACGTCACCCACGATCACGGCATCTACGAGGTGGCGTCGCCGTTCGGGATGCGGGCGCGGCCGGGCGCTCCGCGGCTGGAGCCGGCCATCGAGGTCTGGGCGCCAGTCCTGTCCGCCCCGGAACCTGGGCTGGCCATCGCCGGCGCCGGCCGACGCGACCTGCCGGTGGACCAGGACCTGCCCGTCGTCGTCAAGGTCCGGGCAGCCGACGACGGCACGGTCCGGGCGGCGGAGCCCGGCTTCACCGTCACCAAGCTCAACGACCAGCACGCGTTCGTCGCGCTCGCGGATGGGGCGCGTCTCGCGGTCGGCGATCTGGTGGCCTTCGGGATCTCCCACCCGTGCACCGCGTTCCAGCTGTGGCGCGAGGCTCTCGTCGTCCATGACGACGACCGGGTCCTCGACGTCTACGAACTGCTGTTCTGAACCGGCCGCCGACGAAGATTCCTTACTACTCGTCCGCTCTCTGGCGGCGAATCCATGGCATGCGCTCCGTCTCTCGGAACGCCTCCCAACCTCGGGGGAGATCCGCGACGTCGGCGACTCCGAGATGGGCGCCCACGACGTGCGCCATCTGGACGAGGGCCCCGTCCTCCTGGGTGACATCCTTGCCGTCCAGGAACTGCCAATCGCCTTCGGAGTCGTGGACAACGTGCAGGACCGGGCGCCGCTCGAACGCGATCCGCTTGGTCGTGAAGGCAGCTGTGTCCGGCGGGTCCGCAAAGGGCCAGGGTCCTTGGATCAAGGCGCCGCTCCATTGACCCTGCGCATGCTCTCCTGCCGGGATCCAGAGTGAAGGCTGGGTAGCGCGGTACCAGTCATCGATCCCGTTGTCCCACGGGAACCGTCCGTGAGCGTCGGCCCATACCACCTGGGCGACAGGCAGCGGCGGCCGGCGGCCGAACCAGGTCGCGTAACCGAACATCGGGCGGTACCAACTGCTGTCGGCCGGCCTGAATGTCACCGACCGATCGTCCTCGAGCACGTCGGTGAACACCACGTCAGGACCGACTGACTGCCCCGACCGAACGTGGTCGCCGATCTGGTTGATCACGTGAGCCGCATCGTTCGAGGCTATGCCGAAGACGGCCAGTTCCGGGCTCCCGAGCGTGTGCCACATGCCGACGGAGAAGACCCAGCCACTCGACTGAGGCTCGTCAGGGATCATGACGATGTGCCAGCCGTGCTTGGCGATGTTCGCCATAACGATCCGGTCGTCGTCGTCGTAGGTGGACTCCTCACCTGCGATCGGCTCATCGATGCGGCAGTGACACTTGCGCTCGGGGTCCTTCCAGATCATCCGCCGCGGTCTCCTCGTCGCTCGTGCCTGGTGCGACATATTGGCAGCGTCGGCGTCGTGGGTCAGGACCTTGGCGAGTTCTGAACCGGCCGGTCGGTCAGCTCGCCGCCCCGGACCGTCGCGCCCAGCACGATGGCAGCGGAGACCAGCACGATGTTCTTGATGATGTACTGGCCCTCGAGGGTCGGCGCGATCGGGAACACGGTCCAGGTCTCCGCCGGGAACAGGAAGAGCGGCGTGATCGTGCCCAGCATCTGGACGAACAACAGGGCGAGCGTCACCCGCATCCAGCGACCGATGAGCAATCCGATGCCGATCGCCATCTCCCAGAGCGCCAGGACCGGGACGGCCATGGACGCGGGCACGAGACCTGCGGTGAGGGTTTCGATCGTCCGCCCGGCAAGCGCCTCGGCCGGGCTCAGGTTCGGGAAGAGCTTGAGGGCGCCGAACCAGAGGAACACGATCCCCAGCGCGATCCGGAGCAGGGTGAGCCCGTGGTCCGCCATCCATCCTGTGATCCGCCGGTCGACCCGATCGAACCAGCCTGTCGTAGCCGCGACCACCGTCGTGACCTCCACTCTTCGTCCAGCTCGTTGTAGCACGGCGGCACGCGTCGCGTCGCGATCGGGTCAGGCGGACTCGATCTCGCGCTTGCGGCGGGCGACGAACGCATCGAGGGCCTCGAGCACCGGCGGGTCGAGGGCCGGCGGCACGGCATCGGCCAGCAGCCGCTTCCAGACCGTATTCGCGCGCTCTGTTGCGGTCCGCGACCCGTCGGCGTGCCAGGTCTCGAAGTTGCGCCAGTCGGAGATGAGCGGCCGGTAGAAGGCGTGCTCGAAGCGCTCGAGCGTGTGAGCGGTCCCGAAGAAGTGCCCGCCCGGGCCCACCTCGGCGATCGAGTCGAAGCCGAGGCTCGCCTCGTCGACGGGGAGCGGCTGGAGCACCTCGGAGATCATCTGCAGGATCTCGGCGTCGACGATGAGCTTCTCGAACGATGCGGTCAGCCCGCCCTCGAGCCAGCCCGCGCCTTGGTACAGCAGGTTGACACCGCCCATGACGGCGCCCCATACCGCCATCTCGGCCTCGTAGGCAGCCTGGGCGTCGACGACGTTCGAAGCCGTGGCGTTCGATGATCGCCAAGGCAGTCCGTAGCGGCGGGCCATCTGGCCGCTCGCGAACTGGCACTTCACGGACTCGGGCGTCCCGAAGGCCGGCGAGCCCGTGCGCATGTCCACGTTCGAGGTGAAGGCGCCGTAGAGCATCGGCGCCCCCGGCCGCACGATCTGGCCCAGCGCGACCAGGAAGAGCGCCTCGGCGTTCTGCTGGGCGATCGCCCCAGCGAGTGAGACCGGGCTCATCGCGCCCGCAAGCGTGAACGGCGTCGCGACCACGGGCTGACCGTGTTTCGCCATCTCGATGAGGCCGTCGCCCATCGGGCCGTCGAGGCGGAGTGGCGAGTTCGTGTTGATGATCGTCATGCAGCTCGGCTCGTCGACGAGGTCGTCGTGGTCGATGCCGCGGATCAGCGCGGCGACCTCCATGGCGTCGTGGACGGGTGTCGCCCCGAAGCCGAGGCACTGCCAGGTCTTGTCCAGCTCCGTCGCGAAGGTCCGGTACATGTCCAGGTGGCGCGTCGCGACCGGCAGGTCGGTCGGCTCGAGTGGTCCGCCACCCTCCTGGTGGATGACGTCGAGCGCGCCGATGAGCCGGACGTAGTCGACGAAGTCGACGAAGTTGCCGGCGCGCCGGCCGCGGTCGAGGTCGGTGACGAAGGCCGGTCCGCCGACCGCGCAGAAGACGAGATGGCGCGGGCCGAAGACGACGTTACGCTCCGGGTTCCGGGCATGGAGCGTGAACTCCGGGGGCGCCGTCGAGATCAGTTCCTCGACCTGGGCCGGGTCCAGGCGGACGTTGTGGCTGAGCCGATCGACCCGGGCGCCGGCGCCTTTGAACGCGTCGAGGGCGCGGTCGCCGAGCACCTCGAACCCGATCTCCGCAAGGATCCGGAGCGATGCCCGATGGACGGTCTCCACCTGGTCCTCGGACAGGATCTCGATCGGACGGAACGGGTTGACGAGGCGGCGCCACGGGAGCTGCTCGACACCACTGACCACCCGTCGGGGGCGGCGACGGTGCGCTTCGGGGGCGTGCGGGGCGTCGGGCGGCGAGTCGTCCATCGCGTTCGATGCTACGCGGGCCGCCCCCAGTTCTCATGCCCATCTCATCTGGCGCCCGTGGAATGGGCGGACCGACCCGCCTGCGGGAGGTCTCCATCACGCCTGGACACGGAAGGACGACCGATGAAGCTCAAGATCCTCGCGGTGGTCGCGCTCGGGGCGGTGGGCGTTGGGGCCGCCGTCTTTGCGATGGGTGGCCTCACGGCGAATGCGGCGAATGCGACCGAGTACCTGACCAGCCCCGCAACCACCGGTGACGTCACCGACGACGTCGCCGCGACCGGGAGCCTTGCGGCCCAGGCCCGCTACGGGCTGGCGTTCGGCGCCGACCCGTTTCTCGTGACCGAGACGTCGACCGCACCCACCTCGACGACGACCTGGTCGGTCAAGGAGGTCAAGGTCGCCGTCGGCGATACGGTCGCCGCAGGCGACGTCCTCGTAACGGCCGAGACGACCGATCTCGACCGTGAACTGGCCGCGGCCCAGAACACCCTGGCCTCGGCCAGGGTGAGCCTGCGGGCGGCCCGGTCGACCCTGGCCGACGCCGAGGACGCGGATGTCACGTCGCAGATCCGCCAGGCCAAGATCGGCCTGTACGGCGCCGAGAACGAGGTGGCCAAGGCAAAGCAGGAGGTCGCCGACCTGCAGGCGCTGATCAAGGCGGCGAGCCTGACCGCACCCGTCGCCGGGGTCGTCACCGAACTGAACGTGCTGGCCGGCTCTGACGCGCCGGCCGACGCGGCGGTGGTCATCGATGCCGCGGGGTTCCAGGTCACGACCGATGTCGTGGAGAGCGACCTCGCGGACGTCAAGGTGGGCCAGGCCGCCACGGTCACGGTCTCGGCCGTGGACGCGGAGATCGGCGGGACCGTGTCGGCCATCTCGCCGGTCGCGAGCGAGGACAGCGGCTCGGGTGTCGTTTCCTATCCCGTCACCGTCACCCTGACGGAGGCGCCGGCAACGCTCCGATCCGGCATGAGCGCCGACGTGACGATCACGATCGCGAGCGCGACCAACGTCCTGACCGTGCCGAGCGGCGCGCTCCAGGGCAAGACCGGGAACTACAGCGTCTTGACCCTGGGCGACGACGGCACGCCCGTCGTGACCGCGGTCGAGGTCGGGCTCGTGACGAACGCCCTGGCCGAGATCAAGTCTGGCCTGGCGGAGGGAACGGCCGTCGTGACCGGCACGGCCTCCGACCTCGCCGGCGGCACCACGAACACCGGCCGGTTCAGTGGTGGCGTGGCGCTGCCGGTCGGGGGCGGTCAATTCCCCGACGGTGGCCCCGACGTCAAGATCGAACAGGCCCCGTGACCGTGCACGAGCCGATCATCAGCCTCGATCGTGTCAGTCGCACCTACCAGATGGGTCACGTCGAGGTGCCCGCGTTGGCCGATGTGAGCCTCGAGGTCCACGAGGGCGAATTCCTCGCCATCCTGGGGCCTTCCGGCTCCGGCAAGAGCACGATGATGAACATCCTGGGCTGTCTCGACCGGCCGACCGCCGGCGGGTACCGGCTGGCAGGGACGCCGGTCGGCGAACTCGACGATGACGGACTCGCGAGGCTTCGCAGCCGGACGATCGGTTTCGTCTTCCAGTCGTACAACCTGCTGCCCAGGACCAGCGCCCTCGACAATGTCGCGACCCCGCTCCTCTATCAGGGCGTCTCGCGATCGCAGCGGACCGCGCGAGCGAAGGCGGCGCTCGAGCGCCTCGGCCTCGGTGACCGCCTGGATCATGAACCGACGGAGCTCTCGGGCGGGCAGCAACAGCGCGTGGCGGTCGCGCGTGCGCTCGTCACGGAACCGGCGCTGATCCTCGCGGACGAACCGACCGGCAACCTCGACACCCGCACCGGGGCCGACGTCCTGGCCCTCCTCCACGAGCTCAATGCCGCGGGCCGAACCATCGTCCTGATCACCCACGATGCGGACGTCGCCGAGGCGGCCGGTCGCCAGGTCCATCTGCTCGACGGGCGGATCTCGTGAGCCTCCTCGAACTGCTTCGGCTGGCCTTCTCCCGGTTGCGCACGAGTCGGCTGCGCGCGGCGCTGACGATGCTCGGGGTGATCATCGGAGTCGCGTCGGTGGTCGCCCTCGTCGGGGTCGGCCAGGGCACGACATCCAACATCACGAACAGCCTCAACAGTCTCGGAACCAACCTGCTGACGATCTCGCCGACGACGCAGAGCTCGGATGGCTCCACGAACCTGACGCTGGATGACGCCGCCGCCATCGAGGAGCTCTCTTCGGTGGCCGGCGTCGCGCCGGAGGTCTCGACCAGCCTCCTGGTCCAGGCCGGCGACGAGAGCACCACGACGACGATCGTCGGTACGACCGGGGCCTATCCGCGGGTCCGTGCCTACGACGTCTGGCAGGGCACGTTCCTGACCGACGTCAGCGTCGATGGCGACCTGCGAGTCGCCGTCCTCGGGGCGACGGCGGCGGAGGACCTGGGCCTCGGTCCCGAGGACCTGGGCAGCGAGATCTCGATCGGCGGCATCCCGTTCCGGGTCATCGGCATCCTCCAGCCGAAGGGCGGCTCGGGCTTCCAGGATCCCGACGACCAGGTCATGGTGCCGGTCGGCGTCGTGCAGAAATACTTCGTCGGCGGCGACTCGGTCCGAACGATCGGGGTCAGCGTCGCGGAGGCGACGCAGATGGACGCCACCACGGCCGAGCTGACCTCGCTCCTGCGCGAACGGCACGAGCTGGCCGCCACGGACGATGACGACTTCAACGTCTTCGACCAGACCCAGCTCCTGGAGGCCGCCTCGTCGATCAGCGGCACGCTGACCCTGTTGCTCGGTGGGATCGCGTCGATCTCCCTGGTGGTCGGCGGCATCGGGATCATGAACATCATGCTGGTCTCGGTCCGCGAGCGCACCCGCGAGATCGGCATCCGCAAGGCCGTCGGCGCCCGCGGGCGCGACATCCTCGCCCAGTTCCTCGTCGAGGCGCTCACCCTGTCGCTGCTCGGCGGGTTGATCGGCATCGTCGTCGGTCTGGGCGTCTCGGCGCTCATCGGCCAGCTCGCTGGCTGGGGCTTCACGTTCAACCCGGTGACGGTCGCTGCGGCCGTGCTGTTCAGCCTCGCGGTCGGGATCGTGTTCGGCGTATGGCCGGCACGCCTGGCCGCTCGTCTCGACCCGATCAGCGCGTTGCGCTACGAATAGCGAGGAGCCACTCATGTCCGACGATCCCACGCGATCCATGCCGCTCGAGCCGACCTCGCCGGCGCCGGCCACTGTCCTGGCGCCGACCGAGGCGCCATCGCCGGCGGCGACTCCACGACGTTCGTCGTCCGGACGATGGATCAACGTCCTCCTGGGACTCGCCACGGCAGTCGCCATCGGTGGCATCGCCTTCGCGGTCGGGCGGAGCACGGCGCCCGCCGCCGCCGCTGGATTCGGCCAGGCCTTGCGCGGCGCGACGCTCCCAGGCGGCAGCTTCGATCCGGGTGCCTCGTTCGCACCGGGCCAGGGCGGCAACGGTCCGGGCTTCATCACATCGGGAGGCATGACGGTCGAAGGCACCGTGACGTCGGTCACCGGCGACACGCTCACGATCTCGACGGAAACCGGCCAGACCGTCGAGGTCACGCTCGGCGCGGACACCGAATACCACCAGCAGACCGCCGGATCCCAGTCGGACGTCACCACCGGGAGCCAGGTCAAGGTCCAGCTCGACCTCGCCGGTCGCGGCCAGGCCGCCGGTGGCCAGGACGGCCGGACAGGCCCGACCGGCACCGCCTCCGACGTCACGGTCATCCCGTGAGCGAAGGGGTAGGCTGACGGCCATGCACCTGCTCGTCATCGAGGACGATCCGCGTCTGAGCCGGCTCCTTCGGCGCCTCCTGGAGGAGGACCGCCATGTCGTCGAACTCGCGACGGACGGCGAATCCGGCCTGGAGATCGCGATCGCCGCGGCCGGCGTCGAAGCCATCATCCTGGACGTCGGGCTGCCCGACATCTCCGGCCTCGAGGTCGCGCGCCGCGTGCGCGCGACCGGGTCGGACGTCGCGATCCTGATGCTGACCGCCCGCGACACGGTCGGCGACCGGGTCAGCGGCCTGGACGCCGGTGCCGATGACTATCTCGTCAAGCCGTTCGCCTATGAGGAACTCGCCGCCCGCCTGCGGGCGCTGGGCCGACGCGGGAACGGCGCCGTCCGGCCGGAGCCCAAGCTCGTGGTCGGCCCGATCACGCTCGACGAGACCTCGCGCCGCGTCACGCTGGACGGCAAGCGGATCGACCTGAGCCCGCGCGAGTTCTCATTGCTCGAGTGCTTCCTCCGCCACCCCGGCCAGACGCTCTCGCGCGATCAGCTCCTGGACCAGGCTTGGCCTTTCAGCGTGGCGGTGACCCCCAACGCGGTCGACGCGTACATCCACTACCTGCGCGAGAAGCTCGGCGCCGCCGGGCGGCTCATCGAAACGGTCCGCGGCATCGGGTATCGCATGGCCGATGCCTGAGGAGGCCATCACGGCCAGGGAGGTGACGGACCAGGAACGCGCCGCCGACGCCGCCGACGCGGGCCTGGTTCGGGGCGTCCGTCGCAACCTCGTCCTGTGGAGCGGGCTGACGACGCTGGTGATGCTGCTCGTGCTCGGCGTCGCGCTCTACCTGGCCGTCGCCGGATCGCTGGCGAGCTCCGGGCATGGCCCAGCTGGACGCGCGGATGGCGATCATCACCGGCCAGCCGCCGGATCCCGACGACACCTCTCCGTACGGGTTCAGCTTCGGCGGCCCCGGGTCCGGCACGTTCTCGTTGATCCTGGGACCCGATGGTCGCCCGATCGGCCCGGAGCCGCGCATGCCACCGGGCCTGCCCGAGGAAGCCGCCGTCGCCGCTGCCGCGACGGCTGGGCGGGACGTCCGGACGACGGAGATCCGGGGCACGCCGGTGCGCATCCTGACCCAGACGGCGAAGGGACAACGCGGGCGACGTGTACACGATCCAGGTCGTCCAGGACCGGTCGACCGAACAGCGCACGTTGAGCGTGATGCTCGCGGTCCTGCTCGTCGGTGGCCTGGTCGTCGTCCTGGTCGCTTTCGGCTTCGGGTTCGTCTACGCGAGGCGCGCGCTCGTTCCCATCCGGGAGTCGCTCGGCAATCAGCGCACCGCCCTTCGACGGCAGCGCGATTTCGCCGCCGATGCGAGCCACGAGCTGCGCACGCCACTGACCGTCATCCGGAGCAGCGTCGAGCACCTGGCCCGCCACAAGTCCGAGCCCGTCGGCGGGGTCGGTACGGCGCTCGAGGACATCGACGACGAGGTCCGCCACATGACCTCGATCGTGGAGGATCTGCTCCTGCTGGCGCGTTCGGATTCCGGTGCCATCGAGCTGGAGCACCTGCCCGTCGATCTCGGCGATGTCGCTGCCGACGGTGCGTCCGCGCTGGCCAAGCCCGCGGCGAACCGTGGCGTCCGGGTCGAGGTCGATCCGAGCCCAGCGGTCGTGACCGGTGACCCCGCGCGCCTGCGTCAGCTCGTGATGATCCTTGTCGACAATGCCATCCGCCACAGCCCGCCGCATGGACGGGTCGGCGTGGCCGTTCGATCGGACGGTTCCGGTGCCAACCTGACCGTCGACGACGAGGGATCCGGGATCCGTCCGTCGGACATGCCGCACGTGTTCGAGCGGTTCTATCGGGCGAAGGGCGCGCCGGGCGGCGGAACGGGTCTCGGCCTGGCGATCGCTGCCTGGATCGTGGAACGCCACGGCGGTCGGATCGCTGTTTCCAATCGGCCGGAGGGCGGTGCGCGATTCCTGGTCCAGCTCCCGGCCTCCAGCCCGCCCGACTCGACGCTGGGCGAGCCCGCCGTGGCCGAGCGTGCCTGACTGAGACACCCGCTCAGCTGACCGCCGAGCCGGTGGCCTCCGCGATGAATGAGGCGGCCTCGTCGATCGGGATCGCGAAGCCGAGTCCCTGGGCGTCGGTCGTGACCGCGGTGTTGATGCCGATGACCGCGCCGCTCGCATCGAGGAGTGGCCCCCCACTGTTGCCCGGGTTGATGGCGGCGTCCGTCTGGATGAGACCGGTCAGCGTGGTCGGCCGGCCGGTCGTCTCGTCGTTCACCGTGATGGTGCGGTCCACCGCGGACACGATGCCCTTGGTCACGGTCTCGGTGAAGGTCCCGAGCGGGCTCCCGATCGCGACGGCCGTCTGACCGACCTCCAGGCTCGTCGAGTCGCCGATGCGGGCCGGCGTCAACCCGGTCGCCTCGATCTTGATGAGCGCCAGGTCGTTGGCGGTGGACGCGTCGACGACCGTGGCCGGGTGCTCAGTGCCGTCTTCGAGCTGCACGGTCAGCGAGGAGCTGTCGGCGACCACGTGGGCGTTGGTCAGGATGAACCCGTCGGCCGTCAGGATCACCCCCGAGCCGACCCCGGTCGCCGGCACCGAGAACGGGGAGAAGCCACGCTGGGCCTGCGTCTCCGAGGTGATGGTGACCACCGAGGGGGTGGCCGCGGCCACGACCGCGGTCAGGTCGGTGGTGTCGACGTTGGTGGAAGCGCCGGTCACGACCCCGTTCGGCGACGCGCGGCCGAGCCTGCCGGCGTAGCAGCCGGGGCCGGCCCGCCGGTCAGCCCGACGACGAGGATGGCGGTGGATCCGGACGCCAGCGTGGCGGCGAGGGCCGCCGCGGCAAGCACCGAGCCGGTTCGGCGAGGTCGGCGAGGCTCGGTGGGCGGGTCCGGGCTGATGGGTGTGGTGGCGGTCGATTCGAACATCGCGGGATCTCCGGTTCGTAGGGTCTGGTCGCGCTCCGACCACGTCCCCATGGAAACCGCGCCGAGTGAGAGGGGCGTGAGAATCAAGACGACGCGACGGCCCGAAGGACCGCCGCGTCGGAATGGCTGGGTGGGTGAGCCGCGTCAGCCGGGTGTCGTGGACGGAGCCGGTGAAGCGTTCGGCACCTTGTCGCCGTGCGGGAAGCCGCGGCCGCCGAACCAGTCGCCACGCCCCGGGTCGCCTGCCGCCACCGCCTCGGCGTCCAGTGAGCCATCGGCTCGCTGCGTGCCCGACCCGATGATGACGTCGCCGACCTCGATGTCGGAGAGTGCCGGGGTGTCGTCGCCGGCGATCCGGTATGTCGTGTCGCCATCGACGTGGATGGTCGCCGTGGTGCCGTCCCGCCGTTCGACCGTGATGGTCGAGCCGTCGATCTTGGTCACCGTGCCGCCGATGCTGGGCAGGACGACGTTGATCGCCGTGATCGTGTAGCTGCCGTCGTCCTGGCGATCCTGGCGGAAGCCGATCTGGTCGCCGACCTCGAGATCGCCGAGGGCGATAGGCGTGCCTGCGCGGGTGATCGCCGTGTCGCTGGTGACGGTGATCGTTCGGGTCCAGCCATCGTCGGTCTTGAGCGAAAGGTTGGAGCCATCGATCGCGGTGATCGTGATGCCACCGAACCCGAAACCGCCGCGCCCGAACCCGAAGCCCCCGAAACGACGCAAGCCGCGCTCGCCGTCCTTCGGGCTGGTGCCGGGGTCGCCGGAGGCGGTCGGGGCGGGTGATGCGCCGGTGGTCGCGGACGGGGACGGTGAGGCGCCCATCGCCGCGATGGCGCCGACGACGACCAGGGCCGCGGCACCAAGGACGATGCCGCCACGCGCCAGTCGGCCGGGGACGATGGGGCGATCGACGCGCTCGTGGAATTCGACCTGCTCTGGCTCGGTCATTCGGATCTCCGTTGCTGTTGGCGGGTACGCGAAGTTCGGGCCGAGTCGACCCGTTGCCGCCAGTTTCCGGCCCGATTCTTCAAGGGTCCTGAGAATCGGGCGGCCCGGCCCGCGAATGCACGGGCCAGCCATCAGACGCATCGGGCACGCCATACTTCTGAGAAGGAGGTGCCGGGGCATGCGGATCGTCGTCACGGGCGGCAGCGGCAAGGGCGGGACGCACGTCGTGCGCGACCTGCGCGAGCACGGCCATGACGTCCTGAATGTCGATGCTCGCCACGACGGGACCGAATCCGGGCGCACGACGGTCGCCGACCTGACCGACCTGGGGCAGACCCTTGACGCGCTGTCCGGCGCAGACGCCGTGGTCCATTTCGCGGCCATCCCCGCCCCGACCCTCCGACCCGACGGTGAGACCTTCCGCATCAATGCCATGTCGACGTACAACGTCTTCGCGGCGGCCGTCGCCCATCGGATGCGCCGCGTCGTCTGGGCATCGAGCGAGACCGTCCTGGGCCTGCCGTTCGACCGGCCACCGGACTTCGCGCCGATCGACGAGACCATCGAGCCGCGGCCGGAGAGCTCCTACTCGCTCTCGAAGCTCGTGGGCGAGACGATGGCCGCCCAGTTCGCGCGCCAGAGCGGCATCGGCTTCGTCGGTCTCCGGATCTCGAACATCATGGACGTCGCGGACTACGCGCGATTCCCGACCTACTGGGACGACGCGCGGCTGCGGAAATGGAACCTGTGGGGCTACGTCGACGCGCGGGACGTGGCGGCGGCCGCCCGGCTCGGACTCGAAGCCGACATCGAGGGCTCCGAGATCGCGATCGTGGCGGCGGCCGACACCGTCATGACCCGACCGAGCGCGGACCTCATGGCCGAGGTCTTCCCGAACGTGCCGCTGCGACGTTCCGTCCAGGGGCGCGAGACCCTCCTCGCGATCGATCACGCGCGCGAGCTCCTCGGCTACGAGCCCGCCCACCGCTGGGAGGACCACGTCCGCGCGACCTGACACTCGCGGTGCCGGCTCAGGAGGCCGGCGCGTGGCCCCGATGGCCGAGCTCGACCAGGGTCGCCCCGATCGCTCCGCCCAGCGTCCCAAGGGCCAGGTCCCCGAGCGTGTCCGTGTAGGCAGTGGCGAGCTCCGACGAGAAGCGGACGAACGCCACGTATTCCGCGAGCTCCCAGCCGATCGCCGCGACCGCCGCGAACCCGATCGCGAGTCCGAGGCGGGGCCACGGGCCGAGCGTCGTCGAGCGCAGCGCCAGCGCCACGCCGGCCGTCAGGAGCGCCCAGTTGACGAAATGGTTCGCGTCGTCCCACCACTCGACGGTGTCGTACAGGTCCAAGGCGTTGCCGGCCACGTCGATGAGGAACGGCGTCGTGAACAGGATGTCGATCGCCGCCGGGAAGGGCTGGTCGCGCCAGCCGAACCACCACAACGCCGGGACGACGAGGGCGGCCACCGGGTAGGCGATCGCCCGAGGCGCCATCGCCTTGTCCGCGTATTGCGGTAGGTCCGGCAACAGGACCGCGTGCAGCAACAGCGCGACCAGCGCGACCTTGATGGCCACATCGAGGACGATGAGGGCCCGGCGACTCACGGCGGCATGCTACGCGCCTCGCGCCCTCGACGAGCCGCCCGCTACGCTTGTCCGGATGGTGGATGACTGGCCGATGTTCGGGCGCGACGCGGAGGGCGTCGCGTGGCGTCCGGCACCCGAGGCGGCGGAGGCGTCGCGGTTGGCTCGCTTCCTGCGTTCGACGGGCGAACCGACGCTCGCTGCCCTGCAGGCGCGCGCAGTCGCCGATCCCGGCTGGTTCTGGGGCGCGGCCGCTGATGACATCGACATCGCGTGGGGGCGGCCGCCGCGCGAGGTGCTCGATCTCGACGGGCGGGCCAGCCTGGGCCAGGTGGTGGGGCGGGGGCGTATTCGACTACGCGCGGGCCGCCGTCGAACCACGGGCCGCGCGCGACCCTGCCGGCGAGGCGCTCGTCTGGGAAGGCGAGGACGGCGTCGTTCGGCGCCTGTCGAACGCCGAGTTGGCCACGGCCGTCGATGTCGCCGCTCGTCGCCTGTCGGCACACGGGGTCGGGCGCGGCGATCGGGTGGGGATCCTCCTGCCGATGCTGGTCGAGACCGTGGTCGCCGTGCTCGCGCTCGGCCGATTGCAGGCGATCTACACGCCGATCTTCAGCGGCTACGGGGCACCGGCGATCGCCACCCGCCTCGCCGATTGCGAGGCGTCCGTCCTGATCACGGCGGACGGCTTCCTCCGACGCGGCGCGTGGGTTGACGCTCAAGTCCGTCGCCGACGAGGCCGTCGCGGCCGGCGCCGTCCGTCCGTCGCGTCGTCGTCGTCCGCCGCGCCGGGGACGCTCTCGAAACACCCTGGACGCGCCGGGCGCGATGCCTGGTGGGACGACTCGGTTGACGGCGAAGACCGGGCCGTCATCGGTGGCGACGTCGACCCCGAGACGCCCTACCTGCTCATCTACACCTCGGGTACGACCGGTCGACCCAAGGGTGCCGTCCACGTCCACGGCGGCTTCCCGATCAAGGCGGCCCAGGACCTCGCCCACCAGTTCGACCTCGGACCGGGTGACACGCTCTTCTGGTTCACCGACCTGGGCTGGATGATGGGCCCATGGGCGATCTCCGGGTCGCTGATGCTCGGCGCTCGGCTCGTGCTGTACGAGGGCGCACCCGACTTCCCGGGCCCCGACCGGCTGTGGGCGCTGGTCGCGCGCCATCGAGTCACCCACCTTGGCCTCTCACCGACGGTCATCCGGGCGCTGATGGCACATGGCGAGGAGCCGGTCCGCGCGCACGACCGGTCGTCGCTTCGGGTCCTCGGTTCCACCGGGGAGCCGTGGAACCCCGACCCGTGGTGGTGGTACTTCCGCGAGGTCGGCGAGGGGCGCTGCCCGATCATCAACTACTCGGGCGGGACGGAGGTCTCGGGCGGGATCGTGAGCGGCAACGTCATCGGGCCGATCAAGCCGGCGTCGTTCTCCGGTCCGTGCATCGGCACCGCGGCGGATGTCGTCGAGCGAGGACGGCCGGCCGGTCCGTGGCGGCGCCGTCGGGGAGCTCGTCATCCGTGCCCCGATGCCGGGCATGACGCGCGGCTTCTGGCGCGACCCCGAACGCTACGAGGAGACGTACTGGTCGCGGATCCCGGGCATGTGGCTGCACGGGGACTGGGCCAGCATCGATGCCGACGGGTTCTGGTTCATCCACGGCCGCTCGGACGACACGCTCAAGGTCGCCGGCAAGCGGGTCGGCCCGGCCGAGGTGGAGAGCGCGGCCGTCTCGCACCCGGCCGTGCTCGAGGCGGCCGCCATCGGCATCCCGCACGAGATCAAGGGCGAGGTCATCGTCGTCCTGTGCGTCCTCCACCCGGGCGAGTCCGACGACGCGGACCTGCGGGCGTCGGTCGCGCGCACGGTCGCGGCGCAGCTCGGGCAAGCCGCTCAAGCCGGAGGTCGTGGCCATCGTCGCGGCGCTGCCCAAGACCCGCTCCGGCAAGGTCATGCGCCGGGTGGCGCGGGCCGTCCTGGCTGGGCCTGGACCCGGGTGACATCTCGACGCTGGACGATCCGCGGACGCTCGAGGCGATCCGGTCGGCGGCTTCCGCGGCCTTGGAGGCGACGCGCGAGCCCTGACCGATGAGTTTTCGCGCGTCGGTCGGTCTACGGTGATGTGAGGAGTCCGTATCCTTTGGCCATGACCCCGACCGCTGCCCCGGAGCGCGACATCGTCAGCTGGGAGGACCTGGACCAGCTCGTCCTCGACCTCGCCCGCCAGCTGGCGGGCACGACCTTCGACGTCATGCTGGCCATCACCCGCGGCGGGCTGGTGCCGGCCGGGATGCTCGCCTACCGTCTGCGGATCCGGAACATCCTGGTCGCCGCCGTCGAGTACTACGACGACGAGGGGCAGCCGGGCCCGCACCCCACCTTCCTGCAGTTCCCCGCCGACCCGCTCCTACGCGGCCAGCGCGTCCTCATCGTCGACGAGGTCTGGGACAGCGGCACGACGATCCACGCGGTCACCGAGCGGGTCCGCCAGGCCGGCGGGATCCCGACGACCGCCGTGCTCCACTTCAAGCCCGAGCGTTCGCAGGTGCCTGGACGACCGAACGTCCACGCCGTCGAGACGAACGCCTGGGTCGTGTACCCGTTCAAGGCCGGTGGCTGATGGAGGCTCGACGATGACGCGAACGCAGCTCCTGGTGGGGACCAAGAAAGGCGCCTTCGTCCTCGCGAGCGACGCCGACCGGCGCGACTGGAGCGTCCAGGGTCCGCTTTGCGAGGGCTGGCCGATCCACGACCTCATCGTCGAGCCTGGGGGCCGCGCGATCCTCGCGGCCGGCGGCAGCCCATGGTTCGGGCCCGCGGTCTGGCGCAGCGAGGATGGCGGCGGGACGTGGACCCATTCGTCGGCGGGGATGACCTATGGCGACGACGGACCCGCCATCGAGACGGTCTGGAGCCTCGCCACGACCCCCGACGGCGCCCTGCTGGCCGGGGTCCAGCCGGCCGGCCTCTTCCGGAGCACCGACCGTGGCGCGACGTGGACGCACGTCGAGGGCCTGACCAACCATCCGACCCGCCCGACCTGGGAACCGGGCGCCGGCGGGCTCATCCTGCACACGATCATCCCCCACCCCACCGACGCGGCGCGCACCTGGGTCGGGATCTCGGCAGTCGGCGTCTTCGAGTCGCGTGACGGCGGAGGTTCCTGGGAGCCGCGGAACGTGGGCGTGCGCGCCGGATTCATGCCGGACCCGTACCCGGTCACGGGCCAGTGCGTGCACAAGTTCGTCATGGCGGCCGGCCAGCCCGAGACGCTCTACCAGCAGAACCATTGCGGCGTCTATCGATCCGACGACGGTGGCACGAGCTGGATCGAACTGACCGACAACGGGCTCCCGTCCGAGTTCGCCTTCCCGATGGTCGCCCACCCCCGAGACCCCGACACGGTCTGGGTCATCCCGCTCAACGGCGCCGACCAGGGGCGCTTCGTCCCCGACGGCAAGCCGGCCGTCTGGCGAACGCACGACCGGGGCGCCTCCTGGATCCGCGCCAACCAGGGGCTCCCGGCGCGCGATGCGTTCCTGACCGTCCTGCGCGAGGCCATGGCGCGCGACACGCTCGACCCGGTCGGCGTCGCGTTCGGCACCGAGACCGGCCAGCTCTGGCACAGCGTCGATGAAGGGCAGTCGTGGCGCTTGCTCACGGACAACCTGCCGGAGATCTGGGCGGTCGAGGCCGTCGTCCTCGACGACTGACCGACCATGGCCACCGTCCTTCTGCCGAGGTCGCTGTTGGCGCTCTTTCCCGGCGTCGAGCGCCGGCACGAGGTGACTGGGACCACGGTCGGCGAGGTCCTGTCCGCGCTGGACGACGGCGTGCCCGGGCTTCGTGACCGGCTCGTGGAGTCGGGGCCGCGGCTCCGGCCGCACATCAATGTCTTCGTCGATGGCGAACCGGCCGACCTGACGACGACGGTCGCGGCAACGGCCACGGTCCACGTGATCCCGGCAGTGTCCGGCGGCGCCTGACACCCGATAGGGAAACGCCGCCGGAATGACCGGCAGCGATGCTCCCGTCGGTCGAGCGTCGGGGGAAACGCCGTCCGCACATCGCAACCGGCCATCCCTCAATCTGCGCCATCGGACGCCCGGATCCCATGGCCGGAGGCGGCAGACTCCCGTCGAGCCGGATGCATGACTGTGGCAGTCCGTGCAGTCATGGTGCGACAGGCGCCGTGGACGCTGGTGTCCTCGTCCGGCCGGGCGTACTGTCTGCTCATGGTCGGGAAGTTGCTGGTCGATGACCGGGTCGAGGGGATCGACCCCGAGCTGATCGCGCTCGTCGTCGCGAACGATGTCGGCGAGCCCGCCGACCAGGTCCGACCGGCCGTCGAGCAAGTCATCCGGCTGGCGCTCGAGCCGGATGGTGATGCCGACGCCGCCGCGCTCGTCGAGGCCGACGGCGAAGGCGCGGCGCGCGACGGCCTGCTGCCGGAGCAGCTCATCGACCGCTATCTCTCGACGCTGTGGGCCATCTGGGCGGTCCGGGCGCCGTCCTGCCGGTCCCGCGCCGAGCTGATCGCGCTGGGCGACCGGATGCTGCGGACCGCCGATGCGCTCGTGGCCGCCGTCGCGGTCGGGTACCGCTCGGTCGAGCGGGAGCTCATCGTCCGCAACGCGGAGGCACGCCGCGCGTTCCTCGAGGAGTTGCTGGGCGTCGTCGCGGTCGATGCCGCGACGATCGGGCGGCTGCGCCGCCTCAGCGCTCGGAATGGCCTGGACCCGGGTGGCACGTACCGCCTGGTCGTGATCGCGACCAGGACCCATGAGGACGATGCGCAGGCCGAACTCCTGGCGGCGCGCATCCGATCACATCTCGCCGGTCCGTCCGTGATCGACCGTGCCAGGGCCGGCGTTGTGCTGCCACAGGTGATCGCCTGGCGGGGCCAGGTCGCGGTGCTGGCCAGGGCGTCATGGCCCGGCATGGGTCGGCTGCGGGACAGCCTGCCCGAGGCGGCCGGACCCGACGCGACGGCGGTGCTGTCGCCTCCGACTGCCGGGGTCGAACGCCTCGCGCCATGCATGGCCCGGCTGCTCGAGGCCCTCCGAACCGGCCTGCGCCTCGGTCGTCGCGGCTGGATCGACGATCCGGACGACCTGGCCGTCGAGCGCCTGCTGCTGGCCGACGACGCCCTGCTCGCGACGGTCGTCGACCGCGAACTCGGGCCGCTGCTGGCCGACCCGCGCATGGGTGACGAACTGGTCGAGACGCTGCGGGTCTACTTCGACACCGGCGAGAACATGCGCGCGACCGCTCGCCGCCTCCACCTCGCCAATCGAACCGTGGCGTACCGCCTGGAGCGCATCCGGTCGCTGCTCGCGCATCCCCTGGGCGGAGCGAGCCGGCAACGACTCGTGGTCGCCCTCCTCGCCCATCGGATCCTGAACGGGAGCGGCCGCTGAGGCGCCGCCGTGATCGGCGGCGCCCTCTCAGGTCAGGCGATCCGCCCGAGCAGCTCCTCGAACGGGTCGAACGACTCGGTCCGCTCAGCTACCGCGTCGCCGCCGATCGATCGCGAAGGACCCTCATCGGGTGCGTCGCCCGCGATGGCACGCCAGCCGCGGTCGGCGAGCATGTCGAGTGTGGCCAACGCGACCCCGGCCGCGCCGCGCGCATGGTCGAACGCGACGCCCGAAAGGGCACCCTGCTCTCGCGCACCGGCCACCTCGGCGGCGACCCGTCCGGCGGCGCGGGTGTCCCGAGCCACCGCACCGGTCACGCCCGGCCGACGCGTCACCAGCGCCACATCCCCCGCGCGAACAAGGACCGCGGCCAGGATGTGGGGCCACGCAGCCGCGCGGTCGGGTGGCGCATCAGGCTCGCTGAAGGCCAGCGGATGGTTCGGATAGAGCGCGCGGCGGAGCTCCACCTCGGCGATGGCCCTGGCCCCGGCTGCAGGCTCGTCGATCAGCCACGTCGGCAGGGCGCCGACGGCGAGCTGTGCGTCGGGCACCCCGTCGTTGCGGGCCAACGCCACGGCGAGGAGCTGCAGCGCTAGGGCACGACCGGCCCGTGTGGCGGGATCGGACGGGATGCCGACCCGAAGGTCCGGTGCGACGACCAACGAACCCGCCCCGATGGTCAGGAGCGTGCCCGAGCGGCGATGCAGGCGGTGCGCGAAGGCGTGATCGGACAGCGCCCGATCGGGATCCACCCCGGCGGCCACGATCTCGGCCATCGGGTCCGACTCGACGATGTCGATCCGCTCGAAGGCCGCCACGACGGCATCCTCAGGCGACCACAGGGCTGGCGCGGTCGTGGCCAGCCGAACGTAGCCGCGCCGTTGAGCGGCGAGCCCATCGGCCACGCGCCGGAGCTGCGCGAGGGCGCGCTGGCTGCCGGTCGGGGCTGACTCGACCGCCCGATCCGGGCTGGCCGGTCGGGACCGCCGGTCCCCCGGGCGCCATTCGGGGACGTCGTGGCCGGTGTCGTGGAGGCGATCCGCCAGCTCGCGGCCGACGGGCACCTCGATTCGCAGGACGTCGATACCCGCCGCGACCAGCTCGCCGACCTCATCGAGCGCCCCTTCGAGGTCGGGCTCGGTCAGGGTGGTGCCGACCCACGGTCGCGACGCGTCACCCAACAGCCCGAGGATCTCCCGTCGCGCGGTCCGGTCCGCATCGATCCGCTCGATGGCGGCCCGGGCGAGCCGCCCGGCCTCGGCTTGCGCGACGTCCCGCCGATCGGACTGCTTGAGGAGCTCCGCCTCCAGGGCGAGGTCCACCGCCCCCGACGCCACGTCCAGCGCCAACTGCGGAGGGTCGAGGTCGTACTCGAGCAGCGCCATCGCGAAGGGCAAGGCGATGCCGGCCCCGAGGCCGCGTGGGTCGCTGCGCATCCAGCGATCGATCGTCGCGCCCGCGAGCGGCCGCCCGCCGCGGTCGAGGCCGGTCACGCCGAACAGGCGCAGGATCGCCCGCTCCTGACCGACCGAGGTCGAGGCTCGGGCCCGCGTGCCCATCGCGGCCGCCAGCGACTCGGCCCGCTCGACCAGCTGATCGAGCGAACCCCAGGCGTCGGTCATCCGCTAAGTATGGACCGCGCTCAGGTGACGGTGCCTGCCACCCGGAGGCCGGTCAGGAATGCGCGGAACGCCGTCTCCGGATCGTCCGAGGAGTGGCGGACCACGCGATCGCCGAGACGTTCGGCCCCCGGCACGATCGCCGCAAAGTCGGCCACGACCCCCTTCGCGTACTCGATCTCGATGACGATCGGCGGCTCCACCAGAAGCCGCTGCAACTCGCCGGCGGCGGCCCGGCGAACGGCCCGTTCGGCGCCGGTGCGGACCCGGTCGCAGGCGACCGACGGGTGCACGGAGATCGCGCTGTGGCCACCATCGATGGACTTGACGACCACCCGTTCCGCCCATGGGAGCCAGGGCTCGACCTCGCCCGCCAGGGCGTCGTCACCGGCCACCATCCCGACCGGGATGCCCCAGGCGCCCAGCACCATGGCGTTGAAGCCATACTCGCCGGTAGGTCGACCGTTGAGCCGCGTCTCCACGGGCCGGCCGGTGTAGGTGTGCGCGATCGTGCCGGTCGGGTGGCCGGCCCTGGCATGGTAGCCGACGAAGAGCGCGACATCGAAGGCCGGGCTGCCGTCCTCGATCGGCTGCGCCCCCGCCACCATCGACCAGGCCTTCTCGCCCTGGAGAACCCGCGCGTTCGGGTGCAGGCCGGCGGGCAGCAGGTTGTACATGTTCCAGTGGCTGTCGTTCACGAGGATGTCGCTCGCGCCCGCGGCGAGGGCGCCCTCGATGGCGGCGTTCGCCTCCCCTATCATCAACTCGACCGACGTCGCGTAGCGGCGATCGGCCGGATCCGTCGGGTCTGGGTGACTGATCCCGCCGATGCCTTCCATGTCGACGCTGATGTAGACCCTCATCCGTCCTCCCCGATCTCGCCGTGTGCGGAATCGCCCGGCCGCGGTGGGCCGGTCCGGGCCGGATGCCCGATCCAGACGTGGCCGTCGGCGAAACGTTCAGCCTTCCAGATCGGCGCACGGGCCTTCGTCTCGTCGATGGCATAGCGGGCGGCGGCGAACGCGGCATCCCGGTGCGGCGCCACGGCCACGACCGCGATCGACGCCTGGCCCAGGGGCACCTCGCCGGTGCGATGGACGATGGCCAGACCCGTCACGCCGAAGCGCCCGGCGATCTCGTCCGCGATGGCCGCCAGCGTGTCGAGCGCCATCGCCTCATGGGCCTCGTACTCCAGGGACTCCACCTGTCGACCAGCATGTCGAGCGGCTTCGGCCTCCTGCCCCGGGGCCGGGGTGCCGGGCGTGGCCCGCGTCCGTCCCAGGAAGCCGACGACCGCGCCGTCACCCGGATCGGCCAGCCGCTCGGCGAGTTCCGCCAGGATCCCGGCGTCGAACGGTCGGTCCCGCAGCTCGAGCAGGCGCGACCCTGAACCACCCGAGACCGGCGGGATCATGGCGACCTCGTCGCCGTCGGCCAGTGCCTCCGTCGCGTCCGCGTAGGCCCCGTTGCGGGCGAAGCGCACCGACGGCCGACCCGGCGCCAGCAGCGGGTGGCTGGCGACGAGGGCCTCCCAGGCCGCCTCGACCGAGGCCGGCTCGGGCAGGTCGACCTGGACCTCGCGCGTGCCCGCCAGTTCCCGCTGGAGCGCGAAGAGTCGGATGCGGATGCGGATCGTCATCGTCGGGGTCGGGTCCGATGGCCGCTGACGTCAGCCGCGCCACGACGCGATGAGCAGGCCGTCGCCGATCGGCAGGATCGTGGCGTTGAAGCGCGGATCGCTCAGGACTGCGGTATCGAAGGCCGCGAGCGCCTCGGTGTTCCGGTCACCCGGCTCCACCGATCTGGAACCCGTGACCCGCCCGCTCCACAGGACGTTGTCGGCGACGACGAGGGCACCGGGCGCCAGGCGCGACGCGATGTGGTCCAGGTACGCCTCGTACTCCGGCTTCAGGGCGTCGATGAAGGCAAGGTCGAACGGGCCAGCCAGGGCTGGATCGCGGGCGGCGAACGCATCCAGGGCCGGCGCCGTCACGACCGTGATCCGATCGTCGCCGATGCCCGCCTCGCGCCACCAGCCGCGGGCGAGGTCGGTCCGTTCGCGATCCGGGTCGATCGTGACGATCGTGCCGTCGGGCGGCTGCCCCAGGGCCATCCACAACGTCGAATAGCCGTATGCCGTCCCGACCTCGACGATCCGCCGGCGGCCGCCGGCGAGCACGGACAGCACGCGGCCGCTGTCCCGGTCGACGATCGGGATGCCCAGCGGTCTTGCGGCCGCCTCGATGGCGGCGAGCGCGGCCGGCAGGGCTGAGGCGCGCGAATCGATCCACTCGAGATCGACGGCGCCGGGGATCCAGGAGCGATCGTCCTTGCCCATCATCTCCTCACGTGCATCAGACCAGCAGGCCGGCCCCGAAGTAGAGCCCGGCCGCGAGGATCGTCCCGGCGGCGATCGAACCGACGTTGATGTACAGGAGGCCCGTCGCCGACTCCATCGACCGCGTCCGTGCCGTCTGCACCGACGCCCACGACACGATGAGCGGGAACACGAGACCGACGATGAGCCGAAGCCAGACGAACAGGGCCCACGGGCCAACGAGGGCGGCGAACGGGGCGACATCGGCGGGACCCGCGCCCGTCGCGACCCAAGCCCAGAACAACGCGACCTGCACGACGACGACGACGAACAGCACGCGGGCGAGCAGGATGAGCGGCGCCTCGGGCAGCTTGGGCGTGACCAGGTACCAGTGACCCAGGATCATGGCCGCAAAGACGCCGCCGGTCGAAGCGGTCACGACGGCCAGCTGGGTCAGGAGCGAGATCGTGCCCATCGCGCCGCCGCCCCAAGCCAGCGCACCGGCGACCAGCGTCGCGGCCGCCGCCGCCAGGGCGACCCACTCGAGCGCCACGCCCACGCCGGGTCGGACGCGTCGGGCGACCAGGGCAGCCGTGGCGACCAGGCAAAAGGCGACGAGGGCGGCCCGGCGTGGCGCATCCCAGGCCGGGTCGGCCACGACCGGAGAGCCGCCGGGGCTCGAGGGCAGGGCTCCGTCGGACAGCCACGCCAGGACTCCGAATCCGATCGCGCAGGCCGTGGTGAAGCCGAGGTAGCCACGCGTGGCGCCGGACCGTCGCCGAAGCAGGATCACGGCGGCATACGAGCCCAGGGCCAGGCCGGTCAACACCGTCCAGTTGATGAAGGCGAGGTTCTCGGCGATCTGCGTGGCGGGCACGAGGTCGAGTGTAGCGGTCGGAGTCCCATTGCCAGCGGAGTCGCAGCGTTATGCACGATTCCCGCCAGGACGTCGGCTTGGATCCGATATTCGTGTCGGATGCATGACCCGGACGGCGCGCGATTCGGCATCCTGGTCCGCACGACCGCTCATGCATCCGACATGCATCGCGGGAGACGTCCCCGTTCTCATCCGGGCGAAATCGTGCGCACCTCGGCAAGCGTCCGCCGGGGCTCTACGATGCGCGAGAAGGAGGCACCATGGTCCTCGATCGCGACACGACGATCACCTCGTACGGCCATTCCTGCATCGAAGTCCGGACACCTGGCGGCAAGGTGATCCTCATCGACCCGTGGTTCGCGAATCCCCGTTCGCCGCGCACCCAGGATCAGGTGGACGCCTGTGACGTGATGCTGGTCACGCATGGCCACTTCGATCACATGGGCGACGCGGTCGCGATCGCGAGCCGCCTTCGACCCGTGTGGCCGTGCATGCACGAGATGAGCCTGTGGCTGGCCCGGCGGCTGCCCGGTGGCGGCGATGCGGCCATCGGCATGAACAAGGGCGGCACGTTCGAGGTCGACGGGATCCGCGTCACCATGACGCATGCGGATCACTCGGCGGGCGACTGGAACCCGGGCGGCGAGACCACGCTGTATCTCGGCGATCCGGTCGGCCTCGTCGTCGAGCTCGAGAACGGCTTCCGCATGTACCACGCGGGCGACACGGACCTGTTCGGGGACATGCGCTACATCGGCGAGTTGCATCGGCCCGATGTGGCCCTCCTGCCGATCGGGGGCCATTTCACGATGGGCCCGCGGCAGGCGGCGATCGCCGTCGAGCTCCTGGGCGTCAGCCACGTCATCCCGATCCACTACGCGACGTTCGACATCCTCGCCGGGACGCCGGACCAGCTCCGGGCCGAGCTCGCCGCCCGCGGCCTCGGCCACGTGCAGGTCCACGCCCTCGAGCCCGGCGAGTCCCTCAGCTAGCGCCCGGACGAGACAACGGGGCCCTACTCGACTCGGGGGTATCGAGCGGGGCCCCGTCCGGTCTCGGGGACCGCAAAAGGGGGTTCAGAGCCGGGACGCGGTCACTCGCCGGAGCGGCGCACCACGGACAGGAAGGTCATCAGGAAGATCCGCGTATCGGTCACGAGCGACCGGCGCCGGATGTAGTCGATATCCATCCTGAGCCGCTCATCGAACGTCGTTTCGTTGCGGCCCTTGACCTGCCACAGGCCCGTGATGCCGGGTCGGACCTCCAGACGCACCGTATGCCAGGGCGCGTACGTGCTGGGCGCGAACGAGGTCGGCCTGGGGCCGACCAGCGACATCTCGCCACGGAGCACGTTGAAGATCTGGGGCAGCTCATCGAGGCTCGTCTTGCGCAGGAACCGGCCGACCCGCGTGATGCGCGGATCGTTTGGGATCTTGAAATCCGGCGGCGGCAGGACGTTCAGGTGCGCCAGGGAGGCCTTCATCGCCTCGGCGTCGCGGACCATCGTGCGGAACTTGTACATCGCGAACCGCGAACCGTGCCGGCCGGTCCGCTGCTGGCGGAACACGATCGGCCCCGACGAGTCCAGTCGAACCGCCACTGCCACCAGGAGGAGGATCGGCAGCAGGAGCGGCATGGCCGTGAGGCAGACGGTGATGTCGAACGCGCGCTTGCTGCGCGGCTCGCCCATGACCGACGCGTGGGCGGTCATCCGCCGACGCCGCCCAGCTGACGATCGACGACGTCGGCCGGGATCGCCAGGTCGTCGCCGGCGCGGACCGGCAGACGGATGGGCCGATCGCCGTCGGCCAGCAACTGGCCAACGAGCGCACCGGCGGTGAGGGCGTCCGCAGGGAAGCTGGCGTTTCGTACGACCGCGACCTCAGCGAGCTCAGGCGCCTCGCGCAGCAGGCGGGCGACGATCGGCGTGGCCGCCTCCTCGTCCGCCCCGGGAACCGCCAGCCAGATGGCCGACGTGTCACGCCAGGCGACGTCGACTTCCCGGAGATGCGGGGCCAGGCGGTCATACCACCGTCCAGCATCGTCCGGCAGTTCGATGCGGACCAGCGTCAATGGATGATCGTATCGTCGAGCCCGGGCGATCTCGCGCTCGAAGGCGCGCCAGCCTTCATCGGCCGATGGCCCAGGGGCGACCGCCGGACGACGCTGGACGACGGCCGCCGCGACGGCCGCGACGGCGCCCATGGCGATCAACGCCCCGCCGACGACGGCTGGTTCGCCGGAGGCCAGCCCCGCCAGGGCGCCGAGACCGGCGCCGACCAGGACCATCGCGATCCTCGTCATCATCGTTGTCCCTCCCCCGATCGATGCGATGCGGTCAGCGAGCCCCGGCCGAGGCAAGACGGACCTCGGGCTCGGACGGCCAGGCGACGACGTTGCCGCCGGCGACCTGGGCCGGGACCGCGCCCGCGGCGCGCCGGCCGAAACCGGTGTGCCGGAAGCCTGCCGCGGCCATGGCCTCTGGATCGAGGGCGTTTCGACCGTCGACGATGGCCGGCCGGCGCATCGTGTCTCGGAGGCCCGCCCAATCGAGCTGCGTGAACTCGGACCACTCGGTGACCAGGCCGGCCACGTCGGCGCCCGCGAGGGCCTCTGCCGCGGACTCGGCGATCTGCAGGCCGGGGATCATCCGCGCCGCGCGACTCCTGGCCGAGGCCATCGGGTCGTAGGCGATGACCTCGGCGCCGGCGGCGATCGCCGCCTCCGCGATGGTCAGGGATGGGGCTTCGCGCAGGTCGTCCGTGCCGGGCTTGAAGGTGAGCCCGAGAAGCGCCACCCTGGCGCCCTCCAGGGAGCCGCCGACGGCGGACTCCAGGCGCGCCACGAAGTCGAACCGGCGCTGATGGTTGATCTCGTCGACGGCGGCTAGCAGGGGCGTCGGCCGCCCGGCTGCCTGGGCGGCGTGGACAGTCATCGTCACCTGGTGCGGCAGGCATGATCCGCCGAAGCCGATGCCGGCTCGGAGGAAGGCGCCGCCGATCCGGGCATCGTGGCTCATCGCCTCGACGACCTGGGTGACGTCGGCGTTGTAGGCCTCGCAGAGCATGGCCAGCTCATTAGCGAAGCTGATCTTGGTCGCCAGGAACAGGTTCGCGCCCAACTTGGCCAGGACCGCATCTTCGGACGCCATGACCAGGAACGGCGCGGTCACCGAGTGGTACATCCGTCGAAGCTGGCGGACGCCCGCACCGGTGTCGTCGCTGATGACACCGATGACGATCCGGTCCGGCTCCAGGTAGTCGTTGACCGCTGACCCCTCGCGTGTGAACTCCGGGTTCACGACGACCGGGACCGGCGCTCGGCCGGCGGCGATGCGGAGGCTGTCGACCATCGGGCGGATCCTGGGCAGGAACTCGGGCGGCAGCGTCGAGCGGATGACCAGCACCGCGTCGTCGGCGAGCACCGGGGCCATGCCCGCGAAGCAGGCCTTGATCGTGTCTGTCTGCCAACCGCCGTTCCCGTCGTGGGTGCCGACGGCGACGATGGCGACCTGGATCGCCCCGATCCCATCCAGGCTGTCGGTGAACCGCAGGCGCTTGCCCGCGACACCGGCCTCGACGAGGGCATCAAGACCTGGTTCGAAGAGTGGCAGTCGCCCGGCGCGAAGGGCATCGAGGCGTTCGTGATCGACTTCGATCCCGATGACCTCATGTCCCCACTTCGCCAGGCCAGCCGCCGTGACCAGGCCGACATATCCCATACCAAACACAGCAACGCGCATGCTGAACCCCTTGATCAATACCGGATCGCCTCCACCTGCCGGGCCCTACGGGGCGGGCCCATCAGGTCGTTGATGCGTCCTCGGTACGTTTCGTTCGGTCGGAGCACGATGACGAAAGAGAATGATTGCAACGCCTTGGTTGATGACCCGTACGAAAGTCCTAGGACTATTGGAATGCTACAGCGGCCGCGTCCGAATGCACCATCGTTATCGAGGCAGAAACATTGCGATGACGTGCTTGGAGCCCTGATTCTGGTGCCCGCGGGCACCGGACGGCGGTCAAGCGGCTCCGACGGCCCTGTCGGGCCGAAAGGTGCCCTGAAAGGTCATCGCCCGGCCAGGGCGTCAGAAGGCCGGCATCACCTGCGATTCGGGCGCCAGGCGGCGCGTTCGGTGGCCGTTCATTGGAACGTGACCACCAGTTGTGGCTTGTTGGTGGGGTCTTCCCGGCTCGAGAAGACCGCGCTGTTGGTCGCCGCGCTCTTGACGGCCAGGCTCAGGGTGGTCGTGCTGGAACTGACCGTGGTCGGGGTGAGCGTGATCTCCACATAGCCCGCCGACGGTGCGGTGGCCGAGCCGGCCGCCGTCAAACCGGTCAGGGACGGCGCGTTGGTGTACGTGATCCCCGTCTCGGTCCAGGTGTTGTCCAAGACCACGAAGACGGACTGCAGGTCTGTCGTCGTGTCCGTGACGAACAGGCGCACCTTCACCGACGACACAGTGCCCGAGATACCTGACAGGTTGAATTTGAAGTAGCCGCGGTAGTTCGGGTTGGCTGTCGAGCCGTCGCCCTCGCGAACCTTGACCGTGCTGATCGTCCCGTAGTTGCCGCCCACGTTGCTCGAGCTGACATGGGCGTCGGCCACGGGTACGAAGGTCACCGTCGTCGGGGCGCCAGCGTTGATCGTGATGTTGACGGTCGCTGGCGCGGACGTGTTCACGCCGTCCCCGACCGTGAACGTGAACGAGTCGGCGCCGGACTGGCCGGCGTTCGGGGTGTAGGTGATCGACGCCCGGTCGGTGTTGGGGCTGCCTGGCGTGCATGCGAGGGCCCCTGGGGCACTCAGCGTGCCCTTGGACGTCGTGCTCGGGGCGGTGAAGACGAGGTTGCAGTCATCGACATCGGTGCCCGTCAGGTTGAACGTGACCGGGTTGCCTTGCGTCGTCGTCTGGCTGCTGCCGGTGGCCGTCGGAGCGGCGTTGGTGACGGTGATCGAGACCGTGGCCGAGACGGGCGGGTTGGTGCCATCGTTGACCGTGTAGGTGAACGAGTCGGGTCCGTTGTAGCCGGCAGTCGGGGTGTAGACGACCGTGGCCGAGTCGGCGTTGGGACTGCCCGCGACGCAGGGCGCATCGGTGATCGCCCCGAGTGAGCCATGCGTCGGCGCGGTGCCGATCGCGAACGTCAGCTGGCAGGTCTCGGCATCGGTGCCGGCCATGTTGATCGTGGTGGCGACATCGTGCGGCGTCGACTTCGACACCGGGCTGGCCGTCGGCGGCGCGTCGGGCGGCGTCCCGACGGTGATCGAGACGGTCGCCGGCGCCGACGTCGTCACGCCGTCGCTGACGGTGAAGGTGAACGAGTCGGGGCCGTTGTAGCCGGTGGTCGGCGTGTAGTCGACGGTGGCCGTGTCGGTGAAGGGTCCGGTCCCGCTGCACGAGAGCGGGGTGATCGAGCCCAGGGTTCCGTGCGTCGGTCCGGTGCCGATCGTGAACGTCAGGTCGCAGTCGTCGGCGTCCCCGCCGGCCAAGGGCACGGTCTTCAGGGTGTCCTCGGGCGTCGTCTGGCTGCTGCCGGTGGCCGTCGGAGCGGCGTTGGTGACGGTCAGGGTCACCGTGGCCGAGACGGGCGGGTTGGTGCCATCGTTGACCGTGTAGGTGAACGAGTCGGGTCCGCTGTAGCCGGCGGTCGGGGTGTAGACGACCGTGGCCGAGTCGGCGTTGGGACTGCCCGCGACGCAGGGCGCATCGGTGATCGCCCCGAGTGAGCCATGCGTCGGCGCGGTGCCGATCGCGAACGTCAGCTGGCAGGTCTCGGCATCGGTGCCGGCCATGTTGATCGTGGTGGCGACATCGTGCGGCGTCGACTTCGACACCGGGCTGGCCGTCGGCGGCGCGTCGGGCGGCGTCCCGACGGTCTGGGTGATGACCAGCTGCGGCCGGTTGGAAGCCGCCTCCTTCGAGTTGTAGATGCCACTGTTCGAGCTGGCGCTCTGGACCAGCAGCGAGATCGGCACGTTACCCATGATCAGGGCCGGATCGAGCGAGATCTCGTTGTAGGCGTTGAGCGTATTGGTCGCGCCGCTTCCACGGAGCGTCGTGAACGTCGGCCGGTTGTTCCAGTTAAGGCCGCCCTCCGACCAGCTGCTCGGGTCGCCCGAGAACACACTCTGGACATTCGGGGTCGCATCGGTCGCGAACAGGCGCAACTTGACAGACGTGACGGTGCCGGTGATCCCACTGACGTTGAAGGTCAGGTAGCTGCGGTAGGTATCCCCGGCCCCGGCGTCCTCGCGGGTCCGTAGGGTGGTGATCGAGCCGTAGTTGGTCGCAGCCGAGGTCGACTTGACCTGCGCGTCCGCGGCCGGGGTCAGGGTGATGGTGTCGCCGGGCGGCGGTCCACCGCCGAGCGGATCAAGGTTCCACCAGTACTCGTTCAGCGTCTCGTGGCCGGCCAGCACCAGCAGTCCGGTCGTCGAATTGACCGTCTGCTTGGTGGTGGTGGCGTTGTTCAAATCGGCGGAGTCCGGTCTGTTGTCATGAATGAATGGCGTGCCAAGCCCACCCACGAAGGACAGGGAGCTCAGCTGCGACGTCTTCCGGTAGATCGTCCCGTTGGCCTCGGGTGCGGTGGCAAACACGTGCAGCAGGTTGTTCGTCGTGTCGATCGCGAGGACCCCACGAGTCATGGTCCCGGACCCGATGCTGAACGCGGCGTCGGTCCATGTTCCGCCACTGGACCGTCTGAGGACCACCACGTTCGGGCTACCAGCCCCCAGCGAGGTCTTGACCGCGGCGAACAGGTTTCCGGCAGGGTCGGCCTTCAGGTTGATGTGATCATCGGCGAAGTTGTTGCCGGAGTAGACGGCCGTGGTGGCGCCCCAGGTCGTGTCGGCGGCGCTGTCGTCATGGATCGAGAATCCGAACGAATCCGGGCTGCCGCTCTGCCGGCTCCACATCAAACCGATCTTGTTGCCACCAAATGCGACGAGCGTTGAGATATCGTCGGAAGACATCGAGCCAGTGGCACCGGAAGGCGTGAACTCGGCACCCCAGGTCTGATCGCCGCTCGTCGTCCGGTTGACGCGGACGGCACTTCCCCTGGTCCACGTGGCCCACAGCTGGCCGGTGGAGTCCTTGTCGATGACGAGGGTCTCGGAACTCCAGTCCGAGATCGTCTGGGGGAAGCCACCATCGAGCGCGTACGTATCGGACCCGGCGTTGTAGCCGAACCGGTAGAGCCGGGCTGGGTTGCCAGTCCCCGGCGACAAGCTGTAGACATGCGACGCGACATAGAGCCTGCCCGCCGCCTGGTCCCACAGCACGTCCTGGTGCGTGCTCTCCCGGTCGTCGATGACGACGCCGGTATTCGTCCACGTGGTGCCGTTCAGGCGGTGGATCGTGAACGCGCTGGCCGTCGAGCGGTACATGCTCGCCCACCAGAACCCGTCGTTGAACCAGACCTTGCTCTCGGGCTTCGTGCCCGTGGGGTCGGCGCCTGAGCCGGCGAAGGATGGACCCGCCTGTCCGACGTCGCCTGGTGCAGCCAGCACCGCCGGCGTCGTCACGCCGAACAGCCCGGCGACCAGGAATGTGATCAGCCCGGCGACCACCGGTAGGCGGCGGTTCGAGTTCCCCCGTTTGGGCATAGGACGATGAGGCCTCCCCAGATCCCGATAAGTACTGCCCTACTATGCACCGGACGACCTTGCAAGTCAGCCGACTGCCACATCGTCGATCCAGATTCGTTGCCCGGACGCACCGACTTCGAGCTGTAATGTCACGTCCGGGTACCGCCCGATCGGGGTCACCTGGAACGAGACGATGGCCCACGTCGAGGTCACCGGCAGGACGCGACTCGCGATCACCTCTCCCAGGTCGGTCGTGAGCCGAACCCGGATCTCGCGCGGAGCCCCAGCACGGACGGCCAGGGAAACACGGTAGGTGACGCCGTTCGAGAGACTCAAGCCGTCGTGCTCGATCGAGACGGCCGATGGTGACCCGGCACCGCCGGTCACGTTGACGACCGCCGAAGCCGCGCCAGAGAAGTGGTCGAACGTGGTCCGCTCGAAGGTGCCTGCCGCACCCGGTGCCAGGACGAGGCGCCATGGCTCCAGGCCGGTCTCGAAGCCCCCGTTCACCAGCTGGCTCGGCGCGCTCGGCGACGGCGCGAGTGACGATGGCGCCGTGGGCGCGGGGGTCGGCGTGGGGGTCGGTGTCGGGGTCGGCGTGGGCGTCGGCTGCGGGCGTCGGTGCGGGCGTCGAAGTCGCGATCGGCGACGCGCTTGGCGCAAGGGACGGGCTCGGCGAGGCCGTGGGGGCCGCTGCGGCCAGGATCGCGTCGATGTCCGGCAGGCCCGCAAGCGCGACGACCACGCCCTCGGCGCCACGTCGAACGGCGACGGCATCCGCGAACGGCACCGACAACACCTTGTCGGCGGCATCCACGATCGCGCCGTACGCCGTACGCAGCCCGGGCGCGATCGCCGCGCCGCCCGGTTGCAGCGCGATCCGGTCGACGATGCCGATCGCGTAGGTGGCGGCGGCGCTGATCTCCTTCACCTTCTCGATGACATCCGCGCTGACGAACGGATCGTCGGCGAGGAGGCTCTCGAGGTCCTCGCCGAGCACGACCATCCGCTCGTTGTTGCGCCGGATCAGCAGCACGAGACTCGCGCTCATGGTCGCCGCCGGGCGGGGCGTCACGACTTCGGCGCTGCTCGTCGGCGATGGGGTCGGCACGTCGGGCGTGACCGTGCTCGCCACGATGATCCCGACGCCGACGACGGCGTAGATGATGGCGGCCAGCATCACCCCGATGACCTCGGGCGCGGGCCTGGTCGAGCGCATCTCCTCGGCGGTCATGCCGACCAGCCCTGGGCGCTGCCGGCATGGAGGAGCGCACGTTCCACGGTCGTTGCGGACTGGCCGGAGAGGTGGCGGAACGCCAGCGACCAGGTGAGGATCCCGACGCGACGGTCGTTGATGAGCAACTGGTCCTCGTACGCCGTGACCGCGATCGATCCGAGCGGCCGCTCGACGGCGATGACGTCCGGATCGACCTCCAGCGGGCCAAGCACCAGCAGGGAGTCGCCGCGGATCGCGAGCGCGTAGTGCATGCCGGGCCGGCACGCCGACGATCCGGTGAGGAAAACCGCCGTGGCCAGGATCGCGGTCTCCTTCGATCGGTGGGCGCCGCTTCGCGACTGGCCGGGTGCGGCGCCACGATCCGTCGGTCTGGCGGCACCCACGCGGCTGGCGACTGGCGCGGCAGGATCGGCCGACGCTCCGGCCTTGGCTTTCGCCCGCGAGGGACGCGAGCGGGTCACGACGGGCGCCGGCAGGTCCTCCTCGTCAGCGTCGGGCACGCGGGAATGGCCGGACGATGCTCGGCAGCGACATCGGGCACCTCCTGCGTCGCGGCGAAGCCAGCGACGCCCAGCGGCACGGGGTGGATCGACCGCTCCGGCGCGACAGTGGTGTCGGCAGCCGCGCGGCGCATGCCACGCAGTGACTCGGCCATCCCTCGACCTGCCAGCCACACGATTCGCAGCGGCCGGGCGGGGCGAACACGACGAGGGCGAGCGCGATCGGCCCCAGCAGGGCGCCGAGGAAGAACCAGATCAGCGGCTGACGATCCCGGGTCCTGGCCACGAAGGCCGTGACCGGCGCGAAGGCGATGGCGGTCAGCAGGAACGGCAGGGCGATCGCCTCGATCCCCGTCATCGACGCCTCATGGTGCGTTCGCCGGCGCGGCGGTCTCGTCGAGCGGGATGCCGTTGGAGATCGTCGTCCAGCGGATGGCGGAGTGCGCGTCCTCGCTGAACGGTCGCGCCGTCGTCAACAGGTCGATGTCGGGCACGTCTGGCCAATGCGCGTAGACCAGTTCCCACATCGGGCTCGGCCTTGGGACATCCGCGTGATCGTTCCACGGCCAGCCATCCGGTTCGTTGAGGTACGAGACCAGGTAGTCGATCGAACCCCTCAGCGTGCCACCCGCCTTGCCCTCGTAGTCCCACAGATCGACGCCGCGCCGGGCGGCGATGACCGCCGCCCCGACCTTGTATTGCAGCGCCTCCTGGGTGTACATGATGCCCGCCGATCCTCGCCGGACCTCTTCGGGGATGTGCCCGTCGACGCCGACGAGGTCCATCATCTCGCGCCAGCGGGCCACCGCAGCGTCGAACCCCTCGGCGTCGCCGAGATAGGAGGTCAACGCGATCCGGGCGAAGGTCCCGGCATCACCCCAGTTGTTGTCGCGTTCCGAGGCTGTCGGCAGGATGACCTCACGAAGCCACGACCGGAAGGTCGCCTCCTCGCTGGCGGTCATGGCCCCGCTCGACGAGATCAGGTCCGCGGCGAAGGCGAACCCCGGGGCACACCGGCTGATGATCAGCGACGTCTGGCAATCGCCGCGTTCCTTGCAGGTATTGCGGGTGGTTCGGGTGGTCGTCGCCCAAGCCATCAGGTACCGCGAGGACGCATCCGCATATGTCGCGTCGCCGGTCGCGACATAAGCCAGGGCCAGCCCGTACGCGGCCGCCGCGTCCTCGACGAAAGGCCCGCCGGTCCCGGAGATGTTCAACGGCTCCTTCGGTCGCGGATCGTCACGGCGCGCCTGATCGGCGAAGTCCAGCAGGTCCCGCAGGCCGCTCGCAAAGGGTTCGAGACCCTCGTGCGCCCACGTCACCCGCTCCTCGATCTCCGCGCGGCTTGTCAGGTGGCCGGAGACCGCGGGCGCCGTAGGCACGGGACCCGTCGGCCCGGGGCTTGCGGACGGGCTGGCCGATGGCGTCGGAGCGGCGACGGGACGCACCGCGATGACCAGGATGGCGAGGACGGCGACCGCGACGGCGCCGGCCAGGAGCGCCCGTCGATGGCCGGGCTGGGGCGGTGGCGCCTCGGACGATGCGGTCGATCCGTCGCCCGGCTCCGGCGGGTCCGTTTCGCTGGTGGGTGGAAGGTCGGTCATCGTCACTCGGTACGCCGGGCGCAATGCCAGGCGATCTGGGCCCGCAGGCCGTCGGCCGGAGCGACGGTCGGCTGGTAGCCGAACGCGGCGCGGGCCTTGCCGGTATCGGCGCCTGTATGTCGTTGGTCTCCGGGTCGGGGTGCCTCGAATCGGATGACCGGTACGACGCCGAGCTCATCGCCGATGATGCGGATCACGTCCAGCAGTTCGACTCGCTCGCCGCCGCCGATGTTGTAGACCTCTCCGATCTCCGCGCCCTGCAGCGCCTGAAGGGTGCCGTCGACCGCGTCAGAGACGAAGGTGCTCGAGCGCGATTGTCGGCCATCGCCGAAGACGGTCAGGTCGCCTCCGTCGATCAGCGTCTCGATGAACTTGTGGTAGGCCATGTCGGGTCGTTGCCGAGGGCCGTAGATGGAGAAGTAGCGGAGGATCGCGGCCGGGAAGCCGAAGGTCTGGACGTAGGCGAGGACCAGCTGTTCGGCCGCGAGCTTGGTGACGCCGTAGGGCGAGACGGGCCGGAGCGGTTGGGTCTCGTCGCCGACCGCCTCGATGCCGTACACCGACGACGTCGAGATCTGGATGAAGCGCGTGACGCCGGCGGCCCGGGCCGCTTCGACGAGGCGGTAGGTGGCCAGCAGGTTGCACGCCGTGTACGTCTCCATCTCGGTCCAGCTGCGCGGCAGGCCGGGCATCGCAGCCAGGTGGATCACCGCGTCGACGCCATCCAGTGCGGGCGCCAGGTCATCGGTCCGCAGGTCCAGCTCATGGAGGGTCGCGCGCGGGTGCGAGGCGGCCGCAGCGACGTTCGCCTCCTTCGTCGCCCGATCGTAGTAATCGGTGAACCCGTCGAGGAGGCTCACCTCGTGTCCGTCGGCGAGGGTTCGCTCCGCGACGTGAGAACCGATGAACCCGGCCGCCCCGGTGACCAAGATCCGCATGCGCTACCTCGAGACCGTGATGCGATCGACATCGAGGGACGCCGGCGTGCCGGAGACCTGGAAACAGACCCGGCGCGGCTGGCCCGGCTCGTCGGTGCGCCAATCCAGCCCGGCCCGCTTGATGACGTTCTTGCCCGCCGCGTTGGTCAGGTGGAGATTCGCCGACTGTTTGACGACATCGATGTCGAAGCGGGCACGATACCAGCGTCCGTCGACGAGGCGGATGCCCGGTCGTTGCCTCACGGCACCGTCGAAGTACGAGAATTCGCCGTCTTCGGCCACGCGAAGCCCCAACATTTCCCCAGCGGCACCACGGACCCCGATGGGCCGGATCTCGCCCGAACCGCCGACCGACAGCCGGAAGGTGACGTCCACCAGGAGCCGCTTGGCCCCGGCCTGGGCGAGGTCCTTGCAGGTCTCCGCGACGCCGGCGGCCTTCGATGATTTCAGGTTGAGGTAGCGCAGATCGGCCTTCCCGCCGGCCAGCACGGTCCCGCTGGACGCTTCGACCGTCCAGCCGTTCACCGGCTCCCCGATCGGCCACGACGCGAAGTCATCGTTCACCAGCAGGCGCGCGGCAGGGTCCTTTGGTGGGGCGGGGCGGTCGGGCCGCGAGGCGGTCGCGGCGTCGGGCGGGATCGGCGTCGAGCCGAAGTCCAGCGCGGCATGGAGATATCGTCCGGTCGTCTCGTCGGAGGCGACGACGACAAGGCCGGTCTCACCAGACAGGTTCTGCTTGGTGGAGGTGGCGTACGCGACGGCCAGATCCGCCGTTCCCTCGATGAGGGTGGCACCCACGCCGTTGGGAAAGATGGGCTCGTCGAGCGACGCCCGCTTGATCGAGATGATCCCGCCACCGGTCGGCGATTGGGCGACGACGTACATCAGTCGCCGGCCCTCGTCGATCAGCAGGATGGCGCGGTTGTGCTTGTTCTCGACACGGCCCGCCTCGCTCGCGGTCCAGTGACCGTCCCCGTGGCGGATCATGACCAGGATCTGGGGGTCCAGCTGGTTCTGGTCGGCGTCGCTGTCAACGGTCGTTCGGATCGGCGCCGCGATCACGCGGGCACCGTCAAGCTCGAAGGTCTTGAGGTTGAGCTGGTCGTCGCTGCTGCCGACGCCGGTCGCGACGACCTCGACGGGCGACCAGACCTCGTCGCCATCGCCATCACCGTGCGAGGCGAACAGCACGCGCTCGGTCGTCTGGTCGGTCCACATGACGCCGATCCGGCCGGCGCCGAACGGCACGAGCGAGGAGACGTCCTCATCGACGAGCGGGCCGCTGCCCGGGAGCGGGTACGGTGGCGCCCAGTGTGCGTCGGAGGTGAGGGAGTGGGCCACCCACAGGCTTCCGGCGCTCACGAACGTGACCCACAGGCCCCCCCTGGTGTCACGGTCGATGACGACGCCACTGGCCCCGGTGTCGCTGATGGCGACCGGGAAGTCCGTATCCCCGACGAACCGGCCGGCCTTGGCGTCGTAGTGATATCGCTGCAGCTTGGCCCGGTGCGCGGCGGAGGCGCCCTTGCTCGCCGACACGACGTACAGGTGCTCGCCGGTCCAGAGGTAGTCGGCGTCGGTATCGGCACGCTCGTCGACGACCGTCCCGGTGTCGACCCAGTTCTGGGTCGCCCAGTCGAGCCGGAAGATGTGGATCTCGTTGGCGTCGGGCGAGTACAGGCCGGCCCACCAGGCGTCCTGTGCGTACCAGAGCTTGCTCTGGGCCGACGAGGCGGACGCTGACAGGAAGGTTTCGGTCTTGAACTCGAAATCTCGCAGCGTGACCGCCGCCTGGTCGTTGGGCGGCAGCGTCTCGAACACCGGCAGGGAGGGTGCCGAGGCACCGGATGGATTCGGCGACGGTGACGGTGTCGCCGCTCCGAGCACCACGATCGACGCGACGATCGCGACCGAGACCATGACGATGATGGAGAGGGTCAGCAGCGAGCGGCGGTCTGCCAAGGTCCTCCCTATCGATGCGATCCGGGCGAATCCCGCCCGAGGGTGGACGAGTGTAGCCCGGCCGGCCGAAGCCGGCGATGGGCGCATCCCCCGGACCCGATCACATCTTCGCGCGGGTCGATATCATTCGGACCGATGCATACGATCGTCCTCACGGCTTTGCTCGGCGGATTCATCTGGCTCATCGCCGGGATCCTCGCCCACCGGCAGGACGCGGTCGACCGGCCGTCGGTCATCGTCCATGGCCTCGGCCTTGGCGTCGCGATCGGTGGCGCCTGTGCCCTGGTCTTCCTGACCACCCAGGTCGACCTGATCCCCGACGAGGTCGAAAGCTCGATCCTGCCGGCCGCCATCATCCTCACGTCCGTGGGCCTGGCCATCGGGACGTTGTACCGAGTGGCCTGGCGCTGACGCCGCCAGACGGCGAACGCCGGTCGCCGTCGACCGGGCCTCCAGCCGATCCGGAACTCGATCCTCCCTCGACCGTGACCTTCCGGGGGGTCGATGGGCTCGAGGGCGCCGTGACCGTGTCGACCAAGCCAGCGTCGGCGCGGCAGATCCGCGGCTCGAGCCTCCTGCTTCTCGGGCGGATGATCTCGCTCGGGACCAATTTCCTCGTCCAGGTCCTGATCGTTCGCTATCTGTCCAAGGAAGCGTATGGCGTCTTCGCCTACTCGCTGTCCGTCGTGGCCATCGCGACGACCTTCGTCGCGCTCGGCACCGACCGGGCGATCGGCCGGTTCCTGCCGATCTACCAGGAGAACGGTCGGACGGACGCGATGCTCGGCACGCTGCTGTTCGTCATGGGGACCATCGCGTCCCTGGGCATCGCCGTCATCCTGCTCGTGTACGGGCTCCAGGACCTCGTCGTCGGCGTCACTCATCAGCGACCAGGCCGGGCTCGTTGCTGCTGATCCTGATCGTGCTGGCGCCGATCCAGGCCCTCGACGACGTGCTGATGAACGGGTTCGCCGTCTTCTCGAACCCGCGGGCCATCTTCTTCCGTCGCTACGTCCTCAACCCGGTCCTGCGACTCGCGGTCGTCGGCCTGCTCATCTTCGGAGAACGGGACGTCGAGTTCCTGGCCGTCGGCTACGTCGTGACGGGGCCATCGGCGTGGCCGTCTATGGCGTGTTGTTCTTCCGGCTCCTGCGGCGCTCGGGCCTGATCCCGCGTGGGGCACTCCCGAAGATCAGCCTGCCGATCCGCGAGGTCCTGGCGTTCTCGATCCCACTCCTGACCACCGACCTCGTGTACATCCTGCTCAACGCGACCGACGTGCTCGTCCTGGGTGCCTACACCGACGCCGAGACCGTCGCGAGCTATCGCGTGATCCAGCCCGTCGCGGCGCTGAACCTCATCGTCCTCCAGAGCTTCACGCTGCTCTTCATCCCCGCCTCGGCCCGCATGTTCGCGCGCGAGGACCATGCGGGGATGCGTTCGCTGTATTGGCAGACGGCGGCGTGGGTGGCGGTCGCTGTCGTTCCCGATCTTCGCGTTGACGTTCGCGCTGGCTGAGCCACTGACGGTGACGCTGTTCGAGGAACGCTATGCGTCGTCGGCCATCTTCCTGGCGATCATCGCCCTCGGCCGGTATTACGACGCCGCCCTCGGGTTCAACGGCCTGACTCTGCGCGTTTTCGGCAACATGAAGGCCGTGGTCGCGGTCAACCTCGCGGCCGCCGCCATCAACCTGATCCTCCTGCTCGTGCTCATCCCACCGTTCGGGGCGCTGGGTGCCGCGCTCGCGACCGGGATGACGCTCCTGGCCTTCAACTCGTTCAAGCAGTACGCCCTCTATCGCGTGGTCGGCGTGCGGCTGTTCGAGCGCCGAGTACCTGCGCGTCTACCTCACGATCATCGGCGCCACCGCGGGCCTGCTGGTCGTCCAGTTCGTGCTCCACCCGCCGCTGATCGTCGGCATCGTGCTGGTCGGGGTCGCCTCGCTGGTCGTCCTGCTGGCCGGCCGCCATCACCTCCAGCTCGCCGACACGTTCCCCGAGCTCGGGCGGATCCCGTTCATCCGGCGGATCCTCGGATGAGCGGCGCACGACGCCCGTCGACGGAGATCGTCGATCCGGCCCTCGGCGCCCTCGCGGACCGCCTGGCCGCCGGCGGCGTGCGTTGGGCCGTCATTCGCGGCGAGACCGATCGCCCACTCGGCGACGACCTGGACCTGCTCGTCCATCCCGAGGATGCCTCGGCGTTCCGGTCGATCGCCCGCGACCTCGGCTTTCCCCGCCTGCCGGCCTGGGGCCACGGCGAGCACGCGTTCTACGTGGGCCGGGGGATCGGTGGCTGGTGGAGGCTCGACCTGCTCACCGCCTTTCGGTTCCGTGGCGGCGAGCGGCTTGCGGACGACGTGGTCCCGGCCGTCCTCGGCCGCCGGACGACCGATCGTGTCCCGACGCTCTCGCCGGAGGACACCGCCTGGGCCCTGGTCCTCCACCTGCTGCTCGACAAGGACGCGGTCTCGCGCCAGAACCAGCATCGGCTGGCAGCCGCCGCCGGCGCGGCGGCCGACGGACCGATGGCCGAGGCCCTCGCGGCCGCCTTGCCGGCGGGCTGGACGCCCGAGAGAGCACGGACCGCCCTCGCGTCAGCGAACGAGGACTCGGCTCGCCTCGGGGCGTTGCGGCGGGCCGTGAGCCGGCGACTGCATCCTGGGAGCCGTCTCGTGCGGCGCCTCTGGCGTGCCCGGGATGCGGTCGCCGGCCGCTTCCGCAAGCCGCTCACCGCGCTGTACCGACGCGGGCCCAGCGTGGCCCTCCTTGGACCCGACGGCGCGGGCAAGTCCCACCTCGTGCGCGAGTTGCCGAACGCCTTCCCGCTCGGTGTCCGCACCTACTACCTCGGGCTCTACCCAGCCGGGTCGGAGCACCACCGAGGACCCAAGGGACTCGGCTTCCTCCTGCGCCTCGGAGGCCTGTGGCGCCACTACGCGAGGGCTCGGGTCCAGCAACTCCGGGGTCGCCTGGCACTCTTCGATCGTCACCCGTACGACGCCCGCCTGGCACCGCGCCAGAGACCGCGCCGTGCGGATCGCCTGCGCCGGGCGATGCTGGGCCACGCCCTTCCTTCGCCTGACCTCATCCTCATCCTCGACGCGCCTGGGGTCGTGCTCCACGCACGCAAGCCCGAGCACCCGGCCGACGTCCTCGAAGCCGAGATGGTCCGGTATCGGGTACTCTCTGAGCGACTGCCGCGGGCCCAGCTCGTCGATGCGACCCGATCGCCGGAGGATGTCCTCGACGACGTCGTCACACGGATCTGGCGGGTCTGGGCGCGTCGCCTCGATGGTGGCCGATGACGACCGAGCCGCGCCCATCCGTCGGTGGCGACCTGCCAGTCCCCCTGGGCTGGTCGCTGCGCGAGCCGTTCGAGCCGGGCACGAACCTGCGTACGGCGACGACCGGTGGCACGCTCGCGTTCGCACTGCCGTCGCTCGCGGTCGATCGCATCGCCTGCATCGGGGAGCCGGTCGACGGCACCAACGCGATGCTCCACCGCCTCGCCGATGAGGTGGGTCCGGTCGCGCTCGACGCGACCCAGGACGCACCGGCGGAGGTGCTGTGGGTCAGCGGACCGGACGGGCCCGCGCGCGTCGGCGACCTCGGCCGAACGTCGACGGACCGATTGTTGTCGGAGACGCCCAGCATCGTCGTCGAGGACGCCTCGAACGACGCCGGGTCGATCCTCGAGGCCCGCCTGAGCGCCGGCGGCAAGCAGGTCGTCGAACTCGACACGCTCGTGATCGACGGCGAGGTCCGCGCGGCCGGTCCGCGGTCGTCGGGCACGGGCGACGCGGACCGACCGAACATGCCAGACGTCATCCGAGCGGACCAGACGCTGGTGGCGTCGCGGCCGCTCGGGTGGGTCCGTGTCGGGACGAGCCCTCCTCGCATCGATGGACGATCCGCGCGACCCGCCGCAGTGGCTCGTTCGATTGGCGGCCGATCACGGCCACGACGTGCGTGGGTTCGGCTGGTCGATCGCGGCTCCAGGCGTCTACGACTCGCAGAAGGTCCTCGTCTACCTGACGCCGCCTGGCGGCACGATGCCGACCTGGATCGTCAAGATCAATCGCGACGCGCGCCACGCCGAACGGCTCAGCAACGAGGCGCTGGCGCTGCGTGTCCTGGCCCGGCTCGGACCGATCGCGGGGATGGCGGTCCCGAGGTTGGTCGCGGCCGGAAGCGCCGGACACCTGGACGCGGTCATCGAGACGATCGTCCCCGGTCAGCCGTTCGAGTCCGTCCTCGACGGACCCGACGGCCTCGACCAGCTTCGACCGGCGATCGAAGGGCTCGGCGACCTCGCCGAGCGATCGGCCCACGCCGTCCCCGCGGCGGGCGTCGCCGGGGCGTTCGCCACGCTGCTGGATCAGTACGTCACGATCCACGGGCCATCGAACGAGGACCGCGTGAGGCTCGACGGGCTGGTCGAACGCGTCGCGGCCTGGCCGACGCCGATCACGCTCGTGGCTCAGCACGGTGATCCGGGCACATGGAACATGCTCGCGCGTGCGGACGGTCGGGTCGGATTCCTGGACTGGGAGTCGTTCGAGCCTGACGGGCTGCCGCTGTGGGACCTCTTCCACTTCCTGCACTCGTCGGTGCTTGTGCTGGCACGCTCGCGGATCCGTCGCCGTCGCATGTCGATCCTGTCCGAGCAGGTCCTCGAGGGGGGTCGCTACAGCAACCTATGGGTCGATGCTGTGCGGCGCTACCGAGAGCGGATCGGCATGGCACCCGAGCTCGTGGAGCCGTTGTTCACGTTCTGCTGGATCCACCGCGCGCTCAAGGAATCCGCCCGTCGACGGGTCGACGACGTCGCGCGCGGGCACTACGCCCGTTTCGCGCGGCGGATCGTCGCGTCTCCGACGTCGCCGACCCTTCTGCGCCTCTACGGCGAGGGTGCCGCCTCCTGATCCATGGCCACGGACGGGACCGGCTCGACAGCCCGGCCGGCCGCTCGCGCGACGGCCGCGAACCGGTCGGCCAACTGGCGGGTGTTCGTTCGCAGGTCGAACGACGCCAGGACGCGAACTCGACCGGCCTCGGCCATGCGGGCCGCGTCGGCCGGGTCGCGCTGCAGGTCGGCGAGCGCGTCGGCGAGCGCTGCGTCGTCGCCGGGCAGGACCAGCCGGCCGGTCACACCATCCTCGACGAGCTCCGGGACACCCGACACGGCCGTCGCGACGACCGGGACCCGGCTGGCCAGCGCCTCCATCAGGGCCACCGGGATGCCCTCGGTCTTGCCGCTCGACAGGACGATGCTCGGCTGGACCACGACGTCGGCCTCGCGCAGGAGCTCCGCGACCCGGTCGCGCGGCTGCCTGCCGAGGAGCAGCACGTGGTCGGCGAGACCGGCGGCCGCGATGGCCGCCTCGAGGGCGGGCCGTTCCTCGCCCTCCCCGACCATCCGGACCCGAACGGCCATCCCCCGATCGACGAGCCGACGAGCCGCCGCGACCAGGACCGCATGGCCCTTCTGCGGCTGCAGGGTGGCGATGGAGAGGACCTCGAACGGGCGGTCGGGCGGCGCATCGGCGGTCGCCGCCTCCGGCCTCGGTCGGAAGACGGCCGCGTCGACACCGCAGTGGATCACCTCGACCCGGTCGGCGAGCCGGCCGTACCAGCCGGTCAGCAACCTCCGGTTGTACTCGGAGATCGTGACCGCGAAGGCCGCCCCGCGCAGCTTCTCGGCGAGCATCGGACGCTCGACGTAGATGTCGTGGGCGTGGGCGGTGAAGCTGTAGGTCCGGCCGGTGAGTCGCCCGATGACCCACGCGGCGAGGGCCGGATGCGTCGCCCAGTGCGCATGGACGTGATCGACGTCGAGATCCTCGATCCGGCGGGCGAACGTCGCCGCCAGCGGGACCACCGCCAGCGTCCGGACCAGGAACTTCGGCGACCTGGCGTTACCGAGGATCGCTCGTCCCCAGGTCGCGAGGTAGCGGCGCGGCCGGAGCCGGAGCCAATGCCACTGGGCGGCCAGGACCGCTCGTGACCTCAGCCGGACGTCGTGCGCGCGCCGGACGATGTCCTCCGCCCCGGGCTGCATCGACGCCTCGCGTTCGCGGACCAGCGGAAAGACCTCCACGCCGATGCCGATCCGCTCGAGCTCGAGCATCTCGTAGAGGACGAAGGTCTCAGACAGCTTGGGGAACCGGGACATGAGGTAGGCGACCCGAAGCGGATGACCGTCCCGGCCTTGCGAGGGCGTCATTCAGGCCGACCGGCGGCGGGCCGTGATCGCCGCCAGGTCCGCGTAGAGCTCGTCATACCGGGCGGCGCAGACGTCCCACGAGTACGTGGCCATGACCCGTTCACGCGCGGCCGCCCCCAGTCGCGCCTGCAGCTCGGGATCGCCGAGCAGGCGGTCAAGCGCCTCGGCGGTCGCCGTTGGATCGTCGGCCACGAGGAGGTCCCGCCCAGCTTCGATGTCCAGGCTCTCGACGCCCATCGAGGTCGTCACGATCGGGCGGCCAAGGGACATCGCCTCGAGCAGCTTGTTCTTCACCCCGCTGCCGCTGACCATCGGGACGACCACGGCCGCCGACCGGGCCAGCCAGGGCCGCACATCGTCGACGAACCCGGTGACCTCCACCGACGGATCCTCAGCCAGCTCCATGACCGCCGGGGAGGGGTCGCGCCCGACGATGCGGAACCGCACCGCGGGTCGGCGAGCCCGCAGGATCGGCATGACCTCGCGGTTGAACCACGTCACGGCCTCGACGTTGGGCGTGAACGACATCGCCCCGGTGAACACGATCGTGTCCGGCTCGACCACGACCTCGCCGAAGGTCCCCGGCGCGAACCGGTCGGTGTCGACCCCGTTGACGACGACCTCGACGCGTGTGCCAGGCGCGACCCGTCGGATCGCCTCCGCATCGATCGGCGAAACGACCGTGACGATGTCGGCCATCGACGCCGCCCGGCGCTCCAGCGTCCGAGCGACCAGCGCCCGGACCCGGGCCCGCGCGCCGGAGGCTCGGCTCGCGGCCAGCGTCTCGGCGTCGATGAGTTCCACCAGCCGGCCGATCGCGGACGTCGGCACATAGCCGGACATCGGGAGCTGGCGCACGTGGATGACGTCCCACGAGCCGGCCTGCACGAGGTCGTCGATGGTCTGCATCAGCCGGCGGCTCGCGTCCGGCTCGTTCCGGCGTCCGGGGGTCGGCAGCCCGCGACGCACGAGGTCCGGCTCGACCGCGCCGGCGAGGGCCGTGATGGTCCGCGCGCGAGGGACCAGGTGCACCTCGTCGAACATCGACTCGAGGCTGATGCGTGTCGCCTCGATCCCATCGAGCGGAGCGGGGCAGACCAGCGTCAGGCGGTGGTGCCGGAGGCGCTGGAACAGGTGGAAGGCGATGAGGGTGGCGCCCTGCATCAGGTCGAGCGGCGGGTAGCGATCGACGATGAGGACGTTCAGAGCCACCGCGCGACCGCCCCGACGTTCGACCCGAGCCAGCGCTCCGACGTGCCCAGGCCCGGGTGCCGGCGCACGTTCGACTCGACGAAGCGCAGCCAGTACAGCAGGGCCGTGGTCCGCATGTCGCACCCCGCCGGGCACGCGCGCTCCAGCGTTGCCAGTTCGAGCGGGTCGAAGGTGCCGCCGCCGCCCAGGAGATCCGCCACGACGGACCCGAGCGCTTCTCGTCGCCGCAGCTTGCGGGCGTACAGGACGAGGTGGAAGACGTCCTGCGCGGCCAGCTCGTCCGGCTCGGCGCTGTCCCAGTCGACGATACCGCTGACGACGCCCGCTTCGTCCACCAGGATGTTGGCCGACCAGAAGTCGCCGTGGATCCAGCCGGCAGTCAGGCCGCCCGCGTCGGCGACCCGACCGAGTTCGGTCGAGAGCCGCGCCAGCCCGTCGGTCAGCGCTCGGCTCATCGCCGGATCGTGCCGAGCGAGCGACGGTCCGAGGGCCACCGAGGCCGCGACACGCTGGTCGACCCAACGCGTCCGCCGGTCGGATGCGGCATCCGTCGAGCCGGTCTGGCGGTGAAGCCCGTCGATGGCGTCCAGGGCGGCCTGCAACGCCATGGGCCAGCCGGGGTCGCGCGGCGCCGGGAGCGTCATCGGTCGACCCGTCAAGGCGGTTTCGACGACGAACCGCCAAGGCCCGGCTTGCCCGTCCGAGCGCACCCCGGGCACCTTCGTTCGCCACGATCCCAATGCCTCGATGTCGGCGATCGAGCGCTGCGCGGCGGCCGCCCGGTCGAGGCTGGCGTGCCCCGCCTCGGTCCGCGCGATCTTGACGATAAGGCGGTCGCCGGTGCGGGCCCGCACCACGAAGGCCGAGACCCCGCCGCCGCCCTGCAAGCCTCGTTCGATCGACCAGCCGTCGGTCGGCTCCGGCAACGAGGACATGGCGGCCGGCACGACCGACTTCGCATTCGACAGGGCGGAACGGCGCTCTGCCGCACGACGAACGGCATCGAGGGCGCCTGACAGACGGGGTCGGCGAGCCGCTCGCGGCCCGAGGAAAGACACGGAGTCGATCTCCAGGGTGGGGGCAGCGACCTGTCCGGTCGCCGGCGTGGATGGTAGCAGCCGGGCCCTGGACCGCAGCGGGGGGAGGCGGATCTGGACGATCCCCCGTATCCTGTGGCCCGGCATCATTGCGAACCGTTGACGGGATTGGAGTCCTGGTGGAACTCTCTGGATATCTGGCCATCCTGCGACGATGGTGGTGGACCCTGCTGGTGGCAGCATGGGTCGCCGGCCTGCTGGGCTACGTCATCGCCGGTCGCATCGAACCGACATACGAATCATCCGCCCGAGTGCTGGTCGGGCCCATCAACTCCGACACGAACACGCTGCGAGCGTCCAGCCAGCTCGTGCAGACGTATGCCGAGCTCGCGACAAGCCAGGGGCTCCTCGAAGCCACCGTTGCTGAGCTTGACCTCGAGCCTGAGGCGGCGGTGATACTCGCCACGGCCGTCCGGACGATCGCGAACGACCAGACGCGCATCCTGACCATCCGGGTCGAAGGCGCGGACCCGGCGCTGACGACCAAGGCCGCGAACACCATCGCGGCGCAGCTCATCGAGACCACGTCTCGGGGCGGCACCGCTCCGGCCGAGGGCCAGCTCACGGTCATCGACTTCGCGCGGGAACCGACGGTTCCGATCGCGCCGCAGGTCTCGCTTATCGTCCTGATGTCGGTCGCGGCCGGCCTGCTCGGCGCCATCGTCCTGGTCCTCCTCGTCGAGTACCTCGCCGACCGGATCCAGGACCGAGACGAGCTGGGGCGGGCGACCGGCAAGCGCGTCATCGGTGAAGTCACGGCTGGCGCACCGGCGGCCACCGCGACCCGTGCCGCCGATGCGGGGACGCTCACCCCGACGGCCGATTACGCACCCCTGGTCGCCGGCCTGACGTTCGGGGAGGCCGCGGACGGCCGGCGCGACCTCGTCGTCGCGATGGCCGACGAAGGGCCGCATGGGTCGGACCTGGCCGCAGGCCTGGCGGCCGCGGCCGCCGAATGGCGACTCGTCGTCCTGATCGATGCTGACCCGACCGGCCGCCTCTCGTGGTTGCTCGGCGCGGCCGGCCTGCCCGGTCTGCACGACCCGCTCGGCTACCGCGAGCGACTGACCGATCGCATCGTGCCGGGCTCGATCCCCAACACCCGGATCCTGCCGGCCGGAACGAACCCGGGCGCCACCAACCCGAGCCCCGAGGAGGCGCGGCAGTTGCTGGAATCGGTCGCCGGGCCGGGTGACGTCGTGATCATCGACGCGGGCACCTTGCCAGGTTCGTCGACCGCGATGGTCTGGGCAGGTGTCGTCGGCTCGACCGTGCTGGTCGTCCGCCGAGGGTCGACCCGCCGGTCCGTGGTCCGACAGGCCATCGCCCTGCTCGACATGGTCCATGGCCGCCTCGTCGGCAGCGTCCTGATCCTACCGGGTCGGCGACGTCGCGCGAAGGCCCCGGCCGGTGGCGCTCGGCCCACCGAGGCCGAGCTGGAATCGGCGGCCGCGATCCGGACTGCCATGGCTCGACCTCGCGAATCCGACCAGGGATGAGCCTGGGCGGCCTGGCGAGGGGGGTCGCCGGATCGGTCTTCTGGGTATCCGGCGCGGCGATCGTCGCCACGTACGTGGCCTTCCCCGCGGGGCTGTTGGTCCGCGGAGCCCTCATGCGACGACCCGTCCGATCCGCCGCGATCGAACCGTCCGTCAGCGTCATCATCGCGGCCCGCAACGAGGCGGCCGACATCGGTCGACGCCTGGAGAACCTGGCCGCGCTCGACTATCCGCGCGACCGCCTCGAGGTCGTCATCGCGTCCGACGGGTCGGAGGACGGCACGGCCGCCATCGTCGCCGGCTGGTCCGACCGGGGCGTCCGACTCATCGACCTGCCCAGGGTCGGCAAGGCCGATGCGCTCAACGCGGCCGTCGCCGCATCGAGCGGCGAGGTCCTCGTCTTCTCCGATGCGAACAGCATGTTCGCTACCGATGCTGTGCGCGCCCTGGTGCGTCGATTCGCCGATCCCGAGGTGGGCGGCGTCGCCGGCGACCAGCGGTACGAGGCGGCTGCGACCGGCGACGCGCTCGCCGAGGGCGAGCGTGGCTACTGGGACCTGGACCGCCTGCTGAAGATCGCCGAGAGCCGGGCCGGCAACGTCGTCTCTGCGACCGGGGCGATCTACGCGATCCGGCGCGACCTGTTCCGGCCGGTGGCGACCGGCGTGACCGACGACTTCGTCACGTCGGTGGCGGTCGTCGCCCAGGACCGGCGCCTGGTCTTCGCTCGCGACGCGATCGCGTTCGAGCCGCCGGCGCGTTCCGGCGGTGACGAGTTCGGGCGCAAGGTCCGGATCATCACCCGTGGACTCCGCGGGACGATCCTCATGCGAGAGCTGCTGGACCCGCGGCGACACGGGTTCTACGCGTTCCAGCTGGCCTGGCACAAGATCTTCCGACGACTGATGATCGTCCCGCTCCTGGGCCTGTTCGCCAGCAGCCTCCTGCTCTTCGGCCGCGGCCGGATCTACACCCTGGCCACGCTGGCCCAAGTGGGCGGCTATGCCCTGGGGCTGGCCGGCCTGGCGCTGCGCGACCACCCGCTGGGTCGGAGCAAGCTGCTGTCGTTCCCGGCGTTCTTCTGCCTCGTCAACCTCGCCGCGCTCCAGGCCCTGCGCAACATCGCCACCGGCCGGCGGATCGATCGCTGGGAGCCCCATCGCCCGGGAGACCGGACCGATGCCGTCTCTGAGCCGCCACCGGACATCGATGGCGGTCCCGGGCCGGTCACCGGCGACGCGGCCCAGGTCGAGACCGCTCGACCCACTCCTGATGCCGGCGCCGTGAACGAGTTGGTGCGATGAGCGAAGGCGTCGCGCCGTTCGGCGAGCTGGTCCCGACCGGACAGCGCGGGCCCGAACCGGGCACGCGCGCCAGTCGACGACCCGCGCCATGGGCGGCCGTCGCGGCCATCGCGGCGGTCGGACTCGCAGGCGCCCTCGGGGCAGTCGCGGTAAGCAGCCCGCTCCTGGCGGTCGCGCTCATCGGGGCGACCCTGCTCGGCATGACGATCCTCGTCAAGCCGAGCGTGGCAACGCTGGTGGTGGTCGCCATCCTGTACAGCAATGCCGGCGTCATCGCCGTCCGATTCCACGAGGTCCCGAACTTCGCTGCGGCGGCCGTGCCGATGCTGCTCATCCCGCCCCTGGCCGCCTTCATCGTGCTCGAGCGTCGGCCGATCGTCATCACGAGCGCCTTCCCCTGGATCGCCGTGTTCCTGCTCGTCCATCTCGTCAGCGGCATCGCGTCGAACGACGCGGGGACGGCGTTCGACACCATCGTGACCTTCGTGTTCGAAGGGATCGGCCTCTACTTCCTCGTCACCAACGTCGTCCGATCGCGGGATGTGATCATCGCGATCGTCTGGATCCTGCTCGCGATCGGCGCTTGCCTCGGAGCCCTGTCCTTCTACCAGGACGCGACCGGCACGTACGACAACATCTACCTCGGCTTCGCCCAACCGAGCGAGGCGACGGTCACAGAGGACGACACGGGGCTTGGCACGGTCGCGCAGTACCGCCTGGCCGGGAACATCGGCGAGAAGAACCGCTACGCGCAGATCATGTTGATGCTCGTCCCGCTTGGCCTGTTCATGGCCATCGGCGAACGGTCACGCCTGCGGCGGCTGCTGGCGCTCGGCGCGGCTGGAGTGACGTCCTTGGGCGTCGCCCTGACCTTCTCGAGAGGGGCAGCGGTCGGGTTCGTCCTGCTCTTCGGGATCATGTTCCTGATGGGCTACCTGAAATGGAAGCACATGCTGGCGGTCGTCCTGGGCGCGGCGATCGTCCTCGCCGCCGTCCCCGTCTACACCGAACGCCTGGCGGAACTGGTCGCGGTGTCGGAGTCGGTCGGCAGCACCGGGATCGACCAGGCGGATGGGGCGATCCAGAGCCGCGTGACCGAGGGCCTGGCCGCGTTGCTGGCCTGGGCGGACCACCCGATCCTGGGCGTGGGCCCCGGCGAGTTCCCGCAGTACTACCGCCAGTACGCGGAGGTGGTCGGGATCCGCGTCCTGGCCGCGGACCGCGAAGCGCACAACCTGTATCTCGGCATGGCCGCGGAGCTTGGCCTGATCGGCATCACCGTCTTCCTGATCATCGTCGGGCTGACCGTGCGGGACCTGGCCCGGGCTCGACGAGCCGTGAGGTCGCGTGACCCGCTGATGGCCGACCTCGCGACGGGCTTCATGCTGTCGATCCTGGCCTACCTGACGACCGGCATCTTCCTGCACATGTCGTTCATCCGGTACTTCTGGCTGATGCTGGCGCTGGCCGCCGCGACCGGGGTCGTGGCGATGGCTATCGCGCGGGCCAAGGGCGGCGACGCCGCACCGGACGTCGTCCCGGACGGCCCGCTCGAACCCGAGCCGGAGCCCCGCTCCGACCGGCCCCGGGATCCATGGGGTCCCGACCCACGGCAGGATCCGTTCGCGAGCTAACGGGTCTCCCGGCAGCTACCGGCTAGGAGCCGTACAGCCAGTCGGTCCAGCCGAAGTTCTTGCCGTTCCTGGCGGGAGCGGCCTCTCGGTACGATGTGCCGTAACGGGCGTCGATGAGCCACGCCTGCCACTCGTCGTCGCCTTCGGCCGGCCAACCGACTTCCTCGTAGAGGAACTTCGTGGCCCGCAGGAGTGCCTTGCCCTCCCAGTTCCAGGCGTCATAGCCGGCACGCTTCAGGAGCTCGGCCTGCAGCACCGCGCCCTGGAGGGCCTCCCACGGGTAGCCGGTCCCGGCCGGTGGCCAGGCGAAGCCCGCACCGCGGCGCATGTCATCCGGCAAGGCCCCACCGATGGCGTGGCCACTCTTGGAACAGCCGGCCGGGTTGATCCCGACGGGCTTGGATGCGTCGCACTGCCAGGTGAGATCGCCGTACTTGAACCCGGCATAGGCTCCTCGATCGCCGAGCCAGCCGTGGAACACCGCGGCCGCTCGCGAGAGTTCGGCGTCGTCGCCGAGGTACAGGGCGATGGCGACGCGGGCTGCGCCGGCATGGGTACCCCAGTTGTTGGGCCGATTCTCATGGGTCGAGCGAAGCGTCTGGCCGTCGAGTGTCTCGCTCAGCAATGAGCGCAGCCAGGGCTTGAACGTGTTCTCGTTGAACGCGGGTTCGACCTCGGACAGTTTGACGAGATTGGCGGCGAGGATGTAGCCAGGCAGGTTCCGGGCGAGCGCCAACGTGCGACCCCCGTTCTCGGTCTGGACCGCCCCCTTGATAGCGGCGACCGCCTTGGTCCGGTAGGCCACGGTCCCGGTTCGGGCATAGACCAATCCCGCTGCAAGCACGTAGAGGTCCGTGCTCTCGTCCTGATCGCTGACGTTCGGCGTCCCGAGGGCCTTGTCGGCCTGGGCCTTCAACGCGGCCCACGCGGCGCCGCTGGTCGGCAGCGAGTCGACGGTCGCGGCGCTGTACAGGGCGCCCGCGAGGTCGCTCGGGTCGCTCGGCGGCGCGACGGGCGGCGCGGCAGTCGGTGCCGTGGTCGGTGCCGTAGTCGGCGCCGTGGTCGGTGCCGTCGTCGGCGCGGTGGTCGGTGCGGTCGTCGGCTGGGCGCCGCCCATCACGACGTTGAGCGTGGCCAGGACGGTCGACTTGTTCTCCGCGAGCACCTTGATGGTGTGTTTGCCAGCCTTGGCAGCCTCGGGGACCGTGAACTTGATCGCGTACTGTCCCTTGGTGTTGGTCCTCACGCGGACCATCATCTGGCCGTCCCAGTACGTGAATGTGACGACGCGGGGGGCGAGACCGGTCGCGCCCACATTGAGGGTCTCGTCGGCCACGGGCCGTGCGGGCAACACCGTCAGCTTCGCAGCGGCCGCGGCCTTGGCCTCCACCGGCGCTTCCTTGGCCGTTGCGGGCGTCCCGCCGATCCGGACCTTGAGGCGCGTCAGCACGACCCGATCCACCCCGGTCGAGGTGACCTTGATCGTGTGGATGCCCTTCTTGGCGCCCTTGGGCACGGTGAACTTGGCCCGGAAGCGGCCATTGCCGTTGGTGGCGAGGCGGACCATCGGCGTGCCATCCCAGCGGAGGACGACGGTGACGCCGGGCTCGAAGCCCGCGCCGGAGACCCTGAGGGTCTTGTTCGGGACGGGCTCGCGGGGCACCACGGACAGCCGCGGGCCGGCGGCGAACGTGCTCATGAACGGGAGCAAGAGTGCAGGGATGAGCAGGATGATCGGGAGCGTCGCCAGCAGGTCGCGCGTGCGCCGTCTGGGCGCAGGACCTCGAGGGGGTTGGGGCTTGGGGGCCTCGAAGACCCAGTCTCGACGGTCGGCGATGGCGATGTTCCGCAATGGTCTGACCTCCTGGGGGCCGGGTGATCCGAAGCGACCTCGGGTCTGTCGCAGCGATCGCGACGGGGCCCTGTTCGGCCGGTGAGCGCTTCGGGATCGAGGGCACCTGCGTCTCCACAGGACCGTTGACTGGGCGGCGCCTCCTTTGGGGCGGACGTGCCGACGATCCGCTCCAGCTCGGATGGCGGACCGTGAGTGGTCGTCCTCAAGGGGCGTGCGACCCGATCGGCCGAAAACGGGCTGGTCGGACCCCTTGCCGACACGCGGTCTGAGGACTACCCAGAGACTGGGCGGGGCTCCGGAGCGGGTCTATAGGCCATACGACCCCGCTCGACCGGAGCACGGTTCATGTCGAGAGCGGTCGATCCGCCGGTCGCGCGGTGGACTCGGTTATGGGCCGGTGCCGTACGGTGCGGTCCGCTGACGGACCGAAAGTACCCAGTCGGCGGTGGGGTCTCGGCTGGTGCAGCCGGTCACCGTTTTCGGCGCCGACCCAGGATTCCCCGACTAGACCTCGCGGTCGGCGGCCGGCGGGTCCAAAGGGCGGCGGGCGCTGTCGGCCAGGCGCTCGTCGTATCGCCGATCCCGCCAGGCGAGCGCCGCCTTCAGGCCGTCGCGCTTGACGATCGAGTCCCATTCCCGCTGTTCGGGTGTGTCGGCCGCGTTGATGATCGCGCCGAGATCGAGACCGGCCTCGACGGCCAGGCGGAAGCCCGCGGCATCCATCGCGCGGTTGAGCATGAGCTTGGTCGGGGCCATGACCTCCGGCGGCGTCCGGGCCAGTCGGTCGGCCAACGCGTCGACCTCGGCCACGAGGAGATCCGCGGGGACGACCCGGTTGATGAGCCCGATCCGTTCCGCCTCCGTGGCATCGATGAGATCGCCCGTCAGGAGGAGCTCGCGCGTCTTCTTCTGGCCGATGAGGTATGGCATGAGGAGCGTCACGGGCGCCGACCCGTAGCGGATCTCTGGCTCGCCGACCTGCGTGCCCTCGGCCGCCACGATCAAGTCGCAGGCCATCGCCAGCTCGAGCCCGCCCGCCAGCGCATAGCCGTGGATCTGGGCGATGACCGGCTTCGGACAATCGAGCACGCGGAGTGTGGCCTCGACGTCCGCGGCCAGCAGCCGGCGCCAGCCGACCGGCCCGCCAGCGCCGCCCTCCGACTCCTCGGTCAGGTCGTAGCCGGCCGAGAACGCTCGACCGGCGCCGTCGAGGACGATGACCCGGACCCGCGGGTCGCTCTCCGCGGCGTCGAGCGCCTGGACCAGCGCAGCGACGAGCGGGCCGGACAGGGCGTTCAGCTTGGCCGGCCGATTGAGCGTCAGGCGGACGCCCCATGGCGTGTTCGTCGTCAGGACGAGTGGCGCTCCGCCGAGCGACGGATCGTCGACGGACGGTCCGCTAGGCCCCGTGGGCATCGGCGTCCTCCTCGAGCACGACCAGGGCATCGACCGCCAGCGCCCCCGTCGCCGACGCGATCACCGGGTTGAGGTCGACCTCCAGGACGTCTGGCTGGTCGGCACCCAGCCGTCCGAGGGCGACCAGCATCTCGGCGATCGCGGCGCGATCGACGGCCGGTCGGCCACGAACGCCATCGAGCAGCCGTCGGCCGCGGAGGTCGTCGAGCATCGACATCGCGACCCGTGGCGTGACCGGGGCCAGCCGGATGGCGACATCGTCGAGGACCTCGGTCAGGACGCCTCCCAAACCGACCAGCACCGAGGCGCCGAAGAGCGGGTCGCGCCGGATGCCCAGGATGAGCTCCAGGCCGGGCGGCGTCATCGGCTGGACCAGCAGGCCTCGCACCTCCAAGCCTCGTCGCCGCGCCGCGTCGAGCATCGAGAGGGCCGCGCCGTAGACCGCGTCGTCACCAACCAGGCCGAGCGCCACGCCGCCCACGTCGCTCTTGTGGACGAGCCCGACGGCATCGAGCTTGAGGGCCACGGATCGTCCGAGCCGCCGAGCGGAGATGACCGCCTCCGACGCGTCGCGGACCATGACCGACTCGGTCACCACGATCCCGGCACTCCCGACGAATGCCAGGCTGTCGCGTTCGGAGAGCGCACGACGCGATCGTGGGGGACGGGGAACGGGCTCGGGATCGGCCCCGTAGCTCGTGCGATCGGCCGCCAAGGCCGGCCATCCGCCGCGCCACGGTCCAACGGTTCGGCGGAGGTCGCGGCGCGCCTCCCAACGGGCCAGGCTCGCGATCGCGGTGAACGCCTCGAGGCCGCCGCGCAACAACGGCGCGCCGTCGCCCCTGGTGTCGAGCAGCTCTTTCGTCTCGGGCGGCGGCTCCCCCGAGGTGAGCGACACGTAGACCGGCAGGATCGAGGCGCGATCGCGGGTGGCCTCCAGCAGCTGGAAGGCAACGTCGTTGGCCGTCCCGACCTCCGAGGGGAGCGATCGATAGGGGAAGTCGTGCACGACGGCGAGCACGTCGTAGGCACCGGAGGCGGCCATCGCCTCGAAACTGGCTCCGTACGCGACGGCCGGCTCGGCGGCACCCCATGGGTCGAGCGGGTTGGCGATGTAGCCCATCGTGGGCAGCGCCGTCAGGATCGCGGCCCGCGCGCCATCGGGGAGGGGCGGCAGGTCGATCCCGGTCTGGGTCGCCTGGTCGGCGATGAGCGAGGCCTCGCCGGTCGACACCGTGACGACCCCGGTCCGGCCGCGGCCGACGGCCCGTCCCGTCCGGCGCATCCCCTCGACCAACTCCGCGGTCTCCAGCAGCTGGTCGAGATCGGCGCAGGCGATGACCCCCGCGGCGTCGAGTGCCGCATCCGTGACGCGCGCCTCGCCCGCCAGCGAACCGGAGTGGGCGATCGCCGCCACCTGGGCCTGCGGACTGCGGCCCACTTTGACGACCATGATCGGCTTGCCGAGCTCGATGGCGCGATCCGCCAGGGCCAGGAACCGTTCCGGGCGCTTGAACCCCTCGACGAACAGGATGACCGAATGTGTCTCGGGGTCGTCGAGGCAGAACGCGAGGTAGTCGCAGACGTCGAGGACCACCTCGGATCCGCAGCTGATGATCCGGCTGAAGCCGACCCTCGAACCGGAGTGGACGAAGGCATCGGTGACCGACCCGGACTGGGCGATCCCGGCCACGCCGCCGCGAGGCAGGTACGGCGAGACGTCGCCGATGTAGGTCGCCGATTTCGCGACGAGGTCGATGACGCCCATGCAATTGGGCCCCACGAGGGCGAGGCCGTGCTCGCGCGCGATCTGCGCGACCTCCGCTTGCATCGCGGCCGCTGCCTCGCCGCCTTCGACCACGCCGCCGCCCGGGATGATGACCGCCGGGATGCCGGCGGCTGCGGCTGCCGTGGTGACCGATGCCGCCCGGGCCGTACTGACCGCCAGGATCGCGATGTCCGGTCGTTCGGGCAGTGCGTCAAGGCTCGGGTAGCAGGGCTGGCCGTGCAGCTCCTCGTACTTCGGGTTGACGAAATGACAGCGTGTCTCGCTGCCCATCACGCGCAGGTTGTCGCGAACCGTCTGGGCGATCCACCCCCGAGGCGAGGCCCCGACGACCGCCAGCGAGCGCGGTGCGAAGAGCGGCCGGAGGTCGATGACACCGGCGCGCGCCGGGGCGGCCGCATCCTCCGGGGTCGGGGCGGAGCCCGACGCGACCTCCATCACCCCACCACGCGGCCGACGCCGCGCTTCTCGAGGGCGCGCGCGACGATCAGCCGCTGGATCTCGGAGGTGCCCTCCCAGATCCGGTCGACCCGGAGCTCCCGGAAGAACCGCTCAGCCGCGAACTCGCGCATGTACCCGCGCCCGCCGAAGACCTGGACGACCCGATCGGCACATCGGAAGGCGGCCTCCGAGGCGAACAACTTGGCCAGCGATGCCTTGACGTGGACGACCTTCGGATCGGCGCCGGTATCGGCCAGCCAGGCGGTCTCGCGGGTGAGCAGGCGGGCGGCCGACGCGTCAGCGGCCGAATCGGCCAGCGGGAACGAGACCCCCTGGAAGTCGTAGATCCGCTCGCCGAATTGGACCCGCCCGGTCGCCCATTCGACCGCCAGCGTGAGCAGACGCTCCATGGCGCCGGAGCACCGGGCCCCGATGTGGATGCGCTCCTCGACGAACCACTCGTTGGTCAGCTCGTCGGCCGCCCCGAGGCCGCCCAGGATGGCACTCGCCGGCACCCGGACGTCCTCGAGCGCGAACTGCGGATGGCGGTCGGCGAAGGTGTGCATGTAGTCTGGGTCGTGCTTGACCCTGACGCCAGGCACGTCGTAGTCGACGAGGAACAGCGTCGGCAGGCGCCGGTCGCCGTCGACGACGTGGCAGTGGAAGATCATGAAGTCCGTGTCGTCCGGCCCGGTGACGAACCACTTCTCGCCGTTGAGGACGTAGTCGCCTGTGCCCGTATCGCGGACGGCCGTGGCCTGCAGGGACCTTGCGTCGGAGCCGGCCCCGTCCTCGGTGATGGCGTAGCTGCCGGAACGTTCGCCGCGCATGCAGGGATCGAAGTAGCGGGCGCGCTGGTCCGGGTCGGCATGGATCAGGGCGTTGTACGGACCGGGGATGTACGACCACAGGCCCCCGGTCCCCTGCCCCAGCTGCTCGTGGACGAGCACCTGGTCGATCGCGGACCAGCCCTGCCCCCCGAGCTCCACCGGGAACGAGCCGCCATGCAGCCGTGCCTCGATGGCGGCGCGGCGGATCGGCGTGCCCCAGTCGCGAGGGACGTGCCCGCCGGCCAGCTCGAATTCGACCTCCCGTGGTTGGAGGATGTCACGGACGAACGCGTGAGCGCGCGCCTGCAACTCCAGTTGGGCCGGCGTCAGGGTCAGGTCCATGCCGGCCCAAGGATGCGTCACGCCGGTGCGCCACCAGCGACGGCGTCGCGGGCCGCGGGACGCGGGCCGTGGCCGGGCGACGATCCAGGCTGGAGCGTGACGGCAACGGGCCCCGCCCGTCGGGTGGTGCGCGGAGGCAACTTGTTGCGTGGAGCGGTCCCGCAACCGTCTCGCTCCGCAGGCTGCACCGATTCGCAATGCACAGCGTGCTCGAACGGTGCACACTGGCACCCGACGAGGAGTCCCGGGGAAGGCCCCCACCCGCGCCACCGCGGGATCAAGCTCCGTTGGCATCCCCTCGTCCGCCCCCCGCGACGGAGCCCATGGCCATCGTTCGCCGCGCCCCCACATCCGCGGCGTCCAGGTAGGAAGGAGCACCATGTCGTCGGTCCGTCACGGCGCCCAGTGGGCGTCTAGCCCCCAGTCGACCCCGACGCGTACCCTCGTACCCCCGACTGACCCCCAGTCCAACCCGTCACCCGATCCCCGATCCCGTCCAACCAGGACCCGCCGCCGGTCACGCTCCTCCACCGCTGCGGCCCTCTCGATCGGTCTGGTCGTCGCCCTCCTGGTCACCGTTGCCGCCTGGAGCACCACGGCGTCCGCTGCCGGCGGCTACATCCTGATGCCGCGCTCCGAGCTGCTCGCGCGCCCGATCAGCGGCACCGCATGGGCGAACCTCAAGAACGTCGCCGACGGCGGCCTCGGTAGCGCCAATGCGTGCGACATCGACTCCGACCACCATCTGCGCACGCTGGCCGCCGCTCTGGTCTTCGCACGGACCGGGTCCGCCGCCTACGGCACCAAGGCGCGCGCCGGCGTGATGGCCGGCATGGCCAGCCAGAACGACGGCTGCTCGCAGGCGGTCCTGTCGCTCGGACGCCAGCTCACGGCATACGTGCTCGCCGCTGACTTCGCCGCCCTGTCTGGAGCCAACGAGACCCAGTTCCGAGCGTGGCTGACGGCGATCCGTGCGAAGAACATCGGAGGCCATTCGACCTGGAACAGTCTCGCCCGCACGCAGAAGACGTCGGCGAACAACTGGGGCGCCTATGCCGGAGCCTCGAGGATCGCCGCGAGCCTGTACCTCGGTGACACCGCCGATGTGGCCGCGGCCGTGCGGGTGACCCGTGGCTTCCTGGGCGAACGCGCCCAGTACGCCGGCTTCACCCACAACCTCGAATCGGACGACCTGTCGTGGTCGTGCTCCGGGAGCCAGGCGACGTACACGCCGGTGAACCCGGCCTGCACGAAGAGCGGGGTCAACATCGACGGCGGCATCGTCGCCGACATCAGTCGCGGCGGATCGCTCAAGTGGCCACCGCAATCGACCGGGATCCAGTACCAGCTCGAATCGATCCAGGGCCTCGGCCTCCAGGTCGAACTGCTGTACCGCAACGGCTACGCCAACGCATGGAGCTGGTCGTCATCGGCGCTCAAGCGTATGGCCGGCCTCGTCACGCGTTCCGGGGCCGCCGGTGGCACGGGCTGGAACAAGACGAACACGAGCCGGCAGATGCCGTGGCTGCTCAATAAGCGCTATGGCACGTCGATCCCGACAGCGACCTCGGGCATGGGCCGAGGCATCGGGTTCACCGATTGGCTCTACGGGAATGGTGGCGGCGGCGGCGGGACTGCGCCGAAGCCGAAGCCGACCCCCAAGCCGACGCCGAAGCCGAAGCCGATCCCGCCACCGCCCGGCGGCGGGAGCGACCCGGTCGTGACCACGCCGAACCTGCGGCTGGCCAGGAAGACGACGACCCCGACGGCGGGCGTGCCCGCCATCGTGTCGTGGAGCCTCGCCGGCAGCAAGAGCGGCCTGCGCCGCTACGACCTGCAGTATCGACAGGACGACGGCGCCTTCAAGAAGCTCGCGCTCACGTCAGCCGGAGCCCGGGCCCGCTGGGTGACCCTCATCGTTGGGCACGAGTACACGTTCCGTGTTCGCGCGGTCGACAAGGCCGGCCGCGTCGGCGAATGGAAGACCGTCGGACCTCGCAAGGGCGTCAATGTGTCCGATGCCGCCGACTCGATCACCTGGAAGGGCCGGTGGTCGGCGGTCAAGCTGAAGACCTACCTCGCCGGCAAGGCGCACTGGACCAAGGCCAAGGGTGCCACCGCCACGCTCCGGTTCAAGGGAACCAGTGTCGCGTGGGTGGGACCGATCGGCCCGACCCGCGGCAAGGCCCAGGTCTTCATCGACGGCAAGCGGGTCGCGACGGTCGACCTCAAGGCATCGACGTTCCGACCCCGTCGGATCGTGTTCGCAGCGAGCGTCAAGAACGGATCCCACACGCTCGTCATCAAGGCGCTCGGTACGGCTGGCCGACGAACGGTCGCCGTCGACGCCATCTACGTCGTGGCGCCGAGCTGACCCCCTCAGCGCCACATACGGGACCCCAGGACGCCTCGGCCCAGCCGGGGCGTTCTGGATTCTGGGTGCGTTTAACCGGAGGGGCGACCCAGCCGTGCCTAGTTAGGTTGAGCCAGGACCATGATGCGGATCTCGGTCATATCCTCGATCGCCCAGCGCAGACCCTCGCGGCCGAGCCCGGAGTCCTTGACCCCGCCATAGGGCATGTGGTCGGTCCGATAGGTCGGCACGTCGTTGATGATGACGCCGCCGACCTCGAGCTCGCCGAACGCCCGCCAGGCGCCGGCCAGGTCGTTGGTGAAGACCCCCGTCTGGAGCCCGAACATGCTGTCATTGACCATCGCGATGGCCTCGTCGAGCTCGCGGAACCTGGTGGCCACCACGAGCGGCGCGAACGCCTCGTTCGAGCACACGGCGGCGGTTCGCGGGACGTCGGTCAGGATGGTCGGCGGGAAGAACGTCCCGTTCGCCTTGCCGCCGGTGAGGACGGTGCCACCGAGGGCCACCGCCTCGTCGACCCAGCGCTGGGTCCGCGACGCGGCGTTGTCGTCGACCATCGGGCCGACGTCGGTCGTCGGGTCGAGTGGGTCGCCGACCTTGAGCGCCTCCGCTCCGGCCACGAACCTGGCCATGAACTCGTCCCACACGTCTTCGTGCACGAACGCCCGCTGGACGCTGATGCACACCTGGCCCGCATAGGCGAAGCCCCCGACGAGATTGCGCTTGACCGCCCAGTCCAGGTTCGCGGACTTGTCGACGATGACACCGGCGTTGCCGCCCAGCTCGAGGACGACCTTCTTCTTGCCCGCCCGTTCCTTCATCCGCCAACCCACGGACGGTGAGCCGGTGAACGTCAGGAGCTTGAACCGCTCGTCGGCCACCATCCGATCGCCAAGCTCGCGCGTCATCGGCAGGATGCTGACGGCGCCGGCCGGCACCCCGGCCGCCTCGATGATCTCGGCCACCGCCAGCATGACCAGCGGATCCTTGGACGGTGGCTTGAGCACGATCGGGTTGCCCGAGGCGATGGCCGGTGCCACCTTGTGGGCCGCGAGGTTCAACGGGAAGTTGAAGGGGCTGATGCCGGCGATCGGCCCGATCGGGAAGCGGCGGGTGATCCCCACCCGGTCCTTGGAGGCGGGCATCAGGTCGAGCGGGATGAGCTCGCCGGTCATTCGCTCCGCCTCCTCGGCCCCCAGGCGGAAGGTGATCGTCGCTCGGTCGACCTCGACGAGCGCGTCGCGGATCGGCTTGCCGGCCTCGAGGGCGATCGATCGTCCCAGCTCCTCGCGACGCGCCTTGATCCCGGCACTGATCTCGCGCAGGATCCGGCCGCGCTCGTAAGCGGGAAGGTGGCGCGTCACCTCGAATGCGGCCACGGCCGCCTGGACCGCCTCCTCGTACTGGGCCTCCGTTGCGTTGAAGGTCGAACCAGCGGGCGTGGACGGGTCCGCCGGGTTGGCGACCACGAGCGGATCGGGCGACTCCGACCCAGCGCCCGGCAAGGAAGATCGGATGTGGCTTGGCGCCGGCGGCGATGGTCATCGGATGGGTACCTCAGGTCGACTGGAGCTGCGTGTGCACGATGGTATCGCCGGACGACGGCGGCGGCCCGCCATGCGACGATACGCGCATGGCGGACCTTCGCTCGCGACTGCTCGTCGAACCGGGCCACCGCATCCGGCTGGCGACGCTCGATGCCGGCGACACGCACGGTTTCGACAAGCCGAGCGCGATCGCCCAGACCGCGAAGCAGCTCGAGCGACTGGCGGAGCTGCAGGACCGCTTCTGGGCCGAGGCCAGGCGCGCCATCCTGGTCGTCCTGCAGGGCATCGACGCGGCCGGCAAGGACGGCACGATCAAGAAGGTCATGGAGGCCTTCAATCCGCAGGGCTGCCCGGTCACCAGCTTCAAGGTGCCGAGCACCGAGGAACTGGCCCACGACTACCTCTGGCGGGTCCACCAGCGGGTCCCGCGCAAGGGTGAGATCGGCGTCTTCAACCGATCCCACTACGAGGATGTCCTCGTCGTCCGAGTCCATGGGCTGGTCCCGAAGACCGTCTGGTCGAAGCGATACGACCAGATCAACGACTGGGAGCGGATGCTGAGCGAATCGGGGACGACGATCGTCAAGTTCTTCCTGTCGATCGATCGTGACGAGCAGCGTCAACGCTTCCAGGCCCGCTACGACGACCCGACGCGGCGCTGGAAGTTCGCGCTGGGCGACCTCGAGGAACGCAAGCTCTGGACCGACTACCAGGCGGCGTTCGACGATGCGCTGTCGAAGACCTCGACGGCGTGGGCACCGTGGTACGTCATCCCGGCCAACCGCAAGTGGTTCCGCAACCTCGCGGTCTCGACGATCCTCGCCGACACGATCGACGGCCTCAAGCCTGCCTATCCGCCGGCGCCCGACCTCCCGGCGAACCTGGTCATCGAGTGACCGTCAGCGCTGACCCCGGTCGCCGCGACTAGTCGTCGGTGACGAGACCGTGTCGAATGGCATAGCGCGTCAGCGCATTGTTCCCCCGCACGCCGAGCTTCTCTGAGAGGTTCGCGATGTGCCGGCGGACGGTGTGGACACTGATCCCGAGCATCCGACCGATCTCCGCTGGTGAGCGACCGGAAGCCAGCAGGCGCAGGATCTCTCGTTCGCGGGCACTGATCGGCCCACTGCGGAACCAGCGGACCGAGTCGTCGACCACCCCCGCGGTCACGCTGCTGTGCAGGTAGCGCTCGCCGCGGGCGACCGCCCGGATCGCCTCGAACAGCTCCTCCAGGTGGGCCCCCTTCACGAGATAGCCGGACGCGCCAGCGGCGAGAGCCTGGCGGACGGTCTCCGGGTCGCTGTGCATCGTCAGGATGATGATGCGAAGGCCAGGTTGGAGCGCCGGCAGTGACTCCAGCAATGGCAAGGCGTCGCCCTCGGGGAGGGTGAGGTCGAGGAGCAGGACGTCCGGATGCGTTGCGGCGACCAGTTCCCATGCCCCGTCCCGGTTGGCCGCTTCACCGACGATCTCGAAGCCGTCGGCTTCGGCAAGGGCGAGCCGCAGGCCCTCGCGGACCAGGTGGTGGTCCTCGACCAGCGCGACACGGATCGGGCGGGATCGCTGCCGTGACGAGGGGGTCGGCGCCTCCTCGCTCGTCATCTGCTTGCAGGCCCGCGGTCATGCGCGAGATCGGGTCGTTCGCGCTGGTGGTCCACTAGACGGAGTGGTTCACGGCGGCCACGACTGCCGCCTTGCGAACGTGGTCGCCGCGGGCATCTACGTGCGGCATAGACAAGGTGACGGTCGTGCCCTCGCCCGGTCGGGAACGCACCTCGAGCCGGGCGCGGAGGATTCCCGCGCGCTCCTCCATGCCGGCCAGGCCCAGTCCACGAGTCCACGCCGACGAGTCGATGCCCCGACCGTCGTCACCGACCTCGAGCTTGATCTTGCCATCGCCGACCTCGCCATCGATCCAGATCCGGCTGGCCTGGCTGTGCCGGGCAGCGTTCCCGATCGCCTCCTGGACGATCCGGAAGGTGTCGACTTCGGTCTCCCGCTCGAGCATGCCCGGCGGCAGGATCGCGGGGTCGAACCGGACCTCGACAGCGACGCCGGCGTCCCGAGCGAGGTTGGCCAGGGCTGCGCCGAGTCCGATCTCATGGATCCGCGTGGGCCGCAGCTGCGCCGCGACATCGCGGGCCTCCTCGAGCGCCCCTGCGGCGAGCACCTGCGCGCGGGCGATCGTGGATCGTGCGAGCGCCGACGACGGGTTCGGGTCCACCAGGAGCTCCGCTTCGGCGGCATCGAGGGTCAGGATCACGGCCGTGAGCGTCTGACCCACACCATCGTGCAGATCGCGGGCGAGCCGTCCTCGCTCCTGCTCCTGGGCGGTCACCAGTCGCTCGCTCGCCTCACGGTAGAGCCCCGCGTACCGACCGGCCGAGGTCGCGATCCGATCGGCCATGAACGCAACGACGATCGCGATCGCCATCATCATGGGCAACTCGGCGAGGTCCGGCGCTTCGTTCAGGTCCTGCTCGAGCGGCTGGCCGATCGACGACGCGGCGAGCTCGTAGGCGAAGACGGCCACCGCGACGATCAGGATCCGCAGGACCGCGGCCCGAAACCCGTAGACGAGGGCGCCGATCCCCACGATGACCCAGAGCGCCAGCAGGAGGACCTCGATGTCCCCCAGACGCGCAAATGTCGCGACAGCGAGGCCCAGGGTCACCGCGTCGATCAGACGACGCATCCCCACGGCGCCCAGCCCCAACGGGCCGACGACCCCCATCTCCACAAACCCCCTCGAAGGCACCCCATACGGGCGAGGAATGATGCCGTCGTGACTATAGGCGCGTAGACCTTTCGGCTACAACGACAATTGGTGCCTTTTCGCACCGCCTTTGACGCCGCACCCCCCGCTCTGAGCACGGCCGTCCAGCCGCGATGGTCACCATGGACGGCTGCGATGGTGCAGTTTGAGTATTACCAAGGTACTGACCGGACCCCAATGATGCCCCTCACCTGTGAAGGGGGAGGCGCACTGATGATGGGTTTGATCACCGGTTGGAGCATCAGGTTCCGACTGCTGGTGCTTGGCCTGGCGGCGGCGACATTGCTGTTCGCGGCGATCCAGGTCCCGCACATGCCGCGCGAGGCGGTTCCGGAGTTCGCCCCCCCGTACGTCGAGATCCAGACCGAGGCCCTCGGGCTGTCGGCGGACGAGGTCGAACAGCTCATCACGGTGCCACTCGAGGCCGACCTGCTCCAGGGCGTCGCCTTCCTCGACGAGATCCACTCGCAGTCGGTCGCCGGGCTGTCGTCGATCGTCATGCTCTTCGAGCCCGGGACGGACATCTTCCGCGCCCGACAGGTCGTCGCCGAGCGGCTGACCCAGGCGCACGCGCTGCCGAACGTCTCGCGCCCTCCGGCCATGATCCAGCCACTGTCCTCGACCAGCCGCCTCCTCATGGTGTCGCTGTCATCGGAGTCGGTGTCGCTCATCGACCAGTCCGTCCTCGCCCGCTGGACGATCCGGCCGCGGCTCATGAGCGTGCCCGGCGTCGCCAACGTCGCGGTCTGGGGCTTGCGCGAACGACAGCTCCAGGTCCTCGTCGACCCGGCGCGACTCCGCGCGAACAACATCGACCTGGCCGATGTGATCGAGACGACCGGCAACTCCCTGTGGGTCTCGCCACTGACCTTCCTTGATGCCTCGACGCCCGGGACCGGCGGCTTCATCGACACGCCGAACCAGCGCCTGGGCATCCACCACATCTTCCCGATCGACGGGCCCAAGGAGTTGGCCGGGATCACCATCGCTCCCGACGACACGGACGGCAGGGTCGTCCGCCTCGGGGACGTCGCCACTGTGGTCGAGGATCACCAGCCACTTATCGGCGACGCCGTCGTCGGCGACGGGCCGGGTCTCATGCTCGTCATCGAGAAGTTTCCCGATGCGGACACGCTGGAGGTCACCCGCGGTGTCGAGGCGGCACTCGCGGCCCTCGCCGCTGGCCTCGACGGGGTGCAGGTCGACACGACCGTGTTCCGCCCCGCGACGTTCATCGAGGAAGCGGTCGGGAACCTGTCGCTGGCGATCGGCGCCGGCCTGCTGCTCGGCGCGTTCGCGCTGTTCGTCCTGTTGCGCGGCTGGCGCCCGGCGGTCATCGCCGTCGTCTCGATCGTGGTGACCTTGTCGACGGCCATCCTCGTCCTATACGCGATGGGCGCGACCGTCAACGCCATCGTCGTGGCCGGCTTGATGCTCGGCGCCATCGTCGTCATCGACGACGCCATCGCCAGCGTGGAATCCATCGTCCGACGCATGCGTCATCCGACGCCGGACGACGCTGGAAAGTCCGCCCGGGCGACGCTGATGGACGCGATCCACGAGGTCCGCGGTGGCGTGGCCTACGCGTGGCTGATCGTGCTCCTCGCGATCACTCCCCTGTTCCTGCTGTCGGGGGTGGCCGGCGCGTTCCTGCCGCCGCTCCTGGTCGCCTACCTCGTCGCGACCCTGGCCGCGATGCTCGTGGCGCTGACCGTCACCCCCGCCCTGGCCTCACTGCTCCTGTCGGAGACGCAGCGCCCCCACCGGGTCCACGCCATCACCAAGCGGGTCAGCGGCGCGTACCGATCGGTGCTCTCGTCGCTCGTCGCGCGGTCGCGCACGGTGTTCGCGGCCCTGGCCGTGGTCACGATCGCGGTGGTCGCCCTGGCCGGCGCGAGCGTTTCGGGCTCGTCCGACACTTCGTTCGTGCCGCCCTTCAAAGAGCGCGGGCTGCTGATCGCGGTCGACGGTGCGCCCGGGACATCGAGCGAAGAGATGCGGCGGGTCGCGGCCCGCGCGGGCGCGGAGCTCCGGTCGATCCCAGGGGTCCAGAACGTCGGCGGGCAGGTCGGCCGGGCGGTCACGTCCGACCAGGTCGTGGGCGTCAACGCTGGGGAGCTGTGGATCAGCATCGACCCTACGGCTGACTACGACACGACCGTCGCTGCGGTGCAGGATGCCGTGGACGGCTATCCGGGCCTCGCCATCAAGATGCAGACCTACACGAGCGAGCGGATCGACTCGGTCCTGGCGACCCCCGAGGACGACGTGGTCGTCCGCCTCTACGGCCAGGACTCGACGCTTCTCCGAGCGAAGGCCGGGGAGGTCAGCGAGGCCATGGCTGGGATCGATGGCCTCACCGCCGTCGGCATGGAGGCGCAGGTCGACGAGCCGACGTTGCAGATCGAGGTCGACCTGGCCGCGGCCGAGCAGTTCGGGCTCCGACCCGGCGACGTCCGGCGCGCGACGACGACGCTGCTGTCGGGGCTCGAGGTCGGGCTGATCTTCGAAGAGCAGAAGGTCTTCGAAGTCGTCGTCTGGGGCGTCCCAGAGCTGCGCCACAGCATCAGCACCATCCGCGACCTGCCGATCCAGGCCGCCGACGGCTCGTACGTCCGGCTCGGCGACGTGGCCCGGGTCGAGGTGGGTGCCTCACCTTCGGTCATCAATCGCGAAGGCGTCTTCCGGTATGTCGACGTGGGTGCGACCCTGAGCGGTCGCGACCTTGGAGCCGTCCTGCGTGACGTCGACACCAAGATCGCGGCGATCGACTTCCCGTTCGAGTATCGCGCCGAGGTCTTCGGTGCCGCCGCCGACCGACAGGCGACCCTGACCCGGATCGTGGCCGTGACCATCGCCGCGCTCATCGGGATCCTCCTCCTGCTCCAGGCGGCGTTCGTGAGCTGGCGCCGGGCGGTCGTCCTCCTGGTGACGCTGCCCGCGGCGATGACCGGAGCGATCGTCGGCGCATACCTGGTCGGCGGGATCGCGTCGATCGGGGTGATCGCCGGGTCGGTCGCGGTCCTCGCGTTCGCGGTCCGTCACAGCATCCTCATGGTCGATCGCTATCAGCGACTCGAGCGCGAGCCCGGCGCCGAGTTCGGCCTGGACCTCATCCTGGGCGGTGCCCAGGAGCGACTGGCACCGATCCTCACGACGGCGGCGGTCGTGGCCCTCGTCGTCGCGCCTTTCGTCGTCCTTGGCTCGGCCTCGGGCCTCGAGATCCTACGGCCGATGGCCGTCGTGGTCCTTGGCGGGTTGGCGACGTCGACGCTGTTCGCGCTGTTCGTCGTCCCTGCCGTCATCTTCCGGACCGGCCCAAGCGCGGCGCCGGAGACGGAGACCCAGCCCATCGAACAGCCCGGCCTCAGCCCGGCCTGATCCAACGCGTCACAGAGATCCGAGGGAGACCGGCATGAAGACTCAGATCAGCGGAACGCTAGCTGTCATATTCATCACGGCAGTCGTGTTGGCCTGCGGTCAGGCCACGTCTGACACGGCACCGAAGGTCGAGGCCGTCGTCGTCGAGAAGATCGAGGGCAGCGACCTTGAGCGCCTCACGCTCTCGGAATCGGCCGCCCAGCGGTTGGGTGTCCAGACGGCTCCCGTCGTCGCGGTGAGTGGCGGGTTCAGCCTGCCCTACTCAGCGTTGGTCTACGACAAGGCCGGCGCCACATGGGCCTATACGAACCCCGAAGGCCTCGTCTTCGTCCGCCACGAGGTGACCGTCGACCGCATCGCCGACGACCAGGCGCTCCTCAGCGCCGGTCCGGAGGTCGGCACGCTCGTCGTGACCGTCGGAGCGGCAGAACTCTGGGGCGTCGAGACGGGCGTCGGCGGAGGCCATTGACTCTCGACCCGGCCCTCGGCTTGTCGAAGGATCCCCAACCATGATGCGCCTGATCGTCCGTACGAGTCTTCGCTATCGGTTCCTGGTCATCGCGGCCGCCGCGGCGATGATGTCTATCGGCCTGGTCCAGCTGCAGAACGTCCCGGTCGATGTCTTCCCCGAGTTCGCGCCACCGCGCGTCGAGGTGCAAACGGCCGCGATCGGCATGTCGACCTCCGAAGTCGAGTCACTCGTCACCGTTCCACTCGAGCAGGCGCTTGCCGGGATCGAGGGGCTCGATGTCTTGCGCTCCAAGTCGGTCGAGCAGCTCTCGTCGATCCTGATGATCTTCCATCCGGGGACGGACCTCCTGCGATCCCGTCAGCTCGTCGCTGAGCGGCTCCAGATCGTCACACCGACCCTGCCGACCTGGGCGGCCCCACCGGTGATGCTGCAACCCCTGTCTGCGACGAGCCGGGTCATGAAGATCGGGATCTCCTCGGACACGTCTGACATGCTCGAGCTGTCCAAGATCTCGTACTGGACCATTCGGTCGCGGTTGCTGAGCGTCGAAGGCGTCGCCAATATCGCCATCTGGGGGGAGCGCCTCAACCAGCTCCAGGTCCAGGTCAGGCCCGCCCAGATGGCCGAGCACGGCCTGACGCTGGACGGTGTCATGGAGGCCACCGCGCGGGCGCTGGACGAGTCGATCCTGCGCTTCTCGAGCGGCAACACGATCGGCACCGGCGGATGGGTCGACACGGCCAATCAGCGACTCATCATCCAGCACGTCCCGACCATCATCTCGGCGGAGAGCCTCGAGAGCGTGATCCTGGAGAACGAGGACGGGGAATCCGTCCCATTGACCGCGGTCGCCGACATCGTGCTCGACCACCAGCCGCTCTTCGGCGATGCCGTCATCAACGACGGTCCCGGCATCATGCTCATCGTCGAGAAGTTCCCGTGGGCGAACACGCTCGAGGTCACGCGCGGGGTCGAGGCGGCCATCGACGAGCTCCGCCCCGGTCTGCAGGACGTCGCGATCGACACGACCATCTTCCGCCCGGCAACGTTCATCGATGTCGCCCTCGAGAACCTCTCGAACGCGTTGCTCCTTGGATCGGTCCTCGTCTTCATCATCCTGATCCTGTTCCTGTTCGACTGGCGGACAGCGTTGATCAGCCTGGTCGCGATCCCGCTGTCGCTCATGGCGGCGGTCCTCGTCCTGCAATGGCGCGGGACGACGATCAACACGATGGTCCTCGCTGGGCTGGTGATCTCGGTCGGGGTCGTCGTCGACGACGCGATCATCGACATCGAGAACATCGTGCGACGCCTCCGTCAACATCGCCTGGAGGGCACTCATCGATCGACGTCGTCGATCATCCTCGAGTCATCGCTCGAGGTCCGAAGCGCGATCATCTACGCGACGCTCATCGACGTCGTCGCGATCATCCCGATCTTCTTCATCCAGGGCCTGTCGGGCGCGTTCTTCCAGCCGCTGGCGATCTCCTACGGCTTGGCGGTCCTGGCGTCGCTCCTGGTCGCCCTGACGGTCACCCCGGCGATGGCCCTGATCCTGCTGCGCAACGCGTCGGTCGAAAAGCGCTCCTCACCGCTGGCGCGGGTTCTCCAGGACGGCTACCAGCGCCTCCTCGCCCGGATCATCCGCTCCGCCAAGCCGGCGTTCGCCCTGGTCGGGGCGATCAGCCTGGTCGGCGTGTTCGTGTACGGGCAATTGGGCCAGTCCCTGCTGCCCGAGTTCAAGGAACGCGACTTCCTGATGCATTGGGTCACGGCACCGGGCACGTCCCACCCCGAGGAGGTCCGGATCTCGACGGCCGCATGCGTCGAGCTGCGGGCGATCCCGGGCGTGCGCAACTGCGGCTCGCACATCGGGCAGGCGTTCCTGGCGGATGAGGTCGTCGGCATCGACTTCGGCGAGAACTGGATCAGTGTCGATCCGGCCGTCGACTACGAAGACACCCATGCCGCGATCCAGGAGGTCGTGGACGGGTACCCCGGCCTGCGTCGCGACGTCCAGACCTACCTCAAGGAGCGGATCCGCGAGGTCCTGACCGGATCGAGCGATGCCATCGTCGTGCGGATCAACGGCCCCGACCTCGAGACGCTGCGGGCGAAGGCCGTGGAGGTCGAGGACGCGCTGCGCGAGGTCCCCGGGCTCATCGACCTGCATCGGCAGCTGTTGACGGATATCGCACAGGTCGTGGTCGAGGTCGACCTGGCGAAAGCCCAGGCATATGGGATCAAGCCGGGCGATGTCCGGCGGGCCGCGTCGACCATGCTGGCCAGCGAGGAAGTCGGCGACGTCTTCTTCGGCGGAGCGGCGTACGACGTCCATGTCTGGACCACGCCCGACGTGCGCAAGAACCTGACCGACATCGAGAAGCTGCCGATCGATACGCCGCTGCGCGGCCAGGTGCCGCTCGGCGAGTTGGCGACGGTGCGGATCGCGCCGGCCCCGAACAGCGTCACCCACGAAAACCTGGCGCGCTCGATCGACGTGGACGCCAACGTCGAGGGCCGCGACCTCGGATCGGCCGTGCGCGACGTCGAGGCCGCCTTGGCCACCGTCGACTTCCCCGAGGGATACCACGCCGAGCTGCTCGGGGAGTACGCCGAGCGACAGGCGGCCACCGACCAGCTGATGCTGTTCGCCGTCCTCGCCCTCATCGGGATCCTGCTGCTCCTCCAGGCGGCGTTCGGGAGCACGCGTCTCGCGTTGCTGGCCTTTGTCACGCTCCCGTCGGCCCTCGTTGGCGGGGTCCTCGCGGCCTGGCTGACGGGCGGGGTGCTTTCGCTCGGGTCGCTCGTCGGCTTCTTCACCGTGCTCGGGATCGCCGCACGCAACGGGATCATGATGATCAACCACTTCCAGCACCTCGAGAAGTTCGAGGGAGAGACGTTCGGTCCTGCTCTGGTCCTGCGAGGCGCGCGGGAACGGCTCTCGCCGATCCTCATGACCGCCCTGGCGACGGGCCTCGCCCTGGTGCCGCTGGCGATCGCCGGCGACCTGCCGGGCCACGAGATCGAACATCCGATGGCCGTGGTCATCCTGGGAGGGCTGATCACCTCGACCCTGCTGAACCTGTTCATCATGCCCTCGCTGTACCTGCGGTTCGGACGGTCCTCGACCGAGCCGGACGCGCCCGTCGCGCCCGTCACCAGCGGGAGCGCGGCCTAGCCGACCCGATCTGGCCTCGACTCAGCGCGGTGCCCGGCCGGTGCCGGCCAAGGCGCGGTCGAGCACGAGAGCGAGCGCACCCCAAGGTGCGTGAGCGAGCGCGCGCAGGCCGCAACGCCGGCCCGCGCCGTCCCGGGCGCCGCGCTCAGCGCGACTTGCCGCCGCCGAACAGCGTTCCGAACACGCCGCGGATGATGTCCTGGCCGAGACGCGAGGTGACGACCTTGCCGCCCGTCCGGATCGCCGTGTCCACCGACTTCTGGCGTTGCTTCGCGGCCGCGACGGCGGCCTTCTCCTCGGCTTTGCGCTGACGCTCCGCCTCGCGCTGTGCGGCTCGCTGGGCCGTTTCGTATTCACGTTGCTGACGGGCGATCTCTCGCTGCTGTTGGGCCGGCGTCATCGTGTTCATGCCGGCCGCCGTGGTCGGCTCGACGCCCGCCCGTAACGCTGCATCCACGGCCGCCTGCTTCGCGGCCGCGAGCCTTCCGGTGATCCGTTCATGTGCGCTGTCCCGATCGACCGTGGCGCCGTATTTCGCCTGGAACGGGCTCATCGCGATGCGTCCCCGGAACTGGACCTCGTCGATCGGCGCCATCAGCGAGTCGGGCGCCAGCAAACGAGTCGCAGCCAGCGGCGTGGGCACGCCCTTCGGCGACAGGACCGTGACGAGCGCTTCGCCGATCCCGAGCGACGTGATGGTCCGCTCGACGTCGTAGAAGTCGGTCATCGGGAAGGTCCGGGCGGTCTTGCGCAGCGCGTCCGCGTCGTCGGGCGTGTAGGCGCGGAGCGCGTGCTGCACGCGGTTGCCGAGCTGGGCGAGCACAGGCGATGGCACGTCTGTCGGGGTCTGCGTCACGAAATAGACGCCGACCCCCTTGGAACGGATGAGCCGGGCGGTCCGTTCGACCTGGTCCATCAGCGCCTCGGTGGCGTCGTCGAACAGCAGGTGCGCCTCGTCGAAGAAGAAGCACAGCTTGGGCTTGGGCAGGTCGCCCGCCTCGGGCAGGCTCTCGTACAGCTGGGCCAGCATCCAGAGCATGAACGTGGAGAAGAGCCTGGGCTGATCCATGACGTCCGAGAGCTCGAGGATGCTGACGACCCCCTCGCCCTCCGGCGTGGTGCGCAGGAGGTCCTCGACCTCGAATTCGGGTTCGCCGAAAAAGACGTCGGCGCCTTCCTGCTCGAGGACCACGATCGATCGCAGGAGCACGCCGACCGATGCCGACGACATGCCGCCGTAGTCGGCCAGGACCGGTTTGCCCTCGTCCGACGCGAGGTACTTGAGGGTCGTCCCGAGGTCCTTGAGGTCGAGGAGGGGCAGGTCGTTGTCGTCGCAGTACTTGAAGATGAGCGCGAGGATGCTCGTCTGGGTCTCATTGAGGTCCAGGACCTTGCCGAGCAGGAGCGGGCCGAACGAATGGACCGACGCCCTGACCTGGGCGCCGAGCTTCCCCGACAGCGACAGGAACTCGACGGGATGACCGGCACCCTGGAACTCCAGTCCCAGCGATGTCATGCGCTCCTGGACCTTCGGGTTGGTCGCGTCGCCGGGGGCCGCCAGGCCGGTCAGATCGCCCTTGATGTCGGCGACGAACACGGGCACGCCGGCCTTGGAGAGCTGGCCCGTCATCAATTGGAGCGTCTTGGTCTTGCCGGTCCCGGTGGCGCCCGCGATGAGGCCGTGCCGGTTGAGCATCGATAGCGCGACCTGCACATGCACGTCGTTGAACAGTTCGCCGTCATGCAGGGCGCTGCCGATCACGACCGAAGGTTCGGTGAGCGTGTAGCCGGCGGTCATGGCATCTCGGAATGCCTGGTCCATCAGTGCCTCCGGGGCGCGCGAACGATGGGTTTGCGGGGGAAGGGCAAGCGTATCATCGGCCCCTGACCGCGGCCCCAGTCCACGGTCACGGACGGTGACGTCAAGGAGGACGAACGATGGGGAACATCGAGGACGTCGAGGGGATCGGTCCGGTCTACGGCCAGAAGCTATCGGGCGCCGGCATCGCGACCACGGACGACCTGCTGGAGCGAGGCGCCAAGCCGGGCGGTCGCCAAGCGATCGAGGCCACCACGGGAATCGATCACGCGCTCATCCTGGAGTGGGTCAACCACGTCGACCTCATGCGCATCAACGGCGTCGGGTCCGAGTACTCGGACCTGCTCGAGGCGGCCGGGGTCGACTCGCCCGCCGAGCTCGCGCAGCGCAATGCCGCCAACCTGGCGACGACCGTCCAGGAGGTCGTGGCGGCGAGGCCAAGCATCGTGCGGCGGATCCCGAGTGAGAGCGAGCTCGCCGATTGGATCGCCCAGTCCAAGGATCTGCCGAAGGTCGTCGAGCACTGACCCGCCGTGCGCGGGTTCCGGGAGTTCCTGACCAAGAGCAATGCCCTGGCCCTGGCCATCGGCGTCATCATCGGCGCCGCGTTGGGCGGCGTCGTGACGTCGCTCGTCAACGACGTGATCATGCCGCCCATCGGCTGGGCACTCGGCGGCGTGGACTTCTCCCAGCTCAAGATCGTGCTGGGCCTGAACACCGCTGGGGAAGAAGTCGCCATCCGGTGGGGCCTGCTGGTCAACGCGCTGATCGTCTTCCTGATCGTCGCGCTCGTCGTCTACTGGATCGGCAAGCTCTTCATCCGGGAGCCGCCACCGGCGGGCCCGACGCCAGAAGAGACGCTGCTGACCGAGATCCGCGACGAGCTGCGGCAACGCCCGACGTAGCGCGACCGGCTACTCGAAGTAGCCGGTCACATCGAGGATCAGGTGGGCCTTCTTGCCAGCGCTGGCCTTGTAGATGAGGCTCATGTTGCCGCTCGCGTTGAGCGGCACGGTCACGCCGTTGGCGCGGGTGTCGCCGAGCGGGAAGTTGATCGTCGAGGTCGTTGGGTTCACGACTGGGTTCGGCGTGATCGAGACGAAGCCGGCCCCGGTCTGTCCGGTGACCGTCAGGTTGCCGGTCACCGCCTTCGCGCCGGCCGGGACGCCCCAGTGGCCGTCGGTGTCGAGCGCCCGCGAAACGCCGTGGCTGAACTGCCCGGTCAGGCCGGACAGGAGGCTCGTCCGGGTGTCCATGATCCGGCCCGGGTTCAGCGGGAAGAACTCGAGGCCGCTGCCGGCTGCCAGGTAGTAGCCGGTCACGTCGAGGATCAGGTGGGTCCGCGCGCCGGCCGCGGCCTTGTAGACGAGCCAGAGCTTGCCGGCGGACAGTTTCGCCGTCAGGCCGTTGGCCCGCACGTCTCCGGCCGGGAAGTTGAGGTTGGAGGTCGTCGGGTTGGCGACGCTCGTCGGCGTGACCGAGACGAAGCCCGCCTTGGTCTGACCGACGACGGTCAGGTTGGCCGTGATGGCCACCGCATTCGCCGGGATGCCGCCAACGCCGCCGACCGTCAGCTGGCGCGGCGTCCCGCTCACGAACCGACCGGCCAGGCCGATGGGAACCCGCGTGTCCAGAACGCGGACCGGCGTGACGGTGTTGTAGCCGGCGTCCTCCGGACCCGGCAGGAAGTAGCCGGTGACGTCGAAGATGATGTGGGCCTTCTTGCCGGCGGCTGCCTTGTACACGGCCGAGAGCTTGCCATTGGCCGCCAATGACGCGGTGACGTTGTTGGCCCGGGTGTCGCCGTTCGGGAAGTTCAGGGTCGACGAGCCGGGTGTGCTGGTCGGGGTCGTGGTGATCGAGACGTAGCCCGCGGCGGTCTGCCCCGTGACGGTCACGTTGCCGGTCACCGCGATGGCAGCGGCTGGGATGGCGCCTCCCGGCGAGCTGAAGCCCGCGACGGTGAAGCTCTTGGGCGCGCTGGCGCTGAAGATGCCGGTGACACCGACATTGACCCGGCTGTCGACGACCCGCAGCGGGTCGATCGGGACGTAGGTGGCACCGCCGGTCTGGAGCTGCGAGACTTGGGTGGCCCAATTCGGACCCCCGGTGGCGTACTGATTCGCCTGCCACACGGCGTTCGGCACCTGCGGGTCCTGGGCGACGCCGACATAGTCGCCCCATCGTCCGCCGGTATATGCCGTGCCCGTGCCGGGCGCCAGTTCTTCCGTCGGGCTCAGCGTGTTCGCGGGGTCGCCCAGGAGGTGGTACGCCGTCATCGACGATGGCTGATCGCCCGCCGTCTCCGACGAGCGCGTCCACACGACGTGGAGCGTCCCGTTCCCGGACTGACCGATCCCACCGTAGAAGTTGTGCTTGCCGTTCTCGGAGATCAGGAAGTCCTGGGCGAGGGTCGGCGGCGAGGTCGCCGCGAGGCCGGTGTTGAGTTGGGTCACGCGCACGCAACTGCGTTGCATCGTATCGCCGGTCGGCGTGCAGCCGTTGGTCGCGACCCAGGTCAGGCGATTGGCCTGCCAGATCGCGTCGGTCGGTCGAGCGTCGATCGATGACGTGACGATCGGAGGCGCCCCTGGCTGGATCGGATCGGGCGGCTCGACCGTCGCGCCGACGGTCCCGATGGTGTTCAGATTGGGTCCGATAATCCGTGTCAGATTGTTTCCTGCGTTGGTTCCATCGACGGTCGCGAACTTGACGCCTGGTCCGCCAGCATCGACATGCTCGACCACGATGAACAGGCGTGCCGAGGTCGCCGGCGCCTGGACGGCCACACGAGCCGTGAAGTAGTTGCCGGCGTTCAACCCGGCCCCGTCGTCGTCGAAGAACAGGAAGTCCGATTCGATCACGCCATTGCCGCCGCCACCCGAGATGGCCTCGGCGAAATCGATGATCTCGACGCCGGTCCCCGCGTATAGAGCGCCGCTGGCGCATGTCGACGTCGGTTGCAGCTCGAAGAAGTTCGTCGCAAAGGCGAGCTTGTCGGTCGAGGTCCCGGGCGCCGGGTAGTCGGGCAGGAAGCCGGAATAGCCGAACGCCCACAGGTCCCAGATGCCGGTCGGATCGGCCGTCCGGCTGACGAGGAAATCGAGGAAACCGATCCCGTCGTCGAAGACGCTGTCGCCGTTCAGATCGCAGAGCCAGCTGACCTCGGTCGCGATCCACCGGCCGTGGAGGCTGTCGTAGATGACGCGAGGGTCGGAGTTCGAAGACCCCGGCAACAGGTCGAAGAAGGCCGCCGAACCGATGGCGACCGGGCCCTTCTTGAGCGTGCCCGTCCGGTTCCACATCTGGATCGAGACATTGACGGTCTGGACGACGTGGTCCGGCCCGGCCGCCACCCACGGATCGGGGGGCTGGGTCCCGGCCGAGCCGAACGTGAACCCGGCCCACCCCGGCTTCCCCGCAGGAGGATTGGCGGTCGGGATGGCCTTCACCGGGGCCGGGCCGGCGTCGAGTTCATAGCGGCTCGGCCCGGCGCCGCCGGCGAGTCCATCGAACGGCGATGCGAGGTATGGATGGACAGACGGTGTGGCCGTCGGGTCAGCCGGTGGAAGCGCCGCGACGTCGACCGCGCCCCGATACTCGGGCTGGGCGTCTCGAAGGACGTCCAGCGTCCTCGACGCGTCAGGATCGACCGCGAGCGCGACCGGCGCCGTGGCGAGGGTGGAGCCGATGACCAGGACCGCCAGGGAGGCGGCCGCCAGGCGGCGGGGGCGGCGAACAGGGCGGCGCATCGGATCCCTCCGGCGATGGCTGATCCCCGACCTGCGCGGTCGCGTCGCCCGAGGATAGCCGATGGTCGGCCCGAGTGGCCGATGGATCGGGCCGCTCTACCGCTTGGCGACCCGACCGCGGCCCGACGATGGCCAACCTTGGGAAACACTGATCCGGGTGCCCGCGGCGTCGCGCGCGAGGCGCTAGACGAGACCGAAGGTCAGGCGGACGTTGTCCCAATTCAGCACCAGATCGCCGACCCCGACGCCGATGAGCAGGATCCCTCCGACGATCTCGATCACGCGGTGGTGGCGGGTCACGAAGCCGACGATCCGCTCACGCCGCGCCCCCGCCAACAAGGACAGCAGGACGAGCGGCAGCCCGAAGCCCAGGCCGTAGGCGAGGAAGGTGACGATCCGCGGCAGGGTCTCGGCCAATCCCACGGAGAACGCGATGAGCGAGAGGGCGAACGCCCCGGCACACGGAAGCGCGAGGGGGCCGAGCATGAGGCCATACAGGTAGGCCTGTCCGAACGGGTTGGCGATGATCGGAACCTGCGTGCCTGGAAGACGTTCGAATGGATTCCGGCCTGCCAGGAGCAGGACACCGAGCACGATGAGCAGCAGGTCCACGGCCGGGATGAGGTACCCGAGCACGGCTCCGATCGGGATCGCCACGAGAACGAGCACGACCGCCACCGCGAGCATCGTCGTGAGGACACCGCCCAGGATGATCAGACCCAGGAGCCCGGTCCCGCGTCGACCCGACAATGCCGCCGTGTTGGCCGACAAGTACGCGAGGAAGCTCGGGTAGAGCGGCAGAAGGCAGGGGCTGGCCGCGCTTCCGAGCCCCAGGGTGAAGGCCAGCCAGAGCCCTTCCAGGGTCAGGCCCCGTGGGCCGTTGCCAGTGCGATGAGCTCGTCCCTGGACTTGTGCCCGAACTCGGTGAGGGTCACCTGGCCGTCCATTCCGATGAACACGACGGGGGTGGACGGAGGGTTGAGGACCTGGTCGCCGAACTCGGCCGCCAGGGCGCGCGCGACGGATGCGTCGGCGACGGCGTAGCGGCCGTCGAAGCCGTTCAGCTCGCGGTACTTGGCCAAGCTTTCCCCGTCCTCGTTCGGGTCCACGTCAAGAACGATGTAAACGACCTTGTCCGGATCGAGCTCCTGGAGCGCGCTCTTGACGTCGCGCTGCTGCGCCCGACAGTTGGTGCACCAGATCGCCATCGTCTCGATGATGATGACCTTGCCTGCATGATCGGCGATCCGGAAGGTCTCGCCGGTCGAGACGTCGATGAGCGTGACCGTGGCCCAGTCCTGATCCAGGACGGTACCGGGTTCCGAGGCAGGCGAAGCCGACACGGACGGACCTGCCGAGGCCGCGGACGGGGCGGTCGTCTCCGGGGCTCCCGTAGCGGCGGACCGGGACGCGTCGGCCCCAGTCGACGCCGTCACGCCCGCGCGTGTACCTTCCGAGCCGGCACATCCGGCCAGAGCGATCGCCATCGCGATGATGGCGAGTGGGACGGAGCGCGCGTTCCGGTCAGCCATTTGATCCTCGTGTCACCGGGCCTGGCTTGGAACATGGTCCTGCATCGCGCCATCATGCGTCCCCAGGATGACGGTCCTGTGTCGGCGAGACCGGGACGGCTCAGCAGAACATCGACGGCTGACCCTCGCAGAGATCGCCTCGTCGCCGGTCAGCTCGGATCGGAGCGCTCGCTGGACTGATCAGCCCTGGACGCGTCGACACGCTCGGCATTCGCGAGGACGGCTTCCCTGGTGCCGCGCATGTTATGGACGCGCTCGCCGTGATCCAGGACGGCCGGCACGACCTCGGCCTCGGAACCGACGACCTCCCAGCCGCAGGCGCACCCGACCCGCAGGTGCTGGCTGGCGTCGGACTGCTGCACGAGCTCCTCCTTCGTCGGGCGCCTCACACGAGGGCGCGAAATGGTTCGGGCGCGTAGCCGGCGAGGACGGATCGCCAGGTCGCCGACAGCGCTGCGGCGACCACCGGGTCATCCGCCGCAAGCCAGGCCATGTGCCGAAGCCCATGTTCGACGACCTGCTCGTGGTCGATCGACTTCGGGGCGGCGGTCGCTCCGGACCTGGCCAGCTCCGACCGGCCGATCGGCGCGCTCTCCATCACTCCAACGACCCGTTCGTCGATGACGACGATGAAGCTCAGGATGACGGCTCCACGGTCGCGCCGCCATGAGGTCGAGTGGACGAGCAGGGGCGGGCCGACGACGTCGCGGACGATCCGATCGACGACCGCGACGGGGTGCTCGACGTCGCCGAGCTCGATGATCCAAGGCGCGGCACCGCACGGACCTGTCAGCTCGAGATGATCTCGGTTGAGCCAGACTACGAACACTTCGGCCTGGATCGGGCCCTCGACGTCGATCCCGTTGGTGAGGCGAGCCATCGACTCTCAGCGCCGCGATCGCTTGACGTTCATCGTCGCAAACCATAGCCGACGGTCGCACTGACGCCAGAGGGCAAGTCGTCAGCCCTCGGGCGCCGCGGTCTCCAGCCGGACCCCGCCCAGCGAGGTCGTTCGGTGGGCCGCCATCACCCGGTTGCTTCGGGCGAGCTCGATCGCGTCGATCTGGAACGCGTCGCTCCGGATCCGCCGGCTTCGGGCGACCGCGGCGATGAACGCCGGTGTCGGTGGAGCGATGCACCGGACGATCGTGGTCCACATGAGCCGCTCGCGGAGCAGCCGTTCGATGCCGATCGGTGCCGAGCCGGCCCACCGATCCCGGAGGATCCGTCGGGCCCCGACGATGTCGCCGCCGGTTGCCTCGATCCGCGCAAAGACGGTCGACGAGCCGAGGTGCAGGCCGGCCAGGCGCAGCCGCGTGCCGGCCAGCATCGGTGCGATCTCGCGAAGGTCATCGAGGATCGTCGCCGCGGGCTGGCCGGGCCGGCCGGCCGGCCCGACGACCGTCATGTGGATCGACTCGACCGGGTAGGCGTGCTGCCCAGGCTGGACCGCGACGAACCCCTCGGCCAGCTCGTGCAGACGAACCGCGACGGCCGACGGCAGCCAGATGACGCTGGTGACGATCTCACCGGGTGCATCGGGATCGGCGTGGTCGGGATCGATCGGTCGGCTACGCACGCCGCGTCCGGTCAGTCGGCGCAGCAGCCACTCCGCTTCGAGCATGGCGGACGTCAACATCGGTGGGGCCGCTCGAGTCAGCCCTCGACCGCCGCCGGATAGCTGCCGAGCACGCGGGTCATCGTCGTCACGCCGTCAAGCTCGGCGAGGGCCGCCGCCGTGGCGGGTTCCGCGGTGTCGGCGTCGAGGTCGATCCAGAACACGTACTCCCAGGCGCGTTCGCGGCTGGGCCGCGACTCGAGCTTGTGCATGTTCAGGCCATGCTTCGCGAAGACCGCCAGCACCGAGAGCAGCGTCCCGGGTTCATTGCGGACGGCAACGACCAGCGTGGTGCGGCGCGCCGGACCCTCACGGACGAGGGACGGCCCGGGTCGGTCCGGCCGAGCCAGGACGAGGAAGCGGGTCTTGTTGTCAGGCAGGTCGCCGATCCCGTCGGCCAGGACCTCGAGACCGAAGAGCGCAGCCGCCCGGGGAGACAGGACGGCAGCCGCGCCGCGCTCCCGACGGTCTGCGATCGCCTTGCCCGCGCCGGCGGTGTTGTAGGTCGTGAGGAGCTGCCACGGCCGCGACCGCAGGAAGGCCTCGGCCTGTCCGAGCGCCTGGATGTGCGAATAGACCCGCTCGATGCCCTCGATCCGCTCACCGGGCAACGCGGCGAGGCACAACGACACCGGCACGACGACCTCGCCGCGGATGACGAGGTCGTGCTCCAGGAGCAGGTCGTAGTTCTCGCGGATCGTGCCGTTGATGACATTCTCGATGGGTACGACGCCGACCGATGCATCACCCGCGGCGACGGTCTCGAAGACGGCCCGGAAGCTGCCCAGCGCCGTGCGCGGCACGTCACGGAAGGCGGCCAATACGGCATCCTCCGCGAACGCGCCGGGCTCGCCCGCATACGCGACGGGCGTGACCGATGACGGACCGTTCGAATCAGGATCGGGGGTCATCGCCCGCGAGTGTAGCCGCCCGCGGCCGGTCACCCGCGGCATCGGCCACCGCCCGTACCGCCCCCTGATCTCCCTCGCTACTGGTTGAACCAGTCGGTCGTGTCGATGGCGCCCGCGTCCTCGTCGAGTTCCGCTCGCCGCGCGCGGGCCTCGCCGGCCGGCACCGGCGTGCGCTTGCGGGCTTTCGTGCCGGACGCCACGGCCGCTTCCGGCGCACCCTCCCAGTGGGTCTCGGCGAGCATCGCGTTGAGGGCCGCCAGGTACGCCTCGATCGAAGCGGCGATGATGTTCGTGCTGCGGGCCTCGCCGGCGTACTCGCCGGTGCCGCGCGCGCCGGCCACGTCCGGCGGAGCCACCCGAACCGTCACGACCCCGATGGTGTCGGTGCCCTCGCCGAGGGCGTGGATGTCGTACGCGAGCAGTCGGGGATGCCCCGTCAGGATCTCGGAGAGGGCCTTGTCCACGGCCGTGTAGAGCGCATCGATGGCGCCGTTGCCCTCGGCCGAAGCGCGCCACTGGTGGTCGCCCGAGGCGATCAGCACGGCGCCGCGGCTCTGGGCGTTGCTGCCCGATGCGACCGTCCACCGGCTGAGGTGGATCGTGGGCGGGGTGGCGGCGTGGCGTGTGTCGGCATCGGGGCTACCTCCGTGGCGCGGCGCCGGCGCCGCGGGCGGACTCGGGTTCGGCCGCCGTGCCGACTCGCGTCGTCCTCGGGCGGTCGGGCGGTCGTGAAATGACGTTCGTCGCGGCGTCGCAGCTCGCCGCCGGACTTCCAGATCGCGTATTCGAGCGAGTCGGCCAGCGCCTGTGCGGATGCCGCGATGATGTTCGTATCGCTGCCCATCGTCGACCAGGTGCGGGCCCCGTCGGCCGAGTCGATGACGACCCGGGTCCGGGCCGCCGTCGCCGCCCCGCCATCGAGGATGCGCACCTTGTAGTCCACGAGGTGGACATCGTCGATATTCGGATAGAACGCACTCAGCGCCTTCCGCAGCGCCGCGTCCAGGGCGTTGACCGGGCCGTTCCCGTCGGCCGCCGTATGCAGGATCTCGCCGTCCACCTGGACCTTGACGGTCGCCTCCGCGAGCAGCTCGCGGCCGTCGCGCTGTTCGACGAGACAGGTGTAGTCGAGGACCTTGAACGGGGCGGCGTAGTCCGAAGCGTGCCGGCGGATGAGCAGCTCGAACGACGCCTCGGCACCCTCGAACGCGAGTCCCTCGGACTCGAGTTGCTTGATCAGCGTCGAGAGCACCCGCGGGTCGACGACCCCCTCCAGCTCGTGGCCGAGCTGCTGCGCCCGGATCGAGGTGTTCGCCCGGCCGCCCAGTTCGGAGACGACCAGCCGGCCGACGTTGCCGACGACCGACGGGTCGACGTGCTGATAACTCCGTTCGACCTTGGCCACGGCCGCACCGTGGACGCCGCCCTTGTGGGCGAACGCCGAGCGGCCGACATAGGGCTGGTAGTCGGACGGGTTGATGTTGGCGATCTCGGCGACCGATCGCGAGAGCTCGGTCAGGCCGACCAGCGAGCCGCCATCGGCCGGGTCGAGGACGTGCGGGGTCTTGAGCGCGAGGTTGGCGAGGATGCTGACCATGTTCGCGTTGCCGCAACGCTCGCCGTAGCCGTTGATGGTGGCCTGGACGTGCCGGAAGCCGGCCGCCACGGCGGCCATGGAGTTGGCGACGGCCAGTTCCGCATCGTTGTGGGTGTGGATCCCCCAGGTGACGTCCGGCGCCTCGGGATCGGCCTCGATGGACGCCTTGACGTCGGTGACGATGCGGACCAGTTCGTCGGTCATCGTGCCACCGTTCGTGTCGCACAGCACCAGCGTGCGTGAGCCGGCCTGGCGAGCGGCACGCAACGTCGAGAGCGCGTAGTCGCGGTCGTCCTTGTATCCATCGAAGAAGTGCTCGGCGTCGTAGATCGCCTCGCGGCCCCGCTCGGCGACGAAGGACACGGAGTCCGCGATCATGTCCAGGTTCTCCGCCGGTGTGGCGCCCAGGACCTCGACGACGTGGAGCAGCCACGACTTGCCGAAGATCGTGACGACCGGCGTCTCCGCGGCCACCAACTCGCGGAGGTTCGGGTCGTCGCCCGGTTTGTTGGCGCGGTGCCGAGTCGAACCGAATGCGGCCAGCTTCGCGTGCTCCCAACGCATCGACCGGGCCGCCGCGAAGAATTCGATGTCCTTGGGGTTCGAGCCCGGCCAACCGCCCTCGATGAACGGCATCCCGAACTCATCGAGCATCCGCGCCACGCGCAGCTTGTCGGCCAGCGAGAGCGTGATGTTCTCGCCCTGGGTCCCGTCACGGAGCGTGGTGTCGTACAGGACGACCGGCTGGTCGGGGACGGTCATGCCCCGACTCCGCGGAGAGTGTCGACGCCGGCGACGGCGGCGATGCCCTCCTCGATGACACGAGCCATCTTGCCCGTCCCGATGAGCTCGGTCCCCGGGGCGGCGATGTCCGCCGTTCGATAGGCCTCGTCCAATGCGAAGCTGACGCCCCCTTCGATGGCCCTCGCCGCATCCTCGCGGCCAAGCGACGTCCGCAGCAGCATGGCGGCGGACAGGATCGTGCCGATCGGATTGGCGACGTCCTGACCGGCGATGTCGGGCGCCGACCCATGGATCGGTTCGTACAGCCCGAACGCGCCGTGCGCCGTCCGCCGCTGGCCAAGCGACGCCGAAGGCAACATCCCGAGGGAGCCGGCCAGCACCGCGGCCTCGTCGGAGAGGATGTCGCCGAAGAGGTTCTCCGTGACGATGACGTCGAAGTCGGCCGGCCGGCGGATCAGCAGCATCGCGCACGAGTCGACGAGTTGATGATCGAGGGTCACGTCCGGATGGTCGCGGGCGATCTCGTCGGCCACGGTCCGCCACAGGCGCGAGGTCGCGAGGACGTTCGCCTTGTCCACCGAGGTCACGTGTCTTCGACGCGTCCTCGCCAGCTCGAAGGCGAGGCGGACGATGCGGGCGATCTCCGCTTCGGCGTAGGGCAGCGTATCGAGCGCATCTCGGGCGCCAGGAGGCCCGGCCGCCTCGCGCCGGTCACCGAAGTAGATCCCGCCGGTCAGCTCGCGGACGATGAGCAGATCCACGCCGCCGAGCAACTCGGGCCGGAGCGGCGACGAGGCGATGAGCGCCGGGTGGACGCTCACCGGGCGAAGGTTCGCGTACAGCCCGAGGCCGCCCCGCAGCGCGAAGAGCGCCTGTTCCGGCCGGACGGGCGCGCTCGGGTCCGACCATTTCGGGCCGCCGACCGCACCCAACAGGATCGCGTCGGCCTCCCCGCAGGCGACGACATCTTCGGGTCGGATCGCGACGCCGTACGTGTCGATCGCGATGCCGCCGACGACGTACTCGGACCACTCGACCCGGAAGCCGAACGCGACACCCGCGGCGTCCACCACGCGCCGCGCAGCCGAGACGACCTCGGGACCGACGCCGTCGCCCGGGATCGTCGCCACCTGGTAGGTCGGGCCACCCGCATTCACGGGAGGCCTTCCTCGGACCGAGGTGCCACGAACGCCACCGCGACCCCGTTGATCTCGGCGCCGTGCAGCTTGTTGACCGCGACCAGATACGCGTCGAGCGACGCCTCGATGATGTTGGTCGATAACCCGTGCCCGGAGACGACGAGCGCACCGGGTCCCTCGTCCGACGAGCGCCGGCAGCGGACCAGCACCTGGCCCTGCGCGTCCTCGCCGGCGGACACCGCCTTGATCTCGTACTCGGTGAGCGTGGGGTGCCAGCCCAGGATCGGTTGCAGAGCCTGGTCGACCGCATCGAACAGGGCATCCACCGGACCGTTGCCGGTCGCCTCCGCCGACCGCTCCTGGCCGTCGACGGTGAGCGAGATCGACCCGGTCGCATTTCCGCCGTGCGACGAGGTCACGCTCCAGCCGACGAGCGTCACTGATGCCGGGACTTCGGCGGCGCGCTGTTCCATGAGCGCCATGAGGTCCGCATCGGTGACCTCCTTCTTCGCATCGGCAAGCGCGACGGCCTGGCCGTACAGTTCGTCGAGCGCCTGGCCCTCGACCTCGTAGCCGAGCTCCTTCATCTTGCCCTGCAGGCCGCGCCGGCCCGACAGCTTGCCGATCGTCAGCTGGCTGCCGGACAGCCCCACCGATTGCGGGGTCATGATCTCGTAGGTCAGCGGGTTCTTGATGACGCCGTCCTGGTGGATCCCGGACTCGTGGGCGAAGGCGTTGCCGCCGACGATCGCCTTGTTCGGCTGGACCGCGAAGCCGGTCAGGTAGCTGACCAGGCGGCTGGCCGCCGTGATCTGCTCGGTCGCGACCCCCGACACGCCCTGGTCGAACTGGGTCGGCCGGGTCCGCAGCGCCATCACGACCTCCTCGAGGGACGCGTTGCCGGCGCGCTCGCCGAGTCCGTTGATGGTGACCTCCACCTGGCGGGCACCCGCCTGCACCGCGGCCAGCGTGTTGGCCGTCGCGAGCCCCAGGTCGTTGTGGCAGTGGACGCTGACCGTGGCCTGGTCGCCGACAAGGTCGACGACCCGCTTCGTCAGCAGGCCGAACTCGGCCGGGATCGCGTACCCGACGGTGTCGGGGATGTTGACCGTCGATGCGCCCGCCTCGACGACGGCCTCGTAGACCTGCATCAGGTAGTCGATGTCTGTCCGGGAGGCGTCCTCGGCGCTGAACTCGATCTCCGCATCCCGACCCAACTGTTCGCGACCGTACCTGACCCAGCGGACCGCTTCCTTGAGCGCGGTCTCGCGGTCGATCCGCAGCTTGTGCTTGAGGTGGATATCGCTCGTGGCGATGAAGACGTGGAGGTGCGGGCGCTCGGCGACCCGGATGGCCTCGATGGCCCGCTGTGGATCGCCGTCCTTGCAGCGGGCGAGCGCCGCGACGGCGATCCCGCCCCTCGTCTCCTGGGCGATCCGCCGAACGGCTTCGAAGTCGCCGGGCGACGCGGCCGGGAAGCCGGCCTCGATGACGTCGACCTTGAGGCGGACGAGCTGCCGCGCGACCTCGAGCTTCTCCGCGGCGGTCAGGCCGGCTCCCGGCGCCTGCTCCCCGTCGCGAAGGGTGGTGTCGAAGATCCGGACGCTCCCCTCGGCCACGAACGGGCCGGCGGGCCGGGGCACCGGGGCCGGGCTCATCGGGAGGCTCCGGGCGTCGTCGCGGCCGCCTGGGCCTGACCGGCCTGGACCTCGACCGGGTTCAGGAACGGCATCTGGGCGCGGAGGCGGCTGCCGACGCGTTCGATCAGGTGATCGTGGTCGGCAGCCCGCAGGCGCTCGAATTCGACGCGGCCGCTGTCGTTCTCCTCGATCCAGCGCTTCGCGAACGTCCCGTCCTGGATCTCCTTGAGCACCTGTTGCATCGTCTCGCGAACGTGGCCGTCGATGATCCGCGGCCCGCTGACGTAGTCGCCGTACTCGGCGGTATCGCTGACGCTGAAGCGCATGAAGTTGAGCCCGCCGCGGTACATCAGGTCGACGATGAGCTTGAGCTCGTGCATCGTCTCGAAGTACGCGAGCTCCGGTTGGTAGCCGGCCTCGACGAGCGTCTCGAACGCCATCTTCACGAGGGACGCGGTGCCGCCGCACAGGACCGACTGCTCCCCGAAGAGGTCCGTCTCGGTCTCCTCGGCGAAGGTCGTCTCCAGGACGCCGGCCCTGGTGGAGCCGATCGCGCGGGCGTAGGCGAGCGTGCGGTCGCGCCCCGTCCCGGACTGGTCGCGATGGACCGCGAACAGCGACGGCACGCCGCCACCGGCCTGATACACGCTGCGAAGGAGATGGCCCGGGCCCTTGGGGGCGACCATCCCGACGTCGACGATGCCGGGCGGGTCGATGCGGCCGAAGTGGATGTTGAACCCATGCGCGAACATCAGGAGGTGGCCGGGCCGCAGGTGCGGTTCGATCTCGGCGTCGTAGACACCCTTCTGGGCCGTGTCGGGGACGAGGATCATGACGACGTCGGCGGTCTTGACGGCGTCCGCGACATCCATGACTCGGAGCCCCGCGTTGGACGCGATGTCCCGGCTCTTCGAACCCGGCGCCAGGCCGACCACGACGTCGACGCCGGATTCATGGAGGTTCAACGCATGGGCGTGGCCCTGGCTGCCGTACCCGATGATGGCCACCGTCTGCCCGGCCAGCGCCGCCGGATCCGCATCGCCGTCGTAGTACATCTTTGCGGTCACTGGTCCCGTCCCTCCATATTGCCACCCTCAACGGCGTACCGGCTATCGCGCACCGAAGGCGGAGGCGACGCTCCTGCAAGCCATCCACCTGAGGTTTTCATCGCTTGATCGCCTCCTCGATGGATCCCGAACCCCGGGCCATCACGACGGCGCCGGTGCGGACCAATTCCTTGATGCCGTAGGTCCGGACGAGCGCGACGAACGCGTCGATCTCGGTCTCGGTGCCGGTCACCTCGACGACCACCGAGCCGTCGGCGAGGTCCACGACCCGGCCGCGGGACAGCTCGACCAGGCGCAGGATCTCGGCCCGGTTCGACTCCGTCGAGCGGACCTTCACGAGGGCGAGCTCGTGCTCGACCGTTGGCTCGGACGTGACGTCCTGGACCTTCAGCACATCGATCAGCCGGTACAGCTGCTTGGCGGCCTGCTCGACCGCGACATCGTCGCCGTGCAGCGTGATCGTCATGCGGCTCGTGTCGGGGCGGTCGGTGTGGCTGACCGCGAGCGAGTCGATGTTGAAGTTCCGGGCGCGCATCAGGCTGGCGACCCGGTTCAGGACGCCCGGCTTGTCCAGCACGATCGCGATGAGCACGTGGCGACGGTGTTCGCCGCCGCCGGGCAGGGCGCGCGGCGGCGGCGCGGCATGGGCCGGGCCGCCGGTGGGCGCCGTCGTCCCCGGCAGCTGACCATTCGAGTCGGGGTTGGCCGTCACTCGTCCGCCCCGCCCCACTTCTCGATCAGGTCGGACAGGCCCTTGCCGGCCGGCATCATCGGGAAGACGTTCTGCTCCTCGGCGATCTCGAACCAGATGAGCGCCGGGCCATCGACCGCCTGGGCGCTTGTGATCGCGGTGTCGACCTCGTCGGGGGTCCGGGCCCGGAAGGCCGGGATCCCGAAGGCGTCGGCGAGCTTCGCGAAGTCGGGGCCGGGCAGGTTCGCCGAGTGGTAGTTACCCGCGTAGATGATCTCCTGCCACTGCCGGATCATCCCGAGCTTCTTGTTGTCCAGCAACGCGATCTTCACTGGGATGTGGTCGGCGACGAGGGTCATGAGCTCCTGGAACGTCATCTGGAAGCCGCCGTCGCCGGTGATCGCCCAGGTCTCGCGATCGGGTCGGCCCAGGGCGGCGCCCATCGCCGCGGGGACGCTGAAGCCCATCGTGCCGAGTCCGCCCGAGCTCACGTGGCTGTTCGGGTGGCGGAACCCCGTGTAGCGCGCCAGCCACATCTGGTTCTGGCCGACATCGGCGATGTACGTCGCATCGTGGTGGGTCAGTTCGCCGATGCGCTCCACGACGTAATCGGCCGACAAGAGGCCGTCGCGCCAGGCACCCGAGCCATGCCACGAGGACGCGACGGAGTCGGTCTTCCACTCGGCCAGTTGGTCGAAGTAGGGCTGTCGCGACTCGGGGGTCACGTCGTCGACCAGGCTGGTGAGCCCGACCAGGACCCGCTTCGCGTCGCCGACGATGGGCACCTCGACCGCCACGTTCTTGCCGATCTCCGCGGGATCGATGTCCGCATGGATGATGCGCGCGTACGGTGCGTAGGTCCGGACGTTGCCGGTGACCCGGTCGTCGAAGCGCATACCGATCGCGATGAGCAGGTCGGCCGTCTGGATCGCCCGGTTGACGTGCTTCCAGCCGTGCATCCCCATGTAGCCGTAGGCGAGCGGGTGGGTCTCGTTCATCGCCCCGATGCCCAGCAACGTCCAGGCGACCGGGATCTGGGTCTTCTCGGCGAAGGTCCGCAACTCGTCCCAGGCTTCCGCGTGGAGGACCCCGTGTCCGGCCAGGATGACCGGCCGCTGGGCCTTGGCGATCTCGGCCGCGGCGAGTTTCAGCTGACGGGGATGGCCGTCCATGTTCGGCCGGAACCCCGGCAGGCCGGCGACGACCTCGTCCTCGTTCGGATGCTCGGCGCGCGTCTCCTGCTGGAGGGCGTCCTTGGTGATGTCGATGTGGACCGGACCCGGCCGACCGGTCCGCGCGATGTGGAACGCCTCGGCGACGACGCGCGGCAGCTCGTCCGCGTCCCTGACCAGGTAGTTGTGCTTGGTCATCGGCAGCGTGATGCCGTTGATGTCGATCTCCTGGAACGCATCCTTGCCGATCAATGCGCCGGGCACGTTGCCGGTGATCGCGACCATCGGCACCGAGTCCAGCAGGGCCGTCCCGATGCCGGTCACGAGATTCGTGGCGCCCGGCCCCGACGTGCCCATGCACACACCGACCCGGCCCGTGACCCGAGCGTAGCCGTCGGCGGCGTGGGCACCGCCCTGCTCGTGGCGGACGAGGACGTGGCGCAGCTCCGGATAGTCACCCAACACGTCGTAGAGCGGCAGGATCACGCCGCCGGGATAGCTGAAGAAGACGTCCACGCCCTGGCGCAGGAGCGCCTCGCACAGGACATCCGCCCCGATGCGCGTCCGCTTGAGATCACGCGCTTCGTGGAGCATCCCCTTGCGGGCTCGCTCGACCGCGGCGGCCTGGGCGGTGCCGTCCCCGGGCACGTGGCTGCGCCGGGCGGACTTGGACACGCCCGGACCCGGCGGTCTGGTCGGTTCGCTCTTCGCCATCGTCATCGGTCGGGTCCCTTCTATCTGGTGTCAGTTCGGTCGGACAAACAGAAAGACCCTCGCCACCCGGCGAGGGTCCCTTCGGTCTTCGGTGGTGTCGGGCGCTACGAGCGCTCGTTCCTCCGCGTTCCTCGGTCCCGCCGGGAGCCGGTAATAAGGCCGAGAAGGCCATCAAGCCCCGGAATCGAGCGAAGCAGCGCGAGGAGGGATACGTCGGCGAGACCGGCGGGCTCGATGGGCACGTGGATCCGGCGACCATCCGTCGTGGCGACGACGGCAACAGGTCGACGGTCCTGCCGATCGAAACGGGCCAAGCTGGCCTCCCGGTAGCGTCTCATCACCCGGTGACCGGACGACGTGTCGCGCAGTCTACGAGGCGGACTGGCATCGCGCAACCCGTACGAATCACGTCGGCATGGTCCGCAGACGGTCGATCAGCCAGTCGGCACCCTTGACGAGGGCCGGCAGGTCGATCGATTCGGTCGAAGGTCGATCCGTCGGGCGACCCAGCAGGTAGCCCTGGCCGGCCCCGATGCCGAGGGAGCGCACGACCTCGAGTTGGGCCGGCGTCTCGATCCCTTCGGCGATGACCAGGGCACCCCAGCGGTCGGCCAGGTCACGCAGGGTCTTGACGATCTCGAGCGATGTGTCGCGGACCGCGCCGCCCTGGACGAGCGACAGATCGATCTTGACGATGTCGAACCGAAGCTGGCTCAGCAGCCGCAGTCCGGCATTGCCCGCGCCCACGTCGTCGGCGGCGAGGCGGATGCCCGCGACCCGGCAGGCCTCGCAGGCTCGTCGCAGGCGTTCGACGTCCTCGACCGCCTCGCGCTCGGTCAGCTCCACGACGATCAGCCGCGGATCGAGGCCGTGGCGGACGATCATCCGCAAGAGGGCGTGGACGCTGAAGTCGTCGCTCTCGAGGGTCCGGGGCGAGAGGTTGACCGTGAGCGACCCGGGCAGGCGGAGCCGGGCCGCGGTCTCCATGACGGTGTTGAGGCAGGCGATGTCCAGCTCGCTCGTCCGCCCGGTCGCCTCGGCCGCCTCGAAGAGCGAGCCCGGGTCGGTGAAGCCGCTGTCCGGCAACGGCCGGACGAGGCCCTCGTAGCCACGGGGCGCGCCGGTGGTCAGGTCGAAGATCGGCTGGAAGACCGCCCGGATGGCGCCGGTCGCCGCGACCTGTGCGACGGCCGCCGACAACTCGGCGGGCGGGCGCTCCGTCACGTGGTTGTCGTGGCGGGCCGGATCGTAGATGGTCACGCACGTCCGGCCGTGGCGCTTGCTCCAGAAGAGCGCACTGTCGGCCTGACGGTAGAGCGCCTCACGGTCGCGAGCGGAGGTCGGGCCCGCACCGATGCCCGCCGAGAAGGAGACGGTGTGCTCCGCGCCCCTCCCCGTCTCGCCGTCAAGACAGGCAGCCAGCAGGCGGCGGACCATGACCTGTGCGCCGTCGACGTCGGTGTCCGAGAGGATCAGGGCGAATTCATCGCCACCGATGCGGAACGCCCGATCGGACCGCCGCATGTAGGCGGCCATGGTCGTGGCGGCCTGGCGCAGCACCTGATCGCCGGCGGCATGCCCGCTCGAGTCGTTGATGCGCTTGAAGTCATCGAGATCCAGGAGGGCGAGCGCCATCGATCGGCCGGTTCGGGCGGCGATCGCCCACTGCCGCTCCATCTCCTCCTGGAACGCCCGGTGATTGCCGAGGCCGGTGAGCGTGTCCCGGAGGGCCTCGGCTCGGGCCCGGTCGTAGGCGTCCTCGAGGATGCGACGCCCCTCCTCGAGGCGTTGCGCCGGCTCCAGGACCCGACGGGCCAGCCACACGGTCAATGCCCCCAGCAGCAGCGCCATCGAGAGGAGGGCGACGGTCGGCACGACGAGGGGGGTCCCCGACCGCGAGGTCAGGCCGTAGATGAACGGCGCCGCGATGAGGATCGGGATGGCGAACATGATGACGAGCGCGAGGAACAGGCGGAAACGAACCAGTCGCAGATTCGTCGACTCGCCTAGGAGCGCGTCCGGAGCTGATGGATCGTCGCGGATGGTCCTCTCCCAACGTTCGGTGAGGTTGGTTATAGCCGGGATGGGTCGCGCCGGGGTGAACACCGTCGTACCGGTGCGAATAGGACGAACGGGTCGCCGCCGAGCGCCCGCGACGGAGGCACGCTGGGGTCGTGTTCATCCTGTACGGGGTCCTGATCGGTCTTCTGGTCGGCGTCGCGACCGGTGGCTCACCGACTCGGCTGGGGCAGCTCCGCTTCCGGTGGGGTGTGGTCGTGATGTTGGGCATGGCGGCGCAGCTGCTCCTGTTCTCCTCTCCGCTGGGCGAGGGGCTCGGCGCGGCCGCACCCGCCGTGTACATGGCGACCAATGGGGTCGTGCTCGCCGCGGTCGCCCGGAACCTGCTCATCCCGGGCCTGCCATTGGTCCTCCTGGGCGGCGCCGCCAACCTGCTCGCGATGATCGCCAACGGTGGCTACATGCCGGTGAGCCGAGCGGCCCTCGACGCGATGGGGCGGGGCCCGGGCACCAGCGGTTACTCCAACAGCGCCCTGCTCGAGCACGTCCAGCTGGCGCCACTCACCGACATCTTCGCGATGCCGACCTGGTTGCCGGTGGCCAACGTCTTCAGCGCCGGCGACATCCTCATCGGTGTCGGCGTCGCGGTCGCGATCGTCGCGGGGATGCATGGTCGTGGTCCGCGCATCGACCTGGCCCCGATCGACGGCCTGGCGGACACGATTGGTGCGTCCGGACACTGACCCGCCCGGAGGTCAGGAATAGGACTATTGCGCCATGGTGACCGGACCATGGTCCGGTCACTCTTCGAACACGGAACGAAGGCCGTTCCCTCGATCGCCAACGTCCAGGGCAAACCCGTCGCGAGACGGGGACGCAAAGCCAGGGATCTCCCCCGGGAGACCGCCCGGCCGCCGGTGACGATCGACATGGCGCACAACCACAAGGTAGGTGCCGTGAAGGCGAACCTGGCGCGCTTCACATTGGCCGTGTCGCTTCTGGCGACGACGGCCCTGTCCCTTGGCGCGGGTATCAAGTGGTACTGGTGATGACCAGCTTCTGCGTCCTCACCGTCCATGTCATGCCCGACAGCGGCCGACCCGGACCCGAATCCGGTCATCGCTGGCGCTGAACAGCCGGCGGCCGTCCGACCCCGTGTCGGCGGCCCCGTGGAGAGCGGCCCCACGTGGGGCCGCTCTCTCGAATTCCGGGCATAGGACTTTCGGGTGGGCGCATAGGGGGAACGTTCGGGCGACACTGGCGCCACGGGACGCCCCAGTCGACGAGCATGCATGCCCCATCCCTCGAGATCGCCGACGCCGACACGACCAGCCGATCGCACTGATGGACCTCCGCCGATGAGCGCGGCCGGGTCCCGGCCGAGCTGGCTGGATGCGGCCGTCCGTGTCCGCCTGTTCATCGTCAGCCTCGTCATCATCGGGATCTTCGGCTACCTCGCGATCGTGCGGGACATGCCACCCGTGCCCGGGAACCTCGTCCTCATCTGGCCGCTGGCCGCCCTGGGCTTCTACCTGGGCGAGACGAATGTCGTCGTCGTCCACTTCCTGCGGGAGCGCCACTCGTTCTCGCTGAGCGAGCTGCCGGGCGTCATGGGCCTGTTCCTGCTGACCCCGACCGACTACGTGCTGGCCTACGTGGTCGGGGCCGGTGCCGCGCTCCTGCTCGATCGCAACCAATCCGGCATCAAGCGCGCGTACAACATCGCCCAGGTGTGGATCTGCGCGATCGTCGGGCTCGCGGTCTTCCATGCCATCGCCGAACCGAGCGGCCAGCTCGGTCCGCGGGACTGGGTCGCGGCGTTCGCGTCCAGCGGCGCAACGGCCGCCCTTGGCGCCGTCCTCGTGGCGACCGTCATCTCGCTGTCGGGCGGCGCCCCGCAGTTCACGAAGCTGCCCGAGATGCTGCGCTTCAGCAGCATGGTGGCGATGGCCAACACCAGTCTCGCGTTGCTGGCCGTCATGGTGATCTGGGTGGATCCGCGGTCGACCTTGTTGCTCTTCGTGCCGACGGCGATCGTGTTCCTCGCCTACAAGGCCTACATCGGCGAGCGCGAGAAGCACGAACGCCTCGAGCTCCTGTACGAGTCCAGCCGCCTGCTCCACTATGCGCCGGAGCTCGATTCGGCCATCTCGGCGCTGCTGGACCACGCGCGCAAGATGTTCCGGGCCGAGCGCGCCGAGCTCCTGTTGTTCCCCGACCCGTCCAGTGAAGGCGCCCTACGATCGAGCGCTGGCGGCACGGCCGGGCCGGAGACGATGACACCGCAGATCGTCCCGCTGGCGGATTCGCTCCGCGCGCGCGTCCAGCGCGAGCACGGGGCATTCCACGCATCGCTGACCTCCGCCTGGACGACCCGCCCGGAGGCGGTCGAGGAGGCGATGATCGGACCGCTGGTCGGCGAGCACGGCGTCTTCGGCGCGGTGACCATCATCAACCGCCTGGGCGAGGGCAGCCGGTTCGAGGCCGATGACCTCCGCCTGCTGGAGACCGTCGCCAACCAGGCGGCCGTCGCGCTGGAGAACGGCCAGCTGGAGCAATCGCTCCACGAGCTGTCCCGGCTCAAGGAGCAGCTGCGTCACCAGGCCTACCACGACTCGTTGACGGGCCTCGGCAACCGCGCCCTCTTCGTGGAGGAGGTCGAACGGCGACTGGCCGGCCCACGTGACCCGGCGGCTCCGCCCTGCGTGGTCTTCCTGGACCTCGACGATTTCAAGGTCGTCAACGACACGTTCGGGCACCCGGCCGGCGACGAGCTGCTGATCGACGTCGCGGAGCGGATCGGGGCGGAGATCCGGGACGGCGACCTGCTCGCGCGTTTCGGCGGGGACGAGTTCGCGGTCCTGCCCGCGCACGGGGCGAGCGTCGAGGACGCCATGGCCCTGACCGAGCGCATCATCGTGGCGCTCGAGCTGCCCTTCCCGGTCGCCGGGACCGACGTCATCGTCGGCTGCAGCGTCGGGATCAGCGTCGCCCGCGGCGGCGAACTCGTCGACGAGCTCCTGCGCGACGCCGACGTCGCGATGTACCGCGCGAAGGCCGACGGCAAGCGCCGGGCCGAGGTCTTCGACCCGAAGATGCATCGTTCGATCGTCGAGCGCCACGAACTGAACACCGACCTCGGCCGGAGCATCAGCCGCGGTGACCTCGCCGTGTACTACCAGCCGATCGTGCAGCTGACGACGGGCCGGATCGTGGGCGTGGAGGCGCTGGTCCGCTGGCGTCACCCGACGCGCGGTGTCGTCGACCCGGCCGACTTCATCCGCCTCGCGGAGGAGAGCGGCAAGATCCTGGCGCTCGGCCGGACCGTCCTGCAGACCGCCACGCGCCAGGTCGTCGAATGGCATCGACGGCCCGGGCTCGAGTCCCTCGCGCTCAGCGTGAACCTGTCGCCCCTCCAGCTCCAGCACAAGGGCTTCATCGATGAGGTCATCGTGGACCTGCGCGCGTCGGGTATCGATCCGCGCGACCTGACGTTCGAGATGACCGAGACCGCGATGTTCCGCGACACGCAGGCCACGATCGTCACGCTCGACTTGCTTCGCGACCTGGGCGTACGCATCGCGATGGACGACTTCGGGACGGGCTACTCATCGCTGGCCTACCTGCGCCGCTTCCCGGTCGACATCCTCAAGATCGCGCGCGAACTCATCGGGGGTCCGGGCGAAGCGGAGGAGCGCGAGGCCTGGGCGTTCGCCAAGGCCATCCTGGCGCTCGGGCGCTCGCTGGGTCTCACCGTCGTCGCCGAAGGGATCGAGACCGACGAACAGCTCCGGATGCTTCGGCGTCTCGGGTGCGAGCTGGGCCAGGGCTACCTGTTGGGTCGACCCGCCACCGCCGAGGCGATCGAGGCCAGGCTCATCGAGGACCTGGCCGGTCCGCTCGGCGAGCGGGTCACCGCCTGACCCGGCCGAAACGGACGCTCTGGTACGCTCTCAACCCCAAAACGCCCCGCCCGCAAGCGAGCCACGCCCGATGATCCAACCGCGCACCATCGTCTCGAAGATCTGGGACGACCACGTCGTCACGCAGGACCCGGGCGCCCCGGCCGTGCTCGCCGTCGACCTGCACCTCATCCACGAGGTGACCAGCCCGCAGGCGTTCTCCGGGCTGCGCGCTCGCGGCCTCGGCGTTCGGCGTCCCGGCCAGACGGTGGCGACAGCGGACCACTCCATCCCGACCACGCCGCGCGACCTGCCGATCCTCGACGAGATGGCCGCCGCGCAGGTCCGTCAGCTCGAGACGAACTGCGCCGAGTTCGGCATCCCGCTCCACGGCATCGGCTCGCCGAGCCAGGGCATCGTCCACGTCATCGGTCCGCAGCTGGGGCTCACCCAGCCGGGCATGACCATCGTCTGCGGCGATTCGCACACGAGCACGCATGGGGCCTTCGGCGCGCTCGCGTTCGGGATCGGGACGAGCGAGGTGGAGATGGTCCTCGCCACCCAGACGCTCCTCCAGCGCGATCCGCACACCTACGAGGTCCGCGTCGATGGCCGCCTGTCCCCGGGGGTGAGTGCCAAGGACATCATCCTGAACCTCATCTCGCGAATCGGCGTGGCGGGCGGGACCGGCCACGTCTTCGAGTACCGCGGCGAGGCGATCCGGGCGCTGACGATGGAACAGCGGATGACCATCTGCAACATGAGCATCGAAGGCGGCGCCCGGGCCGGCTTGATCGCCCCCGACGACACCACCTTCGAGTACCTTGCGGGGCGGCCGCACGCGCCCGCCGGCACCGATTGGGACAGCGCCGTCGAGCGCTGGCGGGCGCTGCCGACCGATGACGGCGCGACGTTCGACAGGACGATCGCGATCGACGCAGACACCCTCGAGCCCATGGTCACGTACGGCACGAATCCGGGTATGGGCATCCCGATCACCGGCAATGTGCCCTCGCCGGACGAGCAGCCTGACCCGGCCCAGCGGCGCGCCCTCGAACGCGCCCTCGAGTACATGGACCTGCGCCCAGGCCAGGCGATCCTCGGTCAGAAGGTCGATGTCGTCTTCGTCGGGAGTTGCACGAACGGCCGCATCAGCGACCTGCGCCTCGCGGCCGCCGCCCTGAAGGGTCGCCGTGTCGCCGATGGGGTCCGCCTGATGGTGGTCCCGGGCAGCGACGAGGTGAAGCGTGAGGCCGAGGCCGAGGGCCTATCCGAGATCTTCAAGTCCGCCGGTGGCGAGTGGCGCGAGGCAGGCTGTTCGATGTGCATCGCCATGAACGGCGACCAGCTGCGCCCCGGCCAGTACGCGGTCAGCACCAGCAACCGCAACTTCGAGGGCCGTCAGGGCAAAGGCGGTCGGACGTTCCTGGCTTCGCCCCTGACCGCGGCGGCGAGCGCGATCAACGGGGTGGTGAGCGACCCCCGGCTGCTGCCGGGCGTCGAGTCCCTGGCCGCGATCGGTGGTCGCTGACGACATGGCCGAGCCCTTCACGATGTTCACGAGCAAGGTCGTCCCGATCGCGGCCGAAAACGTGGACACCGACCAGATCGTGCCGGCCCGCTATCTCAAGATGACGGACAAGGCCGGCCTGGCCGATTCGCTCTTTCGGGACTGGCGGTTCGAGGAGGACGGGTCGCTGAAGGATCCGCCGTTCGTCCTCGATCAGCCCGGCATGGCCGGCCGCAGGATCCTGCTGGTCGGCGCCAACTTCGGGTCCGGGTCGTCGCGCGAGCACGCTCCGTGGGCCCTCACGGCTTGGGGTATCCGGGCCATCATCTCGACCTCGTACGCGGACATCTTCCGCAGCAACAGCCTCAAGAACGGGGTCCTGCCGATCGTCGTCGATGCGGCGACCCACGCTCGACTGGTCGCGTTGCTGCGCGCCGACCCGGACGCGGCACTGACGGTCGACCTGGCCGAGGGCGGGATCCTGCTGCCGGACGGCTCGACCATCGACTTCGAGATCGACTCGTTCGCGAAACAGATGTTGCTCGCCGGAACGGACGAGCTCGGCTACCTCCTGCTGAAGGACGCCGAGCTCAGGACCTGGGAGGCGGCCCACCCACCCCGGATCGATTCGCTCGCGGGAGCGACCTGACCGACGCGGATCGGGGTTGCGTCCTGGATCGCGATCAGCCGAGGCGCGGCGAGGTCCAGCGGATCTCGAGGCCCTTCTCTGGTTGACGGCGGATGCACAGCGGGCAGCCGAGGAACGGGGTCGGGGCGTGATCCCGGTGCGCCTCGATGGCGGAACCGGTGATTCGGAACGGGCGAGCGGCGGCGTGGCCGGTGGGACGGGACATGACGGACTCCGATCAGACTTGGAACGCGGGTGATGATCGCGCGCACGACGGGCGATCCGGACGTGCTCGCCACCGAACCTTGACCGGACCGGCGCCCCCGCTCCACCGGCGGACGACCCATCCCTGCATGGTCGGATGTCAACACCGACCATGGACAGGGCGGAACCCACGGCCTACTGTGCTCGTCTGCCGCCCATGCATACCCTTCGCCGGCTCGCCGGTCCCCTCACCCTCGTCCTCCTCGTCAGTGCCTGCACCAGTGCGGCTGCGCCGTCGGGAAGCGCGGCCACGCCGACGCCACCGACCAGTGCCTCACCAGCGCCCAGCGTCGCAGCACCGGCCAGCGACGACCCGAACGGGTCGGTCGGGACCGACGTCCCGCCCGGCGGCGGCGATCCCGGCAACGGCCCGCTGACCGTCGCCAAGCCCGGTCAGCTGGACGTCCATCCTGTGAAGATGGACGGGCTCGCCACGACCGTGACCGGCGGGCACGTCATCGTGACGGCGACCTGGACCAGCGGTGTCGAGCCGTGCTACGTCCTCGATCACGTCGTCGTCGAGCCCGGGACCGGGTCGTTCACGATCACGCTGTTCGAGGGCCGCGGGCCTGGCGACAACATCTGCATCGAGATCGCGCAGGTCAAGCAGACGCAGGTCGATCTCGGTGTCCTCGCGCGCGGCACCTACCAGATCAGCGACGGCGCGGGCGGCGCCGTCCCGATCCAGGTGTCGGTCGACTGACGCCCGGCGAGCCACATCGGCTCGCCGCCGTCGCGTTTTCGGCGCCTGTGCGACGATCGAGCGGTGAACCCGCTCGACCTGATCGCGATCCTGCTGGTCGTCGTCGGAGCGCTCCTGGGATTCCGATCCGGCGCGCTCCCGCAGCTCGGCGGCCTCGTCGGGGCCATCGCGGGTGCCGCGCTCATCATCCTCGGCCTCCCGTTCGTCGCCGACCAGCTCGCCCAGATCGACACGTCGATGCGGCCGTTCCTGGTGCTGGCCGGCCTGCTGGTCGCCGTCGCCATCGGCGAGTCGATCGGCTCGACGCTCGGTCACCGGCTCGCGACTGGCCTCGGGACCGGCGTGCTGGGCGCGGCCGATCGGGTCCTCGGCTCGTTCGTCGGGGTCGCCCAGGCCGTCCTCATCGTGTGGCTGGTCGGTGGCCTGCTCGCGTTCGGACCGGTCCCCCGCCTGACCGAGGCGGCCCAGACCTCGCGGACGATCCGCGTCCTCAATGCCGTCCTGCCGGCCCCCGCCGAGTTCGCCGTGGAGCTGGGTCGGCTCCTCGACAGCACGGGCCTGCCGGCCGTCTTCGTCGGCTTCGAACCGGTACCGGCCCCAGCGGTCGACCGGCCCGACGACCCCACGGCCCGCCGCCTGGCACGCGCCGCGATGGCAAGCACGGTCAAGGTGTCGGCGGCGGCGTGCGGGTATGCCTCGATCGGAACGGGCTTTGCCGTCAGGCGTGACTACGTCGTGACCAATGCCCACGTGGTCGCCGGGGCGGACCGACGCGCCATCCGCGTCACCTCCGCCGACGACCGCCTGCTCGATGGCACGGTCGTCATGTTCGATCCGGGATTCGACATCGCCGTCGTCCACGTCCCGGGCCTCGGCGCCCCGGGCCTGCGGTTCGCCGCGGTCGACCCGTCCCGAGGCGCCATCGGGGCCACCCTCGGCTATCCAGGCGGGGGGCGCCTGGAGGTCCTGCCGGCGGCCGTCGCGGGGGCGTATGCGGCCACGGGCCGCGACATCTACAGCAGGACCCGCGTCAGGCGCCAGATCCTGGAGCTGCGGGCCGCCATCGACCGGGGAGACAGCGGTGGTCCGCTGATCCTGCAGGACGGCACGGTCGGTGGCGTGGTGTTCGCCGAGGCCCGCACCGATCCGGACGTCGGATATGCCCTGTCGCCGACCGAGGTCGCCACGCGCGTGACCCCGGCGATCGACCGGACGAGCCCCGTCGACACGGGCGCCTGCGCCCGCTGACCGCCTCGGCGCGGGCGGGCCGCTCTACACTGGCGCTCCCCATCGAACCCAGCCAAGGACGACCCGATGCCCGACGCGCGCCATCCGTATGACCGCCCGACCGATCCCGCCAAGCGCCACTCCGCGGCCCTGACCGACGGACCGGACCGGGCCGGGGCGCGCTCGATGCTCAAGGCCATCGGGTTCACCGACGAGGACCTCGCCAAGCCGCTCGTCGGCGTGGCGACGACCTGGATCGAGACGATGCCGTGCAACTACAACCAGCGGCGGCTGGCGGAGCACGTGAAGGACGGCATCCGGGCCGCGGGCGGGACGCCGATGGAGTTCAACACGATCTCGGTCAGCGACGGCGTCTCGATGGGCACCGAGGGCATGAAGGCGTCGCTCATCAGTCGGGACGTCATCGCCGACTCGATCGAGCTCGTCATGCGCGGGCACCTGCTCGATGGGCTCGTGTGCCTGGTCGGCTGCGACAAGACGATGCCCGGCGCGGCGATGGCCATGGGTCGCCTGGATGTGCCCGGCCTGGTCCTCTACAACGGGACGATCTACCCGGGCGTGTACAAGGGCCAGCGAAACGCGACGGTCGTGACCGTGTACGAGGCGATCGGCGCGTATCGAGCGGGCAAGATCACGCTCGACGAGCTCTACGAGATCGAAAACGTCGCATGTCCCGGCGCCGGTGCCTGCGGGGGCCAGTTCACGGCCAACACGATGAGCACGGTCATGGAGTTCATCGGGCTCTCGCCGGCCGGCCTCAATGCCATCCCGGCCGAGGATCCGGCCAAAGACGCCGCTGCCCGCGCCTCGGGTGAGCTGGTCATGGACCTCGTCCACCGGGACGTCCGGCCATCGGCCATCGTCACCCGGAAGGCGCTCGAGAACGGCATCGCCTCGGTCGCGGCCACGGGCGGCTCCACCAACGGCGTGCTGCACATGCTGGCGATCGCCCACGAGTTCGGGATCCCGCTCGACATCGACGAGTTCGGCGTCGTCGCGGACCGCACGCCGGTCGTCGCCGACATGCAGCCCGGCGGACGGTTCACCGCGAGCGACATGTACGACGCGGGCGGGGTCGCCCTCGTCATGCGCGAGCTGCTCAAGCGACCCGGCCTGCTGCACGGCGACCAGCCGACGGTCGACGGCCGGACGATCGCCGAGATCGCTGCCGCCGCGACGGAGACGCCCGGCCAGCAGGTGGTCGTGCCCCTCGAGCGGCCGCTCAAGCCGACCGGCGGCCTGGCGATCCTCCACGGCTCCCTCGCACCCGAGGGGTGCGTCGTCAAGCTCGCCGGTCACGAGCGACGACTTCACCGCGGGCCGGCCCGCGTCTTCGAATCCGAGGCTGATTGCTATGCCGCCGTCCGCGACCAGCGGATCGTGGCGGGCGACGTCGTCGTCATCCGCAACGAAGGGCCGGTCGGCGGTCCCGGGATGCAGGAGATGCTGAGCGTGACCGCCGCCCTCGTCGGCGAGGGCCTGGGCGACACGGTGGCGCTCCTCACCGATGGCCGGTTCTCCGGCGGGACGCACGGCCTGATGATCGGCCACGTCGCCCCGGAGGCCGCGCTGGGCGGCCCAATCGCGGTCGTCCAGGAGGGTGACTCGGTCGTCATCGACGTCGACCGCAAGGCGCTCGACCTGGAGGTCCCGGCCGACGAGATCGCCGCGCGCCTGGCCGGCTGGACGCCTCCGCCGCCGCGGTACACGGGAGGCGTCATGGCCAAGTACGCCGCGCTGGTCGATTCGGCGTCGCGCGGCGCGGTGACGACCGGTGTCCGGATGACCACGAGCCTCCGGGGGCGCTGACCGGGTGATGACCACGACACCGCCGGTCGCGATCGGGATCAAGACCTCGCCCCAGGGCGTCGCCTGGCCGACGCTCGAGGCCGCGTGGGCACGGATCGGCGAGCACGCGGTCTTCGACAGCGTCTGGATGAACGATCACCTGACCGACATCGGACGGGATCGTGCCGGGCCATCGTTCGAGGCCTTCGCCGCGATGGCCGCGCTCGCCCACCACGTGCCGGGCAAGTGGCTCGGCCATGCCGTCCTGTCCGTCACGTTCCGGCACCCGTCCGTGCTCGCCAAATCGGCGACGGTGATGGACCACGTCACGGGCGGCCGGTTCATCCTGGGCCTGGGAGCCGGCTGGTTCGACCCCGAGCACACGCCGTTCGCCATCCCGTTCCCGCCGATGCCCGAGCGATTCGACCGGTTCGAATCGGCCGTCCACACGATCCGTGCCCTCTTCTCGGACGACGCGACCACCGAGGCCGGGGTGACCCGGGACGACCCGTTCTTCCCGCTCCTGGGCGCCACGAACGACCCGGCTCCGCTGACGCCCGGCGGGCCGCCGATCTGGCTCGGCGGACAGAAGCGACGTGGCATCGCACTGGCGGCATCCGTCGCGGATGGCTGGCTCCTCCCGGCCGTCACCGCGGACAAGAACCCGACCGACATGACGTACTTCGCCGATCGGCGCGACGCGATCCTGGCCGCGCTGGATGCGGCGGGCCGCGACCCAGCGGGCTTCTCGCTGACGGCGCAGGTGCCGGCGGGCACGACCGCGGACAGCCGCCGCGAGGGTCTCGCCGCGGCCATCGAGGCGGTCAGGCTCGGGGCGACCCAGGTCATCATCGGCATGCCGGCGCGGCTGGGGGCGGTCGGGGTCGACGAGGTGGCCCGCGCGGTCGCCGAACCGCTGCGTGAGGCGGCGGGATGACGCTCGCCGTGCGAGCCATCGGCGGTGATGCAGATCTCGCGACGATCGCCCGCATCGTCAACCTGGTCAGCCCGGAAGAGTCGACGTCGGTCAAGGAGATGCAGTGGGCCGACGCGACCTATCCGGGTGGCGCGCGGTTGCTGGCCGAGCTCGACGGCGTCCCCGTCGGGGCATCCGCGGTCGGGCGGATCTACATCTATCCACCCGAGTACGACGGCTTCTGGGGCACGATCGACGTGTTGCCGGACGCCCGCCGCCAGGGCGTCGGGAGCGCCCTGCTGGTCGCCATCTCCGACGTCGCTCGCGAGGCCGGCAAGTCGACGCTGCACATCCCCGCGACCGAGAGCCGGCCCGACGGCATCGCCTTCCTCGAGCAGCGCGGCTTCACCGAGTTCGATCGGACGAAAGCCGTGCGACTGGACCTGTCCGGGCTCACGCCGCCGACACCACGACCACCCGATGGAGTGGTCATCACGACCCTGGCCGAACGCCCAGACCTCGTATCGGGTGTTCACGCCGTCGCCCTCGAGACCTTCGGCGATATCCCCGGCGACGAACCGATGGCGGCCGGGGACCTCGCCGAGTTCCGCGCACGGGACGTGGACCGGCCGAGCATCCCGCGGTGGGGGTTTGCGGTCGCGATCGACGGCGATGATCGCGTCGTCGGCTACGCCAGCCTGATCCTGGTTCCGGGCAGCGAGCGCACGGCGTGGCACGACATGACGACGGTCCGGCGGCCCTGGCGCGGCCGTGGTCTCGCCCTTGCCCTGAAGGCGACGACCGTCGCGGCCGCGATCGAGCACGGCCTGACCGCCCTGGAGACCGGCAACGACGTCGACAACGCGCCGATGCGGGCCGTCAATGCCCGCCTGGGCTATCGACCGCTGCCGGATCTGGTCACGATGCGCGGTCCGCTCGTCCACGGCATGATGGAGCGGTGACCGAGCTCGACCCGGCGCCCGGATCCGAATCCGATCCCGCCCGAGATCCCGCATCCGCGGTGCCACCACCGCCGACGTCGGCCTCGGTGGCCGAGCCGCTGCCACCCGACCCCGAGGCCTACGACGCCGTCCGCAATGTCCATGCTCGCGCCCGAGGGCTGCAGGCGCCGTACATCGCCGGCGGTACCGACCCGGACCCCGAACCCGGTCTGCGCGAGGAGCGGTACTACGGCCGGCTGCTGATCGGCATGGTCGTCGGCATCGTCCTGAGCGGGTTCGTGATCGGGATCATCGTCGCTCTGGCCGTGGCCGACTCGTGAGCCGGGTCGCCGCGGTCCCGTCGAGCCGGCTCGACGACGCCGTGTGGGCCGGCGCCCACGAGACCCTGATCGCGACGCTGCGCGACCTCATCCGGATCCCGTCGCTCAACCCGCCCGACGCCGACCGCCCGGACCAGGAGCTCGTCGCCGCCCGCCACATCGCCGACCTCTTGACGACCGAAGGGCTACGGCCGGAGATCGTCGAACCCGCGCTCGGCCGCGGCTCCGTCCACGCTCGGCTGCACGGCGACGGGACCGGCGGCGAACCATTCCTGTTGCTTTCGCATCTCGATGTCGTCCCGGCGCCACCTGATCGCTGGACGCACGACCCCTTTGCCGCCGAGATCGCCGACGGGTACCTGTACGGTCGCGGCGCCGTCGACATGAAGGACATGATCGCGATGGAGCTGGGCGTCGTCCGATTGCTGGCGGCCGAGGCACGCGCGGCGGGTCTCGATCCGGCGCGGGACGCCATCCCCGGTCTCCGTCGGGACGTGCTGTTCACCTGTACCGCGGACGAGGAAGCAGGCGGCGACAGCGGGGCCAGGTGGATCGCTCGCGAACGACCCGACTGGTTGCGCGCCGCCGGTGCGGTCAATGAGAGCGGCGCCGTGTCGGTCACGGTGGCCGGCCGGCGCGTCTACCCGATCCAGGTCGCGGAGAAGGGGTTCGCCCCATTTCGCATCCGGGTCCGCGGGACGTGGGGCCATGGCTCGATGCCACGCGCCGACAACGCCGCGGTGATGGCCGCGGCGATCATCGAACGACTCGCGGTGCCGGGACCGATCCGCCTGACGCCGGTGATGGAGCGGTTCCTCGTGAGCCTCGCCGATGTCCTGCCCAGCGAGGTCGCCCGGGTGGTCCGCGGTATCGCGGCGGGCGACCCCGAGGCCGAGGCGGGACTCGATCGCGTCTGCGAGCCGACCTATGCCCGGGTGGTGCGAGCACTCATCCGCGACACCTTCAGTCCCGACGTCGTCCATGCGGGTGTGAAGTACAACGTCATCCCGGGCGACGCGGTCATCGAGGTCGATTGCCGGGTCCTGCCAGGCATGACCGAGGACAGCGCCAGGGCCGAACTCGAGCGACGGATCGGGCCAGACCTGCTCGCGGCCTGCGAGATCGACTGCCTGGTTTGGGGGGAGCCGGTGGAGTCGCCCGCCGAGGGGCCGCTCTGGGACGTCCTCGTCGGGACCCTGATCGACCACGACCCGGAGGCGATCCCGCTGCCGCTCATGGCCCCGTTCGGAACCGATGCCAAGAGCACCATCCCACTCGGCGTCCCCACGTACGGGTTCTCTCCGCTCCTGATCGAACCCGGCGAGCCATACCTTGAGCGGTACCACGGCGTCGATGAACGCGTGTCGCTGGAGGCCCTCCGCTGGGGCCTGCCGGTCCTGTACGACGTCGTACGTCGCTTCTGCGGCTGAGCCCGCCCGCTATTCCTCGTCCGTGCCGGTCGGGCCCCGGACGATGACCTGCTCGTCACATGCGGGACACGCATACAGCTGGGCGTTGGCCCATGTCCGCTCCGGATCGTGCTCGGCGGAGTCGTGGTGCTGGGGCCGCCGCTCGAGCGGGCTCCACGACCCATCGGAATGTCGGTGCTCCACGCGCATCAGCGCCTCGCTGAACCGGGCCTGATCCATGCTCGTCCTCCTCGTCCGTTGATCCGCGTCGGGCGTCTAGTCGCGTGGCGTCCGGATCAACCGGCCGCGCCGGTTGATGGCATGCGTGGCGAGCGCCGCCACGCCCATCGCGACGATGGCTCGTTCGGCCGTCGGGAGCGGCCGCACCGCCGACAGGAATTGGTCGGCGCGCGACCGATCGACCACGCGCAGGACGGCCTGGCCTCGTTGCGTGAGGCGAAGCGTCCGTTGCCGGCGATCCTCTGGCTCCTGGTGACGCTCCACGAGGCGCCGTCGAACGAGCCCGTCGATGAGCCGGCTGGTCGCGGACGGTGAGCGCCCGATCTCTTCGGCCAGTTCGCCGACAGTCATCGTGCTCCCGTCGGCAAGGACATAGAGCGCGGCCAGCTGGGTGAACCCGAGACGGAGTTCGCCGAGCTGGCTGGCGAACCCGATCACCAGCTCGCGCCAGAGGGCGCGGCCCATGGCCACCCGCTCGCTGATCTGGCGGACGTTCGGCAGGCAATTCCCCGCGGCCAGGACCGGGGCGGACAGATCGGCCTCGAATCGACGCGCGACGGCCTGGCGCGGGACCACGCGGCGGCGGATCGGGATCGGCTGTTCGGACACCCCGAAAGCGTATGACGACCACGACTTCCATGCAACCGTGCACGCGAATCGTGCCTGAGGGGAAGGTCGCGGTCTACCCTCAACGACGATGACGTCATTTGCCTATGTGTTCCCCGGCCAGGGCTCGCAGTCGGTCGGGATGGGTCGCGAGCTGGCCGAGCGGTCCGATGGAGCCCGCGCGACCTTCGAGGCGGCGGATACCGCCCTCGGCGAGCCCCTCAGCACGCTCACCTGGGACGGCCCTTCCGAACGGCTGGACCTGACCGAGAACGCCCAGCCCGCGATCCTCGCGACGTCGATCGCGATCCTCACCGCCATGCGCGAGCGGTGGGCCGCGGTCGGCGTCCCGGAGCCGCGCCCCGCGTTCGCGGCCGGGCACTCCATGGGCCAATACTCCGCGCTGGTCGCCGCCTCGGTCATCTCGCTCGCCGATGGGATCCACCTCGTGCGCGAGCGCGGCCTCCTCATGCAGGCGTCAGGTGGGGGCCGCGACGGAGCGATGGCCGCGCTCATCGGGCTCGATGACGCCCGTCTCCCCGAGCTTGTCGCCGCCGCCTCCGCCCATGGCGTCTTCGTGGTCGCGAACCGCAATGCCCCGGGTCAGGTGGTCGTATCCGGTGCGCGAACGGCCGTCGAAGCCGGCGCCGAGTTGGCCAGAGCGCTCGGTGCGAAGCGCGCGATCGTCCTGCCCGTGTCGGTCGCCGCCCACTCGCCGCTCATGGCGGACGCTGCCGAGGGCATGCGGGCGGCGCTCGCCGACGTGGCATTCGCGGACCCGGAGACGCCCCTGCTCGCCAACGCCGACGCCCGGGTCATCACGACCGCCGAGGCCGCGCGCGCCGAGCTCGTGGAGCACCTGACCGCCGGCGTCGACTGGGTCGGCGCGATCAGTCGGATGTCGGCGTCGGGCGTGACGACGTTCGTGGAAGTCGGTCCGGGCAAGGTCCTGACCGGCCTCATCAAGCGGATCGCCCCCGATGCCGAGATCGTCGCGGCCGACGACCCAGCGTCGGGCGATCGCCTCATCGACCTGGCCGCGTCCGCGACGCTCGCCTAAACCGTCAGCAAAGGAGCCGTCAAGTTGCGCAAACCCGACTATGAGCGTCGCGTCGTCGTGACCGGTCTCGGCGTCGTCAGCCCGGTCGGCAACGATGTCCAGACCGCCTGGAACAGCCTGGTCGAAGGTCGATCCGGCCTGGGACCGATCACCAGGTTCGATCCCAGCCCGTATGAAGCCAAGCTTGCCGGCGAGGTCCATGACTTCACGCCGTCCGACTGGATGGATGCCAAGGCGGCCCGCCGCAGCGAGTCGAGCATGCACTTCGGTGTCGCCGCGGCCAAGCAGGCGCTCGCCGATTCGGGCTTCGAGCTGACGGACGCGAACCGGACCGAGGTCGGGGTCATCTTCGGTTCCGGCGCCGGTGGCCAGTCGTTGATGATCGAGAACTATGCCGCCCTCAACGAGCGTGGCAACCGGACCGTTGCGCCGACGTTCATCGCCAACGCGCTGGTGGACAGCTGCTCGGGGATGATCGCGATCGAGACCGGTGCCATCGGCCACAACGTGTGCATGGTCTCGGCCTGCGCGACCGGCACGCACAACGTGGGCGAGGCGGCCGAGGCCATCCGCCGCGGCGATTGCGTCGCGGTCATCTCGGGCTCGACCGAGGCACCGCTCCTCGAGGTCGGCCACGCCGGCTTCTCGAACATGCGCGGGATGGGCATGCCCCGCCCCGGTGAGGCGCCGCAGACCGTCTCCCGGCCATTCGACCTGACCCGGGACGGATTCGTCCTCGGCGAAGGGGCAGGCTCGCTGTTCCTCGAGGACCTCGAGGTCGCCAAGGCGCGTGGCGCGCGGATCTACGCCGAGGTCGTCGGCTACGGCTCGGCCGCCGACGGGTGGGACATGATCCAGCCCATCGAGGCGGGCATCGGCTCGGCGCGATCGATGCAGATGGCGCTCGAGCGGCGCGGCGTGCCCGCCGACGAGGTCGACCTCATCAACCCGCACGGGACGTCCACCCCGCTCGGCGACAAGCGCGAGGCCGAGGCCATCTGGGCGGTCTTCGGGGATCGCTCCGCGGCCTCCGCGCGGTCGATCGCGATCAGCGCCACGAAATCGATGACCGGGCACATGATGGGCGCGGCCGGCGCCTTCGAGGCCTTCGCGACCGTCAAGTCGGTCGCCGAGCAGTGCGCCCCCGCGACGATCAACTTCCGCGACCCTGACCCCGAGTGCGACCTCTGGGTGGTGACCGAGACGCAGTCGCTGCCGATCCGGCACGCGTTGTCCAACAACATCGGGCTTGGCGGACACAACGGCGCCGTCATCTTCAAACGCTATGACGGGGACTGACGGATCGCCCGATGGCGGCGTTGCCGCCTCGGGGCGGTCGCTCACGCACAGCTGAGTGCGCTCCCTCCCGTCCTCGGCGGCGCCTTGCCAGCAAGCGCCCGTCTTGCCCCGTCTGTCGAGCCTACAATCGGACACCTCGACAGTGAGGAACCCCCGTGCCTGAACGAGACCCTGCCCGCCGAGCGGTCATCACCGGCCTTGGGGCCCTCATGCCGATCGGCAACGACTTCCCGACCTACTGGTCCAACCTGGTCGCCGGGGTGACCGGAACCCGCCTCATCCAGGGCTTCGACGCATCCGCCTTCGAGGTGCGCATCGCCGCCGAGGTCCTCGGCTTCGACCCAACCACAGCGATGGATCCCAAGATGGCCCGCCGGATGAGCCGCTTCATCCATCTCGCGATGGCCGCCGGCAAGGAGGCCGTCCACGATTCGGGCATCGACTTCGAGGCGATGAGCCAGGAACAGCGCGACCGTGTCGGCGTCGTGGTCAATACCGGTGGCGGCGGGATCGAATCGATCATCGAAGGGACGCATGTGCACGACACGAAGGGTCCGCGCTTCGTGAGTGCCTTCGCCGTGCCGGCCTTGTCCGGATCCATGGGCGCCTGCATGCTCTCGATGGAGTACGGCCTCACCGGGCCGGTGATCACCCAGGTCGCCGCCTGCGCGACATCGGTCATCGCCTTCCACGACGCCCTACGGCTCATCCGTTCGGGCGAGTGCGATGTCGTGCTTGCCGGTGGCTCCGAGGCGCCGGTCGTCCCGATGGGCGTGGCGGCACTGGCGAACATGACCGCCCTCTCCAAGCGCAATGACTCGCCGGAGACGGCGTCGCGGCCGTTCGACCTGACGCGCGACGGCTTCGTGCTCGGCGAGGGCGCGGGCGTCGTCGTCGTCGAGTCCCTCGCCCACGCGCTCGAGCGTGGCGCCACGCCCGTCGCCGAGATCATCGGCGGCGCGCTGACCTCGGACGCGTTCCACATCAGCGCCCCGGAACCCACGGGCCGTGGCCAGGCCCGGGCCATGTCGCAGGCGCTGCGGCACGCGGAGGTGGCGCCGGACGAGATCGACTACGTGGTCGCCCACGGAACGTCCACGTCCCTCAACGACGTGACGGAGACGCGAGCCATCAAGACGGCCTATGGGGACCACGCCTACAAGGTCGCGATCAGCTCCCCGAAGTCGATGATCGGGCATCTGGTCGGGGCGGCCGGCATCGCCAGCGTGCTCGCCGCGATCGGCGCCATCCGCGACCAGGTCATCCCGCCGACCGCCAACCTGCGCACGCCGGACCCGGAGTGCGACCTCGACTACGTCCCGCTGACCGCCCGCAAGGCGAAGGTCGACACGGTCGCCGTCAACGGCTTCGGATTCGGGGGCCAGAACGCGGTCGCGGTCTTCCGGCGCGTCACGGACGCGTGAGCGTGCGACCCTCGAACGCCTCGATGGCCTCGACGTGCGCGTCCGACAGCGCCACGGGTGCAGCGGCCGCGTAGTCGTAGCGGACCAGGATCAATTCGCTCACCGCAACCAGCCGCGGCGATGCCCCAGGAACGGCAGCGAGGAGTCGGTGCTCGAGCATGAACGAAGAGCGACCGATGCGGGCCGCCCGCGTCTCGACCGTCACGATCTCGCCATGGAAGGCCGGGGCCCGGTAGGTGATCCGCGCCTCGGCCAGGATCAGGCTCTCGGCACCCTCGGTCCCGAGCGCGATCGGCTCACCCGTGACATCGGTCCAGTACCGGATCCTGGCGATCTCGCAGTAGGTCAGGTACTTGGCGTTGTTGACGTGGCCCATCGCGTCGGTGTCGGCGAACCGGACCGCGATCTCGACAACGTGCGTGAACGTGCCCGTGAGGTCGCGCGGGTCCGGTCCCGAGTCGACGTGGTCGTGGGTGTGGGGATGATCGGGCACGGCCGGAGTGTACGTGGCGTCAGGTGGCGACCGTTCGCCCTCGCGGAACGGACTGGCGCAGGCGCAGCGAGTTGAGCACCACCGCTACCGACGAGAGCGCCATCGCGCCGGCCGCGAGGGCTGGGTTGAGGGTGATCCCGAAGGCGGGATAGAGCGCGCCCATGGCCACCGGAATCAGCAGCACGTTGTACGCGAACGCCCAGAAGAGGTTCTGGCGGATCACGGTCATCGTCGAGCGCGACAGCTCGATGGCCCGGGCGATGGCCCGCGTGTCGCCACCGATCAGGGTCACATCGGACGCCTCGATCGCGACGTCGGCGCCTGTCCCGATCGCGACACCGAGATCGGCCCGGGCCAATGCCGGCGCATCGTTGAGACCGTCGCCGACCATCGCGACGGTCCGACCCTCCGCCTGCAGACGCTCGATCAGGTCCGTCTTGTCGGCCGGCCGGGCGTCGGCCAGGATCCGCTCCGGCGGGATGCCCACGGCCCGACCCACCGCCTCCGCGGTCGCGCGCCCGTCGCCAGTCGCCAGCCACGTCTCGATCCGGTCGCGTTCGAGGGCGGCGACGCCCGCCCGGGCATCGTCGCGAACCGGGTCGGTGATCGTGACCATGCCCGCCGGTCGACCATCGATGACGACGAAGGCGATCGTGCGGCCGTCCACCGATGCCTGGCCGGCGGCCCCATCGAACGTGTCGAGGTCCACGCCGCGCTCGCGCAGCCACCTGACACTCCCGACGAGCACATCGCGCGGGCCGTCGTCCCCGACGACGGTGGCCGCGACGCCGCCCCCGACGACCGTCGCGAACCCATCGATCCGCCGGAAGCCCAGTTCGTCGACCCGGGCTCGGGCGACGATCGCGGCCGCCAAGGGATGCTCGCTGCCCTTCTCGGCCGATGCCGCCAGGTCGAGGACCTCGCGCACGTCGAAGCCGGGTGCCGCGACGATGGCGTCGACGACGGGCCGGCCGACGGTCAGCGTCCCGGTCTTGTCGAGCACCACCGTGTCGACTTTGTGGGCGGTCTCGAGCGCCTCGCCGCCGCGGATCAGGATGCCCGCCTCGGCGCCTCGCCCGGTGCCGACCATGATCGCCGTCGGGGTGGCCAGGCCCATCGCGCACGGGCAGGCGATGACGAGGACCGCGATCGCGGCGACGAGGGCGTGGGTGAGCCGTGGCTCCGGCCCGAGCGCCATCCACACGAGGAACGTGCCGGCCGCGATGACCAGAACGGCCGGGACGAACACCTCGGCGATCCGGTCCGCCAGGCGGGCGATCGGTGCCTTCGAACCCTGTGCGCGCTCGACGAGCTCGACGATCCGCGCAAGCGCGGTATCTCGGCCGACATGGGTGGCCCGCATGACGAACGTGCCGGTCGTGTTGAGGGTCGCTCCGATGACCTCATCGCCCGGGACCTTTGCGGCCGGGATCGGTTCACCGGTCAGCAACGCCTCGTCGACCGCCGAGGACCCGTCGGTGACGACGCCATCGACCGGCACCTTGTCGCCGGGTCGGACGCGCAGGAGGTCGCCGACGACCACCGTATCGAGAGGGACATCCTCTTCGATCGCGCCGCGGACGAGCCGGGCCGACACCGGGCGCAGCGCGGCCAGCCGGCGGATGGCTCCGGTCGTCCGGCCCTTGGCCCGTGCCTCCAGCCATCGACCGAGCAGGACGAGCCCGATGATGATCGCCCCGCTGTCGAAGTAAGTGACGGGCTCCAGGCCGGCCTCCTCGACGATCGACGGCGCCAGGGTCAGGACGACGCTGTAGGCCCAGGCCGTGCTCGTCCCGATCGCCACGAGCGTGTCCATGTTGCTGGCGCCGTGGCGGGCGGCGCGCCAGGCCGAGCGATAGAACCGGCCGCCGGCCCAGATCTGGACGATCGTCGCGGGCACCAGCGCGAGCAGGTTCCGTTGGGCCATGGTGGCGATCCCGGCCGGGCCGGCCATCAGGATCATGATCGCCAGCGCGACGCCGATCGACACGAGCGCCTGGATGAGGAGAACGCGCGACTCGCGGGCGCGGGCGACGTCATCGGCGGTCCTCTCGGCGGCCGGCGACGCGGCGCCAGGGCCGTGAGCCGTCGCCACCGGGCGCTCGCGGATGTCGTAGCCGGCTGCCTCCACGGCTCCGACCAGGTCCGCGCGTGCGGCCACGTCGGGCAGGTACACGATGGTCGCGAGCTCGGTCGCCAGGTTGACGTTGGCGTCCTCGACGCCCGGCGTCCGGCGCAGGAATCGCTCGATCCGGTTCACGCACGAGGCGCAGGTCATGCCCTCGATCGGGAGGGCGACCTCGACGGTCGGGCTGGTGGCGGCGGGTGGGCTTGGCATACTCCCTAGGAGTATATCAGGTGATGTGACCGGTGAACCCCCACCGCGCTTGCCGCAGACTGCATCGATGCAACCGCATGAGCCTGCCCACGCCATCGTCCGGACGATCGCCGGACCGTGGGGACCGCTCCACATGGCCGCGACGAGTCGGGGCATCGTGGCGATCGAAATCGGCCACCACGGACGACGCGTTCGCCTCGGCCCTGGCCGGCCGACTGCACGGGCCGGTCGTGCCGGAACGGGACACCGCCGCGGATGACCCGCGCCGGATCCACCTGGACCGCGCCGCGGCGGTCGTCGCCGATCTCGTCGCCGGCCGCGTGCCTCGCGGCACGATGCCGCCGCTGGACCTCGACGACCGACCGGAGTGGGACCGACGCGTCCTCGGCGAGGTCCGGACCATCGCTTGGGGCGAGACCGCGAGCTACGGTGAGATCGCCCGGCGGATCGGCGCTCCTCGGGCGGCGCGAGCGGTCGGCGGAGCGGTCGGTCGGAACCCGATCAGCCTGCTGGTGCCCTGTCACCGGGTGATCGCCGGCGACGGGACGATCGGCGGCTACGGTGGCGATGCCTGGGGCTCGCGCGAGGCCGCGCTCGAACGCAAACGCACGCTGTTGCGCCGAGAGGGGGTCACCGTCGGGCTCCCGGGGCGCGAGCGCGACTAGGGCCGAGGCACCGGACGCATCGGGTAGACGCCGACGACGATCGGCGTCCGAGGGTCGAGCGACAGCTCGTAACCGATCTCGCCCGCGCGTAGGAGTTCGCCGAGGAGCTGGCCTTCGCGGGCGGGCAGGCCGACGAAGATGCAGCCGGGATCGAGCAGGATCTGGCTGACGTCGTCGTCGCCGCCGTCGATCGCGAATCGTCGACGCAGCTCATGCATCGGCACATATGGCCGGCTCTTGATGAATCGACGCAGCTGGGGAGCCGTACAGGGCGAGCCGCGTTCGGCGCCGTTCTGGCCGTTTTGGCCGCCTGGCCCGTTCTGGGCGCTTGGGCCGTGCTGGCCGCCTGGGCCGTGCTGGTCGCTCGGCCGAGCGGGCGCGCCGTTGCCTGGATGCGTCGCGCCGACCGGGACCTGGCCGCCACCCGGGGCGGCATGGATGGTCGCCGGCGACCCATTGGTCGGGATCGCTGCCGCTTCACGAGCGGGCGCATCGGCGGACGCCTGCGGCGGCTGCTCCGTGGCCGGCGCGACGGGCTTCGGCGGCTCGGCCGGCGCGACCGGCATCGCCGGCGGCGCCGGTGCGGCCCGCTCCGATGCGACCGGCGGCGGCGCGACGTGGCCGGGACCGCTTTCGGTCGCCCGGCTCGGGCGTGGGCCGGCCGGCGTCCCGGGACGCGGGGCGCCGTGGTGGCCGCGATCGTGATGATGCGTGCGGCCGTGACGACGGCTCATCGGCCGACGCGACCGGGATCGGCGTCCCGGTCCGAGCATGCGCCGCGGCTGCGGCGCGACAGGTGGCTTGTCATCGATACCCGGATCTTGGCGGATCGATCGGGCCGATCCGTCGACCGATGATACCGCAGGCGCGGCCAGAGCCCGACCCGACGGCCGCGAAGGCTCAGCCCGCGACGACGTACAGCTCGCGAGGCGCCTCGTTGAGCTCGATCGGCCCATCCGGTCCGCACACGACGATGTCCTCGATGCGGGCGCCGTACTCGCCGACCAGGTAGATCCCGGGCTCGACCGAGAAGGCCATGCCTTCGCGGAGCGGGAGGTCGTTGCCGGCGATCAGGTACGGGTCCTCATGGCCTTCCAGGCCGATGCCATGGCCCGTCCGGTGGAAGAACGCCTCGCCGTAGCCCTCGGCGTCGATGGGTCGCCGGGCGGTCGCGTCGATCTCCTCGCAGGCGACGCCAGGTCGGACCGCGCGCGCGGCGGCCGCCTGTGCCGCGTAGAGGACGCTGAACAGGTGCCGGAAGCGTTCGTCCGGACCCTTCGCCGGGTCGCCACCGGTCACCCACAGCGTCCGGGTGATATCGGAGCCGTAGCCGCCCAGGGTCCCGCCGATGTCGAGCACGATCGGCTCGCCGACTCCGATGACCCGCTCCGACGCCTCGTGGTGGGGCGACGCGGAGTTGGGGCCTGAGCCGACGATCGCGAACAGCGCCGCATCGTGGCCCTCGGCGAGCAGTCGGTCCCGGACCTCGCGCGCGACATCCGCCTCGGTCCGGCCGACGAGCCGTCCGGCCGCGATCTGGGCGACCACCCGGTCGGCCGCCTGGGCCGCCAGTCGCAGCAAGGCGATCTCGTCAGGGTCCTTGATCATCCGGAGGTCGCGCAGGACCGTCGACGCCGGCTCGAACCGGGCGTTCTTGGCGACCTTCGACTGAAGGGCCAACAGGTGGCTGGCCCACAGGGTGTCCGAGACCGCGACGCGCGGGCTCGTGTGGCCGACCGGACCGACGAGGAGTCCCGTGACCACCTCGTACGGAGCACGGGTCTCGTCCCAGGTCAGGATCGCGACCTCGGTGTGGAGCCCGGCCTCGGCGGCCGCACGCTCCAGGCGCGGGACGACGATCGTCGGAGGCTGGCCGGGGATGATCACGAGCATCGTCAGCCGCTCGAGCGGCATCGCCTCGTAGCCGGTCAGGTAGCGCAGGTCCGGCCCGACGGCGACCAGCATCGCGTCGAATCCATGCTCGGCGGTCGCCTCGGCCACACGCCGCAGGCGCTCGGCGTAGCGCTCGGCCGGGATCGTCGGGCGGACGGCGGTCTCGGTCACGAGGCCGTCGCGATGGCCGCGACTCGATCGAGCCACGTGGCGATCGTGCCCGGGCCGTCCTCGAACAGCTTGCGATACGCGAGGACCCGGTCGGCGCCCCGGGCGAGCGCTCGCTTGCGGAGGGCGAGGTCGTCGTGCGGCCCGACCGCCAGGACGTGCGCGCCGAGCGACCGGGCTCGCTCGATGGCGACCAGCGGGTCGTAGGCGCGAGCCGTCAGGTCGACGATCGCGAGATCGGCGCAGGCGAGCGCCCGGTCGAATTCCGGGGCGGTCTTGGCCCGCATCGGCGTGGCGCCGGCCGCCTCGACGGCCCGGGCCAGCCGGTCCTGCCAGATGAGGTCCTGCGCCAGGACCGCGATCCGGGTCGTCATCCGAACCGCTCCGCGAGATGATGGAACACGTCCCGGGCGGTCACGACACCGGTCGGCCGGCCGTCCTCGACGATCGGGATGTGGCGGAAGCCGCCGATCGCCATCTTGTGGATGGCGACCGCGATCGGGTCGTCGTGGCGCAGGACGACTGGGTCGGGGGTCATGAAGTCGCGCACATGGAACGCGTCGAGCCGCTTGCCGGCGGCCTTCGCGACCGCGTCCCGATCGGTGAAGATGCCAACGAGACGATCTCCGGACATGACCAGCACGCAATCGACCTCGGCCTCCTGCATCCGCGCGATGGCCGCGTCGACGGGTGTGTCGGGCCCGAGCGTGATCGGGGCGGGCGAGCCGAGGTCGTCGAGGTGCTCGCCGAGGAGCCGGCCGTGGAAGGACGTGGTCTGCTGCGGCACGTCGCCGCCGGCGAGGTCCGCGCCACAGTTGTCGCAGACCTCGGTCCCCGTCAGGTTGAAGTGGCCACAGACCGGGCAGTCCATCTGACTCCTCTCCCCCGTCGTTGCTTCAGCCTACTCGACCGTCCACGTCTCGCCGCCATGCAGGACCCGCGCCAGGTCGCCTTGACCGGACTTGGCCACGGCGGCCGTCAACTGTTCCTCCAGGAGCTGATCGTGGGTGGGGCGGCTGACCGCGCGCAGGACCCCGACCGGGACCGGGTAGTCCGGCCACGACATCCGCGACAGCATCAGGGCGAGGTAGGGCTCGGTGGCCGTCTCGTCGTGGACCAGCAGGTCCGCCTCGGTGACGCCGTTCTGACCGATCGTCACAACCTCGGGGTGGAGGCCATCGAGACGGATGCCCTTGTCGCGATCCTTGCCGAAGATCATCGGCTTGCCGTGCTCGAGGACGAGCATTCGGTCCTCGCGCACCTCGCGGTCGGTGAAGTCGCGCCAGGCGCCATCGTTGAAGATGTTGCAGTTCTGGAGGACTTCCACGAAGGCCGAGCCCTTGTGGCGGCCGGCCTTCTCGAGCGTGTGCTGGAGATGCTCGGTATGGGTGTCCACCGAGCGGGCCACGAAGCTGGCCTCCGCCGCGAGCGCGATGGTCAGCGGGATGATCGGTGTGTCGACGGTCCCGGCCGGCGTCGACTTGGTGCGCTTGCCGAATTCGGAGGTCGGCGACGCCTGCCCCTTGGTCAAGCCGTAGATCCGGTTGTTGAACATGATCATCTTGATGTCGACGTTGCGCCGCATCGAGTGGATCACGTGGTTGCCGCCGATCGAGAGCGCGTCGCCGTCGCCGGTGATGACCCACACCATCAGGTCCGGTCGCGCCGCCTTGAGCCCGGTCGCGAGGGTCGGGGCACGGCCGTGGATCGTGTGGAAGCCGAACGTGTTCATGTAGTACGGCAGCCGGCCGGAGCAGCCGATGCCCGAGATGAAGACGATGTTCTCCCTCGGGTAGCCGAAGTCGGGCATGACCTTCTGGGTCTGGGCCAGGATCGAGTAGTCGCCGCAGCCGGGGCACCAGCGGACCTCCTGGTCGGACACGAAGTCCTTGCGGGTCAGCGCGATGACGGCCGCGTTCTCGGCACTCAGTGGCGGCTGGGCGGGGGCGGCAGCGGTCGACGCGGTCGCGCCGTTGGTTTCGGTCGTGTCGGTCATGCGTGGATCACTCCGCGAGGATGCGTTCGGCTTCGTCCACGATCTCCGAGATGCGGAACGGCTTGCCCCGCACCCGGTCGTAGCCGACCGCGTCGATCAGGTACCTCGCCCGGACCAGCATCAGAAGCTGGCCGAGGTTGACCTCCGGGATGAGGACCCGTCGGTACGAGCGCAGGACCTCCTCGGTGTTGGCCGGGAACGGGTTGAGATGCCGGAGGTGGGCATGGGCCACGGCCTTCCCATCGGCGTGCAACCGCTCGACGGCCGAGCGGATGGCCCCGTACGTGGAGCCCCAGCCCAGGATCAGCAGGTCGCCGGTCGCCGGCCCGAAGACGTCCAGCGGCGCGATGTCCTTCGCGATGCCCGCCACCTTGGCGGCCCTCAGGAGCTGCATCTTGTGGTGGTTGTCCGGGTCGTAGCTGACGTTGCCCGTCCCGTCGGCTTTCTCCAGGCCGCCGATCCGATGCTCCAGGCCGGCCGTGCCCGGGACCGCCCACGGACGCGCCAGCGTGTCCGGATCGCGCAGGTAGGGCTGGAACGGGCCCTCGCCTCGGGTCGCGTTGTCGACCCCGATGTCCGGGAGACCCGCGAGGTCGGGGATCTTCCACGGCTCCGAACCGGTCGCGAGGAACGCGTCCGAGAGGAAGGCGACCGGGGTCATGTACTTGAGCGCGATCCGCCATGCCTCGATGGCCATCTCGAAGCAGTCGCCCGGTGTCGAGGGCGCCACGATCGGGATGGGCGAATCCGAGTTCCGCCCGAACATGACCTGGAGCAGGTCCGCCTGCTCGTTCTTGGTGGGCATCCCGGTCGATGGGCCGGCTCGCTGGACGTCGATGACGACGAGCGGCAGCTCGACCATGACGGCGAGACCCATGGCCTCGGTCTTGAGCGCGATGCCCGGGCCGGACGACGCCGTCATGCCGAGGGCGCCACCGTAGCTCGCGCCGATCGCCGCGCCGATGGCGGCGATCTCGTCCTCGGCCTGGAAGGTCTTGACGCCGAACGACTTGTACGTCGAGAGCTGGTGGAGGATGTCGCTGGCCGGCGTGATCGGATAGCTGCCGTAGAAGAGGGGCCGGCCGGCCAGCTTGGAGGCGGCCAGGTAGCCAAGCGCGGTCGCCTCGTTGCCGGTGATGTTCCGGTACGTGCCGGGCGGCAGGTGGGCCGGCTTGACCCGGTAGTGCGTGTGGAAGATCTCGGTCGTCTCGCCGAAGGCGTAGCCCGCCTTCAGGGCCCGCTTGTTGGCCTCGGCGACGATGGGCCGCCCCGAGAACTTCTGGTCGATCCAGCCGATCGTCGGGTCCATGCTCCGTTCATAGAGCCAGAACATGATCCCGAGCGCGAAGAAGTTCTTGGTCAGGTCCTTCTGCTTGCTGGTCATGTCGAGGCCGTCGAGCGAGCGCTCGTTCAGCGCCGAGATCGGGACCTCGAAGACCGTGAAGTCGCTGAGCGAGCCGTCGGTCAGGGGGTTGCTGGCGTAGGCCGCCTTGTTCAGGTTCTGTTGGGTGAACGCATCGCTGTTGACGATGAGCGCGCCACCGGGCGGCAGATCCATGATGTTGGTCTTGAGGGCCGCGGGGTTCATCGCGACCAGGACGTCAGGCTCGTCGCCCGGCGTGTGGATGTCGGTCGAGCTGAAGCTGATCTGGAAGCCGGACACGCCTGGCAGGGAGCCCGCCGGGGCGCGGATCTCGGCCGGGAAGTCCGGCAGCGTGCTGATGTCGTTCCCGAAGACCGCGGCCGTCCGCGTGAATTGCGTGCCGGTCAACTGCATCCCGTCGCCGGAGTCGCCGGCGAAGCGGATGGTGACTCGCTCGAGCTCCGAAACCTCGGGCTCGAGCTCCGTGGTGGTGATGCTCACGCGCCTTCCGGCTCCTTCATGCGCTGATGCGGCCGGGGTGGGAGATTGAGCAACTCCTCCGGGAACGACTCGGCGAGGTACTTGATGATGTCCGCCTGTCGGATGACGCCGACCAGGTGGCCGCGCGCATCGACCACCGGCACGTTCCGGTACCGCCCGGTCTGCATCAGGTCGATGGCGTCGCGGATGGTCTGATCGAGGTCCAGGGTCCGTGGCTCAGTGGTCATGAGCGTCTCGACCGGTCTCGCCAGGTCGACCTGACCGGCGACGATCCGGGCGAAGATGTCGCGTTCGGTCAGGACCCCGATGAGGCGGCCGGTCTGGTCGCAGACGAAGACCGAATCGCCGGTCCCCGTGCGCTGGATGGCACGCACGCATTCGGCCAGGGACGTGCCCGGTGGCACGGTCACGGGCTGGCGCCGGCTGAGCACGCGAAGGCGCTCCTCCAGGATGGCCGGCACACGGCGGGCGACGGCGGTCTCGGTCAGTTCGGTCACGCTCCGAAGTGTAGCGACCGTTGCCCGATAGGGCGGCCAGCTTCATGATGCGGCTGACGCTCGATGGCACGCGCCGGGCGCATCGGAGGGACCGCATGCCACTCGCCGCGCCGCTTGCGCCGAGGACGGTCCGCCGCTCGCCTTCGCTGCCCATCGCGCTGATCGTGGTCATCACGGCGGTGCTGGTGGGCGCGTGCGAGGACACGAACCCGACCCCGACCCCCGCCGCCGCGACGCTCGAGCCGACCACGGCACCTACCGCGAGCGCGTCAGCGGCCGATGTGACCGACGCCTTCATCAAGGTCATCGGGTCGCCGGACTTCAGCGCCATGGCCGACATCTCCGGGACCGTATCGTTCGGGGGCGCGGCCGGTGAGCTGAGCGGTGACGCGATCTTCGCAGGCCCGAGCTCGAGCATGACCATGAGGATCGACGTCGGGGGGATCATCCAGGAGACGGAGACGATCTCGATCGGGTCGAAACGTTGGAGTCGCGAGGCCCCGGGACCGTGGCTGGCCGACGCCGATGCCGATCCCTCGGAAGGATCGCTGTCGGGCACGCTCTCGGCCATCGCGTCGGTCGAGGACCTCGGGGTCGTGCCCAGGAACGGCCGCCCCCTGCATCACCTCCAGCCCATGGGCGGTGGCAAGATCGCGCCGGCCACGATCGGCTTCGACGTCGAGGGTGCCACGGACGCCGTGTTCGTCCTGGACTTCTTCGCGACCGACGCCGGCACGCCCGCGATCATGGACATCAGCGGCTCGTGGACGCAGACGGAGGGTGAGGTCGTGCTGCCGATCGAGATCGACCTCGAGTTCGCGATCAGCGCGGTCGGTGCGCCCCAGGCGGTCGCGCCGCCTGACGACGTGTGGACCATGAGCACGTCGGCGACCTTCCCGTACCGGATGGCGCATCCCGCCGACTGGACGGTCGAGTCGTCGACGACCGAGGACGCGTATGCGATCGACGGTCAGCCATACGTCTACGTCGCCCCGCAGGCGGTCGACGACGGCATGACCATCGATGCCTTCGCGGCGGCCCTGCAAGGGTTCTACAAGGACGACTTCGGCGAGCCGACATCCCAGGTGGACCGGGAGCTGGGCGGGCTGCCCGCGTATCGACTCGTCTACGAATTCACGAACGACCAGGGCCAGGATGTGACCTTCGTCGACGACCTGACGGTCCGCGATGGCACCGGCTGGGAGGTGTTCCTCGTGACGGCCGGCGGCGCCGAAGACGTCTCGATCTTCAACCAGTTCGTGGCGACCTTCGCCTTCAGCGACTGAGGCTCCCATCGGGGCGAACTCCGCCGGACGGAGCACCCGGCGCCGATGGCCGCGCGGCTGCTAGCCTCCGGCCGATGGATCGCCGACACCTGGGCGGGATCGCCCTCATCCTGCTCTCGGCGGCGGGGTTCGGGTCCGGGTCGCTGTTCGCCCAGCCGGTCTACGGCGCCGGCGTCGACTGGCTCGTGCTGTCGGCCTGGCGCTTCCTGTTCGGGGCCAGTCTGGCCTGGCTCTGGCTGCTCGCCTCACCGGCTCGGCGGCGGGGCCTGCGCGACTTCGACCGACGGGCAGCCATCGTCTCGCTCGCCCTCGGCGTCCTGTACGTCGGCAACTCGGGCGCGTACTACGCGTCGCTGGAGACGGTCTCGCCCTCGCTCGCCGGCCTGATCGTCTTCATGTACCCGGCGCTGGTGGCCGTCGTCACCCTGCGGATCGGCCAACGCCTCGAAGGCCGCCGAGCGTGGCTGGCGCTGGGCATCGCGCTCGTCGGGGTCGGGCTGACCATCGGTGGGATCGACCCGGCCGATGCCCCGCCCGTGTCGGGGCTGCTGCTGGTGATCACGTCGATGCTGATCTACGTCGTGTGGATCGTGCTGGCGGCGAGGCTGGCGGGCGAACGCCGAGACACCGTCGGCGGCGAGTCCGACAGCGGAGCGGCCGCCTCCGCCGCGACGGCCCTGATGATGACGGCGACGACGGCCGTCTACTGGCTCTGGGGCCTTGGCAGCGGTCGGCCGGTGCTGCCTGCCCAGATCCCGGCCGAGGCGTGGTTCGGGCTGCTGGGCGTCGGCGTGGTGTCGACGTTCATCGCGATCCAGTCGTTCTACGCCGGCGCACAACGTATCGGGGCCGCCCAGGCGTCGATCATCAGCACCGTCGAGCCGGTCTGGACGATCGTGCTCGCCTACCTGCTGTTCGGCTTCGCGCTGACGCCGGTCCAGCTCGTCGGGGGCACGCTCATCATCGCGGGCGTGCTGCTGGCCCAGACTGGACCGGGCGCCGGCCGGGCGCCGACACCGAGGGTCCGTCTGGCCGACGAATGAGTCGAGGGATGCGGGCCTCGGGCGCCAATCGCTATCGGCTGCGGGTGGCTTCGACCATCGCCCGCGCGCCGGCGGCCACGAACCCGAGGTCCGAGCCGAGCCCGATGAACCGGAACCCGAGCTCGAGGTGTCGGGCGAGGTCCGCGCGGTCGTACAACAGGATGCCGGCCGCCTTGCCGTGCCGCTCGCACGCGCCGAGGACGGTCCTGACGGCCTCGAGATAGGTCGGATCGTCGAATCGGCCGGGCACGCCGAGCGAATGGGACAGGTCCGACGGCCCGACGAACAGGACATCGGCACCGGGCACGGCGGCGATCGTGTCCGCGTCCGCGACGGCCGCCGGATTCTCGATCTGGAACGCGCCCACGACCACGTCATTGAGCGTCCCGATGTCCGCATGACCGACCTGCCCGAACCCCTGGCCGCGGCCCCCGAGCGCGATGCCACGTTGACCTTCGGGCGGGAAGCGCATCCATTCGAGGACCTGTCGGACGTCGTCGGACGATTCCACGCGCGGGATGACGAGGCCTCCGGCGCCCATGTCCAGGGCGCGGGAGACCCGAAGCCGGTCGCTCCGCTCGATCCGGACCATGGGTGTCGCCGCGGTGGTCCCGATCGCGTAGAGCTGGCCGAGGACCGTCGACTCGGTGCTCATGCCGTGCTCGGTGTCGACGACCAGCCAGTCGAACCCGGCCCGACCGCATGCTTCGGCGACGACCGGTGAACCGGTGGACAGCCAGGTGCCGAAGGTGGTCTCGCCGCCGAGGACGCGTTCACGCAGGGTCGTCATGTGGCGATGATGACGAATCCCGCGCCCGCCGTGGTCGAGCGCCCGCGGAGCCGGCTAGGGGCCGTTGACCAGCCCGGTCGTGTCGACGACTTCGAGATCGTGGCCGGTGATGACATCGAGCTCGTGCATGACGTCGTCATCGAAGGCCGGATCGCTGACGCCGGTGATGTACCACGGCGACCCGTTGTCGGCCAGGATCATCCCGTATCGCTTGAGGGCCTCGGCGATGACCCGGGCCTGCGGCGAGAACCCGGAGGTGTCATACGAGGCTTCCAGGCGCACGCGCAGTCCCATCGGCGGCAACGATGCTGACGTGTTGTCGCTGGCGTAGTGCCGCGCGGGATAGATGTACGCCTTGCGCGTCTCGTCGGTCGTGAACCGGAGGGCGTGTTCGATCGCCCCGGCACTGACCTCGTCGTAGCGAACGAGGCCCGGCAGTATCGGCAGACCCGCCGCATCGGCGCTGGTCCAGCCGGCCGTCCGTAGGGCGTTCGATCGCATGTCCCAGGTCGCGCCGCTGCCGGCCGACCATGCGCCGCCGACCTTGCGCGCGTTGAATAGCTCGTACAGCCGGCAGGCGTCCTTGTCGACCATGAGGATGTGGCGGTCGCCCGCGCCGGCGGTCCCGCCGCCCTCGATCTTCGGACTGGCCGGGATCGGGTATCCGACGTGATCGGAGTCCTCGTCGTAGTCGAAGGTCAGCGTCGATCGCGGTGTCGTCGCGGTCACGACGTTGTAGGGGATGCCATAGCCCGAGTACGAACCGAAGTCCATGTGCAGGCCGGCGTTCAGGCCGATGGCCGAGATCATCGTCGCCGAGTTCGACGCCACCGCGCGGCCGTCGATCCTGACGTTCCAGACATTGTCGACCGGGAAGATCGAGCAATCCGGGATGCCCGGCAGGGTCGGGGCGCCACCGGAGCCGCCACCGGGCGGCGGCGGCGTCGTCGGCAGGGTCGGGTGGCTGGACTTGTCGAGTGGGTTCGTCCCGGCGGTGACCTCGGCCCCGTCGCTGTACCCGTCGTCATCGGTGTCCCACTCGCGCGGATGCGTGCCGCGTGCCTGCTCCGTCCTGTTGGTCAGGCCGTCCTTGTCCGGGTTCTCGCGGTCGTCGCGCAGGCCGTCGCCGTCGGTGTCCCTGAGCTTGGGGCGGGTCCCCGAGTAGAACTCGAACCTCGTCCGCAGGCCGTCCCTGTCGGTATCTTCCTTGTCGTCGCGGATCCCGTCACGGTCACTGTCGCCCCGCCGGGGTCGCATGCCGGCCAGGTATTCCATGCGATTGGTCAGGGTGTCCTTGTCCGGATCCTCGCTGCCGTCCTTGATGCCGTCCCTGTCCGTGTCCTTCCTCGTGGGGCTGGTCTTCGACCAGTCACGTTCCCACTTCGAGGGCAGGCCGTCCTTGTCGGGGTCGGTGGAAGCCGCGGCAGCGGCGGTCGGCAGCCCGCCGACGACGAGGGCCGCGACGATGGCGACGAGCGCGGTGTAGCGGATCCGGGCACGCGGACGTTGGCTCATGAGCCTATGGTCGCCCCTGGACGCAACCGTTCGCGACCCCCCAACTGGTCCCATCGGTCGCGCTCGGTGGTCCGGTTCCGCCATGCAACGGCGAACCCTGGCGCGTTGAGCCGAGCGTCGGCACTCCCTTAGTCCGGGAACGCCTCCGGTCCGCGGTCCGCGAGTTCGCGGGCTTCGCCGGAGGCGTCTTCGGCCGGGAGCCACGAGTAGGGATACCGGGCGTCCTCGAGCGCCACGGCCTGACGGGTCAGCCGGAGCGGGTGGAACGTATCGACCATGACGGCCAGCTCCTCGGTCGCCTCCTTGCCGATCGAGGCCTCAGCGGTCCCCGGATGCGGTCCGTGCGGGATGCCCGCCGGATGCAGCGTGAACGAGCTGATCCCCACGCCGCGGCGACTCATGAAGTTGCCCGCGACGTAGTAGATGACCTCGTCCGAGTTGATGTTCGAGTGGTTGTACGGCGCCGGGATCGCGAGCGGGTGATAGTCGAACTTGCGGGGCACGAACGAGCACACCACGAAGTTCCGCGCCGCGAACGTCTGGTGGACCGGCGGCGGCTGATGGACGCGACCCGGTGATCGGCTCGAAGTCGCCGATGTTGAACGCGAACGGCCACAGGAAGCCGTCCCAGCCGACGACGTCGAACGGGTGGTGGGTGTAGTGGTAGGCGGTCAGCCGTCTCCGCATCTTGACGTGGACGCGGAACTCGCCCTCGTCGGTCCGGGGCGGGATGCCGGCCGGGATGCGGATGTCGCGCTGGGAATACGGCGCGTGCTCGAGCAGCTGGCCGTAGTCGTTGCGGTAGCGCTTGGGAGCCTCGATCTCGGACGGGCATTCGAGATAGAGCATCCGCTGCGGCGAGCCCGTATCCGGCTCGAGCCGCCACGTCGTCCCGATGGGCAGGACGAGGTAGTCGCCCGGGCCGTACCGGATGGGCCCGAAGACCGTGTGCAGGAGCCCTTCGCCCTCGTGCACGAACAGCAGCTCGTCCGCCTCGCCGTTGCGGTAGAAGTCACCGTCCGGCATCGCGGCCGCTGGGCGGACGACGCCCATGACGATGTCCGAGTTGAAGAAGAGCGGGATGCGCCCGGTCACGGCGTCGCCGCTGGGTTCGACCCCAGCTGCGTCGATCAGCCGGTGGTGATGGTAGCCGTCGTCGGCTTCCTCGAGGCGGATCTCGACTCCTGGTTCGATCCTGTGGGTGCGCGTGGGCGGGACGAGGTGGTAGAGCAGCGACGACCGCCCGGTGAATCCCTCGACCCCGAACAACTCTTCGGCGTACAGCGAGCCATCGGGGGCGCGGTGCTGCGTGTGCCGCTTGTGCGGGACGTTCCCGCGCGAGACGTAGAACATCGAGCGACTGGCCTCCCCGGTCGAGAAGGCCAGTCTAGTCGCGCCTCGCCCGGCGGGTCAGACCCCGACGGTCGTGCTGCGGCGCTCGAGGACCACGACGTCGCGCCATCGGCCGGTCGCGTCCTGGCCCAGCCCTCGCTGGACGCCGATCCGGCGGAAGCCCACGCGTTCATGGAGCGCGAGGCTGGCCGTATTGTCCGCGAGCACGCCGGCCAGCAGCGTCCAGAAGCCGGCCGCCTCGGACGCCGGGATCAGGGCCTCCAGCAGGGCCTGACCGACACCTCGACCACGAGCCGCGGCCCCGACGTAGACGCTCTCCCATGCCACGCCGCGATAGACCTTGCGCGACGAGTACCCACCGAGCGCCGTCCAGCCGACGATGGCGCCACCTGTTGCGTCACGAGCGACGAGCCGGCACTCGGGCGGATGCGAGTGGTCGAAATGCGACCAGTCGGGCGGCTCCCGCTCCAGCGTGGCGTCGCCCGTCGCGATCCCCTCGGCGTAGATGCGCCGGACCGCGGGCCAGTCGTCGGCGGTCATGGGTTCGATCACCATCAGGTACGCGCCACGATCGGGTTACGAAGGACACCGAGCCGTTCGATCTCGAGCACGACCTCGTCGCCAGGCTCGAGGTATCGCCCGAGTGTCTCGTCGCGGATCTCCAGTAGGCACCCGCCGCCGACGGTCCCGCTGCCGAAGATGTCGCCCGGGCGGAGCGTGACGTCCGCGGAGGCGCGTTCCACCATCTGGCCGAACGAGAAATGCGCGCTCGACCACGTTCCGCTGGACGTCTGGATGACTCGGCCGCCGGTCCCGTCCGGGGCATGGATCGTCGCCGTCATCGCGAGGTCCGGGGCGGTCGCGCCGGGCGCCCGCGCATCGGCGATCTCGTCCGGCGTAACGCAGCCACGGGCCGATCGAGGTCGCGAAGTCCTTGCCCTTGGCCGGACCGAGCCGGACCGTCGTTTCCTCGCGTTGGAGGTCACGAGCCGACCAGTCGTTCATGACGAAGTACCCGCCGATCGCCTCCTCGCCGCGCTCGGCGGTCAGGTCGCGAACCGGGGTGTCGATGAGCGCCCCGACCTCCAGCTCGTAGTCGAGTTCCTCCGAGCCGCGCGGGGCACGGATCGGGTCGTCCGGACCGCGCATCTCGGAGGTATTCGAGAAATAGAAGATCGGCAGCCGGTACCAGGCTTCGGGGACCTCGCCGCCGCGACGTTCCCACATCGTGCGCACGTGACGCTCGAACGCGTAGAAGTCGCGGAACGACGGCGGCCGCAGGATCGGCGGCCCGAAGCGGACGTCCGAGCTCTCGAGGACCCCGTCGTCCTCGACGGGACCGCCGCGCGGCACGAACGCGTCGACCAGTTCGGTCAGGGCCTCGACTCGGAGGCCGCGTCCCAGGTGGTCGTCGAGCGTCGTGACCGGCTGACGGTGGAGCGCGGAGTCGTGGGCCAGCACCGGCCGACCGGCGACGGCCCGACGACGGGCGACCTCGAGGTCGACCCAGTGGAGCGCCGGCTCATCCAGGGCGGCGGCCAGTCGCCACGGCGCGCCGGCCGGTGCGGATCGCTCGCGGACGTGGGCCAGCCTCACCGTCGCTCGATCGCGGGCGTCACGCGGGCGCGAACGTCATCGTGGAAGTCCCCGACAGCACGAGGTTCCCGCTGCCGTCCACACCGAACGAGGACGTGGCCTGGAGCGCGGTGAGATAGGTCGTTTCCATCGTCATCAGGGGCTGCTCGCAGGCCATCTTGGTGCTGAGGAGCGGGCCGAAGGTGATCTTGGCCCCGTCGACCGTGTAGGTCCCGCTGTACGTGTTGCAGCCGGCCGACCCACCGGCGTTGCCGTCGGCGCGGAACTCGAGCGTCAACAGCGCACTCGTGTTCGCGGGGTCGGTCCCATCGAGGTCGACGAGTTTCCACGACGTTCCGGGGAGTTCGATCGACGCAAGACCGGCGGCGTCGCCGCTCGCGGAGGCACTGGCGCCCGACGAGCTGCACGCCCCGGCAACGAGGGCGAGTGTGGCGATGACGATCGACATCGATGGCAGGCGACGGGTCATGGCGGTATCTCCAGGTACGAGTTCGCGGTGGTCGAGTGGGTTCAGACGGGCTTGAGCACCATCAGCCAGATGAGCACCAGCAAGCCGACACCGCCGATGACGGCCAGCCATTCGGGGCGACGGGTCGCGAGACGCCGTGTGAGCATCTCGCTCGTCATCGGCTCCGCGCCATCCTTCCCGGCCAGCGAGTCGCGTAGGCGGTAGTAGTACGCCGCGCCGACGACGTACATCAGGACGATGACGGCGATCAACACGACAACGGACGTCCAGACCCACATCTGTCCCCAAAGGTTCCCGACCGAGGCCGCCCCGATCCCGCCGATCGCCAGCAACAGCAGCCCGAGGTACATCGCCTGGTTGGCCGATTGCGACAGCTGCAGATAGCTCGCCGCGACCGCCGGATCCGCGATCCGCCGGACGCGGAACGCCACGAACAGCGAGACGCCATGGCACATGGCGAAGATCACGAGACCCAGGATGTGGACGAACACGAGCCACTGATACATGCCATACCTCCCCGTCGCCGGCCGTCCGCGACCGGCCACGGCGAGGATAGCCGACAGGCATGCCTCCGCTAGAGGTTGCCGCGCTTCGCCTGCTCGCGTTCGATGGCCTCGAAGAGGGCCTTGAAGTTGCCGACGCCGAAGCCGCGCGAGCCATGACGCTCGATGATCTCGAAGAAGAACGTCGGGCGGTCCTGGACGGGTCGCGTGAAGATCTGGAGGAGGTAGCCCTCCTCGTCGCGGTCGGCCTCGATGCCGAGCTCCTCGAGCGTATCTATCGGCACGCCGACGTCGCCGACGCGGTCCGCGAGCGAGGCGTAGTACTCGTGCGGCAGGCCGAGGAACTCGACGCCGTTCTCGCGCAGCCGGCGGACCGTCCCGACGATGTCCTCGGTCCGCAGCGCGATGTGCTGGCAACCGGACGAGCGGTACCAATCGAGGTACTCCTGGATCTGGCTCTTCTTCTTGCCGCTCGCCGGCTCGTTGATCGGGAACTTGATGCGCCCGTTGCCGTTGGTCATGACCTTCGACATGAGCGCGCTGTAGTCGGTGTGGATGACCTTGTCGTCGTAGTGGATGAGCTGGGCGAAGCCCATGACGTCCCGGTAGAAGTCCACGTACCGGTCCATCTCCCCGAGCCCGACGTTGCCGACGCAGTGGTCGACCTCGAGGAGCGAGAGCCCATCGGCCGCACGAGCCGGGGACTTGACCGCCCGAAAGCCGGGCGCGAACGCACCGGCGTAGTCGCGTCGGTCGACGAACGAGTGGAGGACCTCGCCGTAGGTGTGGATCGACGCCCTCCGCAGGACACCGTCCTCGCCACCACCGAGCTCCGCCGGGGCGAGCGCGGAGACGGCGCCACGAGAGGTCGTCTCGCGCCAGGCCGACTCGACGTCGTCGACGGCGAAGGCGATGTCATGGACGCCGTCGCCGTGGGCGCGAACGTGCTCCGCGATCGCGCCATCGGGGGTCAGGGGCGCCGTGAACACGAACCGGATGTCGTGCTGGACCATGACATAGCTGGCGCGGTCGCGAACCTTCGTCTCGAGGCCGCTGAACGCGACCGGGGTGAAGCCCCACAGGGCGCGGTAGTAGGCGGCCGCCTGGCGGGCGTTGCCCACCCAGAACTCGACGTGGTCGATCCCGTTGAGCGGCAGGAAATCGGCCGCCTTGGCATAGGCGTCCGAGTCGATCCGGGCGCCGGCCTGGTTGGCGGCACCCTTCGATAGGGTCTCGGTCATGCGCGCGTCTCCCGTGTTGCGATCGGGCGGGCGGCCCGCGGGTCGCCCGGTGATGTGGTCACCCATGCTACGCCCGGCGTGCCACACTCTCCGACGTGTCGACCGAGGATCTCCTGGCGCGCCTCGACGCCGCGCGGACGCGCCTGGCCGCGCTCCGGCCCGCCGTCCTCGCCGGTGCCCCATGGCCGCTCGCCGAACGCTTCGACCACACCCCCGAAGCCGCCTGGGGGCCGCCCGAAGTCCTCGCCCATGTCTCCGAGATGCTGCCGTACTGGCTGGGTGAGGTGGAACGGATCCTCGCGGGACCGGCCGGTGCGGCGGTGCCGTTCGGGCGGATCGGGACCGACCCGCTCCGGATCGCGAGCATCGAGCGCGACCGGTCCCTGCCCGCCGACGAGCTGTTCGACCGGATCGACCGCGGCCTGGACCGCTGGACCCAACGTGTGCAGGCCCTGACGCCGGACGACTGGACGCGGCTTGGGTCCCACCCGACGAGGGGCGACATGACGATCGCGGCGATCGCCGACCGGCAGATCGCGGCGCACACCGAAGAACACGTCGAGCAACTCGTGGAGCTGCTCGGCCCAGCCGACGCGGGCTGACGGCCCCGTGTTCATCCTCTACGCGGTCCCGATCGGCGTCCTGGCTGGGTTGGCGCTCGGCGGCCGCATCGGGGCCCTGGCCGAGCTCCGATTCCATTGGGCCTGGCTGGCCGTCGCCGGCTTCGCGCTCCAGGTGGCGCTCTTCACGGAGCCGCTCGGCTCGTCGGTCGGGGATGCCGGCCCAGCGCTCTACGTGGCGTCCAACCTGGCCGTGCTCGCGGCCGTCATCCGGAACCTCGCGCTCCCGGGCCTCGCACTGGTGGCGCTCGGCGCCGTGTGCAACCTCGTCGCCATCCTGGCCAACGGCGGCGCCATGCCGGCCGACCCGAGCGCGCTGGCCGCGGCCGGCATCGATACCGCCGGGCCGACCAACAGCGTCGTGACCGGCGAGCCGGTCCTGCGTCCTCTGACCGACATCTTCGCGATGCCCGCCTGGCTGCCGTTCGCGAACGTGTTCAGCGTCGGTGATGTGCTCATCGGAGCCGGCGTCGCGACGACCATCGCGCTGGCGATGCGGCGCGGCGACCGTCGAGAGGCGGCCGGCGCATGACCCTGCCCGACATCGGTTCGGGCCTGCCCGAGATCGTCCTTCGCACCGCGATCGTCTACCTCTTCCTGGTCGTGGTGCTGCGGCTGTCCGGGAAGCGCGAGGTCGGCCAGCTGTCGATCCTGGAACTCATCGTGATCCTGGTCATCTCCGACGCGGTCCAGAACTCGATGGTCGGTGAGAACACCACGGTGTGGGGCGGGCTCGTGGCCGTCCTGACGTTGCTCGCTCTCGATAAGGGCCTGGGACTGGTGACCGATCGATCCAAGCGTGCGCGCCGGGCACTGGAGGGCGAGCCGCGCTTGCTCCTCCGCAACGGCCGGCTCATGGAGCGCGCCCTGCGCGAGGAGAAGGTCGACGCCGAGGATGTCCGGACCGCCGTCCGGGCGCACGGCCTCGCGAACATCGAGGACGTCCGCATGGCCGTCCTCGAGACGGACGGTTCGATCAGCGTGATCCCGCGCGACGACAAGGCACCGGGCCAGGCGCCGTCCGCGAGCGGCGGCTAGGAGCCGGGTCCGCCTGCCTCCTTCGAAGGGGGCGGCTCGTCGAGGACGTGGGTCCGCAGGAACACCAGGATCCGGTTGAAGGCATCGCGCCGGTTCTCGCGGCGCTCCCAGCCGTGGCCCTCCTCGTCGTACCAGTGCACCTCGTGGGTCTTGCCCTCGATCTCGAGGGCCTCGACCATGCGCTCGGTCATGAGCGGCACGACCCGTTTGTCCTTGCGGCCGTGGAGGATCAGGAGCGGAGCCTGGATCCGCTCGGCTCGATAGACCGGCGACCCCCGCCGATAGAGCTCGGCGCGATCCGGCTCGTCCGGGGAGCCCATCATCCGGTACAGGTCCAGGCGGCCCAGCCGATCGCCATGGCGGTAGCTCTCCGCGATCTCCGAGTCGCCATACAGGTCGATGCCGGCCCGCCACATCGCGGGCTCCTCGACGAGCGCGCACAGGACGAGGTAGCCGCCGTATGAGCCGCCATAGACGGCCAGCCGCCCGTCCGACCACGGCTGCTCGGTCGCCCACCGGGCGCCATCGATGACGTCATTCAGGTCGGCGTGGCCCCACTCCCCGTGGTTGGCCTGGCGAAAGGCACGCCCGTACCCGGTCGAGCCGCGGAAATCGATGTCGAGGACCGCGAACCCGGCCTCGGTGAGCAACAGCTTGAAGGGCTGGAACGTGCGCCAGGCCTGCCATGTCGGGCCGCCGTGGGGGTGGACGATCGTCGGGACGCGCCGGCCGCCGCGCTTGCCCGTGGCCGCGACCGGACGCCACAGCGTGCCCTCCACGCGGAGCCCGTCGCGGGCCTTGAACCCGATCCGCTCCCCGGCCGCGACGCGACCCGGCGCCAGGGCCGCGGCCAGGACGACCGGGCGTGAGTCGGTGACGCGCCGCGGCCGAGCGTCGCCGGGCGCCGCGCCGGGCACCGGGAGCAGCCACAGGTCCTGCGGCTGTGTCTCGCTCTCGCCGATGGCGGCGACCCAGGCGCCGTCTGACAGCCAGCCGACGGAACGCCAGACCCCGTCCCATGGGTTGATCCGACGGCCCCCCGCCGCGGCCGCGACCGTCCGCGGCGTCTTTGGTGGCCGGCCCCGTCCACGTTTCGGGGCCACCGCGGCCGCCAGATCGCCGACGACGAGATCGAGCAGGCCATCCCGCACCTCGCCGTGGACGAAGCGAGTGCCGTCCGGCGACGGCAGCGGCGTGAAGCCGAGCCCGCCCGACGGTTCGCCGTGCTCACGGTCGCCGGCCGTCAGCACGATCCGGTCGTGGCCGTCCGCCGTCCGCCGGATCACCTGGAACCAGCCGTCGGCATCCGTGACGTAGAGAAGCGAACCATCCGGCAGCCAGCGGGCGCCCGTGTCCAGGCTGTGTTCCCCGGCGATGACCTCGGTCCGACCGGTCTCGAGATCGACCAGCCCGATCTGTGACGTCTCGGGGTCCTTGGGGAGCAGCCTGGCCATGATCGCGAGGCGCCCGCCGTCGGGCGACCAATCGAACGACTCGACGTCCACGCCCGGCTCGGTGACGACCGCCGCCTCCGGCACCTTGGGTTCATTGGCCGGACGGCCGCGCCTGGGGACCGGGGCGTCGATGACCCAGACTTGCGACCAGCCACGACGCCGCGAGACGAAGGCGAGACGACGGCCGTCGGGCGACCAGTGCGGCTGCCGCGCTCCACCAGGCTTGGCGACGACTCGCGTCGACCGGGAGCCATCCGACTCGACGACCCACAGCTCCTCGTCCCGGATGTACGCGAGACGACGGCCGTCGGGCGACCAGGCCGGTTCGGAGACCGCCTTCTCGGATGCCGTCACCTGGGTCGGCGTCCCGCCGCGGAGGGGCACGGTGAACAGCTGCCGCGCCCCGGCGGCCTCGGCCGTGTACGCGACGACACGGTCCCGTGGGTGCAGGCGGAACTCGCGGGGCGATTCCACGGCGACGATGGCTTCGATGGTCAGGCCGGACGCGGCCGCGCTCGACGGACCTGGCATCAGCCCCTCTCGTCCGGCCAGCCCGCCGTCGCACACCAGGGGCCCAGTAATGCCGCGTGCTTGCGGACATGGCCGTGCAGGCAGTCGTAGGCCCAGCTCCAGCCGTCCGGCGAGCGCAGCGCATCGATGTCGAGCGTGTCGACGGCTTCGAGGAGCACCCGCCGCCCGAGCTCGTAGCGGGTCAGCGTCGCCTCGGGCGTCTCGCGACGCGAACGCTTCACCATCCGCTCGTTCCAGGCGTCGATGCCTTCGTCCGGGTCGGCCAGCCACTCCCCGTCCCGGTGGTAGACCTCGATGGCGCGGACCCCTTCCTCCGCCCAGTCCGCGAGGTGGGCGACGTGGTCCCGGACGGTCCAGCCCGGGGTCACCTCGCCGGCCGCCCACCGTTCCATGGGGAGCATCCGGAGGAGCGCGTCGAGGTCGGCCGCGGCCGCGGCGTCCTGCGCCGCGAACGCCGCGTGGTCGACGGCCCGGGGATCCGCGACGAACGGGTCCCCGTCGGCCTGGCGGGTTCGGAGCGTCGTCGCCCACGGCTCGATGACCGCGAGATGGTCCAGGTAATGCCCGTGGAGCGTGGTGTAGATCCAACCCCAGGCGGCGTCGCCGCGTATGGCCGAGGGCGACAGTCGAACGGCCGTCGCGAGCAGGCCGGCGCGGGCCGCCACCAGACGGCGAAGCGTCTCGTCGCGATCCTGCGAAGCCCACGGTTCCCGGAGGCGCTCGTTGTAGCGGTCGAAATCGCCGCCGTCGTAGTCGTCGTCGGTCGGCCAGCGTCCGGTCGCGATCGCCGTTGCGGTGTAGTCGACCGCCAGCTCCTGCCAAGCCGCGATGTGGCCGACGTGTTCGGCCAGCGACCAGTCCGCGCCGCCCGCGTCGGACGGCGCCGCGCCGGGCAGGTGCCAGGCGGCATCGTCGAGGCCGGCCCACGATGCGACGAAGCGATCCCAGAGCGCGGCCTCGTCGACCCACAGCTCACGCTCGACGGCGCGCAGGTCGACCGCGCGAAGGGCCGCCAGCGGGGCTCGCCGCAGATCGACCGCGGTCCGTGTCCCGACCGGGCTCATCGGCCTCCGTTCCGGCGGCGGTCCGGGGCCTTGGTACGCGCCCGTCCCGGCGGGGGCTCCAACGCTGATTGCTCCAGTTGGTCGCCCAGTTCCACGGTCCGGCGGAAGGCGGCCCAGACCGCCTCGGACAGCACGGTCCGGAGCCGTCCCGATTCGAGTTCATGGAGCGCGGCCGCGGACGTTCCACCGGGCGAGGTGACCATGTTGCGGAGCTCGGCCGGATGCATGCCCGACTGCTTCGCGAAGAGCGTCGAGCCCTCGAGTGTCTCGATGACCAGGTCGTGCGCCATGTGGCGCGGAAAACCCAGATGGACAGCCGCGTCGATGAGTGCCTCCATCACCAGGAAGACGTAGGTCGGGCCGGTGCCGCTGACCGCGGTGGCCATCGCGACCATCTTCTCGTCGTCGACTTCGAGCTGCGCGCCCAGCGCGCCCAGCAGGGCCGCCGCCTGTCCGCGTTGCGCCTCGGTCGTCTCGGGCGTGGCGTACCAGACCGTCATGCCCTTGCCGAGACGAGCGGGCGTGTTGGGCATGCTGCGGACGACCTGGTCGTGCCCGAGGATCCCGGTGATGGCGGTCGTCGTGGCTCCGGCCAGCACGCTCAGGACCAGCTGCCCGCGGCGGAGGTGCGGGCCGATCTCGCGACCGACCCGGACCAGCATCTGGGGCTTGATCCCGAACAGGATGACGTCCGCTCCCGCGACGGCCTCGGTGTTGTCCGCGACCGTGCGGATCCCGTACTCGCGGGCGAGATGCTCACGCCGCTCGGGGCGGGGATGGCTGGCGATGACCTGGCCGGGTTCCACCAGGTTCCCGCGCAGGAGCCCGGCGATCATCGCCTCGGCCATCACGCCGGAACCGACGGTCGCGATCGTGGCCTTCGACAGGGGTGACATCGGCCGGAGTATAGCGGCGGGCGTCCGGCGCTCCGGCCGCATCGGGCCAACATCTCGTCAGGTGGCGAGCCCCGGCCTCGGCCTCAGGTCGTGGCCGTCCCGGTCACGAAGAACCGGCCGGTGGTCGTCACCTCGGCAGCCACGAACCCGGCCTCGCGAAGGGAGGCCTCCAGCTCGGCGGGCGGGTAGAACACCTTGACGATCGTGAACTCTCGGCCGTCATCGAGCCGTCGGACCGAGAGGTCGTCGGCGGGCGTCGGGTGGTCGGCCGCGGACGACTGGGGATCCGGCAGCGAATTGATGAAGGCGAACCGGCCGCCCGGCTTGAGCCAGCGCTGAACGAGCGCCAGGAACGGCAGCAGGCGGGCGCGCGGGACATGGCTCAGCCAGAAGCCGGCGAAGACGGCATCGACCGGGCGATCCGGTTCGGCCCAGGCGTCGCGCACGTGGATGTGGGCCCGCAGCCCGTGGGCGACGAGGCGCTCGCGCGCCCGATCGAGGGTGATGGCATTGGCGTCGTACAGCGACAGCTCGCCCTTGCTGGCCAGGAGCGTTGACCACCAACCGGTCCCGGCCGCCAGCTCCACGACCTCGCCGTGGATCGGGAGCGCATCCAGCCAGCGCCCGGCCAAGTCCAGCTCGGCGTTCCAAGCGGCGTCGTGGATCGGCCCGCGCTCGTATCGGCCTCGCCGCAGGTACCAGTCGTCGTACTCCGCGGCTCGGGCCTCGTAGTACGGGACCAGGGCGGCCTCGGGATCGAGCGACGAGGCGCCGGTCGGCGCGCCGGCCACCGTGCCGGGCTCCACTTCGCGTTCGGCGACCGCGACATGGCCACCGGCCTGACCACGCTCGGTGATCGCCTGCCGCAACCGGAACCGCAGGAACCCGTTGTCGCCGGCCTTGCCGAGGCAGTCGGGGCAGAGCTGCGCCCAGCCCTCCAGGTCGTCGGGGGTTCGACAGGTGTGGGCGGCTCCGCACCACAGGCACCCGAAGCTCGCGCGGAACGGCATGACGGCGCCCTACGGTCCGACGATCGGCGTCCACGACCCGACCGGCGCGAACTCCTCGAAACCGTCTGGATCGAAGATCTCGGCCAGCAGCTCGATGCCGTCGATGACACGCGGTCCGGGTCGGCTGAAGTAGGACGATCCATCGACGGCGAAGACCTGGCCGCGACGGACCGCGGGCAGGTCGCCGTACCAGGCGGGACGCGGCGCACGGGCCCATTCTTCGACGGTCTCGGCGAGGTGGAATCCGCAGGGCATCAGGACGAGCATCTCCGGATCCGTTTCGGCCACGGCGTCCCACGTCGTCTCGCGCGATCGGTCGCCATCGGAGCCGAGCACATCCCAGCCGCCCGCGCGTCGCACCTGCTCGGGGACCCAGTGGCCGGCCGCGAACGGCGGATCCAGCCACTCCAGGCTCGCGATGCGGACCGGCGAACGGCCGCCGGCCCGTCGAGCGGCCACGGCTTCCTCCACGGCGCTCAGGCGTTCGCGGAGCGATTCGACCAGGTCCAGGGCCGGGTCCTCCGCCTCGGCCATCGCACCGACGGTCGTGATCGTGTTGAAGATCCCCTCGATCGATGTCGGCTCCAGCGACACCACCGTGATGTCGGCGTCGATCGTCCGCGCCACCTCGTTGACCTCGCGATAACTGACCGCGCAGACGCGGCACAGCTCCTGGGTCAGGATCAGGTCCGGCGCGGCGGCCGCCAGGGCTTCCTCGTCAAGCGCGTACAGCGATGAACCGCCGTGCACGGATGCCGTCACCAGGCGATGGATGTCCCGTGACGAGACGTCGCGCAACTCGTGGACGCTGCGGGTGACGACCGGCTTGCCGAGCGCCTCGAGCGGCCAGTCGCACTCGTGGGTGACGCCGACCAGCTCCTCGCCAAGGCCGATGGCGCAGACGATCTCGGTCGCCGACGGTAGAAGGGAGACGATGCGCATACAGGATGTGGTCTTGCCACCCTCAACGGCGAACTGACCCTCGCGCCCCGAGGCCTGAGGCCGAGCCCAGCGAGGCCATCAGCCCGAGGGCTTCGCCTCGTCGACGGCGGCGCGCGCGGCCGCCTTGTCCGTGTACCAGGTCGCGTCGATGGCGATGTAGTTCGCCCATTCGGGCGGCGTCGATTCTTCGGGGAAGATCGCGTTCACCGGGCATTCCGGTTCGCAGGCGCCGCAGTCGATGCACTCATTCGGGTCGATGAACAGCTTGCGGTCCACGCCCTCTTCGTAATGGATGCAATCGACCGGACAGACGGAGACGCACGAGATGTCGAGCACGTCGATGCACGGCTCGGCGATCACGTAGGTCATGCAAGTCCTCCTCGGGGCGATGCTGCGTGGCCCCACCCGGGCGCCGCGTGAAAGAGCGTACCACCGGACCCCTCACGGTGCGGGTTCGACGACCCAGCGGACAGGGATCGACATCCCCTTGTCGAGGTGCCCGGGGATGTGGCACCCCACGATCCAGTCGGTCGGATCGGGCGACGCGGCCCCGGCGGTCGGGACCGTCCAGCGGATGTCGACGCGCTCGCCGGAACGGACCACCACGCGAAGCCCGGCGACCTCCGGCGGAACGCTGACCACGGGCGTGGGCCCGGGCGGCGCGCCTACCGTCGCCGCTTCCGCAGCCTCCCAGGCGTCCTGGACCTTCTCGTCGCCGATGACGGCCTCGTGCACCTCGAGGCCGCCGTTGACGACGTGCAGCAACACGGTCTCGCCGGGGATCAGGTCGAGCGTGGTCGGCAGGAACGAATAGTCCTTGGCGATGAGGTTGACCTCGCGGGGCACCGCGGGGGTCCCGGCGAGGGGCGTCGGCGTGACCGGTGGCGGCCCAGGCTCACAGGCGAGGACGAGGCACGCCCCAGCGACGACCATGGCGACGAGGGGACGCATCGGGCAAGTCTACGAGCGGCGACGCCCGACTCCGCCCGCCGCGTGGTACGACCGGCGTCGCGCCTTGACATGCCCCGCGCGTGCCGCGCAATGTGCGCGCACCCGTCACCTGCCCGACCCGTCCGCCAAGAGGCCCTGTTTGGCGACACCGACCGAGACCCACGACCCGAGCGTCGAGCGCACCGCAGTGGGCGGTGCTTCACAGGCCTCGTCGCCCGCCATCCGGCTCGAGGGCGTCGAGAAACGCTACGGCGACATCGTGGCTGTGGCCGGCATCGACCTCGACGTCCGCGACGGCGAGTTCTTCTCGATGCTCGGACCATCGGGCTCGGGCAAGACCACGACCCTGCGCATGATCGCGGGGTTCGAGCTGCCGACGGCCGGACGCGTCCTCATGCACGGGACGGACGTCACGAACGTGCCGCCGTTCGATCGCGACGTCAACACGGTCTTCCAGGACTACGCCCTGTTCCCGCATATGACCGTCGGTGACAACGTCGCCTACGGGCTGATGGTCCGCAAGGTCCCAAAGTCAGACCGGGTCGTGCGCGTGACCGAGGCGCTGCGCATGGTCCGGCTCGACGGGTTCGAAAAGCGCAAGCCATCACAATTGTCGGGCGGCCAGCGGCAGCGGGTCGCGCTGGCGCGCGCCCTCGTGAATCGTCCGCGGGTCCTCCTCCTGGACGAACCCCTCGGCGCGCTCGACCTGAAGTTGCGCGAAGAGATGCAGATCGAGCTCAAGGCGATCCAGCAGCAGGTCGGCATCACGTTCATCTACGTGACCCACGACCAGGAGGAGGCCCTCACGATGAGCGACCGCCTGGCCGTCTTCAACCAGGGCCGGATCGAGCAGGTGGGTGCCCCGGCCGAGGTCTACGAGCGGCCGGCGAGCCGGTTCGTGGCCGGCTTCGTCGGGATGTCGAACCTGCTCTCAGGCGACGTCGCGGAGCGAATCGTCGGCCGCCGCGGCACGTTCACGATCCGTCCGGAGAAGATCCACATCGCCTCGCCTCACGCGGGCGTCGGAACGGACGAATCCTCGGCGACGGGCACGATCCGCGACGTCGTCTACCTCGGGCCGGACACCAGGTATGTCGTCGCGCTCGACGCCGGGGCGGATCTCGTCGTCACCCAACAGAACCTGGCGACGTCCTCGACCGAGGCGCTCGCCCAGCAAGGCAACGCTGTCCGCCTCGTGTGGAAGCGACAGCACCAGCTTCCCGTCGCGGACGGGACGTGATCTCGGAGGAGGAGAGGCATGCATACCCGGAAGATCCTGGCGCTGCTCGCCGGAACGGCCATCCTGGCGGGAGCCTGTTCGAGCGGCGGCTCGTCGTCGGCGCCGAGCCAGGCGGCATCCGCCGCGCCGAGCCAGGCTGCGTCCGTGGCGCCGAGCCAGGCCGCGTCCGTGGCGCCGAGCGCGGCGGCCACGATCGGGCCGGGCGAGGGTGAGCTCAACCTCGCGGTGTGGCCGTACTATGTCGTGGGTGGCACCGGCGGCGAGCAGGGCCTCGGCGCGGACTGGGTGACCCCGTTCGAGCAGGCCTCGGGCTGCAAGGTCAGCGCGAAGGTCTATGGCGGGTCGTCCGACGGCGTCGCTCTGATGAAGACCGGTGAATACGACGGTGGCGTCTTCTCGGGCGATGCGACCCTGCGGTTGATCGCCGCCGGCGACGTCGCACCGGTCGACACGAGCCAGATCCCGAACTACGCGAACGTGTTCGAGGGCCTGAAGGGCAAGCCCCACAACACCGTCGACGGCAAGTCCTACGGCGTGCCCCACGGGCGCGGCGCGAACATCCTCATGTGGCGGACCGACATAGTCACGCCCGAACCGGACAGCTGGAGCGTCGTCTGGGACGGCGGCAGCAAGTACGCGGGCAAGGTCTCCGCGTACGACTACGAGATCTACATCGCGGACGCCGCGGTCTACCTCATGTCGACCCGGCCCGACCTCAAGATCACCGACCCGTACTCGCTGGACCCGACCCAGTTGCAGGCCGCGGTCGACCTGCTCAAGGAACAGCGAAAGAACATCACGACCTACTGGAGCGCCGTCGGGGCGCAGGTCGATGCCTTCACGAAGGGCGACATGGTCGTCAGCACGACCTGGCAGGCCCAGGTCAACACCCTCAACGCCGCGAAGGTTCCGATCAAGTCCATCAAGCCCAAGGAAGGCACGACCGGCTGGTCGGACACGTGGATGGTCTCGCCCCAGGCGAAGCATCCGAACTGCATGTATCTGTGGATGGACTACATCATCTCGCCGGTCGCGAACGCGACCGCGACCGTGTTCTTCGGCGAGGCACCGGTCAGCCCGCAGGGCTGCGCCGAGGCCGAGAAGATGAGCGCCGGCCACTGCGACACATTCCACGCGACGGATGAGACCTACTGGGAGGACGTGTACCTCTGGAACACGCCGTCCAAGGACTGCATCGACGGCCGCGGGTCGATCTGCACCGACTTCTCGGAGTGGACGGCCGCCTGGACCGAGATCAAGGGCTAGGTCAAGGCTCTCCGGGATCGCCGTCATCCGGCGGCGGTCCCGGAGTCGCCCGATCGCTCGCACCCTGAGCTGACCGTTGCGCGGCTTCTGGCGCGTCCTCTATCGCTTCCCGCGCATCCAGCTAGCGGCGCTGCTCGGCGCGCCCCTCGGCTGGCTCGTCATCGCCTACCTCGGGTCGCTGGCGTTGCTGTTCATATCGTCGTTCTGGTCGATCGAGCCGTTCAGCGGCGAGGTCGTGACGCAACCCACGCTCGACAACTTTCAGACGATCCTGAGTCAGCCCGTCTACCGCACCGTCACGATCCGGACGGTGCTGATGGCCGCCATCGTGACGGCCACATGCATCCTCCTCGCGTTTCCGATCGCGTACTACATGGCAAGGGTCGCCTCGCCACGGACGCGAGGGATCCTCGTCGTCTCGATCCTGCTCCCGCTGTGGTCCGGCTACCTGGTCAAGGCCTACGCCTGGCGGATCATCCTCAGCGAGGGAGGGATCCTCAACTGGGTCCTGGGGCCGGCGGGTCTCAAGGGGCCGGGATTCGGCGATATCGCCGTCTGGATCGTGTTCAGCTACCTGTGGCTGCCATACATGATCCTGCCGATCTACGCCGGGCTGGAGCGCATCCCGGACTCGCTGCTCGAGGCATCCGGTGACCTCGGTGCCAGGGCCGGCAATACGTTCCGCAGGATCATCCTGCCGCTCGCCCTGCCCGCGGTCGTCGCCGGCTCGATCTTCACGTTCGCGCTGACCCTGGGCGACTACATCGTCCCGTCGCTCATGTCGAGCAGCCAGTTCATCGGCAACGTCGTCTACAGCAACATCTCGGTCAACCAACCGCTGGCCGCCGCGTACGCCCTCGTGCCCGTGGCGATCATGATCATCTACCTCGCCGTGGCCCGACGCCTGGGCGCCTTCGAGGCCATGTGACCATGGGCTCTCGAGCGACGCGCATCGCGCTCCGGGTCGCCGCCGGGTTCACGCTCGCGTTCATCTACCTGCCGATCGGCGTGATCGTCCTGTACTCGTTCAACGCCGGGCTCGTCCCGAAGTGGCCGCCCGAGGGGTTCACGATCGACTGGTATCTCGAGGCGCTGACGAACGATGGCGTCCGAAACTCGCTGCTGAACTCACTCCGGGCGGCGCTCGGTGCCACGGTCGTCGCGCTCGCGCTCGGATCGTTGCTCGCCTTCGCCGTCCACCGCTTCCGGTTCTTCGGGCGCGAGACCGTGTCGTTCCTGGTCATCCTGCCGATCGCCCTGCCGGGCATCGTGACCGGCATCGCCCTGAACACGGCGTTCCGCACGATCGGCATCGATCTCGGCCTGATCACGATCATCATCGGCCACGCGACGTTCTGCATCGTCGTCGTCTACAACAATGCGATCGCCCGCCTTCGGCGAACGTCGCGTTCCATCGAGGAGGCATCGATGGATCTCGGGGCGGACACGGGCCAGACGTTCCGGCACGTCACCCTGCCGTCGATGGGGACAGCCCTCGTGGCCGGCGCACTGCTCGCCTTCGCCCTGTCGTTCGACGAGATCATCGTGACGACGTTCACCTCAGGGGCGGGCACGCAGACCTTGCCAATCTGGATCTTCAGCAACTACCAGCGACCGGGTCAGGTGCCCCTCGTCAACGTCGCGGCCGTGATCGTCCTGCTCCTGTCGATCATCCCGGTCTACATCGCGGCGCGGATCACCTCCGATCCGGCGGCCGTCCCCGGCTCTCGAGGCTGAACGGCGACGCGTCCGCCTCGTCAGGACCACTTGACGCCCAGGACGGCCAGCGCGAGGGCGGGAACGAGGATCGCGACACGGGCGAGAAGACGGCGCATGGGGCACCTCCGTGCGGGCCGCGGCCGGCCCGAAGCCGTGGCGTCGGACCCCTGTCCGAGGAGTGCCCGGTCCGTCTGATCGCCAACGCGACCAGTGTCGCGAGGAGGGCTTAGCTGCGGCTTATCGCGTGCACCGATCGGCCCGCGCTCACATGCTCGGTCGATAGTCAGGCGACAGGTACTTCGCCGGGTCGTCCTTGAACTCGAGGAGGCAACCCCGACCACAGAACCAGTAGGTCGTGCCCTCGTACTCGAACGAGAGCTGCGAGGTCGTTGTGTCGACCTCCATGCCGCAGACCGGGTCGATCGCGATGGCCATCCGTCTCCTCCGATCGTCGTACTTGGATGGAGGATACGGCTCATCTCCGAGAGGCCCTTGCGGAGTAGCATCCGTCGATGGACGCGATCGACCTCGAAACCGCGCGGACCGCCTTGCTCGCGGAGCGGATCCACCTCCTCGAGGAGGTCGGCGAGACGATCATCGCGCCCGGCCAGATGACGTACGGCTCGCAGGCCTCCGCCGCGAGCCAGGTCTTCGAGCAGCAACGGGACCTGGCGCTCCGCGATCGCGCGCTCGCCCAGCTGGTGCTCGTCGACGCGGCGCTCGCCCGACTCGACGATGGCACATTCGGGACCTGCGTGCGCTGCGGCAAGCCGATCCCCACCGGGCGTCTGGAGGCCCTCCCCTGGGCGGCGTATTGCATCGACTGCCAACGGGTCGTCGACCGGGGTGGGCGGTGACGGACGTCGGCGAGGCCGCCGTCGAGGCCGGGCCGCTGGTCGATCTCGATGCCATCCGGGCGGCCGCGGAACGGTTGCGCGGGGTCATCGTGCGGACGCCGCTCGTGGCGTTCGGGCCGGCTGCGGCGCGGCACTACCTGAAAGCCGAATCGCTCCAGCCGATCGGCGCGTTCAAGCTTCGCGGGGCGTATGCGACGATCGCGTCCCTGGCCGCGGCCGAGCAGGCCCGGGGCGTCATCACCTACTCGTCGGGCAACCACGCCCAGGGCGTCGCGCGAGCCGCGGCCCTGCTGGGCATCCCGGCCGTGGTGGTCATGCCGTCCGATGCGCCGCGGATCAAGCGCGAGCGGGTCGAGGCGGACGGCGCGGACGTGGTCGTGGTCGGGACCGGCAGCGACGAGCGCCAGCGCGTGGCCGAGGCGATCGCCGCCGAACGCGGGCTGACGATGATCCCGCCATACGATGACGACCGGATCATCGCGGGACAGGGAACGATCGGACTCGAGCTGGTCGAGGACCTGGCCGACCTCGCGGCCGTGCTCGTCCCGATCGGCGGCGGCGGGCTTGCGAGCGGGATCGCGACCGCGGTGAAGTCGCTTCGCCCGGACGTCCGAGTCGTCGGCGTCGAACCGGAACTGGCCGCCGACGCGCAGGAGTCGATGCGTCGTGGCACCGTCGTCCGCTGGGAGGCGGACCTCGTGTCGCGGACCATCGCCGACGGGACGCGCAGCCAGTCGCTGGGGGTCCGGACCTTCCAGCACCTGCAGGCCCATCTCGATGACATCGTCACGGTCACCGAGGCGGAGATCGCGGCGGGCGTCAGGCTGGCGGCCGAGGAGAGCCGGCTGATCGCCGAACCGTCCGGCGCGCTGGCCGTCGCCGCGCTGGCCTTCCGGTCGCGCGAGGCGGGGATCGCGGGCCGGCATGGATCCGTGGTCGCCGTGGTCAGTGGCGGGAATGTCGACCCGGACCGGTATCTCGAATTTCTCGAGGCCCCGATCCCGACGCGAGGCTGACGGACGCTACGACCCGGACTCCCCACGTTCGTCGGCCAGCCGCTCGGCCAGGCGGCGCTCCCGGACCCGGATGGCCGCCATCGCCGTGGCGGCCTGTCGGTCGACCCGCTTGAGGTCCTTCGCGTCGAACCGTACCCAACCCACGATCACGGCCATGATCGCGGCGATGAACACGAGGTCACCGGCGACCCACATGATCCCAGCCGCCACCTGCTGGTCCTCCAGGGGCGTCGGGCCCCAGTCGCGAGCGACGGTGGCGTAATGCGCGTACAGGACCGTGCCAACGTTCAGGATCACCACGGCCAGGAACGTGTTCTGGGTCATCTGCAGGAACAGGTAGACGACTCTGGCCGGGTGACCCATCCGCCAGGGCGCGGGATCGAGCGCCACGGCTGGCCACCAGAAGATGAGGGCCGTAGCAAGGAACAGCACGTGTTCGAGCTGGTGGACGAACGGGTCCTCGAGCGCTGCGTTGAACAGCGGCGAGAAGTGGGCGGCCCACATGACCACCGCGAAGAGGATCCATGCGACCACCGGGAACGCCAGGATGCGCACGACCCGTGAATGCAGGACCGGCAGGATCCAGCGGCGACGGGTCTCGCGGGACGATACCCGCAGGAGCAGCGTGATCGGCGCCGCCAACGTAATGAGCGGCGCGGCGACCAGCATGAGCAGGATGTGCTGGACCATGTGCACCGAGAACAGCGTCGTGTCGTAGCGCTCGATGCCCGACAGGAGGGCGAAGGCGAGGGCGACCTGGGCGCCGGCGAAGGCGGCCGTCCGCCGGCGCGGGACCGGGTTCGCCGGGTGCGCCACATCTACCCGCCTGACCGCCCACCACCACCAGCCGAGGGCCGCGCCGATGACCAGTGTGGGCACCGGTTCGAACGTCCAGCCGAGCAGGAGATTCGCGATCGACGGCGGCTCCGTGGGGGCGGGACCGTGGGCCGCGACCGGGCCCGCCGCGACCAGCCAGACGGCCGGCACCACGACCGCGACGAGACGGACGAACACCGATCGAACGCGCATCGCAGGCATGGTCGCACGAACCGACCTGGGCCGAGATCGCGACGATCGAGGGACCCCTCCGACGAACGACGCGCGCACGCTCCGGGTATCATGACCGCGGCCCAACGGCGGGCTCGTTACGCGACCAACCCCACATCGGCGAGGCGCCCGGTCCCGGTGCCCGTCGCCCCGTTGAGGACACCGGATGTCGAGCTCCCCAGGCGCGCGCCGCTCACCTTCCGCGCTCGTCGGTCGCCTGCTGCTCGCGGCGATCATCATCGTCGGGGGCGGGGTCCTGGTGGTCAGTGGTGCCGGTGCCCGGGTCATCGAGAGCCTCTATCCGCCGATCGCTGTGACCGAGCAGGGCGCCAAGATCCGCGACCTGTACGACATCGTGTTCATCATCGCCGCGGCGATCTTCCTGCTCGTGGAAGGGCTGATCGTCTGGAGCGTGGTCAGGTATCGGCGCCGACCCCAGGACGTCGAGCTCCCGCCCCAGACCCACGGCAACGCGATCGCGGAGATCATCTGGACCGTGGTCCCGACGATCATCGTCGCGTTCATGTTCGTCCTGTCGTGGCAGACCCTCAACGAGATGGACACGCCAACGGCCGAGCCCGACATCAAGATCCGCGCGGTCGCCGGGCAATTCCAGTGGCAGTTCGACTACATGCCGAACGACTACGACCCGCCGATCCAACCGGGGTCCAACCCACCCCCGGCACAGGCCCCGCTGTTCACGCAGTTCGCGCCGACCGGTCCGGACGGCGGGCTCAACGTCCCCACCGGTCGGACGGTCCAGCTGTACCTGACGAGCCCGGACGTCATCCACGCCTTCTACGTCCCCCAGTTCCTGTTCAAGCGCGACGTCGTCCCGGGCCGAGTGAACCGGTTCGATTTCACGGTCGACGAGGATCAGGCCGGCCAGACGTTCAGCGGTCAGTGCGCCGAGCTGTGTGGCGCGGGTCACCGGATCATGCTCTTCGACGTGCACGCCATGACCCCCACGGACTTCGATGCGTGGCTGGCGGCGAAGGTCGCGGGGCCGTCGCCGCCGCCGCCCGGGCCGTCGCCGTCGGCCGGTGGGTCAGTTGGACCGCCGCCCAGCGCCGGGCCCCCGGCGGAGATCGGCATCACGGCCCAGGGTCTGCAGTTCTCACCGACCGAGGTCAGTGCCCCGGCCGGCAGTCCGATCACGATCCAGTTCGCCAACAGGGATATCGGTATCCCCCACAACATCAAGATCTTCAAGGACACGATCGGCGGGGAGGTCGTGTACGACGGCGAGCTCTTCAATGGCGACGCCGTCAAGCCTTACGAGGTCGGGCCCCTACCACCTGCCACCTACCCGTTCGAATGCTTCGTCCATCCGACGATGACCGGCACCTTGACGGTCGAGTAAGGAGTCCCGATGGCGACCACCGCGCTGACGCCCGCCGCCTCCACCTATCGAAGCGGGCTGTACGACTGGATCACCACGACCGATCACAAGAAGATCGGGATCCTGTACATCGTCAACTCGTTCCTGTTCTTCTTCCTGGCCGGCCTGCTCGTCCTGGTCGTCAGGACCGAGCTGGCGCAGCCGGGCCTGCAGTTCCTGACCGACGAGGGCTACAACGAGCTCTTCTCGATGCACGGGACGGCGATGATCTTCCTGTTCATCATCCCCGTCCTGGCCGGCTTCGGGAACTACGTCGTGCCGCTCCAGATCGGCGCGCCGGACATGGCCTTCCCGCGCATCAACGCGCTGTCGTTCTGGATGCTGCCGCTGGCCGGCATCCTGCTCTTCTCGGGCTTCGTGACCGGTGGGACGGCGCAGGCCGGCTGGACGAGCTACAGCCCGTTGGCCCAGGATCGCCCGCTCTCGTCGGTCGGCTCCGGCCAGGACCTGTGGATCGTGGCGCTCGTGCTCATCGGCACCAGCTCGATCCTGGGCTCGATCAACTTCCTGGTGACGATCTTCAAGATGCGAGCGCCCGGGATGACCCTGTTCCGGATGCCGATCATGGTCTGGACCATGCTGGTCACATCGGTCCTCGTGCTTATGGCCACGCCGGTCATCACGAGCGCGCTGATCATGCTGTTCATCGACCGCAACTACGGCGGCGCCTTCTTCGACCCGAGGGTCGGCGGCGACGCGATCCTCTACCAGAACGTCTTCTGGTTCTATTCGCACCCGGCCGTTTACGTGATGGTCCTGCCGGCGATGGGCATGATCAGCGAGATCCTGCCGGTCTTCAGCCGCAAGCCGCTGTTCGGCTACAAGGCATTCATCTTCGCGACGGCCGGCATCGGCGCGCTCGGGTTCTCCGTGTGGGCCCACCACATGTTCACGACGGGCTCGGTCTACCTGCCGTTCTTCAGCCTCATGACCTTCCTCATCGCGGTGCCGACCGGGGTGAAGATGTTCAACTGGGTCTTCACGATGTGGCGCGGTCAGTTGATGCTCAGCACACCGCTGCTGTTCGCGCTCGGCTTCCTGAGCATGTTCCTCATCGGCGGCATCAACGGCGCCTTCAGTGCAGCGGTCCCAGTGGACTTCGCGCTGCACGACACGTACTGGGTGGTCGCCCACCTCCATTACGTGCTGTTCGGTGGTTCGGTCTTCGGACTGATGGCCGGCTTCTACTACTGGTTCCCGAAGATGAGTGGACGGATGCTCAACGAGACGCTGGGCAAGATCCAGTTCGTCCTGATGTTCATCGGCTTCAACATGACCTTCTTCCCGATGCATGAGCTGGGCCTCGCCGGCATGCCGCGCCGCATCGCCGACTACGCGTCGGCCGCGGGCTGGAACGACCTGAACGTGGTCGCGACCATCGGCGGATTCACGATCGCCGCGTCGATGCTCCCGTTCCTGTGGAACATCTTCGTCTCGCTGCGAAGCGGGCAGCCGGCGGGCGACGACCCGTGGCAGGGGAACACGCTCGAGTGGGCCACCAGCTCGCCGCCACCGCCCTACAACTTCGACCGCCTGCCGGAGATCCGGTCGGAGCGGCCGCTGTTCGATCTCCGCCACGGCCCGGCGGCCGGACACTGAGCGGGCCAGCCAGATGACCGCCGACTCGCACGCACTGACGACCACCGAACACAGCCCCATCGCGGGCCTCGCCCACGATCCCAGCGGGGGCATCAGCAACCCCGTCCTGGGGATGCTCCTGTTCATCACCTCCGAGGTGATGTTCTTCTCGGGCCTGTTCGCCGCCTACTTCAACGTCCGGGCGAACGCCAGTCAGTGGCCGCCGGAGGAGTTCGAGCACACGCTCCAGATCTTTCCGTTGGTCGGTCCCGCGACGGTGCTCCTGATCCTGAGCTCGTTCACGTGCCAGTTCGGCGTCTGGGCCATCCGGCGAGGCGATCGAGTCGCGTTCATCCGCAACTTTGCCGTCACCCTCGGCATGGGCATCGTCTTCCTGCTGATGCAGGCGACCGACTACAGCATCCTGGGTCAGGAGGGCCTGACCCTTTCGTCGGGGACGTTCGGGACCACCTACTACACGCTGACCGGGTTCCACGGCGCCCACGTGTTCGGCGGCGTCATCATGCTGGCCGTCGTGTTGTACCGCGGACTCGCCGGCCAGTTCTCGCCGAATCATCACGATGCGGTCGAGGCGGCATCGCTGTACTGGCACTTCGTCGACGTCGTCTGGATCCTGCTCTTCTCGCTCCTGTACCTGCTGCCCGGCAACGCGCCAAGCGTCTAGGAGGGCTCACGGTCGTGCATCCACTGCGCCATCCACGGAACTCGATCTTCGTCGGGCTGATCTTCGTGGTCATCGCGGTCCTTTACTGGGCCATCCCCACGATCGGTGGCTGGCACGTGGACTACGCGGGCGTGACGATGCTGCTCGCCTTGGGGGCGGCGATGTCGATCATGGCCTACGTGCTCATCGCCGGATCGCACGAGTGACGCGCTCGTCCGCGGCGCGCTCGTCCGCGGCGCGCGCCTGAGCCGACAGCCCGATGCTCGAAGACATCTGGGACTGGTTCCTGGAAGTCACCGCGCTCCTGGTGACGCCGGACTGGACCGCCCTGGTCGCGCTCATGCCGATCGCGATCATGGTCCTGGTCGTCGTCTGGCTCATCTGGATCATCCGCAAGTTCCGTTCCGCCCCGCCGCCGCGGCGAGGCAAGACGCGGCTCGCCCCGCGGACCCCCAGTGGCATCCACATGCCGGGGCCATCGTGGTCGCCGATCTTCGCTGCGATCGGGACGGCCCTGCTCCTGTGGGGCCTCGTCTACGGCGGAATGATGTTGTGGCTGGGCGTCCTGGCCCTCGTGCTGACCCTGCTCTACTGGCTCGCCGAGGGCATGCGCACGTACGACCACGACATCGGCTCGACCGTACCGGCGCTCCCCGCGGAGATCCACGATGGACCTCCACCCGGCGTGCACATGCCCGGTCCATCGTTCCGCCCGATCCTCGGTGCCCTCGGGGTGTCGATGCTGATGGCCGGCCTGGTCTTCGGTGGGTGGCTCCTGCTGGTCGGCGTCGTGGCGCTCGTCGTGACCCTCGTCGGCTGGCTGGTCGACGCGGTCAAGGAGTACCGCAACGCCGTTGCGGCGGATCGGACCGGACACCTCGAACCGCTGCCGGCACCTCGAACGCCGTCGCTCATGCTGAGCGTCCTCGGGGTCATCTTCGTGGCCGGGATCCTGCTCCAGACGGGCCTCCTGCCGCCTGGCTCCGCGAGCGGCGGGGCGCCGACGGCCCCAGGTTCGCCGGCACCATCGGGGTCCGCGGCACCATCCGGGCCGCCGCCGTCGGGCGAACCACCGCCGAGCGCCGCGACCGGTGATGTGCGCCTGACCGCCCAGGGCATCGAATTCATCGAGAAGGCCATCGCGGGCCCCGCGGACAAGCCGTTCACGATCGCCTTCCTCAACGACGACCCGGGCCTGCCCCACGACGTGGCGTTCAAGGATGCGAGTGGGGCGTATGCCTGGCGGGGTGAGCCCATCAACGGCATCGCGACCAAGGTCTACGACGTTCCCGCGTTGCCGGCCGGCTCGTACACCTTCGTGTGCACGATCCACGCCAACATGACGGGCACCGCGACCCTCGAGTAGGCAGGGTTCCCACGCCGCGTCGACCGATCCTGCTCGCGCTCGCCATCGCCACGGCGGTGACCGTCGGCGTCGTGCTGCTGGTAGGCGCGACCCGAGGCGGCCCGAAGGCCGTCATCGGCGAACCGGTGCCACCGATCGTCGGCACCACCCTCGATGGCACGCCGTTCGACCTCACCGCCCTCCGTGGTCGCCCGGTCATCATCAACTTCTGGGGGCCGTCGTGCGTTCCGTGCCGCGAGGAGTTCCCGCAGTTCCTCGCCAAGCTCGATCAGCACGGGGCCGATGGCCTGGCCATCGTGGGTGTCCTGACCGACGACCCGGAGGAACCCGCGCGCGACTTCGTCGAGTCGTACGGGGCCACCTGGCCGACGGTCATCGACCCGGACAAGGCGTTCAAGACGGCCTACCGCGTGGCGGCTCGGCCCCAGACCTATTTCGTGGACGCGGATGGGATCCTGCGATCGATGCAGATCGGCCCCGCCGGCGACGCCGACTTCGAGCGCCAGTACGCCAACATCGCCCCGTGAGCGGGACGGCCGGGGAGCCGGCGGTCGTCCTGGACGGACTGGTCAAGCGCTACGGGCCGCGGACCGTCCTCGATGGCGTGTCGCTGGCGATCGGCCGCGGCGAGGTGGTCGCCGTGCTCGGTCCCAACGGCGCCGGCAAGACCACCGCGGTCGAGATCGTGGAAGGCTACCGGACACGGGACGGCGGTTCGGTCACGGTCTTGGGCCTTGACCCGGCGACCGGCGGACGGACGCTGCGGGCACGGGTCGGGCTGATGCTGCAGGACGGCGGCGTGGATCGGCGCGCCCGACCCCGCGAGACCCTCGTCCAGTACGCGCGGTTCCATGCCGACCCTCGCGATCCCGACGAACTGCTCGGGCTCGTCGGCCTCGAGGCGGTCGCCCGGACGGCGTACCGGCGCCTGTCGGGCGGCGAGCGCCAACGTCTCGGGCTGGCGATGGCCCTCGTCGGGCGGCCGGAGGTCGTCATCCTCGACGAACCGACGGCCGGCATGGACCCGGAAGCGCGCGCCACTGCCCGGCGGATCATCGGCGAGCTGCGCGACGACGGGGCGGCGATCCTCCTGACCAGTCACGACCTGGCCGACGTGGAGCGGTCGGCGGACCGGATCGCGGTCCTGGTCGGTGGCCGTGTCGTGGCGTCCGGCACCCCGACCGAGCTGATGGCCGCCGTCTCGCCGTCGGTCCGCGTCCGCATCGATCACCCGCTCGACCCGGCCGAGATCGAGGCGCTTGGTCGGGCGATCGGCGGTTCGGTGGTCGCGATCGAAGCCGGCCGGTATCGCATCGATGGCGTCTCCGCCGACCCGCTCACCATCGCCGCCTTGACAGCCTGGTGCGCGGCCGCAGACCGGCGGATCGTGGAGCTGACGACGGTTGGCGGATCGCTCGAGGACGCGTATCTCGAACTGGTCGGCCGGCCGTGAGCGCCCCGGCGAGCCTGGTCACGGCCACGTTCGGCCAGGCCGTGATGGAACTGCGGCTGACCTCGCGGCGAGGCGAGAACCTCCTCGCCATGGTCGGGATCCCTGTCGCCATCCTGCTGTTCTTCGGCGCGGTCGACCTCCTGCCGGCGCCGGCCGGCGGCGGCTCGCGGATCGAGGCGCTCCTGCCGGGCGTGCTGGCGCTGGCGATCATCGCGACCGGGCTCGTGAACCTCGGGATCGCCACCGCCTACGAGCGGTCGTACGGGGTGCTCAAGCGGCTGGGCGGGTCGCCACTGGGACGGCCCGGATTGGTGGCCGCGAAGGTGCTGACGGTGCTGGTCGTGGAGGCCGCCCAGATCGTGGCGCTCGTCGCGATTTCCTGGGTGGCCTTCGGCTGGCGGCCGGGCGACTCGGCCTCGCCTGCGTTGTTCGTCGCCGCCGTGCTCCTCGGGACCGCGACGTTCGCGGGGCTCGGCCTCGCGATGGCCGGGTCGCTTCGCGCCGAAGCGACACTGACGGTGGCCAACGCGCTGTTCCTCGCGTTCCTGCTGCTCGGCGGCCTCATCGTCCCGGCCGATCGGCTGCCCGAACCCCTGGCGCAGCTCAGCAGCCTCCTGCCGGCGAGTGCGCTCGCCGAGGTGTTCCGTGCCGCGCTCGGCACGGCCACCGACGGCGATGCCGGCCGGTCCCTCGTCATCCTGGCGGCGTGGGCGGTCGGTGCGATCGTCGTAGCCGTACGGACGTTCCGCTGGGAGTGACCGGCGGTCAGCGCGCTGCCTTGGCAGCTGGCGATGCCCGGACGCCGGATGCGCCTCGAGGGGGCTCGGCCGCCTGCCCGACGCGCGGCGTCAGCCGCTCGACCCGCCAGCGCACCGGCTCCTCCTCCTCCACGCCACGCGGCCAGTCCAGATCGATCCGTGGCGCGACCAGGTCGTCGAGGCTCGCGCCATCCGGAATCACGAAGATCCGGACGATGAGGAGAGATCAACGGGGTAGCGGCAATGAGCATGGCGCCCACGGCAGCCGGATCGAAGTCCATTTCGGTCTCCTTGTCTGCGCTTGTCGGGTGTTACCAGTGACTGTCGGAATACAGGTAACAGTGTAGGACTTGGCAGGATCGCCGTCAACCGGTAAACTGCGTTTCGATGGAAACACCCGACCGCATCCGGCAACAGCGCATCGTTGGCGGCAACCTCGCTCTCGACCTGCTCAACACGCAGAACGGATCGGCCGGCGAACCGCCCGAGGACGACGCGCTGCTCGACTACTCGGACCTGCTCGCGTGGGGTCAGCACGTCGGGCTACTCAGCGAGTCGGAGGCCGGCCGCTTGCTTCGGCGCTCGCGCCGGCATCCGGACGAGGCTCGGGCGGTCTTCGAGCGGACGCTCGCCACGCGCGGCTATCTGTATGAGCTCTTCAGCGCCGTGGCTCACGACTCGCGGCCACCCGGCCGCGTCATCACCCGGCTGCAGAGCGACGAGGCCGAGGCGCTGACGCATGGGGAGCTCATCGCCGGCGACGACGAATTCCGCTGGGGCTGGGCGCACGACGACGACCTGGGCCGACCACTGTGGCCGGTCATCCACGCGGCGCTCACGCTCCTGACGGACGGCCCGCTCGATCGTGTGAAGGGATGCGCCTCGTGCCGGTTCCTCTTTCTCGATGAGAGCAAGAACCGCAGCCGACGCTGGTGCTCGATGGACGACTGCGGCACGGCCGACAAGGTTCGGAAGTATGTGGCCCGTCGCGCGTCGGCCCGTTCGGCGAGCAGAGGGCGGTAGACAAGGAAGAACCCCGGGTGGTCGGGCCCGGGGTTCAGAAAAAGGCGATCTTGGTTGCGGGGAAGGGATTCGAACCCTTGACCTTCGGGTTATGAGCCCGACGAGCTGCCGCTGCTCCACCCCGCCCGCGGATGGTAGTCGCCGGACCTGATTCGGTCAACCGGCCGATGGTCACCACGCTGCTCGTCGGCCGATCGCCCTGCGTCCTCAGCCCGAGTCCTGCGGATCGACGTCGACGTCCGCTCCCCTGCCCGGATGCGCCCGAAGGCGCGGGCCGCCGATGATCAGGCCGAGGACCAGCGACACCGTCAGCACTGACGAGAACACGTAGAACGGCAACAGGATGTTGCGAGCCGCAAGCACGCCGGCGCCCAGCGAGGCGACGATGAATCCCAGCGTTCCGGCCGCGCCGAACAGGCCCTGGGCCGTCGAGGACCGGCCCGGCGGCGAGTTCGCCGCGACGACGGCGTAGAGGGCCGGGTTCAGGAAGGCGAACCCGGTAGCCTCGACAAGGATCAGCGGGACGGCGAGGACCGGGTCGGCGATGAACGTGTAGGCGATGCCGATCACCGCCGGCAGGATCGACCCCAGGACGATGAAGGCGAACGACCCGCGGCGATCGACCATCCGCCCGGCGATCGGCGAGAGCACCAGCACCGGCAGGCCGAACATCGCGAACGTGAGCCCGATGAGGGTCAGATCGGCGCCGAGACCTTCCAGGAACAGGCTCCAGATGACCTCGTACGTGCCGCCGGCGTAGTAGCCGCCTGCGTTGATGACGATGGCTGCGATGAGGCCCCGGTTCCACAGGCTGAGAGGAGTGCCGGGCCCGGCGGTCCTGGTGCGGTCGGCATCGATGTCGGCCGCAGCACGTCCGGCGACCGACGGTGGGTCCGGCGGGAACTCGGTCGCATCGTGCGGCGGCGCCGGGTGGGACCGGCCCGGGGTCTCACGGACCCGGAGCGCGATGGCCAGCGACGACAGGACAGCCGCAACGGCGCTGAACAAGAACACGAAGGCGATCCCACCGAAGTTCGCGGCACCGAACGCGGCGATCGCCGGTCCCAGCAGCAGCCCACCCATCTGGGCCGCCCCGTACAGCCCGAAGGCCTCGCCCCGCTTGCCCGGCGGCGTCGCGTCGGTGAGATAGCCGCGCGCTGCCGGGTCGTAGAGCGCAGCACTCAGGCCGGCCAGGGCGCGCAGCGCGACGAACGCCACCGGTCCGGTCAGGACCAGCGGCAACGCGCCGAAGATGCCGGTCGCGAGGAGTCCGACGACCATGAGCGGCACGCGTGCGGTCCGGTCGGCCAGCCAGCCGAAGATGGGTTCGCTGACGAGCCGCGCGGCCGGCCAGGCGGCGATGACGAGGCCCAGCGTCGCGAGGTCGACACCCTGCTCGGTGAAGTAGAGCGGCAGCACGGGCAGGAGACCACCGAACCCGAGCCACACGACGAATTCGGCGACCAGGAGCGGCATGATGCCGCTCCACTCGTCGAGCCAGGCGGTGATGCGATAGGGCCGGAAGAGGCGGGTCATGGCGTCCGAGGCGGTGAGAGGTGGTTCGAGCCTATCGCGGAGGTTCGCCCGGCCGCCGGTCGGATGCGAGGCGCAGAACGCCGACCGGTGTCGTCCGTCCGACCCGTCCCGGTCGGCGATCGTCGACGGGTCGTATACTTGGCGACCCCGCCCGCATGTCGTCGGGTCGCCCCCGTCGCCCGAAAGGTCTCCGTATGCCCGTCATCTCCGCCGAAGGCCTGGTCAAGATCTACAAGTCGCGGAAGAGCGAGGTCCGGGCCCTGGACGGGATCGACCTCGACGTGGCCGAGGGCACCGTCCTCGGATTGCTCGGGCCCAACGGCGCCGGCAAGACGACCACCGTGAGGATCCTGGCGACCCTGCTCAAGCCGGACGCGGGGCATGCGACGGTCGCGGGTTTCGATGTGGTCAAACAGGCCGACGAGCTCCGCCAGGTCATCGGCCTGTCGGGCCAATTCGCCGCCGTCGACGAGAACCTGACAGGGCGCGAGAACCTGTGGATGTTCGGCCGGCTCTACCAGCTCTCATCTAGCGTCGCCGCCCGACGCGCCACCGAGCTCCTGGAGCAGTTCGACCTCGCCGACGCCGGCGATCGTGTCGTCAAGACATATTCGGGTGGCATGCGCCGCCGGCTCGACCTCGGAAGCGCCCTGATCGGGCGACCGCGGATCCTGTTCATGGATGAGCCGACGACCGGGCTCGACCCGCGCAGCCGCCTCGGGATGTGGGAGGTCATCCGCGGTCTCGTCCGAGAAGGCACAACGCTCCTGCTGACGACCCAGTATCTCGAGGAGGCCGACGAGCTGGCCAACTCCATCGCTGTCGTCGACCACGGCAAGATCATCGCCCGCGGAACAGCGGATGACCTCAAGTCACAGGTCGGCGGCGAGCGGATCGAGGTCGTCGTTCGGGATCGCGCTGCCGTCCCTAGGGCGATGGAGCTCCTATCTGCGGATTGCAAAGGCGAGGTGACGCTCGACGAGCACACTCGACGGCTGACGGTGCCGGCAAGCGGCGGCGGCGCCACGGTTCTCGTGCAGGTGGTGCGCGATCTCGACGAGGCCGGGATCGTGATCGACGACATCGGGCTCCGGAGGCCGACGCTCGATGACGTGTTCCTCGCCCTGACCGGCCATGCGGCCGAGCTCGAGACATCCACCGACGAGGAGGCCACTCCGGACCGTCGCACCGAGGAGAAGGTCGCATGAGCACGGCCACGAACATCCCGTCCGTCGCACCTGCGCCGATCGGGAGCGTTCGGCGGGCGCTCAACGACGGCCTGGTCGTCGCCTGGCGGAACCTCAAGCGCATCCCGCGGATCCCGGAGCTGGCGATCTTCGCGATCATCCAGTCGATCATGTTCGTGCTGCTGTTCGCGTTCGTGTTCGGTGGCGCGATTCCGCTGCCCGGCGGCGAGAACTACAACGCGTACCTGATGCCAGGCATCTTCGCCCAGACGATCGTCTTCGCAGCGGCGACGACGGCGATCGGGATGTGCGATGACATCAACAAGGGCATCATCGACCGCTTCCGCTCGCTCCCGATGGCTCGCTCCGCGGTCCTGACCGGACGAACGTCGTCGGACGTCGTCTACAACGGCGGCATCCTGATCGTCCTCATGCTTACCGGCTTGCTTGTCGGCTGGACGGTAAACACAGGGTTCATCGCCCTCCTCGAAGGCGTCGCGCTGCTGCTCCTGTTCGCCTTCGCGATGGCCTGGATCGGCGTGTGGCTGGGGCTGTCGGTGCCGACCGTCGAGGTCGCGCAGCAGGTGTCGTTCACCGTGATCTTCCCGATCACGTTCGTATCGAACGTGTTCGTCCCGATCGAGAGGCTGCCGACCTGGCTCCAGCCGTTCGCCGAGTGGAACCCGACCAGCACGCTGACCGCCTCGCTGCGCCAGATCTGGGGCAACCCGAACCCATACCCCGCCGGTTCGAGCCTGGCCTCGACCGAACCCGTCCTCGTGACGCTGGTCTGGGTCGTCGTCATCCTCGCCGTCTTCGGGCCGCTGGGTGTCCGTCGATATCGCAACATGAGCCGCTGACCGGGAAAACGTCGGTCGGCGGCCCGACACGTATCATCGAAGGGTGTTGCCGCCCCCCTGGATCCTGGCCGTCGCACTCGTCCTCGCCCTCATCGTCCTCATCCCTGCGCGCCGCCTGCAGCTGGCCGGCGTGACGTCACGCACGATCGGCCTGTACGCCATCTGCCTCTGGGCCCTCGCGACACTCGTGGCGATCCGGCCCGGCGCGACCCGCGTCCTCATCCCGATCCTGCTGGTGGCCTACCTCGCGCCGTTCGTGGCCGCGCCGGACGCCGTCGCTCGTTTCCTGCGGCGTGGCCGGGGTGGCGGAACTGGACCGGGCGGCCACCTCGGACCGGATCGCCCGCCCATGAAGGACGTCACGCCACCCGACGATCGAGCGACCGGTGGTTGAGCGACCCGTGCCCGTGCCCGGACCCGTCGGGCTTCACGGTGGCGGCGAATTCGAGCCCGGGGACGAGCCGTTCCTGGACGCGCTGCTGAGCGCGGCCGGCGAACTCGTGACCGAGGGCGAGCCGATCCGCATCGCCGTCGTGCCGACCGCCGGCGCCCTCGGTCGGCCGGACATCGCGGCGGCGCATGGCGTGGCCGCGTTCGAGCGTGTCGCGGATCGTGCCGGTCGTCCGGTCCGGGCCGAGTCGGTCATGGTGCTGGACGCCGCGTCCGCCGCCGACCCGGCGCTCGCGGACCGGTTGCGAGCCGCGCATCTCATCCACTTCCCGGGCGGCGACCCGGCGCTCATCCCGCGGATCCTGGCGGGGTCCGCCGCCCTGGCGGCGCTCGCCGAGGCGCACGCCGCCGGTGCGGTCCTGGCCGGCGCGAGCGCCGGCGCGATGGCGATGGCGCCGCTGACGTGGACGTCGAGCGGAGTCGTGCCGGGCTTGGCGATCGTGCCCGGCGTGGTCATCGCCCCGCACGCCGACCCGGCTGCCTGGTCGCGGATCGTGGCGCAGTACGGCGACGCCCTGCCGCCCGGCATCGGCCTGCTCGGGCTGGCCGAGCGGACCGGGGTCATCGTGACGGCCGATGCGCCGTGGCTGGTCGTCGGCGAAGGCGAGGCCCGCTGGCTCCTCTCGGGCGCGCCGGAGACGATCGTGGCGCGATCCGGCGATCGTATCGACGGCCCCAGGCTGGCGCGCGCCGCCTGACGCTCCTCGGCAACTGCTCCGGACGGGCCGGGCGCCGCATACTCCAGTCCGATGCGAACCGACATCGGGTGGCGCCTGGATCCGGCGATCACCTTCCTCAACCATGGCAATGCCGGGGCCTGCCCGACCGACGTCCTCGCGCGGCAGCAGGCGCTGCGCGACGAGCTCGAAGCCGAGCCGGTCCGCTTCCTCGCCCGCGAGCTGCCGGCACGGCTCGACGCCGCGCGCGAGGCGGTGGCCGAGTTCCTGCGCGCCGCGCCCGACGGCCTGGCGTTCGTCCCGAACGTCACGACCGGGATCAACACGGTCCTGGCCGGTCTTCGCCTCGAACCCGGCGACGAGCTGCTGACCGACGACCACGAATACAACGCCACGATCAACGCCATGCGCGCCGTCGCCAAGCGTCACGGCGCGCGGGTCGTGGTGGCGCCGATCCCCTTCCACGTCGCGGATCCGGAGCAGGTGGTCGACGCGCTGCTGGCGGCCGTCACGCCCCGCACCCGTCTGCTCGTGGTCAGCCACGTGACCAGCCCGACCGCGGTCATCTTTCCCATCGAGCGACTCGTCCGCGAGTTCGACGACCGTGGCATCGACACGCTCGTCGATGCCGCGCATGCGGCCGGGATGGTCCCGGTCGACATCGACGCGCTGGCGCCGGCCTATTGGACGACCAACGGCCACAAGTGGCTGTGCGGACCCAAGGGCACCGGCGTCCTGTGGGTTCGCGCCGACCGCCGCGAAGGCGTCCATCCGCTCGTCGTGTCGCACGGCGCGAACGAGCCGCTGGCCGGTCGGAGCCGCTACCGGTTGGAGGCCGACTGGGTCGGGACCATCGACCCGACCGGCTACCTGGCGCTGCCCGCGGCCATCACCTGGATGGCCGAGCAGGTCCCGGGCGGTTGGCCCGCGGTCATGGCCGCCAACCATGGGCTCGCGCTCGACGGTCGCGATCGGGTGAGTCGGGCGCTCGGGGTCGGGTCGGCGCCGGCACCGACAGCGGCGCCCGACACGATGCTGGGTTCGATGGCGGCCATGCCGTTGCCGGGCGTCTCGACCGAGGCCGACGCCGTCGAGCTCGATCGCCGAATCTTCGCCGATGGCATCGAGGTTCCGTTGGTCGCATGGCCCGTCAGGGCGGCGCGCGACCGACCAGTTGATCCGCCGCGGGCGGTCCTGCTCCGCATCTCCGCTCAGCGCTACAACGAGCCCGCCGACTACGACCGGTTGGCGTCGGTCGTGGCTCGCCGACTGAGCGAGGCGTAGATCGCGCCCAGGAACCGGCTCGGCACGCGACCGATGCGGGCCGTGTCGACCAGCCCGGCCTCGGCGGCCAGTCGTTCCCACGAAGCGGCGCTGAAGGGATGCGGCACCCACGGGTTGCCCCGGTCCGCGTCGTACTCCACGACGACGAACGCCCCACCCGGCCGCAGGCACGAGGCCAGCCGTCGCACGACCTCGACCTGCCGATCGCGCCCGACGTAGTGGAGGCTGTTGGCCGCGACCAGGCCATCGAGGCCCGACAGGTCGAGCGGGGCCTCGAAGTCGCCCTTTCGCGTCTCCAGTTCGACCCCCGGGAAGCGCGCCGCGACCGCCTGCGCGTTCGCGTCGAGCGCTCGCGCATCCCGATCGATGGCGACGATCCGACCGCCCGGCCCGAGCAGATCGGCGAGGGCCAGCGTGAACGCCCCGGCACCGGCCCCGATGTCCGCCCACGTGCCGCCCGGTTCCGTCACGCCGGCGCGGATGAGTTCGACGTGGTCCGCGTGATCCATCAGCGCCGCGCGGTCACCCGGTGTTCTGGAGGCCGGCCGCCACGCCGTTGACGGTCAGCTGGACGAGGCGGAGCACCCGACCGCGTTCCGGGTCCCCGGGCGGCAGCGTGCGGAGCCGTGCGAGCAGGCGGACCTGGAGCTCGGAGAGCGAATCGACATAAGGATTCCGCAGCGCGATCGAGCGCTGGAGGACCGGTGCATCGTCGAGCAGCCGGTCGCGACCGGTGATCCGGCGCAGCATCGCGACCGTGCGGTGGAATTCGGTCTCGATGCGTCGCCCAGCGCCCGGCATCGCCCTCGCCCTGCCCGAGGGCGGCATACAGGCGGGCGACGCCCATGTCCGCCTTGGCCAGGCTCATCTCGGCGTTGTCGACGAGGCTGCGCAGGAACGGCCAGTCGCGTGCAAGGCGGGCGACGGCGTCGAGCCCGCCCTCGCCGTGGACGGTGCGGTAGCGGTCCAGGGCCGTCCCGAGGCCGTACCAGCCGGGCAGGTTGATCCGCGACTGGGACCAGGCGAACGTCCAAGGGATGGCCCGCAGGCTGTCGATCGATGGGGCTCCGTCGATGCGTCCGCGGGCCGCCGGCCGCGAGCCGAGTCGGAGGTCGGACAGCTCCGCGATCGGCGTGACGTCCCGGAAGAAGGACGCGAAGTCCGCATCGTCGTGGACGAGGGCGCGATAGGCCTCCCGGGACGTGGCGGCCAGCTCGTCCATGATCGGGCGCCCGACGGCCACCGCCGTCGCCAACCTGGCGTCGTGTTCCGGCGTCGACGCGAGCATCACCGCGGCCGTGACCTGTTCGAGGTGTCGGCGGGCGATGACCGGGTCCGAATAGTTGGCGGCGATGACCTCACCTTGCTCGGTGAGCTTCAGGCGCCCGTCGACCGAGCCCGGCGCCTGGCCGAGGATGGCCCGATTGGTGGGTCCGCCGCCGCGTCCGATCGCCCCGCCCCGGCCGTGGAACAGGGTCAGCTCGATGCCCTTCGCCCGGGCGACCGCGATGAGCCCCTCCTGGGCTTGATGCAGCATCCAGGCCGCCGCCAGGAAACCGGACTCCTTGTTCGAATCGGAGTACCCCAGCATCGCCTCCTGGCGATCGCCGCGGCCGGCGAGGTGGGCGCGGTACCGCGGATCGCCCAGCATCGCCTCGAGGATCGGCCCGGCCGCGGCCAGCGCCTCGGTCGTCTCGAAGAGGGGCACGACGTCGAGGACGGGTGGCGTGTCGTCGGTCGCCAGCCCGGCCAGCTCGAGGACGTCGGTCACGTCGCTCGCCGACGCGGTGAAGCTGACGACGACCCGGTGGCATGCCTCGACGCCGTGCCGGGCCTGGATGGCCGCGATCGAGCGAAAGGTGCCGGTCACCTCGTCCAGCGGGACGCCCGTCGAGACCTCGACGGCGGTGTCGGCCGCAGCCCCTTGGGCACGGAGCACCTCGAGGGCCGCGCGATGCACGACGGCATGCTGACGGATCTCGAGCGACGCGAGGTGGAACCCGAACGTGCCCAGCTGCCAGCGCAGGTCGGCGACCTCGCCCCACGCGACGCGTTCGAGGCCGTCCCCCGCCAGCGCCTCCTGCAGCTCCTCGAGCTCCTCGTCGAGCTCATCGGGCGTGGCATACCGACCGGTCAGCGGCGCGGCCTCACCGGTCAGCGCGGCTCGGGTCCGGCGCAGCCGCTCGGCGATGAACCCGAAGCGCTGGCGGTACGGCTCGTCCGGGAAGCGACGGCGCACCTGGCGATCGATCTCGGGCAGCGTCTCGGCGTCGCGTGCGAGGCGCGAGGCCAGGTGCCGCGGCATCCGCTCGGGCGAGGAGGCCGCAGCGGTCGTCTGCATGAGCCGGGTCGCGACCGCCTCGTAGCCGTGCAGGACGTGCTCGGCGTGGATGCGCAGCGTGCGCTCGCTGATGTCAGCGGTCACCTCCGGATTGCCGTCGCGGTCGCCCCCGATCCAGCTGCCCCAGCGCAGGTACGGCCCCACACGCGGCCGGCGGGTGCCGGTCCGCCCCGAATCGGTCGCGGCACCCCCGCCGCGCCTCGACGCCGGTGGGTCGAGTGCCCCATCGAGCGCCCGGTACAGGCGAGCGACGACCGTGAAGAGGGTCGCGTCGAAGAACGCCATCGCGGTCCGCGCCTCGTCGAGCGGCGTTGGAGCGACCGCCCGGAGGTCGGAGGTCCGCCACAGGAGCGTGATCTCCTCGCGCAGCCTGCGACGGACATCGCGGTCATCGGATGGCGTCAGCCGTGGGTCGTCGAGTCGCTCGAGCAGCGCCGCGCAACGCCGCAAGCGCGACGAGCGCCGTCCGCCGGCGCGCCTCGGTCGGGTGCGCGGTCAGGACCAGGGTCACCGAGAGGCGCCCGAGCAGCTCGTCGAGCTCGGCCTCGGTCCGACCGGACCGGCGCAGCGTGACGATCGCTTCCGCCACCGAGTCGTCGAGGACGCCGTCGCGGGCGGCCCGCTCGCGGCGCCGGAGCGCACGGACCCGGCCGCGGGCCTCCACGAGGTTGACCAGCTGGAAGTAGAGCGCGAAGGCCCCGATGACCGCCTCGGCCGACCCGAGGTCCAGGCCGGCCAGGTCCTCGTCGAGCCGTCGCCGTTCGTCGGGGTCGTCGTCGTGGCGGAGCGCGATCGTTCGGCGGCGGACACGTTCGACGAGCTCGAACAGGTCCGGACCGGCCTGCTCGGACACGACCTGGCCGAGCAACGCGCCCATCAGGCGGACCTCCGCCGAGAGCGTGTCCGGGGCACCGGACGTGCCGATGCCGGCCGGTTCGGCGCGGACCGCCGCCGAGGCCGGGCGTCGTCGGCGGCGCGCTCATGCGACCCAACCTTGCGGACCGTACCGCTTCGCAACCTTTCCCGGACCGCAACCTTCCGAGGGTCCGTCCTTCCCTACGCTTGTACCGTGATGGCCATGTCGACCGCCGGGCAGGGTACCGCTCGCGCTCCCGAACCCCTCGGCGCCCGGCCACGCCCGACGCCGCGAGGCCGATACGAGCTCGATCAGCTGCGCTTCCTCCACCAGGTCCTGCGCCTGGCCACGACCGCGCGGACCTGGGACGAGCTGCTCGAGACGGTCATCGACGGGACACGGGACGCGCTCCACGCGGACGTCTCCTCCCTCTACCTGCTGGACCGGGACGGAGCGTACCTGACGCTGGCCGCGACCAACGGCCTGGACCGCTACCAGATCGGACGGGCCCGGGTCCCGTTCGGCGAAGGCGTGACGGGTCGCGTCGCCGCGTCGCAGCAGCCGCTGGTCATCCCCGACGTGAAGGCGGACCCGCGCTTCCTGTGGGTGCGCGGCATCGACCAGCGCCGGTTCGTGGCCTCGATGTTGTCGGTCCCGCTGTCCTGGCACGAGCAAACGGTCGGGGTCCTCAACGTCCAGACGGAACGGCCACGCGACTTCAGCCGGTCGGACGTGGATCAACTCGGCGCGGTCGGGGACCTGCTGGCCGGCATCGTGGAGAAGGGCCGCCAGCAGTCCGAGGCCGAGGCGCGGGTCGAGGCCCTCAAGGCGATCGACGAGGCGCGCAGCGAGCTGATCGCCCTGGTCACGCACGAACTGCGCACGCCGCTGGCCGTCGTCCGCGCCTACACCGACCTGCTCGCCGAGGAGCCGCCACTGGTCGGACGCCGGTCGCGCGACCTCGCGCGACGCGAGACACGCGCGGCCTGGCATCGGGCGACGCTCGAACAGGTCGAGCGCCTTGACCGGCTGGTCGATTCGATCCTGGCGTCCGTGCGCGTCGTGCCTGAGGGCCCGGCGAGCGTTACCCCGATCGATATCCAGGCCGTCGTGGACGAGGTCCTCGCGTCGGTCCGGCCGCTGCTCGCCAACCACCCCGTCGACGTTCGGCCGACGCCGCGCCTCCAGGCGCTGGCCGACCCGCCGCGCCTCCGCCAGATCCTCGAGCACCTCGTCGAGAACGCCGTCAAGTACGCCCCGCCCGAGACGACGATCACGATCGACTGGGCGCTCGTCGAGGGCGTCGTCCAGCTCGGCGTCAGCGACGAGGGACCCGGCATCCCCGAGGAGTGGCGCGAGCGCATCTTCGAGCCGTACGCTCGGCGGGACACCCACACGGCTCGCGGCTCGGGCATCGGCCTGTATGCCGCCAAACGGCTCGGTGAATCGATGGGCGCCCGACTGTGGTGCGAGCCCGCTCGCACGCACGGCGCCCGCTTTGTCGTCGCACTCCCGGCCGCTGTCGCGGTCTGAACCAGGATCGAGAGGAACATGATCACGATGAGCACCCGTCCACTTCGGATCCTTGTCGTCGACGACGACCCGGCCATGGTCGGCGCCGTGACCGCGCTGGTCGGGACCGAGGGTCACCAGGTCATCACCGCGTACGATGGCCTGACGGCGGTGAAGCGATTCCGCGAGGAGCACCCCGATCTCGTGCTGCTGGACCTCGCGATGCCCGGCCCGGATGGGTTCAGCGTCGCCGGCCAGATGCGCGCCGTCGGGCCAGGCGCCGATCATGATCGTGTCGGGCGAGAGCGGCGAGGCCGCCAAGGTGCGGGCGCTCGGGCTGGGTGCCGACGACTATCTGACCAAGCCGTTCGGCAAGGCCGAGCTGCTGGCCCGGATCGCGGCGATCATGCGCCGGGTGGACCGGGCAGGCCCGGGCGGTGGACCGGCCGGCGGTCCACTGGAAGCCGGGCCGCTCGTCCTCGAACCGGGCCGTCATGAGGCTCGCGTCGGCGACACCTCGTTGACGCTCACGCCGACGGAGTTCCGGCTGCTCGAGGCGCTCGTCCGGGCCGGCGGCGACATCGTCCCGCACCTCCAACTGGCGCGGGCCGGCTGGCCGGCGGAGACGGATCCGGATCTGCTCTGGCTGAAGCCTCACCTCGCACGCCTCCGCTCCAAGGTCGAGGCAGCCGGAGGGCCCGCACGTCGTGGCGGTGCGCGGCGTGGGCTACCGGATCGTCGTCGAGGAGTAGCGCTTCGAGGAGCGGCCTCGCGGCCCGGGCGAGGACCGGTCAGACCGCGACGGCGATCGGGCGACCCGCCGCGTCGTGCGCGGCATCGGCGCAACCGACCCGGCAGCCGCGCGCATCACGACCGCCCAACGGGTTGAAGTGGAACCACGCGTCGCCGCTCTCGGCGAGCCGGCAGCCGCACGACGCACACGTCACCGGCGCGCTGCGGCCATCGCGCACGGCGATCGTCCGAAGCTCTGGATCGGAGGGCTGGATCATCTGGGGTGGCCTCCGACTGGCGGTGGTTGGATGGGCGTCGAGCTAGAGTCGAGGGGGAGACTGCCCCATCGTCGATCAAGACTAGGGACGCGATGCGTGGGCGTCGGCATCGGAATGGCGACGAAGGGGTTGCGGTCGGGTTGCGAGTCGTTCGGGGGCGACTCGCGAGCCCTGGAGGACGTACGACCTTCGCGAGCCTGAAGGCCGTGTGATGCGACCACACGACCCGATCGGGAACAGAGGGGCATGAACTGGGCCATGGGGTGACGCTCAGGAGGCCCCGCAGCCGTGTATGTGTACGAGACTGCAAGCTCCGGGTCGTTCTGGTGGGCTTAGCGGTCGGTGTCGAGGTGGTCGATAGCCAGGCGGTCCAATGCCGCTCGAGCTGGCTCAGGCCCGAAAACGAAAAGGTCGACGGCGTCGATGTCGTCGAGGAAGACCTCGATCCGGACTGGATCACCCTCGTTGGTCACGACAGTGACCGACGCGTCGTCTTCCGGGCGCATCGATTCGACACGCTCGATGAGTGGGTCCACGGCATCAATCGGTACCTTGAGGACAGCGGCAAGGCGGTCCAGGAAGAGTGGGAGTTGCTTGCGATCGAGCGCGATCGATATGAGCTCGTCGCCGCCCTGCGCCGTCACGTCCCTATCGGGCCTCCGACGACGGCGGAACGCCGAACGGAGCTGGTGCGTCGCCTCGGCCCCGAGGACCGGGTCCTGCGCCATCGCTTCCAAAGCGGCCCGCCCCCGCTCGCCGAATCGGGGCAACGCCGGCAAGAGCATGATCCGGGCGTCGCCACCCCCGGGGTCATTCATCAGTTCGAGAATCTCGTCCAACTGGTCGGGCTCCGCGAGCTGGCCGATGGATAAGTAGAGCGCGTCTCGGACATTCTGGTCGCGCTCCCTCGACAACGCATGTCGAAGGGCCGACCTCACCCTCGGCCGGTCGGCAGGCGCTCCACCGGCGAGCGCTCGCGCGATGCCATCGCGAATCGGTGGTTCATGGGGCTCCTGAAGATGCCGGATCATGACGGTCACAGCCCCGGATGGCATCGCTCGCGAGTCGATCACGTCCCAGATGCTTTCGAGCCTCACGCCGCACCGACGGAGGTCGCTGACGAGGCCTCGCTCATCCTCGCGAAGCTCCAGCGCGTGAGCTCGGCTGGACGCCGTCCACTCGGCTTCGCGGCGTTGGTAGTCCGGGTCCTTCGCGAGTTGTGCGAGGAGTTCGGCCGCCGTAATCGCCTTGGAATTCTTGCCCATCACAGGTGATCCTCATCACGACGTCTCCGCGAGCCTGTGCAGCGGCCCCACCCGATAGCGATCCCCCCGTTGCGGGCCCTTACGGCTGCGCGGAGCTGCGGAGAGTCGAATCCCTCCACGCGGAGAAGAGGCAATAGACAACGATGGCCCAAAACATGAGCACGTGAGGCTGACCAAGCGTGGCCCAGGAAATCGCACCAATGGCCAGCCAGACGATGCCGAGCCCGAGACCGATGCGAAGGCCCCGACCGAGCATCAACGCTGCTCCCACGACCGTCGTCACTAGCGAGATTGGTGTCAACCAAAGGAGCATCGATGTCGTGAGGACTGCGGGCGTGCCACTGCCCAAGACGTACCCCCAAGGCCTTGTGGGAGATTTGCCCCAAGGGCGATCAAGATTTCCAGCGCAGGCGAAGACGCCGGGACCAAGAAGCATAAGTACCCCCGGCCACCCTGACTCGCATTGCTACGTTATGAGGGCTCGAGTTCTCTGGCATGGACGGATAGTCGCGCACTGCCTTCTCCAACGCAATATGGCCGAGGCGAGCTTCGCCCAGCTCCGCATCGCGATAGTCGTGGTGACCGACAACGGCCCGGCCTTCAAGAGCATCGACTTCGGCGGCTTCATCCGGGCGCGGCCGTTCCTGCGCCACGTCCGGACGCGGCACCACGCGCCCGAGACGAACGGCATCGTCGAGCGCTTCAACCGCAGCCTCAAGTACGAGCATCGGTATCGCGAAGAGATCGCGGACGTGCTCGCCCTGGACGCCCAGATCCAGACCTACCGCGAGCTCTACAACTGGGTCCGACCGCACGAGACGCTGGGCCTCGTGGCACCCATGGTCCGCTATCTCGGCGAGCCGCCGTCATTGCCTGTCGGATCACACCTATCCGAGCCCGAAATCTGTCCAGATTTCTTGACGCGGAACACCGATGGGCGATGGCGAAAACACTATGTGCGAAGGAACTGACCGAGAAACCATCTGGTGGCGATGAAGGTTGTGAGCATCAGGATAAGGCTTAGCACGACGGTCCAGGCATTGAGCGGGTAGAGCCCAATCAGCCCCCCAATCAATGGCGCGCTGCCGAAGTAAATACCCAGGATCAGGGCGGCTGTATCGGTGCGAACCCTTCCCTGCCTCACACCACGTATTAGCAGATACCTGAGGAGCCCCATTCCGATCGCGAGCAGCCCTGCCAATACGATGAGGGTCGGCACCTCAGAGCCTCCTATCACCATCGAATGTCGGTGCAACCTCTAGACGTACTCTGCTGGATGAAGTCGGCCATTTTCAGCGTAAGGGCAAAGGCGGCGACGTCAAGAGGCACCATAACTACTGCCCCGACCACAGAAGGTGCGACGAAGATAGTTGCAACCCCGAAGCCGGCGTCGACGACTCCCATCGCTACGAGCCCCAAAAAGCCTGCTACGGCTGCGCCTGGACAGCTGTCCGTGAGGATGAACCTCAGGGCTCGCGGATTTGATCGTGGGACGAAGTAGACAACACGCGCGGAGTACAGCTTGAACAGAACTTTGTACGACATTCTCCCGTAGGAGTATGTGCGATACGACGCCCGTCGGAATGCTGGGCGGTGGAGAAAATACGTCCGACGGACATACCACGTGCCGCTCGGATCCACGCGTGCGACGGGCCCGTTGCCGACGTACACGTAAAGATGTTCGTCCAACCGCGACGGATCCGGCTGCAGGAAGCGCCCGAGCGCGGAGCTGTAGTGGCGCGCGTGCATGTACGTGAGCCCAAGTCCGAAGGCGTTGTCGAGTTGAACGTCAGCGGCCCCGACATACAGGAACCGGAACCCGAGGTCGCCGATCGAGTTGTGGGTGGCGGCGGTCGGCTGGCCCCAGGTCGAGAACCTTGGCTGCCAGGATTCGGGACGCATCATCATTGCGCTAATTTCGCATCATGATGCTAGGATGCCTCAATGCGAACCACAGTCGATCTCGATGACGATGTCGCGGCCGCCATCAAACGCATGCGGGCAGAGCGCGGCCTTGGGCTCAGCGAGGCGGTCAACGAGCTGGCGCGAGCGGGATTGAGCCGACCTGCGCGATCGGCTCGCTTCCGCCAACGCACGGCGCCGATCGGGCTGAGGCTCGACGTATCGAACGTCGCCGAGGCGCTCGAGACCCTCGACGGGCCGACCAGCCGCTGATGCTCCTCGACGCCAACCTGCTCCTCTACGCGGTCGATGCCACGTCGACCTGGCACGCTCGCTCGTCCGCGTGGCTGACCCAGATGCTGAACGGCGACCGACGCGTCGGGATCCCGTGGGCTTCGCTCACCGCGTTCGTCCGGATCGCCACGCATCCGCGGGCCTCGGACCGGCCGCTCTCCGCGGATCAGGCGTGGTCGTTCGTGGACGACTGGCTCGCCGCCCCGTCGGTCTGGATCCCGACGCCCACCGACCGCCATGGTGAGGTGCTCGGATCCCTCGTTCGCAAGTACAAGATCACCGGGAACCTCGTTCCGGACGCGCATCTCGCAGCACTGGCGATCGAGCATGGCCTCGAGATCTGTTCGGCCGACACCGACTTCGCGCGGTTCGACGAGATCCGCTGGACGAACCCGGTCGCCGCCTGAGCTGATGGTCCCGGATGCCCGTCCTCGCCCTCGTCCTGCTCGTCGTCTGGATCGGACTCGTCGTCGGGGTGCCGAGCTACCTCAGCCTGCGGCGGTCGGGCACGATCGACGCCGTCGCCCGCGGCCACCGCGGGTCGCCTCAGTGGTGGGCGCGATGGATCTCGTCGCTGGGCTTCGTGTTCGCCGTCGCCGCGCCGATCGCCGAGCTCGCTGGAGTGCCCGCGATCGCGCCACTCGACCGGACCGCACTGCAAGTCGCTGGTGTCGTCCTCGTGGTCGTCGGCATCGTCATCACCCTTACCGCCCAGGTCGCGATGGGCGCGTCGTGGCGTGGGGACGTGGATCCCGAGGCGCGAACCGCATTGGTGACGACGGGTCCGTTCCGGGTCGTCCGGAACCCGATCTTCACCGGCACGGCCACGACCGCCCTCGGCCTGGCACTCATGGTCCCGAACGTCCTGGCCGCCGCCATGCTGCTCGCCTTCGGCGCCGCCTGGGAGATCCAGGTCCGTCTCGTCGAGGAGCCGTACCTGTTGCGCGTCCATGGTGACGCGTATCGCGACTATGCCGCGCGCACTGGGCGGTTCGTGCCAGGGATCGGGCGGCTGCGCTAGCCGAGCTGCGCGGATACGCCCGGTTGGGCTCGCTCGATCGGGATCGCGGCGAATGGGGTGGCCGGCTCGACGGTCGCTATCACCGGCGCCGCCGGCGGGGCGATCGGCTCGACGACCCAGACCTCGGCGGCGAGGTCCGCGTCCTTGAGCAGTCGGGCGGCCAGTGCAGAACCGGCGTCCCGATGTGCCTCGAGAAGCCGGTCGAGCTCGGTCAACCGCGCCGGTCCGTCGTCGCGGTCGGCCAGGACGGCGGACAATCGAACCGCCGACACGCTGCCATCGGCCAGCGCGGCCGCATGTCGCCCGGCTGGGTCGTACAGGTATGCCCGCCCGCCGGTCATCCCGGCCCCGAAGTTGGCCCCGACCGGACCGAGCACCACGACCACGCCGCCGGTCATGTACTCGCAGCCGTGCGGGCCGATCCCCTCGACCACCGCCTCGGCACCGGAGTTGCGGACGGCGAAGCGCATCCCTGCCCGGCCGACCAGGTGCAGGCGACCGGCGGTCGCCCCGTACAGCACGGTGTTGCCGGCGATGGCCTCGCTCGCCGCCGTGGCCGCGAAGTCCGGCTCCGGCACGATCGTGACCGAGCCGCCCGAGAGGCCCTTGCCGACGTAGTCGTTCGCCTGACCGACCAGGCGCAGTTCGATGCCCGGCCCCGCGAATGCCCCGAACGACTGCCCGGCCGAGCCGCGCAGCTCCAGGTGGACCGGCCCGCGCAGGTCGCCTCGCTCGAGCGCGCCGGTGAGCGCGGCCCCGAACGAGCGATCGGCCGTGGTCACGCGCAGGCCGGAGGCCGTCACGGAACCCTGACCGCGGAACGCCGTGGCGATACCAGCCTCCAGGACCGAGGCCTGGCCGTACCGGACACCGTGGCCAGCCGTCGCGGGATCGGATCGGCGAGCGGCCGACGCACCCCAGGGCGCGGCGCCGATGACTGGCGCGAGTTCCGCCCGGGCCACGCGAAGCGGCGTGAGCACGCGCCTGCTCTCGCCGATCACCTCACCGACAGATCGGGCCCCGACGGCCGCCAGCTCGCGACGGAGGTCCTCGGCGAGGGCGACCGCGAAGCGCTCGACGTCCTCCGGGGTGCCGGCGAACTTCGCGCGCAGGTCATCGCGCTGGGTGGCGATGCCGGTGGGGCACGTGTCGAGGTGGCACTGGCGGGCCATATCGCAGCCGAGCGCGACGAGCGCCGCCGTGCCGAACGCGAACTCCTCCGCGCCGAGCAGGGCCGCCACGAGCAGGTCGCGACCCGTCTGGAGGCCGCCGTCCGAGCGAAGCACGACCCGATCGCGGAGGTCGTTGCGCATCAGGACCTGGTGGACCTCGGCCAACCCGAGTTCCCAGGGCGCGCCGACGTGCTTGATCGACGACAGCGGCGAGGCGCCGGTCCCGCCCGCGTGACCCGACAGGTGGATGTACGAGGCGCCGGCCTTGGCGACGCCAGCGGCGATCGTCCCGACGCCACGTCCGGCAACGAGCTTCACGCCGATCCGGGCACCCGGGTTGATCGCCCGTAGGTCGGCGATGAGCTGGGCGAGGTCTTCGATCGAGTAGATGTCGTGGTGGGGCGGCGGGCTGATGTAGCTCTGACCGGGCTGACCACGGCGGAGCGCAGCGATGTACGCGGTCGCCTTGCGACCGGGCAGCTGGCCGCCCTCGCCGGGCTTGGAACCCTGGGCGATCTTGATCTCGAGCTGGTCCGCACGGGCGAGGTACGCGGCGGTCACCCCGAACCGCGCGGACGCGACCTGCTTGATCTTCGCGTCGTGGCGACGACCATCCGGACCCGGCGTGTACCAGGCGGGATCCTCGCCGCCCTCCCCAGTGTTCGCGGCGCCGCCGGCACGCTGGATGCCGATCGTCAGTGCCTGGTGCGCCTCGGGCGACAGTGCCCCGACGCTCATCGCCGATACGACGAAGCGGCGCACGATGCTCCGGGCGTCCTCGACGTCATCGAGGGGGGTCGGCGTCCTCGACCGCCGGACCCGCAGCTCGTCGCGTGGGACGGCCCGCTCGGCCGGTCCGCGCGCGAGGGCGGCCCGGTAGCGCGCCAGCGTGGCGTCGACGTCGTCGGCCGTGCCGTCGTTCGCGAGCGTGGTGATGACGGCGGCGTTCTTCGGGGAGAAGAGGTGGGCCTCACCATCGGCGCGGAACCGCGCGAACCCCGGATCCGGGAGACGCGGCTCACGGCCGGGCGCGGCCGGGGCGATGGCGGCCGAGGCGGCCGCGCGACGGAGCTGCCTCGCCGCCAGGTCCGCGAACGTCGTCCGGCCGGGCCAGTCGGCCGCGGTCGGGAAGCAGCGCTGGACGACCGACGCATCGAGGTCAATGACATCCACGAGCGCCCCGCCGATGTACGACGCGACCGAGCTGATGCCCATCCGGGCCAGGGTCTTGCGCAGACCGGCCTCGAAGGCGGTGATCAGCCCTCCGATCGCCTCGGCCGGCGTGACTGCCTCGGCGCCACGCGTGCCGGCGAGCTCGGCCGCGAGCTCGATCGCCAGGCGCGGGTGGACGGCCGTCGCCCCGACGGCGAGGAGCATGGCCATCGCGTGGACGTCGAGGACATCGGCCGCATCGACCACCAGGTCCGTCCGTCCGCGCAGGCCGGCCTCGGTCAGGGCGGCGTGGACGGTACCGGCGGCCAGGATCGAGGGGATCGGCAGGCGCTCCAGATCGAACCCATCGTCGGACAGCAGGAGGACCTCGACGCCGGCCCCCGACGCAGCGAGCGCCTTCGAGGCCAGCCCGTCGAGCGCGGCTTCCAGGCCGGCCGGCCCGTCGGCCGCGGCCCACGTGATCTCGAGTCGCCGGATGCGCTTGCCGCCGTCGCGGACGGCCTCGATCAACCCGGCGAGATCGGCCACGATCGGCCGGTCCAGGCGCATCGTCCGCGGGCCGCGCGGCGGGCCACCGAGCATCGCCGGCCGTCGGCCCAGCTCCACGCGCAGGTCCATGACGATCCGTTCGCGCTCGGGATCGATGGCCGGGTTCGTGACCTGCGCGAATGCCTGCCGCAGGTGGTCTGCTACCGGCCGGTCCAGGCGTCCGCGACCGGGCGTCGGCGTGTCGTCGCCCATGCTCCACAACGGCTCGTGGCCCTCGAGGGCCATCGTCTTGATATCGAGCCGCGCGCGTTCCGCGTCGAGCCCGGCCAGGTGGCGGAGTTGCACGTCGAGCGGCAGCGACTCGTTGGCCAGCGCCGCCGCGGCCGCCTCGGGGCGGTCTTCGTGGATCGGCCGGGGCGCGTCGTGGATGGGCAGCGCCCGAAGCGCCCGTGACTTGGCCTCCGCGTCCTCGAGGATCGCGCGGCGGCCAGGTTCGACCAGCAGCAGCTCGCCCGGGCCCAGGCGTCCGCGGCGGATCGTGTCCTTCGCCGCGAACGGGACCGCGCCCGCCTCCGACGCCACCGCGACCAGCCGGTCGCGCGTGACCGCGAACGACGCCGGTCGCAGGCCGTTGCGGTCGACCAGCGCGCCGACCCTGACCCCGTCCGCGAAGACGATCGCCGCCGGACCATCCCATGGCGCAAGGAACCCGGCCGTCCGGCGCCGCAACGTGGCGACGTGCGGATGCGGCGAGCGACGGAGCGCCAGTGCCTCGGGGATCGCCGCGAGCAGGGCCGGGGTCAGGTCCCAGCCGGTCGTCATCAGCAGCTCGAGCGCCTCGTCGAGCGAGAGCGAATCTGAGCCGTCCGGCGAGAGCAGCGGTCCCGCGGCCAGCAGCTCGGCCGCGATCGCCTTCGCGCCGATGTCGCGGGTGCGGCCGCGGACCTGTTCGCGGTTGCCGCGAACCGTGTTGATCTCGCCGTTGTGGGCGATGAGCCGGAACGGCTGGGCGAGGCCCCACACGGGATGCGTGTTCGTCGCATAGCGCTGGTGGAAGACCGCATACGCCACGGACAACGGCGCGCGCAGGTCGGGGAAGAGTTGCGGCAGCCGGGCGCCCGTGACGAGGCCCTTGTAGACGATCGTCCGGCACGAGGCCGATGGGACGGACAGCTCCCGGAGCGCGCGCGGGCCGTCGCGGACGGCCGTCTCGAGCCGCCGTCGGGCGACGACCAGGCGGCGCTCGAAGGCGTCGTCCGTGGCGGGACGACCAGTTGGCTCGACGGGTCGCGTCACGATGGCCTGCGCGAACCCGGGTCGCGATGCGGCCGCCGCGGCACCCAGGGCGCTCGCATCGAACGGGACGGCCCGCCACCGGGCGACGGTCATGCACCCTTCGGCGAACACATCCTCGACGAGCCGGCGGCCGCGGCGCTGGGCCGTGCGACTACGCGGCAGGAAGACCGACACGATCGCAGGCTGTGCTGCCGCGAGATCGCCGGCCAGGAGTCCCAGGAGCGAGCGATCGAGCGGCAACGCCACGCCTGCGCCGTCACTCGATTCGCCGTCCGCCCCGAAGGCGCCTCGATGACCGAGCGCGGCCAGGCCGGCGAGGGCCAGCGGCAGCACCCGGTCGCGCGACCGCCCGCCGGCGTCCGCCACGAACCCGACGCCGCACGCATCGTGCTCGTACCGTGCGTCGTAGAGCGGCGCGGCGGTGTCGAGCGAGTGGCGGCGACGGGGTCGGTCTCGACGGGTCGTGGCCATAACCTGGTCTCCGGAGAGGGTTGAGCGACCGATCGCCGCCGAGAGGGGTCGGTGGCGACCGGTCGCTGGGAGTCGCGGGTTCGTGGGAGCGCGCTAGCCGGACCCGCGGATGGGCCGGAGGGCGCCCGCCCCTGGGTTACGGCTGATAGGCCGCCTCGCCGTGAACGGCCATGTCGAGGCCGGCTTCTTCCTGGACCGACGGGACGCGGATCCCGAGGATGAGGTCGACGACCTTGACGATGACGAACGTGGCGATGACCGCATAAGCGACCACCGCGCCGACGGCCAGCAGCTGCGTGACGACCTGCCCGGCGTTGCCGTCGATGAGGCCCGTGTACGCCTCCTGGACGGCGGCCGTCGCGAAGACACCGGTCGCGACCGCACCGAACGCCCCGCCGACGCCGTGGACGGCGAAGACGTCGAGCGCGTCATCGACCTTTACGCGGGCTCGCAGCAGCGTGGCGCTGTAGCACAGCCCGCCGGCCGCGAGGCCGATGACGAGCGCGCCGCCGGCGGTCACGAAGCCGGACGCCGGCGTGATGGCGACGAGGCCCGCCACGGCGCCGCACGCGGCACCGACGACGCTGACCTTGCCCTTGTGGAGATAGCTCGCGAGCACCCACGTGATCGTCGCGGCAGCAGCGGCCGTATTCGTGACCACGAAGGCGCTCGCCGCGAGACCGCCCGCGCTCAACGCGGACCCGGCGTTGAAGCCGAACCAGCCGAACCACAGGAGCCCGGCGCCAAGGACGGTCATCGGGACGTCATGCGGTTCCATCTTGTCGCCGTTGATCGCCCGCCGGCCGATCAGGATCGCGACGATGAGCGCCGAGACGCCCGAGCTGACATGGACGACCGTGCCGCCGGCGAAGTCCAGGGCGCCCGCTTTGAACAACCAGCCGTCGACCGACCAGACCCAGTGAGCGATGGGCGAGTAGACGAGGATCGACCAGAGGATCGTGAACAGCACGAACGCGCCGAACCGCTTGCGCTCGGCGAAGGCGCCCGTGATGAGGGCCGGCGTGATCGCCGCGAACATCAGCTGGAAGCCGGCGAAGAGGATGAACGGGATGGTCAGGCCGTAGATCGTGCTCGGCTCGAGACCCACGTTCGCGAACCCGACGTAGTCGAGACCGCCGATCAGCCCGAAGCCGCCGACGTCAGTCCCGAACGCAAGGCTGAACCCCACCAGGATCCAGACGACGCTGACGAGGGCGAGACCGAAGAAGCTGTGCATGATCGTCGAGAGGACGTTCTTGCGACGGACCAGGCCGCCATAGAACAGGGCCAGGCCCGGCAACATGATCATGACCAGCGCCGTGGATGCCAGCATCCACGCGGTATCTCCGCTGTCCATTCGAACCTCCGCGTTGCGCCCATGGCACGTCAGGGCTTGGTCGGAAGGCTACGAATCGGCGTCGCGACGGTCGCTCCCGCAGCGGGACCGCTTCGGGTGCGGTTCGGAATCGACGGCGACCCGCGAAGGCAACACGGTTGCGAGCCGGTGTCGCCCCACGCTCAGGCGCCCCGGTTGCGGGTCGAGGCCGCACGGTTCCGGATCGCGACCGGGTCGCGCTCGCGGTGCCGTGCGCGCGACGGCGCAGCGACATTGCCAGACATGCCTCGGTGGACTCTTGGGCCACGTTGACCGCCCGATTCGGGCCGCTCACGAGCCGTCCTGACCAACCCAGACGCCTCGTCGTGCACGGAACTGGAAACCGGGCCGTCGGAGCGGGGACGCGATTTGGCCTAGCAGTCCACCGGCGAATGTCTGGCTCGCCCCTCGCCCCGGCCTACGGGCCGCCGACCACCTTGAGCGAGCCGACACCACCCTGGATGTCCATGTCGACCCGGTTGTCGGCCGTCCCGTAGTCGATCGACTGGTAGATGTCGCCGACGCGCGGGAATCGCGACTCGTCGATCTGGGTGCTGCCGAGCGCCATCCGGTTCCGGATCCGCGCGGCCACACCGGCCGGGATCTCGAACGTGAGCGATGCGGCGCCCGATTCGGCTTTCACGGTCGTCACGCCGGCCGCGCGCGGCAACCTGACCCGGGTGTCGCTCGCGCCCGTCTGCAACTGGAGGCTGCGCACCCGGAGATCGGCCAGGTCCAGGCTGGCGCGGCTGGCGCCACCCTCGACACGGAGATCCAGCGGGACCTCGGCGGTCAGGCCGACGTCCCAGCGTGACCGTCGATCGACCCACGGCAGCCCGTACGTCGTGTCCTGCGAGAGCTCGACGCGCCCCGAGCCGTGGACCCGGTGCGTGACCCCGCCCTCGAACGTCCCGTCGATCAGGTGGCCCGGCTCCGCGGCGTGGGTCGTCAACTCGCCGGCCCCGAACTTGATGCGGACGTCGGCATCGACCGCACCGTCCAGCGACAGCACCAGCGCCTCGGTCGCACCGTGGCCCCGCGGCAGGAACGCGCCGATCAGGTACCACACGCCGAGGATCACGGCCGCCCACGGCCAGTAGGTCGTCGATCAGCTCGGCGGGGCCCTGCCCCAGCTGGCCGGTCGTGCTGAGCAGGAGAAGGCTGCCGACGACGATCCACGCCACGGGCCAGGTGAACGACCAGATGCCGGCCACGCCGGGGCGCCAGGTCGTGAGTGTGTCGATGAAGGTCGCGACCCCGACCAGGATCACCCACAGCGGCCAGGCCTGGCCCCACGACCAGCCCGTCGTCTGCTGGACGAGGAAGACGACGCCCACGCCGATGAGCCAGATCGCGCCGACGAACGACCCTCTGCGCGCGGGCGTCACGAGACCGATGCGGCGTTCACGCGCATCCTCCGCTGGGATCGAGGTTGAAGCTGGCGGCGTTGCCGTCGATGGTCAGGTCGATGAGCCCGCCCGAGCCGGTCCCAGGTCGCGACCAGATCTCCCCGGTCCGCGTGAGGCCGATCTCTTCGAAGTTCGTCGCGAACGTCAGTTGGTCGTTGGCGCTGATCCTCAGCCCTGCATCCGGCGGCACGCACATCTCGATCGCACTCGCGTTCAGCGATACGTCGCCGACGGTCGACCCCTCACCGAGCGTGATGCGAATGCGGCCGGCGTTGACCGAGAGGTCCAGCCTGGCGATCACGGCGGTGGAGCCGTCGACCATGACATCGCTTGCGTTCGCGTCGATCCCGAGCCGGGCGAGGTTGGCCCCGTCCAAGCGGGCAGTGCCGTCCGCGGCGTTGATGGTCAACTCCACGGTCTGGACTCGGTCGGGCGCAACGCGAACGGTCCAGACCTGCCGATCGACGTCGTCCCCCTCGGGAACCTTGATCGCGAGCTGCTGTGCGGTCGCATCGATGATCGGCGCCGGGCCCGCATGACCGGCCTGGAGCTGCCAGCCGCTACCGGCCTCGGTGGCCAGATCCACCGACCCGCAGCGCAGGTCGAGCGATACCGTCGCAGGCCCATCGAACGTGCCGCTCCGATCGAGCTGTTGCAGGTCGGCGCTCGAATCGATGCAGACCCCGAACCCGATCCATGACCCGGACGCCAGTCCACCGCCGACCATCAGCCCGAGGACGAGTCCGGCGGTCGCCGTTCCGACGGCCGCTGCCCTCGTCCGTCCGAGGATGAGCGCGAGCCCGAGGCCCACGAGGACCAACGGCCAGAGGCGCCAGGCGTCGCGCAGGACGTCCGGGTCGAGGTAGCCGCCCCGAACCAGCAGCGTCAGGCCACCGAGCGGGATGAGGAACAACCCCGCGAACAGGTGGCCCTCGGCGGATCCGCATGGCGACATCATCCCCCATCCCGGCAACGTCGTAGCGTCCCGTGCGGCGCACCCGGGCGCGTCCGCGCCATCGATACTGAGCCGATGGATCCCGACGCCCTTCGCACCTGGCTCGACGAGCGAACGGCCGAGCACGCATTCAGCGGCGTCGCGCTGGTGTGGCGCAACGGCCGGCCGGTCTTCTCGTACAGCGGTGGCAAGGCCCATCGGGGACACGGCGTGCCGGTGACGTCTGGGACCCGCTTCGCGGTGGCCTCGGTGACCAAGATGGTCACGGCAACGACCGCGCTGCGCCTCGTCGAACGCGGTCTGGTGCGGCTCGACCAGCCGCTCACCGAGGTCCTGCCGACGGACCAGCAGCCGGCCGCACTGACCGCCGAGCACACCCTGCATCACCTGCTCTCGCACACCTCCGGTCTCGCCAACTATCACGACGACGACGACCAGACGTGGGCGTCGTTCACGTCGTGCTTCGATCGGATCCCGACGTATCACCTTCGCCGGCCGGCCGACATGCTCCCGCTGTTCGCCGGACTGCCGGCCGTCGCGCCGCCGGGCGCCAAGTACCAGTACGGCGATGCGAACTTCATCCTCGTCGGGCTGGTCATCGAGGCCGTGACCGGGCGGACGTTCGCCGAGGCCGTAGCCGAGGAGGTGCTGGTGCCCGCCGACATGGCCGACACGGCGGTCGAGTCGCTGGACCAGGAGCCCGCTCGACTCGCCACCGGCTACTTCGCGACCGACGAACCGCCCGAGACCTGGCGCGCCAACACCTACAGCGTGCCGGTCGGAGGCATGCCCGACGGCGGCCTGATCACGACGGCCGAGGACCTCGCCCGGCTGATCGACGCGTTGCTGGCGGGGCGGCTCGTCTCGCCCGAAACGCTGGCCGCGATGCTGAAGCCACAGGGACCGCCGTCAGACGCGGTGGAGCAGTACGGCTACGGCATGGAGGTCGTCGTGGAGAACGGCGACGTCACGATCATCGGTCACGGCGGCGCCGACCCGGGTGTGTCGACGCTCGTGACGCATCACCTCGCCGCGGCCACGACGATCGTCGTCCTGTGCAACCTGGACAAGGGCTCGTGGGCCGCCACGCAACGCATCGAGGCCGAGCTTGGCCTGACCGACCCGCGGACCTGATCGAGAGCGTGACGACCCGGCTACGTCGGATGAACGCCCCGACGCGGTCGTCCCTGCGTGGCGCTGCTTTCGGCGTCCTGTAGTCGATCGGATCTGCCCCGGCTGGGTCAGCCCTCGCGGGCCAGGCGGACGTGGCCGCTTCGACCGTTCGCCTCCACGTCCCAGCGCGTTCCGAACGCCCGCAGGCCGCTGATCGAGACGCGGCCGATCTCGTCGGGCAGCGCCGGATCGAGCGTGACCTGCCCGTTGCGCGCCTCCAGGCCGAGCATCGCTCGAAGGAGGAGGAGCGGCGCGCCGGTCGCCCAGGCCTGCGGGCTGCAGGCGGTCGGGTACGGAACGGGGAAGCGGGCGATCGATCGCGGGTAGCCGGAGAATGCCTCCGGCAACCGGTAGCCGGAGAACGCCGCCGCGTCGAGCAGCGCCATGGCGATTCGGTTCGCCTCGTCGCGGAAGCCGTACCGGGCCAAGCCGTGGGCGATCAGCGAGTTGTCGTGCGGCCAGACCGTGCCTCGGTGATAGCCGATCGGATTGTAGCCAGCGTCGTCGGTCGCCAGGGTCCGGACGCCCCAGCCCGAGAAGAGGGGATCGGCCATGACCTGGCGAGCCACGATGGCGGCACGCTCCTCGGACACGATGCCCGTCCAGAGCAGCTGCCCGATGTTCGAGGTCATCGAATCGATCGGTCGCTTGTCGCCGTCGAGCCCGATCGCGTAGTACCCGCCGCGGGCGTCGATCCAGAAGTCGCGCTCGAAGCGCTCGCGCAGGGCCGCGGCCTCGCTCCGCAGGCGGGTCGCCAGGGCGGCGTCGGCGAACGGCCCATCGGCCAGCTCGGCCAGCCGAAGCTTCGCGTCGTAGACGTACCCCTGGATCTCGGCCGTGGCGATCGGCAGGAACGGGATCGTCCCGTCGGAGAACAGGACGCCGTCGAACGAATCGCGCCAGCACTGGTTGCCGAGGCCCTGGGAGGAGCGCGTCCCGTACTCGACGTAGCCGTCGCCGTCGCGATCCCCGGACTCGTCGATCCAGGCGAGCGCCGCCAGGGCGTTGTCGCGCAGCGAGCCGATCAGCTTCTCGTCGCCGGTCCAGCGCCAGTACTCGGACAGCAGGATCAACCACAACGGCGTCGAGTCGGCGCTGCCGTAGTACGGGCTGTGCGGCTTGAGACCGAGCTGGGTGAGCTCGCCCATCCGCAGCTCGTGCAGGATCTTGCCCGGCTCCATGTCCCGGAAGTCATCGCTCTTGTCGGCCTGGAACGCGGCCAAGGCGAGCAGCGCTCCCTTGGCAAGGCCCGGCCCGAACGCCACGGTCTGGTAGGCGGTCAGCAACGTATCGCGGCCGAAGAGGGTCAGGAACCAGGGCAGGCCGGCGGCCGGGAGCCGGATCGGCTCGCCCTCGGACTTCACCTCGATCCGGAGCGCGATCAGGTCGCGCGCGGTCCGAGCGATCACCTCACCGAGCAGGTGCGAGTCGCTCTCGAGCTGGGGCATCTGAGCGAGCCACGCAGCGACCGGATCGTCGGCCTCGGGAGCGAACACGTCGCCGAAGCTCGCATGCATCGGCTGCAATTCGCGCGGGCCGAGCTTGAGCGGGACGTGGAGCTCGCAGGTCCACCGGCCGCCGCGCCGGCAGGTCGATCACCCAGGTCAGGCCGTCGCCGTCGATCCGCGTCGCGGCGGCGGAGAGCTCGACGGTCGTCTCCGCCGAGAAGGTCTTGTTCGTGTAGCGGAAGGTCAGCCCGGATCGGTCCGCGGCGGGCGTCCGTTCGATCTGCTCCGAGCGGTCACGGACCTTGTCCTTGATCTCGAACAGGTCGGCGAAGTCGTTGTCGACGGCCAGCCGAAGCTCGATCCGGAGGGGCTCATCCAGGTAGCTCTCGAGCTCGAGCCGCTCGTGGAGGCCGTTGCCGACGAACCGCAGCCGCCGCAGGCCGACGCTGTTGGCCTCGAGCCCATCGAGCCGCGGATTCGTGAGAAAGAACTCAGCCGAGTAGTAGTCGATGGTGCCGGCCCGCAGGACGAGAAACGCCGCCCCATTGACGGTCAGCGCCCATCGGCTCAGAAACCGGGTGTCGGCATGGACGAGGCCGCCGATCGAGCCCTTCGGGACGTCCCCGACCGAGTCGGAGTACATGAACGTGCGGCCCTCGAGCACCGCGATCGCGTCGGGGCCGAGCTCGGGTGGGAGCGTTCGCTTCGGGCCCGGGATGCTCCGATCGACCGTCGTGCCTGGCAGCGGATCGGCCGGCGTTGGTCGTTGGTCGATCACGGCAGATGCCTTGCCCATGACAGGACCTCCCTGCGGGCCGACGTGCGCTTCCTCCGCGACCTACCGGGCTCGTCGACCTGCGGACAGTCTAGGCGCCGATCGTGACCGTGGTGTTGTTCGGGCGACTCGCCATGTTCAGATTCGAAGCGAGCCGGGTGGGATTCGAACCCACGACCCAGGGATTAAAAGTCCCCTGCTCTGACCACTGAGCTACCGGCCCGCGGGAAGCGTACCCGCTCAGGCGCGGTCGTAGGCCTCACGAAGCCAGCCGACGACCTCGGCGTCGAATTCGGCCGGGTCGGACAGCCTGACCCGGTGGGTGCACATCCCGGTCGTCGGCTCCAGGCGGCCGGCCGGCTCGACGCCCTTGAGGTTGAACCCGATCTCCAGCCGTCCTCCAGTGGCCGGCCCGACGCTCCCGAATTGCTTCGCTCGTCGGAGGCTGACGTAGGCCTGTTTCGGGGCGAGTTCCACGTCGCCGCCAAAGCCTCGCGCCACCTCGATGACCCGATCGTGGAACGGTCGCAGACCGGCCTTCGGGCCGGAGTAGATCGCGTCGATGAGGTCGTCGCCCTCCGGCGCATCCGGGCCGCGGAGCGCCGTCAGCGCGACGAGGTTCGCGTCGCCGTGACCGAACCCGTGCTCCGATTTCAGCCAGGCCATGATCTCGCCGTGCTTCGTCTTCCCGCTCGCGCGGACGAGCGTCGACCCATTCGTCGAACGGCCGGCCCGTCCGGGTCTCGATGTTGCGTGCCTGCTTCTGGATCGCTTCGTCGACACTGGCCATCGTGTTCCTCCTGTGTGGTTCGACCCGATGCCCGTTCCACGAAGGCCGGACGGCCGAGTCGACATCGACCGGCCCCGACTCACGGAGCGCAACACCTGGCCTGTTCAGTTCGCCGGTGGCGGCACCTGGTTCGGCAGCGGCTCGCCGCGAACGCCGGCGATGAGGTTCGCGGCGGCCATCGAGGCCATCCGCCCGCGTGTCGCGCGCGACGCCGACGCGATGTGCGGCACGACCAGGCAGTTGTCGAGGGACAGCAATGGGTCGTCGGGCGCGATCGGTTCGGGATCGGTCACGTCCAGGGCCGCCGCCGCGATCACACCCGTGCGCAACGCGACGGCCAGGGCTGCCTGGTCGAGGACCGGTCCGCGCGACGTGTTGACGAGGATCGCCGTGGGCTTCATCCGGGCCAGCGCCGCGGCATCGATCAGGCCGCGCGTCTCGGGCACCAGCGGACAGTGGAGCGACACGATGTCGCTCCTGGCAAGCAGGTCGTCGAGGTCCACCCGGCGGGCACCGAGCGCCGCCTCGACCGCGGCCGGCGCGCGTGTCCGGGTGCTGTACAGGACGGTCATCCCGAAGCCCGCCGCCCGTCGCGCCACGGCCTGCCCGATCCGCCCGAACCCGACGATCCCCAGGGTCGCGCCATGGATGTCGCCACCAAGCAGGAGTTGCGGGCCCCAGGTCCGCCAGTCGCCGGCCCGCACGTAGCGGTCGCCTTCGGGCAGGCGACGCATGACCGCGAGCATCAGCGCCCAGGCGAGATCGGCGGTCGTCTCGGTCAGCACGCCCGGCGTGTTGCCGACGAGCACGCCTCGCCGCGCGCATGCGGCGACATCGATGTTGTCGTAGCCGACGGCGAAGTTCGAGACGACCTTGAGGCCCGACCCGGCGACGTCGAGGACCTCGTCGTCGACCCGGTCGGTCAGCAGGGTCAACAGCCCGTCCCGGCCCCGGGCGTGGCGCAACAATTCGGCCCGGGTCGGTGGCAGCTCGTCGGTCCAGACGTCGGCGTCGCAGGCCTCGCGGATCGCGGCCAGCCCCTCCTCGGGGATGAGCCGCGCGACGAAGACCCGCGGCCGGGCGCCCCGCTCAGGCATGGCCAAGGCCGTCGACGAACGTCCGGATGCGCGACAGGGCCTCGGTCAGGTTTTCGCGCGAGTTGGCGTAGCTGACCCGGATGTGCTCGGTCCCGACGCCACCGAACGCGGTCCCGGCCAGCACGCACACGCCGGCCTCGTGGAGCAGCCGCTCGGCCAGCGTCGCGCCGTCGAGACCCGTGCCCGAGATCTCCGGGAAGACGTAGAAGGCCCCGACCGGGGTCGCGCAGCGGATGCCCGGGATCTCGTTGAGCCCGGCCACGATGAGGTCGCGACGGGCCTTGAACTCGACGACCATCGCATCGACATCGTCCTGCGGCCCGGTCAGCGCCTCGACCGCGCCGACCTGGACGAAGGTCGGGGCACAGCTGATGGTGTTGATGATGAGCTGGGCGTAGGTCTTGATGAGCGAGGTCGGCACGACGGCATATCCCAGACGCCAGCCGGTCATCGCGTAGGTCTTGGAGAACCCGTCGAGCACGATGGTCCGCTCGGCCATCCCGGGGAGCGATGCGATCGAGACGTGCTCCGCGCCGTCGTACAGGATCCGGGCATAGATCTCGTCGTCGAGGACCCACAGGTCGTGGCGGTTGGCGAGGTCCGCGATCCGTTCCAGGTCGCCGCGCGTGAGGACGCCGCCGGTGGGGTTGGCCGGTGAGTTGATGACCAGCATCCGCGTCCTTGGCGTGATGAGCGTCTCGAGCTCGTCGACGTCCAGGCGGAATTCGTGGCTCATCCGGATGGGGATCGGCACCGGCGTCGCGCCGACGAACCGGGTGAGCGACTCGTAGATCGGGTAGCCGGGATCCGGGACGATGACCTCGTCGCCCGGATCGATCAACCCCAGGATCGCGTACAGCATCACGCCCTTGCCGCCGACGGTCACGAAGACCTGCGACGGGTCGGCGACCAGGCCCTTGCGGGCGCCGACGTCGGCGGCGATCGCCTCGCGCAGGGCCGGGATGCCGGCGAACGGCGCGTAGTGGGTGGCCCCGTCGTCGAGCGCGCGCTTGGCGGCCGCACGGACGTTCGCGGGCGTGTCGAAGTCGGGCTCGCCGATCTGGAGGTGGATGATCGAATGGCCCTGGGCCTCGAGCGCGCGGGCACGAGCGCTGACCTCGAACGCGCTCTCGGTCCCGATCGTGCCCATCCGGGCGGCGACACGAGGACTGGATACGGTGGACATCATCGGCCTCCTGCCTATGGGAGCAGCGATCGGATGGCGAACGTCACGTTGGCTGGCCGCTCGGCGAGACGGCGCATGTACCACGGATACCACGCGTCGCCGTACGCGATGAGCGCCTCCACCCGATAGCCCGCCTTGGCCAGGCGGTACTGCTGGTCGGTCCGGATGCCGTACAGCATCTGGACGGCGAAGTCGTGTCGCTGGACACCGGCCGGGGCGACACTCGCGGCGATCTGTTCGATGAGGGTGACGTCGTGGGTTCCGAGGCCCAGCCGGATCGACCGCCCACGGCCGTCCAGCAGGAACCGGACCGCGAGGGCGGCGTAGTTCGAGTCGACCTCGCCCTTGTCGCGATAGGCGATCGACGCCGGCTCGTCGTAGGCGCCCTTGACCAGGCGGATCGCCGGGTCGAGCGGGAACAGCCGTTCGATGTCGGCGGCCGTCCGCCGGAGGTAGGCCTGCAGGCAGATCCCCGTCCTGGGCTGGGCCGCGCGCAGCCGCTCGTAGATCTCGATGGTCGCGTCCGTGTAGGCGCTGCCTTCCATGTCGATCCAGAGGTACGACCCGTTGGCGTCGGCGTGGGCCGCCAGTCGCTCGAGATGGGCGAGGCAGGCGTCGGTGTCGTGGTCGAGGCCGAGCTGGGTCGGCTTGACCGAGATCTCGCCGTCGATCCCGGCCGCCCGGATGCGGTCGATCAGGGTCGTGTAGTGGGCGGCGACCTCGTCGGCCTCGGCCAGGCTCTCGAGGTTCTCCCCGAGGCGCGTGTAGAGGGTGCCGATGCCGGCCGCCTGGAGGGGTGCGGCGGCGGTCAGCGCGTCGTCCATCGTCTCGCCGGGCATGAACCGCCTGACGGCTCGACGCATGAAGCCGAACCTTGGCAGATGCTCCTTCAGCCAGCGATTCCGGGCGGCCCACAGGAACACCCGACGCATGCCGTCTCCTCTCCGCGATCGGTGGTCGACTGGTCCGTTCCGATGGTACGCGACGAGTCGGGCTAGAATCGCCGTCCTGTGACTCGCTTCTACGATATCGACGACGCGAACGCCGCCGTGCCGGAGCTCGATGAGATCCTGACGACGCTGGCCGCGCAGCGGGCCGAGTTGATCCGGCTTCGGGACGAGGTGCTGGCTCGGCGGTCCGCGGCGACGCGTGGGGACGAGCCGGCCGCTGAGCCACCCGAGCCCACGAGCGGAGCCGAGACCGCAGTCGCCGCCGATGAGCTGCGCTTGACGCGTCTCCGGATGCAGGGCCTCGTCGACCAGATGGCCGCCGGTGTCGCCCGGATCGAGGCGATGGGCATCACGCTGCGTGACATCGGTGACGGCCTTGTCGACTTCCCCGCCCTCGTCAACGGCCGACAGATCTGGCTGTGCTGGCAGCGCGGCGAGGAGGCCGTCGGGTTCTGGCACCCGATGGACACCGGGTTCAGCAGTCGCCAGCCGCTGAGCGAACTGACCTGATGGCCGAGCGGCTGACCGTCGTCGACTCGGCCGGACGCGCGAAGGCCTTCCGGCCGTTGCCGGTCGGGGCTCGGGCCGCTGCATTGCGTGACGGGTTGGCCGCCTACGAACGGGGCGACTTCTTCGAGGCGCACGAGCTGCTGGAACCGGCCTGGATGGGCACCGACGATCCCGGCGAGCGGGCATTCCTCCAGGGGCTCATCAAGCTCGCTGCGGCGTACGTTCACGACGTCCGAGGCAACCCGGCCGGCATCGTCAAGAACCTGACCGGCGCCCGGGCATGGCTGCTCGAGGCGTCCATCGCCGACTACTCGGCGCGGCGGCGTCGACCTGGCGGTCCTCGTCGCCCAGGTCGATCGCCGGCTCGCGGATCTTGCGGCCCACCCGACCGGACCCTCGCTCGGGCCACCGGTCCTGCACAGGAGCGAGGCATGACCCTGCCGGGCACCATCCCCACGGTCGATGTCACCGAGGCCGAGCGTCGCCTCCGCGACGACCCCGAACGACCGGTCCTGCTCGACGTCCGCGAGCCGGACGAGTTCGAGACGGTGCGCGCGCCGGGCGCGCTGCATATCCCGATGTCGACGTTCCAGGCGCGGGTCGGCGACGTCCCGACGGATCGGCCGGTCATGGTCATCTGCCGTACGGGCGGCCGGTCGGCGGCCGTGACCGGCTTCCTGGTGCGCAGCGGCCGGACGGATGTCGTGAATGTCGCCGGCGGCATGGACGCATGGGCGACGGCCGGGTTTCCGACGCGATCGGGCACGCCGGAACCGGGGGAGGGCCAGCTCTCGGGCTAGGCTCCGGCTGGGAGTGCCGAGGCGGTCGCGCCGGACGAGCCGGGGCGGCCGGGCCACCCGATTCCCGCCAGATGACACCTGTGCGGTCACTCGTCCGCTCGGAGACCTCGAAGTCTCGCGACGTCGTGCACCAGCGGAACGACCTTACCCTCCGGATCGGGACAGATGCGTCACGAAGGAAGCATTGGTCAACTACGGACGTGACGAGTGACCGCCTCAGTATCATCTGACCGAAACGACGGTCACGCGCCCCTCGCCCCGCCGCTCAGCGCTCGCGGCGCAGGATCCTTGCGAACAGCGCTCGGGTCTGTGCCTTGTGCGCGTATGCCCAGCCCACGAAGATCAGGATCACGAAGTTGAGCGTGCCAACGCCGGCCGCGTTCAGATAGCCGAGCTGCTGACCGATCTCGCCCCCGATCGTCAGACCCGGGACGGTCGCCCCGACTAGGCCCAGTCGGAAGAACGGCGCCTGCGGGGCGATGTTCGCGCGCAGGCTCGTGCCGGTCACGCCGTCGGGCGTCGTCCCGCCGACGATGATCGCGTTCGGTCCGCTGACCACCGGTGCGCCGCCGGTCAGCGGCTCTGGCAGGTCACTGACCTCGAGATGCTTCCATTCGGCGATGTCTCCTTCGCTCGACGGCAGTGCCCAGTAGAGCTCCTTGCGAGGACCCGTCGCGTCGCTGCCACCGGCGACGTAGAGCGCGCCGTTGACGGCCCACGCGGCTGCGTCGGCGCGCGGCGCGGGCAGGTTCGCGGCTGGGTTGATGGCCCACGCCACGACCTTGCCTTCCTCGGGGTTCTCGGGCAGCCCTTCGATGGCGGCCTGGCCGAACTCGCCGCGCTGGACCGTCGCGACGGGGCCGTTCGCATCCCGTCCACCGAACAGCCACGCGAAGTCGCCGATGATCCCCGCGGTCGCTCCCGTCTGCGCCGTCGCGAGCTCCTTCTCGGCCGCCCACTTCCCGAGCAGGCCGGTCGTATCGAACGTGGACTTCCAGGTCGTCGCCACCGGACCGGTCGCGTTCGAGCCCCCGATCAGCAGCATGCCGTCGGCAGTCGCGGTCGCCGCCGCACCGGAGCGAGCCTCGGGCAGGACGAGCGCCTCGGGCGCCTCCTGCCACTCACCGAGCTCGCCGGTCGTGCCGTCGGGCGTGAGGACGTACGTCGTCGTGGTCGGGGCGTTCTCGGCATCGAGGCCGCCCATCACGTAGATGCTGCCGGCGACGAACGCCACGCCCGCCTCGGTCCGTGGCGCGGGCAAGGGCGGACCCTCAGTCCACTTGTCGAAATTGCCGGTCCCGACCGTCGCGGCCACGAAGACCGACGACTGCGCCGTGGTGCCGTCCGATCCGCCGATGTACAGCAGCCTCGTTCCGACCTGGACGACCGCACCATCGGTCCGCGGCTCCGGCAGCGCCAGCTCGGGGGGCGACTGATCCCAGGGCACGACGCCACCGACGGGGACCGGGCACGGCAGCGTCTTGTTCTCGGGCGGGCAGAGGTTCACCGGCGACCACGCGATGACCCCGAGGTCCACGGTCCTGGCTACGGTCAGGTAGTACGCCCGATCCGGGATGTAGCCCAGCAGCAGGACGATGAGGGTGATCCAGATGAACGCCTTGACCGACGCCCACGCCCAGCCGTCCGCGTCGAGCAGGCCGAACATGGCCCGCCGCCGCGGCACCGTCATCCCGGCTGTGAGCGCCTGTTGTTGGGCCATCGTCCTCCCTGCCTACTGGGCCGTCAGGGTGCCGGTCATGTTCACGTGCACGGTGCACACGAAGGGGTACGCGCCGGCGGTCAGGGCGGGGACCTGGTAGCTCCGCTTCTCGACGCCCGGGAAGAGGTCGGTCTTGAACACCTGGGTGCCGCTGCCGTCCTTGATCTGGACGTCGTGCGGGACGCCCGCGTCCTGGTTGTCGAACTCGAGGCTGAAGGCCACCCCGGCCGGGGCGGTCACGCTCGGGGTCGTGAAGGTGATGCCCGAGGCGACGATCGTGACGACCGACCCGCCGGCCGCGCCCGACGGTGCGGCCGAGCCCCCAGCGGATCCCGACGGCGCGGCACTGCTCGTGAACTCGTCTGTCCAGCAAGCCGGGTACGGCGTGGAGCCAGGGGCGGGCGTGTAGTTCGGATCGACCCAGCCGGTGAAGGTCCTGACCTCGCCGGTCAACGGATCGATCAGGGGCGTGCCGAGCTCGTGATCGCGCACGACGTAGGTCTTCTCGTTGGTCGCGCGGATGAAGGCGATCAGCTCATCGATCTGGCGGTAGTTGAGCGGACCGGGCGGACTCGCTTCGTTGGACCAGACCGGCATGAGCGAGTTCGGGTTGCCACAGACGTAACGTCCGCCAGCACTCATCACGGTCCGCAGGTAGTTCTCGTTGAGGTGCGCGAAGAGCTTGTCCTGCCGGTTGAGGATCGGTCCGATGCCACCCTCGCCGTTCTCGCCGTGGCATCGCGCGCAGTTGGCTTCGTAGACGTTGTAGCCGCGCTCGACGGCGACGACTTGCTGCGCTTCCCCCTCCTTGTCCAGGCGCGCCTCGGTGAGGCCCAGCGGGGCACCGAGTTCGTAGAACCAATAGATCGACGTGAACAGGATCACGACGACGACCGCCAGGAAGCCGATCCATCGCGCATTCGACGACTGTCGGACGATCTGGGCGGCCCGTTCCGGCGTCAGCTCCAGGCTGCGGGCGGCAGGCGGAGCGCTGAAGCGCTCGACCGGTGCCGGCTCGGCCGACGGACGGGTCGCGGGCAGACGCTGCTCGGGCTCGCCTCCGGGCGTGTCGGTCATCGATCTCCTCGGCGGTCGGGTCGGATCACGGCGTCAGATGCAGCCCGTCGGCGTTCGGGGCGGGATCAGTCCTGGCTGGCCGAGGGCGATCGGCAGGGGACCAAGGGTGATCTTCCCGGTGTTGATGGTGAGGACTCCCGCGCCGTCCACGGCGATCGAGAAGCGGTCCATGCCGCGCGGCGCGGGGCCGTACTGGGCACCGTCCGCCTTGATGCCGAGGCGGTCGTAGCGCGACCCATGACACGGACACTCGAGCCAGAAGTTCTTCAAGCACGGGTTGGGTTTGCAGCCGAGGTGCGGGCAGCGTTGGTAGAGCGCGCGAACGTTCAGGGCCGTGCCGTCACCGGTCTCGTCCTCGCCCGGCAGGAAGCGCTGTTGCCCGGGGTCGACGAGGACGACGAAGGCGCGGGCCTCCGGGTAGTACGCAGGGAACCCCTCGTCGATCGGCAGGGACGAGTTCTGGAGCTTGATCGTCTCGAGGTTGCCCATCTCGATCGGGGCCCCGAAGCCGCCGGTCAGGTTCGGCCAGGCGAATCCGAGCGTTCCCGCCGTCACCTCCAGGAGCCACAGGCCGATCCCGGCACCGAGCGCGTTCCGGATGAGCTGCCGGCGAGACAGGCCCTGGACCTGTTCCCGTCGTAGCGCCTTGATCGCCTCGTTGGTCAGGGCGGCGGGCTTGTCGATCGCTTCGACCTGGTAGTTGCTCATCGCACAGGGGATCCTTGGTGGTCGGTCACAGGGCGAAGTAGACGCCGGGCGCGGTCACGAACGGGATGACGAACGTGTAGCCGGGGCCGCGGAAGAAGATGCCGACGAAGGTCAGGATGAGACCGAGGCAGCAGAACATCGTGAAGAGCATCACCGCGGTCTTGCGCTCCGACGGACGGACGGCAAGGATGTTCTCGCGGTCGACGTATGGGATGAGTGCCGCGCCGACGAGGACGAACCCCGGGACGAGGACGCCGGCGACCGTCGGATGGAAGTAGGCGAGCAGCTCCTGGAGGCCGAGGAAGTACCACGGGGCCTTGGCGACCGCGGGCGTCACGTTCCCGTTGGCCAGCTCTTCCAGCGGGGCGTTGATGAACAGGCCCATCAGGAGCAGGAAGATGCTCATGATCCCGCCAGCCAGGAACTCGATGGTGAGCAGGTGCGGCCAGGTCATGACCGTGTCGTCGGGTTCCTTCTGGACGCGGACGACGGCATCCTGCTTGACGAGTGCGAGCAGCCGGTAGGGCCGCGCCGACATCGGCACGCGCTGCTTGTCGATCTCCGTGCGCCGCGTCGGATCGACCGGCAGCACCTCGCGCCGCTCCGGCGGGGACTTGACGTCACTCATCGGTTGCTCACAGCGGCCCCGAGATCCCACCGTCTTTTCGGATCCGCCAGAAGTGCACCGCGAGGAAGACGGCCGCGATCAGCGGCAGGAACACGACGTGGCCCACATAGAATCGCAACAGCGTGTTCTGGCCGACCTCGAGGCCGCCCAACAGGATCCGTGACACCGGGAAGTTCACGATCGGCGCATAGCCGCCCATGTTCGTTCCGATCGTGATGGCCCAGAAGGCGATCTGGTCCCATGGCAGGAGGTAGCCCGTGAAGCTCAGCATGATCGTCAGGAAGAGAAGCACGACCCCGACCACCCAGTTGAACTCGCGCGGCGGCTTGTAGGCCCCGTGGTAGAAGACCCGCATCATGTGGAGGAACACGAAGAAGACCATGAGGTGCGCGGCCCAGCGGTGGATGTTCCGGGTCAGCAGCCCGAACGTCACCTCGCTCTGGATCTCGAGGATGTTCGTGTACGCCAGGGTCGCCGACGGCACGTAGAAGAACATCAGGTAGACGCCGGTCACGGTCAGGACGAGGAACAGGAAGAAGCTCAGGCCGCCCAGGCAGAACGTGTACGCGAACTTCACCGCGTGCTGGCGGACTCGTACCGGGTGGATGTGCAGGAAGACGTTGTTCATCACGGCGTACGCCCGCGAGCGCTCGTCGTTGGGGTAGGGCTGACGGAAGAGCGACCGCCAGACGGGGCTCCGGCGGATGGTCTGGTCCATCCGCTCGAGGAAACTCACCGGGCTCCTCCTGCCACGCCGGGCGTACCGGCGAGTTGCGCGTCGCGGTACGACTCCTTGTAGAGCCGACCGTCGGTCGAGACCTCCTGCAGCTCGAACCGCTCCATCGTAATGGCGTCGAACGGGCAACGCTTGACGCACAGCGCGCAGCGGATGCAGCGCTCCTCGTCGAGCACCATGGCCCCGCCCTGGTCCCAGCCGTACGCCTCCTCGAGCTCGGGCAGGAGCCCTTCGGACTTCATCTGGTTGATGTCGATCATGTGGATCACGCCCTCCGGACAGACGTCCGCACAGGCCCCGCAGAGGACGCACCGGAAGGGGTCGAACCAGATGTTGTAGTTGCACATCAGGCAGCGCGTCGACTCGGCCACCGCGCCGGTCGCGTCGTAGCCCTGCTCGACCGGCGTGTTGAAGTTGACGACCGGGTCGGTCGACGGCATCCGCGCGGTGAGCGGGACCATCGGGATGTGCTGGCGGGGCAGGACGTCGTAGAAGTCCGGCATGTCGTGGCGCCACGAGCTCGTGATCTTGACGTTCGCGTCGACCGTCACGTCGGTCCGGCCCGACAGGTACCGATCGATCGCATAGGCGCACTTCTTGCCGTGGCCGGCGGCCTCGATGAGGGTCGTGGGGCCGGTCACGAAGTCGCCGCAGGCGAAGACCCCCCTGACGTTCGACGCGTAGGTGGCGGGGTCGACCTTGACCCGGCCCCGGTTGATCTCGAACTTCGCCTCGACCGGCAGGAAGGTGAGGTCCGCCGCCTGCGAGACGGCCGGGATGACGGTCCTGGCCGGGATGACGAACTCGGATCCCTCGATCGGGACGGGCGAGCGCCGGCCGGAGGCATCGGGCTCACCCAGCCGGTTGCGGATGAACCTGACGCCGCTCACCTTGCCGTCTTCGCCGAGGATCTCGATCGGGCTGGCCAGGAACTCCATCCGGACGCCTTCGCGTTCGGTCTCGCCGAGCTCTTCCTCGTCGACGACGAGTTCCGACCGGGTCCTCCGGTAGACGATCGAGACGCGCTCGGCCCCATGGCGCAGGCTGGTCCGCGAGCAGTCCATGGCCGTGTAGCCGCCGCCGATGACGACCACGTCGGTGCCGACCTCGAGGGGCTGGCCGAGGTTGGCCTTCTTCATGAAATCGACGCCGTAGTCGACGCCCTCGAGATCGGCGCCGGGGATGTCCAACGCGACCGCGTCCATCGCGCCGGCGGTGATGGCGATCGAATCGAAGTCCCGCTGGAGCTGTTCGAAGGTGATGTCCTTGCCGATCGTCGTGTCGAAGACGAAGCGCACGCCTAGCCGCTCGACCAACCGCACGTCCATCTCGATCGCTTCGCGCGGCAGCCGGAAGGCGGGGACGCCGATCAGCATCGTCCCGCCGCCGTACGGGAGGCTGTCGAAGACCGTCACCTGGTAGCCCTCGGTGGCCAATTCGCGTGCGACCGAGAGGCCGGCCGGCCCGGCACCGACCACTGCGACGCGCTCCAGGCGGGGCGTGATGTCGGGCATGACGTCGGGGATGCCGGACGCCTCGTGCCACTCCACGAGGAACCGCTTCATCGCCCGGATCGCCAACGGCCGATCGATGTCGCCGCGACGGCAGGCACGTTCGCACGGGGCCGAACAAACGTAGGAGCACATGGCGGCGACCGGGTTCGGCTCGCGCGACAGGATGTAGCCTTCCTCGAACCGCCCTTCGGCGGCGAGGTTCAGGTAGCCGCGACAGTTCGTCCCGACCGGGCACGCTTCCTGGCACTCGATGTTGCACTGGAGCCAGGAGGCGTCGACGGGCTGGACGAGGAATTCCTGGGGCTGCTCGATGACCAAGCGGAGTCGTGCCTTTCCCTGGTCTGGGGAGTTCGGGGCGCAGGCGAAAACCGGCAGGCCTGCCGATGGACCGAATCTACCATCAGGGTCTCGGGCCTGTGTCGTGGCACCGGGCCGCGGTCTCGCGATTTGACGCTCGCAGCGCTCGCAGCTACGCTGCGAGGGGGAAGCCTCGTCGATCCCGGGGGTCCGACGCGACCGATGCGGATAGCGTGACCGCCACCGAATTCATCTTCCTGGTCCTTGGACTCGGCCTTGGTGTCGTGGCCGGGGCCGCGCTGATCGAGGTCCTGCGGGCCCGCCCGCGCGGGCCGCGCGAGGTTCGTGTGACCGTGGCCGCGGACGCCATCCCGCACCGGCGCTCCACGACCCTGTCCGATGACGCCTTCATGCCAACGGACCCAGAGCCCGCCCGCGGCGGCCCGGCCGACCGGCGTCCGGAAGCCCAACCGACCCCCGCGCAAGCGGTCGACAGTCGAACGACTGTTCGGTCTGGCTTCGGGGCCACGGCCGGCGGTGACGCGGTCGCCGGGACCGGGCCGACACCAGGGAGCACGATGGAGCCGGCCTTCCGGCTGACGGACCCGCGGGGCACGGCCGAGTCGGCGGCGATGGTCGGCATCTCGGTCGATGGTGGCGACGATCCCATGATGGCGGCGCTCCATGCGAGCGCGCTGTCGGCCTCGATGCAGAAGAGCGTGTCGACCGGGACGGGGACCGCCTACGACCCCGACCCGGAACCGATGCTTGTCCCGACCGTGGTCGCATCCGGGCCGCCCTCACGAGGCCCCCTGGACGACGCGGGACTGTACGTGAGCGGGTCGATCTCCGGCGGCGCCGGTGGGGCGGCCGGTTCGCCGTCGGGCCGTGCCTCCGCGGGGGGTGCGTCCGCCGGGGGACCGCCCGGTGGCACGGGGGACGTCGGCGCGGGTGCGGCGGGAGCCGGCGTCGTCGCTGGTTCGGCGGGCGGCCCGGTCGACGCCTGCGCCGCCGAGCGCCGTGTGGCGGCCGAACGATGCGGGTTCGCGGTCGGTGCCCGAGGCCGCGCGAGCGAAGCGGCCGAGGTCCTGCGGGTCGCCCAGCGCACGTACGACGACCACATGTCCGCGGCCGATGCCGCCGCAGCGATCGCCGACCCCAGGGCGGTCCGCCGCGAGAAGGAGGCCGCGCAGGGCAGGTTCCGGTCGGCCTACAACGGTTCGAAGTCGACCGAGGAGGCCGAGGCCGCGGCCCGGGACTGGCTGGTCGACATCAACGACGTCAACACCGCCGCGCGCACCGCGGCCATCACCGCGAAGCGCGAACGGTCCGCGGCGACGGCGATCGGCACCCGCCTCGAGCGCCTGACCCTGGAAGGGGACGCTGCCCGGATCGCGGCGGAGGCCGCTGAGGCCTCCTGCCTCGTCGCGCGCCAGGCCCTCGCCGAATGCGACGAGAGGGTCGCGGCCGGAACCGCCCAGCCGCTGCCGCCCGCGCCCTGGACGGAACGCCCGACCGGCCCGATCGACGACGACGAGCCGCTGGCCGCGGCGTTGTCGGCTGGTGTCACGCCCACGGTCTTCCGCCTCCTGCGCGGTGACCGAGCTGCCCTGACGGCCCTCGTCACGAGGCTCGCCGGCGACGACCCGGTGGCCCGTCGCCGGTGGCAGACGAGCCTGACTCAGCTGATCGATGCGATCGTCGCCGTCAGCATCGAGGCCGGCTCCCTGGAGTACCCGGCCGACCACCCGTTCTGGGGCACGTTCACCCTCGAGCAGGACCGCGACATCACCAAGGCGCTGGCGTCGCTCGGCCACCGATTCGACGGCCTCGGTGGCTTCGTCGACGAACGCGTGCCATCCCAGCGCGATCTCTCGATGGCGATGGGCTACGCCGGCCTGGACCCGATGCGGATCCGTCAATGGCCGACGGAGGCGGAGATGGCCGCCCTGTACAGCGACATCACCGTGGCCGCCGACGAACACCTTGCTGGCACGGCCGGCGACCTCAGCTTGTCGGAGCTGATCGCGCTCCTCGGGCGCCGCGCCGACGGCATGGCCGACCTGTGGAACGACTGGGGTCGCGTCCGTCCGCTCCTCCTCGAGGGCGCCTGACCGGGATCCGTCCCGGGCCCGACGTCAGCCGGGTCCTTCGTCCTCGTCATCATCGATGACCACGACGCGAAGCCCCTCAGCGGCCCCGGCGCCGATGGCCGCCCCTTCCTCGGCCGCCCAGGCCCGGATGCGCGTCGCGAGACCCTCGGCGTCGTGGATCTGGCTGGCGTGCGCGGCGAGGGCGGCGAGCTTGCGATCCAGCGTCGCCGAGACATCCACCCAGGCCGTCGGCGCGTTCGACCAGAAGAGGTACAGGCGCCGGACGCGATGGGCCTCGAGCCCGCCGCGGGCGAGCCACGGGAACGCCATCGGGTTGCGCGCCGCCGGATAGACCGCGTCGACGGCCGCGAAACCCGCAGCTCGGTGGTCCGGGTGGTTGACCCCGCCATCGCGATAGAAGAGGGCCTCTGGGTCGGTGGCCAGGACGGCGTCGGGGCGGAAGGTCCTGATCTCGCGGACCAGCAACTCGCGCAGGGCGAGATCGTTCGCCAGCGCGCCGTCGGGTTGATGGAGGAACGAGACGCCGGCGTAGCCGATGATCGCGGCCGCCGCCCGTTGCTCGGTCTCGCGGAGCGCGGAGAGAAGCAGCGGATCGGCGTCCGGATCCTCACCACCCTGATCGCCGCTGGTGCAGCACACCAGCCAGCCCTCGGAGCCTTCCGAGATCCAGCGGGCCGCCGTCGCGGCCGGACCGAACTCCGCGTCGTCGGGGTGGGCAGCGATGACCATGAACCTGGTGGGCCGCCAGTCGTGTGGACCCGGAGCTGCCGTCCCCTCGGGTGTCGCTGCGAGCGCGGGACGCGCATCAGCGCCTTGCACGGGGTCCGGGCCGGCAGTACCCTTCCGGCCGAGGCTTCGCTCGTCTCCCCCCACGAGCGAAGCCTCTTGAGCAACTGGCTCGCTCACCCGGCCCGCGCCGCCTGCAGCGTGTCCAGCGAGGCGAGGACGTCGGCGGCGTGGCCCTCCGGCTTGACCTTCGGCCAGGTCTTGGCGACCCGACCGTCCGGGTCCACGAGGAACGTCCTGCGTGCCGTGCCCATGTACGTCTTGCCGTAGTTCTGCTTCTCGACCCACGATCCATAGGCCTCGGCCCCCTCATGGGCCTCGTCGGCGAGGAGCGTGAAGGGCAGGTCGAACTTCTCGCGGAAGGCCCGCTTGCTCTTCGCGCCCTGGGGGCTGACTCCCCAGACGTCCGCGCCGCGCTCGTGGATGGTCTCGTTCGCGTCGCGGAACTCGCACGCCTCGACCGTGCAGCCGGGCGTGTCGTCGGTGGGGTAGAAGTACAGGATCGTCCAGCGGCCGCGCTGGTCGGCCAGGCGGTGGATCGTGCCGGTCTCGTCGGGAAGCGCGATCTCGGGCGCCACGTCGCCCACCTCGGGGATGCTCATCGCGGGAGCGTAGCAGGCGACTCGACGATGAGCAGCATCCCGCGTCGGACCGAGACGCCAGCGGCGGCGTTCTGCCGGATATTCGAGAGGCCGCGTGCGGGGCCTGCGGGCAAGGGCTCGTCGGTCAGCGGGTAGGCGAGCCCGTTGGTCGTGACACCCTCGACGCCGTCGCCGAGCGGCAGCAGGCTGACCAGGTCGCCGACACGCCCGGGCAGGGCGCACTGGATCGGCGCCCCGTCGGGTCCGGGCGCGCGCAGCAACGAGACGCGCGCCGCGGCATCGAGCAGGATCGCGCGTCGACCCGCCAACGCCGGGTGGGCCAGCAGGCCGACGTTGGCCAGCGCGTGGTCGATCCGCCCGCCGCCCAGCGCGCCGAGGATGACGATGTCGTCCGCGCCACGTTCGAGGGCTGCGAGGACGGCGAGCTCGGTGTCGGATTCGTCCTTGGCCGAGGCCACGCGGCGGATCTCCGCGCCGTCCGCGGCGAGACGCTCGAGCTCGTCGGGAGCGACGGAGTCGCCGTCGCCGACCCAGATGACCGGGCGGAGGCCCAATGCCGCCGCGTGGCGCGCCCCACCGTCGGCGGCGATCACGAGCGCGGCCGGATCGGCCCAGCCCGGCCAGGTGGCGTCGATCCGGGCGCGCGGAGCGACATCGCCATCGGCCAGCACGATCGCCTGCATGGTCATCGATGCTACGCCGGACGGCGTCGGGCCGGTCGTCCGGTCCGTACGCCGATGCTAGACTCCGCGCCGTGCCCGACCCCCTCGACCATCCCGCCATCCGAAGCGTCATCGACGCCGCGGCCCGCAAGGGGGTCACGCTCGAGGTGACCGTCTTCGACGAGTCGACCCACACAGCCCAGGAGGCCGCGGCGGCCGTCGGTGCGGAGCTGGGCCAGATCGTCAAGTCGCTCGTCTTCGTCGCGCCGACCGAGCACGGCCTGGAGCCGATCGTGGCGCTCGTCTCAGGACCCGACCGGGTCGATGTCGCCCGCCTCGCGGCGGTCAGTGGCGAGGGGGACATCCGGCGAGCCACCGCGCGCGAGGCGAACGAGCTGACCGGCTACGTCATCGGTGGCATCCCGCCGATCGGCCACGACCGGTCACTCCGGGTGATCATGGATCCCGCCCTCGGCCGATACCCGGTGGTGTGGGCCGCGGCCGGCCTGCCGACCGCGGTCTTCCCGGTCCCGCCGGGGACGCTGCGGAACCTCGCCAATGCGATCGTGGCGCCGATCGCCGAGGAGCGCTCCGGCGCCGACCTCGAGGCCGAGACCGCCCCGAGCGCGTGAGCGCCGAACCCCGCAATGCGACCGTCACGTACCCGGGTGGCCTGCGCGCCCGCTGGCGGTGGGGCGGTAGCGGCCAGGGCCCTGCGGTCTTTGCCCTGTCCGAGGTCGGCGGTCGACTGATCGAGCTGGGGACCCGAGTCGCCGACGATCCGGAACCGCTGTGCCGCGCGGAGCTGCGACTCGAAGGCCCACGCGGCTCCTGGACCGCGCGCTTCGCCTCGCCGATCAGCGACGAACCACGCGCCATCCACCTCGACAGCGCGGGCCTGCTCGTCGTGAGCTACGGGTTCCACACCTTCGGGCTCGACGTCGCGACCGGCGAGGCGACCTGGGAGCATCGCTCGGGGTCGCCGATCATCGCTCTGCTCGGCTCGTCGCGGCTGGCCCACGTCATCGTCCAGGCCGAGGTGGAGACGTTCGCGATCGAACCAGACGGCACGGTCGCCTGGCGGGTCGCGCATTCCGATGTGGTCGTCGGAGCCGAGCTGGTCGGCGGGCGCCTGGTCCTGACCGGCTACGCGGGCCAGCTGAACTCGCTCGATCCGTCGACGGGGCGCCCGGCCGCCTGACCTCGTGTGGACGGCCGGTGGATAACCTGCCCGCGTCGAGCGGATTCGGTGGACAGCCCCCATTGCGTCCGAGCGCGTCCGCCCCGTACCGTTCGACGCAGCCCGGAGGGGTCGAGCGACACTAACGGCGGCGATCGCATCAACGCCCACGTGTCGGGTAGGTTCCTTCGGGCCATTTCGTGTCCGGCGCTATCATCGCGGCCGTGACCCCCCTGCTCCTCCTGGTCCCCGGGCTGATCGCGCTCGTCGCGGGGTGGCTGATCCTGAGCTCGTTCGGGCCACGGTTCCGCGTTGGTCGCCTGCTCGCCTCGACGCCGTCGGTCACGATCGCCGACGCCGTCGCGATGAGCTCCGGCCCGAATCGCTATGTCCGTGTCGCGGGACGCGTCGACGCCGAGGCCGAGTTCGAGGACGACGCCCATCGACCCCTGGTGCTGCGGCGGACGCGCTTGCAGCTGCGCAACGGCCGAGCCTGGCAGGCGATCGAGGATCGGCGCGAAGTCGTCCCCTTCTCCGTCCGCGACGGACTGGCGGCCATCGCCATCGACGGGGACGCTCTCGACGCGGGCCTGATCGTGATCCCGCGCGAATCGGTCGGGACCGCCGGGGACGCCCCGGACAGGATGCCCGCCGGGACGGTGCCGGCCACGCCCGTGCGGCTCCTCGTTGAGCAGGTCTCCTCGGTCGAGCATGCGATCGTGCTGGGTGTCCCGTCATCGGGACCCGGCGGCCAGCCGCAGATGACCGCCGGCCTCGGCCGACCGCTGGTCCTGACCACGCTGGAATCGGACGAGGCGATGCGGATCCTTGCGGGATCGGGTTCGCGCCGGCCCCTGGTCGCCGCGATCTGCCTGGCCGGAGGCCTGGTGCTCATCAGCGTGGCGCTGGCCTGGGCCCTGGTCGGGGCGATCATCTGATGCGCCGACCGCCGGGCAGCCAACGCTCTGGCCCGGCCCGCCTACTTGGGGCCGCCCTCGCGTTCGTGGCGTTGTCGGAGGCGACGCTCGGCGCCACGCTGGCGGCCTCCCCGACCCCGGCCGTGGGCGGCGACCCGCGCAGTTCCGGCCAGGGCCCGGGGCTCGTCGGCGATCCGGCGTTCGCGGTCCTCGCCGTGCTGGCCATCGGCATCGCGACCATCGCGATCACGCTCGTGTATATCCGGCTGACCGGCGGACGTCGAGCCTGAGCCCCCCGGCGCGGCGTTCGCGCCGGGCTCCGCCGCATGGTCGTCGTGTCCCGGGACCATCGGCCTATTGGCAAGAACTGTGAGCTTGGTAGGCTCGGCCGGTCGAGTTCACAATTCCTCCAGACGAGCCCTTGAATACTGCCCTCCCGTCACGCCCGATCGATGCGACGCTGACCGTCACCAAGGCTGCGCGCCTGTTGGGGGTGCATCCGAACACGGTCCGAGCCTGGAGTGATGCGGGTCGGTTGCGCTACTACCGGATCAACCCGCGAGGTGACCGGCGCTACCGCCTTGGCGACCTGCAGCGCTTCCTCGCGGCCGCTGAATTCGGGCCGACCGACCCGGCCACACCATCCGCGCAGCTTGGGCCCGGAGGTCGGCGCGTCGGCCATCTACCGGCGACGGCGATGGACCGCCGCTCGCCGGATGCCATCCGATCGTCGGCGGACCCGCTCGCCGCCGAACGCCATGCGATCGATCTGTCGCTCATCGATTCGATCACCCGTCTGGCCACCGAACCCGACGACCTCGACGACGACCTCACCAGGGCGGTCGGCCTCATTCGCGACGCCTACGACCACTACCTCGTCGCGATCTGGGAGCTGCGCGACGATCGCCTGGTCCCGAGGGCCGTCGCGCGGGCGGTGAACGCGGCTCCACAGCGGCTCGTGGACCGCCCGCGAGCATTCGGCGTGCTCGGTGCCGCACTCGCCATTGCCGCCTTCCCCGACGATCCATCGGAGCTGGGCCGGGGTCGAGCATCGACGCGAGCGGAGGGCCTGGGCACCCCCCTTGCCATCCTGGCCGGCGAGCGACCGGAGCTCGCGGTCGTCATCCCTGCCCTCGGCGGGCCGTGGGGCGTGCTCCACCTCGTCGGCGATGACGACAGCGCCCACGGATCACACGATGGCGACGTGGCATCGGTCGTCGCCAACGCGATCGGCACGATGGTGTCGGTCGCTCGGCGCCGCGAGGAGGTCGCCCACCAGTTGCATCGGGCCGAGGCGCTCCATCGGGTCGCCGGCGACATCGGCAGTCGATTGGACCTCGACCGCATCCTGGCCGGCCTGGTCGACCACGCGATGGTCCTGTTCGAAGCCGACCGGGGCGCGGTCTTCCTCCAGCGGCCCGACGGCAGCGCCGTCGCCGAGGTGAGCCGAGGGCTGTCGGCGAGCTACCTGGCGAGTGTCCGCGATTTCCCGGCCCAGTCGCTGCCGGCGCTGGCCGTGGCCGCGCGCCATCCCATGTTCGCGGTCGACTATCGCAACGACCCGCGCGGCCAGGGCGTGCATGCGGCGGTCGTCCAGGAAGGCTACGACTCGATCTGCACGGCGCCGCTCTTCGATGCGGCCGAATTGCTCGGACTGCTCAACGTCTACCACGACCGACCCCACCTCTGGACCGACGACGACCTCGAGACGATGGCCGCCCTGGCGACCCAGGCGAGCGTCGCCATCCGGGCGGCCCAGGACTTCGAGCGGATGGCGACGTGGGCCGCGCAGCTCGCTTCGATCCAGCAGCTGGGAACGCGGCTGAACCGGTTGTCGAGCGTGCACGAGATCGGGATGGCCATCGCGACCGAGCTGCGCCAGCTCATCGACTACCACAACGTCCGGGTCTACCGGATGGCGGGGACCGACCTCAACCCGGTCGCGATGAAAGGCCAGGTGGGCGAGTACGTCGACGAGACCCTCGATCAACTGAAGGTCTCGGTCGGCGAGGGCATCACCGGTTGGGTCGCGGAGCACGCGGTGGCCCAGAACCTCGGCGACGCCGCCAAGGACCCGCGGGCCGACACGATCCCGGGGACCGAGGAGGACCTCGACGAGTCGATGCTCCTCGCGCCGATGATCTTCGACGATCGTGTGCTCGGCGTCCTCGTCCTTTCCAAGCTCGGCCTGAACCAGTTCACGGACGACGACCTGCGCCTCCTGGTCATCTACGCGAGTTTCGCGGCGCAGGCGATGGCCACCGCCGACACGACGGAGCGTCTGCGGGAGCAGAGCACGGCCCTGGAGCGCCAGGTGCAGAGCCAGCGCGAGCTCCTGCAGATCACGGAATCGATCCTGACCACGCTCGACAGCCGCGCGGTCCTCGACAGCATCACGGAGCGGCTGCTGCGCTTGATCGCGTGCGACAACATCGCCATCGAGGTGGTGGACCCGGCAACGGGCCTCCTCACGCCGCTGACCGCCCGTGGCGTGCACGCCGCGGGCTATCTCGAGCCATGGGAGCCGGGTGAGACCGGGATCGCGACCTGGGTCGTCGAGCACAACGAGCCGACCTACATCGCGGACGAGCGGACGGACCCGCGGGTCAACCATTTCCGCGGGATGGAGACCCTCGACGGCAGCCTGATCGTCGTCCCGCTCCGCGGTCGCGAGGGCGCCATCGGCGTCCTGACGATCGAGCGACTGGGCGTCGGCAACGCGTTCACGGACGACGAATTCGAGCTGGTCCAGCTCTTCGCAGCCCAGGTGTCGATCGCCCTGCAGAACGCGGAGGTGTTCCAGGCGGTCGAGCTCCGTGCCCAGACCGACGATCTGACCGGCTTGCTCAACCACGGGACCTTCGAGGATCGGCTCGAATGGAGCGTCCACACGGGCTCGTCGTTCAGCCTGATCATGCTGGACCTGGACGACTTCCGCGACGTCAACAACTCGCTCGGCCACCAGGCCGGCGACCGGTTGCTGCGTGAGATCGCGGCCGAGCTGGTCCATGCCGGCCGCGAGTCCGATCAGATCTTCCGATACGGCGGTGATGAGTTCTCGTTCCTGTTGCCTGGCACCGACGCGACCGGCGCGATGCGCGTCGCCGAACGAGCGCGCCAGGCGGTCAAGGCGGTCGGTCGCAACATCAGCGCATCGATCGGGATCGGGACCTACCCGGACGACGGGCCGACCGCCGCCGCGGTGCTGCTGGCCGCCGACCGGGCCTGCTTCGTCGCGAAGCGTGGCGGCCGTGACCGGATCGCCACCGCGGCCGAGGGTCTTGCCCTGGCTGCCGAGTTCTCCCTGCAGGCCCCGACCCCGGTCGACCCGCCGAGTCACCTCATCGATTGACGCCAGGATCGCGGGTCGGGCGCAAGATGCGTCACGATGGACCTGACGATGCGCGTCCGGTGGCTTCTCGCGGGGATCCTGCTCCTGGCCGTGGCGGCGGCCTGTGTCCCGACCCCGGCCAACCGCCTCAGCCCGACGCCCGATGGGTCAGCGTCCGGGCCGACACCGCGCCAGACGCCCGCTGGCCCGACGCCGACCCCGTCATTCGTCCGCCCGACCCCCACCCCTGGTCCCACCTTCGCCACGTACACAGTCGTGCGCGGTGACACGCTCGTCCGCATCGCCAGACGGTTCGGAACGAGCGGTCGGAGCATCGCGTACTGGAACCGGGCGACCTACCCGTCGCTCGATCCGGATTCCAGCGAATACAGGCCGGATCGACTCGAGGTGGGCTGGGTCCTGGTGCTCATCCCGAACCAGGAGGTCGATCCCGAGGCGTTGCCCGGCCTGACGCCAAGGCCCACGCCTCGACCGACCCCACCGCCGCCGTCGGTGAGCGCCAGCCCGTCGACCTGACCGTCCGTGTGACGGGCGCGCCGGCCCGAATCCCGGCGACGGCTATCCTGCGGGCGTGGACCGAGGCGCTCCATCCAGCCCACGGATCGTCGTGACCGTCGCGGATCCGTCGACCGCGAACGATCCGGACCTCGCGGCGCGCAAGAACGCCCTGTACGCCGCCGCGGTGGCGAAGGCCGGCGGCGACCCGGTCTTCCTCGCGGCGACTGTCGGCGCGTCCGACCGGGCCGCGGCGCTGGCCTCGATGGACGGGCTCCTGTTGAGTGGCGGCGCCGACGTGGACCCCGCCCGCTACGGGCGCGCCAGGCAAGGCTCGGTCGCGACCGAGCCAGACCGAGATGCCCTCGAGCACGTGGCGTGGGTCGCCGCGAACGACCGCGGCGTGCCCATCCTGGGCATCTGCCGCGGGATGCAGGCGATCAACGTCTTCTCGGGTGGGACGCTGGTCCAACACGTCGACGCCCATGCCGGTCCGGGCTGGGGCGTCGGCCCGGCGGCGACCCATCCGCTCCGCCTGGCGCCCGGCAGCCGGCTCTCGCGGATCCTGTTCCCCACCAACGCCCGGGGCGGTGTCGTGACCGTCAACTCGTACCACCACCAGGGCATCCGGAAGGCGGACCTCGGCCCGGGCCTCGTCGCGAATGCGTTCGCGGGCAGCGGCGCCGGCGAGCTGGTCGAGGGGTTGGAAGCGGCCGACGGGCGCTTCCTCATCGGCGTCCAATGCCATCCGGAGCGGGCGGAGTCGACGCCGCCCGCGTTCGGTCGCCTGTTCTCGGTGTTCGTCGACGCCGCTCGAGGGCCCGCGGACCGTCGCTGAGCGGTTCCGGCAGGGAGTGCCCGACCGGGCCGGCCCGGATCAGCCGCCGGCCAGCTCGATGAGGAAGGGCGGCGTCCAGAGCTCGGATGTCGCGCCCAGGAAGCCGGTGATCGTCAGCAGGATGGCAAGCCCCAGGAAGGCGAGCAGGATCAGGCGATCGGTGCGATCGAACGCTAGATGGCGCAGCCATGTTCGTTTGCCGGTCCCGAAGCCCCGCAGGTCCATGGCGTCGATCGTGTCCTCCGCGCCAGCGATCGCGTTGACGGTCAGCGGCGTCATCAACGGCACCATGCCACGCAGCTTCGCGATGGGTCCGCCCTTGGATCTGGCCGGATCGTGGCCACGGATGCGCTGGGCGTCGATCGTCTGCTGGTACTCGGCCGCCAGGGACGGCAGGAACCGGAACGTGAGGTCCACACCAACGGCGAACTTCTCGGGAACGCCAAGGCGCGCGAACGTGACCCCGAAATCCGAAGGCGCGACGCAGAACGCGACCGGAAACCCGATCGCGACCATCGCCACATACCGCATCCACTGGACGGCGGCGTAGCTCAACGACTCCGCCGACACGACCGTCCCGAACAGCGGGATCGTGAAGAAGGGATGGACCTCGACGCCCTCGAGGCGGTTGCCGGTCAGGACGGTGTTGACCAGGACGACGATGGTCAGCAGGGTCAGGGCCGCGATCCAGTTGCGCCGGACGTCCTCGAACCGAATGCCCGCCCTCCGGTACCAGATCAGGGACAGCGCCAGCAGCGCGGCCATCAGGCGCGGATCCCAGACCTGGATGGCGGCGACGATGAACAGCGCCACGACCAGGACGAGGACGCGGGGGTCGCGGCCGGCGAGCCACGACCCCCGTCCGAGGTACCGCGGAGCGATGTTCACGGCATCGCGCGAGGATGCGTCGCGCTCAGCGGCCGAGCTGGGCCTTCACCGGTTCCCAGGCGTAGACGAGGACCGGGATGAGGATGATGGACACGATGACGTCGGCGATCACGATCGGGATGTAGCCGGTCGTCAACAGGGAGTCGAACGATGCGCCGCCGACCCAGATATCGCTGAACACGAACAGGAACCCGACGATCGATCCCACGACACCGGCGATGGCGCCGGCGATCGCGCGACGGCTGATCGGGCCATCCATCATGTTGCGGAGGTACAGCGGCGCGAGACCCGCCACGAACCCGACGAGGCCGTTCGCGAGGCTCCAGTTCCAGTAGGTCAGGAAGCCGTAGCCGTTGATCTGATCGCCGATCGAGTTCCCGACGAAGCCGACAAAGAGGCCGACGAGCGGTCCGAACGAGAAGCCGAAGAACGGCACAAGCGCGAATGCCGGGCGGATCGAGACGTTGGTGGTACCCGGAAGCAGGAAGCTGAACAGGCTCAACACGCCGTAGAGGGCCGCCCCGATGGCGGCGTAGACGATCGTTCGCGAAGTCACTTCCCACAGGCGATTGGGCTGCGGGGACGAGATTGCAGTCATCTGATCTCCCTCCAGATGGTTCGATGCGACCGGGGCGCAGGTCGAGTCAGGAGTCGGTCAGCTGGTCACCACCTCGGCCTCCTTCCGCCCGCTCGTCGCGACGCCGATCGTGGGCGACGATCTGGCGCGCGAGCGCTTCGGCATCGAGGAACCCCTGCCCCGCCGTCCCTCGGTGGACGTTGGCCTGCATCAACGATGTCATCCGCAGGTTGCACTCCCTCCAGCGTGCAGCGTCGGCGATGACATCGATCGGGGCGCCGTCGGCCACGACCCGGCCTTCCCTGAACAACAGGATACGGTCTGCATGCGTCAATGCAAGGTCCACGTCGTGCGTCACGAAATAGAGGCTGCGCAGGCCCGGGATGGCGAGGACCTCGCGCATGAACACCGCAGCCGTGCGGTGGTCCTGACCGGCCGACGGCTCGTCGAGGACGAGCGTCGCGGGCCGGAGGGCCAACGCGATGGCCAGCGCCAGGCGCTTCTGTTGTCCGAACGAGAGTGCCAGCGGGGGCCGCGACCGGATCTCCTCGATCCCGTCGAGCGACGTGCGTTTGAGGCAGTCCGCGATCAACGCCTCGAAGCCGGCTGGATCGCGGCCGAGGTTCCGGGGTCCGAACAGCAGCTCCTCTTCGACCGTCCGTGCGAACAGCATCTGGCTCGGGCTCTGGAATACGTACCCGAATTCGGTGGCCAGCTCGGCCGTGGTCCGCTCGACGATCGTCGCGCCGTCCACGAGGATCGGTGCCTTCCGTGATGTCGAGCAGGCGCATCGCGGTCCGGAACAGCGTCGTCTTGCCCGAGCCATTGGGACCGAGCACGGCGACGACCTCGTCCGGGCCGAGCCTCGCGTCGACGCCGTGCAGGATCTCGTGATCGCCGATGGCCGCGCGCACGCCACGGAACTCGAGACGGGCGTGCCCGTCGAGCTCGTTCTCGCCGGACAGGTCGGTGCCCGGCGTCGGGTCGGGGGAGTCCGCCTCTCCGCGGCCCATCGGCCTCGGCCCTGGCCCGCTCGAGCACGATCTCGAACGGCAGCTTCACCGCGTCGGCGTCGGCGATCGCAAGGAAGCCATCGACTGGGCCGAGGTAGCGCTGACGACCTTCCTCGAGGTAGAGGACGAGGTCGGGCCGAAGCTTGAGCGCTTCCTCCACCCGGTGCTCCACGATGACGATCGCGTCGCCCCCGTCGGCCAGGCCGCGAAGGACGTCCAGCAGCCGTTCCGCGGTCGCGGGGTCGAGGTTCGCGAGCGGCTCGTCGACCACGTACAGGCGGGGCTGCATCATCAGGATCCCGGCCATCGCCAGCAGCTGGCGCTCGCCGCCCGACAGCGCCGCCGTTTCGCGACCCAGGAGCGACTCGATGCCGGCCCGGCGCGGCGACGTCGCGGACCCGGTCGCGGATCTCGTCGCGCGGCACGCCCAGGTTCTCCGGACCGAAGGCCAGCTCCGACTCGACCGTGGCTCCGACGATCTGCTTGGCCGGGTCCTGGAGGACCGTCCCCACGGTCCGGGCGATGTCGCGCATCTTGAGCTCGGTCGTGGCTCGGCCTTCGACGCGGACTGTGCCCGTGAGCTCGCCCGGGTAGGCGTGCGGGATGAGCCCGTTGATGGCGCGGATGAGCGTGCTCTTGCCACATCCGGACGGGCCCGCGACCAGGATCACCTGTCCGGGCGAGACCGCCAGCGACAGGTCCGTGATGGCCGGTTCGGACGCGCGGCGATAGCGATAGGTCAGGCCATCGACCTCGACCAGCGACGGGACCGCCGTCATCCCCTCAGGCCGAGCGGATCAGCACGGGTCGATCCAGGGTCAGGCCGAGTCGCGCGGCCGTGTTGCCCTGGTTGTCGGCCAACGCGAGGTGACCTTCCGAATCGGCGTAGAGCAGCGACGCACCGATCGGCACCCGGCCGAACGTCTGCTGCCAGACCGTCCGCTCCTCGACGGCCGGTGCGCCATCGTGGGCCGGGAACTCGAGGACGAGCGGCCGTCCCAGCGTCAACGGTCCGATCGCGGCCTCGAGGTCCGCCGGTGTGCCGGAGAAGGTGAGATTGCCGAAGATGAGGATGTGGTCGATGACCGATCCCAGGACGCCGTCGCCGATCGTCGGCCTGACGACCGGGAATCGGACGAGCGATCCGATCGGCACGGTCGGCCCGACCGTGGCGTAGTCGACGCCGGACGCGAGGTGGGCGGCCACCGGCGCGAAGATGTCGCGGCCGTGAAAGCTCGACGAGATGACCGGCAGCATCAGGTCGCGATTCTCGATGGCCCGAGCCTCGGTGATCCCACCGAGCGCATCCGCGGCCGGCGGGAGCAGCCCGTTGTCGGGTCCGATCAGCACGTCGCCGCGATCGACTCGGAGGGCCACCGGCAATCGCTCGGTGCCGACGCCGGGATCCACGACCGCGACGTGGGTCCCGATCGGCATGTACGGCAGCGCGAAGACCAGCGTGCCGGATCCCTCGCGGATCGAGTAACGCGGCACCTGATGGCTGATGTCGATGATGTTCGCGTCCGGGCAGATGCCGAACATGACACCGCGGCAGACGGCCGGGGCGGACGGCCCGAAGTCGGTCAGGAAGGTGATGACGGGTCGACGCATGGGGCTCGATGGTACCCAAGCGCCGGGGGTGCGCGGAGACGCGGCCCGCCCGGCCGAACATGAAGACCGCCCGAAGCGGTGCCGGGAGGAGGCTCGGCACCGCTTCGGGCGGTGGCATTGACGGCGGGAGGAGGGATTCGCCGTCGCTGCCGGGTAAATCGAAGGTCAGTCGGGCCGGGGGGTCCGCCCGTCTCGTGGGCCGAACCGGCCGGTCCGCTGGAGTTCGCGCAGGAACAGGAGCTGGTTGACCTGGCGGAGCGACCAATGCGCTCCGTCGAGCGGGATGCCGCACATGAACGCGGTCAGGTCGGCGGCTTCGTCAGGAGTGAGGCCGAGGCCCGTCAGCTTCCGAAACGTCTGACGCGGGACCAATGTCGCCCGACGGTCGCGCGTCCTCGCCGGTGCCTTCGCCAGGATGGCGGCGGGGCCAGCCACGTCCGCGGAATGCCCAGCGGGGACCGCCAAGGACGAGGCGCGGCGAGACGGACCCCCGTGTCCCCGTGATCCTCGCGGTGCCTGGCCTGCCATGTCCCACGTTTCCTCGGTCCCTTGTTCGCTCCGCATCGGTCCTTCCGGTGCGGTTCCGTAAGTCCACGGCAAGTCGGCTTCACCGGCGATGACCCGTCGGTCATGGGGCGCCCGGTACTTGCGGATCGGGCACCGCTAGACTCGGCCTTGTGCGGGTCCGCAAGTTCGAGCTCCGGCTGGTCGGCGCCGCCCTCGTGGCTGGTTGGCTGGTGGCGGCCGGCCTGGTCCTGATCGCCTATCGGCCGGGCGGTCCCCTGGACGTCCTGGTCGGCCTGACCATGACGCTCCCGATCGCGATCGCCGTCGCCGGATTCGTGTGGCCGCCGGTGACCCGCGGCAGTGGCGCGTTCGCCGGGATGGTCTGGCTTGGCATCGCCGCGCTCCTGTGCCTGGTGCCGTCCATCGCCGGCGTCATCGAGCAGATCCAGGCCCTCGGGTCCCAAACCCTGCTGCCCTCGTTCGAGGCGGCCTATCCATGGCTGCTGGCCCTGGGTGCGACCAGCCTGTTCAGCGGCATCGGGATCGCTCGCCGCCTTCGCGGCGCAGCTGCCCTTCGACGCCGGCGCTTCCTCGATGGGGCCCTTATCGCTGCTGCGCTGACGCTGCTGTCGTCGTTGCTCTTTGCCGGCGCCGCCGTGGCGAACGAGGTGGCCGTCCGCGATACCGTGCCGACGTCGTCTCGCTTCGGCCCCACCGACCCGGAAGGCGAACCGCCGCTGTGCGATGCGGAGCTCCGACCGGGGCCGGATGCCCGACTGTCGTCCCACCTTGCCGCGACCGTGAACCTGCGTCCGATCGGCTCGGTCGAGATCATCGGCAACCGCGATGGAGGGGACTACCGCTGGTCCGCGTACGTCGCGACCGATCGCCGGCTGGGACAGGCGGGCGCCGCCCGGATGGATGACGACGCCTGGTCGCGCGAGCCAGGCGGCGCCTGGACTCGGGTCCCGCCGGCGAAGGTGCAGGGCGAGACGATCGACCTGCAGGTGCTGGCGACCGCGCTGACGTCCGGCAATCGAGCCACCGCCGAGGACCGCGGCGTCGAGGTCGTGGAGGGGGCGCGGGCGCGCCGCTGCCGCGTGGCCGTGGACGGGTTGACCTTCGAAGCCGCGTTCCCACAGATCCGCTGGCTCGTCGGCGATGCCGACCTGCATCGCTGGCGCGGCCAGCTCGACTACTGGGTGTTCCTTGACGGACAGCTGGGTCAGGTGGTCGGCGATGCCGGCGGCGACGCCGGCGGCCTGGACAGCGAGGCGATCGTCGGCGCGATCAGCGTCAGCCTGACCGCGACCGAACGCGACCGAGACGTCGTCATCTATCCTCCGGCTCGATGACGGTCGAGGACGAACCGGGCAGGTACGGCGCCAAGCGCGATCGACTGGCGCGGATGACCCGGCTCCTCGCCATCCTGCAGGCCCACCCGGACGGGATCAGGACGGGCGATCTCGCAGAGCGCGTCGGCATGTCCGTGCGCACCGTCTACCGCGACCTGCGCGCCATCGACGAGGAGATCGGCGTCCCGGTCTGGGCCGAGGGCGGCCTGTGGGGCGTCGAGTCGGACAAGGCGTTCCTGCCGCCGCTGAAGCTCACCCAGTCCGAGGCGATGGCCGTCGTCCTGTCGGCCCGGCTCATGGTCCGTTACGCGGACAAGTACGACCCGGACCTGGCCGCGGCCTTCGAGAAGCTGGCGGTGGGCCTGCCGGCCGCCCTGGCCGAGCATGTCGAGCGGACGCTCGACATCATGTCGACCGCGCCTCGGGACACGGCCTTCAACGACCATGTGCGGCTGCTGACCAAGGCCTGGGCCGAGCGCCGCGTCGTCACCATCGAGTACGAGCCGGCACGGTACGACGGCGGCGCCTCACCGCGGCGGGCGACGGTCCGTCCGTATCTCATCGAACCGTCGCTCCAGACGCATGCCCTCTATCTGATGGGCTTCGACGAGGAGCGCGGCGCGATCCGGACCTTCAAGATCGAGCGCATCGTCGGGGCCGCCCTGACGCCGCGGACGTTCGAACCACCCGATTCGGCGGGTACGACCGCCGAGTTGCGACGGGCCTGGGACATCATCGCGGACCAGGAACCGACGAATGTCGTCCTGCGCTTCACATCGAACGTCGCCGCCCGCGTCATGGAGACGCGCTGGCACTCGACGCAATCCGCTGAACCCGGCCCGGACGGCTCGCTGACCTGGCGAGCGACCGTCGCCGGGCCGATCGAGATCCGCCTCTGGGTCCTCTCGTGGGGCGACGACGTCGAGGTGCTCGAGCCGCTGACGCTGCGCGCCGATGTCGCGGCCACGCACGCGCGTGCCGCCGCTCGCTACGTGGGGACGCCCTCGTGAAGCGGCACCAATTCGCGGCGGTCAACCTCATCAGCGACCCGATCCACGGATACGTCGAGCTGACGAAGCGACTGACCCGTGACGAATCGGCCGCGACCGGGCTGCCCGACGAGGACATTGCCGAGCAGGACGTGCTCGACACGACGTGGTTGCAGCGACTCCGCCGCATCAGCCAGCTCCAGAGCGCTCGCTGGGTCTTCCCGACGGCGGAACATTCCCGTTTCACCCACGGCCTCGGGGTCATGCACGAGGCCGGTCGCTGGGCGCGGGCCCTCTACCCCAGCCTCCGCGGCGAGCTGGTTCGTGCGGGGGAACCCGTCCCATCCGAAGGCCTCGTCGTCGAGACCCTGCGGATGGCCGGCCTCATGCATGACGTGGGTCACGGCCCGTTTGCCCACTTCTTCGATGAGCAGGTCCTGGCCGCCTTTCCGGCCCCAGCCGATCCGCGCCGGCCGGGCGGCAAGCGCCTCAGCCACGAGGACCTCTCGGGTCGGATCATCGAGGACGAGCTGGGTCCGCTCCTGCGGGCCTTGCGGCGGGCGCCCGGCGACGTCGCGGAGCGCGACGCGTTCGCCGACGACGAGGCCATCGACCCTGCCTGGGTGTCGTTCCTGATCTCGAAGCCCGCGCTCGTCGACGGCGCGATGCCGCGCTGGGTCCGCTGGCTGCAACCGCTCCTGTCGGGGATGTTCACCGTCGACAACCTGGACTACGTGCGTCGCGACGCCTACATCACCGGCGTGTCGGTGGGTCCCGTCGACGTCGAGCGGCTTCGACGCTACACCTTCATCTCCGAGCGCGGGCTGACGCTCTACGAGCCGGGTCTCGGTGCCCTCGAGATGTTCCTGACCGCCCGTCGGTTCATGTATCAGCAGGTCTACTTCCACCGGACGGTCCGGGCCATCGACCTCGACCTGACGGAGCTCTTCGAGCCATCGGTCCGGGCCATCTTCGGCGAAGGCTCACCGGCCGATCGACTGAGCGCGTACGCCGACCTCGATGAGTACGCGCTGCTCCACCAGGCCGCCCGCTGGGCCCGAGGCGAAGCGGTATCCGGCGATCCGTCGCCAGGCGACGGGACCGTGACCCAGGTCGTGGCGGATGGGTGGCGGGCCGTCCTGCTGCGCCAGCCCACGTGGCGGTCCGACATGGAGGTCCGCGTCGAGTACGAGACCGGTGCTCGCCCGGACGCGCTCATCGCCTCGCTCGGGCCGCCCGAGGCGGGGCGCGTGGCGATCGACCTCGCCGAGGTCGATGCCCGTCCGGCCGACGCCTCATCCGCCGACGCGCTGCTGTCGCTCGAGGGCCGAGACGGACGCGTCCTGTCCGTCTCCGAGGCGCTCGCCTCGATCCCGGCATGGTGGCTCATCGCCCGACGCTATCGGCGCGTGACCACCCCTCGCTGATCCCGCTCGGGCCGTTCCCGCCCCGGCGGCCTCAGCCCACCGTTTCGGGCGAGGGCGTCGGTGTTGGCGCCGCGTTCGGATCCGGGGTCGGCGATGGCTTGGGTGCCTTCGTCCGCTCGGGCAGGACGAGCAACGGGTCGATCCGCGCGATCTCGTAGCGAGGCAGTTTCATCCGCTTGACGATGCCCGGATCGATCCCGAAGCGCCGTCGCTCGGCGGGGCTGAACAGGCCGTAGTGAAGGTGGCAGCCGGACGCACGTCCAGTCGCGCCCTCGTAACCGATCAGCTTGCCGGCCGTCACCCGGTCGCCCTTCTTGACCGTGATCTTCCCGAAATGGGCGTAGACGCTGCGATAGCCATTGCCGTCATCGATCACGACGACGATCGGCAGCGTCGCCCACAGCTTCTTCCTGTCGAGCCGCTTCAGGTACGGCGCGAGATCGCCATCCCAGCCCATCTGCCTGTCGTAGTGACGGCCGGCGGCCAGGACGACGCCATCGTGGGCCGCGACGACCCGATCGCCGCAGAACGTCGCAAGGTCGATCCCGTCGTGGAACGGCTTGCCCTCGACGAGCCGCGAGCCCCATGGCGTCGGACCGAACGGCAGGGTCAATCGAGCGTGCGGGATGGGCCACTGGTAGCCGCTCAGGCGCGACGGCGGCGGGGCCACGAGGGCACGGCCGCGGGAGAGATCCCGCCGATCGTCGGGCTCGAGCGTGGCGCGGGGTCCCGTGGCGGGCCAGGCCGAGCTGCCGATCGCACCGGTCGCGGGTGTCGCGATCGCCCCGGCGACCTCGCCGACCGCGGGCAGCGCCAGCGAACCGGCCATCTGCGACGCTGCGACGATCGCTCCCACGACGACCGTGACCGTAGCCAACGCGAGCACCCGGCGACGACCGCGGCCTCCGCGCTCACGGTCGGCAAGCGGGCGCGGCAGGTTGTCGAGAGGGCCTCCGGGCCGATTCCGGGACTTGGGGAACACCGGCGATGTGTACCACCGGCGACAGCCGTCTGCAACCTGGGCGCCCGGCCATCCAGGCCCGCGGCGAGAGCGCAAGTGAACGCGAGCCGGAAATGTTTGCATGGTCCGACGTTTATGCGTATGGTTCCCACTATGAACCGCCGAATCTTCTCCGAGGAGTCGAAGAAGAAGCTCTGGCGGCCCTGCCGGGAGGCACGGGCCCTGGGGCTCTGACGGCGCGTCGACGACGAACCGGGGCCTCCAGGGAACGGAGGCTCCAGGGGCCGCGGCACCACGAATGGTGGCCGCGGTCTTTTCATCGTCTGGAACCCTCCGCACCCGTTGGCCCCTCACGAATCGAAGTGAGGGCTCACGGATATGCAGACCATCCTCGTCCTCGGCGCTGGCGGTCTCGGGACCGCCGTGGCCGACGCGGCCCGCCGGCGCGGTGACAACGTCCGCGTCCTCGGCCGGCCCGCCGGCGGGCGCCACGATCCCGCGACCCTCACCGGCGCCGATCTGATCGTCGAGGCCTCCCGGCCTGACGCCGTCGCGACCAACCTGTCGAGCGCACTCGACGCCGGAGCCAACCGGTTCGTCATCGCGACGACCGGCTGGTCGGCGGATCGCGACCTGATCGACGGCCTGTTGACTGGTCGAGATGCCGCGGCCGTCGTGGCTTCCAACTTCAGCCTCGGCGTCGCGCTCTTCGGCCGGCTGATCGACTCCGCGGTCGCCCTCTTCGGTCGGCTGGACGCGTTCGACCCCTATCTCGTCGAGTGGCATCGCCGGGCCAAGCTCGACCGCCCGTCCGGCACCGCGCGTGACCTGGCCGGGCGGATCGTCGGTGGCCACCCCGGCCTGAGCGAGCCGGAGGACCTCGAGGTCGTTTCGATCCGCGCCGGGTCGTCGCCGGGCATGCACCTCGTCGGCTTCGATGCCCCTGGGGAGACCGTCGAGTTGCGGTTGACCGCCCGCGATCGCAGCGCCTACGCGGCCGGGATCCTGGCCGCGGCCGACTGGCTGACCAGAACGCCGCGCCCCGCCGGCATCCACGCCTTCGATCCCATCGTCGACGAGCTGCTGGCTCGCGACCCCATCGCCGCCTGACGCGGCCGACCACCGAACCTGGAAGGAGCGCTCCGATGAACCGAACGACCACCACGACCGAGACCCCGCGTCCGACCCGCCCGATGCTGCGTGGGGCATTCACCGCCCTGGTCACCCCGTTCACGGCCGACGGCACCCTCGATGAGGCGGCCTTCCGCCGACTCGTCCGCTGGCAGATCCTCGCCGGCATCGACGGCCTGGTCCCGTGCGGCACGACCGGCGAGTCCCCCACCCTGACCGAACCCGAGCGCGAGCGGCTCATCGCCGCGACCGTCGAGGTCGCGAGCGAGCGCTCGTCGCGGGCCCGCGTCCGGGTGGTCGCCGGCACCGGCACGAACGACACGGCCGCCACCATCCGGGCGACCCGGCGGGCCGCCGAGCTCGGGGCCGATGCGGCCCTCGTCGTCGCGCCGTACTACAACCGGCCCGATGGCCGCATGCTCGAGGCCCACTACCGCGCCGTCGCGGATGAGGGCGACCTGCCGATCGTGGTCTACAACGTCCCTGGCCGAACCGGCACGAACGTGGACGCGGACACGTTCCTGCGGCTGGCCGAGCATCCGCGGATCGTCGCCGTGAAGGAGGCCAGTGGAAACCTCGAGCAGATCGCCCGGATCTGCCGCGAGCGGCCACGCGATGTCGCGGTCCTCGCCGGTGACGACGCCTGGACCCTGCCGGTCCTCGCGATGGGCGGCGATGGCGTCGTGTCCGTCGCCTCGAACCAGGTCCCGGGTGAGCTGGTCGCGCTGTGCGCGTCGGCACGAGCCGGCGACTGGGATACGGCCCGTCGCGCACACGAGCGCTGGCTGCCGCTCTTCCTCGGCAACTTCCGGGGCGGCCCGAACCCGGTACCGGCGAAGGCGGCGCTCATGCTGATGGGCCTGCTCGAAGGCGACGCCGTCCGAGCGCCGCTCCTCCCGCTCGAGGCCGACGCTCGGGCCGCGATGGCGGTCTTGCTTCGCTCCCTGGGGCTCCTCGAGTCGGCCGGCGGCCGGATCGCGACGCCCTCGGCATCGGCACCGGCGACGACCCGCGAGGCCGTGGCATGACGACCGACACGGAACTGGCGCCACCACCCTCGGCGATCGACCCGCGGACGATCCTCGCCGACCTCGAGTCGGGCGGCATCCGGGCCGCCGAGCCCGATTCGACCTCGCCCGACGGCTGGCGAGTCCGGCCGGACGTGAAGGCGGCGATCCTCGCCTGCTTCGTCGACCGGACGTCACGGTCCTGGATGGTCGGACCCCTGACCTTCCGCGACCGGGCCGCCGTCCCGCCGCGCGACGACCTCGCGGACGGACCGTGGCGGATCGTGCCCGGTGGCACGGCCGTTCGGCGCGGCGCGTACCTGGGAGAGGGCGTCGTCGTCATGCCGCCCTCGTACATCAACATCGGCGCCTGGGTCGGCGACGGGACGATGGTCGATTCCCATGTACTGGTCGGATCGTGCGCACAGATCGGGGCGCGCGTCCACCTGTCGGCTGGCGTCACGATCGGCGGCGTGCTCGAGCCGGCTGGCGCCCGACCGGTCATCGTCGAGGACGACGCGTTCGTCGGTGCCGGGAGCGCCCTGCTCGAGGGCGTGCTGATCCGCACCGGCGCGGTCATCGGGGCCGGGGTCACCCTGACCGGCACCTCCCGGCTGTACGACCTGGTGCGTGGCCGCGTTGTGAGCGGCACGACCGACGCACCGCTGATCGTCCCGGCTGGCGCCGTGGTCGTGCCGGGCGCCCGTTCCGTGCCCGGTGCGTTCGCCGCGGAGCACGGCCTGTCCGCATCGGTCGCGTTGCTCGTCAAGGACCGCGATGCGGGCACGGCCGCGCGGGTCGCCCTCGAAGACGCTCTGCGATGAGCCTCACCCGCACGCCGCCGTCGACGGGCGATCCCACTCCCGCGGTGGCCATCGATCACCCTCGGCGCGGCCGACCGCCGGCCCGCAACGAGATCCTCCGGGCGGGCCGGTTCGGCGGCGTCGCCCCCGACGAGCTGGCAACCCGCTTCGGCACGCCCCTGTACGTCTACGACCTCGACGTCATCGACGGCCAGGTCGCCGCGCTACGGGCGGTGCTGCCGCCGGTGGTCGATCTCGCGTACGCGGTCAAGGCCAACCCGGCGCTGGCCGTGGTCGCCCATCTCGGCCGCCTCGGCACGGGGGCAGACGTGGCGTCGGCCGGGGAGCTGGCGACGGCGCTTCGCGCCGGCATCGACCCGGCGCGCATCGTCATGACTGGCCCTGGCAAGCGCGACGAGGAGCTGCGGGCGGCGATGGGTGCCGGCATCCGGGCGATCACCGTCGAGTCGCCCGGCGAGCTGCGACGGCTCGAGGCGGTCGCCGCCGAGGCCGGCCGGCGGGTGCCGATCATGTTGCGCGCGGCCATGAGCGAAGGCGCCCGCCTCGAGCGCGTCCGTCTCGTCGGCGACGACGGGGCCGGCAAGTTCGGGATGGACCCGGCGGACCTCGTCGACTCGGCGAGGCGCGCCGCTCGATCACCGCAGCTCGAGCTGCTCGGTCTCCATGTCTTCGGCGCGTCGAACGTCCTCGATGCCGTGGCGCTCGTCGATCACGTCGCGGCCACCGTCCGCGCCGCCCGGCAGCTGGCCGCGCTCGCCGGGACCACCGTCCGCCTGGTCGACGCCGGTGGCGGCCTTGGGATCCCGTACGAGGCGCACGAGGAGTCGCTCGATCTCGTCCGGTTCGGACGAGGCCTGGCGGCCGTCGTGGCCACCTGGGCGGAGGACCCGCTCCTCGCCGGGGCGAGGCTCCTGCTCGAGCCGGGCCGGTTCCTCGTCGGGCCGGCCGGCGCCTACCTGGCCCGGGTGGTCGATCGCAAGACGGTCGACGGCTCGACGGTGGTCGTGCTCGACGGCGGCGTCCACCATCTGCTCCGACCGGCGCTGGTCGGCCAGGAGCATCGAATCCGTCTCCTGTCGGGGCGGTCGGAGACCGCGCCCAACGGGCGCCTCGGACCGGTGACGGTGGCCGGACCGTTGTGCTCCGGGCTCGACGTGTTCAGCCAGCACGCGATCCTGCCGACACCCGAGGTCGGGGAGTTGATGGCCGTGCTGGACGTCGGCGCCTACGGCTTCACCAAATCGATGCCGCTCTTCCTCTCGCACCCGATCCCGGCCGAAGTGGTCGTGCAAGGCGGACGAGCGGCACTCATCCGGCCTCGGCAGGAACCTGCGGAGTGGCTGGACCGCCAGCTCCTGCCCGAGTGGAGCTAGAGCTCGACTCGGTCTCGCCGGCCGACTCGGCCCTCGAGCTCAGGCGGCGACGCCGTCCTCCGGCTCACCGACCTCGATGGGGTTGTTGATCGGATCCTGGCTCCACTCGAACCAGCCACCGTCATAGACCGCGATCCGTGGCCAGTCCATCAGGTAGGCATAGAACCAGGTCTCGGCGGCACGCCAGCCGGTGCCGCAGTAGAACGCGACCCACTTGTCGCGCGTGATGCCCGCCGCCGCCCAGTTGGCCGCGATCTCCGGGTAGGCGCGCATCGTGTTGTCCACGTTGCGGTAGTGCTGCATGTGGTACGCGTCGGTGCCGCAGTTGCCCCAGACGTCGCCCGCGATCCGGCCAGCCGGGCCGATGTAGTTGTAGCCGCTGACGTTGCCGATGTGCTCGCGCCAGGTCCGGACGCTGACCAGCGCGGCGCCGTCGCGGTCGGCCAGGATCTCCTTGGCATCGCCGATGTCGACGATGAAGTCGGGCCGCTGGGGGATGACCACACCGAAACTGGCGATCGGCGACGGCTCGCGGATGACGGTCTCGAGCGGGTGGCCGTCGGTGACCCACCAGTCGTAGCCGCCGTCGAGGAGCCGGACGTCCGTGACCCCCGCGTAGCTCAGGATGAGCGCGGCGCGGGTCGCCGCGATCTGCCCGGCCCGGCGCCCCGGCCACTTCTCGTTGGCGTGGCCCACGGTGTCGCGACCGTAGAGGACGACCGTCGTGTCGTGCGAGATCCCGAGGGCCTGCAAGGTGGCCTCGATGTCGTCGGGCGACCGGCGGTTCCAGTCGGCCGGGTCCTCCAGGCGGTTGGTGTCGAGGTAGAGGGCAGCCCGGCAGGTGGCCTTCCTCGTACTCCTCGGGCACGCCGAAGTTGACGTGGAAGAGCAGGAACTTGTCGTTGTCGTACGCCTCGGGACGCTCGCCGGCCAGGAGCTGCCGGACCCATTCGACGTGGACGAGGCGGTCGTACTTGGGCAGGCGCTCGATCGGCAGGCGCTCATCGGCCGCCCAGGCCGGGTAGCCGGCGTCGTAGCGAAGGACGTCCGTGTGACCGAGCCCGGCAAGCCGCGCCTCGAGCGCCGCCGCATCCTCGGCGCCGTCGCCGTAGACGACGACGGTCCGGTCCGGGGTGATGCCCTTGTCCAGGAGCAACCGGCGGATCTCGGTCTCGTCGACACTGCGCAGCCAGGCGGACGGGAAGACGGCGGCGCCCGGGATGTGGCCACCGCGCGCTTCGCCTTGGAGACGCCAGCCGTTGTAGGCGGCGATGGGTCGGACGTCGACGATCGTCACGTCCGGGTCCGAGAGGCGGTCGCGGAGGTCATTGGTCGAGATGGTTCGGGAGGTCGGTTTCAGGACCTCGCTCGGGTTCGACATCGTTGGCGTGCTCCTGTGTGACGGTGGCAGTTCAGGCGGCAGGGGGCTCGGCCAGATCCGGTCGGGATCGGCGGTCACCCGTCGCGGTGCTCGGAGGGCAAACAAAAGAGCCGCAGCCACGATCCGTGACTTGCGACCCCAGGAAACTCGATCCGGCGACGGCGCGCTCAGGCTTGGATCAGCTCAGCGCGTCGACCTCGGACCCCATCCTCCGCACGGCGGGGCCGCCAGCGCGTACACATGTCCCGAGAGCAGCGGTGAGCGATCACGGCCAAACCCTACTGGTTTAGTCGGGGTTTGGCAACTATCTTGGCAAGTTTGGTTCGACTGACCCTCGTCGCCGACGCGGTATCATCCGCGGGCGTCCGCCCGTAGCTCAGTGGATCAGAGCGACTGACTTCGGATCAGTAGGTCGGGGGTTCGAATCCCTCCGGGCGGGCCAGTTCGTTCGCCGCTGCCCGAGGAGCTGTCGCGACCTCCGGGGGGCCACATCGCTCACGACGTCTGGGGCTGGGTGACGATCGGCAGGGGCGTATCCCAGCGGCCCGTCCCGATCGAGACTTCCACCAGCGCAGCGGCCAACCGCCTTCGAAGCTCGCTCGCGACGGCCGCCTGGACCCCGGTCGGGACTCGCTGCTGGAGCCTGATCGAGGCGCCGTCCACGCCGATCCCGGTGACCCAGATCTCGGTCGGGGCGTCGAACGCGAACCTGTCGGCCCACGCCGGGTCTGCCTGCATGTCGCTCGCGACCTGGGCCGCGACCGCCAACGCTTGATCCAGGTCGGCTGCGTGCAGGATCTGGAGGTCGACCACGGCCACCGAGAACTGGCGCGTCACGTTCGACGAGATCCGGATGGACCCGTTCGAGACTGCGTGCGAGGAACCCATCGCGTCGCGCAGCACCGTCCGGCGCAACCCGATCTCCTCCACGATGCCTTCGACCCCCGGGTGACCGCTGACAGCCACGTAATCGCCCTTGAAGTACGGACCCTCCACAAGGATCAGGAAACCCATCACGTAGTCCAGGACCACATCCCTCGTGGCGAACACGACGGCGACGAGGATGGCGACGATGGCGGCGAGGATGGTCCACAGCTCGAGGATGGCCAATACGACGATCACGAACCCCGCCAGCACGCCGACGCGGAGGAGCTTGAGGAGCAGATCCTCGATCGTCCCGATGCGCTTCCCGACCTCATCTGCCGAGCCCGTCTCGGAGGGGAGGTGCGCTGCCTGCGCAGTGATGACTGCGGGCACGAGACGGTGGACGGCTGCGACCCCGACCCGATAGATCAGGAGGAGCACCACCGCGCCGATCAGCAGCTGTGCCCCGTGGCCCAGGACCCAGCGAATCACTTCGTTCAGATCCATGTCATGTCCTCGATGAGGGATCGGCAGTCCATAGGTTACCGGTCGGATGGGGGAGGACGGGCGGCGCGGTCGAGCACGCGGAGTACGGCGCCTGACAGTGCCCTGGACTCGCGGGTCTGCGATGAGATCGCGGAGCGCCTCACGGACCTCCACGAGGCGGTTCTGGTCGGCCTCCGTCAGACATCGAGTAGGCCTGGCGGGAGGACGTCGTCCCTGGTCGTGTCAGAGCGAGACCGATGCCGCGAATCAGGACGAGACGCGCCAAGACGCGCACTTGCTAGATTGGCCGTCCGCCACGACGGCGATCAACAGGATCGACTCCGCGGATGGCGGTGCGAGGTTGGGTCGTATGAGCGAGAAACCGCGTCTGGATCACGCCATCAAAGTCGCCAGAGACAACCGGCGCCGGCTGCAGCAGCACCGCCAGGCGGACGATGACCTTGTCCACGACGGCACGACCGCGTGCACGCACGTCATCTGCCAGTACCTCGCCCTCGTCTGGCACGACAAGTTCTTCACGCTCAATGAGGTCAACGAGATGGCCGAGATGCCGCCAAACGCCACGAACCAGGACGGCAGGCCTCGCGGCATGCTCGCCCCGGAGCTCAAGGCGTTCTTCAAGAATGCCGACATCCCGATGGTCGTCAGGTACGACCGGCCGTTCGAGGACCTGCTCAAGACCTCGAAGCGCGGGCCCGTGTTCTACGCGATCCGGTACGGATCGGCGCCGCGACTCAAGGACACCCCGACCGAGAACGGGTTTGCCCGGCCGTTCCCGCCCCTTCGCCGCGGAGCGACCCAGGTGGGTAGCGCCAGCACCCGTCACGCCGCCGTGATGCTCGGATTCCTGGAGCGTCACGATGCGGACGGGAACGTCACTGCCACGAACGTCTACCGCAAGGAGCCGAACCACGGTTCAGCGAGCCGGCCCGAGCGTCCGCCGTTCGACGTGATCTTCGGCCATCAGGCCAGGCGCGAGTACGAGGACTACCGAGACAAGCTCGACCAGCGCCTGTACGCCGCGTGGCCCAGGATCGGCACCGAATCTCCGGAATAGGAGGTATGACCATGGACCCGGACGCGGACACCACACCGTTCGACCAGGACGAAGACGACCGCCTCGAGGATGCCTACGATCCCGTCGAGGACGATGGCGCGTTCGACGACGAGCCCCTCGTGCTGTCCGCGCTCGACCCGGACGATCATGACGAGGACGACCCCGACGACGATGAGACCCGGTTCCTGTCCAACGACGAGATCCTGGTGGGCTAGTCGTGCCGGGCGACCCGCCCGATCACGGGTCGACGATGGTGGTGGTGTGCAGCAGTAGGTGTCGTTCGTGCGCGCCCCGACGCCCTCCGGGCGGCCACCCCCGATCAGCGTCCTCCACCGCACTCGGCGATTCGTGCCGGAAGCTGTCATGTATACGGCCCATCATGGACCCCGACCGAGGCCGCGAACAGGCCACGGGGTCGGGCGTCCGTTGGAGCAGGGAGGGAGCAGGCATGACGGTCGTGGCCTGGACCGATGAGCCGGCCGGAGTCGTGGCCGCCGAGCGCTGGTGGGACGACGGTCGGCAAGCGGCATCCTCGGGAGCGTCCGCTGTCAGCGCCGGGTAAGACACGGGAGGTGCACCTTCGACCCGGACCCGTCGATCCGGCAGCGATCGCCATCGTTCCCGCGAACGAGGCGTCCTGGGAGGACCTGATGGCCATCTTCGGGGTGCGTGGCTATCCGGCGTACTGCCAGTGCCAGCGGTTCAAGATCGGGCCCTCTGGGTGGACCGCGCCCACGGTCGCCGAGCGCATGCAGCGGTTGGAGCAGGAGACCCATTGCGGCTATCCCAGCGCCGGCAAGACGAGCGGCCTGGTCGCGTATCTCGAGGGCGAGCCCGTCGGTTGGTGCGCGGTCGAGCCCCGCTCGAACTACCCGCGCCTCCCGCCCGCTCGGGTCGCATGGGCCAAGCGCGGCGAGGACAAGGACGACGAGCGCGTCTGGGCCGTGACCTGCTTTGTCACCCGCGCAGGCTTCCGGCGCCGAGGCATCACGCGCGCGCTCGTCCGCGCCACCGTCGAGTTCGCCCGCGAGCGCGGTGCCCGGGCGCTCGAGGGCTACCCGATGATCACGGAACCAGGGCAGGAGGTCACCTGGGGGGAGACCCATGTCGGCACCCGTAGCATCTTCGAGGCGGCCGGGTTCGCCGAGGTCCACCGGGCGACCCTCAGGCGGGTCGTGATGCGGATCGACTTCGACCGTAGGTCGCCATGACCGACACCGCGACGTCCCCGATCACGATCGTCCCTGCCAACGCGGCGAGCTGGGAGGATCTCGAGGCCGTGCTCGGCACGCGTGGCGATCCGTCCAGGTGCCACTGCCAGCGCTACAAGATGCAGCCTGGGGAGTCGTGGGCCTCGGTCGGCGCAGAGGAGCTGGCCTTCCGGCTCCGAACGCAGACCGACTGGGATCACCCGGAGTCGGGCACGGCGAGCGGCCTCATCGCCTACCTCGACGGCGAGCCCGTCGGCTGGTGCGCGGTCGAGTCCCGCAGCGCCTACCCGCGTCTGTTGCGCGACTGCCGCGTCCCCTGGGTGGGCCGAGCGGAGGACAAGACCGACGGCGGCATCTGGGCCGTGACCTGCTTCGTCACCCGCGCGGGCTTCCGGCGCCGCGGGATCAGCCGTGCGCTCGCGCGCGCCGCCGTCGACTTCGCGAGGCAGCGTGGCGCTCGTGCCCTCGAGGGCTACCCGATGATCACGCAACCAGGGCAGGACATCACCTGGGGTGAGCTCCACGTCGGCAGCCGCAGCATCTTCGATGCCGCAGGCTTCACCGAGGTCAGCAGGCCGACGCTCAGGCGGGTCGTGATGCGGATCGACTTCTAGGCAGTACAGAGGAGGCTTCGAACGATGACGAGCGCACCGATCATCCTGGTCCCCGGTTTCTGGCTGGGCGCATGGGCGTGGGACGAGGTCGCGGGGATCCTCCGCGCCGACGGCCACGACGTCACGGCGTTGACATTGCCGGGCCTCGAGTCGAAGGACGCGGACCGCTCCGCGATCACCTTCCAGGATCACGTCGACACGATCGTCGACGCCGTCCGGGCTGCACCCGCGCCGGTCGTCCTGGCCCTTCACAGCGCCACCGGGTTCTCCGGCTACGCCGCGAGCGACCTGGTCCCGGAACGCATCGCCGCCATCGTCTACGTCGACACCGCGCCGGGGAAGGGCGCGCTCGACCCCGAGTTCGAGGGCACCGATAAGCCCTTCATCTGGGAGGAGATCAAGGAGGAGGAGAACCTCGATGGCTTGAGCGAGGCGCAGCTCGCCACGTTCCGTGAGCGGGCGGTCCCGGAACCGGCTGGTCTTCTGCGCGAGGGCCACGAGTTCACGAACGACGCCCGCATGGAGATCCCCTCGACGATCATCGCGACCGGCTACACCGCGGAGGCCTACCAGAAATACGCCAGGGAGGACCCCGCTCCGGCATTCCTCGCAGGCATCCCGGAGCTTCGCAACCTCACCTGGGTCGACATGCCCACGAGTCACTGGCCGATGTGGTCGCGCCCGGAGGACCTCGCCAAGGTGATCGGCGACGTCGCGACGGCGGCCGGTGGCGACCGATGACGACGTTGCTCGACGACGCGTTCGCCCACCACATCTGGGCCACCGAGCGCTTGATCGACGAGTGCGCGGCCCTCACGCCCGAGCAGCTCCGGACGCCAGCGCCCGGCACGTACGGCTCCATCATCGAAACGTTCCGCCATCTCGTCAGCAGCGACGGTTGGTACCTGGGCTTCTTCCGCGACCAGCCCGTTCGGATCGACGAGGAGGCCGATGTGAGCCTCGCCGAGCTGCGGTCGGCGATCACGACCAACGGCGCGGCCTGGATGGAGCTGCTCGCCGGCGAGCTCGACGGCGAGCAGGACATCGTCGAGCACGGCGACAGCTGGGATTTCCATTCACCGCTGGGCTTCCGCCTCGCACAGGTCGTCCACCACGGCACCGACCATCGGAGCCAGATCTGCACCGCGCTGACGAGCTTGGGACTCGACCCCGCCCGAGATCGACGTCTGGGCCTATGGCGAGGCGACCAGCCGCACGCGAAGCGCGGAACGATGACGCCGATCAGGGGCTCGTCGCGGTCTCCTGCGTCGTGAGTCGACGGAGCCAGAGGCTTCCGGGAGGCCGCTCGTCGGTGAAGGTCGGGAAGGCGGCCCGAAGGTCGTCGGGATACGTGAGGCGCATGTAGTTCCCGGCCCACAGCACCTCGAAGGCGCTGTTGAACGCCAGGAACGCCTGGACGACGTACTGCTCGGTCCAGAACCGGCGCAGCCTCAGTGCCTGTCGGCTGGGGTACTCCTCCGGCAGGAAGATGTCGTGGATATGGACGAGCACGCCCGGTCGGAGCCGCGGCACCAGCTCCCGGTACTCGTGCTGAACGTCGCCACCGATCCGGAGCGTGTGGGTCGAGTCGATGAACAGGATGTCGCCGGCATCGAGTGCCTCGACCTCGGCCGGCGGCACACGCTCGCCCGGGACCTTGCGGACCTCGATCTCCGGATGGTCACGCAGGAACTTGGGCGGGTGCGGCTCGTAGGCGATCAACCTGCCTGGGTGGCCATCCTCGGCGTTTCGCGCCAAGGCCTCGGCCGAAAGCAGCGTCGAGTACCCGGAGCCGATCTCGATCATGGTTCGGGGCTTGTGGTGCCGGATCATGCAATAGAGCATCTCGGCGTCGACGGGGCCGAACATCGGGTTCGTCAGGTAGTACCGGCCAGGCCGTCGCGGGCCGGTGAACGCCTTGCACTCCTCACCGTAGGTCCGCCCGAATTCGCGGAGCATGGCGATCTGCGCCTCTGGACGCATGTCGACGCCGACCAGGCTCGATCGACGGCGCCACAGATCCGGGTCGAGCCGGCGGGTGTCGGGGATCGGCTGGTAATAGTGCACCGGCGTGACATGGACGCCGAGGCGTTGCCAGACCTGGAAGTGGCGGGTGACGAACGGGTGGAGCCAACGCACGTACCGTCGTTTCATCCGCCGGATAAATCGTCGCCTCATCCGTCGACGATCCGTCGGGCTCCAGGTGGATTCACGGCCCGGACTCTATCACCGGTCGCCCGCCGCGACGGTACGCTAGCGCTCGGTCGACGCGGGTGGAGGCGGGATGTCGCAAATCGCGTTCATGACGTTCGGCGTGCTGGTCGCGCCGTGGGGCGATGCCTCGGTCTCGGGGTTCGAGGCGCGGCTCGAGCGGACGTTCGCCGCCGCCGAGGGGAGCCAGGGGTTCGTCGCTCGGTCCATCGGCGGCGAGCCGACGTCGGGCGACCCGTCCGGTCTCGGCGAGTGGGGGCCGTCCCGCCGTTCCAGCCTCTATCCGGGTTCCCACGATCCCGACCGGGAGTTGGAGGCATCGACCCTCTCGCTCTGGCGAGACCTGGAATCCGTCCACGCGTTCGCGTACTCCGGGGCGCATCTCGACGCGCTCCGACATCGCGCGGAGTGGTTCGAGCCTCGCCGTTGGCCGGCGTACGTCGCGTGGTGGGTGCCCGACGACGCCATCCCGAGCTGGGACGAGGCGTACACGCGGCTCGAGCGCCTGCACGCCGACGGCCCCACACCCGTCGCCTTCGACTTCCACCATCCGTTCGACCCCGAGGGCCAGCCGACCCGGGTCGAGCGGGCGGCTAGGACCCCTTCGCCTGGCTGATCTCCAGCAGGTGGCCGTCCGGGTCGCCGAAGAAGCCGCGGATCTCCCAGTCCGACTCCTCGAGCGGTGCCAGGAAGATCGCCCCGCGTTCGACCAGCGTGGCATGGGCGGCTCTGGCATCGGGCACCCGGATGGTCATCGAATGGCTGACGGTGTCGGGATCGGATGGGGGCGCGAACGTCACGGTCGGCTTGTCGGCCGTGGGCCCGCCGCCGGTGACCAGGAGCAGCCAGGTGCCGAACGCCTGGAGCACGCACGACGTCCCACCGTACTCCCGATGCACCGTCGCACCGAGGACGTCCGCATAGAACGAGCGCGAGCGCTCGATGTCGGTGACGACCAGGATGTGGGTCAGCTCCATGCCGGCGGTGGGGAACGGATCAGCCATGTCGGGCAGGGTACGCTCTTGCGGTGAGCCTGCCGCCCCTCGAGCGCACGATCGGCGACGCGAGGCCGGCATTCGGTCGCGCCTGGGACCGCCTCACGACAGCCCCGGCGTACGTCGCGACGGACGCCGACCTGCGCCGGTTCGACCTCGCCGGCCTCCAGCTCCCGATCCGGGCGACCGTCGCGATCGCCGTGGTCACCCTCGCGCTCCTGTTCGACTCCTCGCGGACGTTCATCCCGGCCGAGGTCCTGGCACTTGGCCGGGCGCCGGAAGCGACGCGCGTCTACGCCATCGAGCGCTTGGTCCTGTTCGGCCTGGTCCCGTTCCTGGTCGTGCTGGTCGCCTTCCGGGACCGACCGTCGCGGTACGGCCTGACGATGGGCGAATGGCGCTGGGGAGTCGGCCTCATGCTCGTCGGCTGCGCGGTCATGACACCGATCGTGCTGGCCTTCGCGACGCTCCCGGACGTCCAGACCTACTACGCGCCGACGTCCGCGCCAGTCGCCGAGGTCCTGGTCACGAACGGCCTCGAACTGACGGCGGCGGAGTTCGCCTTCCGCGGGTTCCTGATGATGACGCTCGTCCGGGTCATCGGGCCGCTCGGCGTCGTCGTCGCGGCCTTACCGTTCGTCTTCGGTCACCTGGGCAAGCCGGAGCTCGAGCTCTTCTCGACGCTCGGTGGCGGCCTGGTCTACGGCTGGCTCGCCTGGCGGACGCGGTCGATCATCTGGGGCGCGGTCGGCCACACGTACATCCTGACGCTGGTCACGGTCGCGGCCGCGGCCTGAGGGCCGAGGTCAGCGCTTGGCGGCGCGGGCGACGTCCGATTCGTCATCGACCTCGATGCCGTAGCGCTTGGCTGCGGCCATGATCTTGCGCGCCGCGGCGTGCTTCGCGGTCGTGCTCTCGAAGTCGGTCTGGTTGAAGCGCGAGACCGCGTTGCGAACGTGGTTCTCGTCGTTGATCGGAAGGTGCCGCTCGTCCTGGTCGTCGATGTAGGCGAACGACGAGTCGTGCAGTCGGTCGCGTTTGGTGGTCGTGAGTTCAGCCATGGGAGCACCTCCTTGCGTTGGCCCGGCCAGCATCTGCCGGGAGACATCGAAACCGCCCGGGGCTGGGCCACCGGGCGGCTTGCAGATGCGTGTCGGCTTGGGCGCCCGGCGCCCGATCAGGCCCGGGCCGCGCCCTCCGCGCCCCAGCGACGGACTTCCGCGTCCAGGTCGAGCGGCATGACCGCCCCCTGGTGCTCGTACTCGCCCCAGGCCGCGCGCGGGACGCGCCACATGATCTCGAACTCGTTGCCATCGGGATCGGCGCCGTAGAGCGATTTCGAGACCCCGTGATCCGATGCACCACTCAACGCGCCGGCGCCCCCGAGGACCGCGGCCGCGGTGGCCAGGTCGTCGATGGTCGGGACCTCCCAGGCGAGGTGGTACAGGCCCACGGATCCGCGCGGCGAACGCGGCGCGTCCGGACCGACCGAGAACAGGCCCAGGTCGTGGTGGTTGTCGCCCGCCGGCGAGCGCATGAACACGGCACGTCCGCCAAAGGCACTCTCGACGACCTCGAAACCGAAGACGCGACCATAGAACTCGGCGCTCGCCGTCGCGTCGCGGACGTACAGGACCGCGTGGTTCAGGCTCGTGACAGGGATGCTCACGACCGGAGTCTGCGCCGGCTCGCGTTGCGTGTCGACCATCGTCGTCACGCGGCGACCGGCACCGTGGTCGGCGCTCCGACGAGCTTCCAGCCGGACTGCCAGGTGCCGTTGTGGGTGATGTTGATGGCCATGTTCAGGAAGGCCAGCGCCTCGAGTTGGCGCGAGCGGCTGAGCGGACCGACATCGACCGGGTTCAGGCCGATCGAGTCGATGAGCTCGAGGACCTTTGCCTTGGCGCCGGCGTCGTCGCCGGCGACGTAGCCGTCGAGTTGGACGCCGTCGGCGATCGGGTCGGCCTGGTTGGACGCGAAGAGCGTGTTGAACGCCTTGACGACACCGGCGTCGGGCAGGAGGGCGCCGATCGCCTCGCCGTTCGAGGAGGTCGTGTCGATCTCGGGCCCGGTCGGGCCGAACGAGATGCGGTTCGTCGCGTCGACGACGGGCTTGCCGGCCGCGGCCTCGGCGATCTCCGCCGCGACGTCAGGGGCGCTGGCGAACGGGATCGCCAGGACGACGACGTCGGCCGCTCGGGCGGCCTCGGCATTCGAGGTCGCGACGCGTGAGCCGGTCGCCGCCGCGACATTGCCGGCGTCTTCCGGATCGCGCGAGGCGATGGTGACGCCGTGCCCGGCTCGCTTGAACGCGGTGGCCAGGGCTGTGCCGACGTTGCCGGCTCCGATGATGGCGATGTCCATGGTGAGGATCCTCCGCTGGCTTGACGATTTGGCTCTCGACAAGCAACATTTGTTGTGGACACAACATACGCGGGCAGCGTAGCCTGTGTCAAGACCTGTTTGTGGAGAACCAACATGACGATCGAGGAGCGGCGCAAGCCGGCCGTCGGGGTCCAGATCAAACGCTGGCGTACCGAACGTGGATTGACGCTCGCGAACGTGGCCGAGCGGAGTGGGCTCAACGTCGGCTACCTCTCGCAGATCGAGAACGACAAGGCGTCGCCCTCGCTCCAGTGCCTCGCGTCTATCGCCGATGCGCTGGACGTCCCGGCGGCGTGGTTCCTCATCGACGACCTGCCGGCGCCCGTGGTGGTCCACGCCAGCGAGCGACCGGTGATCGAGACCGATCTCGGGCGCATCGAGCATGTCGACGGGCGGATCTCGCGCGAGGTCTCGATCCTCGAGGTCCACGCTCGCGAAGGTGGGCGTGTCGGGGCGCACGCGCATGCCGGCGACGAACACCATCTCGTCCTGCGCGGTCGGTTCCGGCTGACCCAGGGCGAACACGTGGTGGAGGCAGGACCCGGCGACTACGTCCGTTGGGACGGCACGATCCCGCACGACGGCGAGGTCATCGGTGAGGAGGAGGCCGCGATGCTCATCATCCGGATCCGCCCCAAGGACTGAGCATCGGGCGGCGACGTACCATCGTCGACGTGACCCGCCGAGCCGTCACCTACGCCTCCTACCTCAAGGTCCCGGAGTTGCTCGCGCTCCAGGTCGAACGCTCGGCCGGCCCCGACGGACCAGAGCACGACGAGCTCCTGTTCATCGTCGTGCACCAGGTCTATGAACTGTGGTTCAAGGCGCTCCGCCACGAACTGGTCGGGGTGCAAGGCGCCCTCGAGACCGGTGACACCGACACCGCGCTCCACCTCCTGAACCGGGTCCTCAAGATCCTCAAGACGCTGGTCGCCCAGGTCGATGTCATCGAGACGATGACGCCGCTCCAGTTCCTCTCCTTCCGCGACCGACTCGAGTCGGCATCGGGGTTCCAGTCGGCCGGCTTCCGACAGATCGAGGCGCTGCTCGGCGTCGGCGACCCGGCCGCGGCGGCGGCCGCCCAGCCCGCAGGTTCGGCGGCGCGCCGGGCCATCGAGGCCACGCAGGCCGGACCGTCCATCTGGACGTCGTTCCTCGACTATCTCGGCGAGCGGGGCCATCCCGTGCCACTGGACCGGAGCCCGACGGACGACCGCGTGCAGGACGCGCTGATCGCGGTCTACCGCGGCGACCCCGACGCCGCCCTGGTGGCGGAACGGCTGGTCGACCTCGACGAGGGGATCCAGGAGTGGCGCTATCGCCACGTCAAGATGGTGGAACGGACGATCGGCACGAAACGCGGCACGGGCGGCTCCAGTGGCGTCGAGTACCTGCGATCGACCCTCTTCCGGCCGGCCTTCCCCGACCTCTGGGAGATCCGTTCGCGGCTCTGAGGGCCGGACCCCAACCGCAACCCTCGCAAGGCCGCAACCTCGGAGGCGGCAGGCGCTATCCTTTCGCCCGACCCTGTCGTCCGCGGACCATCCCCAGCGCGGACTGTCATCCCAACTCAAGGTGGTGCCCATGAAGGTCGGTGTCGCCAAGGAGACCGCGCCCGGAGAGCGGCGTGTCGCCCTGGTACCCGAAGCGCTCGGCAAGCTCAAGGCGGCCGGGCTGGAGATCCTCGTCGAGGCCGGTGCCGGCATGGGCGCCGCGTATCCCGACAGGGCCTACGAAGAGGCGGGCGCGACCATCGTCCCGACCGACGCGCTGTATCAAGAGGCCGAGGTCATCCTGCGGGTCACGAAGCCCTCCGAGGCCGAGGTCGCCAGGTTGCGCTCCGGCCAGGCGGTGGTCGGCTTCCTGGCGCCGCTGATCGACCCAGGGCTCGCGAAAAGCCTCGCCGACAAAGGCGTGACAGCGATCAGCCTGGACGCGATCCCACGGACGCTCTCGCGGGCTCAGACGATGGACGCCCTCAGCTCGCAGGCGAACGTCGGCGGCTATAAGGCGGTCCTCATTGCGGCCAACGCCTACCCGCGCTATTTCCCGCTGCTGACGACCGCGGCCGGCACGGCCAAGCCCGCCAACGTCCTGATCCTGGGCATCGGTGTCGCCGGGCTGCAGGCGATCGGGACAGCGAGGCGGCTCGGGGCGATCGTCCACGCCTATGACGTCCGCCCCGAGACGCGCGAACAGGCGGAGTCGCTCGGCGCGAAGTTCGTCACCCTCAAGACGACGATCGATGCGACCGGCGCGGGCGGCTACGCCCGCGAACTGACGGCCGAGGAGCGGGCCGCGCAGCAGGCGGAGCTCAATGAGGTCATCGGCGGGATGGACGTGGTCATCACCACGGCCCAGGTGCCGGGCCGCAAGCCACCGGTCCTCGTCACCGGCGAAGCCGTCGGCAAGATGAAGCCGGGCTCCGTGCTGGTCGACATGGCAGCGTCCGCGCTCGGCGGCAACGTCGAACTCTCGAAGGCCGGCGAGACCGTGGAGACGCCGAACGGCGTGACGATCATCGCCCCGGACAACCTGCCGGCCTCGATGCCGGCCGGCGCCTCGGCCTTCTACGCGCGCAACATCTCGGCCCTCTTCCTGGGCATGGTCAAGGACGGCGCCATGCATCTCGACTTCGAGGACGAGGTCACGAAGTCGACCGTCATCAGCCACGGCGGCGAGGTGCTGTCCGACGCTGTCAAGAAGCTGCTCGAGCCGGCCGCGCCGGCCGCTGGAGGCCCCGCGTGAGCAACGAACTCCTCACCTCGCTGGCCATCTTCACGCTCGCGATCCTCGTCGGCTTCGAGGTCATCAGCAAGGTCCCGGCCACGCTCCACACGCCGCTGATGTCGGGCGCGAACTCGATCCACGGCATCGTCCTCGTCGGGGCGATGATCATCGCGGCCGAGGCGGACAACCCGGTGAGCTACCTGCTCGCCTTCGTCGCGATGGTGTTCGGGGCCATGAACGTCGTCGGGGGTTACGTCGTCACCGACCGGATGCTCCAGATGTTCCGCAAGAAGCCGACGGCCGCCAAGGCCGGGACCGAGGGCGCCACAGACGCCCCCGGCACCTAGCCGAGGAGCGCGCCGATGTCACAGGAGTGGATCTACACCGTCGTCTACCTCGCCTGGCTAGCGGGGGCTGCCTGCTTCGTGTTGGGCCTCCATCGGATGAACTCCCCGGCGACCGCCCGTGACGGCAATCGCCTGAGCGCGGCCGGCATGACCGTCGCGGTCGTGGCCACGCTCGTCTACCTCGTCACCCGCGAAGGCGGGCTCGGCGTCCTGCCCCTCGTCATCATCGTCGTCGGCTTCGTCATCGGGGGCGGCGCCGGCCTCTACACGGCCCGCTCCGTGAAGATGACCGCGATGCCCCAGTTGGTGTCGCTGTTCAACGCGGTCGGCGGAGGGGCTGCGGCGCTCGTCGCGATCGACGACTTCATCCGCCTCAACTCGAGCGCCTCGATCGACACGACGATCTTCGTCGTCCTCGGCGCACTCATCGGCTCGGTGACGTTCACCGGCTCGCTCATCGCCGGTGGCAAACTGCAGGGCCTGATCGGCGGCCAGCCCATCTATGTCCCGGGTGGCCAGGTCGTGACGGTGGCGATCGCCCTCGTCGCACTGGCCGGGACCGTCGCCCTCGTCCTCGGCGCAGCCGGTGTCTTCGTCTTCTCGAGCGAGCTCACGCTGGCCCTGCTCGGTCTCGTCGTGCTCGCCGGGCTGATCTTCGGGATCACGATGGTCCTGCCCATCGGCGGCGCCGACATGCCCGTCGTCATCAGCCTCCTCAACTCGTTCACGGGCACGGCCGCCGCGATGGCCGGGTTCGTGCTCGGCAACCCGGTCCTCATCATCTCGGGGGCGCTCGTCGGCGCGTCCGGCGCGATCCTGACGAAGCTCATGGCCGATGCGATGAACCGCTCGGTCCTGAACATCATGGTCGGCGGATTCGGCGGCGGCGAAGGGGCGGCCGGTGCCGTGACCGGTGCGGGCGGAGGAACCGTTCGCGAGGTCGGCGCCGACGACGTCGCGATCCAGCTGGCCTACGCGAGCTCGGTCATCATCGTGCCCGGCTACGGCCTGGCGGTGGCCCAGGCGCAGCACGCCGTTCGCGAGCTGGCCGAGTTGCTCGAGTCAAGGGGCGTCGACGTCAAGTACGCGATCCATCCCGTCGCCGGACGCATGCCGGGGCACATGAACGTGCTCCTCGCCGAGGCGAACGTCCCGTATCCCCAGTTGAAGGAGATGGACGACATCAACCCGGAGTTCGACCGAGCCGACGTGGCACTCGTGATCGGCGCCAACGACGTGACGAACCCGGCCGCCCGTCGGCCCGGGTCACCGGTCTCGGGGATGCCGATCCTCGATGTCGACCATGCCAAGTCCATCGTCGTCATCAAGCGCTCGATGGGCCGCGGCTACGCCGGCATCGACAACGAGCTCTACACGGACCCGAAGACCGGGATGCTCTTCGCCGACGCGAAGGACGGCCTGGCCTCGCTGACCGCAGCGGTCAAGGCGCTCTAGAGAGCGAGACCGGAGGCCTGGGCGCGGCCGGCGTCCGTTTCTGGCAGATGACACCCAGGCGGTCGTTCGTCACGCGATCCGTGCCAGATGACGACTCGGGCGGTCAGACGACGGGACCTCGGGCCGGGTGCGTGCGGGGTGTCGAGCCGTGCCGCCCCCGGGCCTGACCAATGACCGCCTGAGTGCCCGATGACGGAAGCGCGGGGTGTCGGCCCTGCGGTCCTCGCCGCGCCGGTCCGAGCTACGCGCTCGGCACGACCGAGGCGGTCTTGGGTGCCGACATCATGTCGTGCAGCTTCAGAGGCGCGAGCGTACCGAGCGACTCGGCCACGACCACCGCATCGTCCTGCGGCTCCAGCCGGAAGTCGGACTCCGGGTTGACGAAGGCATGGCCGCCGCGATTGATCGAGAGCAGCGTGGCCCGGTGGTCCAGGCGGAGCCGTGTGGCGACCTCGTCGATCGAGAGGCCGATGTAGTCGTCCGGCAGCGTGATCCGGTAGAGCTCCGATCCTTCGCCGCCGGAGACGATGTCGGTGATGATGCCCGAGAGGCCCGGATACAGCGCCGACCGCGCGAGCAGGTGCGACGCGATCTTGGACGTGACCAGCAGCTCGTCCACGTCGGCCCGTCGGAAGTGGGGCTCGTGGCGCGGGTTATTGACCTCGGCCACCGTCCGGACGCCCGGCGCGACCGATTCGATGGCCATGACGGTCAGGATCGAGTGCATGTCCGCCTCGTCCGAGGCATCGGCCGGAAAGACCAGGGCCGCCGAGGCATCCTCGATGCCCGCCCGGGCGAGGTCGTCCGCACTGGTGGCATCGCCGCGCACGAAGTAGGCAGCGTCACCAGCTGGATTCTTGGGAAGGTCGGCGAGGACCACGACCTTCTGCTTGTAGTCGTCGCCGCGGAGCTCCTCGATGAGGTCGCGTGCGGTCGTGTTCCAGCCGCAGACCACGATGTGGTCCTTGTAGCCCGAGGCTCCCAAGCCCTGACCCTCCTTCAGCAGGAAATCGATGACCATCGCGACGAGGGCGCCGGTGATCATGCCGAGCATGGCGACCCCGAACAGGATGAGCAACCAGCCGACGACCCGTCCACCCGGTGAAGTGACGAACGCTGCGTCACCCTGCCCCAGGACCGTGGCGATCCCCCAGTTGAACGAATCGAAGACCGATTCGAACGTCCACGACTTCTCGAGCAACGTGATGACGACCGCCGCGACGATGACCGTCACGATGATTCCCTCGGCGAGGGTCAGGAAGAACCGCCGATCGAGCTGACCTCCGACGCGTCGGAGGTGCCACGCGACACGGCGGATCAACGGGCTCGCCAGCACGGGAAGCGTGATCGGCGCCATCGCGGCCGATCGTGACACAACCCGGGCGGCCGTCGCCAGCCCGGATCGGCATCATTCGCCGACGGCCACCGCTTCGATGAGCTCGACGCCGTCGAGGTCGGCGACCGCGGCGGTGAGCCGGGCGCCCGCGGCGACATCGGCCAGGCGGACCTCGACATCCGCCACGAGCCCGGTCCCCGGTGCATGCGACGAGGCGAGGTGGACGATGACCCCGTCGAGTCCTGAGATCGTCTCGACCACGGCACCCAGGCGATGCGGATCGGCCGTGGTCAGCCTGATCCTGACGCGGTGCTGGTCTCGCCCGACGAACCGGTTCGTGATCTTCCCGAGCGGCCAAAGAGAGACGATCACGATGACCGTGATGACGACCGCCACACCCCACGCGCCGGCGCCTGCCGCCATGCCCACTCCGGCGACGGCCCACAGGCTGGCGGCCGTCGTCAGGCCGCGGATCGTGGCCCCCTCCTTGAGGATCGCGCCGGCCCCGAGGAACCCGACGCCTGTGACGATCTGCGCCGCGACCCGGGCCGGATCCGAGCCGACGCCCGGAAACGCCACGATGGAGAGCACCGTGAACGCAGCGGATCCGACCGACACGAGCAGATGCGTGCGCATGCCTGCGGGGTGCTCGTGGATCTCGCGCTCGAGGCCGATGGCCGCTCCGAGGACCGCGGCCACCACCAGCCGGAGCGCGAGGTCGAGCTGGGTCGCGAGATCCATGGACATCGCCCCAGTCTAGGACCGTATCGCGTGCCGGCGGTGCGGTCAGGCGTCGGAGGCCGAGTCGACGAGCCCGATGCGGATGCGCTTGTTGATGCGCCCCTTGGATTCGTAGCCGGTGACCCGGATGCCACCTACCTCGCGGGTGTTGGCGACGTGGGTGCCGCCGTCCGCCTGCAGGTCGAGCCCGACGATCTCGATCGTCCGGATCTCCTCGATCCCTTCGGGGAGCAGGTTGATCTTCGTGCGGATGAGGTCCGGGATCGCGAACGCCTCGGCCCGCGGGAGGACGTTGACCCGGACGTCCCGCTCGGCCGCGAGCTCGGCGTTGACGGTCGCCTCGATGGCATCGACCAGGTCGCCGCCCATCCGATCGAACTCGAAGTCCATGCGCCCGGAACCGGGCTCCATGTTGCCGCCGGTGACCTGGGCACCGTAGTCACGCCAGACCACGCCGCACAGGGCGTGGAGTGCCGTGTGCGTCCGCATCAGCGTCAACCGCCTCGCCCATGCCAGGTCCACCTGGAGCGAGTCGCCGACGGCCGGGGGATCCTCGCCATCGGGCTCCAGCTCGTGCACGATCTCGCCGGCCGACTTGCGGGCCGCCCGGACGGTCCACGAGCGGCCATCGGCCGCGCGCAACAGGAGCCCGCGGTCGGAGGGCTGTCCACCGCCGCCCGGGTAGAAGACCGTTCGGTCCAGGGTGACCAGGTGGCCATCTCCGGACTCGATCGCCACGACCTTGGCCTCGACGCTTCGGATGTACGCATCCGAATAGCAGAGCTGAGCGCCGGCCGTCGTCGTCGCTCGCCCTACTGCGCCGTCAGGGTGCCGGTCATGTTCGCGTGGACGGTGCACGCGAAGGGGTACGCGCCGGCGGTCAGGGCGGGCACCTGCGAAGGTCCGCTTCTCGACGCCCGGGAAGAGATCGGTCTTGAACACCTGGGTGCCGCTGCTGTCCTTGATCTGGACGTCGTGCGGGGTGGCCGCGTCCTGGTTGTCGAACTCGAGGGTGAAGGCCACCCCGGCCGGGGCGGTCACGGTCGGGGTCGTGAAGTTGATGCCCGAGGCGACGATCGTGACGACCGACCCGCCGGCCGCGCCCGACGGGGCGGCCGAGGCGCCCGCCGACCCCGACGGCGCGGCACTCGGTGCGGGCGTGGCCGGCGGCGCCGGCGTATACGTCCAGCCCGCCGACGCACCGGTGCACGCGACGACGAGCACCACGGACGACAGCGCGAGCAGGGCGAGACGGGCGGGACGCATGGGCCGGTGGACCCCTTTCGTGGGCGTGGGAGCGGGCAGAGCCGCCGCAGTGATGCCTCGAATCTACCCCGGAGATCGCATCGATGTGGCGACCGGAGGCCGGGGAGTACCAGCCCTCACCAGTACCATCGGCCCGGTTGAAAGCAACAGCGCTGGGCCATAGGCTCCGCAGTCCACCTCCCGCTATTCATTGGGAGGTCGTCATCGCGCATCGATCCATAGGCACTGAGATCGGAGCTCATACCGATGATCAAGGACTACGCGACGCGAGCCTGGCGGCTTGCCGTCACGGTTGGACCGCTCGTTGCGGTCGCGCTGGCCCTGGCGGCCGGCGTCAAGTGGCGCTAGGACTCATTTTTATCTAGCTGCCTCATTTCGCTGCTTGGCCCGGAGCCCATTCCGGATCAGGTTATCGGCGATCCACTAGACCCGGAGACCCTCCCTCCGGGTCTTTTGGTGTCTACGGCCCCCGACGTGCCCCGACACCACGGGGCTCGGGTCGGTCGGTCAGACCCAACCGGATCGCGACGGCCGCCGCTTCGACCCGGCCGGAGACCTCCAGCTTGGCGAGGATGTTCCCGACGTGGACACCGACGGTCTTCTGGCTGATGAACAGGCGCTCGCCGATCTCCCGATTGGTCCGACCCTGCGCCACGAGCACGAGCACCTCGCGCTCCCGACCGCTCAGCCCGAAGGTATCCGGGCGCGGGCCATCCGGAGCCGGATCGCCCGCGATCGCCCTGACGAGATCTGAGCGGCCGTTTCCTCCGTGCACGTCCCCGGGACCGACGACGACCGCGCCCGTGGCCGGGGCGGTCGTCTCCGCCGACGCCGTCGACGCATCGCGCAGGACACGGTCGACGTCGTCAGGCAGGTCGATCCGGGCCCGGCCGGCCAGCTCGCGCAGGTTCCGCAGGAGCGGCCGGGCCTCGAGCCCGACGGCCAGGCGAGCCGCCTCGAGCAGTGGCTTGCGGGCGCGTGCCCGACCAGCGCGAGCGCCGCCGCTGGCCATCGTCGCCTCGGCCTGACGCCAGCGGGCAAGGGCGACCTCGTATGGGGCCGACAGGGCCTGCCATAGCGTCGCGACCCTGGACCAGACGGCCGGGTCATCGTCGCCCTCCAGGCGGCGCTGGAAGCCGCGTGCCGTCGCAAGGTACGCATCGGCAACGCGACGCGAGCCGGTCGTGGGCGGCGCACCGCCAGCCTCGACCAGTTCGATGGCGATGCGCAGGACCTCGGCCGTCCGGGAGCGCGCCGCCGCGAGAGGTGCCAGCTGGCGGCGTTCATGCGCTTCGGCTCCGGTCGCCGCATCCACCTGGGTGACCATCGCGGCCATCCGGGCGGCCAGGACCCACTCCTCGGTCGTCCGGACCACCGCCCAACCGCGCTCCACCGACCGACCCGCGTCGGCGACGTCGCCCCGCCACAGGGCGTAGGACGCGGCGGCCAGGTAGTACGGGCCGGCGAGCTGTGGTTCGCGCAGCGCGTCGAACTCGAGGACCGTCTGGCCGAGCAGTCTCGCCGCCTTCTCGCCGGCCTCGGTTTCGATCTCGAGGACCGCCAGCTGCACGATCGTCATGAGGAACACCACGCCGACCGGCAGCCACGCCAGGGCGCGAACGCTCAACCCGCGGGCCTCCGACCATCGACCAAGGAGGATGAGGGACTCGGCGACGTTGCCCGCCAGGAAGTTGCCGTAGACCGCCTCAAGGCCGGCCCGCTTGGCGTCCTCGATGCCGCGGTAGGCGACGTCGACCGCCTCTGCCCGCTGGCCGACGAGATCCAGCACCGTCGTGAGGTTGGCGGTGACGCGGAACAGCGCATCCGGGTCATCGATCTCGCGGGCGGCCGCCTCGGCCTCTCGCAGCAGCTCGATGGCGGCGTTGGGGTCGCTGCCCCAGGCGAGTGCCACGCCGAGCGTCGTGGTGGCGTGGATCTCCTGGTCTCGGGCGACCGGGTCGCACGCACGGGCCACCCGGATCGCTTCGCGAGCGAGGCGTTGACCGTCCGAGAAGATGCCGTCGACCATGTACAGCTGCGCCAGGGACGCGACGACCGTCGCCCGCTCCGGGCTCGGGTCGCGCGGGACGAGGTCGACGGCTCGTTGCGCGGCCGTCCTTGCCCCGGCCGGGTCGCCGGCGGCGCGCCGGATATGCGCCAGGCGGTCGTACAGGAGCCCGACTCGCACGCGGTCGCGGCGGGCGTCGAGCGCGCCGATGGCCGACTCGAGGAACGCCGTCGCCCGCGTGGTCCGCCCGATCGCGAAGGCCGCGAGCGCCGCCCGTTCCTGGAGGTCGGCTCGGTCGGAGGCACGGATGGCGGCCGGGCGATCGGAGGGCTGCGTCGTGCGATCGTGCCCCTTGCCCTGGTCGCTCAGGGCCAATGCCAGTTCCAGGGCCTCCAGTTCGTCGGCTGCCGCATGACGGTCGGCAGCCAGTGCAGCAGCCGCGATCGCCGCCTCTCGCGCCGCGGCGGCATCGTGCGCCTCGAGCCAGTGGCGAGCCGCCGCCGCCGGGAAGTCGCCGATGCCGGCCGCCAGCGCGGCGTGGTGTCGTGTCCGAGCGAGCGGGAGTAAGTCCCGTTCCACGGCGGCCCCGATGAGCTCGTGCCTGAAGCCGACCGCATCCCCTCGCTCGACGAGAAAGCCGTGCTCGATGCCCTCGGCGAGTCCCGCCGTGAGGTCGGCGCCGAGGACCCCGGTGCCGCGCCGCTGGGCGCCCAGGGGGCGTGGGGCGGGACGGTCCGTCTCGACTTCGAAATCGGCCGCGACCGCGGCCAGCTGGGCCGGATCGAGCGGACGCCCGGCCGGAGCGAGCAGGCGCAGCACCCGTCGGCACTCGAGCGAGCGGACCGCGAGGCGGCTCATGACGAGCTCGTCCAGCGAGCCGGTCAGCGATGCGGTGGGCAGCTCCCGGCGGGCGGCCAGGAGCTCCTCTGCGACCAGCGGGCTGCCACCGGATCGCTCGGCCACCAGCAGGAGCAGGCTGGCCGACGCACGCTCGCCCTCGATGCCCTCGATCAGCGATGCCAGCTCGCCCCGGTCGAGGAGCGGCAGCGCCATGCGCTCCAGAGGCCGTGGCGCCGCGGCGATGGAGGCGACCGCGCTCGTCCATGGGTCATCGCTGGGCACGATGTCGGGTTGATCCGAGGCGATGAGCGCAAGCCGTTGGTCGGAGGCGATCCGGGCGAGGAAGGTCACCAGCGCGCGAGTCGCCGCATCCGCGCGGTGCAGGTCCTCGAGGACGAGCACGATCGGTTGCCGTTCGCCGAGCCGCCCGAGCATGCCGAGGACGCCCTCGAGTGCGCGCGCCTGGCGGCGTTCCGCGGCGCCCTCGGGTCGGGACAGCGGCGATCGGCCGGCCGCGTCCAGGCGAGCCGCGATGCTCGGGAGGATCCGGGCAACGTCCGCCGTGGCGGGGCCAAGCACCATGTCCAGCTCGTCGTCGGGCAGCGCGTCGAGCGCGGGCCCGAGGGACCGGACGAGAGGGCCGTAGGGCTCATCGGTGCCGGCCGGCATCGCTCCGCCCCGCAGGACCCGCATCGGCTCCGAGAGCCCGCCGATGCGCCCGATCGCCTCGTCGAGGAAGCGGCTGACCCCGACGCCAGCCGGCCCGCTGAGCAGCATCGCCCGCGCTCGCCCACCGGTCGCATCGTCGAGGACGGTGGCAAGCCGCGCAAAGGCGCTCTCGCGCCCCACATACCGCGCGCTCGTGTACCGGCCGGGCATGGACCATTCTAGGCCCGGGCCTGAGGCCTGATGATCGGTCGTTCCGGAGATCGCGCGTCGCCGGGACGACGCGGGGCCCGGGTGCCCTGACGCGGCCGGAGGCCATGAGGCCCCAGCGCGACGCCTCCCGGGGCGTGGCGCGGCCTGGTCGAGGCTCGGCTAGGCTGGGTGACGATGACCGACGGCCGAGCCGCTCCACATCCGGACAACACCCTCAACGAGCTGAGTGGTGAGGAATGGCTCTACTTCACGAAATCCGTGCTCACCACGGCCTATCCGTCGGAGCTCGGACATGCCGCCCGGAAGGCGCACGGGGCCAACAAGCCACCGCGACTCATGGCGCGACTCATCGAGTTCTTCACGCGGACCGGTGAACTCGTCCTGGACCCGTTCGCCGGTGTCGGCGGGACGCTCATCGGGGCGGCCATCGCGCGGGGCCCTCGTCGCGCGCTGGGCATCGAGCTGGAACCGCGCTGGGTCGCCGTCTACGAGCGGGTCGTGCTGGACCTCGCGGGCGAGCGCGACGGCGCCGGGCCGGTCATCGCCGACCTCGGGGCGTCGGACCCGGGCGGTCCGCGCGGGTTCGATCCGTCCGGCCTCGAGCTTCGGCTCGGTGACGCGCTGGCCATCCTGCCGAGCCTGGCTGAGGCCTCGGTCGACTTCATCGCCACCGATCCGCCATACAACGTGCAGCTGCCGCTGACGATGGCCGGCGGCCGGCTGGCCGAGACGCATGCCAACCGACGGACCGACTACGCGATGGTCACCGAATCACCGGCCGACCTGGCCAACGCGCCCGACTACGCGACGTTCCTCGATCGGATGGGCATCGCGTTCGGCGAGATGGCCCGGGTGCTGCGGCCGGGTCGATACGCGACGGTGATCGTCCGCGACGCCTACCAGGGTGGTCGCTACCTGTTCACCGGCGCGGATCTCGCGGCCCGGGCTTCGGCCGCGGGCCTCGTCCCGAAGGGCGATCTCGTCTGGTACCAGGCCGGCACCCGGCTGCGGCCGTATGGCTACCCGCGCGCCTTCGTCCCGAACATCGCGCACCAGCACATCATCGTGTTGCGCCGGGAGCCGGCGCCTCGTCAGTCGCTGCGGCGGCGCGAGGCCATGTAGGCGGCGAGGACGTCCTCGTCGACATCGTCGCCCATGGTCCAGCTGTCGGCGGCGATCGGGAGCGTGGCCGATGGGGCATCGGGGACGCCACCACCGCCGACCGTCGCGCCGAGCGTCATCTTGTGGATCCAGCCGCGGCCACCGTCCGGGCAGGCCACGAGCCAGTACGCCCCTTGGCGCTCGAGGAGTTCCACCTCGTCACCCTCACCAAGGGCTCCGATCTCCCGGCCCCGAAGCTCGTCGGGGGCGTCCAGGAGGCGCACGACGGTATAACGGATGAGCCGTCGTTCGTGCCCCGCCAACGTCCCACGCAGACCGCGATCGAAGAAGAGCCGGGGCGCGGCGGGCTCGGAACGAAGCGGATCCGCCTTGCGCGCCTGCAGGAGTGAGGGCCGACGCCACCGGGGCATGGCGGCTTCGGCGTCCAGGGGCGACCGACCGTCGCCCTCGTCGGGCCGACCCGATCCGTCGTCCTCGCCGTCAGGGTCGTCCCCTGCGACCGACGCCCGGTCCGCCGAGGGTGCGACCGCCAAGCCCCACGCCCTCCGATGCCTGGGCCGCGAGCACGGCGGCGGGATCAGGTTCGTCCTCCTGGCGCCGGCGCCGACCGAACAGCCCCATGGCCATCGATGCCGCGGCGAGGCCGGTCGTCGTGACGACCGTCGGAAGCAGTGGGAGGGTGGGCAGGTCCGACACGTCAAGCCCGAGGGCTGCGAGCGGGCTCCAGGGTGGGCCGGTCGTGTCGCCGCCGCCGCTCGTTCCCTTCGTTCCGGTCGGCCCGCCGCCACCTGGACCCTCGGCCGAGACCCCGGCCGGGACCACGGCGACCATGGCGGGCGAGGTCGAGGGCGCGGGGGTCGGCGACGGCGACGCGGACGCCACCTCGGTCGGTGTCGACGGCTCGACCATGCCCGTCACCGCCGTCGGCGTCGCGGCGGGCTTGGCGGGGGGCTTGGGGGTCGCCTTCGGGGTCGGCCTTGGGGTCGCACGTGCGCGTGGCGTCGCGTCGGGTTTCGGTGTGGGCTTGGGGGCGGGCTTCGCGGTCGCCTTCGGGGTCGGCTTGGGCGTCGGGGCAGGCGTCGGTGCGGGCGTGGCCTTCGGGGTCGGAGTCGGTGGCGGGGCGACCGTGATCGTCCCTGCGGCGAGCTGCACGATCTTGTCGTTGTGGCTTCGCGCCTCGAACGTCACGGCATGCGTGCCGACTGGCAGCGTGTCCTCCCAGTGGTAGCCGACGCCGTCACGCCAGTCGCGCCCAGGATCCTTGCTCATCGGGAAGGTGCTGCCGCCGATCGTGACCCGGACATAGTCCGGTCCGTGGCCCTTGTCGCCCGAGTTGTAGGCGTACGTGACATGCAGCTTGAATTCGGTCTCAGGCGTCCCGGAGCGGGGCTCGACGCGAGGATCGAGGAGGATGGGTTCCGCCGCGGCGACCGGCGCCACGACGGCCAGGGTCAGCCCGATCGCGGCGAGGAGCGCGCCGAACGGCACCCAGGCCGTTCGTCCAGATCGCGATCGTCGCCCCAGCAGCACGTGGCTTGCCTCCAACAGGGCACAGTCGTGCCGGCCCGAGGATGGCCGTGGCAAGCGGGGTCGGGCAATGGTACGGGGGTCCGGGTCGGGCCGGACCACCGGAGAGGGTCGGGACGCCCGCGCACCACGCCGCGGTGCGTCCGGTCAACGATCGAGTGCGGTCCGGTGCGGTACGGGGTGGACGGTGGGTCGACCGACCCATCGCGCTTACCCCCGTCGGGGCATACGCACGACGCGGGTCGCGGCGCACGATTGGTGGCATGCACATCACGACAGCGGCCGTTCCGAACCGGATCGGCCGGGACTCCGTCATGGGCGGCACGTTGGTCGGGACGTTGCTCGTCCTCGGCGGCCTCTGGCTCGCCTACGTCGCGTGGAGCACGCCCGTCCTGGCCGCGATCGCCGCCGCCTTGCGGCCCGGCACGACGCCGGAACCCGGGCTGCCGATGTTCGCCCTGGCCCTGGCCGTGCCCACGAGCTTCGTCGTGGTCGGCACGAACCGACTGGCTCGGACCGCGGGCGCCATCCGACGCGCCTGGCACGGCCGTGGCGATCGACTCTCACGGATCCTGCCCGAGGACGTCGTCCTGGCCAGGGGTCTGCTGCTCGAGGACGGCCGTCCATCGCCGACCCTGCTCGTCGGAGCGTTCGGCCTGGTCGCCGCCCTCGAGACGAAGGTCGTGACCTCGGACGACCTGGCCTGGGCCACTCGCGATGCGGATCGCGTCCGTCATTGGCTCACGCAGAACGACCAGGACTTCGTCGTCCGGGTCCATGTCGCGGTCATCGGACCGCCTGCCGACGTGGAGCGGACCCCTGGCTGCGCGCTCATCGCGGTCGACCAGGTGCCAGCCTGGCTCGACTCGCTTCCGCGTCAGCGCAGCCTGAGCGAGGCGCGCCTGGCCCGACTGGTGAAGCTGGTCAAGCCGCGCGAGTGACGCGCGACCCCGGCAGTTGGTAGGGGAGCCAGGACTCGAACCTGGAACCAGCGGGATATAAGCCCGCCGCTCTGACCACTTGAGCTACTCCCCCGCCGCGATGCTACACCCGACCTCGTGGTCGGTCGCTCAGTTGCCTTTCAGCAGACGCCCGGCGATGGCTCGGAGGCGGAGGGGCCGGGCGTTGATCCTCGGGCCACCGCCGTTGCTGCCGGCGGTCTCCAACTGGGGCTGGTACGGACCGCTCCCGTAGGCGCGGGCAGGCATCCCCTCGGCGATGTCGCGCTCCTCGTCGGTCATCGCCGCCTCGATCGGCAGCTCATCCCGGTCGAACGGCCGCGGGGTGGGTTCGGCGATCGGCGCCGGGCGCGCATAGGCCGGGGCTCCGTAGAGCTTGGGCAATGCGACGTGCTGCTCCTCGATGGACAACGCGGACCTCGGACGACGACCGGGGATCAGTGTGGTCGGGAACCGACCATCGGCCCTGATGCTGGCAAAGGATACCGGAGGATGGTACCGGTGCTGTCCAGTCCTTCGTCGCTATGCCGGCATTTGCGGTGCGCGCCGTCAACCGAGGAGCGGTCTGATCAGCTGGACGGCCACGACCATGACGAGGTAGGCGATCGGCACCGCTGCGAAGAACCCCAGCGCCGCGCTCCAGGCCGAGCGTCTCGCGACGGTCCCGGAACCCGTCGGTCGGGGAACGACCAGGTAGGTCAACACCGTGCCGACGACGAGCACGGTGAGGACGTACACGGCGATCGCCAGGGCCCGCAGGTCGCCACCCGGCAGCCGGGTCCCCCGACTCAGGGCGACGTCGTAGATGAGGTAGGCGGTCGCCAGGACGGCCGCCACGCCCAGGCTGGCGGCCACCGCCCGGACGACCGGCCGAGGTGCGTGGCGGAATTGGCGCCAGCGGATCTCGGCCCAGTTGCGCTGGCGGACCGGCGGCACGTCAGCCGCCCAGGATCGCCAGGGTCCGGCGCGGTGGGATGCTCGCCGGCGTGTGGCCGGCGAGCAGCGCCACAGCTTCGGCGAACCGCTCCAGTTCCTCGTCGGTATTGAAGAACCCGACGCTGATGCGCACGGCTTCGAGGGCGTCGACGGTCCGGGCGATCGCGAAGACCCGGGCGCCGAGCTCGGCCAGTGCGGCATTCGCGGGCCAGCCGTCGATACGGAACGTGACGAGCGTGGCCATCTGGTGGATCGGGGTCAGGACGTGCACGCCCGGGATGGCGGCGAGGCGCTCCGCCGATCGGCGGGCCATCGCGGTCCCTCGCGCGTAGACCCAATCGAGCCCCACGTACATCGACATCCACGAGATCGAGCGGGCCATGCCGACGACCGACGGCCGATGGAACGTGCCCCATTCGAACCGCCGGGCGTCGGGCTGGAAGACGGCCGTTCCGACCGAGTCGACCGTCTCGAAGCTCAGGTAGCCGGCGAACATGGGATGCAGCCTCACCGCCAGGTCCGGGCGAACGGCGAGCGCACCCATCCCCTCGGGACCCAGTAGCCACTTCTGGGCGGCGACCGCGTATGCATCGGCTCCGGTCGCCTCGAAGTCGACGAGGATCGCCCCGACGCTCTGCGCACCGTCGACGGCGAACAGGGCGTCCCGAGCGTGGGCGAGATCGGCCAGCGCCGCGACCGGCAGGACAGCCCCGGTCATCCAGGTCACGTGCGAGGCGACGACGAGCCGCGTTCGAGGCGTCATCGCCTCGTCGACGGCCGCCAGCGTCCGGGCGTCGTCGCCACCGTTGCCGATGTCCACGAAGTCGACCTCGATCCCGCGAGCCCGGAGGGCATAGAGCGGGCCGACCGCTCCGTCGTGCTCGAGGCGAGTCGTGAGTGCTCGATCACCGGGCCGCCAGTCGATGGCGGCGGCGATGGCGTTCATCCCGTCGGTGGTCGAATGGGTCAGCGCGATCGCCGCCGGATCGGTCGTGAGGACCGCGGCCACCGAGGCGCGCGCCTCGGCCATCCGCTGGAGGGCATCCGGCCAGTCGTCGACGTGCGCGCGGCCGGTCGTCAGTTCGCGATCGGCGACCTCCGCCATCGCCGCGGCCGACTCGGCGGGGATCGGCCCGACGGACCCGGTGTTCAGATAGATCCCGGCGCCCAGCGACGGCAGCGCCGCGCGAACGGCGGCCAGCCGTTCCGGGTCTGGTGAGAACGGGACCACCACGGTCCGTATGATACCGACGATGAGTGGCCTGGCCCGACCTGAGCACCTCGCCACGACGGAATGGCTGGCGGAACGGCTGGGTCGACCAGGGGTTCGGATCGTCGACGCTCGATGGCGTCCAGACGGGAGCGGCCCGGCCGTCCACGCGACAGGGCACATCCCGGGAGCCGTCTACCTCGACTGGCGGGCCGACCTCATCGAGCACGACGACGCCGGCGATTCGTTGCTGCTCGTCGGGCCGGACAGGATGGCCGCCGTCGCCTCGCGCCTGGGGATCGGCGACGGCACGACGGTCGTCGTCTATGACGACAGCCAGGGCCTGTTCGCGGCTCGGACCTGGTGGAGCCTGCGGACGTATGGCGTGGAGTCCGTTCGCATCCTTGACGGTGGCTTTCCCGAATGGGCCAAGGAAGGTCGGCCGATCTCGAATGCCGAGGCCAGTCCCGCCGCGACCTCGCTCACCCTCCGCGGCCCGAACCGGATGCGCCTGACGACGGCCGATGTGCGCGGGCTGCTCGGGTCGCCCGATGTGACCCTCGTCGACGCCCGGGCCGCCGCCGAGTACCGCGGCTTCGAGGGCAACACGAAACGCCTCGGCCACATCCCGGGTGCCCTCAACGTGCCGGTCGGTGCCACGAGCCAGCCCGGTGGCCAGCGATTGCGGGATGGCTCCGAGCTGCGCGATCAACTCCACGGTTACAACGTCAGCCGAGGCCGGAGGATGGTCTGCTACGACGGCTCGGGGGTCGCGGCGGCCAAGCTCGCCTTCGTCCTGACCCTCCTCGGCCACGAGGATGTCGCCGTGTACGACGGCGGCTGGGCCGAATGGGGCAACCGGATGGACCTGCCGGTCGATCGCTAGGCGCTACCCGTCGGGCGGGCGATCCGCGTCGGGCCACGCCTTGTCGACGTCTGGCCAGGCCGACGAAGCACCCGGAGTCTCGGTCGGCGGCGAGTCCTCGGGCCAGACCGACGAGCCCGACGGGCCCGAGCTCGACGAGGCCTCGGTGGCGAACCCATCCTCTGCCGCGGGCCGGTCCAGGCCCGCCCACGGATCGACCTCCTGGTGCGGCGCCACGACCTGTGCGAGCCCGCGGTTGATCGCGACGAGGGCGGCGGTCACGCGGGGCTCACCGAGCGAGTCGGACCAGTACGTCGCCTCGGTCACCGGCAGGAACTTGCCGGTCAGCTCGGTCAGGGCGACGCGCAGGCTGCGTTCGGCGAGGAGGTGGATGTAGCCCGTCACCTTGAAGGGCGGGATCGACACGATCGCCCGCTGCTCGATCTTGTGCGTCCGCAGCTCCGGGGCCGGCTCCGACGGCGTATCGGCGACGGCGAACAGGATCGAGCCAAGGTTCACCTGGGCGAAGTCGGCGCGAACCGTCCGCCCGACTGACCCGAACTCGTCGAAGAACACGTCTGCGAGCACGATGAACGGGTCCTCGGCCAGGTTCAGCATGTCAGTGACGCGACGCTGGCGCGTGTCGAGGCTGCCCTTGATGACGAATGAGTCCGTGTAGAGCGTGAGGACCACGGCGGACCCGCCGCCCTCCATCCCGTCGAACATGCGGAGACCATACGCTCCTCGAGCGCTGCCGGGAAGGTCAGCCCGAGGTCAAGGGTCCGTTCCTGGCGCCTGCCGTCACCAGGTGCTCGGCGCCTTCCTGGAGACCCTCGTACAGCGCGGTCACGGTCTCGATCGTGTCGATCTCGGCGGGTGACTTGTCCAGCCGCAAGTGGACGATTCGCGGGAAGCGCAGGCTGAACCCCGACTTGTGGCGGTTCGAGCGCAGGATGACGTCGAACCCGATCTCGACCACGATCGTCGGCTCGACCTGGCGGTAGCGCCCGAACTGGGCGACCGTGTGAGCCTCGAACCAGCGGGTCATCTCGGCGATCTCGGCGTCCGTGAGGCCGCTGTAGGCCTTGCCGATCGTGACCAGCGTGTCGTGCTCGGTGTCCCGGATGGCGAAGGTGTAGTCGCTCAGGACGCCGTGCCGCTTGCCATGGCCGACCTCGACGCCGACCACGACGCAGTCGATCGTGGCCAGGGCCTTCTTCATCTTCAGCCAGCCCAGCCCGCGGCGGCCCGGTGAATAGCCGCTCGCCGGGTCCTTGACCATGAGGCCCTCGTTCCGGCGCGAACGGGCGCTGGTGAACGCCGCCTCGAGCGCATCGGCGTCGGCCGCGACCGACAGGTTCGATCGGGCGAAGTGCCCGCCGTCTGCCGCCTCACGCCATTCCAGGGCATCGAGCCGCTGCCGGCGATCCTTCAGCGGGATGCGGAGCAGCGGCTCCACCGCGTTGCCGTTGCCAGGTCCCAGTGCGAGGGCATCGAAGGCGACGAAGATGACCGGGACCTGGGCCTGGATCGCCTCCGATGGTGCCTTCCGTCCCAGGCGGGTCTGGAGCGCGACGAACGGCAGGACGGCACCATCCCGCCAGGCCAGGATCTCGCCGTCGAGGATCCCATCCCACGGCAGGACCTCCGCCGCCGTGGCTACCTCGGGGAACTGGCTGGTCACGTCATGCAGGTCGCGCGAGAAGAGCCTGACGACTCCGCCCTGCTTGTGGAGCTGGGCCCGGATGCCGTCGTACTTGTCCTCGACCCACACCTCGGGCCCGAGCCGCTTCACGATCTCGACGGCGTCCTCCGCCGGTGACGCGAGCATGAACTTGAGCGGGTGGAACAGGGTCATCTCGGCATGATCGAGTTCGTTGTCGCGCGCCAACGAGGCCAGGCGGCCGATGTCGCCGGTCAGCATGCCGGCCCACTTCACGTCGTCGAGCGAACGCCCGAAGGCCTTGGCGATCGCCGCCTCGAGCAGGCCCTCGCGCAGGCCGATCCGGAGCTCGCCGCCGAGCACCTTGACGATGTACTTCGCGGTCAGGGGATCCGACCGGGCCAGCAGGCCGCCGAGGATCGCGGACTTGCGGGACGGGCCGGAGGCGGCCTCGATCGCCTCGAACGCGGCGGCGACCTCGGGGAGCGTCGGGCGCCGGCCCGTCGGTTCGTGGTCGGCGGCCGTCAGCACGTCGGCGACGGCGAGTCCCAGGTCGGAGTGACGGTCGTAGGCCTCGCCCAGGGCCGATCGGTCGATGCCGGCGATCTCCGCGACGGTCGTGGCGATGGCCGACCAGCCGAGGCCGGTGGCCCGTTGGTCCGCCTCGGGGAAGGGCCGGCCGGTCAGGAACACGGCCGCGATCGGCAACTGCGCGGGCGTCAGGGTGTGCAGGTAATCGGCGAGCAGGTCGGTCTTCTCGGAGGTCCGGGTGGTCGCCGAGAGGCGCTCCGCCAGCTCGCTCCAGCGGCGCATCCGGGGATGGTATACCGTGCCGGGGCGATGGCTGATCGGACGTGGTTCCCGGAGTCGATCACCGGTTCCGGGGTGGTCCTGCGCCGCCACGTGCCGGAGAACCTCTTGGCGTTCCGACGCTGGTATGCGGACCGCGAGATCGCGCGCCTGGCGCGATACCAGGAACACCCCATGCGGACCGAGGAGATCGAGCGGTTCTTCACCGCCAGGGTCGTCGGCCCCGAGGCGCTCGCCATGGCGGTCCACCTCCGCACGTCGGATCGGTTGATCGGCACCTGCGCGTTCAGCCAGCTCGACGCGGACAACGGCTCGGCGCTCTACCACATCACCATCGGCGAATCGGACATGTGGGGCAAGGGCTACGGCACCGAGGCTACCCAGCTGATGCTCGACCACGCCTTCGGGACGATGGGGCTGCATCGGATCGCCCTGTTCGTATTCGAGTTCAACGAGCGGGCGGTGCGGGCCTACAAGCGCTGCGGCTTCGTCATCGAGGGCCGCGCACGCGAGTCCATCTGGCGCGATGGCCGCTGGTGGGACGAGCTGGCGATGAGCGTCCTCGAGTCCGACTGGCGCCGGCGCCGTGCCGAGGCGCAGGCCGAATCGTCCAGCGATCCCGACACGGCCCCCGACGGTGATGTGGTGTCGGTGCCCACCGGAGTCGCGGCGGGGGCATCCGGCACGTCCGATCGGCTCCGTCGGGCGCTCGAGCGGCTGCGGTGACGACCGAGACCGTCGCGGCGGACACCGCCCGCGCGGAGATCCGCGAGCTCATCGTGGCCAAGGGGCACGCGGTCGACAACGCCCGTGCCGCCGTCGCCCGACTGGAAGCGGCCTTCGCCGCCGGCGATCTCGAGCGAACGCCCTCGCTGGACCTGTTCCTGGCCGATCTCATGCAGGCCCTGGAGCAGGACGAGGGCCAGAAGCTCGGCGGCAAGAGTGCAGAGGCCTCGCGCTTCATCCTGCGCGCGATCGACCGGGAGCTCGATCGGGCCTGAACAGGAGGCGCGAGGCGACCGGGCGACCGGCGTGCAGCGCGACTGGGAAGGGACTTGACTCTCGGGTCACCCGAGGGTCCACGATGGCGTCATGGACGACCTGTTGCCGATCGGACGGTTCGCCCGGCTCGCCGGGCTGAGCGTCGGTGCGCTGAGGCACTACGACGAGCTCGACCTGTTGCGGCCGGCCGAGATCGACGAGTTCACCGGCTACCGACGCTACCGGCTGAGCCAGCTCGAGGATGCGCGGACGATCGCGCGCCTTCGCGAGCTCGAGGTCCCGCTCGAGGAGATCCGCGACGTGCTCGCCGCGGACGATCCGGCCGAGCGGGCGCGGCGGCTCGACGCCCATCGCGCCAGGATCGAGGCGCGGACCTACCGACTCCAACGCGTCCTCCACCACGTGCAGGGCGTCGTCGAACGAAAGGAGCCCATCGTGTCGAAACCGCCGGGCCCACCCGGGCTGGATCAGGCGACCCGCCGTGCCCTCGCGGTCGGCCTGTTCAACCACACCTGGACCCTGCTCGAGACCAACCCGCGCACACCGGCCCAGGACGACGAGATGATCCACGCGGCGCACGCCTCGCGCTACCACTGGGGCGAGGTCAGCGACGACGTTCATCTCGCCCGTGGTGAATGGCAGGTCGCTCGGGTGTACTCGGTCCTCGGTCACGTCGAGCCGGCCCTCTGGCATGCCCGGCGCTGCGTCGAGCTGGCCGAGGCCGACCCGAACCGCGAGGACTGGGACCTGCCCGCTGCCTATGAGGCGATGGCCCGCGCGTCCCACGTCGCCGGCGACCGGGCGGCCGCGGCCGAGTGGAAGCGGAAGGCGATCGACGCCTTGGCGAGGATCGCCGATCCCGAGGACCGGACGGTCATCGAAGGGGACATCGCGACCCTGCCGTGACGGTCCGACGACCGTAGACTACGGGGCCTCCCCCACGTCCACCGTCGGAGGCCCCGTTCCATGACTGATCTGAAGGTTGGCATCCTGCTCTGGAGTCAGGCCGCGGCCTGGGCCGAGATGCGCGACGCCGCGAAGCTCGTCGACCGACTTGGGTACCACCACCTCTGGACGTGGGACCACCTGTACGCGATCTTCGGCGACCCGTATCAGCCGATCTTCGAGGGCTGGGCGTCGCTCGCCGCCTGGGCACCCGAGACCGAACGGGCCCGGCTCGGACTCCTCGTCGGTGCCAACACGTTCCGGAACCCGGGGCTCGTGGCCAAGATGGCCGCGACGCTCGACCACATCAGCGACGGCCGCGCCATCCTGGGCATCGGTGGCGCCTGGATGGAGCCGGAACACCGGGCCCACGGGATCGAGTTCGGGTCCGGCTTCGGCCAGCGTCTGGACTGGCTCGACGAGGCCGTGGGTGCCATGCGGGCGGTCCTCGACGGCGGCTCCGTGACGTCCCCGCCGGGCGGCCGCTACCGGTTCGACGACCTGCGCCACCAGCCGCCGCCTGTCCAGAAGCGGTTGCCGATCATGATCGGGGGGTCGGGGGAGAAGAAGACCCTTCGGACCGTGGCCAAGTACGCGGACATGTGGAACGCGATGGGACCGGTCCCGGTCATGGCCCACAAGGTCGACGTGCTCAAGGGTCACTGCGACGCCGTCGGTCGCGACATCGGCGAGATCGAGTTCACGCTCGGCGTGAAGCTGACCATCCGCGATTTCGGAGGCCGAGGCGGACCGCGTCTGGAAGGCGGCGATGGAGCACAACCGAACGCCACTCTCGAACCTGGAGGGCGACACGACGTTCTGGAACGGCACGTCGGAGCAGATCGCGGACCGGCTGCGGCCGTATGTCGAACTCGGGTTCCGGACGGTCATCTCCGAGCAGCCCGCTCCGTATGACGTCGAGACGTTCGAGCGATTCGTCGGCGAAGTCAAGCCATTCATCGACAAGGGCTAGGCGGATGTTGCGGGTTCCCGGACGATGACCGGAGAAGGCACGGCCGACGACCGAATCGACGCCGTCAAGGCGCTGCTCACCCAGACGGGGGAGGCGCACGGCAGGTTCGAAACGACCGAGTTGAACGGCGTCTACGACCAGGAGTGGCCGAACTGGTACGCCGCGTACGCCGTCGAACACGGGATCGGTGCGCTGGTCGGCCACGCCATCACGACGGACCGATTGGCACAGTTCCTCGCCAGCAGCAACGTCGAATTCGACCAGATCGTGCCCAAGTCGGGCGAGCCGTGGGCCGCGTATGTCGCCCGCCGCGTCGCAGCGGAACTGTAGCGACGCTCGACCATGGATCGCGCGATGGATGGCCGCAGCAGGGACAAGACCGCCGCGACCGTCGAGTTCGAGCACGTCAGCAAGCAGTACGACGCCGGGCGAAAGGCACGCCAGGCGCGGTCAACGACCTCAGCCTGACGTCCCGGCCGGCAAGATCTGCGTGCTCGTCGGCCCGTCGGGCTGCGGCAAGACGACGTCGCTCAAGATGGTCAACCGGCTCATCGAGCCGACATCGGGGCGCATCCTGATCGACGGCGAGGATGCTGCGACGCGGGACGTGACCGAGCTCCGACGGGGCATCGGCTACGTCATCCAGCAGGTCGGGCTGTTCCCGCACCAGACGATCGGCGACAACGTCGCGATCGTGCCGCGGCTCCTGGGCTGGCCGGCAGGCCCGGCAGCGCGAGCGTGCCGACGAGCTGCTGACGCATCGTCGGGCCTGGACCCGGCGCGCTACCGCGATCGCTATCCCAGCCAGCTGTCGGGCGGCGAGCGCCAGCGCGTGGGCGTGGCCCGGGCGCTCGCAGCCGACCCGCCCGATCATGCTCATGGACGAGCCGTTCGGCGCCGTCGACCCGATCGTCCGCGACCGCCTCCAGAACGAGTTCCTGCGGCTCCAGGAGGACCTCGCCAAGACGATCCTGTTCGTGACCCACGACATCGACGAGGCGATCAAGATGGGCGACCTGGTCGCGGTCTTGCAGACCGGCGGCCACCTCGCCCAGTTCGGCACGCCGGACGAGATCCTGGCCGGCCCCGTCCGACTTCGTGGCCCGCTTCGTCGGCGCCGACCGGGGCCTCAAGCGGCTGTCGCTGAGCCGCGTCGCCGACCTGGAGCTGCGGCCCGCCCTGACGGCACGCGTCGGCGAGCGACGCGGCAGCGGCCCGCGCGCGCGTCGCTCGCGGATCGGCTCGGCGTTCCTGTTGCTCGTCGACGCCGACGAGCCGCCCGATCGGCTGGGTGAACGAGCAGCGGCATCCCGGACGAGCGGCACGCTCGACCGCACCCATGGCGGACGCCGACGTCGCCGCTCCTCGACCGACGGACGACGCTCAAGGACGCGCTCTCGATGCTGCTCGATGCCGACGTCCAGGCGGGCATCGTGGTCGATCGGCACGGCGCAGTCCGCGGGCTCGTGACCGTCGACACGATCGCCGAGCGCATGCGCAGCGGCGACCACGTCGTCCACGACCGAGCCGTTCGCCGCCGGAAGACCCCGACGAGCCCGTCGCCGATGCCGAGTCCGAGCCGCGAAGCCAATGCCGAGCGCCATGACATCGACTGGGCGTGGATCGCCAGCAACCTCGACAGATCGTGGACGCGACGATCGAGCACATCGTCCTGACGGTCGATCGCGGTCGGCGGTCGGCTTCGCGATCTCCCTCGTGCTCGCGCTCCGGCCTCCATCGAGACCGCCGGTCCTACGGGCCGGTCACGGCGGTCACCGGCCTGCTGTACACGATCCCCAGCCTCGCGCTGTTCGCGGTGCTCGTGCCGATCACCGGGCTGTCGCTGTTGACCGCGGAGATCGGCCTCGATCAGCTACACGCTGCTCATCCTGATCCGCAACATCGTCAGCCGGCTTCGACGGCGTCCCGCGCGAGGTCATCGAGGCGGCCGACGGCATGGGCTACACGCCGCGCGCGCGACTCCGGCGCGTGGAGCTGCCGCTGGCGATGCCGCTCATCATGGCCGGCCTCCGGATCGCGACGGTGACCACGATCGGGCTCGTGACGGTGACCGCGCTCATCGGCGAGGGCGGCCTGGGCCAGCTGATGCTCCGTGGCTTCAACTTCCGCAACTACACCGCGGTCTACGTCGGCGCCGCGATGACCGTGGCTATCGCCGTCGTGGCGGACCTCGCCCTCCTTCGTCTCGGCCGCATCGCTACGCCCTGGGTGCGATCGCGCTGATGGAACTCCTCGGCAGCGTCGTCGCGTGGTTCACGGACCCGGCGAACTGGTCCGGGATGAGCGGCATCCCCAACCGCCTGTTCGAGCACGTCTGGCTCTCCGCCGTCGTCGTCGTCGTCGGAACGGCCATCGCCATCCCGACCGGACTGGCGATCGGGCATACCGGGCGTGGCGCCTTCGTCGCGATCACGGTCGCCAACCTCGGCCGGGCCCTGCCGTCCTATTCGCTGCTGCTCATCTTCTTCACGATCTTCGGGATCGGGTTCGCGACGGCGTTCCCCGCGCTCCTGGTGCTGACCATCCCGCCGGTCCTCACGAGCACGTACGTCGCCATCCGCGAGGTCGATCGCGACATGATCGAGGCCGGGCGCGGTATCGGGATGACCGAGGGCCAGTTGCTCAGGCGCGTGGAGCTGCCGATCGCGTTACCGGTGATCATCGGCGGGATCGGCATCGCCGCGGTCCAGGTGGTCGCGACGGCGACCCTCGCCGCGCTGGTCGGCGGCGGCGGTCTCGGGCGGTTTATCGTCGATGGGTTCGCGCTCCAGCAGGATGACCAGCTCGTCGGCGGCGCGATCATCGTCGCGGCGCTCGCGCTCCTCACCGAGCGACTGTTCACCCTTGCCGACCGCGTGCTCGTCTCGCCCGGTCTGCGCGACCGGACGCCCGAGCCGCTTCTGGTGCGTTCCGCCGCCGTCTCCGAGTCGCCGCTCGGCGTGTAGGCGCTGGGCGGCCAGAACGTACCCGAGGGGCGGCTCGGGTCGTCCGTACCGAACCTCGATCGTTGACGACCCGCTTGCAACGGATCGCGCAGGACCATGTCAAGGGCCGTTCATGAAACCGCTGGTATAGTCCCGCCCTGCCTCGTAGCACCTGATCCCCGACGGTGCGGAGGCGAAGCCAAGGAGGACCCATGCGGCATATCCGCACGGCCGCTCTCGGGGCGACGATGCTGGCGTTGCTCGTCGGCGCCTGCTCGTCGGGTGGGAGCAGCCTGAGTCCATCAACGGCGGCCAGCGAGCCGCCCGCCAGCGTCGCCCCCAGCGGTGCAAGCGTCGAACCGTCGACCGCGGCCGGCCCGACCCTCTCAACGACCCTCGTCCTCGGTGGCCCGCCGGAATGCCCTGAGCGCCCGTTCTGCCTCAAGGGTCTCCAGGAGACCTACGGCCTCGAATTCAAGGAGTTCGTGCCGACTCGACGCGGCCGGTCCGCTGACCATCGCGGCGCTCACCGGCGGCCAGGCCCAGGTCGGCATGCTCCTGACATCGGATCCGGCCATCGCTGTCAATGGCTTCGTCCTGCTCGAGGACGACAAGCAGCTGCAGCTGGCAGACAACCTGATCCCGGTCGTCCGCAAGGACGCCCTGGATGCGAACCCGGACATCGCCACGCTGCTGAACACGATCATGTCGCGCCTCACCCAGGAGGAGCTGACCAAGCTCAACAAGGCTGTCACGGTCGATGCGAGGTCGTCGGCCGACGTGGCCACGGAGTGGATCGCCGCGCAGAACTTCGACGCGATCAACCTCGGCCTGAGCGGTGACATCACGGTGGGGTCGACCAACTTCTACGAGCAGGAGATCCTCGCCGAGATCTTCGCCCAACGACTCGAGTCGAACGGCGCAAAGGTCGACCGCAAGTTCCAGCTCGGCAACCGCGAGATCGTGTTCCCGGCCCTCGAGTCGGGCGACATCGACGTCCTCGCGGAGTACGCGGCGACGGCCCTCGAGTTCGTGAACGGCGGCGCCGGCCAGGCGACGACCGATCCGGTCGCGACCAGTGCCGCTCTCAAGGCGGCGCTCGAGCCGAAGGGCCTCGTGTCCCTCGACTTTGCCGCCGCGACCGATCAGAACGGCTTCGTCGTCACCCAGGCGACCGCCGACCAGTACGGCCTGGTCAAGATCTCCGATCTGGCCAAGCCCGCTCCCTGACCGCCAAGCGGTCCGCGCATGCGGCCGCGACTGAGCCAAGTCAATCGAACCCCCGGCCCAGGCCGGGGGTTCGACGGTATGGGCGTCAGCCCCTGACCGAGGCCAGGATGGCTCGCGCCTCGCCGGCCGTCGGGACGCGCGGGGAGTTGCGGATGGCCGCGTCGTCGAGCGCATCGGCCACCACCTGGTCGATAGCCGAGGGCTCGGCCAGGTCGAGCGCCCGCAGGGTGGGTCGCTGGTCGACGTCGCGCAGCAACGCATCGACCGCACCGATGGCCGCTCCGGCCGCCGATGGCTCGGGTTCGGCACCGGACGCCACGCGGAGCGCGACGCCCACGAGCGCCAGCTCGCGGTCCCGCGTGCCGAGATAGAAGCGCAGGACCTCCGGAAGGACTGCGGCCAGGGCGGTCCCGTGGGCCAGCCGCCCACGCGTCCCGATCGAGTGCCCGAGCGCGTGGACCAGCCCCACGCCGGTGCCACTCGCCTGCCCGACGCCCGCGAGATGGGATGCCAGCAGCAGCTGCGAGCGCGCCTCGAGGTCCGAGCCATCGGCGACCGCGCGGCGTAGCCACGTCCCGATCGTCCGAACGACCGCGAGCGCCATCGCCTCGGCGAAGGGATTCGGGTTCGCCGACAGGAGCGACTCGAGCGAATGGGTCATCGCGTCGATGCCGGTGGCGGCGGTCGCCGCGGGCGGCAGACCCACCGTCACCTGGGGGTCGAGGATCGTGGCGACCGGCAGCAGGCTGGGATGACCGACGTAGCCCTTGCGCCCGGCGACTTCGTCGGTGATCACCCCGAAGCTGTTCGTCTCGGCACCCGTCCCGGCGGTCGTCGGGACCGCGACCACGGGACGGCCGGGCGTCAGGGCCATGCCGTCGAACGGGAGCTCCCAGACAGGGCGATCGTTGGTGGCGCAAAGGTCGAGCGCCTTGGCGGTGTCCATCGCCGAGCCGCCGCCGATCGCCACGACGAGCGTGCCATCAAGACCGAAGGAGCGCAGTGCCGCTGCGCCCCGTTCCACCGTGGCACCGCCCGGGTTCGGCTCGACGTCGGCGAAGAGCCCGGCCTCGACGTCGGCGCCGGCCAGGATCCCTAGGATCCGGGCGATCACGCCCGATCGCTCGACGCCCGGATCGGTGACGACGAAGGCGCGCGAGCCGCCGGCCGCCGCGACGACCTCGGGGAGGGACTCGATCGCGCCCACCCCGAAGAGGACCCGGTTGCGCAGCGTCATCTCGAACCGTCGGTCCGCCAGCGTGCCCATTCAGCGGACCTCGAGGACGACGTCGATGCTCGTGTCGCGCCGGACCGTGAGCCAACGGCGACAACCGGCCGCATGGAACCAGCGCTCGGTCGTCGCACCGTCCGGGTTCTCGAAGACCCAGACCTCGTCGAAGTCGCGCTCGTCGGGGTCGATGATCGACTCCGGGACCGCTCGACGTTCGCCGCCGAACACGAATTCGTCCACTGGCCGGCGTCCACAGCGGGGGCAATCGAGCCAGAGCATCAGCGGGTCCCCGCCGAGCCCTGGTCGGCCAGGACATGGTCCCGCCGGAAGCGGTCCAGGCCGAACGGCGCGATCAGCGCGGGAGGGCGGCTCGTGGCGATCAGCTCGGCCATGCCCTCGCCGCCGGCCGGGATGGCCTTGAAGCCCCACGTCCCCCACCCGGTCGTGATCAGGAATCCGTCGACACCCGTGGCTCCCATGATCGGCGAGTAGTCCGCGGAGATGTCGCAGATCCCCGCCCAGGTCCGCAGGATCCGCAGGTCACGCAGGAACGGGAGCAGCCGGGTGATCTTGTAGGAGTAGCTGCGCAGCGCGGCGAACGATGACTGACGCGAGTACGACGGCTGCGAATCGAACTCGGCCCCGATGAGCATCTGGCCGCGCTCGGTCTGCGACACGTAGCACATCAGCTCCGTGCTGGCCAGGATCGGGCCGAAGCCCTGCGCATAGTCGTTGGTCACGAACGCGTGGAGCGGGTGGGTCCGGACCGGCAGCCGGACGCCGGCGTGGGCCGCCATCCGGGTGACGCGGCCGCCCACGGCCGAGAGCACGACGCCCGCGTTGATCGGGCCGTTCGGCGTCTCGACGCCGACGACTCGATCCCCATCGCGGAGCAGCCCGGTGACCGGGGTGTGCTGGACGATGTGAACGCCGCGCTGCGACGCGCCGGCGGCATAGGCCCAGGCGACCCGATCGTGCCGCGCGGTCGCACCCTCGACGTGATGCGAGGCACCGAGGACCGGGTAGCGGCCGCCCCCGGTCAGGTCGACCTGGGGGACCAGCTCCTTGAGCTCCGCGGGCGTGACCATCACCGTCGTCGCCCCACACGCGGTGTTGATGAGGCAGCGAGCGCGCTCCGTGCGCATCGCCATCTCCGTGTGCGCGAGCCAGAAGATGCCCTTGGTCTGGTGGAGGATCGCAGCGCCTGTCTCTTCCTCCAACGACTGGTACATCTCGAGCGAGTGCTGGTAGAACCGGACCGCCTCCGGGATGCCGTAGTTCGCCCGGATGATCGTCGTATTCCGGCCGGTGTTGCCCGACGCGATGTACTCGGCTTCCAGCACCGCCACGTTCGTGATGCCGTGACGGGTCGCGAGGTAGTAGGCGGTCGAGAGACCGTGCCCGCCGCCACCGACGATGACGACGTCATAGCTGGTCTTCGGCTCGTGCCAGCGGATCGGTGGCAGCGTGTCGGTGTACTCGCTCATCGGAGCCAGCCGATTCGGTCGCGCAGGTCGTTGGCGTAGGCGGCGGGTACCACGAGCAGGACCGCCGCATCGTCCGGCAGCCAGAGCTTGGCCGGGACGCCGGCGATCGACCCCTGCGCAAGGGTGCGGTCTCGCAAGGCCGGGATCGACCACTCGATGTGGTCATCGATGCGATCGAGGTCGACCCACGCCCCGACGAAGCCCGCTTCGTCGACGACGATGGCGTGCTGATCGTCGATCTCGACCGATCGCGCACCGAGACCGAAGGCGTCGTCGGGGGCGAACCGCAGGACCGCGACGTCGCCGTCGTGGCCGACCCAGCGGGCGCCATCGAGCGCAGCGGGCGTCGCCACGACACGGATCCCTCGGAGTGGCTCAAGCGCGGGCACGATGGCCCTCCGGGTCGTAGAAGGGCGTCGGCGTGACGACGGCCTCGCGGCCGTCGATCTCGACGCGGTCGCGGAACGGCGTCCGCCGCTGCCAGCCGAGGACCAGCCCCTTGCCGAGCAGCGGGGAGGTCCAGCTACCCGTCACGTTCCCGACGATCTCGCCATCGGCCCAGATCGGCGACCCCTCGGTCGGGGCCGTGCCGTCCATCGCGAAGCCCATCCAGCGTCGGTGGTCCGCGAGCTTCGCGGTCCGTTCCAGCGCGGCCCGGCCGATGAACCGCGGCTTCTCCATGCGGACGGCCCAGTCCATCCCGATCCGACGCGGCGTGGTATCGAGCTCGGTGTCCATCCCGACGATGACGTGGCCCTTCTCGAGCCGCAGGCCGAACAGCGCCTGGAGGCCGTGCGGCCGGACGCCGAGATCGGCGCCGAGGTCCATGAGCGCTCGCCACAGCGCCACCGAGCGATCGACGGGATGGTGCAGCTCGAAGGCAGCCTCGCCCGTGAACGAGAGGCGCATGACGTGACACGGGACGCCGGCGACCTCCGCGTGAACGTGGCCGAGGATAGCGCGGCGCGTCGACGAGCCCGGCGCGGGCCAGCAAGGCCTTCGCGAGCGGCCCCGTGACGTTGATCGCGGCGAGGGACATCGTCCGGTCCAGGACGTGGACGCGGAGCTCCCACGTCTCGATCCAGTCGCGCACCCACATCTCGGCGTTGGCCGCGCCGCCCGACGTGAACGTCAGCACGAACCGGGTGTCCGTCTCGCGCAGGATCATCCCGTCGTCCATCACGTGTCCGCGCTCGTTGAGCAGCAACGCGTACCGGGAACGGCCGACCTTGATGTCCGCCACGTGGCACGGATACAGCCGTTCCAGCAGCTCGACGACGTCCGGCCCGGAGACGACGAGCTTGCCGAGCGTGCTGACGTCGCCGATGGAGACCCCCTCGCGGACCGCCCAGTACTCGGCGACGGGATCGCCGTAGTGCCACGGCCGCCACCAGCCGCCGAACCGATCCATCCTCGCCCCGAGCTCCAGATGCTCGTCGTGCAGCGGGGTGCGGCGGAAGGCATCGACGGACGCGTCGGCGGCCGCCTCCGCAAGGGTGATCTGGCGCGAGGCCGGGCGGGCGGTGAACGGCTCGGGCACCGCCCCGGTCCGGGCGGCGACCCACGAGCGGACGTGCGGCAGGCAGGCGCCGCCCTGGCATGTGCCGATCCCGGCGAGCGTCGCGCGCTTCAGGAGTTCGAGCTCCGTGAACCCCTTGGACCACGCGTCATCGAGGTCGTCGACCGTGACTTGCATGCACCGGCAGACGACGCCCTCGATCGGCGGCGGCGGGAGCGGATGGTCGTCAGCCGCGGTCCCAACGACGCGGACGGGCACCTCGCCGGCCATCCGGGCCAGGAGGTCGCGCGATGCCAGTCCGAGGTCGAGCGACGACGGTGTCGCACGGCGTCGTCGATCTCGGCCCCCGTCTCGTCGGTCGTGACCACGGCACGGACCCGATCTTCGCCCTCGAAGCGGACCAGCCGCCCGGCAAGCGAGGTCACTCGGATCCCGTCCGGTGGGGGCCCGATCGCCACGACCTCGCCCAGGTCCACGCCGGCGCGTGAAGCCGCGCGGCCGCCCTCGCCGTCAGCAGGCCAGACAGGTCGTTGCCCGGGCAGACCGGCTGGATCTCGGCGGCCCCGGTGGCGACGACGATCTCGCCGGCGTGGACGTGGAGCATCCCGGTCGGCGTCCGGGCGACGACGGTCGGCCCTGGGTAGACCGCAACGACTTCGTGCCCATCGCCGGCATCGAGCATCAGGGCGACGCGGCCGGCCGCCTCGGCGTCGGCGACCGCTCGCCGCCCGCTCTCGCCACCGCCGATGACGACGACATCGACCTCGCGGCGCGCGACGCCGACCTCGGGCCCGAGCGGCGTCACACCAAGCTCCGGGCGCTCGACCACCGGGAGCGGCGGCATGGCATCAGCGGGGTGCCGGGCCACGACCGTGCCGGGCCGAGCCAGCGGTCTGGCACGACCGGACGTACGCGACACCGTCGATCTCGGCGAGGCAGTTGCCGCAGTCACCGGCGAGGCACAGCGTGCCGCCGCGTCCCGGCACCTCGCCCCCTCGAAGGATCGCGACGGCAACCGAGTCGCCCGCCTCGAACGCGATCGGCCGCCCGTCGACGACGATCCGACCGCCGGTCGCCGCGACCGCCTCGGCCGGTCCGTCGGTCACTGGCGCATCCGTGCGCCCTCGGGGTCGACGAGCGGCTGCGCCTGGATCCGCGCGGGCCGTCGCCGGCCGATGATCTCGATCTCGAAGGCCGCGTCAGAGCCGAGCGCGGCCAGCTCCGTCGGCACGTAGCCGAGGGCGAGCGACGCGTTGACCGAGTGGCCGTAGCCGCCAGAGGTGACCCAACCGATGACTTCCCCGTCGTGCCAGATCGGTTCGTCCCCGATGACGTCCGCCGGCTCGGCCGGGTCGGGCTCGACGACGAACGCCACGAGGCGGCGCTGCGGCCCGGTCGCCAGCTGCGCCTCGTACGCCGCAGCGGCCGATGAACTCGTGGTCGAGCTTCACGTAGCGCTGCAGGCCGGCCTCGTGGAGCGTGTAGATCGGGCGGTACTCGCGGTACCACGTGCCGTAGCTCTTCTCGAGCCGCAGGGACATCAGCGCCCGGAACCCGAACAACCGGATCCCGAACGCCTCGCCGGCGGCCATGAGCTGATCGAACAGCGCCCGCTGGTACTCGGGCGCGACCCACAGCTCGTAGCCGAGCTCACCGCTGTAGTTGATCCGGCCGACGAGCGCCGGGATCACCCCGAGGTCGACGCGTCGGAAGTCCATGAACCGGAACGCCGGGGTGGACAGATCCTCGTCCGTGAGCTTGGCGAGCGTGTCCCTGGAGCGCGGCCCGGCGATCGACAGGCCGACGAGCGACAGGCCGAGGACCTCGAACGTGACGGAGCCGTCGGCCGGCAGATGGGCGCCGAACCAGCGCGAGTGGTGGACCTCGGCGGCGAGCGAGCCGAAGAGGTAGTACTCGTCGGCATCGGTCGGTCGGGCGACGGTGAACTCGCCGACGATCCGGCCGGCATCGTTGAGCATCGCCGTCAACGTGATCCGGCCGGGCGGCGGCATCCGGGCGGTCAGGAGCGACGACAGCCACGCCTCGGCTCCCGGCCCGGTCACCCGGTACTTGGCGTAGTTCGAGATCTCCGTGACGCCGACCCGCTCGCGCACGGCGGCGACCTCCTCGGCGACGCACGTCCAGGCGTTCGAGCGCCGGAAGGTCACATCCTCCTTCGGCTCGAGGCCGGCCTCCTGGAACCACAGCGCGTGCTCCAGGCCGAGCGAGGCGCCCCAGACGGCGTTCGCGGCCGTCAGACGGTCGTAGATCGGCGTCGTGCGCAGCGGGCGGCCGGCCGGGAGCTCCTCGTTCGGGAACGTGATCTGGAAGCGACGCCGGTAGTTCTCCTGCACCTTGGCGTTCGTGTAGGCCAGTCCGGCGTAGTCCCCGAACCGGGCGATGTCCATGCCGAAGATGTCCATCCCGGAATCGCCCGCATCGCCGGCCGACATCCAGGCCGCGAGCGCGAGGCCGACGCCGCCGCCCTGCGAGAGACCGGCCATCACCCCGCAGGCGAGCCAGTAGTTCCGAAGCCCGCGGATCGGACCGACCAGGGGATTGCCATCGGGCGCGAAGGTGAAGGGCCCGTTCACGACGCGCTTGATCCCCGTCGTCGCCATCGACGGGATGTGCTTCGACGCGACCGACATCTCGGGCGTGATCCGATCCAGGTCCGGCTTGAGGAGCTGCGACCCGAAGTCCCAGGGCGTTTCCTTGGGCGACCACGGCTTCGCTGCCTGCTCGTAGGTGCCCAGGAGCATCCCGCCGCCTTCCTGGCGGATGTAGATCTCGCCGCCGAAGTCGATCGTCATCGGCAGCTCGCGCCCGGTCGACTCGTTGAACGCCTTGATCTCGGGCACATCGGCGGTGAGCACGTACTGGTGCTCCATGGCGAGGACCGGGAGCTCGAGGCCCACCATCCGGCCGACTTCGCGCGCCCACAGGCCGCCGGCGTTGACGACGTGCTCGGCGTGGATCGGGTCGGCATCCTCGATCTGGACGTCCCACGTCCCGTCCGGACGCTGCGACAGCCCGGTGACCAACGTGTGGAGGCGGACCTCGGCGCCGGCCAGCTGGGCGCATTTCACGTAGGCGCGAGTGACGCCGGTCGGATCGACGTGGCCCTCGACCCGGTCGTACAGCGCACCGACGAAGTACGCGGGGTCCATCACGGGAAAGAGGTCCCGCGCCTCGGACGGCGTGATCATCTCGAGGTCCATCCCGAGGTAGCGACCCCGAGCGACGGCCATCCGCAGGAAGTCCATCCGGTCCTCGGTGTCGGCCAGCATCAATCCGCCACAGAGGTGGATCGAGCAGCTCTGGCCGGAGACCTTCTCGATCTCCTGGTACAGATTGATCGTGTACTGCTGGAGGCGCGCGACGTTCGGGTCGCCATTCAGGGTGTGCATGCCACCGGCCGCGTGCCACGTGGAACCAGCCGTGAGCTCGCGACGCTCCAGCAGGACGACATCCTTCCAGCCGACCTTCGTCAGGTGGTACAGGACGCTCGCACCGACCACGCCACCGCCGATGACGACTGCCTGGAACTCGTTCTTCATCGATCGGCCCCTTCAGTAGTCGGTCGGGACGCCGCCCTCGGCCACGCGGCGGGCGACGAAGGCCTCGAGCTCCTCGGCGATGGCGGCATCCATCGGCGGCGGCTCGTACGCGGCCAGCAGCTCCTTCCAGATGCGATTGGCCTTGGCCGGCAGCTCCGGCGAACCGGCCTCCTCCCAGGTCTCGTAGTTGCGCCAGTCGCTGAGCATCGGCTTGTGGAACGCGGTCTTGTAGCGCGACTGGGTGTGCTCGGCGCCGAAGAAGTGGCCGCCGGGGCCGACCTCGTCGCATCGGCGTCGAGGGCGAGCGTCTCGTCGTCCACGACGACCGGGTCCAGGAACGCCTCGACCATCCCGAGCAGCTCGGCGTCGAGGATCATCTTCTCGTAGCTCGCGTGGAGGCCGCCCTCCATCCAGCCGGCGCCGTGCATCAGCAGGTTGACCCCGCCCATGACCGCGCCCCACAGGGAGAAGACCGACTCGTAGGCGGCCTGGGCGTCGAGCGCGTTCGCCGCGCACACGTTGGACGATCGATACGGCACGCCGTAGCGTCGGGCCAGCTGGCCGCCGATCATCGCGGTCCGCATGTACTCCGGGGTCCCGAACGCCGGCGCGCCCGACTGCATGTCCACGTTCGAGGTGAAGCCGCCGTAGATGACCGGCGCGCCCGGCCGGACGACCTGGGTCAGGACCATGCCCGCCAGCGCCTCGGCGTTCTGCTCGGCCAGGGCGCCCGCCAGGGTCACCGGTGCCATCGCGCCGGCCAGGGTGAACGGCGTGATGCACACGACCTGGTTGCGCTCGGCGAAGGCCATGATCCCCTGGAGCATCGGGGCGTCGAGCCGGAGCGGCGAGCTCGAGTTGACGACCGTGAAGATCGACGGCTCTCGGTCCAGCGTCGCGTCGTCCACGCCGCGGGCGATGCGGACCATCTCGAGGCAGTCGATGTTGCGCTGGCGGCCAAGGCTGTAGGCGTGGATCGGCTTGTCCATCAGCGTCAGCGCGTCGTGCGTGGCATGGAGATGGCGGACCGCCGTGATGGATGTCCACCGGCTCGACCGGATAGCCCGACAGGAAGTGGACCGGGTTGAGCAACTGGCGCGATGCGCAGCAGGTTCTGGTAGTCGACCCGGTTGCCGATGCGCCGGCCGCGATCGAGGTCCGAGACGTTCGGCGGGCTGCCGACGGTGCCGAAGGCCATCCAGTCGCCGCCGAGCTGGAGGTGGTGGTCCGGGTTCCGGGCGTGCAGCGTGAACGTCGACGGCGCGGTCCGGATCGTCTCGGTGACCATGTCGGGGTCGAACCGGACGCGCTGCGTGCCGGTCTCCACCTGGGCGCCGGCGGCGGCCAGCACGTTCCGGGCGTCCGCGTCGAGGAAGTCCATCCCGATCTCGGACAGGATGCGGAGCGACGCGACGTGGATCGACTTCGAGCTCGTCCGCGGAGATCGACCTCCGTCGGGCGGTAGCGCATCCGCGGCTGGGCCCACGGCCGCTGCTGCGGGAGCAGCGTTGCGCTCGTGTCCCTCGCGTCCACCGGCTCGGCGGCGACGAAGCGCCTCCCCGGTCGGCGTGTCCATGTCCGTCACGGTCGCCTCAATCGCCCGACAGGTCGAACCAGGTCGTCTTGAGCTGGGTGTAGCCGTCGAGCGCGTGGAGCGACTTGTCCCGACCGAAACCGGACTGCTTGTAGCCGCCGAACGGCACCGTGATGTCGGCCGTGTCGAAGGTGTTGACCCAGACGGTCCCCGCCCGCAGCCGACGGGCGATGCGGTGCGCCCGGTTGACGTCGCGCGTCCAGAGGCCAGCCGCCAGACCGAACGGCGAGTCGTTGGCGATGCGGACCGCCTCCTCCTCGTCGTCGAACTCGGTGACCGTCAGGACCGGACCGAAGATCTCCTCGCGCGCGACTCGCCAGCGGTTGTCGACGCCATCGAGGATCGTGGGCGGGATGTAGTAGCCACCGGTCTCCTCGAGGACCCGCTCGCCGCCGGCCACGACCCTGGCACCTTCCTCCTGCCCGAGCGCCACGTAGCCCAGCACCTTCTCGAGCTGGCGGTCGTCGACGATCGCGCCGAGCTTCGTCCGGGGATCCAGCGGATCGCCGGGCGCCAGCTCCCGACCCAGCGCCGCGATGCGCTCGACCAGCTCGTCGCGCACGGAACGGTGGACGAGCAGGCGCGATCCGGCGTTGCACGTCTGGCCGCTGTTGTAGAAGATCCCCCAGCCGATGACCGATGCCGCGGCGCCGAGGTCGCCGACGTCGGCGAGGACCACCTGCGGACTCTTGCCGCCGGGCTCCAGCGAGACGGCCTTGAGCTCGGTCTCGCCGATGTCGCGCAGCAACGAGCGACCGGTGTCCGTGGAGCCCGTGAAGGCGACCTTGTCGACGTCCCGATGACGAGCCAGGGCCTTGCCGATGACGACGCCCGGGCCCGGGACGACGTTCAGGACGCCGTCGGGCAGCCCGGCTTCGGCGGCCAGCTCGGCCAGGCGAAGGGCGGTGAGCGGCGACTGGGAGGCCGGCTTCAGCACGACCGAGTTGCCGGTCGCGAGCGCCGCCCCGAGCTTCCAGGCGGTGATGATGAGCGGGTAGTTCCACGGCACGATCGCGGCCACCACACCGATCGGCTCGCGGGTGACGAGCGAGAGCACATCCGGCCCCGTCGGGCCCACCTCGCCGTAGACCTTGTCGATCGTCTCGGCGTACCACTGGAACGTCGTGGCGGCACTCGGCACGTCGACGCGTAGCGCGTCGCGAATCGGCTTGCCGACGTCCAGCGACTCCAGCAGCGCCAGCTCGTCGAGGTTGTCACGGATCCGTTCCGCCAGACGGAGCAGGACGCGCTTGCGGTCCGCAGGCGACTGGTCGGCCCAGCGTCGGTCGTCGAACGCGCCGCGGGCCGCCGCGACCGCGCGATCCACGTCCTCGCCGTCACCCTCGGCCACCCGGGCGATGACCGAGCCGTCGCGGCCGGCGATGTCGTCGAACGTCCGACCGGACGCGGCCGGCACGAACCGACCGTCGATGAACGCCTCGGTCCGCGGCTCGATGGCGGCGGCGCGGGCGAGCCAGTCCGCCGCGGTCGGCTTCCGGGGGCGGCAGTCTTCGCTGGGGCGGCCGGTGCGGGCGACGTCGAACGCGTCATGCCGCGTACCGCCGAAGGGCGACCTCGTCCAGGCCGACGCCGAGGCCGGGCGTCGTCGGGACGGCGCAGGAACCCCGTCCGCGTCCGGCCGGATCGGCTCGGCCAGCATGAAGTCGCGTCGCTCGGGCGTCCAGCCGGGCGGGTCGTACGGGTACTCGAGGATACGGCCCACCCCCGACGCCGGCGGCGACCGCGAGGTTCGCCAGCAGCCCGATGCCGTTCGTCCAGGTGTGCGGCGTGAACCAGCGGTTGCGCGCCAGGGCCAGTTCGCCGATCGTCCGGCCGCGCAGGAGCCCGGCGGCCAGCACGACGTCGGGCTGATGGACGTCGAAGGCATCCGCGTCGAGCGCCGCCAACAGCTCGTGGAAGGTCCGGGTCATCTCGCCACCGGCGATCCGGACCCCGGGTGCCGAGCGACGGAGCGCGACCAGCACCGGTAAGGTCGGTGCCGGCGAGCGGCTCTTCGAGCCAGAGCACGTCGAGCTCGGCGAGGCGCACCGCGACGGAGCGCGCCGCCACCGGATCCAGCGCGGGCGTGGTGTCCCCCGGCCATCCGCCAGGCCTGGTTGAGGTCGACCATGATCGCCATCGAGTCCCCGACGGCGCGACGCGTGGCCTCGACGGCAAGCAGCCCCGCCTCGAGGGCACGCGGATCGATCCGGATCTTCAGCGCGCGGAAGCCCTCATCGCGAAGCCGGAGCGCGGATTCGGCCCTGGCCGATGCTTCGAGGAGCGTCCCACACGAGGCGTAGACGGGCAGGCCGTCGAGTGCCCCACCGAGCAATGTCGCGACCGGGAGCCCCGCCACCTGGCCGGCGACATCCCAGAGCGCCGCCTCCAGTGGCCAGTAGCGCCCGGCATGGAAGTCGATGGTCTCGAGCGTCCGGACGTGACGGGCGATGGCCAGCGGGTCGGTCCCGATGAACAGGTGCTCGAACGCCTCGAACCCGTCCATCGTGTCGCCCGACCCGATGCCCACGACCCCGCCGTCCGTCTCGACCCGGACGATCGTCGCCGCGAACGACCGGCGCGGCTCTGGATCCCATGCCGCGGAGAAGGCCGGGTCGAGCGGCAGGACCAGGCGATCGAGACCGATGGCCGTGATGCGCACGCGGGGAGTATCGCGCAGTCGAGCGACGGGGGTTCGTTGACAGTGGGGTGGGGCGCCACTACCGTTCGGGCGCAGCCCGCGAACAGACCGGAGGAGTGGGTTCGCGTGGTGACCTAGCGAACGATGCTCTCGTCGCCATCTAGGGGCTCGCTGGAGGAGATACGACGATGGACTATTCCCAGTTGGATAAGGTTCGCCGGTCGACGACACCCCTGCAACTTGACGTCGTCGAGTCGTTCGTTCAAGGAAGGCTGAGCCGCCGCGAGTTCATCCAGCGCGGGACCTTGATCGGTCTTTCACTGGGATCCGTCAGCGCGATCATCGCGGCCTGCGGCGGAGCGACGAGCGGCAGTCCGGCCGCGTCGGGCAAGACCGGCGGCACGATCCGCGCGGCCGTCCAGCGTCCCGTGAAGGTCGATCCGGTCTTGATGGAGGACCTCGGCGGCTACGGGATCACCGCCCAGTCGTTCGAGTTCCTGTGCACGCAGAACACGCTGGGCGACCCGGGTGGCCTCGCACCCGGCCTCGCCGAGTCGTGGACGCCGAACGCGGACGGTACGGTCTGGACCTTCAAGCTCCGCACGAACGCCAAGTGGCAGCACGACGGATCAGCGTTCACGTCGGCCGACGTCGTCGCCACGATGGAGCGCCTCGTCGCGGCCGGAAACTCAGGACTCAAGGGCGTCCTTGCCGCCGGCGGCGCGGTCGCGACCGACGCGAACACGGTGACGTTCACGCTCGTCGGGGCGAACGGCAACTTCCCGTATCTCGTCTCGGTCTACAACGCACAGACGCTCATCACCCCGGTCGACTACGTGGCCGGGACCACGTTCGACAAGCGGCCGACGGGGACGGGCGCCTGGAAGCTGGCGACCTACAACCAGGCGACCGGCGCGACGTTCACGCGCAACCCAGATTGGTGGGGCGGCCAGACGCCGCTCGATAGCACCGAGTGGATCTTCTTCGATGCCACCGGCCCGATGATCACCGCCTACCAGGGGCAGCAGGTCGACGCCATCGTCCAGTTCGACGTGCTGACGGGTGGGTCGTTGTTCGACGACCCGAACTTCACGCTCATCGCCCAGCCGGCGGCCCTCCATCGGCAGATCTGGATGCGCTGCGACACCGGCCAGTTCGCCAAGAAGGAGGTCCGCCAGGCCCTCGCCTACACGTTCGATCGGCCGGCGCTCATGCAGCAGCTGTTCAAGGGTCGTGCCCAGCTGGGCAACGACCACGTGATCTGGGAGGGCTATCCGTACTTCGACTCGGCCATTCCGCAGCGCGTCAGGGACGTCGAGAAGGCGAAGTCGCTCCTTTCGACGGCTGGCGTCTCCAACCTCACGGCCACCCTCAATGCTGGCCAGCTCCAGGAGATCCCTGACCTCACGGCGCTCCTCAAGAGCCAGGCCGCGGAGGCCGGGATCACCCTGAACGTGGCCACGGAGAGCCTCGACACCTTCTACTGCAGCGCAGTGGTGCCCGACCGAGCCCGAAGGATCCGCCGTGCTCCGGCGCCGCGGAGCTCGGCATCGTGGACTACGGACATCGCGCGACACCGGACGTGTACCTGAACGCGGCACTCAAGACGAAGGGGGTCTGGAACTCGTCGCAGTACTCGTCGGCCGCCTTCGACGCCGCGTTCACCGAGTTCCAGACAGCGGTCGGCGTGGAGGCCCAGAAGGCCGCGTGCACCAAGATCGAGACCATCCTCAACGATGATGTCCCGGTCGGCGTTCCGTACTTCTACAACTACCTGGCGGGCAACTCGAACAAGTTCACGGGGGTCTTCTCGAGTGCCCTCGGCCAGATGTCCTTCTCGGCGACGTCCCAGGTCTGATACCGCATCGCGTGGGGACGGTGGTGCGAGTCACCGGCCCCACGTGACGATCCGCCGACTCTAACCACGGCGCGAGGAGCCGATGGCACGTTTCATCACTCGCAGGCTGCTCCTCTCGCTGCTCACGATCTGGCTGCTCGCCACGATCGTGTTCGTCATCGCCAACGTCCTGCCGAACGACGTCGGCCGGACGATCCTCGGGCCGTTCGCGCCGCAGGAGAGCGTCGACGCGTCAACGAGCGGCTGGGCACCAACCGCCCGATCCTCGTCCAGTACGTCGGATTCGATCGTCGGCGTGTTCACGCTGGACTTCGGCGACTCGTTCGTGAACGGTTCGCCTGTCCTGCCCCAGCTCGTCGCCGCCATGATCAACTCGGCCAAGCTGGCGGGCCTCGCCCTCCTCATCACGATCCCGCTCGCCATCACGGCCGGCCTGTTCGCCGCTCGACGAAGGGACAGGAAGTCCGACCGGGCGATCGTGCTGCTGGGCGTGACCTCGTCCTCCATCCCGGAATTCGTCACGGCGACGGTCCTGGTCGTGGTCGTCGGCGTCCAGCTCGACCTGTTGCCGGTCCTCGCGACCGCACCGCCCGAACGCGGACATCCTCACGCAGATCCGCTACCTGCTGATGCCGGCGATGGCGATGGCGATCGTCTATTTCGGGTACATCGCCCGCATGACGCGGGCAGGGACGATCGACGTCCTCCAGTCCGACTACACGCGGACGGCGACGATGAAGGGCCTCACGACGAGCCAGACGATGCGCCGACACGTGCTTCGCAATGCGCTGATCCCGACCGTCGCCGTCATCGCGGTCCAGATCGGCTACCTGTTCGGCGGGATCATCGCCGTCGAGCGGATCTTCGCCTACAACGGGATGGGCCAGACGATGCTCTTCGCCGCCCAGCGCAAGGACATCCCGATGCTCACGGCCGGCGTGATCATCATCGGCATCGTGTACATGCTGGCCACGCTGCTCGCCGACATGACGATCGCGTGGATGAACCCGCGGATCCGGCTCGACGCGGAACGCTGATGGACGTCAACGTCACCCCCGCGCCCGTCGCGCCGATCGCCGCCCCGGCCGTCTCGGAACGATCGCAGGCCCGCCGCGAGACACTGCGTGTCCTGATCCGGCGACCCGCATTCATCATCGGGAACGTCGTCCTCATCGGCTGGATCATCACGGCCGTTCTCGGCGAACGGATCACCCCGTACGACCCGTTCAACTACTTCACCGATCAGCAGCAGCCCCCCAGCGCGGATCATTGGATGGGGACCGACCGGCTGGGCCGCGACGTCCTGTCGCGAGTGATGGTGGGATCGCGCGACGTCCTGATCGTCGCGCCGCTAGCCGCGCTGCTCGGGGTCGTGGCCGGGACGTTCCTGGGCCTGATCATGGGCTTCTACCGTGGGCGCGTCGACGACGTGCTCAGCCGGATCGTCGAGGCCTTCCTCGCGCTCCCGGTGATCCTCGTCGCCCTGCTGACGCTGGTGGTACTCGGGACCTCGCCGGTGGTCGTCATCGGCGTGGTCGGGATCCTGTTCACGCCGATCGTGGCGCGGACCGTCCGATCGGCCGTCCTGTCGGAGCGCGAGCTCGACTACGTGACGGCGGCCAGGCTCCGCGGCGAGTCGGGCCTGTTCATCCTGTCGCGCGAGATCTTCCCGAACGTCCTCGGGCCGACGGTCGTCGAGATGACCGTCCGGTTCGGCTACGCGATCTTCACGGTCGCGACGTTGTCCTTCCTCGGGGTCGGCCTCCAGCCGCCATCGCCGGACTGGGGCCTGACCGTCAGCCAGGAATACACGACCATGATCTCGGGCATCTGGTGGCCGACGTTGTTCCCGGCGCTCGCGATCGCGAGCACCGTCGTCGCCATCAACCTGATCGCGGATTCCATCCAGTCGGTGTTGAACGATTGACGACTGAGACCGCTCCCCCGCCACCGCCCGCCGCGGCGCCGACGGCCGCCCTCCGCGTCGAGGACCTGTCGCTGGCCTACGTCGTGCGCGGGATCCAGCGCCCGGTCCTGCGCGGGGTGACCTTCGAGGTCCGGCCGGGCGAGTCGTACGGGCTGGTCGGCGAATCCGGCTGCGGCAAGTCCACGACGGCCTACGCCGCGGTCCGCTACCTGCCGCGCAACGCCGTCATCACGGGCGGTCGGATCCTGGTGACCGGCGACGACATCACGAAGATGGACGACGAGCAGGTGCGCCAGTTCCGGATGCACCACGCCTCGATGGTCTACCAGGATCCCGGTGCCGCACTCAACCCGACGACGAAGATCGGGCCCCAGGTGACCGAGGCATTCACCGTCCTGGGGCAAAGCCAGACGCAGGCCGCGGCGAGCGCGCTCAAGGCCCTCCAGCGCGTCCAGATCGCCGACCCGGAGCGGGTCGCCCAGCGCTATCCGCACCAGCTCTCCGGTGGGATGCAGCAGCGCGTCGTCATCGCGATCGCCCTGGCGTCCGATCCCAAGCTCCTGGTGCTCGACGAGCCGACGACCGGCCTCGACGCGACCGTCGAGGCGAGCGTGCTCGACCTCGTGCGCACGCTCCAGGCCGAGACCAACGCGGCTGTCCTCCTCATCGCGCACAACCTCGGCGTCATCCGGACGCTGTGCGACCGGGTCGGGGTCATGTACGCCGGCAAGATCGTCGAGGAGGGCGATGCGGCGACGGTCTTCGAGAACCCGCAGCATCCGTACACGCTCGGACTCCTGCGCTCGCTCCCGCGACACGGCGTGCGGAAGTCGCAACGACCGCTCTCGACGATCCCGGGCAACCTGCCGCAGATCGGGACGCCGCTGCCGACCTGCGTCTTCGTCGACCGCTGCCTCCTGGCGACCGACCTGTGCCGAACCGTGGTGCCGCCGGTGGTCGACGTCGGGCGGGGAGGCTGGAGCCGCTGCCACCACATCGATCGGCTCGGCGAGCTGATCGAGCCGGCCGCGGTCGTCGGGCATGAGACCGTCCATGGCGACGAGGCGCTCTCGGTATCGCAGGTCTCGAAGACATTCCACCAGAGCGGACACGACGTCCCCGCGCTCGTCAAGGTGGATCTCAACCTGTACGACGGCGAGACCCTCGGCCTGGTCGGCGAATCTGGCTCCGGCAAGTCGACGCTGGCCAAGACGATCCTCGGCATCGAGAGCCCGGATTCCGGGAGCAGCCTCGAGTTCGATGACCACACCCTCGCGGCGCAGTCGTCGAATCGGCCGACCGCGGACAAGCGCGCGCTTCAGATGGTCTTCCAGAACCCCGACTCAGCCCTCAACCGCGGCTGGACGGCTCGGAGCATCCTCGCCCGGTCGGTCAGCAAGCTGACCGGGCTGAAGGGCAAGGCGGTCAACGAGCGCGTCGACAAGCTGGCCGCCGACCTCCGCCTGACCCAGCGCCACCTCGACCTGAAACCGCGTCAGCTATCGGGCGGGCTCAAGCAGCGGGTGGCCATCGCGCGCGCGTTCGCGGGCGACCCCCGGATCGTGGTGGCCGACGAGCCGACGAGCGCGCTCGACGTCTCGGTGCAAGCCGCGATCCTCAACCTGCTCTCCGAGCTTCAGCTCAAGTCCAAGACCAGCTACCTGCTGATCTCGCACGACCTTGGCGTCGTCCGCTACCTCGCCGACCGGATCGCGGTGATGTACCTCGGCCGGATCATGGAGGTCGGGGAATCGGAGGCCGTCTTCGGCGGACCGAACCACCCGTACACGGAGGCGCTCCTGTCGGCGGTCCCCAACGTCGACGGCGAGGCGCGCGCCCGGATCCTGCTCGAGGGTGAGATCCCGAGCCCGGCCAACCCCCCGACCGGCTGCGTCTTCAACACCCGCTGCCACCGCGTGATCCGCGGGCTGTGCGAGGTGACCGAGCCGCCCCTCGTCGAAGTCGAGCCCGGCCACCTGATGAGCTGCCACATCCCGCTCGAGGAGCTGCGGCGACTCCAGACGCGCGCCGCGGAGACCGGCGAGACGCTGGTCACGCCTCCGGCGGACGAGTCGGGCGAGGCGGGCGACGTGGTCGAAGCAGCCGCCGCCGCGACCGAGACCCCCGAAGCGGGCGCGCCGGGCGGACCCGCCTAGGACCCGCGCGCCCGATGCTCACCGACGGGCGAAGGTCTCCAGCAGCATCGATACGAACTTCGGGGCATCCGCGTCGAACGCGACGAAGGCGTTGGGCGCCTGACCGAAGCGGCCGTGCGTGTCGATGACCGTCCGCCCGATCGTGAGTTCGCCGCGGGTTTCGACATCGACGTGGACGCGCTGACCGGTGACCACCGTCGGATCGACGAGGTACGCGACGCACAGGGCATCGTGGACCGGCGCGCTGTGGGCGACGTCCATCGGTTGCAGGTCGTCGTAGGCGACGATGCGCCGATCGATGAACGACGCCGCCGCCTCGCCGGCCGGCGTGCCCAGTTCGCGCATCCGCCGGCAGTCGTCGAGCGAGACCAGCGCCCGGTGCGTCGCGTCGAGCGGCATCACGACGACATCCCGCAGTCCCGCCCCGAAGACGACGCGCGCCGCCTCCGGGTCGACCCAGATGTTGAACTCGGCTGACGGGGTGGTGTTGCCCGCCTCGTGAGCGCCGCCCATGATGATCGTCTGGGGGATCCGTTCGACGATCCGCGGCTCCAGCTTGATGGCCATCGCGATGTTCGTGAGCGGACCCACCGGCACGAGCGCGATGGGCTCGGTCGCGGCCATGTAGGTCTCGACCAGGAACTCCACCGCCCGTTGGGACTGCTTGACCGATCGCGGCTTCGGGATCGGCAGCTCGCGTCCGTGCATGCTGCCCTTGCGGTGGACCACGTCACGCGGGACCGGGAAGTCGTCCCGCACGATCGGCGTCGCCAGGCCCTCGTACACCGGGATGCTCGACCCGAGGAGGTCGAACACGCGCAGCGTGTTGTCGGTGCAATGGACCACGGGATTGTTGCCGTTCACCGTCGTCGCGGCCACCAATTCGAGGTCCGGGTGCAGGGCCGCGAGCATCAGGGCGACGGCATCATCGGTGCCCGTGTCCACGTCGAGGATCAGCTTCCTCGGCACACCTACACGTCCGAGTCGGGGAAGCTCGCCTTGCGCCGGTCCATCCACTCGACGATCGCCTCGTGGATGCCCTCGTCGAGCGGCGGCTCCTGGTATTCGCGAAGCGTCCGCTTCCAGCGCTCGTTGGCGCGAACGGCGGCGTCGCGCGAGCCCTCCGCCTCCCACTGCTCGAAGCTGTCGTTGTTCGAGAGCTCGGAGCGCCAGAACGCGTTCTCGAAGTTCGCGAGCGTATGGGGTGAACCGAGGAAGTGCTGGCCGGGACCGCTGTCGAGCATCGCCTGCAGCGCCAACCCGTTCTCACTGAGGTCGACGCCACCAAGGAACGCCTGCGCCATCGACGCCTGGTCCGCATCGAGGATGAACTTCTCGTAGCCGATCGCCAGCCCGCCCTCGAGCCAGCCGGCCGTGTGGAGGTTGAAGTTCACGCCCGCCTGCATCGTGGCCATGAAGCTGATGGCGCTCTCGTAGGCGGCCTGGTAGTCGGGGACCTTGGACGCGGTGAAGTTGCCGCCGCTCCGGAAGGGGACGCCGAGCCGCCGGGCCAGCGCGGCCATGACGAAGAGCACCAGCTGCGGTTCCGGCGTGCCAAAGGTCGGGGCGCCCGACTGCATCGACATCGACGACGCGAACGACCCGAAGATGACCGGCGCGCCCGGCCGGACGATCTGGCAGAACGCCATCCCCGCGAGGGCCTCGGCGAGGGTCTGGGTCGCGGCCGCCGCGACCGTGACGGGCGCCATCGCGCCACCGAGGATGAACGGGGTGACCAGCACGATCTGGTTGTTCTCGGCGTAGACCTTCGCCGAGCCGAGCATGTTGTAGTCCCATGACATCGGCGAGTTCGCGTTGGCGAGGCCCATGATCACGTGCTCGCGCTCGACCACATCCGCACCGAACAGGATCTTGGCCATGTCGACCGAGTCCTGGGCGCGGCTTGGGTGCGTCACCGAGCCCATGAACGCCTTGTCCGTGTAGCGGATGTGGCTATAGACCATGTCGAAATGGCGCTTGTTGACCGGCAGGTCGACCGGCTCGCATAGCGTGCCGCCGCCGTGGTGCAGCGTGTGGTTGGCATACGTCAGCTTCACGAAGTTGCGGAAGTCCTCGATCGTCGCGTAGCGACGGCCGTCATCGAGGTTGTGGATGAAGGGCGAGCCGTAGCTCGGCACCAGGACGACATACGGGTCGCCGATGATCACGTCGCGTTGGGGGTTTCGGGCGCGCTGGGTGAAGACCCGTGGCGCCGTCGCCTGGATGATCCGGCGGCACATCCCCCGCTCGAACCGAACGCGTGTCCCGGAGACGTCGGCGCCGGCGCCGCGGAAGATCTCGACCGCCTCCGGGTAGTTGCCGACTTCGATACCGACCCGCTCGAGCAGCGTGTCGGCGTTGTCCTCGATGAGCGCCAGCCCTTCGGCCGAGACCACCTCGACCGGCGCGAGCGTCCGGGTCAGGTACGGCAGCGACTCCATCGCGCGCGCCAGGCGCTCGGTCTGTCGCGCAGACCGGCCCCGTCGCATCGGCTGCTGTCCGACATCCGGGACGGTCATCGGGTCTCCTCGGGAGGCAGGCGCGGCGCGCAGGGAGATCGCGCCACGGACATGGTACGGCGGGATCAGAGGCGACTGGCCAATTCCCGACCCTCGTAGAATGCCAGGCTCGCCCGCCGCGGCGCGACGCAGTCGCCGACCTGGTGGAACGGTATGCCGAGGGCGGTCAACGCATCGGCGAGGGCCGGCTCGACGACCGGCGTTTCCGCGATGACCAGGGCATCGGCCTCAAGGCTGGCGGTTTCGCCGGTCAGCGTCGAACGCACACGGGCCACCCGATCGCGCCAGCCGATGACGCAGGAGGAGGTGATCGACCGGCCACCGGCCTGGGCGAATCGCTGTCGCAACGGGCCGTCCACCGCGCTGTGGAAGAGGCCGCGCGCGACCACCGGCCCCGCGGTCAGGATCGTCACCTCGTGACCGCGTTCGACGAGATGGAGGGCTGTCCCGAGACCGCGCCAGTCGTCGAGATCGTCGAGCACGAGGACGCGCCCGCCGGGCGCGGCCGATCCATCGAGGATGTCGTGGATCGAGAAGACGTCGCTGCCGTCCACGCCGGGGAGTCGATCGACCAATGGCAGCGCGCGCTGGAAGCCCGTCCGCGGCGGGCGAGAGCCGGTCGCCACGACGATCTCATCGGCGCCCGACGCGGCGACATCGTCCGGGCCCGCGTCGACCCCGAGCCGGAGCTCGACGCCGAGGGCCTCGAGGCTGCGGGCGTACCAGTCGAGCAGGTCGGTGATCTGCTCTCGAGACGGCTGGAGTCCGGCGAGCCGGAACTGCCCGCCCAGCCTCGGCCCACGTTCGAGGAGCGTGACGCGGTGGCCGCGCTCGGCCGACACCCGGGCCGTCTCCAGACCAGCCGGTCCGCCGCCGACGATCAGCACGTGACGGGCGACCGCAGCGCGCTCGAACCTGTCACCGCCCCACGCCCACTCGCGCCCCGCGGACGGGTTGACCAGGCACGAGATCCAGTAATCGCGCGAGCGTCGGCCCCAGCACAGCTGGTTGCACGAGATACACGGACGGACGGTCTCGGCACGACCGGCTCTGGCCTTCGCGACCAGATGCGGATCGGCGATCTGGCCCCGGACGATGCTGACCATGTCGGCATGACCTGCGGCCAGCAGGGCCTCCGCGGCGCCTGGGGTCCGGATGTGGCTTTCGGCCTGGACCCGCGCGTGGTGGACGACCGCCTTGAGCGCCGCGGCGAACGGCTCCCCGAGACGCTGCTCGTCGAGCGAGGTCGGCATGATCGTGTGGAAGTCGAAGTAGGAGCCAGTCCCGCACGTGACGTAGTCCATCAGGCGCCGCTCGTCGTGCCAGGCGATGACCTCTGTCAGTTCGTCGATGGAAGGGACCGCTTCGGATCCTGGATCTGCGCTGACCGCCAGCCCGATGATGAAGTCCTCTCCACAGCGTGCGCGGATCCGGCGCAGGATCTCGGCCGAGAAGCGCATTCGGTTTTCGGCGCTCCCGCCCCAGTCATCGGTGCGCCGGTTCGACCAGGGTGCCCAGAACTGGTCGACGACGGCGTGGTATGCGGCGAAGACCTCGACGCCGTCGAAGCCGCTCTCCTGCGCCCGGCGTGCCGCCTGGACGAAGCCCTCGATCAGCTCCTCGATCTCGGCCGCCGTCATCGCGTGGCTGCCGTCGGCGTCGTGGTACGAGGGCAATCCGGACGGCGACCAGTTGGGCGCGAATGAGTTGTCGGCGTCGCCGTGCTGGCCGACGTCGTAGAGCTGGTGGATCAGTACGACGTCGGAGTTCGCGTCGCGGCATGCGTTGGTGAGCTGCAGGAAGGCCGGGATGACGGAATCGTCGTCATGGCGGAAATTGCCCCGGGTCAGGACGGCCGTGCGATGGACCGGGATCGGCTCGACGACGATCATGCCGGCACCGCCGAGCGCCCGTTCCCGGTAGTAGCCGATGTGCCGCGCGCCTGGGAGGCCGCCCTCGGCCATGTTGGCCGTGTGCGCACCGAACGTGATCCGGCTTCGGAGCGTCTTGTGGCGGAGCCGTAGCGGCTCGAAGACGTGCGGGAACGCGGCCGCCACGGTCAGGCGCCGCCCAGTCCGCCGGCGTGCGGTCGCACTGGTCGGCCGCGCCGGCGCAGGGCGACGATCGCGATGACGCCACCGATCGAGGTCACCAGCAGGATCGTGGCATGGATGAGGATGGCCATCGCGAATGCGGCATCACGGTCGATGCCGAGGCCGTCCGCGATGCCCACGGCCGTCAGTTCGAATGTGCCGACATAGCCCGGTCCTGACGGCAGGATGGACGCCAGGGCCACGCCGCTCCCGATGAGCGCGCCCTGGGCCACGGACAGCTCGATGCCGACCGCCTGGCCTCCGGCGAGGAACGTGATCGTCGAGGCGGTCCAGGCGGCGAGGCTGAGGATGATGGCCCCGGTCATCGTCCGCGGCCGCCTGGCGACCGCGAGGCCGTCCTGTAGGCGCCGACCGAGCTCGATGACCTTGGGCCAGCGCTCGATGAACCGCGTGACGCGCGCGGCGCCGGGCAGGCGATGTGCGACCACGCCGAGCGCCAGCCCGATGACGAGGAGCGTCACGAACGCGAAACCGAGCAGCACCGCGCTCGTGATGAAGCCGCGGACGCCGAGGACCAGCACCGACACGGCCGCGATGGCCACGACCATGACGGTGTCCACGATGCGCTCGACGGCGACCGTGCCCAGGACCGTCGTTCGGCTCAGGCCTTCGCCCTCCCCGAGGGCGTGGGTGCGAACCAGCTCGCCGAGGCGGGCCGGCAGGATGTTGTTGGCGAGGTAGCCCTGGTACGTGTAGCCGAGCACCCGTCGGTACGGGATGGGGGCGATCGGTACCAACAGCGTGCGCCAGCGGGCACCGCGGGCGCCGACGTCGACCAGCACGGCGACGAGCATCACGCGCGATCCAGGCGGGGATCGCGCCGCGGAGCACCTCGGCGGCCTTGCCGAGGTCCACCGAGCCCAGCACGATGACGACCGCCACGACGCTGATCGCGATGCCGAGCGCGCCCCTGAGGAGGGTCTGCGAGCCGATCTGCACGCCGTCGTCGATCCCTAGATCAGTCGACGCGGTCGCGCGTCAGCAGCTTTGGTGAGCGCCGGACGCGCCATCGATGGAGCGTGTACCTGGCGACGACCCGGAGTGTCGAGAGGCCATAGACCACGCTGCGCTTGAAGCCGACGGACGAGGCTTCCTCGAAATAGCGCGTCGGCACGCCGATCTCGCCGATCCGGTCGGCCATGCCCGCCGCCACGACCTGGGCGACCAGCTCCTGGTCGAACACGAAGTCGTCGCTGTTGAGCTTGTACGGGATCGTCTCGAGGAGGTGCCGGCTGTAGGCGCGCAGGCCCGTGTGGTACTCGGACAACCTGAGCCCGAAGGCCCGGTTCTCGAGACCGGTCAGGAACCGGTTGGACAGGAACTTCCAGCGCGGCATGCCACCGGCCAGCGGGTCGCCCAGGAACCGGCTCCCCAGCATCAGATCGCGCTCGCCGGCGGCGATCGGCGCGATGAGCGCGGGGATCCGCGTCGCGTCGTACTGGTAGTCGGGATGGAGCATGACGACGATGTCGGCATCGGCCGCCAGCGCGGCGTCGTAGCACGTCTTCTGGTTGCCACCGTAGCCGCGGTTCTGGCTGTGGATGATGACATCGAGCCCGAGCTGCCGGGCGATGTCGACGGTCTGGTCGCGCGAGACGTCGTCGACGAGGATGATCCGATCGACCAGGTCGTGGGGGATGTCGGCGTACGTGCGCTCCAGCGTCCTCGCCGCGTTGTAGGCGGGCATGACGATGACGACGCGCGGGTCAGCGGCCAGCTCGGTCACGGAATGAGGATCGGGCGAATCCACGACCGAAGGGTACCGCAGCGCTCGCGCCCGGTCGGGCCTCCCAAAGGTCCCGGTTTCACCGAACCGTGATGGCGTTGTGGGACCATATCGCCGTCACCCCATCGAGGTCATCGCATGTTCGAACGTCTCTTCGGCTCAGGCGAGCAGGATCCCGCGGCGGCCGCCCGGATCCCGCCGGGCCAGTACAAGACCGAGAAGTTCCCCGTCCTGCACTACGGCTCCGTGCCCCGGATCGATCTGGCGACGTGGGACTTCCGGGTCTGGGGGGAGGTCGACTCCCCGTTCACCCTGACCTGGGAACAGTTCAAGGCCCTGCCCCGCAAGTCGGTCCACACGGACATCCATTGCGTGACCCGCTGGTCGAAGCTCGACACGGACTGGGAAGGCGTCCCGATCCAGACGATCCTCGAGATGGCCGCGGTCCGGCCGTCGGCGACGCACGTCGTGTCCCACGCCGAGCAGGGCTACACGGCGAACCTCCCGCTGTCGGTCCTCGATGATGGCGACGTCATCCTGGCCGACACGTTCGGCGGCCAGCCGCTCGAGGCCGAGCATGGGTATCCCCTGCGCCTGATCGTCCCGAAGCGCTACTTCTGGAAGAGCAGCAAGTGGATCCGTGGCCTGGAATTCCTCGACCATGACCAGCTCGGCTTCTGGGAGCGCTACGGCTACAACAACGATGCCGACCCCTGGAAGGAAGAGCGCTTCAGCGAGTAGGCTGGCGGTCAGGCGAACCCCAGGACCGCCAGCAGCAGGAAGCCGGTCAAGACCATGACGCCCTGGGCGTAGGCGACGATGGCCAGGTGCCAGCGCTCGGCCAGGATCGGCGCGAGGCGTTCCCGATGCGCGGCGATCGGCAGGATCGTCATGGCCAGGTAAGCCGGCACGCCGGCGGCGAACGCGACGATCGTCAACGCCAGCGTCGCCTCGGCCGAGCGCAGGCCGGGGACCAGGGCGGCCACGCCGAACCCGTAGGCCATGGTGCCGACCGCGGCGACGACCGGCATCAGCACGGTCATCCGGGCCGTGACGTAGCCACTGCGGAATAGGGCCGTCGCCAGGAGCCCGTAGCCGACCACGACGGCCCCGACCAGGAACCAGCCGACGAGGCTGGCGATGGCTGTCAGGCCGAACGTCTCGAAGAGCGGCCGGAGGGCGAACCAGCCGAGGAAGACCGCGAACAGGCTGATCGACGCGCCCGCGTACTGGGCAGCCGCCAGGTCGAAGACCGCGTGCTCGATCCGATGCGACACGTTCGCGAACAGGAAGGCCGACGAGAGGTAGCCCATGTACGCGACGACGAACATCGCGAGCACCGTCGTGAAGGACGTGCTGTCCGGGTCGGGCACGTTGTGGGCCTGGGTCACGAGGAAGACCAGGGCCGTGACCGCGAACGCTCCGAGCGCGCTCATGACCCCCACGAGACGCGCGGCGACGTTGTCGACGTCGAGGGTCGGGTCGCGCTGGACGGCGTACCGCGGGCCCGCCGCCACGAGCGCGACGACGATCGCGATGGTCGCGACGACGAAGAAGCCGACGACGGCCGCCATGACGCCACTCTACACGCCGGCCCGATCGGCCAGAACACGGGTCGGGGACGCGGGAGGATTAGCCTGTCGAGATGACAGAGCCGTTCCTTGGGCGCGACGAGGAACTCCGGGTGATCGACACGATGTCGAGGTCAGTCGCGCGAGACCGAACCACGCGCGCGGTGACGATCGTGGGAGATCCGGGACTCGGCAAGAGCCGCCTCCTGGCTGAAGTGACCCACCAGCTCCCGATCAAGACCGTCTTCATCGCGGGTGGGTACGAACCGGAGTCGGACGTTCCGCTCGCGGCCACGATCGCCCTGTTGCGACGCTTGTCGACGATGCGGCCGGCGGGTGCCCTGGCTCGCCTGCTCGACGACCAAGCGCCGGCCAGCGGCGTGGATTCCGTGCGCGTATTCGAGGCCGCCCGGACGGAACTAGCTCAAGTCGCGCCCGTGGCCTTCGTGGTCGATGACGTCCAATGGATCGATGAGCGCTCCCTCGCGCTCTTGCACTACCTCATGCGTTCGGGGGTCCGGAGCGGACCACCGATCCTGCTGATCGCGGCGGGGCGAAGGTCGGAGCGAACCGGTCGATTGGTGGGATCGTTGACCAGTCTGCTCGACGTCGGTGCGACGTCCATCGAGCTGTCGCCTCTTGGTCGGGAGTCCGGCATCGAACTCCTGCGTTCCCTGATGCCTGGGACGTCACGTGCCGACCTCGAGCTGCTCTGGTCGCGCTCGGCCGGATCGCCGTTCTGGCTGCATGCCCTCGCGCGCGGCGGAGGTCGGACCGACCCGAGCGAGATCGTCGACGATCGACGCCAGGGGATCAGCGCCGACGGCCGGTCGCTCCTGGCGACCCTTGCGGTCGCGGGGCGCCCGACCACGCCGAACGACCTTCGATCCTTGACGAAGTGGGATCGCGCCCGAGTCGCGCGGGCCACGGCGGAGTTGGTCGACCGCGGGCTGATCGTCGACACACCCGACGCGATCGCATTCACGCACGACTTGATCCGTGAAGCGATCGAACGGACGGTCCCGGATGACGTCGGTCGTCGGACCCATTCGCGACTGGCCGCGCTGCTGGAGGCTCAGGCCGGGGACGACGTGACGGCGCTTCGACTCACGCTCGAGCATCGCCTTGCCGCCGGCGATCCGGTGCTGGACCTCGCGACGCGGCTCGCCACCTCGCCGCATCGCCGCCTGTTAGGACCTGACGGCCTGGGGTTGCTGGCCCAGATCGCCGATCGCGAGTCCGCCGAGGTTGCGGGCCGGCCGAGTTCCCAGACATTCCTCGCTGCACTGGCGGCTCTGGCTGGCGAGCTGGGCGACGACGCGCTCGCATTCCGCCTGGCGTCCGACCTCGCGCAACGCCTCCCACTTGGCGAAGGTCGTGCCCGCGCGGCGCTCGCTGCCGCGACGGCCGCGTACCACCTCGAGTGGGTGGCGGAGGTTCGGGCGAATCTCCTCGCCTGTCGCGAGTCGCAGCCGTTCCCGATCGAGATCGCGATCGAGGCCGATTGCCTCGAGGCGTCGGTACTCCTCTACCTGGAACGTGACTTCCGCGCCGAGTCAGAGGTCGCCGAGCGCGGACTGGCGGCATCCCGGGCCGCGGCCAAGGATGCCGGTGGCGTGAGTCGGCTGGCGCCCGAGGTGCTGAACGCGCACATCAGCGCCCTCACGGCCGCCTACCTCGCAGCCATGCACACCGAAGACATCGATCGGCTGGTCGCATTGAGCGACGAGCTCGTCGCAGCGACCCGCGGGAGAGACGATCTCGCGTCCATCACCGCACTCTCACTCAGTGCGCAATCGATGCTCATGCTCGGGCGGCTGGCGGAGACCGAGAACCGATATCGAGACGTCTGGACCCGGTCTCACGCGGCGATGCTGCCGGTCCAGGAGGTCGACGCCGGCTTTCTGCTCGGGTACACCCTGGTGCAGCGCGGACGGTTCGCGGCGGCGAGGGTGGTGATCGACGACGTATCCGGCCTCGCCGATCGCGTTGCCGACCATGGGCGCCTATGGGGAACGTCGCGCGTCGTCCGTCACGAGCTTGCCCTTGCGACCGGCAGTTGGGACCAGGCGATGAAGGCTCTCCTGCAGGACGCCGCGGCGCGATCGGACCCGCACCACCGGTTGGCGTTCCACCAGACGCTCGCCCTCTGGCTGGCCAGGATCGGGGGCGAGCGGCCGTCCGCGGAGGCGGCGGATCAGATCGAACTCGCCCGTGGCCACGCCGCGGCAGCCCGTTGCCCGCGCTGTATCCGCGAGGTCGAGATCACGGCTGGGGAGGTCTACGCACGGACCGGTCGGCCACGGGACGCGGCAGCCGCCATACATGCTTGGGACGCAGCCGGCCATCGGTCGCACGGGGAGGCGATGTGGATGCGCGGGCTCATCGATGTCCTGCTCCAGATCGGTGACACCGGTGCGGCGATGGAGAGCGTCGACGCCCTGCGCGTGCTTCGCGACGAGGTAGATGTCATGGGCTATGTGCTTGACGCCATCTGGGTCCAGGTGGACATCGCCCGCGCCATGTCCGGTCTCGACCGATCCTCGTCGATCGATGCCTATCAGGTCGCCGCCGAGCGGGCGCGGACGGTCGGCGCGACGACCATCGTCCGGATCGTGGAACGTGAGCTCCGCGGCCTCGGCGTCCGGGCGTGGCGGCGTTCGCCGACGGTCGCTCGGACGGAGGGCATCGCCGCCCTGTCGCCTCGCGAGCTCGAGGTGGCCAGGCTCGTGGCAGCCGGTCTGACGAACCCACAGATCGCCTCCCAATTGTTCCTGTCCCGCAAAACGGTCGAGCACCACGTGTCCAGCGCCCTGGCCAAGGTCGGCGCCCACCGTCGCGCGGAGCTCGCCGCAGCGTTTGGCCAGCGAACGACCAGCTGACGGTTCCACGTCCCGAGCGTATGGGGCATCTGCCCGATGATGGCCTCGGCCCCGCCGCCGTACGGTGCCGGCATGGCAATCATCGCTACACCACACCCGCAGCGACCGAGGCGGCGGACCCGCACCGTAGTCGGGGCTGCCGTGCTCGTCGTCACCATGGGGGCGTTCTCGGCGGCTTGCACGCCGGTCGCTGGCACGCCGCCTCGGAACGGCGGGCAAGGCGAGGTCACCGTCCTGCTCCCACGCGATGGCGAGGTGATCCTCGGTCGCGACGTGCCCATCGCCGCCGTCGTTTCGCTCGGTCGATCCCTCGCAGATTCCACCGCCACATGGCTACTGGTCTCGGTCCAAGCGAACGGCGTCGTCCTGGGGTCGGCCGAGATCCCGGTGACCTCGTCGATCGTGGTCGGGAGCTTCACGATCCAGCCACCGCCACGAGGAACGGTCGCCGAGCTCGTGGTGAGTCGCCCCGGGTCACCCGTCCTTGCGGTCACGGTGCCGATCGTCGTCGCCCCCGAGCGATGATCCACGTCACCCCGATGGGCCGCGTCGTCAGCTGCGGCGGGCGCCACCCATGAGTCGCGGATCGGGGGAGAAGATGCGCAGGCGGCCGCTCAGGAGCATGAGTTCGCGGTCGAGCAACCGGACCAGGTTCTCCAGCCGCTCGACGGTCGTCTCCGCCTCGAGCAGCGCCTGCCGGCGGGGCAGCTCCACCTCGATGATGCCCGAGAGCAGGTAGGACAGGACGGTCGGATCGTCCGGGATCTTCAGGTCGCGAGCCGTCAGGGTCTCGTCTGAGACGTCGGCCTCCTCCTCCGGCTCGAGTGTCGCGGCGCCTGATCCGCGCGCCTCGCCGGCATCGCGGCCGCCGGCCTCGGCGTCGTCGTCCTCCGGCTCGCTCGTTTCAAGCTCGACCCGGATGTCGAGCAGCTCCGCAGTCTCACCCTCGCGGGCACGCATCAGCTCGAGATAGCGGACGAACCGATTGACGGCGGATTCGGCCAACCGTTCCGCTCGTGGCTCGTCGCCGACCTCGTCCTCGAGCGGCGTCACCTCGGCGACCAGGTACGGCTCGGTCGCCGCATCGACCGAATCGATCGTGAATCGACCCGTGCCCGCGGCGAGCAGGTCGTACCGGCCATCGGGATAGCGGCCCGCTCGACGGATCTCCGCGAAGGCCCCCACACCGGCCAGCGCCATGACGCTGCGGTCCCCGACCTCGCGGCCGTCCCGGATGAGCACGACGCCGAATGGCGTACCGCTGTCCAGGCAGTGGCGGGTCAGGGCGCGATAGCGCTCCTCGAAGATGTGCAGCGGAACGACGATCCCGGGACACAGGACCGTGTGCAGCGGGAAGAGCGGGATATCCATCGGTCAGGACCGCGAGTTGGCGCGACGACCCGATGTCATCGCGTCCGACCCGAGTCTAGCCGCCGCCCCGGAACCTAGCCGGCGCCAGGTTCGAGGCCGACCGGGCCGATCGTCGGCCGCCGCACGGTCCGTGGCTGTTCGGACCACGTCCGGTCGCGGACGGTCGCCCCATCTTGATTGCCGGTGAACACGTGGAAGCGACCCTTGCCTAGGGCCTTGGCCTGGTACATCGCGACGTCGGCGTCCCCGAGCAGGTCGTCGACGCGGCCCATGGCCGGCGAGTCGATCGCGACGCCGATGCTCGCGCTGCACTCGACTGCGGTATCGGCGACCGTCAACGGCGCCTGGATCGCCTCGAGCAGACGCTCCGCGACACTCGTCGCATAGCCGATGTCCTCGATATCGAGGAGCAGGATCCCGAACTCGTCGCCGCCGAGACGCGCAGCGAGGTCCATCGAGCGGAGGCTCGTGCGGATCCGCGTGGCCACGGCCACCAGCAGTTCGTCGCCCGCCGCGTGGCCGAGGCTGTCATTCACGGTCTTGAAGTCGTCGAGATCGAGGAAGAGGGCCGCGATCGATCCGTGTCGCTTTCGCGCCGCGAGGGCGGCTTCGGACTGCTCTACGAAACGCCTCCGGTTGACCAGACCGGTCAACGGGTCGTGGAAGGCCTGGTAGCTGAGCTGGTCCTCAAGCTTCTTGCGCTTGGCCACGTCGTTGGCCAGAAGCCCGACGAGACCGTACAGGCGAGCGAGCACGAGGAGTGACAGCAGGGCCGTGCCGCCGGCGATGACCGCCAGGCCGCCGTCGACCCCCGGACCGATGGTCACGAGCACCGGGCCCGTCACCATCGCCGCGGCGAGGCAGATGAGCCGGACCGGGCCGAGCCAGGTGACCGGGACCGGCTGCGGATCGGTCAGGCGGCGCATCGATGGGTGGGCGACCGAGACCCCGAACAGGATGTAGGCGATGAGGTAGATGTTGTCCAGCAACCCGCCGCTCGCATACGTGCCATCCAGGGTCTGGAGGGCGTAGATCTGGTCGGCGACGAGCAGGGCGACGAGGCTGACCGCGAGGAGCCTGAACGAGGACGACCGAGCGCCCGGCGTGGTCAGAAGGCCCATCGCGACGCCGATGAGCAAGAGGTCCGCGATCGGGTAGGCCAGGGTGATCGCCAGCGAGAGCGTGTCGAGCTCCGCCCCCACGAGCTGAGGCTGGATGAGGAAGGTCCACGACAGCGTCGCGCATGCCGTCGTCAGGATGGCGGCGTCGAGGATGCCGCCACGGTCGCCGTCGCCGAGCCGGCGCCGGATGAGGAGCATCAGACCGAGCGCGATGAAGGGGTAACCCGCGAGGTACAGGACATCGGCGAACGACGGGAACGGGTCCTCCCCGATGACCTCGTACCAGTTCCACAGGATGTCCCCGGCCACGAACGAGGCCTGACCGACGGCCATCAAGACCCAGGGCAGGCGGCGGTCCGGCCGGTTGAGGGCGATCCCGGCGAACGCGACGAGCACGGCCGAGCCACCGACCGCGTCGTAGAACCAACCCTGGGCGAGGCTTCCAGGCTCGAGCAGCCATCCGTGCACGACGAGCGCGACGATACCGACGGCGAAGTACGCCGCCCACAGCGGGGCTCGACGGATGGACGGAGGGTTGCTCGGCATGGTTGGAACCGAGGAGAAGGGTCCGTCGGATCGCACCAGATGGCCCATGGGTCGACAGTACCGGTGAGCGGGGGCGATGGTCCGACGATGGACATGAAGAAGCCGCCGGTCGAGGCCGGCGGCTTCGGATCCCCGGGACGGGCGGGGCGGGCGGCCCCTGCGCCGCTTCAGGCGATGGTCAGTGGGCGCAGGAGCGGGCGGAGCCCTCGTCGTCGGCGGTCCGGAAGCTGGAGCCGCATCCACACGCCGCGACCGCATTCGGGTTGTTCACCGTGAACCCGGCACCCATCAACGTATCGACGTAGTCGATCTCCGAGCCCTTGAGCAGGTCGACGCTGCTGCCGTCGACGTACACCTTGATGCCGCTCGCGTCGAGGATCCGGTCCTCGGGCGTCGGCGCGTCCTCGAGCATCATCCCGTAACGGAATCCCGAGCAACCGCCCGAGTACACGTAGACGCGCAGGCCGATAGCCGGATTGGTCTCTTCCTTGGTCAGCTCGCGTAGTTTGCTCACTGCGGCGTCGCTGAGGGACACGACCGTCGGCTGCTGATCGATCATGCGTCTTCGTCTCCGTGCTGTGATGTGAGGCTTCGCCCGGCGGTCGGGCCCTTGCGCTTCGTGCATCGTACGCACGACGGTGAGTTTCGACAAGCGCTCGCGCCGAAACTCACGGCTTGGCGGTGACCGGACGAAGGTCCGGGTGGCCGTTGGCTAGACTGACGCATGCTCCGGACCGGCCTCGCGGCCATCCTCCTGGTGCTGCTCATCCCGATGGTCGTGGCCGCGAACACGTCCTTTTGGGCTGTCCGGACGGTCCTCGACTCCGGGGCCTTCGCGACGACGGTCGGGAGCGTTCTGGACACGCCGTCGCTCGAGCGCCTCGTCGCCACGTCCCTCGCGGAGGGCATCGTCGATCGGGTGGAGCGCGCCCCGAGCGTCGATGGATCTCTTGATCTCCCCCGGCGCCTCCTCGCCCTGCGCGTCGGGGTGCCAGCCGATGCGGATGACGAGACGCTACGAGCCGCCCTCAGCGACCGGATCCTCGACGCGATGAGTGACCCGGGCGTCCGACTGGTCCGGGACGAGGTCTTGGCCGCGGTCCACGGCGAGATCATCGGCGTGGCCGAAGGGCGGCCAGGGCTGGTAACGGTCCGCGGCCGGAACCTCGTCCTCGACACCGCGGGCGTGCTGGATCGCATCGAGGCGGCCGCCGACCCGCGCGTCGCCGCGCTCGTCGCGGGCGTGCCGAACATCGTGGCCGGGCCCGTCGTGATCGCGCAGGTCCGGGAGCTCGATTCGGTCCAGGAGGGCCTCCGGCTGATGCGAGCGCTCCAGCTCCTGCTGCCGCTGGTCGCGTTGACGGCTGCGCTCATCGTGGTCGTCCTCGCCCATCGGCGGGCGCGCGCGTTGAGCATCGTCGGGCTGGCGGTCGCGGTCGCGGGCACCGTCTCGCTCCTCGTCCTGTGGCTCGCCGGCCGCTACGTGACGAGCGTGCAGGACGCAGAGGTCGCCCGGCGGTTGACGGAGGAGGTCTACGACGCGTTCCTGAGGCTCCTCATCGGCCAGTCCGCCTTGCTGGTGGTGGTCGGGTTGGGACTGGTCGTCCTGGCAGGGTTCGGTCGGCGTCGCGGGCGGCGTCGGGCCACGGAGCGGATGCTCGGCCCACGCTGACCGCTACTCGTCGATGCGTTCGACGATCGTGGCGATTCCCTGCCCCACCCCGATGCACATCGTCGCGAGCCCGTACCGCCCACCCGTCCGCCGGAGCTCGTGGGTAAGCATCGTGACCAGCCGGCCACCGCTCATGCCGAGGGGATGACCGAGCGCGATCGCCCCGCCGTTCACATTGACCTTCGCTGGGTCCAGCCCCAGCTCATCGATGCACACGAGTGACTGGGACGCAAAGGCCTCGTTGAGCTCCACGAGGTCGAGGTCCGCGGCGGCGATCCCCGCCCGCTCCAGGGCCTTGCGAGACGCCGGCACAGGGCCCACGCCCATGATCGCCGGGTCGACGCCGGCGACGGCCGTGGCCACGACGCGCGCCATCGGCTTGAGCCCGAGCGCCCGGGCCCGCTCCGCCTCGACGAGCAGGACCGCGGACGCGCCGTCGTTGATCCCCGAGCTGTTGCCGGCCGTGACCGAGCCGCCCTCGGGCCGGAACGCCGGGCGAAGCTTCGCGAGCGCCTCGAGGGTCGAGTCCGCCCGCGGGTGCTCGTCGCGTGCCACGACCGTCGTCTCGCCCTTGCGCCCGGTCACCTCCACCGGGACGACCTGATCGTCGAACCGACCAGTCTCGATGGCGTCCACGGCGCGGCGATGGCTGTCGAGCGCGAAGGCATCCTGGCGCTCGCGGCTCACGCCCCATCGTTCTGCGACGTTCTCGGCCGTCTCCCCCATCGAGTACGGGTAATGGCGCTCGGCCAGGCGCGGGTTGACGAACCGCCAGCCGAGCGTGGTGTCGGCCGCCTCGCGCGGCCCTCGCTCGTACGGCGTCTCCGCCTTGAGCGTCACATATGGGGCGCGCGTCATCGACTCGACGCCGCCGCCGATGAAGACCTCGCCGTCACCGACGGCGATGGCATGGGCCGCCGTGTTGATGGCCTGCAGCCCGGAGCCGCACAGGCGGTTGACGGTCAGGCCACCGACCTCGACGGGGAAGTCCGCCAGCAGAAGCGCCATCCGGGCGACGTCCCGGTTGTCCTCGCCAGCCTGGTTGGCGCAGCCGAGGATGACGTCCTCGACGAGGCCGGCATCCACGCCCGCTCGGTCGACGACGGCCCGCAGCACCAGGGCTGCGAGGTCGTCCGGCCGGACGCTTGCCAGCGCTCCGCCGTACCGGCCGATCGGCGTCCTGACCGCTTCGACGATCCACGCCTCGCGAACCGCCCGGTCCCGGTCTCTCGTCATCGATCGATCGTATCCCAGCGACGCGTCAGCCACCGGCCTCGCGCTCGAACGGCCCGCGGGGATGGCCGGCCCCGAGGCGCATCGCCCGGTCGATGTCGGCTGGCGTGGCGACACCCTCGTCGACGGCGATTCGGGCTTCCTGGAGGATCGCCATTTCGATGCGGTTGCGGATCGCGTCGGGACTGATCAGCGGCCCGAGCCGCCCTGCCCGGAACTCGGGTGCCACCCCGATCCGCCGCCCATCTTCGTAGCGATAGAACCCGCGCCCGGTCTTGCGCCCGAGTCTGCCCTCCGCCGCCGTGACCATCACCATCTGGATCGAGGATGGCTCGAGTCGATCGGGGCTGCCGAGCCCCTCCCAGATCGCCTCGGCGACGGCGAGGTTCACGTCGATGCCGATCAGGTCCATCAGCTCGAACGGCCCCATCGGGTACCCGCCGGCGCGCATCGCCTCATCGATCGCCTCGACGCCGGCCGCCCGGGATTCCAGGATCCGTAGCGCCTCGATCGTGAACGGCCGATTGACCCGGTTGACCACGAAGCCAGGGGTGTCCGTGCAGCGGATCGGGGTCTTGCCCCAATCACCCATCAGGGCTACGGCGCGATCCGCGATCACGTCGGTCGTGGCCGGCGCGACGACGACCTCGACGAGCGGCATGACCGGCGCTGGATTGAAGAAGTGCAGCCCGAGGATGCGACCGGGATGCTGGGTGCGCGTCGCGATCTCGCCGATCGAGAGCGCGCTCGTGTTCGTCGCGAGGATGACGTCGAACGGGGCGGCGGCATCGAGCGTGCGGAAGATGTCGCGCTTGGTCGGGAGATCCTCGCGGGCCGCCTCGACGATGAGGCCGCTCGTCACGGCCATCTCCGCGAGGGTCGCTCCCGGACGCAGCCGGCCGAGACGCCCGTCGACCCAATCATCGATCGAATCGGGATCGAGATCGAGGCGGGCCGCCCGGCGGGCCAGTCCCTCTCGCACGCGCTCGCGGGCTCGTGGGAACGCCTCCGGGTCGACGTCGTGCAGCGCCACCTCGTGCCCGGCCTCGAGGGCGACCTGGGCGATGCCGGCGCCCATCGTGCCGGCGCCGACGACGCCGACCCGGTCGAGGTCGGCCACGGTCAGATGGGCTTGATGGCTTCGAACGGCTGCCGGCAGTCCCGGCAATAGAACAGCGAGCGGCACTGCGTCGGGCCGAAGGCGTTATCCATCACGACCTGGGCCGACCCGCACAGCGGACATCGCATCTCGCCGGCCGCTGCCGGCGGGGCGATACCCGCCGAAGCGAGGGCCGCGCGGCCGGCGGGGGTGATCCGGTCCGAGCCCCATGGCGGGACGTAGCTCGTCACGACCTGGACGGGGCGACCTAGCAGGCCCAGGCGCTCGGCGACGGCCGTCCGGATGAGCTCGAGGGCCGGACAGCCGATGAAGGTCGGCAGGATCTCGACCCGGATCGCGTCCGCGTCCACCGCGACCGCCCCGACCATCCCGAGGTCGACGATCGAGACCATCGGGAGTTCCGGGTCCATGACCTCCGCCAGGACCGATCGAACCGCCGCCTCGTCGACTCGCGGCCCGGCCACCCCGGCACGCGCCCGGGCGATCGTGACGTGCGTCGGTCCTTCGCTCACCAGGTCGCTCCCGGATCGCTCCGCCGCACGTTCGTGAACTCGCCCCACAACCAGCGGAACGCCTCGCCGTGCCCCTCGCGGCCATCGGCCGGTGCCCCCGGGCTCGTCGGCTGCGGCAGATCGAGGGCCCGCAACGTCGGCGCGATGGCCTCCAACCAGCGCGACTCCAGCTCGCGCATCGGCGCGGCAAGGATGCCCGCCTCGACGAGTACCGGTTCGCCGGGGAGTGGCGTGAAGACCGTGCCGGCATCGGGCGCCAGTGTCGCCAGGGCGTCGATCAGCCGGCGTCGTGGTTCGCCATCGGTTCGGGCCAGCCGGTCGAACCAGGTCGCGATGTGCATCAGGTGGTAGCGCTCCTCGCGCACGAGCTTGCCGACGAGCTCGGCCAGCGGCACCCACGAGCCGTTCGACGAGCGCCTCGAGGCGGATGGCGTCGGCGGTTTCGTAGAGGTAGCGACGGGCGATCGTCATGGCCCAGTCGCCACGGCCGTGATCCAGCAGGCGCGCGTGGCGGTACGCGTCGGGCTCGCGGTCGTAGGCGAGCGCGTCCGCATCGCCATCGGTCAGGCCGGCCAACAGCCCGTAGAGCGCGGCGGCGTGGCCGAGCTCGTCCTGCGCCAGCGAACTCATGGCCACGTCCTCCTCGAGGAGCGGCGCGATACCGGTCCATTCGGAGTCGCTGAAGCCGATGACGAACTCGTCGTCGGCCATCGACAGCAGGAGCGCCTCGAGCGCGGTCGTCGGGATGGCGGCGACGCTCATCGCGGGCGGGCCTTCGGCTTCGCCTGGCCAGCGGCCTCGCGAGCGGCCGCCAGCTTGTCGCGCATCACGTAGCCACCGGGCTTCTTGAACGAGCGGTCGAGCGGCGGCTGCAGCAGGTCCGGATCGGCGACGTCGATGACGTCGGTCCGGCGCACGACCCAGAGACGGACGCTCTCCTGGCGACGGCCGAACAACTCTCGAGCGTAGTGCGCGGCGAGTTCGGCGTCGGGTGCCATGACGCTGCCGCCATGGCGCATCGCGTCGCCCTCACGTTCCTGGCGGAAGACCTCGAAGGCCTCGAGGGCCGGCTGGGCCGTCCCCGCGTCCTCGGGATCGGTCATGCGGCGGCCGGCACGCCCAGCACGGCCTCGCGGACCCAGCGCGTCTCCTCGCGAGCCAGGCGCCGGAACGCGAGCCGTGCCTGGGACATCGGGCCGTGGTTGGTCACCACGGTCCGCAGCTCGGCCCAGTCCGGTTCGGTGTACAGCCAGACGCCCGTGGCCTCGTCGAGCCGGAGGTCGGGGTCCGGGATGACCAGGCCGAGCTCCCGGATGCGCGGCACGTAGATCGTTAGGAACTCCTGGCGCAGCTCCTCGGAGGTCTTGGCCTTGATCCGCCAGTGCAGGTCGCGGTCCTGGTCGCGTGGTGATCGAGGGCCGTGCATCTGCATCAAGGGGCCCCACCAACGCTCGAGCGCGTCCTGGATGGCCGCCCGCTGGGCCGTCGTCCCGGTCGCCATCGTCACCACGACGTCGCGGCCGTGCATGATGTGGACCGATTCCTCCCAGCAGATCTTGCGCATCGTCCGCGCATACGGGGCGTAGCTCGAGTCCCGGAGCGCCATCTGGGCGACGATCGCCGCCGCATCGACCAGCCAGGCGATCATCCCGACATCGGCCCAGCCCACGGTCGGGTAGTGGAAGACGTTGTGGAACTTCGTCTTGCCGCTCAGCAGGTCGTCGAACATCGCCTCGCGCGACTTCCCGAGGTCCTCGGCCACGCGGTAGAGCAGCTGCGCATGACCCACCTCGTCCTGGACCTTGGCGGTCAGGGCGAGCTTCCGGCGCAGCGTCGGCGCCCGCATCAGCCACTCGCGCTCGGGGAGAACGCCCATCAGCTCCGAGTTCGCATGCATCTCGACGAAGCGCAGGACCGCCGTGCGGTACTCGTCGGGCATCCAGTCGGTCGCCTCCACCCTGCCGCCCGAGGTCACGTGGTCCTCGAACAGGGCGAACCGCTCGTCGTGGGGCAGGTCCTGGTTGGAGGGTGGCCTGATCCGCTCGCGCGGATCCAGGATGGGGTCGAGGGCCAGCGGATCCGTCATCGTTCGACCTCCAGGCTCCGAGCCTACGGCACGAGCGTGCCGACGGCAAGCGGTGAGGGGGACGTTCGGATCGCCGCTCACAGGGACCATCGGATGGGGCGTCCCGGTAATCCGGGCGGGGGGTGGCTCGTTCTGAGGATGTCGGAATCATCGGCCGTCAAATCATTCGGCGGCCACGACCACTCAGGAGATCGACGAATGCCACGACGACCCAAGCACGACCCGGTCCCCGTCGAGGACCTGACCGAGATCGAGGACCTCACGCCGGCGACCGAGCCGGCCCCCGACGAGGCCACGGCGGCTCGGGCACTGAGCCCCCGCCTGGCACTCTCCGTGCCCGGCGCGATCGGCGGCGCCCTGCTCGTGTGCGCGCTCGCATTCGGGGCCAACCTCGGCCCCGACCGAGGGGTTCACGTCGACGAGCACGACGCGAGCGGGCGCGCCGGCGGCGCGGCTCTCGCTGGCGCGGACAAGGGCCACGTCGACGAAGCGCCGGGCGACGACGCCGCCAAGGACGGCAGCGAAGCCGACCCGAAGGCGGATGAGGCGGCCCCGAAGGGCGACGACGGCGACACGGACGGTGCCGTCCCGACCGACAAGCCCGACAAGCCGGAGGCCGAGAAGCCGAAGGCGGACGAGCCCAAGGCGGAGAAGCCGAAGGCAGAGAAGCCGAAGGCAGAGGCGCCCAAGCCCGACAAGCCCAAGCCCGACAAGCCGAAGCCCGACAAGCCCAAGCCCGCCATGACCCTGGCCCTCTCGGTCCGCGAAGGGGCCGTCCTGATCGACTGGTCGTCCTGCGGCGTCGACGGCGCCGACTACTACAAGGTCGTGCGTTCCAGGGACGCCACGGTCCGCTGGCCGGCGGGTGACAACGACGAGGTCGTGGCGGCAGTCGAGATCGGCGGCAAGACGAAGGCCTGGGACGAGCACGCCGTGAGCGGCAAGAAGGTCTGGTATCGCGTCTTCTGCGTCCGCCACACGGACGATGGGTACAAGGTCCTCGCGGCCAGCCCGGCCAAGGCCATCAAGGCACCGGTCAAGCCCAAGCCCGATCCGATCCCCGAGCCGTCGGCCATGTGGATCGATGCCCAGGTCGATGGCGGGACGGTCGTCCTCCACTGGGAGGCCTGCGACGCCGACGCCTTCAGCCACTACCGGATCCTGCGCAAGGCCGGTGGCGAGGCGACCGTCATCGCCGAGGTCGAGAACCACGAGGTGACGACCTACGTCGACGATGACGTCGAACCGGGCGTGACCTACCACTACCTCGTCCAGTCCAAGGGCCACCTCGGCGACGACTGGTTCCTGCTGGGGTCGACCGATTGGCTCAGCGTCACGGTCGAGTAGTCGGCGAGGGTCGCCGAGCCGGCCGGCGCGCGGCGGATGGACGGATCCGACCGGTGGTCCCGCATCGCGCGGTACTGCTGGCGGATGGCATGGCCGCCCGTCCGTCCGCACCATCGGACCCCCGATGGATCGTGACGCCGACGCGGCCACCCGACTGGACCCGACCCGGGAGCGTGCCCTCGTGGCCCGCGCCCGGGTCGATCCGGCCGCGTTCGGGGAGCTCTATGACTTCTACCTGCCCCGCATCTACGGCTTCATCGCCCGCCGAGTCGGCGATCGCGCGGCCGCCGAGGACGTCACCGCGATGACCTTCGAGCGCGCTCTGACCGCGGTCCGCCGGGCCGACTTCCGCAACGATTCGTTCGGAGGCTGGCTGTATCGCGTCGCCGCGAACGCGGCCGTGGACCACGCCCGACGGTCGCGCTGGACGGTCCCGCTCGGTGGCGGACGGAGGGCCACCGATGGCGGCCCCGACCATGATGACGAAGCGCTCATCGGCGACGAGCGGGCCGAGGCTGCGCTGACCGCCGCGATCGATCGCGACCAGCTGCGGGGCGCCCTGGCTCGCCTGCCCGCCGGTCACCGCCAGGTCATCGTGCTCCGGTTCCTCGACGGCCTCGAGACCGACGAGCTGTGCACGATCCTCGGCTGTTCGCCGGCCACCCTCGCCGTCCGGGTCCACCGCGCACTCCGCGCGCTGCGCGCGACACTCGTCTCGGAGTCGATCGATGCAGCCTGACGACGATCGGTTGATCCCGTTCGGCATGGGCGACCTCGAGGCGGACCTGCAGCCGCTGGCCGACGAGCTCGCGCTGGCCGGCCGCAGGGCGACCTCGACCGCGACCGATCGCCCGAGCCTGGCGTTCAGGGCGGACCTCCGAGCGAGACTGATGGATCGGTACCCGGCCAGCGCTCCGCTGCCCTCGGCCGACGTGGCTGGCGGCGGTCTCCGACCGGTCCGACCGCTGGTCACGGAACGCATCCCGTCGGCCCTGCCACGGGCTCGCTGGGCGGCGATCGGCGTGGCGGCGGCGATCGTGGTCGCCGTCCTCGGCCTCGACGCGCGCACCGTCATCGTCGGTCCGCAGCGAGCGCACGCGGCCGAGGCCGTCGGCGCCACGGTGGCCCGCGACGGGACGGTTTCGGTCCTCGTGCCGGGCTTCGAACTCCAGGCCGGTGACCATGTCTCGACCGACGGCACCGGTCACGCCACGCTCGTCGTGGGCGGCGGCGAAGTGCGCCTGGCGAATGCCAGCACGATCGGGTTCGAGGCGCTTGGCGCGGAGACCGTCGAGCTGGCGCAACTCGCCGGTCGGAGCTGGCATCGCGTCGGCGCCGAGGTCCACGGCTACAGGGTCGCCACTGCGGCCGTGTCGTGGACCGCGAACGGGACCGCCTTCGACCTGGACCGCCGCGCGAACGGCCGGGGTGGTGAAGAGGTCCGCGCCGTCGGCATCGAACACGACGTGCGGATCGACGGACCCGGCGTTTCGGCCGAGTTGACCGAGGGTTCCGCCGCGACCATCTCGCTCGGTGACCCCGATGCGGCGCCCGACATCCGCCTCGGGACCGTGACGGACGACGACCTGCGCGATCCGTGGCTCGTGGCCAATGCGACCCTCGATGTCGCGCTGGGATTCGACGCCGGTATCCTCGACGACCTCCTGGCCGAAGCACCGACGGCGACGCCGGCCGGACCGCCGGTTGCCACACCGTCTCCTGCGCCAACGTCCCCGACGATCGACGTCCCAAGCGATCCGGACGTGCCCGCGGCCGAGCCGCCCACGCCCAAGCCGACGCCCAAGCCCACGCCCAAGCCGACCCCCAAGCCGACCGCGAAACCCACACCCAAGCCGACGCCGAAGCCCACACCCGCGATGGCCTCGCTCGCACTGGACGTCGCCGCATGTCACGGCGGGTTCACGCTGCTCTCGTGGTCGAAGGCGCCGGCGGGCGGGTTCGGCCACTACCAGACCCTGCGGTCGACCTCCGCGAACATCAAGCCCGTCTATCCGCCGAAACCGCCGGCGGTCGCGCCCGACAGCCTGTACGGGACGGATCGCTCGTGGCTCGCCGGCATCGATCGCGACCTGGAGCCGGGCGAGACCTACTCGTACCGGACGATGGCGTTCCACGACAACGACAAGGCGTATGCCGCGAGTCCGGTCCGCACGGTCACCGCCAAGGACGTCAAGGGTCTCGGCCCGCTCACCGCGGGCGTCGACGCCGGCAAGCTCCTCGCCGAGTGGCCGGCCTATCCGGGGCCGGAGGGTTGCTTCTCCTGGTACAAGCTCGTGGCATCCACGACCGACGAGACACCGGGCTACCTCGAGGGCGCACCCCACATCTGGGCCGGTCAGTCGCAGGGTGCGACCTCGGCCGCCGTCGATGGTCTCGACCCGGGCACGTACCACGTCCGCCTCGAGGTCCTGCGCGATTCGGAGAGCGGCCCGATCCTGGTCGCTCGCACCGACGTCGCGACGGTGACGATCCCCTAGCGCCGGTCCGGCGTCACTCCCCGCGGAACCGGGGCGGCCGCTTCTCGAGGAAGGCGGTCATCCCCTCGGCGTGGTCGGCGCTGGCTCCGGCCACCCCCTGGCGGTGGGCCTCCTCCTCGAGCGCTCGCTCGAGATCGATCGACCAGGAGCGGTCCAGCGCGTGCTTCGTCGACGCGAGTGCTCGCGGCGCCAGGGCGGCCAGGTGCCTGGCGGCCGCATTCGCCTCGGCGGACAGGTCCTCGGCGGGCACGACCTTGGCCACCAGGCCGAACCGCTCGGCGTCCGCGGCCGACAAGGGCTCAGACAGCATGGCCAGCTCCGCGGCCTTCGCACCACCGACGAGGCGCGGCAGGAACCACGTCGCACCGCTGTCGGGCACGAGGCCGATCCGCCCGAACGCGAGCGCGAAGCTCGCACCCTCGGCCGCGATCCGGATGTCGCAGGCGAACGCGAGCGAGGCACCGGCACCGGCCGCGACCCCGTTGATCGCCCCGACGATCGGCTGGTCCAGCGCGCGCATCGCCAGGATGATCGGGTTGTAGCGCTCGCGCAGCTCGACGGCGAGCGGCGCCGCGTCCGGCCCCTGCCGCTCCTTGAGATCCTGGCCGGCGCAGAAGGCACGGCCAGCGCCGGTCAACACGACCGCCCGGATGCGCCCGGTCGCGCGCCACGAAGCCCAGCGCCCGGAGCAACTCGACTTTCATCGGCACGGTGAGCGCGTTGAGTGCCGCGGGTCGATCCAGCGTGATCGTGGCGACCGCGTCGGCCACCTCGAGTCGGAGCGACTCGAACGCCGGGGCGCCGGCCCCGGGGTCGCCCATCAGGCCGAGGGACCGCCCCCGTCGAATTCGACGAGGCGCCCGTCTACCAGTTCGAACACCCGCCGGTCGACCGGCTCGTCGGCGCCACCGGACTGTTCGAGGACGAATTCCGCGAACAGCGTGGCGAACTCCGTGTCATCGGGGCGCAACGAGGCCGCCGTCAGCAGATGTCGCTCCGGCAGCCCGACGAGGATCCGGCCGTACGAGGCCAGCTCGGTCGTGAGATGCGCGATCACCTCGGGCAACAGGATCCGCGCCGCATCCCAGCCGTCACCGGTGTCCGAGCTGACGAGCCGCCGGTCGCCGGAGATCTCGTCGGTCCATGGCGCCGAGGCCGACCAGCGCGACAGGTTGCGCATCGCGGCGTCCTGGATCTCCGCGGCTCCGATCCCCCACGACAGGAGGTGGTCGCCGTTGACGACGATGTCGTACGCGCCGACATCGATCGTGTACACGACCGGCAGGCCGGCCGGTCCGACATCGAGCAGCGGCTGCGCGTGGCTCACCGCCCCCTGTCCGACCAGCGCGTCGCGGTCCAGCGAACCGATGTCCAGACCCTGCGTTCCGACCGGGCGGAACCCCGGATAGATGAGGTCCTGCGCATGCGCCCAGTCGTGCTCGGGCGAATCGATGGCGGACGTCGCCGATTCGGGCGCCGGCGTGTGACCGCTGACCGGGGAGGACTCGTCGATCGGGCCCAGGTAGTCGGGCGCCGCATCGCGATATTTCGGCAGCGGCTCGTCGCCGATGTCGCGCTCGAGATCCCGTCCGACGTCGCTGCCGCCGGAAGTGTCGCGTTCCATCGGTTCCTCCTCGTGTCCCCGCCCTGTCAACGACCGGTCCAGACCGGCGCGCGCTTGTCATCGAAGGCCGCCATCCCCTCGGCCTGATCGTCGGTGTCGAACAGCTCGAAGAACGACACGCGTTCGGCGCCGAGGCCCGCGCTCAACGGCTGCTCCGCGGCGGCGCGGATGGCGGCCTTGGCCGCGAGCACCGCCAATGGCGGCATGCTGGCCACCTGTCCGGCCAGCTCCAGCGCGGCGTCGAGGGTGGCCTCGGCCGGCACGACCCTGGTGACCAGGCCGGCCGCCTCCGCCTCGTGCGCGCGGATCGATCGGCCGGTAAGGATCAGTTCCATCGCCCGTGCCTGCCCGATCGCGCGCGTCAGTCGTTGCGTGCCACCGGCGCCCGGCATGACCCCGAGCCGGATCTCGGGCTGGCCGAAGGTCGCATCGTCGCCGGCCACGATCATGTCGCACGCCATCGCGAGTTCGCAGCCGCCGCCGAGGGCGAACCCGCGGACGGCCGCGACGACCGGCGTCCGGATGCGCCAGATCCGATCCCATGCCGCGAACCGGCCTCCGGCGTGCAGGGTCGCCGAGGACTGGGTTGCCAGTTCCTTGATGTCGGCGCCCGCCGCGAACGCCCGGCTGCCGGCTCCGGTCAGCACGATCGCCCGGCAGCTCGGGTCGGCATCGAGGGCCTCCATGGCGGCAGCCAGCTCGTCGAGCAGGTCGAAGCTCAAGGCGTTGAGGGCGGTCGGGCGATCCAGGGTGATCAGGGCCACGCTCTCGTGCCCCGCCGATGGACCGGAGGCGGGCGCGGGCGCGGGAAACGACACGCGGACGTGGCTCGTCCTCGCCTGGGTCGCGCCCGGATCGGTCACTCAGCTCCCTCCGTCGTGGTGGTGACAGTATCCACACGCGTGGAAGCCGAGTCGTCCATTTCCGGCACGTCCTCCAGCACGAGGAGCGTCGAGAGGCCCGGCGCGATCTCACGGAGGTTGCGCCCGGCCGCCCGCATCGCATCCGAGGTGATGCCCGCGTCGAGGCTCGCGCGGTCATCGAAGCGCATCGCGGTGATGAGGACCAGGTCCGTCTCCCCACCGAGCGCCCCGACGACGCGGCTGACGCGGGTCGAGCGCAGGCCCGGTGTGCCTGCGACCAGGGGCAGGTGCTCGGTCGCATACCGGCGCTCGAACTCGGCCAATGCCTCCGCGCCGCCGTCCGGGCGGCGGTAGAGCGCGAGAAGCGTGGTCATCGGGCTACCTCCGGATGCATGGTCGCCGCCAGCCGACATTTCGAGGTGGCGAACCTGAGGGTACGCTTCCGGACCGAACGTCGAACCTGCAACAACGCCGCATCATCCGTCCCGTAGGTGTGAATGACCGCGAGACCGACGCCGTGACCGCAACGCTGCCCGTAGGTGGCGCCGGTGACCCGACCTCGATGTACGATCGGCGCCATGACCACGACCAAGGGCGCGGGCGGGCGCATCGAGCGCGACTCGATGGGTGAGATCGAGGTCCCCGCCGACGCGCTCTACGGCGCGTCGACCCAGCGGGCGGTCCTGAACTTCCCGATCTCCGGTCGCCGGTTCCCACGCCGGTTCATCGGGGCGCTGGCGCTCATCAAGCTGGCCGCGGCCGAGACGAACGGCGCGCTCGGCCTGCTGGATCCCGATGTCGCCGCAGCCATCGCGGCCGCCGCCCGCGACGTCGCCGACGGCGCCCACGACGACCAGTTCCCGATCGACATCTACCAGACCGGCTCGGGCACATCGACCAACACGAACATGAACGAGGTCGTCGCCAGCCTCGCGTCGTCGCGGCTGGGTGGGCGGGCCGTCCATCCCAACGACGACGTCAACCGCTGCCAGAGCTCGAACGACACGATCCCGACCGCGCTCCAGCTCTCGGCCGCGATGGGCATCGAGGAGGCCCTGATCCCGGCCCTCGAGCGGCTCCACACGGCGCTGGTCGCCAAGGAGCAGGAGCTATGGCCGGTCGTCAAGACCGGTCGGACCCACCTGCAGGACGCGACACCGATCCGCCTCGGCCAGGAGTTCCGCGGCTACGCGGGCCAGGTCGAGGCCTCCTTGCGGCGGGCGAAGGCGGCCCAGGCCGAACTCTTGTCCGTCCCCCTCGGCGGCACGGCCGTCGGGACCGGGATCAACGCCCACCCGGAGTACGCGTTCCGCGCCTGCGCCCGCCTCTCGACGCTGACCGGGCTGGACGTCCGCGAGACCGACAACCACTTCCATGCCCAGGCGACGCTGGACACGGCGATCGCGGCCCACGGCGCGCTCCGGACCATCGCGTTGAGCCTGTGGAAGATCGCCAGCGACGTGCGCCTGATGGGCATGGGCCCACGCGCCGGAATCGCGGAGATCGCGCTTCCAGAGACCCAGCCAGGATCGAGCATCATGCCCGGCAAGGTGAACCCGGTCATCATCGAATTGCTGACGATGGTGGTGGCCCGGGTGGTCGGCAATGACGCGACGGTCGCCTTCGGGCAGTCGGGCTCGTTCCTGGAACTGAACGTGATGCTGCCGGTCACCGCCGACGCACTCCTGGAGTCGATCGACCTGCTGTCGACCGCGGCCACGAACTTCAGCGCTCGCGCGATCGAGGGCCTGACGGCCACCGAGCGCGGGCCGCAACTCGTCGAGCAGGGCCTCATGCTGGCCACGGCGCTGGCCCCGGTCATCGGGTACGACGAGGCGGCACGGATCGCCAAGGAGGCGTACAAGAGCGGGCGGACCATCCGCGAGCTGGCGCTGGAGCGCGGCATGGACCCCGCCGAGCTGGATCGCCTGCTCGACCCGGCCGCGATGACCGAGCCGGGCCTGGGCGGCGGATCGGCCGGGGGCTAGGCCGGGCCGATCGTCAGGACACGAACCCGGTCGGCTCGATCCTGGTCGCTCGCTCGACCCACAACACGACCCCGATCGCCGTCCAGGCCGCCCCGAAGACCAGCCATCCCGCCGACCACGGGACCAGCATCGCGAGGCCGCTCGCGGTGACCAGGCCACCGATCGTCGTGTCTCTCGCCCTGACCAGCCCTGCCCCGATGAGGGTCGTGCCCGCGATGGCGAGCGCCTGGGCGGCCGCCAGAGCCGGCCCGTCGGCCCAGCCCGCGGCGGTCGCTGTCAGCATCGCGAACCAGGCGACGTAGCCGGCGATCGTGATGGCGGTCGTGAGTCGGAACCCGACGGCCCCATCGCCGGATCGAAGCGCACAGCCAAGGACCGCCACGGCCAGGAACGCGACGGCGACGGTGGCCACGGGGACGACCTCCAGGAGGTAACCGGGCCAGTCCGGCGGCGTCGGCCCGAGGACGACCCCGGCGGCAACGACCGTCCAGAGTCCGCCGCCGACGAGCGCGGCGACGACCGGCACGCGTGACGGTGTCGGCGGGTGGATCCAGGCGTCGAGGGCCCCGCGCACGAGGTCCAGGCGGTCGCGCCACGTCATCGCCCTCGCCTCGAGCAGCGCCGACACCTCCTCGCCATAGCGAGCGCGCCACCGTCCCGGGTACAGGCGCAACAGCGTCACCCGACGCAGCCGTCCGCGACGAGCGGCAGGATGATGCCCGGTTCGCCGAGCGCGATCGGCAACGGACCCAGGGTGATGTGCGTCGTATCCACGGTCAGGACGCCGGCCGCATCCACCTCGATCGCGAACCGGTCCATGCCGCGTGACGCCGGGCCGTACCGCTCGCCGGCTGCCTTGATCCCCAACCGGTCGTAGCGCGATTGGTGACATGGGCAGCGAAAGTAGTAGTCCTCGATGCAGGGATTCGGGCGGCAGCCCAGGTGCGGGCAGCGCTGCGAGAGCGCTCGCACGTTGAGTGCCGTGCCGTCGCCGGTCTCGTCGACGCCCGGCTGCCAGCCGCCGCGAGTCGGGTCGACCATGATGATGAACGCCCGTGCTGCCTGAACGTAGGCCGGGAACCCGTCGCGGATCGGGACGCCGGGGTTGGCTGCGATCAGGTCGGCCAGGGTCCCGACGCGGACGCTCGGCGCCACTGATCCGATCGCCGTCCACGCGAATGCGATCGTCCCGCCGACGAGCTCGGCGAGCCAGACGGCGAGACCCGCCGCGGCGCCCCGGCGAAGCAGTTGACGCCGCGACAGCCCGGCGGTCGGGAGCGACCGACGAGCTCGCAATGCCGGCCCCGACAGCGCCTCCACGACCGGACGCGGATACCGCGACATGCTGTCCTCGCCGACGTCAGGCGACGTGGTCCGACGCCGCCGTCACGACCCGGCCCGGCGCAGTCGATCGAGCGCGGTGCGCGTGAATCCCTGCATGTGTTCCAGCTGGACCCGCAGCGTCGTCGCACCAAGGCTCGTGAGCCGGTATGGCCGGCGGCGTTCCTCCGGTTCGAGGGCCTCGATCAGGCCGCGCCGTTCCAGGCGGGCCAACGCCCCGTACAGGGTCCCGGGGCCCAGCGGCGATCCGGAGATCTCTTCGACATCGGCCATGATCGCGTAGCCATGCTTCGGGCCACCGCCGAGCGACATGAGGATGTACAGGGACGGCTCGGCGAAGCGGCCAAGGTCGGGGATCTGGTCGGCCATCGGGATGCTCTCTCGATATGACGTAGGCTGATATATCGCAAGACGATATATACGCTTCGCGATGCGACCTGTCAAGGACCCGCGGGCGAGCGGTCGAGGGCGATGGTGGAACTGCTACGATCGGGCCGATGACCTCCAGCCACCTCTGGGACCGTGCCGCCGCCTTGCCCGTTCCGGCCGACGGCCGACGGTTGCCCGAGGTGGTGGCCCTGCCGATCGGCCTTCCGACGGTTGATGAGCTGTTCACCTTCATGCGCGACGCGGAACTGCGCTTCGCGACGCTGCGAATGCGCATCACGGACCGCTCGCGGACCGCCCGAGGCGAGGAGGCGATGAACCTGGACATCAGCATCCGCCACCCTGGGCAGGCCAAGGTCACCACGAGTCGGGCTGGCCAGGACGTCGGCACGGACTACGAGATCTGGGTCTCCGACGGCGAGATCGTCCGGACGTATGCGGGCGCCCACAAGCTGGGCACCCAGCGGCCCGTCCGCAACCGGCCGCGCGGCCTCGACGATCCGGACCTGCCGGGGTACGCCCAGATCTACGAGCCCGTGACGGCGTTGCCGATGGAGACCCTGCCGGACACCTTCGTGCATCCCGGCGGCCTGTGTCAGAACGTACTGTCGACAGGGCGATGCACGGTCACGGGTACGACCCTCGCACTCGGGCGCGAGGCGATCCTCCTCGTATGCGAGCATCCGCGCTCGACGGAACTTGCCGCCGATCGGCCGGACTTCCGCCTGCACCTGACCGTCGACCGCGAGACCGGCCTCATCCTCCGGCTCATCGAGACGATCGGCCGGGAACCGGGCCGGGACGCTGAGGTCCTCGTCCTCGACCCCGACGCCTCGCTGCCGCCATCGGCATTCGAATTCAGCTTCCCGACCGGGACGACGATGCTCTACTGAGCCCGGGGGCTTCCAGAGCCCTCCGGCGAGCCGTATAGTCCCCGCACGCGTGAGGCCGTGGCGTCACTCCTCTGGGTGGACCACGATCCCCAGACCCACGCGATGGGAAGGAGGGCCAGCGGACCGACCCGCCCGTCCGGAACGATCCGGCTTCCACGCGGCCGCCCAAAGGCCGCCATCACGTCCCCCGCGTCATCACCCCAGTCCCCGCATGAGTGTGCGGCGCCCCGACCAGGCCGCTGCCGCCGCTTCGAACCCGACCCCGGAGGGGAGGTCGGTCATCGGTTCGTCCGACGGCGAGCCGTCATCGAGTGAGGGAGTACCGATGACAGAGACACGTTCCCGCGAAGACGTCATCCAACAGGACGTCGCCGACCTGCACAAGCTGGGCTATGCCCAGGAGCTGTTCCGCTCGATGGGCGGGTTCAGCAACTTCGCGATCAGCTTCTCGATCATCAGCATCCTGACCGGCGCCGTCATCCTCTACGACTACGGACTGGCCTGGGCCGGCACCGCGGCCGTGCTGATCGGCTGGCCGCTGATCACCATCTTCGTCCTGTTGATCGCCGCGTCCATGGCGGAGATCGCCTCGGCCTACCCGACGGCCGGCGGGCTCTACTACTGGGCGAGCCGGATGAAGGGCAAGAACTGGGGCTGGTGGACGGCGTGGCTCAACCTGATCGGCCAGTTCGCCATCGTTGCCGGCATCAACTTCGCGGCCGCATTGTTCATCAACGCGACGATCATCACGCCGCTGCTCTCCAACGCCGGGATCGAGTACGGCAACACGACGATCGTGCTCGGATCGTCGGAGCAGCCGCTGCTGACCGGCGCCCTCGTGACGATGGGCATCATGATGGCCATCCAGTTGGCGTTGAACATCGCCGGGATCAACGTGGTGGCGCTCCTGAACCAGGTCAGCGTGTGGTGGCACATCGTCATCGTCGCGGCCGTGGTGGTGCTCGTGTTCGCGGCCGGCAAGGCCGATGAATCCGGGCTGACGCTGTTCGCGATCCAGCCACAGGACGTCGGGGGCAGCTGGAACAACAACCTCGGCGTCGTGAATCTCCAGTACGGGCCGGCGATCAGCTACCCGCTGATCCTGGCCTTCTTCTTCTCGCTCCTCCAGGCGAACTGGACGTACACCGGCTACGACGCGTCGGCGCATGTCGCCGAGGAGACGGTCGGTGCCCGGGTCGCCAGCGCATGGGGCCTCTTCCTCTCCGTCGCGGTCTCGGCGATCGTCGGGTTCATCTTCCTCCTGGCCCTCACGACCCACCTGCCGAACCTGTCGACGCTCTTCCCGAACCCCTTGCCCGACCCGCTCGGCCTGGCGAGCCAGTACTACTTCGGCGACGGCGCAGCCGTCATCGACATCCTGATCTTCAACCTGGGCCCGACCGTCGGCGGCCTCCTGTCGGCCGGCATCGCCATCGCGATGTGGTTCTGCGGCTTGTCCGCGATCGCGTCGGCCGGTCGCATGCTGTATGCCTTCAGCCGCGATGACGGCGTCCCGGGCTCCGGCTGGCTCAAGAAGGTCTCGCACCGCTACCGGACGCCAGCCAACGCGCTGACGACGATCGTCGTCGATCGCCTGGCTGTTCTCGGTCGCCGCGTTCTTCGTGGGCCGCGGGGTCGCGGTCATCATCGTCACCGCGATCAGCACGATCTTCCTGTACGCGGCGTACGGGATCTGCATCTACCTCGGCGCCACGACCCAGGACTGGCTCAAGGAACGCGTCTGGAGCCTGGGCCGCTGGTCCAAGCCGGTCGCCTGGCTCGCGGTGTTCTGGGTGATCGTCCTGATGATCCTCTTCAGCTTCCCGACATCGGGCAACATCAGCTTCCCGTTCATGGCCGCCGTGGTGATCTTCCTGCTCGTGTACTTCTTCGCGTTCGCGCGGCGTTCGTTCCAGGGACCCCGTTCCATGGGTGACGCCGCCGAGCTCACCGAGATCGAACGGGAGTTCGAGCAGGCAGCCGGTCAGGTCGGCCAGACCACGACCTAGCGAGACCGACCCAGCCACGAGCGTGGGCCGGGCGGCACCGCCGTCCGGCCCACCCATCATCGAACCGACGCCAGCGAGGGCACGATGAGCGCCGACGAACACGCGACGAAGCACCCACGGCTCATCGAGCTCGAGGAGATGGTCCGCGACGGCGCAGGTCGACACCATCGTCGTCGCCATCACGGACATGCAAGGGCGGCTCATGGGCAAGCGGGTCCAGGGCCAGGCGTTCCTCGACGGCGTCATCTCCCACGGTGCCCACTTCTGCACCTATCTCCTGGGCACCGACATGGAGATGACCACCCCAGAGGGCTACAAGCTCATGAACTGGGAGACCGGTTACGGCGACTGGATCGCCGAACCGGTCTGGGACCAGTTGCGGATCCTGCCGTGGCTCCCGGGGACCGCCATGGTCCTCGCCGACACCGTCGACGAGGAGACGGGCCAGGAGATCCCGATCTCGCCGCGGACCATCCTCAAGCGCCAGGTCGCGCGGGCCGCCGAGGCGGGCTACGCCCTGAAGGCCGGCTCCGAATTCGAGTTCTACGTCCTGCGGGACTCGTGGGAGGATCTCGCCGAGCGGGGCTGGCCGGTCCCCCGGACGTTCGGGCACTACAACGAGGACTACCACCTGCTCCAGGCCACCAAGGCCGAGCCCCTGCATCGGCTGTTGCGCAATCAGATGACCGCCGCCAACGTGCCGATCGAGTTCAGCAAGGGCGAGGCGGCCAACGGCCAGCACGAGGTCAACATCCGCTATGACCACGTCCTCGAGTCGGCCGACCGGAGCGTCGTCTTCAAGCACGGCGCCAAGGAGATCGCCTACCTCAACGGCTGGGGCATCACCTTCATGGCCAAGCCGGATCAGCGCTGGACCGGCTCGTCCGGCCACCTGCACATGAGCCTGTGGGATGTCGCCAAGGACGTCCCGCTGATGTTCGAAGCCGACGCGAACAAGGCTGGTCCGTATGGCCTCTCCAAGGTGGGCCAGCACTTCATGGCCGGGATGATGAAGCTCTCGCGCGAGCTGGCGGTCTTCATCGCCCCGTTCATCAATTCGTACAAACGCTACGCGTCGTTGTCCTGGGCGCCGGTCAACGTCGTCTGGGGCCGGGACAATCGGACGACGGGTTTCCGGCTGGTCGGTCGCGGCCCGGGCCTCCACGTCGAGGATCGATTTCCCGGCGGCGACATGAACGCCTATCTGACCTACGCGGCGATGATCGGCGCGGGCCTGTACGGGATCGAACACGAGCTGCCGCTCGATCCCGAGTTCAAGGGCAATGGCTACCTCGCGACCGGCGTGTCGCGGATGCCGCGCGCCCTGTACGAGGCGATCGCGGAGCTGGAGCGCTCCGACGCGGCCGTCGAGATCCTGGGCCAGGACGTCGTCGACCACTACCTGAACGCCGCTCGCGTCGAGCAGTCGGCGTACGACTCAGTCGTCCACGCGTGGGAGCGGGAGCGCTACCTCGAGCGAGGCTGAGTCCCGACGACCGGGCCGACACGAGGCCGTCCGCCGCGTCTACCGCGCGGCCGCGACCTCGCGGATCCGGGCCGCCAGGTCCGGATGCCCGGCGGCCTCGGCCATCTCGGCAGGCGTCTGGCCGTTGGCCTGACGGGCCGACGGGTCGGCGCCGGCCGAGAGGAAGAGCTCGGCCAGCTCCACGTCGCCATGCTGCGCCGCCTCGTGCAGCGGGGTGTAGCCGCCGTGCTGGGTCGCGTTCACATCGGCGCCGGCGGCGAGGAGGATCCGACAGACCTCGAGGTGGCGGCCGGCCGCCGCGGCGTGGAGCGGCTGGTTGGCGAACTCGTTCCGCGTGTAGACATCGACACCGGCCCCGGCATCCACGAGAACGCGGGCCACCTCGGCCTTGCCGAAGAAGGCCGCGTAGTGCAGTGCCGTGAACCCATCGGCCGAGAATGCCGTCGACGCCGTCCCATCCTCATCCAGCCGTTCGCGGAGCCGATCGACGTAGCCGAGTGCGGTCGCCTCGTAGACGTCGAGCTCAGGATCCGCGGCGAGCAACGCATCGGTGACCGGGCGGGCGAACCGGTAGCGCGACAGCATGATCGCCGACACGCCGTGCTCGTCACGGGCGGTCGCCAGTGTCGGGTCGTCGACGAGCAGCTCGGCGACGCGGTCAGCGTCGTCGGCGTTGACGGCTTCGATCATGTCGGCAGGGGTGGCGGACATCGGATTCCTTGTTGCTCCGGCTGGCGCAGACGGACTCGACAGTCGTTAGTTGCTGCAACTAATATAGGTGCGTGGTCAAGACCGCGCGGTCCTCCGACGTCGAGCTGCCAGCTCGTCTCCATGCCGCGACGCTCCACCTGCTTCGACGTCTGGCCCAGGAGGACCGAGCCACCGGCGTGTCGCCGTCGCGGCTCTCGGCCCTGTCGGTCCTGGTCTTCGACGGCCCGAAGACGATCGGCTTCCTGGCCGGCATCGAAGGCGTCACACCGCCAACCATGACCCGGCTCGTCGCGGGCATGGCGGCCGATGGCCTCCTCGAACGGCGGTCCGATCCGCATGACCGCCGGGTGGTCCTGGTGGCGGCCAGCGAGCGCGGTCGGTCAGTCCTTCTGAGCGGGCAGGATCGACGCGTCTCGACCCTGGCCGCGATGATCGCCCCGCTGACGCCCAAAGAGCGCCGACGGTTGGAGACCGCTGCCCGCATCATCGAGGCGATGCTGGCGACCGGCCGTGATCTCGGGCCCCCGATCAAGGGGTCGGCCGCCACTCGTCGGTGATGCTCGTTGGAACGGTGATCGAGAGCGCACAGGTGGGTACGACGCGCGGGTACGATGCGTGGGCGCAACGACGCACGGGCCGCCGGCGCCAGGACCGGCCAACAGGCCACGGAGGACCGCTCCGATGCGACTCGCCGACAAGGTCACCATCATCACCGGGGCCGGTGGGGGCATGGGCCGGGTCGCCTCCCAGCTCTTCGCCAATGAGGGCGCCAAGGTCGTCGTCGCCGAGTTCAGCGAGGCCGCCGGGCGGGAGACGGTCGGCCTCGTCCATGCGGCGGGCGGTGAGGCCACGTTCGTCAAGGTCGATGTCTCGAATGAGGCCGATGCCAAGGCGATGATCGACCACGCGCTCGCGACGTACGGGCGCGTGGACTGCCTCTACAACAACGCGGGCATCATGCCCGAGGCCGATCACTCGGTGATCGACACGGACGTCGCGACATGGGACACGGTCATGGCCGTCAACGTCCGGGGTGTCTTCCTTGGCTGCAAGTACGCGATCCCCGCGATGGTCGAGGCCGGCGGCGGCTCGATCATCAACATCGCCAGCTTCGTGGCGCTCGTCGGCTGTTCGGTCCCGCAGGACGCCTACACGGCCTCGAAGGGCGCGTTGCTGTCGCTGACTCGCAGCCTCGCGGTCCAGTTCGGCCCGAAGGGCATCCGGACCAATGCCATCTGTCCCGGCCCGGTCGAGACGCCGCTGCTGATGGACTGGCTCGTGAAGGACGAGGCGGCGAAGCAGTTGCGCCTCGCGCGGAACCCGACCGGTCGGTTCGGCAAGCCGGAGGAGATCGTCTACATGGCGCTCTATCTCGCGTCGGACGAGTCGCGCTGGACCAATGGCGCCTCGCTCGTGGTCGACGGCGGGATCACCGTGAACTACTTCTGATCGCGGGAGGACGCTCGACGTGACCGCGCCAGGACCTGGACTCGCCATCGGCGTCGATGTCGGTGGCAGCGGGATCAAGACCGCGATCGTGGACGTCGACACGGGGCGATTGGTGTCCGACCGACTGCGCGTCCCGACGCCGACGCCGTCCACCCCCGACGCCGTCATCGCGTCGATCGGGCGGCTTGTGAGGCGGCTCGCCACGGCCAGCGCGTTCGATGCCGCGACGCCGGTCGGTGTCGGACTGCCGGGCGTCACCATCGGTGGCCTCATCAAGACGGCCGCCAACATCGACGCCGCATGGGTGGACTATCCCGTCGTCGAGCGACTCGAGAAGGTGCTCGGTCGCCCGGTCGCCATCGTCAACGACGCCGATGCGGCGGGGATCGCGGAGATGCGCTTCGGGATGGGCAAGGACCAGCCCGGCGTGGTCATCTTCCTGACCCTGGGCACGGGTGTGGGCTCCGGTGTATTCGTCGACGGCAAGCTGGTCCCCAATACCGAGTTCGGGCAGATGGAGATCCAGGGACGGGCGGCGGAGCGGCGGTCGGCGGCAGCCGCGCGCGTCCGCCGTGGCCTCTCCTGGAAGGGCTGGGCCATGGACCTTGACGAGCACCTCCACGCGATCGACCAGCTGATGTGGCCCGACCTCATGATCCTCGGCGGCGGTGTCAGCAAGAACTCGGACCGGTTCATCCCGCGCTTGACCCAGCGCTGCCCGGTGGTCCCAGCGCAGCTTCGCAACGATGCAGGCATCATCGGAGCGGCGATCGTCGCCTTCGAGTCCAGCCGTTCGCGAGGTACAGCCTGATGAGCACGCCATCGCCGACCGTCACACCCACCACCGCCCAGATGGTCATCGGCGGCCAGTCGGTCGACGCGGCCGAAGGCCAGACGTTCGACGTCGTCAACCCCGCGACCGGTGCGGTCATCGCCACGGCGCCACTCGGTGGCCGCGAAGACGTCGATCGGGCCGTCGCGGCAGCCCAGGCGGCCTTCCAGGATCGCAAGGGCTGGGCGACCTGGGCCGCCGGCAAGCGCGGTCGAAGCCTCGCGAAGCTCGCGGCCCTCATCAAGGATCACAGCGAGGAGCTGGCGCAACTCGAGAGCCGGAACGTCGGCAAGCCGATCTCCGGGGCACGAGGTGAGGTGATCGGCGCCAGCCTCGTCTTCGACTACTACGCGGGCGCCGCCAACAAGGTCTACGGCCAGACCATCCCGGTCTCGAAGCCGGGCCTCGACATCACGTTGCGCGAGCCGATCGGGGTGGTCGGGCTCATCGTGCCCTGGAACTTCCCCATCCTGATGGCCTCCTGGAAGGTGGCGCCGGCGCTGGCCGCCGGGAACACCGCGATCCTGAAGCCGGCCTCGTACTCGCCGATGACCGCGATCCGCCTCGGCGAACTGGCACTGGAGGCCGGCATCCCGGCCGGCGTGCTCAACATCGTCACCGGACCGGGCGGCACGGCCGGCGCGTCCATCGCGGCCCACGATGGCATCGGCAAGGTGGCGTTCACCGGCGAGACGACGACCGGCCAGGAGATCATGCGGCTGGCCTCGGGCAACGTGAAGAAGATCTCGCTCGAGCTCGGTGGGAAGAGCCCCAACATCGTCTTCGCCGATGCAGACCTCGAGAAGTTCGCCAGGGAATCGCCGTATTCGGTCTTCGACAACGCCGGGCAGGATTGCTGCGCGCGCAGCCGGATCCTGGTGGAGCGGTCCGCCCACGAGCGGGTCGTCGAGCTCTTCAGCGACGCGACCCGCGCTCTGCGGGTCGGCGACCCGGCCGACGAGGCGACCGAGGTCGGCACGCTCGTCAGCTTCAAGCAGCGAGACCGCGTCAAGGATTACATCGAGATCGGTCTGGGCGAGGGCGCGACCCTCGTCGTCGGTGGTTCGGCGCCTGAGGCCGCGGCCCTCGCCGATGGGGCGTACCTCATGCCGACGATCTTCGACCGTGTCTCCAACGACATGCGCATCGCGCGCGAGGAGATCTTCGGCCCGGTCGTGTCGGTCATCCCGTTCGACACGGAGGAGGAGGCGCTCCGACTCGCGAACGCCACGCCGTATGGCCTGTCCGGCTCGATCTGGAGCCGCGACATCGGCAAGGCGCTGCGCGCGGCGAAGGCCCTCCAGTCGGGCGTCATCAGCGTCAATTCGAATTCGTCGGTCCACACCGAGGCCCCGTTCGGCGGCTACAAGATGTCGGGCATCGGGCGAGAGCTTGGGATGGCCGCGCTCGACCTCTACACGGAGACGAAGAACGTCTTCATCGATCTGAGCTGAGCGGGGTCGCCGTCGGGCGACATGCGAGGCTGCTACCGGCCGTGGACGGGCTCCGGCCACGTCAGGTCCGGACGGCGCCGGTCGATCCAGTCGCGTAGCGCCCAGGTCGTCGTCCGGAAGGCGATCTCCGGCCATGGGATGGCGTCCGGTGCGTAGGCGCGGATCTCGGTCGCCTCCGGTGTAGGCGCCGGTGTCCCGCCGACGATGCGCGCCTCGAACGCGATGGTGACCACCGCCGCCTCCAGCCGCGTGTACAGGCCGATGATCTCGCCCGGCTCGACCAGCAGCCCGGTCTCCTCCCAGGTCTCGCGGATGGCCGCCTGGTGAACGGTCTCATCGACCTCCAGGAACCCGCCGGGTTGGGCCCAGTCGCCCAAGCCGGGCTCGATGCCACGTCGGATCAGGACGATCTCGCCGGCGTCGGTCACCGGAAAGGTCGTGACGACGAGCCGGGGATTGACATAGGCGACATGCCCGCATGCCTCGCAGGACAGCCGATGGCGATCCTCGCCGGGCACGCTCCCGAAGCGCAATGACGCCCCGCAGCGCGAACAGAAGTTGAGCGAGGTCGCCAGCCACGATGGGACGCCGCGACCCGAGGCGAGATCGGTCGAACGGCCATCGGGGCCGCGCTCGAATTCGTCCATCAGGCGACCAGGACGATCCCACCGCCGGCGACGAGGGCGGCGAGCCCGATCACGCTGACGGCGACCCAGGCAAGCCGGAACAAGCCCTTCGAGCGGTCGATCGGCATCCATGCCCACGCCGAGCGCCAGATGCGCAGGACCGCGTCGGCCGTGGTGATGACCAGGAGCGGGAGGGCGATCGCGACGCAGACCTTGACGAGCGGGCTGCCGATCGGCACGCCGAGCTCGAGCACCGTGATGGCGATGGCGCCGCAGATCAGCACGATCACGCTGAGCATCACGTAGTGGCGCTGGAGCGGCGTCGGCGCGACCTCCGGCACGGACCGGGGCGGCAGCCCCTGCAGGCTGGGTGGCAGGGACGGCGTCGGAGCCGCCTGGCGGTCGAGGGCCGGCATCCCGGGCTCCCAGCGCGGATCGTCGATGGGCATGGACCCGAGTGTAGCCGGGACCCGCGCGCCGGCCGCCCGCCCCGGACCTGGGACATGGCCTCAAATGGTCTGCGTGATCGTCAGGTGTTCATTTGGAAGTCAGGGTCGTCGGATGACGGCACGAGGGGACGATCGGGCGCCCGCGGGGCACTGATGGACCGCCTCTAGCGGGACCGGGGCACATGGAGTGTGCGTCGGGCCGCTCACGGGTCGACGGGAGGCGGGCGGGCGTTGCCCGTGAGCCCGAACTCGTCGCGGAATGAATATGGCTCGTGCGCGACCAGCTCGACGTGGCCGTGGCCCGTCGCACGTCGCCCGGCGGCTGCGGGACGGACTCCCGGCGACGCATAGGTCCGGGTCGGCCCCCGACGTTGGTCGGGTGAAGCGCGAGGGATCGGTCGAGTAGCATCTCGACGATGCAGCGATTCCTCGCCTGGTACGCGGTCACCTCGTCGGTCGGGGCGGTCGTCGCCCTGGTCGTCGCCAACGCGATCCCGCTCGTCGGGGTGCTGTTCCTCGGCTGGTCCGTGTGGACGATCCTGATCGTCTACTGGCTGGAGAACGGCATCGTCGGCGGTTTCAACGTCCTCAAGATGCTGAAGGCCGAGGGCGACGACGACGGGTCGGCGGCCAGCTGGTCGATCAACGGGCGGCCGGCCGCGAGCATGGCCAAGGCCGGCCTCATCCCGTTCTTCGTCATGCACTACGGCCTGTTCTGGGCCGTCCACGGGATCTTCGTCTTCACGCTGCCGCTGTTCGCGGGGCTGGGCATGAACGGGTCGGACATGGGGCCCGCCCCCGACTTCTGGACGATCCTGTTCGCGGTGGCTGCGCTGTTCATCAGCCACGGCGTGTCGTACCTGTTCAACTACATCGGCAGCGGCGAGTACAAGCGAACCTCGCCAGTCGGACAGATGTTCGCGCCGTACGGACGCCTGGTCGTGCTCCACGTGACGATCATCTTCGGGGCGATCGCGATCTCGACGACGGGGGCGCCGGTCGCGGCGATCGTCGTGCTGGTCGTGCTCAAGACCGCGCTCGATCTCGGCCTGCACCTGCGCGAGCACCGTCGGCTGGGTCCGGTCGACGTGCACCTCTCCACGGGGTAGCGGCCGGGGAGCGGCTCAGGTCACCGCGTTCGACGGGTCGTCGAGCACCGATTCGGTCTGGCGGGCCCGCCAGGCGGCGAGGCGCTCCGCCAGCGCCGGATCGCCGAGCGCCAGGATGGCCGCGGCCAGGAGCCCCGCGTTCGTGGCGTTCCCGATGGCGACCGTGGCGACCGGGATGCCGCGCGGCATCTGGACGATCGAGAGCAGCGAGTCCATCCCGCCGAGGTGCTGTGTCGGGATCGGCACGCCGATGACCGGCAGGAGCGTCTTGGCGGCGAGCATCCCGGGCAGATGGGCCGCGCCACCCGCCCCGGCGATGATCACCCGGATGCCCCGGCCGGCCGCGTCCTCCGCATACCGGAACAGGTGATCCGGCGTCCGGTGGGCCGAGACGACCCGGAACTCTGATGGGACGCCGAGCTCATCGAGGACGGCCACGGCGGCTTCGAGTGTCGGGTAGTCGGATCGGCTGCCACCGATGACACCGACGAGCGGAGCCGCGGTCGAGGTGCGCTCGGTCATCCGGCCTCCTCCGTGTCGACGCCGGCCCAGGACAACTTGGCCCGCGCGGCGCGAGCGTGGGTCAGCGCGGTCTCGACGTCCGGGCCCAGCGCCGTCACGTGACCCATCTTGCGGCGTTCGAACACACGGCGCTTGTCGTACAGGTGGAGGTGGACGGTCGGATCGGACAGGGCGGCGTCGACACCGAGCAGCCGCGCCTCGCGGGCCGGGCCGCTGCCGAGCAGGTTGATCATCGCGGCGGGCGCGATGACATCGGTCGCGCCGAGCCCGAGGCCGCAGATCGCGCGGATGTGCTGTTCGAACTGGGAGGTCGCGGCGCCTTCGATGGTCCAGTGGCCGCTGTTATGGACGCGTGGCGCCAGTTCATTGACGACGAGCGATCCGTCCCGCAGGAGGAACAGCTCGGCGGTCAGCGTGCCGGTCAGGTCCATCGCTGCGGCCAGGCGCCGGCCGATGTCGGCGGCATCGGCGGCGATCGCCTCGGCGACCGGCGCCGGCGCGAACGACTCGACCAGGATGCCGTCGTCGTGCACGTTCCACGCGATCGGGAAGGTCGCGGTGCGCGCCGTCATGCCCGCGCGCGACGATGACCGAGAGCTCCGCCTCGAAGTCGAGCTCGCGCTCGGCCAGGAGGCGCGCGCCGGCGTTCGCGACCCAGGCGTTCAAGGGCGCTCTCGATGTCGGCGGTCTCGGCGATCCGGATCTGGCCTCGCCCGTCGTAGCCACCGGTCGCGACCTTGAGACGCAACGGGAGCCCGAGCGCGTCCGGCTCGGCGGCAGCGCGGAGCTCCGCGCTCGTTCGCACGTCGCGCCACGGCGCGACGCGGATGCCGGCGGCCTCGATGAAGCGCCGCTCGGCCAGCCGGTCCTGCGTCGCGACGAGCGGCAGGCGGCCGGGCCGGACCAGGACGTTCGGCTCCAGCGCGTCGACGACCGCCGACGCGACGTGTTCCAGCTCGTAGGTGACGACGTCGCTCAGCTCGCCGAGCCGCAGTGCCGCACCGATGTCGTCGTAGGTCCCGAGGATCATGGTGTCGGCGACCGCGGCCGCCGGGCAATCCGGGTCTGGGTCGAGGATCGCGAGCCGGTAGCCCATGGCGCGTGCCGCGAGGCCGAGCATGCGTCCCAGTTGGCCCCCGCCGAGGATGCCGATCGTGGCGGGCGGCAGCACGGGGCCCGCGGCCGTGGCCGACCCCGACCGGGGCGATGATTCGGCGGTCTTCACGCGCCCGAGTGTAGACTCGCGAGCATGCGACTCGTGGTGGGTCGGCGTTCCGTGGACGTGGACGTCGGCTAATTGACCGATCTGGTCGCCCGCACCGAGCGGGTGGCCATCGACCTGGGTACCGGTGACGGCCGGGCGGTCCTCGAACGCGCCCTTGCCGAGCCGGCGACCCTGGCCATCGGCATCGACGCGAACGCCGCATCGATGATCGAGTCGTCGCGTCGTGCCGCGAAGCCGGCACGGAAGAGCGGGCGGCCCAACGCCCTGTTCGTCGTGGCGGCGGCCGAGTCCCCGCCACCGGAGCTGGCCTGCCTCGCCGACGAACTGACGATCACCCTGCCATGGGGCTCCCTGCTCGCCGGTGTCCTGGGTCGCGACGATCGGGTCGCAGCGGGCGTGGCATCGCTGGTCGCACCGGGCGGTCGGGTGCGCTCGATCGTCTCGACGGCCTCCTGTGATGGTCGCGACCTGCCGGCGCTCGATGACAAGCTGGCCGTGGCGATCGCCGACGCGTACGTCCGACACGGCCTGACGCTCGATGCATTCCGGCGCGCGACCGCTGCCGAGTTGACAGAGACGCGCTCGACGTGGGCTCGGAAGCTCCGTCTTGGAGCACGCGATAGCGAGCGTCAGGCCTGGCGAATCGACCTGGTTCGGCACGAGTCACGCGTCGAAGCCACGACCGTTAGCATCGACCCCGATGACCGACCGGACCCCGCTCATCCTCGATGTCGACACCGGCATCGACGACAGCCTCGCGCTCCTGTACGTCGCGGCCTCGCCCGACGCCGAGTTGGTGGCCGCGACATGTGTCTCTGGCAACGTCGATGGCGCCCAGGTCGCCATCAACACCCGCGCCGTGCTGGAGCTCGCCGGGCGGACCGACGTGGAGGTCGCGCTGGGCCGCGAGGTGCCGCTGGTGCGCCAGCTCGAGACCACGCCGGAGACCCATGGCCCGCAAGGGCTTGGCCACGCCGTCCTGCCGGCGCCGTCACGACCGATGAGCGAGCGACACGCGGTCGACCTCATCATCGACGAGGTCCGCCGCCGCCCAGGCGAGATCGTCCTCGTGACGCTCGGCCCCTTGACGAACCTGGCGCTGGCCCTGGACAAGGAGCCGAACCTGCCCCGCCTCCTGAAGGGCTACACGCTGATGGGCGGCGCGTTCGGAGTCTCGGGCAACACGACGCCCACGACCGAGTGGAACATCCACTGCGATCCGGACGCGGCGAGGATCGTCTTTCGGGCGTGGGGTGCGGCCGTCGCCGCCGACTCGACCATCCCACTCCCCGTCGCGCTGGGCCTGGACGTGACGGAGCGAGCACGGATCCTCCCCGACGACGTGGTCCGGCTCGCGCGACGCGCAGGCAGCACGCCCGACGATTCCATCGCCCTCTCCCGGGGCGAGGACCCGATGCAGGCGACCCGCTCGGTCGCGGGCAACCCCATCGTGCGCTACGTCGCCGACGCCCTCCGCTTCTACATGGAGTTCCACGCGCGCTTCGACGGGTTCTATGGCGCGTTCGTCCACGACCCGTTGGCCGCGGCGGCCGCCCTGGACCGCTCGCTCATCGAGACCGTGCCGATGTATGTCGATGTCGAGACGAAGGGCGACCTCACGGCCGGCATGACCGTGGCGGACCGGCGGCGGCTGACGGGCAAGGCACCGAACCTCGATGTCGCGGTCGAGGCCGACATCCCCGAGTTCCTCGACCGCCTGATCGATCGCGTCGGGGGACTGGCGGCGGACCGGTCCGGCATGGCACGCTAAGCGCGGAGGGAGACGCCCGAGCGTGGGCACAACGCGGAGGGACTGGAGGACCGCATGAGCTTCGAGTGGTTGCAGGTCTGTGCGGAGGGCCAGACCGAGAACTGCATCCCCACGATCCAGCTCGGCTATCTGCTCGCCCTGATCGTCGGCGCCGTCCTCTTCGCAGTCATCGCCCGTCGGTCGCGAGACCTCTCGACGGCGACGTTGACGCTGATGGGCGTCGCGATCGCGATCAACGTCGCGGTCGGATCGATCACCTTCGCCCTGCGATTGCCGATCTACCTCGATTCAATCGGGACGGTGCTCGTCGGCGTCCTGGCCGGGCCATGGGCGGGCGCCCTGACCGGACTCCTGTCGAACCTCATCTGGTCGATCCTGCCGATCCCCGGCGGGGCGGGCCCGAACGCCGCGTTCTTCGCGCCGGTCGCGGCAGTCATCGGCCTCATGGCTGGCTTCTGGGGAGCGCAGGGCGTCTTCCGTCTGCGACCGGACGACGCCCGCGTCGGCGGGTTCCTCGCGCTGGCGACGGGCATCGCGGGGGCTATGGTCGGGCTCATCGTCGTCCAGACGACGATCGGGATCCCATCGCTCGCGTTCGACGATCCGAACGCCCTGGACAACCAGATGCGCTTCGTCCTGATCTCCCTGGTGCTCGTGGCGGTCGGCGTGGCCGTGGCCTGGATCAGCCGACGGACGATCTATCGCTTGGAGGGGCGCCCGGAATCGGCGCGTCGGTACCTCACGGTCGCCGCCGCCGTCTCGGCCGGCGCGCTCCTGTTCGCATTGTTCCGGCTGCTGTTCGGCTCGACCGGATACTTCTCGGCCATGGACGGCCTGAACGACGACGGGACGTCAGACGGCTTCCCGAACCTGACGAGTCTGGCGCTCACCGATCCGCTCGGCCTCATCGTGGGTCTCGCGATCGGAGTCGGCGTCGCCATGCTGGTCTACCGGTGGGCATCCTCGGGCGACAACGCCCGTCTCTTCCCGGTCTGGGTCGGCGGTCTGACGACCGGCATCGTGGCGGCGGCCATCTCCGCCCCGATCGCGGCCGGCGTGTTCGGCGGCGTGACCGGTGGCGGAACGGACGCCCTCGTCGCGCTCTTCCGGACGCTCGGACTCAACGTGTTCCAATCGGCGTTCGCCCAGGGCCTGACGAGCGACCCGCTCGACAAGACGATCAGCTACACCATCGTCTTCATCATCCTGGGATCGCTACCGATCACCGTTCGGACGATGTACAGCCGCGGCGAGACGACGGTCGCCGATTGATCGTCGTCGCAGGCTGACGGACGGGGGATGTCGACCGCCACGGGCTATTTCGTCGCGGGTTCCAGCTGGCTCCACCGGCGGCACCCGCTGACCAAGCTCCTGGGCGTCGCCTTCGTCCTGCTCGCGGCCTTCCTCCTGCCGCCCATCATCCTGCCGGTGATGGCGGTCGGACTGACCGTCATCGCGTGGTCCGCCGGGCTGCTCGGGCCGACGCTCCGCGCGATGCGCATCCCGGCGTTGCTGTTGACCTCGATCGTCGTGGTCAATGCGTTGTTCTATCCGGGCGCGACGGACCGGCTGTTCACCCTTGGTCCGCTCGCGGTCACCCGCGAGGGCCTGACGTTCGGGCTCATCTCCGCCGGGCGGATCGTGGTGGCGTTCCTGGCGTTCGTGACGTTCCTGTTCACGACCCTCGCGGATGACCTCCTGGAGGCGCTCGTGAGTCGCGGGGCGAGCCACCGCATCGCGTTCGTCGTGCTCTCGGCGGTCCAGATGGTGCCGCGGATGCAGGCGCGCGCCGGGTCGATCCTCCAGGCCCAGCAGGCTCGCGGTCTGCCGCTCACCGGGTCATTCGGCCAGCGGATCCGGGCGCTCGTCCCCCTCATCGGGCCGGTGATGCTCGGGTCGCTCGTGGATGTCCGGGAGCGGACCTTCGCACTGGAGGCGCGCGGGTTCGGGGCGAGGCCGGGACGGACCGCCTATCGGGTCGTCCCGGACCCGCCGCTGGATCGGGTCGCCCGGTGGCTCCTGCTCCTGGCCTGCCTCGGCGTCCTCGTGGTGTCCGTGACCGGGGTCTGGAGATGACCGCCGATCCCGTGGCGCCCGCCACGAGTGAGGCTCCCCTGCGGATCGAGGACCTCGAGATCCGCTACCCGGGGCGGCGCGAGCCGAGCCTCCGCGACGTCACCCTGGACGTCTCGGCCGGGGAGCGTGTCGGGGTCGCCGGGCGGACCGGGGCCGGCAAGTCGACCCTGACGCTGGCCTCAGCGGGCTTCATCCCGCGCGTCGTCCGGGCGACGCTCGGCGGGACGGTGACGATCGGGGGCGTCGACACGCGCGACGCCGACGCCAACCGCCTCCTCGGCCGGGTCGGGATCGTCTTCGCGACGCCGGCCAACCAGCTCTCGGCCTCCAAGCTGACCGTCCGGGAGGAGCTCGCCTTCGGACTGGAGAACCTCGGCGTGCCACGGGCCGAGATGGATCCCCGCATCGATTCGGTCCTCGAGCGCCTGGCCATCGACCACCTCGCCGATCGGGAGCCGTTCTCGTTGTCGGGCGGCGAGCAACAGCGCGTGGCCATCGCCAGCATCATCGCCATGGGCACCGACATCCTCGTCCTTGACGAACCGACCGCCCAGCTCGATCCGGCCGGGACCGCGTCGGTCGCGGACCTCATCGACAGCCTGGCTGGATCCGGGACCACGATCCTGTGCGCGGAGCACTCCCCGACCGTGCTGGGGCGGATGGATCGGTGTCTCGTGCTCGATGAAGGCCGGCCGGTCGCGCTCGACGGGCCCGGCGCGGCCCTCTCGGCGGCGGACCGCGACGTCGGACTGCGTCCCCCGACGCTGGTCCGGCTGGCGAATCTGGCCGGCGTCGCACCCGGCCACGAGTTCGATGAGCCAGCCATCGCCACGGCGCTCGCCGCCACGCGCAACTCGCTGGGTGCGATCGATGATCGAGCCACGACGCCGACGGGCGACGGCGCTACCGAGACGGCCGACGAGCATTGGGATCCCGGCCACGAGCGGCCGCCGGTCCGCGTCGAGGTCCACGACCTGGCCCATCGCTATCCCAATGGTATCGAGGCCCTTCGCGGCGTCTCGCTGACGATCGAAGCGGGCGAGGCGGTGGTCATCCTCGGCCAGAACGGCTCGGGCAAGACGACACTCGTCAAGCATCTCAACGGCCTCCTGCGACCGGCGAGTGGGCGGGTGCTCCTCGACGGCGCGGCGACGGACGGCATGACCGTCGACAAGCTGGCCGCGGTCGTCGGCTTCGTCTTCCAGAACCCCGACGAGCAGCTGTTCGAGCGGTCCGTCGAGCGGGAGGTGGCCTTCGGCCCGAAGAACCTGCGGCGGCCGCCTGACCAGATCCCCGACCTGGTCGCACGGAGCCTCGATGCCGTCGGGCTGACCGACGTGCGCTCGACGAATCCGTACGACCTGGATCTGTCGCGTCGGAAGCTGGTCGCGCTCGCCGGTGTGCTCGCGATGGACCCGGCGGTGCTGGTCCTCGACGAGCCGACGACCGGCCAGGACGCCGCTGGGATCGAACGCGTCGGGGCCGTGGTCCGCGCCTACCGTGACGCCGGCCGGTCCGTCGTTGCCATCACCCACGACATGGAGTTCGCGGCGACGAACTTCACGCGCGTCGTCGTCATGCGCCTCGGCGAGGTCGTCGCCGACGGGACGCCCGCGGCCATCTTCGCGCCGGACCATCGCGCGCTCCTGGCCAGCACCGGCTTGACGCCCCCGCCCGCGGCCCGGATCGCCGCGGCGATGGGCCTCTCGATCGTGCCCACGGACGTGGACCAGCTCCTCGCCGCGCTCCGGACGAGGTCGCCCTGACGGTTCGCCCGGCCGCCCGGCCGTCGCGCTGCGGCCGGGACCCGGACTATCGGCCCCGCACATCACCCGACCGAACCATCGTCCTGGGCCCGGCATTGGACTATCCTGCCGTCGCCATGTCGGGGAATCATCGAGCCAACCGCCTTCGCTCGGGCCGCCTGACGACGCTGCTGACCGCCGTGGTCATCGCGTCGATCGTGGCCGGTTGTTCGCTCCTCGAGCCGAGCCCGGCGGGCTCCCCCGGCCCGGACCAGAGCGCCGCGGCGAGCCCGTCCGCCGCCGGCGGCACGACGCCCAGCACCCAGCCGACCGTGGCACCGGCGTCCCCCGCCCGATGGACGAACTGCGGGACCAAGTTCCAGTGCGCCGACCCTCCGCGTGCCGCGTGACTACGACGACCCGTCGGCCGGCACGCTGGAAGTGGCCATCATCCGGCTGCCCGCGACCGAGCAGGGCGAGCGCATCGGCTCGCTCATCGTCAACCCGGGCGGTCCGGGCGGCTCCGGGATCGAGCTCGTCCAGGAGAGCGCGGACGCCTTCCCGAGCGCGCTGCGGAAGCGCTTCGACCTCGTCGGCTTCGATCCCCGCGGCGTGAACTCGAGCAGCCCAGTGCGCTGCATCGACAACCTCGACGGCCTTGCCGCACTGGATCCGTCACCGGACAACAAGGACGAACTCGAGAGCCTCGTCAGACAGGCCGAGGACTACGCGGCGGCCTGCGCGAAGCGCAATGCCACGCTCCTGCCCTACCTGTCCACCGAGCGCGGTCGTCGACGACCTCGACCAGATCCGCCAGGCGGTCGGCGACGAGAAGATCACGTACCTCGGCTTCTCGTACGGCACGCTCATCGGATCGATGTATGCCGACCGCTACCCGGACAAGATCCGGGCGATGGTCCTCGATGGCGCCATCGATCCCAACCTGACCGAGATCGAGCTCCGAACCGGCCAGGCGAAGGCCTTCGACGCCGCGATCGACCGGTTCCTCGACCGCTGTTCCAAGCGCAAGAGTTGCGCCTTCCACGAGGGCGGTCGTTCCGCGAAGGCGTTCGATTCGCTGATGGCATCGATCGACAAGAAATCCCTCCCGACGCCGCGGGTCGCCGACCGTCGGAGGGTCGGACCGGGGCTCGCGTACGCCGCCGTCGCCGGCTCGATGTACAACAAGGCCGCCTGGCCCGGTCTGGAGGCGGCGCTGGCCATGGCCAGGCGCGGCGACGGCTCATTGCTCATCCTGCTGGCCGACCCGTTCCGCGGTCGCAAGCCGAACGGCACCTACTCGAACATGAGCGACGCCTACTTCGCGAACACCTGCCTGGACTTCCCGGTCTCGACCGACATCTCGACCTACACCAAGCTGGCGGCCTCGTTCCGCAAGGTCGCGCCGCGCTTCTGGGCCGCGGCCTACAACGATCTGCCGTGCGCGTTCTGGTCCGTCCCGTCGCAGCGGACGCCGGCGAAGGCAACGGGGACGGGGGCGCCACCGATCGTGGTCGTCGGGTCCACCGGCGACCCGGCCACGCCGTATGCCTGGTCGAAGTCGCTGGCCAAGCAGCTCGAGTCCGCGGTCCTGGTCACCCGCAAGGGTGAGGGGCACACGGCGTTCCTCGTCAACAACTGCATCAAGAAATCGGTCAACAGCTATCTGCTCGAGCTGACGGTCCCCAAGAACGGGCTCGTCTGTAACTGATCCTCGGCCCTACGTGAGGTCGACCTCGTAGACCTCGCCCCCCACGATCCGCCAGGCGCGCAGGCTTGGGGCGCCCGTCACGCGGTCGGCCTCGTCGTCGGCCAGCGAGACCAGCACGTACAGCGCGTCCGGGTAGAAGGCGAGACCGATGTCGGTCGGTGACGGCACCGCCGGCGTGTGGGTGTGAGAGTGGACGATGCCCCAGAACACCTCGTCGGCATCGTCGGTCGCGACCGTCAATCGATACAGGTCGTCCGGGTCGATCTCGTAGCGCAGCGGCGACGCGGCCTTGTTGCGGGTCGCTTCGTAGCGCAGGGCCCGGCCGCCGTCGGCGGCCGGTGCGTCCCCGATGATCAGGCCGGCTAATTCGTTGGGGTCCTCCGCGCGAGCCTGCGCGACGATCGCGTCGCGGATGGCGCCTGGCAGCTCGGTCGTGACGGGGCCCGGGTGGGCCTCGCTCACCACCAGTTGACGCCGCCCTCGAGCGCCTCCGTCATCTCGTCGAGGTTGGCCGAGAACGTGCCTGCCGAGAGGTACTTCCAACCGCCGTCAGGCAGGAGCGCCACGATCGTGCCGTGCGGCATCTCCTGCGCCACGCGGGCGGCGACCACCATGACCGCCCCGCACGACGGTCCGGCGAAGATCCCCTCGCGGAAGACCAGGTCGCGCAGCGCCGCGATGGCGTCACGGTTGGAGACGAGGTATTTCGCGTCGATGAGCGACGGATCGAGGATCTCGGGGATGAAGCCCTCGTCGAGCGAGCGCAGGCCCTGGACCAGCTCGCCGGGGAGTGGTTCGGCGGCCACGATCCGGACGCCCGGCTTGTGCTCACGCAGGTAGCGCGAGACGCCCATCAGGGTGCCCGACGTGCCGAGGCCCGCGACGAAGACGTCGATCTCGGGGCAGTCGGCCAGGATCTCCGGCCCGGTGGTCTCGTAGTGGGCCAGCGGATTGGCGGGGTTGCCGTACTGGTAGGGCATCACGAACCGCTCGTCCTTCGAGACCAGGTGCTTGGCCAGCGCGATCGCCCCGTTGGAGCCCAGCGCCCCCGGGGAGTCGATGACCTCGGCCCCGAACAGCGCCGCCATCTGGCGCCGCTCGTTCGTGACGTTGTCGGGCATCACGAGCGCGACGCGGTACCCCTTGCGCCGGCCGATCATCGCGAGCGCGATGCCCGTATTGCCCGACGTCGGCTCCAGGATGATCGAGTCGGCGTTGAGCAGGCCGCGCTCCTCGAGGTCCTCGACGAGGTACTTCGCGACGCGATCCTTGACCGATCCCGTGGGGTTCAGCATCTCGAGCTTGGCCAGGATGCGAACGTCCGGGTTCGGGCTCATGCGCGGGATCTCGACGAGCGGCGTGTGGCCGATCGCATCGAGGATGTCGGCGTATCGCCCGCCGTGCGGGGCGAGCGCGTCGTGCGCGTGGGCGTGCGCGCCGTCGGGTTCGGTAGCGGGTTCCGCAAGCGGCCAGGGCGCGGCCATCGGTCAGCCGCCGGCCATCGCGGGCAGGAGCCGAACCTCGTCGGCCGGCGCGACCGGCGTCTCGAGACCGGCCAGGTAGCGCACGTCCTGGCCGTTGACGTAGACGTTGACGAACCGGTTGAGTTCGCCACCCTCGGTCAGCAACTGGGCCCCGAGCGACGGATGCCGCTCGACGAGCGCCTCGACCACGGCCCGGATGGAGTCACCGGGCAGGTCCAGGGACTTGGCACCGCCGACGTTGGCGCGGAGGACCGACGGGATGAAGACCGTGCTCATGCCCGCGCGTCGGGCGAGACCGAACCGGCCAGACCGGTCGTGGTCATGACGAACGGCGCGTCCGCTCCGACGTTGGCGACCGCCATTGGCCGGCCGGCCTTGCGCGCCTCGACCGCCGCGTCCGAGCAGACCGGGCACGTGGGGTCGCGACGCAGCTTCAGCTCCGTGAACTCGGTCTCGAGGGCATCGAACAGGACCAGGCGTCCCGCCAGTGTCGTCCCGATCCCGAGCAGGACCTTGAGCGCCTCGTTGGCCTGCAGCAGGCCGAGGATGCCGGGCACGACGCCGAGGACGCCGGCCACCGAGCAGCCGGGCGCGAGCTCCGGGGGTGGCGGGGTCGGGTACAGGCAGCGATAGCACGGCCCTTCGTACGGGACGAACGTGGTGAGCTGTCCCTCGAACCGGAAGACCGACGCGTGCACGACCGGGATGCCGGCCGCGACCGCGGCGTCGTTGAGGATGTAGCGCGTCTCGAAGGTGTCGGTGCCGTCGAGGATGACGTCGTAGCCGGCGATGATCCGCTCGACGTTCCCGGCGACGAGCATCTCCTCGTGGGCGACCACGTTGATCTCCGGGTTCAGCGCGTTGATCGAGCGCTTCGCGGACTCGACCTTGCGCTCCCCGACCCGGTCGGTCGTGTGGATGATCTGGCGCTGGAGGTTGCTGACGTCGACCACATCGAAGTCGACGATGCCGATCGTGCCCACGCCGGCCGCCGCCAGATAGAGGGCCGCCGGCGATCCGAGGCCACCGGCGCCGATGAGGAGCGCCTTCGAGCCGAGTAGCCGCGCCTGGCCGGCCGAGCCGACCTCGGGGATCAGCAGGTGTCGGCTGTAGCGGTCCTTCTGGGCGGTCGAGAGGACGACGGGCGTCTCGAACTCGAGGCCGGCGCCCTTCCAGCTCTGGAACCCACCGGACATCGACGCGACGTCCGTGTAGCCCATCCCAGCCAGGGTCTGGGCGGCGAAGAGCGAGCGGACCCCGCCGGCGCAGTAGAGGACGACCGGGGCGTCGCGATCGGGCGCCGCCGCCTCGATCTGCTGCTCGATGTAGCTCTTGGAGACATGGGTCGCACCGGGCACGTGGCCCTGGTCCCATTCGGACGCCTCGCGGACGTCGATGATGGTGGCCGCGCCCGGCGCGAGGGCATCGACCTCCTGTGGCGTGACTTCCTTGATCTCCGCGCGGGCCTCACGAAGGAGGTCGGCGTACGACTTTGGCATCGGGTTTCTTGGACTCCGTTGATCGACGGGCTGGCGCTGTTCAGGGCCAGGGCGGGTGAGATACGGTCCTCGGGGATCGTCCTCGGGATGGCCGAGGACGGGCGGCGGACCGGAGGTCGTCGGGCCGGCGGTCAGGCCGGCTGCCGACACCTGCAGCGGCGCTCGATTCGGGTCATGCCCCGGCCTCCGCTGGCGTGCCGGCGGGAACGGCCGCGCCCAGGTCGGACAGGACATGCTGGAGGCTTTCGTGGCTGAGCATCGCGCACTTCAGGCGCGCGGGGCTGATCTCGATGCCGAGCAGGTCGAGCAGGTCGTCGGCTCCGAACCCGGCGACGTCCGCGAGCGGCTTGCCCTTGATCTCGTCGGTGAGCAGCGAGGCGCTGGCCTGGCTGATGGCGCAGCCGCGCCCGGTGAACCCGACGCGATCGACGACGCCGTCCTTGACCCCGACCATCAGCGTGATCCGGTCGCCGCAGAGGGGGTTCGAGCCCTCGTAGGACGCGTCGGCGTCATCGACGACGCCGAAGTTATGCGGCCGTCGATAGTGCTCGAGGATGTAGTCGCGATAGAGGTCGTCCATTCGACCTCGAAGTCTAGCGCGAATGTCCAATCCCGACCACCGAGGTCGGGATTATGTCGTGTCTCAGTTTGATTCTGGTAGAGGGGGGTCATACAGGGCCAGCTCGTCGTCAGTCGGCGGCTGGAAGATGCCTCGATACCGCTCCATGTGACTTTCGGTGACGGCGATGCCGCCGGCGGCGTGACGAGCCACGACCCGCCTCACCAACTCCTCGTAGGGCGGATCGAGGAAACGGAGTTCGACCGCTACGCCGAGCGTTCGGGCGGCCTCGCGCTTCTCGTCGCGTTCCGAGCGAGCCCAGAAACCCCATTCGAGGACAACCGAGGTTCCCAGCACGAGGAGCCGCTGTGTAAGTTCCCAGAATTCCGCTTCGAGCCTGGCTTGGAAGCCCTCGTCGAACGGATCAACGTCCAACGCCGACTCCCACTCATCCGGGTTGAGCCGCACGCGCGCCATAGGCGTCCGCAAGCTCGCGCGCGAGCGTCGTCTTGCCCGATGCAGGCAAGCCGCACAGCAACACCAGCCTCGGTTGCAGCCCGTTGCCCGCGGTCATCCTGGCCCTCCTCATTCGCGGCCATCCGGGATTAGGCGGATCCGTCCAGCGCCGTCAGCGGGTAGCGTCCACGACGCAGAAACGATTGCCCTCCGGGTCCGCGAGGATGACGTAGTCCGCGTCAGGCGGTTTCTTGTCCCAGTGCACCTCGGTGGCGCCCAGGGCGATCAGGCGCTTGACCTCGGCGGCCTGGTCCTCCGCGTACAGGTCCAGGTGGATGCGCGGGGGAACCTGCACGGTCGATCGAACGTTGTCGAGCGAGACGTTCGGACCGACGCCGTCCCTCGGCCGAAGCAGCCTGAAGTCGTCGCTCGTCTCGTCGCGAGGCACGTAGTCGAGCGCGGCCGTCCAGAACTCGGTCTGACGTTGCAGGTCGTCGACGCGGATGACGATCGAGCCGATCCGGATCATGGGGCCAGAGTGCCGCGCGGTGCGGCGCGCCGTCAACTGCGCAAGGGATCGCATGACGGGGAGCCCGGAGGCAAGGCTCCCCGTCAGAGGCAACGTGAGGACTGGAGTCGGTCAGGGAGCGGCCGGTGCGATCCCCGGCAGCGCCACCAACATGCGCTCCGCGATGCTGGCGGTGACGGCGAAGTCCTCGTCGCCGATCGCCGTGAGCAGCTCCTCGAGTTCGAAGTTGATGTCGGCGGTGGTGCCCGCGTCGAGCCTGTGCAGGAACCGTTCACGCGTGTAGTCGAGGCCGAAGAAGTCGCCGTAGAGGTTCCCAGCGTCCTTCGCGGCGGCGTCAAGCCGGATCTGCTCGAGCCAGACCCCGAAGCGAGCGAGGTCGATCTCCGATGCTGGTCGGTGCCGCAGTTCCAAGTCGAGCGCAGAGCGCGTGACATCGATCGCGGCCTGCTCGGCCCTCGCGTCGTCCTCCTTGCCCGTCGCCTGGGTGAGCGCCTTGATCGCGACGTCCATGCGCTCGGCGACCATCGTCGACACGTCGCCCGTGCGGTATCGAGCCCAATCGGCCCCGAGGGCAGTGGTCGCCGAGGATGCGGCGGCCCAGTCGCCAGCACGGATCGCGTCGAGCGCGGCCGCCGCACCGGTTCGGAAGGCTCGGAGGTCGGCTGGCGGCGGTCCGGGCAGGGCGTCGGTCGGACGCGCCAACGCCATCGCTTCGAGGTCGCCGCCACCGCCGGTGAAGAACTCGCCGTAGCCCGGGGCGAACGTCTTGTCCTCCGTCGCGCCGTCCATGTGGAGCTCCTCGATCACGAGGCCACCCGGCGATCCGGCCGAGCGGACCATCGAGCGGCCGGTCGATCGCCGTGACGGTCACTTCCTCGAAGACGAGTCCCGGGATGTTCTCGGGTCGGTAGACGTCGCCCACCTGCGGGTCGGCCGGCATGATCATGGCGGCCGGCCCGTCCTTGCCCGTGATCCAGGTCCCGTGCGTATCGACGATCGCGCCGTCGGCGAAATTGAAGACATCCTCACCGAAATACCACACGTTCCCGGCATCGTCCTGGGCATAGAAGTCATAGGCGACCTCGTGGATCCGCCCGTCCAGGAACGCCACGTACTGGGAGACGAGCGTCGTCACGGCCTGATCGCCCCACTGGATGACCCTCGGATGGGGCAGGAGCGTGACCTCGGTCCGGAATACCTGCTGGTCGACCTGGCCCAGCAGCAGGACCGACTCCTGCAACGACACCGGGAAGAGCGGATTGGTGATGGTCGTCGGGTCGCTGAAGGTGGGCATGGCCAGATCGACGCGTGCCGCGTCCGGCTTGACCGAGAGGTCGCCCACGGCTGGCTGCGGGATCAGGGCCGGCGTGATCGCCGGCGCCGAGCTCGGGTCGGCGGCGCCGATCGCTGGCTGACTCGGCACGGCCGCTGGCGTGGCGGCAGTCGCCGGCGACGCGGCCGCACTCGATGGCGGGCTCGATGGGTTCCCGGAGCCGCAGGCGCCGATCGCGATCGCGATGGCGAGCCCGACCCCGATCGGGCTGAGGCGACGTGACGGATTCGACGGCCAGTGATCGGACTGCATGACATCCTCCGAGGGTCTGGATCCCGTATCGGATCCGAGCGCGGGATGTCATCGAGGCTATGTTCCTGGGTGGCCGGCGTCGTCACCCAGCCGGACGTTTTCGACGTCGCTCTTCCGGGTGACGCGGCGGACTCGGCGGTCCGTCAGCCGTTGAAGACGCGGTTGACCTCGATCAGGCCGGTCGCGAGGGCGTCGATGTCGTCGCGGGTCGAGTAGACGTTGAAGCTGGCGCGGGCGGTGGCCGCGAGGTCGAGGCGTTCGTGGAGCGGCATCGTGCAGTGGTGGCCGGCCCGGACGGCGATCCCGAAGCGATCGAGCACCTGGGCGACGTCGTGCGGATGGATGCCCGGCAGGTTGAACGGGATGACGCCACCGCGCAGGTCCGGGTCCATCGGCCCGTAGAGCTCGATGGTCGGGACCCTGGCCGGCAGCGTCTCGAGGGCGTACGCGACGAGGTCGCGCTCGTGCTCGCGGACGGCGTCCATGCCGAGGTCCATGAGGTACTCCGCGGCGACCCCCATCCCGATGGCGTCGCCGACGGCCGGCGTGCCCGCCTCGAACTTCCAGGGGATCTCGTTGAACTCCGACCGGCGGAGATGGACCTCGCGGATCATCTCGCCACCGGCGAGGAACGGGGGCATCGCCTCGAGCAGCTCGCGTCGGGCCCAGAGCGCGCCCGAGCCCATCGGCGCGAGCATCTTGTGGCCGCTGAACGCGTAGAAGTCGGCGCCGAGCGCCTGGACATCGACCGGCACGTGGGGGACCGCCTGGGCGCCATCGATGAGCACGAGCGCGCCGGCCGCGTGGGCCATCTCGACCATTTCGCGGACCGGGTTGATCGTGCCGAGCGTGTTGCTGACGTGGGTGAAGGCGACGAGCTTCGGCTTCAGCCGGAGCAGCACCTCGAACACGTCGAGACGGAGGATGCCGTCGTCGGTGATCGGGATGAACTCGAGGTCGCCGTCCTGCTCCTGGACGAGGAGCTGCCACGGGACGAGGTTCGCGTGGTGCTCCATCTCGGTCAGGATGATCTGGTCGCCTCGGCCGATGTTCCGCCGCCCCCACGAGTAGGCCACGAGGTTGATCGCCTCGGTGGCGTTCCGCGTGAAGACGATCTCGTGGCTGTCCGGCGCGTTGATGAACCGCGCGACCCTCGCCCGGGCCTTCTCGTACTCGGCCGTGGCCTTCTCGCCGATCGTGTAGATGCCGCGGTGGACGTTGGCGTTGTACTCGCGGTAGTAGTCGGCGACCGCGTCGATGACGACGTTCGGCTTCTGGCTGCTCGACGCGGAGTCGAGATAGACCAGGCGATGGCCGTTGATCTCCTGCCCGAGGATCGGGAAGTCGGCCCGCAGCGCGGCGGCATCCAGCGCCGGGCGCGCGACCTTCGGATCCGTGACCAGCGTCATCGTCGATAGGCCCGGCTAGCGGGCGGCCTCCACGGGTTCGAGGTCGAGCTCCGGGCCCTTGGGGACCTGCAGCGCCTCGTCGGGGAGATCGGGGGAGAGCCCGGCCTCGCGCAGGATCGGCCCGTAGCCCTCGTCCTCGAGGCGCAGCGCCAGGTCCTTGCCGCCGGACTTCACGATCCGGCCCTGGGCCAGGACGTGGACGACGTCGGGCGTGATGTAGTTGAGCAGCCGCTGGTAGTGGGTGATGAGCAGGACGCCGAGGTTCGGGTTGAGCATCGCGTTGACGCCCTCGGCCACGATCCGCAGGGCGTCGATGTCGAGGCCGGAGTCCGTCTCGTCGAGGATCGCCATCTCGGGCTCGAGGACGGCCATCTGGAGCATCTCGAGGCGCTTCTTCTCGCCACCCGAGAAGCCGTCGTTGACGTAGCGGCTGGCGAAGCCCTCGTCCATGCGAAGCATCGTCATCTTCTCGCGCATCTTGTTGCGGAAGTCGCGCATCGAGACGCCGCCACGCATCGGGTCGGTGGGGTCGACATCGGGGTCCTTGTCGATGCCCTGGAGCTTGGCGTTGAGCGCGGACCGGATGAACGAGGCGACGCTGAGGCCTGGGATCGCGGTCGGGTACTGGAAGGCCAGGAACAGGCCCAGGCGGGCGCGCTTGTCCGGTGACAGCTTCAGGATGTCGCGGCCCTTCCAGACGACCTCGCCGCCGGTGACCTTGTACGCCGGATGCCCGAGCAGGGCGTACGCGAGGGTCGTCTTGCCGGAGCCGTTCGGGCCCATGATCGCGTGGACCTCGCCCTTGCCGACGGTCAGGTCGATGCCCTGGAGGATCTCGTTCTCCGGGTCGGCGACTGGCGCGACGCGAAGGCCGCGGATGATGAGGTGCTGGTCGGTGGCGGGCTGGTCGGTCACGGTTGGGTGGTGGCTCCCTGGTGGATGGGGTCCGGCACGACCGGGTCGGGCACGATGGGGTCGGCATGGACGATCGGCGGATCGACGTGGACGATGGGCGGGGCGAGGTCGGCGAGGGTCATCGAGTCCAGGGCGCCGGTGATCGCGTCGCGGACGCGGACCCACAGGACGTTGACCGTGCATCGGGAACTGCGATCGCACAGGATCGCGTGTTCCGGATCGTCGGTCGCGCAGAACATCGGGGCGATCGGGCCCTCAAGGGCTCGGAGGACCTCGCTCATCACGATGGTCTCGGGCGGGCGAGCGAGCTCATAGCCGCCGTGGGCACCACGGGTCGAAACGACCAGGCCGGCCTCGCGCAGGCTCACGACGAGCTGCTCGAGGTAGGCGCGTGGCAGGTCTTCCTCGACGGCGACGCCGGCCAGCGAGGCGGGTCCCGTGCCGTAGTGCCGGGCCAGCTGGACCATGAGCCTGACGCCGTACTCGCCCTTGGTCGAGAACGCGACGGCGCCTGAGCCGTGATAGGAGGGCCGCGCGGCTGTCGGAAGTGTCAGGGGATCGCCTCGATATCCGAGTGATTTCGTCGGGATTAGTCTACGCGGCCCGTTCCTCGTCGGTCAATCGGTCCATGGCGGGCCGTGGCTGGGCCTCCTTACTGCCAGATATCCACCGGTGGACTCTTGGGCAAGGTCCACGGCTCGAAGCGGCCGCATTTGCCTCCGGCTCATGCATCCCAATGCATCGCGCGGTCCCTTTCGAGCAGGGTTGCCAGGCGTTGGCGGGGTTCCGGAGTGCCTACCAGTCCCCGGATGCCTATCTGGCCCAGTCGCGACCCTGATCTGGCCAGACATGCGCCGAGTGACCCCTGGGCGAGGCTCAGGCGTTGTGCCGGCGGCGCTCCCCCCGCGCGCGCGAAGTGGCCGGGGCACAACATCGGAGCCGATGCCGTGCCCCGGCCGTGGACGCCGCTCGGGGAAACGGCGTCCCTCACGGGAAAGGCGGAACCAACGGGTCGTCAACACCCGGGCACGAGAGCCCGAGATGACCCGGAAGGGTGAGGAGAGATGCGCTGGCCGCCCGCTCCGAGGGTAGGTATCCCGGAGATCAGGCGGCCAGCTGGTGCTGCGCGGTTACCGGTCTCGACGTCGGCGGATCGTCGCCGGGACCGGGGTGAGCACGCCGACGCCCAGCGTCAGCGCGGCCAGTCCGATGAGCACGAGCAGGAGGCTCGGGCCCGGTCCACTCACCGAACCGCTTGCGTCGGTCGGCGGGAGGGTCGGGTTCGGCGTGCCGGTGGCCGGATCGACTTCGCCACCTTCGACCACGACATCAGCGTCGTCCTCATCGGACCCCGCGTTGGTCGTGGTGACATCGGCGACGTTCAGGACCGGGCTGGTCTCGGCCGTGTCGTCCGTGGTCGGGCTGGAGATGTGGAAGCTGAAGCTCGCACCGGGGGCCAGGGTCGTTGGACCGCAGGTCACCGTGTTGGCGGCCAGCGAGCAGAGCCCGCCGGCGTCGTCGTCGAGGGTCCAGACGAGACCCGGGTCGTTGGGCAGCGGGTCGTTGACCACGACGCCCGTGGCCGTGGCGGCCCCGTTGTTCGTGACCGTGACCGTGAACCCGATCGTGTCACCGGCCTCGACCTCGGGATCGTCCGCGGTCTTCACGATGTCGATCGCGCTCTTGTTGATCGTGATGACGTCGGAGTCCTCGTCGGACCCGGCGTTCGTCGATGTCACCGAGGCCGTGTTCGGAACCGTGTCGGCGGAGGCGATGGACGTCCCGCTGACGATGTGGATCGAGTAGCTCACACCGCCGGCCAGGCTGACCGTCGGGCAGTCGATCGACTGCGAGCCGACCGCGCCCGCGATGGTGCAGCCGGAGATGCCCGTCTGGCTCTCGATCGACCAATCGAGGTCGCCGCCGGCAGGCAGGTCGTCGGTCAGGGCCACACCCGTGGCCTCAACGTCGCCCACGTTGCTGACGGTGATCGTGAAGCCGATCTGCTCACCCGCATCGACCGTGGGGTCGTCCGCGACCTTCGTGATCGCGATGTCGGCCGGGTCCGGCGGCGGGCAGGCGATGATGTCGAAGAGTTCATCAGCAAAGTCGCTGAAGTCGGCGTCGAGGAACGAGCCGCCACCGATCTCGGTCATGACCCGGGAAGCCCATTGTTCGTCACCGGCCGCCGAGAACGGCAGGCTGATGTCGCCGGGATCGCCGGGGGCGCTGAGATAGACGGCCTTGACGTGGAACTTGTTGACGCCGGTGCCGCGAACGCCGTCGGCCGCAGCGATCGCGGCATTGGCACCCTCGAGCCATGTCTCCGGGACGCTGAGGTCATCGGCATGGGTGTTGGGCCTGTTCGGGGAACCGTCGGTCAGGACGAACATGATGTTCTGGACGCCGGTGCGACCGCCTGCGTTGTTGCCCGACGCGGTCTGGATGCCCGATGCGGTCGGGGTGAGGCCGGTGGGCCCAGCGAGTGCGTCGACGGCGGCCTTGAAGTCGTCCGCGACGACGTAGCCGCTCGTGATGCCCGCGACGCTCGAGCCGTTGAAGCGCGTGCCGCTGTAGCGGCCGTCGCCGCCGGCGGCCTGGAAGGTGTCGACGAAGTCGATGATCCCGGCCTTGAGGTCCGGCAGGTTCGAGGGGGAGCTGCCCTGCGGTCCGATGGAGCCGGACATGTCGATGACGAAGTTGAAGTCCGCGGTATTGCAGAGCGCGCTCGAGATCGGGGGATTGGTGGTGCCGTTGATGATGGTGCGGTAGGTGACCTGGACGTCGAGGAAGTCGACCGACGTGGTCGACGCGCCATCGCAGTCGGCGCCGGGGTCGTTGTTGCGCAGCTCCAGCCCGAACTGGGCGTTCGTGAGCTGCGTGGGATCCCAGACGTTGCCCCACGTATCGGTGGCGCCACCCAGGGTGAACACCTGGTCGACGTCGGTCAGTGCTGCGGTCTGCCGGTCGGTGAAGCCCGAACCGCCGTTGTCGGAGAGGCGGACCTGGATCTGGCAACCGGCCGGATCCGTCGAATTCGCCTCGACCCGGACGGTGATGCCGTCGATGATCGAGCCCGCCGGTACAGCGAAACCGAAGGTCGTGTAACCCTGGTCGACGTTGTCGCCGGACGCCGTGGCGACGGTGCCATCGTCGCTGAACACATTCGCCGGGTCGGTCCATTCGTTCGGGGCCGCGGTGTCGCCGGGCGCCCTGGGACCTGTGTCAGCGGCCGACGCGACGCCGGCTCCGACGCTCAGGAAGAGCGACGACATGATGAGGACGGTCCCGCCGACGGCAGCCAACCTGCCGAAGAGGGAGAGAGGACAATTCCCCCGATGCATCGATAGATCCTCCGCTCGAGATGACGATGACGGGCCGTGAGCACCCGCGCGAAGGCCAGCATGGGCCACGAACTAGGACTCGGTCCAGTACTTTCGGAGTACACGTGACCGACTCGTTCTGTGAACGACCTGACCGGACCGCACCATCGCGGCTGACGGAACAGGTGCACTGGCGCAACGAGGGTCATGGTACCGATGGCCGGCAGCCCGCGCAGCACCGGTCGGGCGGCGATGCGACGGGCAGATTTGGCGGCGATGCGACGGGCAAAATTCAGCAAGCCGGGTGGCTGCGGCAAGGACATCCCGGACGCACGCTGGGAGGTCACGCTCGCCACCGACGAGCCCGGCTGGATGCTGGACGCGACGATCCAGGGCACTCGCGAGGCCGGCACGTATACGATTGGCTTCCACGCCGCCCGCGCGGCCACGATCCTCCTCTAGGAGGGTGGCGGTGCCGCGTCGTTCGAATGGTCATCCAGATCCGGCAGCATCACCGTCGACGGCGGCGCGGACAGCGGTTCGATCGACGTGCCGTCACCGACTCGACCACTGGCAAGCAGGGAGGCGAGGCTGCCGCGGACTCTACGTTGGACACAGCACGGGGCCGGGGGAATCAGTATTTGGATGATGCACGAGGTAGAACAGCGGTTTTCCCGCCGCGGTTACATCGCGCTCGTCTATGGTGAAAACCGCGTCACTTGCGCAAATCCGATCTCCGTATTGTTCAAAACGAACGGCTCCTCGCTCCTGGTTGTCACGGTTAAGGATGGTCCAAGCTTTTACCGCCTCACCCTCCACGAATACGATAAGGGCGCGGCCACCGTAGGGAATCTGTGATTCGTCGGCCGGCTCGGATCGGGCTGCAGGAAGCGGCCGAGCTCCGGGCTGTAGTGGCGGGCGTGCATGTAGCGTGAGGCCGAGGCCGTAGGTGCCGTCCCACTGGACGTCGGAGGCGCCGACGTACAGGAACCGGAAGCCGAGGTCGGCGATCGCAGTTGTGGGTGGCCGTGGTCGGCGTGCCCCAGGTCGAGTAGGTGTAGCTGTTGGCCAGGGTCAGCGTCAGCCACCGTCGACCTGGCGATAGAGGGCCATGGCGTCGCCGTGGCCGTTCCAGGTCACGGCAGGTAGGTGCCGGCGTCCGTCTGGCCGCCCGGCGACGATGAGCTTGACCGATCGTGCCGGCGTGGTCGGTGACGTACTCGCGGCTGAGCGTCGCCGTCGACGTAGCTCGGCGACGATCGCGTCGCCCTGGTAGCGGAAGGTCGTCTCGACCGGGGCGGCCCCGCCGCTGGCGTCTCGGTGATCCAGGTCCGGTGGCCCTCGCCGTCGTAGGCGAAGTCGACCCGGTCGAAGCCCGAGCCCCGTAGGGAATTCGAGCGCGGAACCCCAGGCGATCCCGATCGTGTCGCTGATCTCTTGGTCGGTTGTATAGCCAGGAAACGCGTAGAAGGCATCAAAATCCAGATCCGCGATCGTGGCGAGGTCGACCTGCCCGGCGTCACCGACGGCGACAACGGCGGACACGACGCTTACGCCGACGTCCGATCGCTCGTCCGCGGGAGAACATGCAACCAGAAGCATGGCGCAAAGCACAAGCGGCCCCATCACGCGATTGAAGCCGCGGCGAGTGATACAAACAATGCCGCCCGCGGACGGGACCTCCACGAGCCTCATCAAAGGCGCCTATCGTTCACGTTTTGCCACCTTAGCGCCTTTCTCTTGACGGCATCAGCGCACGCCGTCGACGACTGGCTGTGGCTTCGGAGTTACCGTCGACGTTGCCATGGGCGACCTTCGGTGGGAAGGGCATCCGATGGTCGGGAGGACTCGGCCAAACGCGAGAGATGTTCACATTTGGTCCCTTGCCGGCGGCCAGGAACGTTAGGCTCGGGGCGTCGCCTCGAGACCACGGAGATGCTCGGCGTCGTGGTCGAGTGCGATGCGGAGCAGGCCCGCGACGTCGAGACGGCCATAGGTCGAGTGGACGCCTGAACGACGCCAGTCGGTGTCGGACAGGCTCCGGACCGTCGTCACAGTGGTCGCCCGCGCCGCCGCGAAGATCCCCAGAACCTCGTCCACCGAGGCACGTTCGAGACCGGGCGCGAGACCGGGCTCCGTCCACGACCACATCGGCTCGTCCTCCGCGACGACCGCCGCGAACCGCGTCTGCCAGACCACCCGCTCGACCTCGATAAGGTGGCGGACGACCTCGGCAAGACCCCACTCCCACGCATGCTCAGGACGCGAGGCCGCCGCTGCGGCGGCGAGGGCAAGCCGGGCCGGGAAGGACGCGAACGCCGGGACGAGCGCCGTCCGATCCGTGATCAAGCCGCGGCGCCGGCCTTGACCTGGAGCTGCTCCAGATAGCGGTGGCGCCAGGTCTCGGTGGCGGCCACGTTATTGAACGTGTACAGGTGCATGTCCACGATGCCGGCCACCGGGTTGGCGACGATCGGGGCCAGGCCGTCGAGCAGACCGTCCGGGCGGTAGAAGCCACCGGACCGGATCAGGCGCGCCACGAACCGGGCGTTCTTGGTCAGGAAGCGATGCGTGTCGGCCACCCCGATGCGGGCGGTGATCGCCAGCAGCTTGTGCGGCTCGGCGACGCCGGGCAGGCCGATGTGGACCGGCAGCGTCAGCCCCTCGGCGCGACGCGCAGCCAGCCAAGTCCCGATCGCCGCTGGGTCGAAGCAGAGCTGCGTCGTCATGTAGCTCGCGTACCCGGCCTTGTCACGCAGGGCCTGGGCGAGCGGCGCATCCGCGATGAACGAATGACCCTGCGGATAGCACGGGATCCCGATCTCGGCGAGGGGATGGCCGATCTCGGCCATCTCGCGCAGGAGCGACAGGCCGTCGGGGAAGTCGCCGGGCTCCTTGGCGTCGCCACCCACGACGAACGCGCGATCGACGCCGGCGCCCTCCAGCCAGGCGATCAGGTCGCGGAGATGGGCGCGGTCGCGGACCATCCGCGCCGACAGGTGCGGCACGGCCCGGAAGCCGCGCGCCTGGAGCGTCTCGCACAGGGCGACCGTCGCCTCGATGCCCTTGGCCGGCGACGCGGTCACCGAAACGGTGGCCGCTGCCGGCAGGTCACCGGCGTGGTCGATGGCGTGCTTGAGCGGCACCAGCTCGAAGGTCGGTGACGCGAGCACGCGCGCGAGCGCGGACCGCTCCCCAGGACCCAGTCGACGATGGCGCCGGAACAGCACGCGCTAGACCTCCGAGTCGGGCATCGAGGCCTTGCGCTTGACGATGAACTCGAGCAGCGCCTCGTCGATCGCGTCGTCCATCGGCGGTGCCACGTACTCGGCCAACATCCGCTTCCAGATCGTGTTGGCGCGCTGGGCCGCGTCGAGCGATCCGTCCTCCTGCCACTGCTCGAAGCTGTTGTTGTCGGCGATCTCGGAGCGATAGAAGGCATTCTCGAAGTTGGCGAGAGTGTGCGCGCTGCCCAGGTAGTGCTGGCCCGGCTCGTTGGTCACGATCGCGTCGAGCGCCTGCCCGTTCTCCGACAGGTCGACGCCGTTGACGAAGACCGCGGCCATGCCGCATTGGTCGGCGTCCATGACGAACTTCTCGTAGCCGACCGCGAGGCCGCCCTCCAGCCAACCCGCCGCGTGGAGGACGAAGTTGACCCCGGCCAGGATCGTTGCCGAGAAGGTCGAAGCGGACTCGTAGGCGGCCTGGGCGTCCGGGACCTTCGACGCGCATAGGTTGCCGCCCGAGCGGAACGGGACCCCGAGGCGCCGGGCCAGGGCGGCCATGACGTACAGCACGAGCGCCGGCTCCGGGGTGCCGAAGGTCGGCGCACCCGACTGCATCGACATCGACGACGCAAAGCTGCCCAGGACGATCGGGGCGCCGGGTCGGACGAGCTGGACGAAGGCCATCCCGCCGAGCGCCTCGGCCAGGGTCTGCGTGGCGGTCCCGGCGACGGTGACGGGCGACATCGCGCCCGCGAGGATGAACGGCGTCATGAGCGTCGCCTGGTTGGCCTCGGCGTAGGCCCGCGCCGCACCGAGCATCGTCGAGTCCCACACGAGCGGCGAGTTCGCGTTGATCAGCGAGAGGATGACCGTGTGGTCTTCGAGGTAGTCCGCGCCGAACAGGATGCGGGCCATCTCGACGGTGTCGCGCGCACGCTCGGGCGCCGTGACCGAGCCCATGAACGGCTTGTCGCTGTAGCGCATGTGCGCGTAGACCATGTCCAGGTGGCGCTTGTTGACCGGCACGTCGACCGGCTCGCAGACCGTGCCGCCGGAGTGATGCAGGTTCGGCGAGGCGTAGGTCAGCTTCACGAGGTTCCGGAAGTCCTCGATGGTGCCGTAGCGCCGGCCGCGGTCGAGGTCACGGACGAATGGCGAGCCGTAGTTCGGCGCGAAGACCGTGTGCATCCCGCCGATCTCGACGTTGCGCTCGGGGTTGCGCGCGTACTGGGTGAACTGGCGCGGCGCCGTGGCCTGCACGATCTGACGGCACAGGCCCCGCGGGAAGCGGACCCGCTCACCCTGGACGTCGGCGCCGGCGTCGCGGAAGAGGCGCAGGGCGTCGGGGTCGCCGCGGAACTCCAGGCCGACCTCCTCGAGGATCGTGTCCGCGTTGTGCTTCGATGAGGGCGAGCCCTTCCTCGCCGAGCACCTCGAACGGGGCGAGCGTCCGGGTCAGGAACGGGATGTGCTCCGCGTGGGACGCGAGGCGCGCCGCCTGTCGGGCGGCACGTCCGCCGGTCCGGCGTCGCGGGCTGTCGTCCATCACCGCTCCTCCGTGCCCAGCCTGGCCGCCGACGGCGGCGACACGTCGTCGTCGCCGGTCTCCTCGCGCGGCCGACGCGCCGCCGGCGGTCTCCGGTCGAGGCGGCAGGTCCACGACCGCCGAGAGATGGGGATACGTCGCCGTGCGATGCGGGAAGGCCATCGCCTCCACGAAGTGCTCCTGGAACCGGGGCTCCACGGCCGTCTCGATCTTCTCGACCTGCCGCACGACGCCCTCGATCTCCCGGCGCGCCGCGCCCGACAGGAGCGCGATCAGGGCGCCGGTGCCGGCGGCGTTCCCGGCCGGCCGGACGTGGGCGAGATCGCAGTCGGGGATGAGGCCCAGGACCATCGCGTGGGTCGTGTCGATCTGGCTGCCGAAGGCGCCGGCCAGCCGGATCTCGTCGACCGAGTCGATCTCCAGGTGGTCCATCAGCAACCGGACACCGGCGTAGAGCGCGGCCTTGGCGAGCTGGATCGCCCGGACGTCGTTCTGGGTGATGGCGATCCGTGGCCGGTTGCCCGTCCCGTCGTGGAGGACGTAGCTGAAGGTCCGGCCGTCGGGCACGATCCTCGCCGTCCGCGCGGCGAGACCGCCATCGATGACCCCGTCCGCGGTGACGACGCCGGCCAGGAACAGTTCGGCGACGACCTCGATGATCCCGGAGCCGCAGATGCCGGTGATGCCCGTGTCGCCGACGGCCGCCGCGAACCCGGGCTCGTTCGACCAGGCGTCGACGCCGATCACCCGGAAGCGCGGCTCGAGCGTCTCGCGGTCGATCCGGACGCGCTCGATGGCGCCGGGCGCGGCGCGCTGGCCGCCGCTGATCTGCGCGCCCTCGAAGGCGGGTCCGGTGGGGCTGGACGCGGCCAGCAGCCGGCGCTTGTCGCCGAGGACGATCTCCGCGTTCGTGCCGACGTCGACGACCAGCGTCATCCGGTCGGCGGTCTGCGGCTCCTCCGCGAGGATGACCCCGGCCGTATCGGCGCCGACGTGGCCGGCGATGCACGGCAGGACGTAGACCCGGGCGCCGGGGTGGGCGCGCAAGCCGAGCTCCGTGGTCGTGGTCTGCACTGCCCGGTCCGTGGCGAGGGCGAACGGCGCGCCGCCCAGCGGCGTCGGGTCGATGCCGAGCAGCAGGTGGTGCATGATCGGATTGCCGACGATCGCGAGTTCCAGGATCTCGGCGCGCTTGATGCCGGCCCGCATGGCCAGCGACGCGATCAACCCGTCCAGCGCCTTGCGCACCGCGGCCGTCATCTCGCCGGCACCCTCGGGGTGCATCATCGCGTACGAGACCCGGCTCATCAGGTCCTCGCCGAATCGGATCTGCGGGTTCATCACGCCGTTGCTCGCGAGGACGGCGCCGTCGGCCAGGTTGGCGAGGTGACCGGCGATGGTGGTGGAGCCGATGTCGATCGCCACGCCATAGGCCTGCTCGTGGAGGCCCGGCCAGATGGCGATGACCTGGCGGGCCCCGTGGACGGCCACCGTGACCCCGTACTTGCCGGCCTCGAGGGCGGGCTGAAGGGCGCGGACGACGTGCAGGTCCGCGTCGAGGTCGGTCAGGGCCCACTCGCGCTCGAGCGCCTCGAACAGCCGGGCGAGGTCGCCGGTCGGCGACGCCAACTCGGGCGGCGTGACCTCGACGTAGTGCAGCCGGACGACCGGATCGACCGTGAACGTCCGGATGTCGAGGTCCTTGCGCACGACCTGGCGGTGCACCTGGCTCTCGGGCGGGACGTCGATGAGGAGGTCGCCGCAGACCGTCGCGGTGCACGAGAGCCGCCGGTCCGCCGCCAGGCCCTTCTCCGCGCGGTACGTCGCCTCGAGCTCGGCGAAGTCGGAGAGGTGGCCAGGCTCCGAGGTGATGCCGTGCTTGGGAAACGTCCCGATGCCCTGGGTCACCTGGCAGCGGCCGCAGATGCCACGACCGCCGCAGACCGAGTCGATGTCGACGCCGAGCGACCGGGCGGCGTCGAGGACCGTCGTGCCTTCGGGGAACCGGCCTCGCCGCCCGGACGGCGTGAAGATGACGAGCGGTTCAGCCGAGGAGGCGGCGGAGGGCGACACGGTCGCGGGGCCCTCAGCCGGCAGGGACGACGAGCCGGCGATTTACTCGGCGACGGCTGGTCTCGCCTTCCGGCGTCGGCTCGCGGTGCGCCAGGATCCAGCGACCGCAGTCGGGGTCGTTGCCCATCAGGACGTCGGCCGCCATGACGGCCCGCTTGAGGTCGGGCTGCATCGGGTTCGTGATCGCCGAGGTCATCCCCGACGCGATGGCCATCGGCAGGAACGCCGCATTGATGCCCTCGCGGTTCGGCAGGCCGAAGCTGACGTTCGACGCGCCGCAGGTCGAGTTGACCTTGAGCTCCTCGCGCAGGCGACCGACGAGCGCGAACACCTGGCGGCCGGCCGTCGCCATGGCGCCGATCGGCATGACCAGCGGATCGACGACGATGTCCGAGCGCGGGATGCCGTGATCCGCGGCCCGCTCGACGATCCGCTTGGCGACCGCGAACCGGACGTCCGGGTCCTCGCTGATGCCGGTGTCGTCGTTGCTGATGGCCACGACCGCCGCGCCGTACTTCTTGATGAGCGGCAGGACGCGCTCCAGGCGCTCTTCCTCGCCGGTGACCGAGTTGACCAGCGGCTTGCCCTGGTAGACCGCGAGCCCGGCCTCGAGGGCCTCGACGATCGACGAATCGATCGATAGCGGCAGATCGGTCAGCGACTGGACGAGCTTGATGGTGTGGGCCAGGATGGCCGGCTCGTCGGCCAGCGGGATCCCGGCGTTGACGTCGAGCATGTGGGCGCCGGCGGCCACCTGGGCCAGCACGTCGCGCTCGACCCGGCTGAAGTCGCCGGCCTTCATCTCCTCGGCCAGGGCCTTGCGGCCGGTCGGGTTGATGCGCTCGCCGATGATGACGAACGGGCGGTCGAAGCCGAGCACGACCTCGCGGGTGGCGGAGCTCAGGACGGTCTCGGTCACGTCGTCGCGTCTCCTCGCCGCGGGATCGGCGTCTCGCGCGCCGGGGCCAGGGCCGGTCCGCCCTCGACGCCGCCGGACTGGATCAGTTCGGCGAGACGGTGCTTCGTGTACTCGGTCTCGAGGCGCTCGGTCTCGGCGGCCACCACGACCTCGATGTCATCGCCGCAGCGCTGCTGCTCGCGGCGCCACTCCTCGATGTAGTCGTTGTACGAGCTCTTGCCGGCGCGCGCCGCGGCCTTGTCGATGGCGACCTGGAAACGCGGGTGGAGGACCTGCTTGCTCTGCCGGCGGCCATCGCGGGCCAGCACCTGGGCGGGGATGTCCCGCCACCAGATGACGGTCATCGCGCCCATCGTCAGCGCACCGCCGCGATGACGGAGTCGACGTGGGCTGGCCCAGCCGGAGAGACGGCCGCGGCGATCGACGTCGCCAGTTCGCCGTAGCCCGGTCCGGCGGAGCTCGAACCGCAGGCCGAGCCGGCGCGCGCCGCGCCGGGCGGCGGTGACCAGGGCCGGGTCATCGGCCTGGGCCAGGTACACGAGCCGCTCGTAGTTGCCGAAGTAGGCCGGCAGCAGCTCCGGGTGGCGGTCGAGGCCGAGCCCGACGATGACGAGGCGATCGAAGTTGCGGGCCAGGAAGTCGGTCAGGAAGAACGTGGCCGGCTCGTCGGCCGTCAGGCGCGCGAAGTCCGGGCGGCCGGCGTAGAACTCGTAGCAGTGCGCGCCGGGCAGGCGCTCGACGCCCGGCTCCTCGGCGAGGGCCAGGTCCAGGAGGCCGCCGGTCCCGCAGTCCGCGTACGCGACGAAGACCCGGTCGTAGCCGGCGCGGCGTCGCCGGATCCGCTCGCGGACGGCCGCCGGGATGCCGCCCGGCCGGTTGTGGAGCGTGGCCGGCAGGCAGGTGATGTCGACGTTCGGCAGGTCCCGGGTCAGCTCCACCAGCTCGCGCGCGAGCGCGCCGCAACCGACGATCAGGACGCGCGGGGCATCCTCACCGTCGCTCGTCGTGGTCCTAGGCGACGCGGGCACGGCGTTCGTCGATGAGACGACGGGCGGTCTCCGCGGCCACGCCGGCGTCGCGACAGTAGGCATCGGCGCCGACCGCCAGCCCGAACTCCTCGTTGAGCGGCGCCCCACCGACGAGGACGATGTAGTCGTCGCGCATCCCGCGGTCCTTGAGGGTCTGGATGACGACCTTCATGTACGGCATCGTGGTCGTCAGCAGCGCGGACATGCCCAGGATGTCCGGGTGGTGCAGCTCGAGCGCGGCGATGAACTTGTCCGCGTCGGTGTTGATGCCGAGGTCGAAGACCTCGAAGCCGGCGCCTTCGAGCATCATCCCGACGAGGTTCTTGCCGATGTCGTGGATGTCGCCCTTGACCGTCCCGATGACGACCTTGCCGACCGGCTCCGCGCCGGTCTCGGCGAGGAGCGGGCGGAGGATGGCCATGCCGGCCTTCATCGCGTTCGCGGCGAGGAGGACCTCGGGGACGAACAGGATCCCGTCGCGGAAGTCGATGCCGACGATCTTCATGCCGGCGACCAGGGCGTCGTCGAGGACCTTGGTGGCCGAGAAGCCGCGGCCGAGCAGGATGTTCGTGCCCTCGACGATCTCGTCCTTCATGCCGTCGTAGAGGTCGTTGTGCATCTGCTCGACGAGCTCGTCGTCGGACAACGCCGCGAGATCGATCTCCGCGTACTCGTCCTGCGTCATCGGCTGGTGCTCCCGAAGGGGTTCCACGATGTGGAACCGTGCCGTATAGTGGAACCGCGTCGTGCAAATCTACCTCCCGCAGGAGGCATATGTCCAGCGTCCAGTCCATCAGACGCGCCTTCGACGTCCTCGGCGCGCTCGCGGGTGGGCCGCTCGGGGTCACCGAGGTGGCCGACCGGGCCGGCCTGCCGAAGTCGACCGCGGCGAGGTTGCTGACGACGCTGTCCCGCGAGGGCGCCGTCGAGCAGATCCCCGGCGACACCCAGTATCGCCTCGGTCCGCGCCTCGCGACGCTCGCCGCGGGCCTGACGCCCGGTCCGCTCGCTGGCGGCCCTCGCCCATCTCGCGCTGACCGAGCTGGCCGAGTCGGCCGGGGAGGCGGCCGGCCTGGCCGTCCCCGACGGCGACCTCGTCCACTACATCGACCAGGTCGACACGCCCAACCCGGTCTCGGTCCGCGACTGGACGGGCAGCCGGATGCCGCTGCACGCGGTGTCGTCGGGCCAGGTGCTCCTGGCCTTCCGCCCGCCGGCGGCCATCGATCGCTACCTCGAACGGCCGCTCGAACGGTTCACGCCGCGGACGCTCGTCGACTCGGACGCCCTCCGCGAGCGGCTGCGCGTGGTCCGGCACGACGGCTTCTCCTGGGTCTGCGAGGAGTTCGACGAGGGCATCAACTCGGTCGCGGCGCCGATCGCGGACGCCTCGGGCGAGGTCGTCGCCGCGGTCCATCTCCACGGGCCGTCGTACCGCTTCCCGGCCGCCGGCTCGGACGAGGTCCTGGCCGAGCGGGTCGTGGCGGCCGCCGCGCGCATCTCGCGGACCCTGCGCCGGGCGGTCTGAGCGTCGGGCGTCCAGTCGCTCGGCCGTCGCGCGCCGCGCATCCTGTCATCCGACACTCAGGTGGTCGTTGGTCAGGGCCCGGGACCGTCACGGCTCGACGTCACGCACGCGCCCGGCCCGGGTTCCCGTCGCTTGACCGCCTGAGTCGTCATCTGACACGGACCGCGTGACGAAGGACCGCGTGGGTGTCATCTGCCGGAAAGCGCGTCCGTGGGTGCCCGCCGACGGCCCCACGTCGGTCATCTGACGCCCACGCCGACACGAGACGAGCCGACGACCCTCTCGCCGCTCAGGTCATGCTCGGCGGCGGCGCAACGCAGCTCGGATCCCAGCCGATCGTGCGGCGGGGCGAGCACGCGACGAGATCCGTGCGTCGCCTGTCGGCCACGCGATCAGATGACGAGGATCGCGGTCTAGCCGAGCGCCAGTCGCTCGGCCGTCAGGCCGGGCCGGGCCGGTGCTCGTCGATGAGCGTCTGGGCGTCGAACTGGGCCCGCCCGAGGACGAACCAGATGGCCTCGACGGGCTCGTCCCCGATCGTCGCGAGTCGATGCGGGATCGCCGAGTTGATCGAGATCGCGTCACCCGGCTCCAGGATGTACTCCTCGAACCCGATCCGCACCTGGAGTCGGCCGCTCAGGACGTAGCCCCACTCGTGGCCCGGGTGACGCTGGAAGGCGTTTGGCGGACTGGAGGCGCCGCCGACCTCGTAGGTGACGTGGAGGAATTCCACGCCAGGCTCCGACAGCGTGGTCAGGCGCTCCCACAGGACGCCCGACGCAAGCCGGATCCGATGCCGGCTGGTCGCGCGCTGGACCGGCGGAGCCGACGTCATCGTGCCGCTCGCCGTCGCCCCGGCGCGTCCCGGTGCGGTCGAGGAGGGCTCGGAGGGGCGCCGGTCGTTGAAGAGCAGCTCGTCGAGCGAGACGTCGAGTTCGGCCGCGATCGCGTAGAGCGTGCTGACCGATGGGTTGGCCCGGCCCGTCTCGATCTGCGAGATCAGGCTCGGCGAGACGCCCAGGCGATCGGCCAGCACGCGCAGGCTGAGGTTGCGACCCCGCCGTGCCTCGCGCAGGCGCTCGCCCATCTCCGGGTAGTCGGGACGTCCGTTTCGCTGGGGCGAGCCCAAGGTCTTCCTCGATCGTTTCGTCACGGCCGACGTCACGACGCGTCGGGCCCGATGTGGACCTGATTATGGTCGTCCCCGGACGCCGGTCGTAGGATCACGATCAACGGCAGTGCCAGCCGCCGTCGACGATGAGGTCGACGCCGTTGACGGCCGTGTTCTCGAGCAGGAACACCGTCGCGTCCGACGATCTCGGCCATCGTCGCCAGGCGGCCGATCGGCGTCTCCGAGCGAGTACTTCGCGACCGCGGCCGGCTTCTCGGCCCAGTACGGGCTGTCGCCGACGACGCCCGGGTGGATCGAGTTGACGCGCAGCGGCTTGAGCTCCTCGACGAGCGTCCGGGTCAGCCCGACGACGCCGCCGTTGACGGTGGTGACGGTCGTCGAGCCCGGGTACGGTCGCTCCTTCGCCATGCCGCCGAACAGCACGATCGACGCGTCGTCCGTCAGGCGCGACGCGCAGCGTGTGGACGACCTCGGTGTAGCCGACGAGCTTGAGGGTCACGAGCCGGATGGCCCTGGCGATGTCGTAGTCGGCGACGGTGTTCTGGTCGCGATCGATCGCGGCGAGCACCAGCCGTCGGACCGGACCGACGTCGCGAGCGCAGCGGCGATGGACGTCGGGCTCGGAGAGGTCGAACGTCGCGCCGGCCGTCGTCGCCTCCGACGGCCTCGACGGCGGCCTCGACATTCGCCGGGTCCGGCCGGTGAGCACGACGGTTCGCCGCGGCTCGCGTAGTGGCGCGCGATCTCCAGCCCGATCGCCCGCGTGCCGCCGACGACGACGACCGAAGCCGTATCAGCCATCTGGTTCCCTCCGATCCTGTGCGCGCTGCCGCTCGTATCGCTCCCAGCTCGGGGCCCAGCGATACGCGTGGCGAACCGGCGGCTGGGGCGCCTGGGTCTCGATCCAGCGGACGCGCTCGGTGCCCGTGTTGTAGAACCCGTGCACCGACCCGACACCCGGCGAACACGATGTCGCCGGGGCGCAGGGTGTAGGGCTCGCCGTCGAGCTCGGCCTCGACCTCGCCCGCGAGGAAGACGTAGGCCTCCTCGAACGGGTGGTCGTGCGCCTGGGCCGCGCCGCCGATCTCGTAGTCGACGGTGAACATCGTCACATGGTCGGCACCGAACGTGCGGTCGACGAGCATCTTCACCGAGATGCCGCTGTACACGAGCAGGGCGGTGTCCATGCCCGACCGGCGCCCGTCGGCGCGGGTCGTCGGTGACCGCAAGCGCCTCGAGCTGCGGCGGCGTGCCGTCGTAGTGGCCGACGAAGCGCAGGGTCGGGTCGCCGAACGGCGGCCGCATCGCGGCCGCGTCCATCGCCGCGAGGTCCTGGGCGCGGCTCGAAGAACGTGTCCTGCCGGCCGGCGTTCGCCGGTTCGCGCTTCGCGGCGAGTTGAGCGACAGCCAGCGAGCCTGGACGGTCGCCGCCGTTGCCCAGCGCGTGCCGCATGCCGATCGGCATGAGCGCGTAGTCCCCCTGCGACGAGGCGGTGGACGCTGCCATCGAGTCCGACGAGCAGCTCGCCCTCGAGGACGTAGAGCGCCTCCTCGTACGAGTGGACGTGCGGGGCCAGCCAGCCGCCCGGATCGAGCGCGCCCGACGTCCAGGTCCGTGTGGACCGCGCCCTGGTCCGGGCCGATGATCCGCACGCGGCTCAAGCCCGTTCGCGGTGTCGCTCGGCGGCGCGGGGCGGTCCGCGAAGGACCAGTCGATCTGTCCGACGTAGTGCATCGCGATACGCTCACCTGGGGCCGGGTCGTGCGATGGCGGGCCTCCGAGCCACGCCGGCGTCACCGGCTGCTGCGACGGAGACTAGCCCGGCGACTCCATCCGGCGCGACCACGCGTCGACGCCGACGGCCAGCAGGAGGATGACGCCGAGCGTGACCTGCTGGTAGAACGGGTCGAGCCCGAGCAGGTTGAAGCCGTTGGCGATCAGCGCGACGAACAGGCAGCCGACGACGGTCCGCCGCATGGACCCCTCGCCGCCGAGGATGCTCGTGCCGCCGACGATGATGCCGGTCAGCACGGTGAACGTCAGGAACTGGCCGCCGGTGGCCTGGGCGCTCAGGACGCGCGACGCGTCGAGCGTGCCGGCCAGCGCGGCCGCCGTGCCGCTCAGCGCGAACGTCGACGACGCGGATCGCGTTGACCCGGACGCCGCCGAGCCGCGCGGCCTCGGCGTTGCCGCCGGTCGCGTAGACGTAGCGCCCGAACGTCGTCCGGCTGAGCAGGATCGTGGCCAGCGATCGCCGATCGCGATCATCATCCAGGCGGCGCTGGTGATGCCCGACGATCTCGGTCGCCGCGAACGCCTGGAAGTCGGGGTGGTCGAAGGCGACGACGAGGTTGCCCTTGGTCACGATCGCCGCGATCCCGCTGACGACGAACGACATCGCCAGCGTCCCGATCAGCGGGTTGATCCGGAACCGGGTGACGATGACGCCGTTCGCGAGGCCGACGGCCAGGCCGACCGCGAGTGCCGGCCAGGATGCCCGACCGGCGTCGAGACCGACGTGGCCGTCGTGAGCGCGACCGTCGCGCCGGCCAGGCCGTAGATCGCACCGATCGACAGGTCGATCCCGCCGGCGATCAGGACGAAGCGTGCCGGCGCACGGCGACGATGATGATCCCGGCCTGCTGGTCGAGGATGTTGGTGAGGTTCTGGAACCGCAGGAACGGCGGGCTGATGACGCTGAGGACCACGAAGGCGATCAGGAACGGGATCAGGATCCCGGCCCGCCGGAACGAGGCGACCGATCCGCTGGCGTCGGCGGCACGGCGGGCGAGCCCGCGCCGACCGTGTCGGCGCTCATGCGGCGCTCGGCGACGTCGCGCCGAACGCCGCGTCCAGGATCGCCTCCTCGGTCATCTCCGGCACCGGCCAGCTCCGCGACGAGCCGCCCGGCGCGCATGACGAGCACGCGATGGGCGAGCCCGAGGATCTCCTCGATCTCGTTCGAGATGAGGATCACGGCCAGCCCGCTCGCGGCGAGGTCGACGAGGAGCTCGTAGATGTCGCGCTTCGCCCCGACGTCGACGCCACGCGTCGGCTCGTCGGCGATCAGGACGCCCGGGCTCGACCAGCAGCGCGCGCGCGAACAGGAGCTTCTGCTGGTTGCCGCCCGACAGCGACCGGCCGGCGCGTCGAGGACGGGCGTGCCCGCGACGCGCTCGAGCGCGTCACGGACCTGGACCCGCTCGGCCCCCGCGCCGCACGAACCCGAACCGGTGGAGCCGCGCGAGGCTGGCCAGGCTGACGTTCTCGCGGACCGGGCGACGGAGGATCAGGCCGTCGTCCTTGCGCGACTCGGGGATCATCGCGACGCCGGCGCGGATCGACGCGCCCGGCCTCCCCGGAGCGCGACGTCACCGACCCGGACCTCCCCGGCTGATGGCGGGGATCGCACCGTAGATCGCCCGCGCGAGCTCGGTCCGCCCGGCACCGACGAGGCCGGCCAGCCCGACGATCTCGCCGGCCCGGACCGTCGAGCGAGACGCCGCGGACGCCGGGCGCCGACAGGCCGCGGACCGTCAGGGCGATCGGGGCGTCGACGGGCGGCGGCCGCTTGGCGGATAGGTCCGGCTGACCGGGCGGCCCGAGCATCGCGCGCGACGAGGCTCGCCTCGGTCTCGTCGGCGGCCGGACTCGGTCCTGACGACCCGGCCGTCGCGCAGGACCGTGATGCGTGTCGGCGAGGTCGAGGACCTCGCCCAGGAAGTGCGAGACGAGGATGACCGTCTGCCGCCCGCCGCGGAGCCCACGGACGATCTCGTGGAGCCGCTCGATCTCCACGGCGGACAGGCTCGCCGTCGGCTCGTCGAGGACGATGAGGTCGGCGTCGCGCGCGAGCGCGCGCAGGATCTCGACCTGTTGCTGCTGGGCGAGCGGCAGCCGACCGACCATCGTCCCCGCGTCCAGGTCGAACCCGGCTCCCGCGCCAAGCCGCTCGAACCGTCGCGCCGAGCGCCCGTCGATCGATGAACCCGGCGCGTCGCGGCTCGGCGCCGAGGAACACGTTCTCGGCGACGGTCAGCCGCGGGACGAGCGGCGACCTCCTGGGCGACGAGGGCGATCCCGCGATCGAGCGCCTCGCGCGGCGAGCCGAACGAGACCGTCGTCCCCCGCAGGACGAGCTCGCCCTGGTCCGGCGGGAAGACGCCCGCGATGATCTTGCCGAGCGTCGACTTGCCGGCGCCGTTCTCGCCGACGAAGGCGTGGACGGAGCCGGCCCGGATCGCGACCGAGACGTCGTCGAGGGCGCGGGTGGCGCCGAAGGACTTGCCGAGCCCGCGGACGTCGAGGTGCGCGGCATCGGCCTCGGTCGTCATGGCTGCGGTCGCCTCAGCGGCTCAGCCGACGCTCGACGGGACTCAGCCCGGCCACTCCGCGAGCGGCAGGAACTTGTCGACGTTGGCCTTGGTGACGACGCCGCCGTCCTCGAGCGGTCGCCAGCGGATCCATGCCCGGGGACGCCGCGCCGGTCCGGATGGCGTCGATGAGCTGCTCGGTGCCGAGGCGACCCTCGGTCGCCGGCATCTGCATGACGGTCCCGAAGCGCTCGCCCGCAGCGATGCCCTGGAGCGCGATCGTGCCGCCGCCGTAGCCGACGAGCCGGACCTTGTCCTCGATGTCGGCTTGACCGCCACGACCGCGCCGGTGATGGCCTGGTCGGCGCCGACGATGACCGACAGGTCCGGGTGGGCGGCGAGCATGTCCTGCGAGGCCTTGAGGCCGAGCGCCGTCGTGTAGAAGGACTCGCCCTTCGGCGACGACCTTGATCTCGGGATGGCTCGCGATCGCCTCGTCGAACGCCTTCTTGAGGGCGTGTCGAGGGCCGCGGCCTTGACCGACTAGATGTAGCCGACGTTGCACGGGTTCGCCGACGTCGGCGCACGCCTCGACGACGAGCTCGCCGATCTTGCGGCCGAGCTCGCTCGGCACGAACACGACGTTCGCGAGCAGGCCATCGACCTGGGAGTTCGGCGGTGGTCATGTCGGCGCCGAGGATCTGGTCGATGTTGCCGACCCCGATGCCGGCGGCGATCGCCTTCTCGACGTCCTCGACGAGCCCGGCTCCGAACAGCGGCTGCGTGATGATCCCGTCGTACTTGCCGGACGCGATCGCGTCCTGGAGCTGCTTCGTCTGGGTCGGCGGCTCGAGGTTCGCGTCGAACACGGTCAGCTTCGCGTTCCCGGCGGCCGCGGCGGCCTGGGCGGCGGCGAGCATCGGCGCGTCGTAGCTGTTGGCGACCGCGAACGAGAGGTAGGCGATCTCGAGGGTCTTCTCGGGTTCGCTCGGGGCGGCGGTCGGGGCCGCGGCGCTGGCTGCTGCCGACGGCGCGGCCTGGCTCGCGGCCGGCGCCGATGATGCGGCACTGCCGCTGCAGGCCGCCAGGATCAGGCTGACTCCGACCAGCCCGACCAGTCGCTTCTGGACGAGCCGTCGGTCGTGTCGTGCGCGCATGTGACCTCCTCCTCCGTAGCCGTCGCGGCCTTGGCGGGAGTGTGCAGAGGTAGTGAACTGGTGTCAAGTGAGATTGCAGGCCAGTTGCAGTGTGGATGCGCGAGGCGCGAATTCGTGTGACGCGAATCCCGTGTCGGCCGTACCATCGTCCATCGACACGCGAAATGGTCGAAGGCCGGGGCGCCCACACACGCCGCTCCGACGTTCGACGTCATGCACGCCGCGATCGGACCTTGGACCAGCGAGCGATGGGCCGCCCGTTCGCTGCTTGCGTCCACCTGAGCGCTGTGTAGCATGGATGAACAGACTGTTCTCGTAACCGCGGGCTGGACGGCTCGCGCACGCGACCGCACTGGGGTATTGCGATGACGACATCCTTCGCTTCGCCGGGTTCGATGAACGTCGACTGGGAGGAGCGCTGGAACGCCGATCGGCTGCGGTCGTACCGGACGTCGCGAGCCCGGGCCGCCCTCGAGGCGTCAGACGTCGGGGCCGTCCTGCTCTTCGACTTCAACAACATCCGCTACGTCACGAGCACCCACATCGGGGAGTGGGCCCGCGACAAGATGACGCGCTACGCGCTGCTGTCCCGTGGCGGCACGCCGCACATCTGGGACTTCGGATCGGCCGCCAAGCATCATCGCCTCAACTGCCCGTGGCTGGCGCCGGAGAACGTCCATGCCGGCATGGTCGGGCTGCGTGGGGCGGTCGCACCGGATGCCGGCCTGTTCCGGGCCGCGGCGCGCGAGATCTGCGAGATCCTCAAGGCCGAGGGCGTGGCCGACATGCCGCTCGGCGTCGACATCGTCGAGCCGCCGATGCTCGCCGCGCTCGACGCGGAGGGGGTCATGGTCCGGGACGCCCAGCAGGTCATGCTCGACGCCCGCGAGGTCAAGTCGGTCGACGAGATCATCCTGCTCAACACGGCCTGCGCGATGGTCGACGGGGCGTACCAGATGATCTCGGAGCAGCTCAAGCCGGGGGTCCGCGAGAGCGAGCTGGTCGCGAACGTCACCAAGTTCCTCTTCGACCTCGGGTCGGAGCACGTCGACAACATCAACGCCGTCTCGGGCGAACGGTGCAGCCCGCACCCGCACGTGTTCAGCGACCGGATCATCCGACCCGGCGACCAGGCGTTCTTCGACATCATCCAGACGTTCGTCGGCTACAAGACCTGCTACTACCGCACGTTCGTGGTCGGGAAGGCGAACGACGCCCAGCGAGACGCCTACAAGCGGGCGCGTGAGTGGATCGACCGCTCGATCGAGCTGATGCGTCCCGGCGTGACGACCGACCAGGTCGCCAAGGTCTGGCCGAAGGCCCAGGAGTTCGGGTTCGACAACGAGATGGAGTGCTTCGGCCTCCAGTTCGGCCACAGCGTCGGCCTGTTCCTCCACGAGCGCCCGATCATCAGCCGGCTCAACTCCCTCGAGCATCCCGTCGAGCTCAAGGAGGGCATGGTCATCGCGCTCGAGACGTACTGCCCGGCGAAGGACGGCGTCTCGGCGGCGCGCATCGAGGAGGAGGTCGTCGTCACCGCCGACGGTCCGCACGTCATCACCCGCTTCCCCGCCGACGAGCTCTTCGTCGCGAACGCCTACTAGGAGTCGGCCGATGGCGACCAGCACCGCCGACATCGATCGCGACACCCGACTCCGGATGTACCGGACGATGCAGGCGTGCCGCCTGTTCGAGGCGCGTGCCCAGGAGCTCTTCTTCGAGGGTCTCGTGCGCGGCACGACCCACCTGGGCATCGGGCAGGAGGCGGTCGCCGCCGGCGTGGCCGCGGCGATGCGCGAGGACGACTACACGTTCTGCACCTATCGCGGGCACAACCACACGCTCGCCCGGGGCGTGCCGATGGCACCGATCTTCGCCGAGCTCTTCGGCCGCGCGACGGGCCTCCTCGGCGGCAAGGGCGGCTCGATGCACCTGACCAGCGTCGAGCACCACGCGATGGGCTCGTACGCGATCGTCGGCGCCCACCTGCCCATCGCCCTGGGCGCGGCCTGGTCCGCCCAGTACCGCGGGTCCGGGCAGGTGGCGGTCTGCTTCTTCGGCGACGGCACCACCAACATCGGGGCGTTCCACGAGGCGCTCAACATGGCGGCCGTCTGGAAGGCTCCGGTCGTGTTCGTCTGCGAGAACAACCAGTACATGGAGTACACGCCGATCGCCGCCGTCACGGCCGTGGCGCGGCCCGCCGCGGACCGGGCGAGCGCCTATGGTCTCGAGCCGATCGTCGTCGACGGCAACGATGTCGACGCCGTGCACGGGGAGGCCCGGCGGGCGATCGACCGGGCACGGTCCGGCGACGGGCCATCGCTCATCGAGGCGATCACGTACCGCCACGGTGGCCACTCGCGCGCCGACCCCGGCAAGTACCGACCCGACGACGAGGTCGCCGCCTGGAAGGCGCGCGATCCCATGCCCGCCTATCACGCCCGGCTGCTCGAGCTCGGCGTGGAGCCGGCCGAGCTCGACGCCATCGACGAGGAGATCCGCGAGGCCGTGGCGGCGGCCGAGGCGATCGCCCGTGCGGCACCGGAACCCGGAGCGGAGGTCCTCGAGACGCAGGTCTGGGCGGACGGAGGCTCGGCATGGCGGAACTGACGTATCGCGCCGCGATCGCCGCCGGGATCGCGCAGGAGATGGAGCGTGACCCGATGGTCGTCCTCATCGGCGAGGACGTCGGGGCCGCCGGTGGCGTCTTCAAGCTGACCGAGGGCCTGTTCGATCGGTTCGGACCGGAGCGCGTCCGGGACACGCCCATCAGCGAGCAGGCGATCGTGGGCGCGGCGATGGGCGCGGCGATGACCGGGCTCCGGCCCGTCGCCGAACTGATGTTCTCGGACTTCTTCGCGGTCGCCTGGGACATGGTCGCCAACCAGATCGCGAAGACCCGCTACATGACCGACGGCCAGGTCTCGCTGCCGCTCGTGCTGCGGACCGCGAACGGGGCGGGCCTGCGCTTCGGGGCGCAGCACTCGCCAGAGCGTCGAGAACTGGGCGATGGCGATCCCGGGGCTGAAGGTCGTGGCACCCTCGACCCCGGCCGACGTGATCGGCCTGATGGCGGCGGCGATCCGCGATCCGGACCCCGTGATCTTCTGCGAGCACAAGGCGCTCTTCGCCGTGAAGGGCGAGGTGCCCGACGGCGAGCACGTCGACACGCTCGGGACGGCCAAGGTCCTGCGAGCCGGCTCGGATGCCACGATCGTCGCGCTGGCCGCGATGGTCCCGAAGGCCGCTCGAGGCCGCCGAGCGCCTGCAGGCCGAGCACGGCGTCGCGGCCGAGGTCATCGACCTGCGCTCGCTCGTGCCGCTCGACACCGCCACCATCCTCGCGTCGGTCAAGAAGACGAGCCGCCTGTTCACCGTCGAGGAGAACCCGCGACTGTGCGGCTGGGGCGCCGAGATCGCCTCGATCGTGGCCGACGACGGGTTCTACAGCCTGGACGCGCCGATCGTGCGGATCACCACGCCGCACATCCCGCTGCCATCGGCCTCGGTGCTGGAGGACCTGGCGATCCCATCCGTCGAGCGCATCGTCGAGACCGTCAAGAGGCGCCTCGATGACGCCGCCTGAGCCCGATGCCGGGGCGACCCGCGCCGTCACGGACCTGAGCGTCGCGCTGCTCGGGACCGGCCGCATGGGTTCGGCCATGGCCGAGCGACTGTGCGAGGCCGGCGTCGCGGTCGTGCTCTACAACCGGACTGCCGAGCGCGCGACGGACCTCGCCGCGCGGATCGGGGCGACGGTGGCGCCGACGCCGGCCGAAGCGGCCGCCGCCTCGGACGTCGTCATCTCGATGGTCGCCGATGATGCCGCCGTGGCCGGGCTGTACGACGGACCCGACGGCGTGATCGCCGGCCTGCGGCCCGGCTCCGTGGCCGTGGACATGAGCACCGTCCTGCCCGGGACCATCCGGGCGCTCGAGACGGCGGTCCGGGCGCGCGGTGCCGGCATCCTCGATGCGCCGGTCTCCGGCAGCGTCACGACCACCCGTTCGGGCGAGCTGACGATCATGGTCGGTGGGGAGACCGCCGACCTGGACCGGGCCCGGCCGGTATTCGAGCTCCTAGCCGGGCGAATCGTCCATGTCGGCGGCCTTGGCTCGGGCGCCGCGATGAAGCTCGCGGTCAACACCGTCATCTTCGGGCTCAACGGGGCCGTCGCCGAGGGTCTCGTCCTCGCCGAGCGCAGCGGGATCGACCGCGCCCTCGCGTACGAGGTCCTGGCCGCCAGCGCCGTCGGCGCCCCGTTCGTCGCCTACAAGCGGGCCGCGTTCGTGGAGCCGGAGTCGACACCCGTCGCGTTCTCGCTGCGGCTGGCCGAGAAGGACCTGCGCCTGATCCAGGGCCAGGCGGGTGCCACGAATCTCGGCCCTTCCCCAGGCCGCGACGAACCTCGAACAGATCCGGGCCGCGGAGCGCTCGGTGGGCGAAGACGCCGATTTCTCGATGGTCGCGAGTCACCTGCGTGAGGAGGGCCGGCGATGACCGATCGGCCATGAGGAGGAGCCCACCCGGAGAGCGTTGACGCAGCCACCACCAACCGACCACATCGAACGAGGGAACGATCGATGACCGACCGAGTGCTCATCAAAGGCGGGATCGTGCTGACGCAGGACCCCGCGCTCGGCGAACTGGCCGACGCCGACGTCCTGATCGAGGACGACAAGATCGCGGCCGTCGGCAGGAACCTCTCAGCGGACGGGGCGCGGACGATCGACGCCACCGGCGACATCGTCATCCCGGGATTCATCGACACCCACCGTCACACGTGGGAGACGTCGATCCGGACCTGCGCGCCCGACTTCGCGCTGATCACCTACTTCGGGTCCATCCTCGACAAGTTCGCGCCGCACTACCGGCCCGACGACGTGTATGCCGGCAACCTGTGGGGCTCGCTCGAGTGCATCAACGCGGGCATCACCACGCTCGTCGACTGGTCGCACATCATGAACACGCCGGCCCACGCCGACGAGGCCATCCGCGGCCTGCAGGAATCGAAGATCCGATCCGTGTTCGCCTACGGGTTCGGGAACACCTCCCTCGTCGACTGGTGGTTCGGCCCGGACTACACGGGCAGCGTCCTGACCTCGGATGGACCCGAGGCCCGCCGGATCCGGAAGCAGTACTTCAACTCGGACGACGGCCGGATCACGATGGCGCTCGCGACGCGCGGTCCCAACTTCTGCAAGCCCGACGTCGTCCGCCACGACTGGGAGCTTGCCAAGGAGCTCGGGCTCAACATCACCGTCCACGTGGCCATGGACCGGTTCGGGTACACGAAGATGCAGGTGACCACGCTCCGCGACATGGACCTGCTCTATCCGAACACGACCTATGTCCACGCCTCGCACTTCACCGACGAGGAGTGGAAGCTCGCGAGCGATTTCGGCGGGAATGTCTCGTTCGCCCCGCAGATCGAGGTCCAGATGGGCCACGGTTGGGCGCCGGCGGTGACCGCGCTCGAGCACAACCTCCCGATCGGGCTGTCGTCCGACGTCGCCACGACGGCGCCATCCGACCAGTTCACCCAGATGCGCTCGATCTTCGGGTCCGAGCGGGGTCGCAAGCACCAGGAGTCGTGGGACGCCGACCTCGACGGACTGACGGCCTCGCCCGGCCTCATCACCTCGCGCCAGGTCCTCTCGTGGGCGACCCTGGGTGGGGCTGAGGTCGCCGGGATCGCGGACCGGGCCGGGTCGCTGACCCCCGGCAAGCAGGCGGACGTCGTCATCATCGACGGGTCGGCCGTGAACGTGGCGCCGATCATCGACCCGGTCGGGGCGGTGGTCTGCGCGGCGGACGTCTCGAACGTCAAGACGGTCCTGGTGGCAGGGGAGACCCTGAAGGAGGACTTCAAGCTCAAGGCCTCGCTCGACGGTCCGCGCAAGGCCGTCGAGGGCTCGCGCGACTACCTCCTGTCGAAGTTCGGCGAGCCCGAGCCCGGCTGGATCGTCAAGGCGACCGCCTAGCGCGCCATCTCCTCCGCGCGGCCACGGGCGTCCTCCCCCAAGCGTCCGTGGCCGCCGACCCTCAGTCCGGCTTTGGCTCCGAGTCGAGCGGGACGAGGTCGATGGTCCGGACCTGGCGGGACTTGCCGCTCTCGGTGCGAACATGCGCGGCGGGGACCACGCCGCCTGAGAGGCGCTCGATGACGGCTTCTTCGCCGTTGTACAGGCCAGTCCCGGCGATGCGGACCCGCAGGCCGACTGACATCCCCGGCCGGCCGTTGGCGGCATCGAGGTCGATGGTGGCGACCGTCGGGCGGTCGAAGCGGGGTTCGGCGCCGGCACCGGCCGGCGGGGCGGAGCGAGTGGCCGTCTTGGCCACGGGATACGTCACCTTGCGTTTTCGCACGGGCTCTCCTGGATCGGTCGGTCGCCCGGGATGGGGACCGTTTCGCTCACCTTCTCACATCTGGGCGAGAAACCGAAACAGGACGGTCGTCATGTGGTGCGGCGGATCTCTGCCGTGATGGCCGGCACGATGGCGTGGAGGTCGCCGATCACCGCGTACGACGCGTGGCTGAGGATCGGGGCTTCCGGATCCGTGTTGATCGCCAGGATGCGTTTCGCGGCCTTGCAACCGACGATGTGCTGGATCGCCCCGCTGATCCCGCAGGCGATGTAGAGCTCCGGCGCGATCCGGACGCCGGTCTGGCCGATCTGGTCGGCATGCGGCCGCCAACCGGCACTCGTCACCACTCGCGAGCCGCCGACGGCGCCGCCGAGCAGACCCGCCAGCTCCTCGAGCATCGCGAAGCCCTCGGCAGCTGCCGATGCCCCGCCCGCCACCGACGACCACCCTGGCGTCGGTGAGCGAGATCTTGTCGCTCGCCGATGCGACCCTTCCGGTGACCCGGACCCGCAGGTCCCGATCCGTGAGCGTCGGCGTCACCGGCACGATGCTCGGTGCCGCGGCCCCGGCGGCGGCCTCGCGCGGGGCGACGGCATGCGGGGCGACGGTCATCAGGTGCGGGGATCCGTCGAGCCAGGCCTCCTCGAGCAGGCTGCCGGCCCAGCGCTGCCGGGTGACCTGCCATCGTTCGCCGGGCACGACGTCGATGACGTTCGCGGCCATCGGCAGGCCCGTCAGCGCCCCGAGATGCGCCAGCACCTCGGTTCCACGTTCGCTGCCTGGCGCCAGGACGGCCGTCGCGGACAAGGCCATTGCCACCTGGGCCACGCTCGCGGCCAACGCCTCGGGCGCGTAGCCGTCGAGCCGTTCGTGCCCGATGACGTGCGCCGTCGAGACACCGTACGCGCCGAGTTCGCCCGCGGCGTCGCCGGCACCGGTTCCCGCGAGGGCCGCGTGGACCGGCAGGCCCGATGGCCTCGGCCAGCCGTCCCGCCAGGGTGAGCATCTCGAGGCTGAGCCGGTCCGGGTGGCCGTCCTCGTGCTCGACGTAGGCGAGGATCGCGCTCACAGGAGACCCATGGCCCGGATGACCTCGACCACGCGCGGTGCCGCCTCGGGGCCGGTCCCAAGGATCTCGGCGGTCCGGACCTGCTCGGCGGGGAGCACCAGACGGATCATCTCCAGACCGGCAGGGCGCCGCGCCGGCGCGATCCGCTCGACCTCCTTCTTCTTCGCCCGCAGGCGGCCCGGGACCGACGGGTAGCGGGGCAGGTTGATCCCCTCCCTGACGGCCACGACCGCGGGGAGCGGGACCTCGAAGACGTCCCAACCGCCGGGTGCCTCGCGACGGGCGGTCAGGATCCCATCCCGCACTTCGAGCGCCTTCACGCCCGTGACGCACGGGCGGTCCAACGCGTGGGCCACCCGGATCCCGACCTGGAAGCCGCCGGAGTCGGCGGATTCGTTGCCGAAGAGGATGAGGTCGAATGGGCCGCCGCCGGCCGCCTCCTGTGCCTGGATCGCCTCGGCGATCGCCGCGGCCGTGGCCATCGAGTCCCAGTCGCTGCCATCGGTCTCGAGCAGGATCGCTCGATCGATCCCGATGGCCATCGCGTCGCGGAGCTGGTCCGACGCCGACGTCGGGACCGAGGGTCAGGACGGCCGACGTCCCGCCATGGGCCTCGACCAGGCGCACGGCCTCCTCGACCGCGCATTCCTCGTGCGGGCTGACCACGAAGCCGAGGAACCGCGTATCGATGTCGCGTTCGTCGGCGGTCAGGACGATCCGACCTCCGGTCGCGGGAACGCGCTTGACGCAGACCAGGATGTTCACGCCGTCCGGGTCCTCAACGGCGCACCCGCTCGTTGTCCGGATCGAAGAGCGGCGTGCTCCCGACGACCGCGACGGTCACCGGATACCGCTCGCCGAAGTACTCGACCGACAGCTTCGTCCCGGTCATGGCCGACTCGGGTGGCAGGTACGACAGGAGGATGTGCCGGCCGACCGACGGCCCGGACCCGGCGCTCGTGACATACGACCGGCGGCCCTTGCCATCGACGAGCGGACGCCCATCGGGGGTCAGGATCGGCTCCTTCCCGAGCATGTAGCGAGCCACGCCCGTCGATGATGTCGGATCGTCGACGGTCAAGGTGCACAGGACCGCGGCCGGCGGTCGGGATCGCTGCTCCTGGTAGGCCGCCTTGCCGACGAAATCGGCTTCCTTGACCTTCGGGCGGGCCATCCCCGCCTCGACGAGGTCGAAGTCGAGTTCCAGCTCGTTGCCGTGGGCCCGATAACCCTTCTCGAGCCGGCCGGTCGTGCCGTAGACGCCGATCCCGACCGGGACCACGCCGAACGGCTGGCCGGCGTCCCAGAGCGTGTCCCACAGGCGCGCGCCTTGTTCCATCGGGACATAGATCTCCCAGCCGAGCTCGCCGACGTACGAGATCCGCGAGGCGAGCGCGCGGACGCTGCCGATGTCGATCGTCCGCGACGTCCCGAACGGGAAGCTGTCGTTCGACACATCGTCCGCCGTGGCGGACGCCACGAGGTCCCGGGCACGCGGTCCCCAGACGCCGAGGGTGTACCAGGCCGACGTCGCGTCCTCGAGCTGCGCAGATCCGTCGGCGGGGAGGTGGTCGACGAACCACTTCTTGTCGCGCATCCCCATGCCGCCGCCCGTCACGACACGGAAGAGGTCGTGGCGCAGCCGCATGATCGTCAGGTCGGCCACGATCCCGCCGGCCTCGTTGAGGAGGGGCGTGTACACGACCCGCCCGACCGGCACGTCGACCTGGTTGACGACGAGCCCCTGGAGGTAGGCCATCGCGCCCGGTCCGCTGACGTCGAAGATCGCGAACGCGGCCAGGTCCACCATGCCGACCCGCTCGCGCATCGCGAGGTGCTCCGCGTTGACGATCGGCGACCACCAGCGGGATTCCCATTCCGCTTCGCGGGGCATGACCCGCTCGCCGTAGTCGGCGAGGAGCCGCTCGTTGGCCTGGTACCAGAACGGTCGCTCCCAGCCGGCGGCCTCGAAGAAGACGGCACCGAGGCCGTGCTGACGGGCGTTGATCGGGCTGAGTCGAACGTCGCGGTTGCTCGCCCATTGCTCCATCGGATGGACGATCCCGTAGGTCTTGTTGAAGCCCTCGGCGCTGCGTGCCGCGATGTGCGTGGCCGTTCGATGGTGGTCGTAGAAGCGGGCGATGTCGGACGAGTGCGGATCGATCTCGGGCGTCCCGTGGGTCATCCACTCGGCGACGGTCCGGGCGATCCCGGGTGCCTCCTTGATCCAGATCGCGGCCGCCGACCAGAGACCCCTGACCTCGGGCGTCTCGCCGAGGATCGGCATGCCGTCGGGGGTCAGCGACAGCAGCCCGTTGATCGAGTGGCGGATCCCGACCCGTTCGTCCCCGAGGATGTCCGGGACCAGCTCGAGCGCGTGCTCCAGCTGCGGCTCGAAGTCCTCCTGGGTGAACGGCAGCTCCGTCGGCGAGAGCGCCGATTGGGCGATCGACGGGATGTCGTCCGGGTCCATGAGGATGGGCCGATGGGCGTAGGACCCGACCTCGAGATCGCCGCCGTGCTGGCGCTCGTACATGTTCGTGTCCATGTCGCGCACGATCGGGTACGTGATCTCCCCGACCGTGTCCGCGAACAGCGGCACCGGACCGACGCTGATCATCTGGTGGATGGCCGGGGTCAGCGGGATGGACGCCCCGGCCATCCGCGCGATCCGCGGGCTCCAGACGCCGCTGCTGATGAGGACCGTGTCGGCGGCGATGTCGCCGCGATCGGTCTTGACACCGCGCACGTGGCCGTCGACGACGTCGATCCCGGTGACCTCGGTGCCCGACGCGATCGTCAGCGCGCCCATCTCGGTGGCGCGCTCGCGCATGATCGTCCCGGCCCGCAGCGAGTCGACGACACCCACGCCCGGCGTGTAGAAGCCGCCCAGGATGATCGACGTCTCGATGAACGGGACGAGCGACTTCACCCGGGCCGGGTCGATCAGCTCGGCCTCGATGCCCCACGACTTCGACGCGGCGAGGCGGCGCTTGAGCTCCTCCATCCGCTCGGTCGTCCGGGCGACCTCGATCCCGCCGCTCCTGGTGAAGACACCGAGCTCGACATACTGCTCGACGCTGTCGAGCGTCAAGGCCGTCATCTCCTTCGAGTGATCGGTCGTGAAGATGAAGTTCGAGGCGTGACCGGTGGATCCGCCGGGGTTCGGTAGCGTGCCCTTCTCGACGAGCACGATGTCGCGCCAGCCGAGCCGGGCGAGGTGGTAGGCAAGGCTGTTGCCCACGATGCCGGCGCCGATGACGACCACGCCCGCCCGTTCCGGAAACGCGCTCATGCCGAAATCCGTCCTCCATGAGCGGGGAACCCCTGTCACCGCGAGGAGTGAGGATACCCGGCCGCCGAGCGAGCCACGCGTCGGCCCGCCCGGTGCGCCCGCGGCTTGACGCGCCTACCCGGCCAGTCGAAGCTGGCGCCCAATCGACCAGCCCGGGTCACAGCCTGAGGTCATCGTGCCCAGCCTCTTCATCGACGGCCAATGGATCGCGTCCGGAGACGGCTCCTGCAGCCCGGTGATCAACCCGTCCGACGGCACGATCGTGTCGGAGGTGGACGTCGCGACCGACGACCAGGTGCAGGCCGCCATCGCCGCCGCCCGGCGCGCGTTCGACGCCACCGACTGGCCCCGGGCGCCGGGCGCCGATCGGGCTGCGCTGCTCGACAAGGTCGCGGATCTGGTCGACCGCGACGGGGAAGCGATGGCGCTCGAGGAGACGCTCAATACCGGCAAGGCGATGCGCGAGAGCCGCTGGGACATGGCCGACGTCGCACGCGTGTTCCGCTACTACGCGGAGCTCGCGGACAAGGAGGCGGGGCGGGCGGTCGATGCCGAGAACGAGCACGTCGTGAGCCGGATCGTCTACGAGCCGGTCGGCGTGTGCGGCCTCATCGCGCCGTGGAACTATCCCCTCCTCCAGCTCTCCTGGAAGATCGCGCCGGCCCTCGCGGCCGGGAACACCGCGGTCATGAAGCCGGCCCAGGTGACGCCCCTGACCGCCATCCACCTGACCCGTCTCCTCGCGGAGGCGGGCGTCCCGGCCGGCGTGGTGAACCTGATCCTCGGTCCGGGCAACCGCGTCGGCCAGGCGCTGGCGGACAGCCCGGACGTCGACCTTATCTCGCTGACCGGCGGCCTCGACGCCGGCCGCGCCCTGATGCGTGGCGCGGCGGTCAACGTCAAGAAGGTCGCCCTTGAGCTCGGCGGCAAGAGCCCGAACATCGTGTTCGCGGACGCGGACTTCGAGACCGCCGTCGACAACGCGCTGACCGCGGCCTTCGCGCACTCGGGCCAGGTCTGCTCGGCCGGCTGCCGGGCGATCGTCGAGGACGCGATGTACGACCGGTTCGTCGAGGAGGTCGGGCGCCGGGCGGACCGGCATCCGACTGGGCATCGGCACTGACGAGGCGACCGAGGCCGGCGCGCTCATCAGCGCCGCCCACCGCGACAAGGTGGAGGGCTACGTCGCCTCGGCCATCGACGAGGGGGCCCGGCTCGTCGCCGGCGGCCGTCGACCGAGCGAGCCCGAACTCCAGGCCGGCTTCTTCTACCGTCCGACGGTCTTCGCCGACGTGCGCCGCGACATGCGGATCATCCGGGAAGAGGTCTTCGGCCCGGTCCTCACGATCGAGCGGTTCTCGACCGAGGAGGAGGCGATCGAGCTCGGCAACGACACCACCTACGGCCTGGCCGGCGCGGTCTGGACGTCCGATGCGGACCGCGCCCAACGGGTCGCCGCGCGACTGCGCCACGGCACCGTCTGGATCAACGACTACAACACGTACATCCCACAGGCCGAATGGGGCGGCTTCAAGCAATCGGGCATCGGCCGGGAACTTGGCCCCAGCGGTCTGGACGAGTACCGTGAGGCCAAGCACATCTGGCAGAACACGGCACCGGGTCCGTCGGGCTGGTTCGGAGGGTGACGAGAGGGTGACGTCGACGATGGCTCAAGCCAACGGCGCTGGCGGTGCCGCGACGCCGACGCTCGTCGTTCGCAACCTCTGGAAGGTCTTCGGCGCCGCGGAACACAAGACGATCGGCACGCCCGACGCCGATCTGTCGCGCGATGAGCTGCGCAAGAAGACCGGCGCCACCATCGGGCTGCGGGACGTCTCGTTCGATGTCCGGCCCGGCGAGGTGTGCGTGGTCATGGGCCTCTCGGGCAGTGGCAAGTCCACGCTCGTGCGGTGCATGACGCGGCTCATCGAGCCGACGAAGGGCGAGGTGCTCCTCGACGGCGAGGACATCGTCAAGGCCGACGACACGAAGCTCCGCGACCTACGCCGGCGGCGGTTCAGCATGGTCTTCCAGCACTTCGGCCTGTTGCCCCATCGCAAGGTCATCGACAACGTGGCCTTCGGCCTCGAGATCCGCGGCGATGACCGGGCGGCCCGCGAACGACGGGCCAACGAGATGATCGAACTCGTCGGTCTGTCGGGCCATGCGGACAGCTTCCCGGACCAGCTCTCCGGTGGCATGCAGCAGCGGGTCGGGCTGGCCCGCGCGCTGGCCGTGGACCCCGAGGTGATGTTCTTCGACGAGCCCTTCAGCGCCCTGGATCCGTTGATCCGGCGCGACATGCAGAACGAGGTCCTGCGCCTCCATCACGAAGTCGGCAAGACCATGGTCTTCATCACCCACGACCTGGCCGAGGCCCTGAAGCTGGGCGACCACATCGTCATCATGCGCGACGGCAAGGTCGTCCAGATCGGGCGGCCGGAGGAGGTGGTCGGAGCACCGGCCGACGACTACGTGGCGGACTTCGTGAGCGATGTCCCCAAGAGCCACGTCCTGACGCTCCGCTGGATCATGCGGCCGGTCGAACCCACCGACCCGACCGATGGCCCGGAGTTCGCACCCGATGCCGTGATCCGAACCTGCCTGGAGACGGCCGCGTCCACGACCAAGCCGATCCGCGTCGTCGCAGGACGGTCAGGTGCTCGGCGTCGTCGACCGGACGCGCATCCTCGGGGCGGTCGCCGACACGGTCGGGGGGCGCGTCATCCGGACGATGGCCGGGACCGTCGTCCCGCCAGCTTGACGACAGCATCGCGGGCGGAGGCGCGCGGATGACCGCCATCTCGATACCGGCGGCGCAGCGGCTGGTGACGGGGTTGCCGAAGTGGGGCTGGCTCCTCGTGCTGCTGGTCGCGTCCGCGATCCTGTACGTCCTTTTCGCCGGCACGACCGTGCAACCGCACGACCCCGACCGACCGCTGTTCCTGGCGCTCAACGAAGTGCGCGACTGGATCCGCGAGAACCAGGACAGCCTGATCTTCGAGATCCTGTTCGGGATCCCACGGACGATCATCGACACCCTCGTCGAGGTCCTGTCGACCGTCTTGCACGCGATCGGCTGGCCCGCCCTCGTCGCCATCGCCGCCACCCTGGGCTACGTGGCCGGTGGCTGGCGCATCGCGATCCTGGCGCTCGGGGGCTTCCTCTCGCTCGGCGTGCTCGGCCTGTGGGATTCGAGCGTCGACACCCTCGGCGCGATCATCGCGGCGGTGGCGATCTCGTTCTCGCTCGGGGTCCCGCTCGGGATCCTGATGGCCCAGAACGAGCGGTTCCGGCGGTTCCTGACGCCGATCCTCGACGTGATGCAGATCATGCCGACCTTCGCCTACCTCGCGCCGTTCGTCCTGTTCTTCGGGATCGGACCGGCGGCGGCCGTGATCGTCACGCTCATCTACGCGATGCCGGCCGCGATCCGCATCACGGCCCTCGGCATCCGACGCGTGCCGATCAACAGCGTCGAGGCCGGCCGATCGCTGGGCGCCACGTCCGGCCAGCTGTTGACGAAGGTTCGCCTCCCGCTCGCCCGTCGCGAGCTCGGGTTGGCGCTCAACCAGACGATCATGCTCGCGCTGTCGATGATCGTCATCACCGCGCTCATCGACGCTCCGGGGCTCGGGCAGGACATCATCCAGGCGCTCCAGAAGCAGGACGTCGGCGCGATGCTGGATGCCGGCATCGCGATCGTCATCCTCGCCATCGTGCTCGACCGCGTGACAGAGCACGTGAGCGAGCGGATGGACCCTCGCCACCGCGGCCGCGTGGGGCCGGTGGATCGGCGCGTGCTCGCGGTCGCCCTCGCGGTCTCGATCGTGGCCGTAGCCGTCGGGCTCGTGTCCACGATCGGCCAGGAGTTCCCCGACACGGTCCAGGTCTCGTTCCGGGGTCCTGTGAACGACTTCGTGGACTGGCTCCGAACGAATGTCGCATGGCTCACCAGCGGGTTCAAGGACGCCGTGACGAACTACCTCATCAACCCGCTCCAGACGATCTTCACCGAGTCGCCGTGGTGGCTGGTCATGGTCGTCGTGGCCGGTCTGGCGCTGCTCGCGAGCGGCGTCCGCCAGGCGATCGTGGCCGTCGCCTGCCTCGTCGCCATCCTCGCGATCGGGCTCTGGCAGCACTCGATGGAGACCCTCGTCCAGGTGCTCATCGCGACGCTGGTCACGTTCGCGCTCGGTCTGGTGTTCGGGATCCTGTCGGCTCGGAGCGACGGGTTCGCTCGCGGCCTGCGACCGATCCTCGATGTGGCGCAGACCATGCCGTCGTTCGTCTACATCGTGCCCGCCTTCGTGCTCTTCGAAGTCGGGCGGTTCACGGCGATCGTCGCTGCCGTCGTCTTCGCCGTGCCGCCGGTCATCCGGCTGGTCGACGTCGGCCTGCGGGGCGTCCCACCGGCCATCCAGGAAGCGTCGCTCTCCTACGGGGCGAGCGCCTGGCAACGCCTCATCAAGGTCGATCTACCGGTCGCCCGACCGGCCCTGCAACTGGCCGTCAACCAGGCCGTCATCCTGGTCCTGTCGATGGTCGTGGTCGGCGGGCTCACCGGCGGCCAGGCCCTGGGGCTCGACGTCGTCTCCGGGTTCTCCCAGGGGACGCTGTTCGGGGTCGGGCTGGCGGCCGGCTTTGCGCTGGTCCTGCTCGGGATCATGCTGGACCGGATGACCGCGGGAGCCTCGGGCCGACCCGGCGGACCCAACCGCTGAACGACAGGCGGCGTGATGCTGGGCACGTCGTGCGACGCCTCCCCATTTCTTGGTGGCGTGACCGATAATCCGCAGACCGCGGGCGTCGCTCGCGGTGAATGGAGGAGTGACAAGACGATGCGAGTCTCGTGGCGCTCACGCGCATTCGTCCTCATCGCCGTCTTCGGGCTCGTCGTTGCCGCCTGTTCGAGCGACAGCGGATCCAGCGCGGGTACGAGTCCCGGAGCGAGTGCGGCCGCCACCCCGGCAGCCAGCACTGGCGGTGCCACCGGGAACGGTGAGACGATCAACATCGCGGTCAACCCATGGGTCGGGTACGAGTCGAATGCCGCGGTGGTCGGCTATCTGCTCGAGAACCAACTCAACTACAAGGTCGAGTTCAAGAACCTGACCGAACAGGTCAGCTGGGAAGGATTCCAGTCCGGCGACGTCGACGCGATCGTCGAGAACTGGGGCCACGAAGACCTGGTCAAGACCTACATCACCGACCAGAAGGTCGCCGAGGACGCCGGCCAGACCGGCATCCAGGGGGTCATCGGCTGGTTCGTCCCGCCGTGGATGGCCACGCAATATCCGGACATCACCGACTGGAACAACCTCAACAAGTACGCCGACCTGTTCAAGACCTCGGAGTCTGGCGACAAAGGCCAGCTCCTCGACGGCGATCCGTCATACGTGACGAACGACGCCGCCCTCGTCAAGAACCTGAACCTGAACTTCACGGTCGTCGTGGGCGGCAGCGAGTCGGCCCTGATCGAGTCGTTCCGATCCGCGGAGCAGAACAAGACCCCGCTGCTCGCATATTTCTACGATCCGCAGTGGTTCAACAACGAGATGAAGCTCGTGCGCGTCAACCTGCCGCCCTACACGGCCGGCTGTGATGCGGTCGCGGAGGACGTCGCGTGCGACTACCCGCTCTACGACCTCAACAAGATCATCGCCACGAGCCTGAACACGCGGGCTCCGGCGGCCGCCCAGTTCATCAAGAACTTCTCGTGGACGGCCGAGGACCAGAACTCGGTGTCGAATGACATCGTCAACAACAACATGAAGAGCGCCGACGCCGCGAAGAAGTGGGTCGAGGCCAACGAGGCGAAGTGGAAGGCGTGGATCCCGGCCTCGTAGGCTGACGCTTCGCGCGAACGATGCCGGCGTTCCTCCCGGGCGCCGGCATCGTCATGATCCGGTACGCGTCCGCGCGCACGAAAAGTACGCTTCCGACTACGTCGCGTTAACACATCCCTCACATGGTCTTGACGTCCGCTGAGCGGTCAGGATGCTGCCGAGACGGGAGTGTTGACCGACTGTGGTCGGTGGTGACGATGCCGGGTCAGGATCGACCGCGGCACGCGGTAAGGCTCGAGGAGGAGGCACTGTGCACACCATGAGATCGCGATTCGTCGCGTTCGCGGCCATCGCCGTCATCGCGGCGGCGTGCAGCGGTGGATCAGGTTCGTCGAAGGCCGCCACGGCAACGACCGCGGCCGACGCCGGCGGCATGGAGGAACTCGTCAAGGCCGCCGAGGCGGAAGGTGCGCTCAACGTCATCGCGGTGCCGCCGGAGTGGGCCAACTACAAGGGCGTTCTCGAGAAGTTCAAGGCCAAGTACCCGAACATCAAGGTCGACGAGCAGGGGCTGGACTTCAACAGCCAGCAGGAGATCGACGCCGTCAACAACCAGAAGGGCACGGACAAGGCGCCTGACGTCCTCGACCTCGCGCCCAGCATCGCGCTCGCCAACACGACCCTCTTCGCGCCGTACCAGGTCGCCGCCTGGGCCGACATCCCGGCCGATCTGAAGGAGTCGACCGGTCTCTGGTTCAGCGACTACGCCGGGTTCACGTCGATCGGCTGCGACACCAAGAAGGTCGCGGCGCCGGCGACCGTGGCCGACCTGCTCAAGCCCGAGTACAAGGGCATGATCGCCCTCAACGGCAACCCCAAGTCGGCAGCGGCCGGCCTGCACGGCGTGGTCATGGCCGCGCTCGCGAACGGCGGATCCGCGGACGACATCTCGGCCGGTGTGACGTTCTTCAACGACCTCAACGCGGCCGGCAATCTGCTGCCGGTCGACCCGACCCCGGCGACCATCGCGTCCGGCCAGACACCGTGTGTCATCGACTGGGAGTACAACAACGCGGGCCTGACGGCCGACCTCACGAGCAAGGGCATCGACTGGGTGGTCAGCGTCCCATCGGACTCGCCGCCGGTCGCGTCGTACTACTACCAGGCCATCAACAAGGAAGCGCCGCACCCGGCGGCTGCTCGCCTGTGGCAGGAGTTCCTCTACACGCCCGAGGCGCAGAACGAGTGGCTGAAGGGCTTCGCCCGACCGATCCTCCAGGAGAAGATGATCGCCGACGGGACGATCGATCAGGCCGCTCTCGATGGGCTCGCCACGGTCGCCGGCACGCCGGTCGTCCTGACGCAGGCCCAGCAGACGGCTGCCGGCGAGTACGTCAACGCCAACTGGAACATCGAGCTGCCGTAGTTCCCGGGATCTACCCGGAGCCACCGGCGTGACGGCGTCGACGACGGCGTCGGAACGATCAGGAGCCGGTCTCGCCACGGGCGGGGCCGGCTCCGGACGCCGGCGCTGGGCGGGGACGTACCTGCCGCTGGTGCCGTTCTTCGGCTACGTCGGCCTGTTCCTGCTGCTGCCCACAGTCATCGTCCTCGTCGGGGCCTTCCAGGCGGCCGACGGGTCCCCGTCGCTCGAGAGCATCACGAGCGTGCTGAGCGGCGAGCGGTTCCTGCAGGCATTCGGTCGATCGATCCAGCTGTCGCTCGTCTCGGCCATCGCTGGGGCCGTCGTTGGCGGCCTGTTCGCCTGGGCCGTGTCCACGGGGGGTCCCGGTGGATCGTTGCGTCAGGTGTCGTCGCGGCGTCCGGCGTGCTGGCCCAGTTCGGCGGCGTGATGCTCGCGTTCGCGTTCCTGGCCACGTTCGGATTCAACGGCCTCGTGACGATCGTGCTCAAGGACACGCTCGGCGATCGCCCTCTCGAGCGACAGCAATTGGATCTACGGCATGACCGGGTTGACGGTCGTCTATACCTACTTCCAGATCCCGCTCATGGTCATCGTGTTCCTGCCGGCCCTCGATGGCCTGCGCCAGGAATGGTGGGAGGCCTCCACCAGCCTGGGCGGCTCGAGCTGGTCGTACTGGCGACACGTCGCCGGACCCGATCCTCGCCCCAAGCTTCCTCGGCGCCGTGCTGCTCCTCTTCGCCAACGCGTTCTCCGCCTACGCGACGGCCGCCGCACTGGTCAGCCAGGGCAGCCCGATCGTCCCGCTCCAGATCGCCGAGGCGATGTCCGGCGAGGTGGTCCAGGGGCAGGCGAACATCGGCAAGGCCCTCGCCCTCGGCATGATCGTGGTGGTCGTGGTCGTCATGTCCCTGTACGCGCTGCTCCAGCGGCGAGCGTCGAGGTGGCTGCGATGACCGCGCGGCACCACCGTCGCCGAGGGGTCGCCCGGTGGGCGATCCTCCTCCTGGTCGGCGGCTACCTCCTGCTGCCGCTGGTCGCGATGGCCGAGTTCTCGACGCGGGGCGACTTCGGGAGCCGCTCGCTCGATGCCTGGGCGGCGATCATCGCAGGACCCCAACCTCACGGAAGCCATCATCACGACCCTCGCGATCGCGGCCCTGACCGCGACCGGCATGCTCCTGCTCCTGGTCCCGACCATCGTCTGGACGTACCTCCGGGCGCCGCGTCTCAAGCGTGCGGTCGAGTTCCTGTGCCTGTTGCCGATCGCGATCCCGGCCATCGTCCTCGTCGTCGGCATCGTGCCCATCTATTCGATCCTGACCCGCGCCACGCGAGGCAATCCACTGGTGCTCGTCTTCGTCGACATCATCCTCGTCCTGCCGTTCGCCCACCGGGCGATCGACGCCGGCGTCCGCTCGATCGACGTGGCCACCCTCGCCGAGGCGGCACGAAGCCTCGGGGCGAGCTGGCCGAGGGTGATGTTCCAGATCATCGCCCCGAACCTCCGGGGCGCGATCCTCGCGGCGTCGGTCATCTCGGTGGCGCTCGTCCTCGGGGAGTTCACCATCTCGTCCCTGCTCAACTACGACACGCTGCAGGTCGTCCTCAACCTGCTCGGCAAGCGGGACGCGTTCGTGGCGGTGGCCGTCTCGCTGGCCGCGTTGCTCTTCGCCTTCGTGCTCCTGTACGGCATCGCGGTGGTTGGTGGCGGCGCGCGGCGGCGGACCGAGGAACCCATCGAGGAGGTAGCCGGCTCATGACGATCCCGACCGTCGCGGCTGCATCGTCCGAACGGGCCGGTGTCGCCGTCCAGCTCCTGGATCTGCATCGGTTCTACGGCGCGGTCCATGCCCTCGACGGATTGACCATCGAGATGGCCCCCGGCGAGCTCATCGCTCTCCTGGGTCCGTCCGGCTGCGGCAAGACGACGGCCCTCCGGGCGTTGGCTGGCCTCGACGAACCGGACTCCGGCCGGATCGTCGTGGATGGTCGTGATCTCACGGACGTCCCGGCGAACAAGCGTGGCATGGGCATGGTCTTCCAGGCGTACAGCCTGTTCCCCAACATGACCGCTCGCGACAACGTGGCGTACGGGCTTCGGCTGCGCGGCGTGGATGCCCAAACGCGGCGTCGCCGGGCCGATGAGATGCTCGAACTCGTCGGATTGTCGGTGCATGGCAACCGCTACCCGTACCAGTTGTCCGGCGGCCAGCAGCAGCGGGTCGCGCTCGCGAGGGCGCTGGCCATCGAGCCCAAGGTGCTGCTCCTCGACGAACCACTATCGGCGCTCGACGCCAAGGTGCGCCGGCAGCTTCGCGAGGAGATCCGCCGGATCCAGATCGCGGTGGGCACCACGACGCTGTTCGTGACCCACGACCAGGAGGAGGCGCTGGCGCTGGGCGACCGTGTGGGCGTCATGTCCGCCGGCCGCCTCGAACAGATCGCGCCGCCCGACGAGCTCTATGACCGGCCCAGGACCGCCTTCGTCGCCGAGTTCGTCGGCTTGACCAACCGCCTTTCCGGGACGGCGAGCGATGGGACCGTGGACCTGGTCGGCCAGCGGATCCCCCTGCTCGAGGGCTCGGCCGGACCGGGTCCGGTGACCGCCCTCGTGCGCCCGGAGTCGGTCGGGTTGACGCCCGAGGCCGGGGCACCGAGCCACGTCGTCGCCATCAGCTTCCTGGGCTCCCTCTGCCGGGTGCAGGTCGCGCTGCCGAACGGCGAGCTCGTCGTCGCGCAGACATCGGCGGCCGAAGGGACCGCACTGAGTCCCGGGACCGCTGTCCAGGTGCACATCTCGCCGTCGCCGGTGTTCGCCACCCCGGTCTGACAAGCGGTCAGTGGATGCGCGCGCCCTGGCGTCGGAGCTCCTGCTGCACCTGCCCGACATCGAGGCCGTCGAAGTCGCGGCCCGTCCGCACCGACACGGCGGCGGCCACGCCGGCGCCCTGACCGCTGACCGTGCAGCACATCATGTTGCGGACGGCGGCGTGGGAGACCTTGTCGCCGCCGATGCATCGGCCGGCGACGATGAGGTGGCCGACCTCCTTGGGCACGAGAGCGCGGTACGGCACCTGGAAGTAGCGACCGGTCGTCGGCAGGATCAGGATGCCGTAGCCGTCGATGAACTCGGGAAAGATCCCGATCGCGTCCTCGAACCGGCCCTGTTCGCGAACATCGTCGCCGGTCATGTCGTAGAGCGCGTCGATCTTGCGGGTGTCGCGGACCCCGAGCGTCATCCCGAAGTTGCGCAGCTTCGCGTCCTCGCACCCTGGCATGAACGCCCGCAGCGCCTCGATCGCGTAGACCGCCTGCTGTCGCCCTTCCATCTCGCCGCGCGTGAGGTCGTCGGCATCAGTCCCGTCGATCCCGTTCAGGTGGATCAGGTTGAGGTAGGTCAGATCGCCCTGATCCGAGATCGATCCCCATGTGCCGGCGAGCGTGATGAGGTTCGGCGGGATGAGGCCCGCGGCGACCGCCTGCTTGAACGGCTTCCGGATGAACGGCGAGAAGAGATCGTCCTCCTTGCCGGTCGTCTCGATGTCCCACTCGGCGTTGCCGGCCCAGTCGCGGTAGGTCTGGGGGTCGGCCTTGACCTGTTCGATGAAGCGACGCTTGTTGACGCCGGACATGGAGAACATCACGGACGCGGCCAACATCTCCTCGCGCGGGGTCTTGTGGGTCGGGGCGCCGGCGCGCGCCGCGACATCCGCGTCCCCAGTGGCGTCGACGATGCGCTCGGCGAGGATCGCCTCACGGCCCGACTTGCTCTCGGTGATCACGCCGCGGATCAAGCCGTCCTCGACGATGGGGGCGACACACAACCGATGCAGGAGGGGCTGGATCCCGGCCTCCTCGACGACGACGTCGGCGACGTACTTGAACATCTCGCCGTCGAGCGCTTCACTCACGGACTGCGGCTCGGGGTTGGTCGCGCCCATCGACTTGGCCCGAGCCTCGAGCTCGGTCCCGACCCCCTCGCTGTCGACGGTCCCTTCGTGGCGGTACCACGCGAAGCCTTCGACGCCGACCTGGGTGATGTTGCCGCCGAAGCAGCCGTTGCGCTCGAGCAGGGTCGTGCGGGCGCCCGCACGGGCCGCGCCGAGGGCCGCCGACAGGCCACCCGGGCCGCTGCCGACGACCAGGACCTCGGTCTCGACGATGACGTCGGTCGTGCGCGCAAGTTCGTTGATCCGCTTCATCTGCCGCCCGCGGTGTGTGGGGATCGATGGACCGGGGTCGGCATCGTCGCGAGGCGTGTTTGAATGCCGCCGCGCGAGCTCATGCCACGGCCGACGCTCGTGTCGGCTGGGCAGTCCGACCGCGGTCGGACGCTCCCGTTAGTTCCGGCCGCCGAGGAGGCGGAGCATGAACAGGAAGATGTTGATGAAGTCGAGGTACAGGTGCAGGGCGCCGATCACCGCCGCCTTCTCGAGCGAGCCGGTCTGCGCGGCGAGGTCGCCCGCCTGGATGCGCTGGACGTCGTAGGCGGTCAGGGCCGTGAAGATCACGACACCGATCAGCGAGATGGCCCAGGTGAGCCCGCTGTTCTGCAGGAAGATGTTCAGGACGGACGCGACGATCAGGCCGATCAGGCCCATGAACAGGATCCCGCCGAGGCCCGCCAGGGAGCGCTTGGTGACGGCTCCATAGATGGCCGCCGCGCCGAACATCGCCGAGGCGCTGAGGAAGGCCGTGACGACCGAGGCCTCGGTGTAGTACGAGACGATCAGGCCGATCACCAGGCCGAGCGATGCGGCGTACACGAAGAACAGCAGCAGGGCGACCGTGGCGCTGATCCGGTTGATCGCCCCCGAGATGACGAACACCATCGCCAGCTGGGCGATGAAGAGGATCAACATGTTGTCGGCGGTGAAGTCCTTCAGAGCCTGGTTGCCGAGGACGGCATAGGCCACCGCTGCCGACACGAGCAGTCCGACGAACATCCACACGAAGGCGTGGGTCAGGAACGCGGCCTGCAGCCGGACATCCGGCTTGACCCCGAGCGTCGACGGAGACGACGGGTAGGTGGTGGGGATTCGGTTCTCGCTCATCGGTGCCTTGGCTCCTTGTCGATCGGCTGGAACGGCCGATCCATGCACATAACGGTATCAGAGGATCGATCGAGCCCTCGACCGCAGGGAGGGCGCATGTCACTCGTCAGATGTGCCGGTTCACCACATCAGGCCGGCGTCGCGCGGGTCCCAGCGCTCGGCCAGCAGCGTGACCTTGACGTCGTGCTCGACGACGGTCTCCGCCTGTTCTTTGACCTGCGCGATCATCGACCCGGCATACGGGCAGAAGGGCGTGGTCAGGATCATCTTGATCTCGGTCGCGTCGGGGCCGAGCAGGATCTGCTTGATCAGGGCGAGCTCGACGACGTTCATGCCGATCTCGGGGTCGACGACGCCGCGCAGCGCATCGAGGATGGCGAGCTCGGTCGCCCGTCGCTCGGGATCGAAGGTGGTCTCGGCTGGTGCCGCATCGGGCGGGGTGGCCGCGGGATCGGTCGTCGTGTCGGTCATGGTGGTGGGTGGTTCTCCAGGAACGTGGACCAAGAGCGTAGCACCGCCCCCGAATCACGCACGGTGCGGCGTCAGGGGACCGGCGACCCCACCGCATCGGCAGGCTTGACCACGATCCCCGCGACGCGGTACTGGGCGGGCAGGCCGGCCGCCTCCTGGGCGGTATACCCGGCACCGGCCAGCGACCCATCCGGCTCGAAGAAGTCCGCGTAGCGCTCGCGATGGGCGGCCGCATAGACGTAAGCGGCCGCGATGCCGAGCGTGCGCAGCTCCGGGTGGTCCGTCTGGATCCGGGTCAGGTCGTACCCGTTCGCGCGAAGCTCCAGGAGCTGGCGGACCGTCAGGCGCGAGCCGTAGCAGAAGGGTTCGCCGTTCATCACGAGCGGATCCTGCTGCACCCACTTGATCGTCATCGGGTCGCCGTCAACCGCCCTTGTAGAGCAACTGGAGCAGGGCGTTGCGCTTGCGAGCGTCGCCGGCCAACCGTCGATGCCAGCGATAGACCTTGATCGCCTCGTCGAGGGTCGCGTCGGCCGGCACCATCTCCTCGAGCGTGAGGACGTCCGGCAGGGCCTGATGGAGGCCGCGGCACAGGGCGATGAGGTCGTCCATCGGGACCTTCCGACGACGGTAGACCGGGGCGGTCCACTCCGCGTACTCGCGGCCGATGTCGGGGACGTTCGATGCCACGCCGACGGCGACTCGATCGGCCAGCAACTCGGCGTCGAGGAGCAGCTGGCGAAGGCCCGCCTCGTCGTACCGCCCGCGCATGCCCCGGACCTCGGTCAAGGCGACCTGGAGCGCTCGCGCGGCCAGGCGCGAACGCGCGGCCCGGATCCGCTCCGCGGCGGCCGGGTACCCGGCGGTCAGGTCGAGCGGCGGCAGGCCCAAGCTTGGATGCGGCACGTTCGGAGCATACCGTGCGGGGGTGGGGGCTCGCCATGGCCCTCGATCGGTCGATGGGCCCCGGCTACGATGGTCGGGATGACCGACCCCGGAGCGCCGACCAGCGATCCCCCCACCGAGCCGATCCCGGGCGAGCGCCGACTGGCCCACCCACCGTCCGATCGCTACCGGGCGGCCGAGCGTGCTGCGTCAACACCGGCCAGGCCTGTCTCGCCGGGTCGTGGGGTGACGTTCGCGGCGATCGTCGAGATCGTGGGGGCCATCGCGATCGTCATCCTCGGCGGGGTCCTGACCCTGACCGGCGGGCTGCTGGCCCTCGCCGCCGTCATCGGCTACGCCACCGCCTGGGCCCTGCGGGCCGGCGCCGGGGCCACGATCGACGACCGTCGGCGCGCTTACCTCGCCCTCGGGCTCGCGCTCGGGTCGGTCGGCCTCGGGCAGGTCGGCCTGTGGCTCTACGCCTTGACTGAGGGCGGGGTACTCCCGCTCGTCGAGTACCTCGGCCAGACGTTCGGACCGCTCGTGCCGGTCCAGGCGATCATCGCGGCGGTCGTGGCCTGGGTCACCGCCCGATGACGGTCGAGGGGACCGACGACCTGCGCTTCCGTCGGCCGACCGAGGCCGACCACCCGGTCGTCGTTGCGGTCGTGGACGAATGGTGGGGCGGCCGTCGGGTGCGGGCCTTGCTGCCGCGCCTGTGGTTCCAGCATTTCGCCGGTTCGTCGTGGATCGTCGAGTCCGAGGATGGCCGGCTCCAGGGGTTCCTCGTCGGATTCGTCAGTCCGGATCACCCGACGGAGGCCTACGTCCATATGGTCGGCACGAACCCCAACCGCCGAAAGCGCGGACTCGGCCGCGCGCTGTACGAGCGCTTCTTCGATGACGCGCGCGCGAAGGGCGCGGGCCGGGTCAAGGCCGTCACCTGGCCAGGCAACCAGATCTCCGTGCGGTTCCACACGGCGATGGGGTTCCGGCCGGACGACGGTCCCGGCACGCAACGCCTGTACGGCTCGATCGCCTATCCCGACTACGACGGCGAGGGCGAGGACCGGGTCCACTTCATCCGCGACCTGTAGGCCGGGATCGAGCCGCCGGCTCTCAGGCGTCGCCGGCGCCCACCCCACCGGTCTCTCCGGCGAACGGCATGTGCTGGCGCTCGACCGCGTCCAGGCTCATCCGGAGGGCTGCGGTCTTCTGTTCGGCGACCTCGCGGACATAGGCCGCTTCCTCGTCCGCGGTCATCGGCCGGCCACGGACGATGTCCTTCGGCTTGCCGACCATCAGCCACGAAAGGTGGTAGCGGTCCATGGTCCCCCACGCGGACGACAGGAGGTCATCGGAGTGCTGCAGCCAGACCCGCAGCGAGCCCATCGACGGGTCGGCGGTCAGACGATCCCCCTCTTCGACCAGTTGCCGAGTCCGGCTGATCAGCTCGTCCCGCGTCACCTCTGACCGCCATCCTCGCCGCCGTTGGTGCCGCCGACCTCGCCGCGGATCATGGCCTCGCGGTCGGCGCGGGCTCGCCCCGTCCACGGGCCGGGGAGACCGGCACCGATCGGCTGCCCGGCGAATCGCGTCACCGGCAGCACACCCGCCACGCTCGACGACAGGAACGCTTCGTCCGCTGACGCCAGGTCTGCGATCAACAACCGGCCTTCCAGCGGCCGCAGCCCCGAACGGGTGGCCCATGCCAACAGCCAGCTTCGCGTCGTCCCGGGCAGGATCGCGCAGTCGAGCGAGGGCGTCGCGAGCTCCTCGACTCCGTCGGAGGCTCGGCGCACGAGGAAGATGTTCGCGGTCGTCCCCTCCGAGAGGTGGCCGTCGATCGTCAGGAACAGGGCGTCGTCGGCGCCCGCGCGTCGGGCCTCCAGACGGGCGTAGACATAATCTGCGCGCGAGGTCGTCTTGAGCGCCACGAGCGGGTTGGTCGGGTCGCGGCGCACGCCCGAGGGGGTCAAGTGGAGCCCTCGCTCGAGGTGGTCGGCCGGCGGGGTGACGACCGGCCAGGCCTGGATCGCGATCGTGGCGGCGACGTCCTCGTCGGGCGGTAGCAGGCCCCGGCCCTGGAACGGTCCGCGCGAGACCGTGATGCGAACCGAGGCGTCGCCGTCCGACCCGTCCAGCTCCTCGGCCGCGAGCAGCTCGGCCAAACCGGTCTCGATCCGCCGGCCCACGTCGTCGGGCAGGACGATCCCGAGCCCGGCCGCAGACCGCTGCAGCCGGGCGAGGTGATCGGCCAACTCGGTCGGGCGGCCGCCCTGCGCCCGGAGCGTCTCGAAGACCCCGTCCCCTAGCTGGAAGCCGCGATCGAACACGGACAGGTGCGGGCCTTCGGCGGGCAGGACGCGCCCATCGACCCAGACATGACGCGGACCGGCCATCGGCCTAGGCGACCTCGATCCCGCCGATGGCGGACAGCGGTCCGCGGGCCTTGGCGACCGTCTCGTCCCACTCGGCCGCCGGGTCGCTCCGGTAGGTGATGCCGCCGCCGACGTGCAGCGTCAGCTGCCGGCCATCGGCGACGAACGTCCGGATGGCGATGCTCGTCTGCATCGCGCCGTCCGGGCCGATCCAGCCGACCGCGCCGCTGTACGGGCCGCGGCGGACCGGCTCGAGCTCCTCGAGGATCTCCATCGCGCGGATCTTGGGCGCGCCGGTGATCGAGCCGCCCGGGAACGAGGCCGCGAGGAGGTCGAAGGCGTCGAGCCCCTGGGCCAGTCGGCCGGTCACGGTGGAGACGAGATGCTGGACCGCGGCGGTCCGTTCGAGTCGGCACAGGCGGGGAACGCGGACGCTCCCCGGGCGACAGACGCGGCCGAGGTCGTTGCGCAGCACGTCCACGATCATCACGTTCTCGGCCCGATCCTTGGCGCTCGACAGGAGTTCACACGCGAGGTCGCGGTCCTCCGCGCGGGTCCGGCCCCGCGGTCGGGTGCCCTTGATCGGGTCAGTCGTCACGAGGCCGGCGGCATCGACCGCCAGGAACGGTTCCGGCGAGGCCGAGAGGAGCGCCCGGGGTCGCTCCGTCAACGGACTCGACCCGAGATCCAGGTAGGCCGAGAAGAGCGAGGGGTCGCCGGTTCGAAGGCGCCGGTAGCGCTCCCACGGGTCGTCGTCGAACGGGGTGTCCAGGCGCCTGGTCAGGTTCGCCTGGTAGATATCGCCCCGCGCGATGTGCTCGCGGACCATCTCCACGCCGGCCTCATATGCGGCTCGGGACAGATGCGATCGGAAGCGAAGCGGGGACGGTCCGGTCGTTTCGCCGATGGGCCGATCGTGCGGCGTCGTCACCGATGTCGGACCCGGCGTGCCACCGGTCAGCCGAGCGTGGACGTCGTCCAGCCGCCTCGCCAGACGCCGGGCGTCACGGTCCAGGGCCCGACCGGCGAGCCACGCGTGACCGGTGCGTCGGTCCCAGGCGACGACCCAGTCGTGCAGCGCGAGGCGCAGCGGCGGCAGCCCCTGATCGTCGACCGCGATGGACGGCAGCCGTTCCAGTGCATGGCCCAGGTCGTAGCCGAGGAAGCCGACGAGCCCGCCCGTGAAGCGCGGGGCGTCGGCCGGCACGACGACCGTCCCGTCCAGCCGAGCCACGAGCTTCCGGGCGACGGCGAAGGGGTCGTGCCCGGCCGCCGGCGACTCCAGGACCGCCACGGGGTCGGCCGTCAAGTAGGTCCAGCGAGCGTTGCGACCTGGCCGGGCGCTCTCGAGGAGGGCCAACCCTGGCAGGTCGCGAAACGACTCGGCCACGTCGATCGCGCGCATCGCCGCGAGCCGGTCCGGCAGGCGCCGCAGCCGGAGAGCCGCCTTGTCGTGGGGCGTGGGGATCACGGCCGGATGATACGGCCGAGGGCCGCAACATGGCCGCCGCGCGGCCGCCGCATCGCTAGCATCGCCGGATGCGAACACGTGACCTCGGCATCATCATCGGGCGTGGCCGTCCCGGCCCACACAACGCCATCACGGACGTTTCGGGCGTCCGCGTCGGCCACACGACGCTCGTCGAGGGCGATGGCCCGCTCGTCACCGGGCGCGGTCCGGTCCGGACCGGCGTCACCGTAGTCGTGCCGCATGACGGCGACCCATGGTCGGAGCCGGTCTTCGCGGGCTGTCATCGGCTGAACGGCAACGGCGAGTTGACCGGGCTCGAGTGGATCCGCGAGGCGGGACAGCTCGGCGGCGTGATCGGCCTGACGAACACCCACAGCGTCGGGGTGGTGCACGACGCCCTCATCGTCGAGGGGGTCAAGGCGTCGGAAGGCGCACCGTTCTGGTCATTGCCGGTCGTCGGGGAGACATGGGACGGCAGCCTCAACGACGTCAACGGGTTCCATGTCCGACCCGAGCACGTCGCGGCCGCGCTGGCGACAGCGAGCGGCGGGGCCGTCCCCGAGGGCGCGGTCGGCGGTGGCACGGGGATGATCTGCCACGAGTTCAAGGGCGGGATCGGGACGGCATCGCGGGTCGTGGCCGACGATCTCGGCGGCTGGACGGTCGGGGTCCTCGTGCAGGCCAACTACGGTCGTCGGGAGTGGCTGCGTGTCGATGGCGTGCCGGTCGGCGAGACCATCCCCAAGACCGACATCCCGTCCCCGTACGACGAATCGGATGCGGCCGACGCGGCGCGCGCGGCCCTTGGCCCACGCGGCCGGCCTCGCCTGGAGAGCGGCTCGATCATCATCCTGGTGGCGACCGACGCGCCGCTCCTCCCGCACCAGTGCGATCGCCTCGCGCTGCGCGCCGGTCTCGGTCTGGCTCGGGTGGGCAGCACCGCGGGGCACTATTCGGGCGACCTGTTCCTGGCCTGGGCGACCGGCAATCGCCGTCTTCCGACGCCCTCGGGTGAGGGCGACGCTCGCATTGCCGTTGACATCCGCATGGTCGCCGACCGCGTCATCGACCCGCTGTTCGACGCCACGATCGAGGCGACCGAGGAGGCGATCGTCAACGCCCTGGTGGCCGCGACGACGATGACCGGGCGCGATGGGGTGACCGCCCATGCCCTCCCCCACGACCGGCTGCTCGAGGCCATGGCCCGCTACGGTCGACCGGCCCGGACATGACGAGACGGCGGGCCCGTGGTGGGCTCCGCCGTCTGCGTCGGTGTTCGGGCGGCCGGCTGGCCGCCTAGCTGACCGCGACGGCCGCGGGCTTCTCGATGGGCACGCCGATGAGGCTGCCCCACTCCGTCCAGCTGCCGTCGTAGTTGCGAACGCGCTTGTAGCCGAGCAGTTCGTGGAGCACGAACCAGGTGTGGCTGCTGCGCTCGCCGATCCGGCAGTAGGCGATGACATCCTTGTCGGGGGTCACGCCCTTGGCTTCGTACAGGCTGGCGAGCTCGTCGGCCGACTTGAACGTCCCGTCCTCGCGCACGGTCTGCGCCCACGGCACCGAGGCGGCACCCGGGATGTGACCCGGTCGCTGGGCCGTCTCGGCCATGCCAGGCGGGGCGATGATCTCGCCGTTGAACTCGGCCGGGCTGCGCACGTCGACGAGGGACAGGGCCTCGTCACCGAGACGCGGCAGGATGTCGTCGCGATAGGCGCGCAGACTGAAGTCGGGCTCCGGCAGCTGGTAGTCGGTCGAGGCATGGTCGGGCGCGTCAACGGACAGGGGAAGGCCCTGGTCGAGCCAGTACTTGCGCCCGCCGTTGAGGATCCGGACATCGCGGTGGCCGTACAGCTTGAGCTGCCAGTAGGCCCATGCCGCGAACCAGTTGTTGTTGTCGCCGTACAGGACGATCGTCGTGTCCGGCCCGATGCCACTTCCCTGGAGCAGGGCGCTGAAGTCCTCGCGCGAGGCGATGTCGCGCCGGATGCCGTCGGCCAGCTGGCTCGTCCAGTCCCAGCCGACCGCCCCCGGCAGATGGCTCTGGTCGAAGGCCGTGGTGTCGACGTCGACCTCGACGAAACGGACCTTCGGGTCGTCGAGATGGGCCTTTGCCCAGGTCGCGTCGACGAGCGTATCGGTGGTCGCGTAGCCCTGGTCTGCCATGGGTTCCTCCCTTGTCTGCTTGGCCCGCGTGCCTGGCGGGCTTCCTGGTCGGTGCGTCGGTCTGGGGTCGCGGCTCGGGTCAGTCGCCGGAGGAGAGTCGATCCCGGCGGCTGAATTCCGCGAGCCGCTCGGTACACGACGCGGCTGCGCGCTCGGCCTGACGGACGATCCAGGGGTCGACCCTGCTGGAATCCTCGATGGTGAGGGTCGGCCCGTACGGTCCATCCTCGAGTTCGAACCCGGCGCTGTTGCGGTAATCCGCCATCCAGTTGGCCGCCAGCTGGACCGCGACCGCGGCGATGACCGGGGCCGGGAAGATCCAGTCCAGGTAGGTCGCGTTGAGTCGGTCGCCGATGTCGGCCAACCGGACCGGACGTCCGCGAGGCACCCGGGCGAGCAGGTCGATCACTCGGACCGTGGTGAACGGATCGCCTGATTCGGCGACGGATGGTGGGGCGATGTTCGGGTCCGGCAAGCCGGCCGGTGCCGGTCGCAATGGGCCCAGGCCGACGGACGGTGATGGACGGTCGGACACGGGAGCGTCGGTCACGGGACGTGATCTCCGACTGGTTCAGTAGGGAATGGCCGAAGCCTATCACGAGGTCCCGCGAGATGCCAACGGCCGGATCCGACGCTCGAGTCGGGCCCTCCACGAACGAACCTTCATCGTCCCGACACTCCAATGCTCACCGTCTGGCGTCATGCTTGGCGACGCCGGGCGACCGCCCCGGTGCCGTTCCGCGTTCGCGGCCGGTCAATTCGTCGCTACCACGTGAGCCATGCTGCCTCCCACCGACCCTGTCCAGCTCCCGCCCGATCCGACCACCGTCGCCGAACCCTCTGTGCCGCCACCGCAGCCCGTGGCTTCCCCCTCCCCCTCGTCATCAACGGGTAGCCGAGCCCGCCCGTGGCTTCGCCGTGTGGTCGTCGCCACCGCGCTCGTGGCGACGTTCACGGTCGGGATCGGCGTCGGGCGCATCGCACCGCTCGCGGCGAGCGGCGATCCATCCGTGCCGGGCGCATCGGGCGTCACGTCCGCGGAGGAGTTCGACCTCATCCGCCAGGCCTGGGACACCATCCACCGCGAGTACGTCGGGCGGTCCGAGCTCGACGATCGCGATCTCGCCTATGGAGCGATCGATGGCTTGACCGAGGCCGTGGGCGATACCGGCCACACCTCGTTCCTGACGCCCGAGGAGCGCGCCGCGCGCGCGGACGAGTTGTCCGGGTCGTATGTCGGGATCGGCATCAGGATCGACGCGGCGGAGGACGGTCTGCCGCTCGTCGTCGCCGTCTTCAAGGACAGCCCGGCCGAGGCAGCCGGCGTCATGACCGGCGACATCATCGAGAGCGTCGATGGCCAGTCAACCGCCGGACACGACCTCGATGAGGTGGCCAGCTGGGTCCGCGGCGAGGCGGGATCCTCGGTCGACCTGACGGTCCGGGCCGGGACCACTGGTCCGGCTCGGACGTACACGATCACGCGCGCGGATGTCCCGATCGAGTCGGTCTCGTGGACGATGGTGCCGGGCAGCCGAACCGCGTTGCTTCGTCTCGACTCGTTCTCGCATGGGTCCGCCGACGACATCGTCGCGGCCCTGAAAGCGATCAAGGAGGCCGGCGCCGACCGCCTGGTCCTCGACCTGCGCGGCAACCCCGGGGGTTTCGTCGGCGAGGCCACGGGCATCGCGAGCCAGTTCCTCGGGTCGGGCGACGTGTACGTCGAGCGCGACGCGGACGGCAACGAGACGCGCCATGCCGTCTCGCCGGACGGGGTGGCCCTCGACCTGCCCCTCGTCGTGCTGGTCGATGGGACGACGGCGAGTTCCGCCGAGATCCTCTCCGGTGCACTGCAGGATGCGGACCGAGCCACGATCGTCGGCGTCAAGACGTTCGGCACGGGGACGGTCCTCGGCGAGTTCGAGCTGACCGACGGATCCGCCCTGCGGATCGGGACGGTCGAGTGGCTGACGCCCAAGGGGCGGCGCATCTGGCACGAGGGCATCGCGCCCGACGAGGTCGTCGAACGCGCGAGCGACGTGGCCCCGCTGACGCCCGACCAGGTCCGCGACATGACCCCCGCCGCCGTCGACTCGATGACCGACACGCAGCTGGCCAAGGCGCTCAGCCTGGTCGCATCGGCAAGCTAGGGTTCGGCCCGTTCGTCGTCGCCGTCCACATCGCCAGGGTCCGCGGCGTCGGGGTCGCCAGGCAGTGGACCGTCCGCGGTCGGCTCAGGTCCGGGGAAACCCGGGAGGTCGATGCTGATCCGGCCTCCGTCGGCCGCCGGGACCGGGGCGATCGGCTTGCCCTGCTCGACCAGCTCGGGCGGCGGAGGCGTCGCGCGGAACACCTGGTAGTCGAAGCCGACGATGGCCGAGCCCATCGCCTGCCCGAGGGACTTGCGCTTGCGCTTGCTCACGAGGCACCGGCTGGTGCTGCGCCGACCACCGGACGGCGGCGGATCGCCAGTGCGGCGAACCCGGCGACGATCGCGATCCAGCCGGCCGCCACGAACGCCGCTGTGTAGTCGCCGACGTGCTCCCGGACGATCCCGGCCGCGAACGCGGCGATCGCGGCTCCCAGCTGATGGGCCGCGAACACCCAGCCGTACACCACCCCGACGTTGTGCCGCCCGAATGCGTCCGCGACCAGCGCCACGGTCGGCGGGACGGTGGCGATGTAGTCGAGGCCGAACAGGATGCTGAAGGCTATGATCCCCATGGAGTCGTGGACGAACGGCAGGAACAACAGGCTCACACCGCGGAAACCGTAGTAGATGAGGAGGAGCTTGCGCGGATCCCGCCGGTCAGTCAGCCAGCCGGACCCGATCGTGCCGACGAAGTTGAACGCGCCCATGACCGCAAGCGCGCCCGCGGCCATCGGAGCTGCGAAACCATGCTCGACCGCATGGCTGATGAAGTGGACGCCGATGAGGCCGTTGGACGTCGCTCCGCACACGAAGAACGTGGCCGCGAGGAACCAGAAGTCCGACGAGCGGACAGCGCGGCGCATGATCCTCGGGTCCGCGCGTGGCGCCGGGGCGATCGGGACTCCGGGCTCGGCGCCGCGCGGCCGCTCCCCCACGTCCGCAGGATCGTCACGCAGCCACAGAAGTGCGGGGACGATGAGGACCAGGCCAACGACGGCCATGAGCAGCGCGCCCGCCCGCCAGCCGGCCGTGACCGCGAGCGTCGTCAGGATCGGGAAGAAGATGAGCTGCCCGGCACTGACGCTGGCCCCGAAGATCCCAACGACCAGCCCGCGGTCCTTGATGAACCAGCAATTCGCGATGGTGGGTCCGAGCACGCTCGCCACTAGCCCGCTGCCGAAGCCGGCCATGAGCCCGAAGAACAGCGTCAACAGCCAGATGTCGCGCACGAAGGTCGACACGAGGAGCGAGCCGGCCGTCAGCGCGAGACTCAGGATCGTGACGGCCCGGATCCCGAACGCCGCCATCAGCCGACCGGAGATCGGTCCCGCCAGGCCATAGGTCAGGATGCCGATGCCGGCCGCGAACGAGAGCGCGCCCATCGTCCAGCCGGGCTCGTCCTGCATCGAGAGCAGGAACGCGCCCGGGGCCGCGCGGACGCCGGCCGTCGCCACCAGGACCAGGGCCGTGACGGCCACGATGATCCAGCCGTAGAAGATGATGGTTCGGCGCATCAACGGAGCCTACCGGACGAGGGCGCGAGCACGGCGAGGCGCTAGAGCAACTCTCCGTGAGCCGACGCGGTGGGTTCGCCCTCGCGCGGACGTGGTTCCTCCCCTGGCCCGTACTCCGTGGCCGCCGCCGCGTCGTTCGAGGCGCCATCGGCCGAGCCATCGCCCGCCTCGAGGACGGGCAACGGCGCTCCGGCCGTGCCTTCGATCGCCCCGACGCCGAACGGCACCCACTTCGATGGGTCCTGGAGCCGATGCGCCTCGGTGTTGCCACGGGTGTGGACCTCGGAGAAGCCCTTTGGCTCGATCCACATGCGCTCGCCCTCGAGGAGGCCGAGCACGCCCGACTGGCCGGGCTCGGGACGCTCGTGCTGGCAATACGCGCACGCCGCCGAGTCGTGCCGTTCGTACGACTCGGGCTCTTCGTAGGTCGTGATGTAGCCCTCGTAGTTGCGCAGCACGACCTTGTGGTCGCTGTACGAGATCAGGTAGTTGGGCATGACCGGGATCTTGCCGCCACCGCCGGGCGCGTCGATGACGAACGTCGGCACCGCGTAGCCGGAGGTGTGGCCGCGCAGGCCCTCCATGATCTCGAGGCCCTTGCCCACCGGCGTCCGGAAGTGCCCGGAGCCCTCGACGAGGTCGCACTGGTAGAGGTAATAAGGCCGGATCCGGTTGGCGACGAGCTTGTGGACCAGCGAACGCTGGATGTGGACGCAGTCGTTGACGCCGGCCAGCAGGACGCTCTGGTTCCCGACCGGCAGGCCGGCCCGCGTCAGCTTGTCCACCGCCCGCGAGACCTCGGGCGTGATCTCGTTGGGGTGGTTGAAGTGGAGGTTGATCCACAGCGGGTGGTACTTGGCGAGCATCTCGCACAGCTCGTCGTCGATCCGCTGCGGCAGGAAGACCGGCACGCGGCTGCCGATCCGGATGATCTCGATGTGCGGGATCTCGCGGAGGCCGCGCAGGATCGACTCGAAGAGCTTGGGCGCCAGGGTCAGGCCGTCGCCACCGGAGATGAGGACGTCGCGGACCTGCGGGGTCCGGCGCAGGTACTCGAGCTGCGCTTCGTGGTCCTTGCGGTTGAAGTTCTGGGTGGGGTCGCCGACGATCCGTGAGCGGGTGCAATACCGGCAGTAGCTCGCACATTGCGTCGTGACGAGCATCAGGACCCGGTCGGGATACCGATGCACAAGACCCGGCACCGGGGAGTGGCGGTCCTCGGCGAGCGAGTCCTCCATCATCGCCGTGAACGCCTGCTGCTCGCGGCCGGTCGGGATGACCTGGCGGCGGATCGGGTCGGTCGGATCGTTCGGGTCGATCAGGCTGATGAAGTACGGCGTGATGTCGACGCGGAACTTGTCCGGCGCCGAGAGACCCTCTCGCTCGTCGTCGGTCAGGTTCAGGACCGCCTCGATCTCGGCGAGGTCGTTCACGCGGTGACTGAGCTGCCAGCGCCAGTCGTTCCACTGCTCGTCGGGGATGTCCGCCCAGAGGGCAGCGCGCCGGCTGATGGCCGGGCGGCCATCGGCGCCGAGCACCCGGGCCGGATCGGCCAGGTTGACGAACGGGTCGTCGGCGGCGAGGCGAGCCGCGTCCTGGTGCGCGACGGCGGACTTGATCTCCTGGGCGTCCACGCAGCGGACCTCCTGCGGCGAACCGGTCGGCGTCGGACCGCTTGGCGGCCGGCGACGCATAAAGTCTATGCAGTCTGCAAGTCGGCCGATGATAGCGCGATGGTCCGGGTCCGGTCCACGAAGTGTGTCCAGATGGTGCGCTCAGGCACGCAGGGCGGGGTCTACTCCCCGATCACCGCCCAGAGGAAGCCCATCATGATGAAGAAGCCGCTGAAGAGGGCGATCAGCCCGATCGCGCCATAGGGTGAGCCGGCCCCTACCTGCGGAACCAGCTGCAAGCCGATCCCGAAGACGACCGCCCACGCCACGAACAGGAAGCCGAAGAGGAAGCGAGCGTTGGGGTTGGTCACCCGTCGGACCCAGCGTGCCCCGCCCTCCGTCGAGATGGCCGACTTGAGCACGATCCCGAGCATGAGGATCACGATGGCGGTGGAGATCCCGAACGGGATCGGCTGTTCGAATGGGACCAGGAAGAGTTGCACGGATCCCTCGCGGTCGGCCCTGTTGGACCCCGCGATGCTAGCAGATGGGACCGTGGCTGCAGGCCCCTGACGAGCACCCGCGGCGGGCACCGGATCCAGGTGCCGCGCCCGCTCGATCGGGCGACCGGGACTACGATGACGGCGTGACCCCATTCGATCGACTCGGCCGGTTCGTCGCGCGCCGCGCCTGGTGGGTCGTCGGCGCCTGGACGCTGGTGGTGCTGGCCGCGCTCCCGCTCGCACCGCAGGTCCCAGGGCAACTGAGCGCCGGTGGCTTCATCCTCGACGACCTCGAGTCCGCACGTGCGAAGGCACTCCTGGGCCGCGAGCTCGGTGCCCCGCCGTCCGCGCTGGTCATCGTGTTCAGCAGCGCGACGACCGAGGCCGGCACCCCCGCGTTCGAGGTGGCCGCGGCCGCGGCCGTGGCCGATGTCCCGGGTGCACCGCACGTGGCGCGCGTGGTGTCCCATCTCGTCGCCCCGCGGCAGATCTCCGCCGACCGGCACACCGCCTACGACATCGTCTTCCTGGACCTTCCCCCCGACAATTCCCCGGAGGCGCTGCCGATCCTGCGCGAACGCCTGCGAGATGCGCCGGGGCTGACCGTGGAGCTCGCCGGCGGACCCGCCTTCTACGGCGATGTCCAGACCGTGTCCGAGGCGGATCTCCAGCGCAGCGAGGTCGATCTCCCTGCCGCTGGCGGCGCTGGCCCTGCTCGTCGTGTTCGGGTCGGTCGTGGCCGCAGGCGTGCCGCTCATCGTGGGCGGGACCGCTGTCCTGGTCGCGCTCGCCGCCATCTTCCTCGTCGCCTCGGTCATGCCGATGAGCATCTTCGTGCTCAACCTCGCGACGTTGCTCGGCCTCGGCCTGGGCGTCGACTACTCGCTCCTGTTGACGAGTCGATTTCGCGAGGAGCTGGCGCTGCGACCGCCGGGGCCGACTCGCGTCGCGGACGCCGTGCGGGTCACGGTCGCAACGGCCGGGCGAGCGGTCTTCTTCAGCGGGTTGACCGTGCTCCTGGGTCTGCTCGGCCTGATCCTCTTCGAATTCATGATCCTGCGTTCCGTCGGGATCGCCGGGGCGATCGTCGTGGGTCTGGCCGTCGCCTCCGCCCTCACCCTCCTGCCTGCGGTGCTGACGATCGTCGGGGAGCGGATCGACCGCTTCGCCATCCGCCGAGTGCGGGCTGGCGCCGACGCCGACGGACCCTGGTCCCGCCTGGCCCGACGCGTGATGCGCCATCCAGTCGCCGTGCTGGTGCCGACGCTCGCCTTCCTGCTCGTGCTCGGCTCCCCGTTCCTGCACATCCGGTTCAACGCGCCCGATGCCTCGATCCTGCCGCCGGAGGTGCCGTCACGCGCAGCCTTCGACCGACTCCAGGCCGAGTTCGGCGAGGGCGAGTTCGCACCATTGGTCCTGGCCATCCGGATGTCCGGCGCGGCGACGAGCCCGGATCACCTCGCCGCCCTCTTCGACTACTCGCGGCGGCTGGCCGCCGACCCGCGCATCTCCCGCGTGGAAGGCCTGGTCGACGTCGATCCGCGGCTCTCGCTGGCCCAGTACCAGCTGCTGTACGCCGACCCCAACGGCCCGCGCGATCGGTACGTGGCCCAGGCACTGGCCGCCACCACGAACGGGGACGTGACCGCGTTCACGATCTACACGCCATACGGACCCAACCGCGATGAAGGCCGATCGCTCGTGGCCGACCTGCGCGACCCGACCGGCCCACTTGGTGCACCGCCCGGGGCCGTCGTCCTCGTCGGGGGCGGCGCCGCGGATGTGGCCGACGTCGTGGACCGCGTGGCCGCGGACTTCCCGCGCACGGCCGTGTTCATCGTCGTCTCCACGTACGTCGTCCTGTTCATCCTGCTCCGCTCGGTCATCCTGCCGGCGAAGGCGCTCGTCATGAACACGCTTTCGCTCCTTGCCAGCTTCGGGGCGCTCGTCTGGATCTTCCAGGACGGCAACCTCTCGGCGCTCCTCGACTTCCAGCCGCTCGGCTTCGTGGAGACCACCCAGCCGGTCATCCTGTTCTGCGTCCTGTTCGGGCTGTCGATGGACTACGAAGTCTTCCTGCTATCACGGATGAAGGAGGTCTGGGACCGGACCGGCGACAACATCGAGGCGGTGGCGAGCGGCCTGGAACGAAGCGGTCGGATCGTCACCTCGGCCGCCCTCATCGTCGTCCTCGTGGCGGGTTCGTTCGCCTTCGCCGACATCGTGCTCATCAAGGCGCTCGGCATCGGCATGGCGATCGCGGTGGCGTTGGACGCTACCGTGGTCCGGGCGTTGTTGGTCCCGGCCACGATGCGCCTCCTGGGCCGTTGGAACTGGTGGATGCCGGCTACGCTGGTCCGGCTCGTCGGCAGCCGGCTGCCCGCGTCCGACGCCGAGGTCGAGGCGGCGGCCCGATGAGACGCGCCAGCGCCTTGGTCGTGGCCGCGATCCTGCTCACGGCGTGCACGGCAGGCGGGGGTGCACCCATCCTCGCCAACCCGACGGCGCCGCGCCCCAGCGTCCGGCCACCCGCCGCCACGACGGCGCCGGTCGCGGACCCGATCCCCGTCGAACTGCCACGGGACGACGGCCCGCACGACCGGCTGACCGAGTGGTGGTACTACACGGGCCACCTTCGCTCCGCGGACGGCGGGCGATTCGGTTTCGAATACGTCATCTTCCGGGCCGAGCGCGGTGCCATCCCGACGTCGTGGGCCTCGCACCTGGCCGTGACGGACGAGGCCGCAGACCGCTTCGTCTACGCCCAGCGCGTCGAGGTGGGGCCGCAGGTGGACCACTCGCCACGCGGCGTCACGGGCGAGCCGGTCGGCTACGACCTCTCGGTCTCGGGACTCGACCCGTCCCGACCGGAGACCTCCAACCGACCCGCCTGGACCATGCGCGGCTCGACCGGGTCCGATCACCTGTCGGCGGCGTTGGCGTCGGACGAGGCGGCCCTCGCCGGCGTCCCGGGGGGGCTCGCGCTGGACCTGACCGTGCGGGCAACCAAGCCGCCCGCCCTGCACGACCGAGATGGTTGGATCGATCTCGGCGCCGGCGGCGGCTCGTACTACTACTCGCGAACGGCCATGACCGGCGACGGGCACGCTGACCCTCGACGGAGTGGAGCGGCGGGTCGAGGGGGAGGCCTGGTTCGACCACCAGTGGGGCGACTTCATCTCCGTCGGAGGCGGCGGTTGGGACTGGTTCGCGGTCAACCTGGCCGACGGAACGGACGTCACCCTGTCGCTCGTTCGCGACGCGGACGGCAGCTACCCCCTCGTCTACGGCACCCTGGTCGACGGCGATCGGCCGGCCCGCCACCTGCGCGACGACGAGTTCACGGTGGCCGTGACGGGTCGCTGGCGGAGTCCCGCCACCGGCGCGGACTATCCGGCCGGCTGGACCATCGAGATCCCGTCGGAGGGTCTGGTGATCGCCCTGCAACCGACGGTCGCCGCCCAGGAGCTCGATACCCGGGCCACGACCGGCGTCATCTACTGGGAGGGCTCGCAGCGGGTCCGTGCGACGCGCCGAGGCGTCGACGTCGGCGGCGAGGGATACGTGGAGCTGACCGGATATGCCCCGTCGGTCGGGCCGGCGCCCTGACCCGAGGCGCTACTTGATCGCGCTGTAGTCGACGAGCGGCAGCTCGACGCCGGCGCTCACGGCCAGTTCTCGCGCCGCGGCGTCCAGCTTCGGCACCTTCTTGAGTACCGCGAGCATCGATTTGCCGGACGCCTGGTAGGCCTTCTTGTTCGAGATCGACTTCGCAAGACCCTTGCGCGCGGTCGAAGCGATCGCATCGTAGAAGTCTCCACGAGACGCCGCCAACGCCGCTGCGTCCGACCAAGTCCCGAGCGCTGGGATGTACTTGGCGCCCACGAGGGCGTCCGCGCTGAGCGCTCGGAGCGCCCTGGCGATGTCGGCCGGTCGATTGGCCTTCACGGCGGACTTCAGCGCGGCACCGTCCTCGGCGATCCGTTCGTCGAGCAGAGCGACCTGGCGCATGGCGGCGAGTGACTTCTTCGGAAGGACGGGGACCGCACTGGCCCCCGGGGCGAGGCTGGCGGTCGGGCCCTTGCCGGTGTTCGTGGTCCCGGTCGAGTCGTTCCCAGCACTGGCCGTGGACGGGAGTCCCAGGCCGATGGCCACGGACATCGCCAGGCCGCCGAGGAGGACGCCCACGACGAGCCCGAAGGACAGGAGCCCACCCGCGCGCTTGAGCGTGACGCCGAAGATCAGGTGCGTACTGCACCCAGGGCACTGCCAGGTACCGTCGGGCAGCGGGCGCGCGCAGACCGGGCAGTTGAAGACGTGCGCGTCGGCGTCCCCGATGCCGTAGCTCGGCGTCCGAGGTGGTTTCGGCTGCGTCAGTCCCGACAGGTGCGGGCGCGGCAAGGCGCGCCAACTCCGCCGGAGCGACTCAGTCTTGCCGCGCAAGATGTCGATCGTCATCGCCGAAAGTGTGAAGCGAGGACCGTCCGGTGCACCCGGGCCGATGGTCCCGTGGGCACGACGTACGTTCGGCGTCCGTCCGCGCGAGTCGGTTCGGTGGCGAACCGCTTTGTTGAGACTCAGTCCCGATAAGCTCGAAATCGTGGTATCGTCGATCCATGGGAGATCCGGAACCGCTGCTCGTGGCGCTCGATCGCGCCGGCTACCGTCTGACCGAACCGCGCCGGGCGGTGGCGCAGCTCATCGCCGACCGGGCCGGGCACTTCACGGCGGCCGACCTGGTCCGTGAATCGCGGGTCCGCCGCCTCGGGATCGGCCGGGCGACGATCTTCCGCACGCTCGACGTCCTGTCCGAACTCGGGGTCGTCGAGCGCCTTGACCTGCCGAGCGGTGAGCACGCCTACGTCGGGTGCGCCCCGACCCACCACCATCACGTCGTCTGTTCCAACTGTGGACAGACCGCCGAGATCGCCGACGCGGGCCTGCGGACCGTCGTCCGCGAGGTCGCCAGGCGGACCGGATTCCGGGTCGACGAACACCGGCTCGAACTGTTCGGGCTGTGCCCCACGTGCCAGGCGGCGGCGCCGACCCCCATCAGGCGAACCGCCTGACCCCCGACTGACCGATGGAGGCCCAAGTGACCGCAAGACCACGCCGACCGATGAGACTCGATATCAGCCCCAGCCATGGCCGGACCTGGCTCGGGAGCCTGCTCGCGGTCGCGATCGCCGTCGGCGCCTGCTCGCCGAGTCCTGGACCCTCCCCGTCGGCCGACTCACTGCAGGTCATGACGACCACGACGGTCTTCGCCGACATCGTCGCGAACGTCGGCGGGGACCGCGGTCACGGTCCGATCGATCATCCCGGCCGGCGTCGGGCCCGAGGATTACGAACCCAGGCCAGACGACGCCCGGGCGCTCGACGGCGCCGATCTCATCGTGTCCAACGGAGTGGGGCTCGACGATTTCCTCGATGGCCTCGTCGACGCGAACGGGAGCGATGCGCCACGACTCGTGCTTGGCGAAGGGATCCCGACGATCGATGTGGAGGGCGAGCCGAACCCGCACTTCTGGCTCGATCCGACGCTCGTCTCGGGCCACTTCGTGCCGGCCATCGAGGCGAAGCTCGCCGAGATCGACCCCGAGGGAGCGGCCGACCTACCGGGCCAACGCGGCCGGCTATTCGACCGAGATCGACGACGATGGACGCCGAGCTCACATCCGAGGGCGCGACGATCCCGGCGCGCGAGCGCAAGCTGGTGACGTTCCACGACGCCTTCCCGTACTTCGCGCGGCATTACGGCTTCGACCTGGTCGGGGTCATCCTGGGCAGCCCCGGTCAGGAGCCGTCGGCCGGCGAGCTCGCCGCGCTCGTCGACGCCGTCAAGGCCGCCGGCGTGAAGGCCGTGTTCAGCGAGGCGCAGTTCAGTCCGGCCCTGGCCCAGACGCTCGCCGCGGAGGCTGGCATCACGAAGGTCGTCACGACCCTGTATAACGATGCCCTCGGCCCGGCGCCCGCCGACACGTACCTGGGGATGATGCGCTGGAACATGGACCAGATCGTCGAGGCACTGCGGTAGCGACCGACGACGCCGTTCGCCTCGACGGCGTCAGCGCCGGCTACGCCGATCGGGTCGCCCTCGACGACATCGGCCTGACCATCCGGCGCGGGTCGCTGCTCGCGATCGTCGGGCCCAACGGCGCGGGCAAGAGCACGCTCCTGAAGGTGATCGCCGGACTGCTGCCGGCACGGACGGGGAGCGTCGAGGTCCTGGGTGGCCTGCCGGGCGTGGCGGCCCGGCGGGTCGCCTATGTGCCCGCAGGCCGAGCTGGTCGATTGGGGCTTCCCGGTCACGGTCGGCGAGGTCGTGATGATGGGTCGCTATCCGGCGATCGGGATCGGGCGACGGCCAGGCTCGGCCGACCGAGAGGCCGTGGCGCGCGCCCTGGCGACCGTGGCCATGACCGCGGAACGTGACCGCCAGATCGGGGAGCTGTCGGGCGGCCAACGACGGCGCGTGTTCCTGGCCCGGGCGCTGGCGGCCGAGCCGGATCTGTACCTGCTCGATGAGCCGGTGACCGGCGTCGACGCCACGACCCAGGAGGACCTGATGGATGTCCTCGAGGCGGAGGCCCGGGCGGGCAAGACGGTCGTGGCGACCACCCACGACCTGGCCTGTGCCGCCCACCGCTTCCAGGACGCGGTGCTCGTGAACCGCCGGATCGTGGCGAACGGGCCAGCCAAGGACCTCATCCTCGATCAACGGCTGCTGGCCGAGACCTACGGCGGCCACGTGCTGGTCCTCCCCGACCTGACCGGCGGCACGCTCGTCCTCGACGACGCCCATCACCACGATCAGGCATCGGGCAAGGAACCGCACTACCACGAGGAGGTCCGGCGGTGATCGACCTGCTCGTGGATCCGTTGACCTATGGCTTCATGCAGCGCGGGCTGGTCGCGGCCCTGATCGTCGGCATCGTGTGCGCGGTCATGGGCGCGTTCGTCGTGCTGAAGGGTCTGGCGTTCATCGGCGACGCCGTCAGCCACGCGGCCTTCCCGGGCCTCGTGATCGCCTACCTCATCGGGATCCCGCTGTACATCGGCGGGGCGATCGCGGCCGTGGCCACGGCGCTCGCGATCGGCGTGGTCTCGCGGCGGGGCAATCTGCGCTTCGATACGGCCGTTGGCGTCCTGTTCGCGGGCACGTTCTCCCTCGGCGTGCTGCTGTTCAGCACGATCCGTGGCTACGTCACCGACCTGTTCGGCTACCTCCTCGGCAACGTCCTGGGTATCAGCGAGACCGATCTCATCCAGGTCGCGGTGCTCGGCGCCATCGTCCTGGTCGTCGTCATCGTGCTGCGCAAGGAACTCCTGTACGCGACCTTCGACCCGGCCGGCGCGGCCGCCTCCGGGCTGCCGGTCACGCGGCTCGAGTACCTGCTGCTGGCCCTGCTCGGCGTGACGATCGTCGTGAGCATCCAGGCAGTCGGGATCATCCTGGTGGTGGCGATGCTCTGCACGCCGGCTGCGACCGCCCAGTTGCTGGTCATCCGATTCGACCGGCTCGTCCTCGTCGCGGTCGGCATCGCCATCGTGTCCACGATCGTCGGCCTGTACGTCAGCTTCTACGGCAACGTCGCGTCGGGCGCGTCGATCGTGCTCATCGAGACCGCGCTGTTCGGGATCGTGCTCCTGCTGTCGCCACGGACGGGGCCGTTCGCGTCGCGGCGTGCCCGGGCGTCATCGAGTTAGGCCGCCAGGTCCGTCGCGTTCCGGCGTCTCGACTGCCTCGGCGCCTCGCGCTGTCCCTGAGTCAGCGAATTCGGCCGCTGACACGCGGCGATGTCGAGTCGGCGCCTCGGGGAGCCACCGAACGTACCCAACGACCCTCCGGCGCGGCTCAGACGCTGACCGACGGCCAGCGATGGCCGATCGGATGCCCAGCCGGGCGCCGTTCGCGCCGGATTCGCTGTCCCGCGGTCAGCACGGGACACCGGCACTCGCCCTCGGCCAGCACCGGAAACCTGGCCAGGGCCAGCGGTCAGCCGGACGCCGGCCGGCACGCGACTCGGCCGAGACCCACGGCCATGCCCAGCTCAGGCCCGGGATCGGGCGATCGCGCGCTTGAGCTCCTGCGGTGTCGGCATCCCCTCACGCGCGCCGGCCTTCGTGACGGCCAAGCCCGAGGCCGCGACGGCACGGTGGGCGGCCGCCTCCAGGTCAAGACCGGCCGCCAGGCCGGCGGCCAGGGCGCCGTTGAGCGCGTCCCCGGCGCCCACGGTGTCGACGACGTCGACGGCGAGGGTCGGGATCGCGGTCGTGCCATCGCGCCGCACGAGCAACGCCCCCTCGGCACCGAGACTGACGATGACCGCCCGCTCGCCCGTGACGCGACCGAGCAGGCGCTTGGCGAGCTTGCCGGGCTTGCCGGCTTCGCCGGCGAGCGTGACCAGCTCCCCGCGATTGGGCGTGAGGATGTCCGCGAGGTCGAGTGTCGGGCCCTCCAGCCCGCCCGCCGGTGCCGGATTGAGGATCGTCGTCGCCCCCGCGATCCGGCCCAGTCGGAGGGCCTCGTGTGTGGCGCCGGTCCGGATCTCGTGCCCGACCAGGACCACGTCGTCCTTGGTCAGGGCCAGCCGCTTCAGCGCCTCGCGGACCTGGACCGAGTCGAGCGCCATGTTCGCGCCCCCGGCGACCGCGATCCGATTCTCGCCGGCCCGGTCGACCAGGATGAGGGCGACGCCGGTGGTCTCCGCGTCGAGCTCGATGAGATGGGACAGGTCGATCCCCTCGGTCGCGAGGGCGTCGCGCGCGCTGCGCCCGATGGCGTCCGTGCCGACCGCGCCGACGAAGACGACCGCCGCCCCGAGCCGGGCCGCCGCGACCGCCTGGTTCCCGCCCTTGCCGCCGTGATGCTGCTCGTAGCGACCGCCAGTGACGGTCTCGCCCGGCCCCGGCATCCGGTCGACCGTGATGACCTGGTCGACATTCACCGAGCCGACGACGATGACGCGTCCATTCATCGAATGGCCACCCGCGGGCGGATGTCTGGAGCGAGCCCGTTGGCGTCCATGGAGGATCGCAGCCCGGAGCCTAGGAGCCCGTGACGAATTCGCCGCCGTCGACGCTGATGATGTCGCCATTGATGAACTCGGTCCCCTCGCCCGACAGCGCCAGGATGGCGTTCGCGACGTCCTGCGGCGTCGTCATCCGGCCGGTCGGGTTCCGCTTCATCGTGATGTCGATCATCGTCTGCGACTCGGGGATCTTGAGCAGCGCCGGGGTGATGGTGACTCCCGCCCTGATGCAGTTCGCCGTCGCGCCCGTGCCCTGCCGGGCGAGCTCCATGGCCAGTTGGCGGATGTGCGACTCGAGTGCCGCCTTGGCCGACGACACGACCCCGTACGAGGGCACGACCCGCGTCGATCCCTCCGAGGTCATCGCGTAGATCTTCGAGCCTTGTCCCAGGAACCCGCCGCGCCAGAGGTCCTGGACCCAGTACACGAGGCTGTTGGCCATGACGTCCTGGGTCATCTCCATCTTCTTGCGATCGACCGCCGCCTTGGGATCCTCGGCCAGGAACGGCACCAGCGACCCGAACGCGAGCGAGTGCATCACGACACGGACGTACGGCTGCTTGCCCGCCGCGATCGAGCGGTCGAATCGTGCTCGCAGCGTCGCCAGCGCCGCGGCGCGCTTCTCGTCGTCGGCGGCGTTCATGTTGATGTAGAGCGCCTCGGAGCCGGCCGCCTCGATGGCCGCCTTGACCTCGTCGACGTGGGCGAGCGCGGCCCGGAAGTCCAGGTGGATCCCGACGATCTTGTAGCCAGCCTTCGCGAGCGTGATCGCCGTGGCCTCGCCCATGCCCGACGAGCCCCCGAGGATGAGGGCCCAGCGCTCGCGGTCGTCGGTCATCGGGTGAACCTCCCTGCATCGGTCGTGGCGCAGCGCCGGTGAGCGTGACGGCGGTCGCCGCGGGCCGAGTCTAGCAGCGGGCGAATCCCGGATGACCCGGTCGCGTGCAGGCCTACACGGACGTTCGCGACCGGCTCATCGCGATCAGACGACCTCTGCCGCCCGCAGCGCCCCGATCGCCGCGGCGTCGTAGCCGAGTTCCGCGAGGATCTCGTCCGTCCCCTCGCCGAGAAGCGGCGGGGGCGTGCGGATCGAGGCGGGCGTCTCCGACAGCTCGAACGGCACGCCGACCTGGCGGATGACGCCCCAGGCCGGGTGTTCCAGCTCGACGGTCATCCCGCGAGCCACGGCCTCCGGCGAGGCGAACGCCTCGACGATGTCGCGGATCGGCCCGGCCGGGATCCCGGCGGCTTCGAACGCCGCCAGCCAGTCGGCCGTCGAGCGTTCGCGCAGGCGATCGACCAGGATCCGGCGCAGCTCGGCACGATGGTCGACCCGATCGCCGTTCGTCACGAACCGCCGGTCGGCCGCGAGGTTCCCCAGGCCGATGGCCTCGCAGAACCGTGGCCATTGCCGCTCGGATCCGACGGCCACCGCGATCTCGCCATCGGCGGACTCGTATGTCTCGTACGGGACGATGTTGGGATGCGCATTGCCCCGCCTCCCGGGCGCCGCACCGGTCACGAACGCGTTCTGTGCCTGGTTCACGAGCGAGGCGAGGGTCGAGCCGAGCAGCGAGACATCGATGCGCTGGCCACCGCCGGGGGCGCCGCCGCGCTCGCGTCCGACGAGGGCCGCCAGCACGCTGACGGCCCCCAGCATCCCGGAGACGACGTCGCTGATGGCGACGCCGACCTTCATCGGGCTGCCCCCGTCGTCGTCCGCTGCACCGGTGACAGACATGAGCCCGCTCGTCGCCTGGATCACGAAGTCGTAGCCGGGCCGGTCGGCGGCCGGTCCGTCGGGTCCGTAACCCGAGATGGCCAGGTGGACGAGCGCCGGGTTCAGGCCCGCCAGTGTGGCATCGTCGAACCCGAGCCGGGCGAGCCCGCCGGTCCGGAAGTTCTCGACGAAGACGTCGGCGCGCGACAGCAGGCGCCGCAGCACCTCGGCCCCCTCCGCGCGCCGAAGATCGAGCCTGAGGCTGCGCTTGTTCCGGTTGACCGCCAGGAAGTAGGCCGCGGTGCGCGTTCCGGCCGCCGAGTCACCGACCCATGGCGGACCCCAGCCTCGGGTCGAATCGCCCTCCGGCGGCTCCACCTTGACGACATCGGCACCAAGGTCGGCCAGGAGCATCGTGCAGTACGGTCCGGCGAGGACCGTCGAGCAGTCCACGACCCGCAGGCCGGCCAGCGGCCCGGGTGGTCCGGGCGGGAGGGCGGCTCCAGGGGATCCGGCGGGGTCGTCTGCCATGGCCGCGATGGTAGCGCCGCGTATGCTCGCGCCATGATCCCGCCCCGCTGGCTGCTCCGGGTCATCTGGGCCATCGACACGACCGCCTCGCGGCTGTCCGGTGGTCGAATCACGATGCCGAACGGTTCACGCGGCCGTCTGCGGACCCTGTTCCTGCACACGATCGGACGATCCAGCGGGCAGCCGCGACGAAATGGCCTCTACTACATCGAGGACGGCGCGAACCTGGTCGTCGTCGCCTCGAATGCCGGCGCGGATCGCGATCCGGCGTGGTGGCAAAACCTGCAGACCCGCCCCGACGCGGAGGTCGAGATCGGCTCGACGGTCCGCCTCGGTCCGTGCCAGGCAGGCGACATCCGAGGAGGCGGCGGCGCTGTACGAACGCTTCGTCGCCGCGCTCCCGACCTACGACGAGTACCGCCACAAGGCGTCGAGACCCATCCCGGTCGTCTTCCTCGAGCCGCGCTAGCATCCGGGTATGACCCAGCCCGCCGCCGACCCCCTCGACCAGCCCACCATCCCAGAGCCGACAGCGCACCGGCCCACGCTGATGACCGTCCACGCCCACCCCGATGACGAGACGATCGGGACCGGCGGCACGATGGCCAGGGCGGTGGCCGCGGGACATCGCGTGGTCCTGGTCACCTGCACCCGCGGCGAGCAAGGCGAGATCGTGGTCCCGGCGATGGACACGCCGGACAACCATCGTCGCCTGGGCGAGATCCGCGCCGGGGAGCTGGAACGGGCGATGGGGATCCTGGGCGTGACCGAGTGGGAGAACCTCGGCTACCACGACTCGGACATGATGGGTCGGCCCGGAAACCTCGACCCGCGCAACTTCTGGCTGGCCGACCTCGACGAGGCCGCGCGCCGCCTGGTCTGGCTCATCCGTCGGTTCCAGCCGGACGTCATCACCACCTACAACGCGTTCGGCGGGTATGGCCATCCCGACCACATCCGAACGCATGACGTGACGATCCGCGCCTTCCCCCGGGCGGGCGACCCGGCGTGGTATCCGGAACAGCTGACGCCCGAACACGGCGGCACCGGGCCGACGGTCGGAGAGGGTGGACTCGCGCCTTGGACGCCCTCGAAGCTCTACGAGCAGGCCATCCCGGCTTCGGTCCGGAACGCCATGAACGAGCGGATGAAGGAGCTCGGCCTCGAGAGCTTCTGGCTCCCGCCCAAGGACGCCACGCCCGAGCAGCTCGCCGAGTTCGAGGCGCAGATGGCGAAGATGCTCGTGCCGGACGAGGCGATCACGACCCGCGTGGACATCTCGGATGTGATCGATCGCAAGTGGAACGCGCTTCACGAGCACGTCACCCAGATCGCCGATGACAGCCCGTTCATGCAGTTCGGGCTCGACGGCTGGCGGCAGTTCTGGGCGACCGAGGCCTACATCCTGCGCGAATCCCGCCTGGAGTCGGCGATCCCCGAGTCGGACCTCTTCGCCGGGATCGACTAGCGCCGGTCGCCAGCTACCAGGGCAGCAGACCCTTCGAGGCGTCGAAGATCTGGCCCATGACCACCTTGCCGCTGCCGGCCGGGTCCATGAAGTTGGGCTGGGCCTTGTCCAGGATGATGTGCGGCCGCATCCGGACCTGGACGAGCTCGGGGCCGTGGAACGTCAGTTCCAGCGTGATGCCCTCCATCGTCGGCTCCGACCAGGTCTGGTCGAAGATGAAGTTGCCGAGCGCATACCAGATGGGCTTGCCCTCGTAGACCTCCATCGCCGCCGCCCAGTGGGCGTGGTTGCCGATCACGATGTCGGCACCCGCGTCGATCGAGGCGCGGGCGAGCGCCTGCTGCCTGGGGAACGGCGTCTGGTCGTACTCGGTGCCCCAGTGCGGGAACACGATCACGATGTCGGCGCCGGCCGCTCGGGCCTTCTTGACGTCGGCCGTCACGACCCTGGCCGACATCCGGGCACTCCCCGGGCTATCGGCGCCGGCCTTGTAGTAGCGGGCGATCGTGTCGTAGGCGAGGATCGCGACCTTCATCCCGCCGGCGTCGAGGAGGCTCGGCGTGCGTGCCGCCGCGATGTCCTTGCCCGCCCCACCCGAGCGGATGCCGTACTTGTCGAGGTTCGTGATGGTCTGGAGGATGCCGGTGCCACCGGCATCGCCGATGTGGTTGTTGGCCAGGCTGACCCAGTCGATACCGGCCGTGGCCAGGCCCTTGATCAGCCTGGGATCGGCCGAGAAGACCGTCCCAGATGTGTGGTAGCGGAACTTGTTCGGGGCGGGGTTCTCGAAGTTCGCGATGGCGATGTCGGCGCCCTCGACCAGGTGCCGGAAGGAGCCCTTGTCGCCGGTCCGCCGGGTGCGCGGCAAGGGCCAACCGAACGAGGAGCAGCAGTAGCGGCTGGTGATCTCCGCGCTGCCGCCGTCGAACGGGAAGTCGGCGCCCTTGCGCTTGATCTTCAGGGTCTGGGCAACGCCCCGGTCGAGCATGATGTCGCCGCCGGCGAAGAGGGTCCACGTCTGGGAGGCATCGAACCCCTGGCCGGTCGGCGCGGCCGGCAGGCGGGCGTGGAGCGTCCAGTCGGCGCTGTCGGTCAACCGGTCGACGCCGAACAGGGCCTTGCCACCCCATGCGAGCGCCCGGATCCCCGGCCCGATCGCGTCCGCGCGCAGAAAGGCCAGCCGCTTGCGATGCTTGGCGATGTCGGTCGTGAGCTTCGCGACGTCCGTGGCTTCGACGAGGCGGTCGGGGTCGGCCGGGCGCTCGACGCCCGAGCGCGGCGAGGATCGCGTCGGTCTCGCCCTTGACCAGCTCGAGGGCCTCATAGCGCGTGCTCGTGCCCGCGAGCACGGCCGCGACCTCCTTCTTCGACGAGGACGACACCGCGGCCCGGAAATGCGCGACGGGCACCACCGCGACGTCGGCGATGGTCGCCGTGGGCGAGGGGGTCGGCCCGGCGGCGGCCGCCGTCGGCGTCGGCCCGGAGCCGGTGGAGGGAAGCGGTCCACCCGATGTCGTCGCGGCCGGGGTCGCGCTCGGGATCACCAGGCCGCCGGCCGATGGCGACGGGTCGGCACCGAAGCCGAGCTGACCGCCCGAGACCGGCACGGCGATGGCCAGGACGAGCAAGCCGAGAACGACGAACGTCGGGCCCCGTTTCACGGGCCGGATTGTGACAGAGGCGGGGACGCGCGGCCCTCGGGCGTCCGTCCCGCGGGGGCAAGAGAACGCCCCGTCCGGGCGGGCGGACGGGGCGTAGGGAAATGCGGTTGGATGGCGGACCCGACCGGATTCGAACCGGCGATCTCCAGCGTGACAGGCTGGCATGTTGGGCCGCTACACCACGGGTCCAGATGTGGCGAGGGCGGAGCATAGCAGGTGGACCCGGGCTTGTCGCTCGCGCCGACGGCCTCGCCGCGACTGAGGACCCATCGCCAGGCACGCCACCTATACTCGCGGCCCATGGCCTTGATCGACCTGCGCAGCGACACCGTCACGAAGCCATCGCCGGCCATGCGCCGGGCGATGGCCGAGGCAGAGGTCGGCGACGACGTCTTCGGCGACGACCCGACGGTCATCGCGCTCGAAGCGCGCGCCGCCGAGCTGCTCGGCAAGGAGGCCGGCCTGTTCGTCGCCTCAGGAACGATGGGCAACCTGGTCGCGCAACTGGCGCACCTGCGCCGGGGCGACGAGACGATCGCCGGGCGCGAGCACCACATGGTCATCGACGAGGCGGCCGGCCACGCGGTCATCGTCGGTACCAGCGTCCGGTCCCTGGAGGATCGGCCCGACGGCACGATGGACCTCGCGGCGATCGAGGATGCGTTTCGGGACCCGTCCGATGTGCATGAGCCATTGACCGGCCTCATCTCGATCGAGAACGCCCACGCCCATTCGATGGGGCAGCCGCTGACCCCGGCCTACACCCGGCAGGTGGCTGAGATCGCGACCCGGCGGGGCATCCCACTGCACGTCGATGGGGCCCGGTTCTGGGATGCCGTCGTCAGCCAGCGCGATGCCGGCGTCACGGCGATCGATCTGTCCGGTCCGGCCGACAGCGTCACGTTCTGTCTGTCGAAGGGCCTCGGCTGCCCCGTCGGCTCGGTGGTGGTGGGGTCGCGCGAGTTCATCTGGCGGGCGCGTCGGGCACGCAAGCTCGTCGGCGGTGGGATGCGCCAGGCGGGGATCCTGGCGGCCGCGGGGCTCGTCGCGCTGTCCGACGGCCCGGACGGGATGATCGGTCGGCTGGCCGAGGACCATGCCCATGCCCGTCGCCTGGCCGAGGCTCTGGCCGGCCTCGACGGCATCGAATCCGCGGGTGGCACCGCCCAACCGGCACCTGGCCGGCTGGATCCCACGCGCGTGCGCACGAACTTCGTCATGTTCAAGGTCGCGCGCGACCGCGCCGCGTTCCTGGGGGCGCTCAAAGCACGGAACGTGCTGATGGTGGAATATCCGCACGGACAGGTCCGTGCCGTCACCCACTATGGCGTGACGGCCGAGGACGTCGAGTCGACCATCGCCGCCACGCGTGCGGCATTGTCCGAGACCGATCCGCGACCCGTCGCAACCGATCCCGTCGGCGCCAACGCCTGATCCGCCGGACTGGCCTTCGCTCCGAGCCGACCGGAACCGCCACCCGCGCCCGACCCCATCCCGGCGCTCTCGATCAACCAGCGCCGCCCGATAGAGGACCACTGTGACCGACCTTCGCCGCATCGATGACCGCCCGCTCCCACGCCCCGCCGACGGTCCGGACGTCGGCCCCGCCGACGTTCGCCTGTATGACCTGGTGGAAGCACGCTTCCGACGGATGGTCGAGCGCGAGCCGCTCATCGGGACCTGGCTGGGCATCCACGACGCCGACGACCGTCTCGGCGACGGCGGCCGCGACGTCGTGCTTGCCGACATCACGGACGATCGAACTCACCTGGCTGAGGTCGAGGCGATCGACCCGGCCGAGCTGTCGCCAGCCGCGGCGTTCGAACGCGATCTCGAGCTGCACAACGTCCGTCGTGCGATCTTCGACCCCGAGGTGCTCCGGATCTGGGAGCGGCGCTCGCTCGCCCTCGACACCATCGGGGACAGCCTCTTCCTCCTGTTCGCCCGTGATCACGCCCCGCTCCCGGAACGGCTGGCCGCCATCACCGGCCGGCTCGAAGCGGTGCCCACGTACCTCGAGCAGTCGAAGACCCGCGCGACCGTCCCGCAGGTCCGGCTCTGGCAACAGATCGAGCTCGAGACCGCGGGCGAGCTGCCCGTGTTCCTCGACGAGCTCGTCGCCGCCGGAACGACCGCGCTCGCGCCGGCCGAGCAGCGTCGCCTGGAGCGGGCCGCCGGGGGCGCCAAGATCGCCGTCGAGCTCTACGGCACGTGGCTCGAAGGCACCATGGCCGATGGCACCGATGCGTGGCCGGTCGGGCGCGAACGCCACGACGCCCTGGTCGCCCTCCGAGCCTTCGACGGCCTCGATGCCGATGCGATCCTGGAGTTGGGCTGGCAGAAGCTGGCCGAGGAGAAGGCCGCTCGTGTCGAGGCCGCCCGCGAGATCGATCCCGACGCGGACGAGGCGACGGTCCTCGGGCGCATCAAGGAGGACGGCCCCGCCGACTTCCCGGGCGCCCTCGAGGGCTATCGAGCCGCGATGCTTCGGGCGCGCCAGCACCTCATCGAACGGGACCTCGTGACGGTCCCATCCGACGAGCGCATCGACGTCGTCCCCACACCCGAGTACCTGCGCAACGTCATCCCGTTCGCGGCCTATTTCCAGCCGGCCGTGTTCGACCGGGATCCCAAGGGCATCTACGTGGTGACGCCGTCGGTCGGACACGATCCCGACGCGATGCGCGAGCACAACTTCGCCTCGATCAGCAACACCAGCATCCACGAGGCCTACCCGGGCCACCATCTGCAACTGGACGTCGCCCGTCGCCACCCATCCCTCACCCGGCTCCTGGCCGACGCGCCCGAGTTCGTCGAGGGCTGGGGCATGTACACCGAGCTGATGATGCGCGAGCACGGCTTCGACGACGACGCCCGCTACCGGGTGATCATGCACACCGACGCGATCTGGCGAGCCTGCCGGATCATCCTCGACGTCCGGATGCACCGAGGCGAACTGACGGCCGACGAGGCCACCGACTTCCTGGTCGAACACACCGGGTTCCAGCGCAGCAACGCGCGGGCCGAGGTCCAGTGGTACACCTACCGGCCGACGTATCCGCTCTCCTACCTCCTCGGTCGAACCTTGCTCCTGAGCCTTCGCGCCGACGAGCAGCGCCGCCTCGGCGACAAGTTCTCGCTCAAGGGCTTCCACGACACCCTCCTCCGCAACGGCTCGCTGCCGATCAGCTTCCACCGCCGGCTGCTCGCGGGCGAAGGCCGATGACCGCCTTGGTGGGCTAGCGGGGATGCAGGTCATCCCGGCGATCGACCTCGAGGGTGGCCGGTCCCGGATCGTGTACTGGCCGGGCGCGGCGGCCGGGATCGGCGCCCCGACCGACCGACCGGAGCGGATCGCCGAGACCTTCGTGGCGATGGGCGCACGGCTCATCCATCTCGTCGACTTCGCCGGCGCTCGGTCGGGTGCGCCGGCCGAGCTTGGCGCGATCGGCGCGATCGCCGCTCGCGTCGCGGTGCCGCTCCAGCTGGCCGGCGGCCTCGAGTCGGCCGACGCCATCCGCCTGGCCTTCGCCGCCGGCGCCACCCGGGTCGTGCTGGCCACCGGCATCGCCGATCGGCCGGATGACCTCCGCGAATGCCTCGCCGTCGCCGGCGACTGGCTGGCCGTCGGTCTCGATCCGCGACCGGACCGTCTGGCCGCATTCCCGTGGCGTCGCGCCGACCCGCCGACCGTCGACGTGCTGGTCGGGGAGCTGGTCGGGGCGGGCGTGGCCCGCTTCGTGTTCACGCACGGCGGCACCGAGCCCGATCTCGAGCGGATGCGTTCGCTCGTTCGGTCGTACGATGCCGATATCCTCGTGGCCGGGGGGATCCGCGATCTCGACGGCCTGCAACGCCTGCGCGACGTCGGAGTCGCCGGCGTCATCCTGGGGGAGGCGCTCCTCTCCGGGGCGATGGACTACCCCGCAGCCCTGGAGGCCGCCGCATGATCCCCGTTCTTCCCCGCCGCGTGGCGGCGCTCCTTGCGTCCACTGCCCTCATCGCCTCGGTCGTGGCCTGCACGGGCGCCGCGGCACCCTCGCCCTCCGCGTCGCCCGCCGCGTCGGCCGCGTCGACGGCATGTCCGACGAGCCAACCCCCGGCGCTCGGAGCCGGTGAGACGCGGACGGTCACCATGGGGACCGAGAAGGGCGACATCGTCATCAAGCTCGAGGCGGATCTCTCGCCGATCGCCGTCGGCAACTTCGCGGCGCTCGTGGGCTGCGGCTACTACGACGGCATCGTCTTCCACCGCGTCGTCCCGGGCTTCGTCGTCCAGGGCGGCGATCCGACCGGCACCGGCGGCGGTGGCCCCGGCTACGAGATCAAGGACGAACCCGTGACCGCCGCCTACGGGCGCGGCACGGTGGCGATGGCCCGAACGAACGCACCTGAATTCGGTCGGCTCCCAGTTCTTCATCGTCGTCGACGACGAGGCGCAGGGCGCACTCGCGTCCTACAACACGTACCAGATCATCGGCAACGTGACCTCCGGGATGGAGGTGGCCGATGCCATCGTCGAGGCCGCCGGCGGCGTCGAGCTGCCGGACGACCCTGTCGCCATGACCACCGTCACCATCGCCAACCCCTGAGCCGATCCACGAAAGGAGCCAGCCCTATGACGCGAGCCACGATCGCCACCGAACTCGGCGACATCGAGGTCGAACTGTTCGACGAGAGCGCACCGAAGGCGGCCAAGAACTTCGTCGAACTTGCGAACAAGGGGTTCTACGACGACGTCGTCTTCCACCGGGTCATCCCAGGGTTCGTCATCCAGGGCGGTGACGGTCAGTACGGGAAGAAGTCGGCCCTGGAACGATCTCGTGTCGGAACCGGCGGGCCCGGCTACAAGTTCGAGGATGAGCCGGTCCAGGGCGATTACGTCCGCGGCGCGCTGGCCATGGCGAACGCCGGCCCGAACACCAACGGGAGCCAGTTCTTCATCATCCACGCGGACCTGACCGGCAAGCTACCCAAGAGCTACACCCTCTTCGGACAGGTGACGAAGGGGCTCGACGTCGTCGACAAGATCGTCAGCGCGCCGCGCGATGGTCGCGATCTCCCAGACGAGCCCGTCGCGATGACCAAGGTCACCGTCCACGAGGCCACCTGACCTCATTCGTGGCATCGCCGGGTGAAATGTGACGCGGCCAAGGTTAAGGAATTTACATCGTCAGACCTGTCAAAACCCTTGGAAAACGGCCCCCGAACGAGTAGGATATCGGCGCTGCTCAGTCAGCCAAGCTGCCCCAGCGTCAAGGTCATGGGTAGGTAGGGTCAGGGTAGTCGGTACAGCCGACGTGATAGATGCCTTTGGCGCGTGGCAGAAGTGTCCGTTCATTCGGGCTCCTTCACCGGGACAGCATCGAGGCGGCTCCTTCGGGAGCCGCCTCGGCTTTTAGCTCACCTGCTCGCGCTAGTATCCAGCCCGTGAGGGACGGATCGACCGTAGGGACACCATGCCCATCAAGGTGAGCATCGTCGTCCCCGTCTGGAACCCCGGGCCCTATATCGAATCGTGTGTCCAGTCGATCCTGGACCAGTCCCTCGGGATGGACCAGATCGAGGGGATCCTCGTCGACGACGGTTCCACCGACGAGACGCCCGGCCGCCTGGACGCCATGGCCGCCGAGCATCCGAATCTCCGGGTCATCCACCAGGAGAACTCCGGCTGGCCGGGCAAGCCGCGGAACGTCGGCATGGCGGCTGCCTGCGGCGAGTACCTCTTCTTCCTGGACAACGACGACACGCTCGCGCCGGAGGCCATGGAGCGGATGTACGCCATGGCACAGCGGAACGATGCGGACGTGGTCCTCGGGAAGCTGGCCGGCTTCCATCGGGCGGTGCCGAAACACCTGTTCTTCACCAATCGGGAGCGCGCGACCCTCGCGGACACGCCGCTGATGGAGGCGTTGACGCCGCACAAGCTCTTCCGGCGGGCCTTCGTCGAGGAGCACGGCCTTCGATTCCCCGAGGGCCGGCGGCGGCTCGAGGACCACGTGTTCGTGGTGGGCGCCTACTTCGCCGCGGATTCGATCTCGGTGCTCTCCGACTACGTCTGCTACTACCACATCCGTCGCGAGGATCGATCGAATGCCGGGCTGCGCCGGCTCGACCCAAGGGGCTACTACGGCAACCTGCGCGAAGTCATCGGGATCATCGAGACGAACACGGAGCCGGGACCATTCCGGGACCGCCTGCTCGAGCGGTTCGCTCGCTCGGAGCTGCTCGGTCGGCTGCGAGAGCGGGCCTTCCTCGACCACCCCGCCGACTATCGCGAGGATCTGTTCGCCGAGATCCGGTCGGTCGTCGAGGACCACATCCCGCCGACGGTCGATGCTCGCCTGGCGCCCGACCATCGCGTCCAGATGGCGCTGCTTCGGGGCAACCGGCTCGACCTCATGGTCGAACTGGCTGAGGCGGACGAGACCGTCGCGGCACGAGCCCGACTGACGGGATTCCGACGGACCAGGAAGCCCTCGTACGAGATCGCCTTCGACGCGGGGCTGGACCGCGGGTCGACACCCCTGACGCCCGAACGACGCGGCGATCGACGGTTGTTGCCCGTCCCGGATCGGGTCGCTGCGGTCGTCCCCGACGAGGCCAGGGCGCTCCCGGACGATGTCCACCCGGTCACCCGCCTGACCATGCGGAAGCGAGACGATTGGGCCGAGCTCGTCGCGCCCACCACGGGAGGTCCGGCGTCCTCGCCGTCGTCAGTGCCTGGAGGCGCGGGCGGCCTCGAGCTCGAGGCCCGGGCGGTGATCGACCCCGAGACGGTCTCCGTCGGGGCGCCAATCTGGCCGGGGACCTGGGATCTCTTCGCCCGCGTCGAGGCCTACGGGTATGGACGCGACACTCGGCTCGGATCCGTTCGTGTTCCGGGGCTGCCGGCCACGCTCCCGGCGATCGAGCGGCGGGGCCGGCCGACCCGCCGGATCCTCGCCTATTGGACCGATCCGGGCGGCAACCTGGCGGTCAAGGTGACGGATGTCCCGCGGCGCCCCCTGTACCGGCGTGCCTTGTCGGCGATCCGTCGCCGTCTCCGGGGCCGGCGGATCAAGTCGTAAGGCGATGCGCCCGCCGCGGCATCCCGCGTCAACGGGCGATGGCCGCAAGCTCCCTGCGGAGACGGTCGTACCCGGACGCCCGCTTGGTGCGCCGGTTTCGCGCTCGCACCAGGTCGCCCCAGAACGCCCCGCCCAGGAAGGCGTTTGGCGAGACGGCATCACGTCGCTCGCGGATCTCGACCGGGATGACCTGCGGATCCGGGGTGACCCACGCCTCGATGATCTCATCATAGTGCGCCTTGAGCGACCCGCTGGTCGGGTCCGCCCCGAGCACCACGAGCACGCCGGTGGGCTCGGTATCCACCGGGATGATGGTCAGGTCCGGTCGGTACTGACGCAGGACCGGGATCACCTTGTAGACGTCGCCGGTCCATGCCGAGGTGTGTCGATCGCGGGCGGCCTCGTCGACGTTCCGCGGGAGCATGTCGTCGAAGACGATGACCGTCGACCAGTCCGCGAATCGCTCGACGTTCATGAAGTCGCGCAGGGCGAACTCGAACAAGTGCATGCCGTCGATGAAAGCCAGGTCGAGCGTCGTCCCGCCGCGGTAGTGCGCGAACGGCGAGCGGCCGCGTCGCAGGTTCCGGAGCGGGTTGCGACCACTCCGCAGATGGAGCAGCGGGTCTGGGCGGCCGAAGAAGTCGTCGCTCGTCTGCTTCACGAGGTGGACGTCGAGGCGCTGCGGGACCGTGACCTTGAACGCCGGATCGACGGCGATGCTCGGCACACGGGAGATGGCCAGGCTGCGACCGTCGTTGACGCCGATCTCGAGGTAGTTCCGGGGACGGATGAGCTCGTGGAGTCGGCGCAGGAACTCGTGCCGCTTCATCGAGTGGGACTATAGCGGCCCGCGGATCGAGGCAGCGCATCGGCCATGTTCGGGGCGATCGGGACTCGCCTTCAAGGCCGGAGCCTCGACCGTCTGTGGTAAGATGGGAACCTCGCCGCAACTCGCGACGATGCTCCGCGTGGTCGACCCCCTTTTCGAACGGACCGTGCGTCTGCTATCCGTGTTCGGGAAGTGTTGGAGGTCCTCATGACCACCGGTACCATCAAGAAGGTCATCGCCGATCGCGGCTTTGGCTTCATCTCCGCCGAGGATGAGAAGGAATACTTCTTCCATCGCGGCGGCCTCGATTCCTCGCTCGACTTCGACCGCCTCGTCGGCGGCGAGCGTGTCGAGTTCGAGATCGAAGCGAGCCCCAAGGGCCCGCGCGCAACGCAGGTGCGCTCCGCCTAGACCCTGGGCGGCCCGCCCCGGCGGGCCGCTCCAGACCATATCCGCAGCCCCGGCGCGTCGATCAGGCCTCTTTCGGCTTGCCTGCCTCCATGCCCGGCCCCTGAGCGCTCCCAGGCGCTCATCCTTTCGGGGCCGCGCGACGCGGACGCGATCGAGAGGAGCCCGACCATCGTTCGAATCGCCTACGTTTCCACCTATCCGCCACGGCGCTGTGGGATCGCGACCTTCACCCACGATCTTGCCGCGGATGACGAGTAGCCGCGAGGTCGTTGCCCTGCATCCACCCGAGCAGGCGACGCCCTATCCGATCGAGGTCCACCACCGCGATCCGCCGAGACGAGCCCGCCGAGTACCTGCAGACGGCTCGAGCCCTCAACGATTGCGTCGACGTCGTCTCGATCCAGCACGAGTACGGGATCTGGGGCGGCCAGGACGGCGCAGTACGTCCTCGACTTCGTCCGCGGACTGAACGTGCCGGCCGTGGCCACCCTCCACACCGTCCTGCCGCGACCCGACACCCGGCCAGCGAGCCGTCCTCTCGGAGCTCGTCGCCCGCACCGAGGCCACCGTCGTCATGTCGCGATCCGCGGCGGAGCTGCTGACCAGCGCCTACGGTGTCGACGCGCCGTCGCCTGGACGTCATCCCGCACGGCGTGCCGGACCTTCCGCTTCGTCGATCCTGCGGAGGTCAAGCCGCGACTTGGCGTCGAAGGACGCGACGTCATCCTGAGCTTCGGCCTGCTGGGCCCGGGCAAGGGCTACGAGCTCGCGCTCGACGCGCTCCCCGACGGTCGTCGCGGCGCACCCCCGGCGCTGTATGTCGTGGTCGGCGCGACCCATCCGGACCTCCTCCGGACCGAGGGCGAAGCCTATCGCGAGACCCTGGTCCGTCAGGTCCAGCGGCTCGGCATGCAGAACCACGTCCAATTCGTCGATCGCTTCGTCGGCCGGGACGAGCTGACTCGTTGGCTCCAGGCCGCCGACGTCTTCGTGACCCCCTATCCCGAACCTCGACCAGATCGTGTCCGGGACGATGTCCTATGCGATGGGCGCGGGCCGCGCCGATCGTCTCGACGCCGTACGCCTACGCCACGGAGCTGCTGGCCGACGGTCGGGGCGTCCTCGTGCCGCCCGGCTCCCCGACGGCCCTGGCGGCCGCCCTGAACGAGCGTGCTCGGCGACGACGACCTGCGGGCGGCGATCGGTCGGCGCGCGTACGACTACAGCCGCGTGATGGTCTGGTCGGCGGTCGGAGCCCAGCTATACGCAGCTCTTTGCCGAGGTCGCGCGGACCGCGCGCGACGAGCGTTCCGATGCCGGTTCGCTCGGAGCCGCGGGTGGCCGTCAATGCCTGAGCCGGCGCCGCTCCATCCGGTCAACCGAGAGCATCTCGACGTCATGACCGACGACGTCGGGATCATGCAGCACGCGATCGGGTCCCGCCCGGACCCGGCCCACGGGTACTGCGTGGACGACGTCGCCCGGGCGCTCCAGGTCGATCTGCTCCACGGGCGAGAGCTCGGCTGGCCAGCGGTCGCCGGCCGAGCGGGGCGGAGCCTCGACTTCCTCGTCGACGCCTTCGATGGCACGACCGGGCGCTTCCGGAACTTCCGCTCGGTCGACGGCGCGTGGATCGACGGGATCGGCTCGCGAGGATTGCCACGGACGGGCGGTCCATGCCCTCGGCGACGTCATCGCGGACGCCCCCGATGCCCGGCATGGTCGAGACGGCGACATCGCTGTTCGAGCGGGCCCTGCCGGCGGCGCTCGCATCTGACCGCGCTGCGTGCACAGGCATCGGTCCTGCTCGGGTGCGCCGCGAGACTCGGCATCGATCCGGACACGGCGACCGACCGACGGCATGCCGACCTCATGGCCGACCCGTTCCTAGCGACCGGTTCCGGCGCACTCCGCGCCTCGCCTGGCCATGGCCGGAGTCCGTCGTGACCTACGAGAACGCCCTCCTGCCTCGAGCGCTGATCGTCGCCGGCCAGGACGCTCGGCTCGGAGCCGATGGTCGACACCGGTCTGCACGTCCTCGACTGGCTGATCAACGCCCAGACCGCGCCCGATGGTCACCTCTCGCCGATCGGCAACGGGTGGTGGCCGCGTGACGGCGCGAAGGCGCGCTTCGACCAGCAGCCGATCGAGGCGACGGCGCTGCTCCTCGCGGCCGAGGCGGCCTATCGCGTGACCGGCGACGAGACGCTATCGAACGGCGATGGAGCGCGCGTATGCCTGGTTCCTCGGCCAGAACGATCTCGGCGTGGACGTGGCCGATCCCGACCGAGGGGCGGGCTACGACGGCCTGACACCGAACGGGCGTCAACACGAACCAGGGCGCCGAGTCCACGCTGATGTGGCTGAGCGCCGTCGGAGCACATCCGGGCCATCCGCGCTGGACACCCGACGGCCGCGGGCCCGAACCGAGGCGCGAGTCCTCGATGGCCGTCCACCCGGTGACCCGAACCGGCGCGATCACAGCTCTTCCGGCGGTCGGAGGCGCAACCCGATCCTGACGCCGCCGACCTGTCCTACCCGGCGAACTCGGTCTTCAACCCGGCGGCGGCTCGGGTCGGGAACGAGACGGTCCTGCTGGTCCGCGTCGAGGACCTCCGGGGCATCTCGCAGCTCCACGTGGCGCGCAGCATGGACGGCGTCACCGACTGGCACGTTCGATCCGGAACCGCTCCTGCGGTCGGATGTCGAGCACTACCCCGAGGAGATCTGGGGCTGCGAGGACCCGCGCGTCACGTGGCTGCCCGAGCGCGAGGAGTGGGCGATCGCCTACACCGCCTACAGCCGCCGCGGTCCCCTCGTCTCGCTGGCGATGACCCGGGACTTCCGGACCGTCCATCGCCTCGGACCGGTCATGCCACCCGAGGACAAGGACGCGGCCCTGTTCCCGATCCGCTTCGGCGGTCGCTGGGCGATGATCCATCGACCGTCGCCGCTCCGCGGCGGCGCCCACATGTGGATCTCGTTCTCGCCGGACCTGCGCCACTGGGGCGATCACACGCTACTGCTCGAGGCCCGCGACGGCGCGTGGTGGGATGCCGGCAAGATCGGTCTGGGTCCGCCGCCGCTCGAGACGGCCGAGGGCTGGCTCGTGATGTACCACGGCGTGCATACCACGTCGGACGGCCCGATCTACCGGATGGGCCTGGCGCTGCTGGACCTCGAAGACCCGAGGATCGTGCTCCGCCAGACCGACGAGTGGCTCTTCGGACCCGAGGCCCCGTACGAGATCACCGGCGATGTCGGCCGGGTCGTGTTCCCGTGCGGCTGGGTCCACGACGCCGCCAGCGACCAGCTCTTCCTCTACTACGGCGCCGCGGACACCGTGGTCGGCCTGGCCACGGCCCGGTACAGCGAGGTCCTCGCCCGCATCTGCGACTCGCCGGCGATCGGCGACCACCGGACCTCCGACCAGGCGGACGCGCGCTCCTAGACCTCGGCCGGAACCTCAGGGTCACGCGGCGTTGTATCTGACCTGCGGTGGGTCTGTCACCGCCCGGACTGACGCGAGGCGAGTGGCGATCGATGGCGAGCACGGAGGTCGAGGCCCAGCGAACGGAGGCGGCTCAAGCCGCTCCGTCCCCCGATCGCCGGGAGCCGATTCGACTGGGGCATCGCGGTCCTGACGATCTGGGTCATCGTCGGCTTCTATCTCGACCTGTGGGCCCACGCCCACGGCATGGTCGACGACACGTTCCTGACGCCGTGGCACGCGTTCCTCTATGCCGGAGCGGCGGTCTTCGGTCTGACGCTCGGCCTGTTCGCGGCGACCAACCTGGCGCGCGGGGCTCCGTGGCGATCGGCGCTGCCCGGACCGTATCTCGTGTCGCTGCTCGGGGTGATCGGCTTCGCCATCGCCGGCCAACTCGACTTCGTGTGGCATCGAGCTCTTCGGGTTCGAGGCTTCCGTGGAGGCGCTCCTCTCCCCGCCCCACCTGGCGCTGGCCGCGTGCGGGATCCTGGCGTTCAGCGGGCCGATCCGCTCCGTCTGGTCTCGTCCCACCACCTCCCCGTCGTGGCGACGACATGGCCCCGCCGTGGTCGGGTTGGCGGCGATGCTCTCGTTGTTCGCCGCCTTCACGCAGTACGCCCACCCGATCATCGATCCCTGGGCCCAGGCGACCGTCGAGGAAACCGCGCGTCCCCCGCGGTCGCAGTTGTACGCGATGGCCGCGGACGGCACGGGTCAGCATCGGATCGCGGTCACCGATGCGGACGAACGGAACCCTCGGCTGTCGCCGGACGGCCGCCGGCTCGCCTTCGACACGTTCGTCGATGGCTCGGAGCAGATCGTCGTCAGCGACCCCGACGGGTCGAACCGGACGACGATCGCGATCGACGGCAACAACGCTCGCCCGGCCTGGTCCCCCGACGGGAGCCGCATCGCTTTCCATTCCGATCGCGCGGGCTCGCTTGACGTCTACACCATGGCGGCGGACGGTTCGGACGTCCGGCACGTCACCGCCGAGCCGTCTGCCGATTGGGGCGCGACGTGGTCGCCTGACGGGACCCGGATCGCGTTCACGTCGGATCGCGCCGGCGCCTCGGACATCTACTCGGCCAGGGCCGACGGGACCGATCTGGTCAGGCTGACCGAGGGCATCGGCGGCGATGGCGATCCCGCATGGTCGCCGGATGGGACGCGCATCGCCTTCGGCTCGGAGGGGGCCGACGGCGACGTCGATGTCGTCTCGATGGCCGCCGACGGGACCGACCCCCGGCGCCTCACCGATGCCGTGGGGAGCAGCTATCTGCCGGCCTGGTCGCCGGACGGCCAATCGATCGCGTTCGCCACGGACCGAGACGGCGACCTCGAGGTCTACGTGATGAACGCCGACGGCACGAACCAGCGGAATCTGACGCGCAGTCCTGGGGTCACGGATGGCTGGTTCGGGCCTTCGTGGTCCCCGGACGGGTCGGCGATCCTGTACCCGAGCCAGGGCGAAGTCGCGTCGTCGCAGGTCCAGGAGATGACGCAGAGCCTCGGGGCGGCCAGCATCCTGATCCAGACAGCGCTGCTCGCCGGATTCGCCCTCGTTGCCTTGCGCCACGGGCCGCTTCCGTTCGGTGCGCTCACCGTGCTCGTGTTCGCACCGACCGTCCTGATGGCGCTCGTCAGCGACGAGTACCGCTTCCTCCCCGGGGCACTCCTGGCCGGGGTCACGGCGGACCTGCTGGTCTGGCGACTCGGGTTCGGCTCCGCTCGCAGGACCGATGCCGTGATCGCCTTCGCGATCCCCGCCGCGTTCTTCACCGCGTTCTTCGTGACGCTGCAACTCACCGGCGGCATCGGCTGGACCATCCACCTCTGGCTCGGCGCGATCGTCCTGGCTGGCGTCATCGGCCTCGTCCTCGACGAGGCGATGCGGGACGGTCAGGTCACCCGGATCTCCGCGACCCACTTGACCCAGTCGAGGCCCCGGCGATCGGGCACGACGAGCCGGCACGGGGCACCATTCCCGGTCGGGAGTTCGCCGCCCGCCACGCCGGTGGCCAGGAGGGAGCCGCGTGCTTCGGCCATCGGCAGGTCGGTCGACCAGCCCGTGACCGAGGTGACTCGCACGTTGCCATGCCCAGCGTCGGGATCGACGCCTGAGGCCCGGAGCAAGGCAGCCATCGGGACACCTCGCCAGCCGGTCTCGAGCACCCAGCCCGACGTGCAGTCGAGCACGGCGGCCAGGTCGGTCTCGCCGAGCGCTCGCAGCTCGACCATCGACCAGACGGCGGCCCCGGTATCAGCTGTCGAGACGGTGACCCGCCACGCGCGGGAGTCGATGGTCGGGCGTGCCCTCACCGAAGAAGGTCGTCACCGGTGGGATACCGCCCGACGGCAGCCAGCGCGATCCGGTGAAGCGCCGATCGCCGCCTCGCCAGCGATCGATCAGCACGGAGATCGCGAACAGGCCGAGGCCAGCGGTCACCAAGCCGCCGGCCGCAAGGAGCGATCGACGCGACACGCGACTGGCCGAGTGTGTCCGCGTGGCCGCCCCGCCACGCAAGGGGCGCAGCAGCCGCCAGCGTCGTGGAAGCAGGTGGACGACGACGAGCGGCACGAGCGCCAGCCCGACCCACGCGTGCAGGGTCAACACGGTCCATGTGCCGAGCGTCAGGAGCTCGCCGCTCGCCACCCAGAGGAATCCGCCACTGAGCGCCGCGATGGTCAGGAGGCTGACGAGCAGCCCCAGTGCCAGCCGACCGACGTGGCGTGCCCGGACCGCCTTCGGGACCGACCGGCGGAGCTTGATCGCGGTCGCGACGACCAACGAGCCTCCGAGGATCCCGTGAAGCGTGAACACCCAGGCAGCGTCCGGCGCCCCGCTTCGCAGCGAGAGGAGACCCGTCGCCGCCATCGAGACGACGAGGACGGCGAGCACCCGGTCGAGCGTCGCGTGGGTCATGTCGGGCTCTCCAGCGAACTCAGCAGCCCCGACGATCGGCAAGTTCGTCGCTCTTGGACGGCTGGCGTCCGCGCTTCCGCCTCAGTGTGGGCGGGTGGCCACGACCTTGCAATGCGCCACTAGAACCGCTCCTCGGGCGCGCGCGTCATCGAGGGAAGAATTCGGCGTTCTGGACGTACTCCATGGCGTCGATGTATTGCTGCTCGCCCATGCGCCGCTCCATCTCTTCGGGGCTCACGTCCTCGAGCCGGGTCATGAGCCACCACAGGTTGCCCAGGGGATCGCGCACGCGTGCCACTCGGTCGCCCCAGGGCATGGCGGTCGGCTTGGTGACGGACGTGGCTCCGGCGGCCAACGCCTGCTCGTATGTGGCCTCGCAATCGTCGACGTAGAGGCGAAGAAAGGCCGGCGTGTCGGGCCAGCCGGCCTTCGCGTCGAACGCCATCACGACGGAGTCGCCGATGCGGGACTCGGCATGACCGATGGCGCCGTCGACCATGACGCGGGCGAGCTCTTTCGCGTCGAATGCCTCGGTCATGAAGTCGAGGAACCGCGCCGCCCCCTTCACGATGACGAACGGCGTGACGGTGTGGTAGCCCTCCGGGACCGCCCGGACCTGATGTGCGTCCATGATCATCCATCCTTTGGGTACGGCACCCGCTTCGCCAAGATGTGCGGCCGGGTCGCCGAGCGGATTTCACGGTAGGCGGCCCGCCGGCCAGTTCCTGTCCTAGATCCAGGCCAGCGACCGCGAGGCCCCACGTCCGCCACGAATATGCCGCGGCTCGGCATCGTCATCAAGTAACGTGCCGAACGTGCGTTCCCCACTCCCCCGGATCTCGGCACCGGCCGCCCGACGCATCGCGCTGGCCGCGCAGGGCTTCGCCGACGCCCGGCCCACGTCCCGCGTCGATCGCCGACACCTGCGCCGCCTCTTCGACCAGATCGGCCTCGTCCAGATCGACTCCGTGAACACATTGGTCCGAGCCCACGAGCTACCGGCGTTCGCCCGGCTCGGCCCATACCCTCGCACGCTGATCAAGGAGAGCACCGAACGCCACCGCGAGTTGTTCGAGTACTGGGGCCACGCGGCCTGCCTCATGCCCATGGCGATGCAGCCACTGTGGCGGTGGCGCATGGAGCACCTGCGCGACGGGGAACGCGGAGGGGTCGATCGCATCGAGCGAGAGCGACCCGGCTACATCGCGGCCGTCCTCGCCGAGGTGCACGACCGCGGCCCGATCGCCGCCAGCGAGCTGACCGACGGCGGGACCACCACGGGCCCCTGGTGGGGCTGGGCCGAGGGCAAGTCGGTCCTGGAGTGGTTGTTCTGGGCCGGCGAGCTCAGCGTGGCCGGCCGGCGGAACGGCTTCGAGCGGGTCTACGACCTCACCGAGCGGGTCGTGCCCGCGGAGGTCCTGGCCGCCCCGACGCCATCGATCGAAGACGCCCACCGCGAGCTCGTCCGCATCGCGTCGCGCGCCCTTGGCGTGGCGACCCGCACCGACATCCTCACCTACTTCTACCTGCGCGCCGACCGCACGGCGGCCAGCATCGCGGAGCTGGTCGAGACCGGCGACCTGTCGGCCGTCGCCGTCGACGGTTGGTCCGATCCGGCGTACCTCGCGGCCGAGGCTCGACGACCGCGCCGCGTTGACGCCCGGGCGCTCCTCGCCCCCTTCGACTCGCTCGTGTTCGACCGGGCCCGCGTCGAGCGCCTCTTCGGCATGCGCTACCGCATCGAGATCTACACTCCGCCGCCGAAGCGCGTCTACGGCTACTACGTGCTGCCGTTCCTGCTCGGTGACACGCTGGTCGGGCGGATCGACCTGAAGGCCGACCGGGCGCGGGCGACCCTCCTCGTGCAGGCCGCCCACGGCGAGCCGGGCGTCGACCGACCCGCGGTCGCGGCCGCCCTCGCCGAGGAGCTGCGGGTCATGGCCGGCTGGCTCGAGCTCGACCGCATCGATGTCCGCCCGCAGGGCGACCTCGCGCCATCACTCGCGGCCATGATGTAGGGCCCATTGCGGCCTACCGCGAGCACCCAGGCCCCGGAGCAGGCTGCGAGATGATGTTCGCGGTCGTTCGGTCATCCATCTCGGAGGGCAGCATGCGCGTCAACTATGTGCATCGACCGCATCCACGGGTCTCGGAGCACAGCACGGTCCAACCACCAACGATCGCCGCGGAGCACGTCGGCCTCAACGGCAGGATCGCGCTGGTGCTGACCACCGCCGTCGGCACGATGTGGTGTGCCTACGTGTTTGCCATCCTCGCCCTCATCGTCTTCCCGGAGGCGCTGGGAGGCGGGTTGCTCGCGCTCGTCCAGTGGATCAGCCAGACGTTCATCCAGCTCGTCATGTTGTCGGTCATCATGGTCGGCCAGAACGTGCTGGGACGGGCCGCAGACAAGCGCGCGGTGATGACCTATCAGGACGCCGACGCCACATTCCACGAAGCCGGACAGATCCAGGAACACCTCCGGCTCCAGGACACTGCCATCAACGCGCTGCTCGACAGGGTAGAGGGGCTCGAGAAGCCCTCGCCCGCCCGTGGCTCGGGGTAGTCGACCAAAGGAGCCGACGCGACGCTCCACTGTCGCTGCTCCAGGGCGTGAGCTTCGCGCGAGTCTTTGCGCGCTACGGGATCTCGTTCGGCGAGTACCTCGTCCTGGCGGCCCTGCGCCGGGCCGGCCCGCCCTACCGCATGAACCCCAATCGCCTGCTCAACTCGGTCATCCTCTCGTCAGGCGCGATGACGAACCGCCTCGACCGCCTCGAGGCGATGGGACTGGTCGAGCGCGAGCCCGACCCCACGGACCGGCGGGGGCGCCTCGTGGTGCTGACCGTCTGAAGAGGCCATGCGCGAGCTGGCGCGCTGGAGCGACACGCGGACCAAGCTCTCGGCGGTTCGCGCCGCATCCGAGGCCTGACCCAGCACGCCGAGCCATCTCGACTGTTTCAGCGTCGAACGCTAGGAATCACTCGGCTGTGCGCCGGGCGGTGAGGTCTTGGACCCATGCGGCCGGATCTGCTCCTCGTCTCCGACCACGTCAGCCCTGACGCCCACTGCCTAGTAAGGCCAAGGCGTTCTGGATTCCCCGCTCGAGGACCTCGTCGGCGAGCTGTCGGTCGGCCAAAGCTCGGGAGACCTGGAGCGTCCCGACCATCAGAGCGAAGACGCCGAGCGTCTGCAGGCGCGCTGACTGGGGGTTGTCGGGCGCCAATCGGGCGGCAGCGTCATCGATGATCGCGAGCTGGCCATCGGTGTAGGCGCGCTTCACCGCGTCGGACGAGCGCGCGATCTCGTCGAGGAGCGCGGCCGATGGACAGCCGCCTTCGGGGTCGTCGCGGTGCTGGATCGACAGATACCCGCGAACGATCTCCTCGAGCGACTGCGCGCTGTATGTCTCGCGCTGCTCGCGGAGCTGGTCCGCGACCGTGCTCGCGACGAGGTCCTCCTTCGAGTCGAAGTGGGCATAGAAGGCGCCGTTGGTCAGGCCGGCGTCGGCCATGAGCGTCGCCACGCCGGAGCCATCGATGCCGTCTCGCTTGAGCCGACGGCCGGCTGCCTCGATGATCCGCCGCCGCGTCGCCTGCTTGTGTTCTTTCCCGTACCGCGCCATCAACGACTCCCTTGCCGGGGAAGGCTGCCTTGCCTCTTGACACACATTATAGGACACTTGTAATATTACGACCATCAGCCAATAAGTGCAAGGAGTCCACGATGACAACAGCCATGCCGGCCCAGCCGACACCGACCGCCACCGTCAACTACCCAAGGGAAACCCTCATGAGGGCCACCAGCAACGACCCCGTCATCACGTCCTACGAGAAGGCACCGGCCCGCGCCATCACCGCTGGCGGCGTGACCTACGCCTATCGCGAGCTCGGGCCGAAGGGCGGAATCCCGGTGATCTTCTTCGTCCACCTTGCTGCGACCCTGGACAACTGGGACCCGCGGATCATCGACCCGATCGCGAAGGAGCACCACGTGATCGCGTTCGACAACCGCGGCGTCGGCGCCTCCACCGGCCAGGTTCCGGACAGCATCGAGGCGATGGCCGACGACGCCTACACGTTCATTCGCGCGCTCGGCCTCGACAAGGTCGACATCTTCTCCTTCTCCATGGGCGGAATGATCGCCCAGGACCTGGTCCTGAAGCACCCCGACCTAGTCCGCAAGCTCGTCCTCACCGGCACCGGCCCGCGCGGCGGCAAGGACATGGACAAAGTCGTGGGCACTACGTACTGGGACATCCTCCGTGCAACCCTGACCCGGTCCGACCCGAAGGAGTTCCTGTTCTTCAACCGCAACGCCACCGGCAAGCCCGCCGCCAAAGCGTTCGTAAACCGTCTCAAGGAGCGCACGGTCGACCGGGACAAGCCCATGAGCACGAAGGGGTTCCGGACGCAGCTGAAGGCGATCCAGCGGTTCGGCCGCTCCACGCCGTCGGACCTGTCGACGATCACGCAGCCCACCCTGATCGCCAACGGCGACAACGACCGGATGGTGCCCTCCGTGCTCTCCGAGGACCTGCACCGCCGCATTCGCCGGCTCCGAGCTCATCGTCTACCCCGACTCCGGCCACGGCGGCATCTTCCAGTTCCACGACAAGTTCGCCCCCGTCGCCGTCGAGTTCCTCGACCGCTGACCCGCAGCCTGCGAAGGAAGGCAAGGAAATGGCTACGACACGTCGCTCGGCGAGGAAGCCCCTCGTCTCATCGATCCTGCTGTGGATGCGCCGCGATCTGCCCCGTCAGCAAGGCATGGACTACTGGAAGGGCCCGCACTCGAAGATCATCTCCGCGACGCCGGGGATGGAGGAGTACCGCCAGATCCACCTGGCGGAGCACAATCCCGGGCTGTGGCCGGCGATCGGCGGCGTCGAGACGGTCATCCCGGCCGAGCGCCGGATCGACGGTGTCGCCGAGGTCACGTTCGCGTCCCTTCTCTCCCCACTGCGGGGCCGCAAGCAGACCAGGCTCGCGTACAAGGATGAGGTGAACGTGTTCCGGCGCACCCTGCTCTACGCGGGTCCACCGTACTCGGCCCGCTGGTACGACGTGGCCGGTCCCGCGGGAAGGTGGGAGCGCGAAGCCTGATCTACGTCCGCAGGCGTGAAGGCGTCAAGACCGGTGCGTTCCGGAGGTTCCTCGTGGACGAGCTCCTTCCCGCTCTCGTCGAGACAGGGGTCCTGAGGGAACTCCGAACCCAGGTCTTCTTGCCCTGGATCGAACGGCTCTGGGACACCCCGAACGTGGCGCACGACAACCCCACCGACCAGCGGTTCCACGCCTCGCTGATCCTCGGCTTCACCGATACCAACGCCCTGCGGGCGTTCTTCGGAAGCGGAGAGATCGCGACGCTCTCAGGCAACCTGCCCGAGTTCATTTCCGTCGGTTCACGCCTACGAGGTCACCGAAGCGCTGACCTACGGACAGGACGGCAACGTCCTCACGCACTATCAGACGTAACGGCGCCGCGGTCACGTCGCTCGTCCGACGTGGCGCCTCCACCGATGTCCGGGCGCCCCGCAGCGCGGACCGAGCCCGTGTCTCGAGCTCGTAATGCGTCGGACCCCGCGGTGGACGGCCAGCAACTGGTGGCCGACCAGGCTGCTGGCCCTCTACATCCCCCAGGCGTACGCACGAGCGCTCGAGATGGGCCGTGTCCCGGGCGGTCGCCCGACGAACGGACAATGAGTCCGGCGCGGCTTGGGAGGGACCAAGCGCACTGAGTTTTGCGCTCCAACTGGTGTCAGCGCCGGGCATAGGCATGGATGGATCTTGTGGCTGAGCGCGAAACCAGAAGCCGAAGGTCTACGCGAGCACGAGCCGGTATGATCGACGCCTCGCGCCTGTAGCTCAGTGGATAGAGCGTCGGCCTCCGGAGCCGAAGGTCGCAGGTTCGAATCCTGTCGGGCGCGCCATTGCAAGGTTCTCTTTGGTGCGAGCGGCCTTCGCCTCGGGCTGCTCGACTTCGATGTTTGGGGCTCGTCTGTAACAGATGTGACAGGCGCCGTCACAGAGAGCGGGAAGTCGAAGCCTGTAGGGGCTTGGCGTCACGGCGATGCCGCAACTCCCCTTATGTCGCTTCCTTCTCCTCGAACCGCTCGCTAAGCGGGCCGCGGACGAAACGGCGCCATGCCGCCTGCTTCGTTGTTCCGAGCGCTCCACCGATCTCTGTGCCAGGTGTGCCCTTGCTCGCGAGCCGCCAGCACCAGTTCGGTCAATGCCTTCTCGATTCCGGGACAGATTCACGGCACAGCTTCGTCAGCGACTCAAGTGGTCGTCGGTCGTCGACGCGAGACATAGGTCACGAGGCGCATCAATAGGACCTCCGTGTCGTCAACGACTGTTGACGGTCGGATGCTCACCCAGCGGCTGCAGCCGCCCGCCATCGCCCTGCGCGGATCTGAGCGTTCGCGCCGCATCGCGTAGCGTTACCGGGTGAGCCGCGACACCGAGGATCTCAACCGGCGCCTGCTGCGCGCCCGCGATGCCATGGACCGCGCGTACGCCGAGCCGCTCGACGTCCGCGCCGTCGCCGCCGTGGCCCACATCTCGCCGGCGCACTTCAGCCGCAGCTTCCGGGACGTGTTCGGCGAGACGCCGCACCGCTATCTGCAGCGGCGACGGGTGGAGCGCGCCATGTTCCTGTTGCGCGAGACCGACCGCAGCGTCACCGATATCTGCTTCGACGTCGCCTTCACGAGCCTGGGGACCTTCAGCCGGACCTTCCGCGAGATCGTGGGCGAGACGCCGTCCGGCTATCGCCGGGGCCATGGGCCGATCGTCGCGCCGCACTGTGTCCAGCTTGCGGCGATGCGGCCGCGGGTGGCGGTCGGGGAAACGCACGCGATCGAGCAGTTTTGGAGAAGCGGTCGCGGCGATCCCGCCCTAGGGTGAGCGACGTCCACATCGACACCAAGGAGAACGCACGAGATGATCACCAGGCTCAACGTCGCCTCGATCTACGTCCTCGACAAGGACGAGGCGCTCGACTTCTACGTCAACAAGCTCGGGCTCGAAAAGGGCAACGACGTCCGCCAGGGCGACTACCGCTGGCTGACGATCCGGGTGCCGGGCGAGCCAGGCACCGAGGTCTCGCTGGAGCAGCCGGGCCCGCCGCTGCATGACGAAGCCACCGCGGCGCAGCTGCGGGAGCTCATCACCAAGGGAGCGCTGGGCGGCCTCGTGTTCATCACCGACGATGCCCGCGACCTCTACGAGACGCTCAAGGAGCGCGGTGTCACCGACTTCACGCAGGAGCCCACCGACCACTTCTACGGCACGGACATGGGCCTTCGCGATCCGTTCGGCAACCCGATCCGGATCCTCCAGCAGGGCAAGGCCGCCCAGAAGGCGACAGCCTGAGGCGCAACCTGACGAAGGAGAACCTGAAGATGGCCACCAAGCAGGCGACCAAGTCTCGATACCAGACACGCGACGCGGACAGGGTCTGGACCGAGGAAGAGCGCGCCGCGATGCAGGCGAGCGCACGCGAGCGGAAGGCCGCGTCGAAGCGCAGCCCCGCCGAGGAGCGGGCCGAGGGCCTGCAGGACCTCCAGGACAGCATCGCGAAGATGCCGGCGGACGACCGGGCGATGGCCGAGCGGATCCACGCCATCGTCACGGCCGCCGCGCCGTCGCTGGCTTGCCGAAGACGTACTACGGCATGCCGGCGTACGCGAGGGAGGGCAAGGACGGCAAGGTGATCTGCTTCTTCAAGCCCAAGTCGAAGTTCAAGGTCCGCTACTCGACGTTCGGCTTCCAGCCCGACGCGAGCCTCGACGACGGCGACATGTGGCCGACCGAGTTCGCGGTGATCAAGCTGACGCCGGCGTGGAGGCGCGGATCGCCGACCTCGTCAAGAAGGCCGCGGGCTGAGGCCTGACCGGCGACTGGCGCCATCGAGGTCCGGGGCGCCCGCGAGAACAACCTTCGGGATGTCAGCCTCTACATCCCGAGACGCGGGCTGACCAAGTTTGCGCGACTCGGTCGGATGGCGTGCATGACCACGTCACAGACGCGGTCCGCGCCGCCCAGGCATCAAGTCGATGATGTGATGACGAAACTCGAACGCACCAGCCCCTCTGACAGGCCGTGACGATCGGGGTCGCGGCTTTTGCGCTGCTCCTGGCGGGCTACGCGCTCATCGCCAACCGTCTCGACAAGCTGTCGATCGGTCCGGCACTCGCGTTCGTCGCTGTGGGTCTCGTCCTTGGACCGGCTGTGCTGGACGTGTTGCCGGTTGACGTCGAATCCACAACGGTCCGACACCTGGCCGAAGTCACGCTCGCGCTCGTTCTGTTCACGGATGCCTCCACGGTCGATCTGGCCGGACTCAGGCGCGACGCGAGCCTGATCGGTCGCCTTCTCACGATCGGACTCCTCCTGACGATCGCCGCGGGCGGACTCGCTGCCACGCTGATCTTCCCGGAGCTTCCGCTCGCGATGGCGTTACTCATCGGGGCGATCCTGGCCCCCACGGACGCGGCGCTCGGACTCCCGGTCATCACCAACCCGGCGGTCCCGACCCGTGTACGGCGCATCCTCAACGTCGAGAGCGGCCTCAACGACGGCATCGCGACGCCGTTCGTGCTCCTGTTCATCGCGCTGGCGACGGCTTCCGGCGGGGCAGAGGGCGGCCATCTCGAGGAGGCGATCGTCGAGATCGCCATCGCCATCGGCGTCGGGATCATCGTCGGCGGGGCCGGCGGTTTCCTCCTCGCGGCAGCGGACAAGCGGAACCTGACCTCCGAGCTCTCACGCCAGATCGTGGTCCTCGGCATTGCCGTGGGTGGTTACTTCGCCTCAGTCGCCCTCGGCGGCAATGGCTTCGTTGCTGCCTTCCTCGCGGGCCTGGCATTCGGCACCGTGACACGCCACCTTGAGGAGCGAGCCGAACTCTTCAGCGAGACCGCCGGGATCCTCCTGTCGATCGGCGTCTGGGCGATCTTCGGAGCGACCTTCGTCGGATCGCTTGTCAGCGATATGGCCGACCTGCGGCCGCTCCTGTACGCGATCCTCAGCCTGACCGTCATCCGTATGGTTCCGGTGGCGATCGCGCTGGTCGGTAGCGGGCTGGCGCTTCCGACCGTGGCGTTCATCGGCTGGTTCGGACCGAGGGGGCTGGCATCCATCGTGTTCGGGATCCTGGCCGTTGACGCGTTGGCGGAGGCGCGAGCGACGATCAGCCCTCTCGCCAGTACGGTCGCCTGGACCGTTCTGTTGTCGGTCGTTGCCCATGGATTGACGGCCGAAGCACTCGCGACCCGGTATGGACGATGGATCGCGTCGCGCCAGTTGACCAACGCGAAGCCGTTGCCCGAGCTTGAGGAAAGGTCCGAGCTGCGCCCCGCCACACGATCGACCTGGATCCGCCGCCAGGACCCTCCAGGAGGTCCTCGGTAGCTTGGCTGTCGCCCGTCGCCTGTCCGCCATCCCGCTCGTCGGGCAGCTGCGCGCCTACGAGCGCCCGTGGCTACCTCGTGATCTGCTGGCGGGCCTGACGGTCTGGGCCCTCTTGGTGCCGCAGGCGCTGGCCTATGCCCAGCTTGCCGGGCTCGATCCGGTCGTCGGTCTGTACGCGTCCCTCGGCGCGATCGTCGGGTATGCCCTCCTCGGTGGCGTGCGCGAGATGAGCGTCGGCCCCGAGGCCACGATCGCGTTGCTGACCGTGTCCGTCGTCGCTCCGCTGGCCGACGGCGATCCGATCCGTTTCGCATCGCTCGCGGCAGCGCTCGCACTGGTCACGGGCGTCGTGCTCATCCTTGGCGGCCTCGCCCGACTTGGCTTCATCAGCCGCTACCTGTCGCGACCGCTCCTGACCGGCTACGTGGCGGGATCCGCGATCGTGATGATCGTCAGCCAGGTCGACGGCTTGCTTGGCATCAGCCTGGACGCCCAGGACGACACGCTGGCCGAGCTCGCCGAGACGATCCGTCGATTGCCCGAAGCCGACCTGACGACGTTGTTGGTCGGGTTGGCCACCATCGGCATCGCGCTGAGCGTCAGGCGGATCGACCGGCGTCTACCGGCGTACCTCGTCGCGGTCCTGGTGGCCATCGCGATCAGCGTCGCGTTCGATCTGGCCGGCGTCGGTGTCCCGGTCGTTGGCGCCATACCCGCCGGCCTGCCACCGATCGGACTGCCCGCCCTGAGCCCGGGCGACCTGGCCGGCCTCTTCGGCGGTGGCGTGGCCGTCGCCGTCCTCGTCTTCGCCGACTCCGGGGTCACCGGGCAGGTGCTCGCCCGGCGCGGCAGGTACCGAGTCGACGCCAACCGCGAATTCCTCGCCCTCGGCGCAGCCAACATCGGCGCGTCGCTTACGGCCGGCTTTCCGGTCAACGGCAGCCAGTCGCGGAGCTTCACGGCTGCAGACTCGGGTGCCCGCACCCAGGTCAGCGGCCTGTTCGTGGCGGGCCTCACCGTCGTGACCCTGCTCGTCCTCACCCCGCTCTTTGCACCGCTGCCGAAGGCCGCGCTGGCCGGCGTCATCATCGTCGTGGCCGCTGGCCTGCTCGATCCAAGCGAGTTCCGGAGGCTGGCGCAGCTCGATCGCGCCGAGGTCGGCCTCGCGATCGCCGCAACGGCCATCGTGGTGGCGGTCGGGATGCTCGCAGGGGTGATCGCTGTGGTCGTCCTGTCGCTGCTCATCGTCGCCCAGCGTGCCGCCCAGCCCCGAACGGCGGTCCTGGTTCGCAACCCCGCAACAGGTGGCTTCCGGAGCGCGGACAACGCCCCGGAGGAGTCAATCCCAGGACTCGTCGTCTATCGCTTCGATGCGCCGCTGTTCTTCGCAAACGCAACGCTCTTTGCCGACGAGATCCTCGCCCTCGTCGAGGATGCGGAACCTCCGGTGCGTCGCCTCGTCGTCAGCGCCGAGGCCATCACGTCAGTGGACTCCACCGCCGAGTCCATGCTTCGCGACCTCGTCCGCGAGCTGCGCGAGCGAGGCGTTGCGCTCGAGCTTGCGCGGCCGAAGAAGCCACTCCGTGACTTCCTGGATCGTGCCGGGCTGCTCGCCGAGATCGGTCATGAGCATATCTATCCGCGCGTCAGCGACGCCGTCGATGCGTTCCTCATCGCCGGTGACGAAGGGTTCTCGCCCCGCGACGGAGGGGACGACTCGCTGCCTCCATCGGGTTCGCCGACGTAGCCGGACCGTGAGCGATGCGCGCACCCCTAGCGCACCGCGGTCGTCTTCCCGTAGCATCGCGGCTCATGGCCATCACGACCATCCCGTTCGAGATCGACGAAGCGAGGCTCGCTCAGCGGCCTGACGATGCGCTCGTGTTCCTGCGTGACGTCGCCGTGGCGATCCATCGGGTCGAGCCGGTCGCGCCTGGGGAGTTGGCCGGTGCCCTCGCGATTTCGGGTCCGACAGGCTCGATCTCGCTCGGCCGCCATGTCCCGTCGGAACGGCTGGAGCGGGTTGTTGCTGCGGAAACCCCCACGAGGGAATGATCGTGCACACCCAGCCGTACCAACCCGCTTCGCAGGTCCCCAGCTGGTTGGCCCGCCTGGCCGCCATCGGCTGGCGCGTCCTGGTCACCGTCGCGTTCGGGGTCTTCGTCGTCGGGTTCGCGATGTACCTCTCGACGGTCACCCTCTCGATCCTGTTCGCCCTCATCGCGGGGCGAGCTCATCGCGGTGGCGACGCTCGGACCGTTCAACGAGCGGCTCCGGGCGCGGGGTTGGGGTGGGGCGAAGGCTGCGGGCGGATCGATCGGCGCCGCGGTCCTGGTCGTGGTCGGCGCGCTCCTGCTGGTCGCCCTTGCGCTGATCCCGTTCCTGGTCGACCTGACCCAGTACCTCCATGAGGGACTCGATCGGTTGAGCGCTGAGGCCGCGTCAACGGACCTGCCCGCCGACTTCGCCGCCGCTCTGACCGCGACCATCCAGCAGGTCGAGGCGTGGCTGTCCGAGCAGGCCTCGGCGTTCGTCGATGCCCTCGTCGAAGCCGGGGCGGTCGTGATGCTGGGGCTCTTCCTGACCTTCTACCTGCTCCTCGACGGGGACAAGGCGTGGGACCACGGACTGTCCGGGCTCGGCGATTGGCAACGCGACCGGATCCGCGGCGCCGGCGATGAGGCGATGCGCAGTGCCGGCGGCTACGTGCGCGGGACCGCGGTGATCGCGGCGGTCGATGCGACGGTGAGCTTCGTCGTCCTGACGTTGCTCGGCGTGTCGCTCGCCGGGCCGTTGGCCGTGCTCGTGCTCGCGGCGGGGTTCATCCCGTACGTCGGCGGCGTGTTCGTGTCCGGCATCCTGGTGCTCGCCGGACTCGCCGCGGGCGGGCTACCGACCGCCCTCGTGCTCCTGCTCGTCGTGGTCGTACTGAAGGTGATCGAGCAGCGACGGCTGGCGTCCTTCCTGGCTGACCGGACTCTCACGCTGCACCCGGCGATCATCCTCCTTGCCCTGCTGGTCGGATTCACGATGGGCGGTCTGGCGGGCATGTTCGTGGCGGTGCCGACGATCGCCGTGGTGATGGCCATCTCGGGCGCTGTCCTCGATGTGCTCGGGACCAGGGGAACGGTCCGGGTCTCGGTGCAGGGCGACATCCCCGCCTGGCTCGACCGCCTGGCGCAGTGGAGCTGGCGACTGCTCGTCGCCGTCGGCCTGGTCGGGCTGGCGGGAGCGGTCCTGTCCCAGTTCCCGGTCGTAGTCGGGCCCATCGTCGTGGCCATCACCCTGGCCGCGACCTTCCTGCCCGCGGTCGCGGCGCTCGAGCGGCGGGGATGGACGCGGGGTCGTGCGTCGTTCGTTGTCAGCGTCGTCGTTTGGGTGACTGTGACGGTCGTGACAACGCTGTCCATCACCGCCCTCGGCGATTCGGTGCGGGACGCGGTTCAGGGCGCGATCGCCGGGAGGCAGCGTCGCGGACGACTCCCTCCCCGACGGGGTGTCAGGCGCCGTCGGGCAGCTGTCCCAGCTGGTGGGCTCCGGGATCCTCGAGTTCGTCACATCGATCGCCAGCGGCCTTGCCGTCGGCCCTCGTATTCCTGGTCGTCACGGCGCTGCTCGCCTATTTCATGTTGCGAGATGGCGACCGAGGTTGGGCGTGGATCACCTCGCATCTCGACGGCTGGCGCCGGACGCAGGTCACGCTCGCGGGCGATCGGGCGGTGACGATGCTCGGCGGCTACATGATCGCGACCGGCGTCCTCGGCGCCTTCAACGCTGTGACCGGGTACTTCGTCATGACCCTCCTCGGCCTGCCGTTGGCGCTCCCGGTCGCGATCCTCTCGTTCTTCGGTGGGTTCATCCCGTATGTCGGCCAGCTCGTCACGAGCCTGATCGGCTTCCTGATCGCCGTCGCGTTCGGCACGACCCAGGACGTCATCGTCATGGGGATCTGGACCGCCGTGTTCAATATCGTCCAAGGCAGCGTCATCGCCCCCCTGGTCTACGGCCGAGCGGTCAGCCTCCATCCCGCCATGGTGCTGATCGTGATCCCAGCGGGTGGCGAGCTCGCCGGCATCCTGGGTATGTTTCTCGCCGTTCCGCTCGTCGGGATCATCGGGGCCGTCTGGCGCCAAATCCTGGCCGCTATCGGCGAGGCCCCTGCGTCGGTGCCGGAGCGCCGAGCAAACGGAGACCCCACCGATCGGACATCTGGTCGCCGAGCCGCCGCCCGGCAACGCCACCGCCTGACGACCCGGGTTGGCTCAGGCACACGGGCGCCGAAGACCGGTTCGGGGTTGTGTGGCGGAGCACAATGTGCATGCGGTCGTGCCAGACTGTCACCGAAGGGTCGCGAACGCGGTCGGCGGGGAGGATCCATGGGGTACAACCTCCGGAATCGCAGCTTTACGAAGCTGCTCGACTTCAGCCCACTGGAGATCCACTACCTGCTGGACCTCGCCCGTGACCTGAAGCGGGCGAAGTACGGCGGCTACGAGCGGCAGCGCCTGCGCGGCAAGAACATCGCGATCATCTTCGAGAAGACCTCGACCCGGACGCGTGTGTCGTTCGAGGTCGCGGCCTACGACCAGGGCGCCCACGTCACGTACCTCGGGCCGGAGGGCTCGCAGATCGGCCACAAGGAGTCGATGAAGGACACCGCCCGGGTCCTCGGCCGGATCTTCGACGGCATCGAATACCGCGGCTTCGGTCAGGACATCGTCGAAGAGCTTGCCGAGTTCGCCGGCGTACCGGTCTGGAACGGGCTGACCGACGAATACCACCCGACGCAGATCCTCGCGGACGTCCTCACCATGACCGAGTTCAGCGACAAGCCGCTGACGCAGATCGCCTACTGCTATCTCGGTGACGCCCGAAACAATATGGGCGACTCGCTGATGGTCGGCGGCGCCAAGCTCGGCATGGACGTCCGACTCTGCGCGCCGAAGGCGCTGTGGCCGAACGAGGAGCTGCTGGCCACATGCCGCTCGATCGCCGAGCAGACCGGTGCACGGATCACCCTGACCGAGGACCCCGACGAGGGCGTCAAGGGCGTCGACTACCTCTACACCGACGTCTGGGTCTCGATGGGCGAGGACAAGAGCGTCTGGGACGAGCGGGTCGCGCTCCTCAAGCCGTACCAGGTCAACGCCGAGCTCGTCGCGAAGACCGGCCACCCCCAGGTGAAGTTCATGCACTGTCTCCCGGCGTTCCACGACCGGCACACCAAGGTCGGCGAGGAGATGTTCGACCAATTCGGGCTCGACGGGATGGAGGTCACGAACGAGGTCTTCGAGTCCGAGCGGTCGATCGTGTTCCCGCAGGCGGAGAACCGGATGCACACGATCAAGGCCGTGATGGTCGCGACGATCGGCGACTGACGGGCAGAGGGCGCAGGGTTCGAATCGATGCGCATCGTCATCGCCCTGGGCGGCAATGCCCTCTTGAGGCGGGGCGAGCCGATGTCCGTCGGCCATCAACGGACCAACGTCCGGGTCGCGGCCCAGGCCCTCGCCCGAGTCGCGCGGGAGCACGAGCTCGTTATCTCCCACGGCAACGGTCCGCAGGTCGGCCTGCTCGCCCTCCAGGGCGAGGCTTACAAGGAGGTCGAGGGCTATCCGCTCGACGTCCTCGGCGCGGAGACACAGGGGATGATCGGCTACCTCGTCGAGCAGGAGGTCGGCAACCTGCTGCCCGAAGAGCGGCCGCTCGCCACGATCCTCACGATGGTCGAGGTCGACCCCGACGACCCGGCCTTCGCCGACCCGACGAAGTTCGTCGGGCCGGTCTACGACGAGGCGCAGGCCAGGACGATGGCCGCCGAGAAGGGCTGGTCGGTCAAACCGGACGGCGCGTACTGGCGGCGGGTCGTTCCCTCCCCGCGGCCGCAGCGGATCTTCGAGATCCGGCCGATGCGCTGGCTGCTCGAACGAGGCGCCGTCGTCATCTGCGCCGGGGGTGGCGGCATCCCGACGGCCTATGCCCGCGATCGGGAGCGCTACCTCGTCGGGGTCGAGGCGGTCATCGACAAGGACCTCGCGAGCAGCCTGCTCGCGCGCGAGCTCGACGCCGACCTGTTCGTGATGGCCACCGACGTCGATGGGGTGTACACGGACTGGGGCACGCCCGCGCAGGCGCGCATCGATCGGGCGACGCCGGACCAGCTCACGGCGATGGACCTGCCCGCCGGCTCGATGGGCCCGAAGGTCGACGCCGCCGTGGAGTTCGTGGCGGCGACCGGGAAACGCTCCGCGATCGGGTCACTCGAGGGCATCGACGGATTGGTCGACGGGAGCGGCGGCACACAGGTCGTCGCGAAGGAGGACGTCTGATGGCATCGTTCGGCGTGCACTCGGAGGTCGGCAAGCTCCGCTCGGTCATCGTCCACCGGCCAGACCTCAGCCTCAAGCGGCTGACGCCGGCCAACCACGACGAGCTGCTGTTCGACGACGTCCTGTGGGTCGAGCGGGCGCAGTGGGAGCACGACCAGTTCGTCGCCCGCATGCGCGAGCGGGGCGTCGAGGTCCTGTACGTCCAGGACCTGCTGACCGAGGCGCTCGCCACTGGCGAGGATGTCCGTCGCCGGCTCATCGAGCTCGTCGCCTCCGAGGCGGTCGTCGGGCCCAGCCTCGTCGAGGCGGTGGGCGCCTGTCTGTCGAGCCTCCAGCCTGACGCGCTGGCCCGCCACCTGATCGGCGGGCTGACGGTCGCCGAGTCCGGCCTCGACCTCGGACGGCTCAAGAGCTCGTCACTCATCGCGGCGGCCATCGACGACGACTCCACCTTCGTCCTGCCGCCGCTGCCGAACTCCCTCTTCACCCGCGACTCGTCCTGCTGGATCTACGGCGGCGTCTCGATCAACCCCATGTACTGGCCGGCGCGACGCCGCGAGGCCTACAACATGGGCACGATCTACCGCGCGCATCCCAGGTTCCGGGACGCATCGTTCGAGTACTGGTATCCGCCCATGGGCGATGACGACCGCTTCCGGCTCGAGGACTTTGGCCGGGCGTCGCTCGAGGGCGGCGATGTCGAGATCATCGGCAAGGGGACGGTGGCGATCGGAATGTCCGAGCGGACGACCGGGCGGATGATCGAGCAGATCGCCCGGGCGCTGTTCGCCAGGGAGGCCGCGGAACGGGTCATCGCGGCGGTCATGACCAAGGACCGCGCCCACATGCACCTCGACACGGTCTTCACGCTGCTCGACCGTGACAAGGCGACCGCCTTTCCGAAGGTCGTCGAGGGCATCCGGGCGATCAGCCTGCGCCCCGGGTCGAAGCCCGGCACGCTCGACGTCAGGCCCGACAAGGACTTCGTCTCGGCCGTGACGGATGCCCTCGGCCTGACCAAGCTCCATGTGGTGGAGACCGGCGGCGACGCCTACCAGCAGGCGCGCGAGCAGTGGGACGACGGCAATAACGTCGTCGCGCTCGAGCCCGGTGTCGTCGTCGCCTACGAACGAAACACGTTCACGATCTCGAAGATGCGCGAGGCTGGCGTCGAGGTCGTCACGATCGAGGGTTTCGAGCTAGGCAAAGGTCGGGGTGGCGGTCACTGCATGACTTGCCCGATCGCCCGCGACCCGATCTGAGGAGGACGCCGTGGATCGCTCGACCCCTTGGATCATCGGCATCCTCGCCGTGGTCGGGATCGTGACGTTGGTGGCATTCGCACGGGGAGGCGCGGAGCGCGGCAACCCTGACGCATCCCCGGCGGCGATCATCGTGGACATGGTCGGCTGAGACGGTGGCGACCGATCGCCACGAGGAAGGGTCTGACACGTGACTGACGAGACCGCGGCCGTCGAGCCGCCCGCCGCGGCGCCGTTGACACGCGCGCCGTCCCTGCTGGACGCCCTCATCCCGCTCGTCACGCTGATCGGGCTCATCGTCCTGACGATCGCTCTCTTCGGGACCGACGCCACGAGCGGGCCGTTGCAGGTCGCGCTGCTGACAAGCGCCGTGGTCGCCGGCCTGGTCGCATTCAAGAACGGCTTCAGCGCGTCGCGCATCCGCGAGGCAGCGGTCGGGGGCGTGTCCTCCGGGATGAGCGCCCTGTTCATCCTCCTGGCCGTCGGGGCACTGATCGGCACGTGGAACATGGCCGGCACCATCCCGACCGTTGTCTACTTCGGTCTCGGGCTGCTGAGCGCGACCTGGTTCTACCCCGCGACCGCGATCGTCTGCGGCCTCGTCGGGCTGGCGATCGGCAGCTCCTGGACGACGGCGGCGACGCTCGGCGTGGCCTTCGTCGCGCTCGCGCCGCTGGTCGGCGCCGACCCGACCATCGCCGCTGGGGCGGTCATCTCGGGCGCGTACTTCGGCGACAAGATGACGCCGGTCTCGGAAACGACGGTCCTCGTGCCGTCCATGGTCGGCGGCGTGACGACCAACGAGCACATCGGCGCGATGGTCTGGACGTCCGGGCCCGCGGTCATCATCGCGCTCGTCCTGTTCACGATCCTCGGCCTGGCGACGCCGGCCACGGGACCGGGATTCGATCCGGCCAGCGCGCAGGCGACGCTTGCCAGCGAGTTCTCCATCAGCCTCCTCAATCTGCTGCCGCTCGTCGTCCTCGTCATCTTCTCGATCCGGCGCGTTCCGCCGTTCCTGGCGATCTTCAGCTGTGCGCTGTTCGCGGGCGCGTTGGCGTCGCTCACCCAGCCTGAACTCGTCGCGGCGTTCGTCAACGAGCCCGGCCAGGGGCCGGTGCTGACGGGGATCGAGGCGACCTATGCGGCGATGGCGACCGGGTTCGTGTCCGCTACCGGCAACGAGACGATCGACGCCCTCTTCTCGCGCGGCGGGATGGACGGCATGCTGACGACGATCTGGCTCATCCTCGGGGCGCTGAGCTACGCCGCGATCATGGAGGAGGCCGGCTTCCTCGACCGGCTGATCATGCCGATCGTGGCCCGGGCCAAGACGACCGGCCGGCTCATCGCCGCCGTCATCGGTACGTGCATCGGCCTGAACATCGTCGCGGGCGACCAGTACGTGGCGATCGTGATGCCAAGCCGGGTCTATCGCGCCGAGTTCGCCCGCCGCGGGATCGCGCCGCCGGATGCTGTCGCGCGCGGTGGAGGACTCCGGCACGGTCACCTCTCCGCTCGTGCCGTGGAACAGCTGTGGCGCGTACATGGCGGCCGCGCTCGGTGTCGCCACGATCGCGTACCTGCCGTTCTGCTTCTTCAACCTGGCCAGTCCCATCATCTCGCTCTTCTACGGCTTCACGGGCCTTCGGATCGAGCGCGTCCCGCCGACCGGCGAGCCGCCCGCATCCGTACCCGGCATCCGCCCGACCGAGTCCCAGCACTTGGAGGGAGGTCCCGCATGACCGCAGCCGCGCAAGCCGATGCACCGGGCGGAGGACGTCGCGGTTTCGCGTTGCCTTCGGCGTACACGATCCTGTTCATCCTCATCGTCATCACGGCGATCGCGACGTGGATCATCCCGGCGGGAGCCTACGACCTCGACCCCGACGGGGAGCCGATCCCAGGGACGTATCACCAGGTCGATCCGAACCCGCAGCGGATCATCGTCGACTCGTTGATGGCCCCGATCAACGGGCTCTACGGGATCGAGGGCGAGGACGGCAGCATCAGTGTCTGGAACGTCGGCGAGCTGTTCGGCGCCATCGATGTCGCACTGTTCATCCTCGTGATCGGCGGTTTCCTGGGCGTGACGATGAAGACCGGGGCGATCGAGGGCGGGATCTCCCGGATCGTCGGGCGGCTCAGCGGTCGCGAGAGCCTGATGATCCCGATCCTCATGATCGTCTTCGCGATCGGTGGCACGACCTTCGGGATGGCCGAGGAGAGCCTCGCCTTCTACGCCCTGATCATCACGGTCATGATCGCGGCCGGCTACGACTCGCTGGTCGCCGCGTCCATCCTCCTGCTCGGTTGCGGCATCGGCGTCCTCGGCTCCACGATCAACCCGTTCGCGACAGGCATCGCTTCGGGCTTCGCCGGCGTGTCGATCGAGGAGGGCATCGTCGGGCGACTCATCATCCTCGTCGTCGGCACGGCCATCGGGATCGTCTTCGTCATGCGCTATGCCGCCCGGATCAAGGCCGACCCGGACGCGTCGCTCGTGGCCGACCAGAAGGCCGCGAACGAGGAGCATTTCGGCGCCGCGACCGGCGATACCGCCCCGGCCGCGTCATTGAGCGGGCGGCAGCAGGGCGTACTCCTGCTGTTCGCCCTTGCCTTCGCCGTCATGATCTACGGCGTCATCCCGTGGGAAGACCTCGGCGTCGGCCTGCCGACACTGTGGTGGTGGTTCCCGGAGATGACTGCGTCATTCCTGCTGTTCGCGATCCTCATCGGGATCGCCGGGCGGATGTCGGAGTCTGACTTCACGTCAACATTCGTCGACGGCACCCGCGACCTGCTCGGGGTGGCGCTCATCATCGGCATCGCCCGTGGCATCACGGTCATCATGAACAATGGCCTGATCACGGACACCGTGCTCAACGCGGCAGAGCAGGCGATGGGCGGGCTCGGCGGGGTGGCCTTCATCAACCTCATGTACTTCCTGTTCCTGCCGCTCTCGTTCCTCATCCCGTCATCGTCCGGCCTGGCGACCGTGGCGATGCCGATCATGGCCCCGCTGGCGAGCTTCGCAGAGGTGCCAGCACAACTCGTTGTGACCGCCTACCAGAGCGCGAACGGGCTGGTCAACCTCGTGACCCCGACCTCGGCGGTGGTCATGGGCGGACTGGCGATCGCCCGCGTGGGCTACGGGACATGGCTCCGCTTCGTCTGGCCAGTCCTGATCCTGCTGGCGATCCTGACGGTCGTCGTCCTGACTGGTGCGATGCTGCTGCAGTGATCGGAAGGACCTGGCTCAGTATTGGGAGATGACCGGGCCTGTCGCCCGGAGTGTCCGATAGGAAGGAGTTAGTCCATGCGCAATCCGCCGATCCTCGTTTCGGTCATCGGCTTCTTCGCTGCGCTCGCAGGCTTTGGCTACCTGTTCTTCGGCCTGCGGGTCCTCGGCTTCGACTGGTTCGGGGCCCTAGGCGACCTGCCGGCGATCGAGTCGGTTGGTCTCTGGGGTTGGCTGGCGATCGCGGCCGGGATCGCCTGGCTCCTCGCCGCGGGCGGCCTCTGGGCGCTCCAGCCGTGGGCGCGGATCTTCGCCATGGTCGTGGCAGGTTTCAGCCTGTTCGAGGCGGTCCTTGCGTTCATCCAGTTCCCGGGCTCCGGCCTTGGGTTCGGCATGGCGCTGATGCCGGTGGTGATCCTGCTGTATCTCAACAGCCGCGAGGTCAAGTCGGCCTTTGGCGAAGTCGACTCGTCCGGCGTCGCCTGAGACGATCGACACGTCACCGGTGCCGGTCGTCGCCGCACGGCCGCGGATGGTCCGCGGCCGGGGCCGGTGCGACCGGTGCGACCGGCGCCGATGATGATGCGGCGGTCAGGCCCCCGGCGTGTGGTAGAGCTTGAACGTTCCAACCTCGACAAAGTCGCCGGATTCCTTGATCCACTCCTTCTTGGCGAAGTACTCGCCCCCGAAGACCTCCCAGTCGATGGCGATGAAGCCGCCGCCGTCCTCTTCCCTTGCCAACTCGGCCTGGTGAGTCACAAGGAAGGCGTCGGTCCAGCCGCCAAAGTTGGGGAGCGGCAGGGACCCCGTCGAACCACAGATCTTGATGGTGGCGCGTTCCGACGTGGCGCCCGGCAGGTACGACATGAGGAACCCCACCTCCTGGTCCAGGGCATCTGCTCCTGCGGTCAGGATCTTCAAGTTACCGACCTTGAAGGTGCCGTCGCCGGTGGTGCTCGTCCCGCCACATGGTGAGCGAAACTCGAACTCCTCGTTGACGAGTGTGGCGTCGCCGCTGATCTTGTCCTCGTCCGGGTTGAAGCGCAGTGTGACGTTTGACGTCACGGTCGAGTCGTATCCGTAGTCGGCAAACGTGGCCGTCCCCGTCGATTCGAACTTCAGGTCGAATGTCAGACACTTGATGGTCAGCTCGCGCGCCTCGCGTAGCACGGCATCGTCAACGAGGGGCATCCGAACGTACGGCGCGAGAGCATTCTGACGCTCGTAGCTCCGCCACACCCTGGCCATTCGGTGGATGACGTGGTCCTCGACGCATAGCTCGAACTCTTCCAGGATGCACAGCCTTGCCCCATCACTCACGAGGCCTGGGTAGTTGTCGAACGGAGCGCCACCCTGGCTGTGGCCCGACAGCTGTCGCAGGCGCTCGAGGTACAACACGGTCTCGATGGCCAGTCGTCCCGCCGCGCAACTCTCTCCGGCGGCCGCCACTCGTGGCTGGACGACCTGCACCTCGAATTCTTCGAAGGCAGCTTCAAAGTCGGGTAATTCGAATGGCTGTCCAGCCAACTGCGCTCTGCGGTTCTCCGCAAGCTCCCTGGAGACGGCAGTCCTCATCCGCTCCTCGACATCGCCTCCAAGCTCCCGCCGCAGTGGCTCGATGTCGGCCAGTGTTCCCTGGGTGACGCCGTTGCCGCTGAAGTGATCCACCTGGATCTTGATCTCGCTCGAATCCACCACGGGCGGGGCCAGGGTCAGGGTCTTGCCATCCTCCCGATAGCCGAACATGAGCTGCTCATCCATGGGGATCGCCCGGGCCGGCGTGATCGTCAGAACGGCAACGTTGTAGAGGAACAGCCCGTCGGGGCTCAGCTGGACCGCGTAGGTCGGCTCGCCCCCGAAGGGCATGCCGTCGAGCTTGGTGACCGGGGTCAGCCCGATCGTGGTCTCGGTCGGCAGGGCGTCCTTGGGGATGTCCAGGCTGTAAACGGTGCCGTCGGCGCCGGTCGCGCTGACCGTGCCGCCCTCGGCCGGGACGACTGCCTCGACCTTCTTGCCGGCATCCAGCGTTACAACAACGTCGATCGCGTCGGTCGGGGCTTCGAAGATCCAGGCCAAGGTCCCAAGGTCGCCTGCCGGGCCGGGACTTGGGGAGGTGTCGGGGCTCGAGCCGGCACTGGAGTTCCCGGGCGAGGGCGAACCCGCAGGTGCCGTGGTTCCACCGCAGGCGACCAGCGCGATCATGACCAGGAACGGTGCGACACCGGGACGCCACGCTCGACGGGAGCTGCCGATGGCCATGGCGCTAGGTCTCGATTCTGGTCCAGCAGGCCGCGCGGACCAGGACCGGCCCACCGAGCCACCATAGCAGGGCCGTCGCGATCCCCCGACACGTGGCTCGAGAGAGATCGAGCGAGACCGTTGCGACGGGCAACGCCTAGCTCGACGGTTGCCTGACGGTCCTTCGCGAGCGTGGAGTGACAGCGAACCAGGCCGCGCCCCAGGCGATGCCTGCGGCGAGCGCAGCGATAGCGACGGCCCGGAGCACGCCCGTGGGAGTGGCCGCGGCCGACACCCATTTCGTCGCGGTGATTTGCTCGGCCATCCACGAGTAGCAAGCGCTACGGCTGGGACTCAGATCGAACGCCACTCGGCCATCACACTCGGCCCGGACCCACTCGAGGGACGCTGCCCTCGACGCATCGTAGGTGTCAGGAGCGAGTCTGACCTCGAACGCGCTCGCTGCCAGTGAGGCCACGAAGGCGACCATGAACACGCCGAGGAGCATCCCGGTGCGGGAAATGCGCACGGCAAACGATCTCTCGACAGTGCGACCACCGAGAGACGAGATCCTCGATGGGATCAGCTGAGGCCATGGATCGACGGATGCCGGGTTGTCCATCGTCAGATACTCGATCCGGCGCTAGTGGGATCGCAATAGGTCGTTAGTACAGTCGGGATAGCCACTCGCAACCGGCCAGGGCGCTGCCAGCTCGTCTCGCTCGCTCCTGCACCGTTAGCCGACCGCCTTCCACAGGTCGATCTGCGGCAGCCCATGGATCCCGAGGGTCTGCGAGAGCTCGCCGCAGTGATACGCGTCGTGGCTGATGAGCCGCATCAGCACCGACTGGCGCGTGTGGACCCGCGTCCCGCCGGGCGACCGTGCACCAAACGTGGCATCGAGCATCGCGGGGGTCCATCGATCCAGGCAGCTCTCGACGATCCGCCAGGTCGTCTCGAGGGCGAGCACGAGCTCATCGGCGCGTCGCGGCGTGGCCTCGTCATCCTCCCAGCCGAGGCCGCTCAGGGGGTCGGTGAACGGCGTCGTTTCCGCGCCAGGTTCGCCGAGGACACCACACAGCCAGTAGACGCGAACGCCCGCCGTGTGGGCGACCGTCGCCCAGATCGGCCAGCGGTCGGGCGCCGGCCGGATCCCGAGCTGCTCGTCGGACAGGTCACGGACGACCTCGACGATGCGCTCGTTGTAGGTCTGCCACCCGTCGTAGTAGCCTCGGATCGAGGGGCCGATGTGTGCCATCCGCCGATTATCGTGCAGCTTGCCTTGACGTCGCGCGAGACGGGAGGCCACCATCCCACGATGGAGCGCGGTCGGGTCCTGACCGTCCTGCGATCGGCGTCCGTCGTGCTGGTCCTGGCCGCGATCGTTGCCCAGGCGGTGGTGCTGGCGAACGAGGGCGCCTTCGACCCGACACGGTTCTTCGCCTTCTTCACGATCCAGAGCAATCTGATCGGCGTGGCCGCGTTCGCCTTGCTGCTCGCCAACCGAGGCGCCGCTCGTTCACGCGGCCTCGAACTCCTGCGCGGCGCGGCGGCGGTCTACCTGACGGTCACCTTCTTCGTCGTCATCTTCCTGCTCTCGGGCGTCGACGTGCAGCTCCAGCTCGGCTGGGTCGACTTCGTGCTCCACAAGCTCTTCCCGGTCGTGGTCGTTGCTCGACTGGATCGTCGACCCGCCGACGACGCGGCTGACCTACCGGGATGCGCTGATCTGGCTCGCGTATCCGCTCGTGTGGACGGGGCTCACGCTGGTCCGCGGGGCGATCGACGGCTGGTACCCCTATCCGTTCCTCGACCCGGCCGACGGCGGGTATGGCGGCGTGGCGGTGGCGGTGGTCGGCGTGACCCTGGGGTTCCTGGTGTTCGCCGCGGTCGTGATCGCGATCGGAAACGCCCGGGGCGGGCCGACGACGACCCAGCCCCCGACCTGACATCGGGTCAGGCTCAGCGGAGCACTAGCCGGCTCGCAGGCACGCCACGCAGGCCCGCGCGGCCCTCGCCGGCAGGGCGATGCGGGCCGACCGGTTGCTCCACAACGCCGCGCGCGCGTCGCCGCTCGCACCCTCGCACCACACGAGGACAGCGCCTAGCCGCAGGTACCGCTCGTAGAACCCTCGCGACCCGTCGAACCCGCGACTGACGAAGAACGGCTCGTCCTTCTTGTCGGCCCTGGCCCGTACGGCGCGGGTCACGCCGGCGATGTCGAGCGCCTCGGCGCTGTCACCCTCGATCGCGACGAGCAGGGCGTTCGGCGCGCTCGGTGGCAGCTGTCGGAGCTTCGCCAGCAGTGACCCACCGAAGTCTGCCGAGCCCGGCGGCCGTCGAAGCCTCGTGACCTCAAGGTTGAAGGTCAGCGCGCCCCGGTACGTGATCGTGAAGTCCGGACCGACCTTCCCCGACCCGTACGCCTCGAACGCCACGTCGATCCGCCGATCGGCGAGCAGCAGGTGCGCCGCGTGCAGCTCGGCCCGCACGTCTCGTCGCGCCTCCTGGTCCACGGCGCCGCGCAGCTTCTTCCGGATCTTGTCGCTGTGTGCCACCGCGAACGAGCGGAACCGCGCCGAGCCGGCCAGCCACCCGGCCAGCTCCTCGCCCATCGGATCCCCTGGCCCTGGGTCGAGGAGACTGTCAGCGAGCCGCTCGACCGAGGCGCCCAGGACCGTCACCCGCGTCATGCCGCCAAGGCTAGCCGACGTCGCGTGTGGCTTGGGTTGACAGGTCCCGGAGACCGGACGATGTTGGGGCTACCCGTCAACGAAACGCGTCGTAGACAGGAGCATGACCGTGGCATCAGACATCTTCGCGAAGATCGGCGCCATCAAGGGCGAATCGAATGACAGCAAGCACAAGGACGAGGTCGAGGTGCTGTCGTGGTCCTGGGGCGTGACGCAGAGCGGTGCGAACGTCCAGGGCGGTGGAGGCGGCCAGGGCAAGGCGACGTTCCAGGACTTCAGCTTTTCCCATCATCTCGACAAGGCGTCGCCCTTGCTGATGAAGGCGTGCGCGACCGGTGAACACGTCAAAGAGGCGACCATCACGGTGCGCAAGGCCGGCAAGGGTCAGCAGGAATTCCTGGTCATCAAGATGAGCGACGTCATCGTCACCGGAGTGGCTCCAAGCGGTGCGAGTGAGGCGCCCGCGACCGCTGAGATCGTCTCCCTGCAGTTCGCCAAGGTCGACCTCGAATACCGACCGCAGAAGGCCGACGGATCACTGGATGTCGGGCTCCACTTCAAGTACGACATCAAGGCCAACAAGGAAGGCTAGGCGTCGGCTGAGGTTCGACCGAGCGTCGCCGACCTACTCGGACCGCGATGCGGCCGTGACCGTGCCGCAGGTCCACTCCAGCGTTCCCGCGAGGTCGATCGGTGCGCCCGTGAAGCCCTGACGGGTCTGCAGCTCGAGGTCGGCGAAACGGATCGAGCCGCCGTCGTTGCTGAACGTCGCCTCAAGCGTGGACGACTCCGTGGCCCCCATCACGACCATCGATGGCACGCCGTCGAACCCGACACGTTCGGGGGTCGCCAGGATCTCGAGACGGACGCCATTCTTGCGCGGGGCGTCGTCGATGGCGTCCCAGCGGTCGCCGACGTTCACGTACACATCGACGAATGCGCGCTCCGCCGTATCGAGGCGCATGTTCGGGTCGCCGCTGACGGCGAACTCCGTCTCGCTCGCCACGTTGCTGCAGTCCGCGGTCCCGGTCGCCACACCGACGACTGGCGACTCGAGCCGGAGGATCATCCTGCCGCCGGACTGGTCGATGAGCGGCTCGCGGCTCGGGCCGAGGTTCTGGCCGGCGACGAGGCCGATGCCCGCGGCCAGGACGAGCAGCGAGACGCGCCGCATGGTGCCGCGACCAATGAGCGCCACGATGGCGCCAACCAACAGGAGGGCACCTGCGCCCAGCGTGATCATGAGCCCCTTGTATTGGATCCACATGACCCAGTCCAGGTACGCGCCGACGACGGCCGCGATCGCGAAGACGCTCGCGGCGATCACGACTGCGGTGATCCGCCGGCGACCGGCGTCGACCTTCGGCGTCGGCGGGGTTGGCGGGTCCGCGCTCGGATCCGGCGTCGACCTGGTCATGTCTTCCGCATCGATCGAGTCGGACATCCAGTACTCCGTCCCGGCGAGCCTCGCGAGCCTGCCCGCGTCGCAGCATAGTCGGAGGCGGATCGCACGCCGTTTTGCGCCACTTCGTCCTACCACATTTGCTCGCGGCGGACTCGCCCTTGGAGGCCACCGTGACCGACCTGCCGCGCCGGACGACGTACTCGCTCTTCTTCGACGTCTACGTCCTCGGCCAACGAGTCCGGGAAGTGCTCGCGGCGTCGATGGCGACGTCTCCGCTGCGCCCGGAGGACTATGCGATCTACAGCGTCGTCTTCGAGGACGAGGCGGTCTCGCCGACCGCGATGGCGGTGCAACTCTCGATGCCGCTGACGACGATCGTCGACGCCATCCGGACGATGGAAGGGCGGGGCCACGTCCGACGGATCCCGAACCCACGCGACGGGCGCTCGTACCTCGTCGTCCTCACTGGCGAAGGCCTTCGCGTGCACTCGGAGGCGCACGACCGGTTCGATGTCGGGTACCAGGCGTTCGTCGCTGAGCTACCGGATGGCGAGGCGGTCGCCCAGCTGGAGTTGGCCAAGCTCCTCGGGGCGGCGCAGCGCGCGATGCGCACCCTGGAACCCGCCGAACATGCACGATCGCTGCAGCCCGGGCCTGGCCGAGCATGCGGGCCGATCCGGACGACCGCTGCCGTCGTAGGGGCCCCTACTTCGCCTTGCGAACCGAGGGCGCCCGCGCGACCGACGGTATTCGTGGTGTGCCCCGCTTCGACGTCCCTTTGGTCCCCCGGGTGGTCGTCCGACCCTTGGGCGACGGCCGACGAGCCGTCGCTGCCATCAACTGATCGAGATCCATGGGCATCGGTGCCGAGCCCCCCGCCTTCGCGGATTCAGCAGTGAGGCTCTCGAGCGCGGCCGGGACCGGCCGGCCGCCGGCGCCGGCCATGGCGCCGGCACCTTCTCCTGCCACCGCGGGTGGGAGCTGGTCGAGCGGTATCGGGATGGGTCCGCGAGGCGGCCCCGCCGCGCCCTCGGCGATCGCTTCGTCGGTCGGGCTCGGCCTGGGACCGCCCGTGCTGATCGCACTGTCGCCGCCGGTCGAGATCGTGATCGTGACGTCCGGGTTCATCGCAAGACCTCCTCGTGCTGCGTGCGTCGCTCGGCGGGCCGGGCTCAGATGAGGTAGGCCGTCGTGATCAGATCCGATGGGTCGATCTCGACGTGGACGAGTCGCCCATTGGCACAAGCCGCGTTGAGGAGCACTTGCAGGTTCGTGACGCCGTCGGTTGCGCCGTCCTTGATGCGCCTCCAGCCCACGGTTTCGATGTTCGCCCACGCCCACTGCGTGCCGAAGTAGGTGAACGTTGCAAGGACCTTCTTGTTGTGCTGCCAAGCCATCGTCGATGCCTCCTGATCCGCTCGCTGCTTGCTTCGGATGCCCGTCGATCGTCAGACGAGGTACATCGTGTACAGCAGCTGGCTGTCGGCCTCCACATGCACGAGACGACCGTTCGCGACCGCCTCACACAGGCTGACGAACATGTTCGTCACGCCGTCGGCTGCGCCGCCGTTGACCCGACGCCAGCCCAACCCGGCGATGTTGGCCCAGGCCCACTGACTCGTGTGGTGAGCGTAGGTCGAAGTGACCGCACGGTTGTAGAACCATTGCTTGCCGGCCACGACGCCGGCCCCCACCTGGATATCGGCCGTGATGTTGTCACCGACGCGGGCGATGTTCGTGACGGACACGTTGGACGCCGCGCCGTTGTAGCCGTTGCTGTTGGGCGCGCTCGTGCCCGTGAAGCCGGTATTCGTCGCGGTGGGGTATGGGTCTGAGCCGTCGCCGCGGTTCGCGTTGAGATTGAGGTCGCGCCGACCGTCCGCTTGTTCGATGTCGACCAGGTAGTGGTTCTCATCGGTGTTGTTGATCTTCCCGTCGTCGACGTGCTCGATGAGGAGGCCTTCGCCCGGCAAGGCCGTGTCGAATCCGCGCTGCTGGCGGTTCGACACGAGGAAGTACTCCTGGCTGCCGGCCGAGCCGATCGGCAGCTTGTAGACGACCGGGCTGGAGGCATATGGAGGGATGTTCACGCTCTGCGTCGCATTCCAGAGGACGGTGGGATTGACCCACTGCGCCCTGGTCTTGCACCAACACGTCGGGTGCGCCGGTCGATCGCCGCCGGCATTCCAGCTCCCACCGGCCATCAGATCCCAGCCGCCGGTCCCGGCGGACGAATAGTCGGTGTCGTAGAGGTCGGGCCAGCCCATCAGCAGGTGGCCAAGCTCGTGGGCCATCACGCCGACACGGCCGTCCTCGGGCGCCATGAAGTAGCGGTCGATGGTGACCCCGTCACGAACCTGTGGCGTGATGTTCCACTTGTGCGACCAGATGTCGTTCACGTTGCCGGTCTGCTCGGCACCGCTCCCGGCACAGATCACCACCAGCGCATCGACGACACCGTCCCCGTCGTTGTCGTAGTCGGCGAAATTCACGTTCGGGTCGGCCAGGGCGATCGCATCCTCAACGAGCTTCTGTGCATTCTTGGGGTGCGACCCGAACCCGTAGTTCCCGTTCGTATAGAAGGACTTCGGCTGCGGGGCGCGATACCAGCCCGCGGTCGGGCCGCCTGACCCGCTGACCACGCCGATGACATCGAGTTGGTTGTAGGACGCCTCGCGGTAGAAGTCGCGCATGCTGCCAGTGGCGTACGTGCCGACCGAGAACATCATGTCGTCGAAATGGGCGCTGGCCTGGGTCCCGGCCTTGTCGGAGAAGTCGACCAACAGGACGAGCGTCCGCCGCGTTCCTGTCACCGGGGCGGGCGCTGCCCGGGCGTTGACGAACGTGTCCGGCCGGGTCTGCGCGGGTCGACTGAGGATCAGGCTGAGTGAGCGCAAGTCAAGCTGGTCGCGGGTGGCCTTGGCCGGCAGTGCCCTGCCTGCCGCCATGCGGTTCTTTGCCCGGAGGATCTTCTGCTCGAGTTCGGGCGACGGCGGCATGACGCAGCCGACCTCGTGGATGCGGTTCTCTTGCATGGGATCCCTCCCTCACGTACGCTGCTGGAGCCGGCGGGCCGCTGGCCGACATCGGTTCCAGAGATGCTCGTAAGAGGGTGCCAGAGGGACGTCACGACAACGTCTCGACACGCGGCCCGATGCATGCCGGCAGATCGAGGGCGAGCATGAACGGGGTCTCGGCCGCACCCAATCGCTCCAGGATCACGGGGCTCGTATCGCGCGTCGAGCCATCGACGACCTCGGAAGGCAAGTGGTACCTGACCGTCGAGATCCGGGATGCCGAGGCCATCGAGGGTGGCCTGTTCGCGCGGCCTGGGACCCCGGCGCGGGTGTTCACGTTCGGAGCCGCACCTCCGGTCGATGCCGACCAGGAGATCTCCGCCGAAGTCGCGTACCTGGGTGGCCCGACCGGCGGCGAGTTCCAGCTGATCCGGCTCCTTGGTGGGCAAGGGGACGAAGCCGAGACCGCCGGACGCTCCGACGAGGCACTCGACGAGCCCTAGGAAACACCGATCGGCCCGCCGCACGTGTAGCCGATGAACCTCAGGTGCGAAGGCTGGCTGGCCCGGCCATCACGTCGGCCAAGGCCTCGCTGAACGAGCGCAGGGTGGAGCCGTCGAGCTCGCCGTGGTCGGGGTTGACCTCGCAGATCGTGAGCGCCACCCAGTTCGGGGCGGCGACGAACTCCCGAAGCGCGGCCACGAGCGCGGCGAACTGGAGGCCCCTGTTTCGGCGGGTGTTCTCGGCGATCGGCATGTCCGCGAAGTCCAGGACGTCAACGTCGACGTGGACGAGGAGGCGATCGAACCCTCGCGCCCAGCCCTCGACCACGCGTCGAGCGGCCCCGGATGGGTCAGCGGCGACCTGTGCCAGCCGGACTTCGCCGATGCCTCGCTCCTCGATGACCTGCCGCTCGAACGGCGTCGAGTTGTCGTTGGCGAAGAGGAGGACCTGGTCCGGCCGCAGCATCGGCATTCGCGGCCCGACACCGGCGAGGACCGGGACGGTGTCGGCTAGGCCGAGCATGTGGGCCACGCCCATCCAGTCGAGGGCACCGTCGTCCACGCTTGCCGGCGTGTTCAGGTCGGTGTCGTGGTCGATGTAGATCAGGCCGATGTCCTCGGTACCGAGCGACGCCCCGGCGACCGTGCCCAGCTCGACCGTGCAGTCACCACCCAGCACCAGGACCGCGGCCCCTTCCCCGAGCGCTTCGGCGACTCGGGCCGCCACGCCTCGTGCCACGCCGGCCGCGATCTCGGCGTTCATCGCCCGCAGGTTCTTCTGGTCGGCCTTCCAACGGAATCCGGGCACATCGCCTCGATCGACGACGGCGATGCCTCGCTCGGCCAGGGACGCCAGGAGGCCCGCGGCTCGGATGGCCTCCGGAGCCCGCTCCTGACCTGGCCCGTACGCTCCCGCGCTACTCGGTGCGCCGATGATGGCGAGGCGGCCGGTCATCTTGATCGGTCGGGCGAGGGTCGTCAGACCTTCCGGATGCTGTCGCCCGGCCGTACCGTGCCGGCTTGCACGATGCGGGCGTTCATGCCGCGCATCCGCTCCGATCGGCCGACATCGGAATTGACCCAGCGCTGGGCGGCACTGCCGAATCGGGCGCTGAACTTCGCGCATCCGGTGTGGGGTGTCTCGCTGACCTCGATGATCGCCGATCCGATGGCGAGGCGACTGCCCGCCGGCAGGTTGCCGACGCTGAGGTCGAGATCCACATAGAGCTGATCGCCGGCCAGCGGCCAGCGCGCGCGGTCCGGTTCGATGGCCGCCAGGACACGGGTGTTGATCAGCGTGAGCTGGGCCGCCAGGAAGACCGGTGTCGACCGTGCGTCCTGCGCCGCCCACCGGTCTCCGATCAGACCGAGGTCGACATCGAGAAGAGCCTCGTCGACGACCTCCCGCTCGTCCTGGGCCGGCCGTCGAACGATGAACTCGAGCCGTCCCGCGTCCGCAGGCGCCCCGCGAATTTCCTCGAGGGAGGCGTCGTAGGTTCGCTCCAGCTGTTCATGCATACGCGGAGTGTCGCAGATACGCGGCCGTTCTCGCGCGCCGATCAGCGGGATCGACGCTGCTCGCGTTCCAACGTTTCGCGGATCTTCCGTTCCTGCCATTCGTCACCGAGGAAGCGGCCCGAACCCATGGCGTAGGCCCCATGCGCGACGAGGCCGATGCCCCATCCGGCGACGGAGTAGATGAACCAGAGATCGTCGGGAGTCGTCGCGAGGTTGTACACCGCCAGGCCGAGATTGACGATGACGAACACGATGACGTGGCCGTAGAAGCCGCGCAGCACCTCGACCCGTTGCCTCGCTCGCTCGTACCGATCCCGGTCAGTCGCGCCGTTCTCGATCATGTCCTCGTCCCTCCGATCCTTCATCTGGACTGATGTCAACGTTGTTCACATATGAGTATGCCCACCGAAGTGAACGGTGTCAACATCTGCGCTATGATGGCGCCCGATGGATCGTTCGACGTACCACCACGGGGACCTGCCGCGAGCGCTCGTGGCCACGGCCGTCGAGCTCGCCCGGTCTGGTGGACCGGACGCCGTGGTCCTACGCGAAGTCGCCCGCCGACTCCGTGTCTCCCCAGCCGCGATGTACCGCCACTTTCCGGATCGCGACGCGCTCCTGGCGGAGGTCGCCCTGATGGCTCGGCTGGACCTCGCTCGACGGATGCTGGCGGAGGTGGACCGGGTTCAGGAGACCGAACCTCGGACCCGGTCCATCAGGCGGTTCCAGGCCGTCGGGCGAGGCTACCTCCGGTTCGCCCAGGACGAGCCCAACCTGCTCCGCATCGCCTTCCTGCCGATCGCACCATCGGGCGACGTGTCCGAGGACCCCAGTCCCTGGCACGTCCTCGCCGCCGCGCTCGACGAGCTCGTCGAAACCGGCGCGATGCCCGGGGATCGACGCGCCGGAGCCGAGACGATCGCCTGGTCCGCCGTGCACGGCTTCGCGACGCTCCGGGCGGGACATGCGTTCGACAGTTCCGGCGAGCCGGCTCCCGACCCGGACGCCCTCCTGGACGCGATCGCCCGATCGCTCGAAGTGCGGCAGCCCCGGAGCCGCCGTCATCCGGTGGCGTGAACGGCCTGCCTCTCGCCCATCGCACGCGCGATGAGGCGGATGCCCTCCTCGATGCCGGCTTCTGACTCGGTCCCGTAGCCGAAGAGCAGGCCGCCAGCCCCATCGTGGCGGGCGATGCGGTAGGGCGTGACGCCATCGACCCCGACGCCGACCGCGGCCGCTCGCTCGACGAGGTTCGCCTCGTCGACACCGGCCGGTAGCCAGGCCAGGACATGGAGCCCGGCCGAGGCGCCGACGGGTCGCAACACCGGCAGGTGTCGCGCGAGGGCACGAAGCAGGACGTCGCGTCGCGCGCGGTAGATCGGTCGCATCCGTCGCAGGTGGCGGTCGAAATCGCCGCGCGACAGGAAATCGGCGAACGCCAGCTGCTCAAGGCTGGCTGAGCCCCGATCGGTCGCTTCCTTGGTCGCGGCCAGCTGGTCGACGAGCGGCGGCGGCACGATCAGCCAGCCGAGCCGGAGCCCGGGGGCCAGGGTCTTGCTGGCCGATCCGGCATAGATGACCTGGTCGGGCGCCAGGCCATGGACCGCGCCGATCGGTTCGCGGTCATAGCGGTATTCGGCGTCGTAGTCGTCCTCGAGGATCAACCGACCTCGGTCCTTTGCCCAGGCGACGAGGGCGGCCCGACGTTCGGGCGACAGCACGGCCCCGGTCGGGAAGTGGTGGGCCGGCGTGAGGATGACGGCGTCTGGATCGACCCGCGCGAGCAACGCCACCACGATCCCGTCATCGTCGACCGGGATCGGCATGACCTCAAGGCCGGCCTGTCCCGCGGCCCGGACCGTGTCGCGCTGACCCGGATCCTCGACCGCGATGCGCTTGCCACCGTTGGCCTTGACGACCTGGGTCACGAGCCCGAGGGCCTGCGCGAACCCGTTGCAGATCACGATCCGCTCCGCATCGGCCACCGTTCCACGGACCCGATTGAGATACACGGCCAGGGCCTCGCGCAGTTCGGGCGCGCCGCGTTCGTCGAGGTAGCTCAGGCGCTCGCTCGGTGCCTCGTTGAGGACGCGGCGCAGCGATCGGAGCCAGGCCTGCCGCGGGAACTGGGTGACATCGGGCCGGCCGTAGCCGAAGTCGATCCGGTGCGCCGGCCTGGCTTGGCGAGCCGGCACCGGCGCCGGTGGCTCAGTCACCGTCGCGCAGACCCGGGTCGTGCCGCCAGGCTGACTGGTCAGGTAGCCCTCGGCGACCAGTTGTTCGTAGGCCTCGACCACGATGCCGCGCGACACGCCGAGCTGTGCGGCCAGCGATCGCGACGAGGGAAGTGCCGACTCGTCCGGCAACCGGCCGGACCGGATCGCGTCCCGCAGCTCCCGCTCGAGCTGGCGATGGAGGGGCAGCGGATCGTCGCGACGCAGTGTGACGAGGAGCTCGCTCGCCGAACTGGTCCAGGTTCTCGGCATCGAGATGGAACGTACCAGATGACCAGTCGAAGCGACGCGCCTAGTCCCGGGGCGACGGGCCCTCGGCCAGCGGCTGCACGGGGGAGCGCACGATCGCGACGTCGTGCGGGCCGAGCCGGACGGACCCATCGACATCGACCCCCGTCAAGGCCTCATGGCCCGGCTCGGTCAGATCGACCTCGGCCTCGACCGACGAGTGGTTGAGGAAGAAGCGCCAGCGGGACTCGCGATCCGAGCGAACGAGCGTCTCGACGCCGTCGGTTCCGCGGATGCCGGGATCCCTGCGTCGTCGCCGACGAGTTCGATGAGCCTGGCCAGACCCGCTCGGTCGAGGTTGGTCGCGACGTAGTACGCCTGTCCACGCCCGACGCGATTGCGGGTCAACGGCCGGTTCGCCCCGTAGAAGTCATCGAGCGAAGGTGCCGACCGCCTCCGACCCCTCGAGGCGGATCGAGCTCCGCCCAGGTGTCGCACGCCGAACTCTCGCCATCCGCAGTGCGCACCCGGTTCGTCTCGGTCGCCTGGAACGGGACGATCTCCTCGACGCGGAGGCCGAGCAGGTCCCGAAGCGCCGTCGGGTAGGCGCCCGGCCGGATGTGGTCGGCGGGGTCGACGATCCCGGAGAAGAAGCCGACGACGAGCGTTCCGCCGTCGGCGACGAATCGCTCGAGGTTCGCGACCATCTCGTCGTCGATCAGGTAGAGGCTCGGCGCGACGACGAGCCGGTACGCGCGACAGGTCCGACGCCGGGTGGGCGAAGTCGGTCGTCGTCCCGCGCCGGAAGAGCGCCGCGTAATGCTCGCGGATCGCGCGGGATCAACGGATCGCATCGGACGGCTTGCCCGGGCGCCTCGAGCGCCCACCAGTTTTCCCAGTCGAGCAGGATCGCGGCCTCTGCCTCGACCCGCGTCTCGACGAGGTCGTCGAGCAAGCGCCAGCTCTCCGCCGAGGGCCGTCACCTCGCGCCACGTGCGGGTGTCGGTGCCGCCGTGCGGGACCATCGCGCTGTGGAACTTCTCCGCGCCGGCGCGCGACGCACGCCACTGGAAGAACAGCACGGCGTCGGCGCCCCCGCGCGATCGCCTGGTAGCTGCCGAGTCGCATGATCCCCGGCCGTTTCGTGGCGTTCCGCGGCCGCCAGTTGACGTGCGCCGTCGCCTGCTCCATCAGCATCCACGGCCGGCCGCCGCCGAGCGATCGGATCGAGGTCGCAGGTCATCGCGCTGTCGATCATCCATTCCGGGTCGGACGTGTCGGGGTAGCTGTCGTTCGAGACCACGTCCTCGTGCGCGGCCAGCTTCCAGTAGTCGATCGGCGGGTGGAAGCCCATGAAGTTCGTCGTGACCGCGAGATCGGGCGTCGCGTGGCGCAGGATCGCCGCCTGCTCGTCGAAGCAGTCGATCCACGAATCGGAGGTGAACCGGCGCCAGTCGAGCTGCTGGGTCGGGTTGACGTTGGTCGGGGCGAGCCGCGGCGGGTAGATCTCGTCCCACTCGCCGTAGTGCTGGCTCCAGAACGCCGTGCCCCATGCGGCGTTGAGGCCGTCGAGCGTCTCGTAGCGCTCGCGCAGCCAGCCACGGAACGCGGTCGTCGAGGCCGGCGCAGAAGCACTCCGAGAAGTAGCAGGCGTACTCGTTGTCGACGTGCCACATCGCCAGCGCCGGGTGTCCCGCATACCGACCGGCGAGGGCGCGCGACGAGGCGCGCGGCCCGATCGCGGTACGCCGCGCTGTGCGGGCAGTAGTGGCGGCGCGCACCATGCCAGAGGATCAGTCCCTCGGCGGTGACGGGCAGGATCTCCGGATGTAGCCGAACGAGCCAGGGCGGCGGCGACGCCGTCGGCGTCGCAAGGTCGACCTTGACGCCATGCTCGTGGAGCAGATCGATGACGCGGTCGAGCCAGCCGAAGTCGAAGACGCCCGGCTCCGGCTCCAGCCTGCGACCAGGCGAAGATCCCGACCGACACGAGGTTGACGCCCGCCGACCTGCATGAGCTCGGCGTCCTCGCGCCAGACCTCCTCCGGCCATTGCTCGGGGTAGTAGTCGCCGCCGAACAGGAGTCGCGGGATGCCGATGATCCCTCGCGCGTTCGGCTCGCGGCGAGACGCCCGGATCGGCCGGTAGCCTTCGTCATGACGCGGTCCGCTCGGCCGACCCGGCAGCCCGACCGCCGACAGCGCGGCGAGGAAGTCCGGGTAGGTCAGCGGATGGAGGACGGAATAGTCGGCCCCGAGCTCGCGCGCCCGGCGGTCGTCGGCGACCGACGAGCAGACGACGACCGGGGCATCGTCGCTGACGAGGCCCGTCTCGCGGGGACGAACGGCCGCGAGGACGTCGAGCGACGACAGCCAGACGACCGCCGGCTCCAGCCACGCTGGGTCGGCGTCCGTCGGCGGCGCTCGCTCGACGCGGACTCGGAAGCCGCTCCGCTCCCCATAGCGCTCGATGAGGTACGTCAGGGCCTCGTCATCGCCGACGAGCAGGATCATGGGTCGAGCTGGTTTCGGTCACAGGGATGCCGCTGCGGATGGGATGTGGTCGCCATTCTGTCGATGCTCGCCGGTCCGGTCTTGCGCGCGGGCGGGATGTTCTTGACCGATTCCGGGACCGGCCGATCGGCGGGTCGTCGATCGCTGCGCGAGCCGCGGTCAGCTTCGGCGGCCTCGCCGGTAGGCGCGAGGCGAGACGCCGACCTCGCGATGGAACGTCCGCGTGAAATGCGAGACGTCGGAGAAGCCGACCGCCAGGGCGACGGCTGGTGATCGGGTCGTCGTTCCGATCGAGCAGGTCTCGCGCCTCGCGAAGCCGGCGGCGATTGAGGTAGGCGATCGGCGTGATGCCCGAGCTCCTGGTGGAAGCAATCGGTCAGGTAGTCCGGGCTGATCGAGACGTGCCGGGCGATGTCGTCGCGGCCGATCGACTCGGCGAAGTGGTTGTCGACGTAGACGATCGCGCGACGAACGAGCCGCTGCGTCGCGCTTCCGAGGCCTCGCCGGCCCGACAGCGCGGACTCGATCCGTCCGATCGTCTCGTCGACGGTGAACACGCCCTTGCTGAGGATCGTGGCGACGCCGCGGTTGAGCCGCTCGAGATCGTCGTCGGTCAGGACCTGGCCGGTGATCACGATCACCGGGATCCCCTGCGTCGCCGTCGCGGGCAGCGCATCGCCTCGAGCAGGTCGAAGCCGTCCATGTCGGGCATCCCGAGATCGAGCAGGACGAGATCGGGCCGTGTCTCGCCGAGCGCCGCGAGCGCCTCGCGACCCGTTCGGGCCTCGATCGGCTCACCACCGGCCTCGCGCACGACGCGGGCGTGGAGATCGAGGATGTCCGGGTCGTCGTCGACGACCAGGATCCGCGGCGTCCGGACCTCCGCGCCCGGGCCGATCTGGCGAATCGAGCTCGTCGGCGAGCACGCTCGGACGAAGCGGCTTGCTCAGGTAGTTGAGCTCGAGGACTGCACCCCGGTCCGTCGTCGTGCATCCGGTATGCGAGGACGGGAACGTCGGCGCCGCCCGGTGCGCGGCGAAGGAGCTGGGTCAGCTCCCAGGCCGGGCCGGATGCGAGCGTCTCGTCGACGATGACCGCGCCCGGCCGACGGTCGATGATGGCCGGCATCCAGTCCGCCGCAGCTCGCCCGGCTCGCTCGACGTCGACCCGGTAGCCACGGTCGCGAAGCCGCTGGGCAAGGGCGGGCTCTCGGTCGCCCGAGCTCGTCGAACCGAGGGCATCCGGCCTCGTCCACGGCCGCCACGATCGACGACGCGCCGATCCGAATCGGACGGCCCGAGGACCGCCGCGGGGGCGAGTGCCGGCAGGCTGAAGACGAAGGTCGAGCCGACGCCGCCGCGTCCGGGCGACTGGACCTCGAGCCGTCCGCCGTGGTGTTCGGCCAGCTGCCTGGAGATCGCCAACCCGAGCCCGAGCCCGCCCGGACCCCGCCTCGCCGCGCCGCCCGGCGCGGTGGAACTCGTCGAAGATCAGCGGCTGCTCGGCAGGCGGGATGCCGCTGCCCGTGTCGCTCACCGAGATCGTCACCGACCCGCCGTCGATCGTGCGACGTCGAGGCTGACGGCTCCCTCGTTCGGTGAACTTCACCGCGTTGCTGATGAGGTTGAGGACGACCTGGCGAAGCCGGGTCCGGTCGCCCATCACCCACAGGCCGTCGCGCCGGCAGCGAGGCGTGCCACTCGAGGCCCTTCTCGCGGGCCATCTGCTCCCCGGCGAGCACCGTCGCCGCGAGGACCTCGGAGAGGTCGAGGGGCTGGCGGACGAGCCGGAGCTGGCCGGCCTCGCTGCTCGCGAGGTCGAGCACGTCGCCGATCAGCCGGCCGAGGTGCTCTGCGCTGGCGGCCATCCGCTCGAGGTCGCGGACGATGCCCGAGCGAGCTCGAGCCCGACTGTCGTGCCTCGCGGACGACCATGTCGCTGAGTCCGACGACGACGCTCAGAGGCGTTCGCAACTCGTGGCTGACCATCGAGAGGAAGCGGCCCTTGAGCTGGTTCGCCTCCTCGGCGAGCCGCCGGCCGTCGACCGCCTCGCGATAGAGGCGGCCGCCCCGGATCGCGGTCGCGAGGTTGCTGACGATCGCGGCCGGCGGTTCGAGGTTCGTCGTCGACAGTGCCACGAAACCCGTTGTTCGTTCGTCGACCCGGAGCGGAAGGAGGATGAGCTGCAGTGGCTCGTCGTCCGGGTAGAGGCCGCGCGGCGGAAACTCGCGCGACGGGAACCGGCGGCCGCCGCCGTCGCCGCTCAGTGCCGGTCGACAGGAGCACCTCGGAGGTGGCGCCCGGATCCTCGTCGTCGTCGAGGTAGGTCGCCACGAGGAACCGGTCGATCCCCAGCCTCGGGAGGTGCTCGGCGAGGATCGCCGAGCTCTCGGCCAGCCTCCAGCGCGGAGGGCAGTCGCGCCGTGAGAAGCCCGAGCTCGGTCATCATGTCCATGTGCTCGAGCAGGGCACGGGTCGTCTGGCGCTGGACCTGCTCGCTGATCTCGAGCCGAGCGTGGTCGAGGAGCCCGATCAGCCAGCGCTGGCGGTCCGTTCCCGCCAGGCCGAGAACCGCTCGTCGACCCACGGTAGAGCGCGGAAACCGCCGATTGCCAGACGTGTGGATCCTCGCCGCGCTCCTCGCTCCTCGCCAGCAGCCGGGCGACCTCGTCGCGGAGGGGCCGCTCGTCGCGCTGCGCTGACGCTCGCGGCCAGTGCGGCGACGATCCCCTGGCACTGCTCCTCGAGCTGATCGAGCGTGCTGTGGCGAGCCTCGCCGAATGCCGCCTCGGCCATCTGCCGCGCCAGTGTCGTGAGCTCCTCGCTCGACTCGTCTGCCCGCTGATCGGTCCAGCCGCTCGCGTTCGGCTGTGCCCGACTGTTGTTCGCGCCCGCAGCCGCAGGACTGGCGGACGATCAGGCGCGTCGGCACGACCACCGGCGAGTAGGTCGGACTGCCATCGATCCGGGCGAGGAGGGCGAGGACGCTCTCGTACCCGAGCGCGAACGTCGGGTGTCGGACGGTGGTCAGCGATGGCCGGTTGGACCGAGCGTCGAGGATGTCGTCGAAGCCGATCGCCGCGACGTCCTCGGGAACGGAGCGCCCGCATTCGCGCAGCGTTTCGATCGCGCCGAGACATGACAGGTCGTTGCTCGCGATGAATGCCGTGAAGTCCACTCGATCGTCGAGAAGGCTGCGCATCGCCTCCTGGCCGCCTTCGATAGCGGTGCTCGCCGTAGGCGACGAGCCGATCGTCAGGCTCGAGGCCCTCCTCGGACAGCCCGCGCAGGTAGGCTTCGAGCCGCTCCGCACTGTCGCCACCACGGTGCTGCTTGCCGGCGACGAAGGCGATTCGCCGATGACCGTGCCCGACGAGGTGGCGGACGGCCTCCCGGATCCCGCTCGCGTTGTCGACCACGACCATCGGGCCCGGTGCCTCCGGCGTCGTGAAGACGACAGGAAATCCGGACGCCTGCAGGTCGTGGACGTAGCGTGACTGCGCATCCGAGAGGTCGTCGGGAACGATGATCAGGCCGTCGGTGTTCCATGGCCCGACCGGCACGAACTCGGCATCCTCGGACGGCACCGGCCAGACCGTGCGCCACTGCGCCGCGCTCCGCCACCGGGCTGACCCCGGCGGCGAGAAGGAGCCGGCAGCCCTCGTCACGGGCGGCCGCGCAGATGCCCTGCATCAGCGCATGGGCGTGTCGATCGATCGTCGTGCCCTGGTAGACGGGCCAGGTCGAGATGAATCCGACCGTGCGCAGCGTCGAGGTCGAAGGCGCCATCTGAACGTCGATCTCTCTCGTTCCGTCTGGTCCGGACGTGCGCGGACAGACGGCCCGCGACGGCGTCAGGATATCCGCTCCGAGCGGCACATCAAGCGCCGTGAGCGAGATGTTCGCGCGTCTCCGCGTCCCTCTCCCGGAATCTGTCAAGAACTTCCCGCCTCCGCGCAAGACCGCCGCCGGACGCCCGCCAGAGAATGCTGGGAGGCGTCCGTCCCAGCGAGATGAGGGCGTGTTCGCTCCAAGCTGTCGCGTTTCATCACGCGACCGCGAACCGGCGCGACGCCCAGGAGGAGCAGCAGCATGGGCGATCCGAACGTCGCCGATCACCGAGCCATTGATGACATCCCAGCGAATCCGCAAGGAGGGTCAGGCAATGCCACGTCGCGTGTCTCGCACGTTCGCGAGCCTGGCCGCCTTCGGCCTCGTCGCGCAGCTCGCTGACCGCCTGTGGTGGCTCCACCACGCCCAGTCCTGGCCGGCAGCGCGGCGTCCGTCGCACCGCCGGCCAGCGCCATCCGCGGCGAACGGAGCCGAGCACGGGAACCGGCGAAACCGTCGAGATCACGTTCTGGTCGTGGGCGCCGGGATCGACACGGCCGTCGCGAAGTTCAATGAGAGCCAGACCGCGATCAGCGTGAAGCTGGACAACACGAACGCCGGCAACGCCGAGTACGCCGCGCTCAAGACCGCGCTCTCGACCGGCATCGGCGTTCCGGACGCCGTCCAGATCGAGTACCAGCATCTTCCGTCGTTCATCGCCCGCGGCGACCTGTTGAACCTCGTCGGACCTCGGCGCGAACGACGTGAAGGATCAGTTCGTCCCGTGGACGTGGGCCCAGGTCTCGCAGGGCGACGGCGTCTACGCCTACCCGCAGGACGCGGGACCGATGATCCAGATGTGCAACAAGGCCCTCCTCGACAAGCACAGCATCGACGGTCCCGACGACATGGGACGAGGTCACGTCATGCGTCGGCCGCACTCCACGCTGCGGACGCGAACGTCTCCCTGATGAACTTCACCGCGGACCAGGGCCACTTCTTCGGCCTTCTCTGGCAGTCCGGGGCAAAGCCCTTCGTGGTCGACGGCCAGAACGTCACGATCGACTTCACGTCACCCGAGGTCACCCGCGTCGCCAAGCTCTGGGGCGACCTGCTCAAGTCGGGCAACCTGAGCCCGATCGACACCTACACGCCTGACTGGAACACCGCGCTCGGCAACAGCACGATCGCCTGCTGGACGGCCGGCGCCTGGGGTCCGTCGCTCATCGAGTCGGCCGCGGCGGACCTGTCCGGGGACTGGGAGGTCTCGCTCATGCCCCAATGGAGCGCGGGCAGCGCGGTCAACGGCAACTACGGCGGCTCGACCGATCGCGGTCCCCGCGAAGAGCGCCCATCCCAAGGAAGCGGAGACGTTCATTCGCTGGCTGAACACGGATGCCGACGATCACGCTCGCCCTCACCGGGCGGGACGTCGAACCTCTTCCCGGTGACCGAGGCCACGCTCGCCAACGCCGAGTGGACCGGCTTCACCTCCGACTTCTGGGGAGGCCAGGAGACCCACAAGGTCATGGCCGAGGCAGCCCAGCAGGTCGACGTCTCGTTCGGTTGGAGCCCGTTCACGGACTTCGTGTACACGACCTACGCTGAGGAACTGGCCGCCGTCAAGGCGGGCACGATCACCTTCGAGCAGGCGATGCAGAACCTCCAGGACAAGTCGACGACCTACGCCACCGACCAGGGCTTCACCGTCCAGTAGTCGCTGCGACCGGGCCGATGTAACCTCGGCCCGGTCCGCAACTCGTAGTCGACGGAGGCAGCCGGCGGGCGCCAAGCCGGCTGAGCCAGACTCAAGCGGATGACCGAGAGCCGATATGTCGGATGTGACCGCGGCTCCCGCGAACCGAGTCAGACCCGTTCCGACTCGGTCGCGAGCCTGGCACCGCTTCCGCCGCGGCGAGCATTCCGTACCTGTTCCTGGCGCCGTTCCTCATCGGCTTCGTCGTCTTCTCGATCTTCCCGCTCATCTACGTCCTCAATCTCAGCCTGTACCGGACGAGGATCGTCGGCGGCCAGTCATTCGTCGGCCTCGAGAACTACGTCAAGGCGCTCGGCGACGAGAGCTTCTGGCACGGCGTCGGCAACGTCCTCACGTTCGGCATCATCCAGATCCCGATCATGCTCGGGCTCGCGCTCGTCGCCGCCCTCCTCCTCGACAGCGCCGTCATCCGCCGCCAGACGATCTTCCGCCTCGCGTTCTTCCTGCCGTTCGCGGTGCCGACCGTCGTCGCCGCCCTGATGTGGGGCTACTTCTACGGCCAGGCGTTCGGGCCCGATCGCCCAGATCGCCCGGGCGCTCGGGATGACCCCGCCCGAGTTCCTCAAGGCGGACACGGTCATCCCGGCGATCGCCAACATCTCCACCTGGCAGTTCGCCGGCTACAACATGCTGATCCTGTTCGCCGCGCTGAAGGCCATCCCGACCGAGCTCTACGAGGCGGCCCGGGTCGACGGAGCGAGCGGCGTCCAGATCGCGCTGGCGGATCCGGATCCCGCTGATCGCTCCCGGCGATCGTTCTGACCTTCATCTTCTCGATCATCGGGACGCTCCAGCTGTTCAACGAGCCACGAGTCCTCGACGCCGTCGCACCGACGATCATCACGCCGAACTTCACGCCGAACCTGTACGTCTACAACCTCGCGTTCGCCAACCGCCAGTTCGACTACTCGGCGGCGATCGCCTTCAGCCTCGCGCTGATCACCGCGATCCTCTCGTCGCTCGTCCTGTTCATCTCGTACCGGCGCTCGTACCGCCGGGCGGCGCTCCGATGACCGAGGCGCGGCCGCGCTCTGTCGGCGTCGGATCGGATCACGCCCGGGTCCGTGCTCGGCAACGGGGTCATGCTGGTCGGGCTCGTCTACTTCCTCATCCCGCTGATCTGGCTGTTCATCGCGAGCACGAAGTCGAACTCGGGGCTGTTCTCGTCGTTCGGCTTCTGGTTCGACAAGGACTTCAACCTGTTCCAGAACCTGCAGGACCTGCTCGCTCGGGACAACGGCGCATTCGTCGTCTGGATGCGGAACACGGCGATCTACGCGTTCATCGCGGCGATCGGGTCGACGATCATCGCCGCCCTCGCCGGGTACGCCTTCGCGGTCTATCGCTTCCGGGGACGGAACGTGCTGTTCGCGATCATCCTGGCCTCGGTCTTCGTGCCGGCGACGATCCTCGCGGTGCCGCTCTACTTCATGCTCGGCAGCACCGGCCTCTCGAACACGCTCCTCGCCGTGATCCTGCCGAGCCTCGTGAACCCGTTCGGCGTCTACCTGATGCGGATCTACGCCGAGCGCGCCGTGCCCGAGGAGCTGCTCGACGCCGCCCGCGTCGACGGCGCCGGCGAGTTCCGGATCTTCGTGACGATCGCGCTCCGACTGCTGGCGCCGGGCCTCGTGACGGTGCTGCTGTTCGCGCTTCGTCGGGGCCTGGAACAACTTCTTCCTGCCGCTGCTGGTCCTGCGCGACGCCGGACGTCCAGGTCGTCGGTGTCGGCCTCGCCAACTGGAACGCGCTGGCGGCGCAGCCTGGCCAGGCGCAGGTGCTCTACGCGATCGTGATCACGGGCTCGGTCGTCGCCATCCTGCCGGTCATGCTCGCGTTCCTGTTCCTGCAGCGGTACTGGCAGAACGGCCTGAGCCTCGGCGGCGTCAAGGCCTGAGGGAGCCCCGTGCCGCATGGGGCGGCAGCACGACCGGCGGATGTCCCGGAATCGGGCAAGAAGTTCCGGCTCCCAGACCAAGACCCGAGCCGACCGATCGTCCGAGAATCGGTCTCGGCTCAGACCTCGACCGTGCACGCCCGATCAGAGCCGCCGACGGGCACCGCCGATGCCGCTCCTCGCAACGTCGACGCACGCCGGCGCGGGTGAGAGAACCTCCCGGTCTCACGGCTCCAGGGCCGCCAGGACCTCCGCCCTGGACTCGGGCCTGGGCAAGGGCATCCACCGAGGCGCCACGGCTGCGTGATCGTGGCTTCCGCGACGCCCGTGACAGGAGGACGGATCGATGATGCGGAAGATCCGTTGCGACCATCGCCCTGGCGGCGCTCATCGTTGGCCTCATGGCTCCCGTCGTGCAGGCAACGGGGAGGCGACCCTCGGCGAACCCCGGGTTCGAGGCGGATGGCGCGGCCGTCCCACGCCCGTCGGGCTGGAAGACGCGGGGCGACAAGCCGGCCAGCTTCGTCGAGGCCGGTGGTCATTCGGGCGGCTTCCGCCTCAGCCATTGGAGCTGCGACCGCGTACAACGTCGAGACCCGCCAGACGCTGACCGGGTTGGCCAATGGCCGGTACACGCTGACCGCCTGGATCCGGCGGAGCATCGGCGACAACCGCGCCTACATCGCCCTCAAGCACTGCGGCGTCGACGGGCGGACGTACCTGCCGGTCTCGACCGGCGACTGGCTGCGGATCGTCGTCAACGCCGAGGTCCGCACGCACACGTGCACGATCGTCCTCCATACGGACGCCGGCGCGGGCGAGTGGTCGAACTTCGACGACATCTCCTTCGAGCGCGGTTCGGCTCGCTTGTCCGTCCTCGGCGGCGACGTCTCCAGCCTGACCAAGTCGGAGGACTTCGGCGGGATCTATCGCAAGGATTCCGGCGACGGCGCGATGACGCCCTGCGATCCTCAAGGATCACGGATTGAACTGGATCCGGGTTCGCGTCTGGGTCGATCCCGCCGACGGCTACCACGACACGGCGGAGCTGCTGTCCATGGCCCGCCGGGCCAAGCGACTCGGGCTCAAGCTCCTCGTCAACCTGCACTACTCCGACTTCTGGGCGGATCCGGGCAAGCAATGGACACCGGACGCCTGGCAGGGCCAGACGTTCGCCGAGCTGAAGACGACGTTCACCGACTACACCCGTGGCGTCGTCCAGGCGCTCGTCGACCAGGGCACGCCGCCGGCCATGATCCAGCTCGGCAACGAGATCAACCCCGGCATGCTCTGGGACTACGCGGCGACCTGGACAGGTGACTCGACGGCCGACGACGGCACCGGCGTCCCGCTGACAGTCCACCACACGGAGAACTGGCCGAACCTCGCCGAGCTGCTCACCGCCGGCCACGACGCCGTCAAGGCCGTCTCACCGGGGACGAAGGTGATGCTCCACCTCGCGGAGGGCGGCAGCAACGGCACCTTCCGCTGGTGGTTCGACAACGTCACGTCGCGCGGCGTGCCGTTCGACGTGATCGGCGCCTCGTACTACGGCTACTGGCACGGCACGCTGTCCGCGCTCCAGTTCAACCTCGACGACGTGACGGCGCACTACCAGAAGGACATCATCGTCGTCGAGACCGCCTATGCCTTCATCCTTGGCGACGACGACGACTGGGGCAACATCATCGGCGATCCCAGCCAGCTCGTCGCCGGCTATCCGGCGACGCCGGCCGGTCAGGCGGCGAACTTCCGCGACGTGATGAGCGTCGTCCGGGCCGTGCCGAACGGCCGCGGTCTCGGCGTCTTCTACTGGGATCCGACCTGGACCGGCGTCGTCGGCAACGGCTGGAGCCCGCGCGACCCGAACTCCGGCAACGCGTGGGAGAACCAGGCGCTCTTCGACTTCGACGACCGGCCGCTGCCGGCGATGAACGAGTTCAAGCCGTGACCAGTCGCGACGTCGAGATACCGGTCGACCCGCGCGGCGTGCGTCGGGCTGTCCACGGCCGATCCGGCCGTGGCGATCACTCGCGTCGCGTCAAGCCTCGGTCTGGTTGCCGTCTCGGCCACGGCCGAGCTCGCCGCGGACGGCCGCGGCGCCCTTCGCGGTCGACCAGGCATTGACCGCATTGGCGAGCGCCACCGATCCGGGACGGACGGCAAGGCGGTCGTCCGTCCCGCGGATCCCGGCGCCGAGTTCGGCGAGAACCCCGCGATACGCGGGCTTGTCCCCGTTCGAACGGTCGGCCGACGGATAGACGTCGAAATAGCCGTCGCTGCTCACGACGATGTTCGCTTCGGGCGGAGAGAAGGATGTTCGAGCCATGGTGAGGGATCCGATCCATCGCGCGCTTCGAACCGACGATCTGCGAGCCCGGCGCCTGCGACGTGACCTCCACCATCGGGCCACGGCGGGAATCCGTCAAACGCCCGCGCGCACGGCCATCTGATGTGTAACCACGGTTGCACTGTTGTGGTACGGTCACGGTCATGCACCGACGCAGCCGCTGGGTCCTCCTTGCGTATCGCCTGCCGCGAGAGCCGTCGACGCCCCGGATCACGGTCTGGCGGCAGCTCCGCCGCATCGGCGCTGCCCAGATCACCGATGGCCTCGTCGCCCTGCCGCTCGACGCCCGGACGCGGGAACAGCTCGACTGGATCGCCGAGGCGGTCATCGAGCATGGTGGCGAGGCATCGGTGTGGTTGGCAGAGCCAGGCTCAGCAGCTCAGGCCCGCGCTCTCGCCCGGCAACTGGCCGATCTCGCCGCCGTCGACTACGGCCGGCTGATCGAGGAGGCGAGCGGAGCCGCGATCGTTGGCCCCACCGAGCGGCGTCGGACGCTCGCGCGCTTGCGGCGCGAATTGGGCCGGATCGGCAGGCGGGACTACTTCCCTGGCCGGATATCGGAACGTGCTCGGGTCGCCGTCGAGGCCCTCGCCGACGCGATCGAGGCGGCGTCATGAACTGGGCGACACGCCGCGGTTGTCACGTCGACCGTGCCGGCTGCGCATGGCTGATCCGCCGCTTCATCGATCCGGACGCGGCCTTCGTCTTCGTCGACGACCCGGACGAGGTCCCCGCCGATGCCACGCCGTTCGACATGCGCGGCGCGGGACTGTCGCACCACGACGGCGAGTGCAGCTTCGAGACCTTCCTGCGCCAGTACGGCCTGACCGATCCGGCGCTCGTCGAGATCGGGCGGATCATCCACGAAGCCGATCTCGGCGATGAGCGCTACGACGCTCCGGAGGCGGCAGGACTCGACGTGCTCATCCGCGGGCTTTCGATGACGCTCGATGACGAACGCCTGCTCGAGGTCAGCGAGCCGCTGTTCGATGGCCTGTACGCGTTCAAGCAGCGCGCCCAGTTGCTGGGCCGCGAACCCGCCTGAGGAGGAGACCAGCCGTGCAATGGGTAACCCGCGAGCATCCGAGGACCGACAGGATCGCCTGCCCCTGGCTGATCCGAACGTTCATCGACCAGGACGCCGAGATCGTCTATGTCCCGGCCAGCGAGGTGCTCGACTATGCCGAGCGCGAGGGCGCGACAAGCTTTGATGCGCCCGGTGCGACCTATACCCACCGAGGCAGCCTCTGCACGTTCGAGACCCTCGTCGAGGCCTACAAGATCGACGACCCGGCGGTCGCGTTGGTCGCCCGGGTCGTCCATGGCGCTGACGTGGGCGACGATCGCGACGCGACACCCGAGTCGCGAGGGCTTCTGGCCATCGCCGATGGGTTCGCACTCCTCGACCTCGATGATCAACGCCAGCTCGAACTCGAGCTGCCGGTCTACGACGCGCTTTACGCCTGGGCTCGGCACCAGGTCAGTGCCCTGGGGAGCGCGCCGCCAGGATGATGGGGTCGGTCATCGGCCTGCGGCCGCTGCCGGAGCCGTAGCCGCTGAAACGCCGGCTAGCGCGGATGCCCGCTACCATGGTCCCGATGACTGAGGGTATCGTCGACTACGCCGCGCCCGGTGCGGCCCCGCCTACGGCGAGCGAGCTCACGACGCTCATGGAGCGGCATCGTGTCGAGCTGACCGGGTACTGCTACCGGATGCTCGGAGGCACGTTCGAGGCCGAGGATGCCGTCCAGGAAACGATGATCCGGGCGTGGCGAGGGCTCGATCGGTTCGAGGGTCGCGCGGCCTTCCGCTCGTGGCTCTACAAGATCGCGACGAACGTGTGCCTGAACATGCTGGGTGCGCCCCAGCGGCGGGCCCGCCCGATGGACCTCTCGCCCGCCTCGAGCGCGGACCACGCCCTCGGACCGCCATTGCCGGAGAACGCGTGGATCGAGCCCGTCCCGGACGCCCGGGTCGTACCCGCGGGTGGGGATCCCGCCGACGTGGCCGTCGCTCGTGAATCGGTCCGTCTCGCCTTCGTGGCCACCCTCCAGCACCTGCCGCCCAAGCAGCGGGCCGTGCTCATCCTTCGCGAGGTCCTCCATTGGAAGGCGGATGAGGTCGCCGAGCTGCTCGGCTCGTCGGTGGCCTCGGTGAACAGCGCCCTGCAACGCGCACGGGCGACGATCTCCGCCAGCGACGTGAGCGCGAGTGCGTCGCCAGCTTCGATGGATGAGGATCAACGGGCCCTGCTCGAGCGGTACGTGGCCGCGTTCGAGCAGTACGACATGGACGCCTTGACGTCGCTCCTCCACGAGGATGCGACGTGGAACATGCCGCCGTACGAGCTATGGCTGCAGACCCACCGCGACATCCGGCAGTGGTGTCTCGGACCAGGCATCGGTTGTCAAGGTTCGCGTCTCATCCCGGTCATGGCCAATGGGTCGCCCGCGTTCGGTCAGTACAAGCCGGCTCCCGATGGCGGGCTCGAGCCATGGTCGCTCCAGGTGATCGAGCTGTCGGGCGATCGGATCAGCGGGATCACCTTCTTCCTCGACACGGCCAAGTTCTTCCCGCTGTTCGGTCTACCTCCCCGCCTCGAGCGTTGATCCAGCGGAACACGGGATGACGTCGGCAAGTCCGGCGAGGCCGAGCAACTCGCGGAGTTCGGGCGGCGCATGGAGCAGCAGGACCTGGCCCCCGAGGTGCCTGGACACGAGCGTCAGGCGCGCCAGCGCGTCCACGGTCTCCAGGTCGGGTCCGGTGAGCGCGCTGACATCGCAGGCGATCAGGTCGGTTTCGGGGTCCCCGAGGATCACGCGGGCGGACTCGCAGAGGCCAGAGGTCTGGTCCGCGTCGACCGCACCGGCGATGAGCAGGATGGCGTCACGCGGTTCGGCCCGTGGACGGCTTGGAGTCGATCGGCGCGACGCCGATGGCCTGGCCAGGACGGCGCTCCTTTCCTTGTCCCCGAGGAGATCGGGTTCGGAGGCGCCGACGAGGATGTCGCCGGCGCCAATGACATAACAGCGTCCGCGTCCGAAACTCATCGGTCCGGGGAGCGATGAGTTTTCGTGCCGCTTCCGGTCTGAACGGATGACCGCCGAAAGGAGCGAATCCGAGATGACCACCAACGGGATCCAAAGAGCCGGCCGCCGCGAGTGGATCGGCCTTGCCGTCCTCGCCCTCGCCTGCCTGCTGTACGTCATGGACCTGACGGTGCTGCACCTGGCGGTCCCGGCCATCAGCGAGGACCTGCAGCCGACCAGCGCCCAGCTGTTGTGGATCATCGACATCTACGGCTTCATGGTCGCCGGTTTCCTCATCACGATGGGCACGCTCGGAGACCGGATCGGCCGGCGGAAGCTGCTCCTGGTCGGCGCCGCCGCCTTCGGCATCCTGTCGCTCTTCGCCGCGTTCTCCACGAGCCCCGAGATGCTGATCCTGAGCCGCGCGCTCCTCGGGATCGCCGGGCGCGACGCTCGCACCGTCCACGCTGTCGCTCATCTTCACCATGTTCCAGGACCCCAAACAACGAGGGGTGGCCATCGGGATCTGGATCTCGGCGTTCTCGGCCGGCAGCGCGATCGGGCCCGTGCTCGGCGGGATCCTGCTCGAGAACTTCTGGTGGGGCTCGGTCTTCCTGCTGGCCCTGCCCGTGATGGCGCTGCTGCTGGTGCTGGGGCCGATCGTGCTGCCGGAGTACCGCGATCCCGACGCCGGCCGGCTCGATCTCGTGAGCGCCGCCATGTCGCTGGTCGCGGTGCTCGCGGTCATCTTCGGCCTCAAGCAGATCGCCCAGGACGGCCCGGGTCCCGAAGCCGGGGTCTTCGTGTCTTGGCGGGCTGGTCGTCGGCTTCCTGTTCGTCCGGCGACAGCTCGCCCTGGCGGATCCGATCATCGATGTCCGGCTCTTCCGCATCCCGGCCTTCAGCGCGTCGCTGGCGATCAACTTCCTGGCGATCTTCGTCGCGGTCGGCTACTTCCTGTTCGTGGCGCAGTACCTGCAGCTGGTCGTCGGCCTGTCGCCGCTGGAGGCGGGCCTGTGGTCGCTCCCGTCGGCGATCGCCTTCATCATCGGGTCCAACATGGCGCCCAGGATCGCGCGCGGGTTCCCCCGGCCTACGTGATGGGCGCCTGCCTCTCCCTGGCGGCGGTCGGGCTCGTGCTGCTCACCCAGGTCGGTGGAGCGGACGGCCTCGCGGTCGTCGTGGCCGCGTCGGTCCTCATCTCGCTGGCGCTCGCTCCGGTGTTCACGCTGACCACCGAGCTCATCGTCGGGACGGCCCCGCCCGAGCGAGCCGGTGCGGCATCGGGGATCTCGGAGACGGCGTCGGAGCTCGGCGGAGCGCTCGGCATCTCGATCCTCGGGAGCATCGGCATCGCCCTCTACCGGCGCGAGCTCGACCGAAGCCCTCCCGGCTGGCGTCCCGGCCGACGCGGCCGCGGTCGCGCGCGATACCCTCGGTGGCGCGGTCGCGGTCGCCCAGCAGCTCCCGGGCCAGGTCGGCGCGACCCTGCTCACCGTGGCCCAGGACGCGTTCGTGCAGGGGATGCAGGTCGCCGCGGCGATCAGCGCCGTCGTCGCGGTCGCGATCGCCATCGTCGCCGTCGTGATGCTCCGGAACGTGGGCTCCGGCGCGGAGCGGGAAGCGGCCGCGGACGTGGCCGCCGATCGGGCGCCCGACCGCGAGCCCATGCGTCCGGACGTCGGCCGTACCGGCGCCCCGGCAGCCGAGGCCTGACCACTCTCATCAGTCTCGTCCAATAGAAGGAGTCCCCTCGTGCATACCTCGATCCCTGCATCCATCTCGATCGCAGACCTTCGCGCCGCGATCCACGGCCGGGTGATCGCCCCGGACGACGATGGCTACGACCAGGCACGCCAGGTCGTTCGTCGGCGGGATCGATCGCCGGCCGGCCGTCATCGTGCGGGTCGCCGACGCTGGCGACGTCGCGCACGTCATCGGGCTCGCCCGTGAGACCGGGCTGGAACTCGCCGTCCGAAGCGGCGGGCACGGCAACGGCGGCCAAGGCACGACCGAGGGCGGCATCGTGCTCGACCTCCGTGACATGACGGCGCTGGACATCGATCTGGACGCTCGGACGGTCTGGGCCGAGACCGGCCTGACCGCGGTCGCTCTGTCGAATGCCGTTGGCGACCCATGGCCTGGCCGTCGGGTTCGGTGACACCGGCTCGGTCGGCATCGGCGGCATCACCCTGGGCGGTGGCGTCGGCTATCTCGTTCGCAAGTACGGCCTCACCATCGATTCGCTCCTGGCTGCCGACGTGGTGACCGCGGACGGCCAGCTCCTCCGCGTGGACGCCGACAGCCACCCGGACCTCTTCTGGGCGATCCGGGGCGGCGGCGGCAACTTCGGGGTCGCGACCCGCTTCCAGTTCCGGCTCCACGAAGTCGGTGAGTTCGTGGGCGGGATGCTGGTGTTGCCTGCGACGCCCGAGGTCATCGCGTCCTTCATCGCCGAGGCGGAGGCCGCACCGGACGAGCTCTCGACCATCGCCAACGTCATGCCCTGCCCACCGATGCCGTTCGTGCCGGAGGAACATCACGGCCGACTCGTCGTCCTGGCCCTGATGGCCTTTGCCGGTGAGATCGAGGCAGGCGAACGCGCCCTCGACGCCGTTCCGGGCCCTGGCGACGCCCATCGTCGACATGGTCCGACCGATCCCGTACCCGGAGATCTACCCGCCGGACGACGACTCGTACCACCCGCTCGCGATCGCGCGGACGATGTTCCTCGAACGGGTCGACCTGGGGGTGGCCGAGACGATCATGGGCCACCTCGAAGCCTCGGACGCCCCCATGCGCGTGGCGCAGCTGCGCGTGCTCGGCGGCGCGATGGCCCGCGTGCCCACGCGGAGCCACGGCCTTCGCCCACCGCGACTCGCGGATCATGGTCAATCTCGCCAGCTTCTACGAGGGTCCTGACGATCGTGATCTGCGCGCGACATGGGTGGAGGCGTTCCAGACCGCGCTTCAGCAGGGCGACCATGGCGCGTACGTGAATTTCCTCGCCGACGAGGGTGAAGGCCGGATCCGCGCGGCCTATCCAGGCGGGACTTGGGACCGGCTCGTCGCGATCAAGCGCCGCTACGACCCGTCGAACCTCTTCCGGCTCAACCAGAACATCCCGCCGGCGAGCGACGGACCGGTCTAGCCCGCCAGGCGGCCCAGGCCGGTTCGAATGGGCGCTTCCGGCTCTTGACCTTCGTGTGAATGGCTCGCACGCGCGGTCGTTCGACGATGATGGACGACGGCGACGATGACCTGAGGAGGCACACCATGCGATTCCGGACCACGATCCTGCAGGGCGACAAGACGGCCACCGGGATCCGCGTTCCGGATGAGGTCGTCGAGGCCCTCGGGGCGGGCAAGCGACCCGCCGTCAAGGTCACGATCAACGGCTTCACCTACCGCAACACCGTGGCGGTCATGGGCGGCACGTACATGGTCGGGGTCAGCGCCGAGAACCGGGCAGGCGCCGGTGTCGCAGGGGGCGACGAGGTCGATGTCGACATCGAGCTCGACACCGCCCCGCGCGAGGTGACCGTTCCGCCCGACTTCGCCGCCGCCCTGGACGCGGAGCCGAACGCCCGGCGGACCTTCGACAGCCTGTCGTACAGCAACAAGTCATGGCACGTGCTCCAGATCACCGGTGCCAAGACCGACGAGACCCGCCAGCGCCGCATCGCGAAGTCGGTCGACGCGCTCCGCGAGGGCCGCGTCCGCTGACGTGGCTCAGCCGATGTCGAGGTCTCGATCCAAACGGCGGCCCGGTTTGTGCAGCACTCGCACAAATGTAAGATAGGTCTCTCGACGCGACTTCAGCGACAGGCCGTGAGTCGGCAGGAGGGATCGGGCGTGGGCGAAGACTTCTTTTCGGACGTGACAGGACGGATCCCTTTCGGCGGCCTCGATTCGACGGACCCGCTCTCGTTCAAGGTGTACGAACCCGACCGGCTGGTGCTCGGCAAGCGGATGGAGGATCACCTCCGCATCGCCGTGTGCCTCTGGCATTCCTTCAACTGGCCGGGCTCAGACGTGTTCGGGGTCGGGACGTTCGACCGGCCGTGGCTGGACGCCCGCCTCGACCCGATGATCGCCGCCCGGGCCAAGCTCGAGGCCGCGTTCGAATTCCTCGCCAAGCTCGGCGTCCCCTTCTACTGCTTCCACGATCGCGACATCGCGCCGGAAGGCCGGACGTTCGCCGAGACCCAGGCCAACCTCGACGCGATGATCGCCGAGGCCGAAGCCCGCATGGCGCGGACGGGCCTGAAGCTCCTGTGGGGGACGGCCAACCTCTTCAGCCATCCGCGCTACGCCGCCGGCGCGGCGACCAACCCCGACCCGGAGGTGTTCGCCTACGCCGCCGCCCAGGTGAGATCGATGCTGGAGGCGACCCACCGGCTCGGGGGCGCCAACTACGTGCTCTGGGGCGGACGCGAAGGCTACGAGACGTTGCTCAACACGGACCTCCTGCGCGAGGAGGCGCAGCTCGCCCGGTTCCTGGCGATGGTCGCCGAGCACAAGCACCGGATCGGCTTCAAGGGGACGCTCCTCATCGAGCCCAAGCCACAGGAGCCGACCAAGCACCAGTACGACTACGACGGCGCCACGATCCTCGGCTTCCTCGAACGCCACGACCTTGACAAGGAATACCGGCTGAACCTCGAGGTGAACCACGCCACGCTGGCCGGCCACAGCTTCCATCACGAGCTGGTGTACGCGATCGCGCACGGGGTCTTCGGGAGCGTCGACGCCAACCGGGGTGACTACCAGAATCTGTGGGATACGGACCAGTTCCCGAACTCCGTCGACGAGCTCTCGCTCGCCGTCTACGAGATCGTACGCGGCGGCGGGTTCACGACGGGCGGCTTCAACTTCGACACGAAGTTGCGCCGCCAGAGCATGGATCGAACCGATCTCTTCCACGCCCACATCGGTGGCATCGACACCCTGGCACGATCGCTCCTGGTCGCGGCCGCCATGATCGAGGACGGCGCCCTCGAGCGGCTCCGCGAGGCGCGTTACGGTGGCTGGTCCAGCCCGCTCGGCCGATCGATCCTGTCCGGCGACGCGCTCTTCGAGTTGCTGGCCGGGCGTGTCGCGGCCGGGGAGATCGACCCCAGACCGGTGTCCGGTCGACAGGAGCTCCTCGAGAACATCGTCAACCAGGCGATCTGGGCCGTCGACCGGCCGGCCGGGGCCGAGACCAGCGGCGACCGCTGACCGCGTGGGTCACGTCCTCGGCATCGACGCCTCGACGACGGCGACGAAGGCCGTCCTGGTCGACGAGGCCGGGAAGGTTCGCGGGGTCGGCACCTCCGAGTACGGCTTCGAGATGCCGCGACCGGGCTGGAGCGAACAGTCGCCCGACCTCTGGTGGGGCGGTGCCATCGCCTCGATCCGGTCGGTGCTCGCCGAGACGAGAGTGCCGGCGGACGACATCTCGGCGGTCGGGCTGACCGGCCAGATGCACGGCCTGGTGGTCCTTGACCGCGCCGACGCCGTCCTCCGACCGGCCATCCTCTGGAACGACCAGCGGACGGCCGCCGAGTGCGATGCGATCCGCGCCGCCGTCGGTCCGGAGCGGCTCATCGAGATCACCGGCAACGACGCCCTGACCGGCTTCACGGCGCCGAAGCTCGTGTGGGTGCGCGATCACGAACCCGAGGTATGGGGTCGCGTCGCCCACGTGCTGCTGCCCAAGGACTACGTCCGGCTTCGGCTCACTGGGGAGTACGCGCTCGACAAGGCCGATGGGTCCGGGACGATCCTGTTCGACCTGGCGGCCCGCGACTGGTCTCCGGAGGTCCTGACGGCCCTCGACATCGACCCGGCCTGGATGCCCACGACGTTCGAAGGCCCGGAGATCACGGGGGCAGTCACCGCGAACGCCGCCGCGGCGACAGGCCTGCGACCCGGGACCCCCGTCGTCGCGGGCGGCGGGGACCAGGCCGCGAACGCGGTCGGCGTCGGCGTCGTGGACCCGGGGACGATGGCGCTCTCACTCGGGACATCGGGCGTCGTCTTCGCCGCGACGGATCGCCCGATCCACGAACCGCGCGGCATCGTCCACGCCTTCTGTCACGCGGCACCGGGGCGCTGGCACATGATGTCGGTGATGCTCTCGGCGGCCGGAAGCTTGCGCTGGTTCCGGGATGCGCTGGCGCCCGACATGTCCTTCGATGCGCTCGTCGCGGCGGCCGCCGACGTACCGGCCGGGAGCGATGGCCTGAGGTTCCTGCCGTACCTCACGGGCGAACGAAGCCCGCACCCAGACCCGCTGGCCCGCGGTGCGTTCGTGGGGCTGACGCTGACCCACGATCGGCGCCACATGACCCGCGCGGTCCTGGAGGGCGTGGCCTTCGGTCTGCGCGACGGACTCGACCTCATGGTCGATGCCGGCATGCCCGCGCCACATCAGATCCGGGCGTCCGGCGGCGGGACGGCGAGCGAGCTGTGGCGACAGATCCTCGCCGACGTGCTCGCGACCGAGATCGCCACGGTCGACACGACCGAGGGTGCCGCCTTCGGGGCCGCGCTGCTGGCCGGGGTCGGCGCCGGGTGGTTCCCGGGCGTAGAGGCCGCGACGACCGCCCTGGTCGTCGCGACGCCGGTCGCGGAGCCGGGCTTTGACGCGAAGGCCTACGCCGACGCGCATGCGATCTACCGGGACCTGTACCCCGCCCTCGCGCCATCGTTCCGGCGGATCTGAGCATCAGGCGCGCCCGCTGGGGCACGCTACTGGACCAGCTCCTTGAGCTCCTTCTCGGAGACCTCCTCTGGGAGCTTGCCGATGATGATCATGGCGAGGACCTCGTCCTTGGTCACCTTCTCCTTGTCGACGGTGCCGACGAGCTTGCCCTGGAGCATGACGCTGATCCGATCCGACAGGTCGAAGACATCGTGGATGTCGTGGCTGATCAGGAAGATGCCGATGCCTTCCTTCTTGAGCTGCGCCACGAGATCTCGGACCTGGGCCGTTTCGGCGGGGCCAAGGGCTGCCGTCGGTTCGTCCATGATCATGATTCGGGCGTTGAATTGCAGGGCGCGGGCGATCGCCACGGATTGCCGTTGCCCGCCGGACAAGGACTTCACCGGCACCTTGAAGTTGCGAAACTTGGGGTTCAGACGGCCCATCACCTGGCGCGTCGCCGACTCCATGGCGGCGTCATCGAGCGAACCCAGGCGGGTCGTCAGCTCCCGCCCCAGGAACATGTTCGCCGCGGCGTCGACGTTGTCGGCCAACGCCAGCGTCTGGTAGATGGTCTCGATTCCATAAGCCTTGGCGTCGCGTGGGTTGGAGATCGAGGCCTGCTCGCCATCGATGAAGATCTCGCCCTCGTCCGCGGGGTGCGCCCCGGAGAGCGCCCGGATCAGCGTGGACTTGCCGGCACCGTTCCCGCCGACGAGCCCGACGACCTCGCCAGGAAAGAGATCGACGGTTACGCCGTCCACGGCGTGGACGCCACCGAACGCGATCCGGATGTTCCGCATCTCCACGAGAGGGACGCGTGGCCCCACCGTCGCGGTCGCGGTCGCGGCCGTCGAGGCGTCGCTCGTCGTCATCATTCGCCTCCTGTGTACCTACGTCGACCGGCGGCGGAGGATGGTGTCGAGACCGACGGCCGCGACGAGTACGATGCCGACGACCATGTCCTGGACCGGCGAGTCGACCTTCAGCAGGATCATGCCCGACTGCAGCGACTGCATGACGAACGCGCCCAGGACGGCCCCCGGGATCGTGCCGATGCCGCCGGCGAACGACGTGCCCCCGATGACGGCGGCGGCGATGACCTGCAGCTCCGCCCCGCTTCCGAGGCCGACCGTCGCGGCGTTCAGTCGCGCGGAGATCACGACTGCGGAGACGGCGGCGAGCATGCCCATCACGATGAATGTCTTCATGATCGTGAGCCGGGTGTTGATGCCGGCAAGGACGGCCGCATCGGGATTGCCGCCGATCGAGAACACGTAGCGTCCGAAGCGGCGCCGGGTCGCGAGGAACGTCATCGCGACGGCGATCCCGATGGCGATGACGACCGGGATGGCGATTCCCGTCGGGATCTGCAGACCGCCCGGCGGGGCCTCGATCCCGTGCTCGATGGCGTAGGACTCCGCGAGGGCCTCGGGCCACATGTAGCTATTGGTGACCCACACCGCTCCGACGACCGCCAGGCAGCCGAGGACGCCGATGGTGATGTCCGCCCAACGCGGGCGGACCGGGAAACCGTATCGACGCCGCCGGCGCCTGCTGGCCATCAGGCTGTAGATGACGCCGACGATCGCGACGCCGGCGACGACCCAGCTGAGGGTCTCGCCGAGCGATCCCTTCGGACCCCCGCCGAGCAACTGGAACGTGCTGTCGAGCGGGGCGATCGTCTGGCCCGACGCGAGCTGGAACGCCATGCCACGCCAGACGAGCAGCCCGCCGAGCGTCACGATGAACGATGGGACGCCGACATACGCGACGATGAACCCGTGGAGCCCACCGATGAGCGCACCAAGCGCGACACCCACGGATACGGTGACGATCCAGGTGAATGGCTGGTCGAAGCCGAGACCGAGGATGTTCGGGATCCAGTCGGCCTGGAGCAGGGCCATGAACATCGCGACGAAGACCACGATCGACCCGACCGAGAGGTCGATGTTGCGCGACACGATGACGAGGACCATCCCGGTCGCCATGATCGCGACCGCCGCGGACTGGACCGAGAGGTTCCAGAGATTCCGCGACGTCAGGAAGAGGCCGTTCGAGAGGATGTTGAAGCCGATGAAGATGATGCCCAGGGCGACGATCATGCCCAGGAGTCGGCCGTCCACCTCCATGGCCTGGAGCACGGAGCGAACGGAGCGTTTGGGCGCCTCGGGGGTAGCGGTCGTCTCCCTGATCGCGGTGGCCTGGGTCATCTCGGCACGCCTCGTTTCACGACGGCTCGGGGAACGAAGCGCCCTGCGCTGCGGCGATACCGCGAGCGCAGGGCGCGAACTGCTATGGGGAGTTCCGGGCTGCTATGGGCAAGCCGGAACGGAACCGGCGGTCACGTCCTTGCAGAGCGTGGCTGCGTCGATCCAACCCGCATCGAGGACAGCATTGAGGTTGTCCTTGAGGATCGGGAGGGGCTTGAGCAACGTCGAGGTCACGGTGATGCCACCGGGGGTCGTGAACGGCGCGGTGCCGGTGACCTTGGTCACGTCCTTGTCCGCGCACAGCTGGAGGGCAGCCTCGCCGGCCGCCTTGCCGAGCTCCCGCGCGTCTTTCCAGACGCTCAGGGTCTGCGTGCCGAGGGCGACGCGGTTCAGCGCGGCGAGATCGCCGTCCTGACCCGACACCGGGACCTTGCCATCAAGACCCTGGGCTGCGAGCGCTGCGACGACGCCGCCGGCCATGCCGTCGTTCTCGGAGAGGACCGCGTCGACGTCGTTGTTGGCGCTCGTGAGGATGTTCTCCATGTTGGTCTGGGCGTTGTCCGGCTTCCAGCCATCGGTGAAGGTCTCGCCGACGATCTTGATGTCGCCGGCGGTCACGGCAGCGCCGATGATCTCCTCGAAGCCGTCCCGCAGGAAGCGGGCGTTGGCGTCCGCCTCGTTGCCCTTGATGATCGCGTAGTTGCCCGTGGGGACGAGCGAGAAGATCTCGCGCGCCATCATGCGCCCGACCTCGATGTTGTCGAACGTCTGGTACAGGACGCCCGCATCCTCGATGAGGCGGTCGTAGGCGATGACCGGGACGCCGTTCGAGATCGCGGACGCGACCGACGGCTTGATCGCCACATCATCCTCGGCGAGGATGATCACGACGTTCGCGCCTTGCGCGATCAGCGTCTCGACGTTGGTCGCCTGCGCCTCGGCCGACGACTTGGCGTCGTTGGCGAAGTACTCGCCGCCGCCCGCCTCGATGGCGGCCTTGACGGCGGGCTCATCCCACTTCGCCCAGCGCTCTTCCTGGTAGTTGTTCCACGACATGCCGACCTTGCAGCCGGCGGCCGCGCTGGCCGCGGGGCTCGCTGCCGCGCTCGGTGCAGCGGCGCTCGGGGCGGCCACACTCGGTGCGGTGCTAGCTCCGCTGCTCGAACACGCAGCGAGCGCGATCACCGTTGCTGACGCGAGCGCCAGCAAACGTCGATTGACCATATCTTGACTCCTCCTACCCCTGGTTGCCCTATCGCTGGTCCAACTCAGACGTCCCGCTAGGCTAACACCCTCCGAACATTCGACAACTAGGTCGTGCACGTTGACGACCACGCTCCTCGATCGCGCGTTCGTCGCTGGGATGAGTCGGGCGCACCACGAACCCGTCCCGCTCATGGAGGAGACCTGAACGGGACGGGACGTGGGGAGAGACAGTCGACATCGTCATGCGCTGGCAAGACCGGCGAGACCGACGCGCGGGCCGAGCCAGGCGGCCGGATCCGTGAGCAGCGGTTCGAACGCGAGCTCGGCCGCGCCGAGCAATGGCGCGTCGACGCCCAGCGTCCCAGGCACGACCCGCACGAGCGCTCGTGGCGCGGTGAGCGCGCGGCGGTCCAGCTCCTGCTCGAGGATCACCTCGACATACGGAAGGATCCGGCCGAAGTGGCCGCCTAGCACGATGAGACGCGGATTGAAGATGTTGACCAACCCGGCCAGCCCGATCCCGAGCCATCGGCCGATATGGTCGAGCGCACCGATGGCAGTCGGCGACCCCCCGGCGGCCTCACGCAGGACGGCCTCCACCGCGGCGCTGCCGCCACTGACCGGATGGCGAGCGCGCAGGAGCAGCGCCTCCTCGCCGATCTCGGTCTCCCAGCATCCGACCGACCCACATCGACAGGCGATCCCGTCGGGATTGATCGGCATGTGCCCGATCTCACCGCTGTAGCCGGCGACGCCGGTCATGGGTTTGCCGCCGATGATCAGGCCACCGCCGACACCGACCTCGCTCGACAGATACAGGACATCGTCGGCGCCCCGGGCCGCGCCGCGGCGAAGCTCGACCAGGGCCCCGAGATCGGCGTCGTTGCCGACCGAGATGGGCACGGACGACTCGAGGGCGCGCGCCAGTTCGGCGCCGAGGGGCACGTCGGACCAGCCGAGGTTGGGTGCCCGGGAAACGAATCCGTCGCTGCGACGAACGATGCCGACGACGGAGACGCCGATCCCGATGACCGGCTCCCCGGCGGGTCGCCCCGCGATGACATCGGCGGCGAGTCCGGCCAGGTCGGCGGCGATGTCCTCGACCGAGGAGTGGCCACGGGGTCGTTCCACGCGAACGAGTTCGAAGACGTCGCCGCTCAGGCCGACGAGCGCCACGGCCAGAGAGTCGACGGCGACCTCTAGCGCCAGGACGACCGCGCCGGACGGGTTCGGGCAGACGACCGGGGAGGGCCGACCGGGTGTACCAAGTGACTCCGCGCGCTCCTCGGACACGAGGTCCGCGGCGACCAGCTCGCCGATCAAGGCTCGGATCGCGCTCCGTGTGAGTCCCGTCCGAGCCACCAGCTCGGACCGGGACAACGGGCCGCGCCCGTGGAGTTCCCGGACGATGGCACTCAGGTTCGCCCTGCGCACGGTTTCGCTGCGTTGTCCGATCTCGTTTCGACCCAGCGTCACCGGTTTGTGTTCCTCTCCGCCAAATGTTTGTGACAGACTGTTGCATGGCCTTGGGTGGTGTCAAGCGGCCGGAACGCGTGGGTGCCGCGAGTGTCGAGGAGCCATGAAGAACGTTCGCTGGGGGATCCTGTCCACGGCGGATATCGCGCTCCGCAAGGTCATCCCCGGACTCCGCCGCTCCCCGCGGAGCGAGGTCCTGGCGATCGCCTCGCGCGAGGACGGGCGAGCGAGCGCCGCGGCCAACCTGCTTTCGATCCCGCGGGCGTACGGCACCTACGAGGCGCTCCTCGCCGACCCCGACATCGAGGCCGTCTACGTCCCGCTCCCCAACCACCTGCACGCGGAGTGGACGATCGCCGCGGCTCGAGCCGGCAAGCACGTCCTGTGCGAGAAGCCGCTGGCCATGACCGCGACGCAGGCGCAGGAGATGGTCGACGCGTGCCGCGACGCGCGTGTCCTTCTGATGGAAGCCTTCATGTATCGCCAGCATCCGTCCTGGATCGCGGTTCGCGGGCTGGTGGACACGGGACGGATCGGCCGGCTCCAGGCCGTCGACAGCTGGTTCTCGTACCACAACGACGATCCGTCGAACATCCGGAACGTGTTCGCCGCGGGCGGCGGCGCCCTGTACGACATCGGCTGTTACTCGGTCAACCTGTCGAGGATGCTGTTCGCCGCGGAGCCGACACAGGTGCGCGCGACCATCGTCCGGGATCCGGTCATCCGTGTCGACACGACGACCAGCGCGATCCTCGGGTTCGAAGGTGGGGTGGCGACGTTCACCTGTTCCACGCGCGCGGAGTCGGACCAGCGCGTCGACGTGTATGGCACCGAGGGCCGGATCTCGGTCGAGATCCCCTTCAACATCCCGCCCGATCGTCCGACCCGGATCTTCGTGACCGCCGGCGGCGATCCGCCCGTCGCGCCGGCGACCGAGACGATCACGTTCGATGTGGCCGACCCATACGCCTGCGAGGCGGATCGGTTCGCCGACGCCGTCCTCGACGGCGCACCACTGCCGGTGGAGCCGGAGGATGCCGTGGCAAACCTCCGGGTGATCGAGGCGATCTTCGCCGCGGCCGAGTGAGCCCGGACGCCCGCGGACCACGGGGCCGCATGGCGCGACCATCGGCCGGCACGGCGGTACCATCGCCCTCCGCTCGGCCGGGACACAGGCGGCGAGCCGGAGGAGATGACACGTGACCGAAGGGCACGCCGTCGGGCCGGGATCGGACTCGCTCGATGGTCCCGACGGCACGACCGACACTGGCGTCGCGAACCACCGCAGGATCGTGGTCGCGGTCGCGCTCATCGGGTCCCTGGTCGTCGTCGGTGCCGCGCTCGGACTGCTGGCGTTCGGGACGGTCTTCACCGGCGGGGCGCTCGGCGCCCCCAGGTTCGTCGAGGAGACCGCCAGCGCCGGGCTCGCCCACACGTACGGGGGCGACGACACGTTCGACGTGGGCGGCGGCGTCGCGGTGTTCGATTGCGATGGCGACGGCCGCCTCGACGTCTACCTGGCCGGGGGCGGCAGCCCGGCCACCCTGTTCCGCAACGAGAGCCCGACCGGCGGGGCGCTTCACTTCTCGTCGCTGGCGTCGCCAGTGACGGATCTCACGGGCGTCACCGGCGCCTATCCGATCGACGTCGACGGCGACGGGCACGTCGACCTGGCCGTCCTGCGGAACGGGGTGTCGACCCTCCTGCGCGGCCTCGGCGCCTGCCGGTTCGAACCCGCGGATGGCGTGTGGGGCGCCGCGCCGACGCCGGCGAGCACGATGGCCTTCAGTGCGACGTGGGAGGGTGCCGCGGTGCTGCCGACCCTCGCCTTCGGCAACTACGTGGGCCCGCCGAAGGCCGACGGCTCGTACTCCTGCCCGAGCAACGAGGCCCTGCGGCCGGACGCCTCCGGCTTGCGGTACGCGCCGCCCATCGCGCTGGCGCCCGGCTACTGTTCCCTGTCGATGCTCTTCAGCGACTGGGACGGGTCCGGGCGGCGGGACCTGCGGATCAGCAACGACCGCCAGTACTACGACGACGCGGTCGGCGGCGAGCAGCTCTGGCGGTTCGAGCCGGGGCTGCCGCCGCGCGCCTACGACGCGGCCGACGGATGGGCCCTCCTGCGGCTGTGGGGAATGGGCATCGCCAGCTACGACGTCACCGGCGACGGCCACCCCGAGGTCTACCTCACGAGCCAGGGGGCGAACACCCTCCAGACGCTGGTCGGGGGGTCGGCCAAGCCGGCCTTCCACGACCTGGCACTCGAGCGCGGCATCGAGGCCACGCGACCGGCCGTGGGCGGCGATCCCCTCCCGTCGACGGCGTGGCATCCCGAGTTCCAGGACGTGAACAACGATGGCTTCATGGACCTCTTCGTGACCAAGGGCAACGTCAATCAGATCCCCGACTACGCCATGCGGGATCCGAACGACCTCTTTCTCGGGCAGCCCGATGGCTTGTTCACCGCGGGAGCCGAGGCTGCCGGGATCGTCTCGTTCGACCGCGGACGTGGTGCGGCGCTGGCCGATCTCAATGACGACGGCCTGCTCGACCTCGTCGTGGCCAACCTGCGCGCCCCAGCCCGCATCTGGCGGAACGTGGGTTCCGGCGATGCCGCACGGCCGGCACCGATGGGCCATTGGATCGCGCTTCGGCTGAGGCAATCGGGTCCGAACCGGGATGCGATCGGCGCCTGGGTCGAGGTCAAGGTCGGCGAGGCGATCACCCGCCGGGAACTGACGATCGGCGGCGGCCACGCCAGCGGTCAGCTGGGTTGGACCCATGTCGGGCTCGGACGGTCGGACCGCGCGGACGTCCGCGTGCGATGGCCGGATGGCGAGCTGGGGCCGTGGCAGCCCATCGGGGCCGACGGGTTCGCGATCATCGAGCGGGGCGAGCCGGCGCTCCGGCCCTGGCAACCCGGCACGCCCATCAACGGAGACGATCGATGACCAAGGTGAGGCTGTCCGAGATCGAGCTGCCGGACTTCGGCCGCCCTGAAGACGAACGGCCCGAGATCCCCGCCGCGACCTACGCCGATCGGGTCGAGGCCCTCCGCGAGCGGGCGGCGGTGCGTGGCTACGACCGGCTCGTGGTCTACGCCGATCGCGAGCACAGCGCCAACCTCTCGTTCCTGACCGGGTTCGACCCGCGCTTCGAGGAGGCGATCCTGATCCTTGGCCCGTCCGGCGAGCCCGCGATCCTCGTCGGCAACGAGTGTTACGGGATGGCCGGCGCCGCGCCGCTCCCCATGCGGCGCCTCCGGTTCCAGGACCTGAGCCTGCCCGGCCAGCCGCGAGACCGGTCACTGCCGCTCGGGGAGGTCCTCGCGAGCGAGGGCATCGGACAGGGCAGCCGCATCGGCGTCCTGGGCTGGAAGACCTATGCGGACCGCGCGCGCATGGAGGTGCCGGCCTTCCTGGTCGACGAGCTTCGCCAGCTGACGGGGCCGGGTGGACTCGTCGAGAACGCGAACGACCTGCTGATCGACCCGGCTGACGGTCTGCGCATCATCAACGACGCCGACCAGCTGGCGGCCTTCGAGCACGCTGCCAGCCGCACCTCGAATGGCATCCGCCGGGTCCTCGCGGGTCTTCGGCCGGGGCTGCGCGAACGCGACGCGGTCCACCTCCTCGAGTGGGACGGCACGCCGCTGTCCTGCCATCTCATGCTCACCGCCGGGTCTCGAGCGACGCTCGGCTTACTCAGCCCGGGTGACCGCGTGATCGAACGCGGCGACCGCTTCACGACGGCGTTCGGGATCTGGGGGTCGCTCACCTGTCGAGCCGGGTTCGTCGTCGAGGGCGCGGACGAGCTGCCCGAGGGCATCGGCGACTACGTCGACAAGCTCGTCGCGCCGTACTTCGAGGCCGTCGTCGAGTGGTACCGGGCGCTCCGCATCGGGCAGACGGGCGGGGCCCTCCAGGCCATCATCGATCGACGCCTGGGCGACCCGTTCTTCGGTATCTTCCTGAACCCCGGCCACCAGCTCCATCTCGACGAGTGGGTCAACTCGCCGGTCGGACCGGGCTCCGCCATCGAGCTCGCCTCCGGGATGGCGCTCCAGGTCGATATCATCCCGGCGACCGGCACCGACTACTTCACGACCAACATCGAGGACGGCATCGCCCTGGCCGACCAGACGCTCCGAGACGAACTGGCCGCCCGCTATCCGGGCGCCTGGGGACGGGTCGAGGCCCGCCGCCGGTTCATGGCGGACACGCTCGGTATCGAGCTGCACCCGGACGTCCTGCCGTTCTCGAACATGCCGGCGGTCCTGCCGCCGTTCCTGCTCCGTCCCGACCATGCCATGGTCGTGGCGGACTGACGAAGGAGACGAAGTCGAATGGACGAAGTCGTGATCACCGAAGGCCCGCTCGAGGTCGTCGTGCTGCCCGAGGCCGGCGCCCGGCTGCATCGCGTGCGCGTCTTCGGCCACGACATCCTCCTCACACCAGGTGACCCGGCCGTGCACCTCGACGACCCGTTCTTCTGGGGGTCGTACGTCATGGCGCCGTGGTGCAATCGGATCGAGGCACGACCCACCGACGTGGCCTCGCGGACCGTCGAGATGGCGTCGAACTTCCCCGACGGGTCGGCGATCCACGGCCAGGTCTACCTCCGTCCCTGGACGCGCTCGGCGGACCGCGAATTCGTCGTCGCCGGCGGCGGCGATGGCTGGCCCTGGACGTACGACGTCCGGCAGGGGATCGAGATGGTTGGCACGACGCTGCGGATCGTCCTGCGCCTCACGAACACCTCGGCCGATCCGATGCCGGCGGGGATGGGGATCCATCCCTGGTTCCTCCGCCCGGTCCGGGTCACCGTCCACGCCGACGAGTTCTTCGGCGACAACCTCGCGACCGAGCCACGACCTGTACCGGTCCATGGCCCATACGACCTGCGGACGATGGCCGCCATGGCGGACGACCTGGACGGCACCTGGACGAGCCTCGCCGAGCCGCCCGTCGAGCTCCGATGGGACGGGCTCGGTCTGCGCGCGACGATGCGCACCAGCCCGGCTGTGCCCTACATCGTCGCCGCGAGCCCGGGCCGGGTCGGCGCGGTCGCGGTCGAGCCCGAGACGCACGCCCCGCAGGCGCTGCGGCGCCTGCTCGGCGACGAGCCGGGCGGGCTGGCCATGCTGGCGCCCGGGGACTCCCTCCGGATGGACATCGAGCTGGCGTTCGAACAGCTCAACTGACGGTCGCGTTCTCGACCATCGGCTTCACCACGTTGATCAGGGTTTCCATCGTCTCGTCGTCGTAGGGCGCCGCCAGCTCGACGATGAACGTGTGGAACCCGATGCGTCGGTAGCCGATCATCGTCTCGGCGATCTGTTCGGGCGTCCCCGTCCAGAACGTGAGGTCGCCCTCGACCCGCTCGAGCGACGTCCGATTGTGGGCGAGGATGGCCCGGCGGACCCGTTCGGCCTCGGCCGCGGATCCACGGATCGTGATCTTGCAGCCGACGGTGCGCTCGATCTCGGTCGGATCCCGACCCACATCCGCGCAATGGGCACGCAGGACCGCGTCCTTGTGGGCGAGCACGTCGGGCGTCCCGAACGCGTTCCACAGGTCGGCATGCTGAGCCACGATCCGCAGGGTCTTTCGCTCCCCCGCGCCGCCGATCATGATGGGCAGGTGGGACTGGATCGGGGGCGGCTCGATCCGAAGGTGATCGAATCGCGTACCGGCTGCCACCGGGGCTCGTGACCTCACCGCCGTCGAGCAGCACTCGCGCCGCACCCACGGCCTCCGAGAGCCAGTCGAGCCGCTGCCCGAACCCGCCCCCGAAGTCGAGGCCGAATGCCGCATGCTCGGCCTCGAACCACGCCCCGCCAAGACCCATGATCGCGCGGCCGCCGCTGATGTGGTCGATCGTGACGATGCTCTTGGCGGCCAACCCGGGATTGCGGAACGTGTTCGCGCCAACGAACAGCCCGAGGCGCACGTGTTCGGTGGCCTGGGCGAGGGCGGCGAGGGCGGTGTAGCCCTCGAAGATCGGCTGATCCGGGTCGCCGAAGATCGCCAACAGGTGATCCCACGTCCAGACGTGGTCGTAGCCGAGCCGATCCGCGCGCTGGGCCGCCTCGAGGAAGGACGGCCAGTCGCTCGCCTGACTCCAGAGATTGATGCCCAGCCGTATGTCAGCCAACCGATCACCTCCCGTGGGGTCGCCTGCGCCAAACCCCTCGAACCAAGCCGTCCTGCAGACCGGAATGGTACTGCAATCGAATGTATGCACTCGTTTGCGTGCGTGGTAATGTGTCCCAGCCCGGGGCTGCGAACCGGCAGCATCCCGCTCACCGGACACCCCGGGTCCGATCGAGATGGAGGAGCACAGGGATGAGGAACCAACTCAGGTTGCCCGCCCTCGCGATCGCGGCGATCCTGGTGATCGGCGCGTGTAGTTCCGGGGCCTCGACCTCTGCGCCGAGCGGGGCGGCACCGTCGTCCGCCGCGCCGGCGGCCAGCACACCAGCGAGCGTCGCACCTTCCGAGTCCGCGCCCGCGGCGGTCCCGACACCGGAGCCTGCCGAGGCCTGCGCCCAGAGCACGGCCGACGGCGCGATGCAGATGTGGGAGCGCTCAGGCGGCAACAAGGGGATGGTCGACATCCTCGTGTGCGCCTGGAATGCCGCGAACCCGGACAAGCCGATCAACCTCAGCTACATCGTGCACACCGACATGGTGGCCAAGATCGCCCAGGGCATCGCCTCGGGCGAGGTCCCGGACCTGATGGGCATGGACCTGATCTATGCCCCGCAATTCGAGGATGCCGGTCAGCTGGAGGACATCACCGATCAGATCAAGGACTGGCCAGAACTGACGACCGCAAGCCCGGGGCACATGACGGTCGCGACGTACAACGACCGACTCTTCGGCGTCCCGCTCTACGCGGACGTCTCGGCGCTGTTCTACAACAAGGACCTCTTCACGAAGGCCGGTCTCGATCCGAACAAGCCGCCGACCAGCCTCGCGGAGATCCGCACCTACGCCGACGCGATCACCGCGCTTGGCGGTGACACCAAGGGCTACTACCTGCCGGGCAACTGCGCTGGCTGCAACATCTTCACCGTCGGCCCGCTCATGTGGGCCTCGGATGCCACGATCGAGGCCGGCAAGTGCGGCGACGAGCCGCTCGTCGGCGACGGCGTCAAGCAGGTGCTTCAGTTCACGCGCGACATGATCGCGGCCGGAAACGTTCCCGAGGGCGCCCGCGCCGAGACCGGCGCCACCTTCCACCTGCAGTTCGGCTCCGGCACGCTGGGCATGATGGGCACGGGCAACTTCAACATCACCCTCGCCCGCGACCAGATGAAGGACCATCCCTTCGAGTTCGGTATCAGCCTGCTGCCGGGCCAGGCAGCCGGCAAGTACGCCTCGTTCATCGGGGGCGACCTCGTCGTCATCCCGAAGGGCAGCAAGCGCGTCGATGACTCGATCGCGTTCATGAAGTTCCTCCTGTCCGACAACAGCCAGGTCGAGCTCTACGCCAAGGCCCTCAACCTGACGACCCGCTCGGACATGGTGGACAACAAGTACTTCCAGGCCGAGCCACTCGTCCAGGACGTCGCCAAGGCCCTCGAGGTCGGTCGCACGCCCTACACCCTGACGTTCTTCGAGCAGATCAACTCGCCACAGGGTCCCTGGTTGCAGATGCTCCAGAAGGCCTACTACTCCACGGACGAACTCGACACGGTCATCACCGACGGCAAGACGGCGATGAAGGGGATCTCCTGCGGCTGACGCTGAGGTAGCCCTCCTCCACCCAGTGGCCGCGGCGCTTCGAGAGAAGCGCCGCGGCCACATCTGACGCCGGTCACAATCCACCCATCGCTGGAGATCGGGCATGTATGCGAGACGGCGCTACAAGCTGATCGGGCTGCTGTACCTGACGCCGGCGCTGCTCTTCGTCCTGGCCTTCACGGCCTACCCGCTCGTCCAGATGGCCTGGGTGTCGTTCAACAACTGGTCGTTGATCACGCCGCCGAGGTTCATCGGGTTCAACAACTTCACCCGGGCGTTCTCGGACGACCAGTTCTGGGTGTCGCTCGGCTACACCTTCAAGTACACGCTGCTGATCACCCCGATCCTCATGGTCGGCGGATACCTCCTCGCCCTGCTGGTGTCGCCGAACACGCCCCTGCGCCGGTTCACGCGTGCCGCCATCTTCGTGCCGGTCGTCATCGGACTCGGCGTCTCGAGCCTGCTGTGGGTCTGGCTGTTCGACCCCACCTTCGGCTACATCAACCAGGCCCTGTCCGACCTCGGGCCTCATCAGCAAGCCGATCCAGTGGCTCGGCACGGACACCGAGGTCTCGACGTGGGCGATCATCGTGTCGGTGGTCTGGAAGGTGCTCGGCTTCGGCATGATCCTGTTCGTCGCCGCGATCCAGGCCATCCCGCATGAGATCAACGAGGCGACGATGGTCGACGGCGCCAGCTTCTGGCAGCGCACCCGTCGGGTCACCTTGCCGCTGACCCGGTCGACCGTCCTGCTGGTGACGTTGGTCAGCGTGGTCGGCTCGCTGCTGGCCTTCGACCAGTTCTACATCATGACCGCGGGCCAGCCGTTCAACGAGACCGCGACCGCGGTGTTCTACGTCTACCTCAACTCGTTCCCATACCTGAAGCTCGGCTACGGCGCCGCCCTGTCGCTCATCCTGGCCCTGATCGTCCTGCTGTTCACGATCGTGCAGATGGCCCTGACGCGACGGAGCCGAACGTGACGGCGGTCGCGGCGCAGCGGACCCGGTCACCGGTCGCGCGTCTGGGCCGGGCGCAACCGGTATCTCGTCGGCGCCCTGTGCCTGGCGATCTGCACGATCATGGTCATGCCGATCGTCCTGTCGATGCTGGCCTCGGTCAAGACGACCGCCGAGGCCGCGGCGGTGCCGCCGACATACTTCCCGCACGCGCTGAGCCTTGACAGCTACGCCCGGCTGTGGTCCTACCAGGCGGGTCTGCCGACCTATCTCGGGAACAGCTTCGGGACCGCGTTCCTGACCATCGCGTTCACGCTAGGCCTCACGATCCCGGGCGGCTACGCGCTGGCACGCTTCCCGGTGCCGGGCAAGGAGTTGCTCTTCGTCTTCCTGCTGCTGGCCCTGATCATCCCGTACCAGGCACTGCTCACGCCGATCTTCCTGATGTTCGCTCAGCTGAAGCTCACCAACTCGCTCGTCGGGCTGGCCATCGTCCACACCGCGATCCAGCTGCCGTTCAGCCTGTACATCATGCGCAACAGCTTCGAGGCGGTGCCACGGGAGCTCGAGGAAGCGGCGGTCACCGACGGCGGGAATACCTGGCAGATCCTGATCGCGGTCTTCATCCCCGCCGTCGTTCCCGCGATCGTCACGGTTGCGCTGTTCGCCTTCGTCACGTCCTGGAACGAGTTTCTCGGCGCCCTGGTCCTGATGAGCAAGGGGTCGACCTTCACGCTGCCGCTGATCCTGGCGGCAGCGCGCGCCGAGACGAGCCTCGGCGGTACCGACTGGGGCATGCTCCAGGCCGGGATCACGATCTCGATGATCCCGTGCATCGGCATCTACCTGCTGCTGCAGAAGTACTACGTCTCCGGGTTCACGGCGGCGCCCTGAAGTGACGGTCCGGCAGCGGCTCACGGTCATTCGGGGGACTTGGCGTGCCCCTCATGCAAACGTATGCTAGCGTTCGTATTCGCCCGCTCGTTGGGACGCTGGAGGATGGTGGATCGGTGACCAGGGGCCTGCCCGAACTCGAAGCCTGGTTCGTGACCGGCAGCCAGCGGCTGTACGGCGACGACGTGCTCCGGCGGGTCGACGAGCATGCCGGCCGGATCGCCGCCTGCCTCGACGAGACGCCAGCCGTGCCTGTCCGCTGGAACAACGCCTACTACTTCGTCGATCGTGGTGTCTGAGACCGGGTCGGGCCGCTCGCCCGCCAGTGCCGTCCTCCCGTGCGGGTCCGCCGTCTCGAGCCTGACCCCGATGAGCGCGCCGGACGTCGCCGTGGATGGCGGCCTGTGGGCCGACCGCCTGCGAACCAATCGCGAGCAGACGCTCGCGCACGGATACGCCCAGCTGGGTCGCGCCGGCAACCTCACGAACCTGCGCCTGGCCGCCGGTGAGCCGGGTGCGTACCAGGCGCTCGGCGAGTCGTTCGGCGTGGTCTTCCCGTTCCTCGATACCGACGTCTACAAGTGGCTCGAGGCGGTCGGCTGGGAACTGGGCCGGGGGCCCGACTCGGAGCTGGCGCGAGCCGCGGACGAGGTGATCGGGCTCGTGGCCGGCGCGCAGCGCCCGGACGGATACATCAACAGCTTCGTGCAGGTCGTCGCCGGCGGAGAACCGTATCGCGACATGGCATGGGGCCACGAGTTCTACTGCGTCGGCCACCTGATCCAGGCCGCTGTCGCCTGGCATCGGGCGCTGGCGGACGATCGCCTGCTGGACGTCGCGGTCAAGGCGGTCGAGTCGATCGAACGCGAGTTCGTCCCGGGCGGGCGGCCCGCGGTGGACGGTCACCCCGAGATCGAGATGGCCCTCGTCGAGCTGTTCCGGACGACCGGCGAGCGACGACACCTGGAGCTCGCGGCGCGGATGATCGAGGCACGAGGCCACGGCCTGCTCGGGACCGGCCGGTTCGGGCCGGCCTACTGGCAGGATCACGCCCCGGTCAGGGAAGCGGCCACGGTCGCCGGCCACGCCGTCCGTCAGCTCTACCTCGACTGTGGCGCGGTCGACGTCGCCGTCGAGCTGGGCGACCAGGCGCTGTTGGACGCCGTCGTCGGGCGTTGGCGCGAGATGATCGCGACGCGCAGCTACCTGACCGGTGGGCTCGGGAGCCGCCACAACGACGAAGCCTTCGGCGACCCGTTCGAGCTGCCGCCCGATCGGGCCTACGCGGAGACGTGTGCCGCCATCGCCAGCGTGATGCTGGCCTGGCGACTGCTCCTCGCGACCGGCGATCCGGCCTGCGCCGATGTGATCGAGCGGACGATGTACAACGGAGTGCTGCCGGGGGTCTCGGTCGGCGGGACCGAGTTCTTCTACGTCAATACCCTCCAGCGACGCACGTCACGAGCCGCGGCGGAGCACGGTGACGGGGGGCGCAAGCCCTGGTTCGCGTGCGCCTGTTGCCCACCGAACATCATGCGGTCGCTGAGCTCGTGGCCCCAGTACCTCGCCACCGCCGACGACACGGGGATCCAGCTCCACCAGTACGCCGCGGCGTCGTTCCGGGCGGATGTCGCCGGTGGCCAGGTCCGCCTGGCCGTCGACACCGATTATCCCTGGAGCGGTGAGATCGCGGTGTCGGTCCTCGAGACGCCCGGGCGACCCTGGACCCTGTCGCTTCGGATCCCGTCGTGGAGCCGCTCAGGGGCGCTGCGCGTCGGAGATGGAGAGGCCTCCCAGCTCCCGGACGACGCCCGGACGGTCCGCGAGACCCGCGCGTGGCAGGTCGGCGACCGGATCGTCCTGACGCTCGACATGCCGGTCCGGGTGACCGTGCCGGATCCCAGGATCGACGCTGTCAGGGGCTGCGTCGCCCTGGAGCGCGGGCCGCTGGTGTACTGCACCGAGTCGGCCGACCTGCCGGCCGGCACCGACCTCGAAGCCGTCGAGCTGGAGCCGGCGGTCGAACCGATCGCCGTGACGCGCCATGACATCCCGGGCTCGCCGATCGGCCTGACGATGCCCGCGATCGACTCGGCTCGCGCCGGACCCCGGTCGAGATCGGGGCCGTGCCGTACTTACGCCTGGGCCCAGCGCGACGTCGGGGCGATGCGGGTCTGGATCCCGACGCGACCTCGGGACATCGAGGGACCGGAGCGGCGCGACCGCTGACCGCGTCGCGCCCCGCCTTCAGGTGACCGGCGTCGAGACCGATGGACCGACCCGCCCGGCAGCCGTGGCCGGGGGGGCCGTGGACTGGCGGACGATGAGCGACGGCTCGAACAGGGTGGCCGTGGCCCCATGCACGATCGTCGCGTCGTGGGCGAACTCGATCGCGAGCCGCACGCCTTCGACCACCATCTCGGCGATGGGCATCCGGAGCGTCGTCAGGGCCGGCACCGTGTGCGCGGCGATCGGGATGTCGTCGTAGCCCACCACGGACAGCTCGTCGGGAACGACGCGGTTGCGGCTGTAGGCCGCGTGGAGCACGCCGACCGCCACCAGGTCGGTCGAGGTCACGATCGCGGTCGGCACGTCGGCCAGCTCGAGCAGTGCTCCAAGCGCCGCTTCGCCACCGGCCATCGTGTTGGGGACATGCTGGACGTAGCCCTCCCGAACACCACCGAATCGATCGGTCATGAACTCGACGAAGGCGTCCAGACGCTGCGGGTTGTCGCCGGGCAGCTGCCCGCTCACGAAGGCGATCCGTTCATGACCCAACCGCACGACGTGCTCGAGCCCGGCGTACATCCCGGCATGGTTGTCGACATCGACCGTGGGGAACTCCAGCGGGCTCGAACCCTGCCACAGCGCGACGACCGGGACGATCGAGTCACGCAGGTCTTCGAGCAGGCGGGGCTGGTCATGCATGTACCCGAGCAGCACGATCGCGTCGCAATGGCGGGTCTCGATGACCGCCGGCAGGGAGAGGGCCTCCTCCAGGCGACCATGGGCGTGACCGAGGACGACGTTGTAACCGCGGCCCATCGCCTCGACCGCCAGCGTCTCGATCGCGCCGGCGAAGAAGGGGTCGCTGAAGTCCCGGACGACCGCCCCGAGCAGCATGGTGGGGGCGCCGCGCAGGCCCCGAGCGAGCGGGTTCGGTCGGTACCCGAGTCGGCGGGCGGTCAGGACGACGCGTTCGCGAGTCTCTGCCGCGATCGGCACGCTCGTCGAGACATCGTTGAGGACCCGCGAGACCGTGCTCTGCGAGACGCCGGCGGCGGCCGCGATGTCACGCATGGTCGTGACCGACCGGACTCGCCGACTTCCTGGCTCGGCGTCACCGCGCGGCGCCGTCCGACCCGGCGAGGCGGCGTCCGACTCGCCACGCTCGCGTTGCTCCGTCAAAGCCCCCGATCCGTCATCGACGGTCTTCTCAGATCCCACGATCCAAGCGTAGCACTCGATGCGGTCATACGATTGCGCGCAGCGTCGGGAACTTGGTCAGGCGCCGGTCCGAACGATGCGCTTCAGCCTCGTTCGAGGCGGGCACGCAGGAGGTCGCTGCCGTCCGGTCCGAGCAGGCGATACGACCAGCCGTCGTCGGCGGGCCAGACCACCGATTCGACGGTGGCGCCCGCTTCGGCCGGCAGCGCGTACTCCAAGCGCGCGACACGAGGGATCGCCCGCGTCGCCTCGACCTCGCCTGAGGCGATGACCGCCTCCTCAAGCCAGTCCGCGTAGACCGCGTTGTTGGCGTGGTCGAGCGGGTCCAGCTCCTGCGGCCGGACGGCAAACCGGCGCCGCGAGGCGCCCGCGGGCGGGTCTCCCAGCGGCACGCGAGCCAACTGGAATGTCGCGGCCGGACCCTGGAAGATCTCCTCGAAGACGGGCGGGATGCGGGTCGGGGCGCCACGGGCGTCCAGGAGCACCCAGTCGATGTGGATCCAGGCGAGCGGCCGGCCATCGGCATCGACGAACTCGGTCCGCCGCCGCGACCAGACGCGCCGGAACCCGACGACGCGGGTCGTCCCGGTCATGCTCGCCCCGACCCCGATCGGTGCGACCACGGCCAGTTCCGCCGCCCGGACCAGCCAGGTCAACCCGTGCTCGTCGTACCACGACCGGTCGAAACCAAGGGCGGCCGAGTGCACCCAGGCGAGATCCTGAGCGTAGCGCAGGATCGCGGATGTGCGGAGGCGCCCGTCAGGCCCGGCCTCGTCGAACCGCACCCGGTACGGCGCGCTGAAGCCGGCGGCCCCCGCGTCGGGCTCGGTCATCGGGCCGCCGCGGCCAACGCGTCGAGCGTCTCGAGGCTCAGCAGGCCGATGCCGGCGGTCGGTGCGGTCTGTCGCGCGAGACGGACCTCGCACGATCGGCGGGCGTCGAACACGACGAGGGCGACGACGAGGGGCTCCTCCTCGTCCGCGGCATGGGCCCGGGCATCGTCGAGCTGGTTCAGGACGTCGGCCCCGATGCCGCGGGCACCCCACTTGCAGTCGTACGCCTCGGCGGCACCGGGCCGTTCCACGGTCACGTCGTAGGGATGGATCTCGGCGGTCACGCCATCGAAGAGGATCCGGCGCTCCCGGCGGACGGTCTCCGCACCGACGCGACGTGCCAGGAGGATCGCCGTGACCGCCTCGACGATCGCGCCGCGAACCTGGCTGCGGACCTGCTCGCCACGATCGGCGACCCGGAGCGAGGCCGCCAGGATGGCCTCGGCGCGAGCGCGGTCGGCCGGTGGCGCATCGCTCCCGAGCAGGGTCGGGAACATCGTCCGCCACGCGTCGGGATCGGTGGTCTCGCCGTTCATGACGGCCCGCGCCAGCACGCGTTGCGCCGGTGTCGCATCGGCCAGCAGGGTCGCCGCGTCCGCGACCGACGGATCGGCCTGGATGCCGGCATAGACCACGGCGCGCGCATCGCGAGCGGCATCCTGGAACCTCACGCCCGCTCTCCGATGGCGACCAGGACGACCTGCGGGAAGGTCGAGAGCCAATCGATGGCGCGATGCGGGTCGCGGACGAGGGCCACCTCCTCGATCGCCCGATCGATGGCGGCGCCGATCGCGGGCGAGACGGGCTCGGCTCCGCGAACCGATGCCACCTCATCCAGGCGGGCTCGCCAGGCGGCCTCGAGGTCGGTGACGTACGTCCACTCGTCCTCGATCTCCTCGCCGAGGAGCGCGAGCGCGGCGTACGCCTCGAGCGCGCGCTCGATCAGGTCGTCGATGGTCGTGGGGGGCATCGCCTACAGCCTACGGCTTCGCGCGCGCCCCGGTCGTGACGGCCGAACGGGCTCCTAGCCGCCCGAGGGGACGACTCGCCGGCTTCGGATGCCGCGCCGAGTCGGGACGGGGTCGCCCGACGCTGGACCGGTCTTTCGGAGGAGCGCGGTCAGGCCGCGCCGGGCCGATTCGTCCCAGGCGCGCGAGTAGATCCGCGTGGCGGTGGCGCGCACGCGGGCGGCCTCCGCTCGATCGCCGCCGGTTTCGAGGTCCGCGACCCGATCCAGGATGGCTCGATAGAGGGCAGGCAGCTCTTCAGCCGGAGAGTTCTGCTCCATCGTTTCGCACCTTGCGCGCCCGATGGTCCGGGTGGGAATAGCCCGTCGGTCCCGTTCGGCGGCGGCCGATGGTGTATCGCTCAGTCGCCTCGATGGGCTCCGCTCCGCACCGAGAACGACCCAAGTGGGCCGGATGCCGGCAACCAGGTGGCACTGACACGCTCGACGATCGCGCCAGCCGGGCCATGCTTCGAGCCGCCGGAGCAGGGCCTCGACCCGATCGCGCGGACCCTGGGCCAGGCACCGGAGCGAACCGTCAGGCTCGTTGGCGACCCAGCCCTCCAGGGCGAGATCCTGGGCCTCGCGCCAGGCGAAGTAGCGGAACCCCACGCCTTGCACGCGCCCCCGGACGATCGCCTCGACGCGCGCCAGCTCGTTCCCGCCCGCCCCATCGGTCATCGGGCGGCGCTCGAGGGTCGGTGGCGCGGCCACGCGATGGCCAACGCATCGAGGATCAGCTCCGGCGAGACGTTCGCGGCGAGGAGCATGCCGGCCCGTTCCAACCGGCTCAATGCCCTGACGGCGGCATCCGGGTCCAGCCGTTCGGCGGCCTGCGCGGTCTCTTCGAGCATCGCGGGGTCGTGGACGGACGTGGCCCCGCCCGCGGCGACCAGGACGAGGTCGCGCGCCACCTCCGTCCAGACGAGGACGAGCGCCTCGGCAGCACGACGTCGAAGGGGAGCCGGGACCGCCCGGATCGGCGCGTCTGGATCGACCTCCTCCGCGTCGGCCTCATCGGCCGCGTTTGACGGAGTCGACGTTGCGTTCGGGGCACGCTCGGCCGCCGCGTTCGAGCTCCTGGGTCGACGCCGACGCCCTACAGTCGCCGACCCGTCACGGGGGGTGGTGTCGGCCCCGGCCACGGCGCCGGCAGCGGCTGCGCCCCGCTCGAGATCCGCGGCGAACGCCAGGGCCTGAGGCATCGCCGCGCGCATCGCCGCCAATCGGTCCGCCGCCGAGGCGTCGAGCAGGTCGAGCAGGCTCCGGCCGAGTTCTCCGCGCAACCGAAGCGCGTCGGGCGCGTGGGCATAGGCGAGGGCGACCCCGGGCCGGCCGCCGACCATGCGCCCCAACCGCGCGGCTGTTGGCGGGTCCGCGGCCCCACGATCGGCGAGGATCGTCTCGATGTCCCGTGGACCGACCGGGCCGAGGCGGATCCGCGCGCAGCGCGAACGGACCGTCGGCAGGAGCCGGGTCTCATCGTCGGCGCACAGGACGATCGTGACGCCGGCCGGTGGTTCCTCGAGCGTCTTGAGCAGCGCCGCCTGGGCATCCTCGTTCATCCGGTGGGCCGACTCCACGATCGCGACCCGCGCCCCGCCCTCGAGAGGCAGCAATGCGAGGTCGGCGATCAGGTCACGGACGCCCCGAAGCGCGTCCTCCCGGCCACCGATGCGAATCTGGCCGCCGGGACCCTCGGGCGCGAGACGATGCAGGTCCGGGTGGTCGCCGTGCTCGACGAGCCGACAGCCCCGGCACGAACGGCAGGGTCGCGCCGAGAGGTCCCCGGCCGTGCACAGCAGGCCGGCTGCCAGGTCGAGCGCGAGCGTCGTCTTGCCGACCCCGCCCGGACCGCTCAGCAGGAGCGCGTGCGGCGGCGTCCCGCGGACCATGGCCTCGATCGCGGCGAGCGCCGGTCCGTGGCCTCGCGTCCGGGCGCCATCCACGACGATGGGTCAGGCGGAGGCGGGCTTGCGGGTCGTCCGGCGCTTCGGGGTGGCGGCGGCAGCGGCCTCGTCGCCTTCGGCGGGATCCGCGGCTGCCTTGCGGGTCGTCCGGCCCTTCGGGGCCGCCGGCTCGGCCGTGGCCGTCGGATCGCCGACGGTCCCCGATGCGGTCGCCGACGTCTTACGGGTCGTCCTGGGCTTCGCGGCTCCAGCCGAGGTCGTCCCGGACGTCCCTTTCGACTTCGTCGCCGATGCGCTCGACTTGGTCGTCGACCGTCGCTTCGCGGCGGTCGGGGCCGCGGTGTCCGCGGCCGCGAGCGGTTCCGTCTCGGCGGCCACCGGCTCCGGGATGGGGGCCGGGGCCGGGGGCTTGCTGGCCAGCTGCGCGCGCAGCTGTGCCTCGAGCTCCGGCGGGACCTCGCTCCACTCCCCGGACCCGCGCCTCGGCGCGGGCGCCCGATCGGGGCGGTCGCCCCGGGCGGGGCGGTCACCCCGGTCGTACGAGCGGTCCTCGCGTGGCGGCGCCGTCCGGGCACTCACATCGGGATAGCGATTGATGCCGCCGGTCCCGCCCCGGCCATAGCGCTCGCGGGCGATGGCCGACTGGTAGGCGGCCCGGCCGCCACGGGGACCGCGGTTGCCACTCTGGCCGCTGCGCAGTCCGGCGCCACGGCGCTGTTCCGCGATCAGGTACTCGGGGATCTCCGGCTCGTCGAGGTCCTCGTCGTCGGTCAGCGGCGGCAGGGTACCGGACGCCGGCGGTGACGTCGGCGTCCCGAGCTGCGAGTCCCAGACCGATCCGAATGGGTTCGCCCGAGGCGCCTTGGGCGCGGAGGCCACGGTATCGAGCTCGTCCTCGGCATCCTCGTCGGGCGACAGCGGCCGACCGACGGGGTCATTGCCGTTGTTCGGCTGGGCCGGCTCGCCCTCGCCACGGCCACGGCCACGGCCACGGCCACGGCCACCGCGTCGGCGACGACGACGTGTCGCGTCGTCACCGTCGATGCCGACGGGCTCGGATGCACCCGTCGGCAGCTCGTCTGAGCCAGCCACGTCCTGTTCGTCGAGCGTGAAGACCTCGGCACCAGCCATGTCCGCCTCGGACAGCGAGCCGGGCGCCCTGGAGAGTCGCTCGCCGGGCAGCGCGATGATCCCGGCACCCGCCGCGGCAACGGCCACACCGGGACCGGCTTGCACCACGGCGGTACGCCCACGGCCGCGGCTCCGGCTCACCGCAGCGACCGGTTCGGCCTCACCGGCGCGTCCTCGGCCTCGGCCACGGCCCCGACCCCGACCGCCCCCGGCCCCCTCGGTCTGCTTGTCCGGCACCTCGGTCATCGACAGGTCCGCGTCATCGTCGGAGACCCGTCGGCCCGAGCGCGAACCCTTCTCGACGCGTGCCAGCTGGATGATGTCGGTGAATTGGTCCGCCACCTCGATCAGGTCGGAGCTCGTGTTCCCGCGGAAGCTGATGACCTCGACGCGGACGCCCTGCTCCTGGACCGCACGGATCGCCGGTGCGAAGTCGCCGTCGCCCGACACGACGATGGCGATGTCGAGGTTTCGGGCCGTCTTCATCATGTCGACGACGAGCTCGATGTCGAGGTTCGCCTTGACCTTCCCGTCGCCGTACTTGCGGATGTCCTTGCTGACGACCTTGTAGTTGCTCCGGCGCAGGAAGTCATGGAAATTGCGCTGGTTCTCGTTGTCAGGGTCGAGACCCGTGTACGCATACGCCCGTACGAGGTCGCGACCGGCTGAGGCCGACTTCAGCAGCGTGACGTAGTCGATGTCCACTCCGGCCGCCTTGGCCGCATAGAAGATGTTCGCCACGTCAACGAAGACGGCGACGTTCTTGCCCACTTTGACTCCTTGGTCTATCGATTCGCCCCGCCGGCGCGATCACGCTGCACGGCGGGTGCGGTCTTCAAGCGCGGCGCGCGGCGGATCCCGCCGCTGCCACGGTGTGTTGTAGTCGCGGTCCGGCATCGTCGAAGCCCATCGCTTCGAGACGAGCCCGGGCCACCTTGTCGTTTGGCCGCGCCGTTTCGACGACGGTGCAGCCCTTGTTGCTGGCCGACCGGAGGCACTCTTGGATGAGCGCCTCGGTGAGCCGATCGGGATCGTGATCGGGGTCGATGACCATGAGGTCGATCGTCCCGACGTAGCCGCCGGAGCTGACCGACGGCCGGAGGGCGAGGACCGCCCCACCCACGACCGTGCGCCGCGTTTCCGCGACGAAGATGCTGGCCTGCGGCAGGTAGACCAGTTGGCGCATGAGGTCCGCGGCCACGAGCGGGCTCTCGTCGCTGGCCGCACCAAGCGACCCGTCACTCAAGGCGACGAGCCGATCGATGTCCGTGACACGGGCTGCTCGGACCAGGTATTCCACGCCGAACGGTGCACCTCGCAGGGCTGGCGTCCGTTCGCCCACGACCGGGGACTCGACCCCTTGGGCCGTACCGGACTCGCGCTCCCCTCGTCGGCGGCGAGCGATGGGCGCTCGCGACGGGCTGACGGGTGCGGCCGACCGGTATTGCAATCGGTACGCCGGCGGCTATGATACGGCATCGCTTCGGCGGCCACCTGCGCGCCGCCCGGACGAGGGGCTTGCAACCACCACCCGTCACGCACCAGCGCCCGTCTCGCTCGACCCGACTCGGAGTCGCGACGACGTGGCAAGGGCGGCGGGGGTGGGTCCCAGCCCCTCGTCGGGTCGCCAGCCAGGTGGTTTCGACCGGTGATTTGGAGGAGTTCTGGATGAAACTACACAGGGTAGGTGCGCTCGCGGCCGTCAGCATCCTGGCGTTCGCGGCGTGCAGCACCACGGGCGGGTCCGCCGCACCGAGCGGCGGGTCCGCCGCACCGAGCGCCGGTGGCAGCGCCATCGCCAGCGCTGACACCAGCAAGGGCGCTGTCAAGGTCGCGATCGGGCTCCCGCTCCAGGGCAGCGAGCTCGCGGCGTCGCAGCCGATCGTCAACGGCATCAAGCTCGCGGTCAAGGAAGCGGGCGGTGGCGCCGGCGGATACGCCGTCGAGATCCCCGACTCGGCGATCTTCGACGACGCGGTCAACGGTGCGCACGATCCGCAGACCGGCGCCCAGAACATGACCACCATCGTCGGCGATCCCGATATCGTCGCCATGATCGGCCCGCTCAACTCGAGCGTCGCGCTGACCCAGATCCCGATCTCGAACGAGGCGGGCCTCCTGCAGTGCAGCCCGGCCAACACCAACCAGGGTCTGACCAAGCCGGAGTTCGGCGCCCTCGACGTCCGCAAGGCCTTCCCGGACCGGATCAACTATGTCCGCGTCGTGACGACGGACGACAACCAGGGTCCGGCCGCGGCCAAGTACATCCTCGAGAACCTGAACGCCAAGAAGGTGTACATCATCGATGACACCGAGACCTTCGGGAAGGGCATCGGCGACACCTTCCAGGCGTACCTCGAGGCCAACGGCGGCACGGTCGTCAAGCGCGACGGCGTGCCGAAGACCAACACCGACTATGCCTCGATCATGACCGCCGCCGCGGCCCTGGCCCCGGAGGCCATCTACTTCGGTGGCGTCACCGCGACCGGCGGTGCGCGGATCCTCAAGGCGGCCGTCCAGGCCGGCCTTGCTGACATCCCGTACGTCGGCCCCGACGGCATCTACGACGGCTCCGGCGAGACCAAGGACTCGTTCCTGAACCTGGCCGGCGCCGATGCCAAGAACGCCTACGCGACCGCAGCCGCCATCGGCGACTTCCCCGGCCGCGCCGACTTCGAGGCGCGCTACGAGGCCGAGTACGGCGAGGCGCCGACCGGCTACAGCGCGACCGGCTTCGCCTGTGGCCAGGTCGTCCTCGACGCCCTCGGCCGGGCAGCCGAATCGGCCGACATGACCGCGCTCCGGGAGAACGTCCGCGCCGCGGCCGTCGACCCGAGCCACAAGTACACCAGCGTCATCGGCGAATTCCAGTTCGACGCGAACGGCGACACGAGCCAGAAGATCATCAGCTTCTACAGCTTTGACGCCGCCACGAACAACTGGACCTTCAAGGAACAGCTCGACTTCGGCGCCGCCCCGTAAGACGGCCGAAGCACCGGCACACACGAGGCCGGGGGTCGTCAGATCCCCGGCCTCACGCTATCCGTGATGTCGTTCCATCGATGAGGAACCGACCGTGACGGCGATCGCCAGCCCAGCGCCGATCCAGGGACGATCTCGGAGCGTGCGCCTGATCGGCTTCTCGCTGGTCGGGATCGTCGTCTACTTCTTCGTCCTCATGGGCTACCTGATGCTTGCGCCGGCAACGGCCGAGAATGCCCCGGCGACGGCGCTCCAGCAGGTCATGAACGCGCTGACGATCGGCGCGATCTACGCACTCGTCGCCCTCGGTTACACGATGGTCTACGGGATCATCGAGCTCATCAACTTCGCCCATGGCGACGTATTCATGATCGGCGCGTTCCTGTCGATCGCGTTCCTGACCGGCATCGCCGGCCAGACCGGTCCGGTCGCCGACCCCCTCCTGCTGACCGTGCTGCTCATGGGCGCACTGCTGTTCGCGATGCCGCTAACCGCATTGCTGAACGCCGCCATCGAGCGGATCTTCTACCGGCCGCTCCGGAACGCACCCCGACTGGCACCGCTCATCACCGCCATCGGCGTGTCGTTCATCCTGCAGAACGTGGCCCTCTCGATCGCAGGCCCAGGCGACGTCCGTGCCCCCCAGATCTTCCCGCTCGATTGGGGGATCTCGGTCCTCGGGGCGCACATCCGGATCCTGAGCATCGTCATCCTCGTCGTGTCGATCCTGCTCATGGTCGGGCTCCAGCAGTTCATCGGGCGGACGCGTCTGGGGCGCGCCATGCGCTCGACCGCCCAGGATCGCGAGGCTGCGCAGCTGATGGGCGTCGACCTCAACCAGACCATCGCGCTCACCTTCCTGCTCGGCGGGGCGATGGCCGGCGCGGCCGGCGTCGTGTGGGCCCTCCAATTCGGATTCGCCCGCCAGGACCTCGGGTTCAACGCCGGCCTCAAGGCCTTCACCGCCGCGGTCCTCGGCGGGATCGGGAACGTGACCGGCGCGGTCCTCGGCGGGTTCATCATCGGGTTCATCGAGGTCGCCGCGACGACCTTCGGATATCTGCGCTGGTCTCAAGCGCTGGTGTTCCTGGTCCTGACCCTTGTCCTCATCTTCCGGCCGGCCGGCATCCTCGGCCAACAGCTCGGTGAGCGGGCATGACCGCCACGACCGCGAGGGCACCTGCGCCGCCGTCACCGGGGCTGCGGACGCGCATCCGTGACTTCTCCGATGCGCATCGCAGCGCGACGGTCATCCTCGGGATGCTCCTGTTCGCGGTGATCATCTATTTCTGGTCGGCGTATCCGCCGTTCAGCTTCCTCCAACGCCAGAACGCGTGGGTCGGTGGCTTCGTCAACGCCGGCGTCTTCGTCCTGCTGGCGATGGGCTTGAACGTCGTCATCGGCTTCGCCGGTTTGCTCGACCTCGGCTACGCGGCGTTCTTCGGGATCGGGGCCTATTCCTACGCGCTGCTCGCGTCCGGGCAGTTCGACATCCATCTGCCCTTCTTGCCGTTGCTCATCGTGGGAGCGGTCGTCGCCGCCATCGCCGGCCTGATCCTGGGGGCTCCAACCCTGCGCCTGCGCGGCGACTACCTGGCGATCATGACCCTGGGGTTCGGAGAGATCGTGCCCGTCGTCTTCGTGAACGCCGAAACGATCACGAACGGCGTCAACGGAATCGGCGGGATCGACCGCCCGAACATCCTCGGCTACCAGTTCGGCGGGCTCGACCAGACCCCGTACTTCATCCTCATGGCCGTCGTCGTGACCATCACGATGGTCCTCCTCTACAGGCTCCAGGATTCACGGGTCGGCCGAGCCTGGGCGGCCATCCGCGAGGACGAGCTCGCGGCCGCGGCCAACGGGATCAATACCGTCACGACCAAGCTCGTCGCCTTCGCGCTCGGAGCCACGACCGCCGGCTTCGCTGGCGTGCTCAACGCGGCCAAGCTCACGGTCGTCAGCCCGGACCAGTTCCTGTTCGTGGTGTCGTTCACGGTCCTGGCCATGATCGTGCTCGGCGGCATGGGCAATATCTGGGGCGTCGCTGTCGGTGCGTTCGTCATCTACATCATCCAGACGGTGATCCTCAAGTCGCTCAACGGCCTGTTCGAGCGATCGAGGTGCCGATCGTCTCGGACATCGACTTCGTCCAATACCAGTTCCTGCTCTACGGCATCGCGCTGGTCGGGATGATGCTGCTGAGACCCGAGGGCCTGTTCCCGTCGCAGCGGCGGCGACGCGAGCTGCACATCGCCGACGAATTCGAGGACGGTGGCGGCGAAGAGCGAAGCAGCTGCCATCGTCGGGCGCGATGGGCGAGGCGCCGGGCACTGAGGAGGACCTCAGATGACGGCGGCAGAGTCCGGCCTGCTGCTCCACGCCCGCCACGTGACCAAGCGCTTCGGCGGCCTCGTCGCGGTCAACGACATCGACTTCACGATCCCGCAGGGCTCCATCGTCAGCCTCATCGGGCCCAACGGCGCCGGCAAGACGACGTTCTTCAACATCATCGCCGGGATCTACGACCCGACGCCGGCGTGATCGAGTTCCGGGGCGACGAGATGATCGCGCGCTCGCGGCGAACGTGGGCTGGAGCGGGCTCGTCTGGTTTGCTCCTGGGGTCATCGGGGGGATCATCACCGTCGCGTTGAACGCGGCCGGTGTCGGTTAGGGGATCGTCCTCATCGCTGGGTTCGCCACGCTGGCAGCTCCTCGTCACCACTCCTGCTCCGGCGTCTCACGGCCGATGTGGTACCGGCGCTTGCTGACCCGGTTGGCGATCTTCCGAAGCGCCCGGCCGAACGACATGGTCCAGCACGGCTTCGGCCGGACATTCCAGAACATCCGCCTGTTCGCCGAACATGACGGCCTCGAGAACGTCCTGGTGGGCATGCACAGTCGCCTGACGCGCGAACCTGGTCGGATGCGATGCTGTCGACACGCCGCGCGATCGCCGCGAGGAGGAGGACCCGGGAAGCGGGCGAGCGAGCTGCTCCGCCTCGTCGGGCTCAGTGGCACGCGACGACGAGCTCGCGCAAGAACCTGCCGTACGGCGACCAGCGCCGGCTCGAGGTCGCCCGCGCGCTCGGCCACGCGACCCGCACCTGCTGCTGCTCGACGAGCCGACCGCCGGCATGAACCCGAACGAGACCGCGCAGATGACCGCCCTCATCCGCCGGCTCCGCCGCGAGCTCGGCCTGACGGTCCTGCTGATCGAGCACGACATGCGCGTGGTCATGGGCATCAGCGACCGGGTCACCGTGCTCGACCACGGCGAGAAGATCGCCGAGGGGACGCCCGAGGAGGTCCGCCGCGACCCGCGGGTCATCGAGGCCTACCTCGGGGCGCCGGCCGCATGACGACCATGGCCGCGACCGAGGCACGCGGCCAGCGAGCCAGTCGCCGGCGCCGATCGCTGCTGCGTCGCTCGAGCCGACGTCCACACCTACTACGGCCACATCCATGCCCTCCAGGGCATCGACATCGACGGTCGGGCACGGCGAGATCGTCACGCTCATCGGCGCGAACGGCGCCGGCAAGACGACGACGCTCGAGACGATCTCGCGGCCTGCTCCACCCGCGCCAGGGCACGGTCTGTTCGACGGCAAGGACATCTCGACGGCCGTCGCCCACACGCTCGTGCGAGCGTGGGCATCGGCCACGCGCCCGAGGGGCGGCGCATCTTCTCGCGCCTGACCGTCCTCGAGAACCTCCAGATGGGCGGCGTTCACGCGCAACCAGACCGAGATCGAGCGAGGACGTCGACCGCGTCTATGGACGCTGTTCCCGCGACTCCGGGAGCGGACCACCCAGAAGGGCGGCACGCTGTCCGGCGGCGAGCAGCAGATGCTCGCGATCGGCCGGGCGCTGATGTCGCGGCCGCGCGTGCTGCTGCTCGACGAGCCGTCGCTCGGCCTGTCGCCGATCCTGGTCCAGCAGATCTTCGCGATCATCAGGAGATCAACAGCCAGGGGACGACGATCCTGCTCGTCGAGCAGAACGCGCTCCAGGCGCTCGCGATCGCGCATCGCGGCTACGTGCTGCAGACCGGCCAGGTCGTGCTGGCGGGACCGGCCGAGGAAGCTGCGACAACGAGGCGGTCCGCAAGACGTACCTCGGCGAGGACTGAACCGGGCACCGCGTGTTCTCCCCAGTCGAGCCGGTCCGGGGGGCGGATCGAACGTCCGCTCCCTGTGGTTGCTGGTCGGGCTGGTGGCCATCGGCCTCGCGGTCAGCGTCCTCAAGCCGTGGGACGCGGGTGTGGGCGTAGCCCCTGGTATCCTCGACGCACGCGCTTCGCACCGACCGCGGTCGAGGTCGGCGTGGCATCGTCCCCCGCGCCGACCAGGGGTCCCGTCCGACGCTTCTGCCTCGCCCCGGAAGCGGGTGGCGGGTCACCTCCCTCGAACACTTCGACCAGCGGACCGTCCGCACCTGGCAGACGATCGATCCGATCGCTGCGACGGGTCCTACCGACCCGGCCATCCCGATCGGGCGGCTCGTCTCGACCCGTGTACTGACGATCGGCTGGTGCTCACCGGCGGACGGCACCGAGTCTACAACGAGCCGGTCCGTGTCCGGCGGCTGTCGCGACGATCCTGAACGCGGCCCGACCGCTGCCGTTGCGCATCGGGCTAGGCGAGAGCGGGCTCGGGGGCGACTATCGTCCGCCGGCGCGGCGGCTCCAGCAACTCGAGGCGTGGCCGCCCGGCCGCTACGTCCTTGCCGTCGACTGGCCGATGCCCGAGGCCCGATGGTTCGCGATCGATGTCGTCCGTTACCAGCCCTGACCGCTCGGTACCATTCGGAGATGGACCTGGGATCGACGGGAGCGCGTGCCCTCATCGGCGGCGGGAGTGGCGGTCTGGGCGGCGCCATCGCCGAGGTCCTCCACGCCGAGGGCGCCCGGGAATTCGGGTCTATCGCCCGGGCCGGCCCGCGCCTGGACGCCGGAGCGGCACGGCTGGACGCCCTGGCCGTCCCGGCCGACCTGGCTACGCCCGAGGGACCGGGCGGCGCCGTCGCGGCCGCGGTGGAGGCATT
>CAVZVH010000026.1:0-890781 GCA_963778645.1 uncultured Chloroflexia bacterium
TCCGCGAACTTCTGCTTCGTGTAATAGCGCTCGCGCGCGAGCCGTGCCTCGTGCGCCGCGAGGATCAGCAGGAATCGGCCAGAAGCGGATCCAGACCAGCGTCCCGATGCCGATGAACGCCGTGGCCAGCACGAGGATGAAATCGAACACGAACAGCGCCTCGATGATGAGCAGGCTGAACGTGATGAGCCCCGTCCACCACAGCCACTCCCACAGCTCCGCGCAACGGCGGATGCCGGTGGAGGGCCCTCGTCCGGACGTTGTACAGGATCAGCAGGACGACGAGCAGGACCAGCGAGGCGATCCAGGTGGGGTGGAACAGGTCCGGGAAGTTGTCGCTGCTGAACGATACGAACAGGTAGTCCCAGGGGGCGAGCGTCACGCGCCGACCTCGTGGCTGGTGTGAAAGAGGTGTCCGGAGTATGCCATGTCGGGCGCTATACTCGGCCGAGCGGTGCGGCGCCAGTGACCCACCCGGGGACGCCATTCCGCCGGACCCCCGAGCGCGCCGACGACAGGACCGATGGAGGACGCCCGGGTGCGAGCCCTGCTGTCAGTCGCCAATCGCGACGGGATCTCCGCATTGGCTCGCGATCTGCGCGCCCTGGACGTCGACATCTTCGCCACCGACGGGACGCGCGAGCATCTCGCCGGCGACGGGATCGAGGTCGCGTCCGTCGCGGACCTGACGGCCGGAGAACCGACGGTCGGGGGCCAGGTCAAGACGTTCCATCACGCGGTCTACGCGGGGATCCTCGCCCGCCGCGACATCCCGGCGCAGATGGCGGAGTTGGCGGTGCAGGGGATCGTCCCGATCGACCTCGTCGTCGTCAACGTCAAGCCGTTCGCGCCGAGCCATCGGGGTGAAGCTCGTCGGCGTCGACGAGGCGATCGAGATGATCGACGTCGGTGGTGCGGCGCTCCTCGGTGCGGCGGCGCGCAACTCGGCCGGCGTCGTGGCGGCGTCGGATCCGTCGCACTACGAACGGATCATGGCGGAGCTGCGCGAGCACGGCCATGTCAGCCCCGAGATGCGGGCGCAGCTCGCCGCCGAGGCGTTCGGCACGGTCGCGGCGTATCACGCGGAGATCGCGGCGTACCTGAACCAGATCTCCGGGAACACCTTCCCGACCCGGCTGGCCATGGTCCTCGAGAAGGTCACCGACCTGCCGCTACGGCGAGAACCCGCACCAGCGCGGCGCCTTCTACCGGGAGACCACGCACCGGAGCGGGACGCTGGCCGACGCGACGAGCGCTCCAGGGCGGCTCCCCATCGTTCAACAACCTGCTGGACCTCGACGCCGCGTACCGCATCGCGCGCGACTACACGGCGCCGACCGTCGCGATCGTCAAGCACGCCGACCCGGTCGGCCTGGCCTCCGCACGACGAGCTCGTCGAGGCGTACCGGCACGCGCTCGAGACCGATCCGGTCGCGTCGTTCGGCGGCATCGTCGGCGTGAACCGGAGCTCGACGGGGCGACGGCACGGGAGATCGCGGCCAACTCGTACGAGGCCGTGGTGGCGCCCGGCTTCGGCCAGTCCGCGCTCGGCATGCTGCGCGGCAAGCCGGGCCTGGAGCTCCTCGCGTGCCGGCCAGATCCGACCGAGGGGATGCGCGACTACGGCATCGCCAGCCTCGACTTCAAGCGGGTGGCCGGTGGCCTGCTCGTCGAGACGCAGGACGAGCTCGGCCTCGACCGCGGGCGGCTCCAGGTGGTGACGAAGCGGCGGCCGACGCTCGAGGAGCTGACCGACCTGCTCTTCGCGTGGCGCGCCGTCCGTCACGTCCGATCGAACGCCATCGTCCTCGCCCGCAACGGCGCGACGGTCGGGATCGGCGCCGCGCCAGGCGTCGCGCCAGGTCTCGGTCGAGATCGCCCTGCGCCGCGCAGGCGACCGGGCCAAGCTCGGCGGTCATGGCGTCCGATGCCTACTTCCCCTTCCCGGACGGGATCCAGGCGGCCGCGCAGGCCGGGGTGACCGCGATCATCCAGCCCGGCGGCTCGATCCGCGACGAGATGGCGATCGAGGTCGCGGATCGTCACCACATGGCGATGGTCTTCACGGGCCGCCGACACTTCCGGCACTGAGTCGCTGGCGCGCCGGCCTCGCTGGGCCGGCACCCGAGGACCCGCGAGAACGGAGCGGATGCGTGGAACAGCTGCTCGCGCTCGAGATGGTCCGCGTCACCGAGGCGGCGGCGATCGCACGCGCGCGGTTCATGGGTCGGGGCGATCGTGATGGGCGCCGACCGCGCCGCCACCGAGGCCATGCGCCGGACCATGGACGAGATCGAATTCGCCGGACGGATCGTCATCGGCGAGGGCGAGCGCGACGAGGCGCCGATGCTGTACATCGGCGAGAAGGTCGGCGCGCAACGCGGGCGACGGCACGCGCCGGCGAGTCGACATCGCGGTCGATCCGCTCGAAGGGCACGAACCTGGTGGCCCACGGCCAGGCCGGCGCGATCACGGTCCTCGCCGCCTCGGAGGCGGCGGCCTGACGCACGCTCCGGACACGTACATGGAGAAGCTGTGCGTCGGCCCGATCGCGGCGGGCAAGGTCGACATCCGCGTGTCGCCGTCGGAGAACCTCGGTCGGATCGCCGAAGCGCTGGGCCGGCGCGTGCGGCGACATCACCGTGGTCATCCTCGAGCGGCCGCGCCACGACGACGCTCATCGCCGAGGTCCGCGAGGCCGGCGCCCGCATCAAGCTCATCGGCGACGGCGACCTGTCGGCGGCCATCTCGTGCGCCGTCTCGGGCACCGGCGTCCACGCCGTCATGGGCATCGGCGGCGCGCCGGAGGGCGTCATCACCGCGGCGGCGCTGCGCTGCCTCGGCGGCGAGATCCAGGCCCGGTTCCGCTATCGGAATGACGAGGAGCGCGAGCGCGGGGCGCGGATGGGTCACGGCGACGAGGATCGGGTGTATGCGACCGAGGACCTGGCCCCCGGCGAGAACCTCGTCTTCGCCGCGACCGGCGTCACCGCCGGCGACCTGCTCCAGGGCGTCCGCTTCTTCGGCGGCGGCGCCCGCACGCACTCGCTGGTGATGGCCTACCAGACCAAGCAGGTCCGCTTCGTCGACACCGTCCACATGTTCGACCGCGAGTCGCCGCCGCGGGTCCGTTCTAGGGCCGGGCCGCGGCGGCCCGGGCCTCCCATTCGCCCCGGGTGGCGTCAACATCCGACCCGCCGACCGGTCGTCGAACGCCGACTCGACGTGCCTGAGCGTGGGCGGGCTGGCGGTCGCATCAACGCCGATCTCGAGCCCGCTCTGGCCGCCATCCCAAGGGCGACGGGCGAAGGCCGCGACCGGCCGGGCGGACGGTCGGCGGTCAGGCGAGCTTCAGATCGGACCTCGCGACCGAAGGCGTCGATGCCGGCCTGGTTGCGCCCGACGTTGTGGAGGTAGATCTCGTCGAAGCCCATGTCGACGAACTGCTGGATGTGCGCCGTGTGCTCGTCGAGGTCGGCGGTGATGAGCATCCGGTTCGCGAAGTTCTCGATCCGGACGAGCTTCGCCATCGCTGCGAAGTCCTCGGGGTTGCTGATGTCCTGCTTCGGGAACGGCATGCCGCCGTTCGGCCACTCCTTCAGCGCGTTCTCGCTCCGCCTCCTCCTGCGTCGGCGCCCAGCTGACGTGGATCTGGAGCAGCTTCGGCATGGCCATCGGGTCCTTGCCCGCCTCGCGCGCGCCCTCGCGGAACTTGTCCCACAGCATCGCGATCTTCTCGTCGGCCGCGCCGACGGTGATGATCCCGTCGGCGAACCGGCCGGTCCGCTTCGCGTTCACCGGCCCGGCGGTGGCGACGTAGATCGGGACCGGCTGCTCGGGGCGGGTGTAGAGCCGCGCCGACTCGAGCGTGAAGTAGTCGCCGTCGTGCTTGACGACCTTGCCGCTGAACAGCTTGGTGATGACCTCGATCGCCTCGAACATCATCGCGCTGCGGATGCCGATCTCCGGCCACTCGCCGCCGATGACGTGCTCGTTCAGCGCCTCGCCGGCGCCCAGCCCGAGCCAGAAGCGGCCGGGGTACATCGCGCCCAGCGTGGCGGCGGCGTGGGCGATGACCGCGGGGTGGTAGCGGAAGCCCGGGCAGGTGACGGCGGTCCCGAACGGCAGCGTCGTGCGCGGTCCCGAGCGCGCCCATGAAGGACCAGGCGAAGGCGCGACTGGCCCTGCTGCGGGGTCCACGGGTGGAAGTGCTCGCTGACCATGAACCCGGCGGCGAAGCCGGCGGCCTCGGCCTGCTCGGCCCAGTCGAGCAGGTCGGTCGGGTGGAACTGCTCGAGCATGCCGGCGTAGCCGATCTTCGTCATCGCTGGGTCTCCGTGGCGGCGCTGGGCGGGTCCCTGAGCGTAGCATCGAGCGGTCCCACGCCCGGGCGCGCTCCCAGGCCCCGATCGCGCGCACGGCGTCCGGCGCCTTCGCCGATCTCCTGGCGGCGCGTCGCCTTCTCGACCGTCTCGCCCCAGCCGGGCGGCACCAGCCGTGGCGCGAGGTCCGCCAGCGGCGCGAGCACGAAGAGCCGCTCGCCGGGCCTCGGGATGGGGCACCTCCAGGAGCTTCATCGCCTTGCCGGATCGGTCTCGGCGTCGATCGAGCGGCGCCTCTGCCGGCCGTTCGATCGCGAGCCGCGCGCGGCCGAACACCAACAGGTCGAGATCGAGCTCGCGCGGGCCCCAGCGCTCGGCGGCGATGTCGACCGAACGCGCGCTCGAGGTCCTTGAGCACGGCGAGGAGGTCGGTCGCGCCGGTCGCCGGGTCCGGACCGGCGGGGACGTCGAGCGCGACGACGGCGTTGCGGAAGTCGGGCTGGTCGACGATGCCGACGGGCGCGGTCGCGTAGAGGCGCGACACGCCTCGGAGGCGGACACCGGGCAGGTCGCGCCAGGGCGGTGACCGCGCGGACGAGCGTCGCCTGGCGTCGCCGACGTTCGCGCCGAGGCCGATGTAGGCGCGGACCCGTCGGTCGGCCACGGGGTCCTCCTGCACTCCGGCGACGACGGCTAGACTCGCCGTCATGCGCCCGGTCGCCGTCCGGATCCTGCACCCGGACCCCGGGCCGGCCCGCCGGTCCCATCGAGCGCTGGGTCGCGGACGTCGCGGCGATCGTCGGCCGAACGTCATCGGGCCGGGTTCGCAGCCGCCGGCGCCGATGACGTCCGGGTCGTCACCGGGCCGCCCGACGATACACCGTTCGGGCGGCGGCTCCGCGACCTGGTCCGTGCCGATCGACCGGCCGGCCTCGTGATCCTCGGCTCCGGCGCGATCCCGCTGGCCACGGCCGCCGATCGCCGCGCGTTCGTCGCGGTCGCGGCGTCCGAGCGATCGGCGGGCGCTCGCCAACAACCGCTACTCCGCCGACGTCGTCGCGATCGCTCGAGCCGGCGAGGTCCTCGCCGACCTGCCTGACCTGCCGGCGACAACGCCGCTGCCACGCTGGCTCGAGGAAGTCGCCGGATACGCGGTCGGCGACCTCCGACGGCGGTGGCGCCTGGCGATCGATATCGACGGGCCGCTCGACATCGTCCTGACGGGCTGGCGCTGATCGAGACCGCGGAGGGCGACGCCGAGACCATCGACCTCGGCCGGTCTCGACGCGGATCGAGGCGATCCGCCGCACGATCGCCGATGCGACGGGCGGAGCTACTGATCGCCGGGCGGACCTCGGCCGCGACCGTGCGTGGCTCGAGCGCCACACGTCGTCGCGGACGCGGCGCTCGATCGAGGAGCGCGGCCTGCGCACGCGCGTCCCGGCACAGCGACCCGCGGCGTCGGTGCTCGGGGCGCTGCTCGACCGCGACGGGCCGGAGTCGCTCGGCGATCACCTCGCGCGGCTCGGCGACGCGGCGCTCGTCGACAGCCGGGTGCTGCTGGCCCATCGGCTCGGTGCCGACGAGGCGGCCTGGCCGCCGCCCGAGGATCGCTTCGCCTCCGATCTCCTGCTCCCCGACCGGATCGCCGACCCGTGGCTGCGGTCGCTCACGGCGTCGGCCGCGGCGGCGCCGATCCCGGTCCTGCTGGGCGGCCACACGCTGGTCGGACCCGGCGTCCGGCTCGTCGTCGGGCGGCGCGGCCGGGAGGGACGCGAGGAAGCCCCGTCGTGGAGATGACCCCGGGCCTGCGCCGCGATCCGGCGCCGGACCTCGAGGCCGTCGGTGAGGATATCGACCTGGTCGCTCGGATCCGCGACGAGATCGGCCGCGATGGTCCGATGACGTTCGCCCGGTTCATGGACCTCGCGCTCTACGACCCGGCGGGCGGCTACTACCGCGGGTCGGAGCCGCGACCGGGCCGGGCCGGCGACTTCCTGACGGCACCCGAGGCCCATCCCATCTTCGGCCGAGCCGTCGCCCGCGTCCTCGACGAGGCCTGGCGTCGCCTCGGCGAACCCGAGCGCGTTCGTCCTGCGCGAGTACGGCGCCGGCGACGGGGCGCTGGCGCTGGCCATCCTCGACGGCCTTGCGACGCGACGGGTCCGGGCTCGGGCGGCGCCCTCGCCTACGACCCGGTCGAAGTCGAGCCACGCCGGGTCGCAGACGATCGAGACGCGCCTCGCCGAGGCCGGCTTCGCCGACGCCTGGTCGAGGCAGACGCGGACGCCGGCGCCCCGGCCGTCGGGGCCGTCCTCGCCAACGAGGTCCTCGATGCCCTGCCCGTCCATCGCGTCCGCCGTGCGTGGCGACGCGCTCCTCGAGCTCGCGGTCGCCCTCGACGACGGACCGGCTCGTCGAGGTGGAGGTCGAACCGACGACGCCGGCCCTCGCCGCCCGCCTGGCGTCGGAGGGGATCGAGCTCGTCGACGGCCAGACGGCCGAGATCTGCCTCGCGCTCGACGGCTGGATCGCCGAGGCCGCGGCGGGCCTCGCGCGCGGACTTCTCCTGGTCATCGACTACGGCGCGACCGCGACCGAGCTGTACGATCCGGTCCGGCGACGGCGACGGCACCCTGCGCGCCTACTTGCGCCACCGCGGTCCACGACGATCCATATCGGCACGTCGGCCGGCAGGACCTCACCGCCCACGTCGACGTGACGGCGGTCGAGCGGGCGGCGGCCGCCGCGGGCCTCGCCCATCTCGCCACGACGACCCAGGCCGAGTTCCTCGTCGGGGCCGGCACCGACGAGCTCCTGCGCGCGATCCAGTCCGGATCCGGCGACCTCGCTCGAGGCGTACCTCACGGTCCGTTCGGCGTTGATGCGCTTGCTCGATCCGGCCGCGATGGGTCGCTTCCGCGGTCATGGCCTTCGGGCGCGGACTGGCCGGCCGGCCCGCCGCTCGCCGCGTTCGCGTACCGGCTGCGGGAGCGTTCGAGCGGTTCCGCGGCGCCCTCCCCGACCGACGCCTGCCCGACTCCGGCCGACTAGGGCGATCGTACCTATTGCCGCCCATCTGCGACAGCGCGCAGGCTTCGCGACGGTCGGGCACGACCTGACGGGGAGCGGCGCGCGAACCTGCACGCGCGCTCGGCGCGCGCCGCTCCCCGACGCGTCCTTCGCGGCCGCCACGGCCCTCGGCGACGCCGGCTCGACCCTTCCTCGACCGCTCTCCGACCCCTTGCCGGCGCCGATCCGGCGACCGCTTCCGGACGGCTGCCGCTGCTAGAATGACGTGGGCGCCGGTGCGCCTCTTGTGGGTGCGCCTGCCCGCTCGCTCAGGGGTGTCCTCCAACAGCGACGACGGCTGTCCGCGCGTCGCTCGAAGGGAGTTCGGTTGACCGGCATCTGGTACGTCGTGGGCTTCGCCTTCGCGGGCGTCTCGTTCGTGTTCGTGACGTTCGGGGCCGCGTGGCTGATCTCCCATCGGAATCGCGGCGACGTCCACAAGGGCCTGCCCTACGAGTCCGGCATCGACACGTACGGCGACACGCATGGCCGCTTCGGCCTGTCGTTCTACATCTACGCCCTGCTGTTCGTCGCCTTCGACATCGAGGTCGTGTTCATCTACCTCTGGGCGCTCGTGTTCCGGGACCTGCTCCTCGGTGGCCTCGTGAGCATGCTCATCTTCGTGGCGATCCTCCTGCTGGGGCTGGCCTACGCCTGGCGGAAGGGAGCGCTGACATGGCGCTGACCCCGGATGCTGCCAAGACGCGGAAGGCACGCAAGGCGAAGTCCGACCCGGCCGCCGATGCGCTGACCACGACCGATCCGGACCGCGCGGTCCTGGCCCCCATCGTCGTGCCGAACACGCTCTGGCAGGCGGCCGATCCGAGCGCCTACGAAGGCGGGCGCGACAGCGACATCACCCACCTCCGGGAGTTCGAAGCCAGCGGCCTCGGGCGACGTGACGATGCCCGCTGGGGCGGGTTCCTCGAAGTCATCCCGACCAAGGCGGACTACGTCCTGGACCTGATCCGGATGAACAGCCTCTGGCCGCTGCTGTCCGGGCTGGCGTGCTGCGCCATCGAGATGATGTCGGCCGCGACGTCGAAGAACGACATGGACCGCTGGGGCATGTTCCCGTTCCGCGCGAGCCCGCGCCAGGCGGACGTGCTCATCGTGGCCGGCACGCTGACGACGAAGATGGCCGGCCCGCTCGTCCGGCTGTGGGAGCAGATGCCCGAGCCCAAATGGTGTGTCGCCCTGGGCGATTGCACGTGTTCCGGCGGTCGCTACAAGCGAAGCTACTCGACCGTGGAGGGCATCGACCGGGTCATGCCAGTCGACGTCTACGTGCCCGGATGTCCGCCCCGACCGGAGGGCCTGATCTACGGGATGATGAAGCTCCAGCAGCTGGTCAAGGATCGCCGCGGCCACTGGCCGGAACGGGCCATCGGGCCGACCGTGCCGCAGGACGTCTGACCGTGGATCGACGGTTCAAGGAGCGCCTGGAGGCCCGATTCGCCGACCAGCTCACAGGGCCTGTCCGCCAGCGCCACGACGAGACGGAGATCCGGATCGCCCCCGGCGACGTGGTTCCGGTCCTCACGGCGCTCCACGACGAGCCGGCGTTCCACTTCGAGTTCCTGGCCGACCTCGCCGGCGTGGACACCGGCAAGGTCATGCAGGTCGTCTATCACCTGTGGAGCGAGACGACTTCGGACTGGCTCCGGGTCATCGCCGACGGCCTGTCCCGCGACGACCCGCGCGTGCCGTCCGCAACGTTCCTGTGGAAGGGCGCCGAGTGGATGGAGCGCGAGGCGTACGACATGTTCGGGATCACGTTCGAGGGCAACCGCGACCTCCGGCGCATCTACATGCCGCCCGACTACACGAGCTTCCCGCTGCGCAAGGACTTCTACCTGCCCGATGACGCCGCCCGATCGCCCGGCGGCGGGGTCCGCCCCATGGAGCGGACGCACACGCCACCCGAAGTCTCGACCACGGCGCTGATCCGCCGGGGCTCGAACTGACCGAGGCCCCTCGACCGATGACGACGACCGATCGGCCGCCCTCCGACGACCCCCGTGTCACCCTCGACCGCGACCTGGGCGTGTTCGAGCCGGTCCCGCCGTATCCGCCGCGGACGGAACGCGAGGCCGAGTTCTACACCCTCGGCGACGGCGAGATGCTCATCAACATGGGGCCGCAGCACCCGTCGACCCACGGAGTCTTGCGGGTCGTGCTCAAGCTCGACGGCGAGAAGGTCGTCGACCTCGATCCGGTCCTTGGCTACCTCCACCGGGGCGTCGAGAAGCTGTGCGAGAACGCCGACTACCACCAGGCCATCTGCTACCTGGACCCGCTCGAATACGTCAGCTCGCTCTACTGCGAGTGGCCGGGGGTCATGGCCTTCGAGAAGCTGCTCGACGTCCAGGTGCCGCGCCGTGCGGAGTACATCCGCGTCCTCTCGACGGAGCTCAACCGGATCGCCAGCCATGCCCTCTTCCTGGGCTGGATGGCCCTGGACCTGGGCGGCCTGACGCCGATCCTCTGGTCGTTCATCGAGCGCGACGAGATCGTCGACATGCTCGCGTCCCTGACCGGCCAGCGGATGCTCTTCAACTACATGCGCATCGGTGGCGTCAACGGCGACCTGAACCACGAGTTCCTGAGCCGGCTGGGCGACTGGATGAGCCACGCGACCGAGCAGATCGATGCCGGCAACGCGCTCCTCAACGAGAACGAGATCTTCGTCCGGCGGATGCGCGGGCTCGGCACGATCGACTCGGCCACCGCGCTCCGGATGGTCATGACGGGCCCGAACCTGCGGGCGACGGGCGTGCCATTCGACGTCCGCCGCGCCCACCCATACAGCGTCTTCCCGGAGCTCGAATTCGATATCCCGACGCGGACCGAGGGCGACTGCCTGGCCCGCTACCTGCTGCGCATGGACGAGATCAAGCAGAGCCTGCGCATCATCGACCAGTGCCTCCACCAGATGCCCGACGGGCCGATCATGGCCAAGCTGCCGCGACTTCTCCGACCGCGACCCGGCCGGGCGTACGCCGCCGTGGAGGGACCGCGCGGCCAGTACGCCGCCTATGTCGTGAGCGACGGCACGGACCAGCCGTTCCGGATGCGCATCCACGACCCCTCGTTCATCCACCTCCAGGCGGTCGGCCTGATGATGCCCGGGCACCTCATCGCCGACACCATGGCCGTCATGGCCTCACTCGACCCGATCATGGGCGGGGTGGATAAGTGACGCTCGGACGGGCCCCATGACCGTCATCGCCAAGAGCTGGAACCGGCTCACGCTGCCCGGCAAGGTCGTGTTCACGCTCCTGCCGCTGCTGCTCGCCGCGACCATCGGCGCGGTCGCGATCATCGCGATCTTCGGCGCCCCGATCGTCGACATCCTGGCCGCCAACCTGCCCATCGTCCGATTCGTCGTCGCGGCGACGGTCATCCTCCTGATCACGATCCCGACGGCCTTCCTGATCATCTACATGGAGATGAAGGTCATCGCGTTGATGAACCTTCGGATCGGGCCCGATCGGGTGGGCCCGTTCGGGTCGCTGCTGTCGGTGGTGCACGGGCTGAAGGTCCTGATGAAAGAGGACTTCACCCCGACCGGGGCGGATCCGGTCGTCTTCACCTGGGCGCCGGTCGTCGTCTACCTGGCCAGCGTCATGAGCCTCCTGGTCATCCCCTTCGCGCCCGGCCTCTTCGGTCAGGACCTCAACCTCGGCCTGCTCTACTTCTTCGCGATCGGCGGCCTGTCCGTCGTCGGCCTGCTGATGGCGGGCTGGTCCAGCTACAACAAGTACTCGCTGCTGGGCGGCCTCCGCGCAGCGGCCCAGGTGATCTCGTACGAGATCCCGCTGACGCTCTCGGTCGTCGGGCTGATCCTGCTCGCCGGCACGATGAGCCTCAACCAGATCGTCATCAACCAGTCCGGCTGGTTCACCGACTGGTACATCTTCCAGCAGCCGCTCGGTGCCCTCATCTTCTTCATCGCCGCGACCGCGGAGGCGAACCGGACGCCGTTCGACCTGACCGAGGCCGACTCCGAGATCGTGGCCGGATTCGCGACCGAGTACTCGGGGATGCGCTTCGGGTTCTTCTTCTTCGCCGAGTACGTGAACGTGTTCATCGTCTCGGCGCTGTTCGTCACCCTCTTCTTCGGCGGCTGGAACGCGCCGTTCCCCTGGCCGTGGCCGGTATCGGTGTCCTTCGACCCGGGGTCGCTCGGGATCGGTCTGTTGCTCCTGGTGGCCGTCGTCCCGCTCGTCCTGACCCTCGCGTTCGCGGCGCCGGTCTGGCTCGCGAGCTCGCGGATCAGGGGCTGGCAGGCGCTGGTCGTCGGATTCGTGCTCGCCAACCTGTTCATCATGGCGCTCATCGGCGCCTGGGCCTACATCGGGCTCGACTGGGTCGCCGGCATCGTCTGGTTCCTCGGGAAGACCTACGTGTTCGTGTTCACCTTCGTCTGGATGCGCGGGACGCTGCCGCGAGTCCGGATCGACCAACTGATGGACTTCGCCTGGAAGTGGATGCTGCCAGCATCGCTGCTGAACCTGTTCGTGACCGCCACGGCCATCGTCGTCTTCAAGACCCTGCGGCCCGGGGCATGAGCTTCCTGTCGGGCCTCGTCCCGGGCCTAGGCATCGTCAAGGGCATGAGCCTGACCCTCCGCCGGTTCTTCGAGCCGAAGGTCACGGTCATGTATCCCGAGGTGCGGCTCGACGTCCCGCACAAGTTCCGGGGACGCCTGCAGCTCCTGTACGACGAGTGGGGCACCCTCAAGTGCGAGACCTGCTTCCAGTGCGCCCAGGCGTGCCCGATCGAGTGCATCGACATGGGCGGGATCGACACCCGCGGCCGCTTCCACGTCCACTGGGGCGCGTCGGAGACCTACGGCGAGCGGCGCGAGGAGTCGGCGCTTCGGCGGTCCGGGCGACCCGTCCCCGATCCCGCCTATCTCGCGTTCATGCCCGTCGACCTCACGATCGTCGATGCCATCCTCGAGGAGCACGACCACGATCCCGCTCGGATGCTGGCGATCCTCGAGGCGACCCAGGCCGCGTATGGCTACTTGCCGGTGGCCGCGCTCAAGCGCATCAGCCATCTGACCGGTGCCTGGTACGCGATGATCTACGGCACCGCCAGCTACTACGGCCACCTGCGTTTCGAGCCGCCGGCCGCGCTCGAACAGGCCGCTGCGGTCACCGCGCACCGACCACCGGAGGCCGACTACGTGGCCGCGCTGGAGACCGCGCTCGGGCGATCGGCGGGTCGCGCCGGCCGACGTCGGGGCCCGGCGGCGAGCGCCTGACCGTGGTCGACCGACTCAAGACCCCGGCCGCGTGGCCGACGATCCTGCTCGAGCGCGCCGACGCCACGGACCCGACCGACCTCGACGCCGCAGTCCGGGCGGGCGCCTTCGCCGGCCTGACGAAGGCCGTGCGCGACCTCGGACCGAGCGCGACGATGACGGTCATCGCCGCATCCGGCCTGCGCGGCCGGGGCGGGGCCGGCTACCTCGCCGCCGAGAAGTGGCGGACCGCCGCGGCGAGCGACGTCCCGCGTCGATTCGTCGTCGCCAACGGCTACGGCGCCGATCCGGCGTCGGGCACCGACCGGTTCCTCCTGGAGCGCGACCCCTACGCCGTCATCGAGGGCGCGGCGATCGCGGCCTTCGCCATCGGGGCGGCCGAGGTCTTCATCGCGGTGCGAGCCGAGGACACCGAGGCCATCCGTCGCCTCGAAGCGGCCGTCGGCGCGGCCGCGGATGCGGGCTACGTCGGACCTGACGCCTTCGGGCCGCGGACCGACCTGGCCGTCACCGTCCGACCGGTCCAGGGCGCCTACATGCTGGGCGAGGAGACCGTGCTGCTGAAGGCCATCGAGGGCAAGCGCGGCCAGCCCGAGCAGCGGCCGCCCCACCCTGCCGAACGCGGCCTGTGGGACGCCCCGACGGTCGTCCACAACGTGCAGACCCTCGCGGCCGTCGGCTGGATCATCCGCCACGGCGCAGACGCCTTCGCGAAGACCGGCTCGAAGACGAGCCCCGGGACGGTCCTGGTCCAGGTTCGGACGCCGTCCGGCGACGGGATCGCCGAGGTGCCGCTGGGGACGACCCTGCGCAAGATCGTGGCCCTCGGTGGGGCCCTGCCCGCCAGCCGATCGATCAAGGCGATCCTGGTCGGTGGCCCATCGGGCGGTCTGCTGCCCGCCGACGAGCTGGACACCCCGTACGACTTCGAGCCACTCCGCGCGGCCGGCGCGCACATCGGCTCGGGCTCCGTCGTCGTCGCCGACGATCGGGCCTGCGTCGTCGACCTGGCCCGCCTCCTGACCACGTTCTGTGCGAATGAGGCCTGTGGCAAGACGATCCCGTGTCGGATCGGCACGCGACGACTCGTCGAGATCGCCGATCGCGCCGTGGACGGCCGGCCGCGTCCGACCGATGTCGAGCTCATGACCGACCTGTCTGCCGACATCGTCGGTTCCGCGTTGTGCGATCACGAGCGCCTGGCGACCCTCCCGCTGACGAGCGTGATGCGATACTTCCGCTCGGAACTGGACGAGCACCTCCTGAACAGCTCGTGCCCTGCCGGCGTCTGTCACCCGATCGCGGTGGCCGTCGGCGCGGGCCGATAAGGCGACCCATGGCCGACCTGTTGACGCGCCCCGACAGCCACCCCGACACGACGACGGATTCGCTCGCCGAACGCCTCCTCGAGACGCGCTCGCCGCAGCGTCCCCAGACGTCGCCGCGCATCCGGATCGAGGTCGACGGGCGGGTCGTCGAGGGCTTCGCCGGACAGACGATCCTCGAGGTCTGCCGCGACAACGGGATCGAGATCCCGACCCTCTGCTACGAGCCGAAGCTGCCTGGCTTCGGGGCGTGCCGGATGTGCGTCGTGGAGGTCGAGGGCGAGGAGTTCCCGCCGATCAGCTGCTCGCGGACGTGCGAACCCGGGATGAAGGTCCAGACCCAGACCGAGGAGGTCCGCCGACTGCGCCGGACGAACCTCGAGCTCATCTTCAGCGACCACAACGCCTACTGCCTGCCGCCTTGCCAGAACAAGTGCCCGAGCCACATCGACATCCCGGGCTTCCTCAAGGCGAACGCGGAGGGGAACTGGCGCGAGAGCACGCGGATCTTCAAGCGCACGATCCCCTTCCCGTCCGTGCTCGGCCGCGTCTGCCCGGCGCCCTGCGAGGAGCATTGCCGGCGCGACGAGGTCGACGAGGCGATCGCCATCCGCGACACCCACCGCTACGCCGGCGACCAGGTCCTCAAGGCGATGCTCGACGAGGGCGTCGACCCGCCGCTGCCGTTCGAGCGCCAGGCCCCAACCGGCCGCCGCGCCGCGGTCATCGGGTCGGGTCCGGCCGGCATGGCCGCCGCGTTCTATCTCCTCATCTCGGGTCACGACGTGACGGTCTTCGAGCGCGATCCGGCGCCTGGCGGGATGCTCCGCTACGGCATCCCGCAGTACCGCCTGCCGAAGATCGAGGTCCTCGACGCCGAGTACGAATCGGTCACCCGGCTGGGCGGCAAGATCGTCTGCAACGCCGGGCTTGGCACCGACTTCACACTCGACGACCTGACCAACCAGGGTTTCGACGCGGTGGTCGTGGCCATCGGCTGCTACGAAACGAACAAGCTCGGCATCCCGGGCGAAGACGCGGCCGAGGTCCTCGACGGCCTCGAGTACCTGCGCACCGCGACCCTCGGCCTGCCGTATCCGGATCATGCCGGCAAGCGGGTCGTGGTCATCGGCGGCGGGTTCACCTCGATGGACTGCAGCCGCACCTCCGTCCGCCAAGGCGCGAAGGAGGTGACGCTCGTTTATCGGCGCGACATGAAGGACATGCCCGCGTCCAACGAAGTCCACGAGGCCATCGAGGAAGGGGTCACGGCCATCTTCCAGGCCGGGCCGTCGCGGGTCATCACCGACAAGGCCGGCAACGTCACCGGGGTCGAGTTCATCCGGATGCAGCTCGGCGAGCCGGACGCCTCCGGACGACGCCGCCCCGAACCGGCGCCCGGCACCGAGTTCACCGTTCCGTGCGACCGGGTCCTGCTGGCCATCGGCCAGGGGCCCGATCTCAGTTGGCTCGGCCTGGGCGCGGACGGCGTCGAGGCCACCAAGCAGCGCCGGCTCAAGGCCGATGCGGTCACCTTCGAGACGGGCCGCCCGGGGGTCTTCGGCACCGGCGATGTCCGGATCGGCGCGGCGACCGTCGTGCAGGCCGTGGCCGAGGGCCGTCGGGCGGCGTACGCAGTGGACGCGTTCCTCAAGGGGATGGACCTGGCCGCGATCCGGACCCGCCAGACGCTGGCCGAGCCGCAGCCCGAATTCCTCTCGATCGTGCCCTTCACCGGCGAGGTGAAGGAGCCGCGCTACCGCATGACGGCGCTCGAAGCCGAGGAGCGCAACCACAGCTACATCGAGTACGAGCTGCCGTACACGCGCGAGGACGCGGTGGCCGAGTCGACGCGCTGCCTCCAGTGCACGTGCGAGGCGATCGGTTTCTGCGACCTGCGTCGCCTCGGCATCGAGTACAGCACCACCCTCAAGACGCTCGAGCCGCAGTACCACGCGGGGGCCGGCTACCGAAGCGTGACCGAGAACCGCTTCACGGGCATCAACCACGACTACATCCGCGACGACTCGCACGCCTTCATCCTGCGCGAGCCGTCGCGCTGCATCGACTGCGGCCGCTGTGCCCAGGTCTGCGCCGAGGTCGTTGGTGCGGCCTGTTACGACTTCATGCGCATCGGCTTCGACACGCTCGTGACGACGCCGCTGGACATGAGCCTCAACGACACCCCGTGCGTCTCCTGCGGGCGCTGCGCGGAGACATGCCCGACGGGCGCGCTCATGCCCAAGCCCCGGGTCCTCGAGAAGTACGAGGTCGACGAGAGCCGCTGCATCCTGTGCGGGATCTGCGTCGACGCCTGCCCGTACGACGCCCTCCGCGACGGTGGCGACATGGAGCTGGCCCACACCAGCCGCGCCGAGCCGATGATCGATCTCATGTCGCTGGCCGAGATCGCCCGCGAGACCGAGGTGACCTACGTCCGGCGGGAGCACGGCTGGGCGGCTGCCGCCGCGGCCGAGGGCCGCATCTTCGATCCGGCCCGCCTGTTGCCGGTCCTGCCGGCCACGATCGCGGGGATCCCGGCCCAGGCGGGCAACGGGCACGCCCATGGCAACGGCCATGAGCATGGCAACGGCCACGGCGCCGGTCCAGCCCTCGGGCCCGGCGGCCACGAGTAGCGGGTCGTGCTGAAGACGCTCATCCCCATCATCCTCGCGGCCATGGTGGTGGGCGCGGTGCTCGGCTTCGCGGGCGTGATGATCGTGTTCCTCGGCCAGGACTGGGGCGACGCGCTCTTCTTCGTGCTCGCCGCGCTGATGCTGATCAGCGGGCTGCTGGTCGTGACGATGCGCGACATCATCCGCTGCGGCCTGGCGATGATCGTCTGCTTCGGGGCGCTGGCGGGCATCTACGTGCTGATCGGGGCGCCGCTCCTCGGTGCGGCCCAGGTCATCGTCTACATCGGGGCCATCAGCGTCCTGATCCTGTTCGCGATCATGCTGACCCAGACCAAGGACGCGCCCAGCCGGCTGGTCTTCCAGACGCAGGCCGCGCCGGCGGCGATCGCCGCGGTCATCATCGCCGTGGTCATCGCGCTGGCCGTCAGCGCGACCGATTGGGGCGAGGTCGGCAAGCGGATCCACCAGGGCACCGACGCCCTCTCGCTGATCCTCTTCAGCGACTACGTGCTGCCCTTCGAGATCGTCAGCGTCCTGCTGCTCGCGGCCGTCATCGGCGGCGTCTTCCTGGCCAAGCGCGAACCGGGTGGCCCGTCGTGAGCGACTCGCTCGACGCCTATCTCGCCCTCGCCGGGATCCTGTTCGCCATCGGGTCATTCGGGTTCCTGGCCCGGCGCAACGCGATCAGCATGCTGATGTCGATCGAGCTGATGCTCAACGCCGTCAACCTCTCGATCGTGTCGTTCGGGGCCTTCATCCCCGAACTCGGCGCGCAGGCGTCGGTCATCGCCCTGATGGTCATGGCCGTGGCGGCCGGTGAGGCCACGGTCGGCCTGGCCATCGTCATCGCCATCTACCGCAACAAGAAGACGCCCCTCGTCGACGAATACGACGTGATGCGCCAGTGAGCGTGGAGTCGCTCCTTCCGCTCATCGTCATCCTGCCGCTCGCGGGTTTCGCCATCACGGCGCTCATCGGGCGCCGGCTCGGCAAGCAGGCGCACTGGATCCCGGTCCTCGTCATCGTGGGTGCGTGGGCGATCTCGATGGCCGCCGCGTACGGGGCGTTGACCGGCGCGGAGCCCTTCGGCGAGCACGGCTACGGCGTGACCTACTTCGAGTGGATCCCGGCCGGCCAGTTCGACGTGGAGGTCGGCTTCTTCGTCGACCAGCTGACGGCCTGCCTGCTCATCGTCGTCACGACGATCGGCCTGCTCGTCCACATCTACTCGATCGGCTACATGAGCCACGACCCGGGCTACTGGCGCTTCTTCGCGTACCTGAACCTGTTCATGTTCAGCATGCTGCTGCTGGTCCTCGCCGACTCGTGGCTGGTGGTGTTCGTGGCCTGGGAACTCGTCGGGCTGTGCAGCTACCTGCTCATCGGGTTCTGGTTCCGGCGGCGCTCGGCCGCGCTGGCGGCCAAGAAGGCGTTCATCGTCAACCGCGTCGGGGACGTCGGGTTCGCGCTCGGGATCATGGCCATCTTCGTGAACACCGGCACGCTCAACATCCGCGAGTCGATCGAGGTCCTCCTGAGCCCGACGCTCGTCGCGTTCGCCATCCCGATCCCGATCGTGGCGCTGCTGGTCTTCGCCGGCGCCATGGGCAAGAGCGCGCAGTTCCCGCTGCACGTCTGGCTGCCCGACGCGATGGAGGGCCCCACCCCCGTCTCCGCCCTCATCCATGCGGCCACGATGGTCAACGCCGGTGTCTACCTCGTCGCGCGGGCGAACCCGCTGTTCGCGGCGTCACCTGACGCCATGGTCGTGGTCGCGGCCATCGGCATCTTCACGGCCATCCTGGCGGCCTCGATCGCGATGACCCAGACCGACATCAAGCGCGTCCTTGCGTACTCCACCCTGAGCCAGCTCGGCTACATGTTCGCGGCGCTCGGGGTCGGCGCGTTCACCGCGGCCATCTTCCATCTCATGACCCACGGCTTCTTCAAGGGGCTGCTGTTCCTCGGCTCTGGCTCGGTCATCCACGCCGTCCACGACGAGCAGGACATGCGCCACATGGGCGGCCTGTCGAAGAAGATCCCGATCACGTTCGTGACGATGCTCATCGGCTCACTCGCGATCGCCGGCATCCCACCGCTGGCCGGCTTCTTCTCGAAGGACGAGATCCTGGCCGAATCGTTCAAGCTCGGATTCACCTGGGTCTGGCTGATCGGCTTCGTCGTCGCTGGGATGACGGCGTTCTACATGTTCCGGCTGATGGGCCTGACGTTCTGGGGCGCGTTCCGTGGCCCGAAGGCGGTCTGGGACAGGATCCACGAGTCGGCCCCGGTCATGACGATCCCACTCATCCTCCTGGCCATCGCGTCGATCTTCCTGGGCATGGCCCTGGGGCTGCCGCTCGGGGCGAGCACGATCCACGGCTGGCTGGAGCCCGTCTTCGCCGAGGCGACCGAGATGCTCCACCACGAGGAGACGTACGAGCTGTTCGGCATCGATGGCGTCCTCATCCTCGCCAGCGTGACCGTGGCCGTCGTGGGCGTCGCCATCGCGTGGCGGTTGTTCGGCGCGGAGCTGCTCGGCCTGCGCCTGACGGCCCGACCCGAGCTTGTCCGCGAGCTCTCGGCGAGGGTCTCGTTCCTGTACCGGGCGTCGCTCAACAAGTGGTGGTTCGACGATCTCAACCACCTGCTGTTCATGGTCGTCGGCGGCCGGGTCGCGAGCGCCATGTGGTGGTTCGATCGCGAGGTCGTCGACGGCAGCGTCAACGCCATCGGTCGCGGCACGATCGCGTCCGGGCGCGGACTCCGCCGGGTCCAGACCGGGCGGGTCCAGAACTACGCGCTCGGCATCGCCATCGGGCTGATCGTCATGGCCGGGTCGTACCTCGTGCTGGCGGGACGCTGACGATGGACATGGCCAGCCTGCCGATCCTGACGATCGTCACGTTCCTGCCGCTCGTCGGTGCGATCGCGGTCGCGGTCCTGCCCGCCACCGTGGCGCGGCCGGTCGCGCTCGGCTTCGCGTTGCTGGCCTGGGTCGTCTCGCTCGTCCTGCTGGCGGCGTACCTGCCCGGCAACGAGGGCTTCGATTTCGAGACGACCGTCGACTGGATCCCGTTCTTCGGCATCCAGTACAAGCTCGGCGCCGACGGGCTCTCGATCGCCATGGTCGTCCTCACGACCACGCTGACCTGGATCAGCATCCTGGCCAGCTTTGCGCCGATCCAGACCCGGATCAAGGAGTACATGGTCGCCTTCCTCGTCCTCGAGGTCGGCATGATCGGTGTCTTCCTGGCGCTCGACCTGTTCCTCTTCTACATCTTCTGGGAGATCGTGCTGGTCCCGATGTACCTGATCATCGGGATCTGGGGCGGCGCCAACCGGATCTACGCGACGATCAAGTTCGTGCTGTACACGCTTGTCGGATCGCTGCTGATGCTGGTGGCGATCCTGGCGACGGCCTACGCGTACCAGGCGGCGACGGGCACCTGGGTGGGCGCCTTCGACTTCGAGACATTGCGGGCCTTCGCGACCACACCCGGCGGCGGCTTCGCCGATGGGCTCCAGCTCGGGGCGTTCATCGCCTTCTTCCTGGCCTTCGCCATCAAGGTCCCGATGTTCCCGTTCCACACGTGGCTGCCGGACGCCCACACCGAGGCCCCGACGGCGGGCTCCGTGATCCTGGCGGCGATCATGCTGAAGCTGGGCGCCTACGGCTTCATCCGGTTCGCGGTGCCGCTGTTCCCGGACGCGGCCCAGACGTTCGCCCCGGCCATCATCGTCCTGTCGCTCATCGCGATCATCTACGGCGCGATCGTGGCCCTCGTCCAGCCGGATCTCAAACGGCTGGTGGCCTACTCATCGGTCAGCCACATGGGCTTCGTGACGCTGGGCCTGTTCGTCTTCACGGAGCAGGGGATCCAGGGCGCGATCCTGCAGATGATCAACCACGGCCTCATCACGGGCGCCCTCTTCCTGCTGGTCGGCGTCATCTACGAGCGGACCCACGACCGCACGATCGCGAAGATGGGCGGGCTCTCGGCCAAGATGCCGGTGTACGTCACCGTGTTCGGCTTCTTCGTGTTCGCGTCGGCCGGGCTGCCCGGCCTGTCGGGATTCGTCGGCGAGTTCCTGGCGCTCGTGGGGACCTTCGAGGCGAGCCCAACGGCGGCCGCCATCGCGGCGTTCGTCATGATCCTGGGCGCGGGATACCTGTTGTGGATGTTCGGCCGGATCGCCTTCGGCGAGCTATCCGAGTTCTTCTCGAGCCTCGGCGACCACCTGACCGACATGACCCCGGTCGAGATCCTGACGCTCGTCCCGCTGGCCGCCCTGGTGGTCGTGTTCGGGGTCCAGCCGGGGCTCCTCCTGGACCTGTTCGAGACGACCGTTGCCGACACGGTCGTTGCGGCGCAGGCCGGGACGCCGATCGCCATCCCGCCGGCCGTGGTCGCCGGCTTGTTGTTGCTGCTGGTCGGCGCCATCGTGGCGCGCATCGCGTTCGTGCTGGTGAACGCCCGGGGCGAGACCACGCTGCCGGTTCCGGCTGAGGGTGGGGCCGCCCATTGAGCTGGCAGGACCTCGTCACCATCGGCCCGATCGTCTTCGCGATCCTGACCGCGGTCGCGGTGCTCGTGGTCGACCTGATCCGACCGGGTCACACCGGGCTGGCCGTCGGGACGGCCCTCGTCGGGCTCGCGCTGACGACCGGCGTGACGCTCGCGACCGGGACGACGGAAGCCACCGCGTTCGGTGGCGCGTACACGGTCGACGCGCTCACGACGTTCCTCGACATCCTGTTCATCTCGATCGTCGTCCTGACGATCATGTTCGCCCCCGACTACCTCGTGCCTCGCGGGTTGCCGGTCGCGGAGTTCGCGATCGTCCTCCTCTTCGCCATGACCGGCGCGATGTTGCTGGCCGGCGGGACCGACCTGCTGCTGCTGTTCCTGGGGCTGGAGCTGATGGTCCTGCCCGGCTACCTGCTTGCCGGATTCCACAAGACCGACGCCTACTCGACCGAGGGCGCCATCAAGTACTTCCTGCTCGGCTCGTTCAGCTCGGCGATCTTCCTGTTCGGACTGGCGTTCGTCTTCGGCCTGACCGGGACCACGCGCGTCGATGGCGTGGCCGAGGCGCTCGGGGAGATCGTGGCCGGAGCCGCGCCGCTGTCGCCTGGACTCGCGATGGGGCTCGCGTTCATGACCAGCGGCGTCGCCTTCAAGATCGCGGCGGTCCCGTTCCACTACTGGACGCCGGACGCCTACCAGGGCTCACCGACGCCGGTCACCGGGTACCTCTCGGTCGGTCCGAAGATCGGCGCCTTCGCCCTCATCCTGCGGCTCTTCGTGGAGGCGCTCGGTCCACTGGCCGAGTGGTGGATGCCGGTCATGATCGTGCTGGCCACGCTCACGATGACGCTCGGCAACCTCGTCGCCCTGACCCAGGACAACGTCAAGCGGATGCTGGCGTACAGCTCGATCGCCCACACCGGCTACATGCTCGTCGGGCTGGCGGCCTATGCGGCCGGCGAGATCCAAGGGCTCGAGGGGCTCCTCTACTACGGCGCGGCCTACACCTTCATGAACCTCGGGGCCTTCGCGATCGTCGCCGCGCTCCAGAAGCGGACCGGTGTGACGTCGCAGCTCGACACCTTCGCGGGGCTGGGGCGCAAGGAGCCATTGCTGGGCATCCTCATGACGCTCTTCCTGCTGTCGCTGATCGGGATCCCGCCGACGGCGGGCTTCTTCGCGAAGGCCTACGTCATCCTGGCCGCCGTCGAAGCCGGTGGCCCGACGGCGGTCCTGGCCGTCATCGCGGTGCTCAACGCCGCGGTGGCCGCGTTCTACTACCTGCGCGTCGTCGTGTACATGTACATGCGCGAGCCAGCCACCGACGCGCCGGCGCCGCGCCACGGGGCGCTCGTGTGGGGCGGTCTGGCCGCCGCGACCGCGCTGACCATCTTCCTCGGCGTGTTCCCGAGCGCGATCATCGGCTTCGTCGAGTCGGCGGCCGCGGCGATCTCGACGCTCCCGACCTAGCCCGGACGGGGTCCGGTCACCGGACCTGGCCCTCTCGCTCGATCCGGCGCGCGAGCGCCGCCAGAAGCCGGCCGACATCGTGCGCCGATCCGACGACCAGGTCCGCCCGCTCGAGCACTTCCACCGGCGCGGCGAGGCGACCGTGGACGGCGACCGTCAGCCCCTCGACTCCGGCGTCCCGAGCGGCGAGGACCGCATCGAAGGCGTCCGCGTCGCTGAGGTCATCACCGAGCGAGACGATCGCCCCGGGCCGGTGGCGGGCGATCAGGCGCTCGACCGCCTCGCGCTTGCCACCGGCACCGTGAGGCCGTAGGTCGACCACGGACCGGCCGCGGTAGGGCCGCAGCCCGTGATCGGCGAGACCGAGCCGCGTCTCGACCGCGGCGATCGCCTCGAACACCGCCGCCCTGGCCTTCGGGATGTCGTCAGCCTGGCGGACATGGAACGCGACCGACGCGCCCTTGCGCTCGACGAACAGCCAGGGCGGCCGGCCGAGCTCCTCGGCGACGCCCGTCGCGAGCGTCTCGGCCGTGACGCCATGAGCCTCGAACCCGGGCTCGACGATCGGGGCGATGGCGTCCGCCGAGCGACCTCGATCGAGCCACGCCGCCTGCAGGCCATGATCGCCCAGGTACTCGATGCCGCCGACCCTGGCCCGTGCCGCGACGTCCGCCACGGTCCGCCCGGTCAGGATGGCGACGTGGAGCCGGCCGGGCCGCGCTTGCGCAACGCCGGCCAGTCGCCGGAGCGCGCGTCGGGCGCCGGGATCGATGCTCGCGGCCGCCGGATCGCGGGAGCCGGCCGCGAGGGTGCCATCGAAGTCGGCGATGAGGAGGAGCGGCGCGGGCGCCGAGACGAGCCGGTCGAGCGCCGCGGCGATCTCGACTGGCGCGGATCGATCGCGCGGCCGACGGGTCGGCCGCAGCACCCGCGGTACCCCGGGTCGCGATCGCGTCGCCGTCTCGCTCAGGGCGTGACCTCGACGCCGGGCAGGATCTTGGCGACTCCCCGGGCCATGATGTCCGGGCCGATGCCACCGAGCGCGCCGTCGCGCACGATCCCGTCGGTGTCGATCCAGAAGTGGACCGGCAGGGCGACGGCATCCCAGGCGGCCGACACGGACCCGTCGATGTCGAGACCGAGCGGGAACGTGGCATTCAGCTCGTTGGCGAAGGCCGCGACCGTGCCTTCGTCCTCTTTGACATCGATCGCGAGGATGACCAGGCCGTCCTCGCCGTAGCGGGCGGCGAAGCCGTTCATCAGCGGGAACTCATCCTGGCACGGTGGGCAGTACGTGCCCATGAAGTTGACCCAGACCGGCTTGCCACTGAGGTTCGCGAGGTCGATCGTCCCGCCGCCGACCTGCGGCACGACCAGGGCCGGCGCCGGCTCGCCGATGTGGAAAAGGGACGCCGAGCCCTCCGGTGACGGCGACGAGGCTGGCGTCGCGGTGGGTGACGCGACCGCGATCGACGGGCTCGCGCTCGAGAGAGCGTCGGATGGGGCGACGGTGAACGCCGGCGCCGTCCCCGGGCCAAGGAACAGGACCCCCCCGAGGACCAGCGCCGCCGCCGCGACGCCGGCCAACAGGCCGGCGACGATCGACAGACGAGGCCACATGGGCGGGAGCGTACCAGTACGGACGGCCGACGGCGCCTCCGGGAACCCGCTGCTACCATGCCGGTCCCATGTCAGGTCTGGCCGAGCGCGCTCGCACCCGATTCGTCCCGGCCCTCCTGACCGCCCTCGGCGTCACGCTGCTCGCCGCGGGCCTGCTCAGCTACACGATGCCGGTCACGGCCGAGCCGCTGCCGACGGCCAGCCCGGCCGCGAGCGCGTCCATCGCGACGCCGGCGCCCCGCATCACGCTGCCGCCGCTGGCGTCCGTTGGGCCCTCGGCGAGCCCCAGCGCCCCGGCCGACCGCGTCGCCACCCGGGTCCGGGTCGCGGCCCTCAAGATCGACTTGCCCGTGGTCAAGCCCGGGACCAGCACCGACTACCCGCTGTGCGACGTCGCGCAGTGGATCGGGGCACTCGGGCAACCCGGCCAGGGCCGCGCGACCTACCTGTACGCCCATGCGCGCAAGGGCATGTTCCTGCCCATGCTCGACGCGTCGCTGACGAAGAAAGGCGCGAAGATGCTGGGCATGGTGGTGGAGGTCTGGACCAGCGACGACCAGCGCTTCCTGTACGAGATCGTCGAGGTCCGGCCGCATCAGCTCGACGCTCGACGACGCGGCCGCGGCGACCGAGGAGCAGCTCTGGCTCCAGACCTCCGAGGGGCCGAGGGGCACGCCCGGCAAGCTCCAGGTCATCGCCAAGCCGATCTCGCAGGAGGCCTCGGACCACGCCTCCGCTCATCCCAAGGCGAAGCCGGTGGTCTGCGGCTAGTCGATCGCCCGCCTAGATCCAGCCGATCTTGCGCAGGTAGGCTGCCACAGCGGCGGCAATGGCGATGGTCAGGGCGGTGATCAACCAGAACCCCGGCAGCTGCTGGCCGGCCAATGCCGTCCCTGCCTCGCTCATGCCGAAGATGCCGGCGATCGCCCCCACGCCGGCCACGATAACGGTCACCCCGGTCAGTCGTTTCATGATCACCGACAGGTTGTTGTTGATCGTCGTCAGGTAGACGTCGAGCGTCGCGGACGCGAGCTCTCGGTAGTTGTCGAGCTCGTCGGTCAGGCGGATGACGTGGTCGTAGATGTCGCGGAAGTAGACGATTTCGTCGTCGTCGATCAGGGGCATGTCCCGGTTCGTCAGCTGGTTGAAGATCTCGCGCACCGGGCTGATGGAGCGGCGGACTTCGATCAGCTCGCGCTTCAACGCGAACAGCGCCTCGAGCGTCTCGGGCTTGGCGCTTCGCACCACCTCGTCCTGGATCTCGTCGATGGCGAACCCCAGCCGGTCCGCGAACGGGAAATACCCGTCGACGACGTCATCGGCCAGGGCCCACAGGAGATGGTCCGGACCGTCGCGCAGGATGGGCTCGACGCCGGAGCGCAGGTGGTGGGTCGCTCGCGGCTCCCACGTCGAATCGTGGGCGGTGAACAGGTACCCGAGGCCCAGGACGATGTCGAGTTCGGACGCCGTCAGTTCGGCGTCGTAGTCGAGATAGAACAGGACGATGTGGACGATCCCGTCCGTGATCTCGATCTTCGCCCGCTGGTTGCCTTCGAGGACGTCCTCGACGATGAGCGGATGGAGACCGAGGGCCGCCCCGACCTCCTCGACCTGCTCGCGCGACGGCCCGGACAGGTCGACCCACACGCTGCCGTTCGGCTGGCGGAGGAGCTTCGGGAGGCCTTTCAGTGCCTCTTCGCCGGATCGTTTCAAGGGTCTGGCCGTCGATGACCGCGACGACCGTGAGCGTCCCGGGGCCGCCGGACGAGGTGGCCGCTCGTCGATGGGCCGCGACGGGCTCGCCGGCGAGGATCTGCGCGACCACGGGGGCCGTGACCGTCAGTTCAGAGGGCGATCCCCGCTTCGGTCGCTTGGCTGCCATCTGGATCGGCGCCTCCGGCGGCGGCGGCCGCATCAGCGTCGGCCTGGACGCCTGCCAGCATACGCGGCCGGCTGCCCAGCACGAGCGACGGCGCGATGGCGACGACGCTGACCCCGGCGGCCACGATGAACAGCCCGACCATGATCCGCGCCGCCTCGCGCGACGCCCATTCCTCTAGGGCGTCGACGACCAGCGGGTCCCGGAGCGGCCGGTCCCGGAGCGATTCCGGGATGAGGGCGAGATAGGCCTCGGGCGTCGCGTACACCTCGTTGGCCAGCCGGTCGATCGTCGTCGATCCGTAGGCCGTCAGGATCGCCAGGCCGATCGCCATCCCGATCATCCGCGCCACGGTGACGACCGACGACGCCGCCCCGAAGGCGCGCTTGCCGGCGGCCTCGACCGCGGCCGTCGAACGGGGCGTGACCGTCAGCCCGAAGCCGAGCCCGAACGCGCCGAGGGTGAGCGCCACGCTCTCGATCGACGATTCGGGCGTCCAGGACGCCATCGCGACCAGCGCACCGATGCTGAGGGCGAGGCCGATGAGGGTGACGAGGCGCAGCGAGAGGAATCGGACGGCCAATCCCGACAGGAGCGCCCCGAGGGCCGTCGCGCCGGCCAGGGCACCGAGGGCCAGGCGCTGCTCATCCGGTCCGCCGTACAGCACGCGGTCGACGAACACCGCGCCCCCGATGATCGCGGTCGCGAACGCGTAGCCGGTCAGCAGCGAGACGAGCGCGGCCGCCGAGAACGCCCGGATCCCGAAGAGCCGCGGATCGAGGAACGGATCGCGGACGCGCAGGCCGCGGACCACCGAGATCGCCGTCAGGACCGCGGCCGCGACCAGCAGCCCGACGGTCACCGCGACGGGCTCGACCGCGCTCCCCGCGATCTCGGTCGTCCCGATCAACGTCAGCCCGACGAGGCTCGCGAGTAGTGCCGAGCCGAACCAGAGGGCACCGACGATGTCGATGCGACCGGGACGCCGTGGCGTGTCCCAGCCGGCCGATGCGGCCCACCCCAGGAACAGCGCGACGAGCCCGATCGGCACGTTGATGAAGAAGACCCAGCGCCAGGCCGGCGCGAACAGGTCCGCCCACGAGCCGCCGACTCCGGCACCTTCCAGCGCGTCCTCGGCATGGAAGGACGAGAGGATCGCGGCCCCGACGAATGGCCCCGCGGCCATCCCGAGGAACGTCAGGGCACCGATGACACCGAGGGCGCGCGGCCGGTTCGCCCCGTCGTACAGGTGGGCCGCGGCGGCGGTCCCGACCGGGACCAGCACGCCGCCGCCGACCGCCTGGACGAGCCTTGCGGCGATGAGCTGGTCGAGGCTCTGGGCGAGACCCGCCAGCAGGGAGCCGACGATGAAGATGACCAGCGCAGCCATGAACGGCCGGCGAGCCCCCCAAAGGTCGGTCAACCGGCCGGCTAGCGGCATCGTCAGGATGAACACGAGCAGGTAGCCGTTGATGATCCAGCTCGCCTTGCGGAGCTCGATCCAGGCGGAACCGCCGGTCGTGTCCGCCAGGTCGTCCAGGATCGACGGCAGGGCGACGGCCGTGATCATCAGCTCGAGGCCGGCCAGGAACACGCCGGTCCCGAACACGATGAGCAGCACGAGCGCGGAACGGCGAGTCCATGCCGGGGAGTGTGGGGCAGGGCTGGCTGCGGAGTGAGGGCCGCGGTTGCCAGTCGGGCTAGAGCTGTTCACCCGCGAGGCGGTCGACTAGACCGGTCAGGTCGACATTCGCCGAAGCTCCCAGGTGGTACACAAGCCCGTCGACCGCCCAATAGATCACGATGAAGTCGCGACCCTTCGCGGCCATCACCCTCGTGCCGGCGACGTCCGTCGGTTCCCAGTTTCGCGACGTCGGCCGGTGGATGGCCGCGGCGAACTCGGTCTCAGAGACTGTGTTGCGATCCCAGGAACGGCGTACATCGAGAACATGACCGTGCCTTCCCCATCGCCGATCAGCGCAGACACGACGACGGCATCCCGTGGGCGAACGCCCAAGCGTTTGAGGGCGCGGTTGAGCAGGGACGACCCCCACTGCGCAGCCGGCACCGAACTGACCTCGCTGGCGGCCAGGCCCAACTGCTGGACGACCAGCCGCTCGAGGTCAGGGGCGACGTGCGGCCGTTCCAGGTCGCTGACACGGACCATCTCCAAGTTCCCATCCTGGAACGCGGCGTCCATGTAGGCATCCAACTCGGCCTTGGTCATCGAGTCCGGAACCCCGCTGCCCCGAGCAAACGCAGGGGTAGCGATCACCCGATTCGGGTCCTCGGGTTCCGGCGCGGGGCGGCCGACAGCGATCCAGGTCTGATAGGCCTGATCGAGGACGGGCGCGATTCGGTCGTATGCCGCGGCCGTGTCCTCCACGCCGTAGTCCGGCTCGGCCTCGAACACGTCGTTGTAGGCGTCGAGGTACTTCGGGTAGTAGTGGTCGGTGAACGCGCGACCCTCCGCGGTTAGCATGTCGGAGACGAGCTTGCCGTCAACATCGTCGAGCGAGATCCGAACCGGTCATCGCTCCGCGCTTCAGGGAAGCAACATGCTCGCGCGGAAACATCGGCGGGTTGTGCATGTCGTGCCGGATGAGCCACGAAAGGTAGAGCCCGATGTGGGCGAAGGCCTGCTCCTCCGGCTGTCCTGCCTCGATGGCCCCGTCGATGTGCCAGTCGACATCGTCGTACTTGACCGGCGCGAGATCACTGGATGAGGTCATGTCGTTCTCCTCACAGGAGTCCCGATATGCGGTCGTGTTTGTAGATCGAGATTCGGTCGTCCAGGCGCCATCGTCCACGCGCTGGTCGACGTTCGTCGCTGTTGCCGATCTGCTTCGACGGGTTGCAGTAAGCGGAGCCCTTGTGACGCTGGCCTTTGTGGCTCTTCTCTTTCATGCCAGTAGCGTCGGTGGTCAACCTGCACGTCGTCAATTGACCACGGTCCTGAACTTGACAGCGCAGACCGGGTCCGCCTAGCATCAACGCCCGTTGATATCAACCGACGTTGATGCGACCCCCGAGGAGCCCCGTCCCCACCGTGCCGACCCCAGCCCGGATCCGCTCGACGATCGCGTCGATCGTCACCCAGCCCGATGACCTGCGCGAGCTGCGCGCCTTCCACAGGGCTCTCGCCGATGTGAACCGCCTCCGTATCGTTCGACGACTCGCCGAAGGCGAAGCCTCGATCCGTGAGCTCATCGCGCACGTCGGCCTGTCGCAGCCGCTCGTCAGCCACCACCTCAAGCGCCTGCGCGCGGCCGGGCTGATCCAGAGCCGACGCGTCGGCCGCGAAACGGTCTGCAGCCTCCGGCCCGAGGCCTTCGGCGAGGTCGCCGAACGCGAACGCGCCATCCTCGGCCTCGGCGTCGCGAGCTAGCCCCACTCCGCGACCATGACGATCTCGAACGATTCCCGCGCCCGCGTCAAGAAGATCTTCGAGCCGATCGCCCTCGGCATGGGCCGGATCGGCCTCACGCCGGACGGGCTGACGCTCATCGGGTTCGGGATCAGCGTCATCGGGGCCGCCCTACTCGCCCAGCAGCAGTGGCTGGTCGGCGGGGTCGTGGTCTTCATCGGCGGCGCCTTCGACATGTTCGACGGCACGCTCGCGCGCGCGACCGGCAAGGTCAGCAAGCTCGGCGCGTTCATGGACTCGGTGTTCGATCGCTGGGGCGAGGCGATCGTGTATCTCGGCATCGTCGCCGGCTGCGCCTTCGCAGGCTTCAGGGAGGGCGCCATCCTCGCGGCGGCGGCGATGGGTGCCGCATTCATGGTCAGCTATGCCCGGGCGAAGTCGGAGGGCCTCGGGTTCACCGAGGGGACCGGCATGGCCGCCGTCGGGATCATGCCTCGCGAGATTCGCCTCGTGATCCTGTCGATCGGACTCATCCTTGCTCCGGTCCCCATCTACGAAGCGGTTCCGGCGGGCGCGGCGTGCGCCGGGGCGTGCGACTTCCCGCAGGGTGGGTTCCTGAGCGTCGCGCTCACCATCATCGCCATCGGGGCCACCATCACGGTCATCCAGCGGATCCTCCACGTCCGCCGTCAAGCGAAGTCCCAGCCCACCAACCCAGCCCAATAGGGAGCATCGGAGAACGCACGTGAGCAAGAACGGCAACAACGGCAAGAACGGCGCGACGCCGTCCAACACCTGGGCGGGCGCCGGGCGGCGCGGCGACGGCAGGATCCGCGTCGCGATCGTCGGCGTCGGCAATTGCGCCAGCAGCCTGGTCCAGGGGCGCTACTACTACGAGAACGCGAAGAAGGACGACTTCGTCCCGGGGCTGATGCACGTCGAGCTCGGCGGGTACCACGTCCGCGACATCGAGATCGTCGCCGCCTTCGACATCGACAAGAACAAGGTCGGGAAGGACCTCTCCGAGGCGATCTACACGAAGCCAAACAACACGTACGTCTTCCAGCAGGTCCCGACGACCGGCGTCACCGTCGAGCGGGGCATGACCCACGACGGCCTGGGCAAGTACCTCTCCCAGATCATCGAGAAGGCGCCCGGGCCGACGGCCGACATCGTGAACATCCTCAAGGAGCGCGAGGTCGACGTCATGGTCTCCTACCTCCCGGTCGGGAGCGAGGAGGCGACCAAGTGGTACGTCGAACAGGCGCTGCGGGCGGGCGTCGGGTTCATCAACGCGATTCCGGTCTTCATCGGGCGTGAGCCGTACTGGCAGCGCCGCTTCGCGGAGGTCGGCCTGCCGGTCATCGGCGACGACATCAAGAGCCAGGTCGGCGCGACCATCAGCCACCGCGTCCTGACCCGCCTGTTCATGGATCGCGGCGTGCGCCTCGATCGGACGTACCAGCTGAACTTCGGGGGCAACACGGACTTCCTGAACATGCTCGAGCGCGAGCGCCTCGAGTCCAAGAAGATCAGCAAGACGAACGCCGTGACCTCCATGCTCGACTACGAGATGGACCCCGACGACGTCCACGTCGGCCCGAGCGACCACGTGCCGTGGCTGCTCGATCGCAAGTGGTGCTACATCCGGATGGAGGGCACGACCTTCGGCGACGTGCCGCTGAACGCCGAGCTCAAGCTCGAGGTCTGGGACAGCCCCAACAGCGCGGGCGTCATCACCGACGCGATCCGCTGCCTGAAGCTCGGCCTGGACCGCGGCCTCAAGGGAACGCTGGTCGCGCCGTCGAGCTACTTCATGAAGAGCCCGCCCCAGCAGATCCACGATGACATCGCGTTCAACCGGGTCGAGGCGTTCATCCGCGGCGAGGACGACGAAACGCTCATCGGCACCGAGGCGCCAGCCAAACGAACGCTCAGGAAGCTGGCCGGGACGAAAGCCAAGGTCGCGACCGCCGCGGCGAAGTGACCGAAGGCCCACGCCGACCGACCGCCTCGAGCTCCGGCGAGCGTCGACTCGAGGCCCCGCATCGACGCGGGGGAGCCCGACCTCGCATCGTCGAGCGCAGCGCGATCCTGGGCTACCGGGCGACCGCGTGGTTGCTCGCCCGGGTGCCGCCGGCCGCATCGCGGCCCGTCCTCGGGCGGCTGGCCCAGGCCTCGTACCTGGTGTGGCCGACCAAGCGGCGGTGGTCGAACCAGAACTTCGGTCACGTCCTGGGACTGCCGCCCTCAGACCCGCGCGTTCGGCGATTGGCGCTGCGCGCGTATCGCGAATACGGGCGCTATCTCGTCGAGCTCATGCGACTGCCATCCCGGCCGCTTGATGAGGTCGCCGACCTCGTGCCGGAGCTGGAGAGCGAGCGTGTCCTCCGGGCGTGGGGCGCCAGCCCAGGCGGTGGCGGCTTGATCTTCGCGGTGGGGCATGTCGGCAACAACGAGGCGGTCGCCGCGGCGATCAGTCGCCTCGGCCTGCCGATCAGCGTCGTCGCCGACAATTCATCGTTCCCCGAACTCTTCGAGCTGCTCCGGCGCCAGCGTGAGGCGTGGGGGATCCGCATCGTGGCGTGGCGGAACCTGCGGGCCATCTACGGGGTGCTCCGGCGTCGCGAGATGCTCGGGCTGGTGATCGATTGGGGCTACCGCAGCGATGGCATCCCCGTCCGGCTGTTCGACGCCTGGACCACGCTACCGGCCGGACCCGCGATGATGGCCGCCCGAACGGGATCGCGCATCATCCCGGTCGCCATCCACCGACGGGCAGACGACCGGTTCCAGGTGACATGGGGCGACGTCATCGATGTCGCTTCGGCGGACCCGGCCGAACTCCAGCGCGTGACGCAGTTGCTGGCCGACGCACTCGGGGCATCGGTCGCCGCCGACCCCGCCCAGTGGTACAGCTTCAAGCCCGTCTGGCCGGCGACGAAAGCCGAGGCCGTCGATCTCGAGCGCCGGGCACTCCTGATGCAGGCCGGCCGGCCCGACCCGGGTCCCGACGGAGCCTGGGCCGCGATGGCCAGGCCGGCCAAGACGGCAACCGGCGACGCCGCGTCGTGAGTGCCATCGGTCGGTCCCTTCGGACGCGCGCGCTGATCGCCGGGTCGTGGCTCGTCTGTCACCTGCCGGAGGGACCGTTGACGATGGCCGCCGAGTTCGCCGGTGACCTCTGGTACCGACTAGCACCCAAGCGCGCGGCCCAGGCCCGGCGCAACCTGCGGCGGGTCAGCACCTCGCTGGCGGCGTCCGGCCGCGGGAGTCCGCTCGTCCGGGCGGCCGCCACCGACCCGCGGGCCCTTGAGCGCCTGGTCCGCTCCGCGTTCCGCCACGGCGCCCGGTATTACCTCGAGGTCGCCCGGACGCCGGCGCTCAGTTCCGAAGACATGGACCGACGGCTCGACCTCGAGACGCCCGAGGTCATCGCCGGGGCCTTCGCCCCAGGCCGGACGGTCCTGTTCGTCGGGCTCCATTTCGGCGCCATCGAATTGCCGGCCCTCTTCCTCGCGTCCCGGGTCGGGGGCGCGGTCGCGCCGATGGAGACGGTCGACGACCCGGCCCTCCAGGCATGGTTCACGCGGACCCGTGGCGCGGCCGGCGTTCGCATCGTCGGCCTACGCGAGGCGCGCCGGGAGCTCCTGGCCGCCCTCCGCGAGGGGACCGCGGTCGGCCTCGTCGGCGATCGTGACCTGACCGGTGGCGGGGCGCTCGTGCCGCTCTTCGGCGCACCGGCCAGGCTCCCGCTCGGCCCGGCGATGCTTGCCGTCGAGAGTGGCGCCACGCCCTATGTCGTCGGGGTCCGGCGCGTGGCCGACCGCCGATACCTTGGGCGCCTGGAACGCGGTCGACGTCCCGCCCGAGGGTTCGCGGCGCGAACGGGTCACGGCCACGATGACGAGCCTGGCGGCGGCCTTCGAGCGCATCGTCGAGGACGCGCCGGCGCAGTGGTGGGCGGTCTTCTTCCCGATCTGGCCGGACCTCGAGGAGGTGGCGGCGTGAGTCCCCGTCGGACGCCGGCCGCACAGGCCGGCACGGACCGCTCGGCCACGCCGGTCCGCCTCGGACGCGCCGACCTGCACATCCACACGGTCGCCTCGGACGGGACGGCCGGCGTCGGCGCCATCCTCGATCACGTCGTCGACCGGGGCGACCTCGACGTCATCGCGATCACCGATCACGAGCGGATCGATGCGGCGGTCGCCGCCAGGACGATCGCGGCCGACCGCGGCCTGCCCATCGAGGTCGTCGTCGGCGAGGAGGTCACGACCCGTGGCGGCCACCTGCTCGCCCTCTACGTCGAGACCCGGATCCCGCCCTATCGCTCGCTGCGGGACACGATCGCCGCCGTCCACGACGCCGGCGGCCTGGCGGTCCCGGCGCATCCACTCGTCCCCTACCCGCTGTGCGCCCAGGGATGGGTCCTCCGCCGCCTCATCGAAGACGCGGACGAGCGCGTGCACCCGGACGCCATCGAGACCTTCAACCCGACCGCGCTCGGCCGGCCCTGGCATGCCCGCGTCGTGCGGTTCGCGGACCGATACGGCCTGCCCCACGTCGGCAACAGCGACGCCCACGCCGTCGACGCGATCGGGACCGGTTGGACCAGCTTCCCGGGTCGGACCGCGGCCGAACTCCGCGACGCGATCGCGGCACGCGCCACAGAGCATCACGGGACGTTCCACGGGGCCACGGGCCAGTTCGCCGTCTTGAGGCGGCAGCTGTCGAAGCGCGGTCGGGATGCCCGCGACGAGCTCGTCGGCCGGTGGCGCCACGACGGGACTGGCCGGGATCACGGCTACCCCGGTGGTCGGCAGCGGCCGCCGCGGTACGACCCATGAAGATCGGTCTCGTCTGTCCGTACATCTACCCGGAGGCGGGCGGCGTCGCCCAGCACGTCAGGTTCCTGTACGAGAACCTCCGCCTGAGCGGCCACGACGTGCGGATCATCACCGCCAGCCACGGTCCGCAGCGCTCGTCCGAGGGCGACATCCTGCGCATCGGCGTCGGGTTCTCGATGCCGACGAACGGCTCGGTCGGGACGCTGACCTTCTCGCCCCGCTACATCACCCAGGTCGAGCGGCTGCTCGAGCGCGAGCGCTTCGACCTGCTCCATTTCCACGAGCCGTTCGTGCCGTTCCTCTCGCTCTTCCTCCTGCGCGAGTCGACCAGCGTGAACATCGCGACGTTCCACGCGTATGCCGGCTTCTCGCCGTCGTACGAACTCGGGAGCCGGATGATGCGCGGCCATGCCAGCCGCCTCCACGGCCGGATCGCGGTGAGCGCCGCGGCCCGGCACTTCATCGATCGGTTCTTCCCGGGCGACTACAAGGTCATCCCCAACGGCGTCGACATCGCCCGCTTCGCCAACGCGGTCCCGCTCGCTCGCTGGCAGGACGGCACGCCGAACATCCTGTTCGTGGGCCGGCACGAGCCACGCAAGGGTTTGCTGGACCTCCTGAAAGCCCAACGGATCCTGCGCAAGACGGGCTACGGCACGCGTCTGCTGGTGGTCGGCTCCGGCCCGCAGGAACGCGAGGCGCGCCGCTACGTGGCGACGCGAGGGCTCCAGGGCGTGGAGTTCCTCGGTCGCGTGACCGAGGAGGAGAAGGCGCAGCTCTACCGGACGGCGACCGTCTACACCTCGCCGGCGACCGGGGGTGAATCGTTCGGGATCGTCCTGCTCGAGGCGATGGCCGCGGGCGCCCCCGTCGTCGCCTCGGACATCCACGGCTACAAAGGCGTGGTCCGGAGGGGCCGGGAAGGCCTGCTGGTCCCGCCACGCGACCCGAAGGCCCTCGCGGTGGCCATCGCGAGGCTCCTCGACGATCCGGACCTGCGCGCCGAGATGAGCGCCAACGGCCGGCTGCGGGCCGAGGAGTTCGGCTGGCCGCGTGTCACGGCCAAGGTGGAGGAGTACTACGGCTTCGTCATCCGGCGGCTGGCGTCCGCGGGGAGACTGCCCGAGGGCTTCGTGGCGCCGATCCCTCAGGCGCCTCCGGTCCGGGCCAGGCCGTCGGCATCCTCGGAGACATCCGCTTCGGCATCGACGCAGCGACAGTCGCCAGACCCAGGCCGAATAGGCGACCACGAGGCACGTCACCGTGATCGCCACCAGGAGCAGGCCGAGCAGCGGCGTCAGGATCGGCGTCTCGGCGTTGCGGTCGATCTTGCTGACCGGGAACTGGAACGCGTAGAGGTAGGTCGGCACGATGCCCTGGTAGGCGTTGACGATGGCCGCCGGCAACGGCAGCGCCGCGATGTTCGGGTAGAGGACGACGAACCAGCCGACCGCCGCCGCGACGAACCCGACGACGTAGCGACGCGGATCGCGGCCGCCGATGACGCCGAGGGCGAGGTAGGCGAGCGGCAGGGCCGCGACGAGGACGAGCGGCTCCACCGGGATGCCGGTCAGGGTCAGGATCGCGGTGTCGGGCAGCAGCGACACGGCGACGAATCCGAGAGCGACGGCCGCACCGGTCAGGCCGATCGACCGATACCAGCCGCGGTCCGACGCGATGTGCGCCCCGGTCGCCCTCGGCCAGGGCGAGGACCGCGCGGATCAACAGGACACACCCGATGCCGGCGACGATCGCGAGGCCCGCCGTGCGCGCGGTCAGCACGAATTCGGGGATGACCGCCGGACAGGCCTGCGAGCCCGGGTTGACCGACTCGACGCCGACGACCGCACACAACGGCCGCGAGAGCAGCCACATGGCGGCCGGCAGGACGATGGCCGCGGCGCCGGCGAGGCGGGCGAATCGCCAGGTGGCGCGCGAGGCGCCGTGCCACAGCTCCGCGACGAAATAGGCCAGGGCCAGGACCACGAACGGCAGCGCCGTGTAGTAGTGGTACTGGAACGCGGCCCGGTCGATCCGTGCCCACGGGATCCACTGGGCGGCGAAGCCGACCGCGATGAGGGTCAGGGCCAGGCTCCGGCGGCGGAAGGCCATGACGCTGACGAACAGGAGCGCCGGCACGCCGAGCCACCAGATCACGAGGTTGCCGGCGTCGTAGAGGGCCGCCGACGTGCCCGCCGCCAGGCCCTCCTGGTAGAACCACACGGGCTTGAGGTTGAGCGGCCAGGCCCACCACGGCGACGAGGCCGGATGCGCCGCGGTCAGGCCGTTGTGGTAGCGATACATCTGGCCGGTCAGGTCGAGGAGCGTCTGGCCATCGTGGCCAGTTGGCCAGCCGGCGACGATCTGGTGGTTCTCGATCATCGCCCACGGGATGTACGAGACGACGTAGATCGCCAGCGGCAGGACGGCCAGGCAGACGGCCATCCAGACGACCGGCAGGCCCATGAGCCAGCCGGGACGCAGCCAGCCCTCGGCCGGTGGCGCCGGTGGTTCCAGGCCGTAGCCCGGTTCGCCCGGGCGCGGCGGGACGGCCAGCGGCCCGAAGCCGAGCCGCCCGGCCAGCGTGAAGAGCACGACGACCGCGACTGAGACGAGGCCGAGGGCGATCGGCCGCCCGTAGCGGCGTGATGGCCAGGCTGCCGACGACCAGCTGGGCATCGAGGCGCCCCAACGCCAGGGCGCCGAAGAAGACGAGCCCGCCGAGGACCGCCGGGGCGACGACGGCGAAGCGCATCTCGTCGTCGGTCCAGGCGATCGGGTGGAAGATCGCCACCACCACCGCGATGAGCGTCAGCGCGATCATCACGAGCAGGAACGTCAGGTTCCCGAAGCCCTGACCCTCGGGCACGCTCATCGCCATGTAGCCGAGCACGCCGGTCAACGCGATGAGCCCGAGGATCGCGAGCACCCGCCCGAGGGCGCTGCGGACGAGGATCAGCAGGACCATCCCGCCGATGGCGTAGAGCGCGACCCACTTGCTCGCGAGGGCCAGCCCCAGCAAGGCGCCGATCAACGGCATCGCCACCCAGAACGCGGCCCGGCCCCGCCACCAACCGGTCCAGACGGCGGCGAAGACCGTGTAGGCCGCCACGATGAAGAAGCCGACGTAGACGTCGTTCATGCCGATGCGCGACTGGACGAAGAACATCCCGTCGACCAGCACGAAGACACCGACCAGCGCGGCCACGATCCGGCGGCGGAAGAGGATCCGCGCGAGCAGGTACAGGCAGGCCGCCGTCAGCGCGCCGAGGATGACCCCGGGCAGGCGCCAGGCGAACGCGTGGGAGCCCATCTCGATCGCGGCGACCGCCCCGTCGCCGTCGAAGACGAGCAGCTCCTGGCGGTCCTCCGATGGGTTGTCGGCCTGGACATCGGCGGCCATGGTGACGGGCTCGAAGTCCGTCGGCAGACGGGCGTCGGCGAAGACCGCGTTGGCATGCGGCTCGACGACGTAGACCGTCCAGGGCCCGGCCGCTGCCTCCCCGGTGGCCGGTCGCGGCGCGTCCGGGGCGAGGCCCAGGATGTGGACCATCTGGCTGGCGTCGTCATAGACGATCCTCGTGCCCGGCGCGGGCAGGGGATGACTGCCCTGGTCGACCGGACCGTCCTTGGCGTCATCGCCCCCGATCGCGATGACGTGGTAGGTGGGCGTGCCCGGCGGCCCGAGCCGTCGCGTACAGCTTCGTGTCCTCGATGCCGGTCACCTCGGCCAGGCCGTGGGCGCCACCCTCGAGCCCGATCGTCGACGACGACCTTCGCCCCGGCCGGGTCGACGAACGTGACGCCGTCGTCGGTCGCCGCGGCGACCCGGGCGACGTCCTGGATCTCGATGCCGGGCAGGCGCCCGTCGGCGATCGCGGTCTCGACCTTCCCCCGTGTCTCGCTCGTGCCCGGGCTGCCGAGGATGACCGTCGGGCCGACCGCGTTCAGCTTGGCCTCGAAGTCCGCGGCCTCCCCACCAAGCAGCTCGGCCAGGACGGCGGCCTCGGCGACCGGCGTCCTCCAGGAGGTCGGTCGTCGCGACCAGGGCGGCGCCGTTGCCGCCGTCGGCGAGGTCGGCGAGACCCGGCAGGTCGACGCCGCCGACCGCGCTGCCGGTCACGATGTCGACCGCGTCGAGGTGGTCGCCCGCCCCGACCATGACCGTCGCGCCGTCCTTCGTGACGTACAGCAGGTCGACGGCCCCGGCCACCTCGCCGAGCGGCAGCGGGCGCGACCCCGGCGGCCGCCGCGTCGGGGCCGATGGCGGCGAGGTCGAGCGTCGCGAGGCGTCCGTCGTCGAAGCCGACCACGAGCTGGCCGTCGCTCGTGTCGATGGCCAGGGCGTTGACCCCGGGCGCCGGGATCGCGGCGATCAGCGCGCGGCTGCGCAGGTCGTAGCGTGCGGAGCTCGGACCCGGTCGCCACGTGGACCCGCTCCCCGGCGCGACCGCCCGGCGCCGCCACGTCGTCGCTCCGCGGCTCGACGACCGCGGCCCGGACCGGGACCCCGAGGTCGCTCGTGGCGCTGACGTCGTCCTCGCCCCAGGCCATGATGCCGAGCGCCATGGCGTACTTGGCCAGGTGCGGGTGGGTCCATTCGTAGATGTCGTGCGACAGTCCGTACCGCCAGCCCTGCAGGAACTCCGTCGCCGTCCGCGCGTGGTAGACCTCGTCGAAGTGCATCTGGTACGGCTCGGGCAGGCGGAAGGTGCGCAGGCGTCAGGCTCGCCACGACGAGCACGGCCAGGACCCACAGGTCGAGGCGGTCCAGCCGGCCACCGCCCTCGCCACGCAACGAGGCGCTCCGGTCCGGACGGATCGGGCGCTCGGCGAGCCGGTCCCGGAACCAGCCGACCACGCCGCTCTCGGCGAGGCCGAGCGGTCGGGACCAGGTCGGCATCGTCGCCTGGGCGATCGCGGCGCTCCCAGCGACGCCGGCCGAGGCCGTGGCTGTGGCGACTCGCGCCGCGGACACCGCGGGCGCGGCCGGGCGAAGCGATCCGCCGCTCGCCGGGGCCGGTGCGAGGTCGCTGGGCGCTCGTTCCTGGACGCCGCCCGGTTCGAGCTCGCCCGGCCCAGGCTCGACCGAGGCTCGATCGAGCTCGTCCTCCAGTCGCTCGCGCGCGCTCGTCCGTAGCTGCAGAGCGCACCAGGCGAAGCCGAGCGGTATGGAGCAGGACCACGAGCGCCACGCCCGCCTCGGAGCGGATCGCCGGCCCGATCCCCAGCCAGTCGCTGATCGAGGGGTTGTCGGTGTAGAGGGTGGTCAGGACGACGTACATGTTGAGGAATGTCGCCACGCTCAGGACCGCGTACGCGACGCGCCAGCGCGGCGAGATCGCGGCGAGGATGATCGCGAGCGCGAAGAACGGGAAGCCGTAGCGTTCGTGGACGCGCGTCGGGAGCACGAAGAACGCGAGCGCGAGCACGGCGAGGCCGACCAGCAGCGTCAGCCGGTCCGGCTCGCGGCCGATCACCCACAGGACCGCGAGGAAGGCCCCCACGAGCAGGGCGGTCCCGACGGCGATCGCCGGCACGACTCCGAAGACGGCGATGCCCGCCCCACACTGGTCGGCTCCCAGCGCCGCATCGCAGACCCACTGGCCGGCGTTCGCGAGGCTGACGCCCGTGTCCGACGGGACCAGGGCCCATGGGTTGTAGGCGTTGACGGTCAGGTACGGGTAGCCCCCACCCGCGATGGCGATCTGCTCGATGAGGCCGATCGGCGTCAGCCCGAACGGGATGGACAGGAGGACCGCCGTGACGAACCCGGCCAGACCGGTGGTCAGGATCCGCATCGGGCGCCTGGCGCCGGCCTCGTTCTCCTCGTCGTCGGCCGGCCGCAGGGCGCGCCGGATCGTCACGATCGCGACGAGCGGGACCAGGATGCCGAGCTGCGGCTTGATGATGGCCGCGATGACCGTGTAGACCGCCGCCCGCTCGGTCCGGTCCCGCCACAGCTCGCGCAGGCCGAGCAGGAGGAACACGACGCCGAACGAGTCGACCTGACCCCACACGACGCTGTCGAACCAGCTGATCGGGTTCAGCACGGCGACGAACGCCCCGGCGAGCGCGAGCCGCCGGCGACCGCCGAGCTCCAGGATCATCGAGTGCACCAGCCAGCCGACGGCGAGGTCGGCCAGGATCGGCGGGATCTTGATCAGGTCGCCGACACCACCCAGCGCCTTGCCGACCAGCCCGACGAGCCACAGCACGTACAGGTAGCCCGGCGTGTAGTCGTGGAAGAAGTCGCGCTCGTAGAAGCCCCACGGGCCCTGGTCGGCCAGGTTGGAGGCCCAGTACCGGAACGCGCTCAGGTCGACGCCGAAGCCGGATCCCGGGAGCAGGTATGCGATGATGAGGCGGAGGGCGAGCCCGAGCGCGAGGACGATCACGACCGCGCCGACGGCTCCGCGCATCCCGGTCGACCGCGACGGCGCTCGCGTGCCTCGCTCGGTCCCGCTGGATGCGGGGCGGGTCACCGGGAACGACTCCTGCACGAGCGTGGAAGGTGGATCGGAGCGTAGCACAGGGTCGCCGGACGAGCCCCTCGGACCTGCTGCCGGCGATCGCTGTCGCGGTGGTCGCGTTCGCGGCGGCCCGGCTCGCCCTGCTGCCCGGCGTCGCGTTCTGGGACACCGGCGAGTTCCAGACGGTCGGACCGATCATGGGCACCGCCCACCCGACCGGGTACCCGACCTACGTCCTGCTGGGCTGGCTCGCGTCCGTGGTCCTGCAGCCGCTCGGCGAGCCGGCCTTCCGGATGAACCTCCTGTCGGCCCTGTGCCTGGCGGTCGCGGTCGGGATCACGGTCGACCTCGTGCGTTCGCTGACCGGGTCGGTCGCGTTGGGGGTCATGGCCGGTCTCGGCCTCGCGCTCACGCCGATCGCCTGGTCGATCGGGACCCACGCCGATGCCCACGCCCTGCACCTCGCGCTCCTCGCGGCCCTGCTCCGGCTCCTCGTCGCCTGGGAGGATCGCGTTCGCGGTCGGCGGGCCGACGATGGCCACGCCGATCGGTTCCTGGTCGCGGCGACGGTCGTCTTCGGGCTGTCGGTCGGGAATCACTCGCTGACGCTCCTGTTGGCCATCCCGGTCGGCTTGTACGTGCTCGCCGTGGCACCCGATGTCTGGCGTCGTCTCCGGCTCGTCGTGACGTGCATCGGCGTCCTGGCACTCACGCTCGTCATCGTCTACCTGGAACTGCCGTTGCGTGCCGGCCCGTTCCGGGCGGCGCTGGTCTACGGACGGCCGGAGACCTGGGATGGTTTCTGGTACGTGGTGCTGGCCGAGCAGTTCCGGGGCGGCCTGCTCGACCCGTTCGGCGACCTGGCGGGCAAAGCCGGTCGGCTCGGATCGCTGGCCGTCTCGCAATTCGGCCTCCTCGCGCCGCTGATCCCGCTCGGCTTGGTCGCGACGGTCATGCGCCGGCCACGCTACGCGCTCCTGACCGGGTCGGCGGTCGCGATCACATGCTTCTTCGCCGCCTCCTACGTCAACGCCGACATCAGCCGCTACTACCTTGGCCCCATCCTCATCGCCTGGACGTGGCTCGCGATCCTGGCCGGGATGGTCGCCGAGGGCGCGGCAGCGAGCCTTGGCGTGGGTCCAGCAGGAGCGGCCGGCGACCCCGCGCACGGTGGGTCAGTCGGGATGGCCCTTCCGTCAGCCCTGATCGCCGTCCTGCTGTTGACGCCGACGCTGCTCGTCCTCCCGAGCCGGCTCACCTCGGTCGATGCCAGCCGCGACCGCATCGCCGCTGCCTGGCTGGATCGCGTCCTGCCGCTGCTGGAGCCGGACGCGATGGTCATCTCGTGGTGGAGTTACTCCACGCCGCTCTGGTACGCGCAGAAGGTCGAGGGCCGCCGGCCTGATATCTTCATCGCCGACGACCGGACGCGCCTCGACCAGGACCTGGGCGAGCTGTCGGACGTGATCGACGACAACCTTGGCCGACGTCCCGTCTACGTGCTGCGCCAGACCCCGCGCGAGATCGACGCGCTCGCCCGGCGCTACGAACTCGAGTACCTCACCCCACAGGAGGCAGGCTTGCTGGTCCGGGTGATCGGCCCCCGAACGGTCGACATGACCCGGGTCGAACGGCTCACGTACTTCTTTCCGGCACACGACGAAGCGGGCAACATCGAAGGCCTCGTCGCCGAGGCGCTCGAGACGCTGCCGTCATTGGCCGAGCGGTTCGAGATCATCGCGGTGGACGACGGCTCCGGGGACGACACGGGGCGCCTGGCCGATGAGCTGGCGGCCGGCACCCGGAGCTCGTGCGGGTCGTCCACCACCCGACCAACCTGGGCTACGGTGCAGCCCTCCGATCGGGCTTCGCCGCCGCGCGCTACGACCTCATCGCGTTCACCGACGGCGATCGCCAGTTCAAGGTCGCCGACATCGGGCGGCTCACGGCCCGCTCGGTCGAACCGGACGCGCCCGATGTCGTGGTCGGGTTCCGGATCAAGCGGGCGGATGCGTTCATCCGGACCGCCTACGCGCGGGCCTTTCGGCTCGCCAATCGCACCTTCTTCGATCTGCGGGTGACCGACGTCGACGGCGCCTGCAAGCTGTTCCGGCGCGCGGCGCTCGAGGATGTCCGGGTGGAGTCGGACGGCGCGTTCTTCTCGGCGGAACTGCTCATCAAGCTCCGGGAGGCCGGGCGTTCCGTCGTCGAGGTGGGTGTGCCGCACTACCCGCGGACCGCCGGTTCGGCGACCGGCGCCAAGCCATCGGTCATCCTGCGCGCGATGCGCGACTTCTGGCGGTTGCGGCTGCACCTCTGGGTGAACCGGCGGCGTGCCCTCCGTCGGGGCGAGCCGATCCTGACCGACGAGCCGCGGACCGACTAGCTGCTGCGCCGGCCCTCGGCGTCGGGGTCGACATCGAGGGAGTTCACGAAGTCCCGGAAGACGTCCAGTCGCGGATCCACGATGGATTCGCCGGTCGTCTCGAGCGCCACGCCGGCCTCGCCCTCCTCGTCATCGAGGCCGCCGTCGGCGCCGAGGCCGGCCTGCTCCAGGACGGCGTCCGCGGCAAAGATGCGAACGCCCGCGCGGACCGCCAGCGCCAACGCGTCGGACGGCCGGGCGTCGATCTCCAGGGTCTTCCCCGCGCCCTCCAGGATCAGGCGGGCATGGAACGTCTCGTCGGCCAGCTCGGAGATGACGACCCGCTCCACGCGCACGCCGAGCTGCTCGAGGGTCGTCGCGAACAGATCGTGGGTCAGCGGGCGCTCCGGGGCGAGGCCCTGGAGCTTCATCGCGATCGCGCTCGCCTCCCATGGTCCGATCCAGATCGGGAGGTAGCGGTCGCGGTCGGTCTCCTTGAGGATGACGACGTGCCGACTGGACAGCATGTGGACTCGCACGCTCTCGACGACCATCTCCACGAGCTCGGTCTCCGGCATCGATCGATTATCCCACGGCCGCCGGCGCCGGCGGCCTGCCAGGCCGGCCCAGCACGCTCGCCAACAGGGGCGCGACGAGGGCGCCCGCCACGAAGCCGCCGATGTGCGCGAAGAAGGCCACGCCGCCGCCCGTCTCCACCATCCCGACCGAGGCGAACCCGTCGATCAATTGGAGGACGAACCAGAACCCGAGCACGAGGACCGCCGGCACGGCGATGAGCTGGTAGAAGAAGCCCAGGAAGACGAGCGACGTGATGCGGGCCCGGGGGAAGAGCACGAGATAGGCACCGAGCGTCGCCGCGATGGCGCCGGAGGCCCCGATCGTCGGGATCGTCGAGGCCGGCGCGACGGCCACCTGGGCGAGGGCAGCCGCGACCCCGCCAGCCAGGTAGAAGACGAGGAAACCGGGCCGACCCAGGCGATCCTCGACGTTGTTGGCGAAGATCCACAGATAGAGCATGTTGCCGAGCAGGTGGAGCCAACCGCCGTGCAGGAACTGGCTCGTGACGAGCGTGCGCCGTCTCCACGGACAGCAGGTCGCCCTGGCTCCAGGCAGCGGTCAGCTCGGCCGGCACCACGCCCCACTGTGTCACGAAGGCTTCGAGCGCCGGATCCCCGCCACTGGCCAGCAGCCCGAGCTCGTAGGCGAACACGACGAAGCAGGCGATGACGATGCCGATCGTCACGACCGGCGTCCGCCGCGTCGGATTGGCGTCGCGCAGCGGGATCACCGCGGGCCTCGGGTTACGGCTTCTTGGTCGGCTTGGCGCTCGGCTCGGCCGGGCTGGGCGACGCCGCCGATGGCGCGGGCGAGGCCGGCACGGTATCGGGGACGGCCTCCAGCAGCGTCTGGTGGACCCCGTCCTGCGAGATCCACGTGAGGGTCGCCGGCCCTTCCTCCACGCCCGGGGTGATCGCGATGGCGCGCACGTCCTCCCAGACGGGCGCGTTGCCGGCGGGCCGGTACTGGGCCACGTAGTCGCCGTCGGCCTTGTCGACCGCCACGATCCGGCCGTTCGCCTTGTCGTACGCGAAGACGACGCCCTCGCGGCGCTCCAGGCCGCCGGCGACCAGCGAATACTTCGGGGCCGGCCGCAGGAGATCGTCGCCCGGGGTATCGGCCTTCCAGCCGTCGTCCTTGCCCGAGGCGAACCGCTCGAGCACGCCGTCCTCGACGACGAACAGGTCGCCGTCGATGAACAGGGCGCTCATCCCGTCGACCGGGCGCGCGGTGGCCAGCCAGGGGGTCGAGGCGATCGGGTAGCCGCCGCCGTCCGCGGCCGGCGAGTACGACCGGATCTGCTGCTCGGACGGGTCGACGGCGTACAGCTTGTACAGGCCCCTGCCGGCGTCCTGCAGGTACGTCCCGATCGCCGTCACATCGTCGCCCCACGAGCTGGCGCCGTTGACCTTGATCCGCTTCAGCGTGCCCTTGCCGCTCGCATTCGAGGGTCGCCAGCGCCACAGTGTGTTCTTGGAGTCGAGGACCAGCAGGTCGGACCCGCCGACGGCCAGGAAACGCGGTGTCGCGACCGTCGCGCCGTCCGCCTTCTGGCCGGAGCGCGCCACGACCGTGGCCTTCTTGGCCTTGAGGTCCACGCGGTAGACGGTCTTCGTCGAACGATCGAGGACGTAGGGCGCGCCATCGGGCCCCTTGACGAGGCCGCGGAGGTCGATCGGATCGCCGCCCTCGGCTGGCGTGAAGGTGAAGATCGTGGTCGAGGCCACCGGCACGACGCCGTACAGCCGGTCGAGCCCGGCCGCGGCCTGCCTTCGCAGCGGCTCGATGACGGTGAGGCTCACGTTGGCTTCCTCGGCGGCATCGAGCTGCCGGTAGGCCTCGGTCAGGAGGTCCTTGGCCTCGGCGGGGTTGTCGGCAACCAGGTCGACACCCGGGCCCTTCACCTTGGCGAGGTTCTCCCTGGCCATGTCCAGGGCCTCCTGCCCGGTGTTGGCCGACCGGATGGCCTCCTGCTTGCCCTGGCCGCCGAAGACGTAGACCCCGAAACCGAGTCCGGCCGCGACGACCAGCAGGGCGAGGACCGCAAGCGCCGCCCGGCGTTGGGTCTGGCGGCGAGAGGCCAGCGGCGTCACCCGCCTGTAGGCGGGCTTCCGGCGCGGCATGAGCTCCTGGACCCGCCCGACGACCTTCTCGAGGGCTCCGCCGGCCGCCACACGTGCGTTGCCCGCGGCCGCGCTGACCGCCACGGTCGCGGCCTGCATGTTGTCGGCGAGCGGGATCGGCGAGCGGTCCGGGGCGCCGGCAAGGGGCTCGGCCGGCTTGACCGGCACGGGCGCCCGGCCTCGGGCGGTGGCGGAGACTTCGCCTGCCTCGAATGCGATCGCCCCGTCGCTGCCGGCCCCGCCGTCGGCCACGAAGCGATGGTGGAGGTGCTCCATGGCCGACTGCGGGTGGAGCGTCAGCATCGCGTCCTTCAGCTCGTCCGGCCCAAGCTTGGCCATGACGTTGGGGGACACGAGGACGAGCGAATCGCCGACCGAGACCTCGCCGCGCCAGACGTCGGGCTCGAGTTCGCCGGATGGGAGGCCGCGTTCGCGATGCGGGTCGGGCAGCGTCGAGAGGCGTGCCTGGCGGATCAGGTAGGCCTCCGCGGGCCCGACCGTCGCGACGTACATCTCGTTGGCGCGGACCACGGCCACGGCCACCCCGATCGGCCCGTTCCCATCCGATGACTTCAGGCCCAGCCGATCGGCCTGGTGCGCGAGCCGCTTGTTGGCGGTCCCGATCGCCTTCTGCAGGCAGACCCGGATGCCGGCCGATTCGTCGTAGTAGTACTCGTTCCGGATCGTCTCGGCCGCCAGCCGCGTGGCCTCGAGCGCGTGGCGCGAGCTGATGCGCGAGGTGACCAGCAGGTACAGCAGGCCCTTGGAACGGGCGACCGACCCGACGTTGGGCTCGACGACGACGAGCGTGTCCGGCGAGTCGGGGAGGCGGTCATGCTCGGCGACGACGCCGAGTTTCATCTGGAGTCGGACGGCCATGCGGGCCTCTCGTGAATCGGGCGGATCCCCGCACTCCGGTGGAGGGCGGGGCGTTCGAAGCGGCGGACGATCCCGGTACGATCGGGGACGTTCGCCCCGAGATGGCTGGCAGGTGCCGGGGATTATACGCGGGGACCCCCGCGCCGGACGTGCACGCGGAGTTCACGCACGCCGAGCCCGCCCGGGGATGCCCCGAACGCCGCCAGCAACTCGGACGACCGCAGGCGCAGCTCCTGGGCGACGATCGGGGCGTCAGCCTCCACGTCGACGGCGAAGCCCTCCAGGCGCACGACCCGGCAGGCACCGGCGGCCGCCGGCACGCGCTCGGCCACGAGCGCTTCGAACGTCGCCATCGCCTTCGACAGGCGCAGTTCCTCGTCCAGGCCCAGGGCTCGGGCCGCATCCGGGATCAGCTCGCCGAGGCGGACCATCGGTCGACGTCGCGGGCTCACGGGACGCTCGGTCGCGGGCTCACGGCCGGCCCGCCGCTGCCGGATCGGGCACGAGGCGGGCGCCGTCGGGCTCCGCCCGGACCTCCCAGATCGTGGCGATATCGCGCAGGGCCGGATCCAGGTCGTCCAGCGTCGTCGTGGTCACGAACGCCTGGGGCAGCTCGGCGATCCGGCGGACGAGATGCGAGCGACGTTCCGGGTCGAGCTCCGAGAAGACGTCGTCGAGCAGGAGCAGCGGTGGGTGCCCATCGAGCGCGGTGAGCAGGTCGAGCTCGGCCAGCTTGAACGACAGGATCGCCGTCCGCTGCTGGCCCCTGGACGCGAAGCCGGCCAGGTCGCGACCGGCCAGGTCGAAGACCAGGTCGTCGCGGTGGGGCCCGACGAGGGTCGCCCCGTTCCAGACCTCCTTCTCGGCCGTCTCGAGCAGGCGGCGCGCCAGCGCGTCGCGCGGCGTCTCGCCGGGCGCGGCCGGGGCGTTCGTGCTGTAACGCACGGCGAGCGCGGCCGCGGCGGCCTCCTCGGGGGCGATCTCCGCGTGGGCGGCGGCGATGGGCGCCGTGAGCTGGTCCAGCAACCGCAAGCGATCGGCGACGACGCGGCCCCCGGCATCGAGCAGCGCTGCGTCCCAGAACCGGAGCTCCTCGCGCGGCGCGCCCTCCTCGCGGATGGCTCGCAGCAGGCCGTTGCGCTGCTGGAGCGTCCGGCCGTAGGTCGCGAGGGCGCTGGCGTAGCCGGGGAAGGCCGCGCTCGCCAGCTGGTCCATCGCGGCCCGACGCAGGCCCGGCGACCCGGCCACGAGCAGCATCTCCTCGGGGGCGAAGACGACCACCCGGAGCGGGCTCTCCAGCGCGTTGGCCCGCCGGCCGATGCCGTTCACCCGGAGGCGCTTGCGGCCGGCCGTGCCACCGACCCCGGACCGGACGATCGCCACTTCCACGACGTCCAGGCCCAGCCGGCCCTCGATGCGGGCGAGGTCCGTCCCCCAGCGGATCAGCTCGCCGTCGGTCGACGTGCGATGGGAGCGCCCCCAGGCCAGCAGGACGATCCCCTCAAGCAGGCTCGTCTTGCCGGCGGCGTTCGGGCCGACGATGAGCTGCGGACCGGGCCCGAAGGCCACCTCGAGCGTGGCGTACCCACGGAGGTCGAGCAGGCTGATGGAGTCGAGCAGGGTCTCCCCGGTCCGATCGCCGCCGGACCGGCCTCCGGTCGTCGCTAGGAGGTCGTCCGGACGGGCATGACGACGTGGATGTAGTGGTCGTCCCCGACGGGCTTGAAGACCCCCGGCGAGAGCGGCCCATTGAGCTCGAGCGCGAACTGGTCGGCGTCGACGTTGGTGAGCACGTCGGCCAGGTAGCGCGCGTTGAAGGCGATCGTCGTCCCGTCGCCCTCGACGGCGGCCTCGACCTGCCCGACATGGTCCCCCACCTCGGCGTTGGCGCTGACCGTGATGCCGGCCTCCCCGTCTCCCCCGATCTGGAGCTTGACGATGTTCGCCGATTCATGGGCGATGAGCGCCGCCGGCCGAACGGCCCGCAAGAGTTCCTCTCGATCGAGGACCGCCCGCGTCGAATGCTCCTTCGGGACGACCTGCTGGTAGTTCGGGAACTGACCGTCGATGAGCCGGCTGACCAGGTCGATCCCATCGAGGTGGAACAGCACCTGGTTGCGACCGCCGGCCAGGACGATCTCGACGGGGTCCTCGACGTCGGCCAGGACGCGCGCCAACTCGTTGAGGGCACGCGCCGGGATGACGACGCTCGTCTCGGGCACGGCGTCGAGGATCTCGATGGTCTTCACCGCGATCCGGTAGTTGTCGGCAGCGGCCAGGGTGAGCTGGTTGCCTTCGAACTTGGCGAGTACGCCGGTCAGGATCGGTCGCGCTTCGTCGCTGGCCGCCGCGAATGCGGTCTCGTTGAGAGCGCGGCGGAGGACGTTCTGGGCGACCCGGGTGGTCGGTCGGTCGCCGGCGGTCTGGATCGCGGGGAACTCTTCGGCCTCGATGCCCTTGATGTGGGTCTCGAAGCGTCCGCTGCGCAGGTTGAGCGATTCGCCCGGACCCAGCTCCAGGTCGACCTTGTCGCCGGCCGGCAAGGAATTGACGAGGTCGGTCAAGAGTTTCGCCGGGACGGTCGTGGCCCCGTCGGTCTCGATCTTGCCGGGCACCCAGTAGGTGATCCCGATCTCGAGGTTCGTGGCGGTCAGCTTGAGACCGCCGTCCTCGGTCTTGAGCAGGACGTTGGCCAGGACCGGCAAGGTGCTCCGGCTCGACACGGCCCGGCTGACGATGGACAGGCCGCGGGCCAGATGCTCCTGCATCACCGAGAGTCTCACGTCGGGTTCACTCCAAGCATGTCGTGACGGCTGGCGATGCGACCGTGTCGCGGATGCAGGCCGGCGGCGATCGCTCGCGCATCGGTCCCCGGGCGGTCCGCGTGGGGTCGTGGGTATCTTCTCTCTATCTTCTCACCCCGTCATCATCACCATCAGGGTGTGGAACACGTGGACGCCGCCGCGTGGCCCTGCTCGAAGAGGACGTGGACGAGCGATCCCGCGCGGTGGACGGGACCGCGACGACCGGGGACGGGATCGGGGTGGCCCGGTGGACGAGTCCGGTGACCCTCCACAGCGCCCATCGGGCGAGGCGGGCTCATCAACGGCAAAGGTTGCGGATGTCCACAACGGGTAGGGGTTTTCCACGGATTCTGCGCGGTTATCCACAGGAAGTCGGTCCGGATGCCCCCCGTGACGCGTGTCGAGGGGCACCGTCGTCGCGCCGGCCGAGCCGGCAGCGCGTGCCTCAGTCGGCGTAGATGAGCTCCCGAACTGCGGCGATCTCGCGCCGGAGCTCATCGTTGACCGCGGATTCGCGGGTGATCTTGTCGCACGCGTGGAGGACCGTCGAATGGTCCCGGCCGCCGAGCTCCGCGCCGATCCGGAGGAGCGACACGTCCGTCTCCTCGCGCATCAGGAACATCGCGATCTGGCGCGGCATGACGATCGACTTGTCGCGTTTCTGGCCCTGGAGGACGTCGAGCGGGACGCTGTAGTAGTCCGAGACCGCCTTGGCGATGCGTTCCGGCGTCACCTGACGCTTCTTCGGGTTGTACAGGACGTTGGAGAGGACCGCCTGGGCGAGTTCGATGCTGATGGGTGTGGCGCCCATGCTCGCGAAGGCGATGATCCGGTTGAGCGCGCCCTCGAGCTCGCGGATGTTGCTGACGACCTTGCGCGCGATGAACTCGATGACGTCCGACGTGATGGGGAGCGCCCCTTCCTCCGCCTTGGCCCGGAGGATGGCGATGCGCGTCTCGAGGTCTGGCGCGGTCAGATCGGCGATGAGCCCCCACTCGAAGCGGCTGCGCAGGCGCTCCTCGAGGGTCAGGATGGCCTTCGGTGGCCGGTCCGAGGACATGACGATCTGCTTGCCGTCCTCGTGGATCGCGTTGAACGTGTGGAAGAACTCCTCCTGGGTCCGCTCCTTGTCGGCGATGAACTGGATGTCGTCGATCAGGAGGAGGTCGATCCGACGGTAGCGGGCCCGGAAGTCGTCGATCTTGCCCTGCTGGATCGAGGTGATGAATTCGTTCGTGAACTTCTCGGAGGTCGCATAGACGACGCGCTTGCGCGGGAACTTGGCGATGACCTGGTTGCCGATCGCGTGCATCAGGTGGGTCTTGCCCAGGCCCACACCGCCGTAGAGGAAGAGCGGGTTGTAGGCGTGGCCGGGGCGCTCCGCGACGGACAGGCTGGCGGCGTGAGCCAGGCGGTTGGATGAGCCGACGATGAAGTTGGCGAACGTGTAGCGCGGGTTGATGTTGGTCGTGCCGCCTTCACCGCCGACGCGGGTCGGCTCGACCCGGACCTGACTCGATCCGGCAGGCGCCGGGCCGTTCATCGGTCGGTCGTCCGGTCGGTCGTCGGGCGATCCATCGGTCGGCGCCGGGGTCGGGGCGCTGCCGATGACGAACTCGACCTGGACGCTGTAGCCGACGATCCTGGCGAGCGTCTGGCTGATCAACGAGCGATAGCGCGTCTCGAGCCAGTCCTTGGCGAAGCCGTTGGGTACCGAGATCCGGAAGCGCTGCTCATCCACATCGACCAGCTGCGTGTCCCGCAGCCACGTCTCGTAGTTGGCCGGCGAGAGCGACACCTGCAGCTCTCCGAGAGCCGCTCGCCAGACCTGCTTCGCGTCCATTCGTTCGATGGGACCTGTAGTACGTGTGAGACGGTGGATGGGTAGCGTTGACCAAGGTTCCGAGCGAGGGGCCGTGGCACGTGAGCGTTCTCGACATGGCCGACGTCGCACCGGGCGAAGCGCGGTTCCGGGCCCCTGATCACGGGGTTTCCGGGTCTCCCGCAGGCGTCCCGGCGCCGATGGGCCCGGAGAGGATAGCACCGGCGGAAGGGGCGTCGCAAGGCGATTCTGTCATACTCCCGGGGAGTATCTGTGCATGAACTGTCCGCGGCCTCCCCGTTCCGAACGACCCGCCTCGCGGGTGCGCGTAAGCACCATGGCGGACGTGGTGTGAGCGGTGCGTGCCGGCCGATGGAGATCCGCAGGGCTTGACCGGGCACCGGGCGGTGCGTGAGAGGTTTGACACCCCTTCAGAGGCGGCCGTATCATCCGCCGGACGACGACGCGCTCCGCGCTTTCGGGCGCCGGGCGCGTTTGCGTGCCTCTAGGGGTCGAACACAGACACCGTCCCCGAGGCCGGTTGGAGAGGATCCTCGATCACCCCATGAAGCAGACCTATCAGCCAAAGAAGCGCCATCGCGCCAAGGAGCACGGGTTCCGTGCCCGGATGAAGACGACCCCGGGTCGCCGCATCCTGGCAACGCGACGGGCACGCGGTCGAAAGCGGCTGACGGCCTGACGACGGAGCGCGGCCCAAACTCGCCGCGGCTCGAGATGCTCTCCCGCCCAAAGGACTTCACGGCGATCGGTGGAAACGGGACGACGCGGTCCCATCCCCTGTTCACCGCCAGGTTCCTGCGGACCGACCTCGAGACGACCCGGTTCGGTCTGTCGACCGGGCGAAAGCTCGGCGGCGCCGTGATCCGCAACCGGGTCCGCCGACGACTTCGTGAGGCGCTCAGGGTGATGGCGCCCTCGTTCCAGCCCGGCTGGGACGTTCTCATCATCGCCCGGCCTGCGATCGTCGAGGCCGACCATGACACGCTGGTCGGGGCGTTGCGCCGGACCTTGACCAGGGGCGGCGCGCTCGGAGGACCAGACGCGTGAAGCGCATCGGGATCGGGTTGATCAAGCTCTACCGGATCGTCTTCCGATGGATGCCGGCCAGTTGCCGGTTCGAACCGACCTGCTCGCGCTACACCGAGCAGGCGATCGAGAAGTACGGCCTCCTCAAGGGCAGTTGGATGGGCGCCAAACGGATCGCCCGCTGCCACCCCTGGAATCCGGGCGGCTATGACCCGGTCCGCTAGCGAGGCGCTCGGCTCGTGACACGCTCCCGCCTCCGCCGGATCCCGTTCGCGTCGATCGGGCTGCTCATCCTCGTGGCCGTCGTGCTGGCGGCCTGTGCGCCCGGCGGTCCGGGGGGGTCGGGCGACCCAAGCGCGACGCCGACCCCAGCACCGCCGCTGACGCCGGCGCAGCCCGGCGCCGATCCGGTCAGCTTCCTCGCGTGGCTGTTCACCCCGATCTTCCAGGTCATGTTGATCATCATGGTCGGGGTCTATTCGTTCCTGGTGAGCCTTGGCGTCCCCGCGGCCATCGGCTGGGCGATCGTCGTCCTGACGCTCGTGGTCCGGGCCCTGGTCATCCCGCTCGTGCGCAAGCAGCTCGTCTCGCAGCGCCGGATGCAGCTCCTCCAACCGGAGGTCAAGGAGATCCAGAAGCGCTACAAGGGCGACGCCATGAAGGCTCGGGTCGCCCAGCAGGAGCTCTTCAAGGAGCGCGGCATCAATCCGTTGGCGGGGTGCTTCCCGCTGCTGCTCCAGATGCCCCTGCTGTTCATCATGTACTCGGTCATCCAGAACGGCCTGACCAACGTCGATCCCCGCGGGATGCTCACTGTTTTCGGCGTCCAGGTGGTCCCGCTCGAGTGCACGAACCTCAACGCCGCCGGCGTGCCCGACGCGAGCCTCGGTCCATGCATCGACACGGTCATCCCGTTCCTCGGCGGCATCGACGTCAGCCTGCCGTCCACGTTCTTCGCGATCGCCGGTTTCGGACTCAGCATCCTGGCCATCCTGTCCGCCCTGCTCCAGCTGGTGCAGTCGCGGATGATGCTTCCGCCGGCCAGCGGCGACGACGATCCGAACACCAAGATCCAGCGGCAGACGATGCTGTTCCTGCCGCTCATCTCGATCGCCTACGGCGGCTTCCTGCCGGCCGGCCTGTTCATCTACTGGATCACGGCGACGATCTTCGGGATCGTCCAGCAGTACCTCATCGTGGGCTGGGGCGGGATGTTCCCGCTCTTCGGCTGGACGCCGGCGTTCGCGGTCGGCCACACCCCCCGGTTCCCGGTGTCGATGCCACCAACACCTGAGCCCAGCAAGCGTCCGGCCATCCTGACCGACGCGGACAAGAAGACGACGGCCGAAAAGACGATCCGCCCTCGGGAGCGTGGTCGCCAAGGCCGACGAGGGAGACGACGCTAGACATGAGTGCGTACAAGGAGTTCACCGGCAAGACCGTGGAGGAGGCCCTGCGCCTGGCGCGCGAGGACTTCGCCGCAGGCCTCGAGGACCTCGACTTCGAGATCCTGACGCCCGGCAGCAGAGGCGTGCTGGGCATGGGTGCTGAGCCCGCCCGGATCGTGGCCGCTCCACGCGCGGCGCTTGGTGGTGCCGCGCCCAAGCGCGATGCCGCTGCCGCGACCCCGTTGCCGACCCCGACCCACGACGACCGGCCGCCGCGCCGGGACGACCGCCCACCGCGTCGTGACGACCGTGGGCCCCGCCGCGACGACCGCCCCCCGCGGAGCGACGATCGTCCGCCAAGCACGGACGTCCCGATCCAGGCTCAAACCGCCGATATCGCGCCCCGGACCGACGACCGGCCGCCCCGCCGCAACGATCGCCCGCCGCGTCGCGATGACCGTGGCCCACGCCGCGACGATCGCCCGCGAGGCGATGGCGCCGGTGGTGGCCTGACCGCGTCGGAAGCCGCAGAGGTGGCTGCCGCACGTGGCTCGCTGGCCGCCGAGCGCGCCGAACTCGAGGCCGCGGAGGCCTCGCCTGAAGCCCTGGCCGCCGGCAAGGCGATCCTCGAGCAGCTGATGACCCACCTCGGATTCGAGGTCAAGGTCGAGGTCGACACTGGCGAGACCAGCCGGCTCAACGTCGTCGGTGAGGGCGAGGAGCGCGATGCGCTGGGTGCCCTGATCGGCCGCAAGGGCGAGCGCCTGTCGGCGCTCCAGCACCTGGTCAACCTGATGCTGTCCAAGGAGATGGGCAGCTGGACACGCGTGCTCGTCGACGTCGAGGACTACCGCGGCCGACGCGAACGTCAGCTTCGGGACCTCGCGAACCGGGCCGCCGCCCGGGTCGTCGAGACCGGCAAGATGCTCCAGCTCGAGCCCATGCCCGCGCTCGAGCGCCGCTGGATCCACCTGACCCTGCGCGACCACGCGGCCGTCGCGACCCAGTCGATCGGCGAAGAGCCGAACCGACGCGTCGTCCTCGTCCCGAGGGCGCCAGGCTGACCGGCCTCCGACTCGACTCGACCGGTCCGCGACCGGACGTCACGCCGCCCTGACCCGAGGCGTCCCCAAGGGACGCTCAGCCGGCCGTTCCGCCACGCTCGCCACGCCTGATAGGATGTCGCTCCACCCATGACCACCCAGACCGAGGTTATCGATCACGTCGTCGTCGAACCGCGCCACGCATCGGCTCGGTTCCGCTTCTTCGTGGCCTTTCTCGTGGGCCTGCTGGCCGCGATGGCCCTCGGTGTCGGTGCGCTCTATGCCTACGACCAGCAATACGCCGGCCGGATCGTGCCCGGCGTCCGAATCGGGAACGTCGATCTCTCCGGGCTGACCCCCGACGAGGCGGCCGGCCGACTGGCGACGGCCTACGCTTCGCTCGGCAGCGGCGCCGTCGTCGTGCGTGGCCCGGAGCGGGATGTGACCCTCGACTATGCGGAGCTGGGCCGCGGACCGGACGTGGCGACCATGGTCGCCGAGGCGATGTCGATCGGCCACACCGGGAATGCCGCCGAGCGCGCGATCGCCGAGACCCGCACAGCCCTCAACGGCGTGATCCTGCAGCCCCGCGTCCGCGTCGATGCCACGGCCGTCGCGGATAAGCTCGCGGCGCTGGCGGAGACGATCAAGCGCACCCCATCGGAAGCGTCGGTCGACATCGACGACTCGTTGAACTTCCTGCTCAATCCCGGGTCGGATGGCCGCGCCGCCGACCCGACCCCAGCGACGGCCGCCATCCTGACCGCGCTCGGTGCGGTCGACGCGCCGAACCAGGTCGCGGTGGACCTGCCGGTCGCGACCGTCGAGCCAAAGGTCACCACGGTCGAGGCGGCCGACGCCAAGGCGCTCGCCGAGCGGGTGACGTCGGAGATCGTCCTGACCGTCGGCGACGACGAGTTCCCGATCACCAGCGACAAGTTGCGCAAGTTCGTGAAGTTCAGTCCGACGGTCGTCGGCGGCTACACGGCGGTCATCAACACGACCGAGCTGACCACGATCCTCAAGGGCCTGGCCAAGAAGATCGATCGAAAGCCGTTGAACGCCACCTACAAGACCTCGGGCAGCAGGATCAGCGGTGTCGTGGCCAGCAAGGACGGCCGCGCGCTCGACGTCGAGGCCACCGTGGCATCGATCCAGGCGCTGATGAAGGCCCGTGCCGATGGGGCCACCACCGCGACGCTCGAGCCGAAGGTCGCCAAGAAGGAGCCGGCCCTGACCACGGCCGAGGCCAAGGCCGCCGCGCCCAAGATGCGGGAGATCTCGCGCTGGACCACCTGGTTCCCGATCGGCGAGAAGAACGGGTTCGGGGCCAACATCTGGATCCCGGCCCTGACGATCGACGGGTACGTCGTCGCACCGCACCAGAAGTTCGATTTCTGGGACGCGGTCGGATCGGTCAGCCGGGCGAAGGGCTACCGCCAGGGCGGCGCGATCATCGACGGCCGGACCGAGCCCCAGGGCGCCCTGGCCGGTGGCATCTGCTCCTGCTCGACGACCCTCTTCAACGCCGCCCTCCGGGCGGGCTACAAGATGGGCGCGCGTCGCAATCACTTCTACTACATCGATCGCTACCCGCTGGGGCTCGACGCGACCGTCTTCATCAGCGGCTCAGGCTCCAGGCAGTCGATGTCGTTCACGAACGACACCGACTATCCCGTGCTCATCCGAGGCTATCGGATCCGGAACGGGACCCGGGGCTACGTCCGGTTCGTGATCTACAGCGTGCCGACCGGCCGAAGGACCTCGTTCAGCCGGCCCACTGTCAGGAACGTCCGCCAGGCCTCGGACACGGTCCAGTACACGTCGTCGCTGCGACCGGGCGTTCGCCAACGGATCGAGTACCCGGTCGACGGCAAGCAGGTCTGGGTGACCCGGACCGTGCGCGACAAGAGCGGCAAGGTCGTCCACCGCGAGACCTACTACTCGAACTACGCGCGGATCACCGGCATCACGCTCATCGGCAAGGGGTCGGCCAAGCCCAAGCCGGCGCCGAGCGCCTCGCCGACCCCCTAGGTCTCGCCAGCCTCGCTCGGTTCGCCGCCGAGGAAGCCGCGGATCCGCTCGCGCCATCGCCCGAACCGACCGACGGCAGGCCCATCGCCGGGTGGCGGCGCGTTGGTCGGCATCACGTGCCGGCGTAGGCCCTGCGCGATGGCTTCCGCCTCCCGTGCGTCGACGCCGAACCGCCGCAGCGAGTAGCGGACCATCTGGACCGCCAGCTCGCGCTCGCCGTGGATGGCCTGCACCCGGCTGGTGATGGCGCGCAGGTGGGCAGCTTCGGTGTCGCTGTGGGTGCGCACGACGAAGTCGATGGCCGGATTCGCCGCAAGCGCTCGCTCGACGACCAGGCGGGTGACGTGAGGATCCGAGCTGGCCACGATGACCAGTCGCGCCGTCTGGACATGCGCCCGCTCGAGCACCTCCGCGTTCGAGGCGTCGCCGTAGACGGCGGCGATGCCTCGGGCCCGCAGCTGTTCCACCTCGCGTCGCTGCAGCGTGATGACGACGTATCGGAACCCGCGCCGGTCCAGGGCCGGGCCGATCAGGCGCCCGACCCGGCCATATCCGCACAGGATCGCGTGGCCGCGAACCGGCGGTTCCTCGCCGGCCGGCTCCAGGGCGGCAAGGTGGCCGGCTTGTCGCTCGAGCGAGCGGGTCAGGACCGGGAGCGCCCGAAGTCGCCTGTCCAGCGGGTCGACCAGCCGGAAGAGGAACGGGTTGAGGGCGATCGACAACAGCGAGCCGGCCACGATCAGCTGGAATCCTTCGGTGGGCAGCATGCCCAGGGTCAGCCCGACCGTGCCGAGGATGAAGGAGAACTCACCGATCTGGGCCAGGCCGACGCCGACGGTCAGACCCGTCCGGATGGGATACCCGAACAGCGTGACGATGGCGAACTTCACGAGCGCCTTCGAGAGGACGACCAGCCCGAGCATGGCCAGGATCGCGAGTGGATAGGCAACCAGGAAGGCCGGGTCCAAGAGCATGCCAACGGACACGAAGAACAGCACGGCGAACGCATCCCGGAGGGGCAGCGCGTCGGCCGCGGCCTGGTGGCTCATGTCCGACTCGCCGACGACGGCACCAGCGAGAAATGCCCCCAACGCGAACGAGACGCCGAAGACCGTCGACGACACGAACGCGATGCCGAGGGCGATGGCCAGCACCGCGAGCGTGAACAGCTCGCGCGAGCCCTCGTGCGCGACGAGGTTCAGGAGCCGCGGGACCACCCGGGCGCCGACGACGATCATGACGACGGCAAACACGGCCGCCTTGCCGAGCGCCAGCGCGACGCCGCCGACGGCGCCAAGGCCGCCGTCATCGGAGCGGTCGGCGACCCCGCCAAGGAATGGCGCGATGGTCGGCAGCACGACGAGGATCACGACGGTGAACAGGTCCTCGACGATCAGCCAGCCCACGGCGATCCGGCCCTGCGGCGTATCGAGCTCCCCCCGATCGTTCAGCGTTCGGAGGAGGACGACGGTGCTGGCCACCGAGGCAGCCAGCCCGAGGATCAAGCCGCCGCCGATCCCCCAGCCGAGCGCCAGCCCGAGCCCGACACCCAGCAGCGTCGCGACCACGATCTGACCGATGGCGCCCGGGATGGCGATGCGGCGGACGGCCAGCAGGTCCTTGATCGAGAACTCGATCCCGACCCCGAACATCAGCAGGATGACGCCGATCTCGGCGAGCTCACTGGCAACCTGTGCGTCCGCGATGATGCCCGGCGTGAATGGACCGAGCGCCACCCCCGCGGCGATGTAACCGACGATGCTCGGAAGCCGAAGGCGTTGGGCGATCAGCCCACCGATGAACGCGGCAACGAACCCGATGGCGATGGTCGAGATGAGTACGGGCTCGTGGTCCATGGCTCCTCCCGACGAGGGGGTGGGCGCAGGACTGGCGCGGGTCCGTGCCAGAACGACGACTGAGAGGCCGGGACACGATACCCCATGGCGCCCGCCGCCCGGCTGATCCCGGAGTGACCCGACGGCGCCGCGGTCCTAGGCGGGTGCCGCTCCGTCGGCCGTCGGCGCGATCCTCGTCCTGGTCACGGCGCCGCGAGACGGACGATGAGCCGAGGCGGGTGAGCACCCTGCATCGACGATGCCACCAGCCCATCGGCCGAGGTGGAGCGAAGCAGGAACGCGTACGTGCCGTTACGGCGGACCAGGGCCGTCACGTTGAATTCGGCCCAGCGGCCGGCCGCCAACGCCCCGGCGTTCGCCACGACGGGTCCGGTCGGCCCGGGCCGGTTTCGCCACGTCAGCCGTCCGCCGGACCAGTTCGTCCTGGTCGGGGCGACCGTCGGGCCGTTCGTGGTCCCGTTCGTCACCCACAGCCTGAGCACGGCCCGTTCCACCGTCCCGGCGAGACCGGTGACCTTGAACTTCAGGTAGGTCCGAAGGTCGCGGCCTCGACCGGCATTGCCATCGACGAAGAGCCGCCGGGACGCCCCGTGGTTCGCGCCCGGGTGGCGCTGGTCGACCCATGCATCGGCGATCGCCTTGAACGACTTCGATGCGGGACCGTGCGGGGTGCCGGTGCCAGCGTCGGTGAACGACTCGCCGGCGATCGGGACGAAGCGCCAATCGTAGGAGTTCGCATGGAGCGTCAGCTTGAGCACCCCGAACGCTTCTGCAAAGACCTGGCTGTTGTCCTCGGTCGAGCCCTTCGCCCGCAGGTGGCGCCCACCGGTCCCGACGACGAATTGGCGGATGCCGTGGGCCGCGTCGGCGCGCCCGCCAGGGTTCTGCGGCGCGAACCGCTCGTAGTTGTGGTCATGGCCGTTCAGGACGATCTCGGCGCCGGCCGCGTAGAGGGCGTCCCAGAACGCCTGGACGGACGTGTCGTTGCCGTGCTCACCGGAGCTGAACCTCGGGTGATGCCAGTACGCGATCACGTGGTCGCCGGCATTGGCGGCCAGATCGGCCCGAAGCCACTTGACCTGCGCGGAGTTCGATCCGCACCCGACGTCACCGCAGTTCGAGTTCAGCACGACCATGTGCCAGCGGCCCCGGTCGTAGCTGTACCAGCCCTTGCCGGCCGGACCGGCGGCCGCCCCGAAGTAGCCGTAGTAGCCGGTCGCGCCCGACGTGTGGTATTCGTGATTGCCGGCGGACGGCCTCGTCCGGGCCTTGTGCCGGCCCCAGGTCGGGCCGTAGCAGTCCCGGAACTGGGCGGCCGTGCCATCTTCGTAGGCGTTATCGCCGAACGTGACGACCGTGCCCGGGATGTCGTCGAGGAGGTTCGCCGTCTCCGCGTCCTTCTCATCTCCGCAGCCGGCGATGTCGCCGGCCCCGACCAGGACGGGATCCGCCGCCGCGACCGGCGCCGGGCCAACGAGGAGCGTGGCGGCGATCAGGAACGCCGTGAGCGTGGCGGTCGGCGCGAATCGGCGGATCATGAGGTCCTCAACCATAGCGGCGGTGGGCAAGTCGTCGCGACGGGCGGCGCAAGGGGTCGTCGAGCGGCGGGCGTGTTTGGTGGAGATGGGGGAGAGTCGAACTCCCCGTCCAAGACCCTTCGCCGGAGACCAACTACGAGCGTGTCCGATGATTTGTCGTCAACCGCCGGGACGGGCATCGGCACTCTGCCCGGCGGTCCAGTCACGTGCCCCTAGATCGGGCTTGACTCCGGACTACGCGACGCTGATCCGGATCGCAGCCCCGCTGGATGACGCTTCCACTACCCGCGGGACGGAGGTAGCTTCCACGCTCACCTTACTGCCTAAGCAGCGAGGGCGAGAGTCGACTGGCGGTTGCCAGGTACTTCGTTTTGCTGCCTGATTAACGAGGCCTGAGCAGCATCCTCGGCTCGCGTTCTCCGGTAGCCAGGCCCTGTCGAAACCACACATCCCCACAGGACCGAACGCCGGTTCGGATGGCGGATGGTACCACCGACGCCTCGGGGCGCCAAGCACGGTCGGAGCGAGGTCAGCGGCGCGCTCCCTGCCGAACTAGACGGCCGCCTCCCAGCCGTCGAACTCTCCGCCGAGGCGGTCGGCGATCTCCTGGAACACGTCGTCGGCATGCCGAACGCCCTCGATGTCCAGCACCGCGTCCGACCGCTCACACACGAGCCGCCACTGGTCCGGGTACTGCGGAAGCGGATCACGAACCTCGCAGGCATACCCGGCCGCTCGACCGTCGACCGCACCGGCCTCGGCGTCCTCCCGGCTGCTGAAGTACAGGTAGTACAGCACGTGCCGTGGCTTGGTCAGGTCCGCGCCGTTCTTCATCATCTCGCCCAGGAGTGCGATGTCCTTGTATTTCAGGCCCGTCGCCGGGGATCGCGCCTCCAGGTCGACCGGCTCGTCGTCCTCCTTTGGCTTTCTCTTGAACAGGAACAAGGCTATGCCTCCGTTTGCCACGACTTTGTCGCGATGCTAACTCGCGTCGCCATCCCGGCGGCCTGGGCCGATCGTCGATAGGTTCGAAACGAACGTCCTAGGGCGGCCATCGGGGCGACCGTCGCCGGTGGGGTCGTGGTCAGGGCGGGTCGATCGGGTGCGTTCGCGGACTCCCCTCCGGTCCGCGAACGACGTCCCGTATCTGGCCCTACGACGGACGGCGTCATCCGGATGCGCCGCCAGGCCGACCTATACTTCGCCGCGATGACCCCCGACCGATCCGACGAGGCTGCCTGGGAGCTGGTGCGCGAGCGCCTGCACGCGCAAGGCCTGCGCTGGACGCCGCAGCGGCGAACGCTCGTCGATGTCCTGAGCCGGACCGACGGCCACGTGACCGGATCCGAGCTCGTCGAGCGCTGCCGGGCGATGGACCCGACCACCACGCCCTCGACGGTCTATCGAACGCTCGATGTCCTCGAGGACCTGGGCTACGTGAGCCATCACCACGGTGTCGACGGGCGCGAGGAGTTCCACGTGCTTCCGACCGAGGAGCATGGCCACCTCCACTGTCGCTCGTGCGGGGCGTCGTGGGAGATCCTCACGGGCGAGGCCGACGCCATCGCGGGTGCCCTCGATGCCGAACGCGGGTTCGCCGTCGACCGCTCGCATATCACGATCACCGGCCGCTGCGCCGCGTGTGCCGCCGCCGAGCGCGAGGTCGACACGGCCGTCTGAGCGTCGGCGGTGTCCCGGACCATCGGCCCATGCGCTCGGTTGGGTCATCGCTGGTATCGTTGGTGGTGGCCGAACCTTCTCATCGAGGACGGGGGACCCACCACTCGGGGCGAATCGCGGATCGATCGCGACGGCGGACCCACGCCGAGCCCGACAGCTCACCTCGCAGGCCACGCGGGCTGTGTCGAGGTACCTGGTGGAACGGTCGTCATTCACATCGCCGAATCGGCGCGCGCTCGGGCGCAACCTCGCGCTCGACCTGCTGGCGGCCGTCGGTGTCGGCGTGAGCATGGCCCTGGTCACGACACTCCTGCCCACCGTCGCCCGTCGCGGCGGCCTGGAACCGTTGGGCCTCGCCGCCCTGGCGGCGGCACCGTTCATCGCCAACCTGCTCGGCGTGTTCGCGGGTCGGTTGGGGCCCCGTTCGCCGGGCCAGCTGGCCCTCATCCGCGGTGCCGGCGCGGCGTCGTTGGTCGCGCTCTTCGTCCTCCCGACGCCATCGGTCATGGTCGCGGTGTCGGTGGTGTTCTGGGTCAGCCTGTCGTTCGGTGGGCCGTTCCACCTGCGCCTCTGGGGGGCGATGTACCCGGCTCGACTTCGTGGCCGCATCGTCGGCATGGTCGGGACCGGACGGGCCGCGGCCGGCGCCCTTGCGGCGCTTGCGGGCGGGCTCCTCGCCGATCAGGTGGGTGGCCCGACAGCCGTTGCCCTTGCCGGCTTGGTCGGCATGGTCTGCGCGATCGCGTACGTCGGGCTGCGGGCCCAGGCCGCGGGCGATCTGCCGCGGTTCTCGGCCCGCGACTCCATACGCGCCCTACGCGAGCGTCCGGTCCTCGGCCGCGTCGCGCTGGCCCAGGGGTTCTACGGCGGCGGTCTCATCGCTGCGGCCCCGCTCTACGCCCTCGTGTACGTGGACCGGCTGGACCTGTCGCTGGCCGACGTCGGCATCATCGGCATCATCACCGCCGCGGCGACGACCGTGTCGTTCCTGGCCTGGGGCATCGTCGCTGACCGCTACGGCGCGATGGTCGCGATGCGTCTCGGCAGTGCGATGGGTCTGGCTGCGCTGCTGGCTTGCGCGGTCGCCCCGGACGTCACGTGGCTCTGGGTGGCGGCGGTGGCGGCGGGCGCGGGGAGCGCCTCGATCGACGTCGGCATCGCATCGGTCGTGAGCGAACACACCTCGATGTCGTCGCGCGCGCCCGCGATGGCCGGCTGGAACGCGATCACCGGTGCGCGCGGCATCGTGGCCGCGTTCCTGATGAGCGCCCTGTTGCAGGCCGGGATCGTGGACGTGACGACCGGCCTCCTGATCTGTGGCGCCTCGTCCGCGATCGGTGTCGCGCTCTACGTGCGGACCAGCCCGGATGCGTCCGCTGCGAGCGCGACCGTCGTGCCAGCGCGCGTCGCCCGGGCGGCGACGGGTCTTCGAGCGGCCGTCAGCCGCTGATCTCGGGCCGGTGACGGCGGCCTACGCCTCGGCTTCTCCGAGCACGCGCCGCAGCGCCGGCAGCACGTCGGTGTCCCAGCCTTCGGTATTGAGCCTGAAGTTCTTCGGCCCGCCGAAGCCCGTCTCGAGGAGGTGGAGGTTCGTGCCGCCATCCTCGCGTCGCTCGAAGGCCCATTCCGTTCGCAGGACCTCAGCGGAATCCTCCAGCGCCACGTCTGGGGTCGCGGACCAGCGCCAGGCGAGGTAGGTCGGTGGCTCGACGACGTCGACGCGGACCGCGAATCGGCCGCCCTCGCTCGGCCAGACGAACCAGCCATCCACGCCGGCAACAAGCTCGAAGGGATCGGTCCCGCCGAACCAGGCCGAGAACTGGGCTGGATCGGCGAAGGCCTGCCAGACGCGCTCCGGGGACGACCGGAACTCGTATGTCTTGCGGATCCCAGCATCCCATGGCTCGATCGCGACAAAGGCGACGAGCTCGGCCAGCTCCTGCAGCCAGCCGACGGCGTTGTCCGTCCGGTTCGATGGCCCGGCGAACCCGCTCTCGCGGAGTGACAGCAAGGTGCCCCCGTCGGCGGTCGGTTCGAGACGCCACTCGACCAGCGTCGAGCCCGCGTCGATCGCCGCATCCGGTCCGTTCATCCAGCGCCACGCCAGGCGAGACGGCGCCTCGGCGACCTCGACCCGAACGGCGAACCGGCCGTGGCCGTCCCATTCGAGCCAGCCCTCGCTCCCAGGCTCAGGCGTCAGGTCCGCACGCTGGCTGAACCAGCCGGCGAGCTCGTCCGAGTCGGTGAGGGCGCGCCAGACCCGCTCGGGGGAGGCGCGGAGCTCGAGGCGACGCTCGATCGCCTCGGTAGTCGTCGTCGCGCTGTCGGCGGTCTCGGTCACAGGTCGGCCTCCCCAAGGTGCTGGCGGAGGCGTTCGAGCCGGCGATCCCACGCCTCGGCGTAGGGTCGCAGCCAATCGTCGACCTCCTGGAGTGGTGCGGCGTCGAGTTCGTGGAGTCGCTCCCGCCCCTGGCGGCGGAACCTGACGAGCCCGGCGTCCCGAAGCGCATCGAGGTGCTTCGTGACGGCCTGGCGGGTGATCGGCAGGTCGGACGAGAGTTCCGCGATCGACAGGCCGGCACTCCCTCGCATCCGCTCCATCAGGAGGCGGCGCGTCGGATCGGCCACGGCGGCGAAGACGGCATCCACGCGTCGTAATATGCAACCTGATGGTTGCGCATGTCAAGTCACATGGTGCCTTACGCGGTCAGCGCCGGTCCGCGTTCGGGGCTCGGCCACGCCGCTACGATGCCGGGATGCGCCTGACGCCATGGGAGGAGGAGCGGCTCCTCATCTTCAATGCCGCCCAGCTGGCCCGGCGACACCGCGCGGCCCGGATCCTCCTCAACGCCCCCGAGGCGATCGCGCTCATCTGCGACGCGATGTTCGAGGCGGCGCGGGCGGGCGGGACCTACGAGGCGGTGGAGGCGGCCGGCCGGGCTGCCGTCGATCGGTCGGAGGTGCTCGATGGGGTGGCATCCCTGGTCGACCAGGTCACGCTCGAGGTCCTGATGGACGATGGGACCCGACTGATCGTGCTGGCCGATCCGCTTGGTCGCACGGACGATGGACCAGGCGCCGTCCGAATGGCGGCGGCGTCGCCGCCGGTCGACGACCGCGAACGCCTGACGCTCGACGTCCGGAGCGAGTCGACGCGGGTGATCCACGTCTCGTCGCACTATCCGTTCGAGCGCGTGAACCGGCGCCTGATCTTCGATCGTGCGGTGGTGACCGGCTTCCACCTCGACCTCCCAGCCGGCTCGACCGAACGCTGGGCACCGGGCGAGACACGGACGGTGCGCCTGGTGCGCTACGCCGGCGAGGCGGGACGGTGAACCGGCTCTCCCCGGAGGAACGGCTCGCCCGGTATGGCCCCACCACCGGCGACCGCGTGCGCCTCGGTGACACCGACCTCTGGGTGCGTGTCGAGGACGACCGCCAGGCGGCCGACGACGAACCGGTCTGGGGGTACGCCAAGACCATCCGGCCGCGCGCGACCCAGGGCCGCCCCGGCCCATCGGAGCTCGACGTGGTCGTTGCCGGGGCGCTCGTCGTCGATCCCATGGTCGGCATCGTCAAGGCGGACATCGGCATCAAGGATGGGCGGATCGTCGGGGTCGGGCGCGCCGGGAATCCGTCGATCACCGATGGCATCGAGCTGCCGATCGGCCCGCACACGCAACCCGTCATGGGCTACGGCCTGATCGCGACGCCGGGCGCCGTGGACAGCCACGTGCACGCGATCAGCCCGGAGCTTCTGCCGGCGGCATTGTCGGGCGGCATCACGACGCTCGTCACCGCCGGCTTCGAGGAGCCGCCGTGGGCGATGGCCCGGACGCTCGACGGCCTGGCCGGCTGGCCGGTCAACATCGGGCTCCAGGCCGGGGCCCGAGCGGAGGACGACGGATCGCTCGAGGCGCTCCTCGACGCGGGCGCCTGCGGCTTCAAGATCCACGAGGACTACGGGTCGCACCCAGAGCTCATCGATCACGTCCTGCGCTTCGCCGATACCCATGACGTGGCGGTGTCGCTCCACACCGATGGGCTGCACGAATCGGCCGAGCTGGAGGACACGATCGCCGCGATCGCGGGTCGGACCGTCCACGCGTACCACGTCGAGGGCAGCGGGGGCGGGCACGTGCCCGATCTCCTCGGCCTCGTCCGCGAGCCCAACATCATCTGTTCGTCGACGACGCCGACGGTGCCGTTCGGGGTCAACGCCGCAGTCGAGCAGGTCCCGATGATCGTCCTCAACCACGGGGCCTCGTTCGGCGTGGCAGAGGACGTCGCCCTGGTTCGCGAGCGGGTCCATCCGGCCACGATGGCCGCCGAGGGGGCACTCCACGAGCTGGGCGCCATCGCGATCGTCAACTCCGACTCGCAAGGGATGGGCCGGATGATGGAGACGGTCCGACGGACGTTCCAGCTGGCCCATGTCATGCATGCCTGGCGGCGGACGCCAGCGGGTGCCGGGCATCCCGGTCTGCCGGCCGAGTCCGGGGACCTCTTCGATTCGAACGACCGAGTCCTGCGCTACCTGGCGAAGGTGACGATCGAGCCCGCGATCACGCATGGTCTCGCCGACCACGTCGGGTCGCTGGCGCCCGGTCGCCTCGCCGACATCGTCCTGTGGCGTCCTGCGTACTTCGGCGTGAAACCTGATCTGGTGCTGAAGAGCGGATACGCGGCCTGGGCCCCGCTGGGCGAGGGCAACGCGTCGGTCGAGCGCGCCGAGCCGACTCGCTACCGGCCGGATTGGGGTGGGAGTGGGCGGGCGGCCGCCAGCCTGTCGGCGACGTTCGTGTCGGGACGCGGGGTGGCGGACCGGGCGCTCCGGGCGCGCCTCGAGGCGTCGGGCCGATCGGTCGTGGCCGTTCGAGGGACGCGCGATCTCAGGCGCGGATCGCTGGCGCGCAATCGGGCGACGGCGCCCATCGAGATCGACCCGACCGACGGCCGCGTGACGCTCGACGGCCGCGCGCTCGAGGTCGAACCCGTCACGGACCTGCCGCTGAACCGCCGCTACTTCCTGCGTTAGGCGCCCGGGACAGCCGAGTCCGGGCGGTCACTCGCCGTCGTCGATCGATCGGATGACTCTTGCGACGTCCGCGAGCCAGTCGTCGTAGGTCATGGGCGGGTCGCCGTCGAAGAGGGAGTCGCCGACCCGAGCCCGGAGCGGCCCTGAGAAGACCGGCTCAGCCGCGGCCATGAACTCGGGCACGTCGCACGCGGCTTGCAGGTTCAGTGCCTGCAGCTGGATGTTGAGGTCGGCGGTCGTGAGGACCAGCGCCTGGCGGAGAAGCACCGAGCGCGCCTGTCCGTCCACAGCCTCCGGTCCATCGAGGACCTTCATGACGGCGCCGTCGAGGACCGTCGCCCACTCCTTGGCCAGGTCCTCGCAGGTGGTCCCGGTGAACTGGTGGCGGCGGCTCGGGTCGCACCCGCCCACCTCACTCGATACGCCATTGCATACGGTCGGGTTGGCCGGGGCCGAGACGCCACAGGCCGCGCTGAAGGCGACGACGAGCAACAGCGCCACTGATCGGATCCAGTGCAGCCCGAGGCTCCGCGTCGCCATCGCTACGCCCAGATGTCGCCGACCGTGAAGCCGTCGGGGAACGGGTCGGTCGGGTCGACGACATAGCTGGCAAAGCCGGTGATCCAGGCTTGCCCCGTGATCGTCGGGACGGCCGCCTGGTACTCCCCGATCGTCGTCTCCTCGACCAGGTGGCCGGTGAAGACCGTGCCGAGGATGCCCTCGTGGCGGAATGGCTCGCCGATCGTCAGCTCGCCCTTGGCGAACAGCGTGGCCATCATCGCGCAGGTCCCGGTCCCGCACGGCGACCGGTCGATGGCGCCGGTCCAGGTCGCCGGCCGGTCCCAGTCGAGCGTGCCGGTCGAGACCGTCACGACGTTCCGTCGGCTGTTCGCCGGATCGTGTGGCGGACCAGAGAGCTGCCCGATCGTGATGCCGGCGAAACCCGGCTGGTCGGGATGGACGACCGGCAGCTGCTCGTTGGCGGCCGCCTTGATCATCTCGGTGATGCGGACGATGTCGGCGCCTTCGTCCGGGGTCAGCCGAAGCCCGAACCGGTCGGCCTCGGCGATGACGTAGAACATCCCGCCGTAGGCCACGTCCACGACGACCGTGCCCAGGTGCGGCACTTCGACGGTCGCCCCGATGTGGGTGGCGAAGGCGGGCACGTTCCGGAACGTGACGCTGGTCACCTTGCCGGCGCGGCACTCTGCGGTGATGCGGATGAGCCCGGCGGGCGCCTCGAGGGTCAGCTCGGTGACGGGCTCGCGCATCGGCAGCAGCCCGGTCTCGAGGAGGACGGTCACGACGCACATCGTGTTCGTGCCGGACATCCCGGGGTACTCGACCTGCTCCATGATCACGTAGCCGGCGTCGGCGTCCGGGTGATTCGAGGGCAGGATGAGGTTGCAGTTCGCCGCGGGATAGCCTCGCGGTTCGCGCACCATGCGCAGTCGAACGTCGTCGCGGTTGGCCCGGAGCCAGGCCATCTTGTCGAACATGGTCAGGCCCGGGACATCCTCGACCCCGCCGACGATCACGCGGCCAGGTTCGCCGGCGGCGTGGGCGTCGACCGCCTCGATGGTCGGACCGAGCCGCAGTCGATCCGGCAGCTGGCTCACGCCCATGCCCTATCGGCCTCGCTGGACATCCGCGAGCTCCCGGGCGACGTCACGCTTCGCGTCCCGCTCGGCGATGCCCCGACGCTTGTCGTGGAGCTGCTTTCCGCGCGCCAGACCGAGCTCGACCTTCGCCCGACCACGCCCGGAGATGTACAGGCGCAGCGGCACGATCGTCTGCCCCTTGGCCTTCGCCCGACCCAACAGCTCGTCGATCTCGGAGCGGCGCAGGAGGAGCTTGCGCGTGCGCTTCGGCTCGTGGTTGTAGCGGTTGCCTTGCTCGAACGGTGCGATGTGGGCGCCGATCAGCCAGGCCTCGCCATTCTCGACGCGCGCGTAGGCATCGGCGATGTTCACCTTGCCGGCTCGGATCGACTTGATCTCGGTGCCGGTCAGCACGATGCCGGCCTCGAACGTGTCGTCGATGTTGAACTCGTACCGGGCTCTTCGGTTGAGGGCGACGGTGTGCTCGTCGCGCATGGAGGGCTCCTTCGGACGACGACAGGGTGGAGTATGGCCTGAGCGCACGAACGCCGGCCCTATTCGGGCCGGCGTCCGAGTTGCTTACCCACCCACAGGGTGTCCGACTAGACGGCCATCTCCTGCGAGGTGGTGCAGCTACGCGTACTGTCGATCACTGCACATCACCTCCTTTCGTTCACACGAACCGTACCCGATGCACGAACACGGTGCAAGCACGGACGGCGACGCGACGCACCGCCAGAACCCGAGGGATCAGGCCGCGGCGCGGCTCCCCGAGTCGGCCGAGGCGCCGAGCACCTCGAGCGCCTTGTCGAGCGTCGGATCCTCGCCGGGAGGCAGGTCGGCGGGGACCTCGACTGCGACATCGGGGGTCAGCCCGACGTCGTGGATCCAGCGCTTGTCCGGTGTCAACCAGCGGGCGATCGTGAGCTTGAACGCCCCGCCCTCCCCGGTGAGCTCCTGCCATTGCTGGACGGTGCCCTTGCCGAACGAGGTCTGACCGACCAGCGTCGCCCGCTTCGTGTCCTGCAAGGCACCGGCCACGATCTCGCTGGCCGATGCGGTCCCGCCGTCGATGAGGCACACGATGTCCAGGCCCGGGTCGGTGGCGACGCCATCGGGCAGCACGTCGGTCGAGACCTGGGCCCCCCTGGCGTCCTGCTCCCAGAAGATGACGCCGGTGTCGATGAACTGGCTGGCCACCGATCGTGCCGCGGTGACGTAGCCGCCCGGATTGCCGCGGAGGTCGAGGATCAGCTTCGTCTTGCCCGCCTTGATGTGGGCGGTCAGGGCCTCATGGAGCTCGACGGCACCATCGTCGGAGAAGCCACTCAAACGGACGTACCCGATGGTGTCGCCGGCGAGGTTCTCGCTGACGACCTCGCGCTCGTGGACGACGTCGCGGGTGATCGCCAGGTCGAACGGATCGTCCACGCCTCGGCGGACCGTCAGCGTCACGACCGAGCCCTTGGGACCGCGGATCCGGTCCCTGGCTTCATCCACGGTGAGCCCGTCGAGGGACGTGCCGTCCGCGGCCAGGATCAGGTCGCCGGACTTGAGCCCGACCTTCTCCGCCGGCGATCCCGCGATGGCCGCGATGATCAGGAGCCGGCAGTCGGCCCCGAGCGTGGCGCAGCCCTGGGTCCCGTCGGCGGCCTGCGTCGCGATCTCCGCCCCGATCCCCTCGAACTGGCCGCTGATGCCCTGCAGGCTGTCGCGATACTCCTGCGATGTCAGGTACGCGGAATACGGGTCGCCGAGGGCGTCGATCATCCCCTTGATCGCCCCCTGGATCAGGGCGTCCCGATCGACGTCACCGCCGGCATAGCGATCGGTGACGGTGTGGTACGTGTCCCAGAACGGCTCGAATGCCTGCTCGTCGGAGACGGCCGTCCCTGGTTGTTCGGTCGCCCGGATGCCCATCGTGTAGCCGGACATGAACAGGGCGCCGCCCGTCAGGACCGCGACGATGGCGATGGCGATCGACAGCGTCGAGATCCGTCGCCGAGGACCGGCGGCGACCGCCGCCGTGGCCACGACGGGAACGGCCAGGGGGTCGATCGTCACGTTGACGGTAGCGTCGAGGTCGGTGCCGGCCTCGCCGGTTGCGGGTGTCACGGGGTCATTGGGGAGCATCGGATCGTGCAGTCCTGGGTGGCGTTCAGCGGATGCGTGTGGAACGGGGCGACAAATGTACAACGGGTGTTGCGAGCGGCCCTTGCGCCGCGCGATGACGTAGGGATAGAACCCCGGGTCGTACCCACGGCGATATCGCCCGATGGTCCTCCGGCCGTCGTGATCGGCGGTCTGGGGAGTGCTGGAGCGCTGCCGGATCGATGGGCCGTGTCAGCGGATCAGGTACGTGCGAACGGACACCCACGACCCGACGATCCCCAGGCCGACGCCCGCGCCCATCACGAGGACGAACAGATCGCGCGTGAGCGACCCGAACTGGAGCGGAAGGACCCGGAAGAAGTCGACCATGAAGCCGCTGATCGGCTCGGCGGTGGCGGCCAGGACACCGAGCGTGATGAGGGCCCCGAGCAGGCCGACGAAGGCGCCTTCGAACACGAACGGCCAGCGGATGAAGGCGTCAGAGGCGCCGACCAGGCGCATGATCTCGATCTCCTCGGCGCGCGCGAAGACCGCCAGCCGGATCGTGTTGACGATGATGAACAGGGCGATGACCCCGACCACGAGCAGCACGACCGTCCCGGCCGTCCGCAGGATGTCCGTGACGGTCAGCACGCGCGCGACGAGGTCCTCGATGTTGATGACGTTGCGGATGATCGGGTCGTCGCGGAGAGCCTGCGTGACGACGCCGACGGCGGTCGGATCGGCGAGCTTGACCTCGAGGCTCGCGTACAGCGGGTTCGCATCGAGGTAGGGCGTCAGGTCCTCGCGGCCCTGGGCCTTGAGCGACGCCCGGAAGTCGGCCAGGGCCTGGTCGCGAGTGACGAAGACCAGCGAGGCGACCTCCGGCATCGCCCGGACCTGGCTCTCGAGGGCCTGGATCTGCGATTCGGTCGCGTTGGTCTGGATGTACGCGACGACCTCGACCTTCTCCTCGGTGAACTGGAGGCCGGCCAGGAGGCCCGTCTGGATGATCCAGAAACCGGACAACAGCAGGAGCATGAGGACCATCGTCGCCGTTGCGGCCAGGCTCATGACGGCATTGCGCCAGAACCCCTGCCATGCCCGGTTGATGCTGAAGACGATGAACGAGATCACGCTTCAGTCCTCACGATGGTAGGCGCCGCCGATCTCGTCACGGATGATGCGGCCCTCCTCGAGCGCCACGACCCTCCGCCGCAGGGCGGTGACCACCTCGGCGTTGTGGGTCGCCATCAACACGGTCACGCCCAGCTCGTTGATGCGCAGCAGCAACTGCAGGATCTCCCAGCTGATGAGCGGATCCAGGTTGCCGGTCGGCTCGTCGGCGATGATGAGCCGCGGGTCATGAACGAGGGCGCGGGCGATGGCCGTTCGCTGCTGCTCGCCGCCCGAGAGCTGCGCGGGGATCTGCTTCGACTGGGCCGTCAGCCCGACCAGCGCCAGCACGCGATCGACGGCCGGCCGGACCTTCCGGCGGGGCGTTCCGGTCACTTCGAGCGCGAACGCGACATTCTCCCAGACGGTCTTGGTCGGCAGGAGCTTGAAGTCCTGGAAGATGATGCCGATCTTGCGGCGCATCCTGGGCACGTGGCGGCGTGCCAGGCGGGCAAGGTCCTGGCCGTCGAGGATGACCGCGCCCTTGCTCGCGAGCTCGTCGCGGATGAGCAGCTTGATGAGCGTGGACTTGCCCGCCCCGGACGGCCCGACCAGGAACACGAAGTCACCCTCGGGGATGACGAGGTCGACGTCGCGCAGCGCCAGCTTGCCGTTCGGGTATTCCTTGGTGACGTCGTGCATGACGAGGACCGCCCGTTCCTGGGCGGCCTGGTCGAGATGACGTCGCAGGACCCGGTTTCGGATGGAGCGCGCCGGCGGCGGCGCAGGGGCGATGGTCACATTCGGCTCCGCGGGCGAATCCCCCGGCGACGGCCGTCGCCGATGGGTGGCGGCTGGACTCCGTCCGCGGGCACGGCAAGGGGAGCCACTTCGAGCCTGAGGCTACCACCCGACCCACCCTCCGGCAAACGTGACGAGCGGTGCACCGGGGCACCGGACCTTCGTCCGCCTAAGGGCCACGGCGCCGTCTCGGTCAGAGCAGACCCGGCGAGATCGGCAGGTAGCGCGCGAAGTCGGCGAACGGCCGATCCCAGCACAGTAGGACCGGGAACTGGTCCAGGCGGAACCCGGCTCGCAGCGCGGCCACGACCGCGCGGTCGGCGTTGCCGGGCAGCCACAGGGCGAACGCCCCGCGCGGCTCGACGGCGGTGGTCAGGTGGCCAAGGACCGGGGCCATGAGCGCGGCATCGCGGACCGCCACGGGGCCGACCCGGCCGGCCTCGGTCGCGTATCCATAGCCGAGCGCGGCGCCATCGGGGCCCCGGTAGAGCCAGCCTCGTCGTGATTCCGAGCGCAGGTAGCGGTGGTCGATCGGGTGGGCGACGCCCAGCAGCTCGCGATCGAGGCCGTCCACGGCCTCCGCCAGATCGCGATGGCCGGCCCCGCCAGGCGGACCACCGGCGATCGACTCGAAGGGCACGGGCACGACACCGGAGGGCAGCGGCTCGAACGCATCGGCCCGCTCCGGCCGCCCGATCAGGTTGAGGAGCGGGATCCGCGGCACGATCCCATAGCTCGAGTACAACGCGTTCGAGATCGGCTGCGCACTGTCGGTGGCGGTCGCCATGGCCATGCCCGAACCCGGCTCGGGCATGACCCGGGCCATCAGCGCTCGACCGACGCCCGCTGCCTGGACCTCGGGCGAGACGAACAGCATCGAGAGGAACCACAACCGCTCGCGCACGAGAGCCGAGGCGAACGCCACGATCCGCTCCTCGCCGGACCCCGAGGCGACCTGCGACGCCACCACGAAGCGGTCCGGGTCGGTCGTCGACAGGTGGCCGTACAGCCGCAGGAGCGGACTCGTCTCCGACGCGATCTCCGGCTGCCCGAGGCGGCCGATGTAGTCGTTGATCGATTCGCGCCAGATCTCGACGCACGCGGCCAGCTCGTCCGGACGAACCGGTCGGTACGCCAGCTCGCCGGCCCGGGCGGCGGTGCCGGTCACGACGTCATGCCGCGTCCTCGTCGCCGCCGATGCCACGCTCCAGCTCGGCCTGCATGAACGGATCGAGGTCGCCGTCGAGGACGGCCGCCGTGTTGCTCGTCTCGTACTCCGTTCGGAGGTCCTTGACCATCTGGTACGGATGGAGGACATAGCTCCGGATCTGGTTCCCCCAGCCGGCCTCCACGTGCTCGCCCTTCAGCCGCTTGATCTCCGCTTCCTTCTCCTCGAGCGCGCGCTCCAGGAGGCGGGCCTTCAGGACCTTGACGGCCATCTCCTTGTTCTGCGTCTGGCTGCGCTCGTTCTGGCTCTGGGCGACGATGCCGGTCGGGACGTGGGTCAGGCGGACGGCCGAATCGGTCTTGTTGACGTGCTGTCCGCCGGCGCCCTGGGAGCGGAACGTATCGACGCGGATCTCATCCCAGTCGAGCTCGATCTCGATGTCGTCGTCGACCTCCGGCAGGACCTCCACGAGCGCGAACGTCGTCTGCCGCCGGTTCTGCGCATCGAACGGGCTGATCCGGACGAGGCGATGGACGCCGCGTTCGGCGCGCAACCAGCCGTAGGCCCGGCGGCCCTCGACCGCGACGGTGACGCTCTTGAGACCGGCCTGCTCGCCTTCCTGCTGGTCGAGGATCTCGGTTGCGAAGCGATGTCGCTCGGCCCAGCGCAGGTACATCCGCAGGAGCATCTCGGCCCAGTCGGTCGCCTCCGTGCCGCCCGCGCCGGCGCTGATCATGAGCAGGGCGTTGCGATCGTCGTACTCACCGCCGAAGAGGAGGGCGGTCCGTTCGCGCCGGAAGTCCGTCTCCAGCGCCGCGGCATCGCGCTCGAGCTCGGCCTCCAGGTCGGCGTCCGGGCCCTCGGTCAGCAGGTCGACGGCCGCCAGCAGGTCGTCGGCTCGAGATCGGAGGTCGCGCCACAGCCCGACCTCCTCGCGCAGGCCGTTCGCCTCGCGCAGGACCGCCTGGGCGGCCCGGCTGTCATCCCAGAAGCCGGGTCCCTGGGTCAGCGCCTCGAGTTCGGCGACGCGAGCCTCTTTGGCGTCGAGGTCAAAGACGCCCCGAGGTCGACCGGATCCGTTCGGCCAGGTCCCGGATGGCGGCGGGGTCCACCTAGTTCCTGGTCTGCAGATCCTGGAGCAGCAGGGGTCGCAGCTCGATGAGCCGCAGCGCCGTCTTGCTCCGGGCGACGACGGGGTTGACGCACGGGCAATAGCCGTTGTGGGGGCAGACCCCGCAGTTGCCGTCGCAATCGAGCGCCGCGGCATAACTGCACGTCCGGCAGTCCCGCTCACAGGCGATCAGATCGACGAACGACGCTTCCTCGGCCTGCTTCACGGACTCCCTCACTGTAGCTCGGGGCAGGGTCGTGCGCGCTGGGGGCGCAACCTGCCACAGACTCGGGCGGTCCGGAACGGCAGGCTTGGATGAGTATACGGGGCCAAACCCCCACCGCCAAGAGGGAAATCCGTCCGGGTGTGCGTGCCGGGACGCTGGCCGAAACGTCAGGGAGACTCGCCGGTCACAAAGTAGATCGCCAGGGCGCCGAGCTCATGGACGGTCGCGTCGAGACGGGCGATCGGGTCCCGATCGACCGGACTGTTCGTGGTGGGCGACCCCCACCCGACGATGCCCTCGTCCCCGGCCATCCGGAGCACGCGCAGCATGTGCTGGCGGTCCGAGACGAAGACGACGGTCCGCAGGTCGGCGTCGCGCAGGATGGCGCGGACCGAGCGGATCGATTCGAGCGTCGTCCGGGCTCGATCCTCCATCAGGATCGCCTCCGCGGGCACGCCGTGGCGGATCGCATAGTCGCGGGCGGTGGCCGCCTCGGTCGTGCGGTCGCCCTCGGCCTTGCCGCCGGTCACGATGAGGTACGGCGCGACACCCGCCTGATAGAGCGCGACCGCGTGCTCGAGCCGCGCCAGGAAGACCGGCGACGGCCGACCGTCGTACTGGGCGGCGCCCATGACCACGATGGCGTCGGCCGGCCGGGCGTCGTCGCGATCGCCCTCGGCCACGATCCGCCACGTGGCGAAGACCGCCACGAGCGTAGCGCCAAGGATCGCGACGGCCGCGAGCCGGCCGATGTCCCGGCTCAGCGTCCGTGGCACTTCTTGTACTTGGCGCCCGATCCACACCAGCACGGATCATTGCGTCCGATGCGGGCGCCGTCCGGCGTGTATCCGGGGCGGACGCCACTGCCCGGGGTGGCCGCACCGGCCGCACCCGCGGCCGCGGTCAGGGCCGTGTCGCCGAGCGACTCGCGGATGTTCCGTGCCACCGGGCCGGTCGCCAGGCCGCCCGCGACGACGGCCGCTGGCTTGCCGGGCGACGCGCCGGGTCCTTCCCCTGGCGTGCGGCCGTTCGTCGGCCCGCCGTCCGCGGCCCCACCGGGTCCATCCGATCCGCCTGGGCGGGGCGGTTGTCCGGGTCCGGGCATGGCACGAGGACCCGCACCTGGCGGTGGCTCGCGCGTGACCGTGACGCGGAAGATCGTCGAGGCGACGCCGTGCCGGATCAGCCCGCGCAGCTCCTCGTACATGCGGAACGCCTCGCGTCGGAACTCGTTGAGCGGATCCTGCTGGGCGTAGCCGCGAAGGCCGATGCCCCGGCGCATATCGTCGATCTCGGTCAGGTGCTCGACCCACAACGAATCGATGGTGCGGACGAGGACCAGCCGCTCCACGGTCGCCCAATCCTCGGCTCCGATCTCTTCCTCCTTGGCCGCCAGCTCGGCGTCGGCGAGCTCGCGCAGGTGCTCGGCGATGACCTCGCGACCGCCGACGTCCCACAGTTCGTCGGGGGAGGTGCCCTCGCCGGTCAGCCCCATCTGGTGGAGGGCATTCGAGAGGCCGTCGAGGTTCCACTGGTCGGGATCCTCGCCGGCCAGGTCGGTGTCGACGAGGATGTCGAGCTCCTCGTCGAGGAACGCCCGCACCGTGTCGGTCAGGTCCTGGTTGTGGAGGACCTTGTCGCGCTCGGCATAGATCGTCTCGCGCTGCTTGTTGATGACGTCGTCGAATTCCACGACGCGCTTGCGGATGTCGAAGTTGAAGCCCTCGACACGACTCTGGGCCGACTCGATCGTGCGCGACACGAGGCGCGACTCGATGGCCACATCGTCCTCGAGACCGAGGCGCTCCATCAGCCCGGTCACGCGCTCGCTCGCGAAGCGCTTCATGAGCTCGTCCTCGAGGGACAGGTAGAAGCGCGACGACCCGGGGTCGCCCTGCCGACCGGCGCGGCCTCGGAGCTGGTTGTCGATACGGCGGGAGTCGTGCCGCTCCGTCCCGATGATGTGCAGGCCGCCTGCCTCGACGACTCGGATGTGGTCCTCCTCGGTGATGGCCTTCGCCTCGGTGAGGACGGTCTCGTACGTCGCCGCATCCACTTCGGCTGGGTTGATGCCGCGCTTGTGGAGGATGTCCGACGCGAGTCCGGCCGCATCACCGCCGAGCTTGATGTCCGTGCCACGGCCGGCCATGTTCGTGGCGATCGTGATGGCGCCGGTCCGTCCCGCCTGGGCGACGATCCCCGATTCCTTCTCGTGGAACTTGGCGTTCAGGACCTCGTGGGCGATGCCCCGGCGCTTCAGGAGGGTCCCGAGGATCTCGGACTTCTCGACGCTGACCGTGCCGACCAGGACCGGCCGGCCCTCCTCCTGCATCTCGGCGATCTCGTCGATCAGCGCGTTGAACTTGGCGTTCTCGTCGCGGAACACGAGGTCGGCCTCGTCATCGCGGATCATCTCCATGTTGGTCGGGATCGCCACGACCTCGAGGTTGTAGATCTTGTGGAACTCCTCGGCCTCGGTCATGGCCGTGCCGGTCATCCCGGCGAGCTTGTCGTAGAGACGGAAGTAGTTCTGGAACGTGATCGTCGCGAGGGTCACGCTCTCGCGCTGGACCCGCAGGCCCTCCTTCGCCTCGACGGCCTGGTGAAGGCCCTCGCTCCAGCGGCGGCCGGGCATCTGCCGACCGGTGAACTCGTCGACGATGATGATCTCGCCGTCCTTGACGATGTAGTCGCGATCGCGTTTGTAGAGGGCGTGCGCCTTGAGGGCCTGCTCGAAGTGGCGGGCCAGCCGCGGGTCGGCGTCGTACATGTTCGCGACGTTGAGAAAGCCCTCCATCTTGTCGACGCCCTCTTCGGTCGGGCTGACCGCCTTGTCCTTGAGGTCGATGAAATAGTCGCCGCCCTCCTCGGCGCCTTCGGGCCGCTCCTTCAGGCGCGGCACGAGCCGGGCGAAGGTGAAGTAGAGATCGGCCGACTCCTCGGCCTGGCCGCTGATGATGAGCGGCGTGCGAGCCTCGTCGATGAGGATGTTGTCGACCTCGTCGACGATCGCGAAGCTTCGCTCCCGCTGGACCCGTTGGTCGAGCTCCAGGACCATGTTGTCGCGCAGGTAGTCGAACCCGAACTCGTTGTTCGTGCCGTACGTGACGTCAGCGGCGTAGGCCTCCTGCCGCGTCACCGGTCGGAGGTTGATAAGACGCTCGTCGGTCGTCGGGAAGCCGGGCTCGAAGATGAACGACGCGTCGTGGGTGATCATCCCGACGCTCACCCCGAGGAAGTGGAAGATCGGGCCCATCCACTGCGGATCTCGCCGGGCCAGGTAGTCGTTGACGGTGACGACGTGGACCCCGCGGCCGGTCATCGAGTTCAGGATGGCCGCGAGCGGGGCGGCCAGCGTCTTGCCCTCGCCGGTCCGCATCTCGGCGATCTTGCCCTGGTGGAGGACGGCGCCGCCGATGAGCTGGACATCGAAGTGGCGCATGCCGAGCGTCCGCCACATCGCCTCGCGGGCCATCGCGAAGACCTCGGGCATGACTTCATCGAGCGCCTTCTGGATGCGCTGGTTCTCGTGCCGGCGGCGGGCCTTCCTGAGCTCGCGCCGGCGCTCGAGGTCCGGGTTCTCGAGCTCGTCCTCTGAGGGGTCGTCCGGTTCGGCGATCTCGCGGATCTCATCGTGGATCTCCGCGAAGCGAGCACGGATCTCGTCGTCGGAGAGCGCCTTGATCTCTGGTTCGAGGGCGTTGGCCTCATCGACCAACGGTTGCAGTCGTCGAACCTCGCGGTCATTCGAGTCGACGAATCGGGAAAAGAACTTCATGGGACCGTGAAGTATACGGGGAGGGCGGCGGCGGGCCCGCTAGGGCGTCGGCGCTCCCCAGAAGCCCGTGGCGTATCCGAGCACGAGCACGACGAACGTCACCCCGCCAAGACCCAGCCAGAACAGCACCGACATGAACCGCGACGTCGGGTTCATCTCGGGGTTCTTGAGGTCCGGCAGGCGTCCGGAGTCGAGCCCAGTGCCCCAGCGACGCGAGCGCAGCTGGGTGCGCCAGTCGGCCGGAGCAACCGGCCGCGGCTCGATGCCGCCTTCGCCGTCGGGCTGGTGGAGCTGAAGGGTCATCGCCGTCCCTGGTCGGTCATCGGTCGGTCAGCGTTCGGCCGACGGGACGGCGCTCAGCAGGTCGTCTGTTGAGGGCTCCCCATCGTCGCTGCCGCCCTCGTCATCCTGATCGTCGCGCGTGTCGAGCGTGCCTTCGTTGCCGTCCTCCCAGAGGAGCATCTCCTGGGTCAGGGAGACCTCGCTCGAGAACAGGGCACCGACGGACTCGCCCCGATGGATGCGCTTGATGGCTTCGCCGATGAGCGGCGCGACCGAGAGCGTGGTGATCTTGGAGATCCGCTTGCGCTCTGGCAGCGGGATCGAATCGGTCAGGACGACCTCGATCAACGAGGAGGCCGCGATCCGGTCGACCGCCGGGTCGCTCAGGACGCCGTGGGTGGCGCACGCGTAGATCTCGGTGACACCTTCGCGCTCGAGCGCGCGGACGATCTCGACGAGGGTGCCGGCCGTGTCGATCTCGTCGTCGACGATGACCGCCCGCTTGCCCTGGACGGTCCCGATGACGTTCATGAGCTCCGCGCGGTCCAGGTTGCCGACCCGTCGCTTCTCGATGATCGCGAGGGGCGCGTCGAGCAGCTCGGCGAAGGCCCGGGCCCGCTTGGCGAACCCGAGGTCGGTCACGACCACGAGATCCTCGAGTCGTTTGTGGCGGAAGTAGTTCGAGAGCATGTGCACCGCGGTCAGTTCGTCGACCGGGATGTTGAAGAAACCCTGGATCTGGCCCTGGTGGAGGTCCATCGTCAGGACGCGGTCCGCCCCGGCGACCGTGATCATGTCGGCGATGAGCCGGGCCGTGATCGGCACGCGCGGCTGGTCCTTCTTGTCCGACCGGCCGTAGGCATAGAACGGGATGACCGCGGTGATGCGCCCGGCGCTAGCCCGCTTGAACGCGTCGATCATGATCAGCAGTTCCATGATCGATTGGTTGACCGGGTGGCTGGTCGGCTGGACCAGGAAGACGTCCTTCTCTCGGACGTTCTCCAGGATCTTGACGAAGATGTTCTCGTTCGCGAACTGGAAGACCTCGGCCTTGCCCGGCTCGCTGCCGAGGTAGTGGCAGATCTTCCGGGCGAGGCCCGGGTTCGAGTTGCCGTGGTAGATCTCGAACTGGTCCGCGTACAAGCGCGCCTCCCTGCCGCCCAAGATCCCCTAGCCCCCGATCATGCTGGCGTCACGCGCCTGGTGGGCCCGTTGGGGCGGGTCCCTCCGGTGCGGGGTCGCCATCGTCGCCCATGCCGTCCCGCTCCGCAAGTCCGGCGCGGAAGGCCGCGATGGCCACCACCCGGTCGCCCTCGGCGAGTCGCATGACGATCACCCCTCGGGCGGACGACGAGTAGCGATTGATGGTGTTGGTCTCGGTACGGATGACCTGGCCGCCCGCGCTGATGAGGAGCAGCTCCTCATCGGCCTCGGTGACCTGCTGGACGGCGGCGACGTCGCCGGTCTTGCGGCCCTCGAGCGAGATGAGCCCGACGCCCTGGCCGCCTCGATGCTTGCGCCGGAACTCGGTCAACGGGACGCGCTTGCCGTAGCCGGTCTCCGTCAGCACGAGGATGTCCGCGTCCGGCTCGACCACGCTCATCCCGACGACCGAGTCGCCCTGCCGGGCGAGCCGGATGCCGATGACACCGGCCGCATCGCGGCCCATCGGACGGACCTCGGTCTCGGCGAATCGGGCGAGCTTGCCCTTCGTGGTCGCGATGATCACGTCGTCTGCGCCGGTCGAGACGTCGACCCACGCCAGCTCATCGTCGTCGGCGATCGTGATCGCCCGGATGCCCGATGACCGGACGCGCTCGAACTGCTCGAGCGGCGTCTTCTTGACGATGCCCTTGCGGGTCGCAAGCACGAGATACGAACCAGCCGTGAAGTCCTTGAGCATGATCGTCGCCATCGGGACTTCGCCGGATTCGACCTGGACGCCCGGCAGGTTGATGATCGGGATGCCCTTGGCCTGTCTGCTGGCGTCCGGGATCGCGTGGACCTTGGCCGAGAACACGCGGCCGCGGTTGGTGAAGAACAGCGCCCAGTCGTGGGTGTTGGCCACGAGCAGGTGCTCGACGGCGTCCTCCTCCCGGGTCACGTGGCCGATGATCCCCTTGCCGCCGCGGTGCTGGCGGCGGTAGGTATCGACAGGCTGGCGCTTGATGTAGCCGCGGCCGGAGATCGTGACCACGACGTCTTCGTCGGCGATCAGGTCCTCATCGGTCATCTCGCGGCTGGCGTCATCGGCGACTCGCGTCCGCCGCTCGCCGGCGTACTTCTTCTTCAGGTCGGCGAGCTCGTCCTTGATGATCTGGAGGACTCGGGCCGGGCTGCCGAGGATGTCCTCGAGCTCGGCGATGTCCTGGATGACGGCGAGGTACTCGTCCTCGATCTTCTTGCGCTCGAGCGCGGCCAGGCGCGCCAGGCGGAGGTCGAGGATGGCCTGCGCCTGGAGCTCCGAGAGCTTGAAGCGCGTCATCAGATTGGTCCTCGCGAGGTCGACGTCGGGCGACTCGCGAATGGTCTTGATGACCTTGTCGAGGTTGTCGAGCGCGATCTTGAGCCCTTCGAGGATGTGGGCCCGGGCCCGCGCCTTGGCCAGGTCGAACTCGGTGCGTCGACGGACGACCTCGCGGCGGTGGTCGATGTAGTGCACGAGGACGGTGCGGAGCGGCAGCGTCTGCGGCTGGCCATCGACGAGCGCGAGCATGTTCATGTTGAACGCGAGCTGCATCGGCGTGTGCTTGAACAGGTTGTTGAGGACCTTGTGCGGGTTCGAATCGCGCTTGATCTCGACGTAGATGCGCATGCCGTCGCGGTCGGACTCGTCGCGGAGGTCGGCGATGCCGTCGATGCGCTTGTCCTTCACCAGGTCGGCGATCTTCTCGAGCAGGCTCGCCTTGTTCACCTGGTACGGCAGCTCGGTGACGATGATCGCGGTGCGGTCGCCGCGGACCTCCTCGAAGGCGACCTGGGCCCGCATCACGACCCGTCCGCGACCGTGCGCGTACATCTGCCGGATCGCGTCGACCGTCTCCCACTCGCCGGTCAGGGCGTTGCGCTGCCGCTCGTACCGGAAGATCGTGCCGGCCGTCGGGAAGTCCGGGCCATGGACGTGCTGGCACAGGTCGTCCGAGGTGAGCTCCGGGTCGTCGATGAGCGCGATGGTCGCGTCGCAGATCTCCCCGAGGTGGTGCGGCGGGATGTTCGTCGCCATGCCGACGGCGATGCCCGACGACCCGTTGATGAGCAGGTTCGGCAGCTTCGAGGGCAGGACCGAGGGCTGCTTCTGGGTGCCGTCGTAGTTGTCCTCGAAGTCGACGGTCTCCTTGTCGATGTCAGCGAGCATCTCCGCCGCGATCGGGGTCAGGCGCGCCTCCGTGTATCGCATCGCGGCGGCATCGTCGCCATCGACCGAGCCGAAATTGCCCTGCCCGTCGACGAGCGGGTAGCGCATCGAGAAGTCCTGGGCAAGTCGGACGAGCGCGTCGTAGATCGACTGGTCGCCATGCGGGTGGTACTTGCCCATCACCTCGCCGACGATCGCCGCGCACTTGCGGAACGAGCTGTTCCCCGACAGCCCCATCTCGCCCATCGTGTAGAGGATCCGGCGGTGGACGGGCTTGAGGCCGTCGCGGACATCGGGCAGGGCTCGCGCGACGATGACGCTCATCGCGTAGTCGAGATAGCTCGTCCGCATCTCGTCCTCGATGCGGATGGCCCGGATATCGCCCAGGTCGTCGGTCACGGCGCGCTACTCCTCGAGGAAACGGGTCATGCGAGCGGTGGCTCGGGGTGGGTGGCGGGATCGGGCAGCTCGCCGAAGCGAGCCGAGGTCTCGGCGGCGAGCGAGGTGGTCGGGGCGCCCGCTCGCTTGCGGATGCCGCGGAGTCGCGACCGGAGCTCGTCGGCCACGGCCGGATCGAGCTTCGCGAATGTGTCGCGGACGACCCACGCTCGATGGCCATCATCGGTGGCGGCGGCGCGTTCGGTCTCGGCGCGGAGAGCATCGGTCGTGGCCGCGAGGTCGACCTGCGCCAGCGAGCGGTACGCCCACGACAGGGCCTTCTGCACGTCGGGCTCGGCGTCACCCATCAGCTGGCCGAGCAACGGCAGGGCCCGTCCGACCACGTCGGGATCGCGGCCCGCGCGTCGATGGCCGTGGGTCATCGACGCGATGGTCGAGCCGACGAGGCGCCGCTCCCAGCGCGATGGCGAGAAGACGAGCTGTTCGAGCTCGGCCCAGCGGTAGGGCTCGGCCGCGATGCCCTGGCCATACGGGTGGGCCAGGTCGTCGATCGTGATCCAGTCGCCGGCCTCCCGTGCGGCTCGACGGAGGAGCTGCCAGGTCCGCTCGGTCTCGACCGGCAGGGTGCGCTCCAGTAGCCCGAACGCGAACCAGCGCGGCTCCAGGTGCGACTCGGCGAAGAGCCGGTCGGCGAGGAAGAGGAACGGCGTGGGCCGGTCCAGGCGCGTCGCGTTCCGGAAGCCGCGCGAGACGGCGGCGATGAGTGGCCAGCGGACACCGTAGACCGCCCCGATGCCGGGCGCGACCCGCTGTTGACCGGCGAGGTACTCCGGATCGGCCATGCGATGGAGGCCGGCAGTCAACGCGGCCGCGAAGCCCTCCGGGTCGTTGGTGAGCTCGGCGAGACTCGCGCCCAGGGCTTCGGCCTCGGGCTTGCGTTCCGAGACGAACGCGACCGCGCGCGCCGTGACCTCGCTCGAGGCACTCGGCGGGGCGGGCGGGGCGGTGACTGTGGCGCTCATGGTGAGGTGCGGGCCACGGAGTCGGGCGTACCGGGTGATGTGGCTCCACGCGCTGCCGGCGCGTCGAGCGACCGGAAGCCGTACCGCTCCCGGAGCTGGCGCTTTCGCTCCGCATCCGCGGCCACGTACGTGCCGGTGGCCGTGGCCAACTCGATGCCCGAGTTTGCCTCGACGATCCGTCCCGCGGTCTCGACGATGCGGCGTCTGGACCTCGTGACCCAGCCATCCGCACGGATCGCGACGCCGATCGGGATCGGCTTCCTGAACGCGACCGCGATCCGGGCCGTGACGCCCCAGTTGTCCTCGGCGACCAAGGCCCAGGCCATCACCTCGTCGAGGATCGTGCAGTCGATGCCGCCGTGTGCGACGCCTTCCCAGCCCTCGAACCGGCGGTCCAGGGTGAGCTCGGTCCATGAACGAGCGGGTTCGAGGTGCATCGCCATCTGGAGGCCGTGCGTGTTGAGCGTGCCGCAGCCGAAGCAGTGATGCGGGGTGAACTCGAACCGGGCCATCGGCGAGACACGGACGTCGCGGACGTCAGACGTCAAGGTTCTGGACCTTGCGGGCTTCCGCCTTGATGAAGTCCTTGCGTGGACCGACCTTTTCCCCCATCAACATCGTGAAGATCTCGTCGGCCAGGGCGGCGTTCTCCGAGTCGACGCGCAGGAGCGTCCTCGACTCTGGGTTCATCGTGGTCGCCCAGAGCTGGTCGGCGTTCATCTCGCCGAGCCCCTTGAAGCGCTGCACGGACAGGTTCTTGACGTTGAAGTCCTTGATGATCCGATCGCGATCGCGCTCGGACTGGGCGTACTTCGTGACCTTGCCCGTGGAGATCCGGTAGAGCGGCGGCTGCGCGACATACAGGTAGCCGGCCTCGATGACCTCGGGCATGTGGCGGTAGAAGAAGGTCAGCAACAGCGTCCGGATATGCGCGCCGTCGACGTCCGCGTCGCTCATGAGGATGATCCGGTGATAGCGGATCTTCCCGACGTCGAAACCCTCACCGATCCCTGCGCCGAGGGCGATGATCAGCGGCCGGATCTTCTCGCTCGAGAGGACCTTGTCGAGCCGTGCTTTCTCGACGTTCAGCATCTTGCCGAACATCGGCAGGATCGCCTGGTACCGCCGATCGCGGCCAGCCTTGGCCGAGCCGCCGGCCGAGTCGCCCTCGACGATGAAGATCTCGCTCCGGGCCGGGTCGCGTTCCTGGCAGTCCGCGAGCTTGCCAGGGAGCGACATCCCCTCGAGCGCACCCTTGCGCAGCACGAGGTCGCGTGCCTTTCGCGCGGCCTCTCGGGCGCGTGCGGCCGTCAGGCACTTCTCGATGATCCGCCGGCCGTCGCCCGGGTTCTCGTCCAGATACTGCCCAAGACTGTCGGCGACGGCCGTCTGTACCTGGCCCTTCACCTCGGCGTTCCCGAGCTTGGCCTTCGTCTGCCCTTCGAACTGCGGATCGGTCAGCTTGACGCTGATGACGGCGGTCAGGCCTTCACGGACGTCATCGCCAGACAGGTTGGCGTCGGAGTCCTTGAGGATGGCCGCACGGCGAGCCCAGTCGTTGAGCGAACTGGTGAGCGCCGCCCGGAAGCCCGTGATGTGCGTCCCGCCGTCGACCGTGTTGATGTTGTTCGCGAAGGCGAGCACGTTCTCCGTGTAGGAGTCGTTGTACTGGAGCGCGACCTCCACCGCGGTCGAACCTTCACGACGCTCGACGTAGATCGGCCGATGGTGCAGGACTTCCTTCCGTCGGTTCAGGTGGCGGACGAACGACTGGAGACCCCCCTCGAAATAGAACGAGCGCTCGCGGTCGTTGCGCTCGTCGATCAGCGTGATCCAGACGCCCTTGTTGAGGTAGGCGGACTCGCGCAGGCGTTGGCTGATCGTCTCGAACGAATAGTCGATCGTCTCGAACATCTCCGGGTCGGCCCGGAAGCTGGTGGTCGTGCCTCGGCGCGTGCCCTGCGGCGCGATCTTCTTGACCGGCCCGCGCGGCTTCCCGCGCTCGTACTCCTGCGCCCAGACGTGACCATCGCGGGCGGTTTCGACGCGCATCCACGCCGAAAGGGCGTTTACCACGCTCACGCCGACCCCGTGCAGGCCGCCGGAGACCTTGTAGCCGCCGCCCCCGAACTTGCCACCGGCGTGCAGGACGGTGTGCACCACCTCGAGCGCGTCCTTGCCGGTGGAGTGCTTGCCGACCGGGACACCGCGCCCGTCGTCCTCGACGATGACCAGGCTGTCCTTCTTGATCGAGACCGTGATCCTGTGCGCAAAGCCCGCCATCGCCTCGTCGATCGAGTTGTCGACGACCTCCCAGACGAGGTGATGGAGGCCGCGCTCGTCGGTCGACCCGATGTACATGCCCGGCCGGCGCCGGACGGCCTCGAGACCCTCGAGGACCTGGATGCTGGCAGCTGTGTAGTCCGATCCGCCCGACCGCGTTCGCTTCGCGCGCGGTGGGCTCGCCGCGGCGCTGCCGGGCGGACTCGCTGCCGCGTTGCCGGGCGGGCTCGCTGCCGAGTTGCGGGGCGGGCTCGTCGCGGCGTTGCGCGGCCGACTGGTGGCTCCCTCGGTCACGCGGTCCCTCCAGTCAGGCGGTCGTAGAGACGCCCGAGTTCCTCGTCGCTGTAGTACTCGATGACGATGCGCCCACCGCGCCTGGATCGGGCGAGGCTCACCTTGGTCCCGAGGGAGCGGCGCAAGTCTTCCTCGACTCGTTCGAGATCGGGATCGCTGGGGCGCTGTGGCCGGACCAGTGGCTCCGGGCGCGGCTCGCGCAAGCGCCGCACGAGCTCCTCCGTCTGTCGCACGGACAGATCCTGTCCGACGACGCTGTCAAGGACCCGCTCCTGCATCTCGCGCGTCAGGCCGCCAAGTGCCCGCGCATGTCCCTCGGTCAGCGAGCCATCGGCGATGGCGGCCTGCACATTCGGGGCCATGTCGAGCAGGCGAAGCGTGTTGGCGACCGTGGAACGGGCTCGGCCGACACGTTCGGCCAGCTGCTCATGCGTGAAGCCGAATTCGTCGATCAGTTGGCGATAGGCATGGGCGGCGTCGATCGGATCGAGGTCCTCGCGCTGGAGATTCTCGACAAGGGCGAGTTCGAGCTGTTCGCGATCGGCCAACTGCCTCACGACGGCTGGGATCCGATCCAGCCCGGCCGCGACTGCGGCGCGCAAGCGTCGTTCACCGGCGACCAGCTGGTAGCCGTCGATGGTCTCAGTCACAAGGATCGGCTGGATCACGCCGTGCTCGACGATGCTGGCCGTGAGCGTCGCCATGGCGGCATCGTCCATCCGTTTGCGTGGCTGGTGTGGATTGGCGTGGACGCGGGCAGTCGGGATCTCGATCATGCCGGGGTGCCCGGTGCTTCGCTGCTGGATCAGGGAGGCGAGGCCACGGCCCAGGCTCGCGGTCCGTTCATGGCGGACGGTCATGACGTCGCCATCGGTTCGAATCGGTCGGAGGCCGTCACCATCGGGTCGGACCGTGACGATGAAGCATCGACGTCGTGGAGGGCCCGGCCGTCGTTGTCGGAGCGCCGCCGGAATTCATCGGCGAGGGATCGGTAGGCGATCGCCCCAGCGGAGTCGGGTCGATAGACCGCGATGGGCTGGCCATGACTGGGTGCCTCGGAGAGGCGGACGCTGCGTGGCACCACCGTCTCGAAGACCGATGGGCCGAGATGCCGACGCACTTCGGCGGCGACATCGGCCGACAGGTTGGTCCGGCTGTCATACATCGTCAGGAGGACGCCCTCGAGTTCGAGGTCCGGGTTGAGGTTGTCGCGAATGAGATTGAGCGTGGCAAGCAGCTGGGTCAGTCCCTCCAGGGCGTAGTACTCACATTGGAGCGGGATGAGCACGGAACCGGCGGCCGTCAGAGCGTTCACGGTCAGGAGCCCGAGTGACGGCGGGCAGTCGACGAAGATGATGTCGTAGCGATCGGCGATGTCGCGGATGAGTCGGGCGAGCCGCCTCTCACGGCCTTCGACGACCGCCAATTCCACTTCGGCGCCGGCGAGAGCGACGGCCGACGGCACAACGTCGAGGCCGAGAGGGCCCCGAACGACGAGCGGCGCAAGTGGGACCTCGTCGATGACGGCGTCATAGATCGAGCGTTCGTATTGGGTTCGGTCGAGGCCCAGCCCGCTGGTCGCATTCCCTTGAGGGTCAAGGTCGATGACGAGGACCCGATCTCCCGCGAGCGATAGATAGCTCGCGAGATTGACCACTGTCGTGGTTTTACCGACGCCGCCTTTCTGGTTCGCGCAGGCGATCGTTCGGCCCACTCAGTGACCTACCTGGAATGCTCTCACGGTCATTGATTCTACCATCGGAGACGGTTGGACCTCGGTTCGGGAGGATCGGCCAGAATCGTGGCACAGAGCCATGCACGGCTGGTTATCAGCGGCGGCGCAGCCGCTTACCTGCGCGCTGGTGTTTCACGTGAAACGTGAGTCGGTGGGTCCAGGGCAGCGAGGCCCGCACGCCAGGCCGCAGCGCCGATGGGTCTCGCGAGATGCTAAGAGTCTCCGGCTGAGTCGATGCTCCTCGGCGCCGTGAGGTGGCCGGCTCGGTCCACGGGAGTCAACCTGATGCCGCGGTTCCCGGCCCGAGGCTCCTGTTTCACGTGAAACAAGCTCCGATCCTGGCCCGTTGCCGCTCGCGTGGCTCCGTGGGATACTTCATCGAGACGTCGCCGCCGAATCGACCGCGTCGAGAGCCGCGTAGGCGGGCGCGCGACCTTCGGACGCAAGCCGAGGATCGACGCCCAATGACCCTGCTGCTCGCTGCAGTCGGTGCGACGGTGGCGGCCCTGTTCGAACTGACCGTGACCACGTATCTTCGGGTCGGTGGTGTCCAGCCGCACTTGGTGCTCGTGCTGGCCATCATCGTCACGATCGCGGTCGGGCTGGATGCAGGCCTCGTTTGGGCCTTCGTGGGCGGGCTCGCACTTGATGTCTTGGCGCAACGACCACTCGGATCGACGGCGTTCGCGCTCCTCCTATGTGTGGGCGGAGCGTCCGTCTTCGGGCGCCTGTTCTCACGCGTACGCCCACTCGCTCCGATCATCGCCACCTTCGTCCTGAGCATTGTGTACTCCATGGTTCTGTTCACACTCTTCAGCGCCCTTCGTGCGCCGCTCCCGGTGGCCGACCCACTGAGCGTGGTCTTGCCGCCCGCCGTGTATGACGCGGTCCTGGCGGCATTGATCGGCCCGCTCGCCGTGTCCATCCACGACCATCGCGTCCAGGTGGAGCGCGTCGACTGGTGAACACGTATCTCGACGGCCGACGCGAACCCGCGACGCGTCGGCTCTCACGCTTCCTCGTGTTCGGCATCGTCGTCATCCTGGCGATGGGCGGACTGTCTGCGCGGCTGTTCTACCTCCAGATCGTCAACGGCGGCCAGTTCACGGCCCTCGCGACGGCGAATCGGACGGTGGTCGAGTCCATCCCGTCGACCCGTGGACTCATCTACGACCGCGCCGGCCGCCCGCTCGTCACCAACGTGCCGATGTTCGCGGTGAAGATCCGCCCGGCAGACCTGCCGGTGCCGTTTCGGCCGGAGGTCGTGAATCGACTCGCCGCGATGATCGGGATCGACCCCGCGGGGATCAACGCGGCGATCGATAGCAACCCCGGTTCGTCGTTCGACCTCGTCCGCATCGCCGACGACATCGACGAGGACACGGCGCGCCTCATCTCTGAGTCCTCGACACAGCTCCCGGGCGTCGAGATCGCCGTCGAGGCGCGGCGCGAGTACCCCGATGGCGCGTTGATGTCGCAGATCGTCGGGTATACGGGCCCCGTCTCGGCGGAACAGCTCCCCGACCTTCGCCCGCAGGGCTATCTGCCTGACGACCTCGTCGGCAAGGCCGGCGTCGAATCGTCGTACGAGAAGGACCTCCGGGGCGTCTACGGAACGGAGCGGGTCGAACGGAACGCCCGCGGTCAGAGGACACAGGTGCTCGCGACGGAGACCGTGGGCCAGCCCGGCGACTCGCTGACCCTCACGATCGATACGAAGATCCAGAAGGAAGCCGAGAAGGCCCTCAAGTGGGGCATCAGCGAGATCGGCAGCAAGCGCGGCGTGTTCATCGTGATGAACCCGCAGACCGGCGAGATCCTCGCGATGGTGAGCCTGCCGACCTATGACAACAACAAGTTTGCGCGCGGCATCAGCACCAAGGACTTCAACAAGCTGGTCAAGAATAAGGACCTACCGCTGTTGAACCACGCCGTCCAGGCGCACTATCCGCCCGGCTCCACGTACAAGCTCGTGGCCGGCACCGGTGGGCTCGCCGACAAGAAGATCTCGGCGACGACAAAGGTCGCGACCAAGGGGTATCTGACCGTTGGCGCGAACCGGTACTACGACTGGAATCGTCGCGGATTCGGTCCGTGTGACATCTACTGCGGTTTCGGCCACTCGAGCGATACCTACTTCTTCACCGTCGGCGGCATGCTCGGTATCGACCGCCTGGGCTACTGGGCGAACCAGTACGGGTTCGGCGATCCGACGGGCATCGATCTCCCGGGCGAAGCGTCGGGGATCGTGCCGACCAACGAATGGAAGCTGGCCGAAAAGGGAGCCCCGATCTTCACCGGCGAGACCTACCAGGCCAGCATCGGGCAGGGCTACGACAACGTCACACCGCTCCAACTCATCAACGCCTACGCCGCGCTGGCGAATGGGGGCAAGCTCTATCAGCCGCAGGTCGTGCGCGAGGTCGTCGGTCCCGACGGCGCGGTCGTTCGGCCGTTCAAGCCAAAGCTGATCCACAAGTTGAAGGTCAAGCAGAGCGTCCTGCGCACGATGCGGAATGCGGCGCGCAGCACCGTCCTCCTTCGCCACACCTACAACCTCGTCGACATGCCGATCAAGATCGCGGGCAAATCTGGTACGGCCGAGTTCGGCGAGCGGGACCGCAAGGGCCGTCTTCCGTACCACTCCTGGTTCGTCGGCTGGGTGCCGAAGGACCCCTACAACGGCTCCATCGACAAGACCGACTCCAGGCTGATCGCCATGGCCTTCCTCTACGACTCGCGAACGATCGGCAACGCCGGCACCGAGGTCGTGAAGTACTTCTACCAGCTGCATTTCGGGATCAAGCACGATTACCGCAACTTCGATCTGATGGAACGCGGCAACTTCTTCAGGAACGACTGATGGGCGTCATCCGAGCCGAGCCCGCGCGCATCACCGATTGGGCGGCCAAGTCGGTCGGTGCGGTGTGGCGCGCCTTCGACCTGCAACTGGTGACGTACGCGGGCCTGCTCGCGGCGATCGGCCTGGTCATGGCTTACACCAACAGCGTCGAGAACGGCAAGTTGACCCTCGAGACGCAGACCGTCTTCACCCGCGGCCTGATGTGGGCGGGCATCGCCGTCGTCGCGTTCATCTTCGCCACGGCCTTCGACTACCGATGGCTGAAGACGCTGGCATGGCCCATCTACGTCCTGCAACTCGGCCTCCTCGTGCTGACGCTGGCCATCGGCGATGGGATCGGGAACTCCGCTCGCTGGATCGAGCTGGGTCCGTTCAGCTTCCAGTTCAGCGAGCTGGCCAAGATCCTGATGATCATCGTGCTGGCCAACTACCTGTCCGCCAGGCAGGGTCGGCTCGACTCGCTGGCGGCGATCCTGGGCGCGTGCCTGCTTGTCGGTCCGCCCCTGGCTCTGGTCATGCTCCAGCCTGACCTCGGGACCTCGCTCGTCTTCGCGGCGATCCTGGCCGGCATGCTGTGGATGTCCGGGGCCAGCCTCAAGTGGTTGGCGGCGCTTGCGGCGGGTGTCATCGCGCTCGTGCCGATCGCGTGGACGTACATCCTGCACGACTACCAGAAGCAGCGATTGCTCTCGTTCCTCGACGCCGATCCGGACATCAAGGGCTCCGGCTACCAGCTCTACCAGGCGCAGATCGCTGTGGGCTCGGGCAGCTGGATGGGCAAGGGACTCACCAACGGCACACAAGCCCAAGGCGATTTCCTCCCTGTCCAGACGACCGACTTCGTGTTCGCGATCCTGGCCGAGGAGCTCGGCTTCATCGGCGGCATCGTCGTCTTCACGCTGTTCTTCCTGCTGCTCTGGCGGATCCTCGCCGCCGGCTGGCGCTCGCGGGACTCGTTCGGGACGATGTTCGCGGCCGGTATGGCGTCCATGATCCTGTTCCAGCTGATCGTCAACGCGGGGATGGTCATGGGCGTGATGCCCATCACCGGGATCCCGCTCCCCTTCGTGACCCACGGGGGCGCCTCGCTCGTGAGCATGGCCATCGGCCTGGGCATCCTCCAGAGCATCAACGTTCGTCAAACGCGGGCGGAGTGGTGACGCCCTCAACGGGCTAGGGACGATATTCGCGAACCGGTGGACCCACAGCGATCGCCGACGGATCGGGATAGGCCCAGCGAAGAGCGTGAGCGGCCATCGAGGCGCGCCCGGGCCGCCTGCCAGATGATCCAGTCAGGCAACATCTGGTGATGGACGGCCCTGCGACGCTCAACGCGATCGAACTACTCATCGGTCTCCTCGGGCTTGCCGCTCTCGTGGCGATCGTCGCCCGGCCTTTGCGCCTGCCGTACACGGTCGCCCTCGTCGTCGCCGGCCTCGTCGTCGGTGGCCTGGCCGCGGTCCTCGGCCTTGCGCCCTTCGACATCACACCGGAGCTCGTGCTCATCGTGCTGTTGCCCGGCCTCGTTTTCGAGGCCGCCTACCGCCTGCGGCTCGATGAACTGCGACGGTGGCTGAGCGGGCTCGTCCTCCTCGCCGTGCCGGGTGTGCTCATCTCCGCCGCGGTCGTGGCGATCGTGCTGCACCTCATGACCGGGCTTCGGCTGGACCTGGCATTCCTGGTCGGCGCGATGGTTTCCGCCACGGACCCGGCGGCCGTGGTCGCGACGTTCAAGCCGTTGCGTGTCTCGCCCGCGCTCGCAACGATGGTCGATGGCGAGAGCCTGCTCAATGACGGCACCGGGCTGGTCCTGTTCGCGATCGCGGTCCAGGCCGTGCTGATGCCGCCGGGCCCGGTCGAGGCGACTGTCGGGTTCGTCGGGACCGTCGCGCTGAGCGTGGCGATCGGCCTGGCCACGGGATGGCTGGCGACCCGGCTCATCGGCCGACTCGACGATCACCTGCTCGAGTTGATGGTCTCGGTCGTGCTCGCCTATGGCAGACTACCTGCTGGCCGACCAGCTCCACCTCTCGGGGGTGATCTCGACGGTCGTCGCGGCGATCGTCCTCGGCAACTTCGGACCCGGCCGGTCCATGACCGAGACCGGCGCCGACGCGATCGACACCGTCTGGGAGTTCCTGGCCTTCCTCCTGACGGCCGTGGTGTTCCTGCTCATCGGCCTGGCCATCCCGCCGGCTGGGCTGCTGGCGTCGCTCGGGCCCATCGCGTGGGCGATCGTCGGCATCCTGATCGGGCGGGCGCTGGTCGTCTACGTGCTCCTCGGCGGCGTCTCGCGACTGGCGCCGCTGCCGGGCCTCGCCGCTCGAGTGCCGGCCGACTGGCTGCACGTCCTGTTCTGGGGCGGCTTGCGTGGCGCCGTCGCCGTTGCCATGGCGCTCGCCCTGCCGGCCGATATGCCGCAGCGTGCCCTGCTCCAGGAGATCACGTTCGGCGTCGTGCTCTTCACGTTGCTCGTCCAGGGGACGACGATCGGCCGGATCGTGGCGCGGACCCCGGGCGGATCCTCGCCGACGCCCTAGCGCCGGCGGAAGAGACCTCGTCGATCGCTCGCCTCATCGGTCGCCGTGCGTCGTCGACCGGTCCGTCGCAGGATGCCGTCGATCTCGTCTCGGTACTGGCGACCGATCGGCGCCCGGTCGAGCCACTCGATGTACTCGAGATCGCGACGGCCGATCTCCCCGAGCGACCAACCAGCGTAGCGACCGAAGTTGAGAACGCTGCCCGAGGGAACCCCTGGCGGTGGACCGGCGGCACCCAACCCATCGGGCTCGTGCATCGAGGCCTCGTAACCGCCGCCCAACGACGATCGACCCGAGGTCCAGTCGCGCGAGACTTGCTCTGGCGGGCGAGGTTGCGCCGGTCGATCTCGAGGCGCCTCTGGACCCGGCGACCCCGCCGGTCCCGGCGACGTGGCGGCTCGCGACGTGGCTGGCGTCCCTCGTCCCGCGGCGTCCGCGGCGTGGGTTCGGATCGCCCGGTCGCCGTCGTACCGGCGTCGCGCATCGGGGTCCCCGATGAGGTCCCAGGCGGCATTGATGGCCGACATGCGCTCCGCCGCGTCGTCGCCGGCGACGTCCGGGTGGTACTTGCGCGCGAGGCGCCGATACGCGGCCTGGATGACCTCATCCTCCGCCTCGGGATCGACCTGGAGCGTCTTGTAGGGGTCGAAGCGATCAGGCATCGGCGGCCCCGACGTCCCCGGACGCGAGGCCCGGTCCGGTCGACGTCGGTTCCTCGACCGCCTGTACGGGCGCCATGCCGACACCCCGGACGATCGCTGCGAGCGACGCGGGATCATCGTCGGGACCGGCCCGTCTGAACAGGTAGCGCACGACATCTCGACCCGCGGCCGCGACCGGCAGCGCGAGGATGGCGCCCACCAACCCACCGAGCGCTCCACCGATGATGATCGCGAACATGACCGCGGCCGGATGCAGCTGCACGGCATCGCCCTGGATCTTGGGCACCAGCAGATTGTTCTCGACTTGCTGGACCAGCGTGTACAGGATGAGCGCCGCGATGACGGATTCCGGTCCGGCAGTGGCCGCGAGCAGGACGGCCGGCACCGCCGCGATGATCGGTCCGATGATGGGCAGGAGCTCCAGGATCCCGGCGGTCACGGACAGCAGCAACGCGTAGCGGCCGAAGATGGGATCCACGAACCGGCTGAGCACGAGCAACCCGATGAACGTGAACACGCCGACGGTGAGGCCGAGCACGAATTGGGCGCGCACCCACTGGCTCAGGACCCGCTCGACGCTGCGCAGGACGACCATCGTGTCGAAGCGCCAGGCGGCCGGCAGCGCCCGGTCGAACGATGTGGCGAGGCCGACCCGGTCCTTGAGCAGGTAGAAGACCCAGACCGGCAGGATGATGTAACCGAAGATCGCACCGATGAGGCTGCCGGCGCCCGTCACCAATGGCAGGAGGAACGACAGGTCGACTCCGGCCCCGACCTCCGGACCCTGGCCCATGCCGGCGATCACGCCGTCGATCCACTCCCGGATGGCCACCGGGATCTCCAGGCGCGAATACAGCTCCGTCAGATCCTGAAGCCGCGCGTTCAGGGACTCGGCGAGCTCGGGGAAGTCCTCGATGAATTGCAGGATCTCGTTGACCAGCGGGGTCAGCGTCAACGCCAGGAACTCGACCACGATGAGGAACGTCGCGATGTACACGAGCATGATCGCGAGCGAGCGTCGCAGGCCGCGTCGGACGAGCCAGCGGACGGGCATGTCCAGCAGGTAGACGAGCAACAGGCCGACGATGAACGGGCGCACGCTGTCGCGGGCCATCCAGAGCAACAGGCCCACGACGATCGCGGCCGCCACGAGGATCACGACCCGCGGCGACAGCGGCACGAACCGTGGCGGTGAGCCGTCCGCCGGTTTCACGACGAACGGCGGGGGCGGGAGCGAAGCGACCCAGGCGGTCGACCCTGGTGCTTCGATGTCGCCCGATGCTGGCCGGGCGGGCTCGTTCATGGTGCCGCAGACTAGCAGACGTGGACCCCGATCCCGCGTCGCCGCGCCCGGTGACCCTCGAGCCACGGCAGCGTTGGCGGCTCGTCGTCGGCCGCGGTCCGGAGGCCGGCTCGCTCGCGCAGCGCGACGTCGCGGACGCCTGGGTCGAAGCGGTCGAGGTGTCCGGACTGCCCGCGATCCCGGGTCCTGGTGACCCACCACGGCCGCGCCTGGCGTTCGGCGCCCCGCTGCCGATCGGGATGGCGGCAGACGGTGAGCTCATCGACCTGCTTCTCGCGGAGCGCTGGCCTCGCTGGCGTGTCCGGGATGCCCTCGAACCGGTCATGCCGACGGGTTGGCGACTCCACGACCTGGCCGACGTGTGGCTGGGCGGTCCGGCGCTGGCCGGGGTGGTCGCCGCGGCCGATTACCGCATCACGCTCGACTCCGGGGACGGCCTCGCGAGCACGGACATCGCCGCTGCCGCGAGGACCATCGTCGGCGCGATGTCCCTCCCGCGTCGGCGCGAGAAGGGCGGGGGATCGGTCGACTACGACCTTCGACCGTTGCTGCTGGCGGTCGATGTCGTCGAGGCCGGTCCGCCGGTGGTGCTCCGGGCTCGCACGCGCTTCCACGCGTCGCTCGGCACCGGCCGGCCGGAGGAGGTCGTGGCGGCCCTGGCCGACGAGCTTGGGCGGCCACTGACGATCGCGGGCGTCGTGCGCGAGCGGCTCATCCTGGCCGAGGATCTTGCGTAGGGCGCTGGCACCGCCGACGCTCGTCATCGTCGATTGACCGTTCAGCGCTTCGACCGTACACTTCGCGGTCTGCGTCTCGGCCCGTGCCGGGCGCCACCCCTTGTCCCACATCACGATCGCCACGTGCTCGTCGCCCGCCCGTGGATCAACAGCCCTGAGGACCCATGTACGCAGTCATCGAGACCGGCGGGAAGCAGTACCGCGTCGAGGTCGGCACGGAACTCCAGGTCGAGCTGCTCGACGTCGAGCCCGGCAAGACCATCACGCTCGACCGGGTGCTCCTCGTCGCCGACGGCGATGAGGCCGCGATCGGCCGCCCGACCGTCGCCGACGCCGAGGTCAGCGCCGAGGTCGTCCGCCAGATGCGGGGCGAGAAGGTCATCAGCTTCAAGTACCGCCCCAAGGCGCGCAGCCGCGTCAAGAAAGGCCATCGCCAGGAACTGACGCTCCTGCGCATCAGCGACATCACGCTCGGTGGCCGGAGCGCGGCCAAGGACGCGGCGAAGGCCGCACGCGACGCGAAGTCCGAGCGACAGCAGCTCGAGGAGGCCGCGGCTGCCCAGGCCGCGAAGGACGCCGAGCTCGCCGCGAAGCTGGCCGTCAACGCGGAAGCGGCGACGACGGACGCGGCCCCGGCCAAGTCGACACCGAAGAAGACCGGCGCCAAGGCCGACGCCAAGCCCGCGACGAAGGCGGACGCGAAACCTGACGCCAAGGCCGTTTCCAAGCCCGCCGCGAAGAAGCCCACAGCCAAGGCCGACGCCGCGGCCGACACGCCGAAGACCACCAAGGCGAAGTCGACGAAGGCCGACGACGCCGAGGCCAGGCCGGCCGCACCGAAGCGGACCCGCGCCACGAAGAAAGACGAGTAGACGAGATGGCTCACAAGAAGGCTGGCGGCAGCGTCAAGAACGGTCGCGACAGTGCCGGCCAGCGCCTGGGCGTCAAGGCCGGCGACGGCCAGCTCGTCACGGCCGGCTCGATCATCGTTCGCCAGCGCGGCATGACCTTCCTCGCCGGCCCCGGCACGGGCCTCGGCAAGGACTACACCGTGTTCGCGACGGTCGCCGGCAAGGTGAAGTTCGAGCACGCCACGAAGGACAAGAAGCGCATCCGAGTCGAAGCGGTCGAGACCGCCCCGGCCGGAGCGACCGCCTAGCACCGAACCGCAGCCGGCGACCACCGGCGGGGCGATGGCTCTGCTCGGAAGGCGTCGGAGGAGACAGCACCCGTGAAGCCCGACATCCATCCCAAGTACTACCAGGCGAAGGTCCACTGCGGCTCGTGCGGAACCGAGTGGGTGGTCGGATCCACCCGCGAGGAACTCCGCGTGGACGTCTGCGCCAACTGCCACCCGTTCTTCACGGGCAAGCAGAACATCATCGATACCGCCGGCCAGGTCGAGCGCTTCCAGAAGCGCCTGGAACGGCAGATCCGCAGCCTCGACCGTCCACCACCGGACGCGGGTCATCACGGCGGGCCCCCGGGCCGCCGTTTCTGTTCCACCCGGGACCATCGGCGACGGCCGCTGGCGCGCCATCGCCGGTAGACTTCCGGGCATGCCCAGATACACCTACGGCGGACAGGCCCTCATCGAGGGCGTCCTGATGCGCGGCCGAGACGCCATCGCCGTCGCCCTGCGCCACCCGGACGGGCGGATCGTCTTCGCGACCGAACGCCTCGACTCCGGCTTCCACGGCACGACCTGGTCGAAGATGCCGTTCGTCCGGGGCCTCGTCGTGCTCTACGAAACGCTGGTGGTCGGGACCCGCTGGCTCGTCCGGAGCGCCAACGTCCAGGCCCAGGAGGAGGGGGTCGAGCTCGGCAAGCGCGCCATCGCGCTGCTGCTCGGGACCACGCTCCTGATCGGGATCGGCATCTTCTTCCTCCTGCCGCTGTTCATCGCGAGCGTGACGACGGCCAACGTCGAGAACGGGCTGGTGCAGCACTTCATCGAGGGCCTCGTCCGGGTCGCCCTGTTCCTGGGCTACCTCGTGCTCATCGGGAGAGCCCCCGACATCCGGCGCGTCTTCCAGTACCACGGCGCCGAGCACATGACGATCCACGCGCTCGAGGCCAACGATCCGCTCGACCGTCGACGCGGTCCGCAAGTACCCGACGGCGCACCAGCGGTGCGGGACGGAGTTCCTCGTCGTCGTCATCCTGTTGTCGATCCTCGCGTTCTCGCTCGTCGGCCGACAGGAGCCGCTGGTCATGATCCTCGAGCCGGATCCTGCTGATCCCGGTCATCGCGGCGGTCGGGTACGAGATCCTGAAGTTCGGGGCGCGTCACCGCGCGAACCCGCTGGTCAAGGTCCTGCTGTACCCGGGCCTGCTCGTCCAGATGATCACGACGAAGCAGCCGACCGACGACATGATCGAGGTCGCCATCGTCTCGATGGAGGAGGCGCTCGCGGCTGACGGCGAGATCGTGCCAGAGGGATCGACCCCCTTCGAGCGTGACCCGATGCAGCTGGGCTTGACGCCAGCGCCGGCCACCGGCCCGGTCTCGACCGCCGCGACCGGAGCCGGGGGTCCACCGTCGGCGACTCCGGCGCCGACCGATCCGCCATCGGGGTCATGAGCGAGCTCGACGACAAGCTCTCCGAGGTCGCACGCCAGTACGACGACGTCCAGGCCGAGCTGGCCCGCCCCGAGGTGTCCGCCGATCCCTCGGAGATCCGGCGGCTCGGCCAGGAATTGGCCCGCCTGGAACCCGTCGTCGAGGCGTTCCGACGGCTCGAGGCCGTCCGAGGCGAGCTCGCCAACCTGCGAGAGCTGCGCGACGAGGGCGACGGCGACGACGAGCTGCGGACGATGGCCCGGGACGAGATCGAGCCCCTGGAGGCCGACGAGGAGCGCCTGCTCGCCGAGCTCAAGGTCCTCCTGCTGCCGCGCGATCCCAACGACGACCGCGACGTCATCCTGGAGATCCGCGCCGGGGCGGGCGGCGAGGAGGCGGCACTGTTCGCCAACGAGCTGCTGCGGATGTACCTCCGGTACGCGGACGCGCACAAGTTCTCGTACGACCTCATGAGCCAGAACGAGACCGGCATCGGTGGGATCAAGGAGGCGATCGTCGAGATCGCCGGCGATGGCGCGTACAGCCGCCTGAAATTCGAAGGTGGCGTCCACCGGATCCAGCGGGTCCCGTCGACCGAGTCGTCCGGGCGGATCCACACGTCGACCGCGACGGTCATCGTCATGCCCGAGGCCGACGAGGTCGAGATCGAGATCGACGAGGTCAGGGACCTGCGGATCGATGTCAAGCGCTCATCGGGGCCCGGCGGTCAGTCCGTGAACACGACGGACTCGGCCGTCCGCATCACGCACCTGCCGACCGGGCTGGTGGTCGAGATCCAGGACGAGAAGAGCCAGCACAAGAACAAGGCGAAGGCCCTTGCGGTCCTGCGTTCGAGGCTCTACGACCTGGAGCTGCAGCGACAGCGCGCCGCCGATTCCGCGGCCCGTCGCTCGATGGTCGGCTCGGGCGACCGCTCCGAGAAGGTCCGGACCTACAACGTCCCCGACAACCGGGTCACCGATCACCGGATCAAGATGACCGTGCACGACGTTCCCGGTGTTCTCCAGGGCGATCTCGATCCGCTGATCGATGCCCTGGTCATGGCCGACCAGGCCGACCGCCTGTCGGGTCTGACGCGGACCGATGACGCCGCCTGAGGCATCGGCCGTCCGGTACCTCGAGCCGAGGGTGATCCCGGTCGCTCGCGCGACCGACCTTGGCTCGGTCCAGGTCCTCAAGCACGGCAACCTCTACCAGCTGACCGACCCGTTCGGCGACATCCACCCGGATTCGCGCGGTCTCGGCGTCTACCACGGCGACACTCGGATCCTGTCTTGTTCGGTCCTGCGCATCGGTGGCGAGCGACCCGTGCTGCTGCAGGGTTCGATGGGCAGCAACTACCGCGGCCGCATCCAGCTGACGAACCCGAGCGCCGACCGCAACCCCGCCGCGAAGGTCAATCCGCTCGACGACCTCGTCGGTCGGACGATCGGCATCTCGCGCGATCGGCTGATCGCGGGCGAGGCGCTGGAGGAGCGCGTGCGGATCGTGAGCCATGCCTCGCGTCCGGAGCGGATCTCCCTCGAGCTCGAACTCGGCTTCGACGGCGCCGACATCTTCGAGGTGCGCGGCTATCCGCGCAAGGCGCGCGGCGTCCTGCTGCCCGTCGCGGTCACGGCAGACCGGGTGACCTTCCGCTACGACGGCCTTGACGGGATCCGGCGGTCGACCCACGTTGCGTTCTCCCAACCGGCGACCGAGGTCACCCCGGTCGATGCGACGACCGATCCGATCGACATCGGCGCCGCGGTTCGGCTCTGCTGGGAGCTCGATCTCGAGCCCGGCGCGGCCGCGACGATCCGATGGACGGTCTGGTCGAGCCAGGGGCCGATGCCCGAGGCCGCACGCAAGGCCACCATCGCCAACGGCGCCGCCGACCTGGCCGCGCTCTTCCCGGACCCGCCGCACGTGACCGGTGACGAAGGGGCCGCCGCCTATCACGCCTGGGAGCGCGGCACCACCGCCGTCGACAGCGACCACGACCTGTTCAACCTCGTGATCAAGCGGTCGGTGGCGGACCTGCGGCTCCTCGTCAACGAAGGGCCCGGCCCCGACCAGCGCTACGTCGCGGCCGGCGTCCCGTGGTTCGCGACGCTGTTCGGCCGCGACGCCATCATCACCGCCATCCAGTCCATCGCGTTCCGGCCGCAGCTGGCCGTGGAGACATTGACCGTTCTCGCCGCGTACCAGGCGTCGGAGATCGATGACTGGCGTGACGCGGAACCCGGCAAGATCCTCCACGAGTTGCGTGGCGGCGAGATGGCGAGGAGCGGCGAACTGCCGCACACGCCGTACTACGGCTCGGTCGATTCGACGCCGCTGTGGATCATCCTGCTCGGCATCGCCTACGACTGGACCGGCGATCGCGCGCTGCTCGATCGACTCTGGCCGAATGCGATGGCAGCGCTCGATTGGATCGATCGGTATGGCGATCGGGACGGCGACGGGTTCGTCGAGTACGAACGCCGTTCGGAGCGCGGTCTGCTGAACCAGGGCTGGAAGGACTCGAGCGACGCGATCCGGGATCGCACGGGGACGGAGGCGCCGCCGCCCATCGCGCTGGCCGAGGTCCAGGGCTACGTCTACGACGCGAAGCGGCGCCTGGCCGGGCTGGCGCGCGCACGCGGCGAGGACGAACTGGCGATCCGACTGGACATCGAGGCGGACGCCCTGCGAACGCGGTTCGACGAGACGTTCTGGGTGGAGGACCTGCAGACCTACGCCATCGCCCTCGATCGGGACAAGCGGCAAGCCGATGCCATCGCGTCGAACGCGGGGCAGTGCCTTTGGACCGGGATCGTCGCCACGAATCGCGCACCTGCCGTCATCGATGGCCTGCTCAAGCCGGCGATGTTCTCGGGCTGGGGGATCCGCACGTATGCCTCAGGGCAGCCCGGCTACAACCCGATCGGCTACCACACCGGCACCGTCTGGCCGCATGACACCTCGCTCATCGCGGCAGGCATGAAGCGCTATGGCTTCGACGATGCCGCCAACCGGCTCGTCGGACCGATCCTGGAGGCGGCCCAGCGCTTCCCCGAATATCGGCTGCCAGAGCTGTTCTGTGGCTTCGATCGCGACGATTCGCACATCCCCGTGCCGTATCCCGTCGCGTGTTCGCCGCAAGCCTGGGCGGCAGGGTCGTCGTTCCTGTTCCTGACCACGATGCTCGGGCTCCAGGCCCACGCGGACCGCGGCGAGCTCGAGCTTCGGCACCCGCACCTGCCCGACTGGATGGGCAAGGTGACGCTGACGAATCTGCGGATCGGCGAGGCCTCGGTGGACCTGCTGTTCCATCGCTGGCGTGGCACGACCAGTGCGGAGGTGCTGCGCAAGGTCGGCGACCTGGCCGTCACGATCCGGCTCTGATGGCGACGTCCCGCCCGTGACGCTGGTCGGGGTGCTGCTGCGCGAAGGGATCGAGCAGCTCACGGCCAGCGGCTCCGGGTCGCCGCGACTGGATGCCGAGCTGCTGCTCGGGCATGCGATCGGCGTGGACCGCACCGCGATCCTCGCGCACCCGGACGCACCGGTCGGGGCCGACGCCGAGACCGCCTACCGGACCAACCTGGCCCGACGAGCCGCGGGCGAGCCCGTGGCGTACATCCGCGGACTCAAGGAGTTCTACGGGCTGGCCTTCACCGTCGACCCGAGGGCGCTCATCCCACGGCCGGAGACGGAACGACTGGTCGAACTGGCCGAGGCCGAGGTGATGCATCGCCTGGCCGCGGCGGCTCGTCCGGTCGGCTCGCCGCCGGTCCGTGTCGTCGACGTCGGCACCGGCAGCGGCGCGATCGCGATCGCCCTCCTCGTGACGATCCGGCGCAAGGGGGCGGCAGCGGAGGTCACCACCGTCGCCACGGACAGCTCGCCGGTCGCGCTGGACCTGGCGCGTGAGAACGCGGTCGGGCACGCGGTCGCCGACAACCTCGCGTTCCTCGAGGCGGACCTCCTGCCGCCGGTCATCGTCGACCCGTACGACATCGTCATCGCGAATCTGCCGTATGTGCGCAGCGACGCGCTGCCCGGGCTGCCCATCGCCGCGTCGTTCGAGCCGCCCGTCGCGCTCGATGGTGGCCCCGACGGCCTGGCGGAGATCGGGCGGCTGCTCGAACGACTGCCGGAGGCGCTCGCGCCCGATGGGGTCGCCCTGCTGGAGATCGGGGCGGACCAGGGCGAGGCGATCGTCGGTCGGGTGAATGCGCTTCTGCCCGGCTGGCGTGTCTCGGTGCTGCCGGACCTGGCCGGCCTGCCGCGGGTGGCCCGAGTGGAGCGACCGGCGTGACCCGGCCGACGATCGAACCGGTCGAGCCGGCATTCCCGGTCCGTCTCATCGCCCTCGACATCGACGGGACCCTGGTCGGGGAGGACCTCGTCATCGGGCCGCACACGCGCGAGACCGTGCGGGCCGCCGCCGCCCGTGGCATCGCGGTCTCCCTGGTCACGGGACGCATGGTCTCGAGCGCGATGCGCTTCGCCCGCGAGCTCGGTCTGACCGATCCGATCGTCGGCTACCAGGGCGGCCTCGTGCGGGCGATGCCCCCAGACGGTTCGCCGCGGCTCGGCAAGCTGCTCGTCCATACGCCGCTGTCGGCCTCCGCCGCCCGGGAGATCGTGGCGTGGACGATGGCTCACGGCCTCGACCCACACCTGAATCACCTCGAGCGGTTCATCCTCCGCGCCGACGACCCGCGGGCCGACGACTATTCGGCGTTCATGGGCGCACGCGCGGAGCTCGTCCCGGACCTTGCCGGCTCCATCACCCATCCCGTCACCAAGGTCCTCGCCGTCGGGGAACCACCGCTCCCGACCGAGATGGCGCCGCTGGCCGCCGAGCACTTCGCAGGACTCGCGGACGTCACGATCAGCCACCCGCGGTTCCTCGAGTTCGTCGCGCCGGGGGTCTCCAAGGGTCGGGCCATCCGGTGGCTGGCGCGGCGTTTGAGGATCCCGCTCGGTGCGACGCTCGCGATCGGCGACCAGTGGAACGATCTCGAGATGCTCGCCGAGGTCGGGCACGGTGCGGCGATGCCCACCGCTCCCGCCGCGGTCCGGGCCGTCGCCCGATACCTCGCGCCACCGGTCGGCGAGGAGGGGGCGGCCACTCTCATCGAATCGCTGGCCCTCGCCGATCCCAGGGGTGCCCGGGAGGCGTCGCGTCGACTGACAGCCGAGGCGGCCAGGGCCCGCGCCGCCGACGAGGCATCGTGATGGCGCGCATCGTCGGGGACGGTCCCACCGGACGGTCCACCGCCATCAAGGTGTTACGGGGCGGCGGGATCGTCGCGATCCCGACCGACACGGTTTACGGCATCGCGGTCGCACTGGACACGCCCGGCGGCATCGAGCGCCTGTTCCACGTGAAACGGCGGCCGCCCGACAAGGGGATCGTGCTGCTGCTCGAGGACGACACGCAGGCCGGCCGGCTCGGGGTCATGGTCCCGGCGGCGGCGGCCCTGGGAGCCGCCTGTTGGCCGGGTGGCTTGACGGTCGTCGTGCCACAGCGAGCCGACGTCAGGTTGCCCGACGCCCTCACGGGCGGGGCGCCCACGATCGGCCTCCGCGTGCCGGACCACGACGCCCCACGCGCCCTCGCTCGCGTCCTCGGCCCGCTCCCGGTCACGTCGGCCAACCTTTCCGGTCGTCAGGAAGGCCGCGACGCCGCCGAGATCGACCGGCTCATCGGCGACGCGATCGAGCTCGTCCTCGACGGCGGCCCCGCCCAGGGGGGCCCCGCCTCGACCGTGGTCGACTGCAGCGGCGACCGGCCCCACGTGATCCGCGAGGGCGCGATCCCGCTGGCGCGCTTGATCGAGGTGCTCGAGGCGGCCGGCATCGCGAACGACCTCGCATCGGGCTGAAATCGACGCCGGCGCCCGACCCGCACCCGCCGGTCGAGGCTGGACCGGTTCGTGGGAAGATAGCCAGCGGCGCGTCGGTCGAACCACGCGACCGGCAGGAAGGAGTCGGCGAGCCATGACCATCTCCCCAGTCAGGGACGTCGGGCTGGAGTCCATCGCAGACGTCGACCCGATCCTGTGGGAGGCGATGCAGGGCGAGCGCCGTCGCCAGCACGACAAGATCGAGCTGATCGCGAGCGAGAACTACGTCTCGGCCGCCGTCATGGAGGCGCAGGGCAGCTGGCTGACGAACAAGTACGCCGAAGGCCTGCCCGGCAAGCGCTACTACGGCGGCTGCGAGTACGTCGACATCGCGGAGACGCTCGCCCAGGAACGGGCTCTCGCGCTCTACCCCGGCGCCGAGCACGTCAACGTCCAGCCGCACTCCGGGGCCCAGGCCAACATGGCGGCCTACTTCAGCGTCCTCCAGCCGGGCGACCGGATCATGGGCATGAACCTTGCTCACGGCGGCCACCTCACCCATGGCATGGCGCTCAACTTCTCCGGTCGGCTGTACGAGGTCCACCCGTATGGCGTCCGCCGGGATACGGAGCGCATCGACTACGACGCCATGGAGGCCCAGGCGAGGGAGGTCCGACCGAAGCTCATCGTCGGTGGCGCCAGCGCCTACCCGCGGGTCTGGGATTTCGATCGGATGGGCGCCATCGCGCGGAGCGTCGGCGCGGTCCTCTTCATCGACATGGCCCACATCGCCGGCCTCGTCGCGGCGGGCGTGCATCCAAGCCCGTTCCCACAGGCCGACCTCGTCACCACCACGACCCACAAGACACTGCGCGGTCCACGGGGCGGCATGATCTTCAGCCGGGTCGAGCTGCCGGCGTCGCTCGACGCGGCCGACTTCCCGGCCGTCAAGGGCAGCCTCGCGGCATCGGTGGATCGCAACGTCTTCCCGGGCATCCAGGGCGGACCGTTGATGCACGTCATCGCCGGCAAGGCGGTCGCCTTCAAGCTGGCTGCCGGGCAGACGTTCCGGGACGATCAGCGCCGCACGGTGGAGAACGCCCAGGTCATGGCCGAGACGCTCGCCGGCCTGGGTGCGCGGGTCGTGTCGGGCGGGACCGACAACCACCTGCTGCTCGTCGACGTGACGCCGCTGGGTGTGACCGGCAAGGAAGCGGAGCATCTGCTCGACGAGATCGGCATCACCGTCAACAAGAATGCGATCCCGTTCGATGAGCTTCCGCCGAACACGGCCTCGGGCATTCGCATCGGGACGCCGGCCACCACGTCACGGGGCTTCGGCCCGGACGAGATGCGCACCGTCGGCCGGATCATCATCGACGCCGTCCGGCAGCGCGACGACAGCGGTGCCCAGACCCGCCTGGCCGGCGAGGTCCGCGAGATCGTCGACCGTTTCCCGGTGCCGGGCCTGCCGACGGCGTGAGGTCGAACCGCCCAACCCCCCAGCCCACCGGATCGGCCGCCCGAGCGTCGAGGCGCTCGTCGCGATGACGTTCATCGCGACGCTCGGTGACGCGCTCGGCCCGATCATCCTGGCATTCGTCGCGGCGGCGCTGCTGTCGCTCGTCCTGACCCCGCTGGTCAGGCGCGTCGTCGTTCGTTACAAGGTGGTCGATCGACCGGAGGCCCGTCGGGTCAACACGTCACCCATCCCGAGGGGCGGCGGCATCGCGGTCGCCACGGCGTTCATCGTGGTCGTCGTGGTCTTCTTCCAGTTCAATGCCGAGTTGCTGGGCCTGTTCGTCCCGCTCCGGCCGAGCCATGTCGCGGCACTCCTGATGGGTGGCGCGCTGGCCGCCGCCATCGGCGCCCTCGACGACCTGTTGGACCTCCGCGCCCGCTGGCAGCTGGCCGGGCAGATCGGTCTGGGGCTCTTTGCCGTCGCGCTCGGGATCAACATCGGGTTCATCGCGAACCCGATCGGCGGCGGAGTCATCCGGTTCGAAGGCGTGTTCGCGGTCGGCTTCACGGTCTTCTGGATCGTGGGGATGATCAACAGCATCAACTTCATCGACGGGCTCGACGGCCTGTCGTCGGGCATCGCCTTCATCGCCGCTGTGACCCTGGGAATCATCAGCCTCACGAGCGGCGTCAGCCAGCCGCTCATCGCGGTCCTGTGCTTCATCCTGGCGGGGTCGCTCCTCGGGTTCCTGCGTTGGAACCTGTACCCGGCCTCGATCTTCCCGGGCACGAGCGGCGTCCAGTTCGTGGGGTACACGCTGGCGCTCCTGGCGATCCTCGGTACCGCGAAGGTCGCGGTCGCTCTGCTCGTGCTCGGCGTGCCGATCATCGATACGTTCTGGATCATCGTTCGCCGGCTGTCGCAGGGACGCTCACCGTTCAGTCCGGACCGCGGGCACATCCACCATCGGATGCTGGACCTTGGCCTGTCCCATCGTCAGACCGTGTTCGCCATCTACGGGCTGTGCCTGGTGCTCGCACTCCTCGCGCTGGCGCTGTCCGGCGTCACCCAGCTGTATGCGTTCATCGGCGTCTTCCTGGCGTTCGGCCTCGTGCTCTTCGTCTCGACGCGCGGCGCCTTTCGCCGGCCGGATGAGCTCGAGGCGGACGCCTACGAGGTCGAACAGCCGAGCCGCTCCGATGGCGCCCCGGTACCCGAGGATCGCAGCCCAGGCTGAGCAGGACCTTCGTACTGGTGCCGCCTGCCAACAGTCCTTGTCGGTCGTGTGCAGTGCAGTGCGAAGTGTGGCGGTGGGCGCATGTCAAGGGCGGTGCTAGCATCGCCCAGTACTCATTTCCCGGCAGGGAGGCTGGGATTCGACCCTGAGGATCGTTTGAGTCTGGACATCCTGCTCCTCGTCGCGACGATCGCGGTCGCCGTTGCCGCCGTGATCGTGGGCCTTCTTCGGGCTGTTCTGGAGCGGCGCCGCTCGAGGACACCCTGGGCGCAGTCCCGATCGAGCCGCGTCGATTCGCGGCGCCTCGCGCGCGCGGTACCGGCTCCCAGGGCGGCCGACGCCCCGAAACCGACCCACGGCGCGCCGGCGATGGGGTCGCGGCCGGCGTTCGCCGCGCTCGGCATCCCGGTCGTTGCTGAGCCTGACCCGGTCATGGCTGAGCCTGTCCCGGCCGCGGCGGAGCCTGTCCACCTGATCCCGGAAGACGTGGTGGTCGCGGCCGAGCCGGACGACGTCGGCGCCGAGCCTCTCGACGCCACGGCCGAGCTCGCGACAGAGCGCCGACGCGGCCGAGCCGGAGGACGGGCGGTCGCGGCCGAGTCGCACGACGTCGGCGCCGAGCCGGCCGACGACGCGGCCGAGCCGGACGACGTTGCGGCCGCATCCGACGAGGGTTCGCCCGAGCCGGTCCCCTTGTTCCTGCCAGGAACGTCGCCGGTCGTTTCGGAAGCCGACCTGGCGGCCGCCGGGGCGACCGCCGCGATGATGACCGCGCATGTCCCGGTCGCACGAGGCATCGTGCGGCCGCTGACCCGGACGCCGCCGAGGATGAACTCGCCTACCGGATCGGGACTCCCGGAGCGCATCGCCCGGAGCGGCCGACGGTGCTCGAGGTGGCGGATGGGCATGAGGTCGTCGTCCCGATCCTGCCGACGGTCGAGACGGAAGCCTGGCCCGAGCGCAGGAGTCGCGCCCGGCGGCGCGCGGCCATCGGCGCGATCGCCGTCGCAGGGGCGGTGGCCGCGGTCTTCGCGTTCGCGGTCGTCTTGCCGGACCTGACCCAACAGAGCGGGATCCTGGGCGAGACGGGCCGGCCGCAGGTCTCCCCTGCGGGCGGCGTTGCCCTCGATACGCCCAAACCGACGGAACCCGCGATCACCGCGCAGCCGACGGCGTCGCAGCCACCCCCAACCACCCCGTCGCCGGAGCCGAGTACGACGCCGTCCCCGTCGGCGGCCTCGTCGGGATCCGTCAAGACGGCATCGGTCACGCCGCAACCGCCCGCCGTCACACCTCGACCGCCCGCCGTGACGCCGCGACCGACGCCGACCCCGCCGCCGACCCCGACTCCGAAGCCCACACCCACGCCGACGGTCAGGCCGCCGACGCCGACGCCGGTCCCTCCGCCGGTCGCGTTCTTCACGTGCACGGTCACGCTGGTGACGACGTTGAACTGCGATGGCTCGGCCTCGGACAATGCGGTCTCCTACGTGTGGGACTTCAGCGAGGGAGACATCGAAACGGGGCCTCAGGCCTCGCACACCTATCTCCTGCCGGGCCTGTACGACGTCACGCTCACGGTGACGAATGCGTCCGGCTCGAACTCGGACACCCAGCAATACACCATCCCTTGATCTGACGGACCTCGGGGCAGCGGCTCTCGCCCCGCCGGCCAAACGGAACACAGACGCTCCAGGGGCCATACTCGGGGAGGCATGGCGAACGATCCTGTGATGACCACGCACCGCTTCTCGCGTGCCATCGCTCTCGCGGCCCTGCTCGCCCTCGCGATGCCGGGTGGCGCGCTCGCGGCACCCCCGGAAGCGCAGGACGACACGGGGACCGTCGCTGAAGACGCATCGCCGACCACGTTCGACGTCCTCTCCAACGACGCCGACGCCGACATGGATCCGCTGACGATCGCCGGCGCTACGGATCCCCCGCACGGCACGGTCGAGGTGGTTGGCGGCGGTTCGTCGCTCACCTACGAGCCCGACGTCGACTACCACGGCCCTGACTCGTTCTCCTACACCGTCACCGACGGCTCCGAGACCGATACCGCCGACGTCGCCGTGACCGTCTCGTCCGTCAACGACCCGCCCAACGCCGTAAACGACACGGAGTCCGTGACGGAGGACACGACCACCACGCTCGATGTCCTGGCCAACGACATAGATCCGGACGACTCGCTGGACATCGTCGCCGTCACAGACGGCGCAAAAGGCTCGGTCACCGTTACTCACGCTGGCGCCGACGTGCGGTACGACCCCAACCCCAACGCGACCGGCGCCGACAGTTTCACGTACACGATCTCGGACGGGACCGACGAGGACACCGCCACGGTGAGTGTCACGATCACTGCGGTCGATGACTCGCCCACCGCGATCGACGATTCCCAGGGCGTGACCGAAGATGTCACGACCTCCATTGACGTGCTGGACAACGACACCGACATCGATGGCGGCCTCAAGCAGGTCACCGGCCGGACGAACGGCACCAAGGGCGACGTCACGATCACGGGCGGCGGCACGGGCGTGAGCTACGACCCGGACCCGAACGCGACCGGATCGGACTCGTTCACCTACACGCTCAACGGCGGGTCGGAGGCCACCGTATCGATCACCATCGCGCCGGTCGACGACCTGCCGGTCGCGATCGACGACGGGTTCACCGTCGCAGAAGACGCGGGCGTCCAGACGCTTGATGTCCGCGATAACGACAACGATGTCGATGGTGGCGCGATGCTCGTGACCGGGGTCACCGATCCCCCGAAGGGCACGGCCAGCGTCTCGTCGGGTGGCGCGACGGTCCGCTACACCCCGAACGCGAATGCGACCGGCAGCGACAGCTTTGACTACACGATCACCGGCGGTTCGACGGCGACCGTGACGATCTCGATCACCCCGTCCAACGACTCCCCGACCGCCGACCCCGACTCGATCACCATTGCGGAGGATGCCGCGCCGACCGTCGTGCCCGTTCTTACCGGGGACATCGACATCGATGGCGACAGCCTGACGATCCAGAACGCCTCCGATCCGGCGCATGGGACCGTCGTCGTGGCAGGGAACGATCTCTCCCTCACGTATGAACCGGATCCGAACTATCACGGGCCCGATGCCTTCACCTACACGTTGTCCGACGGTCGTGGCGGCACCGATCCCGGCGCCGTGTCAGTGACCGTCACGTCCGTGAACGACTTCCCGGTCGCCGACAACGAATCGATCTCCGTTGTCGAGGACGCCCTGCCGACGGCCGTGACCGTCCTTGTCGGCGACACCGATGTCGACCTCGATGTCCTCGTCATCGCGACGACGTCGGACCCGGCGCATGGCACGGTCGACGTCGCAGCGGACGACCAATCCTTGACGTACCAGCCCGATCTCGACTACTTCGGGCCCGATACCTTCACGTACATCGTCTCGGACGGTCACGGAGGCACGGATCAGGGCAACGTCGCGGTGTCGGTCACGGCCGTCGACGACCCACCAGTTGCGGTCGCCGACAGCGTCACTGTGGCCGAGGATGCGCCGGTCCAGACCCTCCAGGTCCTCGTCAACGACATCGACATCGATGCCGGGCCGAAGAGCGTCGCGTCGGTCGGGCCGGCCACGAAGGGTTCGACGAGCGTCGCGCCCGGGAACGGGGCCGTCCGGTACACGCCTGCTCCCGACGCGACCGGCGCCGATACCTTCTCTTACACCCTCAACGGCGGGTCGGTCGCCACGGTCAGCGTGACGATCACGCCGGTGAACGATGCCCCGGTGGCCCTGCCCGATTCGCTGAGCATCCCGGCGAGCGCCTCACCCGTGCCCGTCCCCGTCCTGGCCAACGACACCGATGTCGACAACGACCCGCTCACGATCTCAGGCAAGACCGACCCCATGAAGGGCATGGTCGTGATCGGCAGCGGTGGGACCTCGATCACGTATCAGCCGTTCCCCGGTCTCTTCGGGCTCGACAGCTTCACGTACACGGCCAGCGACGGCCATGGCGGGACGGCGATCGGGACCGTGAGTGTGACGATCACCGCCGGCAATCACGCCCCCAACGCCGTCAACGACGCGAGGAGTGTCGCGCAGGGATCCGGGGCGACGCCGCTGACCGTGCTGGCCAACGACCAGGATGCCGACGGCAACACGCTGACCATCACCGCCAGGACCCATGGTGCCCACGGCACCGTGGCCATCACCGGCGGCGGGACCGGCCTGACCTACGACCCGGTCACCGGCTACCACGGGACCGACACGTTCACCTACACGATCAGCGACGGTCTCGCGTCGGATTTGGCGACTGTCCGCGTGACGGTCGTGCGCGACACGACACGGCCGGTCGTGGTCGCGCCGGCCCAGCGCTTCCCGGGCCATACCGTTGGCAGCTCGACGACCAAGACCCGCCTGACCTGGGGTGCCACGGACCCAGGCTCCGGGATCACGCGCTACAAGCTCCAGGTCAGCGTCGACGGCGGCCGATGGAAGTCCATCGCCCTGCCAAGGGCGACCTCGAGGACGATCGTTCGCTCGCTCGCGACCGGTCACACGTACCGGTTCCGGGTTCGCGCGACCGATGGCGAGGGAAACGTCAGCGCTTACGTCAACGGGCCGCTGCTCAAGCCCGTCCGCTATTCCGAGGCGAGTACGAAGATCGTCTACACCGGGTCCTGGGCGAAGACCAAAGCGGCCAAGGCGCTGGGCGGTGCCACCCGGCACGCGACCTCGAGCGCCAAGCGAGCCCGGTTCACCTTCACGGCATACGACGTTGGCTGGATCGCGACGACGACGACTCGGAGCGGCAAGGCGCGCCTGTACCTCGATGGCATCCTGGTCGCCACCATCGACCTCGACCGGGCCAGGACCGCCTATCGAAAGCTCGTGTTCGCGCGACACTTCGCCACGCTCGGACCGCACACGCTCGAGATCCAACCGGTCGGCGACGGCCGGGTCGACATCGACGGCCTGGTCATCCTCCGCTGAGCGTGCGATTCCGCCCGAAGGTTGCGAGCCGGTCGCGGCGACCGGGAGCTCGCAGCTGCTATACTTCCGCCGCCTTGACAGGTCGCCCATGATCGAGCCCGGCCGGGGTTGGGGCTACGTCGCCCTCTTCTCGGAGATCGGCATCTCACTCCTGGTGACGACGCTGCTCGGCGTGCTGGTCGGCAATTGGGCCGACGGGCGACTTGGGACCCTCCCGGTCTTCACGTTGGTCGGCTTCTTCGCCGGCGCCGGGGCTGGGACCCTGATGATCTACAGACTGGTCAGCCGGTTCCTGAAGACGATCGAATAGCCGGTCTCTTTCACGACCGGTCAGGCAGGATGCGAGCGCGGCGTCGAGCCGCGCTCCTGTGTGTGGAGCAAGCGTGTCGAGCGAGCAGGTCGTGACCGACGAGGTCCCCCAGGCCCCCGAACCGCAGCCGAAGCGCGGCCGCGGGTTGTCGCCGCGCTGGTTCACGCTCATCGGCGCGGTCATCGTCTTTAACATCGTCGCGTTCATCCTCGTGCCGCCGTTCCCGCGCGAAGGCGCTCCAGGAGACGCGTGCGCGTTCCCGGTCTGCTACATCGAGGGCACGCTCGAGTTCCCCGCACCGCATGTGGTCTGGGCCCCGTCGGGCTCGACGGCGCCCGCCGCTTCCGAGCTGATCACCTGGTACCCGAGCATCAGCTCGACGATCCTCACGATGTGGATCGTCATGGCGCTCGTGCTCATCGGGGCGTTCCTCATGGTCCGTGGCTCCAAGCTCATCCCGGGTCGTGGCCAAAACGTGTTCGAGTGGTTCTACGAGTTCCTGAGCGACTTCGGCATCGGGATCGCCGGTCCGGCCGCACGACCGTATATCCCGCTCTTCGCGGCGTTCTTCCTGCTCATCCTCTTCTCGAACTGGAGCGGCCTCGTTCCGCCCGTCGGACGGATCCATGAGCTCCGCGCTCCGACCAGCGACGTCAACATCACGCTGGGACTGGCCCTCGTCAGCTTCACGTACTTCGAGTTCCAGGGGTTCCGGCGTCTCGGCGTCCGCGGTTACCTTGGCAAGTTCTTCCCGCTCTCCGAGTTCAAGAACGGCGTCGCGGCCGGTGGGATCGCGCTGTTCGTCGGTCTCGTCGAGTTGATGCTCGAATTCGTCAAGCCCGTCACGCTCTCGATGCGTCTCTTCGGCAACATTTACGGCGGCGAGGTCGCGCTCGGGGTCATCACCGCGCTGACCATCGCGTTCATCCCGGTCGGCCTGCTCGGACTCGAGGTGATGCTCAACGCGATCCAGGCCCTCATCTTCAGCATCCTGACGCTCATGTTCATCGTCCTGGCCATCGAGAGCCATGACCACGAGGAGGAACACGTGGCCGAGGAGGCGATGGACGCCGCGCACGGGGCGGAACCACCCGTGCTCCAGCCCGCCCACTGACGCGCCGCTCTCGGCGCAGCCCACCGAGGTCTCGATGATCCCGCGCCGCTGGCGCGGGGAGTAGGAGGAAGACACGACATGGATTACACAGGCGCCGGCCTCGCCGCCCTCGGGGTCATCGGCCCCGGCATCGGCATCGGCATCCTCGGCGGGCTGGCCGCCACGGCCATCGGCCGCAACCCCGACGCCGCCGGCCAGATCCGCGGCATCGCGATCATCCTGGCGGCCTTCGCCGAGGGCCTTGGCGTCCTCGCGATCGTCGTCGGCCTGCTCGCGATCTTCATCCAGCCCGCGTAGCCGCCTCGGTACGGAGAAGGCAACGTGGACTTCCTGGCCGTCGTGTCCGAGGCCGGGCGCGATATCGTCCGCCTGGCCACCGAGGAAGGCGAGGCTGCGCTGTTCCAGATCAACCTGTTCTGGGTGATCGTCAGTGCGCTGAACTTCATCCTGTTCTTCGCGCTCATCTGGGCCTTCGCGTTCAAGCCGGTCTCGAAGATGCTCGCGGATCGCAAGGAGCGGATCGAGCAGGGTCTCAAGGACGCGGAACAGGCGCGCCGTGACCGCGAGAACGCGGAGACGGAGCGCGTGGCCGCGCTGACCGAGGCCCGTCGCGAGGCGAATGACATCCTGGCCCGAGCCCAGAAGGTCGCCCAGGAGACTCGCGACTCGGACATCGCCGCGACCCGCGAGGAGCTCGAGCGGATGCGCGTGCGCGCGACGAGCGACATCGATGCGGAGAAGCAGCGGGCGATCGCCGAGCTGCGCGCCGAGGTGGCCGACCTGGCCCTCGCCGCCGCGAGTCGCGTGGTCGGCGAGTCGATGACCGATGACCGCCAGCGCCGCCTTGTCGAGGAGTTCCTGCGCGAGGCGGCCGTCGACGGGTCGAGGAACTGATGGCCCGCCGTGAGACGGCCGCACGGCGGTATGCCGAGGCGGCCTACGAGATCGCCATCCGCGATACGACCGTGGACGCGTGGCGATCCGAGCTCGACACGGCCGGCGCCGTCGTCGACGACGCCGCAGTCAGTCGGATCCTCGCCAACCCCGCGGTCGCGCTCGAGGAGCGCGACGCGATGATCGATTCGGCGATCGGTCCGATCGTCTCGGGTCCCGTCCTCAATCTCGTCAAGCTCATGCTCCGGCGCGGGAGGATCGAAGAGCTGCCGCGCGTCGCGGCGGAGTTCCGCCGACTCGACAACGCCCGCCAGGGCATCGTCCCTGCCACGGCCACCACCTCCGCCCCACTCAGCCAGGACGAGGTCCGGGCCCTGGTAGGGCGGCTCGAACAGATGACCGGCGCACGCATCGAGCTCGATCTCCAGGTCGACCCCAGCCTGCTGGGCGGCCTGGTGGTCCGCGTCGGCGATCGCCTGATCGACGGGAGCGTCAGAGGCCGCCTCGAGCGGCTGCGCAACCAGCTGGTCTCAGGCGCCCTCTAGGAGATCCATCCCATGGCTATTCGTTCCGACGAGATCACCAGCATCATCAAGTCCGCGATCGACCAGTTCGACGCGGGCGTCGAGACCCGCAGCGTCGGGACGGTCGTGGAGGTCGGCGACGGCATCGCCCAGATCTACGGCCTGGCCGACGCCGTGTCGTCCGAGATGCTCGAGTTCCCGGGCGGAGTGATGGGCATGGCCCTCAACCTCGAGGAGGAGACCGTCGGCGCGGTCATCCTCGGGGAGTCGTCGGCGATCAAGGAAGGCGACACAGTCAAGACGACCGGGCGCGTCGTCGAGGTCCCGGTCGGCCAGGCGCTGCTCGGCCGGGTCGTCGACCCGCTCGGTCGACCACTCGATGACAAGGGTCCGATCTCGGGCGCCAAGTCCCGGCCCGTCGAGCGGATCGCGCCGGGCGTCATCGTCCGCCAGTCGGTCGACACGCCGGTCCAGACCGGGGTCAAGGCCATCGACGCCCTGATCCCGATCGGCCGTGGCCAACGCGAGCTCATCATCGGCGATCGCCAGACCGGCAAGACCGCCATCGCGATCGACACGATCATCAACCAGAAGGGCAAGGGCCTGGTCTGCATCTACGTGGCGATCGGCCAGAAGCTCTCCACGGTCGCCAACACCGTCGCCATCCTCGAGCAGTACGGCGCGATGGAACACACGATCGTCGTCGTGGCCGGCGCCGAGGAACCCGCCCCGCTCCAGTACCTCGCCCCGTACTCGGGCGTCGCGATGGGCGAGGAGGTCATGGAGGTCGGGGTCGAGATCGACGGCCAGACCGTGAAGGACGCCCTGTGCGTCTACGACGACCTCTCGAAGCACGCGTGGGCCTACCGCGAGATGGCCCTCCTGCTGCGCCGCCCGCCCGGTCGCGAGGCCTACCCGGGCGACGTCTTCTACCTGCATAGTCGCCTGCTGGAGCGGGCCGCCCGCATGAGCGAGGAGAACGGCGGCGGATCCCTGACCGCGCTACCGATCATCGAAACCCAGGCCGGCGACGTCTCCGCCTACATCCCGACCAACGTCATCTCGATCACCGATGGCCAGATCTTCCTCGAGACGGACCTGTTCAACGCCGGCCAGCGGCCCGCGCTCAACATCGGCATCTCGGTCTCGCGCGTCGGTTCGGCCGCCCAGACCAAGGCCATGAAGAAGGTCGCCGCGCCGCTCAAGCTCGATCTTGCCCAGTACCGCGCCCTGGCCGCGTTCGCCCAGTTCGCGTCGGATCTCGACAAGGCGACTCGCGACCAGCTGACGCGCGGCGAGAAGCTGTCCGAGATCGTCAAGCAGCCGCAGTACCAGCCGCTCCCGGTCGAGAAGCAGGTCGCGATCCTGTACGTGGCCACGACCGGCAAGCTCGACGATGTCCCGACGCCGCGCGTCAAGGAGTTCGAGATCCAGTTCTACCGCTTCCTCGAGACGGAGCGCCCGGAGATCCTCAAGGAGCTCGGCGATACGAATGCCCTCTCCGACGAGCTGGCCACCAAGCTCGAAGAAGCGACGGACTCGTTCCGCGAAAGCTTCCTGGCCTAGATCGCCGATGGGATCGAGAATCGGCCGTCAGGGACCACGGGATGGCTAGTCAGCGTGACATCCGCCGACGCATCGGCGCAGTGAAAAATATCAAGCAGATCACTCGGGCGATGCAGTTCGTGGCCGCATCGAAGCTCAAGCGCGCCCAGGAGGCGACGCTGGCGGCGCGGCCGTACAGCGAGAAGCTCGACGAAGTCCTCGCCGACCTCGCATCGGTCCTCGGTGGTGAGGATCACCCGCTCCTGGCCACGCCGGAGGGCGGCAAGCGCCTGGTCGTGCTCATCACCACGGACCGCCCACTGGCCGGCCCGCTCAACACGAACATCGTCCGGTTCGTGGCGCGCGACATCCTCGACAAGTCGGACGATCTCGCATTGATCACGGTCGGGCGGAAGGGACGGGACGCGATGCGTCGGGCCGGCGTCCCGCTGGAGGCCCACTTCCCGACCTTCGGGGACCGGCCGACCTTCGCCGATGTCCTGCCCCTGGCCCGCCTCGTCAGCGACGACTTCCTGGCCCGCAAGTACACGCGGGTCGACGTCGTCTTCAGCCGCTTCGTCTCGACGCTGGTCCAGCGTCCCGAAAACGACTCGATCCTGCCGATCGAACCGTCCGAGGACACGGAGGGGATCCCGGGCAACCAGTTCATCTTCGAGCCCAGTGCGTCGACCGTCCTGGAGCGCCTCCTGCCACGCTACGTCGCGACTCGCCTCTACCAGGCGATCCTCGAAGCGAAAGCCAGCGAGGAGTCCAGCCGCATGGTCGCGATGAAGAATGCGACGGAGAACGCCGAGGATCTCATCGAGGACCTGACGATCTCCTACAACAAGGTCCGTCAGTCCAATATCACCCGCGAGATGATCGAGATCGCGTCCGGCGCCAACGCCCGCTGACGCTCACAGGACGCAGGAGGCAACCCACCCATGGCGACCGCCACAGAGATCGGCCCCGGCCGGGTCATCCAGATCACCGGACCCGTCGTCGATATCGTCTTCCCGGCTGGCCAGCTCCCGAGCATCCTCAACGCCGTCGAGATCGACCGCGGCGACGATGACCCGCTCGTGTGCGAGGTCCAGCAGCACCTCGGCAACAACTGGGTCCGCTCCGTGGCGATGACCACGACCGACGGCCTGGCCCGGGGCGTGTCCGTCCGAGACACCGGTGCTCCGATCACCGTGCCGGTAGGTGAGGCCACGCTCGGGCGCGTCTTCGACGTGCTCGGTCGGCCCATCGATGGCAAAGGGCCGGTGAAGAGCAAGGTGTCGCTGCCGATCCATCGCTCGGCGCCCGCGTTCGACCAGCAGTCGACCGAGGTCGAGGTGTTCGAGACCGGGCTCAAGGTCATCGACCTCATCTGCCCCTTCAAGAAGGGCGGCAAGATCGGCATCTTCGGGGGCGCCGGTGTCGGCAAGACCGTCATCATCCAGGAGCTGATCCGCAACGTCGCCCAGGAGCACGCCGGTTACAGCGTCTTCGCCGGTGTCGGCGAGCGCAGCCGCGAGGGCAACGACCTCATCCACGAGATGACCGAATCGGGCGTCCTGGCCAAGACGGCGTTCGCGTTCGGCCAGATGAACGAGCCGCCCGGTGCGCGGCAGCGCGTCGCCCTGACCGGCCTGACGATGGCCGAGTACTTCCGCGACGAGGAAGGTCGCGACGTCCTGCTCTTCATCGACAACATCTTCCGCTTCACCCAGGCCGGTTCCGAGGTCTCCGCCCTCCTTGGCCGGATGCCGTCCGCTGTGGGTTACCAGCCGAACCTCGCGACCGAGATGGCCCAGCTGCAGGAGCGGATCACCTCGACGAAGAAGGGATCGATCACCTCGCTGCAGGCCGTCTTCGTGCCCGCCGACGACTACACCGACCCGGCGCCGGCGACGACGTTCGCCCACCTCGACTCGACCATTCGCCTGGAGCGCAACATCGCCGAGCTCGGCATCTATCCCGCGGTGGACCCGTTGACCTCCACCTCGCGCGTGCTCGACCCGCTGGTCGTCGGCCAGGAGCACTACGACGTGGCGCAGGAGACCAAGCGTGTCCTGCAGCGCTACCGCGACCTCCAGGACATCATCGCGATCCTGGGCATCGACGAGCTGTCCGAGGAGGACAAGGCGACCGTGGCACGCGCCCGCCGGCTCCAGCGCTTCATGAGCCAGCCGTTCTTCGTCGCCGAGGTGTTCACCGGCCGCTCCGGCCAGTACGTGAGCATCAAGGACACGGTCGCCTCGTTCAAGGAGATCCTCGACGGCAACGTGGACACCCTGCCCGAGCAGGCCTTCTTCCTGGCCGGCACGATCGACGACGTCCGCGAGAACGCCGCCAAGCTGGCGGACTGACCATGCCACTGCTGCTCGAGATCGTCACGCCGGAGCGGCTCGCGTACTCGGATACGGTCGACTCGGTCGTCCTGCCCGGGAGCGAGGGCGAGCTCGGGGTCCTGCCGCACCACGCCCCGCTCGTCTCGATGCTGGGCGTCGGTGAGTTGCGCATCCGGAAGGGCGGTGTCGAGGAGTCGTTCGCCATCGCCGGTGGCTTCCTCCAGGTCCGCCCGGACAAGGTCGTCGTCATGGCCGAGACCGCCGACATGGCCAGTGAGATCGACCTCGAGAAAGCCCAGGAGGCTCGCAAGGAAGCCGAACGCGCGCTCGTGGAGACGAGCGGCGAGCCGGCGGACATGGCACGGGCCCGCGCGCAGCTCCAGCAGGCGCTCCTGCGAATCCGCGTTGCCGAGCGCCGCCACCGGGAGGGTCCGCGACACCGCGGATGACGGTCGTGCCGACCAACAACGGGACCGCCGACTTCGCAGACACGCACCATGTCTGACGCTCGACCGTTCCACTGGGAATACCGGCCGGACCCCGTGACCCGAGAACTCTTCCGCGTCGAGGGCGGCCGGCCCCTCAACGGGACCGTGCCGATCAGCGGGTCGAAGAATGCCGCCCTCAAGCTGATGGCGGCCGCCACCCTGACCGGCGAGCGCTGCCGCCTGACGAACGTGCCGGATATCGAGGACGTCCGCGTCCTCGCCGACACGCTGCGCGACCTCGGCGTGGTCGTCGACCGGACCGAGGCGAACACTTACGAGATCGCATCGGGCGATGTCGAGTGGCTCTTCGTGCCGCTCGAGGCTGCCGCCAAGATGCGCGCCAGCTTCATCCTGCTCGGCCCGCTCCTGACCCGCTTCGGGCGGGTCATCATCAGCAACCCCGGTGGCGACCGCATCGGCCGCCGGCCGGTGGATCTGCACGTCGAGGCGATGCGGGCGCTGGGCGCCTCGATCGACTATCGGAACGGGTACTACTTCGCGACGTCACCCGGGCGACTACGCGGGGCCGTCGTCACGTTCCCGATCGTGTCGGTCATGGGCACGGAGAACGCCATGCTGGCGGCCACCCTCGCCGAGGGCCACACGGTCATCCGGCCGGCCGCCCAGGAGCCGGAGGTCGACGACCTCATCGCGTTCCTGGTCGCGATGGGGGCGGCGGTCGAACGTACGGCTCCGGACACGATCGAGATCGAGGGTCGTAAGCGCCTGCGCGGAGCCGAGCACCGGGTCGTTCCTGACCGGATCGAGGCCGGGACGTTCGTCGTGGCGGCGGCCGTGACGGGCGGGCGGGTGACGCTCGAGGGCGCCCCGTGCGACCACCTCGGGGGGTTCCTCGACGCCATCGCACGGGTCGGCGTGGGCATCGCCTGCGGGACCGACACGATCGAGGTGGACGGGACCGCCCTGCACGGCGCGGGCTACCGCGCCACGGACGTGGTGACGGCTCCATACCCCGGGCTCGCGACCGACCTGCAGCCACCGATCTGCGTGCTGCTGACCCAGGCCCATGGGACGTCCCGCGTCCACGAGGCGATCTTCGAGGACCGCCTCGAATGGCTGACCGAGGCGCGCAGGATGGGCGTGGTCGCGGAGGCGGAGGACGCCCAGCATGCGACGATCACGGGCCCGGCCGCCCTGCGCGGCGCGGAAGTGGAGATCGGCGACCTGCGCGCCGGGGCGTCGCTCATCCTCGCGGCCCTCGCCGCTGAGGGCACGTCCACGATCCATGGTGCACACCACGTTCACCGGGGCTATGAGAACATCGAGCGGAAGTTCGTGGACCTCGGCGCCCGGATCGAGCGCCTCGCGGAAGGGACGACAGACACCACCTCATGAAGATCGGCATCGACCTCGGCACGGCCAATGTCCTCGTCTACGTCAAGGGCAAGGGCATCGTCATCACCGAACCCAGCGTGGTGGCCGTCTCCGATGACAACCGGATCGTGGCCGTCGGCGAGGAGGCCCGCGAGATGATCGGGCGGACGCCCGGCAACATCCAGGCCATCCGTCCGATGAAGGACGGGGTCATCGCCGACTACGTCATCACCGAAGCGATGTTGCGCTTCTTCATCGCCAAGGCGACCAAGGGCCGGATCGGGTTCAACCGGCCGGAGGTGATGATCAGCGTGCCGGCCGGCGTCACCAGCGTCGAGAAGCGGGCGGTCCGTGACGCCGCCCTCAAGGCCGGAGCCAGGGAGGCGTTCCTCATCGAGGAGCCGCTGGCGGCCGCCATCGGAGCCAACGTGCCGATCAGCGGTCCGTCGGGGAACATGATCATCGATATCGGCGGTGGGACCAGCGAGATCGCGGTCATCGCCCTTGGCGGCATCGTCGTCTCGCACAGCCTGCGCGTGGGCGGCAACAAGTTCGACGAGTCGATCGCGACGTACATCCGCAAGAAGTACAACCTCATGATCGGCGAGCGCACGGCGGAGGAAGTCAAGATCCAGATCGGGACGGCGTTGCCGCTCGAACGCGAGATGACGATGGAGGTCCGCGGTCGCGACCTGATCGCCGGCCTGCCGCGGACGATCCCGATCACGAGTTCCGAGGTCATGGAGGCCATCGAGGCGCCGCTCCAGCAGCTGGTGGCCGCGGTTCGTAGCGTCCTGGAGCAGACCCCACCGGAACTCTCGAGCGACATCATCGACAAGGGCATGGTCATGTCCGGTGGGGGCGCGCTGCTACGCAACATCGACCGCCTTCTGACCCAGGTGACCGGCGTGCCGTGCCATGTGGCCGAGGACCCACTCAACTGCGTCGCGCTCGGGACGGGGCTGGCGCTCGAGCACTTCGACTTCTTCAAAAAGTCACTCGTCCAACAGATCTAATGGGGCGCGAACAGGGCGCGCGCGGGTCCTGTCTCCGGGCGAACCCATGCGGACTTGGACCTCGCTTCGCTGCAGGTCCGGCGTCCGCCTGGAACCGCCCGGCGCCACCCGCGCGCTCCCTGAGCCCAGCTCGGCCGGGGCTCGTTCCGTAGTCATGCGGGCCTTCATCGATCTGCACTGTCATACGGACGCCAGCTTTAATTCGTTGTCTCGGCCGGGGGATGTGCTGCGGGCGGCGGCAGCGCGGGGGCTGACGCACCTGGCGGTCACGGATCACGATCGGATCGATGGGGCGCTCAAGGCACGGGCGGTGGCTCCCGACGGGCTGACGGTCATCGTCGGGGAAGAGGTCAAGTCCGCGGACGGCGACCTCATCTGCGTCTTCCTGGAGCGTGCCATCCCGCCCGGGCTCTCGGCGCTCGAGACCATCCGGGCCGCCCGCGACCAGGGGGGCCTGGTCGGCATCCCGCACCCGTTCGATCGAATGCGGGGATCGCTGATGCGTGACGCGCGGATGGAGGCGATCGCACCGCTCGTCGATTGGGTCGAAGGCCACAACGCTCGACTGGTCGGCAACGGCAACGAGCGGGCCATGGCGTTCGCGGCCGAGCATGGGCGGCCGGTGGTCGCGGTCTCGGACGCGCATACCACCCTCGAGGTCGCGGTCGCCTACACGGCCGTCGACGGCGACCCGTCCACCCCGGTCGGGCTGCTTGCGGCGCTCGCCTCGGCCGAGCTCATCCCCGGGCGGGCGAGCTATGCCGTGCGGCTCGTGACGCCGCTCGCCAAGGTCGTCCAGCGCGCCCGCGGCCGGGGCCGCGTCAGGCCCGAGCCGCTCGAGTCGGGCCATTCGGCCGAGGGTCCATCGTGAGCGGGCTCGATGGACAGGACCATCGGCCGGTGGCGAACGCACCAGGCGAGCCGGTAGCCTCTGATTCCATGGAGATCAGCCCCGGCCTGGAGCTCGCGCACCCGCGCGGCGTGACGGGACCCGCGCCCGCGAGCGGCACCACGCCACCGGGCACGGGCGGTCCGCTCGACGATGAAGTGACACCGGAGCAGGTATCGCTCGGGCGGCGCCTGCGCCAGCCGCGGACCATCATCTCGATCCTCGTCCCGCTGGCCATCATCGCGGCGTTCGTGGGCATCAACGGACAGGCGCTCTCAAAGGTCCCGGGGCTGATCGCCGCGGCGAACCCGGCCCTCGTGCTGGTCGCGTTCCTCGTCTTCTACTGCGGCTTCCCGTTGCGCGGTCTGCGCTGGGCCATCCTCCTGCGCGGCACGGGCTTCCGCATCGGCACGAAGGACTCGACCGAGATCATCTTCCTGTCGTGGACGGTCAACTGCGTCGTTCCGGCCAAGCTCGGCGACCTCTATCGCGCCTACCTCCTCAAGATCAACAGCACCGCCTCGTTGAGCCGAACGTTCGGCACGGTCTTCATCGAGCGGTGTCTGGACCTGATGGCGATCGCGGTGCTCGGCATCGCGGCCGGCTACTGGAGCTTCCGGGACGGCCTGCCGCAGGCGATCCAGGTCGTCTTCGGCATCGGCCTGGTCGTCGTGGTGGCCCTCGCGATCGGCCTCCTCACGATGCGCAACTTCGGGCGACGGATCATCATCGCCCTGCCGCTGCCGAATACCGTGCTCGAGTTGTACGATCGGTTCGAGGAGGGGGTCTTCGGCGCGGTGCGACTCCGGCATCTGCCGACGCTGGCGCATCCTGACCGGCGCCATCTGGATGACCGAGTCGCTGCGCCTCTACTTCGTCATCCAGGCGCTGGGATTCCCGGACGTGACCCTGGGCCTGTCGGGCGTCGTCTTTGTGGCCCTCATCGGCTCGCTGTTGACGGCGGTGCCGCTCAGCCCAGCGGGGCTCGGCATCGTCGAGGCCGGCATCGTCGGCATCCTGACCGTCGCGTATGGGGTCCCGCTGCCCGAGGCCACCGCGATCGCCCTGCTCGACCGGGTCATCAGCGTCTTTTCCGTCATCGTCCTCGGCTCGATCGCCTACGTCCTCTCGTCCAAACCCCGTGGCATGGGCCACATCGGCCAGCCCGCCACGGCCACGACCCCGCTCTCCAGTTCCTGACGGTGCCGTTCGGCACCTCCAGGCGGCGAACCGCTCGACGATGGAGGACGTACCTTCGTCCGGGGGGGAGCCCCGATCCTCTTCGCCCTTCTCCCGGCCTGACTGCACCGCACTCACCCGGCCGGAGATGGTCGTGGTGAGCGCGACAGCGGTACCAACGGGGGATACAGGAGCCCTCCGCCTCACTCGATAGTTGGGGTATCGCGGCATGGGCCGCGGGCCGACTCGGACGGAGCGCCCTCTCAGACATGACGACCCAAAACGGCCGAGCCTTCAACGAATGGCTGAGGGCTCAGCTCAAGGCCAAGAAGATGTCGCAACGCCAGCTCGCCCAGCAGTCGGGCGTCGATCACTCGACGATCTCCCGACTCATCCGCGGCGACCGCATGCCGTCGCTCGGCACCGCCACGAAACTGGCGAGGGGCCTGCGCGAACTGCGCGACGATGCCGACACCCCCCAATACCTCGGCCTCGTGGCCTCCGGGTCGATGAACCCGACGGCGCGCGTCGAGTATTCGCTCCGGGCGGATGAGCTCCTGACCGAGCCGCAGGTCCGCCAGATCATGGAGTACTACCTGGCCGTGCGGATGCGCCGCTACGGCCGTCCGTTCCAGCCGACCGAGGCGGCGGCCTCGGGTGGCGCCGAACGACCGAACGAGCGCACGCTGGGTCGCCCGGCGGCGCCTGGTCGGCCGATGGGCGCCGGGGGCAGCTCGACACCCGTCGGTGTGGGCATCGGATCCGTTCGACCGGTCTCGCGCGGCGCGGGGCCCGAGCGGGGCCGTTACTGAGCATTCACCTAGGGCACGACCCGGACCGCCCTCCACCGTCCGGGTCTCGGGGACAGCGAACGCCGGCGTCTGGGGCGCCGGCGTTCGCGATTCCGCGACCACTGGTTCAGGGGACGACGTAGACCGTCACGAACCGACCGGGCGCGGCCTCGAACCGGTCGCGCATCTCTGGCACCGCGCTCACGCCTCCGACGCCCGAGGGGACGAACGGCTCCGCCGCGAGCAGGGCATCCTCGGCCGGACCCCCGCATGACGCACCGATCGCGGTTTCGAAGAGGGCATCGCAGACGATCACGAGGGTGCGAGTCGACGCCTCCGGGACGATGCGGACGCCGTCGCGGGCCAACGGGTAGCCGTACGTGTCGGCCGGCTTGAACGACGGTAGCGAGCGGATGGCGATCGCCCGCTCGGTCGTCGCCGCCTGGATGCGGGCCGCGGCCACGGCGGCTGCCGGGAAGCCACCATCGGGCGCGATCGGCGGGGGCCGGTGGGCGATGTTCCAGACGACGAACGACAGCGCGATGACACTCGACGCGAGGACCGGCACGACCGCCGCCGCCCGGTGCTCCGTCGACGCGCGCCAGGCACGCCACGGGGCCGCGACCCCGATGCCGACCAGGACGAAGACCATCGGATCCGCAAACGCGTGGTAGTGATCGTTGGGCAGGCCCGGCACCACGACCGCGAGGCTGGCCGCCGCCACGGTGAGGGATCCCGCCGTCCAGAGGAGCCCGAGGCCCAACCAGCGGACCGCAGCGCGTTCCGCGCCGTCAGGGCTCCGCCAGCGCCAGACCACGATCCCCATGACGACCGCGAGGGCCACGACGGCTGCGGCGAGCGAGCTCGTGATGAGGCCGGTCAACGGCCATGACACGACTCGGATGAGCACGACCAGGAGTCGGGTCACGAGCGGCAGCTCGACCGGGTCACCGCCGGCCTGAAGGTAGTCGAGCGCCGCACGCACCTCGGCGAAGTCGGTCGTCAGCTCATGGACCATCAGCGGGACATACGTGAGCGCGATGATCGCCAGCCCGGCCAGACCCGCCCGCCAGACGACGCGACGCTCGGGCCCCGGCCCTCGGCGACGGGCGTCGGCGACGAGCAGCGCGCCGATGACGGGCAGCAGCGTCACGCCAAGGACGTGGCACTGCATCGTGGCCGCGGTGCCGACCGCCGCCAACAGCCACCATCGGGCCCGGCGGCTCGACCAGGCCCGCCATGCCCCCGCCAGCGCGACGGCACTGGTCAAGGCGATGAGGTTCGGGTTCCAGATGAACGTCGACTCCTCGATCGCGGAGGCCGAGGTCGCCATCAGCAGCCCGGCCACGAACCCCGCGACCGGCCCCTTGATGGAGCGTGCCAGCCACCACGTGACGCCCACAGCGGCGATCCCGAACAGGGCGATCTGGAACGTCACCGCGAGCGGCGAGTCTCCGCCGGTCAGCGCGGCGGACGGCGCCAGGAGGCCGTAGTACAGCGCCCCGTGATGGAAGTCCCCGATCGACGTCGGTGGGCCAAGGAGGGGCACGACGCCGTCCCGGACGAGGGCCCGCAGGACCAGCATGTCGTGGCCCTGGTCGGCGTCCCAGGTGCCGCGCGTCGCCAGGTCCGGAAGTCGCATCAGCGCAGCGATGCCGAGCAGGACGAGCAACGCGATCCCGTCCATCGATCCCGGCGGGACGTCGGGTCGATGGCGCGGGGGTCACGAGACGCTCCCGGTCGGTGAGGGTTCCGCCGGTCCGGTCCGGGCGCGGCTGCCACGCATCGTCATCGCCTCGGGCGGCAGGTCCGGCAGCGGCCGGCCGGCCGCCAGGTCGTACGCACGGGCCATGTTGACGGCGTCGTAGCCAACATCCATGCCGGGTGTCTCGAGGTAGTACGTCGCACCGGCCAGGCCAGGGTGGGTGAGGATCCGCGCCAGGCCGGCGGCACCGATCCGGCCCGCACCCAGGTGCTCGTGACGATCCGACCGCGAGCCCCGCTCCGACTTCGAGTCGTTGAGATGGACCATGACGAGCCGACCGAGCCCGATGCGCCGGTCGAACTCGGCCAGGAAGCCATCGGCCTCGCCCGGCTGGGAGAAGTCCATGCCCGCCCCCCACGCGTGGGCCGTGTCCAGGCAGAAGCCGACCCGGCGGTCCGCGACACCGCGTGCGGTGATCGCTTCGGCGATATCCGCGAGCTCCGACACGTTGGTCCCGATGCCGAAGCCGCCGCCCGATGAGTTCTCGAGGACGAGCCGCGCGGCCTCGGGCGTGTCGTCGACGTCGGCCAGGATCCGCGCGACGGCATCGGCAAGGCGGGTCGTCCCCGCCGCGACCGAGGTGTCGCGGTGCGACCCGATATGGACGTTGACGTAGCGTGCCTCGAATGCCGGTGCGGCCCGCAGTTCCTGCGTGAGCAGAGCGACCGATCGCTCGTGGAAGTCGGGCTCAGGCCCGGCGAGGTTGACCAGGTACGAGGCGTGGATCGCCACGGGTCGGATGTCCCTCGCCGCGAGGCGATCCCGAAAGGCCGGCAGCTCTGCCGGTGGCTCTGCCCGTCGTCGCCATGCCGTCGGGTTGTCGCCGAAGATCTGCAGGGCCGTGGCCCCGATCTCGTGGGCGCGCTCGACGGCCTTCGCCATGCCGTTCGCCAGGGGCAGGTGGGCACCGAGGCGTCGGCCGTCTGGAAGCACGGGCGCATCGTACGATGCGCGCACCATGGATCACGACCTGCTGACCGCGCTCCGGGCCCTGGCGGACCCGACCCGACTACGCATCGCCGGTCGGCTGGCTGGCCGGAAGTCGTCGGAGGCGGAGCTGGCCACGGATCTCGCCCTGTCGCCCGCGACCGTCCGGCGACACCTGGCCAAGCTGATCGATGCGGGTCTGGTTTCGGTGACCGGCGAGGGTTCCGGGGCTCGGCACGCGCTTCGAATCGAGGCCGTCGGCGTGCTGGGCCGGCGACTGTCGGAACTCGAGCCCGACGCCCAGCCGGACGTGGGACCCGGTGTCGGACCGGCCGGTGAGATCCTCCAGCCGGACACGGCGCGCGTACTGCGCAGCTTCTTCGAGGGCGATCGCCTGACGACGATCCCGGCCACCGAGTCCAAGCGCCTGGTCGTCCTGCGCTACCTGCGCGACCGCTGCTTCACCGAGGATCGACCGTACCCGGAGAAGGAGGTCAACCAACGGTTGGCGGTCTTCCACGCGGACGTCGCGTCGCTGCGCCGGTACATGGTCGATGGCGGACTGCTGACGCGAGCCGCCGGCGAGTACCGACGGCCGATGTGATCGGGGCGGCCGTGGTCAATGGCGGCCGTTGTCGCGGCCCTGACCGCCCGTGTAGTCGCCGCCGACGATCGGCTCGATCATCCCGTAGCCTCCGTCGTTCCGGACGTACAGGATGGCGACTCGCTCGTTCTCGGCGTTGACGAAGATGAAGAAGCGATGGCCGAGCTCCTCCATCGCCGTGATGGCGTCCTCCTCGAACATCGGCTCGATCGCGAACCGCTTGCTCTTGACGACGCGTGAGACGGGTGCGTCCTCGACCGTGCCGTCGGCCACACGCCGGAGGATGGCCTTCTCCTCGGTCGGGCGGGCACGCAATCGAGGTCGTTCCTTGTGCGAGACCGCCTGCCGCTCGACCTTGTCGACGACGGTATCGAGGGCCGCCTGATAGCTCGGGCCGGACGCGTGACTGTGCATCGTCTGCCCGTTCACGACCAGGGCGACCTCGACGATGTGGGCATCCGACGCGCTGCGGTGGTGCTCGTTGGAGAGCTCGACGATCGCGTCCGTCCGGTCGTCCACGAGCCGTGCGATGTGCCCGAGCTTGCGCACCGCGTAGGCGCGGACGCGCTCGGGAACTTCGACGTTCTTGCCCTTGACGATGGTCCGCACGCGTCACCTCCCGAAGGGCCGAGTGCCAGACCACGAGTATAGTCCGGCCGGTCATCCGGGCCCGGATGCCGGTACGACGGCGCTCAGCGCTCGCGGGCCACGGTGACCGCCGAGATGGCCAGGGCGCCGCCGGCGAGGAGCACCGACGCGCACGCGGACAGCGTGGCGCCGGTGGTCATGACGTCATCGACCAGCACGACCCAGCGGCCGCGGACAACTTCCAGCGCGTCGTCCGAGCGCGGACGGAACGCCCCTTCGACGTTGGTCGCCCGGGCTCGACGATCCAGCTGGAACTGGGCGGTCGTGGCCTGCCAGCGTTCGAGCGCGTCGACCACGGGTAAGCCCGACGTGCGGCCGGCGGCGATGGCCAGGAGGACCGCCTGGTCGTACCCTCGCTGGGCCGCCCGATCGCGATGGACCGGCACCGGGACCAGGAGGTCGCCGCCCGCACCGGCACGGGCCCAGCGACGGGCGATGGCGTCGCCGAGCGGTCCCGCGAGCCGTCGCTCCCCGCTGTATTTGAGCTGATGCAGGGCATCGCGAACCACGCCGGCGAACGGCGCGCACCACTCCACCTGGAGGAGGCTGTCGGGCACGTCCGCCGGGAGCCCCAGCGGCACCCCTGGAGGCAGGTCAAGCCGGGCGTCCAGCGCGGGCAGGCACGCGGCGCAGATGGGCTCGCCCTCGCGCCCGCAGCCGGCGCACGACGCGGGGAACGCGAGATCGAGGGCTCGTGCGGCCACGTCGCGGATCGTCTGCATCCCGCCATCGTCGAGCCGCGGCCTTTACTCCCGCTTATCCTCAGAACTGGGCGAGACGGGCGGGGAAACACCGACGGACCGGATCAGGCCCACGTCTCAGGGCGCCGGCGGCGCTTCCAGCGCGATCACGTCGCCGACCAGCGTGCCCGTTCGCTCGATCGTGCCGACCGGGAGTTCCAGGACACCGTGCGCGCCCCGGACGAGCGGCACGAGCCCGATCCATGTGCGCAGGGAGGGGTGGACCGAGACGACGCGCCGGCCGCCACCGTCGGGCGCTTCCGGCCGATCGACGAACACGGCGTCGATCGGGAAGCGCATGAACATCATGTGGATGCCGTTGCTGTCGGGCAGCCAGAGGCCGGTGTCGGGCGCGAGCGAGGCTCGTCCCATGAGTCCCTTGAACTTGCCCCACAGGCTCGCGGCGACCTCCAGCCGGGCGGCCATGAGGGTCCCGCGCGTGACGTTCCGGGCGACCAGCGCGGTCGCCCGGTCGTCCGGTGCGGTGTCCGTGGTCAGACCGTCAGGTTCTGGATGATGAGGATGATGGCCGGGCCAAGGATGACGATGAACAGCGACGGGAAGATGCACCCGACGAGCGGGAACAGCATCTTGATCGGCGCCTTCGCCGCCTGCTCCTCAGCCCGCTGGCGCCGCTCGATGCGGAGCTGTTCGGACTGGACCTGGAGCACCTTGGAGATCGACACACCCAACTGCTCGGCCTGGATGATCGCGCCGATGAAGTTGGTCAGCGGCTGGACCTCGGTCCGAGGCACGATGTCACGAAGGGCTTCGCGCCGCGCCTTGCCGACGCGGACCTCGGCCAGCGCCCGACGGAACTCATCGGACAGCGGACCCTTCAGCTTCTCGACGACGCGTCCGAGCGCCGCGTCGAAGCCGAGACCGGCACGCACCGAGATCGTCAGGAGGTCAAGCGAGTCCGGGATCATCATGCAGGATGGCCTTCTGGCGCTTGCGCACCCGGCCGCCGAGCCAGAACTCCGGGATCGTGTAGCCGAACGCGACGCCGACGATGGTCAGGACGAACCCGATCGCCACCGGGAACTTCAGCACGCCGAGCACGACGAACAGCAGGAAGAAGATGATGCCGCCGACGATGGCGCCGATGGCCTTGATGCCGAGCCAGTCGGCGACGCGGAGGTCGCCCGGGTTGCCGGCCAGGGCCAGCCGCTTCTCGGTGCGATCCGAGAACGACGTGCTGGTGACTCGCGAGACGCTGTTCGACAGGCGCGACGCGCAGGGGGCGGAGGGTCCGTTCGATGAACGGGGCCTGGAGCTCCAGTTCCTCGAGGTTCTTGGCCTGCATGGAACCGAGCTGGGTCAGGCGAGCCTGGACCGGATCGACCGGCGAATTGCCGGCGAGTCCGATGAAGATGAGCAGGATGGCTCCGGCCGCGACGGCCGCGATGATGATCGGGAGGATGGGCATCGGGCTAGACCTCGATGTCGACGATCTTGCGGATGGCCATGAAGCCGAGGAACATCATGAATCCGCCGATCACTAGGATGATGACGCCGCCGGGCAGGCCAAGGACCTCCGGTGGCTTCGTGAACATGGGCTCCATGAAGCCCGGGGCCGCGATGAACAGGAAGCCCGCAAGCGCGATCGGCAGGAAGCCGACCACGTAGCCGGACAGCCGCTGCTGCGCCGTCAGGGTCCGGATCTCGCCCTTGATGCGGACCCGCTCTCGGATGGTGAACGCGATGGAGTCCAGGATCTCGGCCAGGTTGCCGCCGACCTGGTGCTGGATGGAGATGGCCGTGGCCATCAGTTCGAGGTCGTCGGATCGGACGCGGCGGACCATGTTCTCGAGCGCCTGGTCGAAGGGCAGGCCCAGGTTGACCTCGCGGATGACCCGACCGAACTCCGTGGAGATCGGCGGGCGCGACTCGCGGACGACCAGCTCGATCGCTTGCAGGAACGAGGACCCGGCCCGCAGCGCGTTCGCGATCAGGGTGATCGTGTCCGGGAGCTGCTTGTTGAAGGCACCGAGGCGTCCGTTTCGTCGGCGAGCCAGCCAGAAACGCGGGATGAAGAAGCCGATGAGACCACCGATCAGCAGGAAGATCGGGTTGCCCAGCGTCGGCAAGAACACCGACAGGAGGAGCATCGCGGCCGGCACGCCGATCGTGCAGCCGATCCAGATGAGCAGGTACTCGGATGGCTTGAGCTTGAGGTCGGCGCGGGCGATCTCGCGCTGCAGGTTCGCGCCGAAGTCGCGACTTCTCGACGACCTTGTTCAGGCTGGCGAGGGTCGCGCTCTGGGTGATCATGTCGGCGATGGCGCCCTGGCCCGTGGGCGCGGGCTTGGCCGGGCGATTCGACGCGTAACGCTCGAGGCGGTCGGAGATCCCCGATCCACCCGAGGTGGCGACGCCGATCGCGATGAGCAGGATCGCCAGTGCGGCGACTCCGGCGATCGCGAGCGTCATGGTATCCACGGGTGATGCTCCTTCCGTGGTCTAGTAACTGAAGCCGAACAGGCCAGGCGGCAGGTTGATGCCCATGACCTCGAACTTCTCGACGAACTTCGGCCGGATCCCGGTCGGCTTCAGCCGGCCCTGGATCTTGCCTTCGACGACGCCCGTCTGCTCGAAGACGAACACGTCCTGCATGACGATCACATCACCCTCCATGCCCTGGACCTCGGTGATGTTCACGATCTTGCGGGTCCCGTCCTTGAGACGGCTCTGCTGGACGATGAGGTCGACGGCCGAGGCGACCTGCTCGCGGATGGCCCGCAGGGGCAGGTCCACGCCGGCCATCAGGACCATCGTCTCGAGGCGCGACAGCATGTCGCGCGGGCTGTTGGCGTGGCCGGTCGACATCGAGCCGTCGTGGCCGGTGTTCATGGCCTGGAGCATGTCCAGCGCCTCACCGGAACGACACTCGCCGACGATGATGCGGTCGGGCCGCATGCGCAGGGCGTTGCGGACGAGTTCGCGGATCGGGACGGCGCCCTTGCCTTCGATGTTCGGCGGGCGGGACTCGAGCGTGACCACGTGCTCCTGGCGGAGCTGCAGCTCGGCGGCGTCCTCGATGGTCACGATGCGCTCGTCGTTCGGGATGAACGACGAGAGGACGTTGAGCGTGGTCGTCTTGCCGGAGCCGGTGCCGCCGGACACGAAGATGTTGAGGCGAGCTTCCACGCAGGCGCGCAGGAAGTCGAACATGTCCGCCGTGGCGGTCCCGAACCGGATGAGGTCGTCGACCGTGAAGGGCGACGCGGAGAACTTGCGGATGGTGATGACCGGGCCGACCAATGAAAGCGGCGGGATGATTGCGTTGACGCGGGAGCCGTCCGTCAGGCGGGCGTCGACCATCGGGCTCGACTCGTCCACCCGGCGACCGATCGGGGCGATGATCCGGTCGATGATGCGCATGACGTGGTCGTCGTTCTGGAAGACGACGTTGGTCAGCTCGAGCTTGCCGGATCGCTCGATGTAGACCTGGCGCGGGCCGTTGACCATGATCTCGGTGATCGACTCGTCCCGGAGGAGCGGCTCGAGCGGCCCAAGGCCGATGATCTCGTCGGTGATCTGCTCCAGCATCCGGACCCGTTCGGCGCGGGTCAGGGCGAGGCCTTCCTCATCGATGACCTTGCCGAAGATCTCCTCGATCTGGCGCCGGACCTCGACCTGGTTGGACAGGTCGAGCTTCGGATCCAGGTCCTGGATGACCCGGTTCTGGATCCGGAACTTGACGTCCCGGAACGACTCGCGGACCGGCGCCTGGCTGGTCAGCCTTGGCGAGGTCGGCGTGGGCGGCGCACCACCCGGTGCGACCGGCAGGTTGGAGCCGGGAGCTCCCGGCGCTGAATCGGGTCCCGTGGACCCCGGTCGAGCGCTCTCGATCCGCTTCAGTAGGGACATCGCCTACACCCCTTTTCGCCCCGAGGGGCTCACTACGGCCGTGTTCATCGCCACGCGAACAGGGACTTCTTGTCTTTGGTCTTCCGACTCTCTTCGGCAGCTGGCACGCTCTGTCGTTCACCGGTGACCGACCGAGCGAGGCGGAGGATGTCCTGGGAGACCTGCGCCTCCTTGTTGGACAGGTAGAACGGTACTCCACGATTGAGCGCATAGACGACGCTCCGACCGTCGCTGACGATCGTTTCGTCGACCTTTCGGCCGATCGACTGTTCGACATCCGCGACGCGGATGCCCAGCGCCGAGTCTGCGCGGTTGAGGATCAGGCGGACCTTTCCGGTCTCGTATCCGAGCTGTTGGGCCACCTCAAGGAAGAGGCGCATGTTCTTGATGCTCGTGATTTCGAGACTCAGCATCGTGAGGATCACATCGGCGATGTCAAGGATCGCCAGCGTGGTGTCGTTGAAGAATGCGGTGCAATCCACCACCACGAGGTCGTGGTTCCGGCGGAGGGTCTCGAGGACCTTGCGGACCGCGGCCGGCGTGATGAGTTCGGCCGTCTCAGGGGTCGGGGGGGCCAGCAGGACTCGCACGCCCGAGGTGTGGTCGATGACGAACATGTCGAGCGAGTCGAGCTCATTCGCCTCGAGCTGGGGCAGCAGGTCGGCGATCGACTTGCTCTTGGGGTTCAGGTTGAGCAGGACCCCGACATCGCCGAACTGGAACGAGGCATCGACGAGGACGACCTTCTTGCCGAGGTCCGTGGCGGCCGCGACCGCCAGGTTGACGGCGACCGTCGTGCGACCCACGCCGCCCTTCGGGCTGAAGACGGCGATGATCCGGCCTGGATCGCCGCCGTTCTCGCTGGACTGCCCGCCCGACCCGGAACCGGTCGACACGACCGGGACTGCGGCCATGCGGCTGGCCTTGTCGCGCTCGCGCGAGTGGACCTGTCGGATCGACGCGGTCAGCTCGTCGCTGCTGAACGGCTTGACGAGGAACTCGCGCGCGCCGGCCAGCATGGAGCGTCGGAGGTAGTCCGCCTCGCCCTGGACGGACATCATGACGACCGCCGCGGAGGGGAGGGTGGCAGCCATCTGTTCGGTGGCCGTGATGCCGTCCATGTCCGGCATGTTGATGTCCATCAGGATGATGTCGGGGGTGAGCTTGCCGGCCATGTCAAGGGCTTCACGTCCGGACGACGCCGCCCCGACCACGTCGATGTCGCTCTCGAAGCTCAACAGCTTCGTGAGGTGATCGCGGGTCTCGGGGATGTCGTCGACGACGAGGACGCGGATCTGGTCGGCCATCTCGCTCTGATCTTGCTCTTCGATAGGCGATCGGTCCGAAGACCGATCGTTGGCCCAGGACCACGACGGGCGCGGGACCTGGAAGGTCCGCGCCGTCGCGTCCGGGCTGTCTCAGCTCGGCCGAGGTTCGGCCGGGTTTGGGTTGACGAGGTTCAGCGGGGGGTGACGGTCTCGACGACTTCCGGCGGGACGACCCCGTAGGTGTCGACCAGGGTCTTGAGGTTGACGCCGGTCGTGGTGTTCGGGAGCGGTGCGACCTGCTCGTTGGTGAGCGGATCGATGAAGTCGTCGGGCGACCGAAGGACGAGGGTGATGGAGGAGTCGAGCTGGGCGAACTTGATGACCTCGGCCTGCTGAGCGCTGACCGCGAGGATCACGATCTGCTGCTGGCCGGTGAGCGCCGTGGCCGGCTGGGACGGCGTCCCGCCCGTGTCGGCGCTCGTGTCGTCGGTCGTGGTCGTCGTCTCCGCGGCGGGCGGCAGCAGCGTGCCCAGGACCTGCATGCCCTGCAGGAGGATCTTGACGCTGGTGCTGTTGAGGCCGCTGACGACGCTGACCGAGTCGTCGGCTGGGTTGACCGTGATGACCGGGAACTTGTCACCGGTGACGCCACCGACGAGGTCGACGTAGTCGCCGGTCTTGATGACCGTGCCGACGCCGGTGACCTGATCGACCTGGACCGCGATGGCGCGCAGGCCGAGCGGGGTCACGATGTCAAGGATCGAGCCTTGCGCCCCGCCCGTGATGGTGGTCGAGGTGATCTGGGCACCGGTCGCGACCGGTTCGCGAGCGATCTTGCCCACGACCTGGGAGGGTTCGGAGAATGCGCCGGGAAGGATTGCCTCGAGCGGGAGCTCCGTCCTCCGCAATGCGGACGCTTCGATGCGCGAGGACAGCGGGATATCCGCGGTCGCGATGACGCACGAATCCGGTGGTCGGGGGCTTCTCGCTGACGCCATCCGGCTGGCGCACGAGCAGGAGGATCCCGACGAAGGCTACGATCGCGAGGAAGACCCCGACGAGCAGGACCAGACGGTTAGAACGCTTCAAGATGTTACTCCCCGAGAGGCTTGTGACAGGTGGCACCACTGTAGCACCGGCCAAGAGGCTCGCGACTATACGAAAGGCCTAGGACCATTAGGAGGAAACGGCAGGAATCCATGCGTGACGCAAGGTTTCCTGCAAGGTTCGGTCGAGGCGCGCCCGGTCCGTTCACAGGTGGTGCGCGGCCTGGTGTGTCCGTGCCGCAAACACGTCGACAGCCCGCCGCCGGCGGGCTGTCAGATCGCGGCCTGGACGGTCGTGTCCCCTACGGAGCGACCGATTGCAGCGTGCTTCCGATGACGCTCAGCTTGTCGCTGACCTGGCTACCCATGTAGATGAGGGCGACGATCGAGATGATGGCGATGAGAGCGAGGATAAGGGCGTATTCAGCAAGGCCTTGGCCGTCGACCTGACGGATCCGGTCGAGGATCGAGACCAGGCGCGGGTGCGCGGTCATCTTGGTTCACCTCCTTTCCACGAGGCTCGCTAGCGGGCTCCGACCACGCGTTGGCCGGTGATCCCACCATAGGTCGAGGGGGGTATGTGTCAATAGCCCGAAGGTCGACCTGTGGACGCGGGCGCACCAGCAACGACAAAGGCCGCCGTGCCCTGGTGGAGCCGGCGGCCTTGCTGGACGTGGAGCTGTCGTCGACGACTAGATCGAGTCGCCGACCGTGCTCAGGATGGTGCTCACCTGGGTGCCGAGGAAGATGAGTGCCACGATCGCGACGATCGCGATGAGGGCGAGGATCAGCGCGTATTCCGCGAGACCCTGGCCGTCCTCCCGGCGAAAGGATGAGATGAGAGCATGAAGCAGGGACATCTGACTGGGGGTACCTCCTCTCCGTGCAGTCTCCACGAGCACGGGGCTCATGGGACGTGTCACGGTACGGGTGGTTCCCGGAGACTGTCAAGGCGCGCTCGGGTCGCATCGCATCGCACGAACGAAAGACCGCCGGGCCTCAAGAGGTCCGGCGGTCTTGGTTTCGATCACTGAGGACCGACGACTAGATCGAGTCGCCGACCGTGCTCAGGATGGTGCTGACCTGGCCGCCCAGGAAAATCAGGGCGACGATCGCGACGATCGCGATAAGGGCGAGGATCAACGCGTACTCCGCGAGTCCCTGGCCTTCCTCGTCCCGGCGAAGGGAAGCGAGGAACGAAGTAAAGAGCGCCATGTGGCAGCCTCCTGGATGAGTACTCACCCTCGAAATCTGAGGGCTCCCCCACTATATGGAGCAGCGCTTCGGGAAAGCACTAGCACGATGGTACCGAACGTGCCCGGACTTCCCGGGTGTGCCTCCGTTGCGTCGACGCGCCGTTCGGGAGTCGTTCGGGTCGCGGCCCTCACGTCCCGCCGGTGGCGGCATCGATGGCCTCGCCGATCCTGGCAAGGACGTCCGCGACCGTGCCACCGAAGACGCCGAGGATGACGATCGTGAACACGACCGTCAGGGCGAGGATCAGTCCGTACTCGACCAGCCCCTGCCCGCGGATGCCGGCCACGTCGTGCATCTCATCGCTCCGCCGGGACCGGCGCCTCGGCCACGAGGTGCAGCTCGGAGCCGTCCTCGGACAGGTCGGCGAGGATGCCGAGCGTCGTCGCCCGGCTCTGGATCTCCTGCCACGTCGTGACGGGCAGGGCGACGATCGCATCCCGTCGCGCGGTCTCGGCCGCATCGCGAGCGTCCGCCCGGCGATCCTCCATCATGGCGGCCAGTGCCGGCGGGAGGTCAGCACCTGTCGGCGCGGGCGCCTCGGCGTCCGGTTCGGGCGCCGGCTTCACCTCTGCCGTGTCCCCGGTCCGTACCGCGTGGACACGGGCTTCGATCTGGTCCGACCAGTCGACGCGCATGGTGATCCGGGTCGGCGACCGCTCCAGGTATCCGACCAGGGCTTCGTCGAGCATCCGGAAGAGCCCGCTCTCGAGGTCCATCGGCAGACGTCGGTCCTGGCCCATGGAATCGAAGTCGACGGCGACGCCAGCCTTGCGACCGCGCTCCCGGGCGGCCCGCCGAAGCGTCGGCACCAGGCCCAGGTCGTCGAGGACCATGGGCCGCACGTCGAAGATGAAGGTCTTGGTCGCCTCGAGCGTCCGCTGGACCATGCCGATCAGCTGGTGGACCTCGCCGAGCGCCATCGCCGGGTCCTTCGCGACCAGTCGTTCGACGATCTGGGCCTGGAGCACGATGTTCGTCAAACTCTGGGCGGGTCCGTCGTGCATCGCGCGGGCGATCTCGCGACGCAGGTCCTCCTGGCCCGTCAGGACGAGGCGGGAGACCGCCGGGGCCATCGGGGCATCTCCCCCATCCGCCGCCGCGGCTTTGCGGCCCGGCTTGGGCGTCCCGACCACCGTCGCCGGATCCATGGAGGCCACGGCGTCGGCGTAGGCCCCGACCGATTCGCGATGGCGCGCGAGCGCGCGGCGCTTGCCTTCGAGGACCTCGACCTGCGATTCCATGAGGGCGGCCCGTTTGGTGAGCGACGCGACCTGCGTGCTGAGCTCGACGAGCTCCGTGGGCTCGCCCTGCTTGGTGAGCGCCGTCAGCTTGTCGGCGGCCGTGCTTCGTCGGCTCTCGTGGCGGGCCGCCTCCGTGGTGGCCTGGGTGATGAGCAGGTCCACCTCGCCGAGCTCGCTGTCGAGGCGCTCGACCTCCGAGGCCAGTCGAGTGGACAGCTCGGCCAGGGTCCGGCGGGCGGGCGTCGACGGCGCCTCGGTCGATGGGGCCTCGGGCGTTGCGGTGTCGGTCGTCGATGCGTCGGTCATCGGAGCTCGGTGGTCGCGGGCGTCGCTTGGGTCGTGATCGGTCAGTCCTCCGGCATCCGGATCCAGCCCTGGCGCATGGCGTACACCACCGCCTGGGTCCGGTCGTTGACGGACAGCTTGCGCAGGATCGAGCTCATGTGATTCTTGACGGTCTGTTCGCTGATCGACAACGCGTAGGCGACCTGCTTGTTGGTCATCCCCTGGGCGATGTTGTCGAGGATCTCGACCTCACGCGGCGAGAGCGGCGCAAAGATCGGCGCCGCCTCCTGTCCGTAGACCGCCAGCTCGCGGAACTCCTTGAGGACGCGCGAGGCGACCGCAGGCTTGGCGAAGACCTTGTCGTTGATGAGGTACTCGCCTGCCACGACCCGACGGATGATCGTCACGAGGTCATCCGGACCGACATCCTTCAGGATGAAGGCGGCCGCACCGGCCTTGATCGCATCGAACAGCGCGTCCTCGTCCTCGCTGACGGCGAGCACGATGATGGCCGTCGAGGGCAGCTCGCGCTTGATCCGCTGGGTCGTCTCGATGCCGCCGGGCGCCGGCAGCGAGAGGTCCATCAGGACGATGTCCGGCGAGGTCTCCAGGGCGCGATCGATGGCGCTGCGCGAGTCGTCGGCCTCGGCGACGACGTCCAGGTCGGGCTCCCGGCTCAGGATGTTCGCGATGCCCACGCGGAAGAGGGCATGATCGTCGACGATCAGGATCCGCGTGCGATCTCCCGATGTTCCGCCGATCGGGGCCGCCTCGCCGTCGCTCGGGCCCGCCGTAGTCGACTGCAGTCATCTGCTCTCCCTCTGCTCCGCCCCATCATGGATAGGGATCGCCAGCCGGACGACGGTCCCGCCGTCCGGTCGCGATCGGATGTCCAAGCGAGCGCCGATCAACTCGGCGCGCTCGCGCATGAACTGGAGGCCAAAGTTGCTCCGGCCCCGGGCCGCCACCGCTCCGGCATCGAAGCCACGGCCATCATCGCGCACCTCCAGGGTCCAGGCCTCACCGTCGAGCGACGTGCTCACGGTCACGTGGGTCGGCCGACGCATGCTTGCGAACATTCTGCAGCGCCTCCTGGGCGATTCGAAGAGCGACCGTTCGAGCACGATCGTCGAGTTCGGCGCTGGGCGCGGCCAGGTCCGTGGCGATGGTCAAGCCGGTCACCGCAGTCACGTGCTCGATCGTGTCCATGATGGCGCCGTCGAGACCCAGTTCGTCGAGCAGCGGCGGGCGCAGCTGGCTGATGAACGCCCGGAGGTTGTCCAGCTCGCGACGGAGCAGCTCGCGCAGGATTCCCAGCTCCTTGGACGCGAGCCGCGGCTCGGTGCTCCATGATGCGCTCGATGTACTCGACCTGGAAGATCGAGTTGCTGAGCACCTGAGCCGGTCCATCGTGGATCTCCTGGGCCAGCCTGGATCGCTCGGCCTCCTGCGCCTCGACGATCCGCATCTGGATGTCACCTGACGTCGACGGTCCCCCGGCCTCGCTGACCAGTGAGACGTCGCCGCGCACCATGAAGAGCCATGTCCGCTCCAGGGTCTGCTGGGCCAGTTCCAGCTTGGCCAGTTCGGCCTGATGGCCGCCGAGTTGCTCGGTCAGCTGGTCGACTTCGGCACGGAGGCTCCGCTGCAGCGAGTCGTCGGCGCCGGCCTCTGCCGCGCTCGCTGCCCGGTCGGCAGCCGTGGCCTTGGCGGTCGGCTTGCGGGCAGGGCGCGGCCCGTAGTCGATCCCGTCCAGCTGATCGCGGAGCGCTTGCCAGCGCACGAGAGCCTCGCCATAGGCCTCGCGATAGCGCTCCCGGATGCCGCGCAGCGTGTTGGCGCTGTAGCCGACGGCCGCGCTCGCTTCCGCATGGAGCCCGTCGAAGCGGTTGTCGCCGGACTGCGTCCCGGCCCGTGCTTCCATGTGCGCCGGAGTATAGGGGTCGCCTTTCATGGGCAGACGAGCTCGAATGCCCGGACGTCGGAGAGTGGATCGTCCTCGCCGGCGGGCCCGGGACCCAGCGACAGTTCGCGGAAGCATTCGACGGCCGGACCAGGTCGGTCCAGCACGCCTGGCCAGCCACCGTGGTCATCGCCGATGACGATCAGCAGCCGTGTGCCGTCGAAGGCCGGATCGGAGGCCAGATCCAGGACGTCGCCGGGCGACTCGGCCGGCAGCGCCAGGGCGTGGACGCCCGGTGTCTCCGCCAGCCAGATCGGGAAGTTGGTGATGACCGGACCGGCCGAGGCATCGAGCGGATGACCGATGGCGGCCATGCGTCGACCCAGCTCCTCGTACATGCCGGCGGTCGCCCGTGAGCCGCCGCCGAACGATGGCAGGACCACGATCGAGAAGAGGACCGACGCGAACACGCCGAGCAATGCGCCCGAGCCAGGCGACCGGGCGCGTCCAGCCGAGCCGGGTGCCGAGGCGCGCGATGCCGGCATCGAGCGCCAGCAGCGCGGACAGGACGAGCAGGACGTGGATCGGACCGGCGGCGTGCAGGAACGTGCCCCATGTCGTGGCGACCGGGAAGGCCAGGCTGGTGACCAGGAAGGTGATCAGGCCCAGGACGACGACCGGACGGACCGCCCGATCGCGGGCCTGCCAGGGCAAGGCGGCAAACCCGATGAGCGAGATCGGCACGCCCGGCAGGAGCAGCACCGAGAACAGGTTGTGGGTGAGTCCCTCGACCCGCATCTCGAGCAGGCGGGCCGGTCCGACCGCGAGATAGCGGGCGAGCGTCGCCGGGTCGTTCCAGGCGAAGATGTCGAAGCCCGTCACCGACAGGGCGTTCGTCGCCGCCTGGCCGGGCAATGGGCTGCCGAAGACCACCCAGTCGCGCCACGCCCAGGGCGCGAACACCAGCAGCGCGACGACCCCGGCCAGGCCGATCATCCGAACCCGCTCGGTCCGGGTGGTCGCGGGCGCCAGCCAGGCCACGACCGCCCACGTCAGACCGATCCAGAGCGCCTCGTTGCGGGTGAGTGCGGCGAGGCCGATGAGCGCGCCCAGGCCGATGATCCGGGGATCGGTCAGGCGGGCGCCCCGCGGCTCCCGCGCGATCCGGGTCATCAGCAGGCAGGCCGTGAGGGCGAGCGCCGCGAACGGCATCGTGGAGTCCGGGAGCGCTGAATGGAGGAGCAGCGGCAGGTAGACGGCCGTGGTCAGGCCGGTGCCGATCGCCAGGGTCCGCGCTCGGCCCGTCGGCAGGCCACGTTCCGCGGCCACGTCGGCCGCCAGCCGCCACGCCAGGACCGGGACGAGCGCCCCGACCAGGATCGAGGAGACCTGCGCGGCCGCGAAGGTGGACCCGAGGATCGCCATCGGGATGGCGGCGAGGAACGTCGGCAGCGGCAGCCACACCTCGAAGGCGGGGCGCGGGAAGACGAGAGGCGGCGTCTGGTAGCTCCACAGCGCGTCCGAGACCAGGCCGCGACCGTCCAGCAGGTTTCGCGCGACGCCGACGTAGTAGGCCGTGTCCTCGGGCTTCGGGAAGACGATCTGCGAGGCGAAGAACGCGCGCGTGACCAGCGCCACGACGAAGACGAGCCCCGCGGACAGGAGCAGTTCGCGGCGGGTCATGAGGCCGCACCCGTCGCGGCGCAGCGTGTATCCGCGAGTTCGAGGCAGACGGGGTAGACGCCGACGCCGAAGCGCTGGTCGCTGGCGGGCGCGGGACTCGTGTCGTCAGGCTGGGTGTAGACCGGCGACCCGATCCACGCGGGACGCGCGTCGTCGTTGAGGATCGGCGCCGCGGCCTCCACCGTGTCGCCAGCATCGAGGACCAGCCAGCGGATCGCGTACGCGCGCGCGACGGCTTCGACGGTGTCCAGCGGGTCGTTGACGAGTACCACGCCGCCCCGGCCGGTCCAGTAGCGGGTGCCCGAGGCGTCGATGGACATGACCCGGTCGGTGACCGCGGCACCGGCCGCATCGAGCGCGCCGGCCACCGTCCGGAAGCGCTCCGCCCGCTTGGCCCAGTTGGCATGCACGACGAGCGAGCCGGCGACCGTGCACAGGATCGCGAATCCGATCGCCGCGGCACCGAAGAACGCGAGCGGCAGCGTCGGCATCCCAGGCGGTCGCCGGCGGGCGACCCAGGCGACGGCGACCACGATGCCCTCGAGGGCCAGGATGTAGGAGTGCGGCGCGAGCGCGATCGCCGAGTGGATGAAGGTGCCACCGGGCACGTGCACCGCCGAGACGAGGGCGGAGAACGCGAACAGGAGGCCGGCGAAGACGAAGAACGGCCCGAAGTCGACCGACCGTCGCCTGGCCCAGCCGCCGACGACCATGAACGGCGCCAGCACGAACCCGGCCACCAGCGTGACGTAGATCATCAGCGCCGCCACCAGGCCGCCGATCCGGCTGACGATGAGCGGGCCGGGACCCATGCCCAGGAGGTGCTCCAGGGTTGCCGGGGTCGCGATGCTGTTCCACTCGGAGATGTCGCGGATGAACAGCACCTTGCCCGACGCGGTCGAAGGCGACAGCGACCCGAAGACGGCCAGCTGGCGAGCCCACCACGGCGCCATGACGATGGCGAAGAGCGCGACGCAGCGCGACGGCCGAGAGGAACGAGATGGCCGGTAGCCGGGCCCCGGCCGAGCGCCAGGCGCGCCACCGGTCCCACGCGAAGGCCAGGCCGAGTGCGGCGAGGACCAGCAGCCCGTCGTTGCGCGACAGGGTGGCCAGGCCCGCCAGGAGGCCCGCTCCGGCGAACGCGCGGCCGGACCCCTTGAGTCCGCGGGCGCCGAGCCACAGCGATCCGACGACCAGCACCTGGTAGAGCGAGAAGTTGTCGGGCTGGACCAGGTAGACCGCGGACAGGAGCGGGATCGCCACCAGCACCCCGGCCCCGACCTGCACCCACGAGCGAGCACCGGCGTCGCGGGCGATCGCCCAGGTCAGCGGCGCGGCCAACGAGCCGATGAGTGCGAACGGCGCCGCGGACGCCCAGGCGACGTTGCCGAACACGGCCAGGAACGGCACCTGGACGATGGACGCGAGGGGCATCCAGTGGGCGTTCGAGGGGATCGGCAGCGTCGGATCGGCGGGGATGGTGCCACCGACCTCAGCGAAGATCCAGATGAAGTCGACATTGAAGCCCTGCCCGGCCTGGAGCGCCTGCGCGACGTCCACGTAATAGGACGAATCGGGATAGGCCGGCTCCGGGAAGTGCCAGATGAGGACCGCCCGAACGGCCAGGGCGAGCCCGTACAGCAGTAGGGGGATACGCACGGCCGGTGCAGCGTAGCACCGGGTTCCGCCCACGCCGACCAGTACGATTCGCCTATCACCGATGGCGAACGGCTGGGGCTTCCGCCTCAGGTCCGGGTCGGCGCTGCCGGTTCATATGCGGCCGGCCACCGGAGGCCGGCCAGCATCGTCCCGACCACGATCGCGATGCCCAACCACCAACCTTCGGCCGTCGCCGTCGCCGTGAGCAACGCGGCCAGGATCGCGAACTCACGCCGGATCCTGAGCATCGCCGGCAGCAGGAACAGGCCCTGGAAATCGTGCATGTTGGGGGCGACGATCAGCATCATGAGGCCGAGCCAGATCCCCGTGTCCGGGCCTCGGATCCAGACGGCCAGACCGAGCGATGCGACGGTCAGCACGACCACCACGGGCGACGGCAGGTACGTCAGCAACGACGGACCCATGGCTTGCCAGCTGGGATCCGAGGCTCGAGCGAGCTGGCCGATCCAATCGACATACAGGCCGATCCCGACCAGGGGAAGGCTGACGAGGACGACGATCACCCACGGCGATGCGCCGATCAGCGCGGCCTTCGGGTCGCGCCTGGCGATCGCGAGCCACGCATGGACCTGCGTCGCCTTGACGCTCGCGACGGTGGCCGCGTACCAGCCGATCCGCGGGGTGATGACACCCGGCGAATCGATCTCCCGGGGATCCGGCCGAAGATCGTGCCGGGATGGCGACCGCCAGAAGGTCGCCACGAACGCCGCGAAGAGCAGGATCTGCACATTCGCGCCCCAGATGCTCCCGAGCATCGGCTCCCAGAGCAGGACGATCGGGATCAGCGGCCAGCCGATCGCGAGGCGACGACACACCGCGACCGCGACCGCGAGCGCCATGAGCGTCCAGGCCCATCGAACGAGGTCCAGCGGGAGGCTGGTCAGCGGGGCGACGAACGGCAGGACGAACGGCGGATAGAGGAACGGCGGCAGCACGTTCGGGTCCGTGAACCCATCGGCGAGGTAGACCGTCCCGCCCGCCGCCCAGCGTTCCGCGGCCGCCAGCGGGATCATGACGTCGATGCCGACCGGGAAGCTCGTGACGACCCGGACGTCCGTCGTGACGGACACGAGCAGGGCGACGACCAGGAGCACCAGTCGGACGAGCGTGGTGGCTCGGGTGCCGGGGCCGAGGATGGCGGTCGATGTGGTGGCAGTCACGCGGGAAGTATCGCCGTCGCCGCGGTCGGCGCGACGGTACGATGGTTGGGTGTCGACGACCCGGACAGGCTGACAGCATCACCGGATGACCCCCGCTCGCGCGCTTCGCGACGGCGCTGTCGTCTCCGGACTCCTCTTCCTGGGCTACCTGTTCCTCGTGGTCGCGCCCGGAGCCGGGACATTCGGGTACGACGCGTTCGCGTACTGGGCCGTCGACGCGGCCGACCCGTACAAGGTCGGTGTCGGCGGGCTGGGCGCCTTCAACTACTCGCCGCCCATCGCGACCCTGTTCGGCCCGTTCGGACTCGTTCCCTGGCACGCCTTCCTCTGGGTGTGGACGGCCCTGCTGATCGGCAACCTGGTGTGGCTGGGCGGTCGTGGCATCCGGGTGCTCTGGCTCCTCGCACTGCCGCCGGTCGCGTTGGAGCTGTATCACGGGAACATCCACCTGTGGATCGCCGCGGCGATCGTCCTCGGCTTCCGATACCCATGGACCTGGGCGTTCGTCCTGCTGACCAAGGTCACGCCCGGCGTGGCGCTCGTCTGGTTCGCGGTGCGTCGCGAATGGCGATCGCTGGCCATCGCCGGCGCGGTCACCTTGGCCATCGTGGCCGTCTCCGTGGTCGTCGACGCCGCTCGATGGGGTGAGTGGTTCACCTTCCTGGGCTCGACGCCGGAGGGCGGATCCGTCGCCCAGTTCCAGATCCCGATCCCGCTGTGGATCAGGCTGCCGGTCGCCGTGGCGGTCGTGGCCTGGGGGGCACGAACGGACCGGCGCTGGACCGTTCCGCTCGGGGCGACGCTGGCCCTCCCGGTCCTGTGGGTCAGCGGGTTCGCGATCTGCACGGCGTGCCTGATGCTTGCGACGACCGACCGGCGGACCGAGACGGCGAGATGAGCATCAGACCGAGCCTCACCGCGTCAGGACTCCCGATCCGCCTCTACCCGATCGTGCTGGCCCTCGCGGCTGTCGGGGAACTCCTCATCGTGTCGGCAGCGAGTCCATTCGCGGCGCTGCGCGCATTCCTCGCCGCGATCGTCATCGCGATCGTCATGTCGGCGATCGGACGGCTCGTGTTCGGTGATCGCGACCGGGCCGGCCTGTTCGCCGCGCTCGGGGTGCTCCTGATCATGGCCGGCCGCGACCCGCGGGTGGTGGCGGCGGTCGCGGTGGCCGTCGTGCTGCTCGTGGTCGAGCGCTACTTCGTCCCACCCGAACGACGGACGATCGAGTGGCCGAGGATCAGCCGGATCGTCGCGGCGCTGACAGGGGTCCTCGTCCTCGCCCTGGTCATCCAGGCGATCCAGCTCGGGACGCCGCAGCGGTTCGCTCGCGCCGTGACGTACCAGACGGCGCTGCGCCCGGCGGTCACGACGCCCGCGTCGCCGACCGATCCGGACATCTACATGATCATGCTCGATGGCCACGCTCGGGCGGATGTGCTCGAGGAGGTCTTCGCCGTCGACGGCTCGGTGTTCGTCGACGCCCTCGAGGACCGGGGGTTCGCGGTCTCGGCCCGGAGCGAGTCCGACTACGAGGTGACCGTCCACACCCTGTCGTCGATGTTCAACCTGGCGCTCCTGCCGGAGATCGATCGCCTGTCCGGCGCGCTGGCCGGCGAGCTCGATCCGCCTCCCGGCGGCGTCTATTTCGACGTCATCAACGACAACGCGGTCTTTGCGCTGCTTCGCTCTAGAGGCTACGAGGTCGATTCCATCGGGTCGGGCTACGAGGAAGTGGCGATGCGCGAGGCCGACCGGTTCGTGGATACCGGTCAGCTGAACGAGTTCGAGATCGGGATGCTCCGGAGGACGGTCTTCGGGAACGTGCTGCGCGTCGTGGCCCCGGATTTCGTCAGCGCCCAACAGCGAGCGCGGATCCAGGGCGTGTTCGACGAGACCGTGGCGATCGCCACGACCCCCGGCGACCGGCCCCGACTCCTGGTGGCGCACGTGCCCAGTCCCCACCCGCCGTGGGTCTTCCACGCCGACGGGTCGCCGCGGACCGTCGAGGATCTCAAGTCCTTCTTCCGCGAGACGCCGGAGGAAACGGGCCTGACGGAGTCGGAGCTCGCGGAGGGATACAAGGGTCAGGTCGCGGACACCGACCGCCGCCTGTTGGCGACGCTCGACCTGCTCGAATGGCGACTCCGCTCCGACGGACGGCCCGCGGTGGTCGTCGTCTTCTCCGATCACGGGACCTGGATCGGGGCCACTGGCGATCAACGCGATCGGCGAGTCCGGAACCTGTTGGCCGTGAGGTCCACCGACCAGCCCGTCTCCTTCGCGCCCGACCAGACGCTGGTCGATGTCTTCCCGACGCTCTTCGAGCAGCTGTTCGGGGCGGACTGGCGCGAGACCGGTTCACACGCGACGCGGTGATCCACTAGAGCGCGTCCACGCTCGACGTCGTCCCCATCGGCGCCTCGCCAGACGATCGATCGCGAAGGGCCAGCGCCATCACGGCGACGAAGGCGGCCATCAGGAGGACGGGCACCCGGACCGGGGGGCCGCCGACGTCATTGGCCGAGATCGAGTTCGTGAGGAGGATCGACGAACGGCGATGCAGCCAGGCCGATGCCGATCCACCCGCCGTCGGGACGTTGCCGCAACGCGCGGTACCCGATCGCGGCCGCTGGGACCAGCAACAGGTCGTCATGGGGGTTCAGGTGCGGGCTGGTCAGGAGGCCGATCACGATCGTCATCGCGAACCTGATATCGAAGTCGCGTCGTCGCGTGTCCCACGTCCCGCGCCAGAGGAAGGCTACGGCCGCTAGACCGAGCAGCTGGCCCGCAAGGCCGATCCCGTTGATGAGGCTCGCCTGATCGGCGGCTCGCTCCGGACCGACGATCAGCGTGACCGTGCCCCGGAGGTTCCACATGACGGACGGCCGGACGCTGAACTCGTCGAAGGTCGAGACATAGCGGGACAGGAAGCCCAGGTACTCACCCCAGATCCCCGCTCCGAGAGCCACGGTGGCGATGGCCCCGAGACCGACGACCACGATCGCACCGACCGCGATGACCCGCCAGCGTCGTCCGACCAGCAGCATGACCCCGAGCGTGGCGACGGCCTGGGGCTTGATCGAGGCCAGCGCCAACCAGGCGCCGGCACGGCCATCACGGCCTCGACGGAGCGCGAGGTAGGCCTCTGTCACGGCGACACAGACCAGGAGCGAGAACGCGCCCTGCAGGAACGTGATCAGCAGTGGCGACGCCGCCAGGGAAGCGGCGACGAGGGCGAGCCGTTCGTCACGCGACCAGTCGATCGAGATCGCCGACCAGAGCCGCCAGATGAGCCAGGCGAGGAGCGTGACCTGGATCGCCGCCCACACGAGGTAGCTGATGTCGAGGGGCAGCCAGGCCAGTGGCACGAAGGGCACGACGAGGTGGGGTGGGTTGTTGAACGGGTTGAGCCCGGCCTCGAACGTCCGTCCGCCGAGGATCTCGCGCTGGACCGCGGCCTGGACGGTCGGGTCGTAGAGCTCTGGGCCGCGGCCGTCGCCGACGATGGTCCAGCCCGTATAGAAGGCCGTGTAGTCGGCCTGCTCGGTCGAGCCACCGATGATGAGTGCGGCCCACAGGCCGAGATAGATCGCGAAGACCGCGATCCCGAGGACGAAGACCACCCGACTGGCCAGGCGTCGCGATCGTCGATCGTCCGGTCGAACCATGAACCGCGCGTCCTCCAGACCCCGTTCGGAGGCCGAGCCTACAGGACCATCGGGGGATGCGTCGGGTCCGTGGCGGTGGATCATGATCGCCCCGACGGTTGCGTGAACGCACCGAGTTCGGCACCCTATGCGCGGCCGGCCGCCCCTCATGCGCCGGCGGAGGACTCATCGATATGTTGCACGTGCTCGCCTACATCGATCCGGGCTCCGGAAGCCTCATCATCCAGGCGGTGATCGCGACGCTGGTCGCCATCCCGTTCTTCTTCCGCGACAAGATCGGCCGGATCGTCCGGGCCGTCCGGGGTGGCGCCGACGCCGCGGAGCCAGGTTCCGAACGGACCGACCATCCAGCCTGACCTCGCGCTCGGCGAGCCGGCCATGACGCCGGTGACCGCGCCGGCCGGCGTCGCCGTGCCAAGCGACCGATGGCGGCCGCCTTCGCCGATCCCGTGGTGGCGTATCCCGCTCTATCCGGCCGCCCTGAGTTCGGCGCTGGTCGTGATGATCTGGGGCCACGCGGGACTGGACGCGGCCATGCTGGTCCGACCGCTGGTCGTCGCTGTCGTCGGCGGCCTCGGGCTGACCCTGCTCCTCGCGGCGATCCTGAACGATCGTGATCGAGGGGCCATGCTCGCCGCGATCCTCGTCCTGATCGTGCTCGCCACGGACGATCGCCTGGCGCTCGTGCTCGCGATCGGCGCCGCGGTCGTCCTGATCGACGGCCTGGTTCGCCGGGGCCGACCGACCATCGTGGCCCGGACGGCGACCCGGATCCTGTCGGCGATCGGTGTCGTCCTCGTCATCGCGCTCACGGTCGACCTCGCCCAGTTCGGGGCCGTCGGCGCGGCGGTCGCCGACCTGACGAGACCGTCCCTGCCGCCGCCTGCCGCCCCGGCCGCCGCGGATCAGCCGGACATCTACCTCTTCCTCCTCGACGCGTACCCGGGCGACCGTGCCGCCAGCCGCTCCGAGACCTTCGACCGCGAGGCGTTTCCGGCGGCCTTGACGGCCCGTGGCTTCGATGTGGTCCGGGACGCCCACTCGAACTACCTGCTGACGCCGCTCACGCTGGCATCCATGCTCTCGATGCGCCACGTGGTGGACATCCCGGCGCTGGATCCTCCGTTCGGTCCGGTGATGCACGACTGGCGCCGGTTGCGCGGGGTCCTCGATGAGGCACCGGTCTTCGCGATCCTTCGAGGAGCCGGCTACGACGTGACGGTCCTGGACGCCGGATACGGCCACGCCCAGCTCCGGCGCGTGGACCGGTTCGTGGAATTGATCGGCCCGCAGGAGCTGGAACTCGTCGTGCTCGAGAACACGCGCCTCGTCGGCCTGCTCAAGACGGTCGCGCCACCGATGCTGGCAGCCGCCGCGCGGACGCGGATCAACGAGATCTACGCGGCGACCGAAGCGATCGCCGTGGAGCCCCGCGAGCGTCCTCGGTTCGTCTTCGTCCACGTGCCGGCGCCGCACACGCCGTGGGTCTTCGAGGCTGACGGCAGCCCCCGGGACCCAGCGGTCGTGTCCTTCGGCGGCGAGCCCGGCCTGTCCGACCAGGAAGCCAGGGAGGCGGGGTTCGCGCAGGCGACGCACGTCGCCAGGCTGACCGAGGCGGCGATCGATGCCATCGTCGCCGCGTCCGATCGACCGCCGATCATCGTCGTGATGTCGGACCACGGACCCGGCGATGGGTTCGTGCCCGAGGCACCGCTCACGTCCGATCTCCAGGTCCGGGCGAGCAATTTCATGGCCGCCTTGACCCCGGGACATCCAGGGCTCATGGCGACCCGACCCTCGCCGGTCAACCTGTTCCCGACCCTCTTTGGGGCCTATCTGGGGAGGGACGACGAACGCCAGGCGGACTCGATCTGGGCCTACCGCGAGTCGTACATCGATGCGGTCGAAGTCCCCGCGATCGACGGGTGGACCAAGTGACCGCCACGGCCGCGACGATCGTCTCGCCCGCCCCGGCCGTCAAGGATCGACCGACGTCCCGGCTGCCGATCGCCGTCTACCCGGCCGTCATCGCTGTGGCGCTCGTCGCCGAGCTCGTCAACGTGGGTGGGGTCAGCCCGTTCTCGGCGCTTCGAGGCTGGATCGTCGTGATCGGGCTCGGATTGCTGTTGTCCGCCCTGGGCCGGCTGCTCCTCGGGGACAAGGACCGGGGTGGCATCCTCGCTGCCATCTGGGTGATCGCATTGCTCGGCGGCGATGACCCGGCGTTCGTGTTCGTGATGGCCGCGGCCACGGCTGTCTTCCTGCTCGAGCGGTACGGTCTTCGCGCGGATCGGCGGACCATCCGTTGGTGGTGGATCGGCCGCTGGACGAGCCGGGTGGCCGGCGTGATCGCCCTGGCCGTGTTCATCCAGTCCGTCCAGATGGGGACGCTGGCCGACGCCGGGCGCTCGCTGACGCACGAGACATTCCTTCGAGCCGATCCCCCGCCGGCGGCCACCGGCACGAATGACCCGGACATCTATCTGATCCTGCTCGACGGTCACACACGAGCAGACGTCCTCCGCGATGTCTTCGAGGCCGACCCGTCGGGCTTCAACGATGCCCTGGAAGCCGACGGGTTCACCATCGCGCCGCTCAGCCGCTCCAACTACACCAACACCTCCGAGACGCTCACGTCGATGTTCAGCGCCGCACACCTGCGGGACATGCCGATCATGGACGGGCTCATGAGCGGGACGGAAGTCCGGCCCGCCGGGGGCGTCGTGCGACAGGTGATCAACGACAACCCGACCCTGAGCCTGCTCCACGGGCGAGGCTACGAGGTGGAAGCCATCGTCTCGGGCTGGGAGCAGGTCACGATGCGCGAGGCCGACCGATTGGTCGACACCGGCCAGATCAACGAGTTCGAGATCGGGATCCTGCGGCGATCGCTCGTCGGGCACGTCCTGGAAGCCCTGGCACCGGACTTCGTCAGCGCGCAGCAGCGTGACCGCATCAACGGCGTGTTCGACGCCCTGGAGACGGCCCCATCGAGGCTTGGCACCCGTCCGCGGCTGGTCTTCGCGCACGTGCCGAGCCCGCACCCGCCCTGGGTCTACAACGCCGACGGGACCCCGAGGACGGTGGTGAAGCTCGACTCGATCTATGGCGAGACCCCGGCCTCGATGGGGCTGACCATCGATGAGCTCAAGGTGGGCTATCGCGGCCAGGTCATCGACGTCGATCGGCGGATGCTGGAGTCGCTGGGCCAGTTGGATGCGGCGATCGCCGCAGCGGGTCGGCCGGCGGTCACGATCATCTTCTCGGACCATGCGACCTGGATCGGCGCCGACGGCGGGGATATCCGGCTGCGCTTCAAGAACCTCCTGGCGGTGCGCTCGACGGCCGGCGAGATCCCGATCCGCCCGAACGAGACCCTGGTCAACCTCTTGCCTACCGTCTTCAACTCGCTGTTCGATGCCGGCTGGGATCGTCAGCCGGATTCCCAGTACCGGATCGGGGCGCGCGACAACTTCGACCTCGTCGAGGTGGATGACCCGGACGTGGTAGCGAGCCCGTAGACTTCCGGCGATGTCCGCCGCCACCAGCCTGACCGTGGTGCTGCCCGCCTACAACGAGGCGGAACGCATCGGCCCGGCCCTCGACGAACTCTTCGGCTACCTGCGCCGCCGTGGGGATCGGGCGCGCGAGGGGTCGCCTGGGTCGGCCGGCCTGCCCGCACGGATCGACGTCCTGGTCGTGGACGACGGCAGCACGGATGAGACGGCGGCCCTCGTCGCGGCCCGCCCGGAAGTCGCCGAGGCGCAGGACGTCCGGTTGCGCCTCCTGACCGTCGCGCATGGCGGCAAGGGCGCGGCCGTTCGGGCAGGCATGCTGGCCGCCGAAGGGGACCTCGTCGTCTTCGCCGACGCTGACATGGCGACCCCGCCCGACGAGCTGCCGGTGCTGGTCGCGGCGCTGGCCGACCATGACGTCGCCCTCGGGTCAAGGATCCAGGCCGACGGCTCGGACATGCGCGCCAGCCAGCCGCGCTATCGGCGGATGCTCGGCAAGGCCTTCCACGTCCTCGCATCGGCGTGGGTCGTCGGTCCCGTCAAGGACACCCAGTGCGGCTTCAAGGGCTTCACGCGCGAGGCAGCCCAGGACCTGTTCGGGCGCCAGCGGATCACGAGCATCGTGTTCGACGTCGAGCTCATCTACCTGGCTCGGCGTCGCGGCTATCGGCTGGCGATCGTCCCGATCCACTGGTATGACCGGCACGGTTCCCGGATGCGCGCTCGCCCGGGCCTCGCCATGCGGGTCGCGTGGGACCTGTTCCGGATCCCGCTCATCCATCGCGCCGACGGCCGGGGCACCCGCCGGGCCACGTGACCGCCACGTTCGACGCACCCCGGTTGGCGCGAACGGCCCTGCCGATCGTCGCGGTCCTGGTCTTCGGCACGTTCGTCGGGGCGACGGTGGCGGTCGCCGGCGACACGCTGGGATACGACTTCCTTGCCTACCACCAGGCGGCGACTCGCCTCCTTGAAGGCCAGCCCGTCTACGACCTGGGGTTCGAGGCGAGTGGCGCGTTCGGGCTCTTCTACTACCCGCCGACGTTCGTGCCGATCGTCCTGCCGCTCGGTTGGCTCTCGGCGTCCACGGCGATCTGGGTGTGGACCGGACTGCTGGTCGCGGCGTTCCTGATCGGCGTGGCGGTCCTGCCGGTGTCGGCGACCGTGCGCTGGTGGATCGTCCTGCTGGCCGGCCTGTCCTGGCCGTTCGTCTACGCGGTGAAGCTCGGCCAGGTCGGCCCGCTCCTGTTCCTCTGTTTCTCGGTCGGCTGGCGCTGGCTCGATGATCCCGTCCGCCTGGGCCTGAGTGGAGCACTCGGGGCGGCGATCAAGCTCCAGCCCGGGCTCATCCTGGTCTGGGCGCTACTGACCGGCCGGTATCGCGCGGTCGTGGTGGGGGCCGTTGCGCTGCTGATGCTGGCCGGCGCTGCGACGCTCGTCGCAGGCCCCGGATCATGGGCCGACTTCCTCACGCTCGTCGGGCGGGTCAGCGATCCGATCACGACCCCGCACAACTTCACGCCCGGGGCGATCGCCTACCAGCTGGGCGTTGGGGCCGATGCGGCGTCGCTGCTGCAGGCGGCCAACATCGTCCTGGTGCTCGCGGTGACGGTCGTGGCCACCCGACGGTCCTCGGCCGAGGCCTCGTACCTCGCGGCGGTCATCGCCAGCCAGCTCCTCTCGCCGATCCTCTGGGACCATTACGCGATGCTGTTGCTCCTGCCGGTCGCGTACCTGTTGTCGGCCGGCCGCTGGTGGGCGTTGATCATCCCTCTGGCGACCGCGGTCCCGGCGATCGGGATCACGCCGGCGATCGTCTACCCGGTCGTCTTCTGGGTCTCGCTGCTCGCGGTCGTGGTGGTCGGGGCGAGGGCGCGAGCGCGAGAGCCCGAGCTCGCGGGGTGACGCGACGAGCTCGATCGCGAGACCCTCCTCGGCCTCGTCCTGGTCGCCGTCTCGGCGCTCATCTACTGGTTGGCCAACCGTCAGTTCGACGCCGGCCGCGGTGACCTCTTCTACCTGGCCGATGCGTTCCTGCACGGCCGAACGTGGCTCGGATTCATGCCCGGCCCGTACGACGTCATCGTCGTTGACGGTCACTTCTACGTGCCGTTCGCCCCGTTCCCCGCCGTGGCCCTGATGCCGTTGGTCGCCCTCGTCGGGGCGGTCACCGCGGACCAATGGGAGTCCGGCGTCAACGCGTTCCTGGCCGCCGCCGGCGTCGGCATGTGCTGGTGGCTGCTCGGCAGGACCGGTGTGGACCGCCGGAGCGACCGAATCTGGCTGACGGTCCTGTTCGGGTTCTCGACGCAGATCCTGTGGGTGACGACGCGGGGCGGTGTATGGCACACGGGCCACCTGATCGCCACGATCCTGACGTTCGTCTGCCTGATCGAGCTCTGGGGACGCCAGCGTGCCTGGTTGATCGGGCTCGTGGCCGGTGCGGCCTTCCTTACCCGTGCGCCGCTCGCGCTGGCCGTCCCGTTCTACGCGTTGATGCTGACGTCGCCAACATCATGGCCGCTGAACCGCGCCGGCGAATACATCGAACGTGCGCGTGTGGTGCCCTGGCGGTCATGGGCCTGGCTGTGCATCGGCGTGCTGCCGTCGGTCGTGGCATTCTTCGCCTACAATCAAGTCCGGTTCGGGAGGCCGCTCGAGTCCGGCTATGCGCTGGCGACGTTGCCACCCTTTCTTGAGGTGCTCCGTCAGCAAGGACTCTTCGCCCTTGTCCACGTCCCGATGAACCTGAACTACTTCCTCGTCCACCTGCCGGTGCCCATCCCGACCTTCCCGTTCTTCCAGCCGGACGGCCTCGGGATGTCCGTGTTGCTCACGAGTCCCGGTCTCCTGTTCGCGGCCATGGCGGATTGGCGAGAACGCCGTAGCTGGCTGCTGCTGGGCGTGACGGTCGCCGTGCTGGTCCCGACCCTGCTCTACTACGGTGGCGGGTGGCTGCAGTACGGCTACCGGTACTTCCTGGATTCCGTCCCGTTCGTCATCGCGCTCTGTGGCCTGGCCGCGGTGTACCGGACGACGGTCGGGAGCGGCTGGCGGGCGCTGATCGTGTTGGGTGTCGTCGTCAACGCCGTCGGCGTCTACTGGGCATACAACCTCCGATGAGCGACGCGACGCGACGGATCTCCGCCGGCGGAACGCTGGCGGTGCTGGCCATCTTCGTCCTGTCCGGGGCGGCCGGCCTTGTCTATGAGATCGTCTGGTCGCGCCAGCTCGTGCTCGTGTTCGGGAACACGACCCAGGCCGTCTCGGCCATCCTGACCGGCTTCTTCGGCGGCATGGCGATCGGGGCGGCGGTCGGTGGCCGGATCGCCGACCGCGTCCGCTCGCCGCTGCGCATGTACGGGATCCTGGAGCTCCTCCTGGTCGGTGTGGTCCTCGTGACGCCGATCTCGTTCGGGCTCATCCACGAGGCGTACCGTGGGATCTACCCGGCCCTCGAGGACACGCCAGGGTTGCTCGCCCTCGTCCGCCTGGTCCTGGCGGTCCTGGCCCTCGCGCCGGCGACGATCCTCATGGGCGCCACATTCCCGAGCCTGACCCGCTATCTCGCCCGATCGAGTGCGCTCAGCCGGGCCTTCGGGCGTCTGTACGCCGCCAATACGCTCGGAGCCATCGTCGGGACGCTCGCGGCGGGAATGGTGCTGATCGAGCTGTTCGGGCTCGGTGGCGCATTGGCGATCGGGGCGAGCTGTTCGGCGATCGCCGGCGTCGCCGCAATGTGGCTGGCCCGAGGCGATGACCCGGAGCCTTCGCCCGCGCCCGCTCCGACTGCACCGCCGGCGGCGCGCACGCAGGCGTTGCCGGCGTCGTCGATGGTCAGGCTAGCCCTCATCATCTCGTTCATCTCCGGGCTAACGTCGCTCGCCTACCAGGTGACGTGGACGCGCCTCCTGGCATCCGGTACCGGCAACACGACGTACGTGTTCACCGTCATCCTCGCGATCTTCCTGACCGGTATCGCGATCGGGGCGCTGATCTTCAACGTCGCGCGTCCGTATCTCCGGGATCCTGTTCGTCTGCTCGCGGCGACCCAGATCGTGGTCGCGATTCTGGCGTTGATCGGGTTGGTGGGCGTCCTGGGTCGGCCGGAGTCGATGAATCCGGGCCAACCGATCCAAACGCTCCGGGCCTTGTTCGGCAGCGCGCTCCTGGTCGTCCTGCCGGTCACCATCGTCCTTGGCATCGCGTTCCCGACCGCGTCGGCCCTCCTTCGCGACGAAGCGTCCGAGGCCGGGTCGGAGTCCGGGTCGCTGCTTGCGTCGAATACCGCGGGGGCGATCCTCGGCAGCCTGCTCGTGCCCTTCATCCTGATGCCGACCATCGGCTCGCCCTGGATCGTGGTGCTCCTCGCGGCCGTCAACGCGTCTCTTGGCATCGGGCTGGCGCTGTACGGACGCCCGCGTCGCCTAGAGACCGTGGCCGTTGGTGGTGTGGTGCTCGCCGTCGTCGGCCTGCTCGTGCTCCAACCGAGTTTCGTGACCCAGCCGAACGAGGCGTTCATCCGATCGCATAACGGCCGCATCTTCGCCTCGACGGAGGACGAGATCGCGACGGTGCAAGCGGGCCAGATCGGCGCGACGCCGGAGTTGTGGGTCGCGGGCACGTCGATGACCCTGCTCACCGTCGACGCCAAGCTCATGCCGATCCTGCCGCTCATCGCCCGACCCGATTCGGAACGGGCGCTGGTCGTGGCGTTCGGCATGGGGACCGCCTTTCGCTCCGCGCTCGTCGCGGGACTGCGGACCGACGCCGTGGAGCTCGTGCCCTCGGTCCCGGACATGTTCGGGTTCTACTACGGGGACGCTCAGGCGGTCCTGGCCGACCCGGACGGACGCGTCGTCATCGCGGACGGCCGGAACCACCTGGAACTCACGACCGAACGCTTCGACATCATCCTCACCGACCCGCCGCCACCGATCGAGAGCTCCGGCGCGTCGGTCATCTCGTCACTCGAGTACTACGAGGCGGGCCGCGACCACCTGGCATCGGGCGGCGTGATGATGCAGTGGGTCCCGTATGGGGCGCCGGAGGCCGAGTTCAAGGAGCACATCCGGACGTTCGCGTCGGTCTTCCCGAACGTGGCCGTCATCAAGGGCGCCGGCGGCTACGGCGCCTACATGCTCGGTTCGGCCGAGCCGCTCACCTTCGAACCCGATGCCATCCGCGCGATCCTGGCCAGGCCTGGCGTCCTCGACGACATCTCATCGGCCTTCGACTCGCCGGCGAAGACCGTCGAGGAGTGGGTCGAGGTCGTCGCGCGCCAGCAATGGCTCGCCGGCGCCGCGGTGGGCGCCTACGCGGGCGACGGTCCGCTCATCACCGACGATCGGCCGCGCCCCGAGTACTTCCTCCTGCGCCGAGCGGCGAGCGGGGACAACAGTTGACCTCGGGCACCAGTCAGGTTGCCGACGCAACCACCTTCGCAAGCCCGATGCTATCCTCGAACCGATGACCACAGTGACCCTCGAACGGGAGCCAGCCTGTCCGGAGCCGGCCCTGGAAGCCGGCAACGCCGACCAGACCACGCTGACGACGCCGAGCCGATGGCGGGTCGAAGAGCGCGCCTTCGACACCATCCCCCGATCGACCTGGGACGCTCTCGTGGCGCGGAACCCTTGGGCGACCCCGTTCTCCGAGTGGGCCTTCCATCGAGCGTGGTGGGACGCGTACGGCGCGAACGCCCACGAGCAGACCCTTGTAGTCGTCCCGTCCGATGCCCCGACTGACGGCCGCGCCACGCCGGTCGCGATCGTGCCGCTCATGCACCGCCACGAGGTCGAGCCGTCCGACGCGCTCACGCGCACGACGATGCGCCACGGCACGGACACGGAACTGACGCCGGTCGCCCCCGACGCGACGGCCATCTTCCTTGGGGCGTCCTACCACGCGGACTACGCCACCATCCTCGCCGCCCCGACCGACGTGCCCGAGGTGAGTGCCGCCATCGCCGCCTATCTCGCGTCGCCCGCTGCCGGCGACTGGGACGCGGTCGACCTTCGGCGCCTCCGCTGTGGCGACCCCTTCGCCGAAGAGCTGGCAGCGGCACTCGGCGCGCTCGAGATCGCCAACGGCTGGACCCTGAACCTCGAACGCGAGGATGTCTGCCCGGTCGTGACGCTGCCGGACGGCCTCGACATGGACGGGTTCCTCTCGAGCCTCGGCAAGAAGGAGCGGCATGAGATCCGGCGCAAGGTCCGTCGCGCGGCCGCCGCCGGGGAGATCCGCCTGGTCGACTCGGTCGACCCCCTCGCCGATCTGGACGCCTTCATCGACCTCCACCAGAAGCGCTGGGGCGACGCCGGCCTGTTCCCGCCGACCGTCGGCGGCGACCAGAGCCGGACGCTGTTCCGTCGGATGTTCGAGCTGTGGGGCACCGCCGGGCCCATCCGCCTGGCGTTCCTGACCGTCGGTGGCCGCCGCATCGCCACCGGCATCCATTTCGAGACATCGGACGGCTACCTCTACTTCAACGCCGGTGTCGATCCCGATGCGCGCGACCTGTCGCCGGGCGTGGTCATGATCCACGCGTACATCGAACGTGCCCTTGCCGACGGCCGGCACAGGCTCGACTTCCTTCGCGGGAACGAGCCGTACAAGTACCAGTGGGGCGCGGTCGACGAGCCGATCCAGCGCGTGCTCCTTCGACGTAGGACCAGGTGAATGACCGCTCCACAGGCCGCTGATCCCTGTCTCGAGTCCGTCGAGCGCCCGGTGCTGACCGGCGGCCGGATCCGTGTCGTCGAGGTCATCTCGACCGGCACGAACGGCGGCGCCCAGGAGCACCTCCATTCGCTCGTGAGCCGGATCGACACCACCCGCTATGACGTCTCGGTGGTGGCCATGTCGGCCGGCAGCGCGGTCCGAAAGCTCCAGCGATCGGGGATCCCCGTGCTCGTCATCGACGATCCCGACGATGCGATCGCGGTCGGCGCGCTCGCCGCGCACCTGGCCGAGGTCCGGGCCGACGTCGTCCACGCTCACATGTACCGCGCCGAGACCGTGGCCACGCGGGCCGTGCTGGCCCTCGCCGGGATCGGTCACCGACGACCGTTCCTGGTCTCGACGATCCACTCCAGTCGCGTCCGTTCCTCGGAGGACCAGGCGGTGCTTCGCGAGCTCACCCCGCACATGGACCACCTGATCGCGGTGTCCCGCGCGATCCATCACAAGCTCGTGGACGAGGAGCGCACCACGGTCCCGGTCACGCTCATCTACAACGGCGTGGACCTGGAGCGCTATGACCAGCAGGAACCGTGCTGCACCCTGCCCGAGGAATACGGCATGGAGCCCGGGTCGAAGATCGTCGGTGTCGTCGCCCGACTGGAGCCCGAGAAGGGCCACCCGACGTTGCTCGAAGCCTGGCCGATCGTGCTGCGGGCCGTGCCGGACACGTACCTCCTCATCGTCGGCGAGGGCAGTCGGCGGGACCGCCTGGAGGCCCAGGCCAGGGAGCTGCAGATCGCCCATCGGGTCGTCTTCACCGGACGCCGCGACGACGTGCCGGCCGTGACGGCCGCCTTGGACGTGGCGGTCCTGCCGTCGTATCGCGAAGCCCAGGGCCTATCGGTCCTCGAGGCGATGGCGCTGTCCCGACCCGTCGTGGCCTCGAACGTCGGCGGTATCCCGGAGATGATCGAGGATGGCGTCACCGGGCTGCTGGTCCCGCCCCATGACGCGGATGCCCTCGCCGCCGCGATCATCCGGCTGCTGCGCGACCACCCGTATGCGGATACGCTCGGGCGGGCCGGCCACGATCTGGTGCACGATCGGTTCTGCGTCGAGTTGATGGTGCAAGCGGTCGAATCCATCTACGACCGGGGTGCCGGCACGGTCCGCTTGTCCGAGGTCGCGGCAGCCGGCTAGGACCATCGGGCCGGTGCGGCGGCGCACCGCGGTTCGCTAGCATCGCCGCGTGACCCTGACCCGACTCTGGGCGTTTCTGGCCGTCGCGCTGCCGGTCCTCGCCGCGCTCATCGCGAACCTGACCTCGGTCGACCTCGCCTACCACCTGCGCGCAGGGGACGAGATCCTGGCCGCCCGCGCGCTGCCGAGCGCCGACACCTGGACGTTCACGGCCGCCGGTACACCGTGGGTCGACCAGCAGTGGGGCGCCCAGGTCCTGCTGGCCGGCGTCTACCAAGTGGGCGGCTGGACCGGCCTGGTCATCCTGCGGGCGTTGTTGGTCGGCGTGATCTTCGGGTGCGTCTTCGAGATCGCCCGACGGCGCGGACTCGGCACCCGACGCGCGGCCGGGCTGACGCTCGCCGCGTTCACCGTCGCGGCCGTGGCCCTGGCGCTCCGGCCACAGCTGCTCGGCATGGCGCTGTTGGCCGTCATCCTCCTGCTCGTCGTGGATCGACGGACCCACCCTGGCCGGCTCTGGGTCATCCCGGTCCTGGTCGCGGTCTGGGCGAACCTGCACGGGAGCTTCTTCCTGGGCCCGATGGTCCTCGGGCTGGCCTGGCTGGACGACGTGCACGACCGGGCGCCGGGGAGCCGCCGCGTGCTGCTCGTCGCGCTGGTGAGCGCGGCCGCGGCATGCCTCACGCCATTCGGCCCGCTGGTGTGGGGGTACGCGCTCGGCCTGTCGATCAACCCGCAGGTGACCGGGCGGATCACCGAATGGCAGCCCACGTCGCTTCGGAGCGTGCCCGGCATCCTGTTCTTCGCGTCGGTGGCGGCGGTCGTGGTCCTCATCGCGCGCCGCGGGGCCCGCACGAGCTGGCCGACGCTCGCCTGGCTGGGAGCGTTCGCGGCGATCGGCGCGTATGCCATCCGCGGTGTCGCGTGGTGGCCGTTGGGCGCGGTGGCGGCCATCGCGGGCACACTCGTGACCGAGCCAGAGCCCCCGACCGCCCCGGCCCGCGTGGACCCGCCGCTCGTTCGCCGGGTGAACCTGTTGGTGGCCGGGGCGATCATCCTCGTCGCGATCGCGCTCCTGCCGGTCTGGCGGCCCATCGATGCCGGGCTGCAGGCGCCGGCCGGCGTGGTCGGGAATGCCCCGTCAGGCATCACGGCCGCGCTCCGTGACCTGGCGGAACCGGGCGACCGGGTCCTCAACCCCCAGCCGTGGGGGTCGTGGTTCGAGTTCGCGCTCCCCGAACTCCAGGTCGCGATCGATTCGCGGATCGAGTTGTTCCCGGTCGAGGTTTGGGAGGACTACGAGGCGGTCGTCGCCGGTGCCGACGGCTGGGAGGCGCTCCTCGAGACCTGGCAGCCGACCTTGGTGGTGGCGGCTGGCGACGCCGAATCCGGGTTGGCCGCCCGACTGGCCGGTGCCGGCTGGACCGAGGCCTACGCCGATGCCGACGGGCGGGTCTTCACGAAACCGGGGACCGGGCCGCCTTGACCGGTTCCGACCAGGCGGCCCGGCGCGCGACCCTGATCCGTTGGCTGTTCCTGGGAACGGCCGCCGTGATCCTCGGGTTGGCGGCCGCATTCCTCGTCGGCAACACGGTGCTCATCGATGAGCACGGTGGCGAGGACTTCGAGATCTACCTCCGCCACACTCGCGAATGGCTCGACGGCGGCTCCTTCTATGACCCGCGACAGCTGACCGGCGACCCATACGCGCTCGTCGCCGGTGACTCCCTCTATCCGCCTCCGTTCGCGCTGATCGTGCTGCCGTTCCTCGTCCTGCCGGGTGTGCTCTGGTGGGTGCTGCCAGGCCTCATCGTCGGCGCGGTCATCTACCACTATCGGCCGGCGCCGTGGACGTGGCCGGTCCTCGCGCTGTGCATCGCGTCACCCCGGACGCTCGGCCTGCTGGTCTACGGGAACCCATCGATGTGGCTGGCGGCATCGGTCGCCCTGTCCACGGTGTTCGGATGGCCCGGCGTCTTCGCGTTCCTCAAGCCCAGCCTCGCGTTCTTCGCCTTGATCGGGATCCGGACCCGGATGTGGTGGGTCGCGGCCGGCATCTTCGCCCTGGTCTGCGTCGCGATGCTGCCGGACTGGCGGGAGTACGTGACGGCCACGCTGAACCTCGACGGACCGAACCTGACGTACTCGCTCATGGACATCCCGCTGGTGGGGATCGCGATCGTCGCGTGGTTCGGACGAACGCGGTCGAGGCCCGGCACCGCACCGTGAGCGGCTCGCAGCCTCAAGTAGGACTTTCAGGGGCCGGTGCTCCGTCCGGGTCGGCTGGTAGAGTCGCCCGAATGAGGGACCAGCCCGTCGATCTCGACGTCGTCGTGCTCGGAGGAGGCGGACATGTCGGCCTGCCGCTGAGCCTGGCCTTGGCCGACTCCGGCCTGCGCGTCGGCGTCTACGACACGAATCAGGCCACCCTGGACCGGATCGCCGCGGGCGAGATGCCGTTCATGGAGGCCGGGGCCGACGAGCTCCTGAGTGAGTTGCTCCAGACCGACCGCCTGACGCTCGGCGCCGACAGCTCCATGATCGAGCGCACCGACCAGTTGGTCGTCGTCATCGGGACGCCCGTCGACGAATTCCTGGGTCCCTCGATGACGATCTTCGAGAAGGCCGTCGACCAGATCGCGCCGCACCTGCGCGATGGCGCATTGGTCATCCTGCGGAGCACGGTCTACCCGGGTACCACGGCATATGTCGCCCAGCACCTGGCGGATCGCGGCTGCAGCGCGGATGTCGCGTTCTGCCCCGAACGGATCGCCGAGGGTCATGCCCTCGAGGAGCTCCGCACGCTTCCCCAGATCGTCGGCGCCGACGACGACCGGGCCGCGGACCGCGCCGAGGCACTGTTCCGGCAGCTGGCAGCCAAGACGATCCGGACTTCCTCCAAGGAAGCGGAGCTCGCGAAGCTGTTCACCAATACCTGGCGGTACATGAAGTTCGCGGTCGCGAACCAGTTCCTGATGATCGCCGACCAGGCCGGCGTGGACTACACGAATGTGCTCCGCGCGATCCGCGAGGACTATCCACGCGCCGCGGACCTGCCCGGCCCGGGCTTCGCCGCCGGTCCGTGTCTGTTCAAGGACACGATGCAACTGGCCGCCTTCACCTCCGACCACTTCCCGCTCGGACAGGCCGCCATGCAGGTCAACGAGGGCCTGCCCGCGTACATCGTGTCGGCGCTGGAACGTCGCTACGGCGGGCTCCAGGGCAAGACCGTCGGCATCCTCGGGATGGCCTTCAAGAGCGAATCGGACGACACCCGGGCCTCGCTGAGCTACAAGCTGCGCAAGCTCCTGTCGTGGGCCGGCGCGCGAGTGCTCGCGACCGATCCGTACGTCCATGACGACCGGCTCGTCTCCCTCGAGTGCGCGCTCGAGGAGAGCGACATCCTCGTCCTGGGTGCGCCGCACAAGGTCTACTGCGGCCTCCAGATCGGCGGCAAGGACGTCGTCGATGTCTGGGGCGCCCTCGGCGGGGGCATCCAGCTCTAGTGCGGATCCTGGTCACCGGCGCCGCCGGGTTCATCAACGGATACCTGGTCCCGGAGTTGCTCGACGCCGGCCACGAGGTGGTCGGGCTCGACGATTTCAGCAAGTACGGGCCGCTGGCCAAGAGCTACGACGACCATCCGCGCTACCGCTTCGTCGCAAGGCGACGCCAAGGACGCCGCGCTCATGCGCGAGCTCGCGGCCGACTGCGACCAGGTCGTCGCGGCGGCGGCGATGATCGGCGGGATCAGCTACTTCCACGAGTTCGCGTACGACCTGCTGGCCGAGAACGAGCGGATCCTCGCGTCGACCTTTGACGCGGCCATCGCCGCGCATCGCGAGGGACATCTCGAACGCATCGTGGTCGTCTCGTCGTCGATGGTCTACGAGTCGGCCGCGATCTTCCCGACGCCCGAAGGCGCGCAGCTGACCTCGCCGCCGCCCATCTCGACCTACGGCTTCCAGAAGCTCGCGTCCGAATACTTCGCCAAGGGCGCTCACGAGCAGTACGGCCTGCCGTACACGATCGTCCGGCCGTTCAACTGCGTGGGCATCGGCGAGCGGCGGGCCCTGCGCGACACCGACGTCATGAGCGGCAACGTCAAGCTCGCGCTCTCGCACGTCGTGCCGGACCTGGCGCTGAAGATCCTCAAGGGCCAGGATCCGCTGCACATCCTGGGCGAGGGGAACCAGGTGCGGCACTACACCTACGGCGGCGACCTCGCCCATGGCATCCGACTGGCGATGGAGTCCCCGGCCGCCGTCAACGACGACTTCAACCTGTCGACCGCCACGTCGACGACGGTCCTCGAGCTGGCCGAGTGCCTCTGGCGCAAGATCCATGGCGACGGCCGTCCGTTCCACGTCGTGAGCGATCCACCGTTCGAGCACGACGTCCAGCTCCGCGTGCCCGACGTGCGCAAGTCACGCGACGTCCTCGGCTTCGAGGCCACCACCTCGCTCGACACGATGCTCGACGAGGTCGTCCCGTGGATCCGGGGTGAGGTGGAGGCCGGCCGGCTGTGAACGACCTGCTGCCGGACCTCTCGATCATCCTCCCCGTCTACAACGAGGGCGAAGCGGTCGAACCGGTCCTGCGGGCCCTTTCGGTCGGCGTCACGACGCCGCACGAGCTGGTCGTCGTCTATGACTTCGATGGCGACACCACGGTGCCGGTGATCGCTCGCCTCGCCGGCGACATCCCCGGGCTGCGCGGGCTTCGCAATGACCTGGGACGCGGCGTCCTGAACGCAATGAAGGCGGGCATCGCCGGAACCCAGGCGCCATACGTGCTCATCTCGATGGCTGACGGTTCAGACGAACCACACGTCGTCGACTCGATGGTGGCGCTCGCCCGGGACGGCGCCTGTGTCGTGGCTGCGTCGCGCTATATGAAGGGAGGTCACCAGGTGGGCGGCCCGCCGCTGAAGCGACTGATGAGCCGCGTTGCTGGCCTGACGCTCCACTGGTTCGCCCGGGTCCCCACCCATGACCCGACGAACAACTTCAAGCTTTACTCGCGAAGCTTCCTCGAGTCGGTCACGATCGAGAGCAGGGCCGGGTTCGAGCTCGCGCTCGAGCTCACGGTCAAGGCGACGCTGGCCGGCCGTCGTGTGGCCGAGGTGCCAACGACATGGCGTGATCGAACCGCGGGTCAGAGCAATTTCAAGCTCCGAACATGGCTGCCGCACTACCTCCACTGGTATCGCGTGGCATTCGTGGGCCGGCTCGGAAGGCGGTCGACGTGATCCGACAGCTTAGGGCGACGTTGACACCGCGCGACAGGACGGCCGCCACGTCAGGTGCCTCTCGATCCATCCCGCGTCGAATTCGACAGCCAACGACTGCGAGTGGCCGGCCGGATCCTGGCGCACACGATCATCGGCGTCGAAGTGCTTGGGATCGCCTTCGTCGTCACCTTCATTGCCCTGAACAATCCCGCGTTTGGGCTCGACTATCGCTTGCACCTGGATGCGGCCCGGCGGCTGCTGGAGAGCGGCACGCCGTATCTCCCATTCCAGCTGGCCGGACCATATGTCATCAGCTATGGGGCGATCCTCTATCCACCCATCGCATTCGCGTTGTTCATCCCGTTCCTGTGGCTCCCAGCTGCCCTTTGGTGGTTCGTGCCCATTGCTATCACCGCGTATTGCATGTGGTGGCACCGTCCACCGCTGTACGCGTGGGTTGTGATCACGTCGATCGTCGCGCTGGAGAAGTCGCTGAACGTCTACGTTTTTGGCAATCCGTCGATGTGGATGGTGGCCGCCGTCGCGGCGGGGACCGTGTGGCGGTGGCCGTTCGTCTTCGTGTTCGCGAAGCCGACCTTTGCCCCGATCGCGTTCCTGGGAGTTAGGGACCGACGTTGGTGGATCGCCTTGGCGATGCTGGCCGTGGTGTCTCTGCCATTCGGGCGTGTATGGCTCGACTGGCTTACGGTGGTCATGAACTCGAACGTGTCACTGGTCTACAACCTGTCGACGGTCCCATTGATGCTCGCACCGCTCATCGCGTGGGCGAGTGGACGCGCACGACCAGCGGTGCCAGCGCGCTGGTTACCGAGCGGGTGGCGTGGCAACGGGTAGTGTGCGGGGCGCGTCCTTGCACCTTGACCCGCGTTGGTATCGACCAGTCGCGCTCGGGCTTACGGCGGTCCTGCTAGCGCTTGCCGGCGTCCGCCTCCTCGCGGTGGCCAGCGGGTCATTCGCACGCGATTGGGGATTCGGCAATGGCGATCTGGTCGGCTACACCGATGGCGCTCGTCGGTTCCTCGAGACCGGCTCGCCGTTCACCCTCGAGCAGCTGAGCGGGCCTTGGGTGCTCGGACCACATTCGTTCATCCATCCGCCCGCCGCGCTGCCGCTGTTCCTCCCGTTCCTCGTCCTGCCCTGGATCCTGTGGTGGTTGATCCCGTTGGCCGTCACGGCGTTCGCAATCCTCCGACTGCGGCCGGCGATGTGGGCCTGGCCGTTGATGGCCCTGTGCCTGTGCTGGCCGCGCTCGGCCGGCGCGATCGTGGTCGGGAACACCGACATCTGGGTTATGGCCTTCCTCGCAGCAGGGGCGTGGCTCGGCTGGCCGCTGGCTCTGCTCGTCGTGAAGCCGACGTTCGCGCCGCTGGCGATCATCGGGATACGGCGGCGGTCGGCCTGGCTTGCCGGCGCGGCGGTCGCCGCATTGTCGCTCGTGGCGCTGCAACTCTGGATCGACTGGCTGACGGTGATTCGGAACGCCGGACTCTCGCCAGGTTACTCATTGTTGAACCTGCCGCTGGTGCTGATCCCGGTCATCGCGTATCTCGCGCGGACTCGAACTGACGATGGGAATCGAAGTCCCGCCCCCAAGCCATGGCCAGGCACGCAGCGGTGAGGGCCAACATCACGAGCGAGCCCGCGATGCCCAGCCAACCGCCCACCGGCAACAGCGCTCCGATCCAGGGGGTCGGCGGCACGGCCGCCAGCAGGTTTAGCGTGAAGACCACGCCGAAGGCGATGCCTAGCCAACGCACCCGGGCTTCTGGGATGAGCAACATCAGGAAGACCAGCGCGCCGTACGCATAGCGCTCGTGCATGCTCGTCAAGAAGCAGAAGGCGACGAGCGTCGCAGCGGCCAGGCCCAGGATGAGCGTCCGGGGCCGTGGGTCGCGCAGGACCGCTGCCGCGACGAGCAGCTCGAAGACCCCGGTCAGCACGTACCCAAAGTGCCGGAGCGTCAGCGGGCCCAGGAACGCGACGTCGTCCGCGACGAAGCCCCCGCCCGCGAACAGCGACTGGACCAGCCACCACAGGTTCCATGCCCGCAACGACAGGATGTTGAAGATCTCGCCCTGGTACTCCGCGACGTTCTTCAGGTAGTTCGCGGGCCCGCCGGCCGGGATGAACGGCAGCCACAACACGATGATCACGGCCGAGCCGATCGCCGCGGCCCGCAGCAAGCCACGCCACCCGCCCGTCGCCCAGAACCATGCCGCGAACGGCACGAGGAACGGGAGCACCTGGGGCTTGGTCATCAACGCGACCGCCAGGAGCGCGGCGGCCATCCCATTCCGCCCGTTGACGGCACAGACGACGGCCGCCAACGCCGACAGCATGTAGATCGACTCGTACTGGCCCCACCAGGCGCTGATGTCGATAGCTGCCGGATGCAGGGCGATCGCCGCGGCCCCGATGACCGCCCATCGAGTCCGGTCGCGGAGCGCGAACGCCACAAGCAGCGCCAGCCCGATGTCGGCGACCGACGCGGGGGCCTTCATCAGCGCCCGGATGGCCGGGTCGGAGGCGTCGGTGACGGTCTGAAACGCGGGCTGGACGGCGGCCAGGAAGCCCCAGACGTAGGCCATCACCGGTGGGAACGAGAGGTTCTGGTCGTAGGCGTTCGGGAGGCCGTCGACCGCGATCCCGTGGACCCACAGGACGAACTGGTCGAGATCGCCACGCAGGCCCTCGGTCGGCAGCAGGACCGCGCGAATGACGATGCCGACGGCGATGGCGGTGACGAACCCGACGATCAGCGACGCCGGCCACCGATCCCCGGGCCGCTCGCCCGCCACGCCGACCCCGGGCGTCACCGGATCAGACGCGGCCGGATACCCAGTACCGTTCCGCGGATCCGTCGACCTCGCCCAGCCCGGCGATCGCGCGCCCGTACGTGCGCACCGAGTCGGCCATCTCCTTCGTGCCGTCGAAGAGGCGCTCGAGCTGGCTCTGGTAGAGGTTGATGCCCATGATCTTGCGCTCGAGCTGGTCGGTGATGTCGGCGAAGGTCGGCAGGATCGAGACGTCGCTGGGCAGGCCGTCGAGCGCGACCCGGACCCAGGTCCTCGAGCCGCCGGAAGTCGCTCCACCACGCGTACGGGAAATCCTCGTAGAACGTGACGATCCCCGCGTATTCCGGACCCGGCATCACCCAGCGACGGCCCTCCTGCAGGAGCGCGAGGCCGACGTCCCGGCAGAGCTGATGGTCGACATGACCGCCGACCCCCAGCGGGAAGTAGACCTTCTGGGGCTCGAGCCGCGTGATCTCCTGGCGGAGCGTTTCGAAGGGGGCCGTGTCGTCATCGCGAGGTGCGCCAAGCAGTTCGTCGTCGCCCTCATAGCCTCGGAACACCGCATCCGGCAGGTCGAGGAACACGATCGACGCCTCGGAGAAGTACGCGAACCGCTCGTCCTCGAGGCGTCGACGGGCCATCAGTTCGCCGGCCGCAGCGGCGGCCATGACGTCGTCGGTGTAGATGGCACCCTGGGTCGAGAGGTCATCGATGACCGGTTGGTCGGCGAGGGACTCGTTGCGGATGCTCGCCCGGCGGTACCAGGACGAGCGCTGCCAGAAGCGCTTGGCGGCGGCGTCCGCGTCGGCTTGCGTCGCCTCCAGGCGGTCCTCGGTGGCGGCCCACGACGGGACCAGCGACGCCGTCGGCCAGTCGGCCAGGATGCTGCTCCGGTTGAACGCCTCGGTGACGGGCCACATCGTCTTGCTGCCGAACCCGAGCGCCTCGCGCTGGTAGCCGCTGAGGCCGTCGTCGGAGCCGCTGCCCGAGAAGACCGTGACGATGGTCACCGTCTGACCCAGTTCCCGGAGGCTGGCGATGAGGCCGCCGCACGAGAGGGCGACGTCGTCCGGATGCGGCGCGACGAACACATGGGTCATGGCCGGCCGAGTATACCGAGCACGACCGAGCGCTCGTTCAGGTGGCGGTCAGCGGTCCCAGCCGCCCGCGCCGACGAGCGGGACGAAGACACAGGCACCGTCCGGGCGCTCGGTCCACTCGCTGCCGTGGCGGGTCACGACGGTCAGGATCTGGCGATCCCGCGGTCCGACCGGGATGACCAGCCGGGCATCGTCGGCGAGTTGGTCGAGGAGCACGTGGGGGATGTACGGGGCGGCGGCCGTCACGATGATCCCGTCCCACGGTCCCTCGTCGGGCAGGCCCAGGCTGCCGTCACCGACCCGCACGTCGACGGCGTCGCCGAAGCCGAGGTCGGCCAGGTGTGCGCGAGCGGTCGCGGCCAGGTCCTCGTGGCGTTCGATCGTGGTGACCCGGGCGCCGAGCGCGGCGAGGATGGCTGCCTGGTACCCCGAACCGGTGCCGATCTCGAGGACGCGGTCGCCCGGTCGTGGGTCGAGGAGCTCGGTCATCCGGGCGACCATGAAGGGCTGGCTGATCGTCTGACCGGCCGCGATCGGCAGGGCCTCGTCGTCGTAGGCGTGGCGACGCACCGACTCGGTGATGAACCGCTCTCGAGGGATCCAGCCCATGACGTCGAGGACGCGTGGGTCCACGATGCCCCTGGCCCGTAATTGGTCGGCGACCATTCGCTCGCGGTCCTGGGCCAGTCGCGGTTCGGACTCGGCCGGGCGGCCGCTCATGGTCTGCAGGATACGCCGCCTCCCGCGTCGAGGATCAGGACGCGGGCGAGGCGGACGGCGATCCCGAAGGCGACGGAGACGCCGACGGTGAAGCGGAGGGCACCGCCGATGGCGACGGCGAGGCGGAAGGTGCGGCCGACGCGGACGCCGATGGGGTCGCGGACGCCGACGGAGCCGCCGACGCCGACCCCGATGGCGCCACCGACCCCGAGGCCGACGGTGCGGCGCTGGGCGACGCGGTCGGAACCGCGGTCGGACTTGGCGTGGGCGTCCCAGTGAGGATCCCGCCTGTGCCCAGGAAGATCCCGTTCAACAGGATGGCCACGAAGATGACGACCGTGGCGATCACGAAGATCTTCGACGCGTTGTCGGTGACGTGGACCGCGACCTCGGACACCGTCGGCGCACGCGTCGCGACCGGTGCAGCGGCCCCGCGCCGGCCAGGTCGGGATGGGACGGCGACCACCTTGGTCGCCTCGGCGTCGGCCGCTGCGTCATCGGGATGGGGCGCCTCGCTCTCGTCCCGTTCGGCGTCGGCGCCCTGGTCCTCCGCGTCGGAGGGCTCGAGCTCGTCGGCCTCGTCCCTCGCCTCCTCGAGATCGGCCGCCTCGGGCGCAGGCTCGGGCTCCGCCGCCTCGGGCTCCGGCTCGGCTTCGACCGTCGGCTCCGGCTCGACCGCCGGCTCGGGCTCGACCGGCGGCTCGGCCTCGGGCGGCTCGCTCTCGACCGGCTTCTCCTCCGGCGTCCCCTCGGGTCGATCAGTCATGCGGTCGAATCACTCCTCGCGTCCTTCCATCCTGCCGTCGGCAGGCGGGCGCCAGTGTACCCAAGGGTCCGACCCACCGCCCGACGGCGAGTGCGGCGGCACCACGCAGCCAGCCTAGGCATTCCTGATCGCCGGTACGAACCAGCCGACGAGGCCGGCCGCCAGCGTCACCAGGCCGAACACCGCGATGACGACGGTCACGGGGACGACGATGATCATCAGACTGCCGACCGCCATCGCGACGGTCATCGACCCGAAAACGAGCGCGAATCGGAAGCTGACCACTCGGCCCAGCAGTGCTGAGGGCGTCCGTTCCTGGAACATGGCCTGGCTCGGGATGACGAAGACCATGTTCGCGATGCCAGACCCAAAGGCGAGTCCGACCGCGATTCCGACGTTGTTGGTGACGGCGAGCAGGAACGTCAAGAGGCCGAAGGCGGCATACCCGGCGATGATCGCCCGCCCCTTGGCCAGGCGAGCCCCGACGAGACCGATCGCGAAGCCACCGACGACATTGCCGGCCCCGATCCCCGCCTCGATGAAGCCCCAGACCGCCGTATAGCCGATCGGGTGGTCGCGGTACACCTCAAAGCAGTAGATCACGGTAAGCACCGTGAGGATCCCGACCGTGAACTGGGCGACGGATGCCTGGATCGTGTTCGCCAGGAGCGTGGTCTCATTGCGCAGGAATCGCCAACCGACCTTCAGTTCGGCCATGAAGCCCTTCTCAGCGTCGCCGGCGGCGGCCTCTTCCGCGGCTCTTGGCCGCACCACGATGGTCGCGAGGAGGACGGCCGAGGCCATGTAGGTGACCGCGTCCAGCCAGAACGCCAGCGGCAACGCCGACATCAGCGACGCGACGAAGAGCCCGGCCAACGGATACGCGACGACATCGGCGATCGTCTCGCCGACCCACATGGCGGAGTTGGCGGTGACGAGTTCATCCTTCTCGACGAGTTGCGGCAGGATCGCGACGCGTGCCGGGCGGAAGAAGATCGAGATCGATGTCACGACGAAGATCAGCGGATAGACGAGGAAGATGTTCACGACGGCCGCGACGGGAATGAGCAGCACGACCGCCGCCCGCAGGATGTCGCTGACGACGAGGACCTCCTTGCGATCCCAGCGGTCGACGAACGTGCCCGCGATCGGGGAGAGGAACAGGTTCGGCAAGGCGGCCGCGACGAACGCGAACGCCGCCAGCACCTCGGAGCCGGTCGTGGTCAGAACCACCGCGGCCAGGGCGAATTGATGGATGCGGTCGCCGAACATCGAGATGAACTGACCGGCCCACAACGCCGAGAATGACCCGTTGAGCGCGAGCCGGACGTACGGATGGCGCCGGAGCAGTTCCACGACCTCGGGTCGTGGGCCCGGGAGTGCGACGACGGTCGGTGAGGACAGGCGCATCCCCCGGCCACCGAGGAAGAGCGGCCGTTCGAGGGCGGCGATGCCCGCGAGTGCCGGCGAGAGGCCGGTGTTCCCGCCCGTGACCGGGTAGCGCTCACCACCCGGTCCGAGGAGGGCTTCCTCGCCCTCGGGGAAGATCCCCACGATCGACGCGAACAGGAAGAACGCCAAGCCCGCGGCCAGGAAGAGGTCGCCCACCGACGCCACGTTCTGGATGAATGGGAACGGGATCGGGATGACGTCGGCCAACGGTCCCAGGCGGAGCAGGAACGATGCATCGAGGTTCGCCGAAAGGACCAGGTGGATCGACGACGAGACGTCGGCCGCCTCCAGGTTAGCGAGCTCGAGGGCGGGCTCCCAGATCGGCATGTACCCGCCGTTGACGACGATGACCAGGGCATTCGCCAGGGTGCCGACGAACGCCAGCGTCATGCCCGGATAGACCCGGTTCGCCCACAGGCCAACGAGGAGCATCGAGAAGGCGCCCGCGAGCAGCGGGAGCCGCAGGGTCTCGACGATCGGGACGTCGGCGCCCAGCAGCAACTCCGTCCCGAATCGAAGGACGACGGCGGCGGCGATCAGGGGCACCCAGCGCAGGCGAACGACGGCGAGGTTGGTCAGTCGGCCCCCGACGAGCAGACCCAGGATCAGGCCGAGGGCGATGCCGGCGATCAGCACGCGAGGCCCTCGCTCGGCGTGGGTGGTGCGTCCACGTCCGCCATCATCGTCGTCTGAGGACGCCCTCGTCGGCCGTCGTCGCGTCTACCGGTCGCTCCGCCGCTTCCGGCAAGCGCGGCGAATCCGGGCGCCCGGGAGCTCAGACCCGCTTCACCGCGGCGGCGGTCGGCGCAGTCGGCGAGGCGGGGTTGGCGCTCACCCCTGGGAGGTCTTGCAAGGTCGTGGCCGTCGACATGCGATCCGCGGCCTGGGCGATGAGCGGGATCTGCCGGGGCTCGGCTCGTCGGCCCGGATCCGGGACACCCTCGACATGATGGGTCCGAACGAAGGCATCGACCACGACCGGATCGAACTGGACGCCGGCGAACTTGCGCAGCTCCGCAAGCGCCTGCTCGCTCGTGAGCGGTGTCATCCGGTAGGGCCGAGCGGCGGTCATCGCCTCGAAGGCATCGGCCACGTGCAGGACGCGGGCGAGCTTCGGGATCTCGTCGCCGATCAAGCGGTCCGGGTATCCCGAGCCGTTGTACCACTCGTGGTGGTGGCGGATGATCGGTAGCTCACGGGCAAGCTTCGTGACCGGCGCGATGATCTGCGCGCCCAAGACCGGGTGGGCGTTCATGATCATCCGCTCTTCCTTGTTGAGGCGCTCGGCCTTCTTCAGGACGTCGTCCGGGACGCCGATCTTGCCCACGTCGTGGAGCAGGCCGCCCCATTCCAGGGCCTCGAGATCGGAGTCCGACAGGCGCATGACCCGCCCGATGTCGACGGCGATCTCCTTGACCCGCAGGCTGTGCCGGGCCGTGAACGGGTCGCGCTTGTCGACCGCCTCCGCGAGCGCGCCGATCGTCTGCGTGAACATCTCGCGCATCTCGACGAACCGCTGCGACGCCATGCGGGTCGTGTACAGCGGCAGCGCGAACAGCAGCGTCGCCCACCACTGGATGCTGTAGACGATCGACATCAGCCATCCGAGAGGCGCGAGCGCGAGATTGTTGAAGGCCGTTCCCTTCGAGTCGCCGATGATGACCGCTGACGAGTGATTGACCTGTTCGCAGCGCGAGAAGGCCGCCCGCGAGGAGCGTGTTGAGCATGAAGAAGAGGCCCGCCGCGACCATCGACGGCAAGGAAGTCGACGATTAGTGCAATTCACCGTTGCGCGGCGACGGTCTTGACGATGGCGTAGCCTGACACGCCCTGCCGCAATTGCCGGGAGAATGACGCCCGGCGTGATTGGCGAGCGTTCCGTACCAGGGAATGCGCCCGCGCAACTCCCTCATCTCGGTGGTGCCCGATCCCGGCGACCCAGCCCCCGACCGCAGGCCCACCCAAGCGTCATCGCCGCGATGCACGGGCGCCATGGACACCGCGTGGTGAGATCCGAGCGGAAGTCTTACTGGCAGGGCTGACGCGATCAGTGTCAAGCGCGGTCCAGAACGCAACGCCGAGCATGATCTCGAAGCTCGAGACGCTGACGTCCACCAGGCCGATATTAAGAGCGATTCGCTCGTCGGCGGGAAACACAAGAGTCGCAGCCACGAGTGCCACAGCACTCAGGACCACGACTCCGGCGATATAGAGCCTTAGGGACTTAGGCATCTACTGCCCCGTACGCTGCCACCACCCCGCACTTTATCCCCTCTGAGTTTCGAGGGGTTATGGCACCAACGTACTAAAAGCCCCGAAGAGAAGCTCCACCTGCGGCCGCGATCATGGCGATGCTCGATAGCGTCACCAAGACTCGCAGCAACTCTGGCTTTCATGGTGAGTTCCCTACCAGCCCTTGATGGACCATGTCTTCGGACACGCTAGTTCCTCCTTCGCGGTTCTCGTGCTCCGCAGAACACGAAAACCGACCGGACTACGAGTCGGTCGGTTGCACTACTCGCTCGGCTCCACCCTAAGTGCCCATTTCAGGTGGTGCTTCTGCGCGTCCGATCTTCTTTACATTGCTTCCTAGTACGGGGGTACTACGAAGTGTCAGGACTATAGGGAGGCCGAACTGGGCCGGTCAATACGGCACCTTACCTATCCCCCTAGAGCGATTCGAGTGCAGGAGGCTCGACGCCCAACGTCTCGCGGACGGTGGCCGCGTAGTGCGTGTACTGCTCCGCGGCGGCTGAGTGGGATCCGTTGAGCCGATACAGCCGCAGTAGCGACAGCTCGATCTGATCGGCGTCGGGCGTCAGGTCCAGCGCTCGCCTGGCAAGCCCGATTCCCCGTTCGAAGTGCCCGTTTACGGTGTCCGAGGCGACCGCCTTTTCAATGATCTGAAGGTAGGAGGAGTGGAGGGACGTCCGGTAGTCGGACGCCCACTCTTCATAGGCGAAGTCCAGGGCAAACGGACCGACATAGGCGTGCGAAAGCTCGGCGACCTCCGTCGGCGACGGCTCCGCCTGTCATCGACCGGATGAGCTCCAGGCAGACTCCGCTCGTCGACGAAACAAGTTCGGCGTCCAGCCAGATCACATCGGATTCATGATGTACGTAGGCGGGCGACAGGTCCTCTTTGTAGTTTGGCTCGAACACGCGGCGAAGGAAGTACACCGTTTGGTTCAGTGAGTTCAAGGGCGTCAGCCGGATCGAACTCGGGCCATAGGGCATCCATTACGACGTCCCTTGTCGCGGCATACTTTGGTCGCGTCAGCAGAAAGCAGAGCAACGCGAGGACTTTCCTCCGAACGGAAGATCCCTCGACGGAGCGGTCTCCCACGCGTATCGAAACCCGACCCTGATCCTCTATAAACACGCGGTCAGCAACACGGCGGGCGAGGCCGCGGCCCAGCTCCGCATCGGGTCGACCGCGATGGCGATGACCCACGCGCCGAAGTCGAGCAATATCACCCGCGTCCCCGATCTCCTCCAGGATGCGAGCAGCCGCGAGGGTCGAGTCACCAGTCGCATCCACGACGACGCGTAAGGCTGATCGCCAACGCTCCGGTCGAAGCGAGGCTTCCTCCAGAACAGTCGATCTCTCGCCGTCGCCAAGGCTGCCGAGCCTATTCGCAACAAGTTCGGCTGTGAATGTCATTGGCCACCGCGCCTTTCGCGATGCTTGGCGAACGAATCGACCTAGATCGTCTCCTCCCTTGTCTATGGCGTCCAAGGCGTCGCAGTATCCGAGCCAGAGTCCTGCTGACTGAAGGATCGAATGCTCCCGTGCGCGCTTGATAGCGGTTCTTGCGTCCGACAATCCAGATGCGACCTTGATGTGAGCTTGCACAGTCAGGATGTAGGCCTTGTGACCTACGGACACCGTAGGTTCGTCTGGATCCAACCCGGCTAGCAATGACGACGCCTTCGATGTGTCTCCATCGCGCAGGGCAAGGTAGGCGGCGGTAGGTACCGACATGACCTCCACCCAGGCGGCGAGGCCGCCCATTCCGTGCAACTCGGTGAGGTGGTCCATGGAGCGAGTCGCGTCTCCGTAAAGAGCTTCGAGTTGAGCGGCCTCCTTCAACACGTCCGCGCGTATCGACTCGTTCGTCTCGTGCCTCGCCTGATCGAGCTCTCGCCAACCGCCCTCTGTCCGCCCAAGGTGAAGATGGGCCCACGCCGCGAGGACCCTTGCACTGGCGACCTCGGCGGCGCCCGAGCTTCCTTCGAGCAGCTCGATCGACCGCATTGCGGAATCCAACGCGTCAACAGCCGCCCCCATCGCTCGCTGTGACTCTCCGAGATTGAGGTAACTGATTCCTTCAAAGTGGCTCTCGCCGCGCGAGTGTTGCTGAGCGGCTAGCGCACTCAGATGTCCCACGGAGGCGGCGATGTCGCCGTCCAACGAGGCGCTGATCGAGTCAATCAACCCCTTGGCAATTCCTAACCACCCGAGATCCGTCGACGAACGAGCGAGACGTGCTGCGGCCTCCATGGCACCCTGCGCGTCACCCAACGTGAGGCTCAGCGAGGCGAGGTTCGCTAGGGCCACGTCCGACTCGGAATCCATCTCGACCGCGCGCTTGGCTCGCGCAAGGGCCTGGCGAACGTCACCCTGCTTGAAGTCGCGGCGCGAGAGGACCACGAGGAAGCTGGCTCGCAACGCGTCGTCGGCGACGTCAGCCAAGAATGGGGCGGCCACGAGGTACTCGCCGCGGCCGATGATGCTCTGCGCCGACGCGTCGATGATCGCGTACGCGCGCAGCCGATCCCCGGCCGCCCAGTGGTGATGGGCGGCGATCCGCCAATCGCGGTCTTCGGCGTGAGCGGCGACCGCTCGGTGCAGGTCGCGGACGGCGTCGATGCCGAAGTCCCGCACGAGACGAGTCTCCAGGAACTCACGGACAAGCGGGTGATAACGCAGCTCCGTTCGTGGGGCGCGAGCCCGTCGGCCGAGCAGCGTCACCCGCTCGGCACTGGCCGTGAGACGCGAGACCTCGGTCGCATCCTGACCGGTCACGACCTCCGCCAGTTCCGGCGTGACGACCTGCAGGATCGAGGTTCGCATCAGGAACTTCTGGAGATCCGCCGGCAGGTCGCCGACCACCTCCTCGGCCAAGTAGTCGTACAGCTCCTGGTCTCCACCGGATAGATTGCGGACGAAGCTGCGGATCTCGATGGGTGTACGGTCTCGCAGCGCCGCGTGCACCAATTGCAGCGACGCGGCCCATCCCTCCGTTCGCGCGGTCACGTCCGCCAACACATCGGGCTCGAGTGTCCGACCGTACGTTTCCCGGAACAGTCTCGATGTCTCGTCGGCATCGAACCGGAGGTCGTCGCGGGTCAGTTCGGCGACCTCGCCGACGGCGCGCAGCTTGGCGATCGGAATGCCCGGTGGCCGCCGACTGGCGAAGACCATCGTGAGTCGCTCGGGCGCCCTGGTCACCAACTCGCGAACGATCAACTGGACATCGGGCGCGTCGTCGACGAGATGGAAGTCGTCGAAGATCAGGATGGCGCCATGCGGCGCGATCGACTGCAACTCGCGCAAGAAGACATCGATGATCGTGTCGCGCGTCGGGCCACTCAGGCTCTTGTCAGCGAGCATGGCGGCCGTGTTCGGAGCGAACGACGGGTCCGCCTCGCGCCCGGCCGCGATCAAGTGGTGCAGGACCGAGATCCAGTCCCGGTCGTCCTCGTCCAGTCGGTACCACAACGTCCGAAGCCGGGTCCGCCCAGCGAAGTCGGCCAACAGCGTGGTCTTGCCGTATCCGGCATCCGCGAGCACCAGGATGATCCGGTGATGGATCTTTGCGGCCAGCCAGTCCAGCAGGCGATGTCGAGCCAGCGTTTCCGCGCGCAGGGGCGGAGGCTGGACCTTCGCGTACTGGATCGGAAAGTCGCTCACGTCGTCGCGGTGGGCTCCGCTGGCAGGTGAGGTGACGACCGCTCTCGGGCCGGCAGCGACCGACATCGGCGAGCGTTCGCCTGACGGATGGACACGGGTGTGGGCCGAGGGGTGGCCGAACGATACGGAGCGCTCGCGCAGGGTGTCAACGGGCGGGTCCGGCAGTGCCATGGCGGCATGGTGACGTCCGGCTCTCACCCGCCCATTAGCTGCGGCTCAGCCGCGGGTTGGTCTCGGGGCGGCGAAGGCCTATTCCCGGAGGTCGGGCTCGTCGGGCAGGAGCGGACGCAGCGACAGCGAATAGATCTTGCCCCCGTCCGGACCGACGAGGACCATCCCTTGGAAACCGCCTTCGACTTCCTCGAAGCCGAGCTCCGCGACGTCCGCCGGGGTCAGGACGCGTTGCGCCATCTGGAAGGCGTTCGGGTCGGCCGGGAACGGGAAGTCGGCCGGCTGGATCTCGGTCCATGGCCACGGCTTCTGGTCCGGGGCGGCGGCGCCGTCCATGAGGATCCCGCGGTAGCGTTCGGGCATGTACACCTCGGTGGCGATCGCACCGCCGTTGTCGAAGTTGCCCAGCCCATCCGCGAGTCGCTTGAAGGCCGCGCGTGCCATGGCGTCCGCCATGCCGTCCATCTCGAGACCGAGCGCGTAGACCGAGACGGTCTTCTTGATCCCGCCGGCGTCGACGGTGAAGATCGCGGTCCCGGCGTCCGCGATCATGTTGTTCTCGTAGTTCGCCCGGGCGGCGCCCAGGCCGCCATCACCGAGGGCGAACGCGAGCGTCTGCTGGATCTGCTCCTCGTTCAGCTTGGCCGTGCGGAAGGGATGCGCGGGATAGATCGAGCCGATCGGCTCAAGGAAGGCGTTCATCGGGTTGCGGAAGATGACGGTCCCGTCGCCGTAGAGGGTGAAGATCGGAGCCTGGGTCGCCACGAAGGCCGGCATCATGAACCCGCCGCCCTCCTCGTATCGGAGCAGGACATCGGCGGCGCCGGACGCGTGATCGATCTCGCCGAAGGAGCCGGTGGACGCGCTGGGGGCGGTCGACGGGGCGCTCGAAGGTGGGGTCGAAGGTGGCGCTGATGGCGATGTGGCGCCGCCACTGCTGCAAGCGGCGACCATGACGACCATGACCGGGACGAGGGCGTAGCGACTCACGTTTGGCATGGCCGCCCGACGTTCGCTCGCGCGACTTGGTTCCACAGGGTGCGAAAAGCCCGAAACAGGTCTTGACGGCGCGCGTATCTTCTCGGCTATGAGTTCCGGGTCCCCCAGGCCCGGGCCGACCCGGGCGCGCACCCCCGTCACGCTCGCCCCCGCGCCGGTCCCGACTTGCCCAGGACACGGGCCTCTGTTGTGGCAGCCCGAGCCGAGGAGGGTCCGGAGAGGGTGTACGAGGACCGCGCACTGACCTGTCGCGATTGTGCCGAGGAATTCACGTTCTCGGCCGGCGAGCAGGCCTTCTACGCCAGCAAGGGGCTGACGAACGACCCGCAGCGATGCCCATCGTGCCGGGCCGCCGCCAAGCGGGCTCGCTCGAACGAGGGCCCACGAGAGTTCCACGCCGCGATCTGCGGGGCCTGCGGGGGTCAGGCCATCGTGCCGTTCGCGCCGCGGAACGACCGGCCGGTCTATTGCAGTTCGTGTTTCGACAAGGTCAGGGCCGGTACCTTGTCCATCACGGCGGGCGTGTAGCCCAGCCAGCCGCATCGGTCCGAGCGATCCACGGCCGACCCGGCGACGGGTCGGCCTCGTGGCATCATGGCCCCAGCGGCGTGCGCCACGTGGCGCTTGACGAGGGCCGCGGCGTAATGGCGGGAGGTGCCACCGTGGGCGTCATCATCATCCGGGAGATGGTCGGCACCAGCCCGAAGTCGTGGAGCGACGCGGCCCGTCAGGCCGTGGCGACGGCCTCCAAGACCGTTCGCAACATCCAGACGGTCGAGGTCGTGAAGTCGAGCGCGGTCGTCGAGAACGGTGAGATCGTCGAGTACCGCGTCGAGGTCAAGATCGGCTTCGAATACGAGGGCTGACTGGGGTCGCGGCAGCCAGGGCGGCGGTCAGCCTGCTTCCGCGAAGCGCTCGCCGGCGTAGCTGACGAAGCGCGTCTGGCGCTTCTTGAACCACAGGTCGACCTCCCCGGTGGGGCCGTTGCGGTGCTTCGCGAGCTTCAGCTTGATGACCTCGCCGTCGGCGTCCTGGTCGTCCGACCGATCCTTGTCGCGCCACAGGAACATGACGAGGTCGGCGTCCTGTTCGATGGCGCCCGACTCGCGCAGGTCCGACAGGCGCGGCTCCTTCGACTCACGCATCTCCGGCTGGCGGGACAGCTGGGATAGCGCGATGACCGGCACGTTCAATTCGCGCGCCAGCGCCTTGAGCCCTCGCGAGATCTCCGAGACCTCCTGGACGCGGTTCGCGTCGCGAGTCGTCGTGGTCGCCTGCATCAGTTGCAGGTAGTCGACGATGACCAGGTCCAGACCGGCCTCCGCCTGGAGGCGTCGAGCCTTCGTGCGCAACTCCATCGCCGAGATGTTCGGCGTGTCGTCGATGTACATCGGCGCTTCCGACAGCGCATTCATCGCCGGCGCGATGCGGGCGAAGTCGAGTTCCTCGAGGAAGCCGGTCCGCAGGCGCTGCGAGTCGATGTTGGCAACGCTCGAGAGCAGGCGTAGGACGAGCTGCTCCTTGCTCATCTCGAGGCTGAATACGCCGACGCTTCGTCGTTCCTTCACGGCGGCGTATTCGGCGATGTTGAGGGCCAGGCTCGTCTTGCCGACCGACGGCCGGGCCGCGAGCACGATCAGGTCGCTCTTCTGCAGGCCGGTCGTCAGCGTGTCCAGGTCCGTGAAGCCCGTCCGGACACCGCTGATCTCGCCGCGGTGGGCGTGGAGGTAGTCCAGCCGATCGTAGGCATCGTGGAGGAGCGCCTTGAGCGCACTGAAGCCGACGTCCACGCGCTTCTGGCTGACGGCGAAGAGTTCGGCCTCGGCCCGATCGACGGCCTCGCCGATGTCGGGCGGGTCTTCGTACCCGATACCCGCGATCCGGCCCGCCGCTCCGATGAGATTGCGCAGGACGGCCTTGCGCTCGACGATCCGCGCGTACTGCGCCGCGTGGACGGCCGTCGGCGTCTCGTTCGAGAGACTCGACAGATAGGCACGACCACCGACCGCGTCGAGCTCCTCCCGCCGCTCGAGCGCCTCGGCCACGGTCACGATGTCGATGGGTTCGCGCCGCTCGAAGAGGTCGAGGATGGCCGCGTAGATGCGCCCGTTCGCCTGGCGGTAGAAGTCGTCCGCGCGCAGGAATTCGGCCACCTCGATGACCGCGTCCCGGTCGATCAGGATGGCGCCCAGGACCGACTGTTCGGCCTCGAGACTCTGGGGCGGCAGGCGGTCGATCATGGGCTCCCAGCGTGACGGTCGGACGTGTCAGCTCCACTGTCACGCCCCCGCGACGCGACGAGAAGGGCCTTATCCCCAGACTCCATCCACGAAGTCGCGGCCGCGGCCGCGGCCCTGTGGAAACGCTGTGGACGAGTCACCGAACAGAGAATCGGCGGTCAGGTTGGTTCAGAGGAAGGCGACCGGCGAGCACGAGCGCGAGCGCACTCAGATGTGCGTGAGCGAGCCGCGGAGCCGCCCAACGCCGGCATCGGTCATCCCGGCGCCCGCAGTCAATCGAGCTTGCGAATGACCCCGATGAGTTTGCCTTGGATGCGCACATCGTCATAGAACTGCGCGGGGTAGGCGGGGTTCGCTGGCTGGAGTCGGATCTTGTCCTTCTCCTTGAAGAACCGCTTGAGCGTGACGGCGTTCTCTTCGACCTGGGCGACGACGATGTCGCCGTTGCGCGCGGTGGTCTGAGGTCGGATGAGGACGAAGTCTCCGTCGGCGATGTGCGCCTCGATCATGGAGTCGCCGCGGACCTTCAGGACGTAGGCATCACCGCTGGGCGCGAGCAGATCTGGCACGGCCATCGTCTCCGATGCGTCCTGATACGCCTCGATGGGACCGCCGGCCGCGATCTCGCCGATCACCGGCAGGACGCGCGAGTCGGCCGAGGTGGCCTGTGGCACGAGCTCACTCGAGAGGCCGAGTCGGATCGCGGCCGTGGGTGTCAGGCGGATGGCCCGTGACTGCGCCGCGCCCCGTTCCAGGTAGCCCTCACGTTCGAGGATCTGGAGGTGGTGGTGGACGGCCGACGTCGAGGCCAGACCCACGGCACGGGCGATCTCGCGGACCGACGGCGGATAGCCTCGGGCGCGGAGCGTCGCCGCGATGTAGTCCAGGATCTTGACCTTGCGCTCGGCGTCGTGCTTCGTCACTCGCGCCTCCTTGGGGACCCATCATACCGAACGGACGTTCGATGTCAAGCCGACCGCCCGTGGCATGCGCCGGGCCGGCTCCCGAACGCTGCTAGACTCGCGCTCCCGCGCGCTGGCCACGGAAGAGGAGACCGACCGGATGGCAAAGGGCAGGTCCAAGGCGAAGGACTCAGGACGCGCCGGCATAGCCGGCGTGACGTTCGGTCGCGCCCTGTCGCTGATGGCCTTCCTGCCGGTGGCCAGCCGGATCCCGATGTACGCCCGCCTGGTGGCCGCCCTGGCCATCGACGAGCGGATGCCCGCCGGGCGAAAGGCCCTGCTGGCGGGCGCCGCCGGCTACCTCGCGCTCGGTCGCGACCTGATCCCGGACAGCCTGCCGATCATCGGCGGCCTGGACGACCTCGTCGTCGTCGTTCTTGCCGTCGACCTGTTCATCGATGGGGCGCCCGAGGACCTGCTCCGGGAGAAGCTCGACGAGCTTGGTATCCCGCGCAGCGAGTTCGAGCGTGACATCGCCCAGATCCGGCGCTTGACGCCGGGTCCGGTCCGGCGGACCATCCGCCGCGTCCCTGCCTACATCGCGACGGCCGGGGAGACCATGAAGCAATTCGGTCTGGGGCCGCGCGTGCGGTCCTGGATCTCCAGGGAGGATCCCATCGCGTGAAGGTCATCCTGACGAATGACGTGCCCAAGCTCGGCAAGAGCGGGGAGATGAAGACGGTGGCCGATGGCTACGCCACGAACTTCCTGATCCCGCAGCAGCTGGCCGTCCCGGCGGCTGGCGGTGCCTACCGCGCATGGCAGCACGACGTCGCGAGCCGCGAGGACAAGCGGAAGCGCGAGCGAGAGGACGCCGAGATCGCCGCCACCCGGATCGGCAGCACGACGTTGACGATGGGCGTGAAGGTCGGCGAAGGCGGCAAGCTCTACGGCTCGATCACGTCGAAGGACATCGCCGACGCGCTGGCCCGCCGCGGCATCGCGATCGATCGCCACAAGATCGACCTGGAGGAGCCGCTCAAGTCGCTCGGGACGTACAAGGTGGCGGTCAAGGTCTTCTCCGGCATGACGCCGGAGGTCACGATCATCGTCGAGCCCAAGGGCTGATCAGGGGGCAAGCCGCCACACGCTGACCCCGCCGTCCTCGTAGACGGTCTCGAATCGAGCGCTCGAGCCGAAGTCGGTGGGTTCGTCGTCATCGCAGTCGAGCGCCCCGCCGCTCGACAACACGTACGTGGCCCCGTAGCGGGTCATGATGTCGGCCGCGACGTCCGGACCGTCGCAGTAGGCCGCGTTCGTATCCGCTTCACGCGGCGCCGGGTCGTAGCCCAGGTTCGAGACATACGGTCCGAACGTGGTGAGGCGCAGGCGCCCGGCGAGATCGACCGGACTGTTGATGAATGCATCGGCGAGGAACACGGCTCGATCCGGTGTGTTCGCCTCGATCCAGCGGCCGGCCCGCTCCTGTGGCTGGCTCATCGTGGCGATGTCGCTGGTCGCGTGCCACACCGCGATGAGCGCGGGTGAGAGCGCACAGACAGCGCAGACCGCCACGATGACCGGTCGCGGCCAGCGCCGGATGAGCCAGGCGGCCAGGATCGCGACTGCGATCCACATCATCTGGAAGTACTTGTTCATGTCGAACTCGACCGCGCTCAGGACGATGACATTGGGGATGACGAAGAGCGCCACGAGCCAGGCGACCAGGAACGGGCGCGTCGGCAGGCCGCGGGCCGAGACGGCGGCGACGAGTGCCAACGCGAAGGGGATCCCGAGGTTCGTCGCGTAGAAGAAGAGCACAGCCGGCGGCCCGTCCTCGAAGCGCCCCTCGCCCCAGCCGGCGACGAACCGGAATGCCCCGCTCCGGCTCTGCTGGAAGACGGCCTCCGCGACGAACGGCAGGGCCAGGATCAACGGTCCGAGGAACAGCGCGGCGTCGCGGCGGACGGTCGGGGCTCGCCAGGCGCCGGTGGTGACCACGTACAGGCCGACGATGAGATAGGTCGCGGGGAATGCATAGAACTGGAACGGCGCCATGAGCGCCGCGATCAGGCCGGCCAGCAACACGCCGGCCGGTCTCCGGCCGAGACCGTGCACCACGAGCAGGACTGCGGCGATCAGCCCGGGCAGCCCGAGCGTCGACGCCCGATGGGGCAGGAACCCGGTCCCCAGCACCGACGCGATCCGGAAGAACGGCCAGCCGTCCTCCCAGCTGTTGTCGTACGGGTGCTGGGTCACGAGCCATGCGACGTCCGGGTTGCCCGCCAGCACATCGCCGATCAGGCGCAACCAGCCCATCCCGCCGCCGAGCACCGCCAGGACGGTGGCGACGGCGGCGACTCGGCGATCGCCGGTGAGGCGGAGGGCCAGCGCCCAGACCAGGAGCGCCATGACCGATGCGAACAGCGCGCTGGTCGCGAAGTAGACGGGGATGATGTCGACGCCGGCGACGCTCGACGCGATGGCCCCGTGAAGATCGGCGAACCAGTGGTACGTCAGCGGCGTTCCGGCGAAGTAGGGGACCTCCGGCGGGAAGTTGCCGTGCACGATGCTTGCGCCGATCGCCACGTGGACCAGCAGGTCGCTCCAGTTCCAACCGCCCGACACCCAGCCGACGGGCGTCTCCCGCCAGCCGTTGGCGAACAGCACGACAGCGACCAGGATGCCGACGGCGGCGGCGATCAGCCAGGCGGCCGCGTCCAGGCGGATCGTCGACCGGATCCCGGCCAGGGTCGGACGACCGACGGGCGCCAGCCAGGTGTGGCTGATCCTGGCCGCGACGACCGTGCCGATGGCGAGCAGGAGGGTGGCCCCGAGGATCGACGGCCGCCCGAACCCACCGACGCGCGCCACGAGGTCGACCACGTGGGCCGAGAGGTACACGCTCACGACGACCGCGATCCCGACTTGGCCGGGAGCAGGAAGATCCGGGACGACGCGCCGGACGATGACCCAGCCCGGGATGGCAAAGAGGATCGGCCAGATCAGGACGATCGATGAGATAGGGACGACCCACGCCACCACGGTCGCACCCACCGCTGCGAGCGCGAGCGCGGTCACGCCACGGCCCGGGACCCGGCCGGCAGAGGCTTCCACAGCGGGTCGATGATAGCGAGCGTGCCTGACCGGACGATCCTCCACGTCGACCTGGACGCCTTCTTCGCGTCGGTCGAACAGCGCGACCATCCGGAGCTGCGTGGGCGACCGGTCATCGTTGGTGGCGGTGGGCCAGACCAGCGCGGCGTCGTGTCGGCCGCCAGTTACGAGGCGCGGCGCTTCGGGGTGCACTCGGCGATGTCGCTGCGCGAGGCGGGGCGCCGCTGTCCCGACGGCATCTTCGTGCCAGTCGACGGGCGGCGCTACCAGGTCGCGAGCCGTGACGTCATGGCCGTCCTGCGCCGGTTCACGCCGCTCGTCGAGCCGATCTCGATCGACGAGGCGTTCCTCGACGTGACGGCGTCGGCCGACCTGTTCGGCGACGGGCCGGCGATCGCCCGCCGGATCAAGGACGAGGTCCGAGACGATGTCGGGCTGACCGTGTCGGTCGGGGTGGCGACGACGAAGCTCGTCGCCAAGGTCGCGTCGGATCTGCGCAAGCCGGACGGGCTGGTCGTCGTCCTGCCCGGGGAGGAGGCCGGGTTCCTGGCCCCACTCCCCATCTCACGGTTGTGGGGCGTCGGCGAGCGGACGGGGATCGCGTTGACCGACTACGGAGTCCGCACGATCGGCGATCTGGCGGCGCTCCCGGAGGACATCGTCCTGCGCCGATTCGGCAAGCACGGCGCATCCCTCCTGGCCCGATCGCGCGGCATCGATCCGGATCCCGTCCACGACGGCGACCCGGCGAAATCGGTCGGCCATGAGCACACGTTCGACGTCGACACGTCCGATCGGGACACGATCGAACGGACGCTCCTCGGGATGGCGGACGGCGTCGCCGCGCGGCTTCGCTCGGCCGGCGTCCGGGCCGGCACTGTGACGGTCAAGATCCGGGACTCGTCGTTCCGGACGATCACCCGCCAGCGCACGCTCGCCGAGCCGACCGACATGACCGAGCCGATCTACCGCGTGGCACTCGAGCTGGCCCGCCCCGAGGTGCGCGGGATCCGTGTCCGACTCCTGGGCGTGACCGCGTCGAACCTCGGCGACCGGGAGCAGCTGCTGATGTTCGGCGACGACGATCCGCGACGTCGACAGGCGATCGCGGCCGCCGATGCCGTCCGTCGCCGGTACGGCGATGAGGCAGTGACCAGGGCTCGACTGTTGGGTGCCGGGTTGCCGGCGCCCTTCGAGCGCGACCCGCGGAATCCGCTTGACCGACGGGCTCGCGGCGTCCCGACCGATCCGGATCCGCTCGAGACCGACTCCGATGACCGTGACAACCGAGATGTCACGGACGCCGACGACATTCCGGACGACGAGCCTTGACATCGAACGCCTGTTCGGTCTAGGCTCAACAGCGTAATCGAACAGACGTTCTGTCGGACGCGTGCCCCGGACGACACGACCCAGCGATCAAGGCCCCCCGGAAAGGAGCCATCTCGAATGGCATTCACCCGTGTCGATCCGGTCCAGGTTCACGTTCGGACCGGTTGGTTCGATGGACGCCCGCGCGAGGTCACCTGGGGTGCCACGCGTCTCCCGGTGACCCGCCTGAGCGTCGTCCGCGAAGAGGCGGCCGCATACCCGGTCATCACCGGGCCACGGACGTTGTTCGAGGTCGAGACGCCGCGAGCCCGCCTCTCCCTCACCTATCACCACCGCTCGCGACGCTGGACGGTCACCGGCCTGGACGAGGCGATCCGCCTGGCCGCCTGACCCTCGGACGCCCTCGGCCGACCAGCGGCTCTCCCTGCGGGTCGGCCACGGTCGGTCGCGGGGCGGGTGCGCCGGTACCGCTCCCGCCCCGTCTCCGACCATCGCGCTCCGGTCGTGCTTGGCGCGCCCAGCCCGTCGCTGGGTGCGCCGCATACCTACAATCGGGCCGTGCAGGCACTCCCATCCGATCGTTACCGCGATCTGACCATCGACGCGTTCGTCGCCCGTCTGGCCTCATCCGATCCCGTGCCGGGCGGTGGCAGTGCCTCGGCGGTGGCGGCCAGCCTGGCCGCCGGCCTCGTGACCATGGTGGCGGCGCTCTCCCAGGACCGTCCGAAGTACGCGGTCCACGCGGATCTCCTGGCTTGGGCCGCAGCGACCGGTCGGGAGCTCGTCGACCGTCTCCTGGTCCTGGCCGACGACGATGCCGCGTCCTACGGGCGATTCGCGGCGGCCAGGAAGCTGCCACGTGACACGGAAGAAGAGCAAGACGCCCGGAACGCGGCCATGCAGGCGGCCGCCAGGGAAGCGTCCGAGATCCCGCTGGACTGCGTCGAAGCCTGCCTGTCGGTCATCGAGGTCGCGGAGGCCCTCGCCGGCCGGAGCAACGTCAACGCCTCGAGCGATCTGGTCGTCGCCACCCTACTTGCCGAGGCCGCCGCGCGCGGGGCCGCAGCAAACGTGCTCATCAACCTGCCATCGGTCGGCGACCCGGAGTTCGGCGAGCAGATGGAGGCGCGTGTCCAGGAGCTCGTCCACCACGTGGAGCGGTTGGCCGCTACCGCACGCGAGGCCGTCGGCGATGGTGGGCCACGCGAGCCGATCCCAGCTCCCGGTCAGGACGGACGGTGACGCCTCGGGGTGGTGCCCGGCTCCTCGAGGGTGGGCCCATCGCGGATGAGATCCGCGTCGCCGTCGCCGAGGACGTCGCCACGTTCCGTGCCACCCGCGGCCGGCCACCGGGTCTCCGCGTCGTCATCGTCGGCAAGGACGCGCCTTCCACGGTCTACCTCGAGCGGATCCTGCGGGGCTGCGCGAAGGTGGGGATCGACGCCGGATTCGTGGAGCTGGAGGGAGAAGCCACCGAGGCACGCGTCACCGCCACGGTTCGCGAGCTCAACGACGATCCGACGGTCGACGGGGTCATCGTCCAGATGCCCCTCCCGCGGACGATCCGCTTGCGGGCGGTCATCGACGCGATCGACCCGGCCAAGGACATCGATGGCATCCATCCGCTCAATGCCGGGCTCTTGCGCCTCGGATACGACGGGTTCCTGCCGGCGACCGCACACGCCGCCGTGGAGATCCTGAGGCGCTCGGGGATCCGGATCGAGGGTCGCGACGCCACCGTCATCGGCCGGTCTGCGGTGGTCGGCATGCCGGCCGCCTTCCTCCTCCTGAAGGAGGACGCGACGGTGACCGTCTGCCACTCCCGGACTCGCGATCTCGCGAGTCATGTCGCCCGCGGTGACATCGTCGTGGTCGCCGCCGGCCATCCCGGACTCGTGACCGGTGCGATGCTCAAGCACGGCGCGGTCGTCGTCGACGTCGGTATCAACGTCGTCGATGGTCGGATCGTGGGTGACGTGGACTTCGCCTCGGCGGTCCGAGTCGCGTCGGCCATCACCCCGGTGCCCGGCGGCGTCGGGCCCTTGACCAACGCGATCTTGCTGACGCATCTGATCCGGGCCGCGGAGCGGCACACCCCGACGGATCGTGCCGGGACCAGTGGCGCGCCTGCGGCGCCGTCGCGACCGGTCCTGTCCGCCGGAGACCGATGACCTTCCCGTCGGATCTCGAGATCGCCCGGTCCGTGCGACCGCGCCCGATCGTGGAGATGGCGGCCGAGCTGGGCATCCGGGAGGACGAGCTGGAGCTGTACGGTCCGACGAAGGCCAAGGTGACCCTGGACGCGATCACGCGTCTGGAGGCGGAACGACCGCGCGGCCGCTACGTCGTGGTCACGGCCATCACGCCGACGCCGCTTGGTGAGGGCAAGTCGACCACGACCGTCGGCTTGGCGCAGGGCCTCAACAGGATCGGCCGGAAGGCGTCGGTCAACATCCGCCAGCCATCGCTCGGGCCGGTCTTCGGGATCAAGGGCGGGGCAGCCGGTGGAGGCTACAGCCAGGTCATCCCGATGGAGGATTTCAACCTCCACCTGACCGGCGACGTCCACGCCATCGGGGCGGCGCACAACCTCGCCGGCGCGTTCGTCGACAACAGCCTCCATCACAAGAACCCGTTGAACATCGATCCGCACGGTGTCCTCTGGCCGCGGGTCGTGGACATCAGCGACCGAGCCCTGCGCCACGTCGTACTGGGGCTTGGTGGACGCGAGAACGGCGTCCCGCGTGAGACCGAGTTCGTCATCACCGTCGGCTCCGAGGTCATGGCCGTCCTGGCACTGGCCGCGGACATGCCCGACCTACGCGCGAGGCTCGGCCGGATCGTCCTCGCGACCCGCCCGGACGGCTCCCCGGTGTCGGCCGAGGACCTGCACGTGGCCGGCTCGATGGCCGTGCTCCTGCGCGACGCCATCAAGCCGAACCTGCTCCAGACCCTGGAAGGCGGGCCGGCCTTCGTTCACGCCGGCCCGTTCGCAAACATCGCCCACGGCAACAATTCGATCATCGCCGACCGTTTGGCCCTCGTGACCAACGACATCGTCTGCACGGAAGCGGGGTTCGGCGCCGACATGGGGGCCGAGAAGTTCTTCGACATCAAGTGCCGGGCGTCCGGGCTCATCCCTGATGCGGCCGTGGTGGTGGCGACGGTCCGGGCGCTCAAGATGCACGGTGGGGTCGGCAGGATCGTCGCGGGCAAACCGCTGGATCCGGCCTTGCTCGAGGAGCACGTGGACGCGGTGCGCAGGGGTGCCGCGAACCTTGCGAAGCAGATCGAGAACGTCACGATCTTCGGGATCCCCGCCGTGGTGGCCATCAATTCGTTCCCGACCGACACGTCGGCCGAGGTCGAGGCGATCCGCGAAGTGGCGCTCGCCGCCGGAGCGCGCGACGCCGTCGTCGCCACCCATTTCGTCGACGGCGGTCAAGGTGCGAGGGCGCTCGCCGAGGCCGTCTGGGCGGCCACCGAGAACGGCGGGTCTGGCTTCCGGCTCCTCTACCCGGACGAGATGTCGCTGATGGACAAGATCGAGACGATCGTCACCAGGATCTACGGCGGCGACGGTGTGGAATACCTGCCGGCCGCGCGCAAGTCACTCAAGCAGTTCGAGGACCTTGGCTACGGCCACCTGCCGATCTGCATGGCCAAGACCCAGTACTCGCTCAGCCACGACGCGAACCTGAAGGGACGTCCAAGCGGCTTCACCGTGCCGATCCGCGAGGTTCGTCTGTCGGCCGGTGCCGGGTTCATCACCCCACTCTGCGGGGAGATGCGGACGATGCCGGGGCTGCCATCGAGGCCGGGCGGCGAGAACATCGACATCGACGCGGACGGGAACGTCGTCGGGCTCTTCTAGACCTCGTGGCCCCTGCGACTCGCGAGACCGAACAGTGCGAGGACGAGACCGATCGCGCCAAGCAGCGCCAGGCCGATCAGCAGGACAGAGCCAACGTTCGACATCGAGGCCGGTTCTGCGGACGCGGAAGGCGCTGGGATCGCGGGTTGCCCAAAGACGTCGACCGCATCGGTGAGCAGGTCGCGCCCCAGGTCCGAGTCGAGGGGCGCGTGCGTCGTGCACATGGTCACGACATAGCGACCGACCTGGTTTCGCCCGGTCACAAAGATCCACTCGGTCCCGGATATGGGTGCGTGGGTCCCGCACATGCCGCCCATCGGATCCTCGAACCCTTGCGGATCAAGGACCGCTACACCAGACGGCGGGATCGCGCCCTGGAACCAGCGGGTGAGTCGGACCGGCACACCGGCCTGGCCAGGTGGTCCAGCCGTCCCCGTGAACACCGAGACCGACGGGTCGGCCCTGGCCGTTTTCATGGGTTCGTCGAACATCGCGCACGAACAGGCCACGGTCGGCGGTGGCGCCACCAACGTGACGATGGACATGCCCATCACCATGACCAGGATCGGGATCAGGGACCGAAGGCGCATCGGCTGAGGGACGGGCGGAAGGGACCCGAAGTTCCGCGTCTTCGCCGCGCACCGGGCATGGCCCGCGTGGGATCAGGTCGCCAGCGTCCCCGTGGCAAACGCGAAGCACGCCGCGATGACGACCCCGATGACGACGCCCAAGGCGCCGGCCCCCCACGCCGCGATGTCGATCGGGCCGAGCGGCTCCTCGCCATCGGCGTGGACGTCGTGCCCGTGGGCGTCGCCGTGATCGTCGGCCGGGTGATCAGTCACGGCTCCGGCGTGGCCGGGTGCGTCGTCGCCGTGCGCGTCAGCGCTCATCGTCGCGTCGGTACCTCCGGCCGCATTCTGGCAGACGCATTCGCGGGGCGCTGCGGCCCGTAGACTCGGGCGCGATGGCCACCCCGGTACCAGGACCCGACGCGGGGCTCATCGCGAGCCTGCGCGGTCTCGACCGCGACGGCCGACTGCTGTTCGCGATGCGGACACTGCGGATGTTCGGGTACGGGTTCCTGGCCGTGGTCCTGGTCCTGTACCTCGACGCGCTCGGACTCGACGCTCTCAGCATCGGGCTCGTGCTGACGCTGACGCTGGTCGGCGACACGCTGATCTCGCTGTGGCTGACCACCCACGCCGATCGGATCGGCCGACGTCGCGTCCTCGTGGTCGGGGCCGTCCTCATGATCGCCGCCGGCGTGGCGTTCGTCCTCACCGACTGGGTGCCGCTGCTCATCCTCGCGGGGGCGATCGGGGTCCTCTCGCCGACCGGCAACGAGGTCGGACCGTTCCTCGCCGTCGAACAGGCGGCGCTGTCACAGACGATCCCCGATGCTCGGCGGACGGCGACCTTCGCCTGGTACAACCTGGTCGGCTACGTGGCCACGGCTTCCGGTGCCCTGGCGGCCGGGCTGCTCAGCCAGGCCTTGCTCGACGCCGGTGTCCCGCCGGTCGATTCATATCGGGCGGTCGTTCTCGGCTACGCGCTCATCGGGATCGTCATGGCGATCGGGTTCTGGCGGCTCGGCGATGCCATCGAGGCCCCGCCCGGCCTGGCGACCGATGACGGGATCCGTCGCCGTTTCGGGCTCGGGCGTTCGCGCGGTGTCGTCCTGCGCCTGTCGTTCCTCTTCTCCATCGATGCCTTCGGCGGCGGATTCATCCCGCAAAGCTTGATGGCCTACTGGTTCCATCTTCGGTTCGGCGTCGAGCCGGCGGTCCTGGGCGGGATCTTCTTCGGTGCGAACCTGTTGGCGGCCGTCTCGTCGCTCTCGGCCGCGAGGATCGCGGCGCGGATCGGCTTGATCAATACGATGGTGTTCACACACCTCCCCTCGAACGTGCTGTTGATCCTCGTCCCGCTCATGCCCACCCTGCCGTTGGCCATCACGGTCCTGCTGCTGCGGTTCAGCCTGAGCCAGATGGACGTTCCGACCCGCCAGTCCTACGTGATCGCCGTCGTCGACCCCGACGAGCGGTCGGCGGCGGCTGGGGTCACGGGCGTCGCCCGGACGACGGGGGCCGCGCTCTCCCCGGCGATCTCGTCAGTGCTCCTCGCGAACGCGGGCTACGTGGCGCTGCCGTTCTACCTGGCCGGCGGGTTGAAGATCGTGTACGACCTGCTGCTCTACCGCGACTTCCGGTCGCTGAGGCCGCCCGAGGAGCGCGACCGGTGAGTCAGGCCGACTCGAAGCCGCGTCGACCCGGTCGTCCCGGCATGCTCAGGTGCCGGCGCGGGCGGCGCGCCTCGGCTTGATGATGCGGATCCAGATCCAGCCGATGACGACGACGACGAGCACGGCCAGGACCGCGTACTCGAAGCGCTTGAGCCAGGCGCCGATCGTCTCCCAGTTGGCACCGAGCGCGACGCCGGCGAAGACGAGCGCCGCGGTCCATGGGAGCGAGCCGAGGAACGTGAACAGCGTGAACCGTCCGAGTGGCATCCTCGCGACCCCGGCGGCGAACGACACGAGGGAGCGGATGATCGGGATCATCCGACCGAAGAAGCTGGCCGCCTGGCCGTGCCGCGCGAAGAACTGATCGGCGCGATCGAGGTCGCGCGTGGTGATCCCCAGGTAGCGGCCCCACCGCTCGATGATGGGGCGCCCACCCCATGCCCCGATGCCGTAGGCGATGAGGGCGCCGACCGTCGCCCCGATCGTACCCGCGAGCACGACGAGCCAGTAGCTCCAGGCGGCGCCGGTCAGCGGCTCGGTGGCCACACCCTCACCCACGAGGAATCCGGCGAACGGCAACACGATCTCGGATGGGATCGGGATGATGACGCTCTCGATGGCGACCCAGAGCGCGACCCCGAGATACCCGACCGAGTCGTAGATCTGGGTGACCAGGTCCCGGACCGGTCCGTTCAGGAAGTCGAACACGGCCGGCAGCATAGCCGACTATCCTCGGACCAGTGAGTGACAAGGATGTCCCGCACTACTACCCCGACCGTCGTGGGACCGCTGGCGTCGTCCTGACCGGAGCGGATCTGACGATCGCCGAGGTCGAAGCCGTCGCGCGTGACGGCGCGCCGGTGACCCTCGACATCCACGCACGCGAGCGGATGCAGGAGGCGCGCGACGTCATCGAGGCCCTCGTCACCGAGGGTGCCGTGGTCTACGGGGTGACGACCGGCTTCGGCGACCTCGCCTCGACGTTCGTCGACCCGGAGCGATCGGGCGAGCTCCAGCGCCGGCTGTTGATGAGCCACGCGGCCGGGGTCGGGCCGCCGTTCCCACGCGAGATCGTTCGGGCGATGCTGCTGCTGCGGGCCAACACGCTTGCGCTCGGCCACAGCGGCTGCCGACCGCTGATCGTGGACCATCTCCTGGCCTTGTTGGCGAGCGGCATCCACCCGGTCGTGCCCGAACAGGGCAGCGTCGGGGCGTCGGGCGACCTGGCTCCGCTCGCGCACCTGGCGCTACCCCTCATCGGGCGCGGGCAGGTCGAGGTCGACGGCGAACTCATGCCGGCGCTCCCGGCGCTGCGTCACGTCGGCCTCGAGCCGCTGGTGCTCGGCCCGAAGGAGGGCCTCGCGCTCCTCAACGGGACACAGTTGATGGGGGCCATCGGTGCGCTCCTCCTGGCCGATGCCGACCGGCTCGTTCGCACCGCCTCGGTCGTGGCGGCGATCAGCGTCGAGGCCCTCATGGGGACCGACGTCGCGTTCTCCGCGGCGTACCAGCTCGCACGCCCGCATCCGGGGCAGGTGGCGGTCGCGGCACAACTACGCCACGTGCTTCGCGAGAGCGAGCTCCAGCGCAGCCATCACGGCTCCGAGCACAAGGTCCAGGACCCGTACTCCCTCCGTTGCGTTCCGCAGGTGCACGGAGCCGTCCAGGATGCCCTCGATCACCTCCGGCGCGTGCTGGACATCGAGCTCAACTCAGCGACCGACAATCCGCTCGTCTTCCCCGGCGGCGGCGTGGCGCCCGTCGACGCGCTCGCGACCGGCGGCGGCCGGGTCATCAGCGGCGGCAACTTCCATGGCGAGCCGATCGCGCTGGCGCTCGACTTCGCGAAACTCGCGCTCGCCGAGCTCGGATCGATCAGCGAACGGCGGACGGCCTTGCTCGTCGATGCGCGATTGAATGGCGGTCTGCCGCCGTTCCTGGCGTCATCGTCCGGCATCGATTCGGGGATGATGATCTACCAGTACACGGCCGCTGCGCTCGCCAGCGAGCACAAGGTCCTCGCCCATCCCGCGTCGGTCGATTCGATCCCAACGAGCGCGAACCAGGAGGATCACGTTTCGATGGGGGCGACCTCCGCTCGGCACGCACGCCTGGTCCTCCAGGGTGTCGAGCGCATCCTGTCGATCGAGCTGCTGGTGGCCACCCAGGGGCTGGACCTCCGACTTGCGGCGCCCGATGCGCCGGCGCCGGGGCTGGGCGTCGGCGAGGCTCGGGCGCGCGTGCGCGCCGCGGTGCCGCACCTGGACGAGGACCGTGAGCCGGGTCCCGATCTCGCGTCAGCGCTCGAGCTCGTGCACGGTGGTGGGCTCGTGGACCTCGCTGGCTGACGGTCCCCGGCGTTCAGCGGCTCAGCGGCGGAAGCGCGACCGGTCCCTCGTGGCCTTGCCCGGTTCGGCCGTGCCGGAATCCCGTCCGCCGCAGGATCGAGTCGATCTCCTCGGCGTACCGCTTCCCTTCAGGCCGGTCCTCGAGCCAGGCGAGGTAGCCGGGGTCGACGCGAGCGATCTCGCCGATCGACCAACCCGTGTGTCGCCCGAAATCGAGGACGCTGCCAAAGGGTCGTCCCGGCGGTCGTCCCGCGCCACCGGTGCCGTCGCGCTGGAGCGGGCGATCGTATGGCTGGTAGGCGGTGGCGGTCCGTTGCGCGGCATCGGCCTGGGTCGGCGACGCCGGGTCGTGGTGCTGCGGTCGGCGGCGAGCCTTGGCCGCACGGGCCGGGTCGATCTCGTCGAGCTCCACGTCGTACTCGGCCCGCCGGAGAGGATCGCGGACCTGATCGAACGCGGCGTTGATCCGCATCATCCGTTTCGTCGCCGCCTCGCCCGCGATATCCGGGTGGTACCGGCGGGCGAGCCGGCGATAGGCGGCCTGGATCGCGTCATCGTCCACGCTCGGCTCGACCCCGAGCACGGAATAGGCATCATTGGCTCGACTTGGCACCCCGAATCCTTCCACATCGCCTCGGTGGTCGTGACTACCGGGCCGCACGCCCGCCGCCCCTCGACTGTAGCAAACGCGAGGGGCCACTCGGTGCGTGCACACACCGTAGACTCAGGAATGTGGTGGAGATTCGCATCGTCGACGTCGCGGATGAGGCCGGTTTCCGACGGATCCCGCCGTGCGCCGATCCCGGTTTCGACCACCGCACGTGCGACTACTGGGAGGACGCGGCCAGGGGTTCGAAGGCGGCCCGGCTGTCGTGGCTGGAGCGATCGGCGCCGGCGCCGGAGCGCGCGGTCGGTCCGTTTCGGACAACCCGTTCCTCGCGGACCTCGATGCGGCGGCCAGCCTGAATCCATTCGCCATGGGCCGTGGCTCTGCCCAGAACCCCTTCCTCGACGATGACGACGCCGGGTCCGGCGTCCCGAACCCATTCGCCCCGACGACGGCGCGGCGGCCGACCGTCGAGCCCGATGCCCCAAGAAAGCTTCAGCTGCTGGCACGCGGCCTCGACGTGGCCGGCAGCTACGCCAAGGTCCTGGAGCGCGACGACGTCCCGGCGGCCTACTGCCAGTTCGGGCCGCTGACCGCCTATCCGCGCGCCCAGCAGACGCGCGACCTCTATCCCCGGCTGCCGGCTGCGCCGCTGCCGGCGGTCATCACCTGCATCGCCACGACGCCCGAGGCGCGGAGCGAGGGCCTTGCCCTGCGGCTCGTCCAGGTCGTTTGCGAGGATCTGGCCTCGCGCGGTTTCGCGGCCGTCGAGGCGTACCCGGAGGCGGGTGCCCGGCCGGATGCGACGAGCGCCGCCACGCCCGCCTTCTGGCAGGCGGCTGGCTTCGAACTCGCGATCGCGGACGAGCGGTTTCCGGTCATGCGGCGGGAGCTCACCTGAGCCGCCGCGCATCGACGCGCGAGCACTCATCGCGTGCGGGGGTCGCGCTCGTGGCCGCGGCCGTCTGGCTCGTCGCGTGCGATGGCGCGACCAGGCCGACCGTCCCGCCGGGTGCCACCGCCGAGCTTCTGAGTCCGAGCGCCCAGGTCTCGACCTCGTCACCCGCCGTCGAGCCATCACGCTCCCCCATGCCCACCAGCTCGCCCACTGGTGCCGCGTCGGGCGGCGTCACGGTCGACCTGTCGCTGCTCGAGCATCTGCCGCCGACGGTCGACGGCCTGCCGGTCGAATCCGACGCCGAGACGTCGGCGAGCATCGCGGCATCGCCTGGCCTGGCGTCGGACGCCTCGGCCATCGCGATCGCCCGGGTCGTGGCACCGACGACCGACGACCTCGCGGTCGCGAGCATCGTTCGTCTCCGATCCGGTCCGTTCAGCGAGGCGAGCTACGGCGTGTGGCGAACGACCTACGACCGGGCGGCCTGCGAGCCCGCCGGTGGGGTGGCGGCCACCAGCGAGCAGCAGGTCGGCGGCCGCCAGGTGTTCGTCGCGGCCTGCAACGGCGGCGCGCAGACCTACCACGTCGTTCTGACCGACGACATCCTGGTCTCGATCACCGCGATCGGGACGCGCCGACTCGGCGACCTGCTGGTGGCCGGGTTACGGGAGTAGGCTCAACGCATGTCCGGACCTCGCCCCGTCCGCGCCCCCCGCGGCTCGGAGTTGTCCTGTCGCGGCTGGGCGCAGGAGGCGGCGCTCCGGATGCTCATGAACAATCTCGACCCGGAGGTCGCCGAGGACCCGGATCACCTCGTCGTCTACGGTGGCACCGGTCGCGCGGCCCGGAGCTGGGACGCGTTCGACGCGATCGTCCGGGAACTGCGGGTGCTCGGCGACGACGAGACCCTGCTGATCCAGTCAGGCAAGCCGGTCGGCGTCCTGCGAACGCACGAGTGGGCGCCGCGGGTCCTGATCGCCAACTCGAACCTGGTGGGGAAATGGGCGACCTGGGAGCACTTCCGCGAGCTGGAGCGGGCCGGCCTGATGATGTACGGCCAGATGACGGCGGGCTCGTGGATCTATATCGGGACCCAGGGCATCCTCCAGGGCACGTACGAGACGTTCGCCGAGGCCGCCCGCCAGCACTTCGATGGCACACTCCGCGGCAGGCTGACCCTGACCGCGGGTCTCGGCGGGATGGGTGGCGCGCAGCCACTCGCCGTCACCATGAACGACGGCGTCTGCCTGGTCATCGAAGTCGACGAGGCGCGCGCCCGCCGGCGGTTGGAGATCGGCTACGTCGACCGGTTGACCCACGATCCGGCCGAAGCGCTGACCTGGGCGCGCGAAGCCACGACTCGTGGCGAGGCCACCAGCATCGCGCTGGTCGGCAATGCGGCGGAGATCGAACCGGCCTGGGCCTCCGCCGGCGAGCGGTTCGACCTGGTGACGGACCAGACCTCCGCCCACGACGCCCTGGGCGGCTACGTCCCGGCCGAGATCGGCCTCGCTGACGCGCTCGAACTGCGCGCCAGGCTCCCCGAGGAGTACCAACGCCGCTCACGCCACGCGATGGCCGATCACGTCCGCGCGATGCTCGCGTTCCAGCGGGCCGGCGCGGTGGTGTTCGACTATGGCAACAACCTGCGGGCCCAAGCGTCCGAGGCCGGCGTGACCGACGCGTTCGACTATCCGGGGTTCGTGCCGGTATTCATCCGGCCACAGTTCTGCGAGGGTCGCGGCCCGTTCCGCTGGGCCGCCCTGTCCGGCGACCCGGCCGACATCCGGCGCACCGACCAGGCGGTCATCGACCTGTTCCCCGAGGACGTCGGTCTCCGTCGCTGGATCGAGATGGCCCAGGCGCGCGTGCCGTTCCAGGGGTTGCCCGCCCGGATCTGCTGGCTCGGGTATGGCGAGCGGGCGCGGGCCGGCCTGGCCTTCAACGAGCTGGTTCGCAGCGGCGAGGTCGGCGCCCCGATCGTCATCGGTCGGGACCACCTCGACGCAGGCTCGGTGGCGTCACCCAACCGCGAGACCGAGGCGATGCTCGACGGCTCGGATGCCGTCGCGGACTGGCCGCTCCTCAATGCCATGGTGAACACGGCGGCCGGGGCGTCATGGGTATCGATCCACCACGGCGGCGGGGTCGGCATCGGGTACAGCCAGCATGCCGGCATGGTGGTCGTCGCCGATGGGACGGAGTTGGCGGCGCAGAAGCTGGAGCGCGTCCTGACGACCGACCCCGCGATGGGCGTCCTTCGCCACGTGGACGCCGGCTACGAGCGGGCGCATGAGGTCGCCCGTGAGCGTGGCATCCACGTCCCGATGTCGGCGGACGACGCGACAGGTTGACCGGCCGTTGACACGGCGGTGACGGACCGGTCGCAGCATCTGCAGGGAGAATGGCAGCAACCGTTTGGGTATGGCGTCGCCTGATAGCGTTTGGCCACACAGCGCCGGCACACAGCCGTGGAGGGACCCGCCGTGCTTCGACCTTACGCTCCCCGACGAGCCACCCCCGTCGCCCTGCTGACGGCCCTGGCCCTGTTGGCCGGTGCCCTCCCGCTTGCCACGGCCGTCGCCTTCACGCAGCCTCGGGCTGCGGTCTGGATCAACGAGATGCACTACGACAATGACGGCACTGACGCCGGGGAAGCCGTCGAGATCGCTGGCCCGGCCGGCACGGACCTGACCGGCTGGCAGATCGTGCTGTACAACGGCGCCAACGGGCTGGTGTACGACTCCGACGCCCTGGGCGGCCTGATCCCGGACCATGGAGCCGGGATCGGGACCGTCGTCCTGAACTACCCGTCCAACGGGATCCAGAACGGGCCGGCCGACGCGATCGTCCTGTTCGATGGCACGGACGTCGTCCAGTTCCTGAGCTACGAAGGGACGTTCACCGCCGTCGGCGGCCCGGCCGACGGGCTCCTCAGCACGGACATCGGCGTCAACGAGCCGCAGACGACGCCAGTCGGCCAGTCGCTCCAGCTGGAGGGCAGCGGGTCGAAATACCAGGACTTCACGTGGTCCGCGGCGGGCGCCAGCACCTTCGGCCAGCCGAACACGGGCCAGACGTTCGTCGGAGAGGCGGCGCCCTTCCTCGCCTCGAGCATCCCGGCCAACGGCGCGACGGGTGTCGCGGCGAATGTCGCGATCTCGATCACCTTCAGCGAGCCGGTCACGATCGAAAGTGGCAGCGTCACGCTGACCTGTGCGGGCGCGGACCAGGGAGCGTCAGTCGGCGCCGGGCCAGCCACCACCTTCGGGGTGACATACGGTCCGCCACTCCTTCCTGACGGCGCCGCATGCACCATCTCGATCGCCGCGGCCGGGATCCATGACGTGGATCCCGACGATCCGCCCGACACGCTCGCTGCCGACACGATCATCGCCTTCACCGTGGTCCTGGCTGACCCGTGCGCCGGCCCGGTCATGGCGATCCCGGCCATCCAGGGCAGCGGATCGGCCGCCGCGATCATTGGTCCGGTCACGACCCAGGGCGTGGTCGTCGGTGACTACGAGGGTGCCTCCCCGACGCTCCGCGGCTTCTACCTCCAGGACGCCACGGGCGACGGCGACGCCGCCACGTCGGACGGGATCTTCGTCTTCAACGGGAACGACAACGAGGTCCAGCTCGGCGAGACCGTGCGCGTCTCGGGCACCGCCAGCGAGTTCCAGGACCAGACCCAGGTCTCGGCCTCGTCGATCGATGTGTGCGGGACCGGCGCGAGCGCGGCCCCCGTGGACGTGACGCTGCCGGTGGCGGCGTCCACGTTCCTCGAGCGCTACGAGGGGATGCTGGTGCGCCTGCCCCAGACCCTGTCGGTGACCGAGCACTTCCAGCTCGGCCGGTTCGGACAGGTCGTCCTGTCCGCCGATGGCCGCATCCAGCAGCCGACGGCCGTCGTCGCCCCGGGTCCCGACGCGATCGCCCGGCAGGCCGCCAACAACCTCAACCGGATCATCCTCGATGACGCACTCCAGAACCAGAACCCCGACCCGATCATCTTCGGACGCGGGGGGGACCCGCTGTCGGCTGCCAACACGCTGCGCGGCGGCGACACGGCGACCGGCATCGTGGGCGTCATGACCTACACCTGGGCCGGCAATGCCGCGAGCGGGAACGCCTACCGCGTCCGACCGGTCGGCGCGCTCGGTGGCGCCATCCCGGATTTCCAGGCAGCGAACGCCCGACCCAGCGGACCACCCGAGGTCGGCGGCTCCATCCGGGTGGCCGGCATGAACTTGCTCAACTACTTCAACACCTTCAGCGGGTGCACGTTCGGTGTCGGCGGGTTGCCGGCCGATTGCCGAGGCGCAGGTAATGCGCAGGAGTTCGAGCGGCAGGCGGCGAAGACCGTCTCGGCCATCGTCGGCCTCAACGCCGATATCGTCGGCGTCAACGAGATCGAGAACGACGGCTACGGCCCGTCGAGTGCGATCACCGACCTCGTGGGCCGGCTGAACGCCGCGACCGCGCCCGGCACGTTCGCGTTCATGGACGTGGACACGTTGGCCGGGCGCTCGAACGCCCTCGGCTTCGATGCCATCAAGGTCGGCCTCATCTATCGCCCCGCGGTCGTGACGCCGGTCGGCCAGACGGCCGCCCTCGATACGCTCGCATTCGTCAACGGCGGCGACTCCGGGCCGCGCAGCCGGCCTTCGCTGGCCCAGGCCTTCCAGACGGGCGACGGGGCCCGCTTCATCGTCGACGTCAACCACCTCAAGAGCAAGGGCAGCGCCTGTGACCTGCCCGACGCGGGCGATGGTCAGGGCAACTGCAACGTCGTTCGGACGAACGCCGCCACGGCCCTGGTCGAGTGGCTCGCCAATGACCCGACCGGCACCGGCGACGATGACATCGTGATCGTCGGCGACCTCAATTCCTACGCGCGTGAGGACCCGCTCGTCGTGCTCGATGAGGCCGGCTACACCGACCTGGTCGCCGCACTCGTTGACGATCCCTACTCCTACGTGTTCGACGGCCAATGGGGATACCTCGACTACGCGCTCGGCTCGGCCGCCGCGGTCGAGGAGGTGAGTGGGGTCGGCGAATGGCACATCAACGCCGACGAACCGTCCGTGCTCGACTACAACACGGACTTCAAGTCGCCGGGCCAGATCGCCAGCCTGTACGCGCCGGACCAGTTCCGGGTCTCGGACCACGATCCGATCTTGGTCGGCCTCGACCCGGTCAACGACCCGCCATCGGCCGACGCCGACGGTCCATACACGGTCGTCGAAGGTGGGACGGTGACAGTCTCGGCCACGGGCGTCGACCCGGAGGGCACCGCCGTCTCGTTCGCCTGGGACCTGGACGGTCTCCCAGGGTTCGAGGCCGCGGGCCAGCAGGTGTCGTTCTCGGCGGCCGGGCTGGACGCCCCGCTCGAGCGAACCATCAGCGTCCAGGTGACCGACGCGTTCGGCAACCAGGCCGTGGATCAGGCGACCGTCACGGTCATCTGGTCGTTCGCCTTCCGCCGCCCGGTCGTGGCGCCGCCGGCGGTCAACTCGTGGATCGCCGGGCTGCCGGCCCTGGTCCCCTTCACCCTGTCCGGCAACCAGGGCCTGGGCGTGCTGGACGGAACGCCGACGTTCACGCCGACGACGTGCGATACCCATATCCCGACGGGTCCGCCCGCCGCGATCTCGACGATCGGCGGTCCGCTGTTCTACGAACGGCGCACCGACACGTACTGGTTCCTCTGGAGGACGGCGAGGTCGTTGGCCCGCACCTGCGGGACGTTGACGATCGTCCTCGACGACGGGACCACGCACGAGGCCTGGTACCGCTTCATCGGGTAGCGCCGATGCCGGCGTCGGCCGGATCGACCTCGCCGGCATCGTCCTCGAGCGGCGCCGGCATCGTCGCGATGGTGCGGACCGGCGAGAAGAGCACGAACAGGAACGGAAGGAAGGAACCGATCGCCGCGACCATGATCGTCTCACGCAGGCCGATGACGCCGCCCAGGTAACCCCCGAGCAGCGCCCCCACCGGGATCGTGCCCCACACGATGAAGCGCATCGTCGCGTTCATCCGGCCCTGCATCCCGGTCGGGGTGATGGCCTGCCGAAAGCTGACCTGGTTGATGTTGTAGATCGTCGTGGACAGACCGCCCAGGAACATCGCCGCGACGAGGAACGGGATCGCGTTGTCGGCGGGTGCGAGGGCCAGGGACAGTTCCGAGGGGAACGCGAGGAACGCCGACCCGACGATCGTCGGGCCGACGCCGATCCGGTCGGCGACCCGGTTCGCGATGAACGCGCCGGCCAGGAACCCTAGCGCCCCAAGCGAGAAGACCAGCCCGATGGCCTCGGGGCTCAGGGAGAGTTGCCGGGTCGCGTACAGGATGAACACGGCAAACGACATGTTGCCGAAGAGGTTCGACGTGCCCGTGCATGCCGCGATGCTCCGCAGGTACCGGTTGCCGAGCACATATCGAAGCCCCGCGGCCACCTCCTGGCGCATGCCGGGTCCGCGCTCGACCGAAGCACCGTCCGTCGTGCGCCGAGGGTCCGGTTCGGGGCGGCGGATCAGGAACAGGAAGAATGCCGAGCCCACGAAGCTGACCGCGTCGACGACGATGGCCGTCGCCGCGCCGATGGCCCCGACGAGCACACCGCCCATGCCCGGGCCGAGGACCGCTGCGGCTGAACGACTGATCTCGAGCTTCGAGTTTCCCTCGACGAGCTGATCGCGCTCGACCAGTGCTGGCAGATACGACTGGTAGGCGACGTCGAAGAAGACCGTCAGGCAGCCCATGGCGAAACCGACCACGTAGAGCTGCCATATGGTCAGGCCTCCGAATGCGAACGCGATCGGTATGGTGGCGAGGGCGATGGCCCGACCGAGGTCGCCGACGATGAGGATCGGCCGCCGACGTATCCGGTCGACCCACACCCCGGCCGGCAGGCTGAGCAGGATGAATGGCAGGAACTCGATCGTCGTGAGGAGGCCGAATTCGAATGGGCTTACGCGCAGGACGGTCGCGGCGACGAGGGGGATCGCCAACGCGCTGACCTGGGTCCCGAACTGGCTGATCGTCTCCGCCGTCCACAGTCGAACGAAGTCGCGGTTGCGAACGACGCTTGCGGGTCCTTGGTTCACGGCCGGCAGTCTACCCGGGCAGCCCAGCGCTTTTCGGCGCCTCGTGGCGGGGTCATGAGGCTTAGCATCGACGCGTGCTGATCGAGTCCGTTCCCAACGTCTCCGAGGGGCGGCGCCTCGACGTCGTCGATCGATTGGCCGACGCGATCGCGTCCGTTCCCGACGTCCATCTGCTCGATCGGACCAGCGATCCGAGCCATAACCGCTCGGTCTTCACGATGGCCGGCGAAGATGGTCCGGTCCGGGAGGCGATGGAGCGCCTGGTCGCGTCCGCCATCCACGAGATCGACATGGGCACGCACGTCGGTGAGCACCCGCGCATCGGCGCTGTCGACGTCATCCCGTTCGTGCCCCTCGGCGGGACGGCGATGCACGATGTCGTCGACATGGCGCGCGCATTCGGGGAGCGGATCGCGACCAGGTTCGAGCTGCCCGTGTATGTCTACGCGAACGCGGCGCTTCGTCCGGATCGAGTGAAGCTGTCGGATGTGCGGCGCGGCCAGTACGAGGGCCTCAAGGCCGAGATCGATCAGCGCGGCCGCGAGCCCGATTTCGGTCCCGTGCGGATGCATCCATCGGCGGGAGCGGTGGCGGTCGGGGCGAGGCCGTTCCTGATCGCCTACAACATCAACCTGGCATCGGACGACCTCGACCTGGCCAAGCGGATCGCGCGCCGCGTCCGCGAGTCGGGTGGCGGCCTGCCGAAGGTCCAGGCGAACGGGTTCTGGATCGAGGAGCTTCGCCGAGCCCAGGTCTCCATGAACCTGCTGGACTTCGAGACGACGCCGCTGTGGGCGGTCTGGGAGACCGTCCGCGAACTGGCCGCCGAGGACGGCGTGGAACTCGCCGAATCCGAGCTCATCGGGCTCGCGCCCCTGGCTGCGTTCCTGGCGGTCGCGGATCACGCCGGCGCGCCGCGCGACGACGAGATCGACCGTCGTCTGGCCGCGGCCGCCGCCTTCCTCCGTCTGCGCGACTTCTCGCCGCTCCAGGCCCTGGAACGGCGACTGGAGGCTGCGCGGGCTGGTCGGAATGGCTGAGCGGGCGCACCGATGAGCGGCCTGTTCCGGGTCATCAAGGGTGGTCGCACCGACGACGTCACGCCGGGACTGCTCGTCGTCGGGGCGGCCGAGATCGCGACCGTGGCCGGCGGCGTTCGTGCCGGTGCGACCCAGGGCGAGATCGGACGGCTGACCGCGGCCGAGGCCGGTGGCCCCGATGCGCCCGGCGCGCCGGTCGTGGCGGTCTGGGAAGGGCGCATCGCGGCGGTCGGCCCGCGCTCGTCGGTCGAAGCGGCCCTCGTGGCGGATGGCCTCCCGTTGGGTCGCTTCGCCCGGCTGGACGCCCGAGGCGGGTCGGTCACGCCCGGCCTCGTCGACCCGCACACCCACCTGCTGTTCAGTGGCACCCGTGAGGCAGAGCTCGTCCTCCGGCAGCGTGGCGCCGGCTACCTCGAGATCCTGGCCGCCGGCGGCGGCATCCTCTCGACGGTCGCCGCGACGCGCGCCGCGACCACGGACGACCTGCTCGTCCACGGCCGGCGCTGGCTCGATGAGATGCTGGCCCACGGTGTCACGACGATCGAGGCGAAGTCGGGCTATGGGCTGGACCTCGAAACCGAGATCCGGTTGCTGGACGTGGCCCACCGGCTGGGTCGCGAGGGGCCGATCGACATCGTGCCGACTTTCCTTGGTGCCCACGCCGTCGCGCCGGAGTTCCGCTCGAGGCCCGATGGGACCGATGCGTACGTTCGAGCCGTCATCGAGGAGCAACTCCCGGGCGTGGCCGCCCACGGGCGAGCCCGGTTCTGCGACGTGTTCTGCGAGGAGGGGGTCTTCAACGCCGAACAATCCAGGCGGATCCTGACGGCGGCCCAGGGTTACGGGTTGACCCCTCGCCTGCACGCGGACGAGCTGTCGCCTTCGGGCGGCGCGGAACTGGCGGCCGAGCTGGGCGCGGCCTCCGCCGACCACCTGGCCACGCCATCGGACGCCGGCATCGCGGCCATGGCCGGTGCCGCGGCGGCCGGGCGTCCGGTCGTCGCCACGCTCCTGCCCGCGACGACCTGGTTCCTCATGAAGGATCACCACGCTCCAGCTCGGGCGTTCATCGACCGGGGCGTTCCGGTCGCGATCGGCACCGACTTCAATCCCGGGACGTCGCCGACAGCGAGCCTGCCGCTCGCCATGACCGCCGCTTGCGTCGGGATGCGGATGACACCGGACGAAGTGCTGGCGGCCGTCACGATCAACGCCGCGCGAGCCCTGTTGCTCGACGACGAGATCGGGTCGCTCGAGCCGGGCAAGGTCGCCGATCTCGCCATCTGGCGGGTGCCGACCACCGCACAGATCCCGTACTGGCCCGCCGCCGATCTGGTGCGGACCGTCGTCAAGCGCGGACGGGTGGTCCTGGACCGAGCCTGAGCGGCCGCCGTTCGGCGGATCGCGAGCCTCAGGCCTGCTTGCCGCGCGACTCCAGGAGCACGGCGGTCGTCTCTGCCGGCAGGCTCGACGTGGTCACCGACAGTTTCGGTTGGACGGTCGGTTCGGCGCCCATCTCGTGGAAGAACTTCTTCAATGCCTCGGCGCACTCGGGATCGCTCGCGTCCTCGCACAGCGGCATCGGGACGACGATGCTCGGGTCGAGCTGGGCGACCAGGGCGGCAGCGCCGGTCGGGGTGAGCCTGCCGCCGAGCGGCACCAGGACGATGTCGACCGATCCGATGTCGCCGAGCTTCTCTTCCGACAGCTCGTGGCCGATATCGCCGAGGTGGATGGTGTGCAGCCCGTCGATCTCGACGACGAACGCGACCTGCTTGCCGCTGGTGACACCCTTGGCGTCATCGCGGTAGGTCCGGACCCCGGTGACGAGCACGTCCTTGACCTCGTACTCACCCGGGCCGTCGAGCACGAAGGCGTCGTCCAGGCTCGACGGCAGGAGGGTGTGACCGTCGCGTGACGGCTTGCCCTTGGCTCTCGGCAGCCGGGTGTCGTCGGGATGGCTGAACGTCACGATATCGCCGGTGATGCCCCGGCCCGTCGGGCCGACGACCGATTGGTAGGGGTCGGTCACGACGACCGCGTCGCGACCGCGGATGCGGACGCACGTCCGTCCATACCAGGTGACTTCCATCGCGCCGATTCTGACACAGCGGCGTGCACCCGCGCTTACGTGTCGCCCGCGCGGCCCGGCAGCGAGCCGATGACCGAGAAAGGAAAGACCGGAGACGCCTGCCCAATCGGCGCCTCCGGTCGGAGGGAGGGAGGATGGAACCTTGTGGGTTCGTCCACCGACTACGCTACGTCGAAGCGGATTCAGCCACGAGACGGCAAGCGGTTAAGAAAGCGACACGCAACCTGGCGCGGTCCGCGGACCACGCGTCCCGGCGGGACACCCGGACCATCGGCCGGTGGGGTCATCGGGGGCCTCGTGCGACAATCCGGCGATGAATCATCCCCGTCGATCGCGGGTCCGATCCGGCCCGACCGTCCTGCTTGTCCTGCTGTCGCTCATCGCCCTCGTCGGGAGCGCCTGCGCTGACTCGAGCGCGACTCCGGGCGCGTCGAACGGGACGTCGACCGGATCGGCCGCCCCTTCGACCGGGTCGGCCGCCCCTTCGAGCGGTCCGTCCGCTGCGGTCGACGAGACCGCGATCCTCGACGAGATCGAGCAGCAGGTCGTGGCCATCCGCGGCCTGCAGCCGACCCAGGATGTCGCTCGCGAGATCATCGATGAAGCCAAGCTCCGCGAGCTCTTGTCCGCGACGTTCGACGAGGAGGCCCCGCCGGCCTATGTGGCGGCCACCGATCGGCTGTACAAGGCGCTCGGGCTGCTGCCGCCCGACGCCGATCTCAAGACGCTGTCGCTCGACATGCTGAGCGCCGGCGTGGCCGGCTTCTATCGAGACGACGAGAAGAAGATGTACGTGGTCTCACGAGGCGGCGCGCTCGGGGCCGAGGACAAGATCACGTACGCCCACGAATACACGCACGCGCTCCAGGACCAGCACTTCCCGGTCTTCGCCGACCAGGCCAAGGTCCTCGATCGTTCCGATTGGATCCTCGGCCGCCAGGCGGTCTACGAAGGCGACGCGACGATCCTCATGTCGTACTGGGCCGTGGCCCACCTCGCGCCCGAGGAGCTCGGGCAGATCACCCAGCCGGGCACCAACGCGGAGCAGCAGGCCGTTCTCGACTCCATGCCGGCCATCATGCGCGAACCGCTGCTCTACCCATACCTGACCGGCGGCCCGTACGTCCTGACGGCCCAGATGGCCGGTGGCTGGCCGGCCGTCGACGCCTTCTACGGGTCGATGCCCGAATCCACCGAACAGATCCTCCACCCGGACAAGTACGCGGCCAACGAAGCTCCGGTCGCGGTGTCCGTGCCGGCAAGCCTGGCCCAGGACCTGGGCAGCGGCTGGAGCGTGCCGCTCGAGGACACGTTCGGCGAGTTCCAGATGGGCATCTGGCTCCGGGAAGGCGGCGTCGAAGCCACAGCCGCCAACGACGCCGCAGCCGGCTGGGGTGGCGACCGGCTGGCGGTCGTCGAGGGACCGGACGGGGCCTGGGCCGTGGCGATACACACCGCCTGGGACACGACCACGGACGCCGAGGCGTTCGAGGTCGCCGCGACGACCGCGCTCGCGAAGGCCGGTGGACCAGGACAGGTCCTCCCGGGCGAAGGCGGCAAGGTCCGCTGGGTCCTCGTCGGGGACGACGCGGGCACGCTCGACACCGTGGCCGGGGTGCTGGGCCTGGCCGGCTGACACGACGGGCCGACCGCCGCGGCGAGGCGACGCGGCTACATCGACGCGGGAGCGGAGATCCCCAACAGGCCGAGCGCGTTGGCCAGCGTGGTCTGCGCGGCACTCGCGAGGGCGAGTCGCGACGCCGATCGTGCGGGCTCGGTCGTGTCGACCACGCGGGCATCGCGGTAGAAGGCGTGGAACGTCGTCGCGAGCTCGGTGGCATACGCCGTCACGCCCTGCGTCTCCTCGGCCGCGACGGCGTCCTCGACCACCTCGGGAAACCGTGCGACCGCCCGGACCAGGGCGGCCTCTGGCCCATCGGCCAGGGCGCCGGTCACTTCCGCCGCAGGGGTGAGCCCGACAGCCTCCGCCTTGCGCACGATCGACGCGATCCGGGCGTGCGCATATTGCACGTAGTAGACGGGGTTCTCGTTCGATTGCTTCTTCGCGAGCTCGATGTCGAAGTCGATGCTCGAGGTGGGTGCGCGTGAGGCGAACGACCAGCGCGCGGCATCGACGCCGACCTCGGCCAGCAGTTCGTCGAGGGTGATGAATTCGCCGGCGCGCTTGGACATCGAGACCTCCTGGCCGTCACGCACGAAGCGGACCCAGGAGTAGAGCTTCATCTCGACGGCGTCCTGGTCGTAGCCCATGGCGGCTGCCGCGTTCCGGACCCGCGCCACCGTCCCGTGGTGATCGGCGCCCCAGATGTAGATGAGGTGGTCGAACCCGCGGCTGAACTTCTCTGTCACGTACCCGATGTCGGCCGCGAAGTAGGTCGGCTCGCCGTTCGAACGGATGATGACGCGGTCCTTGTCGTCGCCGAACGCGGTCGAACGGAACCAGATCGCCCCGTCGTCCTCGTAGACGTGGCCGCGCTCGCGCAGCCGCTCGACCGCGCGATCGACCCAGCCCTCCTCGTGCAATCGCGCCTCGCTGGTCCAGACGTCGAACCGGACACCCAGCGCCGTGAGGCTGGCCTCGATGCCCTCGCGGACGCGGCCGGCTGCCCAATGCCCGACGATGCCGTCGGCGTCGGCGTCCGGGGCGGTCGCCTGCGCCCAGACGTCGTCGGGCAGCTCCTCGGCCAGATCGCGCACGTAGTCGCCCTTGTAGCCATCCTCCGGGACCGGCTCGCCTCGCCGGAGGGCGACGACCGACGCGCCCAGGTTCCGGATCTGGCCACCCGAATCGTTGAAGTAGTACTCACGGATGACTCGCTGACCGCCGGCTTCGAGGACGCGGCTCAGGAGGTCGCCGACGAACGCGCCACGCGCGTTGCCGATATGGAGCGGGCCTGTCGGGTTGGCCGAGACGAACTCCACGTTGACGACCCGTGGGGTCGCCGCCACCCGGCCCCACGCCTCGGGCTCGCGCAGGATCCCGGCGACGACGGCCTCGAGAGCCCGGTCGGTCAGGCGAAGGTTCAGGAACCCGGGCGTGGCGACGTCGGCCGAGGCGATCGGTGTCGAAGTCGGGTCCTCCGCCGCGATGCCAGCAAGCGCCGCCTTGAGCGCCTCCGCGATCGCGAGCGGCGCCATCCGGTACGGCTTGGCGAGCTTCATCGCGAGATTGCTGGAGAAGTCGCCGTGGTCAGGAGAAGCCGGATGCTCCACCTCGACCGGGGGTCGAGTCGCATCCTCGGGGAGAGGCGGAAGCGCCCCGTCGGCGATGGCCCGATCCCAGGCGCGCTCGACGGCATCGCGGACCTGGGTCCGGATGGGCGCGGCGACGTGGGGCGCGTCGGGCAGGGGATTCACGGGGCCACATGGTAGCCCGCGGCCTCAGAAGGTTGTCGAGGCGATCGCGATGCGCCCGCCCGGCTCCACCAGGGAGACCGCCCCGTCAAATGTCGCCTCGACCGACGCGATCGTCTCGCCGGCATCGAACCCCATCTGGAGGTGGGTGAGCAGCACGGACGAGACGCCGGTCCGCTGGGCGAGTGCGCCGACCGCGGGTCCATCCAGGTGACCGGCGCCCGGCGGGACCGGCCCAGGCCCGAATGAGACCTCGGTCAACAGCACGTCCCCCGGCCGGATCAACGGCTCGAGGTCCTCGGCGTGCCCACAATCGCCGGAGTAGACCAGCCCGACGCCCTCGGTGGAGACGCGGAACGCATAGCTGTCGTCCGTATGGCGGACCTTGGCGGCCTCCACCTCGAACGGCCCGACGGCCCTTCGACCCGGGCGCAGCACCTCGATGTCGAGCGCGGCGGCGCTGAAGCCCGGCTCCGCGTGCAGGGCGTCGAGCCGATCGCCGAGTCCGGCAGGACCGATCACCCGGGCCCGGCCCGGTGGCTTGAGTTGCCAGTGCAGGTAGTGCCGAAGCGAGACCAGATCGATGAAGTGGTCCGGGTGGAGATGGGTCACGAACGTCGCGAGGAGTCGCTCCGGCGGGACCTCGCCCGCGACGTTCGGGAAGGCGCCCTGCCCGAGGTCCAGCAGGACGTATGAGGACCTGTCGGCGGCTCGAAGGAGGTAAGCCGCGCCAAGGGCCCCCGGCCTGTCGCTGTACGACGGACCGGCACCCGCCACGATCAGCTCGAGGGACGCGTCCAGCGATGTCACCTCGCGAAGCCTAGCGCGACCACCCGGTCAGGAACGGTCGCTAGCCCGATGGCGTCGCTCCGAGCGGGATCACGACGCGCTCCGCGCCACGCCGGAACCACATCGACTCGAACCCGGCCGACGTCGCGGAGGCGTAGCCATCCGTCAGGGCGAACGCGAAGTGCTCGGCCCGATGCGAATCGGTGCCGATGGTGATCCGCTCTCCGCCGAGTTCCCGGAACCTGGCCACCGTGGCCGGCGACGGGTACGACTCGCCCGGGGGCTGGCGGAGGCCGCTCGTATTGATCTCGAGGGCCGTCCCCGAGTCGACCAGCGCTCGAAGGATCGGGTCGATCAGCTCCGGGGCGGTCGCGAGGTCGGCCGCGGTCACATGCGGGGCAAGGAAGCGCTTCACGAAGTCGATGTGGCCGAGCGTGTCGAATAGGCCCGATCGCGCGGCGGCCTCCACCTCGACGTAGTAGGGCTCGACGATCTCGGCGAGGGATCGGCCCGCCACCCAACCCGCCACCCGAGCCGCCGTGAACGGGGAGTCGGCGCCGATGTGGACCGATCCGATGACGAAGTCGTAGGCATGGCGCCGGATGTGGTCTCGGATGTCGCCCTCGAAGTCACGTTCATACGTGAGCTCGGCACCGAACCGGATGGCGAGACCCTGCGGCGCCCAGCGCTCGGCGGCCCCTCGGACCTGGCGTTCGCGCTGCTCGAACGTCGAGAACGCGTAGGCTGGTGCACCCGGCCGAAAGTCGACGTGATCGGTGATCGCGAGCTCGGCGATCCCTCGCTCGACCGCCTGGCGGGCGTACTCGTCGATCGGCACCTCGCTGTCGTGCGAGAGGTCGGTGTGGAGATGCGCGTCGAGCGGCAGGTCGCGGGCCTGGCGGTCGGTCACCCGGCGATGAGGCCGAGCTCGTGGCCGACCGTGTCGAAGGCCGCGAGGGCCTCGTCGAGCTGGGCGTCGGCGTGGGCCGCCGTCACGATCGTTCGCAGCCGGGACTTCTCGATGGCGACGGTCGGGAAGACGACCGGCTGCACGAAGATGCCCTCTTGCATCAGTCGATGGCTGAAGCGCCCGGCGGTGTCGGGGTCGCCCATCATGACCGGCGTGATCGGCGTCTCGGAACGGCCGGTGTCGAAGCCCAGGCGGGTGAGTTCTGATTTGAACCGCCGGGTGTTCGTCCAGAGCCGCTCCAGCAGTCCAGGTTCCTCGTCCATGACCCGGATCGCCTCGCGGCAAGCGGCCACGACGGCCGGTGGGTGCGACGTCGAGAACAGGAAGGGCCGGGCGCGCTGGGTCAGGATCTCGCGCAGGGCCAGGCTGCCGGCCACATAGCCGCCGAGCGAACCGACGGCCTTCGACAGCGTCCCGACCTGGATGTCCACACGACCGTGGAGGCCGAAGTGGTCGACGGTGCCACGGCCGTTCCGACCGAGGACGCCCGAGGCGTGGGCGTCGTCGACCATGACGGCCGCCCCGAACGCCTCGGCCGCCTCGACGATGCCGGGGAGTGGCGCGATGTCGCCGTCCATGCTGAAGACGCCGTCGGTCACGACCAGGATGAGCCGGTGTGGCGCCCCATCACCGTCGCGGCCGTGCTCCCGAGCCTCACCCAGGATGCCACGCAACGCGTCGACATCGGCGTGCGGGTAGATCCGTCGTGGCGCCTTGGACAGGCGCATGCCGTCGATGATCGAGGCGTGATTGAGCTCGTCCGACACGATCAGGTCGGTCTCGCCGGTGACCGTCGGGATGACGCCCGTATTCGCCGAGAACCCGGACTGGAACGTAAGGACCGCCGGCGTGCCCTTGAAGGCGGCGAGCTCCGCTTCCAGGGCCTCGTGCATCGCCATCGTCCCGGCGATCGTCCGCACGGCGCCGCTACCGACCCCGAACTCGCGGACCGCCCCGAGCGCCGCTTCCCGCAGGCGGGGGTGGTGGGTGAGGCCGAGGTAGTCGTTCGAGGACAGACTGATGAGCCGACGGTCATCGATCGAGACGATCGGGCCCTGGGCGGACGACATGACCCGCAGCGGTCGGTACAGGTGTCGCTCCCGAAGCGCAGCGAGTTCATCGACGAGGAAGCCGAGCGGATCGGGACGAGTGGCGGGACTCGAACCCCGGGTCGCGTCGGTGTCGCTCATGCGGCCCAGTCCATGATGACCTTGCCCGAGTCGCCGTCCCGCGCCGCGGCGAACGCCGCCTCGAACTCGCGGAAGCCGAAGCGATGGGTGATGACCGGCCGGATGTCCAGCCCCGACTGGAGCATGACCGTCATCTTGTACCAGGTCTCGTACATCTCGCGACCGTAGATGCCTCGCAGGGTCAGCATCTTGAAGACGATCTCGTTGAGGTCGAGCGGGATCTCCTCGGATGGCAGCCCCAGCAACGCGATCCCGCCGCCGTGGGCCATCGCGCCGATCGCCGCCCGGAGCGCCGACGCGTTGCCCGACATCTCGAGGGCGACGTCGAAGCCCTCCACCATGCCGAGTCCGACGCCGACCTCACGCAGGTCGCGCTCCTTCGGATCGACCGCGATGGTCGCCCCCATGCGCACGGCGAGCTCGCGGCGGTACGCGTTCGGTTCGCTGACGACGACGTGGCGAGCACCCGCGTGGCGCACGACCGCAGTCGCCATGAGGCCGATCGGCCCGGCTCCGCTGATGAGCACGTCCTCGCCCAGGATCTGGAACGCGAGCGCGGTGTGGACCGCATTGCCGAACGGGTCGAAGATCGCGGCGATCTCCGGGTCGACGCCCGGCCAGTGGTGCCAGATGTTGGTCATCGGGAGCGCGACGTACTCGGCGAAGGCGCCATCCCGGCCGACGCCGAGGCCGATCGAATTGGCACACAGGTGGCGTCGGCCGGCGAGGCAGTGCCGGCAGCGGCCGCAGACGACATGGCCCTCACCGCTGACCTGGTCGCCCCGGTGGAAGTCGACGACGTTGGCCCCGACATCGACGATCTCGCCGACGAACTCGTGCCCGACGACGAGCGGCGGGTGGATCGCCTTCTGCGCCCAGGGGTCCCACGACTCGATGTGCAGATCCGTGCCGCAGATGCCGGTCTTCTGGACCCGGATCAGGACGTCGTTGATGCCGATGACCGGTTCCGGGACCTCGACGAGGACGAGGCCCGGGCCGGGCGCGGCCTTCACCAGGGCGAGCATCTGCGTACCGTACGGCACGCGACGGGGGTCGTCAGCTGGCGCTGGGGCTGGCCGATGGCGCCGGTGAGACGCTCGGCGCCGCGGACTCGCTCGGCGCGGCGGATGGGCTGGCGCTCGGCGCCGCGGATGGGCTGGCGCTCGGCGAGGCGGACGGGCTGCCGCTCGCGTCCGGTGACGGAGACGGCGTCGGCGCCTCGCACTGCTCTCTCCGGGTTCGTCCGCTCGCCCCAGATGTCGTAGAACTCGAGGATCGCCGCGGTGTCGAGGCGTGTCCAGGGGGAGGACACGACCCCAGACGATCGCCGCGAACGGCGACGCCATGTCGTCGAAGCGGGTGATGACCGGGCCCTGGCTCGTGCCGGGCGCGATCCCACAGACCGGACTGTCCGGGAACGCGTCGAAGAACGCCCGCAGCGCCTGTTGTCCCTGAGTCGTCGCGCCTTCACTGTCCCCGCGATAGAGCAGGACGAGCGCCCCATGTTCCAGGTTGTGGACCCAGCCCTGGGGCAGCGTCCTGTCGTTGACGCCGTAGAACCGCGGCGGGATCGGGCCCAGGCCGGAGGCGATGTAGTGGTTGCCCGAGGCCGGCGGGCAGTACGTGTAGGTGACGACCTCGCCGGGCGGGACGTGCAGGTGGCCCATGTCGTCCTGGACGTAGCCCGGGGACGGGCTCGAGTCAGGCGCCGGGCTGGCCGTCGGGGTCGGCTCCCAGATGGTCGAGCATCGATACAGCGGCCGCGACGCCGAGTACACGAAGAACACGCCGATGAGCGCCACGGCGGCGACGGCTGCCAGGCCGACGATCGGGCCGCGATGACGTTCGGTGAACGATCGCTGCTGGTAGGTCGAGCGTGTCCGGCGTCCCGTGCGGGCTGTCCCGGTCGGGCCGGTGCTCCGGCGGTACGTGCCGGTCGAGCTGGGCGCGCTGCCTGTGGAGCCCGTGCCGGACGGCGACGTCCCCGAGGCGGTCTCGCCCGTGCCCGGGGAGGACGCCGGCCCGGCAGGCGGCTGGGGCGTGGCGCCGGTCGGCGGACTGCCGGGGCGCCCCTGGCGCCGACGGGAGGATTTGCTCACAGATGGAAGCCTCTGATGCGGTCGATAGGGTGGCCGGGTGACGGTCGGACTCGGCGGCGTCGGTAGCCGCGCGCCGAGAGGGTACCGCCCACGGGCCGGATCGTGCGCTGACGACCTGATTCGGTGCGCTCGGCGAATGGCGGTGTTGCGTGCCTCAAGGCTCGCTCAGGTAGGTGCGGACCTCCGGCCTGAGCAGCCCGCGGAAGAGCAGGAGGGCCAGCGCGACGATGAACACGGCCTCGATCACCAACTGGCTGACCGCGAGCAGCGGGACGAGCGGGATCGTCAGGCTGGCCAGTCCGAGGGCCAGGCCACGGGCCGCCTGCTTGCGCTGGAGGACCAGGGTGGTCGTGAAGATCGTGTACGCGAGCAGGACCATGACGACGACGCCAGGCAGACTGACCGGCGCGGCGATCGCCTGGTCGACGACGAACCGCAGGCTGAGACCGATGCCGGCGAGGATCGCGAACGCATAGACCAGGAACAGGCGGATGCCGGCGGGCATCTCGCGGACTCGCTGCCACATGGGTTGCGCATCGTACCGGAAGCGCCACCCGGCACCCGTCTGGGCGGCTTGCCATGACCGGCCCCGGGCCACCACCCTACGGTCCGATGAGACCCGATGTCAGCCAGATCGTGACCGTCGAGACGCCCGGCTGGGTCCGGGACGCCGTCTTCTACGAGATCTTCCCGGACCGTTTCGCGCTCGAGCCAGCGGGTCACCAAGCCGGGCACGCTCGAACCGTGGGACGTCCCGCCGACGTGGCACGGGTTCAAGGGCGGTGACCTGTATCGGGATCGTCGAGCACCTGGGCTACCTCGAGGACCTGGGCATCACCGCGCTCTACCTGACACCGGTCTTCCAGTCCGCCTCCAACCATCGGTATCACACCTACGACTATCTGACGGTCGACCCGCTGCTCGGCGGCGACGAGGCCCTGCGTGCCCTGCTCGATGCCGCGCACGCCCGGGGCATGCGCGTCGTGCTCGACGGTGTCTTCAATCACAGCGGGCGCGGCTTCTGGCCGTTCCACCACGTCGTCGAGAATGGCGCCGCCTCTCCGTACCGGGGCTGGTTCCACTTCGACGATGCCGCCCTCGACGCGGGACAGCCGTTGCTGGCGTACCCACCGCCCGGGACGCCACCGAGCGCCCTCGGCTATAGGGCGTGGTGGGGACTCGCGGCGCTGCCCAAGCTGAACACCGGCGAGCCCGCCGTTCGGGAGTACCTGCTCGGCGTCGCCGAGCACTGGCTCCGGTTCGGCATCGATGGCTGGCGACTGGACGTCCCCGACGAGATCGACGACGAGGCGTTCTGGCAGGACTTCCGCCGCCGCTGCCGCGCGATCCGGCCGGACGCCTACCTGGTCGGCGAGGTCTGGCGCGTCGCGCCTGAATGGGTGCACGGCGACCGGTTCGACGCGCTGATGGACTACCCGCTGGCCGAGGCGATCCTGGGCTTTGCTGGCGGGTCGATGCTCGACATGGACGTCGTCCGAGCCCATCAGGAATACGCCGAGCATGTCTCGTGGCTGGACGGGCCGGCCTTCGCCGCGAGGCTCGTCGACCTGCTGGCGGCCTACGAGCCGGAGGTCGTCGCGGCCCAGCTGAACGTGCTCGGCTCACACGATACGCCGCGGCTCCGGACGGTCCTGGGCGACGACCTGACGGGTGTCCGGCTGGCGACGCTCATCCAGACTGACGCTGCCCGGCGCCCCGTGCATCTACTACGGCGACGAGATCGGGATGGCCGGTGGCAACGATCCCGATTGTCGTCGGGCGTTCGCCTGGGACGAACACGCGTGGGACCACGACCTGCGGGCCTTCGTCCGCGGTCTCGTTCACCTGCGGTCACGTGCAGCGGCATTGCGCGCCGATCACGTCGACATCGTCGCTGCGGCCGGCAATGCCGTCGCCTACGAACGGCGACTGGACGAGTCGAGGCTCATCGTCGCCGTCAACGCCGGAGACGACCCGGTGCGCCTCGATGTCCGGGTCGGTCTCGCCGATGGGACGCGCCTCACGCCGGTCGAGCTGCGTGGTGGCTTCGGTGCGCTCGAGGGTGGTTTGGTGGTGTCGGATGGGGTCGCGGCGGTCGAGCTCGGCCCGCGGAGTGGTTCCATCCTCAGCGTGGCCTGAGCGCGACCCTATACTCCCGCCGCATGGCGGATGTCCCTCTCGAGCTGGACGCTGCTCTCGGGGGCCGGCTTGCGCGCGCCCTCGATGTGGAGGGCAAGATCCCGCGGGCCCTCCAGGCTCTCGGGCCGGTCAGCGGTCGCGACGTGGTCCTCGTCGACGGCGATGCGAGCCGCCACACGGACGGCATCCGGGCAAGGCAGCTGCGTGAACTGGACGCCCGGCTGACGGTGACCGGGTGGGGCGATCCTCCGCATTCGGGGGTTCCCGATGCATCCGCCGACGTGCTCATCGGCTGCTGGACATCGTTTCGCGGAACCGACGCGGCCGAGCTGGACGAGGCTGGCCGGATCCTCAGGCCCGGCGGTCGCCTACTGGCGGTCCACGATTACGGCCGCGACGACGTCTCACGACTCCTCGGCGACCGGCCGGAATACGGGACCTGGAGCCGGCGCGACGGCCCCTTCCTGAAGCGCGGCTTCAAGATCCGGGTCGTCCACAGTTTCTGGACGTTCGAGTCGATCGAGGACGGTCGGGAGTTCCTCGATGCCGCGTTCGGGGCGGTCGGCCGGGCCGTTGGCGAGGGGATGACGAGGCCGCGGCTGACCTACAACGTGGCGGTGTACCACCGGACGTTCGACGACGCCATCGCGGGTTGACGCGGCAGGCTGCTAGGCTTGCCGCCGTGTCCACATCCCGCCAGGCGCGGCCATCTCCGCGCCACACCAACGACCATGGCCTGCAGCCGGCTCGCCGTAGCATCTCGCCCGGCGCGGCCATGCTCGCGGTGGCGCTCATCGGATCCGTCGCGTATGCGGTCTACGCGCTGACCAGTCGCGACGCGTCCATCCCGTTGCTGGCCTCGGGGGCCGTCGTGCTCGGCATCGTCTTCGGAGCGCTCGCCGTGTACTGTCTGCGCTCGACCTGGCGGGCCGGCCTCGATGGCCGCGATGGGCGGGCCATCGCCCTGGGCCTGACCGGCGGCATCGCGGCCATGATCGCAGCGGGCTGCGTGGCGGCCGCGATCATCCTGTTCCAGCTCATCAGCCCACCCGCCTGAGACCGCCCGAGTGGGGCGTCATCGGCGGCCGCGAGGGGACCCTCTGCTAGACTCGGGCCGGCTCGCCGCCACGCGTGCCCCCATCGTCTAGAGGCCTAGGACGCCACCCTTTCAAGGTGGAGATCAGGGGTTCGAATCCCCTTGGGGGCACCACATCGCATGGCTGGGTCGGCCCATGGCGGCGTTGGCGTCTCCGTTTCCTCGCTCACGCACCTTGGGGTGCGCTCGCTCCGGTACTCGACGCCGCCTTGCCCTGGGCCGACCGAGCCGCGCTTCCAGGCCGGGTCGGCCCATGGCGGCGTTGTCGGCTGCGCGCGCTCACTCATGCACCTTGGGGTGCGCTCGCTCACGTGCCCCCTCCGCCTTGCCCGGGACGGCCGAGCCGCGCTTCCAGTCTGGGTCGGCCCACAGCGGCGTTCGGGCGTCCGCCCCTGCTACCATCGGCGCGCGATGGAGATCATGGGCATCCAGATCAACACGATCATCGAGGACAACGTTGCGCGCCGATGCGACGGGTGCCACGAGGTGATCGACGGGACCCCCTGGCGGATCAACCTGCTGGACATCGTCGCGGCCGAGACCCCCGTCTCCTGGGCCGAGCGGCCGCTCCTCAACCCGGGGCCGTTCCAGTTCCACTCCGACCCGGCGCACGTCCGGAGGTGGATGGCCGGCAAGGGCTTTCGCTTCTGCCGCCGGGGCCAGGTCCGCGAGATCATGCGCCCCGTGCCGCTCCCCGGCGAGACCGTCAGCTGGGGGCTATGCGATGGCCTCCATCGCGACGATCACGAGTTCATTCCCGCCTGATCCACGGCCGCCGCGCCGCGCCGCCGGAGGCGTTTGACAGCCCGTCTGCGGTGGGCCTATCCTCCGCCCGCTCGCCGCGTGCGACCAATACCCAGATTCGCCTAGATTCGACGCCTTCGCGGCCCGACCGACCGCCAATTCGACGAGGCCAGATGACATCCACCGCACCGGTCCCGACGGCGACCCCGCGGACGTGGCTCTCGCTCGGTCCCGCCAGCCGCCTCCTGGGTGTCGACCCGGGCACGCTGCGCCGATGGGCCGACGAAGGCCGCGTCCCCGTCTACACGACTCCGGGCGGCCATCGACGGTTCGACCAGCGCGCTCTCGAGCGTCTGGCGTCGGAACGACGGCCGGGCACGGGCCGGCGCAGCACGCGGCCCCCGTCCCGGTCGTTGACCAGCATGGGGGCGACGCCCGAGCGACTCCAACGGGTCTATCGGCGGAGCTACAGCACGGCGTCGTCGACGGCGGCGAACGACGGCCGGGTGCCGCCCGTCGTGGACGACGAGGATCGGGCGGCCTACCGCCACGACGGTCGCCGGCTGGTGACCGCCCTCGTCGCCTACCTGGACGCCGACCCGCTCGACACGCCGGCGCGGGCGACGGCCGAAGCCGATGCCGCCACGCTCGTCGACGATCTCGCCCGTCGGCTGGCCACGTCCCGGACCAGCCTGACCGAGTCGGTGGCGCTGTTCGTCGCCTCCCGCCGTCCGTTCCTGACCGAGCTGTCCGGGCTCGGGCGTCGTCGGACGCTCGATCCGGCTCGACTCGGCGGCCTCTACGAGGATGCCTCGAGCCTGCTTGACCGCCTGCTCCTTCGACTCATCGCGACCCACCAGGAGGTAACGCGCTAGCCGATGGACCCGCGCATCGTGCTGCCCGCACTCACCTCGATCCTGGCCTTGACGTTCGCGCTCGCCCTGCTCGACCAATGGCGGGAGCGGCGCGGCGCGTTCCAACTCGTCTGGGCAGTCGGGATGCTCTTCTATGGCATCGGATCAGCGTGCGAGGCGATCGGCGGGGCCGCGGGCTGGAACGAGGCGCTGTACCGGACCTGGTATCTGACCGGCGCCGTCTGGACGGCCGGTTGGCTCGGGCTGGGGACGGCCGTCCTGCTGGGGCGGACCCGCTTCGGCTACAGCTTCGCGTTCAGCCTCTTCTTCGCGGGCCTGATCACGTTCTTCCTGCGCAACAGCCCGCAGTACCAGGGGGCGGGGACGCTTCCGCTCCTCTATTTCATCGTCGCTGGGCTCCTGGCCCTGGCGGTCGCCGTGGAGACGTACTTCCAGAACGATCGGTGGCCGCAGCTCGCGATGGGCGCCGTACTGGGCGCGACGGTGCTCTCGATCGTGCTGATGGCGTCGACGACGTTGACGCCGCCCGGCTACGTCCTGGATCCGGTGACGGGCGTGCCGGTGGCGACCCTGTTCCCGCCGCAGCTCCGGCTGCTCACGCCGTTCATGAACATCACCGGCGCGCTGGCCCTCATCCTCGGGGCGACCTTCTCCGCCTATGTCTTCATGCCGAAACGACGCGTGCTGGCGTACTCGCTCGACCCGAACCAGCCCGGCGACGAGTTCCTGTTCAACCTGCTGATCGCACCGGTCGCCATCGTGGTCAACCTCGGCGCCTCGCTGCCGGGTGCCATCCGCGCCCTGTTCGCCGGGCGACTCCACAGCCGTGTGCCGGCGACGCTCCTGATCGCCATCGGCGGGGTCGTGGCCGGGACCGGCGACACGCTCAGCCGGTTCGGGGTCACCAGCCTCTTCCAGTCGGGCAAGTTCCTGGGCGTCCTGTTCCTGTTCGCGGGGTTCCTCGTGTCGATCGAGGTGTTCCGCACGATCCGGATCCCGTTCACGTCGATCACGCTCGCGGCCGGCCGCCACGAGTCGGCAGCCGCACGGCGGCTCGCCGAGGTCAACGAGAACCCGACCGACCGGCCCGCCGAGGCGACCGGCGTCGGCTGACTCGTCCGACCCGCCGTCCGGCGCCGACCTCGGCGCCGGGCCGATCGAGGACCGGGCATCCAACGGCCACGAGACGTCACGCCGCCCTACCATGGCCCGATGCCGCGATCAGAGGGGGCGTCCACGACCCCGTTCCCGACCACCGTCACGCCCGCGATCGGGTTCGCGATCGTCCTGGGCGCCGCGACGCTCTTCGGCACGCTCGGTCCCCTATCGCGCTTCGCGTACGACGCGGGGATGGAGCCGGGCGCGTTCGTGGCCTGGCGGGCGTTGATCGGTTTCGCCGCCACCCTGGCCTTCGTCGCGTGGCGACTGAGTCGAGGCTCGGTGAGCCTGGTTCGTCTTCGTTCGCTGCCGGCTCGCGCCCGTCTCGCGTTGTTCGTCGCCGGGTTGATGGGCTTCACCCTGAACCTGGCCATGTTCATCGCCTTCGATCGGATCACCGTGGCGCTGGCGCTGCTCGGGTTCTACACGTACCCCGCCCTCGTCGCGATCGTGAACGTCGCTCTGGGCCGAGAGCGACTCGACGCGCCTCGCCTGATCGCGCTCGGGCTCGCCCTGCTGGGCATGGTCGCCGTCATCGCGTCTCAGCTGGATCCTGACGCGGGCATCCGCTTCGATGCGCTCGGCTTCGGCCTTGCCCTCGGGGCGGCGCTGAGCCAGACGGTCTTCGTCGTGATCAGCCGCGACGGGTACCGCGAGGTCCCGACCGAGCAGGCCATGGCGAGCGTCCTGGTCATCACGGTCGTCGGGGCGACGTCACTGTCGCTCGCGAGCGGGCACGCCGAAGCGCTCATGTTGCCCCTCCGACAGCCCTCGATCCTGCCGTTGCTGCTGTTCACGGGAATCTTCGCGGCGGCCATCCCGTCGCTCGCGTTCCTGGCGGGGATCCGCGCCATCGGCGGCACCCGTGCCGGGATCCTCATGCTGTTCGAACCGGTCGTCGGGGTGGCGCTCGCAGCCTGGCTCTTGCAGGAGTCGCTGGCGCCGATCCAGCTCGCCGGCGCGGTGGCGATCCTGGGCGCTGCAGTCATCCTCCAGCGCGGGTCGTCCGGAAACATCGAACCGGTCGCGGTGCGTGGCGGGTCGAACGCCCCCGCCGACGATGGGCGCGCGCTCCACGTCCCTGGCGGACCATAGCGAGATGTCTGAACGGATCCGGATCCTGCTCGTCGACGACCATGCGATGGTCCGTCGCGGCATGCGCGACTTCCTGGCCCTCCACGACGACCTCGAGGTGGTCGGCGAGGCGGGCGACGGCCTGGCCGCGCTCGAGGCGACCGCAACGCTGGCTCCCGATGTCGTGGTCATGGACCTGCTGATGCCCCAGATGGATGGCATCGCCGCCACCGCCGAGATCAAGGCTCGCCACCCGGCGATCGAGGTCATCGCGCTGACGAGCTTCATCGACGAGGAGCGAGTCACGGCCGCGATCGAGGCTGGCGCGACCGGGTTCCTGCTCAAGGACGCCGAGGCGGACGATCTGGCCAAGGCCATCCGGGCAGCGGTCGCCGGCGAGGTCCACCTGGATCCGGCGGTGGCCGGCATCGTCGCCCGGGGCATGCGGGACCGTTCAGGAACCGCGTCTCGAAGCGGGTCGACGGGGCGCGGTGGGCTCCCCGGTGTGGGCGGTCCTGCCGGTGCGGCCCGGGGCCGCGGGAATGCCCGGGCCAGCCTGGCGACCCTGACCGGTCGTGAGCGCGAGGTCCTCGCCGGCGTGGCCCGCGGGCTATCGAACAAGGCCATCGCGGACGAACTCGGGATGGCCGAGCGAACGGCCCGCACGCACGTCTCCAACATCCTGGCCAAGCTGGGCCTCACCAGCCGGACGCAAGCGGCGCTGTTCGCCGTCCAGCACGGTCTGGGCCCCGGCCGATGACGACCTGGGTCGCCGCGCGAGCTTCGGACCCGGGCCCAGCGGCGGGCCGTGGGCAGGCCGACATGCCCCGACCGACCGCCTATGACATCGACGGTCCGGTCGGCGCACCCGCGATCGTCTTCATCCACGGCACGCGGCTGACGCGAAAGGCGTGGGCCGCACAGATGACGGCACTCTCCGATGAGTTCCGCACGATCGCCGTCGACCTGCCCGGCCACGGCGTGCTGGCCGATGTGCCGTTCACGCTGGCCGCCGCCTCGGACCGGCTGACCGAGGTCATCGACCGCGAGGCCGGTGGGCGTGCCATCGTCGTCGGCCTGTCGCTTGGAGGATTTGTCGCGATGGACCTGGCCGCTCGCTCGCCCGAGCGGGTCCGCGGCCTCGTCATCGCCGGCGCCACCGCCGACCCGACAGGTCTGCGCCGGCTCGCGTTCGGCGCCCTTGCCTGGGGCCTCTCGACCTTCGATGGGCCGCGGTTGAACGCGCTCAACCGGTGGTTCTTCCGGACCAGGTTTCCCCCGTCCATCGCCGAGCCGATCGTCGCCGACGGGTTCTTCTCGACCGGCGGAGCGGCGGCGCTGCGATCGATCACCGGTCAGTCGTTCCTCCCGCGACTGGCGGCCTACCCGGGTCGGACCCTCATCATCGAAGGCACGCTCGACCTGCCCCTGCGGTTGATGGAACGGACATTCGTCCGGACGGCCCAGCACGGCCGACTCGTCCGTATCGGCGGGGCGACCCACCTGTCCAACCTCGACCGCCCGACCGCCTTCAGCGACGCGGTCCGCAGGTTCGCCCGCTCGCTCGGCCCGCCCGCCTGACGGCGAGTCGGCAGCCCCGACCCGACCCGGTGATCCGGGCTGGCGGAGGCCCCGCGGTATACTGGCCCGACCTTCCCTCCCGCCCCTCGCGAGGTCCGATTGCGCGTTCGAAAGGCTGTCTTCCCTGCCGCGGGCTGGGGTACACGCTTCCTGCCCGCCACCAAGGCGCAGCCCAAGGAGATGCTGCCGCTGGTGGACAAGCCGATCATCCAATACGCGGTGGAAGAAGCCGTCGCCGCCGGGATCGAGCAAGTCATCATCGTCACCTCCAGCCAGAAACGGGCGATCGAGGATCACTTCGACCTTTCCTACGAACTCGAGCACCTGCTCGAGGAGAAGGGCGACATCGAGATGCTCCGCCAGGTCCGCGCGATCAGCGACCTGGCCCAGGTGGCCTACGTCCGCCAGAAGGAGCAGCTCGGTCTCGGGCACGCCGTGCTGATGGCCAAGGACCTCATCGGTCACGAGCCGTTCGCCGTGATCCTGCCCGATGACGTGGTCGTGGGGGATCGGCCGTGCATCGGCCAGCTCATCCATGTCTACACGCAGACGCATGCCTCGGTCGTCGCCGTCATGGAGGTCCCGCCTGAGGAGACGAGCCGATATGGCGTGATCGCCTCCGAGCCGTCGATCGACCCGTTGGACCACGGACGGCTCCACCGGGTGACCCGGCTCGTCGAGAAGCCGGCTCCCGAGGACGCGCCATCCAACCTGGCCATCATCGGTCGCTACGTCCTGACCCCGAAGATCTTCGACAAGCTCGAACAGACCAAGGGTGGTGCGGGTGGCGAGATCCAGCTGACCGACGCCATCGCCGACCTCATGCAGGAACAGGCGGTCTACGCCTACGAGTTCGAGGGGATCCGCTACGACGCCGGGACGACGATGGGCTGGCTGAAGGCGTCGGTCGAGCTCGCGTTGCAGCGACCCGACCTGGCTGCCGAATTCCGCGCGTACCTGCAGGAGCTCCAGCTCTGAGGTGACCCTCGAGGTCATCGTCATCGCGACGATCCGGATCGCCGGATCGCTGCCGGTCCTCCGTTGGCCATTCTTCGGCGGGCTCCTCGCGATCTTCATCGACCTCAGCGACCTGTGGCTCATGGGCGTCCTCGACCTCGGAGGCGTGCCGGACTACCAGAGCCTCGACAAGTGGCTCGACCAGGTCTACATGGCGACCTTCCTCATCGTCGCGTTGCGCTGGGCCGACCCGGCACGATCGATCGCGGTGGCGCTGTACCTGTTCCGGCTCGTCGGGTTCGTGGCCTTCGAGGTCACCGGCGAACGGATGCTGCTGCTCGTGTTCCCCAACGTCTTCGAGTTCTGGTTCATTCTCGTGGCCGCGCTCGGGCCGGAGCGGATCGGCCGATGGGGCCACGGCCGGCTGGCGGTCACACTCCTGCTGCTGACCGGCCTGAAAGGGATCCATGAGTGGGCGCTGCACGGCGCCCGGCTCTTTGATGGCATCACGGCGCTCGACGCCATCGACCTGGTCTGGCGGCGGCTCACGGGCCGGTAGCGCGCGGCGACGCCGGCCGGCGGGGCGCCATGGGGTACGATGCCGCCCGAACGCGCCGGGCTTCAGATGGCGCCGATGAGGAAGAAGGCTTGGCGGAGATCGGGACGATCCTGGGCGGTCGCTATCGGCTGGTCGAGCTGCTCGGCCAGGGCGGCATGGCGACGATCTTTCGCGCCCTGGACACCCAGCTCGGCCGTGACGTCGCGGTCAAGCTGCTCCGACCGGAATACCTGCGCGACCCCGACTTCTCGTCGCGCTTCCGGCAGGAGGCCCAGGCGGCCGCCTCCCTGACGCACCCGAACGTCGTCACGGTCTTCGACTACGGCGAGGACCCATCAGGTCCGTACATCGTCATGGAACTCATCGACGGTGAGGACCTGTCGACGATCATCCGTCGCAGCGGCGCCCTGCCGCCCCGCCAGGCCACCAGGATCGCCGAAGCCGTCGCCCGCGGGCTTGCCGCGGCCCACGCGCGCGGCCTGGTCCATCGAGACGTCAAGCCCGGCAACGTCCTGATCGGCCGGGATGGGCAGGTGAAGGTCGTCGACTTCGGGATCGCGCGCGCTGTCGCCGAGGCCCAGGTGACGCTGCCCGGCACGACCCTCGGGTCCGTCCACTACTTCAGCCCGGAACAGGCGCGGGGCGAGCCCGCGACCGAGTCCTCCGATATCTATGCCCTCGGCATCGTCCTGTTCGAGCTCCTGACCGGGACGCGGCCCTGGGAGGGGGACAGTGCCGCGGCCGTCGGGCTCGCCCGGCTGTCCGGACCCGCCCCGGATCCCATGGCCGTCCGACCGTCCGTGCCGCCGGATCTGGCGGCGATCACTCGTAAGGCCCTCGCGCCCGAGCCTCGCGACCGTTTCGCCTCGGCCGCGGCGATGGCCGACGCCCTCGATGCGGCCCTCGCCAGCGGCGGAGCCTCGACCGGCTCGGCCGCGGCGGCAGCCGCCGTGGTCGGCGCCGCGGCGGGCACCGTGGCGATGAGCGGCGTGGCGCGACCGAATCCATCGGCCGTGCCGTATGCAGCCGACGCCTACGCCGATCTCGACGACGGCCCGGCCCCCTCCAGCGGGTCCTCCCAGGAGGAGGACGACCGAACCGCGACCAGCCCCATCGTCTGGGTCGCCGGCATCGTGGCCATCCTCCTGCTCGCCGCCATCGCCTACCTGGTCTTCCAGCTGGCCGGAGGCGGGGGAACGCGACGCCGTCCGCCTCGCCCTCGGCCTCGCCTTCGGCGTCGGTCGGCGTCGTGACGGTCCCCAACTTCGTCGGCGCGCTGTTGACCGATGCGAACGTCACGGCCACCGGGCTCGGGATCACGCTGGTCCCGACCGGCGAACCGTCAGATCAGCCCATCGGCACGATCCTGGCCCAGGACATCCCTGTCGGAACGTCGATCCCCGCCGGAAGCGAAGTGAATGTCACGGTCGCGAGCGGAGCCGATACGACGCCCGTACCGACGCTGACCGACCTCACCGAGAACGAGGCGTTGCAAGCGATCGTCGAGGCCGGCCTCGCGGTCGGGGAGAAGACAGAGGCCTTCGACGACAACGTGGCCAGGGGCTCGGTCATCTCGCAGAACCCGCGGGCCGGCACGGTCGTGGCGAAGGGCACGCCGATCGACTACGTCCTCTCGAGGGGCCCGGAACCGACGCCGACCCCGACCCCAACGCCAACGCCGACGCCGACCCCGACTCCGACCCCCACGCCGACGCCGACTCCGACCCCGACCCCGACCCCCACGCCGACCCCGACCCCGACCCCCTCGCCCTAGCGGCGGATCAGGCTCCCGGCTCGTCCCACAGGCTCCACCGAGGAGCCTCGGGGGGAGGGATCGCTCCCTCTGGGGGCGGGACCGCCTCCACGTCAGCTCCGGGCGAGCGCGCAGCGACTTCGACGAACTCCAGCCGTGGAACAGGCGTTCCGTCGACGACGGGAAGGGACGCTCGGGCGGCCGGCATCTCCGGCGTGTCCGATGGCGCCGGGTTCGCCTCCCAGCAGGCTCGGATCTCGTCTCCGTGCAAGGGGAGCCTCTGGCGATCCAGCGCGCAGTAGCCGAGCTTGCCAGCCACGGAGCGACGGAAGTTCCGACAGGTCAGACAAGCGGTGCTGGAGCGATGACAGACCCAGCAACGGGCGGTCTCGGCCTGCGGGATTCCGCAGTGTGGGCATCGCCACATCGGCATGCGCCGATGGTAGCTGCGACGTCGGCCGCTGTCGACCCGAAGCGTGCTGTGGTGGCGCGTCGGCCGGCGCTACCTCGCGACCGTGATGGCGATGACGTCCTGCGCCGATCCGAACTCGTCGCTGGAGATCAGCACCGTCGCGCTGCCCTGACCACGGTCGGCGCTCTTGGGGATCGTGGTCTCGTACGAGGCGCGGCCGTTCTCGTTGGTCTTGCCCTCGGCGGTGACCGTTCGGATTCCGGGGATGCTCAAGGTGAAGGTCACCTCCGCGCCGGCCAGCGGACGGCCGTCGGGATCGGTCACGGTCGCGCTGAGCTTGATGGACTGCGGCAACGTCTTGCGCGACAGCGTGTAGTCGGTCGCGCTGAGCTTGACCGCCAGCTTCCCGGTGCCGCGCCGAACGGTCAACTCCGCCGAGCTTTCATTGCCCGCCGGATCCGATGCGTTGATCACGATATGGTTGACGCCGGTCGCCAGGGGCAGGCTGAGCCTGAACGTCCCATCGGCCCCGGCCGTACTGGCGATGCTCTGGCTGTTGTCCAGGTTCTGGGCGATCAGCGTCGAGCGGGCCTGCACCTTGCCCTTGATCACGACGCTCTTGCCGTTGATGACCGCGTTGTTCTTGGGCGAGGTGATGGTGACCTTCGGCTTCGAGGTGTCCAGGACGTACCGGACCACGGCCGACGTGTCGGACTCACCGCCGGGCCCGATGATCGTGACCGTGAAGTCGTTGATGCCCTTGGTCAACTCCACGGGGACGACCGTCTTGGGGCTGTCCGCGATCGGCACCTCCTGGATCGCCTGGGGCGCCTGGTCCTGGAGGGCGAGGTAGACCCGGATCCGGTGCTCGGCGTTGCCGGCCAGGGCCGATGGCACGGTGACGACGAGGTCGATGGCACCGACGTTCGTGTACGGCTCCTGCGGCGGCGCGAGGGTCGGGGCGTCCGAGATCGTCAAGACGGTCGGCGCCGGCGTCGGGGTGGCGGTCACACCTTCGACGAATCCCGAAAGGGTGGTTTCGAGGCTGGACGCGACGGTCCGGAGGCCGCCGGCACCGACGTACAGGACGCCAACGCCAAGCGCGACGACGGCGAGGGTCATCGCGACGCGGACGATGATCGGCAGCCCCCGGCCGCGAGCGATCGGCCGGTGCGAGGCGACTCGACCGGGCTGTGGCGCACGGGGCCGGACCTTGACCGGGGCGGGCCGACCGCTGGACGGAGGTCGAGGTCGGACGTGGGTGGGCCGCGGGCCCCGCCGGGTCGTCATCGCGCCGATTGTGACACGGGCGGCGTACGGCGGCGATGCAGCGCCGGTCCCCGCCTCGCGGCTGCGCCGTCGGTCCGTTGCGGTGCGATGTACTCTGGCGCGGTCGGCGTGCGTGGTTCGAAGATGCGCGCGCCCCCAGATGAGGGATGGAGTGCAGGCACGCGATCCACGCCCCGGTCGATCGGGAGGATCCCCCGGGCGTCCGGGCAATGCCGTCGGGCGACCGGCGTTCGGCGTCGGGCCTATCGCGCGCGTCTCGCCATCCCCGCTGACCGCCAGGGACCGGGACGCGGCCGACCAATACGCCTCGACGCCGCCACGTCCGGGCTTCGGGCTGCCGAGCCTGCGACGGAACGTCTGCCCACACTTCTATATGACCGGTGCCCGTGGGGCGATCCCGATCCAGGCGCCGCATCTCCTGAAGGCCCTCATCCGACAGGACCTGAACGTGTCGCGATGTCAGCTCCGCGGCGGTGTCCACCTCGACCAGGGCTTCGTCAACGACGTGTGCCTCACGCCGCGCTTCAATCAGTGCGTCTTCTACGAGGACGAGCTGACCCGGGAGTGACGGGTCCCCGCGTGAACCCGGACGACACCGCGCCCGACCGAACCGAGGTGCTCGAGTACGAGGACGCGCTTCGAGCGCTGGCGGAACGGGGACGATTCGGCATCCGCCTCGGCCTCGGGCGAACGCGCGCACTGCTCCGGGGCCTGGGCGAGCCGCAACGAACGGTTCGGGGCGCGCTTGTGGGTGGGACCAACGGGAAGGGCAGCGTGCTGGCGCTGGCCGGCAGCGCGCTACGGGCCGCCGGGCTGCGGGTCGGGCAGACGCCCAAGCCCCACCTGGTCACGTACCGCGAGCGCATCGAGGTCGACGGCCGGCCGATCGACGCCGAGACGTTCACCCGCCTCGTCGCCGAGGTGCTGCCGGTCGCGGAACGCGTCGCGCGGCGCCTGGGCGAACCGACCGAGTTCGAGCTCCTGACGGCGGTCGTCTTCCGCCACTTCGCGGAGGCGGATCTCGACGTGGCGCTCGTGGAGGTCGGGCTCGGCGGCCGGCTGGATGCGACGCACGCCTGGGATGGCGGCGTCGCGGCCATCACGAACGTGGATCTCGATCACACGGACCGCCTCGGCCCGACCATCGCGGCCATCGCCCGGGAGAAAGCGCCCATCATCGAGCGCGGCGATCGCGCCGTCACCGGTGCCACCGGCGACGCCCTCACGATCATCCGGCGCCGGGCGCGGCGCCTCGACGTGCCACTCATCGAGGTCGAGCCGGCGCCACTGCTCGATTGGGATCGTGACGGGATCGTCGTCGACCTGCCCTCCCTGGGGCCGACGCGTGTCGGACTTCGAGGCCGCCACCAGGCGGCCAACGTCGCAGTCGCCGACGCGCTCCTCGACGCCCTCGAGGCCGCGGGCATCGTCCGAGCCGATGGCGAGGCGCGTCGGGCGGGATATGCCAGCGCCACGTGGCCGGGACGCCTCGAGCTGCTCGTCGTGGACGGGCGGGAGATCCTGCTCGATGGGGCCCATAACCCGGCGGGTGCGATCGCGTTGGCGACCGCGCTGGACGATCTCCGGCCGTTCCTCGCCGGAGGACCATTCACCGTGGTGACCGCCACGATGTCGGACAAGGACGTCGACGGCGTGGTCGCGGCGCTCGCGGCCGCCCCGTCCATGGCCGGAGCGAGGATCATCGCGACCGCGGTCGATCTGCCGCGGGCGATGCCGGCTCCCGAGCTCGCGGCACGCTGGGCCGCCGCCCGACCGGGCGCGTCTCGTCCGCGCCTCGCCCCGGACCCGCAGGCCGCACTCGAGCTGGCGCTCGCCGATCGTGCCGGCCCGATCGTCGTCGCCGGCTCGCTCTATCTTGTCGGGGCGATCCGGGCCGTCCTCGTCGACGATCCTGACCTGCGCGACCCCACGCCCGCCAGCCCGCCAGGGACCCGATGACCCGACCGCTCGACCAGGACACGAACCCGGCGCCGACGCGGATCGGCCGCACGGTGTTCGACTGGGGCGCCCGAACGTACGTCATGGGCATCCTGAACGTGACTCCCGATTCGTTCTCCGGCGATGGCCTCCTGGCCGAACGGACCGACGGTCCAGGCGAAGCGGACGCGATCGAGGCGGTGACGGCCGCCGCGGTCGAGATGGCCGCCGACGGCGCCGACGTCCTTGATATCGGTGGCGAGTCCACCCGGCCCGGCCACGCCTCCGTCTCGGCCGAGGTCGAGCTGGGCCGGGTCGTTCCGGTCATCGCCGCCGTTCGCCGCGCCTTGCCGGACCTCCCCATCAGCGTCGACACCACGAAGCCGGATGTCGCCGATGCGGCCATCGCGGCGGGCGCCGACATGATCAACGACGTGTGGGGCGTCGGGTCGGACGATCGGCTTGCCCGCTTCGCCGCCGGCCGCGGCGCCCCGCTGGTCGTCATGCACAACCGCACCGAGCCTCGCTACGCCGACCTGGTGTCCGAGGTCATCGCCGACCTGCGGGCGGCCCTGGATCGGGCCGTGCGCCTCGGCATCGCCTGGGATGACCTGATCGTCGACCCGGGGTTCGGCTTCGGCAAGACACCAGAACAGAACCTCGAGATCGTGCGGGACCTGGGCGCGCTCCGCTCGCTGGGCCGACCGATCCTGCTCGGCGCGTCCAGAAAGTCGACGCTCGGCCGCGTCCTGGACCTTCCGCCCGACCAGCGACTGGAGGCGACCCTCGCGACGACGGCGATCGGGATCGCCAACGGAGCGGATATCGTTCGAGTCCATGACGTTCGTGCCAATGTGCGGGCAGCCCGGGTGAGCGACGCCATCGTCCGCGGGCGGTGGCGGGAGCCCAGGACCGGGAGGGTGACGTGAGCGATCGGATCGTGCTCGCCAACATGCGATTCATGGGCCGGCACGGCGTCCACGAGTGGGAGCAGCGCGACCCGCAGCCGTTCGAGGTCGACGTGGAGCTCTACCGTGACCTGCGCCGAGCGGGCAGCGCGGACGACTTGGAGGCGACGATCGACTACGGGACGGTGTACGCGAGGGTGCAGGCCATCGTCGAGGGCTCGTCCATGCAGTTGCTCGAGGCCCTCGCGGCCGCGATCGCCGATGCGCTGCTGGCCGATCTTGACGTGGGCGAGGTCGTGGTGCGGGTTCGCAAGCCGGCGGTCCGGCTGGGCGGGCCACTCGATTACGCCGGCGTCGAGATCCGGCGCGCTCGCGCGGCCCGGGGCAGCCGCCCGGACTGATCGGACATGGAGCGGCGGGTGTCGGCCCGTCGGTCTACAGGTTGGCGGGGCGCGTCCCCAGGGTCACGTTCAGGGTGATCGTCTGGCCGTCGCGGAGCACCTCGACCGCGACCACGTCGCCTGGCGAGTACTGGCTGAGGGTGGCGTCGAGCGGATGCTCATCGTCGAGGACCCGGTCGCCGATCTTGGTGATGATGTCGCCGTCCTGGATCCCCGCCTCGGCGGCCGGCGTGCCGCTCTTGACGCCTTCGGTCGGCTGGCCATTGGCATCGAGGCCACCCACGAGGGCACCCTCGTTCACCGGCAGGCTGTGCTCGTCCGCGTACTGGCGGCTGATGGTCACGAAACTGATGCCCAGGTACGGCCGTGCGAGCTTCTCGCCGGCGACCGCCTGCGCCATGATCGGCCGGGCGATGTCGATCGGGATGGCGAACCCGATGCCGTTGCTGCCCGAGGCGATCGCGGTGTTGATGCCGATGACGTTCCCGTCGGCGTCGAGGAGCGGCCCGCCGGAGTTGCCGGGATTGATGGCCGCGTCGGTCTGGATGAGGTTGCTGAGGGGCTTGTCGGAGCCGTCCGTCGTGATCGTCCGACCGGTCGCTGACACGATGCCGCTGGTGACGGAGTTGGAGTAGGTGCCGAGCGGGCTGCCGATCGCGATGACCAGCTGCCCGACCTTGAGCGCATCGGACTCGCCGATCGCCGCTGACGGCAGATCGGTCCCATCGACCTTGACGATCGCCAGGTCGGTCAGGGTATCGATGCCGTACACGGTCCCGGACAGGACGCGCCCGTCATTCAGCTCGACGTCGAACCGATCGCCGCCTTCGACGACATGCTTGTTCGTCAGGATCCAGCCGTTGCTGTCGTAGATGACGCCGGACCCGACGCCGCTCTCGGGGATGACGCCCAGGTCGCCGGCGTTGGTCGTGCCGGTGACGGTGATGCGGACGACGGCCGGGCTGACCTTGGCCGCCACGGCGATGGTCGCCGAGGATTCATCGATGGTGACGGGCTTGGTGGCCCCGACGTTCGTGCCGGAGGTGACGCCTGCCGCCGGGGCGCTGCGATCGAAGGCGCCGGCGACGCCAAGTGCGGCGACCGTGCCGCCCGACGCGAGGACGGCCGACAGGAGGGCCGCGGCCACGATCGATCCGGAGCCGGTCCGTTTCTGGGTGACGGCCGGGCTGACCGGGGCGGGCGTTGGGGCCGGTTCGTACCATCGCTCGGGCGTGGTCGGGGCCGGCGCGTCGTACGTCCGGATCCACTCAGGGTGGGCCTCGGACGACGGGGAGTAACTCCCACCGGCCGGTGCTGACGGCGCCGCCCAGGCTGACGGCTGGAGCGGGGTAGCCGGGTCTCCAGGCTGCAGGGGCGCGGCAGCGCCGGCGTCGGTTGCCGGGACTTCGTGACGTTGGGTCGCCTCGCCGGGATCGGCTGGGTCGGGGCGCTGGGGATCGTCGGTCATCGGATGGTGTCCTTGCAGGTGGCGGCCGGTGAGCGGCCAGGACGTTCGTTTGACGCCTACGGTGCAGGCTCCGGGTTCACCTGCGGGCGGTCGGACGGTGAAGTTTCCGTCACGTTGGGCACTGCCTCTCGGCGGCCGGCGGCCGCGGCTGATGCGACGGCCGCTCGTTCCGCGGCCGGTGTGCCCTCGACGAGGCGCGGGTCCCGCGGCAGGTCCACGACGAATCGTGATCCCTCACCGACGCGACTCTCGACGGCGACCGTGCCGCCGTGCATGTCGACGATCGAGCGGACGATCGCAAGGCCCAGGCCGCTGCCGCTGCCACGAGCCTCGTTGGCCCGAGAGCCGCGGTAGAAGCGATCGAAGATGTGCGGCAGCTCCGCCGGATCGATGCCGACCCCCGTGTCGGTGACCTCGATCCGGGCGCCGTCCGGGGTCGCAGCGAGGTCCACGCCGACCGACCCGCCGCGCTGCGTGAACTTGACCGCGTTGGCCACCAGGTTCGCGATCACCTGGCCGATCCGCTGCGGGTCGTGGCGGATGCGGACGGGCGCCTCCGGCAACCGGAGTCGGAGCGTGATGCCGCGCTTCCGCGCTGCGGCCGTGCTCTGCTCGACGGCGGTCTCGACCGCAGCCCGCAGGTCGTCCGGGCGCAGGTCCAGCAGGACCAGGCCGGAATCGAGCTTGGACAACTCCAGCAGGTTCTGGGCGAGCCAGTCGAACCGTTCGATCTGCTGCCCGCTCGACTCGAGGAACTCGGCACGGGCTTCGGGATCGTCGCCTGCCCGCTCCTTGAGCAGGTCGTTGAACGTGCGCAGGGCCGCCAGCGGCGTCCGCAGTTCGTGCGAGACGTCGGCGAGGAAGTCCCGACTGCGGTCACGATCGCGACGGATGATCTCGACGCTCTCCTCGACGCGATCGGCCATCGCATTGAACTGCACCGCCAGCTCGGCGATCTCCGACGGTCCGGCTCGGACCGGCCCGATCGGCACGCGCCGAGCGAGGTCGCCTTCGGCCAGCGCGCTCGCGGCATCGGTCAGCTGCCGCAGCGGGCTCGTGAACCGTCGAGCCAGGGCCGCCGCGACGAGCACGCTCAGACCCAGTGCGAACAGGGCGATCGCCGCGAGCAGACCGGTCACGTTGCCGATCGCGGTCGCCCGGACGGTGTACGGATCGACCAGCGTGACTTCCGCGGAGTACGGTCCGAAGACCTCGCCGCCGGTCACGGTCGTCGGTGGGACGGTCATCGTTTCCCGCTTCTGACCGGCCGACGGCGGGTCCCGGACGGGGATCCGGAACGTGCCGTCGTCGGCGGCCACGAAGAGGGGCACCTCGCTGTTGGGCACGTGTCGTCCGAACCGGACGATCACGTCGGCCTGGCCGAGGACGTCCGCGATGCTGCGCTGGACCCCCGGGTCGGCCATCGCTTCGGCGATCCCGGGATGGATCCGATTGCTCGCATCCACGATGAGACCCTCGGGTGCCGCGGCTTCGGCGACGTAGGCCACGTAGGCCGCCACGGCCCTCGAGCGAGACGCCAGATCGGCCTGCTGCTGGTCGGCGAAGTAGGCGTCGAGACGGTTGATGACCAACCCGGAGACGAGCAGCGAGCGTCAGCGCGATGACCGCGACGAACGCGGCAGTCAGCCGACCCTGGAAGGTCCGTGGCATGAGCCGGCGCAACCGCCGCGGGAGCCGGATCCGCCGGCGTCCGGACGACTCAGCGCTCGGCGAAGGCGTAGCCGACACCCCGGACCGTCAGGACGAAGGCGGGCACGGCCGGATCGTCCTCGATCTTGTCGCGCAGATGGCTGACGTGCACGTTGATGGTCTTCTCGTCCTGGTCGAGCGCCTCGTAGTCGCGCAACAGCTCCAGGAGCTCCGAGCGGGTGTAGACGCGGCCCGGGCGCGACGCGAGGTGGCGCAGGATCTCGAACTCGGTCGGCGTGAGGCTGATGCGCCGCGCCCCGCGCTGGACGCGCCGCCGTTCCAGGTCGATGACCAGGTCGCGATGACGGATCACCCGCCCGCCGACGGCGTCAGCGAGATCGCCGTATGAGCGGCGCAGCAGCGCCTTGATGCGACTCATCAGCTCGCGCAGCCCGAACGGCTTGGTCAGGTAGTCGTCCGCACCCAGCTCGAGGCCGATGACCTTGTCGACCTCGTCGTCGCGCGCGGTCAGGACCAGGATCGGCATCTTGGCACCGGCCGCCCGCACTCGACGGAGGACCTCGAACCCGTCGATGCCGGGCAGGCGCACGTCGAGCACGACGAGGTCCGGCGCCTGGTTCACGGCGAGGTCCAGGCCCTCCTCGCCTGACCGCGCGACGGCGACCTCGTAGCCCTCCTGCTGGAGGGCGTACTGGATGCCCCGCGCGACGGCGTGCTCGTCTTCGACGATGAGGATGGTGGCTGCCACGGTCGCGATGCTACACCGAGTCGCCTCGATGGCCGGATCTAGGGACGATCCACGGTCGTGGTACCCTACGGCGCGCAGTTCCGGGCGCCTCACCACGGCCGGCCCGGCCGTCGAGCCGCAGCCCGTTCCGACCAGCCGAACCAACCACATCCAGAGGTCCGCTCCCGATGTCCACCGCCACCGTCCGGCCGAAGCTGGCCGCCGAGCCCCGCGAGATCACCGGCAAGGCCGTCAAGCGACTGCGCCAGGAGGGTCGGCTGCCGGGCGTCGTGTATGGCCATGGCGTTGCGTCCTCGAACGTGATCATCGACAGCCACGAGTTCGACCAGCTCCGCCGCCAGGTCGGCTCGAACGCGCTCGTGGACCTCTCGGTCGATGGGGGGAAGGCCCAGCCGGTGCTCGTCCACGGCGTCCAGATCCACCCGGTCAACCGGCGACCCCTGCATGTCGATCTCTTCCTCGTCACGATGACCGAGGAGCTGACCGTCGATGTCCAGCTCGTCGCGATCGGCGAGGCGCCCGCCGCTGCGCTGAGCGGCGGCACGCTGCTCCATCCCAACGAGACCGTCAAGGTCAGAGCCCTTCCCGACCATCTACCGCAGTCGATCGAGTACGCAGGTCGAGTCGCTCATCGACTTCGACGTGACGATCCGCGTGCGCGACCTGGCGATCCCCGACGATGTGACGCTCCTGACCGACGGTGACGAGATCGTCGCCAGGGTCCAGGCACCGCGCGTCATCGAGGTCGAGGAAGTGCCGGTCGTCGAGGGCGAGGGCGAGGGCGAAGAGGGCGAGGAAGGCGCGGAAGGCGAGGGCGGCGAGGCTGCCCCGGCCGAGGGTGGTGGCTCCGCCGAGGACTCCGAGCGGGACTGAGCTCAGCCTTCCGCCGACCCGCCCGGGACCATCCTCGCGGCGGCCTCGGCGGAGGTGATCACCGGCACCACCTCGAACTCGACGAGATCGCTCCAGTTGGCGGTCCACTCGTCGACGAGCCGGCGCTCGGACGCTTCCATGAGCTGGAAGCAGCGACGCATCGGCTCGTCGACCCAACTCGAGATGTACGTCAGGCCATCCGGCGCCAGGCGACCCTGTTCGCGGAAGCGCCGGTAGACGGGCACGGGATCGCCGTCCCGGTAGTGCTCGACGATCATGAACAGCAAGACTGGCCCCCTAGCGACGTCCCGACGCGAAGACGATCGGGAACCGCATGGTCAGCTCGTCCGGCGATAGCCGCGCGAGCCGCTCGCGGAGGCGGCCGAGCACTCGCTCGCGGAACGCGGGCTCCATCTCGTCGAACAGCGACGCCTCGTCGAACTCCGTCATGAATGCGATGTAGCCGTCGACCGTGAACGCATGGGCCAGCCAGCTCCCGTCGGCGGTGACGTCACGGAACCCGGCGCGTCGCAGCTCGTTGGCGGCGCGCTTCGACCGACGGCATATCGCCCGATCGCTTGTCAGGTTCGCCAGGTTCGACGCCCAGGTCGTCGAGGACCTCGTCGAAGATGCGATCCGGCTCGAAGGCCGCTCATCCTCGAGCCATGTCACGAACGCCAGGTGGCCGCCGGGCCGGAGGATGCGCCTCACCTCGCGCAGCGCACGCGCCCGGCTCGGGACGAGCTGGAGCACGAACGACGAGACCGCGGCATCGATGCTGCCCTCGCCGAAGGGCAGGTCGTCGGCGAACGAGACCGCGGTGCGGAACCGGTCTCGATCGCCGGCTGGCAGGCGCCGGTCCGCCTCGGCGTCGGCCATCGCGCACATCTCCGAGGATGGATCGATGCCGACGACCTCGAGTGTCGGGCCAACGATCGAGCGCACCCAGGGCCAACTGACCCGTCCCGGTCCCGACATCGACCAGCCGTCGGGCGCCGGCGGCGATCGTGGACTCGAGCCGATCGAGGAGCTCGGACACGGCCGGCGCCAGGACCGGCGCCCACCACCGGGCGTAGCCCTCGGCGATCCGATCGTATCGCTCGACCTGGTCGACGTCCGCCATCGGGCGCATGGTGCCATGCGCCCGGGCGGGACGGGTGTCAGCCCTCGCTGGCGAGCGGATCGGCCGGCGGCATCGGCGGGACGGCCGGCGGGATGACCGGCGGCGACCCGCGCCGGATGAGTCCGAACCGTCGAAGCATCCAGACCGCCATGGCGGCCAGCACCGCGAGCGCCACCAGGATCGGCAGCCAGACGATCGCGAACCAGATACCGGCGCTCGCGAGCGACTGGAGGAGATCGACCATGCTGGCCGACGCCTCGTCGATGACCATCTTCGGGTCCCAGCTCTTCTGCGCGAGCTCGACGGCCACGATCTGGACGCGGTAGGTCGCGGTCAGCGTCGCGAAGTCGGCGCGGTTGCCGAGATCGGTGAGCTGCGCGGTGAGCTGTTCGATCTGCCCGCGAACGTCGGTCAGCTGGGCCTGGACCTCCAGGACGTCCGAGATCCTGGTGGCCCTGGCGGCGATCGCCTGGAGCGCCGACTCGCTCGCCCGGAGGTTTCGGATGCGCGCCTCGAGGTCGACGATCTGGCCGGTGACTTCCACGGCGTCCGTCTGCTCGGTGATGACCTTCGTCGTCAGACCGTTGAGACCGCGCAGCGCGACGAGGGCCTCCTCCCAGCGATCGACCGGGATCCGATAGGTGATCTGGGCGACCGGCTCGTCGCCGTCGTTGAAGGTGTTCGATGCCCCGATGTAGCCACCCATGCCGCGGATCGCGTCCCGCGCGACACCGACAGCGCGAGGGACGTCCTGGACCTGGAGCTCGATGGAGCCGGTGCGCACGATCCTGGCGTCATCGACGGCTCCGACGGCATCGCCCGCGGCCTTGCGACGGAGCCGCGCTGGGGACCGCCGCTCCGGCGCCTTCGCCGACGGGCGGTTCACCGCCGCCGTAGAGGTTGTCACCGCCAGCGTCGCGCTCACCAACGGGCGCGAGCGACGTACCGCTGGCGCAGGCTGCGATGCCGAGCGCGAGCAGGGCGATGAGCATGATCCGCGGCATGCCCATCCGGGCACCGCCGAGCGTGAAGGACGTTCGCATGTCCGATGGCCTCCCGCGACCCGGATGCGGCGCCGGACGGCGTCGGCCCCGGGGCATCGCGGAGACGTCCGGTCATCGATGCGGGTTCCTCGCGACACACGGGGCGCGCGACCGTCGTCCGAGACCCGACCGCCGGCGTCGTGCAGCCCGACCGCCCGGCCCACGCCCGAGGTCCCCATGGATCGAACCGACACGCGCGACCGATTCGTGGCGCGCCGAGTCCTCATCGCCGGACTGGCCCTTGGTCTGCTGGCCGAGCTGACCCTGGACGGGCCGGCATTCGGGATCGGCGTACCGATCGTCGTCGCGGCCACGCTACTCGCCGGCTGGTCCGTGCGGCGAGCCGGACGGGCGCTCGACCCACTCGATGCCTGGCTGCCCGTCGGCGCCGTCGTCCTGGCGCTGCTCGTCGGCGTGCGTGGGGACCCATTCCTGGCCGCCCTGGACACTGTCGGTGCGGCGGCCATGCTCGGCGCGTCGCTCGCCGCGATGTCCGGCCTGGCCGTGACCCGTCGTGCTGCCTCCGTCATCGCGACCATGGGCGCATGGATCCTCGAGGGGATGCTCGTGGGCGCGGCCCGGGCGATCGATCGGACCAAGCCGACCCGCGATGTGCTTCCCCGGGCCGTTCCGTCCTGGCTCGCGCCCGTCGGTCGCGGGCTGATCATCGGGCTGCCGCTCGGCCTGATCTTCGTCGTCCTCTTCGCCTCGGCCGACCCGATCTTTCGTGACAGCGTCGCCGACGTGCTGGGGTTCCGCCTGGACCTTGGTGACCTCCCCGGGCGAGCGCTCTTCACGCTCGCGGCGGCCTGGCTGCTGGCGGGGATGGTCTCGATCGCGGCGACAGGGCTGCCGGATCTGGAGCGGACCTCGCTCGGCGCGGCGGCACGCACGAGCGCGCTCTCCACACGCTCGCTCGGTCTGCCCGAGGCACTCGTCATCCTGGCCGTCATCGACCTCGTCGTCGGGTCCTTCGTCGGGCTGCAGGTCGCCTACCTGTTCGGTGGGCTGGACACGCTCGAGGCGGCCGGTATCACCTACGCGCAGTACGCGAGGCGCGGATTCTTCGAGCTGGTCGCTGCGGCTTGTCTCGCGGCGACGGTCGTCGTCGTGCTCGAGGCGATGGTCGAACGGCGGACGCGAGCATACGTGCTCGCGCTCGTGGCCCTCATCGCGTTGACCGCGCTCGTCCTCGTCTCGGCGTCCCTCCGCCTGGGGCTGTACCAGGCGGCGTACGGCTGGACCGAACTTCGCCTGTACGTGCTCGCCGCCATCGTCACGATGGGGGCCGGTCTCGTCATCATGATGGGCCTGGTCCTGGCCGATCTGAGCCGCTGGCTGGGCCACGCGTTGGCCGTGCTAGCCCTTCTGTCGCTCGTCGGGCTGAACCTGATCGCCCCGGCCGCGTTCGTGGCCGCCCGGAACATCGAGCGGGTCGTGGACCCGTCCCTGGTGCCTCCCGACGGCCACTCCGGGCTCGATGCCGACTATCTCGCGGTCCTGCCCGACGACGCGATCCCGGTCATGGTCGAGGCCTTGCCTCGCCTCCCGACCACCGAGGGGCTCCAGGTCCTGTCGATCCTTCGCCTTCGGCAGACCGAACTCGCTCTCGACGCCGCCTACCGCTCGCCGTTCTCATGGAACCTCGGTCGTGAACGCGCACGTGCCGCGCTGGCGACGCTGCCATGACACTCCCGACCGTGGCATGACATCCGCGACGGTGCCATGGCGTCCCGGACCCCGCGTAGACTCCGGGGATGGCCGACCTGCACCTCCCGTTCGAGCCGCCCCTTGAGCCGATGCTGGCCAAGCCAGCCGCCGGCCTCCCGACCGACGAGGGCTGGCTGTTCGAGCCGAAGTGGGATGGCTTCCGCGCCCTGGTCTTTCGGGACGGGGACGCCATCTACACGCAGTCGCGCGACCTCAAGCCGCTCGATCGCTACTTCCCCGAGCTGGCGGCGCCGCTTCGGGTGTCGCTGCCGGAGCGCTGCATCCTCGATGGCGAGATCGTCATCGCCCGCGACGGGACGCTCGACTTCGAGGCGCTCCTGCTCCGCATCCACCCGGCCGAGTCGCGGGTCCGCATGCTGGCGGCCGAATCGCCGGCCAGTTTCGTGGCCTGGGACCTATTGGCGATCGGTGACGAGGACCTGCGAGAGACGCCCCAGGGTGAGCGTCGTGCCCGCCTCGAGACGGTCCTGGCCGGTGTCGAACCGCCAGTCCACCTGACACCGGCGACGCGCGACCGCTCGACGGCCGGGGACTGGTTCGAGCGCTTCGAGGGCGCTGGTCTCGATGGCGTGATCGCCAAACGGCTCGACGCCCCGTACCAGCCGGGCAAGCGCGCGATGCTCAAGATCAAGCATCAGCGGACCGCCGACTGCGTCGTGGCCGGCTTCCGCTGGCACAAGAACGGGCCCGGCACGCACGTCGGGTCGTTGCTGCTGGGTCTGTACGACGACACGGGCAAGCTCAACCACGTGGGCGTCACATCGTCGTTCGGTTGGGACCGCCGCGCCGAGCTGGCGGGGGAGCTGGCGCCCCTCCGCGATCTTGCGATGGATGGTCATCCGTGGCAGGAATGGGCCGAATGGGCGAGCTACGGCGACGCGGACGCGTCCGGCCAGCGACTCCCTGGTGCCACGTCCCGCTGGAACCGCGGCAAGGACCTCTCCTGGGAGCCGCTTCGCACGGAGCGCGTGGCGGAGGTCGCCTACGACCACCTGCAGGGAGATCGGTTCCGGCACGGCACGACGTTCAAGCGGTGGCGCCCTGACAAGTCGCCGTCGGACTGTCGATACGACCAGCTCGAGGAGACCGCGCCGTTCGAGATCGCCCGGATCTTCGGCGCGAGCTGAGGCGTCGGGATGACGTTGCGCGTCGCCTTCATCGGGGCGGGCTGGATCGCCGGGATCCACCTCCATGCCCTGAAGCGGCTCGGACGGTCAGAGCTGGTCGGCGTCGTGTCCGGCAGGCCCGAGCGAGCCGCCGAGGTCGCCTTGCGCTGGGGCGGCGTCGCCTACCCGGACCCGGACCGGATGCTGGACGACGCCCGGCCGGACGCGGTGTACGTGTGCGTCCCACCGTTCCGCGCCGTCGAGATGTGCGAGCGCCTGTCCGAGCGCGGCATCCCGTTCCTCGCCGAGAAGCCCCTGGCGGCAACCGATGCGGACGGTCCGGCGCGGGTGGCTGCCGCGGTCGCAGGCTCGGGCCTGGTCTCGGCGGTGGGTTACCACCTGCGAGGGCTGGACGTGCTGCCCGAGGTCCGGCGCCGGTTCGCTGCCCGACCGCCCCGGATGGTCGTCGCTCGTTGGCTGGACTCGACGCCGCCTCCCGCCTGGTGGGGCCGGGTCGACGAAGGCGGTGGCCAGGTCGTGGAGCAGGCGACCCACCTCTACGATCTCGCGCGATATCTTCTCGGCGAGGCCCAGGTCGTCGGCGCCGTATCGACATTCGACCCGGCTGCCTCGCCTCCGACGATCGACGTGGTGGACGCCACCGCCGCTGTGCTGCGGTTCGAGGGCGGTGCCATCGGCTCGTTCGCCAATACCCGACGGCTCGCGTCAGGGGTCATCGAGCTCGAGTTCGTGTCCGACGACCTGCTGACGACGCTTCGTCTCGAGCGGGGCATGGGCCCGGGCGGCTGGCTGGCGACGTTCGACGACGGCCGGGCCGGCGAGGACCTGCGAGCCCGGCGGGACCCGTACGAAGCGCAGGCGGAGGCGTTCCTTGACGCCGTCGTCGCCGCCGACCCGGACCTGGTGCTTGCCACCTACGAGGATGCGCTGCAGACCGATCGCCTGACGCGGGCGGTCGTGGCCGCGACCGGCGTGGCCGGCTGACGTCGGCCGGGCCGGTCAGCCGATCGGCGGTTCCACGACGATGTCGCCGCCGAACTCGGCGTAGTCCTGCATGATCGTGCCGTAGCCGGCCGCGCTGCCGTCGGCCGCATCGAGCTGGAATCCGACCTCGACCCGGACCGGGCTCCCGTCCGGCTGCACGAAGCAATCGAACACCACGATGCTCGCCGAGCCGCCCATCACGCCGAGCGACTCGGCGACCGATGCCCCGATCGGGATGTCCTTGGCCAGGGAGAACGCGTCGAGGAACGCGCCGCCCTTGATCTCGCGACCGCCGTACCGCATATCGCTGACGCTCAGGAACGGGAACGGCACCTGTGGCTCCTGCGCGGGTCCGACGGCGCGCCAGTCCTCGTCACCGGTCCGCTCGAACGCCACTCCTGCGGTCTGCAGGTACTCCGAGTGGGTCGTGGCGCCACCGACCGTGTTTTCCGAGATGATCAAGCGGTCCGCACCCGCGACATCGGAATGCGAGATCGCCTCGGACGAGGCTTGGCCGATGACGACCGTGAGCGTCTGGTCAAGGCGATAGCGCGCGCCCGGATCCCGGATCCGTTCGAGGAACGCGGCGGCCAGGGTCTCGCTCCGGTCGACACTCGGCGATGCGGAGCTGGCGGTGCTCGGTTCCGCGGTCGATGCCGCCACCGACGGCGACGCGATATCCGAGGGCGAGGAGCCTGACGCGCAGCCCGCGACGACGACCGACACGAGGAGGCCGGCGATCGCGGGCTGGCGGCCGATCACCCGCCCGACTCGTCGGCCGGTCGGCGCCGCGCGCGTTCGGACTGGCCCGAGCGGTCCGGCCATTCGTAACCCGCCCACGGGTCGTAGTCGACCTCGAGCGGACCCTGGGCGGGTCGCTTCGCCGCCGGGACGTGGGTCAGGTTGACCCGGACGCGGTACCAGACGTACGAGCGGCCGCGCATCCCGTCGACGAGCGTATCGGCCGGCTCCAGGGCGGCCGCCGCGTCCGGATGGCGGGCTTTCCAGCGCTCCAGACCGGCCAGCGCCTCGGCCTTGGTCGCCGCCCGGGCGATCTCGATGACCGGGATGTTGGTCTTGCGTCGACCGGTCGGTGTCGGGCGGGAACCGGCCCATTCGGTCGGCAGGCCCGCGTTCGGATCGCCCGCGGCGACCGCCTTGGCCCGCTCGGCCGCGACCTCCGGCGGCGGCCCGCCGGCTTCGCCTCGCCCCTTCTCGTAGTCGGTGTCGGCCCGGCGCTTGCGTGACGGCTGGACGCGCGGTGGCTCGCCGGCTTGCTTGGCGTAGTTCGGCGGCCACGGGGCATCGCCGAGGCCCTCGGCCTCGTGCTTGTCGGACAGCTCCAGGAGCGCATCGAGCGAGCCGACGGCGTCGTCGATCCCGGCGCCCGGATCGCCCGACGTCGCGTAGCGCGCCGGGACCGTGTCCAGTGTGAACGCTTCCGCCTCGACGGTCGGCACCTCGTCCCAGGTCAGGGGCGTCGACACTCGCGCATCGGGCAGCGGACGGACCGAGTAGGCCGAGGCGACGGTCCGGTCCTTGGCGTTCTGGTTGTAGTCGAGGAAGACGCCATGGCGCTCTTCCTTCCACCACTTCGATGTCGCGGCGTCCGGCACGCGACGCTCGACATCCCGGGCCAGAGCCAACGCCGCGCGGCGCACCTCGGGATAGGTCCATCGCCGTTCGATGCGGACGTTGATGTGGATGCCTCGCGAACCGGAGGTCTTCGGCCAGCCGACCAGGCCGACGTCGGCCAGTGCCTCGCGGGTCGCCAGCGCCACTTCGCGGATCTGCGACCAGGGCACACCCGGCACCGGGTCGAGGTCGACGCGCAGCTCGTCCGGGTGGTCCAGGTCGTCGGCTCGGACGGGATGGGGATTCAGGTCGATGCACCCGAGGTTCACCACCCACGCGAGCCCGGCCGCGTCGTCGAGCACGATCTCGTCCGCGGTCCGGCCGGATGGGAACGTCAGCTCGGCGGTCCGGATCCATTCCGGCCGGTTGTCGGGCGCCCGCTTCTGGAAGAAGGGCTCGCCTTCGGCGCCATCGACGAATCGCTTCAGCGCCATCGGCCGGCCGGCAACCCCACGGAGCGCCCCATCGGCGACCGCGAGGTAGTACCGCACGAGGTCGAGCTTGGTATGGCCCGTGCGAGGGAAGTAGACCTTCTGCGGGTTGGAGATCGCCACCTCGTGGCCATCGAGCTGGAGGATCTCCTTCGGCGTCGCCATGGTCGAACGATACCCCTCGACACGCGGGACGGACCGGCGGATGATGCTGCGGCAGGACGCCACAGGCCATCAGGTGCCGAGCGACCGGGTCGATTCGGACCGGGTTCGTTCGTCGTGAGGGTGACGGCCGGACGGACGCGCCCGCCGCACCACAGGAGGCACACGCCATGCAGTACGCCTTGTTGATCTATACGCCCGAGCCGACCGAGGATGTGCCGGAGGACGTGATGGCGTCCGAGTTCGGCGAGTACGCGGCCTTCACCGCCCTCGTCCGCGAGCGCGGCGCGTTCAAGGCCGGCGAGGCACTGCAGTCGACCGCCTCGGCGACGACGGTGCGCGTGCGAGACGGGCAGACGGTGGCCACGGACGGTCCGTTCGCCGAGACCAAGGAGGCGCTCGGCGGTTTCTACCTCCTCGAGGCAGCCGATCTGGACGAGGCGATCGACTACGCGTCCCGCATCCCGGGCGCGAAGCACGGCTCCATCGAGATCCGGCCGATCTTCGAGCTCCCGTCCGATGGACAGGATGCCCGTCCGGCCGAGGTCGCGGCCGCGAACTGACCGGGAGCTCCGGTCCGCCCCTTGTCATCAGCCGACGCCGCCCAGGCCGACGCCGCCCACGAGATCGTCGACCGTCTGTTCCGCGAGGAGTCCGGTCGAGCGGTCGCGACGCTCATCCGGGTGTTGGGCGACTTCGACCTGGCCGAGGAGGCCGTCCAGGAAGCGTTCGTGACGGCGCTCGAGACGTGGCCGGCCCGAGGCGTGCCGAACAACCCGGGCGCCTGGATCACGACGACGGCGCGGAACCGGGCCATCGACCGGATCCGCCGGAGGACGCGGCTGCGCGAGAAGACCAGGACGCTCGAGCGCGACGCCGAGATCGAGGCCGAGCTCGCCGCCATCGCGCCCGGTCAGGCTGAGGACCCGATGCCCATCGCCGACGATCGACTCCGGCTGATCTTCACCTGTTGCCATCCGGCGCTCCCGATGGACGGCCGAGTCGCCCTGACGCTGCGCACCCTTGGCGGCCTGACGACCCCGGAGATCGCCCGCGCCTTCCTCGTCCCCGAGCCGACGCTGGCCCAGCGTCTCGTTCGCGCGAAGCGCAAGATCCGCGATGCCGGGATCCCGTACCGGGTCCCTGACCTGGAGCTGCTGCCGGAACGGCTCGGCGGCGTGCTCAAGGTCCTCTACCTCGTCTTCAACGAGGGCTATACGGCGTCGTCGGGTGATGCGCTGGTGCGTCGCGAACTGTCGGCGGAGGCGATCCGGCTGGCACGGATCGTGGAGTCGCTGCTGCCCGACGAACCGGAGGTCGCCGGCCTGCTGGCGCTGATGCTCCTCCACGACGCCCGCCGCGAGGCTCGGGTCGGACCCGAGGGCGAGCTCATCCTGCTCGATGACCAGGATCGTTCGCGTTGGGACGCCGCCCGGATCGCCGAAGGTCGGGCCCTCGTCGAGCGAGCGTTCGCCGCCGGCCGACCCGGCCCCTACCAGCTCCAGGCCGCGGTGGCGGCCCTGCACGACGAGGCAGCAGCGTCGGCCGACACGGACTGGGCCCAGATCGCGGCGCTCTACGCGGCCCTTGCCCGGATGGATCCGTCACCGGTCGTCCAGCTCAACTTCGCGGTGGCCGTGGCGATGGCCGATCGGCCCGAGGTCGGCCTCGCGATGATGGATGGCATCGCGGCGGATGGCGCCCTGGACACGTACCCGTACCTCCATGCGGCTCGGGCCGACATGCTGCGACGCCTCGAGCGGTGGACCGAGGCCGGTGCGGCCTATGGCCGGGCCCTGGAGCTGACGTCGAACGGCGCCGAACGGACCTTCCTGGAGGCACGCCGGCAGGCGGCCCTGGATCATGCCCTGCCGTCGAGCCAGGCCGACTGAGCGATGACACGCCGTTGGCCTTGACGGTCGCTGGCGCGGCGCTCATCGTGACGCTGGTGAGCGTCGCCATTGACTTCGGCGTGCCCGATTCGTGACGCTGCCCATCCAGGTCGGGCCGGCGACGGTCACGATCAACCGCGACGATCGCGTCCTCGTCTGCCAACCGGATGGCCGGATCGACCCTTCCGCCCAGGAGGGCTTCTTCGCGCGGGATACACGTTTCGTCTCGGGCTGGGACCTGACGATCAACGGTCGTCGGCCGGTCCTCCTCAACTCGTCCCCCGTCCAGTTCTACTCGTCTCGGTTCGAGTTCACGAACGAAGGACTCCTCGATGCCCATGGACCGGTGGATCGGCACTCCCTGTCGATCCGCCTCGACCGCACGATCGCCGGCGGCGTCCATGAGGACTACGACATCGTCAACTTTGGCAAGCGGGAGGTCGACCTCCTCATCGAGGTCGAGATCGATTCGGACTTCGCGGACCTCTTCGATGTGCACCGCAACAGTCTCGTTCGACGGGGCGTGCTGCACTCCCGCTGGTTCCGCTCGCGACACGAGCTGCGGACGTTCTACGAGAACCGCGATTTTCGCCGCGAGCTCATCGTCGATATCGATCGGGCGGATTCGCGCGCGCAGTTCGCCAACGGCCGGTTGGCCTTCGTGGCCAGGATCCCGCCGAAGGGACGATGGCACACGTGCATCCGCTGGCTGCCCATCGTCCGGGCAGGACGGCGCCCGGCGACCCTGCCCTGCAACGCCCTGACCGATGCGCCGGGCGATGGGCAATCGGCCCCCGTCCGACTGCCGAAGGTGGCGCTGGTCACCTCGAATCGGGCCGTCAACCGGGCCTGGGATCAGGCGGTCCTCGATATGGAGTCGCTGAAGCTAGAGGACCCGGCGATGGGCCGCGGCGTCTTCATCCCGGCCGCCGGCGTGCCCTGGTTCGTGACCCTGTTCGGCCGCGACTCGCTGGTGGTCTCGATGCAGTGCATCTCCGGCTATCCTGAATTCGCGGCCGGCGCGCTGCGGCGACTGTCCGAGCTACAGGCGACCAGCGACGACCCCGAACGGGACATGGAGCCGGGCAAGATCCCGCACGAGATCCGCCACGGCGAACTCGCCCAGCTCGGCATCCTGCCGTTCCAGCCCTACTACGGGACGCACGACGCAACGAGCCTCTTCGTCATCGTCGTCTCGTACCTCTACCACTGGCTCGGCGACGAAGACGTCATCCGCCGCTACCTGCCCAACATCGAGGCGGCGATGCGCTGGATCGACACGTGGGGCGATCGCGACAAGGACAACCTGCAGGAGTACAAGACCCGCTCGTCGCATGGCTACTACAACCAGGGCTGGAAGGACGCCTGGGATGCGATCCAGCACGCGGACGGGTCGATCGCTCCGCTGCCGCTCGCCGTCGTCGAGCTCCAGGGCTACGCCTACGATGCCAAGCTTCGGCTGGCCGACTGTTACGACCTGCTCGGGCGGCCCGACGAGGCGGTTCGGCTGCGACGCGAGGCGCGCCGACTGTACGAGCTCGTCAACGACCGCCTGTGGTGGGAGGCCGAGGGGACCTACTACCTTGGCCTCGACGGCGACAAGAAGCCGATCGCCTCGGTAGCCTCCAACGCCGGACACCTGTTGAACTCCGGGATCGTGCCGGTCGAACGGGCGGAGCGGGTGGTCCGCCGCCTGCTGGCCGACGACATGTGGTCGGGCTGGGGGATCCGGACCTTGTCCTCGGAGCATCCAGGCTACAACCCGTTCGGGTATCACACGGGCTCGGTCTGGCCGCATGACAACGGAGTCATCGCCGGCGGCTTCGCGCACTACGGCTTTCGGGACGAGGCGGCCAAGGTCGCCCGCGGGATGTTCGATGCGGCGGAACGGTTCCAGGCGAACCGTGTGCCCGAGCTGTTCTCCGGCCTGCATCGCGACAAGGGCGCCTTCCCGGTCCAGTACCTCGGCGCGAATGTCCCCCAAGCCTGGGCGGCCGGCGCGATGATCCGGTTCATCGCGATCCTGGCCGGGATCCATGGCCGGACCGATGTCGATGGATCGAGGATCTACGTCGACCCGGCCCTGCCCGACTGGCTGCCCGAGCTGACCATCTCTGACCTTCGCGCCGGTCGAGGGGCCATGACGCTCAAGCTGGCCGATGGGGAGGTGGAGGTGTCATCGAACAGCACGGGGTTCGACGTGGTCGCCTCGGCGCCGCCCCGGAGCCTGCCATCGCTCGGCGACCGGCCAGGTCGGCCGCGCCGGACCGCTACCAAACGAGCGACCGGAAGGTGAGGGCGATTCCTCAGGCGTTCTCCATCCGGAAGACGCGGACCTCCTTCGACTCGGCGTCCTCGAGGTCGTCGAGCGTCGGGACGACGTAGCGGGCGAGCTCGATGAGGCCGTCGGCCGGCAGGTAGGCCCGTCCGAGGTCGCCGATCAGGACCGTGGCGCCGCGCGCTGCCAGGCCCCGCAACCACGGTTCCATGCGGGCCGCCAGGTCGGGCTCATACCAGAGGTCGCCCGCGAGGACGACGTCCCAACCGGCATCCGTGCCGGCTGGATCGGCCATGGACACCGCGACCGTCACGCCGTTCGCCGCGGCGTTGAGCCGGCAGGCCTCGATGGCGAACGGCTCGATGTCGATGGCCGTGACCGACCGAGCCCCCGCGAGGGCCGCGGCGATGGCCACGATCCCGCCACCGGCGCCGATGTCCGCCACGGTCCTGCCGCGGACGGTCGCCGGATGATCCAGCAGATAGCGGGCCAGCGCCAGCCCACCGGCCCATGGCCAGGCCCAGTAGGGCGGCGGAACGGCCGGCCTGGCATCGGCGAGGGCCGCCTGTTCCCAGAGTGGCATGGACAGGCCACCCATCAGGAGCTCGATCTCCGGCACGAATGGTGCGACGCCCGGAGAAGTGTGGCGGGCGACGAACGCCCGTCGGTCCTCTGGCGTCATCCCGCCAGTCTGGACCGCGTCGGGCGCCGCCGCCGGGTGCCTATGGCAGTCGGCCGAACCAGAGCGCCGACATGCCGGCTCCGACGACGACCAGCGCAAGCGCGGCCGCCGCGAACCACGACGTGACTTCCTGGCGTTCGTCGACATAGCCGACGCGCGACTGGAGGTTGTCGTAGACCGCGCTCAGGTCCTCGGCCGTGGGGGCATCGAAAGCCGTGCCGCCGGTGATCTCGGCGATCTGCGCCAGCGTCTCGGTGTCGGGCGGCACCGGCAGGATGTGCAGCTGACCGACGTCGTCACGCACCTCGACCTCACCGTCGGCCGTGCCCAGCGCGATCGTGTACACCGGCACGCCCAAGGTCGCGGCTCGCTCGGCCGCGTCCAATGGCTCGGTCTCGCCGACGGAATTCGCGCCGTCGGACAGGAGGATCGCCGCGACCAGGGGCTCGCCCGAGGGCGTGTCGACCGGAGCGTCGGGCGACGTCGTGGCCTCCGGCGACGCCGTGGCATCCGGTGACTGGGACGCATCGGGGGCGGCGGATGCAGCCGGGGCGCCGTCCTCGCCCTGCTGGATCTGTTCCGCCAGGTCGAGCGTGCGCATGAGTCCATCGCCCATGGCCGTGCCGTCCTTGGCGGTCAGGCCTCCTAGGGCGGTCTCGACCGCTTCGCGATCGGTGGTCGGAGCGACCAGGGTCTCAGGCTGCGAAGCGAACGAGACGATGCCCACGCGGATGCCCTCGGGCAACTGGGCCACGAATGAACGAGCGGCTTCGCGGGCGGCGTCGAGCCGGCTCGGAGATACGTCCGTCGCTCGCATGGAGCCGGACACGTCGATGGTCAGGAGGACGGTCGCGTCCTCACGTGGTGTGGCCACCACCATCGTCGGCCGGGCCAGGGCCAACGCGAGTGCCGCGATGGCGCCCAGGTAGATCGCCGGTGGCAGGTGGCGTCGCCAGGCCGGTCGGCGCGGGGCCAGATTCGCCAGGAGGTCCAGGTTGGTGAACCGGACGGCGTAGCGGGTCCGGCGACGCTGGGCCCACACGTAGAGGCCCAGGAGGATCGGGATGAGAAGGAGGCCAAGGAGCAGGAGCGGCGCGAGGAATGTCATGTGTGTCGTCCAGTCGAGTCGAGGCCGCGCGCGAGCGAAGCCAGCCATGAACCTTCGGTGGTGAGTCGCAGATGTCGGACGCCGAGGCGCTTGAACTCGGCGGCGACGACCTCGCGTTCGGCGCCGGCGGCGTCCTCGAAGGCACGTCGGAGTCGGCGATCGGAGGTGTCGACACGGAGCGTTCGTCCGGTCTCGGGGTCGATGAGGGTGAGCTCGCCGACGTCGACGAGGGCTGCTTCGCGAGGGTCGACGATCTCGATGGCGAGCACGGTATGGCGGCCGGCCACGGCCGTCAGCGCTGACCGCCAATCGAACGGCCCACGAAAGTCGGAGATGATCGCGACCAGGCCGGCCGCGGTCCGGGAGGCCGCGACGCTTTGCAGGGCGTGGGCCATCGAGGTCGGGCCGCCACCCTCGTCGGGAGGATCGGTCGCGAGCGTGCGAAGCAGACCGGCCATGGCGTTGCGGCCGCCGGTCGGGGGCGTCAGGCGGTCGCCGCTGCCGTCACCCGAGCCGAAGGCGATGACGCCGAGGCGGTCCGACCGACGGGCGACGAACCGTCCGACGACGAGCGCCGCGCCCTCGGCCACATCCGCCTTGCGTCGATCGGCCGTGCCGAAGTGCATCGACGGTGACCGTCGAGGAGCAGCCAGGCCGTCAGTTGCCGATCCGGGACGTCCTCGCGGACCTGCGGGACGAGGCTGCGTGCCGTCGCGTTCCAGTCGATCCGCCGGACGTCATCGCCGGGCTCGTAGGCCCGGAGCCGGTCGAGCTCGAGGCCGACGCCCAGGCCCAGCCCGCGGTGGTCGCCGGCCATGCGGCCGCCGACCCGTCGCGTCAGCGCGAGTTCGAGGCGCCGGACGAGGTCGTCCGAGATTGGCCCCGGGCCGGGCCGCGCGGGGGTTCGGCCGCGGCTTCCGACACGGGCGAGATCGGTCACGCCGTGGGCTCCGCCGCCAAGTCGAGCTGCGGGGCCTTGACGAGACCGAGGATCCGGGCGACGACCAAATCGGGCGTGATGCCATCAGTCAGCGCCGAGTAGCTCATGACCAGGCGGTGACGCAGGACGTCCGGCGCGAGCTCGACCAGGTCGGACGGCAGCACGTAGCGGCGGCCGCGCAGGACCGCGAGCGCCCGGGCGCCATGGACGAGGTTGATCGAGCCGCGTGGGCTCGCCCCGTATGCGACGTACGGCTCGAGGTCGGGAGCGCCCCAGTAGGCGAGACGCCGCGTGGCTTCGACAAGCGCGACCGAGTAGCTGATGATCCGTGGGTCGACGTACACGTCGTTCACCCGGGCCTGCAGGGCGCGGAGGCCCTCGGTGTCGAGCACCTCGCGCGGCGGCAGGTCCTGGCGCAGGGACCGCACGACGATCTGGGCCTCCTCGGAGGCGTCCGGATAGTCGATCAGGATCTTGAGCATGAAGCGATCGAGCTGGGCTTCGGGCAAGGGGTAGGTGCCCTCCGCCTCGATCGGGTTCTCGGTGGCGAGCACGATGAACGGCGAGGGGACCGGGTAGGTCGTGTGGCCGATCGTCACCTGGTGCTCCTGCATCACCTCGAGGAGTGCCGACTGGACCTTGGCCGGAGAGCGATTGATCTCGTCGGCGAGCAGGAAGTTCGCGAACACCGGGCCGAGCTCGGTATCGAAGGTCGCTTCGCCGGGCCGGTAGATGCGCGTGCCGACGAGGTCGGACGGCATCAGGTCCGGTGTGAACTGGACGCGCTTGAACGACCCACCGAGCACGTCGGCCAGGGTCTTGATCGTCAACGTCTTGGCGAGGCCGGGGACGCCTTCGAGGAGGATGTGCCCGCCGGCCAGGAGGCCGACGAGGATGCGCTCGAGCATCGCGTCCTGCCCGACGATGACCCGGCGGACCTCGAAGAGGATCGCCTCGGTCGTGGCGCGGGCGTCGGTGGGATCGGGCAGGGCGCGCAGGTCTCGCTGCGGCTCCGGCGGGGCGGACTGGGTCATAGCGGCTCATCTCACGCTGCGGGTGGGTTGGGTCGGATGGCTGTCGACCAGCCGGGAGGACCCACTATCGCGGCCGTTCCTGAAGACACGGTGAGATGGCCGGTATCGAAATCTCAATCGTTGGATGGCGCCGCTGGCCGGGTCACCCCGAGGCGACCCGGCCTGACGCCGGCACGCTAGGGCGGCTAGTCGTCGTCGGGAAGCCTGACGACCACCCAGACGAGGCGATGATCCGAGCTCGGAACCGGGAAGCCGGTGCCGGTCAGGTAGACGAGCGGGTCGTCGCCGGTCGGCCAGAAGATGCCCGCGCGCAGGATCCGGAGGTTCTTGCGCGGCAGGACGTAATCGGCGCGGAGGTTGCCCGGGCCGGTGCAGATCGGGAACGGCCCGGCCGTGTCGCAGAAGTCGGCCGTGTCGAACTTGGGATTGCCCTCGTGGGTCAGGTTGGCGACGCCCTGGACCGCCGCCCAGTACGTGCCACCGGCGCTCGATGGGGTCTTCCTGGTGTTGATCAGCGGATGGTCGAGCAGGTGTTGGGCGGAACCCGGCACGCTGTCGCCGTCGACCGGATCGCTGTTCTGGTCGCCTGCGATGACGAAGAGCGCGCCTCGCTTGAGGCCGCCGCGGACGCCCTCATCGTCGTAGATGTACTTCGAGGTCTTGCCGCCGGTGATGTAGTCCGCCCAGAGCCTGATCTCGTCGCTGTTGCGGGTGCCGTTCCGATCCTCGGGGCCGTCGAAGACCGGAGGCGTCGGATGGCTGACGAGGAAGTGGACGGTCTCGCCGTGGATGCGGATCGGGACGTCCCAGTGGCTCTTCGACGACAGGCGGAACACCCCGAGCTCGGCCGGGGAGTACCAGTCAGCGGGCGCCGGCGTCGCCGGATCGTCCGGCAACGTCGCACCGGGCATGTCCTTCCAGAGGAAGTGCTGGAACGTGCGGATCCGATCCGTTCGGATCGGGTACTTCGAAAGCACCACCATGCCGAACTGGCCGGGGAAGTTACCGAAGCCGAAGGCGTCGTCGCCGTACCCGGTCTCGCCGATCTCATCGGCGATCACCCCGTTGTTGTTCAGGTCGAAGCCGGACGCGATGCCGGTGTTGGACTCGGCGACGAAGGAATGGCGGTAATGGATCGGCCTGGCCCCGTTGTGGCCCAGTGCCAGGTAGTTGTCGCGGAACGCGTCGACGAGCGGCCCGTCGGGGTGGTCCGGCGTCGGCGCGTAGTAGTCGAATTCGTTGATGAGGAGAACATCCGGGCGCGTGCGTTGGATGATCTCCGCGACCGCGTCGGCCTGGGCGTTGCCAGGCACGGAGAGATCGGTCAGCGCCTGGTTCGCGCTGTTGCGGTTCAATGACGCGTTGAAGGTCGCAAAGCGGACCTTGGCCCGGTCGTCGTGCGCGGTTGCGGCCATCGGCAGCATCAGCACCGTGAGGGCGCCCAGCAGGGCCGCCAGGATCCGAAGTCGCGATCCGGACATCGTGTACCTCCCGTACTGCCGCCGGCCCTGTCAGGGATCGGGCCGGCGCGACCTGTCCCCTCACCAGCCTGGCCACCGGCGATGTCGGGTTCGTGACCGGTCGGTTAACCAACTGCAGAGGGGCGGCGTGTCGGGACAGACGATGCGCCTCGATCCGATGCACGAGGACTGCCGGGTCGGGTCAGAGATTGCAACGGCCTTGCAAATCGGGGCGCGAACCTCTGGCGGACATCTCGGACGACGAGCAGGCCAGCGACGCCGCCTAGCGAGCGACTTCGGCCGCGACCCACGACGAGTACCGTGGCGGCCATTCGTCCGCCGTCTCACGGGCACCGAGCAAGGCGGCTTCGATCGAGAACTCGAAGAGCGCATAGGTCTCGTCGACCTCGAACGACCAGTGCACCGCGGCAGCCGACCGAACGTCCTCCGACTCGACGAGCGAGGCACGCCCGCGGACCGAGAATTCGCTTGGCGCCGCCGGATCCTGATGGGTGTGCAGGGCGTATCGGCCGTCGCGTTCCAGGTCCGTTCGTTTGGCGGACCGCAGGATGAACGCGCAGAGCCGCCCACCGACGATGGCTACATCGATGGGGTGGATGCGCGGCGGTTCATCGCCGCGAACGGTCGCGAGTAGCGCTTGTCCGCCGCCGCCGCGGTCGATGAGGCGCTGTCCCGCGGCGGCGAGTCCCGGGTCCGCGGCTTCGAACTGGGCCCACGTGGTCAAGTCGTCCTCCTCCGATCGATTCAGCACGCCCGGGTCGGGGCCGGCGAGATCGGGCGATGGCCTGAGCGCTTCCGGCGCGCCATCCGTGTGTCCGTGACGATGGCACGAACCCGCGTCGCCCATCCGTTGGTCGACGGCCCGGCCGAACGGCCGAGGCGATCGGCGGCTCCCTCGCGGAGACGCTCGGCGATGGCACCTTCGGCCAGCATCGACAGCGTCGTCGGATGCATCGTCAGCGACCGATCGATCGGGCGTAGTCGTCGCCGATGCCGTCGCGTGAGTCCACACCGAAGCCCAGGGCCGCCTGCCCGAGCACGATCAGCACGCCGGTCACGATGAGCAAGAGCACCAAGCCGTCCATCACATCGACTCCTTTCCTGACTGGGTCTGTGCGGACAGCATGGAGCACGACCGGTCCTCAGTTAAGGTCCAGTTTGAGGTCGAGAGTGAGGACCAGTCGGGCTCGTTGACCCCTCGTCCCGCCGTCAGTTGGTCGCGGGCCGGACCGTGGGAGGAGGTCCCGGTCCGGCCCGCGCTGGGAAAGACGAGTGGCGATCGGCCGTCAGAGGCCGCGCGCGAGCAGGTAGTAGAGATCGTTCCAGCGGAGCTGCTCCCGGAAACGATCGAGCGACGTGTGTTCGTCGATGAGGAGGAACTCGACCCCTGACATGGCCGCGAAGTCGGCCAGATGCTCGGGCGTGACCGCGAATCCGAGGCTGGTGTGGTGCGAGCCGCCGGCATGGATCCATGCGGCCGCATTCGTCTTGAGGTCCGGGCGGGGGCGCCACAGGGCGCGTGCGACGGGCAGCCTGGGCAGCGGCCGCTCCGGCGCCAGCACATCCACGACGGTCGCGACCATCCGGAACCGCTGGCCCATGTCCACGACCGATGCCAGGACGGCCGTGCCTGGGTGCGCGTCGAACACCAGACGGACCGGATCGTCCTTGCCGCCGATCGAGAGTGGATGGACCTCGAGACGCGGGCGCGACCCGGCGATCGATTCGCAGACCTCGAGCATGTGCGCCCCGAGGCTGAGGTCCCCGTCGTCGGCCAGGTGGTAGGTGTAGTCCTCCATGAACGACACGCCACCGGGCATCCCGCTCGCCATGACCTTCATCGCCCGGACCATCGACGCGGTCTTCCAGTCGCCCTCGGCGCCGAAGCCGAAGCCGTCGCGCATGAGTCGCTGCACCGCGAGGCCGGGGAGCTGCGTGAGGCCGTGCAGGTCCTCGAAGGTCGTCGTGAAAGCCGAAAAGCCCCCGTCGCCCAGGAACCGCCGGAGCCCGATCTCGATCCGGGCGCCGTCACGGAGCGATGTCTCCCGCTCGGCGCCCGGGCAGAGCGCCCGTGCGATCTCGTACTCCTCCAGGTAGGTCGCGATGAGCTGGTCGACCTCGGTCTCCGCCACGTCGTCGACGACCGCGACGAGATCGCCGACACCGTAGGTGTTGACGCTGAAGCCGAGTCGGCGTTGGGCCTCGACCTTGTCGCCCTCCGTGACCGCGACCTCGCGCATGTTGTCACCGATGCGGGCGATCCGGCCCGTCTCCCAATCGCGCTTCGCACAAGCGGCGCGCGACCAGGCGCCGATCCGCTCCTGGACCTCCTCGTCTGACCAGTGGCCGACGACGACCTTTCGCTCGATCCGCATGCGGGCGGCGATGAACCCGAACTCCCGGTCGCCATGGGCGGCCTGGTTGAGGTTCATGAAGTCCATGTCGATCGCATCCCAGGGGATGGCGCGGTGGTACTGGGTGTGGAGATGGAGGAGCGGTCGCTGCAGGACGTCGAGTCCGGCGATCCACATCTTCGCCGGCGAGAACGTGTGCATCCAGACGATCAGCCCGACGCAGGCCGGGGTCGAATTGGCCGCCTGGCACAGGGCCCGGATGCCCTCCGAGTCGGTCACGACGGGCTTCGCGACGACGCGAACCGGCACCGAGTGCGATGCGTCTAGGGCGTCGGCAACCACCAGTGCGTGCTCGGCGACGGCCTCGATGGTCTCCGGTCCGTACAGCGGCTGGCTGCCGGCCACGAACCACACCTCGGAGGCGGCGAGGTCGATACCGGCGGACGTCGCCTGGTCGGTCATTGGCCGTAGCTCGTGAGGTATCGATCGTGGAGGCGTTCGACGACCTCGTCGGGGAGGACCTCGGGCGTCCCGATCTGCAGGGCCGCCCAGACCGTGGCCGCCACGTCCTCGACCATGACCGCGGCCTTGACCGCGGCCAAAGCCGTCGGTCCGACGGTGAAGACGCCGTGGTGTTTCAGCAGGATCGCCGGCGAGCGACCGATCCCTTCGACGACCTGCGCGCCGATCGCCTCATCGCCGATCAGGGCGAACCCGGCGCACGGGATCTCGCCGCCGAATTCGTCCGCGTGGGCCGTCAGGTAGACCGGGATCGATCGACCGACCGCCGCGAACGCGGTCGCGTAGCGCGAGTGCGTGTGGACCACGCCGTTCACGTCCGGGCGATGACGGTAGATGTACAGGTGACTCGCGGTGTCGGAGGACGGCTGGAGCGTGCCCTCGACGATCCGGCCGTCGAGGTCGAGGACGATCATGCCCTCTGCGCTGAGGTCCTCGTAGCGGACGCCGGACGGCTTGATCGCCACGAGTCCGGTCTCGGGGTCGCGTGCGCTGACGTTCCCGCCCGTCCACACGACCAGGCCGTGCCGCGGCAGCTCCGCGTGGAGTCGAACGAGCTCCTCGCGGAGCGCTTCGAGCCGCATCGTCACGCCTCCACCGCGACGCGATCGACCGCCTTCGCCTGGGCCCGCAGGCGCCTGAGCACCTTCATGACGTCATTCTCGCCCCGGCCGAAGTGATCGTGGAGGCGGACGTACTCGCGATACAGGACGTCATAGACCTCGTGGTCCGCGGCGTTCGGCTCGAACGCCCGGTCCTTCAGGCTCGCCATCGCGCGAGCGGCGTCTTCGATCGACGCGTGACCCCCGGCCGCGGCACCGGCCGCGACCGCACCGAACATGGCCGACCCGAGGGCGGGCGTCTGATCGGAGGCGCTCACCCGGAACGTCCGGCCGGTGACGTCCGCGTAGATCTGCAGGATCAACGGGCTCTTCTCGGCCAGGCCGCCACATGCCACGACCTCGTTGACCGGGACCCCGTTCGCCTCGAAGGTCTCGATGATGACCCGGGTCCCGAATGCAGTCGCCTCGATGAGCGCCCGGTAGATCTCTTCGGGCGTCGTCGCGAGCGTCATCCCGACGAGCAGGCCGCCGACCTCCGCATCGACGAGGACGGATCGGTTCCCGTTCCACCAGTCGAGGGCGATGAGCCCCGACTCGCCGACGAGCTGCCGACTGGCCTTGTCCTGCAGGAGGCTGTGGATGTCGACGCCCTTGGCCCGCGCCTCGTCGTGATACGACTCCGGCAGCCCCTGCTCCACGAACCACTCGAAGTGATCCCCGACGCAGGACTGCCCGGCCTCGTAGCCGAAGAGGCCGGGGATGATCCCGTCCTCGACGCAACCGCACATGCCGGGGACGGTCCGCTCATCGCTCGACAGGACCATGTGGCAGGTCGAGGTGCCCATGATCATGACCATCGTCCCAGGCTCGGTCACGGTCGACGCCGGGACGGCGACGTGCGCGTCGACGTTCGCGACCGCCACCGCGGTCCCGGGCCGGAGACCCGTCCATTCCGCGGCCTCGACCGATAGCCCGCCGGCTCGGTCACCGGCGCGGGCCACGTCGCGCCGCATCTTGGTGTCGACCACTGCGGCGAAGCGCGGGTCCAGCGCCTCGAAGTAGGCGGGATCGGGGAACCCGTCGCGCTTCGACCACATCGCCTTGTACCCGGCGGTGCAGGCGTTTCTGGTCTCGTCGCCCGTCAGTTGCCAGACGACCCAGTCGGCGGCCTCGATGAGCCGATCGGCCGCGGCGTAGACCTCGGGCGCCTCGTCCAGGATCTGGAGCGCCTTCGAGAAGAACCACTCGGACGAGATCTTCCCGCCATAGCGATCGAGCCACGCCTGGCCGGTCGCGCGGGCGACCTCGTTGATCCGGTCGGCCTCGGGCTGGGCGGCGTGGTGCTTCCAGAGCTTCACCCAGGCGTGCGGGTTCGAGCGGAACGCGGGCAGTCGGCAGAGCGCCGTCCCGTCGGACGTGGCCGGCAACATGGTGCAGGCGGTGAAGTCGATCCCGATGCCGATGACGTCTGATGGGTCCACGTTCGCGGCCCGCACGACCGCCGGCACCGCCGTCCGGAGGACTCGCAGATAGTCCTCGGGATCCTGGAGCGCCCAGTCGGGCGGTAGGACCACGTCCTCGTCGGGGGAGGGGAGGCGCTCGTCGATGACACCGTTGCGATACGGCTCGACCGCGGTCGCCAGTTGGGACCCGTCGGCGACGTCCACGAGGATGGCACGGCCGGAACCGGTCCCGAAGTCGACACCGATCGCGTACTTGGTGACCATGGTTCCCATAGACTCCGTGTAGCCTCCGCCACCTAGCGGTGGGTCAACGTGAGGGCTTGCCGTTCCGACCCCGCGCCGTTATCGTTCCCGCTAACGTTCACGATGCCCGTACCGTAGCATCGGGACGGTCTCGAGGCAAGCCTCCGCGCCGCCCTGGGGAATGAGCTTTGCAGGAATCCAGCCGCATCACGATCAGGGAGATCGCCCGCATGTGCGGGGTCTCGACGCAGACGGTCTCGCGGGTGATCAACGGACGCCCTGATGTGTCGCCCGAGACCCGCAAGGCGGTCGAGGCGGCCATCGCGGCCACCGGGTTCCAACCGAGTGCCGTCGCGCGGAGCCTGGTCCAGCGTCGATCGCAGACCCTCGGCGTCATCGTGGCCGGGCTGCGGTACTTCGGCGTCGCGCAGACGCTGAACGGCATCACCGAGGAAGCCCAGGCGGCCGGCTATGGCGTCCTGCTCAAGGAGATCGACAGCTCCGAGACGGTCGACATCGTCCCGGTCATCGATTTCATGATCGCCCACCAGGTCGAGGGCATCATCTTCGCGGCCCCCCAGATCGGGCGGAACATCGCCACCGTCCGTAGCCAGCTGCGGAACGCGTCCCCGCCGATCGTCTTCCTGAAGTCGGAGCCATCGCCGGATTTCTCGACGATCGTCATCGACAACCGCGGAGGCGCTCACCTCGCGACCCGACACCTGCTCGCCCTGGGGCGCCGCCGGATCGCGCACCTCGGCGGGCCGCCACCATGGCAGGAAGCCGCGGATCGCGAGAACGGGTGGCGCGACGCGCTCCGCGAGGCCGGGGTCAAACCGGGACCCGTCGTGACCGGGACGTGGTCCGCTGAGAGCGGGGTGGCCGGGCTCGAGGCGTTGCTCGCCCTCGATCCGCACCTCGATGGCATCTTCGTCGGCAACGACCAGATGGCGCTCGGTGCATTGCGCGCCGCTCATGCACGAGGGATCGCCGTGCCCGGGGACCTCGCGGTCGTCGGGTTCGACGGCCTCGACGAGGGCGCCCAGTTCACGCCGTCGCTCACGACGGTCGTCCAGCCACTCCGGGAGCTTGGTGAGCTCGCCGTGCGACAGGCGATCGCGGCGACGAACGGGGCATCGGCCGCCTCGGCGACCCGTAGCCAGGTGCTCGCGACCGAACTCGTCATCCGCGAGAGTGCACCCGCGCCTGCGGTCGCACCCACGGAGACCGGCCGTCGCGCCCGCGTCGGCTAGCTCGCCCTGAGGTCGTTCACGTCGTCGACGAAGCACCCGCTGCGGGTCGTGAACGGGCATCCGGGCTTCTCGGGCGGCGTCGTCAAGGGACCTCTTGACGCCAGGTCGACGCGCGGCTAGCATCGCCGTGAACGTTCACGGGAACGCTCACGGCCAGGCGATGTCACGGGCCTCGGAGCGGCCCGGCCGCCACTTCGAGCACCCCAGGCGTAGTTGTCGACCTGACCGCGACCGCCGAACCGGAAGCGCGGTGGACCCCGTACCAAATGGAGGAGCGCTCAACCATGAAGAGACTGTTGGCCCTTACGGTCGCGGCGGGCCTCGCCCTCGCGGCCTGCAGCAGCGGGGGCGCATCGACGGCGCCGAGCGCTGCCGCAAGCACCGGCTCCAGCGCCGCTCCCGCCGAAAGCGCCGCCGCCGGTGCGGGTGGCCTCGTCGGCATCGCGATGCCGACCAAGTCGTCCGCCCGCTGGATCGCCGACGGCGACAACCTCGTCGAAGTCGCTCACGGAGCTCGGCTACGCAGACCGACCTCCAGTACGCCGAGGATGACATCCCGACCCAGGTCTCACCAGGTCGAGAACATGATCACGAAGGGCGCCAAGGTCCTCGTGATCGCCGCCATCGACGGCACCACGCTCGCCGACACGCTCCAGAAGGCCGCGGACGCGGGCATCAAGGTGTTCGCCTACGACCGCCTGATCCGCGAATCGCCGAACGTCGACTACTACGCGGCATTCGACAACTTCGACGTGGGCGTCGCCCAGGCCGGCTCGATCGTCGACTCGCTCGACCTCAACAATGCCGCGGGCCCGTTCAACATCGAGCTGTTCGCCGGGTCGCCGGACGACAACAACGCCGGGTTCTTCTTCAACGGCGCCATGTCGATCCTCCAGCCGCTCATCGACAGCGGCAAGCTGGTCGTCGAGTCCGGCGAGACCAAGTTCCCCGAGCAGGTCGGCACGCTGCGCTGGGACGGTGCGACCGCCCAGGCCCGCATGGACAACATCCTGGCCACCCACTACGCGGACAAGCGCGTCGACGCGGTCCTGTCGCCCGTACGACGGCATCAGCCGCGGCATCATCGCCTCGCTGAAGCAGGTCGGCTACTACGGCGCCGACAAGCCCGGTCCCGTCGTCACCGGCCAGGACGCCGAGCTCCCGTCGGTCAAGTCGATCCTCGCCGACGAGCAGACCTCGCACGGTGTTCAAGGACACCCGGACCCTGGCCGCGAAGGTCGCCAAGATGGTCGACCAGTTCCTCAAGGGCGAGACCGTGGAGGTCAATGACACCGAGACGTACGAGAACGGCGTCAAGGTCGTCCCGTCGTACCTTCTCCCGGTCGTCTCCGTGACCAAGGACAACGTCACGCAGGAGCTGGTCGACACCGGGCTACTACACGGCCGAGGAAGTCAAGCCCTAGACTCGTCGCAACGATCGCGGGTGTGCGGCGGTCAACGCCCCGCACACCCGCTCTTTGCTATCCACCACCGAGGCAGGAGAGCGGCGGTTCGGCGTGAGCGACGTGCTGCTCGAGATGCGCGACATCACGAAGGAGTTCCCGGGCGTCAAGGCGCTCAAGGACGTCACGCTTCTCCGTCCGCCCGGGCGAGATCCACGCCCTGGTCGGCGAGAACGGCGCCGGCAAGTCGACCCTGATGAAGGTCGTGTCCGGCGTCTACCCGTACGGCACGTACGAGGGCGAGTTCTTCTTCAAGGGCGAGGAGTGCCGCTTCCACGGCGTCCGGGACAGCGAGCAGGAAGGGCATCGTCATCATCCACCAGGAGCTGGCGCTCATCCCGCATCTCTCGATCACCGAGAACATCTTCCTCGCCAACGAGCAGGCCACCCGCGGGCGTCATCAACTGGGGCCTGTCGCACACGCAAGGCGATCGAGCTGCTCAAGAAGGTCGGGCTCGACGAGACGCCCGACACCCAGGTCAACCGCCTCGGCGTCGGCAAGCAGCAGCTCGTCGAGATCGCCAAGGCGCTGTCCAAGAACGTCGACGCTGCTGATCCTCGACGAGCCGACGTCGTCGCTCAACGAGTCCGACTCCCAGAAGCTGCTGCAGCTGCTGCGCGAGTTCCGCGCCCAGGGCATCGCCTGCGTCCTGATCTCGCACAAGCTCAAGGAGGTCGAGTCGGTCGCCGACACGATCACGATCCTGCGCGACGGCGCCGTCATCGAGTCGCTCGACGCCGAGGGCGAGCGGGTCACCGAGGACCGCATCATCCGCGGCATGGTCGGCCGCGACATGACCCATCGCTTCCCGCCGCGCGAGGCCGACGATCGGCGAGGTCGCGTTCGAGGTCCGGAACTGGAAGGTCGCGCATCCGATCTACGACGGATCGGATGGTCATCAACGACGTCAGCATCAACGTCCGCAAGGGCGAGGTCGTCGGCATCGCCGGGCTGATGGGCGCCGGGCGCACCGAGTTCGCCATGAGCGTCTTCGGGCGGTCGTGGGGCCATTTCGTCAGCGGCCAGGTGCTCAAGGACGGCAGCGAGATCGACGTCAGCACGATCCCCAAGGCCGTGGACCACGGGCATCGCGTACGTCACGGAGGACCGCAAGACGTACGGGCTCGTCCTGATCAACGACGTCAAGACCAACATCACGCTCGCGAACCTCGGCGGCGTATCGACGACGGGCGTGCTCAGCCCGCCCAAGGAGATCAAGGTCGCCAACGAGTTCCGCGACGCCCTGAGCGATCAAGACGCCGAGCGTCAAGCAGCTCGCCATGAACCTCTCGGGCGGCAACCAGCAGAAGGTCGTCCTGGCCAAGTGGCTGTTCGCCAACCCGGACGTGCTGATCCTCGACGAGCCGACGCGCGGCATCGACGTCGGGGCCAAGTACGAGATCTACACGATCATCAACCGCCTGGCGGCCGAGGGAAAGGCGATCATCGTCATCTCGTCCGAGCTCCCGGAGGTCCTCGGGATCTCCGACCGGATCTATGTCATGGCCGCCGGTCGGATCGCGGCCGAGATGCCCGCATCGGAGGCGACGCAGGAGTCGATCATGAAGGCCATCATGCGGCTCGCGCGCGCCGGAGCTGAGGAAGTCGTGCTGTGAGCGCACCCAGCGGCCCCGCCCCACGGCGCCACGCCGGCCGTCGAGGACCTGTCAACACCAGCGCCCTCGCGACGATCCGCGCGGCCGTCGGCCGGGGCGGGATGCTCGTCGCTCTGCTGCATCGTGGTCGTGTTCTTCCAGATCACGACCGACGGCGTGATGCTCAAGTCGCTCAACGTGACGAACGTCTTCCTCCAGAACGGCTACATCCTGGTGATGGCCCTGGGGATGCTGCTGGTCATCGTGATCGGCCACATCGACCTGTCGGTCGGCTCGGTGGCCGGCTTCCTCGGCGCGGTCGCCGCGGTCCTGATGGTGACGCTGCCGATCGCGAGATCCTCGACCCGATCATCGCCGTCGCCCTGACGCTGATCGTCGGCGGCGTGATCGGGATCTGGCAGGGCTTCTGGACCGCCTACCTCCGGGTCCCGTCGTTCATCGTCACGCTCGCCGGCATGCTCCTGTTCCGGGGCGCGACGCTGTTCATGCTCGGCGGCCAGCCGGTCGGCCCGTTCCCCGAGAGCTTCCGCGCGATCTCGTCCGGCTTCATCCCGGAGATGATCGGGACGATCCCGGACCCGTTCGGCACCGGTGAGCCGGCCGATCACGCTCGGTCCGGTCGTCCTGCCGCTCGGCGGAGGTGCCGCTCCAGCTGACCACGCTGCTGCTGGGCGTCCTTCTGTGCGCTGGCCGTGGTCCTACTCGCGCTGGCGGTCCCGGCGCGAGCAGGTCAAGTACGGGTTCGCGGTCCCGTCGACGAGCCCAGTTCTGGCTGCGCAACGTCCTGATCATCGCCGGCATCATGTTCATCGCCTACCGGCTGGCCGGCTACAAGGGCCTGCCGATCGTCGCGCTGATCGCCTTCATCCTGATCGGCGTCTACATGTTCGTGACCCTGCGCACCGTCATCGGCCGGCGGATCTACGCGGTCGGTGGGAACGCCAAGGCGGCGATGCTCTCGGGCGTCAACAGCAAGCGGATGGTGCTCCTGACGTTCATCAACATGGGCGTCCTGGCCGCGCTCGGCGGCATGATCATCGCCGCCCGGTTCAACTCCGCGACGCCGAAGGCCGGCTACGGCTTCGAGCTCGACGTCATCGCGGCGACGTTCGTCGGCGGCGCGTCGGCGTACGGCGGCGTGGGCACGGTCGCCGGAACCGTCATCGGCGCCCTGTTCTTCGGCCTGCTCAACATCGGCATGGGCATCATGTCGATCCCGATCGACTACCAGTTCATGGTCAAGGCGCTCGTCCTGCTCGTCGCCGTGTACTTCGACGTCCGAGCAAACGGGAAGCCACGTAGCTTCCCAGCGTCAACGATCGCTGATGTCGATCGCGTAGTTCACGAACGTGCGCTGTTTCTTCGACTCGACGCTCAGCATGATGTAGAAGCCCGTGACCTCGGCTGGGACGGTGACCTCCGTCGTCCAGTCCGCCACGTCGCCGGGCGGGGTGACGGGCGCGGACGCGAGGTCGGGGCTTTCGTAGTAGCCGTACAGGATCCCGTCGGCGCCGATGACCGGCGGGTTCCCGACGTGGACGATCGTCGGATACTCGCCGGGATTCGATGTCTGCCAAGTGAATTCGAATCCCTCCTCGGACCGCGCGGCGTCGGCCAGGGTCAGGATGACGTCGTTGAGTGCGGGGATCTCACTGTCTGCCGGGAGGAGCAGGCCTTCGACGGGCTCCGCGATCGGGAACGTGAGGTCGGCAGCGGCCTCATCGAGGTTGACCTCGAGCGTCCCCTCCGTCCCGGTCGTCTTCGCGTCGTAGTAGTCGTACTCGCCGGTCACGTAGGTGTAACCAATGGCGAGCTTCGAGCCGGGACCGGCCGCCGCGCCCGCGCATTCGACCCGGATGCGCTCCATGGTCGGTTTCGTCTTCGGTCCGTCGAAGAACCCCTGCATCCGGAAGCCGGGGGCCAATCGATGGCCGCCCGACCCCAGCACCACCGTCGCGCAGTCGGTCCGGCTGCCATCGCCTGTGGTGAGGACAGCCGGCTGTCCGGCCACCGCGGCCATCGTGCTCCAGTCGCCTGTCTCGTTTCGGATGGCGAGGTCGATCCTGAGGTCGCCCGACTCGGCGGGTGCGACCGCTGTCGCCACGGCCGACCAGCCCTTCGAGGTATGCGCCACCGGCGCACTCTCCTCGGGCGGCAGCACGACGTACTCGCAGCCGCCCAGGATGAGGGCGACCACGACGATCCAGGGCGATCCGCCGCGACGGGTCACGTGGCTTCGTTCCCGATCGCTGGATCCGCCGCCGGTGCGTGGGTCGTCGCCTTGGTCGACGCTCGCCGAGCGGTCGATCGAGGGCCGCTCCTGGACGCGAGCAGGCTCTGGACGCCGATGAAGATGAGCGTCAGCGCCGCGACGACGATGGGGGTCCACCACGAGCTGAGTTGCCCGTTGAACTGGATGAGCGTCTGGACGACGCCGATGACCAGGACGCCGAACAGGGTCCCGATCACGTATCCGGATCCTCCGGTGAGGAGCGTCCCGCCGATGACCACCGCACCGATGACGGTCAGCTCGAGGCCCATCGCGTACAACCCATGACCGGATGCGACATCGATGCTCAGGGCGATGCCGGCGAGGGCTGAACAGAACCCATTGAGGGTGTACACGAGCATCTTCGTTCGGTTGACTCGAAGGCCCATGAGGCGGGCCGACGACTCGTTGCCACCGACCGCGTAGACCGTCCGTCCGAATCCCGTGTAGTGCGCGAGGAAGATCGCCACCGCCAACACGACGAGCTCGACGACCACCAGGATGGACACGAACGGGCCTTGCTTGGTCACCGGGTCGGCCAGGCCCGGGATCAGGATCCTCGTCTGGGCCAGGACGTCCCAGAGCCGGTTGTCGATGGCGATGGCGTTGTCACTGATCCAGAAGCACAACCCGCGGGCGAACCACAGGCCGGCGAGGGTGGCGATGAACGGCTGGACTCGCAGGTACGTGATGAAGAAGCCCATCGTCACGCCGATGGCCATGCCCATGACGAGCATGAGCCCCATGACGAGCCACGGGTCCATCCCGTCGTTGCGCAGGAGGGCGGCGGACGCGACCGTCGTCAGCGCGACGACGCCACCGACCGAGAGGTCGATGCCGCCGGACAGGATGACGAACGTCATCCCGATCGCGCTGATGAGCAGGAACGGGCTGGCGCGCAGGAGATTCAGGAAGACCTGCGGGTCGCGCATCCCGTCGTAGACGAACGCGCCGTAGGCGTAGGCGACGCAGAACAGGACGATGGTCGCGGTGAGCGGCGCGAGCCGGCGGTAGCGGGACAGCCGCGCCCCGACGGTGGGCCGCGTCGCGGTCGCGACCTGCGCTGTCATGCCGGCTTCGGACCTTGCGTCGCGAGGCGACGGATCGCGTTCCGGACCTGATCGGAGAGGAGCAGGATCACGACGATGACGACGACGCCCTTGATCGCGAGCAGCGCGTTCGCTGCGACGCCGATGGCGTACATCGACGTGGTGATCGCCTGGATGACCGCAGCGCCGACGATCGCGGCGAACAGGGAGAATCGCCCGCCCGCCCCGAGGGCCGTCCCACCGATGACAACGGCGAGGATGGCATCGAGCTCCAGGTTCAGGCCGATGTTGTTCGCGTCCGATGTCCGAATGTTCGAGCTCGCAACGAGCCCCGCGATGCCGGCGCACAGCCCACAGAACGTGTACGCGAACAGCTTCACTCGCTTCTCGTTCACGCCACTGAAGAAGCTCGAGCGGGCGTTGATCCCGACCGACTCGATGAACATGCCGAGCGACGTCTTGCGAGTCAGCAGCCACGCGACGACGAACACGATCGCCACGATGTAGAGCGAGACCGGCAGGATGACCCAGCCGTTGCCAAGGAACGCGAAGGGCTCGTAGAAGATCTGGATCCGGACGCCGTTGGTGATCAGCTGGGCGATGCCTCGACCGGCGATCATCAGGATGAGCGTCGCCACCATCGGCTGGATGCCACCGTAGGCCACGAGCACCCCGTTCCAGAGTCCGCACAGGGCCGCCACGGTCAATGTCACCACGAAGACGATCGGGAGCGGGACGGCGGAGAAGTTGGGATCGTGGGCCAGCGCCTGGTAGTTCGGATCGATCAGGAGGGCCGCGATCGAGGCGGAGATCGCCATCACGGCGCCGACCGAAAGGTCGACCCCACCCGTAGCGACCACCAGGGTCATCCCGATCGCGAGCAGCATGACCGTCGATCCGCTGCGGAAGATGTCGACGACGTTCCCGAACAGGTGTCCGTCGATGATCGTGAGCGTGAAGAACCCGGGGTCGAAGATCAGGTCGAACAGCAGGATCACGGCCAGGACGATGAGTGGGAAGACGAGCTTGCTTTCGGCGAACCGTTGCCAGGCCGTCGACGTCATCCGGCTCACGTGTCGGACCCGGCCATCGTCTGCATGATCAGCGCCTCGCCGACCTCTCCGGAAAACTCATCGACCTTGACCCGGTCGCGCAGGACGACGATGCGGTGGCTGGTCCGGAGGACCTCATCGAGCTCCGAGGAGATGAACAGGCAGGCCTTGCCCTCCTCGGCGAGCGAGAGGACGAGGCGCTGGACCTCGGCCTTCGCGCCGATGTCGATACCGCGCGTGGGCTCATCGAGGATCAGCACGTGCGGGTCGGTGGCCAGCCAGCGCGCGAGGATCACCTTCTGCTGATTGCCGCCGCTCAACGTCCGCACGGGCTGATCGGCCGACGGCGTCGCGATCCGAAGCAGGCCGATGTACTTGTCGGCGATCGCGTACTGCTCGGCGAGGCTCAGTGACCGTAGCCACCCTCGCCCGGCCTGCACGGCAAGCACGATGTTCTCGCGGACCGTCAGGTCATCGACGATCCCCTCGGCCTTGCGGTCCTCCGGGCACAGCGCGACGCCTCGGGCGATCGATGCGAGCGGCGAATGGTGCTCGACGACCTTGGCGTCGACGGTGATCGAGCCGTGGTCGGGCTTGTCGATCCCGAAGAGCAGGCCGGCCAACTCGGTCCGCCCCGAACCAAGCAGGCCGGCGAGACCGACGACCTCGCCGGCCCGCAGCTCAAGGTCGAACGGCTCGATGGAGCCCACCCGGCCGACCTGCGTCGCCGCAAGGCGCGTTTCGCCCGCGCCTTCCTGGTCGACGGCCTGCTTGATCTGGGTCACGTGATCGAGCTCGGTCAGATTCCGACCGAGCATCTTGGCGATCAGGTCGAAGCGGGGCAGGGCCGCCGGCGCGTAGGCGCCGACCAGCCGGCCGTTGCGCAGGACCGTGATGCGGTCGGCGATCCGGTAGACCTGCTCGAGGAAGTGGGTGATGAAGACGATCGCGATGCCCGAGTCGCGCAGCTTGCGCATCACCCCGAAGAGTTGCTCGGTCTCGTGAGCGTCGAGGCTCGACGTCGGTTCGTCGAGGATGAGGATCCGCGCCGACGTGATGTCGAGCGCGCGGGCGATGGCCGCCATCTGCTGGATCGCCACCGAGTAGGACCCGAGCGGCTGGGTGACGTCGACCTCGATGTCGAGGTCGCGCAGGATCTGGGTGGCCTTTCGGTTCATCGCCGGCCAATCGATCCGGCCCCAGCGGCGTGGCGCCCGCCCGATGAGGATGTTCTCCGCCATCGACAGGTTGGGGCAGAGGTTGATCTCCTGGTAGACGGTGCTGATTCCCATCGACTGGGCGTGCTGCGGGGAGCGAACATGAACGTCCTGCCCGTCGAAGGTGATCGTGCCCGCGTCCTGCCGCTCGACGCCGGTCAGCACCTTGATCAGCGTGGACTTGCCGGCGCCGTTCTCGCCGACGAGGGCGTGGATCTCGCCTGGTGCCAGGTCGAAGTCCACGCCCTCCAGGGCTTGCACGCCCGGAAAGGCCTTCTCGATGCCGCGCATGGACAGGATGCGATCCGTCTCTGACACGACATCACCCTACGTGGCGTGCGTGCTGCGATTGGGGGTCGGGAAGCGGCGCGGTGCGCCGCTTCCCGACCGTGAAGGTGGTGCCTAGTACTGGCGCGTCGGGAGGTCCTCCGCGGCGGTCTCCTGGCGGAAGATGCCCTCGATCGACGGCACCCACTCGGGGAGATCTTCGCCGTTGACCGCCTTGAGCGCGGCCTCGTACACCTGCGGGGCGAGCAGCGGGTTGCACTCGACCGCGACATTGATCTCGCCGGCGATCATCGCCTCGAAGGCGCCCTTCGTGGCATCGACCGTGACGATCTTGACGTCAGTGCCGGGCGTGAGTCCGGCGTCCTTGAGGGCAAGGGCGGCGCCGAGGCCCATCTCGTCGTTCTGGCCGAACACGCCCTGGATGTCCTTGCTGTCCTTGAGGAAGGCCGCCATGACGTCCTTGCCCTCGGTCGCGCTCCAGTTCGCGGTCTGGGTCTTGGTGACGGTGATGCCGCAGTCGGCCATCTTCTCCCTGAAGCCCTTGCCACGGTCGATGGCCGGCGAGGAACCGACGTTACCGACGAGCTCGACGACGTTCTTGCTGGTGCTCCCTTCGAGCAGCCGGCACATCTCGATCGCGGCGTTTCGGCCTTCCTCGACGAAGTCAGATCCGATGTAGGTCGCATACAGACTGGGGTCCAAATCGATGCGGCGGTCCTGGATGACGACGGTCTTGCCGGCGGCCTTGGCCTCCTGCAGGACCTGGTCCCAACCGGCTGCCTCGAGGGCGGCCAGGATGATGACGTTCACGTCCTTGTCGGCGATGAAATTGCGGAACGCCGTGATCTGGTTTTCGAACTTGTTCTGCGCATCGTAGAACTTCAGGGTGAGGCCGAGCTTGGCGGCCTCGTCCTTGAAGGACGCGGTGTTCGCGGCGCGCCAGCCGCCCTCTGAACCTGTCTGGATGAAGCCGACCGTAAGGTCCTTGTAGGTCAGCGGGGCTGCCGCCTCCGAAGGCGCCGCGGTCGGTGCGGCGACCGATGGGGCCGCGGTCGGGCCCGCCGCGGAGGGGGCGGTCGACGCTCCCGAGGAGGAGCAGCCCGCCACCAGGATCAGGGCCACCGAGATGATGGCCAGCCGTGTGAACAATCGCGAACCCGTCATGGTTTGGTCTCCGTCTCCGGTGTGTTGGCTTGGAATCGCTGAGCGCGCGCGCCCGGTCTCGATCTCCACCACCAGGCTGCGGCGATCGCCTCTGATTCGCACCCGGCTCTTGCCTCGGTGCGGGTCATGCCGACCCTGACACCATCAGCACCTCCTCCTCTTCGGGGGGCCCATCCCTCGACGTGCTCGTGCGCCTCTTGACCAGCCGAACCGTGGCAACGCGGGCTCCTCCTGCGCTGGCCGGTCTCGGGGACGGGAGGTTGGCCGCACGGTCGCGCCTGGGGGTCGTTATCGTTTCCGTTATCGATAACGGGAACGATAACAAGCTACACCCAGCCGTCAACAGCCGTCAAGACTTGATCGCGGCGGTGTCGGAGCTGCCCCGCGCCCAGTGTTCAGGTGCTGAAGCTCGGCTGGCCAGGTCGCCGGAGGCTGGGTCAGGCCTTCTCCAACGCGGCGATCGCACGAGCCACGATCCTCGCGACGTCGCTCGGCCCGAGGTCCTGTCCCATGAGCAACAGGCGCAGGAGGGCGGGGCCGATGACGAGGTCGACCAGGGCCGCTGGGTCGGTGCCGACCGGGAGTTCCGACCTCGCGACGGCCCGGTCGACGATGCCCCGGGCCTCCTCCAGGTGCGCTGCCCAGAAGCCGTCACGCGCCGCCGCGACTTCCGTCGTCCGATCCGTCAAGTCGGCCACGAGCAATTCGAAGAGCGCCCGGACCGACGGCGTGTGGACGAGCGCGGCGCCATCGAGCAGGAGCCGCTCGAGGTCGGTCCGAAGCGCACCCGTATCTGGCGTGGGGCTCAGCGGGCGCGATCGTTCGAGCAATGCTTCACCGACGAGGCGGGCCTTGGTGCCCCATCGGCGATACACGGTCGTCGGGTGGACGCCGGCCCGGCGGGCGATCTCCGGCAGCTCCGCTCCGTCGTAGCCGCGCTCCGTCAGGACCTCGATGGTCGCTGCCAGGACCGCTGACCGGACATGGGCGCTTCGGCCACCGGGCCGCGGTCGGGGGCCTGGTGTGGCATCGTGGTGGATAGCGGTCATCGGTAGTATCCTAACGCAGTACGGATTGCGTTAGTGAGGCATCGGCATGGCTGCTCCCGCGACTCGGATCCGGTTCATGCGGCCGTTCACGACGAGGGTGATCAACCCGATCACCCGCCGATTCGCTGGCTGGATGCCCGGGTTCGCCATTCTGACGCACGTCGGCCGGACATCCGGTCGGACGTACCGCACGCCGATCAACGTGTTCCGCCGTGGCGACCACTACCTGTTCGCCCTGACGTACGGCTCCGAGGTCCAGTGGCTGAAGAACATCCTCGCGGCCGGAGCCTGCGAGATGCGCGCTCGAGGCCGCGATATCCACCTGGTCGAGCCGGAGTTGATCGCCGATCCTGACCTGCGACTCATGCCATGGCCGCTCCGGGTCGCCGGCAAGCTGAATCGGGTCACGGAGTTCCTGCGGATGCGGGCCGCCTGATCGGATGCGGACCCGTCCCGTCCTCGCCGCGCCCGCCCGTCCTGGACCGTGCCGAGATGTGCCCGAATCGCAACGCGGAAGTCCTACTGAAACAGTAGACATTGCCGCGCGCGCCTTCGTATAGTCCAGGCATGAGCGCTCACGTCCGGCCTGCCGCGATGTGTATGCCCTGGCGGCCCCATGGAGGGGACACAGGGCGATAGGTCGCGCTCCATCCCGCCGGGATGACGAGGGCACCGACGCCGGTCCCGGGGCCGCAGTCCAGATCCAGGACTGCGGCTTCTCTGTGTCCCGTGACCTTCGCGGAGTGCCGCCGACCCAGCTACTCGCACGGGACCGCACCCCCGACAACCGCGACCAGATCGAGGTAACCAAGTGGCCATCGAACCAGCGCCGCACCCACGGGCCAGTCCGCCCGCGTCGCGCCCGGGCGGCATGCCGATCCAGCACGGCGTCGAGCTCCTCGGGCTCTGCCGAGTCTTCCCGCGCGTCGGCGACCGTGCTTCCAGCGCGTCACCGCATGTCGTCCTTCGGGACGTCTCGCTCTCGGTGCGGCCGGGCGAGGTCGTCGTCATCCTCGGCGCGAGTGGGTGCGGCAAGTCGACGCTCCTGCGGATCATCGGTGGACTGGATTCGCCGACGGCCGGCCTGGTCCGGATCGGTGGCGATCCCGTCGTCGACATCGACCCGCGCTGTGCCGTCGCATTCCAGGAGCCTCGGCTCCTGCCGTGGCGCACGCTGGCCCGGAATGTCGAGCTGGGTCTGCCGGCATCGACATCGAGCTCCGACGGTCGTGATCTGGTTGCCGACCTCCTCGCCCTCGTCGGGTTGACGGCGTTCGCCGGTCATCGACCGCGCGAGGTGTCCGGCGGTATGGCCCAGCGGGCCGCGCTGGCCCGGGCCCTGGCCCGAAGCCCATCGGTGCTATTGCTCGATGAGCCCTTCGGGTCTCTCGACGCCCTGACCCGACTCCGGATGCAGGACCTCCTGATCGAGGTCCATGCCGCCGCCCCGACCACGGTCCTGCTGGTCACCCACGACGTCGACGAAGCGCTCCAGCTCGCCGATCGGGTGATCCTGCTCGCCCCTGAACAGGGAGCGGACGGCGCCACGGTCCGGCAGATCGTCACCGTCCCGGGTGACCGGCCGCGCGACCGCGGCTCGGCTGAGCTGGCCCTGCTACGGGCCGACCTCCTGGCCGGTCTCGGGATCGACCGGCACGCCCACGCCCACTGACCCCCACATCAACGAAGCAACGAAAGGAACCACCAACGATGTCTCTCCGATCACGCCGCTCCGGTCTCGCCCTCGCCGGCGTCCTCGCCACCACGACGCTCGTCGCCGCCTGCTCGTCTGGCGGCACGGCTTCAAGCGCCCCGACGCCAGCCGCCAGCGCTGCCGCCGCGGCGTCCGGCGCGACCGCCACGGTCACCCAGGGCGGCACCCTGAACATCGACTACGCCACGTACAACCCGCTCAGCCTGATCATCAAGCAGCAGGGCTGGCTCGAGGCCGAACTTGCGCCGCAGGGCGTGACCGTCAACTGGGTCAAGTCGGCCGGCTCGAACAAGGCCAACGAGGCCCTCCGCGCGAGCGCGATCGATGTCGGCTCGACGGCCGGCTCAGCAGCGCTCCTCGCCCGTTCGAACGGCTCGCCGATCCAGGTCATCGACATCTACTCGCAGCCAGAGTGGGCAGCGATCGTGGTCCCGCAGGGCACGGCCATCACGTCGGTCGCCGACCTCAAGGGCAAGCGGATCGCGGCGACGAAGGGGACCGATCCCTATTTCTTCCTCCTCCAGTCCCTCGGTGAAGCCGGACTGGCCCCGACCGATGTGACGGTCGAGGTGCTCCAGCACGCCGATGGCTGGGCCGCCCTACAGAACGGCTCGGTGGACGCTTGGGCCGGACTTGACCCGATCATGGCCGGCGCCGAACAAGCGGGCGCCTCGCTGCTGTACCGGAATGTCGGGTTCAACAGCTACGGGTTCCTCAACGCCACCGAGACGTTCCTCGCCGAGAAGCCAGACCTCGCCCAGGCCGTCGTGGACGCCTACGAGCACGCCCGCGCGTGGGCGCAGCAGCACCCGGACGAGACGGCCCAGGTCCTCGCGACCGAAGCCGGGCTCGATCTCGCGGTGGCCAGCAAGGTCATCAACGAGCGCTCGAACCTCGACGTGGATCCAGTCCCGGGCTCGGCCCAGGTCTCGGTCCTGGCGAAGATCGGCCCGATCTTCGTGGCGTCCGGCGACGTCAAGAGCCAGGGCGAGGTCGACGCCGCCCTGGCCAGCCTGCTCAACCCGACGTTCGTCACGAACGCCGATCCGAGTCGCTTCGAGTGACCCGGACCCGAACGATCGCGGCGCCCGCGGGCTCTCCGACCCAGGCGACCGCCGCGGTCCTCGATGCGTCCATAGCGGCCCGTCGGCCCATCGCCTCGCGGCGATGGGCCCGGGTCGTCATCGGTGCCATCCTGCCGGTCGGCCTCCTGCTCGCCTGGCAGGTCACGACGTCGCTCGGGTGGTTCACCATCGTCCAGCTGCCATCGCCGGCGATGGTCTTCGAGGCCGCCGCCGAGCTCGTTGAGCGCGGGACCCTGGGCGGCTTCATCCTCACGTCCGCCCAACGGGTCGTGATCGGCTTCGCGGTCGGGGCGTCGCTCGGTCTCATGCTGGGCGCCATCACCGGGCTGGCGCGCACCTGGGACGTCTTCTTCGGCTCGACCCTCGGGGCGATCCGTGCGGTGCCGTCACTCGCCTGGGTGCCACTGCTTATCCTGTGGCTGAAGATCGGTGAGGAGTCGAAGATCACGTTGATCGCCATCGGGGCGTTCTTTCCTGTGTACACGACCGTGTCGGCCGCGCTGCGTCACGTCGATCGCCAGCTCGTCGAGGCCGGCCGGGCGTTCGGCCTGCGCGGTGTGCGGTTGTTCACGACCGTGCAACTGCCGGCAGTTCTGCCCTCGGTCATCTCGGGACTGCGTCTGGCGCTCGCCCAGTCCTGGCTCTTCCTGGTGGCGGCCGAGCTGATCGCGTCGTCGAGCGGCCTCGGTTTCCTCCTCGTCAATTCCCAGAACAACGGCCGGGTGGACCGCATCCTCCTCGCCATCGTCCTGCTCGCGGTCCTGGGCAAGACGACCGATGCGATCCTCGGGATCTTCGAGCGCTGGGCGATCAGTCGATGGACGTGACCGCCGGGTTCGCCTGCCTGCTCCCGCCCCGGACGTCCGCCTATTCCGATGAGCTCCTGCTCGGGATCTACCGCAGCAGCCCGACGATCGCGATGGTCGGGGCCTCGTCCAACTGGAACCGCCCCAGCTACTTCGTCATGCGCTACCTGCAGCGCAAGGGCTTCCGGGTCATCCCGGTCAATCCGCGGGCGCTCGACGCCCCGATCCTGGGCGAGGTCGTGTATCCGGACCTCGAATCGATCCCGGTCCCGGTGGACGTCGTCGACGTCTTCCGGCGCGCCGAGGACACGCCGGCCATCGCCGCATCGGCAGCGGCGATCGGTGCGCGCGTGCTTTGGCTCCAGCTCGGCATCCGCAGCGCCGAGGCGGGCACGATCGCCGGGCTGGCCGGGCTGACGTTCATCGAGGACACATGCATGAAGATCGAATTCGGGCGCCTGAGCGGCGAGCTCGCCTGGAGCGGGATCAACACGAGGATCATCTCGAGCCGCCGCGGCCGACCGCTGGCATGACCGACGACCCGGATGACGCTCTCGCCCCGCCGAATGCCATCGAGGAGCCGTACGGGTTCGCGACGCGGGCGGTCCATGCCGGCGCGAAACCCGACCCAGTCTCGGGCTCGCGCAACGTGCCGATCCACCAGACCACGTCCTACGTGTTCGACGATGTCGACCACGCAGCGGCCCTCTTCAACCTCCAGACCTTCGGCTACATCTACTCGCGCCTGACGAACCCGACGGTCGCGGCGCTCGAGGAGCGGGTCGCGGCGTTGGAGGGTGGACGAGCGGCGGTGGCCGCCGCGTCCGGACATGCCGCGCAGTTGCTTGCCTTCTACACGTTGCTCGACCCGGGCGACCACGTCGTCGCAGCCCGTCAGCTCTACGGAGGGTCGCTGACCCAGCTCCGGCACACGTTCGGGCGGCTCGGCTGGAGCGCGACCTTCGTCGATGCCACGGACCCGACCGAGGTCGCCGCGGCGATCGGCGAACGGACCAAGGCGGTCTTCGTCGAGTCGCTGGCGAATCCGGGCGGCGTCGTGGTCGACATCGAAGCGCTGGCGAACGTCGCCCATGAAGCGTCGATCCCGCTCGTCGTCGACAACACGCTCGCGACGCCCTACCTGTGCCGGCCGTTCGAATGGGGCGCCGACCTTGTCGTCCACTCGTTGACCAAGTTCCTGTCCGGTCACGGGACGTCGATGGGCGGCATCGTCGTCGAGTCCGGGCGGTTCGACTGGCGGGGGAGCGGGAAGTTCCCGTTCCTGGCCGGACCGGATCCCGCCTATCACGGGCTCGACTTCATCGAGACGTTCGGCGACTTCGGGTTCTCGATGAAGGCGCGAGCGGTCGCCCTGCGCGATCTGGGGCCGGCCCTGTCGCCGACGAACGCGTTCTACATCCTGACCGGCATCGAAACGCTGCCCATCCGGATCGAGCGGCATGTGGCCAATGCGCGGGCTATCGCCGAGTTCCTCGCCGGCCATCCGTCGGTCGCCTGGGTCTCGTATGCCGGCCTCCCGACCAGTCCGTACCACGAGCTCGCCCGTCGGTACCTGCCGCGCGGGGCCGGCTCGGTCTTCACGTTCGGCGTCCGTGGCGGCTACGAGGCCGGGATCCGGGTCGTGGAGGGCGTCAACCTCTGGTCGCACCTCGCCAACGTCGGCGACACGCGCAGCCTCATCCTGCATCCGGCGTCGACGACCCACCGGCAGCTCAGCGACGACGAGCGACTGGCGGCCGGAGCCGGCCCGGACGTGGTCCGACTGTCGGTCGGTATCGAGACGGTCGAGGACTTGATCGCGGACCTGGACCGGGCGCTGCAGCCGCGATCGTAGGCGACCCGCCGGTCTTCCCGGAGCGTTGCTGGGCCCAGGTGGAATTACGCAGAATGTGTTCGAAACCGGGTTCGGTTGTGCAATAGTCGTCCGGTCGTCAGCCACTCGGTCATGCGGAATTGACTGCCAGAGAGGGGTGCCACGATGGACGGACCTGGAGCGTCTGCGAACGGAACCGGCAAGGAGCGCGACAACCGCATCGCCGTCTTCTGGCTCGAAGTCCTCTATCTGCTCATCCTCGCGGTGCTTGCGTGGGCGTACTTCACGCCGACGGCGCCTCCGGAGTTGCGGGCGCCGGGCAGCTTCGGACCGATCCCCTCAGGAGTCATCTGGTTCGGCGCCCTGGGTGGTGTGCTGATCTCGCTGCACGGCGTCCACACGCACCGAAACAACTGGGAGCCGCGCTACTGGACGTGGCACCTGATCCGACCCTTTGTCGGCGCGGCCGTCGGCGTCGTCGCCGTCATCATCGTGATGGCCGGGATCCTTGCCATCGGCGTCGAACCCTCGTCTGATGTGGCGACGAAGGACTTGCTCTATTTCCTGATCGCCTTCGTCGTTGGCTATCGCGAAATGCACTTCCGCGACATGATCAAGCGGCTTGGCGACGTCATCTTCACGTCGGAGGACACGACGCCGACGGCCGCGATCGTCGGTCTTGACCCTGACGAAGGGCCGGCCGCCGGCGGAACGGCGGTCACCGTCACGGGCAGCGGCTTCGATGGTGCTTCCGCCGTCAGATTCGGGTCCGTCGACGCCGTATTCGAGGTGGTGTCCGACACCCAGATCCTCGCAACGAGCCCAGCCGGAGCCGTGGGACCCGTGCCGGTCACGGTCGTCACGTCGAATGGGACGGCCGGCGGCGTCAAGTTCACCTACGTGTAGGCGGTCGTCGCCGAGGAGAGGCGTTCCACCGACGTCGATCCGCGGGCCCTGGCACACCGGACAACCGCCGGCAGCTGCTCAGCTCGACGGGATATTACATCTTAAGGATTGACTTATATAAGTCTATCCTTGTATTATTCGCCGGTGCACGCATTCGATGTCCTCGGAGACCCCGTCCGACGCCGGATCCTTGAGTTGCTGGCCGATGGCGAGCTGACGTCCGGGGCGATCACCGCGGTCGTCCAGGCAGAGTTCGGGATCTCGCAACCGGCCGTGTCGCAGCACCTGAAAGTCCTCCGCGAGAGCGGGTTCGCGACCGTCCGGCCCGAGGGCACACGCCGTCTCTACGCGGTCGACGCCGCGCCGTTCCACGAGCTGGACGACTGGCTCGACCACTTCCGCCGCTTCTGGGGCCAGCGCCTCGACTCGCTCGCGACCGAACTCGCGCGCGGCAAGCGCGAGCGCCGCCTCCGTGCTGCCGACACCGACCACCCGAAAGGAGACCAGACCCGATGATCGACATCGTCAGTGAGATCGAGGCCGTCCAGCGCGAAGTCGGCAAGGGATCCATTCCCGCCGGGGTCGGCCGCTCGCTCCGGCTGCAACGCGAGTACGACGCGCCCATCGAGGACGTCTGGGACGCGCTGACGAACCCCGAGCGGATCAGCCGATGGTTCCTGCCGATCAGCGGAGACTATCGGCTCGGTGGTCGATATCAGTTCGAGGGCAACGCCGGGGGCGAGATCGTCGCTTGCGAGCGCCCGCATCGGTTCAAGGTGACATGGGCGTACGGAGAGGCGGCCAGCGGAGTCGATGTCTCGGAGCTCGATGTCCGGCTGTCGACCGTCGACGGCGCGGCCACACGGCTCGAGCTCGTGCACACCGCGGTCGTGCCTGACGAGCCGTGGGCGGAGTACGGGCCAGGCGCCGTCGGCGTGGGTTGGGACCAGGGGTTGCTGGGGCTAACGCTCCATATCCGCGATGGATCAGTGTTGGATCCGGCGGTCTGGCCATTGTCGGCCGAGGGGCGCAAGTTCCTGACGAAGAGCAGCGAAGCCTGGGGCGACGCGAACCAGGCCGCCGGCGCCGATCCGGACACGGTCGCGCGTGGAGTCGCGAACACGACGGCGTTCTATGCACCGGATCCGGAGGCGGAGTCGTAGGAATCGCCGGCGAATCGCATCGCCTCTTGACATTGAAGTCGACTTCAACGTGTAGGCTCGATCCATGAGCCTGTCGATCACGGACGTCGCCCGTCGGACCGGGGTCCCGACGTCCACTCTCCGCTACTACGATCGCCTCGGCCTGGTCGCCAGCGCGGGGCGGGGCGGCAACGGATATCGCCGATACGATGAGCGGGCGCTCGACCGCCTGCGGTTCATCGCGAGAGCGAAGGAGCTCGACTGCTCGCTCGATGAGATCGCCACCCTCCTGACCGCGTTCGACGAGGATTGCGGCGAGGTTCAGGCGCCGCTTCGCGACCTCGTCGATGGCAAGATCGCGATCGCCCAGCGGCGCGCCACCGAGCTCGTCGCGCTGACGGCCCAGCTCCAGGAGGCGCGCCATGCGCTCACTGCTGAGGCGGCCGAAGGCCCGTGTGGACCGGGATGCGCATGTGTCGACGACGCTCCGCCGCAGGCCGGGCGGTCGCTTATCGTGGTCCAGTTGGCAGAATCGGCGTCGGAGATCGCCTGCGCCCTCAGCCACGAGGAGATGAGCGACCGGATCACCGACTGGCAAGCGGTCCTCGCGCACGTCCGCGAGCGGTCACCGCTCGAGGACGGCATCCGGTTGACCTTCGCGCCCGATGCGGACATCGTGCGAGGTGATCCGGCTCGCCCGAGCCGAGTGGGCGTGCTGCTCGTTCTACGAGTTCGCCCTGACAGTCGATGACCGGGGGACGGCGCTTGAGGTCCGGGCGCCGGCGGCGGCCCAGACGCTGCTCGCGGCGATCTTCGGAGTCGCCGCATGAGAACCGCCGGAAGACGTGGTCGCCACGGAGGACACGCCCATGACGCATGGAGCTGACGACGAGCCGCTCGACAGCGACGAGCGGGATCACGCCAACCGCGAGCTGGTCGAGCGTTTCTTCGCCGCCTCCGAGCGCGGTGACCTCGCCGCCCTGGAGACGATGGTCGATGACCGGATGGTGATGGAGTGGCCGCAGTCGGGGGAGCGGTTTCAAGGTCGCGAGAACGTGCTCGGGGCCATGGCCGCGGTGGAGGTCAGGCCGCAGTTCGCCGGGTCGCCGAGACTGATCGGATCCGGCCCGCTCTGGGTGTTGATGGTGCCGCTCCGCTACGGCGAGGACGTACTCCAGTACGTGGCGATCCTCGAGCTGGAGCGGGGGCGCATCCGGCGCGGCCACCGGGTACTGGGGCGGGCCGTTTCCGGCGCAGGACGCTCGCGCGCCGTTCATCGACCGCGACTGAGCCACCGCAGCCCCCGCGAGCGCCGGATCGGGCCCGTCAGCCGCCGAAGCGCCAGCGGGTTGCACCGCCGGGCTCGTCCGACAACACCCCGAAGACCGTGGTCGGCCGGACCACGTAGAGATCCCATGGCGGAGGGCCGGCGCTCGGCGCGCTGTACTCGTGCGTGAAAGCCCCGTCCTTGACCGTGGCCGGCCAGCCCCCCGCGGCGTAGCGCTTCGCAAGTCGCTGGAGCGTCTCGTCGTCGGTCACTCGTTCGGCCTGTCCCTCGATGACCAGGTCCATGCCCTTCAGCGACATCGAGACGGCACAGTGGGCGTTCTGGGCGATGTTCCGGCTCTTGCGGGTCCCGGCTCCGCTGACGAAGTAGACCTTGCCGTCGTCCCAGACGGCGCCGACCCCGGCCATGTGCGGCCGGCCGTCGGGTCGCGTGGTGGCCAGGAAGTGTGTGAGGGGTCGCGGCTCTGTCGACTCCGGCGCCTCGAGCGCCTCGAGCGCCCGCGACCACGGGATCGGGTCGAGGCGGTAGAGATCGGCGAGGTTCTTCTGGTCCACGTCCGTACTCCTTCGCGAGGTCTGTCGTTGTCGAATCAGACCACGCCGCCGCGCGAAAGTCATCGCCCCAGACCCGCGCCGAGCGACTGAGCCGGCCTGGGCCATCCGTGAGTGGCGGGGCGAACTCGTGATGCTCAGCTCGACGAAGGTTCCGGGAGGGCGCCCAGGATGATGTCGAGACCGGCCTCGAACTCGTCGGCGTACACAAAGCCAGATCCGACGAGCTCGCGCTGGACCGTGGCGAGGTGCGGGTACGAATCGGCCACGGCGGCCAGCATCTGCTCGGACATCGACGCCATCTCTTCGGGCGAGCTGAAGGGCAGGGTCGCCTCCTGGAGGGCGAAGCCGTAGATGTAGCTGTCGAGCAGGTTGTAGACGCGGACCGTCCCGCGGCCGTCGAAGCCGGCGCGGAGGAGGATGGCGACCATCGCGTCGTGGTGGCCGAGCGTCGCCGGGCCGGGTTGCGCGCGCGACTCCATCAGCCCGATCGCCCACGGGTGCCGCCGCAGCGCGGCATGCGCTGAGTCGGCGCGCCGGCGCAGGGCGTCGCGCCAGTCGCGAGCGTCGGCCGGCACCTCGATCTCGGCGAAGACCCGGTCGACCAGGCGGTCGAGCATCTCCTCCTTGTTGCCGATGTGCCGGTACAGCGACATCGCCTCCACGCCCAGCCGCGCCCCGACGCTCGCCATCGTGACCGCCGCGAGGCCGCCCTCGTCGGCCAGCTCGAGCGCGGCGTCAAGCACCTGATCCCGACTCACACGTGGTCGCCGCCCCGATCTGCGTACCGCCATCGCCTCCTCCGTGTTTGACATTTGAATCCTTATGCCATAAGCTTATGCCGTCAGTTTATGACGTAAGCATACGGTACCATACCCCAAGGAGCCCGAGACCGATGCAGGCCATCGTCCACGACCGCTATGGATCCCCCGACACACTCCGCGTGCGCGAGCTGGCGACGCCAGAGATCGGCGACGACGAGGTGCTCATCCGCGCCCGCGCCGCAGGGCTCCATCCGGGCGACCTGTTCGGGGTGCTGGGCTCGCCGTTCCCGGTGCGTCTGGCGACCGGCCTGCGCCGGCCGAAACACGGGGTCCCCGGCTTGGACGTCGCCGGCACGGTCGAGGTGGTCGGCTCGACCGTCACCGACCTGCGACCGGGCGACGAGGTCTTCGGCGTTGGCTTCGGCACCTGCGCCGAGCTGGTGCGCGCCAAGGGGGAGTTCGTCGTCGCCAGGCCGGCGTCCATCGGCTTCGCGGAGGCGGCCGCCATCCCGACCTCGGCCCTGGCCGCGCTCCACGGCCTGCGCGACGCCGGCGGGCTCCAGCCCGGCCAGCGCCTCCTCGTCAACGGTGCGTCGGGCGGCGTCGGCAGCTTCGCCGTGCAGCTAGGCAAGATCCTGGGCGCCGAGGTGACCGGCGTGTGCTCGACCGCCAACGTCGACCTGGTGCGCTCGCTTGGCGCCGATGGCGTGGTCGACTACACCCGCGAGGACTTCACTGCCGGTGCGGATCGGTACGACCTCATCCTGGACAACATCGAGAACCGGCCGCTGTCGGCGGTCCGTCGTGCGCTGACGCCGGGCGGCACGCTCGTGCTCAACAGCGGGACCGGCGCCACCGGCATGCGGATGCTTGCGCGCCTGATCTGGCCGCTCGTCCTCTCACCGTTCACCAGCCAACGGCTCCGCCGCTTCCTCTCGAACCCGAAGCGCGCCGACCTCGAGTGGCTGGCCCAGCGCGCCGCCGATGGCGCCCTGCGACCAGTCGTCGGGTCGACATACGCGCTGGCGGAGACGGCCGCCGCCCTGCGCCTGATCGAGAGCGGCCACTCTCGCGGCAAGGTGGTCGTCACCGTCGCAGCCGGTTAGGGCAGACGGACGTTGGCTCAGTTAGCGGTCTTCAGCGTTGTGGGCACAAGCGTGGAATGGCGAGCGTAGGATACTCAGTTAGCAGGACTTCGAGCTAAGCGCTGCGACAACGGGTCGCCGCTCCACAAGGGGAAGGATGACCTCAGGGCTCGCGCATGCCTCGCTCCTCGAGAGCGTCCGCTTCACGCTGACATACCTGTTGCCGAGCATGCTCCGGGGGCTCGCGATCCCGTTGCCGTTCTGGACCGAGGTGGCGATCCGGTTTGACACTGGGCGCGGCGTGGCGACGGTGGAGCGTCTGACCGAGCGGTACGCCGGCCGGCCGGTGATGCTTCGAAGCGTCCGTGGGCAAACGCTGCTCGTCCTCGCGGTCGGCGATGTCCGCCGGGTCCTGGAGTCACCCGTGTCCGTCTACGGAATGAACGCTGACGAGAAGCGGCGACTGTTGTCTCCGTTCGCCCCCGATGCGCTCAACGCCTCACCGCCGGATCTCCATGCCCAGCGCCGGCCGTTCAACGAGGCTGTGCTTGACTACGGGCAGGAGCCCCATCGCCTCGCGGAGCAATTCCTGAGGATCGTCCGCGAGGAGTTCACGGTGATGCTGGCGGACGCAGGGGTCCTCGACTACGAGCGGTCGCTCGCGGCCTTTCGACGGGTCGCGCGGCGCTGCGCCCTCGGCGATGCCGCCGCGGATGACACGGAGCTCAGCGAGGAGCACAGCCGATTGCGCGAGGATGGCGACTGGCTGGGGCTCAAGTTCTGGAATCGAGGCAGGAACGCACGGCTCCGAGCGTCCATGGACGGACGGATCCAGCGGTACGTAGCCGCCGCCGAGCCCGGCACGCTCGTCAGTCTCTTCACGTCCGCGCCCAGGGAGGCGGATACCAGGCCGAACGGCCAGTTGCCCTTCTGGCTGATGGCGCTCGACGCGGTTCGAATCGCGGTCTTCAACACGCTGGCGCTGCTCACGACGGATCCCGCCTCGCACGAGCGCGCCCTCGCCGAGATCCGCACGGCGGACACGGCTCATGGGCCGGGCACGGTCGCCGCCCTCGCCGACCTTGCCTTCGTGCGCGCCTGCCTGCTCGACAGCGTTCGGCTGTATCCCGCGGCCGCAATGCTCGTGCGAGTCACGGCGGCCGAGACGGAGTGGTACGGCGAGACGCTGCCGATGGGCGCGAAGGTCCTCATCCCCGTCGCCGGCCACCATCGCGCGCGTCGGTTGCCGCATGCGAACCAGTTCGCACCGGGCCTTTGGCTCGACGGCTCGGCGGACGCCGACTGGCAGATGAACGTGTTTTCCCGCGGCGGCGCGCAGTGTGCCGGCCGAAATCTCGCCCTCCTATTAGGCACAGCCAGCCTCGCGGAGCTGCTCCGACAGCGAGAGTTCGAGCTCCTGAGGCCGAAGCTGGCCCCGGACCGGCCGCTCCCGTACGGAATCAACCCGTTAAAGGTCAGATTTGCCGTTCGCGGAACCCGTTGACCCTCGCCGGCCGTGTTGGCTTGGTCCACGGGGGCCCGGCTCGTCATCTGCCAGGGCGACCAGGCAGGAGGGCCGTAGCCTTTCAGCCGCGTCGCCGGTGGATCGCGGTCGATGTTGGCTTACAGCAGCCATCTTGGGCCAAACACGCGATCGTCGCCTAAGGGGAAGACCTGTTCCTCGCCGGTTAGGAGGCTTTTCGAAAGGGCTCCGAGGGTCGCGAAGAACCGAGCTAACTCCAGACAGATGCTCTTCCTGAGCACGAACGAGGGGAGTGGAGCCGACACTCGGATTTGAACCGAGGACCTGCTGTTTACGAAACAGCTGCTCTACCGCTGAGCTATGTCGGCGCCGCGCGATTATAGGTGCTGCTTGCAGACAGCAGACAATTCGTGCTCTCGCACGATCAGGTCGGTCAACGTTCAAACGACTAGCACAACGCTCAAACAGCTGATAACTGTTGGCTGAGCGGTTCCAATCATGGGAGCATCTGGCACTCCGGCAGAACGACTGTTCGGTCTAGCGGGCAGGCGCGGGTCCGATTTCTGCCGGCCGGCCGGACCTGACGTTCTACGCGAACGTCGGCACCGACCCGACGGTCGAGGACACGATGGCCTGGATCGCCGACTCGCTCGAGGGAGGTAGGTCAGCCCTCGCGCGCCGCTGTTCGAGGGTCTGGCAGAGGCAGACGACCCACCTGGCGAGCTCTCGAACGCAAGGGACGAGCCGTCACGTCGCAGAGCATGCGGACTCCGAGGTCGACAGCCTGGTCATGCGTCAGGTCGCAATCGATCACGAGGGAGCGCCAGGTCCGGTAGTCGACGAGGTGTCGCGCGACCGCTCTCGCAGAGCGACCCCGTTCGCCGTCGGGCACGTGACCGCCCACGAGGAGGTCGCCGAGGTGACGACTCTCGTCGCGCATCGCCTCCTGCGTCGACAACGGCATGGTCGTGAAATCCCGGTAGACCGGAAAGAACTCCTCGGTATGCTCCGCGAACCACGAGTAGAGCTCGCCCAGCGCCCGACGAACGCGAGGTTCCAGCGCTTCGACCTCAGCCCAAAGGCGGGCGTCCGGAGACGGGTTCTCGGCTCGCCAGTGCGCTTGGCACGCCTCGAAGAGGACGTCCAGGTCCGCGAAGTGTCGGTACACGGTCAGTCGGGTGACGCCAGCCTCGTCCGCGATCGCGGCGATGGAGGTATTGGCGGGCCCGATCGTCGTGTGCAGCCGCACCGCCGCCGCGGTGATCTGCTGGCGGGTCCCCTCGACGAGCTCTGCCCGTCGCCGCATCCGGTAGGGGCGTGTTTTCGGTGAACGTGGCTGTTGACTCAATCTTGACAAGCGGGAGTCCATGACTTCAATATACATCCATGTTCACCGGATAACCAAGAGGAGGACGAGTGATGGCGATCCAGGAACCCGCCGGGCGAGTCAAGATCAAGGTCGTCGAGCCGGGAGCGGGTCGGGCAGGCGGTCTCGTGCCGGGCGTCGGCGTCGTTTTCAAGATCGATGGCACGGATACGGGTGGCGCTCTCTCCGTCGTCGAGCATCCGTTCGCCGTCGGAGCCCTCGTGCCACCGCACATCCACACGCTCGAGGACGAGATCTCGATCGTGCTCGAGGGCGAGATCGGGTTCCGGTCGGAAGACCAGGAGGTGGTGCTCGGCAGCGGTGGCTACATCGTCAAGCCGCGCGGCGAGGTCCACGCGATGTGGAATGCGGGTCCGACGCCCGCGCGCATGATCGAGATCATCTCGCCGGCCGGCTTCGAGGACCTCTTCCGCGAGATCGTCGACATGACGGATGCCGGAGCGCCAGACCCGGAGCGGATCGGCCGTCTTGTCACCCGCTACGAACTCCAGTTCGCGCAGCCGAGCTGGCTGCCGGACGTCGTCGCTCGCTACGGTCTGACGCCTCCTCCGGGGATGTCCTGATGCCGCCGGCCTCTACCCTTCCGGCGCGTCGAGGAACGCCAGCGCGACCGCGGCCAACAACGGCGAGGCGATGATTTCGTAGCGGGTCAGGCCGGGCAGGACCGCGCGTGGCCCCGAGACAAGGAATGAGGCAGCGCGGGCGATAGCGGCCGGCGTCACGCTCAATCACTTTTCGGCGACGGCTTGGCCTCTGGACCTGTCGACCAATTCGTGAGCGGATTCCTGGTGTCCAGGGTCGGTTTCGACGCTAACGGCCCGCAGCGTCGATCCTAGGCGGGCAACCCCTCAAAGCGAATAGCTGATAAGTGTGCCCGTTTGTATCAGGCTGTCACGCTTGTAGCACTGCGCATAGCGCGGGAGACTTACGAAACAGCTGCTCTACCGCTGAGCTATGTCGGCGCCGAGTGAGGATAGGTGCTGCTTGTAGACAGCAGCTCTTCGCCCAGATGCTCGATAGGCTTGGATCACGCTCAGACCGTTAGCACAGCGCCCGAATAGCTGTTAACTGTTTGGTGGACCTTCCCAAATGAGGCGAGTACCAGCTCTCGCTGTTGAGCGACTGTTCGATCTGGCTTGCGCCGAGTCCGCCCAAGTTCGCGTCGCCGGGCGTGCCGCCCGCGGGTCATGGGATCAGGGTTCGATCTGGACGGAGTCGACGATCGCCTGGAGCTCTGCTTGGTGCTGTGCGGACGTCCCCGCGTAGTCGGTGGTGTGGACGACAACGCGTTGGGGTCGCATAGCGACGTTGAGCCAGGCGGTATTCAGGGGCTTGCGAACCAGCACACGGTGGTGCATACTGAACCGTATGGTTCAGTATACGAGCGGCCGACTCGATGCCTCCTTTGCCGCGCTCTCGGACGCCACCCGACGCGGTGTTCTGGAGCAGCTCGGGCGTGCAGACGCTTCGATCACGGACCTTGCCGACAAGTTCCACATGACCCTAACGGGCATCAGGAAGCACGTCGGCGTCTTGGAGCAGGCGGGGCTCGTCACCACGGAGAAGGTCGGGCGCGTGCGGACCTGCCAGCTCGGCCTGCGCCGACTGGATGAAGAGGCGGCATGGATCGAGAGGTACCGCCAGCTCTGGGATGCACGGTTCGACGAGCTGGACCAGGTTGTCGAGGAACTAAAACGGAAGGAGAAGGTCGATGGACGCTAGAAGAGAGAGTGAGCCTACGCCCATGAAGAACCGCACGACGGTGGAGCGGAAGTCCGAGCGTGAGCTGGTTGTCACCCGAACCTTCAACGGCCCGGCCCGCATCGTGTGGGAGGCGTGGACCAAGCCCGAGCTGTTCAGGCGGTGGTGGGTGCCGAAGTCGATGGGCATGTCCCTGCTTTCCTGTGAGATGGATGTTCGGGTCGGGGGCAAGTACCGTCTCGAGTTCGAACCCGATGCTATGGCGTTCTTCGGCACGTACCTCGAAGTGACACCGCACTCGCGCCTCGTGTGGACCAATGAGGAAGGTGGTGACGGTGATCCTGTCACCACGGTGACATTCGAGGAAAAGGGTGGCAAGACGCTGCTGGTCATGCACGAGCTCTATTCCTCGGAGGAAGCTCTCGACGCTGCCGGCACCGGGGCGGCGGATGCGATGGTAGAGACGTTCGCGCAACTGGACGAGCTTCTCCTCACCCTGGGCGCGAGCGTGGGACAGTCATGAAGTCGTCGAGGATGCGTGCCACAGGACGACTGTTCGCTCGCGACAGTCGCCCTCGTCAGGGCTCGATCTTGATCGAGTCCACGATCGCCTCGAGCTCCGAGCGGTGCTTCGCCGATGTTCCTGCGTAGTCCGTGCTTTGGACCACGAAGCGGAGGCCATCCACGTCGAGGATCCAGAGGTGCCACTGGTGGCTCGGCCCCTGGGCGAAGATACCTGGGTCCCAGGGGCGGTAGGCCCCGCACTTGGAGATGTCGGCCGGCACCTGCAGGTCGATGTACTTGCCGGAATATCCGGCAAGCGTGACGTCGACCGGATCCGTCACGTCGAGCAGCGGATGAGCCGCGAGAGCATCGGCAAAGTCGTCGACGCTCGGTCCGACCGCGATGTCCGGGGGGATCGCGTGCTCGGCCTTCGTACACGGATCGCTCAGCAGCCAAGCGCCCCGGCCGACAAGCAGACCGGCCCCGTCGGGCGCTCCATTCCCTTTCTCGGCCAACCAGATCCCTCCGATGATCCCCTCCCAGCCATCTGGCACGGTGATCGTCGATCGGATGGCGTCATGTGCGGGCGATGGGCTGCAACCTGGCTGGTGCTCACTACAGGTCGTGTCCCACTGCGACAGCCTGTAGGTGCCGGCGGGGAGCGGGCCATCGTGAACCAGGGCCACTCCCGTGCTCGCTGCGGGGCTGGGCGTGCTCGTCGGCGGGATGGATGCCGCGGTCGGCGAAGCCACGGTGGGCAAAGCCGAGCCGGGCGAAGCAGAACCGCCTCCCGACGGCTGCACGGTCGTACAACCGGTGATGACGAGCAGCGCGACCAAGACGACGGCCACCAAGAATGAGTGAGTTACCGGCGGGTATTGCGAATGACCGGGGCGCCGGCGGCTCCACCAGGGAGCCGCGGGCCCACTCCACGAAGTCGTCCTGTTACGACTCGGGGGTTCCCAGCCAGAGGGTTCGGATAGGTGCCGTTTCGGTCCCGGACAGCAGCACCACCAACACGGATCGGTCACCGACGACGACGTCCGCCCACCCATAGAAGGAGGTTTGATCGGCTTCCATCGCAGCGGGCATCGCTTGGATGTCCCAGGCGATGCCGTCCCGGGTGAAGAGGATCTTCTGGGTGTCCTTCTCGACCGCAACGAGGCCAAGCGGTCCGGTACCGAACCTCGCGTTTCCCTGATCCGCTTGCTTCCAAGCAGCCGGGAGTTCCGCGACCATCGGCAGCTCGCTGCGACCCTGCGAGGTCCAGAAGTCGAAGCGCCCGACCCCGTCGGTGACGAGCGCGCCGCCCATCCAAGGCAGCAGGTCCGGCACTGAGCCCGATCCCGACGAGTCCGCCTCCGGATGGCCGAGGTTGCGCCAGGTCAGACCGTCTGATGAGTGCCACATCCCGTCGCTGGTCCGACGCGCGATGAAGCCGTCCGACACGCCCACCACATCGCCGAAGCCGGTGGGGAAGCCGAGCTGACTGTCAAGGTCCGGGTCCGGGGCCGGGGCGGGCATCTGCGTCCACTGCTCGCCGTCGGGGCTGTACCAGCCGAAGCCCGCGTCCATGAAGTCGCCCGGTTCGAAGCCCTGGTCCGCCCAGACGACCTTGAGGCCGCGGCCGCGCTTCATCGTGACCTCGAGGATCCCGTCCTTGAAGCTCACCTCCTCGTAGCGTGAGACCCAGTCGTCACCCAGCTTGGAGGCGATCCAGGCGTCCGTGTCGAGGTGGGAATGGACCTGGGCCACGATCCCTGCTGGCCCGATGGCGATCGACTCGATACGGCCCTTGAACGGCGTCGTCTCCGTGGGCTCGGCGGGTGGTCGGACGATCCGCAGGATGTCTCGCGCCGTGATCGGGGGTTGGCCAGCGATGCTTCGCCCTATCCTCGGGGTTCCACCACCCGACGACGTCGTCCCCCCAGCTCACGAACTCTCCCCGGAGCAGTTCGGCGTAGCCCGGGTCGGGATCCAGGGCTTGCCAGCGTCGCGCCGTCGGTGGATGTGCTGACAACGCCGGAGTCGCTCGTCGACCAGCACGAAGCGATCCCCCAGCCAGGCGACTGTCGGCGTCGCGCCCATCCAGGGCGACCTCTGGTCCACGTCAGCTCGAGACTCTGGCTCGCCGGCGATGGTGAGGCCTCGACGCTCGGGGTCGGCGTGGCGCTCGGGCCAGCGGCGGCGGGCTGGCTCGCGCTGGCGCTCGCACTGGCCGACGGGCTCTGGACCGCCGAACACGGGCTGCCCGCGCTGGATCAGGAAGAACGCACCACCGAGTGCGACCACGGCGACGACCGCCGCCGCGGCGAGCGTGGTTCTGGACATGAGTCGGGTCCTCCACGAGCCGAACCCGGCTCGCTGACGAGTTCGGTGGACCTCGTCCAGGACGGAATCGACGACCCGATCCGGCAGGACCTCCATACCGGCCTCGAGGTAGGCGGCGAGGAGTGCTTCGGGATCGCGCGGCTTCGTCATGCCAGTCGCTCCTGGTCGAGGATGGGCGTCCGGGCGTCGGCTTCGAGAGCCGCCCGGATCGCCGCGGTTGCGTAGGAGAGTCGGGACTTCGCCGTCCCGAGGGGGATGTCGAGGTGTTCTGCGACCTCGGGCACGGTCAGCCCGAGGGCGTAGTGGAAGACGAGGACGGCCCGCTGGTCCGGCGGAAGTCGCCGGAAGCCGCGGTCCAGCTGGTCGCGGTCGTGGACCGTCAGGAACTCGTCGGCCGCGGCCGGCGCGTCCGTCTCGAGCAGGACGACATCGGCCGCGAAATGCCGGCCACGTCGCGCTTCGGCGTAGCAGGCGTTGACGAGGATCCGATGGAGCCACGCATCGAACCGATCGAGGTCGCGCAGGGCGGGGAGCTCCCGCCATACCTGGACGAGGGCCACCTGGACCGCGTCCTCGGCGAGGTTGGCGTCGCGCAGGATCCGATGCGCGATGAAGATGCAGCGGTCGCCGACCTCACGAACCAGGGCGCCGAAGGCCTCCTCGTCGCCCTGCCTCGCCTGGTCCACGATCGATCGCAGCACCCGCTGCCTCCCGTCTGTCGACGTCGGACTGGCGCCGTCAACGAGCATGAGTGTGGGGCTGCGGCAATCGTTCGATATCGGCGCGGGAAACGGCACGAGACTGCCCCAGGTACGGGCGTCCGGATTCCGGAAAACAGTGCGTTCATGAATCGATGAGACGATCGCCGCAAGCACGCTGGCCGTCGGTGGGACAATGCAGCGGTACGTAGAGCAAGCCAAGGGGAGGCGTGACATGGCACAAGCGATGACGACGACCGCCAACAAGCCGGCCTGGGTCGATCTCGCTAGCTCCGACGCCGAGGCGTCGCGGAGCTTCTACTCGAAGCTCTTCGACTGGCAGGTCGAGGTCAATCCCGATCCACAGTACGGCGGCTACGGCCTCGCGAAGACCGGCGGCAAGGATGCCGCCGGAATCGGGCCCAAGATGGACCCGAATGCCCCAACGGCATGGAACCTGTACATCGGAACGGAGGACATCGAGGAGCTGACCCGAAAGGTTCAGGCCGCCGGCGGGACCGTCGCCATGGCCCCGTTCGACGTCGGTGACCAGGGCCGCATGGCCGTGTATCAGGATCCGGCGGGCGCCTACATCTCTGCCTGGCAGGGGACTCGCATGGGTGGCTTCCAGACGAACGCACCGAACTCGTTCGGCTGGGCCGAGGTCAACGCCCGCGGCGTCGAAAAGGCGCTGCCCTTCTACCAGCAGGTCTTCGGCTGGACCCTTCGGAAGAGTGAGATGGGCGAAGGAGCTGCCGCCTTACATCGAGTTCCTCCTCGACGGGCAGAGCATCGCTGGTGCCTGGGAGATGAATCCGATGGTGCCCGCCGAGGTGCCGAGTTACTGGCAGATCTACTTCACGGTCGAGGACGTCGACGCCGCCCATCGGAAGGCGCTCGACCTGGGCGCCCAGGAGTTGCTCGCGCCCCAGGACTTCCCGGGTGGACGGTTCGCCATCGTGAACGACCCGGAAGGCGCGAGCTTCGGTTTGCTCAAGACGGCGCCGCGCTGACCGCTCGACCGCGCTGACGGCCCGGCGGCACGTCGGCGAAGAGCCGCGACAAGATCGGTGTAGGCGTGCATCTGGGGTCGCCGGTGACCACGGTGGTCAACGTCCCGCCTTCTCCGGAGAGTCTCTCGACGCCTGGACGTATGCCAAGAGTGGCGGAGCGAGCCGATCAGCAAGCTCGCGATCGCCGCGTCGCAGTTCGTCAAGGAACGCCTCGGTGGCCGCCTGGATGGCGGCGAGAAGAACGTGGCGATCCAGCTTGTCGATGAGGCTGGCCAACAGCGGATCTCGTTCCGCACGCGGGAGGTCATCGACGTATGCGAACTCATCGGCGTCGTGGCCGTGTCGCTCCGACGCCAGGGACAGCGTGCGACCCCGGATGCGTTGGAGGTAGAACACGGATTGCCAGTGGCGGGCCCGGTTCGCCGCATTGCAGGCATGTACGACGTCGTGCCAGGCGAACCCCGCCTCCCTTCGCCAAGCGGGCTCAGGCGACCATGCCTGCCACGCTGCGGCCGCCCTGGTCGCGGCGCCGGTGTGGTCGAAGGCCACCTGAACGGGAGCCCAGACCTCGAAGTCCGCGCTCGGCGTGAACCCGACGTCCACGACCAGCCCGCTCACCAGGAGGAAGCCGCGAACGAGCGTCGTGCCGAAGCTCGTTTCGTAGTGGTGGACGACCGGCCACTCCCGGTAGGTGAGCGCAACCCAGTCGGCGGCAACTCGCTCGCATGACTCGCCATCGGCGACCACGCCGGCGACGTCCAGGTCGGACCAGCGATCCGCTCGCCCTGTGCCAAGAGAACCGGTGACGACCGCCGCCTCCACTCGACGATCAGCCTCGAGAAGCACAAGGGCTCGCGCCAAGGCCGCGTCGCGGTCGGAAGGAGTGAAGATGGGCATCGATCCCTCCACGGCAGGCGTCGCGTTCCCGTCAGCAGAAAGGGCGGACCCGGAATGACCGATCAAGGGGCCATCGTAGCAACGGTGACAAAGACGACGTTCCGGCAGGAATGCGCGGTCTCGGCGGTCATCTCCGCCACGCCGGAGAAGATCTGGCGGCTCCTGACCGACATCGACGACATGGTCCGTTGGAACTCCACGCTGACGACCATCGAGGGGACCGCCGAGCTCGGCGGCACGGTGAAGATGCGGGTCCCAGAGGCGCCCGACAGAGTCTTCGCGGTTCGGGTGACCGAGTACACGCAGGACCGCGAAATGGTCTGGGCGCAGGGCAACCGTGTCATGTTTCTTGGCGTTCGAACATACCGCCTGACACCGGGCTCGAACGACACGACGACCTTCCGATGACCGAGGTCTTCTCTGGCCTGATGCTGCCGATGGCGGCGGGGCGCTTGCCCGATTTCAAGCCGATCTTCGAGCGCTATGCGGCGGATCTCAAGAGGGAAGCAGAGGCGACTTGAACGAATAGGGCGTTGCCCTTTTCGGTTCCGGAGCGGCCATGTGGTGCCGGCTTGGAAATGGCACTTGCCAAGTGCGTTGATATACGTATACTCCTACGTATGGCTGTACCGCCGAACAGGAGTTACGATGCTCACGTGCCGAACAAGACGATCTACGTCTCCGATGGAGACCTCCCCATCTACCAGCGCGCCCAGGAGCTTGCCGGCGACAACCTCTCGGCCGCGATCGCTGCCGCGCTCCGCCGCTACGTCGACGTCGAGGAGGGACGACGAGAGGGCTTCGACGAGATCATCGTTCGGGTCGGGCCCGGCAAGGGCCGGAAGGTCCGCTTCATCGGCGTCCTCCTCGGCGAGTGGGTCAACACGTCATCCAGCCGCGTCGAGACCTTCCGGGTCTACCGCGGCCGGACCGGCAAGTTCGTCGTCCACATCGAGCGGAGCCCGGACTACACGATGGTCGACGCCGAGGGCAAGCCGGCCGGCTGGCGCGGCTACCTCGGCCTCGGCGGAACGTCAGCTACGGGACCACGCCCGGCGAGTCGACGCTCGAGGTCGTCGAGTCGCTCGACGAGCTCCGCGAGCGGATCCCGCCGCAGCTCTACGACATGGTCGCCGGCTCGGCCCAGCAGCCGGCCGTCGAGGACCTCGACATCTGATCCTCGCCTTCGCGGCGCGGTCACTCGGGGAGGTGCGGCATGACGGCCGCCGGTGCCCGGGTCGGCGATCCGCGCGACCGGGCTGCGCAAGTCGTACGGCAAGCAGGTCGTCCTCGACGGCATCGACCTCGAGGTCGCCGAAGGCACGGTCTTCGCGCTGCTCGGGCCGAACGGCGCCGGCAAGACGACGACGGTCCACATCCTCTCGACCCTGATCGCCGCCGACGGCGGCGAGGTCGAGGTCGCCGGCCACGACGTCGCCCGCGAGCCCGACGCCGTCCGCGCCGCCATCGGCGTCACCGGCCAGTTCTCGGCGGTCGACGGGCTCTTCACCGGCGAGGAGAACCTGCAGCTCATGGCGGATCTGCGGCATCTCGGCAAGGCCGAGGGCCGGCGGCGGGTCGGCGGAGCTGCTCGAGCGGTTCGACCTCGTCGACGCCGCGAAGAAGCCGGTCGCGACCTACTCCGGCGGCATGCGGCGACGTCTCGACCTCGCGATGACGCTCGTCGGCGACCCGCGGATCATCTTCCTCGACGAGCCGACGGCGGGACTCGATCCCCGCAGCCGCCGGGTCATGTGGCAGACGATCCGGGACCTCGTCGCGGACGGCGTCACGATCCTGCTGACGACGCAGTACCTCGAGGAGGCGGATCGACTGGCCCACCGGATCGCGGTCCTCGACCACGGGAAGTTCGTCGCCGAAGGGTCTCCCGCCGAGCTCAAGCGGCTGGTCCCGGGCGGCCACATCCGGCTCGCGTTCGCCGACGCGGCCGAGCTCGAGCGGGCCGCCTGCACGCTCGACGGCGGGTCCCGCGACGACGAGGCGCTCGACGCCTGCAGGTCCCGAGCGACGGCGGCGTCCGCATCGCTGCGGGCCCTGCTCGACCGGCTCGACGCCGGCTCGATCGACGTCGGCGAGCTCTCGGTCGAGACCCCCGACCTCGACGACGTCTTCCTGTCGCTCACCGGCGATCCCGACACCGAGAAGGTGGCCCTCCGATGACTGCGTATCCGATCGTCCTGACCGACTCGGCGACGATGCTGCGGCGCAACCTGCGCCGGATGCGCCGCTACCCCTCGCTGACCTTCTTCATCGCCGGCATCCCGGTCGTGTTCCTGCTGCTGTTCGTGTACGTCTTCGGCGGCACGCTCGGCGCCGGCCTCGGCGGCGTGTCCGGCGGTCGCGCCGAATACATCGCGTACGTCCTCCCCGGGATCCTCCTGATCACCGTCGCCGGCGCCGCCCAGGGGACGGCGATCTCGGTCGCGATGGACATGACCGAGGGCATCATCGCCCGCTTCCGCACCATGGCCATCGCGCGCGCGTCGGTCCTGACGGGCCACGTCATCGGCAGCGTGATCCAGACGATGCTCGCGCTCGCCGTCGTCATGGTCGTCGCCCTGCTGATCGGGTTCCGACCCACCACGGGTCCGATCGAATGGCTCGCCGCGGCCGGCCTCCTGACGCTCGCTGCCCTCGCCGTCACCTGGCTGTCGGTCGCGCTCGGTCTGGTCGACCGAAGAGCGTCGAGACCGCCAGCAACCTGCCCATGTTCCTGATCCTCCTGCCGTTCCTGAGCAGTGGCTTCGTCCCGACCGACTCGATGCCGGACGGCCTGAGCTGGTTCGCCGAGAACCAGCCGTTCACGCCGATCATCGAGACGCTGCGTGGCCTGCTCCTCGGGACGCCGATCGGCGACAGTGGCGTGCTCGCCGTCGGCTGGTGCGTCGCGATCTCGGTCGGCGGCTATCTGTGGGCGATGAAGCTCTACGAGCGTCCGCCGACGCCCGCGGCGTAACGCTGCTGTCCGAGGATCGTGCAACGGAGGTTGAGGATCGTGCGTTCCACATTCGTCCCGATCCACGCCGCAGGTGATGGTGCGTGGAGCTGGCACCTGGTCGAGGCCGAGCTCCGCGGGCGCGGCCACGACGTCGTGGCCATCGACATGCCAGCGGACGACGAGTCGGCGGGATTGTGGGACTACGCTGACGCGGTCGTCTCGGCGATCGGCGACCGATCGAACGTCGTGGTCGTGGCCCACTCGTTCGGCGGCTTCACCGGACCGCTCGTCTGTGAGCGCATGCCGGTCGACCTACTGGTGATGGTTACCGCGATGATCCCTGCGCCGGGGGAGGCACCGAAGGATTGGTGGAGCAACACCGGCCACGACCAGGCTACGCGCGGGCTTGGCGACCAGGACGACATCGCGACCTACTACCACGACGTTCCTCCCGAACTGGCCACGGAAGCCTTGGAGCGCGAACGGGCATCCGTCAAGCCGCGCATACGAGGAGCCTTGGCCCCTCGAAGCCTGGCCCAACGTGCCGACGCGCTATCTGCTCTGCCGGGACGACCGGTTCATGCCCGCCGACTGGGTCCGTCGACTCGTCCGGGATCGACTCAGCATCACCCCGGATGAGATGGATAGCGGCCATTGCCCGATGCTCGCCCACCCCGCGGAGCTGGCGCATCGACTGGATGCGTACGTCGCGCCATCGGAGCCTTCGAAGGGCTGACGGTGCCCACGGGCTGCAACCTCGTGGCGATCGACCTGGTCGACGATTGCGTGCACGAATTCGATGCGGCATCCTCCCGGAATGCTCAGCTGGGGCAGCTTCTCTGCCGCACGTCCGGATCTGGCCAGCAAGGGCCGAAGCCTGCTGTACGAAGGGGGTCGCATCGGTCTCGGCTTCCTCGCGACCACTCGCGAAGACGGCGCTCCTCGCGTACACCCGATCTGCCCGCTCCTCACCGACGACGGGCTGTACGCATTCATCGTGCCGGGCCCCAAGCGTGAGGATCTCCATCGCGACGGGCGATATGCACTTCACAGCGAGACATTTCCGCCGCCGCGCCACGACGACGCGTTCTACGTGACGGGCAAGGCCGTCATCAGGGACGACGCATCGCTTCGCAGATCCCTTACGCAGCAGTTCCTCTCCGAGCGCGATCTCGTGATCCCCTGGGACGGCTTCGAGGCCCAGGAGATCTTCGAATTCAGGCTCGATCGCTGCCTGCTCACACTGACCGAGGCGCAGGACGATCTCGCGGCTGGCCACACGCTCTGGCGCGGATAGTCCGGGGAGTACTCAGCCGCGCCGCTCCAGGATCACGACCGGGGTCTCTCGTGACCGCACGGCCGCGAAGGCATCCAGATCTCCCCACAGGCCCCTGTCGAGCCTGGACCACAGGCGCGAGCGCTCGTCCTTGTCCGCAACACGTGCATGGACCGGCTGCGACCCTTCCGCCAGATCGACGATCGCGTCTGGCTGAGCCTCAAGGTTGAGCCACCAGGCGGGCGCGTTCGCGCCCCAGCCGTTCATGGCGACGGTGACGAGATCCGGCCCGTTCTCCAGATAGCCGAGGATGGACACGCGCTCCTTGCCCGTGCGGCGCCCGACCGTCCTGAGTCGCAGATAGCCGCCCCGGTCGGGTGTCGCGCTGCGAAGGCCGAACCGGCCGCCCGTGACTCGGTACACGGCACGGTGCAGCACCCAGATGGAGCGGATGATCCATCGTGGCGGGAGTCGCGGCGCTCGCTTGCGCTCGACGTACTGCGCGGTTTCTCGATCGGCGTTCATTCCGGCCATCCCCTCTGCCAACCCTTCCTGTCGACCCTACGGCGTAGGATTAGACTTACACCGTAGACTTACACCGTAGACTTGTCAAGGGAGGCGCGCCGGCGTGGCAGACTTACTCCGTAGGCTAGAGTGATTGTCGTGAGCGGAACGAGATGGTGACCGAGGCCGATCGGAGCGCGGCGCCCCGCCTCCCGCTGAGCAAGGAGCGGGTGCTGCGGGCCGCCGTCGAGCTCGCCGATCGAGGCGGCAGTGAGGCCGTGAGCATGCGCAAGCTCGGCCAGGAACTCGGGGTCGATGCGATGTCGCTGTACCACCATGTCCAGAACAAGGACGACATCCTCGATGGGATCGTCGATGTCGTCGTCGGCGAGATCGACGTCGTCACGGACGGACACCGATTGGAAGACCGCGATGCGCCGGCAGGTGATGGCGGCCCGCGGGGTCATGCTTCGCCACCCGTGGGCGCCGCGGGTGATCGAGTCGCGGACCGACCCGGGTCCGGCCACGATGCGATACATGGAGGCGGCCCTCGCGATCCTCCGCGACGGCGGATTCTCGCTCGAGGTGGCCCATCACGCGATGCACGTCCTTGGAAGCCGGATCTTCGGGTTCAATCAGGACCTGTACGACGACTCCCGCCTGGCGAGCATCGACCCGGAGATGGCAGCGCGCATGGTGCGAGAGATGGCCGCCACATACCCATACATCGGCGAGCTCGCGCTCGCGGTCAGCCACGACGGAGGCCTGGGCGGGTGCGACGACGACGTCGAGTTCGCGTTCGGCCTCGACCTCATCCTCGATGGCCTGGAGCGGCTGCGAGCGGCGGCCTGAGACCGGGTCGCTCGAGACCTAGCCTCGAACCCGCTCGAGTCCGTCGAGGATCAGATCCAGGCCATACTCGAACTCATCCGCGTCGTCATCCCCCGGCTTCATCGCGTGCTCGGTGATGAAGTCGGCCAGGCGGGGATACTCGCCGACCGGGAACGCCTCGAGCATGCTCGTCGCCATCTCGGCGACCTCCGTCGTGGCATCGAACGGAAGGTTTGGCTGCAGGCCTCAAGGGACAGCGCGCCGAGCGCAGGGCGCGGACCAAGGTCAACTCCAGAAGTCGTCGCCGGCGTACTGGTCGTCGGGGTGGAACCACGTCTCGGTGACCCTGCCATCCTGCACGTGGAAGACCTGCACCCCGTTGCTGTTCAGCGTCTTCCCCTGACGCTCACCAGTCACGTTGACCAGCGCGACCACGTGCTCGTCGTTGGCCAGCACGTCGTGGATGTCGACGCGGAAGGTCCCGCCAGCCCGTTCGGCGAGCCGCGCGAAGAATCCGAAGACCTGTTCCTTGCCCTTGTAGTCGCCCGTGATCGGGCTGCGTCCACCGACGTGCCAGACGATGTCATCGGCGAACAGCTCGCCGAGTGTCGCGATGTCTCCGGTCCCGAACGCGGTGTAGCCGCGACGGACCAGATCCTCGTTCGGATGCGCCATCTCTCCTGTCCTCCCAGGTTGGGACTGCGACGGACGGTCATCTTGCTACCGCATCCCGAGCCCTGGCAAACCCGATGGGCTACTCCCCGCTCTATCTGGGCAAGGCCCAGGATCGCTCAATGGCCGAACCGATCCACGAGCAACCCGTGGCGGAGTCCGCGATCGCTGACTGTCAGCGACGCCTGGCCGAGTTTCTCCATGACCGTGCGTACGATCAACGCGCCCGCCAGGATGACGTCCGCACGTTTGGGCTGGAGCCCGACGATCGTCCGCCGGCCGTCGGCGTTCCGGGATCGATAGAGCTCGATCTGGCGGTCGATCTCGGACCGCTCGAGGACCGTGCCTTGGACGATATCCGGGTCGTAGACCGCGAGCTCGTGCTTCACCGCCGCGATGTTCGTCAGGGCCCCGCCCATCCCCACGAGGGCATCCGGCGCTTGCCGATCGTCGATCCTGGTCAGGTCGGCCGTGATCGCCGCTCGTGCGTCGTCCACGACGGCCGGGGTGACGGCGCCGGCCAGGCCGAAGCGCTCCGTGTAGCGCACAGCCCCGACGGTGACGCTGAACTGCTCGTCCACGTGGGCGCCCCGCCCGAAGGTGAACTGGGTGCTCCCGCCGCCCGTGTCGAACACCACGAGGCGGCCCTCGGCGAGCCCAAGTCCGGCCCGCGCCGCAAGATAGGCCAGCCGGCCCTCTTCCTCACCGGGGATCACCTCCACGGTGAGACCCGTGCGTGCTCGGATGGCCTCGAGGGCGGCATCACGATCACTCGCGGCGCGGAGACCTGCGGTGCCCACCGCTGCGATCGCAACCGCGCCCCGGTCCCTGGCCTCGTGGACCATGCCATCGATGGCCGCGATCGTTCGGTCGAGTGCCTCGGGCGCGAGCCCGCCGCCTTCCCTGAGTCCTTCACCCAGTCGCGTGATCTCAGCGCGGTCGACCACCGGACGCCAAGCGTCGCCTTCCTGGCGTTCGCCGACGTGGAACTTGACCGAGTTCGTCCCGACGTCGATCACGGCATAACGCTCAGCCCGATCTTCGAGCAGCGTCGCGAGGCCACGTGGATAGTTCGTGTTGACGTACCCGTCCAGACCCACGGACCGAACGGCATCGACGACCGCCGCCGCGTCCTCCAATTCGATCGCGATCGTTCGGACAGTCCGTCCATCGGCGACGACGTCGGATCGCTCTGCCGAGCAGCCGCCGACCGTGTAGCGGAGCCGGTGCTTGTGGACCTCGACCGGGCGAACCATCCCGCTTGGCCCGGTGACCTCGTCGAGGAACTGCTGCAGCGTGTAATCAGCGCGCGCGAGGATCGGCGACGACAGGTGGAGCGCCTCGGAGACCCGCTGGACGTCCGCAGCCGGCATCGGGAAGCCGACCTTGAGGATGGGCTCCCAGCGCTCGAGGCCGGCCGCTGACACCTCGCGAAGGACCTTGATGTCCATGAGGTCGAACCGGACCTTGACGACGTCGGACGGAGCCCCAGTGCCTGTGACCAGCAGGTACGTCTCGTCGCTGTCGGCCTCGCCGGTCGAGGTCATCGCGTCGAATGCCGCTTCGGCTGCGCCGAAGTGCTGGCCGAACGTCCGCCACTCCCACCGCGGGATGATGACGGTCACGGCTTGCTGCCCCAGGGGGTCACGACGTCGATGCGGTACGTGCCGGCGTCGTGCTCGGGGCGTCCACGGCGACGCTCCTCCGGCTTACCAGCTTGCGGAGTTCCGCGACGACGATGATCACAGCCCCGGCGACGATGCAGATCGCCCACTGTTCGACGCTGAGCTCCACCGTGTCGAGCACCCGCTGGAGCGGACTGAACGTCGTGGCCAGGAAGATCGTCAGCAGCGACAGCGCAGAGGTTCGAAGCAGGATCCGGTTGTCGAGCAGTTCGCTGCTGAAGATCGTGCGCTCCTCGTCCGACGTCTCGAGCGAGAAGAACAGGTGAAGCATCGAGAAGGTCACGAGACCCATCGTGTGGGCGACGGCCTCGCCGTAGTTGGTCTCGGCCCAGACGATCACCACGAGGGTCACCGCGGCCATGGCGAGTCCGATGAACGCCAGCCAAGCGAAGAGGGGCCGAGGCAGGATCCGCTGGTCCTTGGGCCTCGGCGACTCCTCCATCAGGCCCTCGCGTTGCTTGCCATAACCAAGACCGATCGCCTGGAAGATGTCGACGGTGAAGTTGATCCAGAGCGTTTGCAACGGCAGGAACGGGACACCACCGAGGATGTTGAAGATGCTCGCACCGAGGAACGTCCCGATGAAGCCGAACAGACATGCCATCTGGAACCGGATGTAGCGCAACAGGTTGTCGTAGAGCGCTCGACCGGACTCCACGGCTTTGACGATCGTGGCGAAGTTGTCGTCGGTCAGGATCATCACGGCGGCCTCCTTGGAGACCTCCGTGCCGGTGATGCCCATGGCCACGCCGATGTCGGCCATCTTGAGCGCCGGCGCGTCATTCACGCCGTCGCCGGTCATCGCCACGATATGACCCTTGCGGCGCAGGATCTCCACGAGGTGGACCTTGTCCTCCGGCGCGACGCGGGCGATCACGCCGATGTCGTCGATGCGGCGATCGGCCTCCTCCTCGGACATCGCCGAGAACTCGGCTCCGGTGATGGCCTGGCCCTCGATGCCGAGCTGGCCAGCGATCGCCTCGGCCGTGACCGCGTGATCGCCGGTGATCATCCGGACCCTGATGCCGGCCGCCTTGGCCTTTGCGATGGCGTCGCGGGCCTCGGTCCGCGGCGGGTCGACGATGCCGACGATCGACAGGAGCTGGAGGTCCGTGATCAGCGGCAGCAGGTCGGCGTTCGGATCGAACGACTCCGGATCGAAGTCGCGCTGTGCCGTGGCCATGACGCGAAGGCCCTGGGCACCGAGTCGGTCGTTCTCGGCCAGGAACGGCTCGCGGACCCGGTCGATCGGCACGAATGCGCCGTCAGGACCGTGGGCCGAGCCAGCTCGCGCTAGCAGCTGGTCCGGGGCGCCCTTGACGAAGCACCGGATGACCGTCTTGCCAGCGTCGTCGTCCATCCGATGGAACGTCGCCATCATCTTGTACGCGGCGTCGAACGGCAGCGTGGCCACACGCGGGAAGCGCTCGCGAGTCAACGCAGGGTCGACGCCGCCCTTCGCGGCCAGGACGACGAGCGCGCCCTCGGTCGGGTCGCCGACCAGCCCGCCATCCCGAACCTCCGCGTCGGCACACAGGGCCATCGGGAGCAGCAGCTGATCGAGCGGCACGTCGGGCTGTCCGCCGACATGGGTGATCTGCCCTTCCGTCGAATAGCCGCTGCCCGAGATCGAGTAGCGCCGGCCGACCACGGCCATCTGGACGGCCGTCATCTGGTTGAGGGTCAGGGTGCCCGTCTTGTCCGAGTTGATGGCCGACGTCGAGCCGAGCGTCTCGACCGAGCGCAGGCGCTTCACGATCGCGCCAGCCGCGGCGAGCGCGGTCGTGCCCGACGTGAGGATCGTGGTCACGACCGCCGGCAGGCCGGTGGGGATCGCCGAGACGGAGAAGGAGATCGCGGTCAGGAACAAGATGTCGAACGGCGTGTCCCGAGCCAGACCGATCCCGATCGAGATCAGGAGCGCCACGCCCGCGATGACGAGGATCTGGTTGGTGAGGGCATTGAGCTGGCGAGTGAGGGGCGTGACCTCATCCTTCGTCTGCTGAAGCATGCCGCTGATGTGACCGACCTCGGTCGACATGCCCGTCGCGATGACGAGGATCGTCCCCGCTCCGCGGGTCACCTGCGTGTTCATGAACGCGAGGTCGACGCGATCGCCCAGGACCGCATCGTCGGCCACAGCGTCGATCTGTTTCGGGACTGGGACGCTCTCGCCCGTCAGCGCCGACTCGTCGATCTCGAGTGTGGCGGCGGTAAGGATCCGCGCATCCGCTGGGACGAGGTCGCCGGCCTCGATGTTCACGATGTCGCCGGGCACGAGGTCACCCATCGGCAGCTCCACGAGGTCCCCATCGCGGCGGACCTTCGCCTTGACCACCATCATCTTCTGGAGGGCGGCCACGCTCGCCGACGCCTTGCCCTCCTGGCTGAGGCCCATCGCCGCATTCAGCAAGGTCAGAGCGATCAGGACGACTCCTGTCGCGACCTGGTTCGGGATGAACAGGCTCAGGACACCGGCCGCCAGCAGGACGATCTGCATCGGATCCTTGTACTGGCGCACGAAGGCCTGCCAGCGCGGCTCCTTGGCCGCCTCGGCGAACCGGTTCGGGCCATGCCGCGCACGACGAGCGTCGGCCTCGGCGCTCGTCAGCCCTTCATCCTGGGTGACGCCCTGACGTTCGAGTGCGGCGGCCGGGGCCAAGCCGTGCCAGGCGACAGCCGGTCCGGCGGCGCCTGCGTCGCTCAGGGTCATCGTAAGCCTCCTACCCGTTCATCGCGGCCGTGTGACACGATGCGCCGGCGACCGGCGGTCTGGCGTCACGGTGCGTGAATCGCTCGCACGGCGACCTCGGGGCCATCAGGGTCGGGAGACCTCCGAGGTCGCCGTGCATGGTTTGTCAGGCGGCGCTGCCGGAGTCGACCTTCCCGAATGCGGCCCGCACCTCGCGCGAGTTCAGGTAGAGCATGATGATCAGCGGCATGATCGCCGCGCTGAAGCCGATACCGGTGCCCGGGTATTCGAGGAACCACAGGAACGCCTCGAACAGCGCGAACCCGGCGACGATCATCGTGAACGTCCATGCCCATGGCTGGAGCGACCACAGGCCGGTCGCGGCCGCGAGCCAGGCGATGCCGGCAGCGATGGCCAGCCACGCCCAGAGCCCGCTCTGTTCGAACGCCGGGAGATCCCCAAGGACCCCGAACCAGTCGAAGCCAAGCAGCCGAAGGCCCAGGTAGAGCCAGTAGAACCCGGCCAGGACCCCGAAGAAACCGATGATCGAGATGAGGATGGGTGGGTTTCGCATCCGGATCTCCCTCCAGCGTGACCCCCGATTGAGGACACGAGGATATCCCTTGCTGCGGGCGCCGTATCGTCCGAATTGGGTGAGTTGTCCACCATATGCCCGCACGTGAGGCCGGTCATGCGGCACGTCACGACGCGCGCGGCTGCCCAGTTCGCGATGGTCCGGGCCAATAGCGTCGTGAATGTCGCGATCTCGCGACGGCGCTCACGATCGACCGGCCAAGGCGACATGGATCTTGTCGAGACACTGCTCCAGGCCGACCCTGGAGAGCTCGACGAGCGGGATCGGGGGCCAGTCCTCCTCGGTGAATGTGACCTTCGTCTGGTCGTCGCCGATGGCCTCGAACGTCACGACGTGACGTTGCATCTCGGGGAATCCCGGGGGCATGCCGACCGAAGCGGGGTCGACCTCGCGTCCGTCAGCGTCGGCGGCCTTGCGGATGTACGCGATGCGCTGACCGGGAATGACCTCCTCGTAGTGCCAGTTCCGGTAGTGGTCGCCGTAGTCGGGCGAGCTCATGACGACGAACGAGGTGCCGCCTACCCGGACGTCCATGTCGGCGATCGGGCAGGTGAAGCCGTCTGGGCCCCACCACTGTCGGACCTTCTCCGGCTCTACCCAGTACCTCCAGACCTCCTCGACCGGCGCGTCGTAGACCCGGGTGACGACGAGGTCACTCGTCGACGCATTCGTGGGGCTGTCCGTCACGGTTTCCTCCTGTCTCCCCGGCGCGACGTCCGGACCTTCTCGAGGCCGTCGAGGATCAGATCGAGCCCGAACTCGAACTCGCCCTCATCGTCGGGGCTGCGCTCCTTGAGGTGCTGTTCGATGTGCTCGGCAAGGTAGGGGTACGCGTCGGTATCGAGCTCCTGGAGGAAGGTCTCGACCGAGCCCGGAACCCTCGCCATACCCACGGATATCCCGACCTCCCAGAGCGTGAATCCCATGATGTGGCTATCCAGCGCGTGATAGGCGTGATCGGTCATCTCCGCCGAGAAGCCGGCGTTCCGAAGGCTTCCGAGGATCGCGTCCATGTACCGCAGTCGGGCGAGACTCACTGGGGGCCCCGACAGGATGAGGCTGGCCGACCAGGGGTGCCGCAGCAACACTTCGTGGGCCGAGATCGCGCTTCGACGGATCGCCGCCTTCCAATCGGCCCCGCCGTCAGGCACGTCGATCTCGCCCACGACGATATCGACGATGCCGCCCAGGATGTCCTCCTTCCTGGCCACGTAGTAGTACAGGGTCATCGCCTCGACCCGTAGCACCTGCGCGAGCTTGCGCATCGTGAGCGACTCGATCCCATGCTCATCGGCAAGGCTGATCGCGGCGTCGAGCACTCGCTCGCGGCTCAACGGGACTCGGGGCTCGGCGATCGGGCTGGCCTGCGAAGCCATCGGCAACCTCATGCGCTCGCACTCGACTGGACGAGAGTCAGAGCTTGACAATCTTACGTCGTAAGATATCTTACAGCGTACGACCAGCATAGCATTCCGACGACGCAGGGAGAGACGCATGACCGCCAAGGCGCCCAGCTCCGGGCCAACGATGAAGGCGATGATCTACCGCCGATACGGCTCGCCCGACGTCCTGCAGCTCCAGGACGTCGCCAAGCCGGTCCCCAAGGACGATGAGGTCCTCGTCAGAGTTCACGCGGTGTCCGTCAATCCATTGGACTGGCACCTGCTGCGAGGTGAGCCGTACCTAGCTCGCTCGATGACCGGGTGGCGCAAGCCGAAACGCCACACACCGGGCGTCGATGTCGCTGGACGCGTCGAGGCGGTCGGCCAGCTTGTGACGCGATTCCAGCCGGGTGACGATGTATTCGGCGAGAAGAGCCGGGGCTGCGCCGAGTACGTCGCGGCCCCCGAGGACATGCTCGTGCTGAAGCCCGACCGGCTGACGTTCGAGCAGGCGGCGGCCATCCCTGCCGCGGCCGTCACCGCCCTGCAGGCCCTCCGTGACAAGGGCGGGATCAAGCCAGGGCAGACGGTCCTGATCAACGGGGCGTCTGGAGGCGTCGGGACGTTCGCGGTGCAGATCGCCAAGTCGTTCGGCGCGGTCGTGACCGGCGTGTGCAGCTCGCCGAACGTCGACATGGTCCGGTCGCTCGGCGCCGACGAGGTCATCGACTACACCCGGGCAGACTTCACTCGAAACGGGCAGCGGTATGACCTGATCATCGACAACGTGGGCAACCGTTCGCTGTCGGCCATGAGGCGCGTCCTTGCCTCCGATGGGACGCTCGTGATGGTCGGCGCCCCGAAGGGTCGTTGGATCCTCGGATTCCTGGCTCAGCTCGTCGGAGCTCGACTGATGTCGCGGTTCGTCGACCAGAAGCTGGTGGGTCACCTCACCGACACGCGCCATGAGGATCTGGTGGCGCTGAAGGAGCTCGTCGAAGCCGGGGCGGTCACCCCGGTCATCGACCGATGCTACCCGTTGCGCGAGGTCCCTGAGGCGATCCGGTACCTGGAAACGATGCGCGCGCGAGGAAAGGTCGTCATCACCGTCTAGGTGGCGGTATCGTCTGGGAATGAGCGCGACGATCCAGGTGTCCGGCGTGGTCCGGCGCTGGGACCCGGCGAAGCCAGGCGGGCTGGCCGTGGTCGATATCCCAGCCGAACAGGTGCCGTTGCTTGGCGGCCGGCGTCAGATGCGCGTCACGGGGACGATCGAGGGGCAGCCGTTTACCGGGAGCACGATGCTGGTGGCCGGAGGCGGATTCTGTGTTGGCGTCAGCCGCGTCGCCCTGCGTGCGGCGGACGCAGATGTCGGCTCGACCGTTCAGCTCGTCCTCAGCCGTGAGGATGGCTGACGGCCGAGTAGTCGGACGCTGGTGCCGTCCGCCACGATCGACGGGGCGCTGGGCGATCACGCTGGCTGCCCTGAGGCGAGCCTGCCCACCGGCAGCTCGCCGGTCCCATTCGACGCGATGGTCGTACAGCCAAGCCATGGATCGCTCGCTCATGAACAACCGGAACACAAGCCGCAGGAACAGGTCGCGCATGATGCGGCCGAACCGCCCAGGCACCTTGGCGCTGCTGCCGCGCGCCCCGAACGCCACGATCTTCTCGACACGTCCGCGGCGCTGTTGCTCGTAGGCGACGAGCGCATCGCGGATCGACGGCAGGTCGCGCAGGGCCTTTGCCAGAATGACCCCGTCCTCGGCAGCCATCGAGGCACCCTGGCCGGACGTCGGCGATGGGGCGTGCGCCGCATCGCCGATGATCACCATCGGTCCGCGATGCCAGACCGGCACGTGGCCGAGGTCATACGTGTTGTCGCCGGCGAGCTCGAGCTCGCCGGCTCGCATGAGGTCGATCGCCGGACCTTCGTCATCGGTGAAGAGCTCGATGAGCCGCTCCTTCCAGGCCCGATCCGAGGTCTCGGCACGCTCGTCGCGCCCGATCTCGGCTCGCGGCCAGTTCACGAACCAGACGACATCGCCGTTCGACGCTGCGTAGAAACCGAAGAAGGCCCGGCGGCCGAAGATCATGTGCCACGCCTCGCGCTCGACGTCGAGGGATGCACCATGTGTGATCCCTCCGAAGTTCGTCAGCCCCACGTAGCGGCCCGTCGGAGCGCCCGGATCGATGAGGCGTCGGGTGACGGAGTGGATCCCGTCGGCGCCGACAAGGAGGTCACCGGTCGCCCGGCTGCCATCCGCGAAGCTGGCCGTCACGCTGCCGTCGGCTCCGATCGCGGCGCCGGCCAGCCGGCGGCCGAATTCGACGACGATGCCGCGCCGGACAGCCTCGTCCAGGAGGAGGCGCGTCAGCTTGGCCCGCTTCATGGTCTGCGCCACGGTACCGTCCGGCAATGGAGCGCCCAGTCCTGGCGTGCCCAGGCGGCGCCCGCGCGTGTCCCAGAGGACGTTGCGCCGCGTCGGGAGCCCGCATGCCTTGGAGATATGGAGGGCGCCGACGGCGTCGAGTGCGTCGAGGCCGTTCGGCGAGATCGTGAAGTACGAGCCGACGTCGGCATCGGTCCGGCCGTACGACTCGAAGATCGTCGAATCGATCCCAGCCTGCTGGAGGGCCATGGCCGTCACCGATCCGGCGACGCCCCCACCCGCGATGAGTACTCGCATCGTGCTATCCTCTCTTGAAACTCTGGTATCTCTAAATGGTGATTATTCGGAAACCGAAGGATAAGGTGATGCGGAAGGACCGTCAAGCGCTGATCGCGGAGGCGGGCAATGCGATGCAGGCCTATCAACGGAGCACGCAGGCATTCGATGACGCCGTCGGGCGCGACCTCGGCCTCAATCCGACCGACCTGCGCGGCCTCGATTGGCTCGTTGACGGCGCGAAGTCGGCAGGGGAGCTGAGCGCCGGGACCGGGCTCTCCTCGGCTGCCACCACGACCCTCATCGACCGCTTGGAGCACAAGGGGTTCGTGCAGCGGGTTGACGATCCGGTCGATCGGCGCCGCGTCCTAGTCGAGATGACTCCGGATGGTCGCGAGCGAGTCAACCGCTACTACGGTCCGATCGTCACGGAAGGGATGGCGCTGTTCGCCGACGCCACCGATAAGCAACTCGCACAGATGCGGGACTGGCTCGTGGCGGCCCGGGAACTGACCGATCGGCACAGAGATCGCATCCGAGGTTCATCGGCGCGGCTGCCCGGCTCGGCTGGTCAGCCCACCAGTTCCTTGTAGAGCGGCGTCGGGAAACGGGGGATCACGGAAACGGACTCCAGCCACGCCGTCAGTCTCGCGGCCTCGACCTCGATCGCCGTGGTCGCCTCGCGGCCGGCATCCTCGAGGAGCTTCGTGACGACCTCGCCGCTGGTCCGGATCGCCCAGCCGCCGACGATCCGACCGTCGGCCCAGATCGTCGGGCCGGCGTTGCCGCTCGAATCGAAGATCGCCTCCTGATGGTCACCCAGGTACCAATCGCGGACCTTCCATCCCATGGTCGTCGGGTCGAGCGGCGGGAGGAGCGCCACCCACGGCGCCGGCACGTCCGTGGCCTCGAGGTCGTCGGGTAGGACGAGACCCGGCTGCCCGCCGAGATCGACCTCGACGGCGTTGATCGCGGCCAGGCCCGTGCGAACCTCCCGCGCCGTCAGACCGGTCCACCAGCGCAGGTCCGCGTCGGTGCCGGGACCGAAGCGAGCGAGCCACCGGCGGATCAACTCGGCCTGGGCCTCGGCGACCGGCAACTCCGCCAAGGAACGGCCGAGCCATCGCTCCATCGGTGCCCAACGATACTGGCTGCTGATCCATGTCCCCCGGGGCCGGCAGCGGACGACCTTGCCCTCGGCGGCGAGCAGCAGCAGGACCCGGCTCGACATCCCGATCTCCGCCTCGTACGCCTTGCCGACGTTGACCCGCAGCCTCCGGCGCAGCGCCGGGACGTCGCCGGCGAGCTCCTGGGCGGTGGCTTCGTTGCGCCGTTCGAGAGCCCTCATCGTCGCGGCCTCCGCCTGTCGCAGCCATCGTCCGACGTCCTTGACGCCGAGCAGGGCGACCATCTGTTCATTGCGCCGGCGCTCGGTGCGGGCGACGCCCAGCGACGCCGCGGCGTTGAGGATCGGCGCGTCGTCCACGGCCACCACGAACATCGTGCGGCGCATGGCGAGCATCCGGATGAGCTGCCGATCCTCATAGAGCGCGCGATCGACCGCCTCGATCGACGGCGTCGTCATCCGCGCCCACGCCGACAGGTAGACCGTGGCCGGGTCCGAGGCGTGGAGGCAAACGACGCCCCGGGCTGCGTCGATGACCGTGTCGACGCGCTCCGCTGGTGCGACGTGGTGACGCACAGCGAGGCGCGCACGGCGCTCCTGGATCCCGATCCTCTTCACGTCTTCGGCGGTCGCTGGTTCGCCGCCTCGCGATCGGTCGGCTGGACCTCCGGAGCGCGCCGGCCGACGAAGTCGGGGCTGCTGACTCGTCCGGCCATGACGCCAAGCATATCCGGCGTTCTCGGTGCACTCATTTGGATCCCGGCAGCGTCGTCGAACCCGCTCGGCTGGGCCTTTGGCTCCACGATGGATCCGCCTCTCGGCTAGTCAATTGGTACTAGCCCGCTGGTCAACTGTTGCTCGGCAGGCGTACCCTTGAGTGGCAGCGGACGAACCTGAGGGGTTCGCAGATGGGCTGCGGCAATCGGGGCTCCGCATCCGATGCGGCGACGACCTTCCGTCTCATCGTCGGGCCGGGCGCAGGGGTCGTGCGAAACGCGGGGTTCCGGGGCATGGGGGTCGGGGTCGTCGAGGCGCGGCGACGTCGACCTCAAGGAGGAACGAGCGGTGGGGAGCCTCCACGTCGCCCTGCAGGACGGCTTCGACAACGACAAGGTCGAGGTCCGCATCGACGGGCGGACGGTCTACGAGCGGGATGGTGTCACGACCCTGACCCAGATCAGCCTGGCCGATGCGTTCGATGTCGACGTCGACGGCCCTGTCGACCTCGAGATCAGCCTCCCAAGCCGACACGTGTCGACCGTCGTGCCCGTTCCGGCGCGACTGGACGGCGCCTATATCGGCGTGTCCGTGTCGGGTGATTCCCTCGTCCATCGACTGTCGGAAGAGCCGTTCGGCTATGCCTGAACGGTCCTGGGTCAGTCGGCCTGGACCAATCGCTCGATGCTGGGCGCCCGGCGCCGAACCATCAACCACACGGCTCCTGCACCGACCACGATCCCGGCCATCGTGCCTGCCGCGACGAGCGCCGGCGTTCCGATCGGCGGGTTCGTGGTCGCATCCGACGCGGCCCCGGCCGTGCCCTCGCCAGACGAGGTCTCGCCCGTCGTGCCCGCCGCCAGCACGTTCGTTCCATCGCCCACGATGATCGCCCCGGTCATCCCGCGATGGAGCGCGCAGGCATAGGGGTAGAGACCCGGCTCGGCGAACGTGTAGGAGGCTGTTGCGTTGGGTGGCACCTCGACGTCGCGCGAGCCCCACGCCTGGTTCGCCCCCGTGATGAGGTGCGCGAAGTTCGGCCCGTTGAAGAACGTGACCGTCGAACCGACGGGCACCCGCGCGATCGTCGGGCCGAACGCGCAATCGGCGAGCTTGATCTTGTTCGTGGCCTCGGTCGCGGCCTTCGGCATCTCGAAGCCGTGATAGCAGGGATCGCCGGCCATCGCCGTCGGGACGGCGATCAGCCAGAACGCCAGGAGAGCCGGGGCGGCGAGGAGACCGATTCGGCGGGCGATGGGCTGGCGCATGGGGGCGGACCTCCAGGGGACGAGCTGCTTGCTGTCCCTCTTACACCGCCCGGACCGAGTGCGTTCCCGGGTTCGGCGCCTAGGGCGTCGCGCGGCGGACCCAGATCCCGTCGTCGCCTTCCAGACGGTTCTGGTTGTAGCCGGCGAGTCGGGCGCCGCTGAGGATCGCCACGCCGCCTGGCTCGGTGTCCGTGATGACGCCGTGCTGGAGGCTGACCCGGGTGCGGGCGGACCATGAGGCCCCGAGGTCCGGGCTCTCGCGGTACCAGATCGGCGAGGCGCCCGGCTTGCCGTACTTGAAGATGACGCCGAGGATGCCGCTCTTGTAGGCGAACTGCGGGCTCATGCTGAACTCGCCGGTCCCGAGCGTCGCGAACGATCGCCGGATCGCCCAGGACGCACCCTGGTTCACGGTCCGCCGATACACCGCCTTGATCCGGCCCGAGACGGAGATCGTGTAGCCCAGGATGGCCTTCCTGCCGGCCGCCACGAGTGCCAGCTCGGACCCGGTCGCGGAGCGGGTGATGATCGTGGGAGCGGACCATGTCCGCCCGCGGTTCGCGGACCGACGGACCGACAGCGTGTCGCGAGCGGAGGTGTAGGCGACGTACGTCATGCCACCGGCGATCGCGACCACCGGATCGGAGCGGTAGGTGATGATCCGGCCGGGCTCGGCGTTGCTCGTGGTGGCGACCTGCTTCTTGGCCGCGAATGTCGTCCCGCCGTTGGCGCTGGACCGGACGTAGACCTTGCCGGTCGTGTACCCGGTGAACACCACACTGACTTGCCCGTTGGCGTGGCGGGCGACGGCCGCATCCGCGATCCGGGACGCGCTGGAGGTCAGTGCCTTGGGCGCCTGCCAGGTCACGCCGCCGTCCTGGCTCCGGCGATAGAACAGCCGAAGCGTGGCACTACCTGGTGCCTGCCTGACCCAGACGAGATCGATCGAAGCGCCCGACGACGCCACGGACCAGCCGACGGCAAGATTCGTCGCGAGCGTGATGCGTGACGACCAGGTCGCGCCGCCGTCGACGGAACGACGAGCGTGGAGGAGCGGCCCACGCTGCCAGACGATGACCGCCGATGCCGGACCCGTCCGAACGATTTGCGGACGAAAGCTGTCGAGGTCCGTGATCTGGGCCTCCGCCGACCACGTGACGCCCAGGACGGGCTGCGCGGTGATCAAGAGGAGGATCGCGGCGATGCCCAGCGCGATCGTGCGCGGATGTCGGCGTGGTGGCAGGACGGTCATGCTGGTTTCCTCGTACGTGACTCGATCTACCGTGCGGGAATCATGATGGATCCTCCACGGTCGGTCGACAGGGCCCACCCTGGACATTCGTCCATGTCTGGATGGACCGCCGCCCGACCCTGGGGAACCCGGAAGGGTGCATCATCGTCGCTGCGCCATGTCGATCTTCCGCTCCACGCTCATCGTCGGTCTAGTGTTCGCGGCCGTCCTCGCCGCCTGCAGCGGCGCGGCCGCCCCATCCGCGTCGCCCTCGTCCATCCCGTCAGCCTCACCGAGCGGCCCGCCCCTCCCGATCACCACACCGGAGGCGGCCATGGCCGCGATCGTCGCCGTCGAACCGCGCTTCGCCGGGATCGGTCCGCAAAACCCGGACCTCATCGGGCAGTCAGCCTGGTACGAGGCGAAGCCCGCGTCGGGCGTCGGTGCGTTCGTCGTGACGATCCAGGTCGGATGGGGCGACTGCCCGTCCGGCTGCATCGAGCGGCACACCTGGACCTACGCAGTGGCTCCGGACGGGACGGTGACGCTGCTCTCCGAGAACGGCGATGCGGTGCCGACCGATACCTTGCCCGTACCCGGTGCCGGCGGCACCGGTATCACGGGGCGTGCCACGGCCGGCCCGGTCTGCCCGGTCGAACAGCCCGGCGACCCGGCCTGTGCGCCTCGTCCCGTCGCCGGCGCGGTCGTCGTGGTCCAGGATGCATCCGGTGCCGAGGTCGGCACCATGACGACGCTGCCGGACGGCTCGTTCGCCTTCGAGCTGCCCGCCGGCGACTACGTCGTCCAGGGTCGAGCGGCCGAGGGATTGATGGGAACCCCCGATCCTGTCTCGGTCACCGTCCGGGCCGGAGCCCTCACCCAGGTCGAGCTGGGCTACGACACGGGCATCCGCTGACCGGGCCGGGGACTAGGATGTCCCCGTGAAGCTCCCGATCGCGCTCGTCCAGCTCGACGCCACCGGGGATGTGGCCGCGAACATCGCCCGTGCCGCCGACCTCGCCGCGGAGTCGGCCGCCGGTGGCGCCCGTCTCGTCGCCTTGCCGGAATACCTCCAGTACAGAGGAGCGGACGAGGGCTACCGCGCCTCGGCCAGGCCGATCCCCGGTGAGCACACGGCGCCATTCATGGCCGTCGCTCAGCGATATGGCGCCTGGGTCCTCGTCGGCAGCCTTGCGGAGGCTTCCGCGGATCCGGCACGGCCATACAACACGAGCGTGCTGGTCCGTCCGGACGGGACGATCGCGGCCACCTATCGCAAGATCCACCTGTTCGATGTCGCGGTGGACGCCGGGCCGGTCGATGCGGAATCGGCGCGCGTGACCCCGGGCGACCGATGCGTCGTCGCCGACGTCGATGGCATCGCGTTCGGGCTCTCCATCTGCTACGACATCCGCTTTCCGGAGCTGTACCGGACGCTCGCCCTGGCCGGCGCGGAGGTGCTGACGGTGCCCGCGAACTTCACCGAACGGACCGGTCGCGATCATTGGGAGGTGCTGCTGCGCGCCCGCGCCATCGAGAACGGCGCCTGGGTCATCGCGCCCTCGCAGATCGGCGGGCCACCGGGCTACCCGGCGTTCGGTCGCTCGATGGTCATCGACCCGTGGGGGACGGTCGTGGCCCAGGCACCCGACGCGGTGTCGATCGTTCGGGCGGAACTGGACATCGACCGGGTGGCGGCCGTGCGGCGCCAGATCCCGGCCCTCGCGAACCGTCGCCCGGACACGTACGACCGGGGTGGTTCATAGGACCCGTGGCGCGGTCCAGCGGGACCAATGGGCGACTGGCGGCGATCGCCCTTCGAGCGCACCCTGACTTCATGAGAAAGCGAGTCGCCGCGGCGTTCCTCTGGTTCTACGCGGGCTGGTATGCGGGGGCGATCCTCGCCGAGTTCCTTGGCGTGAGCGCTCTCGTCGGTCCGGTCATCGGTGCCGCCGTCGCCGGCTTGTTCGCGGGCGACCCGTTCGGAGTCATCTGGACGGTCAAGGCCGCGGCCTCCGATCCCGCGGGCAAGGCCGCCTTGGCTTCGACGACCGAATCCGCCTGATCTGACCGCCGATCGCCCGCTCGAGCTACTTCACCAGCCCCATGAAGACGACCGAATCCTCCGGGGACGGAGGCGACCCGGTGACTACCCCCGGGACGGACGTGTAGGGGTACACACCCACGAAGTAGCCCTGGATGTCGTCGATCGCCGGCTGGTCGTACGAGGTGAGCACCATCGCGGCGAGCCCGGTGATCGTGTAGGTGGCCTTGTTCCCGTTCCCCTGCACGATGCTGTAGATCGGGATGAGGACGGTCGCGCCGCTATCCACCCACTTCTGGAGGCAGCCGCGCACGGAGCTGCTGTTCGACTTGCCCGGGTCGATCGGGAACGTGACCGGCAAGGTGAACGATGGATTGTTCGGGGTGCAGATGCTCTTTGCTAGCGCGCCCGAACTGTTCGAGCCGTCCCACGACAGGTAGCCGAAGCTGCCCGGAGCGTTCTTGCCGCTCGTGATGTCGTAGACCTGTCCCTTCTCGAATGTCCGGTCCTTGCCGCTCGCATCCTTCCCATACAGCGCGATCGGGAGCAGCTGGCCGGCGGGTCCGCCTTGCGCGGCCGTCACGATGGCCGTCGCGGTGGTGTCGACCTTCCATGAACCCTGGCCGATGACGCCCAGGAGATAGGTCGACGGCAGGCGCTCGACGTTCACCTTGACGCCGAGGGTGTTCGCCGGCAGAGCCGATGCGACATTCGTCACCGGCCCGAGATCGACATATCCCGGACCGACATACGTGGCAACCCACGTGCACGGCGTACCCGTCCCACTTGCGCAGGAGTTGGCCTCCGCAGAACCCACGAGCGCGTCATACACGTCGGCGCCAGTCGGCTTGATGCCCGGACCGGTCCACGTGTAGATATCGGAGATGACCTTCGTCCCCGCCATGGCCTGAAGATCCGCCGTGTTCTGGCCCTGGCGTCGCTGCGCGAAGACGTTGCCGCCATCGATCACGAGACCGAGCAGCAGGACGATCGTGACGAAGCCGATCACGAAGACGACGAGGATCTGACCGCGGTCCGTGCTGCCTCGGTGCCGTGACCCGGAGAGGGACATGACGAGGTCTTCGGTTCCACGCTGCGTTGAATGGAAAGCGTTCATTGGTTCAGGGTGACTTGGCTCGTGCCGGTGACCGACACCGAACCGACGATCTGCCCGATCACAGGCGTCAGGAACGAAAAGTCGTCGATCTTCGTGGTGACGGTCAGCAGGTCGTTCGTCCGGCACGAACCGACGGTGATGTTCGTCGGCGTGGACGCGCCGGCTGCATACCGCTGGCACGTCGCCGTCGCGACGGTCGTTGGAACGCCCGCTAGCCGTGACACGGTCGTCTGCTCGATGCAGACCTTTCGGCTCAGGTTGCAGCTGTCCGCCCAGCCCGCCACGGAGCCGTACCGGGATCCTTCGCGGGCGGCATGATTGAGCGCATTCCACGTATAGACGTAGCGTCCGACATCGATGAGCCCGAACAACAGCAAGAGGAAGACGGGCAACACGAGCGCGAACTCAACGAGCGCCTGGCCTGTCCACGGTCGCTTCGGTCGCGGGGTCGGGTCGATCATGGGGTCACGGTGATGGTCGTGCTGACGGCTCGGCACTCGTAAGCGACCCGGCTCTGCGTGCCCACCGTCGTGTTGTTGTTCCCGCTGGGCGGCGAGAAGTTGGCAGGGGTGAAGCCCGCGTTCTGCCATGCCGTCCGGGCAGCGTTGTATTTCATACCGACAAGATTTCGGGATCACGAACGTGGGGGAATTGCACGCCTGGACCGAGACGGTCGTCGCCGATCGGACGGCTCCTGTTTGCGAGCTGTTCGCGGTGGCTGTCTGGGTCGTGCTCCCGGTCGCGTTGAACGGGCGTGAGTACCGACAGGTGTACGACGCCCCAGCGGCCAACGAACTCGGCCGTGCCGGACAGTCGCTGTTCGTCGGCAAGGCACCGCTCGTGTCGATCAGGGTGAGTCCGGTCGCCGGGAGGCCGCCCGTATTCGAGACCGTGATGCGGAACCACATCGTGACGGTTGGCACCTGCGGGTTCCGAAACGCCGTCCACGACGTCGCATTGCCGAAGCTCGGTCCGGCCCCACTACCACCTTCGAGGTAGACGTTCACGTTCTTGGAGAGGGCAAGCTCGGGAGGGTCCGCAAGGACGTTGACGGTCGCCACGTCCTGGACAGGCGCGGTCTGTTGTGAGTCGCCGGTGACGGTATTCGACAGGAAGTCCGACGGCTTCGTCGCGATCAGCGTCCGCGCGTACTTGCACTCATAGGTCGCTCCGACGGCCAGCGACGTCGGCTTGGCCGGGCATTGACCGGACACTGGCGGCGCCCACCCGCCGCCGAACGCTGTATCGGCGAGGGTCACACCAGTCAGATTCGTTCCCCCGATGTTCCGGATCGTGATCTGATAGGTGACCGAATCACCCGACTGGAAGACGGGGTGGATAAGGTTGCCGTTCAACGGGTCGACCCGCGGGCTGCGGTCGAAGCAGGGGATCGTCTGCGGTGGACTCAGGCTCGAGCAGTCGGCGTCCGGGTATCGCACGAGCTTCTCCACACCCAGGCCTGGGGTCGGGTCGAAGGCGTCGTTGAGGACCGTCGCACGAGCTTCGGATCGGAGGGTGAGTCCGTTTCCGAACAACTGGCCGAGGATCGGGGTGATGAGATGGAAGTCGTACGACGCCGCCACGACGTAGGTGTCGCCGTCGACGCACGTCTTGAGGGGCGCGCGTAGCGCCCCGTCCGATGACGAGAGGCAGGAGATCGTCGGGATGAGGTCGCTGACGCCCCCGGAAGCGAGGTTCGTCGCTTCGTGCTCGACGCGCCAAACGACATTGCCCGGATCGTCGCATCGAGGAATTCGAATCATCCGCGCAGAGTGGACTCCTGGCGCCGAAGAGCGCTCCCTCCTTGGCGGCATTCTCGACAGCAACGAACGCGTAGAACAGTCGACCGAGGTCGACCGCCCCGGCGAGGATGACCAGGAAGACAGGGACGATGAGGACGAACTCGACGACACTCTGACCACGCATGCGCCGCCGACCCTCCGGCGGACAAGCGGCGCCGGTCGAGGAGGGTTGGTTCATCTTGATCTGGACGGTCCATATGTCGCGGTCATGGTGGTCCCCGATGCTGGCCAGGATCCCAGCGATGTCCGGGATCGGTACTATCCCAGATTCACCTTGCGCAGGACTTTTCGGCTACGTCCGTGGCGGGCGCGCGACGGACCACCGAGCCGATCTCTGGGCGCCGATCGACACCAGGATCTTCGGAGCCGGTCAACCCTCCGTGGCGGGTTCGCCCGGCAGGTAGATGCTGAACGCGGCGCCGCGTCCGTCGACCGGGGGCTCCAGCACGAGGTCGCCGTCCATCGCCCGGCACAACGCGCGCGAGACGTACAAGCCGAGGCCGCTTCCCTGCTCGTTCATGTGGCTGCCCCGTTCGAACCGACCGAAGAGGCGATCGCGATCCTCCTCGGTGATGCCGGGTCCGCCGTCGGTGATCGTGACCCGCAGGCGGGTGCCGTCCGATTCGACGGCCACGACGACGTCGACCGGATGCCGAGCACCGTACTTGAGCGCGTTGTCGAGGAGCGCCCACAGGACCTGATCGAGCTGGTCGGCATCGGCGATCGCCAGCCATCCCTCGGTCTGGTCGTCGATGGTGAACGCGACGTCGTCGACGCCGAGCGCCTCCCAGGCCTTGCGGATTCTCGATCCCAGCGCGACGACCTCGGTCCGCGGATGGAAGGCGCCCGACTCCAGCCGGGTGACGGTGAGGAGCTGCCGGACCATCCGCGACAGTCGCTCCGACTGCTCGCGTGATGATCCCCAGGCGTCGGTCGGGGCGATCGCTCCCCAGCTGATCGGCATGCGCCCGGATGCTGGTCAGCGGCGTCTGGAGGTTGTGGCTGACACCGCGCAGGAACTCGTCCTTCGCGGCGTCGAGCTCGAGCAATTGGGCGTTCTGCGCCTCGACCTGCGCGAACAGCTGGGCGTTTCGCACGGCGATGGCGACATGGTGGGCGAACAGGTCCAGCAGGTCCTGGTCGGCTCGTTCCCAGCGGCGGGTGGCGGGCAGCCGGCCGAACAGCACGCCGAGGACGTCGCTGCCCGCGCGCAGGATCGATCGCAGCGGCCGGGATTCACCCGGGACGGTGTCCTGGATCGGGATGGCCGATGGGTCGCCGAGATAGATCGCGGCGTCGATCATCCCGAACGCGACCATGGCGTCGTCCGCCGCGCGCGTGGCCAGGAAGTCGACGCCGTCGCGTGGCGAGACCGCTTCGATCGCGGCGAGGATCCGGCCCAGCTCACGGTTCCGCCGCTCGAGGTCCGACGCGAGGCGATTGTGGCTCTCGGCGAGTTGCGCGAGCTCGTCGTCGCCGGCCACCCGGATCGGGGTCGAGAGGTCGCCGGCTGACACCCGATCGACCGCGGCCGCGATCGACCGGAGCGGGGCCATCAGATCGGCCACCAGCAGGTACGACGTGATGATCGCCAGCGTAAAGACGATCGCGAGCGAGAACAGGAGCAGCAGGCCGACGTTCGGGTCGGCCGGTCGACCGCCGCCCCGGCCGATGAGGAGGAGCAGGACACCAAACCCGGCGAGCGGCAGGATCGCGGCGGCGATCAGGGCGATCGTGAGGCGGGTGCGAAACCCGAACCGCGAACCGTCCGCGCGCTCCGACGCGGACGACGCGGAGCTGGACCCCAGGGCCTCGTCAGCCGCGTCGTCGAGCACCGTCGTCAACCACCACCGCTCGCGACCGAGTTGCCCGGCCTCGATGAAGAAGCGGCCACGAGCCGGTAACCGACGCCGCGCACGGTCAGCAGGTGGATCGGCCGGTTGGGATCCTCCTCGAGCTTCTGCCGCAGCCGTCGCATCGTCACCCACACGTATGAGGGGTCGGCATCCTCGGTCTCGGCCCAGCCGCGCACCAGCAGGGTGTCGGTCGAGACCACCTTGCCCAGGTTCGCGGCCAGCGCGTAGAGCAGCCGGGATTCGGTGGGGGTCAGCTTGACCACATTGCCAGCGACGGTCGCCTCGCGCCGGTGGAGGTCCAGGGTCAGGCCCGGGCCCATGATGAGGCTCCGGCGCGGGACCTTGTCGCCGAGGCGGCGCAGGACCCGGTTGATCCTGGCTCGCAACTCAGGGTAGTGGTAGGGCTTGGTGACGTAGTCCTCGGCCACCTCGTCGAGCAGGTCCGCCTTCGAGTCGGCAGCATCGATCGCCGAGAGGACGATGATCGGCAGGTCGGCGATCGCCTTGATCTCGCGAGCCAGCGACAGGCCGTCGCGACGCGGCATCATCATGTCGATGATCAGGAGGTCCGGCCAGGCCGTCTCGAGTCGGCGCGAGGCCTCGACGCCGTCCCGGGCCGTGGTGATCTCGTACCCGTCGGCGCGAAGTTGGTCGGCGAGCAGGACCAGCAGGTCGGGGTCGTCATCGACGATGAGGATGCGCGGCGCCGCTGCGCCATAGCCACCCGACGATCCGCCGCTGAGCATGCGTGGAGGATAGCAGCGACCCGGCGGCTCGAGGCCGACCCGATGGGCCTACAGCTCGGGGACGTCCTCGGGTGAGACGTCGCCCTTCCGGCCGACCTCGGAGGCCGCGATCATCTGGGTGCGGTTGATCAGCACGAACTTGTAGTGGCTGATGACCCGGCGATCCGCGAGCGATCGGGTCGTGACATCGACGACGGACACGAACCGCAGGTCGGACGACTCGACGAAGCCGGCGAGATCGGTCTCACCGTAGACGTGGACGAAGCCCGTAACGGTGTGGCCCGGCGTGAACATGACGAACTGGCGAGGGGCGCGATCGAGTTCCGGATCGCCGCCGAAGTCGGTGGCGGCGCCGGCCCCGGCGATACCCCAGGCCTGGCCAGGGGTCTCCGGATTCCGTTGGGCGATGAACGAGATCTCGTCCTTGTCGATCATCATCTCGGGCAGGACGAGGTTGGTCGGATCGCCGTTGCGCAGCAGCAGTCGCGCGTTCCGGACACGCACGTACCCACTCGAGGCGTTGATGAGATCGGACAAGCGCCCGAACCTGCCCAGGGCGATCATCCCGATGACCCGCAGGTGCGTACCGACGAGTTCGATCTCCTCTCGCCGGCCGGTGGTCGCGAGGGCGTCCGTGGCGAACGGGTCGGCGGAAGGGTTCCAGGCCATGAGCTCGATTGTAGTCGCGCGCTCGGGTCGGGCGGTCAGCCAGGCGTCGTCGAGGCGGCGGGGGCCTTGTTCGAGTCCTTGACGCGGGGCGCCCGGCCGTGGACGTTGAGCGCGTCCAACGAGCCATCGGCTCGCTTTGTGCCCTTGGCCTCGACCCGGTCGCCGACCGCGATGTCGGCCAAAGTCGCGGCGTCCTTGCCCCGGACCTTGAACTGGGTGGCCGTGGAGAGGTGCACGACCGTGGTCGTGCCGTCGCGGCGCTTGAGCGTGATCGAATCCGCGGACTTGGCGGTCACCTCGCCCGAGGCCGACGAGAGCGCGATGTGCACGGTGAGGGCCGTGAAGGTCTCGCCGCTGACGGTGCCCTCTGCGACGATGCGGGATCCGACCTTGAGGTCGGACTTGGCGCCCTTGGCCTTGCCGAGCTCGTAGGTCGTCGAACCGTTCAGCGTGATCGTCCGCGTCTGGTCGCCCCGACCCTTGATCGTCACGCCGGTCGCCGTCACGGCGGTCACCTCGCCGGCCGCCTTCGGGGTCGGCACCACGATGGCCAGGATGCTGTAGGTCCCGTCGTCGTTGCGCTTCTGCCGGAAGACGATGCTGTCGCCGACCTCGAGGTCACCGATCGTGATGGCGTGGCCGCCCTTGGTGATGGTCGTGGTGGCCGTGACGGCGATCGTCCGGGTCCAACCGTCCTGCGTCTTGAGCGACACCTTCGCGCCATCGATGGCCGTGATCGTCACGCCGCCGCGTCCGAAGCCCTTGAGGCTCCCGTCGGTCGCCGTCGTCGTCGTCTGGCGTCGAGTCGTCGTCGCGCTTGAGCCCGTTCGAGTCGGACGCCTTCGGCGAGGCGGCCGGCGCCAGGCTGGCCGGCGCCACGGTGGCCGCGGCGTTGGTCGGAGGGCTCCGGGGAAGCGGCCATCACGGCCACGACCGGGACGATCAGGGCGACGATCGCGAGCGCGACGATGCCGAGCTTCAGCGGCCCCAGGCTGCGAACGCGTTTCTCGACGTCGGTCACGTGGTCCCGCTCCTGCGGTGAGGTAGTGCTCGCTACACTAGCCGGCCGTCCGCAGATATCCAGTGATGCATAGGTCCCACCCCGAGAATGACGGTGCGTCGGCGCATCACGCTGTGCGCCCAACCGCGGCTCACTAGTCGGTGGTGGGCCAGACCCACGGGTTGGTCGAGGCTAGATGCGGCTGACCCGTAATGCACCGTACCCGCGCGCGACAGGAAACATAAACCGGTCAGGCGTTCTCCTGGTCGCTGGGAGCATGCTGTGTGCAAATACGGTGTGTGAGCGCCACCCGGCCGAACTGGCCGGTCGTGATCACGGGAAGGTGTAGCGGTCCGCGTTCACCGCGGGCGAGCTCCCTCCTTGCGTCGTGACGCGAACGTGGACGGTATCGCCCGACGGTCCATTTGGTGCGGTCGCGGTGATAGACGTATCGCTGTTGATGGTGAACGAGGCAGACGCACCACCGAACGTCACGCGCTCCGCACCGGTGAAGTACTTGCCGGTGATCGTGACGGTCGAGCCCACACCGACAGCCGTGACGATCGGCGCCGGATACACCTGGATCAGATGAGAGTGCGGATTGAGGAGCTCCACCGCGATCTGCCCGAAGACGTCCGGCAATGACGAGGCGTTGATGACCTGGTAGAAGTGTGAGTCGTCGTTGGGCTTCGACAGCGAACGCATGAGCGGGACGTCCGGAAAGGTCGAGCCGGTCCCGCCCGCACCGATGGCGATCGAATAGACCTGTCCCGCCGCGTTCTGGAATGCGCTGACCTCGGCCGCCGTCGGTCGCCCGCCCGTAGCGGACGTATTGTCCGGGACGGGGCGGCCATCCGAGAGGATGATGAGCACTGGGGTCACGCCAGAGCGCGAGCCAGCTGTCAGCACTGACGCTCCCAAGGCCATGCCCTGTCGAAGGGGCGTGTTGCCCCCGTCCCCGACGAGCGGAGCGATCGCGGCCCTGACGGTATCGAAGTCTGGACCCAGGGGCGCAAGTTCGACCGCCGCGTCGGGGGCCGACGCGTTGCCTGCGTACTTGACGACACCCACATGATGCGTGCCACGAGCTGCCTCCAGCGAGTCCAGGAGCTCATTCGCCGCCTGCTTGGCCCATTCGATCCGAGTCTTTGGAGGCGTGCCGCTCGTAGGCGACAACGTGCCCATACTTGAGGAATTGTCGATGACGATCACGACGTCGAATGAGTCATCGGGCAGCTCGCCGCACAGTCCCTGACACGCTGCGGACGTCACCAGGCCGGTATTGCCGCGGTCGACGCCCACGACGCGCGCGAAGGAGTACGCGGTCGTGACGTTGCCGGTCAGAACGATGACATTGCACTTATCCCCGAGGTCTGGAACGCAGTCGATGCTCGCGAGTCGGCCCGGCGCCGGTGAAGTCTCCAACGTTCGGCACCGAACCATGTGAGCTGCTCGGATCGCAGTCGAGCGGGATGAAGGCATCGATGTCGCCGCTGTCGAACGCACCGGGATTGCCGGCCTTGACCCCGATCATGCACTTGTAGCCGATCGTGTAGTTCTGGGGGGTCTGGAGGCCAGGATAGGTCCTCGCGACGGCGGCGGTGACGAGGGCTTCGACATCAGCCGGCGTCGGGGCGCCAACGGGTCGACCCGGCGAACCGTCGACGGGCATCATCGTCCCGCCGGCCAGCGCCCCGGCGTCCATGGCGTTCGCCAGGCTCTGTCGGTTGTTGCGGAGCAGACACCGAGATCGACGACGAGTGCGGTGATGGCCAGGATGACCACGAGGACGATCGTGAACAGGACGAGGATCTGGCCGCGTTCCTTGCGCGGACCTTGCCGTACGCGGCGGGCGCCAGGCTGCATCACGAGCCTCCCGTCCCGGTCTCTTCGAGCACCATCTGGACGGTCGAACTCATCGGGATCGAGTTGCCGAAGAGCAGCGGAAAGAACACGTGATGGTCAAATTGGACGGTGACGGTCACGAAGTCACCCGGGTTGCACGCGCCACAGGTGGTAACCGTGGCGACATTGAGGCCGCCGGCAGCGGCACTCGCCCGATCACCAGCCCGATCCGCAATGACCCCCGGGGGCTCGCCCGCCATGAGGGTGACCGCCCTTGCGCCTTCGCGCGCGGCGTTGATAACGGTCATTCGCGAGTACAGGAGCACGCCGAAATCGAGGATCGCGCAGAGAATAAGAAGGAAGATCGGGAGGACGACGGCGAACTCGACCAGGGATTGACCTGCCCGACGCGGCGCCTGGCGCCGGCTCTCGATCGATTGGCAGACGGTCGTCTGGAGCGTTCGTTCCGAATCATCTGGACAAGGTTCCCCCTTGATCCTGTCGATCGGTCTCTCGCTCGAACGGTTGTTGGAGCTGACGAAAGTACTGGTTCGACAGGACGGCAAAAGTACCGCGCGGTACCTTGCTGGGGACCTTACAAGTCCGCACCTCCGCCCGATTTCGTTGGCGCCGCGCACCACGGGCGAACGTCGGCCTCGTGGGCCCGGACACGGTGGCGCCCGGTCGGAGTCGGACGTCGGAACGCCGAGCCTCGACCGGGCGCGCCCCCGGGTCGGTGCGAAGTTAGGGCAGGACGAGGTGGACGGGGTTGCCCCGGATCGTCACCTGCCAGGTCGTGGTGTCGTTGGCGGCGTTGATGTTGTATTCGATCCGCCACCAGCCGTCCTCGGTCGTGATGTCGCCCGGCGGATCCAGGCCGATCGATCCATAGGTGTTGGGCAGGTCGATGCTGATGGTCACGAGTCGGTTGTTGAACTGGGCGGCGCCGCTGATCGCCGTCTGCAGCGAGGTGACGTTGTTGCCGGAGCGACCATCGTCCGAGACCCAGTCGAATGTGGCGTAGTTGTAGCTGTTGCCGTCCGGGTTGAGGAAGCGCAGGAACGCGTTGCCCGACGACTCGCCCGGATCGAACAGTTGGATCTCCAGTGTCTTGCCGGCGTGGACATCCTCGATCTGGGCGAAGTAGAAGGTCTGGTTGCCGGCGTCGAGGTTCGTGTAGGCACACATGCGGCCGCTGCCATAGACGCGGGCGTTCCCGCTGCTGGCGCTGACCCAGATGGAGAAGAGGTTCTCGGCGCCCGTCGACAGGTTGCTTGGGTCCAGGCTCGTATTGACGTTCAGCCTGTAGAACCCGGCGGTGAGCCCGCTCGCGAGCTGGACCCACTGGTTGTGGGCCGGATGGGTCGAGCAGTCCAGGCGGTCTGGGTCCAGGTCATTCGCCGGCGTTCCGAACGCGCCGCTGAAGTCGCCCAGGGTCTTCGTGCCCGGGTCGTACACGAGCGGCGCGATATGCGGAGCGCCGTCGTCGTTCGGGTTGGCGAGCGTGCCCTTCGTGTCATACAGGGTGTAGGTGACGCCCACGGGGCCACCCGTGAAGGTCGCCTGGTGGCTGTTGCCGGTGGGGCTGGTCCAGTGGTCGCCGGCCCCGAAGGAGCCGCCATGGCCGTTGTCGCCGGTCGCGCAGAAGAGTGGATCGAACAACCGGATCTCGCCGGTGCCCCCGACCTCGATGAGGTAGTCGTAGCCATTCGGGTCGTAGGTGGGGCTGGCGCTCCCCGACGGAGCGCCGGTCCCGTTCCCGATGAACGACGGGGCGTAGCGGTCGCCGTTCTCGCGCCAGCCGCCCGAGGTGAAGATCGCGCCCCAGAAGCCCTGCGAAGCGAGCGTGCCACCACTCGGATCCGGGACGTTCAGGGTCTGGGTGACCCAGGTCGTGGTCGAGGTGTGGTACTGGACGCGGACCTCGATCCGATCGAGCTGGACGCCGAGACTGGCAGGGCAGTTGGCGATCCCGTCGCGCCATCGCAGCCGGGTCCGGAAGTTGCCATTCGAGAAGTCCGCGCGAACCCAGGTGTGCGCGCCCCACATCGCCGTGCTGGCATTGGAGCCGACGGTCCGATCATCGTTGACGAGAGCCGACAGTGGATCCGTCAGGACGTTCGACGACCAGGTCGTGCCGCCGTTCCAGGACGTCTCCACGACCAGCCGGCAGTTCGTATCGTCGCCGTTGGTGAGGCTGACGTCGGTCAGGCGCACCTCGAGTCCATCGATGACCAGCGTGCCGTTGTTCGGGATGAGAGGCTGGAGATCGAAGGTGGTCCACTGCTGGAACTCGTTGTCGGTGGTCTCGGTGGCGTACTGGTTGTTGTCGGAGAACGCGTTGTTCGGGTTGATCCACTGGCCGCCAGCCACCGAAAGCGCGGGGTTCTGCCAGTCGGTGTTGCCGGGGACCAGGGTCGTCGTCGAGACCCGGCCCTCGTAGAACCCGACGCCGTAGTAGTTCTGCGGGCTGCCCATGGGGACGGGCAGCGTGAATTCGGCCTTGGACGTCCGCGTGACCCCGATCGAGTCGATTCCGATGACGCGCATGAAGAACGTACCGATCGGAGCGTGGATGGTCACGTTCAGGCGCCGATCGTTGTCGGGATCCTGGAGGGGCGTGACGATGACCCCACCGCCGACCGGATAGCCGTTCTTCTCGGCCTCCTCATAGGCGAGGGTGTAGGCATCGGACGCCTGGTTCGGGAGCATGACGGCGCCGGCCAGGGCGGCCGCATCGGCCGCTCGCTGGACGCGGAGGGAGTTGACCCAGTACCAGGACACGTCGACGACGAGGGCCGTCATCATCATGAGCAGGAGCAACGCACCGGCGAAGATGACGATGACCTGGCCGCGGCTGCCGGATCGCGGGTCGGCGGCGGCGTTCGTCGGGGCGGGCATTCCGGTCATGTCGGTCCTCGAAGGGGCGTCGTGCGTCGGTCGGGCGTGCATTCGGTCGGTCCCCGTTGTCAGTCGGGATTCAGGGACATGACCGTGCGATCGGTCATGTGCAGTTGCGCATTGCCGGCGATGCCCATGAGGCTGCCGAGCGGGGTGACGAAGTCGTAGTCGTACGTGATCGAGACACCGATCGAGTCGACCCGATCGGAGGTGCTGACGGTCGTGTTCTTGCGGCCACAGGCCCCCCAGCCCGATGACATCAGCTGGAACTTCAACGCCGCGCCCTCGACGACGGGCCCGCTTCCGGGAACCCAGATGTTGACCGGGCCGAGTTCCCGGCCGTCGCTGTCGGACTTGTAGATGCGGATTTCGCCGATCCTCGCCATGGCGACCTGCGAGCCAGCGCCGGTCAGCACGCGCTGGACCGCGGCCATGACGTGGTCGTCGACGAGGTTGCAGTCGATCTGGTCCGATCCGTTCGCGAGCGACGCGCCGGTCCGCGCGCCTTCGCGCGTCGAGTACTCCATCGTCAGGTGATGGGAGAAGGCAAAGCCGAACTCGAGCATCCCCAGGAGGATCAGCAGGAAGACCGGGACCGTCATCGCGTACTCGACCAGGCTCTGGCCTCGCCCTCGATCGCGGGTTCGCTGTCGCAGCATCTGCCGGGGCGTCACTGGACCGGCTCCATGCGCATGGCGTTGCCGTTCGTCATGACGTAGCCCGGGCCGGCTTGGGGCCACAGGTTGGGCAGCGGCGTATGCCAGCGGTAGTCGTACGTCGCCTCGACGCCGATCGTGTCGACGCTGGGCGAGCCGACCCCGCAGCCGGCGAGGGTGTTGCAGCGCGTGTCGGGCGTGTACGACCCGGACGCATAGGTGTAGGGCAACGTGGCCGGCGTCCCATCGGCCAGCGGGCAATCCAGGCTGCCGCCGCGTGTGTAGACCATGTCCGGGCCCAACGGCTGGCCGTTCACATTCGACTTGAAGATCGTGATCTGGGTCAATCGGCGATCGTCGGCGGGCGGTTCCACGCTGCGTTCGATGGCCCGCAGGATGGAGCAGTCGGCGTTGGTCTCGGTGCCGGCCTCGGCGGCGGCAAGGGCCGCTTCGCGTGTGGCGAAGTCGACCGACAACAGGGCGTTCAGCGCGAAGGCGAATTCGATGACGGAGAACAGCAGGATGAGGAAGAACGGAAAGACGAGGGTGAATTCGACCAGCGTCTGACCGCGCCCCGATCGCCTGGATCGGCGGGCGTTTCCGGCGCCCTCAGCCGCCCGTCCGGAGGCGTGAGTGGGCTGCCGTCGACTGAACGAGATCCCCGACGTTCTCGACATGTGTCCAACGAGTACCGCACCAGCACCTTGCGTGCCAGATTGCATTCGTACGGGCCCGGGGGAAACCGTTGGCGATGTGCACCGCACCCCTCGACACGGTCCTCCACTGGACCGTGCCGGACCGCACCCTCAGATCGCCTTAGGATCGACGAATCGGCAGCGCGCCATGACCGGGCAGATCGCGCAATCCGGCCGGCGGGCGTGGCAGATGACTCGACCGTGATGGATGAGGTTGACGTGCGCCTCGTACATCTCGTCTGGCTGAAGCACCGCGAGGTACAGGTCGTGCGCCGCATCGGCCGTCACCTTGGCCGGGATGAGACCGATCCGCTTGGACACCCGCTCCACGTGCCGGTCGACCGGCATCAGGGGGAGGCCGAAGCAGAAGAGGAGCAGGACCGACGCGGTCTTCTTGCCGATCCCGTCGATCCGGGTCAGCCAGTCGCGCGCGTCGATGGCCGTCATGTCGCCCAGGAACTCGAGCGAGTAGTCCCCGCGATCCTCCCGGATGAACCGCAGCGTGGCCTGGATCCGAGGCGACTTCTGGTTGGCGAGGCCGCCCGGCCGGATGACCTCGACCAGCTCGGGGAGTGGCGCGTACTCGACCGCGGCCCAGTCCGGCGGCGCTCCCTCGCTGAGCCCGACGCCGCCCCAGCCGATGCCGGGCTTGTGAACCTCGGTCGGCAGGCCGGAGGGATAGGCCTCGCGCAGGCGCTCGAAGGCCACCTCGGCGTTCGTGTCGGCGGTGTTCTGGGTGAGGATCGTGAGGATCAGCTCGCTCGTCGGATCGAGGCGCCGCTCCCAGACCTCCCGACCGTAGATGCTCGCGAGCCCTTCCAGGACGTACGGGACGAGGCCGGGTCGGTATCTCTCGAGTCGCTTCGCGTACGTGCGAGCGGGATCGGAGAACCGGCGCTTCCTGGGCTTCTTCGGACGTGGCTTGGGGTCGGATCGCGGCGCACCGGGAATCATGCGTCGATGCCCGCTGCGCCGATGTCGATCAGCCGGGCCAGGCGCTCGCCGCATCGTTCGAGCGGTGCGGTCCCGGCGGCCATGGCGTCCTCGACGGTCTGCGGCCGTTCGGTCACCGGGACCGCGACCGCGCCGACCGCCGCGAGGGCGTCGATGCCTTCGGGCTCGACGCCGCCACCGACCGCGATGCATGGCACGCCCGCCTCATGGGCCCGTCGGGCCACGCCCAGCGCCGTCTTGCCGAAGGCGGTCTGCGCGTCGATCCGGCCCTCCCCGGTGATGACGAGGTCGGCGCGCGCGAGCTTGTCGGCGAAACCGGTCGCGTCCATGACCAACTCGACCCCGGGGCGCAGCGCGAACGATCGGAACCGATCCTGCGTCGTCAGGAAGGCATACCCGAGCCCGCCCGCCGCACCAGCGCCCGGCGTGTCGCGTTCGTGGCGGCCCGTTCGGGCGTCCAGTTCGTCGGCCCACCTCGCGAGGCGATCATCGAGCGTCGCGACGTCGTCGGGCGTCGCGCCCTTCTGGGGCCCGTATGTCGCCGCCGCTCCGGACGCGCCGAGGAGCGGGTTCGAAACATCACACGCCACCTGCAGGTCGGTCCCAGCCAGTCCATCCGCACCGTCGAGCGCGTCGAGCATCCCGCGGCCGCCATCGGTCGTGGCGCTGCCACCGATGCCCATCACGATCGAGCTGACGCCCGCGTCCAATGCCGCCCGGATCAGGTCCCCGGTACCGGCGGTCGAGGCCCCGATCGGGTCGCGCTCGTCCGCCTGGAGTCGCGAGAGGCCCGAGGCCTCGGCCATCTCGATCACGGCGCGCGACCCGTCGTTCGAGCGCAGCCAGCGCGCCGCGATCGCACGTCCGAGCGGATCGCGGGCGGTCGCGGTCTGCCAGGTCCAGTCCCCGGCTGCCGCCACGGCCTCCAACGTGCCCTCGCCGCCATCGGCGAGCGGGGAGAGGACGATCTCGTCGTCGGGGCGAGCGCGGGACCAGCCGTCGGCGATCGCCCGCGCGACCTCGACGGATGTGAGCGATCCCTTGAACGAGTCGGGGGCGATGAGGATCGTCCGCGACCTTGCGCCGGACGTCATCGAAGGTCCTTCCAGAAGTAGGTCGTCGGGGCGAGCTCGCCGTCCGGGAGCCGGCTGTGGTCGGGCATCGTGCCCAGCTCATGCCAGCCCATGCTCCGGTACAGCGCGTCGGCGGCGCTGCCGGTCACCGTGTCGAGGATGAGCAGCCACCGGCCATCTGCGCGCGCTTCGGCCTCGGCAGCCTCCATCAGGGCCCGGCCGATACCCCGCCGCCGAGCGTCCTGGCGGACGAGGACCTTGCCGATCTCCGCCCGGTGCATCGAATTGGGGTTGCGCGAACGGATGAGGATCGTCGAGCCGACGATCCGGCCCCCTTGGTCGCGAGCGACGAACGCCGTGATCGTGCCGTCGGCCACCATCGGGCCGCGGTCGCGCCACCACCGGGCCGCTTCGTCGGCGGTCACGCCGGCCATGAAGTTGACGCCGGCGCCGCCCTCGACGGCATCGATGACCAACTCGGCAAGGACCGGGATCGAGGCGCTGTACCCGGCGAGGTCGAGGCGCTCGATCATGGCCGCCGCTGCAACTAGCGTACGGATGGCTCGACGATCGCCGCGGTCCCTGCGGCGCGACGCCGTTCGAGATACTCCGGGATCCGGATCATCGGGGGACGTTCCTGATCGGCGAGCTCGATGACCTCGAGCGAGAGGCGGCCGCGGCCGGACCGGGGCAGCTTCATGGTCGAGCCCATCTCCGCGAACAGCCGGGCCTTGCGTCGTTCCTCGATCCGTTTCATGACCGCCTGGAGGATCACGAACGACATCCGTGACAGCCCTTCGAGCTCCTGGTTGCGATGGACGCGCCGTTCGAGGTCCACCTGCCCAAGGCCTTCGATGCCGACCCGTTCGGCGGCATCGATGAGGTGCCCGATCTCCACGGCATAGCCGGTGAAGAACGGGATGGTCTCGAGCAGCGACCGGCGCCCCGCGTACTCCCCGGCGAGTGGCTGGATCATGCCCGACAGTTCCGGGTAGAACAGGTTGATCAGGGGCCGCGCCACGAGTTCGGTCACGCGCCCACCACCACCCTCGGTGAGGACCCCGCCCTCGACGATCGGGCGCTGGTAGTAGCCCTTGACGTATTGCAGGCGCGGTTCGTGGAGGAGCGGGCCGAGCGTCCCGTAGACCATCCGCGGATGCCAGTTCCGCACGTCCGTGTCGGCCCAGATCACGATGTCGCCGGTGGTCTCGTAGAGGGACTTCCAGAGCGCCTCGCCCTTGCCCTTGAACGAGCCGTAGCGAGTGAGCACGTCGGGATGCTGGACGACCCGCGCGCCTTCCGACTCGGCGATCTCGCGGGTGCGATCGGTGGACACGGAGTCGATGACCAGGATCTCGTCGAGCAACGGCACCCGGCCGACCATCTCGCGCATCGCCCGGCGCACGATCGGGCCGATCGTCTCTTCCTCATCGAGCGTGGGCAGGACCAGGCTGATCGTGAGTTTCTGTTTCTCCTTGAGCGTGACGAGGCGGCGCAGGTCCGAGAACTCGGCGTGGTGGAAGTTCGACTCCCCGAACCAGCGCTCGACGCGGACCGGGACGGCCCGCGCCTCCTCGGCGGCCCGGTCGGCCGCGGCCAGGGTCTCGGCCCGCGCGGCCAGCTGGTCGAACGTGTTGCGGGCGATGGTCTCGCGCGTGCGGACCACGACCACCGATGGCTTGGCGCGCGCGGCGACGGCCTCGGGCAACGCCCCGAACAGGTGGCTCTCCCCGTCCGACCCGCCCGGCGTGGCAGACGCGCCCATGACCACCAGGTCCGCCTTCTCGGCCTCGCGCAGGATCGCGTTGCGGACGTTGGGCGCCTCGCGCAGGAGGGCCTCGCCGCGGCCGTGGAGGTGTTGCTTCACGAACGACGCGAGCGCCCGTTCGGCCTGGGCCCGTACGGCCAGCGTGATGCCGGGCGGGACGAGGTGGAGGACCACCACAGTGGCCTCGTGGTAGCGGGCGATGGCGTCGGCGTACCGGATCGCGAGTTCCGCGTGGGGGCCGCCGCGGACCGGCACGAGGATACGCCCGAGCTCCTTGGCCCCGCGCTGCTTGACGACGGCGATGTCGCACGGTGCGTCGCGCACGACCTCATCGATGGTCGGCGAGAACACCGACGTCCCGTTGCCATCGCGTCCGGTCGCCGTGCGGCCGCCCCAGCCGAAGATGATGAGGTCCGATTCCTGTTCGGCAGCCGCCTCGACGATGCCCTCCGCCGCGTGCCGCCCGATGCGCACGATCGGGTGGATCGTCGTGCCGTCGGGCGCATAGTCCAGCACGCGCTGCAGCAGCCGCCGGGCATGGCGGGCGCGCGTCGCGCCCTCCGAGAGGGGCATCCCTTCGGGGACCTCGACGATGCCGAGCGCCGAGATCTCTCCGTGCTTGCGGTCGAGCATCGCCGCACCGAGTCGGATCAGCTCCTCGGCCGTCATCGGATTGGCGACCGGGATGAGGATGCGCACGGGCAGCGGTGGTCGGCTGGTCATCGGCTGTCCGTCATGTCGCGGCGGCCTCCCACCGGTCGACGAGGTACGGCTTCAGGAGCTCGAATTCCCGGGCCTGTCGCTCGACGCGTTCCTCGGCGGCATCGGTCGGGATGTGCCGGTTCTCGATGACGAAGCTGCCGACCCGCCCGAAGTAGATCGGCACCAGGGCCGCGACCAGGGTCTCGAGCGTCGGGCCCTTCGAGACCGGCGAGATCACGTCGCGTGCGGTCACGACCAGGTCGTAGACGACGCGGGCCCACAGGTCGTCGGGGAAGTGGAACGAGCTGGTCGCCTCGGCCATCTCGAGCGTGCTGGCCGAGGTCGATGCCACATCCCCGCCGATGCCGAGTTTCGTCCGCGCCGCGTCGGCCAGGGTGCCGGCCTCGGCCGCCAGCTCGAGGACGGTCGCCGCGGTCGCCGGGGCCAGCATCGTTCGCCACGTGTCGGCGAGGGTCAGTGAGCCGGCATGGAATTCAGAGAGCAGGCGGAGCGTGTTCACCTCGAGCGGCGGCGGCTCGATGATGCGCTCGAACCCGTAGGCCGGAACGTCGTGGCTGCCGGTGATGGGCAGCCAGTGGTCGGCGTATCGGTCGGCCAATCGGAGGATCGTCCCGACGACCTGCCGGAACATCGGTCCGAGGTCGGAACCCGGGTCCTTCGGGTCGTGGATCTTCGCGCCCAGGCGGGTCTGGCAGACGGCGAAGCCGCCGGTCAGGGCGGAGGTCGTCATCCAGATGTCGATGCCGAACCTGCTGATCTCGGGCGTCCAGTCGTCGAGCTCGAGATAGTGTCGGACCAGGTCCCCCGACACCCCGAAGTCGCCGCCGATCGGCTGGCGGATACGATGGCCGTACAGGGCTCGGGTGAGCGGGTAGGTCACGGTGTTGGTGATCGTGCCGTCGTACTTGTACCGCGCGTACAGGGGCGCGACGAAGTCGTAGCCGCCCTTGAGGATCGGGCCGGCCAGCAGCTCGATCCACTCGGGCACGATCGACCGGAGGTCGCTGTCGACGACGACCAGGGCCTGCACGTCGAGCGCAGCGGCGATCTCGAAGATCGTGCGAAGGGCGGCCCCCTTGCCACCGACGCCGTCGATCTCCGGATAGGTCAGGCTCACCCGCTCGAGCTTGTGGTTCGGCCGGACGAGGAGGATCTGCTCCACGTAGTCGGGCGGCTCGGTCTCGACGACGACCCGTCCGGTGCCGTCGGGCGAGCCGGCGTCCGAGTTGACCACCACGGGATGCAGGTCCGGGAAGTACTGGACGAGGCCGGCCTGCGCGGCACGCACCACGTAACCGATGGTCGCCGCGTTCTTGAAGCTCGGGATGCCGACCATGATGTCGGCCCGGCCGAGCCGACCGATCACATCGCGGATCGCCGGCGTCAGGGCTGTTTGGGGCACGAGCCCACCGTACCATCCCGGTCCCGCGCGTGCCGCGCGTGCCGTCAGCGGCGGGGCATCGGCGCGGTCGCCCAGTCCTCGGCCGTGGTGCCCGGGTGGTACCGCCCGTTCGCGGCCTTGAAGGTGACGCCGGAGAATCCGAGGGCGCGCCACGAACCGACCCAGGTCTCGATCGGCGGTCGGACGTACTGCCCGCGACGGATCATGTCGGTCTCGTCGAGCGCCGACTCCAGCAGGCGCTTGCGCTCGAGCAGGGGCACGTCGAACAGCGGCTCGTCGTCGAGCCAGAGGATGTCGGTCGCCACGAGCGCCACGACATCGGTCGCGGCGATGGCCTTGGCCTCGCGCTCCCGTTCGACCTGTTCGGTCCGCTCGGCGGCGCGGTTTCGACGGACGCCGACCATCGACTGGACGAGCAGCGTGCCTGTCGGGATCTGCGCCTCGACACCCGTATAGGTGCCGCTGCCGTCGTGTGCCACCTGCTTGGTGAGGTACCCGTCGACGATCAACGTCTCGGCCATGGCCGCCTTGGCCAGCGCGGCCTCGATGTCCCACTGGTCCACGACTGGAACACCGGTCTCATCCGCGATGACCGTTGCCGCGTCGCCCGTGGCGCCTGAGCGGTCCAACGCCGCCAGCACGCGGACGCCGGTCCACAGCGGTTCGACGATCGGGTTGGGTACCCGGCCGGGAGCGCTCGAACCGAATGACTGCGGCCGCAGGTCGCGGACCATGGTCAGCGTGCTCATGCCGGACATCGTACCGCTCGTTCGTCCGCCGACGTTGAGGATCTGCCTCGACATGCGCTGACGATTCGGGCGAAACGCCCCGACTATCATCGAGTCGTGACGAGCGACGCCACGAATCGCGGTGCCCAGCCCGACGGCGACGCGCCGCGCACGGTGCGCTCGGGAGGGCTGGCGGGCCTCACCCCAAGCGGACGGACGATCGTTCCCGTCGCGTGGTCCCTGTACGACTTCGCGAACACGATCTTCAGCTACGCGGTCGTGTCGACGGCCATCGGCCTGTGGCTCACGGACGACAGTCGGTTCGGGCAGGGCCTGGGCCAACTGGTCCAGGGCCTGGCGATCGCCATCAGCGTGGGTCTCAACGCCCTGGTCTCGCCGCTCCTGGGTGCGCTGAGCGACCGGGGTGGCCGACGCCTACCGTTCCTGCTCTTCTTCACGGTCCTGACGATCGCCCCGACCGTGCTCATCGGGCCCTCGCCGGCGCTCGTCGGGGCGGCCCTCTTCACGGTTGCGAACTTCGCCTACCAGGCCGCGCTCATCTACTACGACGCGACGCTTTCGTCCGTCAGTCACCCCGAGACGCGCGGCAAGCTGTCGGGGATCGGCGTCGGGGTGGGCTACATGGGGACGATCTTCGCGGCGGTCACGCTCATCCTCCTCGGGATCACCGAGAGCCCGGATCCGATCTTCCTCATCGCAGGGGTGCTGTTCGCGGTCTTCGCAGTGCCGATGTTCCTGATCGTGCGCGACCCGGCCGGCTCGACGGCCACCCGGGTGCGGGTGCGCGACTTCAGGTCGTCGCTGGCGCAGATCCGCCTCACGATCGACCACGCCCGGACCGTGCCCGGGCTGCTGCGGTTCCTGCTCGGACGGTTCTTCTACAGCGATGCGGTCAACACGCTGATCGTCGTGATGAGCGTGGTGGCGGTGCGAGCCGTCGGCCTGACCCAGGGGCAGTGGCTGATCACCTCGGTCGTGCTGACGGTCGTGGCCATCGGGGCGAGCTTCGGGTGGGGCTTCCTCGTCGACCGGTTCGGGCCGAAGCGAACGCTCGTCGCGGTCCTCGTGTCCTGGGTGGTGGGGTTGGTCCTCGGCGTCGCGTCGCTCGGACTGAGTGGCACGACGCCGGGGATCGCGATCTTCGTGGTCGCCGGCGCGATCCTGGGGAGTGGCCTCGGCGGCGTCCAGGTGGCGGACCGCGTGTTCATGATCCGGTTGTCTCCGCCGGCGCGACTAGGGGAGTTCTTCGGGCTATATGGCCTGGTCGGCAAGGGCTCGCAGGTCATCGGCCAGCTGCTCTACGGCGCGATCGTGTTCCTGTTCATCGACTCGCTCAGCAACGGGGCCTACCAGATCGCGATCGTCAGCCTGCTGGTGACGATGCTCATCGGGCTGTGGCTCGTGTGGCCGGTCAGCGACCGGTGGTCCGGAGGCGACGAGATCCCCGGCGGAGGTCCGCACGTCGAGCCGATCGTCCCGCCGGAGCGCCTCGCGCCCGCGAACGCCCCGATCGAACCGCGCTAGGCGGCCCCGGCCAGGCCGCTCAGCTCGGCCAGGGCCGGCCGCCCGACCGCGGCTCAGGCGGGGTAGCCATCCGGGTTGCGCTGCCGCCAGGCCCACGCGGAACCGACCATGGCGTCGAGCGATGGGTGAGCGGGGTGCCAGCCAAGCACCGCGGCGGCGCGCTCGGCCGATGCGACGAGCACGGGCGGGTCGCCCTCTCGACGCGCCCCGATCGTGTACGGGATCTCGCGACCGACGGCGCGTTCGGCGGCCGCGATGACCTCCCGGATCGAGAAACCGCCGCCAACGCCGAGATTGCAGGCGAGGAATGCGTCTGTCCGCGGGTCGCCGGGCTCCGTCGCCTCGATCGCCCGCAGATGCGCGTCCGCGAGATCCTCCACGTGGATGTAGTCGCGCACACAGGTCCCGTCGGGCGTCGGATAGTCGTCGCCGAAGACGGTCAGCGTCTGGCGGCCTTCGGCGGCCGCGAGCACGTTCGGGATGAGGTGGGTCTCCGGATCGTGGTCCTCGCCCAGGGCCTCGGTCGCACCGGCCACGTTGAAGTACCGCAGGCTCACGCCGCGTATCCCGTACGCACGGCCGTACCAGGAGAGGGCGGTCTCGAACGTCCGCTTCGTCTCGCCGTACGGATTGATCGGGCGCAGCGGAGCGTCCTCGGGGATCGGCGTCGTGTCCGGCGTGCCATAGACCGCGGCCGATGACGAGAACACGACCCGCACGACGCCGGCGGCCCGTGCCGCCTCGAGCAGTGCCACGCCGCCCGCGACGTTGTCGCGGTAGTACTTGGCCGGTTCCACGATCGACTCCCCGACCAGCGAGCGCGCGGCACAGTGGAGGATCGCCTCGATGCGTTCGTCGGTCAGGAGGCGGCTCATCGCGTCCGCATCGCCATACGTGCCGACGTGCAGCCGCGAGCCCGATGGCACGGCCGCGCGATGCCCGGTCGTCAGGTCGTCGACGACGACGACCTCGTGGCCGGCGGCGCGGAAGGCCGCCGTCGAGACCGAGCCGACATATCCGGCGCCGCCGGTGACGAGGATCCGAGTCATGGCTCGAACGATACGGGCACGGACCGCCCGGCGCAGGTCTGGTGCTGTCGCGCTACTCGGTGGGTTCGAGTCCGAGCCCCGCATCCACCAGGGCGGCTCTCGCCCTGATGTCGTCGAGTGCCGCCCGATGGTCGTCGACGAACCGGCTCTCATGCTCGAAGCGGACGGCCTCGTCGATCGGCCGGACTCGGTCGTCGCAGTCGATCCCGCGGATCGCCAGGTCGATCTCGAATGCCTGCAGGCGCGCCAGCGCTGCGCGATCCACGTCCGGTCTGCCGGGCGGCGGACCCATCATCGATTCCAGCTGGCGGGTGAGAGAGGCGATGGCCTCCCCTCCGAACTGCCGTCGACTCGACGGCCGGAACGACGGGCTCGACATGCAGGACATCCATCGCGCGTCCATGTCGACGGTGCGGGGATCGCGGGCGATGCGTGCCTCCAGCGCGGCCAGGTCGGTCGCCAGCCCGGCCAGCAGCCGGTCGTGACGGCCATAGACGGCTTCGTTCGCCTCGCCGTTGCAACCCGGCGACGACGGTGTGCCGAACAGGGCCGAGCGATATGCCTCGCGCTGGTCGCCCGGCAACGCATCGATGGACGCGAGGTTCGGATCTGCAACGGGAGGCAACGCGTTGGGGACACCGACCGACGTCGAGACACCGAAGCCCCACTTCGCGGCCCACTCGCGCGGACCCAGCTCGGCGTCGGGCACCGCTGGCGGCGGCTCGACGAATTCGCGATAGGGCAGCCCGACGGCGGCCATGCAGGCACCGATGCGCCGCTGGACGACCTGTGCTTCTCGGGCGGCCAACGCCGGCGTCCGGGCATCGCGCCAACCCAGGTACTCAGCGAGCCCGACGGGCCGCCCATCGCCGTCCAGCTCCGCGATGAACGCGCCGGCCGCGAAGGTCAAGCCGACCGACGCGAGAACGAGGGCGAATCGCCGACGGGTCACCCTGCAGCTCCTGGTCCGATCGCCGCACGGATGCCCTCGGCCATCGGATCGTAGCCGGATTGACCGGCCACGGGCAGTAGGTCGAACGGCTTAGCCGAGGTGCGGCGCGGTCAATCTCGTCGAAGGACGCGGTCGAGCAGCGAGCGGCGGTCGGCCGTCGAGATCCCGGTCTGGTCGGCCGGTCTCGCTGCCTGGTCTGCCGGCGTCGCCGCGGGCGCCGGGCTCGCGGGCACCGAGCCAGGGGACTCCGGCACCGATTCGCCCCGGTACCGCAGCACCTCCTCGAGTCGGGTCACCATGCGCCGCGCGGCCGAGTTCTCTGGGTCGATGGTCAGCGCTCGTTGGGCGGCCAGATACGCCCCGCGCTCATCGCCGCGCTCGAGGGTCACCCGCGCCAGGCCGACGACCGCCATCGCGTTACGCGGGTCGGCATCGGCGACCTGTCGGTACAGGGCCTCCGCGGCGTCGATCCGGCCCATCTCCATCGCCCGTTCCGCCTCGAGGAGGATCTCGATCACGTGTCGTCCGCCAGCATGCCCTGCGCGACGAGCAGCAACGTCGGACCGTCGTTGAGGGCCGGGTCGGCCTGCACTCGTTCCAGCAACGAGTCGAGGATCCGCCCAAGCCGCGGTCCCGGTCCCAGCCCCAGCTCCGACATCAGGTCGCGACCGTCGACCGCGAGATCTCGGCGGTCGAGGACGACCCCGTCGCGCAGCGCCGCGGCGACCCGAGCCCGGAGTTCCTCGAGCCCGCCGGCGTCGGCCGGCAGCCCTGACCCCACGTTGTCGGCGGCGCGCAGGTCGAACAGCTCATCGAGCGCCTCGGACGCCGTCCCGTCGAGCGACATCTTGGCGATGAACCGCCGCACCGCCGCGTCCGACCAGTTCGACTCGTAGCTGAACATGTGGTTCCGAACCAGGTGGACGACGCGCTCGCGAACGGCCCGCGGCGAACGCAGTCGTTCCAGGAACGCGGCGGCCAGGTCGGCGCCGACGGTGTCGTGCCCGATGAAGTGGCCATCGGCGAAGGTCGAGGGCTTGCCGATGTCGTGGACGAGCGCGGCGAGCCGCACCACCGGCCGCGCGGCCGAGGCGGCGTCGACGGATCGCACGGTGTGGTCCCACAGGTCCTCGCCGGCGACCTTGTTCTGCGGGATGCCGCGCTGCGAGGCGAGCTCCGATGAGATCCCGGCGAGCAGGCCCGTGTCGCCGAGCAGGCGCAGGCCGATCGACGGGCGCTCGGCGGCGAGCAACTTGTCGAGCTCGGTCGCGATCCGTTCGCCCGACAGGTGGCTCACGAGGTCGGCCCGCGCCTCGATCCCGGCCTGCGTCTCGGTCTCAACACCGAAGTCGAGCGTCGCGGCCAAGCGGATGGCGCGGACCATCCGCAGCGCGTCCTCCTCGAACCTCCGAAGCGGATCGCCGACGGCTCGCAGGACGCGCGCCTCGATATCGGCGCCGCCGCCGTACGGATCGACGAGTCCGGGCGACGCGGCGGCCTCGGCGCGCGCCCCCCACGCCATCGCATTGCAGGTGAAGTCGCGGCGGGCCAGGTCGAGCTCGATCGTGTCGCCGAACTCGACCCGATGCGGGCGCCGAAAGTCGGCGTACTCATGGTCCGATCGGAAGGTCGTCACCTCGAATACGTCGCGGCCGCGACGGACCGCCACGGTCCCGAACTGGTTCTCGTAGACGGCGTCCGGCAGGAGCGCCAGGACCCGCTCGGGGAGGGCGCTCGACGCCAGGTCCCAGTCCGCGGCCGGGCGGCCGAGGGCGATGTCGCGCAGCGAGCCGCCGACCACGTACGCGGCGTGACCGTCCTCCCACAGCGTCGCGAGCAGGCCCCGAACGAGCTCCGGGATCCCTGCCCGGATCGTGGCCTCGAGGGTCGCCGCCGTCAGTTCCGTCCCAGGAACAGGTAGGTGCGCCACGCCTCGTTGTTGTCGTCGGCGAGGTAGGGCGTGAACAGGGAATAGATGTCGTTGCGCGGCTCGAACGGCGGCCGAAGGAGCCGAAGCCGCGCTTCGACGAGGGTCTTGCCGCCCTTGCGGTGGTTGCACGCCTTGCAAGCCGTGACCAGGTTCTCCCAAGTGTGGCCACCCCCGCGGTGACGCGGGACCACGTGATCGAGCGTCATGTCATGGGCTTGACGGCCACAGTACTGGCAGACGTGCCGATCCCGGGCAAAGACCTCGCGGCGCGACAGCTTGACCCGCGGTCGTGGCCGCCGGATGAGGTGCTGCAGCCGGATGACGGAGGGCGCACGGAACTCCGTCCGCGGCGTCCGGATCACCTGGTGGTCGTACTCGATCACTTCGGCCTTCTCGCCGAAGAGGAGGCGGAAGGCTCGAGGCAGGTTACAGACGTTCAGCGGCTCGTAGTTCTGGTTCAGAACGAGAACGACGCCGTCCATCGCGCGGACGATAACAGAGACGCCGCTGCGAGCTTCGCACGCATCGACGCGACGATCTCCCGCCTCGTCATCTGCGCCCGATCGATGCGCCCGACTCGGGGTCCCAGCCACCGGCCTGGCCGACCTTCGTCGAGAGCGGCTTGCCGAGTGCATCGGCGATGAATCTGGCCGCCCTCAGGACACCCTCGAGCGAGACGCCACTCTCCCAGCCGGAGGCGTCGAGGAAGTACACGAGGTCCTCGGTGGCGAGATTGCCGGCCGCCCCGGGCGCATATGGGCAGCCGCCCGTCCCGCCGGCGGCCGAATCGAAACAACGGACGCCGGCATCCAGACCGGCGGCCACATTCGCCAACGCCGTCCCGCGCGTGTCGTGGAAGTGGAACGCGATCCGATCCAGGGCGATGCCGGCCTCGACGGCCAGGCCGGTGAGCGCCGCGACCTGGCCCGGGACACCGACCCCGATCGTGTCGCCGAAGCAGATCTCGTCGACCCCAAGCACTTCCAGGCGAAGGGCGACCTCGACCGCGACGGCCGGCTCGACTCGCCCCGTGTACGGACACCCGAAGGCGGTCGACACATACGCGCGGCGCCACCAGCCGAGGTCCGCCGCCCGGGCCAGGACGGGCTCGAACGCCGACAGCGATTCGTCGACGGTCATCCCGATGTTCGCCTGGGTGAACGCGTCGGTCGTCGCCGTGAAGACGGCCACGGCATCGGCATCCGCAGCCTCGGCACGAGCCATGCCCCGCTCGTTCGGCACCAGGACCGGGTAGCGGATGCCTGCCCGTCGAGGGAGCGCCGCAATGAGCTGATCGGCGTCGGCCAGTTGCGGGATCGCCCGCGGCGAGACGAACGAGCTCGCCTCGATCTCTCGGAGACCGGCGTCGGCGAGGAGCTCGATGAAGCGCACCTTGGTCGCGGTCGGGACGGCGGTCGCCTCGTTCTGGAGGCCATCGCGCGGTCCGACCTCGTAGATCCGGACGTGCTCGGCCACGGGTCGGGGCAGGGTCCGGCTCAGACCTGCGGCGGATCCATCGCCCGTTCGAGCCGGGCGATCTCGACCTCGATCCGACCGAGCAGGTCGATCGCGGCCGCCTGCTCCTTGCTCCGGTGCGCGGCCTCGTTGCGCCGCCGACGAGTCTCGGCATGCAACGCGAGCAGCTCCTCGCGGGTCCTGGGGAGCGCGGTCTTGGCCATCGAGTGGACCTCCGGATTTCGGGCGTCGCTGAGCGTACCCGAACGCGACGAGTCAGGGCTCGATGAGCCCGAGTTCCTGGCCGCGCGTCACCTGGTCGGCCGGCCGGACCCGCAGCTCGGTGAGACGACCGTCCACCGGAGCGACGACGACGTGCTCCATCTTCATCGCCTCGAGCGTGACGACAGCGTCGCCGGCGTTGACCCGTGCGCCCACGCTCACGTGGACGTTGAGCACTGAACCCGGCATCGGCGCGACCAGCCGGACCGGACCGCTGGCCAACCCGGTCCCATGACCCAGCCGAGCGTCGGCGGCGGCTCGATCCACGTCGGGCGCCGGTGCGAGTCGAAACGCGACGCTGCGACCGGCGTTATCGACGTGGGCGACCCCGTCGACCGCAACCGCATCAACCACCGGCGCCGTGGCATCGGGCGCGACCGATCGGGCGAACCCGTCAGTCTCCAGCCGTAGGCGCGGCGCGCTGTTCAGTCGCCAACCGCCGGACCAGGGGTCGTCAGGCCGGTCGGTCGCGTTCGATCCGGCCAACAGCCCGGCCGCCGTGGTCCAGGCCACATCGGGGATCGTCGCCAGATCGGCCCAGTCGTCGGGCGGCCAGATCCGGTCGAGGGTGTCCGTTCGGGCGGCCCCATCGCGAACGACCGGCTGCCTGACCAACCAGCGCAGGAAGCGCAGGTTCGTGACGAGCCCGAGGACCAGGGTCTCGTCAAGCGCGACCGTCAATCGCGCCAGCGCCTCGTCGCGGTAGGCGCCCCAAGCGACGATCTTGGCGAGCATCGGGTCGAACCGCCCGCCGACGTCGGTGCCCTGGTCGATCCCCGCGTCGATGCGGATGCCGTCACCGGTCGGCCAGCGGAGGGCCTCGACTCGACCGATCGCCGGTAGGAACCCGTCCTCGGCATCCTCCGCGTACAGACGGACCTCGATCGCGTGGCCGGCATGGCGGATGTCGGCCTGCTCCAAACCGAGCGAGTCGCCAGCGGCGATCCGGAGCTGGTCCGCCACAAGGTCGCGACCGGTCACGAGCTCGGTGACCGGGTGCTCGACCTGGAGCCGCGTGTTCATCTCCATGAAGGTCGGCTCGCCGCGCTCGTCGACGAGGAACTCGCAGGTGCCCGCGTTCACGTACCCGACCGCGCGCGCGAGGGCCAGGGACGCATCGCCCAGACGTTGGCGAAGGGCGCTGTCGACAGCCGGTGACGGACTCTCCTCGAGGACCTTCTGGTGGCGGCGCTGGATCGAACAGTCACGCTCGCCGAAGTGGATGCCATGACCTTGGGCGTCGAACAAGACCTGGATCTCGACGTGGCGGGCGCCCTCCAGGAAGCGCTCGAGGACCAGGCGCTCATCGCCGAACGCCGTCTGCGCCTCACGCCTTGCCGCGGCGATGGCATCGCGGAGGCGCGCCGGGTCTCGCACGACTCGCATGCCCTTGCCGCCGCCGCCCGCCGCCGGTTTGACGAGGAGTGGGTAGCCGATCCGATTCGCGGCAGCCACCATGGAGCCATCCGACTGATCGGTGTCGTCGTAGCCCGTGACGACGGGGACCCCGAGAGAAACAGCTAGTCGTCGGGCCGAGCCTTTGTCGCCCATCGCTCGGATCGCATCGGGCGGTGGCCCGACCCAGATCAGCCCCGCGTCGATGACGCGCTCCGCGAAGTCGGCGTTCTCGGCGAGGAACCCGAAACCGGGATGGACGGCGTCTGCGCCACTCGCACGCGCCGCCACCACGACCGCCTCGGCATCGAGCAGGTCGAGGGCGCCAGGCCCGTCGGTCTCCGGCACGATCGCGCGGACCCCGAGGCGATCGCAGGTGCGCACGATGCGGCGGGCGATCTCCCCGCGATTGGCGATGAATAGGCTCCCGATCGGGGCTGAGGCAGACGCTCCAGCTCCGGCAAGTGCTTCGAACGCGTCTAATGCGTCAGACGCGACACGCCACCGGCCCCCAAGGCGTCTGGCGGGCAGTATCGCCACGCTCGATCCACCGCTGGATCGTTCGGGTGGACGTCCCTAGCCGCCTTGCGACCTCACTCGGAGCGAGTTCCTCGGTCATGTCTGTCGCGAGTGTCGCATTTCTCGCACCAACTGACGAGCCGTCCAATCCGCGCCCGCTCCCGATGCTAGTCTTGGATCAATGGGCTGGCTGTCGTGTCTCCAGGGCGGCGGAGATCATGGCCAGCGACCTTACACGGGAACCGACCGGGGCCCAACCTGTCGCGTAGGAGCGTGTCGTTCCGATGGTCTGCCCATAACACCTCGCGCCCGATGACTGGTCGCCGGACGCGATCGTCGCTCCTCATCAGCCTGGCATTCGTCGGCGCCGCGCTGGCGATCGCCCCGACCGCATCAGCGGATCCGGCGTCCGGACCGGGAGCGGTCAGTCGGGCCACCGCAGGGGCGCTTGCGGCCGGTGTGATCCCCGATGGCACGTGCGCCGCCAGAGTGACCGCCGTGGGCGGCGGCGGAGCGTCATCCCCCGTCGCGACGGGCTTTGGCGGGACGGGCGGCGCGGGCGCCAGCATCAGCGCCACGTTCGACGTGCTCCCCGGACAGTCGTTCCAGGGGAGCGTCGGCGGCGGCGGCGACAACCCGACCGGTGGGACCGGCGACGGGGCTGTCGGCGTCGGAGGCACGGGGGGAACGATCGTCGTCACGCACCGCGGCGGCGGCGGCGGTGGTCGTACGACGGTCGACCTGGCGGGTGCGACCGTGGTCGTCGCCGGGGCGGGCGGCGGCGGTGGCGCCGCCCATCAGACAGCACCGGCCGGACTCGGCGGCGGCGGCGGGTTCACGGGGATCGGGGCGGGCACCGTGGCAGCAGGCTCGAATGGGCAAACGGGTGTCGATATCGGAGCGACCGCCAATGGCGGCACGGGTGGTCAGGTCGCAGCCGGTGGGGCCGGAGGGATCAATACAGCGAACGCCGCGTTGAACGGCGCCGCCGGCGGTGGGATCGGCACCGGTACCGGCGGGAACGGCGGCCCGGACCCCAACTACGACAGCGGCGGTGGCGGAGGCGGCGGCTACACGGGTGGCGGCGGAGGTGCCTCGACCATCGACCAGAACGTGAGCGGCGGGGGTGGTGGCGGCGGCTCGAGCTGGGTCAGCGCCACGTCGCCGACGGTGGTCGGCGCCGCTCCGAGTGCGGTCTCGGGCGCGGCCGGGCCGGCATCCCCGGCCGCCAGCGGGTCGGGCGCCACTGGCTCGCTGGCCATCGACTGGTTGCCTTGCCTCTACGGCCTGTCGGTCGACAAGTCGGTCTCGTCGCCGACCGTCGACGCGGGTGGCGCGGTCACCTGGACCGTCACGATCACCAACGATGGCCCCGACCCGATGACCCGAGGCGACACCGTCGACCTCACGGATCTGCTTCCCGACGGCCCGAACGGCGCGCCGGGCCCGGCCTTCGAGGTCCTCTCGTTCGGCGTGTCGGGCGGCGTCAACCCGGACATGGCCCGCGGTCCCGTCACCTGCACCGGCCTCACGGTCGGCTCCTCGATGCCGGCGACGACCAACTGCTCGCGCGCGTACAGCGCGCCGGCCGCTCCCGGAGCACCGTCGGGTGGCTTGCGCGGGCTGGACCCGGGCGAGACGATCACGATCACCTATCGACAGATCATCGCCAACACCGCGCCGTGTGCGACGATCACGAACACGGCCAGCGTCGTCGACCGCGCGACGACATCGGGCACCACCGACGTCGTCGGCGTGACCGCGACGCAGTCCGACGACGCGTCGCTGACGATCGGCTGCTATGACCTTGCCATCACCAAGGTGGCCAGCCCCACGGCCGTTCGAGCCGGCGGCACGATCACCTGGACCGTGACCGTCACCAACAACGGTCCGGGCGACATGGAGGGTCCCACCGCGACGGACGCGAACCCTCTGGTCGTCACCGATGCGTTCCCTTCCGGCGGCGTGGGCGTGCCCAGCCTGGTGTCGGCGTCGGGACCCGCGGGGTCCTGCGCTCTGTCGGGCAGCACCGTCACCTGCGCCGCGGGCCTGCCGGACGGCGGCGTGGAGATCCTGACCTTCACGCAGGTCGTGGATAGTGGTGCCGTTCCCGGCTCGGTGATCGCCAACACGGCGTCGGTGACCGATCCCACGACCGGTGACACCAACGACTCCAGCACCGACCAGACGACGGTCGCCGACCCCGGCCTGTCGCTCGCCAAGAGTGCAGACCCCGTCACCTACGAGGCGGTCGGCGACGTGATCGACTACGAGTTCATCGTCACCAATACGGGCAACGTCGCCCTTGACGGTCCGGTCACGGTGAGCGACGACACGACCACGGTGACCTGCCCGCCGACCGCGAGCCTCGGCCCGGCCGCCAGCATCACCTGCACCGCGTCGTACACGATCACCCTGGCCGACCTCGACGCCGGGAGTGTCACCAACACGGCGACCGCATCGGCCGACGGCCTGACGTCAGCTCCCGATAGCGCGACGGTCACGGCCGCCCAGGGCCCCGCGCTGACGCTCGTCAAGAGCGCCGACCGGCAGACGTACGCGGCGGTCGATGAGGTGATCGCCTACGAGTACGTCGTGACCAATAGCGGCAACGTCACGTTGAGCGGGCCATTCACGGTCAGCGATGACCAGTCCGCCGACGAGAGCTGCCCAGCGACCGCCAGCCTCGATCCGGGCGACAGCATCACGTGCACGGCTTCGTACACGATCACCCAGGCCGACATGGACGCCGGCACGCTCACGAACATCGCCTCCGCGACCAACGGGACGATCACATCGAACGACGATAGCGTGACCGTGACGGCAGCCCAGGGTCCCGGCCTGTCACTCGTCAAGACCGGCAGCCCGGCGACGTTCATCGCGGTCGGCGATGTCATCGATTACCGCTACGTCGTCACGAATTCGGGCAACACATCGCTCGCCGGTCCCGTGACGGTGACCGACGACAAGACGACCGTGAGCTGCCCGGACGTCACCACCGTTGGCGATCTTGACGCTGAGCTCGATCCCGGCGAGAGCCTTGAGTGCACGGCGTCGTACACGATCACCCAGTCCGATCTCAACGCTCAGGGAGTGACCAACACGGCCACCGCCTCTGCGGGCGGCGTGGCCTCGGCTGTCGAGAGCGCGACGGTGACGGTCGCTGGTGTCCCGACCCCTCCGCCCACGGACGCCGAGCCGACGGAGGCAGGGGGTTCGCGTGGTGGCGCAGGTCCCATCTACGCCATCTTGTTGCTGTTGGGCACCGTTGGTGTCCTCGCGGGCTGGTTCACGGTCCGGCAGCGGAGGAACGCTCGACTCCCGGACCGGGATACGCGGTAGCGGCCGGACGATCGTCAATCGCCCTCCGGATCCGGAGCCCAGCTCGGGCGGCGCTTCTCGTCGAACGCGGCGAAGCCCTCGCGCGCCTCGTCGGTCACGCGCTGGCGGGCGATGACCCGCGCGGTGTGCCATTTCGCCGATCCGTGGCCGAGGCCGCGCACCTCGCGAACGATGGCCTTGGCCGCGCGCGCCGCCGTCGGTCCGGCCATCAGGAGGTCTGCGACGGCCGCGTCCACGGCGCGGTCCAGCGCCTCGTTGCCCTCGACGACCTCGTGGACCAGGCCGATCCGCTGCGCCCGGATCGCATCGATCCGTCGCCCGCCGGGGAACAGCGCCCGGGCGTGACTCTCGCCGATCTTCGCGATGACGAACGGTGAGATGACGGCGGGCAGGATCCCGAGGCGCGTCTCTGAGAACCCGAACCGCGTGCCGCTCTCCGCGATGACGAGGTCCGAGACGGCGCAGAGGCCCATGCCACCGCCCAGCGCCGTGCCGTGGACGCGAGCGATGACGGGTGCGGGGCAGGTGTCGATGGCCTCGAGCATGTCGGCCATGCCCATCGCGTCCTGCTCGTTGCCCTCGACGTCCAGGGTGCTCGCGGCCCGCATCCAGTCGAGGTCCGCTCCCGCACAGAAGGACGGCCCGTCGCCGGCCAGGACGACACACCGCAACTCGGCAGGCGACTCGCGTGCCAGCGAGGCAAAGGTCGTGCGCAGCTCGGCGATCAGCGTCGCGTCGAAGGCGTTGTGGACCTCGGGGCGGGACAGGGTCACCCACGCGATCGACCCCCCGGGACCGCGGCGTTCGAGACGGACGGCTGGGCTCACCGTCCCATCGTAACGACCGCACGAACCCGGGACGCTTGCGCCACGCTGACCGGCGCGACAGGTACGTTCGGGCGCTTCGGTCTGCCCTGACTGGGTCATCCTTGGGACCGGACCGGACTGTTAGCGTCGCCGGATGAGCGCCGAATCACCAGAGATCGTACGAGCGTGATCTCGCCGAACGATCCGAACTGGGAACCGGACCCGACCGGGCAGCGGCTCGCGGCCATCCGCGCGACTCGGCGTGGCGCGTTCGCGGCGGGCGCCTACTTCGGGTTCGTGGTCGCGATCGCGATCTGGATCGCACCACCTGAAGGCCTCGGCGCCCCGAATGGCGCGGGAGTCTGGGCGTTCGTGATGAGCCTGCCCGGCCTCGCCCTGCTGGGCGCCAGCCTGACGCCCGCGGCGCTCGGCTCCCGGTGGTCGGCCGCCAGCGCGGGTCTGGCCATCGGTGTCGGGGCGCCAGTGGCGGCCGTGGCGTCGGCGATGCTCGGGACATTCGTGCTGACAAGCCTCGTGCTCGCGATGGACCCGACACCGACTCGCGACGCGATCGGGACCGCGGCCGACATGGCCGGTCTCGTCCTGCGCGATGGGGTCATCGCCGCGGCGCGGGTCTCGCCGCTCATCGTCATCGCCTCGGTGAGCTGGGTCGTCGTCGTCCGGCGTTGGGCGAATCCGGCAGGCGTGACCGCCAGCAAGCCGCGCGATCAGGCGGGCTGAGACTCGAGGATCGTGACCTCGTCGCCCAGGCGGATCGTGCCCGGTCGCTCGACCTCGCCGTAGACCCCGAACATCAGGTCCTTCCCGTTGACCAGGCCGCGGTACTCCTTGATCGCGTGGAGCGTGTCGAAGTCGCGGTCACCGGTCGTCGGGTCGTGGGTCGTCATCGCGCAGCGTGCCACGGCGCCACTGATCCGCAGGATCGTCTCGCCCAACCCGATCCGGCCGCCGACCCACGTGTCCTCCTCGTGCGGACCGCCGCCATCGAGCTCGACGAGCATCCGGAAGCGGCGGGCGTCGACCGCACCGACGCCGAGCGCAGCGCCCAGGGCGTCGAGCGAACCATCGGTGACGAGCGTGACCGGGCTCTTGATCCGTGTCCCGCCCGGCCGGTCGCAACGGACGACCACCACGTCCTTGCCGAGGAATTCGCCGAGCGCGGCCGCGAAGGGCCCCTCGACCACATGCCCGACCCCGGTCCGGCCGTGGATCGGCGTCTCGATGGCCTCGGCCAGCCGCACGTCGTCCTCGACGATCCGGCCACCGGGGAAGGTGAGCCGCAGGACCGTGGCGTCGGGATCGGTCCAGGCCGAGACCTGGACCATCGTCGCCGCGATTAGCTGGTCGACCAGGCGGTTGCTCGCGTCGGCGACGAAGAACCGGCGGTCCTCCGCGACGCCGTTCGTCTCGACGCGAACCTCGTCGCGCGACTCCAGTCCGAGGCTGCGCACGGGCGCGATGTTCAGGCGACTGACTCGGGGCATGCCCCGGATGCTACCGGACGTCGAGCAGTGCCGCGACGGCGAGCACGCCGACGATCAGCCTCACATCCGGAAGACCCCAAAGCGCGTCTCGGGGATCGGCGCGTGGAGCGAGGCCTCGATGCCCATCGCGAGGACGCGCCGCGTGTCGAGTGGGTCGATGACGCCGTCGTCCCAGAGACGGGCCGTCGCGAAATAGGGCGAGCCCTCGCGCTCGTAGGTGTCCAGGATCGGCGCCTCGAACGCGTCGCGTTCGGCCTCGCCGGCGAACCCGCCACGGACCGTGGACAGGACCCGGGCCGCCTGCTGACCGCCCATGACCGAGATGCGGCTGTTCGGCCAGGACCACAGGAAGCGCGGCTGATAGGCACGGCCGGCCATCGCGTAGTTGCCGGCCCCGAAACTGCCCCCGATGAGGACCGTGAACTTCGGGACCTCCGCCGATGCCACCGCGGTCACGAGCTTCGCGCCGTCCTTGGCGATGCCGGCCTCCTCGTACTCGCGGCCGACCATGAAGCCCGTGATGTTCTGGAGGAAGACCAGCGGGAGCCGGCGCTGGCAGGCGAGTTCGATGAAATGCGTGCCCTTGAGCGCCGACTGGCTGAACAGGATGCCGTCGTTGGCCAGGATCGCCACGGGGTAGCCGGCGAGATGGGCGAAGCCGGTCACGAGCGTCTCGCCGTAGCGCGGCTTGAACTCGTGGAACCGGGAGCCGTCGACGAGACGGGCGATGATCTCGCGGACGGGGATGGGCCGGCGCGGGTCGAGCGAGACCGCGCTATAGATGCCCTCTGGGTCGACGTCAGGCACCTCCGGCCCCGCCCGATCCCAGGGCGGCACGGGCGCCTTTCGGTTGAGGTTGGCGACGATCGATCGACCGAGCGCCAGCGCGTGCTCGTCGTCGAGCGCCTCGTGGTCGGCGACGCCGGACAGACGCGTGTGGACGTCCGACCCACCCAGCTCCTCGGGCGTCACGTCCTCGCCGGTCGCCGCCTTCACCAAGGGCGGGCCGCCGAGGAAGATCGTGCCCGTGCCCTTGACGATGACGGTCTCGTCGCTCATCGCCGGGACGTAGGCGCCACCGGCCGTGCACGACCCCATGACCAGGGCCACTTGCGGGATGCTGGCGGCCGACATCCGTGCCTGGTTGTAGAAGATGCGCCCGAAATGGTCCCGATCCGGGAAGACGTCGGCCTGGAGGGGCAGGAACGCGCCACCGGAGTCGACGAGGTAGAGGCACGGGAGGTGGTTCTCGAGCGCGATCTCCTGCGCACGCAGGTGCTTCTTGACCGTCATCGGGTAGTACGTGCCGCCCTTGACGGTCGCGTCATTGGCGACCACGACGCAGGTCGTGCCCTCGATCCGGCCGACGCCGGTGACGATGCCCGCACCGGGCGCGTCGTCGTCGTACAGGCCCGTGGCCGCTAGCGGGGAGAGCTCGAGGAAGGCCGAGCCCGGATCGAGGAGCCGCTCGATCCGCTCGCGGACCGGGAGCTTGCCTCGCTCGCGGTGGCGCTCGATCGAGCCTTCGTCGCCGCCGGCGCCGCGTCCGGCGACGATCTCCTGGCGTGCCCGAAGGTCGGCCACGAGCTCGCACATCGCGTCGTGATTCGCGCGCGTCTCCGGGGCGTTCGGGTCCAGCCGGCTGCGCAGGACAGGCATGGCCGCGAGGATAGCCCCTCGCCGCGGGAACCGATGGGCGGCCTACGTCGTCGGGCGGGCCATGCAGATGCCACGCCGCCCCAGGTTCGTCGTCATCTCCGTCCTCGGACTCGTTGGGCTCCTCCTGGTTGCGTGCTCGAGCGTCCCGGCCCTGCCGGGCTCGTCAGCGGCGCCCGGGGCGCTCGTCACCGTCGAGACGCGCGGCGGAGAGTGTCTGAACGGGCCCTGCGGGTCGAAGACCGCGATCGAGCGCGATGGCCGCGTCCACAGCCTGGCCCCGGCCGCCGCCGACCTCGGCCAGGTCCCGCCCGACGTCCTCACCGCCCTGGACGGGGCGATCAAGACGACCGACTTCGCCATGTTGAAGAGTCGCCCGTTCACCGGGGAGTGCCCCGTGAATTTCGACGGCCAGGAGGTCATCTACGAGTTCGGGGCACCGTCCGGCACGGAGCGGATCGCGTCGTGCGAGGTGGAGGTCGACCCCGAGCTGCCGCTGTTCGTGGCGGTCCAGGCGGCACTGGCGGCGGTCGGCGCGGCCTGACCGGGCCGTCGTTCCGCTTCCTGCTTCAAGGCAGCGTTCCGGGTCTCGAGCAAGGCCTGCATGTATCGGCCGAGGACCAGCGCGTCCACGAGGCGACCGAGTAGCCCGAACGGCGAGGTGTGTTCCCACTCGTCGACCATGAACGTGCTGCCGGGGACCGCCCGAAAGGTATGGACGTGGCGGAAGGATCGGAACGGCCCGGACGCCTGTTCGTCGGCGAACCGGATCGGTCGCTCTACCACCGTGATCCGGCTCGTCAGCCTCCACCACCGACCGAAGTGCCGGGCACGCCACGTGACCGTCTCGCCAACCTCGATCCACCCGCTCGTTCGACCGGCGATCGCGTGCTCGCCCGAGGCCGCCATCGATCGCTCGTGGAAGCCGATGTCACGGGCCAGGTCGAAGACTCGCTCGATCGGGGCATCGATGAGCGTCTCCAGGCGGAACCTGGTCAAGTCGCGCACCGGAGATCGGTGAGCCCGAACCCAGCAGGCGCCGGCAGCCCACGTTGGATGGACGCAGGCGTGAACGGGGTCCTCGGCGCCAGATCCCGCGGCGGTTGTTCGGCGAACGGGAGTGCGTCGACGACGCCCTCGGCGAGGATATGGACCTGGGCGACGGAGATCAGCGGGATCCGCATGACGAGCTCGGCCATGTGTCCGATCACCAGGTGCGCGGCGATCGGCAGGCGGACGAAGATCGGCCGGCGCCCGGTGACGTCGGCGACTCGGCGAACGGCGGCGCCCAGCGGCAACTCGTCTGGACCGAGGACCTCGATGGTCCGGTTGCCCAGCCGTTCGTCCCCGACGGCCGCGGCCTCCAACAAGCGCGCGACGTCGTCCACGGCGACAGGCCGCACCGGCCTGTCCCGCAGCCCGACCAACCCGAAGACGGGGAAGGTGTGGAATGCCCGGCTGAGGTGGTCGAGCATGTGATCGCCGCGGCCGTGGATGACGCCAGCCTTCAGGATGGTGTAGGTCAGACCGGAGGCACGCACGAGTTCCTCGGCGGCCCATTTCGAGCGGTGATAGGCCGTCGGGCCGTCGGGCCTGGCGCGCAGGAAACTCAAGATGACGAGCCGTTCGACGCCGGCGGCCCGCGCCGCTTCGACGACCGCGCGCGTCCCCTCGACGTGGACCTTGGCGTACGTCTGGGCGCCGAGCTCGCGGTTGATCCCGGCACAGTGAACCACGGCATCGCAGCCATCGAAGGCCGTTGCCAAACCTGCGCCACCTGGCTCGAGTGGAAGGCCGGTCCGGCGCGAGACGACAACCACGCCGTGGCCGACCTCGTCGAGTCGTCTGGCAAGGTGCGACCCAACGAAGCCGGTCCCACCGGTGATCGCGATCCTCACGTCGCGGCGTCCCGGCGTCCCTGGCGAAGCGTGCGTACCGTGAGCCCGAGACCGAGGACCAGCATCGCCAGTGCGAGCGCATACCAGGCCGTGTGGTCGGGGGCGCCGCAGCCATTCCTGCAGCTCAAGTCCGCGCGCAGGAAGAGCGCAAGCCACGCCGCCCCGAAGCCCGTCAGGAGACCGCCGACGGGTGCGTCCCGGCCGGGCTCGAGGACCAGCAGGTAGATCGCCGCGAGCCCGATCAAGGCCACGAACGGGCCTCCGAGCAGGACGCCGACGCCGACCACGAGACCCACGGCAAGGCCGAACGCCCAACGTCGACGCGGTGGGGACGTCGGGACCGGCCGGGGACTCGCGTCCACCGCTCGGGAGGTTCGGTCGAGTGTCCATGCGGTCACGATCGGGACCGCGAAGCCGACCGCGTTGAGGCCGCCGTGGATCCGCGCCATCACGTCGACATCGAGCCACGCTGAGCCGACCAGGGTTCCCGTCACGTAGACGATCGCGAGCGGCATCGACAGCAACAGGCTGCCGCCCGCGATGACCGCCAGCACGACTGCCGCACCCGGCTGCAGGGTCCGAGCGACGAGCACGGTCGCCGCCCCGATCCCGAACCCGCCGATCGCGGTCAGCATCGCGCCGATCCAGTTCGCGTACGGGATGCCGAGGAAACCGAGCGCGGTGATCGGGATGCCGACGACGACGGCGCCGAGCGCTAGCTCGAGCCAACGCGATGGTCGACGGCGGTACGCCAGCGCGCCCGCCAACGGCAGGACGAAACCCGCGAAGTGGAAGTGGACGGCGGTCAACAGGATGATCTGCGATGAGAAGTCGAACGGCCGAAGGCCCAGGCGGTCGGTCGTGGCGAAGGTCGCCCCGATGGCCAGGAAAGCCACGGCCGCGTCGGTCGCATGCCGGACGCGAAGCCGGAAGCGCGTCGGGTCGTTGACCAGCCTCAGGCCCGCCGCGAGAGCGACGACCGCCGTCATCCCGAACCACGGAAGCGACAACACGGCCGCGGGCACGCCGGGTTCGATGCTGAAGCTCAGCGTCAGGAGGAGCGCGGCCGGCAGGACGGCCCAACGGACGACTCGCGGCGGCTCGGAACCCGGCGTGGCGACGGCGAGGAGCCGCAGCCCGAACGGCACCAAGAACAAGGGCGCGACGAGGAAGAGCGGGACGACGACGTTCACGACGATCGGGTCGGTCCATGATGTTCGAGCGCGTCGGTTGTCATGTCATCGCCTAAGCTGCTACTCTCGTATAGCAAGTTATGAACCAAAAACTCGCTACTGTCAAGTCGCCACTTTCTGCGCCCGACGGCGCGGGTGGGAAGTCGTCCACGAACGGCCATCCCAAGACCGCCGAGGCGATTCGGCTCGAACTGGCCGCGGCCTGGGGTGAGATGGGCGCGGCATGGGGCGTGACCCCCGCGATCGCCCGTGTCCAGGCCTACCTGATGGCGCGCCAGGAACCCCTGACCGAGCGTGAGGTTCGCGAGGCCCTGGGTCTCTCGCATCGCGCCGCCAGCCTGGCCCTGGCCGAGGCCGAGTCGTGGGGGATCGTCGAGCGCGTGTCCGAGCCGCGGCGCGTCGGTCGGCGTGGCCCGGCCGGCACCGCCTATCTCGCGGTGGGGGACCACTGGCAGTGGTTCGGCCGCGTCATCGCCGAGCGCAAGGTCCGCGAGGGCGACCCGATCGTCGCCGTCCTCGAGGCGAAGGAACGCGACGCCGCCGCTGCCGCCGCCGCGAACCCCGACGATCGCGAGCTGGCAGCTCTTCGCGATTGGCTTGGAGCGTTCCTCGTCTTCGTCCGACTGTTCGATCGGGCCGTCGGGCTCGTCCCGCAGCTGGAACCTCGTGAGCTGGAGCGATCCCTGCAGCTGCTCGGGCGGATCCCGGATGCCACGATCCTGCGGATCTTCGACCTGTTGGGCGGTCTGGACGACGACGACGTCTTCGACCTGGTGGACGCGCTGTCGCGCCTGTCGCCGACCGCCGCGCGCCGGGCCACGAAGTTGATGTCGGGGGTCGTCCGGACCGTCAGCCGGTAGCATCGCGGCCATGACCGAACCGAAGGCCGACAGGCCGCACATCCCGGGCTACGGCATCCCGACGTCGATCGACGGTACCCTCCCGTGGGAATGGGCGACCGCGCGCCTCGACCGGGCGCTGGTGTACTGGCTGGCCACCGCCGGTCCGGACGCGGCCCCGCACCTGATCCCGATCTGGGGCGCCTGGGTCGACGGTCGCTGGTACGTCGAGGGTGGCCCGACCCGCTGGCAGCGCAATCTGCGCGCGAACCCACAGATGGCGATCCACGTCGAGTTCGGCGAAGAGCTGGTCATCGTCGAAGGGCCGGCGCACGAGATCGTGGCGCCCGTGCCGCCGCTCGCCGACAAGATCGTGGCCGGCTATGCGAAGTACGTCGACACGAAGGATTACCGGGCCGACCCGGCCAACTGGTCGCGGGGTGGCCTGTGGGAGCTGCGCCCCGTCAAGGCGTTCGCGTGGTCCGTGTTTCCCGACAATGTGACGAGATTCACGTTCGCCAAGGACGCCTGACCAAGGGATGGGACGCTTGTCACGCTCGTGCCATAATCGGAACGCGCGCGGGGCTCGGTCGACTCGAACGGGCGAGGACCCCGGGGCCAGACCCGGCCGGCGAACCGAGCGCGACCAACCAAAGGAAACAACGCCCTCATGACTGTCGAAACGTCGACCTGGGCGACCAAGACCGGTCTCGCCCAGATGCTCAAGGGCGGCGTCATCATGGACGTCGTCACGCCCGATCAGGCCAAGATCGCCGAAGACGCCGGAGCCGTCGCGGTCATGGCGCTCGAACGCGTCCCGGCCGATATCCGCGCGGCCGGTGGCGTGGCACGGATGAGCGACCCCTCGATGATCGAGGGGATCATGGATGCGGTCAGCATCCCGGTCATGGCCAAGGCGCGGATCGGCCACTTCGTCGAGGCCCAGGTCCTCGAGGCGCTTGGCGTCGACTACATCGACGAGTCCGAGGTCCTCACCCCGGCCGACGAGCACAACCACATCGACAAGCACGCCTTCAAGGTCCCATTCGTGTGCGGTTGCCGGAACCTCGGCGAGGCCCTCCGGCGGATCAATGAGGGCGCCGCGATGATGCGGACCAAGGGCGAGGCTGGCACCGGCAACGTGGTGGAGGCGGTGCACCAGCTTCGCGACGTGCTCGCGGACATCCGGAGGCTCTCGTCCGCGCGTGAGGACGAGCTGTTCGTCATCGCCAAGGAGCTCCAGGCGCCGTACGAGCTGGTCAAGCAGGTCGCGGCGGACGGCCGGCTGCCCGTCGTGAACTTCGTCGCCGGTGGCATCAGCACGCCGGCCGACGCCGCACTGGTGATGCAGCTCGGATCGGAAGGCGTGTTCGTCGGTTCGGGCATCTTCAAGAGCGAGGACCCCGCGCGCATGGCCAATGCCATCGTGCAGGCGACGACCTTCTTCGACGACGCAAAGAAGATCGCCGAGGTCTCCAAGGGCCTGGGCGCCCCGATGCGGGGGATCGCCCTCGAGGAGATCCCCGACCAGGAGCGTCTCGCCGTCCGCGGCTGGTAGGCGGACACGAACGACACCGGCGGTCACCCGATGAGGATCGGGGTCCTGGCCCTCCAAGGGGCCTTCCGCGAGCATCTCGACACGCTCCACGCGATCGGCGTGGAGGGCGTCCGCGTGCGCGAACCGGCCGACCTCGAGGGCGTATCCGGGCTCATCCTGCCTGGCGGAGAGAGCACGACGATGCGCCAGCTCATCGATCGTTGGGGCCTCCACGAACCGATCCTGGCGTTGGCCGAGAGCGGCGCACCGCTGTTCGGCACGTGTGCCGGGATGATCGTCCTCGCCGCGGAGATCGCCGGCGGCGAATCGCCGATCCTGCCGCTCATCGACATCACGGTGCAGCGCAATGCGTTCGGGCGCCAGCTCGAATCGTTCGAGGCGGAGTTGCCCGTCCCCATCCTCGGCGATACGCCGGTCCACGCGGTCTTCATCCGTGCTCCGATCGTCGATCGGACGGGACCGGGCGTCGACGTGCTCGCGCGCCTCGACGACGGTCGGGTGGTGGCCGTGCGGGAGCGCAACGTCATCGCCACCGCGTTCCACCCGGAGCTGGCGGGCGAGACCCGGTTCCACCGGCTGCTCGCGACGATGGCCGCCGAGCATGACGACCCCGGCGAGGGCTCCGGTCGGCGACCACACCCCACGCGCCGGACGCGGCAGCCCCGATGACCGAAGCTCGAACGGCCCGCACCGGTGGCAAGGTCCGGCCGGCCCGCCTGACGGACCTCGCCGCACTTGGTGAGCTCTCGCGGCTGTGCCAGTCGGACGGGGCCGACACCCGTTCGCTGGGGCTGCCGCTCAGCGGGCCACCGATCGGCGTGTTCAGCCTGTTCCGGTTGCCGCTGGGCGCCTTCCGCCCGAACGACCTGATGTACGTCTACGAACAGGATGGCCGGATCGCCGGTCTCGTCCGCGTCGAGCGCGAGTCGTTCCGCGACGAATGGACGATCGTCGAGCTCGACGCCGTCGGCATGTCCGATGCGGGCGACATCCGCTACCGGCTGGTCCAGGGGCTCCTGCGCGAGGGCGCGAAGCGTGGCGCCGCGCGCTTCCACGTGGCCTGTGCCGACGTCGACGGCAACGTGGAGCTGCTCATGCAGGCGGGCTTCATGCGCTACGGCGAGGAGCGCATCCTGGCCCGGCCGGGGAACCGCGCGCTGCCGGCACCATGGTCGGACAAGCGCGCCGTCGCGGCCGGGATCCGTCCCGCCGTCCCGATCGATGCGCTGGCCCTTGCCCGGCTCTACGCCTCGTCCACGCCTGCCCCGGTCGCCCGACTCGAGGCCATCCGCCTGCCCGACTGGGAGCGCCAGGGGACCCACTGGCGTGTGCCGCGTTCGAGCCTGGCCCCGATCCTGCGCTTCGCCGACGTCGAAGGCTTCGTGCAGGTCGAGGACGGCGGCGGTCGTGACGGCACGGAGCTCTGCGGCTTCGTCCAGGTGGGGGTCGCGAAGGAAGATCAGCCGCACTACCTCAAGGTCATCGCCAAGCCCGATGCCGACACGTCGGCGCTCATCGGGTTCGCGCTCGGGGTCATCGCGGCCCGCACCGCCAAGGACGGCGAACGCCATTCGGAACACGGCGTCATCGCACCCGTGCGAACCTACGAATCACCGATCGACCGGCGCCTGGAGGACGCCGGCTTCGACTCGATCGCCAGCGTCTCGTTGCTGATGAAGGAAACTCTTGTCCGCGTCGCGGAACCGGCCCTGGTGCCGGCCGGGGTGCGGTGAGCGTCGGTTGATGGAGGACCACGTGGGCCACGAGGACCGCCAGTTCGAATCGATGGACGACCTCGATGCGTTGTTGGGCGCCTTGCCGCCCGAGATCGTGGAAGCCGTCCACGCGCTGCCGGACAGCACAGACCTCATCGAGGTGGTGCTGGATCTGGGCCGCCGCCCGGAGGCACGATTCCCCGATTCGGAGGTGTCGCTTCTGGATCGCGAGATCGGCGAGGCCGACATCGCCTTCGTCGTCGAGCATATCGGCACGTTCGGAGACGACAACCGGGCCGGGATCGAGCGGACGCTCCATCGCATCAGCGCCATCCGCAACCGCAACGGCAAGGTCGTCGGGCTGACCTGCCGGATCGGACGGGCCGTGTACGGCACGATCGAGATCATCAACGACTTCGTGGAGTCCGGGAAATCGATCCTGATCATGGGTCGGCCCGGCATCGGCAAGACGACGATGCTCCGCGAGGCGGCGCGTGTCCTGGCCGACGACATGGGCAAGCGCGTCGTCGTCGTCGACACCAGCAACGAGATCGCCGGCGACGGCGACATCCCCCATCCGGCCATCGGCAAGGCGCGCCGGATGCAGGTCCGGACGCCATCGATGCAGCACGAGGTCATGATCGAGGCGGTCGAGAACCACATGCCGCAGGTCATCGTCATCGACGAGATCGGCACGGAGCTCGAGGCCCAGGCCGCGCGGACGATCGCCGAGCGCGGCGTGATGCTGATCGGCACCGCCCATGGCAACAACCTCGACAACCTGATGCTCAACCCGACCCTGTCCGATCTCATCGGTGGCATCCAGAGCGTGACGCTGGGCGACGAAGAGGCTCGCCGGCGCCGCACCCAGAAGAGCGTGCTGGAGCGCAAGGCCCCGCCGACGTTCGATGTCATCGTCGAGATCCAGGATCGCGAACGGGTCGCGGTGCACAGCGATGTCGCGGACACGGTCGACGCGATGCTGCGCGGCGACCCGGTCGCGCCGGAACAGCGCTGGCGCGACGAGGAAGGCGTCCATCGATCGCAGGGCCGACCCCGGCCGTCGCCGCGCGAGCAGCTGGGCGCCGAGCGCTTCGCCGGCCTGGTCGGCACCGGCTCTCCGTGGCGGATGGAGCCCGGCTGGCGGGGCGAGGGCGCGTACCGGACGGGCGGATATCGGGAGGCGGACCGGGGCGGGGCGTTCCGGCCCGGCTACCGACCGGGCGCGTCGGGCGGCTGGCGACAGACCCGCGGCGGCTCCGGTCGTGAGTCGGCGTCGCGCGGCACCTCGGAGGGCGGCGCATCGAGCGTGATGCCGGGTGAGCGTTTCGCGGCGACGCCTCCGGGCGTCGATGCGCCGTTTGTCGCGGGCGACATCGCCGATCGCGGGCCGCTGGAACGGGCCGGCACCGCGTCCAACGCGGAGACCCGGGCACGGGAGGCCCGCGAGCTCGAGCGCCAGCGGGCGTGGCGAGACCAGGCTTCGCGCGCCCTCAACGCCCTCAAGGCGGAGGAGGGGACCGGGCCGGTCAACGCCGACGAGCTCGACGACGACCTCGACGCGCTGCCCCTTGGTGCCGAGGAGGGCGCCCACGGCGAGACCATCCTGGTGCCAGGCGGTTCGCCGCTGCCGACGCTCCGGATCCTGCCGCAGGGCATCAGTCGCAAGCGCCTGGAGCAGGCGATCCGCGACCTCCAGCTGCCCGTCGTCATCGCCCGGGACGTGGACGAAGCCGACGTCGTCATGACCCTGAAGAACGAGTACAAGCAGAAGACGCCGATGCTCCGCGACGCGGAGGACCGCGCGATGCCGATCTACGTCCTCAAGAGCAACACGATCCCGCAGATGCAGTCCAGCCTGACTTCGATCTTCTCGCTGGAGATCGATCCGCGCGAAGCGGCCCTGCGCGAGACGGAGGATGCGATCGGCGCGGTGCTGTCGTCGTCCGAGCCCGTGGAACTGGCACCGCAGAACGCCTACATCCGCCGGCTCCAGCACCAGATGGCCGAACGAGCCAACCTCGTATCGCGGTCGCGCGGCCGGGAACCGTATCGGCGCGTGCGCCTCTACCCGGACGCGGCTCGCAGCAGTTGGCGGTGATCGACATGGGTGACATCACGGTCGAGTCGCCTCCGGCGGACATCACCGCGGATCGTCGGGCACTCACGGTCCTGTACGACCGGGACTGCGGCCTCTGCCAGGCGACGGTGAAGCATCTCCGACGGTGGGATCAAGGCGGCCGCCTGACGATGCTCCCGCTCCAGTCGGCACCGGGCTCCGACGACCCGGCGATCCGGTCCGCGGCCGCCGGAACGCCGCTGGCATCAGCGCTCCACGTCGTGGCGGCAGATGGTCGGGTCTTCGCCGGCGGCGATGCGGCCCTGGCCATCATCCATGAGCTGCCGGGTGGTCACCTGCTGGACCCGTGGCGCGGCGTCGCCCCGTTCCGTTGGGTGATCGGAGCCGGGTACGACTTCGTCGCGGACCACCGCCATGAGATCGGTCGTGCCCTGCGACTCGAGGGGCCGGCCTGCGACGTCCCGCCGGCGGATTGATCGGCCGATGGCCGCGCGGTCGCTGACGATCGACTTCCTCGGACATTCCGCGACGGTCATCGAGCTCGATGGGCTGCGGGTCCTGACCGACCCTGCGACGAGGGCGCGGATCGGCCCACTTCGTCGCGTGGTCCCGGTCCCGGATCGCCGCCGACTGGCGGGCATCGATGTCGTCCTCGTGTCCCATCTTCACTGGGATCACCTCGACCTCCCGTCGCTCCGCGAGCTTGGGTCGAGTGTCCCGATCGTTGCGCCGGATGGTTCGGGCAGTTGGCTTCGGGCGGCCGGGTTCGATGACGTCCACGAGCTCCGTCCCGACGGCATGATCGAGATCGGCGGCGTCCGCATCCATGGCGTGCCGGCTCGACACTCGGGATTTCGGCCGCCGCTCGGACCGACGGCCGGTACACTCGGCTTCGTGCTTCGAGGGAGTCAGGCCGTCTACTTCGCCGGCGACACCGACCTATTCCCGGAGATGGCCGACCTCGCCGACACGGTCGATCTGGCGCTCCTCCCGGTCTGGGGCTGGGGGCCGCTGCTGGGACGCGGCCGTCATCTCGACCCGCTTCGCGCGGCCGAGGCGCTGCGCGTCATTCGGCCTCGCGCGGTGGTGCCTATCCATTGGGGCACGTACTGGCCGCATGCGATGGGCCGGATGTACCCGGAGCGGCTGATCGAGCCGCCGCTCGTGTTCACGTCGTACGCCGCAGAGCTGACGCCGGGTGTCCGCACCCTCCCGACTGCTGTCGGCGACCTCGTCACGCTCCGCCCGTGATGGCAACCACGGAGCGCTCGGTCGGGCTTCGGACGGGCCTGCGCCGGCTCAGCCGGGGATTGATCGCGTACGGTGCGATCGGGCTGCTCATCGCACTCCTCGGCCTGGCGTCGCTCATCTGGGTCGGTGGCCGGATCGACGCGTTGGCGGAGCGGGCCAGGGTCCAGGTCGACTCGGTCATCGCCAGCCTCGACGAGCTCGCGAACCTCCTGACCGTCACTGGCTCGACCGCCGGGTCGTTCTCGGGCACGTTGGGCCAGACGGCTTCGACCGTCGACCAGGCCGCTGACACGATCAGGGCCGTGAAGCCTCGGCTTACGGACCTCGAGGCGCAGTTCCGGTCCATCAACATCCTGGGGAATCAGCCGCTGGCGAGCGCCGCCGACGTCGTCGCCGAGATCGGGGTGGGGCTCGAGGGTCTGGACACGACGTTGGACCTGGTCGCCGAGAACCTGGTCGACAACGGGGAATCCCTGGACCGCAACGCGGTCGCCCTCAACGCCTCGGGCATGCGTCTGGGAGCGCTGGCCGATCGGCTGCGGACCGGGATCGGGACCGTGGAGGACGTGCAGGCGATCGTCACCGTCACCCTGCTGGTGTTCACCGCCTGGACGGCCGTGCCGGCGGTCGGCGCGCTCGGTCTCGGCTGGTGGCTGCGCAAGGAACTGGGCCCGGCCGAAGCCGGGCCCGATCCCCTCGCCTAGCCCCGAGGGTCAGGCGGGTCGTTCGACCTTGTTGGCCGGGTCGTTGACGCCGGTGATCTGGATCGAGATGTCCTGCGCCTCTTCGAAGCCGGACATCTCCCAGGCCACGAGGTATCCGGCCTCGGCGATCCAGACATCGACCGAGGAGCCCGGAGGCATCGCCACGCCGAGGCCGCCCACCGTCGTCGCGTCGATCTTGACGTGGCGTGCCCGGACGCCGTTCTTGTCCTCGATGCCCACGTCCGTCGCTGACTTCGCCCAGTCGAGGTTCGCGTACGCGCCGAGCATGGCCGCCGGGTCGAGGAACATCAGCATCGGGCCAGCCAACGCCTCGGGGATCGAGGTGAACGCGCCATCGGCGCCTTCGGCCGTCCAGGCCTCCTTGCCGATAAGGATGTACCGGGTGTCGACCGACCCGTCGTCCTCGAACGTCGTGATGGCCTTGGAAACCTCCGGCTCCGTCACGACGACGCTCTGGTACTGCTCCTGGCCGTTGACGCTGACCGAGGTCCGGTAGGAATCGACACCCGGGATCGCGCCCGTCAACGCTCCGAGATCGAAGGACGGGATGGCCCCAGGCGGAAGGGAAGACAGGCCGTCGGGGCTGCCCTCGGCGACGCCCGTCGGCGTGGTCGTGGTGGACGTCGCGGTCGTGGTGCCACCGCCGCACGCCCCGATGGCGACGATGACCGGCAGGAGCAGCGCGGCGCCAAAGCCCGCGCGTGTGAATCGCGTCATGGATGGGTTCCCCGTGCGATGGCCGATCACCCGCCGGCCCGGCGGCATGATGCGTGGCGCGGGCGGAACGCGCAACCCGGGCCACCACCCCAGGTCGGGGTCGCGTCGTCAGATGGCCCCTCGGTCGAACCAGATCCTCTCCCCGAGGAACCGCTCCGTCCCGGGGTCCCAGGGGAACAGGATCAGGACTTCGAGGCGGACCGGCAGACCGGACGCCGGCGCACCGGCCCACGGGCCCTTGTTGGTGCCGGTCAGCGTCGCCACCTCGAACACGCCCTGCGGGCCGACCACGATCTCGGTGAGCTCGAACGCATTGTCCGGAAACGCGGTGAAGAGTTCCGTGTAGAACGCGCGGGCACCGGCGTGCCCTTCCCAGCATTGGCCGGTCGGCACGATCTCATACAGACAGTCCGGTGCCAGTGTCGCGACCAGGCCATCGATGTCTCGCCGATCCTCGGCGATCGAGTGGCGTACCCAGAGCCGCTTGATCCGGCGAAGCTCGGCCGGGTCGAACCCACGAGTGAGTCGCGCGCGTACGGAACCACGCTCGCTCATACGGGGTCGAACTCCACCTCGCCGGTCCGGAAGTCGTAGGTGGCGCCCGTTTGTGGGTCGTCCTGCTCGGTGCCTGGGGCCGGGTTCCGCTCCTGGTACCGGATCCACACCCGCGTCGTCGGGAACACCGCCTGCAATGGGAGCGGTCGCTGGCCGTCGTTCTCGAGCCCGTGCGAAATGCCCGCCGGGATGAACAACACCGCGCCGTCGTCGATCGATCGACTCGTTTTCCCGAGGCGGAACCGCCCGGATCCGTGCGCGAGGATCATCTCGTTGACGCGGTGGACATGCAGCGGGATCCGGTCGCCCGGGCCGATCTGCTCGGACACGACCGCCAGGTCATCCACCCGTCCGAACATGTCGCCGGGATCCACGACGAATGCCCACACCGAGTCCGGTCGGTGGTCGTCCGGATCCCCGATCATCGACTCGAACGTGTAGCCATCGACGATCGACATCAGCCCGCCGCGATCCGCTCCAGGGCGTCGAGCGTCCGGTCCACCTCGGCCTCGGTGTTGTAGTGGACGAGGCCCAGGCGCAGGACGCCGCCCGAATCGGCCTTGCCGAGGCGCTCGATCAGCCCGGTCGCATAGAAGTCGCCGTCCCAGACGAAGATGCCCTCGCGGCCGAGGGTCTCGGCAGCAGCGTGCGGGTGGACGCCATCGATCGAGACGGAGACCGTCGGCACGCGCTGCTCGAACCGAGCTCGGTCGGTGATGCCGTGAACGTGGACGCGCTCGATGCGCTCGAGCCCGTCGACGAGCCGCCTCACGAGCTCGCGCTCGTAGGCGGCGATCGCGGTCATCCCGGCGACCAGCTCGCGTCGGCGTTCGCTCGCGTCGGCAGCACCGGGCGCGCGGATCACATCGCCATACGCGCGGCCCACGTCGCGCAGGTAGTCGGTCGCCGCGAGCGTGCCCGCGATCGATTCGAAGGACTGCGTGCCGGTCTCGAACCGGTCATGGGCGGGCCGCACCTTGAAGACCGGCAGGCGGTCGAGGATCTCGGCCTTGCCGTACAGCGCCCCGAGGTGTGGCCCGAACCACTTGTAGACCGAGGTGACCAGGAAGTCCGCGTCCAGCGCCCGGACGTCGATCGGGCCGTGTGGCGCGAATGCGACGGCGTCGATGTACGTAAGGGCACCGACCTCGTGGGCCCGGGCGACGATCTCCTTGACCGGGTTGACCGAGCCGACCGCGTTGCTGGCGTAGCCCACCGCGACGAGCTTCGTGCGCGGGCCGAGCTTCGACTCGAGGTCCTCGAGGTCGAGCGTGACGTCGTCCTCGTGGATGTCGACCTGCTTGACGGTCACGCCTCGATCGGCCGCCATCGCCTTCCAGGTCGAGACGTTCGCCTCGTGGTCCAGGGTCGTGACGACGATCTCGTCGCCGGGTCCCAGCGTCGCACCGATCGAGCGACCGATGGCGAGCGTCAGCGTCGACATGTTGAGGCCGAACTTGATCTCCCCGGGCGACCCGGCACCCAGGAAGTCGGCGACCGCCGCGCGTGCCTCGTCCACGATCTCTTCCGAGCGCTCGCTAGTCGCAAAGGTGCCGCCGGCGTTGGCGTTCGAATCCCGGTAGTAGTCGACTACGGCGTCGATGACTCGCTGCGGGACCTGCGTGCCGCCCGGCCCATCGAGGAAGGCGACCGGTCGCCCGTCCTGTTCGCGGGCAAGGGCCGGGAACTCGCCTCGCAGGGCATCGACATCGAACGCGGGCATCCGTCCTCCGGGTGGGCGGGTCAATCCCGCCGAGCGTAGCGGACCGCGCGATCCAAGGCCGGCTCGTCCCATCGCCGACGGTCGCCCGGCGCGGCAGGATCGCGAACGCTACGGCTTGAGCCTATGCTGCGGCGATGATCCAGGCCGCGCGCACGCGATTGGGCGGCAAGCTCTGGTCGCCGGCGACTCTCGTGGTCGCGATCGCGGCCGGCTGTGGGTATGCCTCGACGCCGCCGGTCGGCACGCCCTTGCCGACGCCGCCGGTCGGCTCGCCCTTGCCGACAGCCGCGTTCCAACCGCCACCATCCGAAACGCTGGGTCCGTGCGCCGGGGTCGGGCTCGACGCGATCCTGCACGGCGACCCTGCGGATCCTGCCCTGACATGGGTCAATGACCGAGCTGCGGGCGGCCGCATCGATGCCATCTGGCCCGGCGGGTTCAGCGCCCGATTCGATCCCGCGCTGCAGGTCCTCGACGCCGCCGGACAGATCGTCCACCGCGAGGGCGACGTCATCGACGGTGGCTGCGTCACCGGGGTCGAAGGGGAGATCCTCCTCGGCTACCCCTGACCTCAGTGCTCCGTCGTACCCGTGAACGTCCAGCCGTCGATGCGAACGGCCGGCACGACGACGCCGCCAAGGAAGCCCTTGAGCGTGCGCCGGTCGCTCGCGACCGCAACGGTCCCGGCCAGCGCCTCGAGGTAGCTCTGTGTGAAGCGCAGGTTCCTGACCGGCGCGACGACCTTACCGTCCTCGACGAGGAACGTGCCATCGCGGGTCATGCCGGTCACGATCGCGAGCTTGGGGTGGACCGGGTTCGTGTAGTGGAAGCGCGTGACCAGCAGGCCGCGATCGAGCCCTCCGACGAGGTCGTCGCGAGACACGGTCCCGGGATCCATCACCATGTTCAAAGGGAACGGCCCGTAGGCGTTCGGGGCCGGTAGCCCGTGACCGGTCGAGCGTGTTCCATCGCGGGCGGCCGTCTGCGCGTCGTAGACCACGCCCCGGCACACTCCGGCCTCGATGAGCGGCACGCGCTGCTTCGCAACGCCCTCGAAGTCGAAGCCATACGGCAGGCCGGCCGGGTCCCGCCCGTCGTCGGCGATCGTCACGAAGTCGCTGCCGATGCGCTTGCCGATCTCCACGAAGCTCCGACCCTCCTGGACGGCCAGCGCACTGAAGCCGAGGTAACCAAGCATGTCCAGGATGTCGACCACCGCGTACTCCTCGAGGACGACGGGGTAGTCGCCCGCGTCGACGGCGACCGCGCTGGCCGTCGCCCGTGCCTTCGCGGAGGCCTCCCGGCCGAGGGCCGCGGCATCGATCGTGGTGCTGTCCACGGCCGCGGTCTCCGCATACCCGCTCCCGCCGTCCGGCCCCATCGAGACCGTCAGCAGCTGGGCCACGGTCCGCGTACCGTGTTGGCGAGCCCCCTTCGTGTTGGCCACGGCCATCGTCTCGGTGCCAGTCGAGAAGGAGCCGTAGGCCGTGACGCCCGCCGCGTCGGCGGCCGCGATCACCTGCCGCACGCCGTCGGCCCGGGACTCCGGGCTCGCCCCCGCAGTCGCCGTGCTGAAGCCGGCCGCGACGTCCTCGGCCATGGTGGGTTCGGGCAGGCCGCCCCAGTCCTCGAGCTCCTCCACGACCCTGGCGATCGCCCCGGCATTGGCGGCGAGGCGACGCAGTCCCTCGTCGTCGGTGCGCCCGCTCGACGCGACGCCGACCCGCTTGCCGACGACGAACCGCAGGTTCACGACGACGTTGCTCTCCGCGACGTTCTGATGGATCTGACTGGTGGCGAAGCGGGTCAGGGCGGCCTCATCGGACATGACGAGCGCCTCGGCTTCGGTGGCGCCCTCCCGTTCCGCCATCGCGATGGCGGCCTCGGCCAGCTGCAGCGCATCGCGCGCGCGATCGTCGATCATCGGGTCGCCGTGGGGACTACCACTTGCCCACCCCTACCTGAACGTCCCGGAAGCGAGCGCCCGGCACCGCGTGGCCGACATGCCCGACCTGGCCGGGCTCGCCCTTGCCGCAGTTCGGGGTGCCGAGCATGACGTAGCTCCGGGCATCGCCGACGGCGTCGCACGAACGCCAGAACTCGTAGGTGATGCCCGTGTAGGTCGGGTTCTTGAACAACCGTCCCTTCACCCCGCCCTTGATCTCGTAGGCGACCTCGGTGGCGAACTGGAAGTTGAGGCGGCGGTCATCGATCGACCACGAGCGGTTGGACGAGAGGTAGAGGCCGTCGTCGGTGTCGGCGACGATCTCGTCGAGGCTCATGCCGGGTTTCGGCAGCAGGTTGATGTTCGTCATCCGGATGAGCGGGATACGGTTCCAGCCGTCGGCGCGCATCGCCCCGCCGCTGGTGCGGCCGATCCGCGGCGCGGTCTCGCGGCTGGAGAGGTAGCCGACGAAGATGCCCTCCTTGACGAGCGGCACCGCCTGCGCTTCGACCCCTTCGTCGTCCCAGCCGAAGGTGCCCATGCCGCCAGGCGCCGTCGCGTCGGCGACGATGTCGACGAGGTCGGAGCCGTAGCGGAAGCCTGACTCGAGCTTGTCGGTGGTCAGGAAGCTCGTGCCGGCGTACGACGCTTCGGTGCCGAACACTCGGTCGAGCTCAGTCGGGTGCCCACAGGACTCGTGGACCTGCAGGTACAGCTGCGACGGATCGAGGACGATCGTGAACCGACCCGAGGGGCATTGGGGCGCCGTCAGCAGCTCGACCGCCTCCTCGGCGAGTGGCTCCGCCTTGTCGGCCAGGCCGAGCCCGCGGACGAACTCGTAGCCGGACGCGTTCCAGCCGCCGCCGGAGTCCGGGTACGACCGACGCTGGTGCTCGTCGCCATCGACCGCGTTCGCCTCGATCGCCGAGCCGACGTGGGTGATGACCTGCTCGGTGAAGCTTCCGTCGGTCGCCGCGAACGTCTTCCACTCGCGCTGGGCCGCGTACATCGACTCGGTGAACGCGATCCCCTTGACGCGGTTGGCGGCGGTGTCGGCGGCCAGCAGGTCGGCGATCTTGCGCTCCAATGGGACCGCGAACGGATCCTCGTCGACGGGCGTCTCGAAGCGTCCCGTGGCAACCGGCCGGTCGGCCAGCACGGCCGGCTCGCGCAACGCGGTCGCCGAAGCTCGAGCGATCCGGACCGCCTCGCCGGCGACGCGATCGGCCTCGACGGTCGTCAGGATGTGGCTGGCGGCAAAGCCCCACGCCCCATCGACAAGGACGCGCACGCCGAAGCCCTCGCTCTCGCCCGAGGCGACGCCTTCGACCCGACCGGTCTTGATGGAGACGCTCTCGTCGAGCCGCCGGACCGTCCGGGCATCCGCGTAGCCCGCGCCGAGCGCAGACGCGGTGTCGAGGGCGCGATCGGTCAGGTCTCGCATGCCCGGCGGAGCCTAGCAGAGGGTTGCGGCGGCGGACATTACGTCGGATGCCGTATCGATGTCGAGGGTCTTGCGAGGGTGTTCCTGGCGGTCTTGTCGGGGTCTTCGGGACAGCGCGATCGTTCCGTCCCGCGACCGGCAGTCATCCCGGTCGCGTCCCGCTGCGTACCACCCGCGGCACGTCTGACGAAGCCGGTCCGGAACAGCTTCCGTCATCCCGCCCGTCCATCGTCCTTGCCCACGGAGGTTTTCGATCGTGCGACATACCGCAAGAGCCGTTGGGATCGCCGGCTCGCTGCTCCTCATGGCGACCGCCGTCGCTCCGGTGTTTGGTGCCTCGCATCGCGAAGCGCCCCTCACCGCCGCTGACGCAGCGACCGACCACACCGATGTCTATGCCTGGGTCGACGGCAACGACGCGACGAAGGTGAACTTCGTCGTCAATGTCAGCCCGATGCAGGACCCGGCCGGTGGTCCCAACTTCTGGCAATTCGACCCGAGCGCCCGCTACACGATCAAGATCGACAACGATCGAGACGCCAAGGCGGACATCACCTATCGCTTCACGTTCAAGACCAAGGTCCGCAACCAGGGCACGTTCCTGTACAACACGAACCAGGTCACCGGCGTGAACGACGCGGACCTCAACGTGCGCCAGACGTACACCGTCACGCGCATCAAGGAGAACGGCGACAGCACGGTCCTCGGCAGGGATCTGCCGACGCTCACCGACCAACGTCGGTCCCCGCTCGAATCCGAGCTATGCGAACACGGCGGCCGGGGCGGTCAGGACCCTGCCCGGCGGCTACAAGGCCTTTGCCGGTCAGCGCGACGACCCGTTCTTCGTCGACCTCGGATCGATCTTCGATCTGGGCGGCCTGCGGCCGTTCAACGCCGCGCATGTCATCCCCCTCGCGAACAGCGGCGGGATCGATGACCTGCAAGCTAACAACGTCCTGACGATCGCGTTCCAGGTGCCGATCAACAAGCTCACCAAGGGCAGCAAGATCTACGCGGCCACCGACAACCGCGCCGTCCTGGGAATCTGGGCGGCCAACTTCAAGCAGCGCGAGACGATCCGCACGATCGACGGCAAGGAGCTCCATCGGGGCCCGTGGCGCCAGGTCTCACGGATGGCCAACCCGCTGATCAACGAGGTCGTCATCCCGCGCGGCCTCAAGGACAAGTGGAACGCCTCGCATCCGAGCCAGGACTCGCGGTTCGAGAAGTACTACCTCAAGCCGGAACTCGCCGGCCTGGTGAACTTCCTCTACCCGACGCTTCCCGATGCACGGACCACCGGGCGGACCGACCTCTCGCTGATCCTGCTCCAGGGCATTCCTGGGGTGAACAACACGGGCGCCGTTCGCGCCGACCTGCTCCGCCTGAACACGGGCATCGCCCCGTGCACGGCGGATGCGGCCGACGATGATACGGGCGCATGCCGTCGCCTCGGTGCCTTCTACGACGATGCCGCCGACCTCGCGGCCTGGCCGAATGGCCGGCGCCCGAGCGACGACGTCACCGACATGGCGCTCCGAGCCGTCGCCGACGGCTATGGCGCGACCCTCAACACCTTGTTCGGACTGCCGAACAACACGCCGAACAACCTCATCGGCGATGGCGTGAACAAGAACGATCTGCCGTTCCTCGGCAGCTTCCCGTACCTCTCGACCTCCAACCAGGGGTACAGCCACGACCATCACGAGCCGCTGTGATGTGAGGCCGTCGCGGCCGGGGCTCGTGCCTCGGCCGCGGCCGGCCTGATGCTCTGACACCCGGGTCGCCGTTCTGCGGTGGTCCGGGTGTCGTGCTGTCTGGGGAGTTGCGCGGCACGGCGCGGCGCCCCACGTTTCCGGCGATCGGTACCCAGGCGGTCGTTCGTCATCGACGTGACCGCGCGAGGTGCCCTGCCCCAACGTGAGCAGGTCGTCGGGTCGTACTGGGATCTCGCCAATCGATCGCGCTGGAGGTCATCTGGCAGCAAGCCGATGACGAGTGGCCGCCTCAGTGTCGCGTGTCAGGACCCTCGGCCTTGGCCGGGTGTCGTGGCTCGAACCGTTCTTTTGTTCTCGCCATCCGCCTCTCACAGCGGCACGAGACGAGACCGTCCCGTCGTTTGCCGGGTCCCGGGAGCGGATCTGACCGGAATTGGCACCCGGCTGCCCACATGCTGAGCGTGATTCGAGCTCGGCCTGGACAAGAGGCGTCGCCGCCATGTCCGAAAACAACGTCCCGCGCCGGCTGTGCAGGCAAATGACGAGAACGCGCCTGCGAGCACTGCGGTCGTGGACCGATCTTCACGATGCCGTCTGATTCGGACGATCGCGGGCCTGGGCTCAAGCCATGGACGACGGCGCATTCGACCTTCTCGATGACGCAGCCATCACGCACGTGAAGGTTTTCGACCCGTGGATTGTCGTGTCAGTGTCTCCGACCCGCACGCTGAGGAGCCACGCATGTCACGCGCGAACCGACTCAGGTCAACGGCGGCCACGCTGATCACAGCCTTGTTTCTCGTGAGCGGCTGCGGCCTGCCATCTGCCACACCGGCATCGGCCTCCACAGGAACGTCGGTCCCGCCGCAGGCGACGCCATCGGTGTCGGCCGTCGCGAGCTCATCTCCGACCTCCTATGAGGAGATCGAACCGGGGACCGCGCTGGCGGCCGGGACGTACGTCCTGCACTACGCCAGCATCGGCGGCGCACAGCAATTCCCCACCCTGGCGATCACGTTTACCGTGCCTGATGGCTGGGACCGCGTCCTGATCGATGGGGCTGTCTGGGGCGACGGCATGCGGGTTGTCTTTGCCGTCGTCGACAACTTGTACGTCGATCCGTGTGAGCCGAATCTCGGTCTGCGCGACCCGGCTGTAGGCCCATCGGTGGATGACCTCGCGACGGCACTCGGCACCGTGCCGGGCTGGGAGATCATCGAGGCTGACCATGACCTCTACTTCGGCTATCCCGCTGTTCGCCTTGTGCTGAGCGGTCCCGCGGACGTCACCTCGTGCCCGCAGGAAGTCGCCAGGCTCGTTCATACGCTCGGGTTCCCGGGCTTCATCGAAGCGGTTGCCGGGAACGAGCGCCAGGAGCTGTGGATCCTCGAGGTGAATGGCGCCCGGCTCGTCATCAACGCGGTCAGCACGCCTGAGAACCCGCCGGCGGATGCGGCCGAGCTGCAGGCCATCCTCGACTCCATCCACATCGAGCCCTGAACCGCCGAGCGAGAAGTGAAGGCTTTTGCTTCGCCGATTGTCATGTCATCGTGATGGAACGGTCCGAGGTTGACACGATGGCTGGCGAGCGAATCGCGGAGATGGACGTCCCGACGACTCGGGACGCCGCCTTCCGCAAGCTCGCCGAACGGCACCTTGACGCCAGCTACCGCCTGGCCCGCGCCATCCTCGGCAATTCGGCCGAGGCTCAGGACGCCACCCACGACGCCTTCGTTCAGGCCTGGCGACAGTGGTCGACCCTCCGCGATCCGGCGAAGTTCGAGCACTGGTTCGATCGGATCCTGGTCAACACTTGTCGCAACCGGTTGCGCCGCGCCTCCCGCTGGCGAGTGCAGGACATCTCCGCTGATCTGAAGCCGGCACCGGGCGATCCGATGGGCCAGGCCCTTGACCGCGACCTGATCGGCGCTGCGCTGGCAAAGCTGTCGCCGGACCACCGCGTGGTTGTAGCACTGCGCTTCTACCGGGACCTGACGATCGACGAGATCGCCATGCAACTCGGTATCCGGCCCGGCACCGTTCACTCCCGGCTTCACTACGCCATGAAGCGGCTCCACGCGACGCTCGACGACGCCGATGCCGAGGGGACGCTCCGATGACCGAACACGAGCTCGAACAGCGCCTGCGCGCCTGGTACCGCGCCGAGGTCGAGTCTGCGACGGCGCCGTCGGCCCTGCAGGCCAGCGTGGCGGCGATCCCGGCGCAGTTGCCGTACCGGGCGAGGTTCTTCCAGACCCGCCGGAGGTTTGTGCTACTGGCGGCTACCGCCATGCTGGCGGCCCTCCTCATCGGCGGGGCCATCGCCATCGGATCTGGCCTGCTGCGGCTGCCATGGCTGCCCGACGATCGGAACCTGGCGATCGGTCGGCCCAGCGGCTGGGTGGCATACGTGGTTGCCCTGACGGACTGGAACACGCCGGACGGTCCGACGTACGAGTCCCCCGGGAGTCCGACCCGTATCGCGCTCGTGCGGGATGGTGAATCCTCGCCGACCTACATCGGCGGTATCGACCCGCCCGAGCCGGGCACACCGACGGACGAGTGGTTGTCCATACGACAGCAGTGCCCGGCCTTCTCCCCCGACGGGACACGGCTCGCGTACTTCGAGCGGCGCCCCGACGAAGGGGGTGACGGGCCAGACTTCAGAGGAACCATCGTCATCGCCGGCATCGACGTGCAGACGCTTCAGACCCGGGATGAGATCCGCATACCGGATGTCGATGTCGTGGCATGCCCGGTCGTCTGGTCGCCAGACGGCCAGAGCGTCGCGTTCGTGAACTCCGATGCGACCGGCACCAGCCTGATCACGGTCGCCGGGTTGGACGGGTCACAGCGTGAGCTGCGGAACCCGGCGCCGGCCTTGGGTATCCCCAGCTTTGCGTGGTCCCCAAGTGGCTCGGCGATCGCGCTGATCGACGTTTCCTACCCGGATGGTTCCAGTGCCGAAGGAAGACTGTGGTTGGTGCCGCTGGACGACGGCCAGCCGCGCCTCATGTACGAAGGCCATGCCGAAGTGAAGGGGCCGCCGTCTTGGTCAGCGGACGGGACTCGGATCGCGATCGCGGCGGCCGCTGCGCCAGCCCCGACCCCGGACGCGAATGGGGTCATCTCGAACAAGGATCCAATGTGGACCGTCCTGGTCGTGCCGGTCGAAGATGGCCAGCCAGTTCGCGAGATCGGCCGCGGCGTCGGGCCCGCATGGTCACCGATCGGGGACCGGATCGCCTATCTGGCTGGTCCACCGCCGGGCGAGGAGCTTTCCCTGACCGGCAGCATCGTCGTCTTTGACACATCGACCGGCACCGAGCAGGTCATTCCCGCCGCTCCCATACCTCCGGGAACAGCCCTGTCCGACTACAACATGGGAGGGGGCAGTGGCTTCTGGCAGCCCCACGAGCCACGATGGTCGCCCGACGGAGAGGCGCTCGTCTTTGTCGGAACCGATGGCATCTGGGGCACGGCGATCCTACTCACGGCGCCGGCCACGGGCGAAGAACTTCCCACGGCGATGAGTGAGACCTGGGTGACCGAGTGGTGCTGCGAGATCCCGCCTTCGTGGCAGGTGGACGCTCCATAGGCCGGCCCGATCCGGACCGCGGAGCAAGAGGCCCATCGGGCGACGCTCCCGTCAGAGGGTCGGGGCGCCGCCGACGGCCTGCGCCGTGAGATAGAGGCCGAGCCCGAAGACGAGGACCGCCGCCGCCAGCGGCACGTAGGCCGTGACGCGCCCGAGCGGCGATCCGGACCCGATGCCGTCCAGACGGTCGCGGGCGAAGACCATCGCCAGCCCGATCCCGGCCATGACTGCGGCCATCCCAAGCCCGAACGCCACGACGAGCACGAACCCGAACGCGGGCCGGCCTGCGGCGATCGAGCCGAGCAGGATGAGCAGCGCGCTCGTGGACGGGATGAGCCCGCCGGCCAGGCCCAGGACGAACAGGCTGCGCCACGTGATCGTCGAGCCGGCCGTCGGGAGGTGGCTGTGTCGGACGCCGCCGTGGCTGTGCGCACCGAGGTCCTCCCGATGAGGATGCTCGTGATCGTGCGGATGATCATGGTCGTGACCAGTCCCCGTGCCATGGTCGTGGCCATGCTCATCGCGGCCGTGCTCGTGTTCGTGCGTATGGTCGTGGTCGTGGGCGTGCTCGTGGGCGTGCTCGTGATCGTCGTCCTGCGACGCTGCCAGCACGGCCGCTCGGCGTCGCCGCCGCAGCTCCCCGTAGAGCATCCAGCCACCGATCGCGACGATCGAGATCGCCGCCACGACCGGCGCCGCGCGAACGACCAGGTCCGGCGCGAAGATGCCTTGCGCCCCGACGACCAGCGCGGCCAGCACCAGGATCCCGACCGTGTGCGAGACGCTTACCGACAGCCCGAGTCCGAGCGCGTGAAGCGGCCGCCCGCGCGTCCCGACAAGGTATGCCGCCATCAACGTCTTGCCATGCCCAGGGGTCAAGGCATGGCCCGCCCCGAGGGCGGCCGCGGTCAGCAGCGAAACGAGGAGCACCAGCGGCGTCAGGTCGGTCGAGCGGAAGATGGAGGGCAGATCGGCCGCACCGACGCCACCCGGCACGCCGGCCACGATGGCGGGACTCGCCTGCGAGACCGGGATCGGGGCGGGACTGGCCACGACTCCCGGCACCGGCGTACCGGCGGGCATGGGCTCGGGCGTGGCCGCAACGCCGGCGCCTGGGACCGGTTCGATCCAGGGCTCATCGAGCGGACCGGCATCGGTGATGTCAAAGGGCGGCAACGTCGGCCCACCCCGGGTCGCGATCACCGCCACCGTGGCCTGCGCCAGCGGTCTAGTGAGCAACTCCGGTGGATAGCTCGTGAGGCGGGAGGAGACGCTCGAGGAGGCCAGCTCACTGCCGTCGGTCGTGGCCAGCGACACACCTGACCCCATGACCACGATCTCGCGCCAGCCGAGCCGCTCGGCAAAGGACGAGTCCGAGAATGTGACCGCGGCACCGTTCGGGAAGGGTGCCGCAAGGTCCGCCTGGAAGCCGCACACCTGCCGCATCGTCGACAAGCCGCCGGCTCCCAGCGGGAAGCTCAGCCTGGCCTCGGTCAGGCTCAACGCCTCGACGACGCCATCGATCCGCAAGTCGAGAAACGCGCGCAGGTCCTCGCAGACGACCCTGCGGGCGGGGTCGACCTCGGCGGCCGAGACCTGGCCGTCTCCGTCGGTATCGAGGTCGAGTCGCGCCTGGAAGGTCGGGATCTCCGCCTGGTCGATCACGACATCGAGCAGGATCCGGTCGGACTCGATACGCACGCCCGCGTAGTGATTGATCGTGAAGTTGCCCAGCGGGTGGGCGAGCACCAGGGCTGGCAGGAGGGCGGCCGCGACGGATGCCGCCAGCACGGCGCGGACCACGGTTCGGGTGAGCGGCAGCCGGCCGCGTCGACGTCCCATCGTGGCGAGGGTACGCGCTCGGAGCCCGAACGGATGAGGGTCGATCCCACCGCCCCGCCGATCCGGGCGGCGCGTCCCCGTCGGCTACACTCGCGCCGTGACTCGTCCCGGGACACCGGTCCGCCGCGGCTGGTTCATCACCATCGAAGGCCCGGATGGGGCCGGCAAGACGACACAGGCCCACCGCATCGCTGCGCACCTCCAGGCGACCGGACACGACGTCCACCTGACCCGGGAACCGGGTGGGACGTGGCTCGGGGAACGCCTGCGCGAGCTGCTCCTGGCGCGGACCGCATCGACCTCCAGACCCGACCCGTTGACGGACGCCCTGCTGTTCAATGCCGCGCGGCGGCAGCTCGTGACCGAGGTCATCGGGCCGGCGCTCGAGGCCGGACGGACGGTGGTCTGCGCTCGATTCGCCGATTCGACGCTGGCCTACCAGGGCTACGGTGCCGGCGTCGACCTCGACGATCTGCGCGCGTTGGCGTCCGCGGCGACGGGCGGTCTCTCTCCCGATCTGACGATCCTGCTGGATCTGCCGGTAGAGGCCGGGCTGGCCCGCAAGGCACCGGGCGACGTCACCCGGTTCGAGGCCGAGTTCGACCTCGATTTCCACCGTCGCGTGCGCGATGGCTTCCTGGCCCTCGCGGTCGCGTCACCGACGCGATTCGCGGTCGTCGACGCATCACGACCGGCGCACGAGGTGGCCGCGGCCGCCGTGATCGCCGTTGACCGGATGCTCCGGTCCGGTGAACCGAAACCCGGGCTGCAACGCACCACCACATGAGCGACGATCGAGCGCCGCTCCGACTTCGAACCGCCACGCCCGTCGACGAGGCGGATCGAGCCGTGCTCGCGAGGATCGCAAACGGGGACCTTGATGCTCTCGAAGAGTTGTACGACCGATACAAGACGATGGCCTACTCGATCGCCTACCGGATCACGAACGACGTCACCCTCGCGGAGGACGTCGTGCAGGACGCCTTCCTGGGCGCGTGGCGGAATGCCGCCCGTTACCTCGAGGCTCGCGGGAGCGTGAAGACCTGGCTGCTCGCGATCGTGCATCACCGAGCCATCGATGCCATCCGGCGCCGCCGCCCGACGACCCAACTGCCCGAGCGCGAAGAGGTCCCGCCGTCGTCCCTGACGCTCCCCGACGTGTGGGCCGAGGTCGCGGCCGGACTCGACGCGGAGGCCGTGCGTGGCGCCCTTGCCGTCCTGTCCGACGTGCAGCGTGAGGCCATCGAGCTTGCCTATTTCGGTGGGCTGACCCAACAGGAGATCGCGGCCCGGACCGGCACGCCGCTCGGGACCATCAAGAGCCGGATGCGATTGGGACTGCTCGCGATGCGCCGGTCGCTGACCGTCGAAGAAGGACCCGGGCGCGACGGCCTGGAGGCGGGCGCGCCATGACCGATCAGACGCGCCCGATGGAGCTGACCTGCGACGACGTCCGTGACATGGCTGGCGCCTTCGTCCTCAGGGCGCTCGAGCCAGCCGAGGAGGCCGCAGTGCGCACGCACCTCGCCTCGTGCTCGGATCCGCACGCCGAGATCGCGGAGGTCGGGTCCGTGCTGCCGGTCCTCGACGCGTCGGTGCCGGAGATGGAGCCCTCGCCAGCATTGAAGGGGCGGATCATGGCGGCCGCTGCGGCGGACCTCGAGGCTCGGCGGGCGGCCTCCGCGCCGGCCTCGCCGTCCACGCCGGCCTCGCCGACCGCGCCGGCCGCAGCCGACCTGCCCCGAGCGCGGCGCCGACGCCTTCCCGGCGCCGATGAGCGAGCGGCCAGAGCTGCTCGCCGCACGTCCCCGGCGACCTGGGTGCTGCGCATCGCGGCCGTGCTCGTCATCGGCGTCCTCGCCGGCTGGAACCTCCTGCTCCAGGGTCAGCTCGACGCCGCGCAGGACGTACGAGAGAACGTCGCCGCGGTCCTCGATGTCGCGAGCCAGCCGGGGGCTCTGACGGCCGTGCTTGCCCCTGCGACCAGCGGCGGGCCACGCGGGCTCGCCGCCATGAGCCCATCCGGCGAGATGGCGATGGCGGTGCGCGAGCTCACGCCGACGACCGGCAACCAGGTCTACGAGGCGTGGGTGATCGGCTCCGACGGCGTGCCTGTGCCGCTCGGCGGCGTGACCGTCGGCAGCTGCCGGGACGGCCTATCTACACGAGCGACAGCCTGACGACGGAGCCGGGCGCGGTGCTGGCCCTCACGCTCGAGCCGGGTCCGGGCGCCACGGCGCCGTCCTCGGCACCGGTGTCCAGCGGGACCGTGGTCGCGGCCACCGGGTAGTCCCGGGCTGGCTCGGCCCTGGCGCAGGTCAGCCTTCGGCGACTGTCTCCGTCACCGACACATTGCCACGGCCGCCGGAGCGTGCCTGCTCGAGGGCCTGGGTCACCGACGCGATGAGCGACGCGGTATCCGCGCCATCGGCTGGGAACGTCGAGACGCCCGCGGAGACCGACACGGTCTGGCCCGCCACGGCGGGGAGAGCCGCGATGCCGTCGAGGACCCGTTGCGCCACCGTCTGGCCGGCCGAGCCCGGCGCGATCAGCACGAACTCGTCGCCGCCGATCCGCCCGACGGTGTCGACGAGCCGGACCGATTCAGCCAGCACAGCCGCCACTCGCCGCAGGACATCGTCCCCGGCGGCGAACCCGCCATCGCGGTTCGTCGCCTTGAAGTCGTCGACATCGAACATCGCGAGCGACACTTCGCCGCCCTGGCGAGCCGGCCCGCGCGAGTTCCAGCTCCAGGATCCGCCCGACGGTGCGCTCGTTCGCGAGACCGGTCAGCGGGTCGTTATGGGCCATCCGCTCGAACCACTCGGAGCGCTCCGAGGCGGTGGACGCCAGCCGCGCTCGATCGACGGCGATGGCCGCCAGCCCGGCGAGCGCCGTGAGCACCTCCCGGTCCGCATCGGCCAGCTCGTGCGGAGCCGGCCACCCGAAGCCGATCGCACCGAGCGCGACCTCGATGCCTCCACTCGAGACGAGCAGGGCAGGTACGCGCCGATGAAGGCGTCACCGGACGCCAACGTGGCCTGGCGGTCGAACGTGGCGCTCCGGCCGGCTGTCGCTTCACTGAACGGGTGGGTCGGGTCGGTCATCTCGGCGGCCAGCGCGATCCGGCCCGCGTCGTCGAGGCCGTGCGCGGCGGCGAGCTGCAACCCGGCCCGGTCCGGGTCGGCGAGGACCACCGCACCCATCGACGGCGCGAGTGCCTCATCGGCGGCCGTCGAGGATCGCCTCGAGGGCGGCGTCCAGGTCCTCGGCGCCCGCGACTGCGGTGATGGCGGCGGGAAGGGACGAGCGGGGATCGCGAGACGATCCGTCGTTGGCCACGGGTACTCCTGCACGCACTCGTTCGGTCGAGCGGCGGCATCGTACACCCCGCGAAATCGCGTTGACCCGGGTGGCACCGGCACGGATACTCCGCGCGATGAAGCTCGTCGTGACCATCGTCCACAACGAGGACGCCAGTGTCCTCGTCGATGCGCTACTCGACAAGGAGTTCCGGGCGACCCGACTCCAGAGCTCGGGCGGGTTCCTGAAGCAGTCGAACGCCACGATCATCGTTGGGGTCGAGGATGCCGAGGTCGACGAGATCCTCGCGATCGTTCGCGAGAACTGCACGTCACGGACGCAGGTCGTCAACCCGATGCCGCCGATCATGGAGCCCGGCGAGTTCTTCATGCCGTACCCGCTCGAGGTCGAGGTGGGCGGAGCGACCGTTTTCGTCCTGCCGGTGGAACGGTTCGAACGACTCTGATCGCGGACATGATCGCGAGTCACGCCTCTTGAGCCCGTTCCGGCCGGACCTCGTCGACTGCTGGATCTACCGCGTGGAGACGACCGGTCCGGAGGTCCTGCTGCATCCGCCGGGCACCCGGCCGCATCCTGCCGCATCTCTGGCAGTGCGTTTCTGGATCGCTGGAGGACGGCGAACGGGTGGCGATCGGCGCTCTCCGCGAGCTCGAGGAGGAGACCGGGTTCGACCACTCGGCCATCGTCGGCTTCTACGACCTTGACCTCGTCAACCAGTTCCACGAACCGTCGGTGGATGCGGTCGTCACGGCTGCGGTCTTCGCCGTCCACGTCGTTGCCGGTGCCGAGCCGCGGCTGTCTCACGAGCACGACGGCGCCCGCTGGCTGCCGCTCGACGACGCGCACCGGGAGGTCGTGTGGCCCGGCTACCGCACGGCCATCGAGCGGATCCGGGACGATCTCGCCGACCCGGACCGGGCCGCCTGGTTCGAGCTCACGCTCGAGGGGTTGCGACGGTCACCGGATCCGTGACGCAACCTTCCGCGTCAGAGGGGCGCTGGTAGACTCGCGCCAGTTGGCGGCCCACCTCGAGGCGGCCCAGGGAGGGGCACGTGACCGATCGCACGGCGACGACGCACATCTCGGATCCGGGCGCGGCCCAGCGTCGCGTGTTCCACTCGAAGGTCGACACGATCCGTCCGACCTACGGATTCGAGGATGTCTCGCTGGCACCAGGCACCGACACGATCGAGCCGTCCGACGTCGACCTCGCCCAGGTCTTCGCCGGCATCGAGCTGGCGATCCCGATCCTTGCGGCGGCGATGGACGCGGTCGCCGATGTCCGCATGGCCGGCGAACTGGCGCGCCTCGGCGGCCTCGCCATCCTGAACCTCGAAGGGGTCCAGGCTCGGTACGACGATCCGGACCGCATCCTCGAGCGCATCGCGACCGCGCCAGATGACCAGGTCCACGACGTCCTGGCCGAAGCCTACAGCCAGCCGATCCGCGAGGAACTGATCGCCGTCCGACTCGAGGCGATCCATGCCGCGGGCTCGAAGGCCGCCGTGGCCGCGACCCCAGGCGCTGCCCGTCGGTTCGGCCCGTTTTGCGCGGAACACGGTGCGGACCTGTTCCTCGTCCAGAGCCAGGTCTCGAGCGCCCGTCACCTCGCCACCGAATACGACCCGCTGTCGCTCGCGGACTTCACCCGGTACATGCCGATCCCGGTCGCAGTCGGGAACACCACCAACGCGGAGGCGGCCTTCGCATTGATGGAACAAGGCGCGGCGGCGGTCTTCGTGGGCGTCGGACCGGGGGCGGCCTGCACCACCCGGGAGGTGCTCGGCATCGGGGTCCCGCAGGTCACGGCCATCAGCGACGTGGCGGCGGCACGCGACGCGTACTTCGCGGAATCCGGGCGATACGTCCCGGTCGTCGCCGACGGGGGCATGCGACGTGGCGGCGAATTGGCCAAGGCCGTTGCGGCCGGCGCCGATGTCCTGATGGTCGGCTCGCCGCTGGCCCGGGCAGAGGAGGCGCCCGGCCGTGGCACGAACTGGGGAATGGCCGCGCCGTCGCCGACGCTGCCGCGCGGCACGCGGATCAAGGTCGGGACGGTCGGCAGCCTGGAGCGGATCCTGTTCGGCCCCGCCCATGTCACCGACGGCAGCGAGAACCTGGTCGGTGCCCTGCGCCAGTCGATGGCCGCCCTGGGCGCCCGGACGATCGGCGACATGCAGCGGGTCGAGATGGTCTACGCGCCATCGACACAGACCGAGGGGAAGTCCTGGCAACGCGGCCGCTGACCCGCCGCGTGCGACTTGGTGCCCGTCACCTGTCGCAACCCCTGGCCTGACCTCTGTGCGCACGATCGAGCGCTCGCGTCTGTCGGCCCCCGCCGCGGCCCTGGTCATCGCGGTCGTGGTCGCGGCATGCGGCTCGGCGACCTCGGCCGGCTGGACCTTCGCGCCAGCATCCCCGAGCCAGGCACCGGCCGCATCCGGCGACGCCTCAGCCGGCCCATCGGCGCCCGCCTCGACCGCGCCGGCCTCGCCCGGCCCGTCGCCCTCCGGCTCAGCGGCGACAGGATCCCCGGCGCCATCCGGATCGACCGCATCCTGGTCGCTGGTCGAGAAGGGGCCGTGCCTGACGACATTCGAATGCGTGACGCTCGCCGTGCCCAAGGATCACTTCGCGGCGGCCGGTGGGGAGAGGTGGAACATCACCTTCGCCATCCACCGGGCGACGGGCGAGCGGCAGGGGACGTATGTCGAGATCACCGGCGGACCCGGCTACAGCAACATCCCGGATTCGGACGCCTACCTCGACTACTACGGGCCGTCGGTCGTCGAGGCCTACGACTTCGTCTACATGGATCAGCGCGGGATCGGTCAGTCCGGGCCGATCCAATGCACCAAGGCGGCGGCCGTCTACTACGTGTCCGCCGCCCGACCGCAGGTCCCGGCTGGAGCGCTCGGCCGCCGCGACCGCCGCGGAGACCTTCGCGAAGGACTGCGTTGCCGAGGCCGGCGTGGCCGAAACAGACCTGCCCTTCTACGCCACGGCCCAGGCGGTCGAGGATCTCGAGGCGGTCCGTGACTACCTCGGCGTCGACAAGATGGACCTGTACGGCCTCAGCTACGGCACACAGTTCGTGCAGACCTACGCAGCTGCCCATCCCGATCGCATCGCCACCCTCTACGTGGACGGCCCGGTGGACCTCACGATCGATGGCCCGTCGTACTACGTCGAGGCTGCCCGGTCGGCCGAAGACACGCTCATTGCGACCCTCGCGGCTTGCACGGCCGACGAAACCTGCACGGTCGATGTGGCCGGCGGTGATGCCCTGGCCGCCTACGACGCCCTGGCCACGCGACTGGATACCGGCCCGATCTCCTTCGATTTCACGACGTCCACGGGCACGACCGTCGCACGCGAGCTGACCGTCGCGGACCTGGAGAACGCGGCGTTCAACGCGCTCTACTACTCGTACGACCGGCTCCTCCTCCAGCGGGCGATCGCGTCGGCCTCCCACGAGGACTTCGTCCCGCTGGCCAAGCTGGCCTACAACGCCGTCGGGCTGGACCCGGACACGCTGGTGGCCGAGGTGGATCCCGGGTACTCCGATGCCATGTACTACGCCGTCGAGTGCCAGGACTACGCGTTCTACCCGGACGCCGGCGACGCGGACGCCCGGCTCACCGCATGGATCGACGGCGCCGAGGCCGCGGGCATCAATGACACCAGGCTGGAGACGGGCTACTACGGCGATCTGCCATGCCTGTACTGGCCCACGGCCCGCACCAACTCGGAGCGGCCCGCACCGATCCAGGATCCGCCGTACCCGGTCTTCGTCCTGGCCTCGACCACCGATCCGGCCACGCCGATCGCGAACGGCATGCGCATCTACTCGAGGCTCAAGGACGCTTACTTCATCCAGGCCGTCGGGGGGGCCCACGTCATCTACGCCTGGGGCGAGGCCTGTCCCGACGACCTGATGACGGCCTGGCTCGTGGATCGGACGCCGCCGTCGACACGAGTGACCACCTGCCTGTGGGAGCTGGCCGATCCGTACGCGGCCATCGCCCCGACGTCGGCCTCTGGCTACGAGGATGCGCTCGCCCTGACCACCTCGGTCGACGACCAGATCTTCAACACGTACGACTTCATCTACTACGACAGCGAAGTCGTCAGGGCCGGCTGCAACCACGGCGGGACGATCACCTACGAGCCGACCGAGACGGGGACCGAGGTGCAGCTCCGCGCCTGCGAGTTCACGCCGGACCTGCCGCTGACCGGCAAGGGTGAGACCGATGATGAGGCGGGCACCTTCGAGCTGGGATTGACCTCCGGCGACGACGAACTGCACTACCTGCGCGACGCTGACGGCAACACGTCGGTCACCGGCACGTTCGACGGACAGCGTGTCGACCTGGAAGGAGCGGCCTGACGCCGGCGTTCGTCGGCCAGGGCCCGCGATGGAAGAGGACCTCTTCGCGACCGGACGCTTCATCCGACTCGAGACGCGCGGGCGGACGACGGACAAACCGCGAGTCGTGACGATCGGGTACGTCGAAGAGCCGGACGGCAGCCTGCTCGTGGCGGCGCGGAGCGACGCGACTGCCTGGGCGCGAAACCTGGACGCGGACCCGGCCTGCCGGGTCGAGCTCGGTCCTCGCCGCTGGGACGCTGTCGCCGAGCCGCTCGCCCGCGACGACCACGTCCGTGCCATCCGGGCACTCATCCTCCGCTACGGCACGCCATCGGAGGACCTGGGCCGCGGACCGTCGTTCCGACTGCGGCCCGTCGTGCGCGACTGATGGCCATCTCGCTCGAGCTGGAGGTCCGGATCGGCCGGCCGGCGGCCCAGGTCTTTGCGCATCTCACGGACGTCGAGCGTTGGCCGGCGTGGCTCATCGCGAGTGGCATCGTCCGCGTGGAGCGGCTCGACACGGGTCCGCTGGCCCAGGGATCGCATCTTCGCATCGAGCAACGCGTGGCCGGCCGAGCCAGCACGCTCGACGCTCGGGTGGCGAGCCTGGAGGCGGCGACGCGGTTCGCGGTGACCGGTCAGGACGCCGACGGCATCACCATCGACATCGATGCGTCGCTGAGTGCGGACGGGCCGGTCACGCGTCTTGGGTGGCGGCTGCGGATCGGGCTGCCACTGCGCTATCGGATGTTCGAATCGATGGCGGCGCCGCAGGTCCGACGCGCAGCCGCCCTCGATCTCGAGGCCTTCCGGCAGCGGTTGGAGTCGGTCGCCGAGGCTTGACGAGCGGCCTCCTGGGTACAGGACATCCGTCCACCCCGTTCGGCGCCTGCCGACCATGATCCGGCCGGATCGCCTACGCCCATCCTGTCGGCATCGGACCCGTCGCCACCGACGGATGGACCTTCCCCTACGGATCCACTAACGGCACTGGAGAACCTCATCGTGACCAACTCGTTTCCCCGCCTGACGGCCGCGGCCCTGCTCCTCATCGGCGGAGGCATCGTCGCGCTATCAGCGGTCGGCATCGCCGTGGCTCGCGTCGCCGTCGCCGCCGGCCTGCCCGGCTCCATGACGGCGGCCGATGTCGCCCTTCTCGACGACCTCGCGCAGCTCGTGCCGTTCATCGGCGTCTACGCGGGTGCCAGCATCGTCGCCGCGATCGCCTTGGTCGCGGAGTCCTCGTGGGCGGATCGTCTCGCCACCACGGTCTCGGCCGCAGCCGTCGGGATCGGGCTCTTCGGGATGACGCTGCTCATCCTCGGCAACGATCCGTTCACCGCGGTCCCGTCGGATCGGGCGCTCGGCGGCCTCCAGATCATCGGTTCCTTCACCGCGATGTATGGCGCGGTCATCGTCGCGCTCGCGTTCGACGGCAAGCCCGTCGCCCGCCTCGCCCACCCGGCCGCGGCCTGACCGCGAGCCGACCACAGGACCGGCATCCGACCAGGAGATCGTCATGAGCTCGAATGCCCACCCGTCCAGCGCCCGGTCTACTCGTCGCGGGACGCGCGGCTTCGCCGCCTTCGTGACCGCCATCGCCGGGCTCATGTCGCTCGCAGTCGGCACCGTGGTCCTGCCGGCAACCTCGCTCGACCGGATCGCGCTGAGCTGGCTCATCCCGCTCACGATCGCCTTCGGGATCGGGCACGTCGTCGCGGTGGTCGGTCTCGTCCGGGGCCGCCGCTGGGCAGCCCGGCTGACCGGCTATCTCGCCGCGATGGGGATCGGCCTCGCCGCCTACGGAGTGCTCGTGACCCTGACCGGACTCGATCCGTTCGGCGCGACGAGCTCCCTGCCCGCGTCCGAGGCGCAGGCCGAGGGGCTCGGCCTGATGGTCTGGATGATCGGCCTGTGGCTGGTCGCCGCTCGGTTCGCCCTCCGTGGCATCGTCCCCGTCGGGCGCCCGGTCGGGATGGCCGCAGCCGCGGCCTGACACCGGGTGGCGGCCGCCCACCGAACCCATCGACCGCCTTGACGGACGCGTGTCACCACTGGTGGTGCGCGTCTACGTCATATGTCATGGCACGGATGGGACGTTCGCTGGATGACCGGTGTCGCGTCGGACCGCCATCGTTCGGCCATGGACCCCATCGGCCTGCTGGCGATCACGCTCAGCGCCCTCGTCCTGCTCGACCTCGCGGCGTCGCACATGGCCGCCGCCGACCGGTCGCGCCGAAGGATCCGCCGACCTCGCTAGACTCCCGGGCGTGACCGACACGCGCGCGCCAAGCCTCTACGAACGAGCCGGCGGGATGCCCTTCTTCGAGGCCCTGGTCGGACGCTTCTACGATGGCGTCGAGACGGATCCGATCCTCCGCCCGATCTACCCGGAACCAGACCTGGCGGGTGCTCGCCACCGACTGACGCTGTTCCTGGCCCAGTACTGGGGCGGCCCGACGACCTACGACCAGGAGCGAGGCCACCCGCGTCTTCGGATGCGACACGCCCCGTTCGCGATCGGCCCCGAGGCGCGCGACGCGTGGCTCGTCCACATGCGCGCGGCACTGGCCGAGGTCGCGCCGCCGCCCGACGTCGCGGCGGAGCTGGATCGATACCTGGAGATGGCCGCCGAGGCGATGCGTAACCGCGGCTGACCTCTGCCCGCCCGGTACACTGACGTCGGGCGGTGGCACCGGAGACGGAGGGCGATATCGACGATGGCGGAGGCAACGGACGAGACGGGTAGTCCGGCGGCCGGGCGGGCGGCCGACGAACCCAAGACGCGGGGCAAGACGGTCCACGGCGAGGCGGCCAACGCCGGCCATCGCGTCCTGGCCCCCGACGACGCCGAGGTGGAGGCCTATCTCGAGGCCGCGCTGAACGCCCCGACCGCCGATCGGTCCACCGACGATCGCCCCATCGGGACGGTCGCGACCGCACCGGGCGCGGTGGTCATCCTCGATTTCGGCAGCCAGTTCGCCCAGCTCATCGCACGTCGCGTGCGGGAGCTCGACGTGTACTCGGAACTCATGCCCCACGACACGCCGTACGAGGAACTGGTCCGCCGCGGAACGCGCGCCATCATCCTGTCCGGCGGCCCGATGTCGGTCTACGACCCCGAAGCGCCCCGCCCGGACCCCGCCATCTGGAGCGGGGGGATCCCCGTCCTTGGTATCTGCTACGGGGCCCAGATGATGGCACTCGAACTGGGCGGCGACGTGCTCGCCACCGACCGTCGCGAGTACGGCCCCGCGAGCGTGACGATCACCGAAGACGACGGGCTGTTCACCGGCATCGAGCCGCGGCAACCGGTCTGGATGAGCCACGGCGACACGATCACCCGCTTGCCCGATGGGTTCCGCGCGACCGCCGAGACGGACTCCTCGCCGTTCGCGGGTCTCGCATCGCCGGAGCGCAACCTGTATGGGATCCAGTTCCATCCCGAGGTGGCCCACACGCCCCGCGGCCGCGACGTCCTGCGCAACTTCGTGGTGGGCATCGCCGGCATGTCACAGACCTGGACCGCGGCCAACTTCATCGACACGACCGTCGCGGGCATCCGCGAGCGCGTCGACCGTCACGCGGCCGAGACCGGCTCGGACGGGCTCGTCATCTGCGCCCTCTCCGGCGGGGTCGACTCGGCGGTTGCGGCCGCGCTCGTCCACCGAGCGGTCGGCGATCGACTGACCTGCATCTACGTCGACCACGGCCTCATGCGCAAGAAGGAGTCGGAGCTGCTCCGGGTGACCTTCGAGCGCGACCTCGGCATGCGCCTGATCATGGTCGACGCGCGCGGCCGCTTCCTGGATCGGCTGGCCGGTGTGGAAGACCCCGAGCAGAAGCGCAGGATCATCGGGGACGAGTTCATCCGGGTCTTCGAGGAGGAGGCCGCCAAGCTCGGGCGGATCGACTTCCTGACCCAGGGCACGCTCTATCCGGACGTCATCGAATCGGCCACATCCGAGACGAAGACCGCCCAGAAGATCAAGACCCATCACAACGTCGGTGGGCTGCCGGCCGACCTGCGCTTCCAGCTGATCGAACCGCTGCGCTACCTGTTCAAGGACGAGGTCCGTAAGGTCGGACTGGAGCTGGGCCTGCCGGAGGCGATGGTGCACCGCCAGCCGTTCCCGGGCCCTGGGCTCGCCATCCGGATCATCGGCGAGGTGACCGCCGAACGGCTGGACACCCTGCGCGACGCCGACTGGATCGTGATCGACGAGATCAAGGCGGCCGGCCTGTACCGGAGTCTCTGGCAGAGTTTCGCGATCCTCACGCCGGTCCGCAGCGTCGGCGTGATGGGTGATGGACGGACCTATGCCAATGTCGTCGCCATCCGGGCCGTCACGAGTGAGGACGGCATGACCGCCGATTGGGCCAAGCTGCCCTATGACGTCCTGGGCAAGATCAGTTCCCGGATCGTCAACGAGGTGCCGGGCGTCAACCGAGTCGTGTACGACATCAGCTCCAAGCCGCCGGCCACGATCGAGTGGGAGTAGGACGACGGGAGTAGCCCGCTCGGCGGCGTCCCACCCCTGACCTGTGGGGTATGTCCGGGCTATCACCACGCGGTAGCATTCGCCGCATGGTCGAACCTTCCAACACCGACGACGCGTCCGTCGCGCCCGTTTGTCCGTGGTGCTCGGCGCCCTTGTCGGCGACGGACAGCGATACCTGTCCCTCCTGCGGTGCCGCGTTGCGCGGCGATGTCGTCGATCAGCTCCCGGGCCTGACCGCGATCGATGCCCAGGCGATCATCCGTGCCAAGAACCCCAAGCCGCGAAGTCGGCTCCTGTCCTGGCTGAGCGGCGAGTCGGACGACGAGACGGCGTACCGACCCGGCGATGCCAAGGCCGTGGCGTTCCCGGACCTCGAGGTCCGGCGTGAGATGCTCAAGCTCGAGATCGAAGCCGACCTCGCGAACATGCAGGCCGAGGCCGACGCGATGCTCTCCGAAGCGGCCGCGGAGGGCCGTGTGCTGACCATCCCACCCGACCTGGCAGCGGCCGCCGGCCTGAAGCACCTCGTGCCAGCTGACGAGGCGGGCGAGGCCGTCGACGCGGCCGCCGAACCCGCCCTCGACGGCCCCGCGGCCGAGCCCGAGGCCGACCGGCCCGCCTGACGTTCCGGCCGGCGGCATCGCCCGGCGCTATCCTGCGGCCGTGCCCGAACGCCTACCGTCGCCCGGCCCATCGTTCCTGCGCGAGCACGAAGTCCGGATCGGCGACCGCCGCCTTCGCGCCGGCATAGCCAGGCCCTCCGAGGCGCCCGACGGCTGGTGGCTGACGATGCTGTGGGTCGCCGACGAGGAGGGCGTCGTGAGCTTCCGGGACCTCGCGCCGGCCGCAGGGCCGCCACCTGATCCGCCGCTGGCCCGCCTCGGTCCGGCGGTGGCTGGCGCACTCTCTGGGTTCATCCTCGAGGACGCCGGGCGATTGCAGCTTCGCCTCGGCGGGATCGCCCCACCCGACGACCCGACCCGCCCGTGGCGCGCGGCGGCGGCCATCCGGGCCGCCTTCCGGTTCGAGCCGGCGCGTGTGGCCACGATGCGCGAGAACGAACTCGCGGAGACCGTCTTGGCCGCGTTCCGCCGCGCCGTCGAAGGGCTGCATCGGTCGTGACGGCCAGCCACGCTCCCTTCCGGACCGAACACCGCTAGACTCCCCCGACGATGCGCGACATGTTCGACGACTTCATGGAGGAGCTCCGACGGCGCGAAGCGCAGGTGCGTGGCGAGACGCCGCCCGAGTCTGGTGACGATCGCCGCCCGCCCGACGACGAGGACGGGGGGAACGGCAACGGGGCCGATCCCGACCACGATCCCGACCACGATCGCGAGCCCGAACGCATCGATCGGACCCGGCCGGCCCGACAGACCGACGAACGGCCTCCGCGCCGTCGGCCGCCGGGCGGGCCCGACGACGGGCGTGACAACGGCGGGACGGGCCGGCGGGTCGGCCTCGGCGTCGGGATCGCCATCCTCTTCGCGATCGTCATCCTGTTCAGCTTCGGTCTCGACCTGTGGACCGACGCCTTGTGGTACGCGAGCGTCGGCTTCGATGGTGTCTTCTGGACCCGTCTGAGTGCCCAGATCGGCCTCTTCGTGGCCGGCCTCGTCCTGGCTCTTGTCGTCCTGCTCACGAACCTCTGGCTGGCGACCCGGCTGAGCCCGCCACCTGGGGAAGGCACGAGCAGCCTCCGTGGCCTGATCGACCGATTCAATGAAGCCGCCCAGGCGAGTGCGGGCAGTCGCCGCGGCCAACGCGGCTTCGGAGAGGCGCAACGACCGATCACCTTCGAGGCGGATGACATCCCGGACCTGACGCCGCTGGCCGGGGTCGCGCTCACGGTCTTCGCGATCTTCCTGGCGTTGACCATCGGCGGGTCGCTGGGCGCGGCGTGGGAGACGGTCATGCTCTGGGCCAACCAGGTGCTCTTCGCGCCGGCCGGGACGCCCGCCGTCAACGATCCGGTCTTCGGGCGCGACATCGGCTTCTTCCTCTTCGAGTTGCCGTTCCTGCGCCTCACGCAGGGCCTGTTCAACGGCCTGGTCGTCGCGACACTGATCGTGGTCCTGGTGCGCTACGTCGTCGGAGCGACACGGGGTGGGCTCGTCTTCGGTACCCCGGTCAGGATGCACCTGGCCGTGCTCGGTGGCCTGTTCCTCCTGTCGGTCGCCTTCGGCTACCAGCTCGACAAGTACGAGCTGGTCTACAGCACGCGAGGCGTGGCGACGGGCGTCAGCTTCACCGACCAGAACGCCCAGTTCTTCGCCTTCGATGTCCTGACCGTCGTCTCCGGGTTGGCCGCCGCGTTCCTCGTCGGCGGGGCGCTCACGCGCATGATCTGGCCGCTGGGGCTGACGCTCGGCGTCTGGTTCCTGGCCTCGATCATCATCGGACGGCTGTACCCGGAAGCCATCCAGCGGTTCACCGTCGAGCCGAACCAATTCGTGCAGGAGGAGCGCTACATCGCGAACAACATCGCGATGACGCGCGTCGCCTATGACCTCCAGGACTGGGAGGACCGCTCATTCCGGGGTGACGAGCCGGTCACGCAGGCCCTCGTCGACGGTGAGGAGGACACATTCCGCAACGCCCGTCTCTGGGATTACCGCCCGCTCAAGGACACGCTCGACCAGCTCCAGACGGTGCGCCGGTACTACACCTTCCACGACGTCGACACGGACCGATACGTCATCAACGACGTCCAGCGCCAGGTCATGCTGTCGGCTCGCGAACTGGCGCTCGACCAGAACCCGAGCGCCACCGGCTGGGTGAACCAGCGGATCGTGTACACGCACGGCATCGGCGCGACGATGGTGCCTGTCAACGAGGTGACGAACGAGGGCCAACCGCGCCTGGCCATCGGGAACCTGCCGCCCCAGTCCGTCGCGGGTGCACCTCCGATCACCCAGCCCCGCATCTATTTCGGCGAGCGGCCGTCTGACTACGTCGTCGTCGGCGCCAAGCAGGCCGAGTTCGACTATCCGACCGGCGAGGGCGACGACTCCGCGGCAGCGGGCACCGAGACGCACTGGACCGGCACCACGGGCGTGAAGATCGACAGCACGCTGATGCGGCTCCTCTTCTCACTCCGCTTCCGGGACCTCGACCTGCTCATCAGCGACCAGGTCACGGGCAACAGCCAGCTCCTCTTCCATCGGTCGCTTGCGGACCGCCTGGGACGGATCGCGCCGTTCCTGCGCTTCGACAAGGACCCCTACCTGGTCATCGACGGTTCGGGCCGACTGGTCTACGTCCAGGACGCATACACGACATCAGACCGGTTCCCGAACGCGCAGTACTTCGACCCATCGTCACTGGACTCGACGGCGCTCGGCCCGTCGGGCTTCAACTACATCCGGAACAGCGTCAAGATCACCATCGACGCTTACGACGGCACGATGCACTTCTACGTCGCCGATCCGGCCGACCCGATCATCCGTGCGTACCAGGGCGTCTTCCCGACGCTCTTCACCGCGATCGACCAGATGCCCGCCGACCTGCTCGACCACCTGCGCGTCCCCGAGGAGCTGTTCAACGTCCAGACGCAGGTGTTCGGGCGCTATCACGTGACCGATCCCCAGCAGTTCTTCAGGAACGACGACCTGTGGACCGTCCCCACGGGGACGGCCAGCGAACAGACCCTGCCGTCCGAGGCCTACTACGTCGTCATGCGCATGCCGGGCGAGGCCAGCGCCGAGTTCCTCCTGCTCCAGCCGATGGTTCCCACCAGTCGCCCGAACATGATCGCCTGGATCGCCGCCCGCAACGACGCCCCGAATTACGGCGCGACGCGGGTGTACCGCTTCCCGGCGGAGTCGACCGTCTTCGGGCCGGCGCAGATCGAGGCGCGGATCGACCAGGACCCGATCATCAGCCAGCAGGTCTCGCTGTGGAACCAGTCCGGCAGCAAGGTCATCCGCGGCAACCTGATCGTCGTCCCGCTCGGCCAGTCGCTCATCTACCTCCAGCCGGTCTACCTGCAGTCGACCGCCGTGTCATTCCCCGAGTTCCAGCGGATCGTCGTCGCCTCCACTCGGAACGTGGTGTGGGGTCCGACGCTGGGCGACGCGATCAATCTGCTGTTGCGCGCCGAGGAGGACAACGCAGGCCCGATCCCGACACCCGCGCCGTCACCGGGTCCATCGCCCAGCCCAGGGACAACGCCGGGGCCGACGCCATCGGGCGGCCCGGTGGAACCGCTCCCGGCCGATATCGCCGGACTCATCGCGTACGCCAACCTCCACTTCGATCTCGCCCAGACGGCATTGCGGAACGGTGATTTCGCTCGCTACGGCGAGGAGATCGCACTCGTCCAGGCAGCACTCGATCGACTCGATGCACTCGCGCCCGGGGTCGGCCTGGCGCCCGGAGCCTCCCCCAGCCCGGCGCCGTGACCCTGGGGGCGACCCTCGTCATGTCGCTCCTCGCGACGCTTGCGCATCCTGCGACCTGGTTGCTGGCGCTGGCGGGCTTCCTCGTTCGAGGCGGCATCATCGTCTTCCTCATCCCGATCCTCGTGCTCCCGACCCCCGTCGGGCTCGCCAACGTGACCGGCCCGACGGTCGTCGGGTTCGTGCTCGGCGGCTTCTCGTTCGACCTCGCCGTGCTGCTCGCGATCGGCCTCGGTGCCGTCATGGCCTGGATCGTTTTCGGCGGACTGCTGGCCGCGGCGATCGAGGTCGAATGCATCCGGATCGTCGCCCTCGATGAGGACGTGGCGTCGTCTGGCCCCGCGGCAGGTGACGTCGCCGATGGCCCGGCGAGCCCCGAGGCGGCCGCGCCGAGCCGCGAGATAGCGCCGCCGCCGCACGCCTTCGACCCCACCCGCCAGGCGCTCCGCATCCTCGCGGCGCGGATGACGATGCTGTTCCCGCTCGTCGCGACCATCATCTGGGCTTCTGCGCGGACCGTTGCGGTCACCTACGCCGAACTGACGCTGCCGAGTGACGTCACGACGCCGATCGTCTGGCGGATCGTGGCAGCCGTCCCCGATGCGATCGTCATCGTCATCCTGGTCTGGCTGGCTGGCGAGATCATCGGCGGCCTCGCCGCCCGACGCATCGTGCTCGACGGCGCCTCGATCGCCGGCAGCCTGTGGGGCGCCTTGACGCACGCGCTCGCGCACCCGCTGCAGACGCTCGTGCTGTTCGGGGTGCCGGCCGCCGCGCTCGTGCTCGTGCTCATCCCGGCCGGCGCCGCTGCGTCGGTGGCCTGGGCAGGCGTGCGGACGGCACTCATCGATGGCGACGCGCTCGTGGCCCTCGCGCTGGTCGTCTTCGTCGTGCTGTGGGCCGCCGGGCTCGCGTTGACGGGCGTGGTCGCCGCCTGGCGCGGTGCGGCCTGGACCGTCGACGCGGTCAAGCGCGGACACCGGACGTTCGGTGGATCGCCCGAACGTCCGGGGGACTGGAATGCCGCGGGCGGGTCTGGCACGCTGTAGACACGTCTGGTCGCGCGCCGGGCGCGGATCGAGGTGATTGATGCCCGCTCGCAGGATCGTCTGCCCGGATTGCGGCGAATCCGTCCCGCGCGGACGCCTGTCCTGTCCGGCCTGCGGCGCCCTGCTGGCGTCGGTCGCGGGCGGCGTGGTCCGTCCGGCCGGCAACGCCACCGGTGATGCGCCCGACGTCCAGGCGCCTGACGTCCAGGCGCCCGAGGATCAACCACCGAGCCTGGATCCGTCGGCGATGACCCCAGCCCGGATCCAGACCCAGGCCTTGCCGGAGCCGTCGGCCGATGATGCGCAGGCCGCTGCCGGCCAGGCCTCGCCCGTGGAACGTGGTCCCGCCACCCCGATGTCGCCGAGTTCGATCCGTCAGACGGAGCTCGAGTCACCGGCCCCGGCCGCCGCGGCATCGACGGTCGCGGCGGTCGCGACCGAGGGAGGCTACCTCCCGCCAGGGACGTCCCCGCCGGCCCAGACCTTCACGGACCCGGCACCCATGGCTCCCACGTCCCCGGCCCTTCCCCCCTCCGCAGCCGATGGGGCGTCGCCCTCGAACTCGCCATCGGGGGTGCAAAGGACGTCGGATCCGGCTCGGCTGGACCAGGCGTTGGGGTACGCGACCGCGGCCGGATCCGGCCTGGTCGCATTCGGGATGCTGATGCCGTGGTCGGCGAGCGTCATCGGCGCCAGCGGCGTCTCCGGGTTCTTCGACACCTGGGGCCTGGCCGGTCCGGCCCACATCCTGTTCTTCCTGTGGGCGCTGGTGGTGCTCGCCGTCTCGGTCCTGCCGACCCGCATCCCGGTCTCGATCCGGTCGGGGCTGGCCGGTCTGCTGCTGGGGGTCTTCTGCCTGGGCCTCGTGTGGCCGTACGTCATCGGGCCGCTCGGAGCGGGGATCGGCGTGCTCGTCGTGACGGTCGGCGCGCTCGTGCTGACGGCCACGGGCATCGCCTCGGCCTGGCGCGACCGTCACGCAGCCGATGACCGGGCCGTCTGAGGGAATTCGGGCCGGTTCTGGACCCGCGTCGACCCGGATTCGATCGGCCGCGGCGGCTATCGAGGGCTCCAGTGACCCCTGCTACACTGCGCCGGATGTCGCCGGCGGCCGGCTCCGGCCGGATGGAACGACCACCTCGACGCGGCATGGAGGCAGCTGACCAGGCGAATGGATGAGATCCTCGGCCAGATCGGCGAGACGATCGGCGGCATCTTCGGCAGCCCCATCATCCAGCTGGGCCTCCGCCTGATCGGCATCTACCTGATCGTCATCTGGTTGGCCACGGCCTACTGGGCCTTCCGGGACATGCAGCAGCGCTCGGACAACGTCATCCTGCCGTACCTGGCGGCCGCCGGGATCATCCTCTTCACGCCGGTCTTCTTCATCCTCGCCGTTTGGGTCTACAAGATCATCCGGCCTCACGAGAAGATCGGCGAGGTCTGGGAGCGCAATCTGGCCGAAGAGGCGCTGCTGGCCGAGGTCGACGCCATCCACCACTGCCCTGGCTGCGACCGACGCATCAACGACGAATGGATCATCTGCCCCAGCTGCCGTACGCGTCTGAACCGGGTGTGTCCGAACTGCAGCCGGCTCGTCGGCATGGACTGGTCGCTGTGCGCCTGGTGCGGCAAGGACTTCGAGCGGCGCGAGATCGCGGCCGCCGTGCTGGAACCGGCGACGAGTCGGCGTGAAGCGAGCGGGAGGATCGCGGCGACGGCGGGGGCGCCGTCGCAGATCCGACCCTCCGTCCGGACACCGCTGGCCTCGGGCGGCAGCGCCCGGAAGGCGCCCGCGCAGGACCCGCTCCCAGAGCGTTGACCTCGCCCGACGGGGCGGGATCCGACCCGGAGCCGACACCGCCGAATCGGCCGGGGGCGAGCACCTTCACGATCGAGGGTCGGGCCGCGCCCGCCCTCTTCGTCGTCGGTTGGCTGGCCACGGTCCTTGGTCTTGGCATCGTCGTGGTGGCGGCCATGTCCGGCGGTGGTGCGGCCCTTGGCCTGGTCCTGGTCGGACTGGTCGCGCTGTCCGTCGGCCTGATCGCCGCCGCGGGCTCGCAGGGGCTCGAGCGCCGCGCGCGTGGCGTGCTGCCGTATCAGGGCCCGTCACCGCTCCTGGTGTTCGCCGCCGCGGTCCCCGTTTCACTCCTGGTCATCTACGTGGTCGTGGGCCTGCCGCTCACGGCGCTCGGGATCAAGGTCGACAGCCCGATCGGCAACCTGCTCTCGATCGCGATCCAGGCGCTCGTCTACGCCGGGCTCATCCGGTTGCTGGTCGTCGACACCCGAGCGCTCAGTTGGGCCGAGATGGGCGTCCGACGGCCCGACGGCCGCGCCCTCGGGGAGGTCGTCTGGGGCGCAGCCTGGGCGATCCCGGTCATCTTCGCCACGATCCCGGTCTCGCTGGTCCTCTTGCAGCTCTTCCCGGTCACGCCGGTCAGCCCGCTGCCACCGACCGGGGAGACGACGGGCTTCCTCCTCCAGTTCGCGGCCGGGGCGGTGTTCGCGCCGATCGGCGAGGAATTGATGTTCCGCGGCCTCGCGACGACCGCCTGGGTGCGTGGCCTGGGCGTACGGCGAGGCCTTGTCCGGGCGGCCCTCGTCTTCGCCCTGGCCCACGTCATCACGGTGACCGGAAGCAGCACCCAGGAAGCCTTCGGGCTGGCGATCGTGGGCTTCGCCACGCGCGTGCCGGTCGCGTTGGCCCTTGGCTGGCTGTTCGTTCGTCGCGGCTCGATCTGGGCGCCACTCGGGCTGCACATGGCCTTCAACGGGATCCTGTTGATCATCGGCGAGCTCGCGGTGGGGCAGCCGCCGGCCTGAGCCGGCAGTGAGCCGCGGCGAAGCCCGGATTGAGTCAGCGGTGAGGGGCCATCGGTAGTCTGGCCCGGTCCTCGAGGTCCGGATGGCGGGGGGAATTGGCGGGCTCCCGTCGTCCGGGCCCGGGGACGCCCGACTCCGCCGCGTGTCAGCGCCCCTGGGAGGTGCCACGGTGGTCGACGCGCCCGACCTGGTCTCGCATGGACGCGCGATCCGCGAGCTCCCGGCGACGGAGCGGCCGCGCGAACGGCTGGCCCTGCGCGGCGCGGCCGGGCTGACCGCAGCCGAGCTGCTCGCGCTGATCTGGGGGTCCGGGACGCGCGGCCGGTCCGCGGTCGACCTCGCCGCCGACGTGCTGGCCCGGTACGACGGGCTCACCGGGCTCGCGCGGGCCACCGACCTCGAGCTCGCGGGTCTGACGGGGATCGGGGAGGCTCGCGCCGCTCAGCTGGTGGCCGCCTTCGAGCTCGGCCGACGGTTGCTGGCCGACTGGCCCGCCGGTCGCTGGTCGATCCGCGGGCCGGGCGACGTGGCCGACCGTCTCATCCTCCAGATGGGCCGCCTCGAACGCGAGGAGCTGCGGGTCGTCATGCTCGACACGAAGAACCATGTCCTGCGCGTCGCCACCGTCTACCAGGGCAATGTCAGTGCCTCGCTCGTCCGGATCGGCGAACTCTTCCGCGACGCAGTCCGGCTCAACGCCGCGAGCGTGATCCTGGTCCACAACCACCCGTCCGGCGACCCGACACCGTCACCGGACGACCTGCACCTGACGGCCGAAGCCCTGGCGGCCGGTCGACTGCTGGACATCAGCCTGCTGGACCACCTGGTCATCGGCCACGATGCCTACGTGTCCATGCGCGACCGGGGCGTCGCCTTCGACCGACCGGCAGCCGCTGTCCGCGCCTCGGACCAGGGCGCCTGGATGCCAACGACCTAGAGCCTGGCGCCTGCACCGGCCCGGCGTGGACGACCGCGTATACTGCGCGGGCTTCCCGCCCGCCCCGCGCGACCCGCCCCCGGACGCCCGGCGGTGCTTGCGCTGCGGCCCGACCACACGACGAAGGAACCCCTGCCCGGCATGTTCGACCGCATCCTCGGCCTCTTCTCCCGCGACATCGGGATCGACCTCGGCACCGCGAACACGCTCGTCCACGTGCGCGACCGGGGCATCGTCATGAGCGAGCCGTCGGTCGTGGCGATCGACGCCAAGACGCGCCGGGTCCTCGCGATCGGGGCGGAGGCCAAGCGGATGGTCGGCCGGACACCGGCGAACATCATCGCCATCCGACCGTTGCGTGACGGCGTCATCAGCGACTTCGATGTCACCGAGCAGATGATCAAGTACTTCGTGAACCGGGTCCACGACCGGATCGGCCTCATCCCGCGGCCGAGGATGCTGCTGGGCATCCCGTCAGGTGTCACCGAAGTGGAGAAGCGGGCGGTGCGCGATGCTGCCCTCAATGCCGGTGCCCGGTGGGCCCGGCTCATCGAGGAGCCGATGGCGGCCGCGATCGGGGCCGGCCTGCCGGTCAGCGAGCCGTCGGGCAGCCTGATCGTCGACATCGGCGGTGGCACGACCGAAGTCGCGGTCCTGAGCCTGGGCGGCATCGTCGTGAGCCGGAGCATCCGTATCGGCGGCGACGAGATGGACGGGGACATCGTCACGTTCGCCCGCCGCGAGTACAACCTGTTCCTCGGCGAGCGAACGGCCGAGGACATCAAGATCGCGATCGGGTCGGCGTACCCGGGCGAGTGGGACGCCCAGCGCGTCACGCTTCGCGGCCGTGACCTGCTCACCGGTCTGCCCCGCAGTGTCGAGGTCGGTGCCGACCAGATCCGCGAGGCCATCGAGCCGTCGGTCGCGCAGATCGTCGATACCGTCAAGGACACGATCGAAGAAACGCCCCCCGAGTTGGTCGCCGACATCATGGACCAGGGCATCGTCCTCGCCGGCGGGGGCGCCCTGCTTGCCGGCCTCGACCGCCGGGTCGCCGAGGCCACCCAGATGCCCGTCCACATCGCCGACGATCCGTTGACCTGCGTCGTGCGGGGGACCGGGATCGTCCTCCAGGAACTCGACGGAATGGACCGCGTGCTGGTCGCCGAGACGTACTCGCGGCCGCCACGCTGAGCGGACACCAGCAAGGGGACCGAGCATGACCTCGCTGCTCGCCAACCGATCCGCCCGACGGCGCGGGATCGCCTACATGGTGCTCCTCGCGGTGACGCTCCTGTTGATGGCCTTCTCGTCCAACCCCAGCGTCCGTGAGTTCCAGAACGGCATCGGGTTCGCCTTCCGGCCGATCCAGGGCGCCCTTGACCAGGTCGCCGGCGGGATCGCCTCGATCGGCGCCGCCATCACCGAGATCGACCGACTTCGCGTCGACAACGCCGCATTGCGCGACGAGAACGATCGCCTGGCGAACGAGAACGCCCGGCTGCAGGAGACCAAGCGCGAGAACGACCAGCTCACGGCGCTCTTGCAGCTCCAGAGCGGCTTCGAATTCCAGACGACCGCCGCGTCGGTGATCGGTCGCGAGCCCAGCGAGTTCCGCCGGCGTATCACCCTGGACAAGGGCACCGACGACGGACTTGCGGCGGGCGATGTCGTGATCGCCGCCGGCGGCGCGCTGGCCGGCCGCATCACCGAGATCGGTCCGGGCAGCGCGACCGTCGTGCTGCTGACCGACGCCGAGTCGACCGTCATCGGCCAGCTGGCCTCGAACGCGGCCACCGGCGAGGTCGTCGGCCAACTGGGCGGGGTGCTGGTCATGAACCAGATCGACTCGAGCCAGCAGGTCGGGCTCAACGACGAAGTGCTGACGGCCGGAATCACCCTGGCAAGTGGCATCCGATCGCCCTATCCGAAGGGCCTGCTCATCGGCCAGGTGGTGGACGTCCGACGCGATGCCAACGACGTCGTCCAGACCGCCTTTCTCCAGCCCACCGCCGATCTCGACCGGCTCGAATACGTTCTGGTGATCCTCGACTACGAAGGCGGCCTGCCGCCGATCGAACAGCAGCCGGTTGACTGCAGCGGCTCGGAGACCTTGCCGGTCGGGGAGCAACCGTGTTACACGCCCACGCCCAAGCCCCCGGCCGCGACAGCGACACCCAAGCCTTGAGTCCCGGCTGGTACGCTGGCTCGCGATGAGGGTCGAGCGGGAAGAACGGATGTCGAGCGCTCGATGAAGGGCATCGTCCTCGCCGGCGGGACCGCGACGCGGCTCTACCCGCTGACCATCGTCACGAACAAGCACCTGCTGCCGATCTACGACCGGCCGATGATCTACTACCCGATCGAAACCCTCGCCGGCATGGGCATCCGAGAGGTCATGGTCATCGTCGGCGGCAAGAGCGTCGGCGACGTCGTGGAGTTGCTGGCGGACGGCTCCCACTTCGGGCTCGACCTGACGTACCGCTACCAGCGCGGCGCGCTCGGCATCGCCCACGCCATCGGGCTCGCTCGCGGCTTCGTCGGCGACGACAGCTTCTGCTGCATCCTCGGCGACAACATCCTGCGTGGCCGCGACCTGGCGGACGTCGCGGCCGAGTTCGATGGCGGGCCCCACGGCGCCGGCACGCTCCTCTACCGCGTGCCGGACCCGGAGCGCTTCGGGGTCGCGGAATTGGACGCGGACGGGAACGTCATCGGCTTCGAGGAGAAGCCCGCGGCACCCAAGAGCGACCTGATCCCGATCGGCGTCTACTTCCTGCGTCCGGACGCGTTCGATGTCATCGAGCACCTTGCGCCGTCCGGGCGAGGCGAGTTCGAGATCACCGACGTGCTCAACCATTACGTGCCCGACGGTCGCCTGTTCAGCCGGGTCTACGACGGGCACTGGGCGGACGCGGGCACCGTGGCCTCGCTCCTGCGCGCCGCGGAGCTTGCCCGTGACGACGATGCCGCGGGGCGGCTCGCACCGCCCGTCGAGCGCCCGACGGACTGACGGATCCGGATGGCAGGTCGCGAGTACCGACGCCTCCTGGTGACCGGCGGCGCCGGGTTCATCGGTTCGTGTTACGTGCGCGACGTGCTTGGCCGCCGCGACGGCACGGAGATCACGGTCCTCGACAAGCTCACGTACGCCGGCAACGAAGCGAACCTGGCACCGATCCGTGACGATCCGGAACAGGCGTCGCGCCTGCGGTTCGTCCTCGGCGATATCGCCGACCCGGCGGTCGTGACACCGCTCGTGGCCGAGGCCGACGGGGTCGTGAACTTCGCCGCGGAATCGCATGTCGATCGGTCCATCCTCGACCCGGAGGCCTTCCTGCGCACCGGCGTCATCGGCGTGCACGTCCTGCTGGAGGCGTGCCGGACCGCACCCGAGCCGCCGCGATTCCTGCAGGTCTCCACCGACGAGGTCTACGGCTCGATCGACGACGGGCGAAGCGCGCGAGGGCGATGTCCTCGCGCCCCGTTCGCCGTACGCGGCGGCCAAGGCGGCCGGTGAGCTGTTGGTCGCGAGTTACGTCGTGACGCATGGCATCGACGCGGTCGTCACCCGCGGCTCGAACACGTACGGCCCGTACCACCACCCGGAGAAGCTCATCCCGCTGTTCATCACGAACGCGATCGACGACCGGCCGCTGCCGCTCTACGGCGACGGCCTGCAGCGACGCGACTGGCTGTACGTCTCCGACCACGCGGATCGGCGTGGACTTCGTCCTTCGACACGGCGACGACCGGCGAGACGTACAACATCTCGGGCGGCGTCGGAGATGACGAATCGCGACACCGTCGCAGCTCCTGCTCGACCGCCTCGGCAAGCCCTGGTCGCTGGTCCGCCACGTCGAGGATCGTCCCGGCCACGACCGGCGCTACGCGATGGATGGATCCAGGCTGGCGGCGCTCGGCTGGCGACCGACGACCGTCTTCGAGCGACGGCCTGGCGGCGACGGTCGACTGGTTCGTCGCGAACGAGGCCTGGTGGCGCGCCGCTCGCTCCGGCGATTGGGACGCCTACTACGAGCGCCAGTACGGGGCGCGGCTGGCCGGCGCCGAGGCGACGCCCGCGACCGACCGCCCGACCGGCTGATGCGCGTCGCCGTGACGGGGGCGACCGGCCGGCTCGGCAGCGCCCTGCGTGACCGCGCTGGCCGATGCGCCGTTCACCGGTCCGGGCGGACCACTCGCCTGGGACCGATCGGCCTTCGACCTGGACGCGCCCGGATCGGTCGGGGAGCGGCTCGATCGCGACCGGCCGGAGGTCGTCGTGCATACGGCGGCCTGGACCGATGTCGACGGTTGCGCCCGCGACCCGGCGCTCGCGCTGCAGCGGAACGGCATCGCGACGGGCGTCCTGGCGACGGCCTGTGCGGTTCGCGGGCATCGACCTGGTCGTCGATCTCCACGAACGAGGTCTTCGATGGGTCGTCGGACCGACGGCATCGGGCTACGCGCCGACCGATCCGACGTCGCCGCCGAACCCGTACGGCGCGTCCAAGCTGGCGGGGGAGCGGGCTGCGACCGAGGCCTTCGAGACCGGCGCCCGTCGAGGCGGCCGCTCTGGGCATCGTCCGGACGGCGTGGCTGTTCGGGCCGCCCGGCCGGACTTCCCGCGCAAGATCCTGGAGGCGGCCGATCGCGCCGCGGCGGCCGGCGAGCCGCTCCAGGTCGTCGGCGACGAGTGGGGGACTCCCACGTTCGCCGCCGACGTCGCCGATGCGATCGTGGACGCTGCTCGCCGAGGATGCGCACGACGGGATCCACCACGTGGTGAACGGCCTGATCGCGACGCGGGCCCACTGGGCCGCGATACCTCGTCGGGCGAGTCTCGTTGCCGGTCGACGGTCGAGCACGTCCCGGGCTCGACCTGGGAGCGCGCCGTCGGTGCCGCCCCGCTGGGGCGTGCTCGCCGCCACCGCCCTCCCGTCCGGCGAGCCGCTTCGCCCCTGGCCCGACGCGATGGCCGACTACGCGCCGGCCCTCGAGCGCACCTGGCGCCGGGAGCGCGTCGCGCCGTGAGCCTCGAGCGCGCGCCGTCGGTCCTGCCCGGGCGTCCGCTTCGGCGCGATCGTCCGCGCATCGCGGATCGCGCGCGGATCGTTCCGCGAGCTGTGGCGAGCGAGCGCGCTCGGGGTCATCGACCCGGCGACGCGGGCTGCCACCGACGTCCGCCCGACGTTCGTCCAGGCCAACCTGTCCACCTCGGCGGCCGGCGTCCTGCGCGGGCTGCACTTCCACCGCCGCCAGCTCGACTACTGGCTCGTGGCCTCGGGCGGGCCTTCGTCGCCCTCGTCGACGTCCGACCCGTGCTCGCGGGGCCGACGCGCGACGCCGATCGTCGAGACGCGCGAGCTGGCCGCGGACGAGTGGGTCGTCATCCCGAGCGGCGTCGCGCACGGGTTCCTGGCCCTCGAGCCGCTCGGACTCATGTACCTCGTGACCAACGAGTACGACGGCACCGACGAGCTGGGCTTCGCATGGGACGACCCGGCGGTCGCCGTACCCTGGCCGGCGGTCCCGGGCACCCCCGACGGCCGCCCGATCCTGTCGGATCGAGACCGATCGAACCCGCCGCTGGCCGACCTGGTGGTGCGTCTGCGCGACACGGCGTCCTGACCCGACCGCACCGCTCCACACCGGCTCCGCACACGCTCGCTCCGATGGGCCTACGAGCGCCGGGACCATCCTGCGATTGTCGGCGCGCGACGCTCCAACGAGGCTGACGGACATTCCACTCGTTCCCTTCTCTGGAGTCGTGCTTGCGCAGATCCGTCGCCCTTCTCGTGCTCGCCATGCTCGCCGCGATGGGGGCGTTCGCGCCCGCGGCCAGCGCCGCCCCGGCGGGCCCGAAGGTCGTGATCATCGTCGGCGCGACCCATGGCGCGACCGTCGTCCTACCGATCGAGGGCCAACGCGGCCTACGCCGAGGCGATCAAGTACACCTCGAACGTGGTCAAGGTCTACAGCCCGAACGCGACGTGGTCGAAGGTCAAGGCCGCGGTCAAGGGCGCGTCGATCGTCGATCTACATGGGCCACGGCAACGGCTGGCCGAGCCCGTACACCTATGACCCGAAGTACACGACGAAGGACGGCTTCGGCCTCAATGCGACGGCCGGGAACGGCGACCACAACAACAAGTACTACGGCGAGCCGTACGTCTCCACGCTGGACCTCGCGCCGAACGCGGTCGTCCTGCTCAGCCACCTGTGCTACGCGTCGGGCAACTCGGAGCCGGGCGACAAGGCCCCCAGCCTGACGACGGCCCGCAAGCGGGTCTCGACAACTACGCGGCGGGGTTCCTGAAGGTCGGCGCCACGGCCGTCATCGCGGACGGCCACGGCGGACCCGAGCCGTACATCCGGGCCCTGTTCACGACCCACGCGACGATCGAGGAGGTCTGGCAGAGCGCGCCCAACTTCCACGGTCACGTGAGGGCCTTCCCCTCGTCGCGGACCACCGGCGCCACCGCCTACACGGACACCGAGTCCGCGACCGCGGGCTATCTACCGCTCCCTCGTCGCGCGGCCCGGCCTGACCACCGACGAGGTGACCGGGGCCACGCTACGCCGACACCGGCACGGACCCGACGAGCCTCGTCGTGCCCGGCAACGCCGAGGTCGGGACCGCTGGCGCGGGCCTCTACGCCGATGCCGCCCTGACGCCCGACGGAAGCGGCCTGCCGCCCGAGACGGTGCCGGCCGGCACGCGCCTGCGCACCACCGCGAACGGCAATGTCTCGACCTCCACCGGGACGGGCGCCGTCCGGGTCGAAGGCATCGACGATCCGTCCCTGGTCGGCTGGATGTCCGTGGCCGATCTCGTGCCGCGCGACAGCCGTGGACCGCAGGTCTGGGCGGTCGACACGATGGGCGGCCGATTCTCGCCCAACGGCGACGGCCGGTTCGACCAGGCGCGCCTCACCGGCCGGTTCTCCGAACCGGTGGCCTGGCGTGTCCGCATCCTGGGCGCCGCCGACACCGTGCTCCAGGAGTCGACCGGCACCGGCGACGACTTCGACATCACCTGGGACGGGCTCGACGGCGGCCACCGTCGCGACCGGACGGCGCCTACGGCTACTCGATCTTCGCCGAGGATGCCTGGGGCAACACGCCGGTCACGAAGTCCGGGACGCTCACCATCGACACCATCCCGGCCGAGCTCACGGCAGTCGCGCCCGCCGAGAGCGCCGAACGCTGGTTCGCGCCCAACGGCGACGGCTCGCGCGACAGTGTGGCATGGAGCGCGACGACGGCCGAGGCCGGCTCCATCGTGTGGCGCGTGCTCGACGCCGACGGCATCGAGGTCCGCCGAACGACGATCTCCAAGGCCGCCGGTCCGGCCACGGTCACCTGGGACGGCAGGGACGACGACGGGCAGGTCGTGGCCGACGGCGTGTACGAGGTGCGCATCCACCCCCGCGACGCCACCGGGACCCAGGGTGCCTCCGTCGGCCGAACCGTTCGGGTCGCGACCGCCCTCGGGTTCGTGACGACCTCGAAGACCCTCTTCTACCCACAGGACAACGACCGCTTCGCCAAGACGACGACCCTCGGCGTTCAGGCTCGCCCACGCGGCGACCGTGACCTGGACGATCGTCGATGCGTCCGGCGCGGTCGTGGCCACGCTGCTCGACGCGCAGCCGACCGCCGCCGGGACCTGGACGCGGAGCTACGACGGCCGGCGCCCGGATGGCACGCCGCCTCAAGGCCGGTGCGTACAGCTCGGTCGTGACCGCGACCGACGGCGTGACCTCGGTCAGCCAGGCCGTCGCCTTCCAGATGAATGCGTTCTCGATCCGGCCATCCGACACGACGCCGAGGCGCGGCCAGAGGATCACGGTGCGGGTGACCTCGGCCGAGCCCCTGTCGACGCGGCCACGCATCTACGTCAAGCAGCCGGGCAAGACGACCTGGAGCGTGGTGATGACGAAGGTCTCGACGTACGAGTACAAGGCCACGCTCACGCTCAAGACCGGCGGCCGGGCCGGGACGGTCACGTTCAAGGTCGTGGCCAGAGACAGGGACGCCCGTGCCCAGAGGACCAGCAAGGCGTACGCGATCCACTGAGCCCCGTCGGTCGCGGCCGCGCTCGGTCGACGCCGACCCGCGGAGGGACCGCACCGCTCCCCACCGGGCCACACCGTACCGGTACTCCCCGGGACCATCGTCGCGTTGCCGGCGCTGCATCGACCGGACTACCGTGGACGTTCCCGCTGCTGGATGAGGACCGTCCGACCGATGTCTGTTCGTCGCCCTGCACGTGCCGTTCCTCGCGTCCCGGGCCGATGGCCGCCGTGCTGGCGCTCGCCCTTGGCGGCGGGCCTGCTGCCGATCTCGGTCGCTGGCCGCCTCACCCGCGAGCGACGGCGCGAAGACCCTCCGACCATCGGTGCAGTACGAGGAGGCCCTGGCCCACGCCGACGACCACATCGCGTTCACGCCGGGTGGGCGCGTGAGCGTGCCGTTCCGACCCGCCCTGGGCGACTCTGGACGGTCGATGGGGCACGTGCACGGGCGCTGCCTGCCGGTCGGCGTCCGGCAGGGCCCTGCGTGACGCACCGAATGGGCCAGGCCCCGCCGCGACTCCCGCCGCACCGCGCCCCGACGCGCCGATCGTCGACCCGGCCGACCATCGTCGCCGCCGATGGAGCCGGTTGGTCGTCCGACGATGGCCCGGCGACGGTCGAGCTCGCCGCCGCGGTCGATCCGGGCGGCCTTCGCCGCGAGGTCTTCGGCTTCCTGCCCTACTGGGAGCTGACCGACAGCTCGACGACGCTCGACTGGGAGAAGCTCTCGACGGTCGCCTACTTCGGGGTCGGTGCGGCCGGCAACGGCAACCTGATCAAGAAGAACAGCGACGGGTCGACGACCGTCGGCTGGAGCGGCTGGACGAGCTCGAAGATGACCGAGCGTCATCAACGCCGCCCACGCCAGCCACGCCCGGGTCGTGCTGACCGTCCAGAGCTTCGCCTGGTCCGTCGACCGGGCTCGCCCGCCAGAAGGCGCTGCTCGGCAGCGCGACCGCCCGGCCAACCTCGCCCGGCAGATCGCGGCGGCCGTGCGCGGCGCGAGGCGCCGACGGCGTCAACCTCGACTTCGAGCCGATCGCCTCGGGCTACGCCGACGAGTTCACCGCGCTCGTCCGCACGGTCCGCGCGGCGCTGAACACGATCGCCAAGGGCTACCAGCTGACGTTCGATACGACCGGCTGGATCGGCAACTACCCGATCGAGGAGGCGACCGCCATCGGGTGGCGCCGACGCGGTCGTGATCATGGGCTACGACTACCGGTCGTCGTCGTCCAGCCCGGTCGGCTCGATCGCGCCGATCGGCGGACCCGACGTACGACATCCGCGACACGCTCCGGGCCTACGTCGCCCGCGTCCCGGCATCGAAGGTCATCCTCGGCGTGCCGTACTACGGCCGCGCCTGGTCGACCTCGACGAGCCGCGCTGAACGCCAGGAACATCTCGGGCACGAAGTACGGGGCGTCGACGACCGTGATCTACGAGACCGCCCGCGAGTTCGCGGCCACCTACGGCAAGTCGCTACGACCCGGTCGAGGGCGTCGCCTGGACCGCCTACCGGCGCGAGAACTGCACGCCCGCGCACGGCTGCGTCAAGCCGTGGCGCCAGCTCTACTACGACGACGCGAAGGCGCTCAAGGCCAAGTACGACCTGGTCAACCGCTACGACCTGCGCGGTGCCGGGATCTGGGCGCTCGGCTACGACGGCACGCGGACCGAGCTCTACGCGGCGATCAAGGCCAAGTTCATCACCGACACGGTCCCGCCGATGATCCGGAGCGCGTCGATCTCGTCCGGGGTCATCTCGCCCAACGGCGACGGCCGGCTCGACACGACCACCGCGAAGCTGAGCGCGACCGGGCTGATCACGCTGGGGCTACGCGGTGCAGCCGGTCAGCGGCTCGACGGTCGGTGCCGCGGTGCGATCGCGGGACGCCAGCCGGCAAGACCGCCGTCGTTCACGTGGGATGGCACGGACGCAGGCCGGAGCGCTGGTCGCCGGACGGGACGTACCGGATCACCCTCTGGACGGCCGATGCCTCGGACAACCGGGCGGAACGTCGGTTCAGCCGTGACCGTCGATCGGCACGGCGGCCGCCGTCACCTCGGCGGCGTCCCGCGGCTACTTCTCGCCCGACGGCGACGGCCACCACGACACCGCTGCCCTTGTCGTGGAGGGCCAACGAGGCGGTTGACCGGCGTCGGTGCGCCTTCGCAACTCAGCCGGCAAGACGGTCCGTGCCTGGTCGTTCACGAGGAAGACGACCTGGAAGACAGTCCTGGACGGGCCGAACGGCGGCCGGGCGTCGTCGTCCCGGCGGGCCGCTACACGTTCCGCGTCGACGGTCGTCGACCGGGCCGGCAACCGGACCGTCGTCGACCGGACGGTCCTGCGTCGACCGGACGATCGCGGCCGTGCGCTGGACCGATCGCTCGTTCGATCCGCGGGCCAGGCAGACCAGCCAGGCCGTCGATCACGCTTCCGGCGCTCGGCGACGGTCGACTGTCGCCATCTACCAGGGCAGCGACGCTCGTCCGCACGGTCTGGACGGACCGCGCCGTCAAGGCCGGCACGTACCGCTGGACGTGGACCGGCAAGACCGCGGCCGGCGCCTACGTCAAGCCCGGGACCTACAAGGTCGCGGTCGACCGCGACGAGCAGGATCGGGGCCACCCGCTTCTCGCAGGAGCGTGACGGTCCAGGTCCACTGACCCTGACGCCGCCTCTACACTTGCCGGCCATGACCAGTCCACGCCCGGCCGCGGCCGGCGATCCCGACGCAGGATCGGCGCCTGGCGCCGGGGTCTGGGTCGTCCTGCCGACCTACAACGAGGCCGAGAACATCGGCCCGATCTCGGCCGCCATCCTCGAGGCCCTGCCCGGCGGCGACGCTGCTCGTCGTCGACGATGGCTCGCCGGACGGCACCGGGCGACCTGGCCGACGACCTCGCCGCCGCCGACCCGCGGATCCGCGTCCTCCATCGGCCGGCCAAGCAGGGCCTCGGTCGGGCCTACCTCGACGGGTTCGGCGTCGCCCTCGCCGGCGGTGCCACGGTTCGTCGTCCAGATGGATGCCGACTTCAGCCACGACCCGGCGGCACTCCCCGGCGCTCATCGCCCCGGTCGCCGACGGCGTCGGCCGACCTCGTCATCGGGTCGCGCTACACGACCGGCGGCGGCGTCGTGGACTGGGGCATCGGCCGCCGGATCATCTCGCGCGGCGGCAGCATCTTCGCGCGGATCGTCCTCGGCCTCGGCCCCAACGACCTGACCGGCGGCTTCAAGGCCTGGCGTGCCGACGACGCTGGCCGACGTCCCGTTCGACGGCATCCATGCCGGCGGCTACGTCTTCCAGATCGAGATGACGTTCCGCGCGAGTCGCGCGCGGGGCCCGCATCCGCGAGGTCCCGATCACCTTCCGGGATCGCCGGGTCGGCCAGAGCAAGATGTCGCGGCGGATCGTCGTCGAGGCGCTGGTCGTCGTCGTCCAGCTCCGCGCGGAGGAGCTCGCGGGCTCGATGGCTGCGCCGGCGCCCGCGATCGTGACCGACGCCACGCCGAGCGGGCCCGACGGCGGCTCCGGCGACCCTGCCGCGAGACCGCCGACGAGCCGCGGTCACGCGGCCTTCGGGTCGTGCTGGACGCGCGGCCGCTCCAGGAACCGGACCGGGCGCCGCTGACCGCCGCCTACCTCGACGGCCTGCTCGGCGCCTTCGACGCCGACCCGCTGCGCCGGCGAGTCGTTCGCCTTCCTGCTGCGCAGTCCGACCTCGACGATCCGACCGGGACGCTACGAGCACCTCGACGTCGTCGGCCGGCGGCTCCTGCCGCCGACCCGGCTGCTGCGCTCGGGCGCGCTGACGATCGACCCGTTCCTCCTGCGCGGGGCGTCGCTCGGTGCGGCCTGGCGCGCGGAGCGAGGCGGCGCGGCCGGCGCCGTCTACCACGCCGCCGGCGCCGGGCCCGCTGCCGATCGCGTCCGGCCTGCCGATCGTGGCGACGCTGCTCGATCTCGCCCCGTGGGAGCTGCCGGAGGTCTTCGCAGCGATCGGCGCCGGCCCGGTTCGGCCAGCGCCTGCGGGCGCAGCTCCTGCGCGAGGCGGCGGCGGTCATCGTCGGCGAGCCGAGCGTCGGCGCAGGCCGCCCGCCGGGTCCTGCGCATCCGGCGCGACCGCCTGCGGGTCGTCCCGCTCGCGCCGCGACCGGCGTTCGCGCCAGGCGGCTCGGCCACGACGGTGCCAGGCGGACGCTGACGCGGTCCGGCGAGCGCGAGCGCCTCGGCCTGCCCGAGCGCTATCTCGTCTACTCGGGCCGCTACGACGCCCGCCAGGACCTCGCCACGCTCCTGCGGGCCCTGGTCGCCCTGGCCGCCGCCGGCCGACCCGACGGACTCCCCGACGGCGTCGCCGTGGCCGCCGCGGGTCCTGCTCGTCGGCGCGAGCCCCGACGACCGAGCCGCGCTCGCCCGGGCCGCGGCCCGGCAGGGCATCGGCGAGACCCTCGCCTACGCGCCGCGCCTGCCGCCCGCCGCCGTGGCCGGCCTCGTCCGCGGTGCCCGGGCCGCGATCCTGCCCGTCGTCTCGGATGCGGCGGGCCTGCCGGCCATCGAGGCGATCGCCTGTGGGACGCCGGTCGTCGCGTCGGCCGTCGGCGCCCTGCCCGAGCTGGTCGGGGGCGCCGGGATCCTCGTCGAGCCGCGCGATCCGGAGCGCCTGGCCGTCGCGCTTGCGAGCGATCTGGGCCGATGACCGGGTCCACGACCGGATCGCGGCCAACGCCCGCGAGCGCGCCGACGTGGCGAACGTCGGACCTGGGCCGACGTGGCCCGCGAGACCCGCGCGATCTACGCCGAGGTGGGCATCGCCGCCGCCGACCGGCGTGAGCCGGAGCGGTCGAGTCAGCCCGCCGGGCGATGCCGCCGGCGAGGGCGCGGCCGTGGCCGGCGGCGTGTCGGATGCCGTCCTTGATCGAGACCGGCGAGCCGAGTCGGCATGACCTGGATGAAGGTCTGGCCGACCGTCAGCGTGACCTCCTTGCCCTCCGCGTCGTAGAAGCGGGTCGGCTTCGTCAGCGCGGTCTTCTTCCAGGTGCCCTTGATCGTCCGGCCGTTGGTCGCGATCCAGGCCACGCCGCTGCCGATGACCTTGGCCTCGAGGCGGTGCTTGTTCGGGTGGCCGTCGTTGAGCGGCCCGAACGACATCAGCATGACGACGACGTTCTTGGGGGCGATCCGCTGTCCGTCGCTCGCATCGATCTGCTTGGTCTCCTTCGGTGACCGACCGGAGGTAGGTGTTGGTCTTGCGGTCGTACTTGTACTTGATGATGTTGGCCGGATACCTGACCGTGATCGTGCCGCCGTACGGTCGGGCGTCCATCGGTGCATCGGGCGCGAACTGCCAGACGGGCTGTGTAGGCCTTGTCCTTCGCGCCGATCCGCTTGCCGAGACTGCGCAGCGTCGTGCCCTTGGCGTACAGGTTGTGCGGCGCGAACCGCGTCGCGCGAGCGGTAGAACGAGCTGCCGTAGCGGAACTCGTCGGCGTTGTAGACGCAGCTGGCCGCTGCCCTTCGCGCGGAGGGTGCTGAGGGCCTGCGGCGAGCCGCCGGCGTGGACGTAGATCGCGCGCCATTCGGCCGCCCAGGCGATGTAGTAGTAGCGAGCGCTGCGGACCGGACCGACCACATCGGGCAGGTTGTCCTGGAAGATCACCATGTAGCGCGGGATGCCGCCCTCGGCCGGCGCCTGCCAGACGACCGACGCGGACGCCATCCCGGACTGCGGCCGGGCCGCCGAGAGGTCGTCGATCATGACGGCGATCGGGTGGCGGGCGGCGATCTGCGGCGGGACGAGCCGGCCGGTCAGGGGTGCGGCGACCGGCGTCGGCGTCGGGATCGGCGTCGGCGTCGGGGTGGGCGTCGGGACGGGCGTCGGTGTCGGGACGGGCGTGGGCGTCGGCGTCGGGGCTGGGGTCGACGTGGCGACGGCGACCGGAGACAGGCTGGCTGGTGCCGCCCGACCGACCGCACCGGCCGCGACGAGGCCGACCCCGACGGCCCCCGCCACCGCCGCGATCGCCACGACGAACACGGCGGCTCGCCGCTTCGACGCCATCGGATTGCCCAACGGTCGTGTCCCCTCGTCCTGTGTCGCAGCCGGACCCCGAACTCGGACGGGCGGCGCAACGCTGGCGCAGGATACAGGAGCCATCGGTTTCGAGCATCTCCGCCGATCGGGTTCTCGCGCCAGAGACGAACCGGGCGTAGGCTGGGCGGTACACGACGAGCCGCGCCCAAGGACGGCGAGCCGATCCCACCGAATCTGAGGAACCCACCGATGGCCGACCGCCAGCCGACCGACGAATCGACGACCGCCGAGGCGGCGACGCCCAAGCCGAAGGGCGCGCCGACGCGCTCAGCCGCGACCAAATCCAGCACGGCCAACGCGGCAACCGTGGCCAAACCCAGATCGAAGCCAGCGACCACGACGAAGGCGGCCGCGCGCACGTCCGATCGTGTCGGCGGCCAAGGCCAAGCCGGCGACGTCCACGAAGGCCACCAGCGCCGGCGACGCCCTCGCGCCACGCACGACCCGGGTCGACTCGGTGCCATCGGGATCGGTCGTGCCGTTGTCGACGGGGCTCGGGTCCGCCACGGTCGAGGCCAGGACGGTCACGATCAACCAGGGTGGGCTCGGTGTCGCCAAGGCCGATCACGTGGATGTTCGTCAAGGCGGCATCGGCAGGGTCGAGGCGACGGATGTCGCCCTGAGCCAGGGCGGGATCGGGATCGCCCGGGGCGACCGCGTCTCGGTCGAGATGGGGGCGATCGGGGTCGCCATCGCGACGGAGGCCCGCGTCAGTCAGGGCTTCGTGCGAAACGTCCTGGCCCGAGACCTCCACTTCGAGCAGGGCCTGATCGGCACGGTCATCACCGGGCGGGCGACGTTCGAACGGACCGGCGGCGTCTTCCTGCTGGTCGCGCGGAACGTCGACGGCAACGTCAAGGCGGTCATGGACTGGCGTGGCGCGCTGGCCTTCGGCGCCGTCGCCGGCCTCCTCATCGGCCTCCTCCGCCGCCGGTAGACGCGGCTCGTCCAAGGCACGGCCTCGCGAGGGCCGGAGCTATACTCGGGTCCCGAACCGATCCCGCACCTGGAGCGCCAACGTGATCCATCGATCCGCCCGGGTGGATGCGAGTGCGAGCCTCGGGACCGACGTCAACGTCGGGCCCGCCACGGTGATCTCCGCCCATGCCCGACTCGGCGAGGCGGTCGCCATCGGCTCCGAGACGCGGGTGGGTCTCCATGTCGTCATCGACGACGGCGTGCAGGTCGGGAACCGTGTGCAGATCCAGGACGGCGCGGTCATCCAGCGCGGTGGCGTGATCGAGGACGGTGTCCTGCTCGGGACCGGTGCCATCCTGGCCAACGAACGCTATCCGCGGGCCATCACGGCCGAAGGCGACGTCGCGAAGGATGCGGATCGCGTCATCGAGCCCATCGTGCTCGCCTACGGCTGTTCGATCGGTGCGGGCGCCGTCATCCTCGCCGGATGCACGGTCGGTCGCTTCGCGACGGTCGGGGCGGGCTCGGTCGTGACCAGAAGCATCGGGTCCCATGCACTGGCGGCCGGCAGCCCGGCCCGTCGGATCGGCTGGGTATGTGCCTGCGGCGGGCGCCTCCGGGATGCCAACGGCGATCCGGCCCCGGCCGAGGTCGAGCGCTACGCCAGCGATCCGGTCCTGTCGTGCGCACGCTGCGGGCGGCGGTACGCGTACGTGCCTGACGACGATTCGCTCGCCGAGCGCGGTGGCCCCGTCCTCGCCGCGGGTGCCCTCAGCGTTTGACGATCCGGGGGTCCACGCCGGCTGCCTCTGCGGCCGCGGACTTCTGCGCACGGGCCTCCTCGGAGTGCTGACGGTGGACCTCCACGACTTCGGCCGGTTCGCCTTCGATGATCAGCCTGCCTCGCTCGATGAGCACGGCGCGGTTGCAGTACTCGGTCACCCAGGCCATATCGTGCGTGACCAGCACGACCGCCTTGGCGGACTTGGCCAGCTCGATGACCCGGGCCTTGGACTTCGTCCGGAACTGCGCGTCGCCGGTCGCCAGGACCTCGTCGAGCAGCAGGATGTCCGGGTCGACCGAGGTGGCGATGGCGAAACCGAGGCGCGCCCGCATCCCCGACGAGTAGGTCTTGAGCGGCGCATCGATGAAATCGCCGAGCTCCGCGTACTCGATGATCGATGGCAGCAACTCGCGGGTCACGGCGTCATCGAGCCCGAGGAACGCGCCGCCCAGCAGGATGTTGTCCCGCCCGGACAGGTCGCGGTCGAAGCCGGCGCCCAGGGTCAGCAGGCCGGACACGTGGCCCTGGACGTCGACGACCCCCGCCGACGGGCGGATGATGCCCGCGAGGACCTGGAGCAGCGTGCTCTTGCCGGCTCCGTTCGGCCCGATCACGGCCAGCGATTCGCCGTGCATCACTCGGAGCGAGACGTGGCGAAGCGCCCAGAACTGCTCGGACGCCCCGCGCCCCAGGACCTGGGCGAACGACCGGCGGACGGTCGTCTTGCGATTGAACCGCAGGTCGTAGCGAACGCCGAGGTCGTCCACTCGGATCGCGTGCACGTTGCCCGCCATTCGGATCGGCGGCGGCCCCTGAGCCACGGTCACAGGACCTTGGCGAAGTTCGGCTCGAGGCGCTTGAACAGGACGGTCGCCAGGGCCAGGAACAACACGCTACCGATGCCGAGGACGGCGAGCGACAGCCAGTCCGGGAAGCCGGGCGGGCCGGTCTCGGAGCCGTAGATGACCTGCCGGTAGGCGCCGAACAGGATGGCGAACGGGTTCGCTTCAGCGAGCGTCTTGATGATCGGGTACTCCTTGACGATGTTGAGCGTATCGAGGAACGCGAGGCTGTAGAGCCCCGGTGACAGGAACCACCACAGCCGCAGCACGTGGCCGGCGACGTTGCGCAGGTCCCGGAAGAACACGTTGGCGCCCGAGACCAGCACGGCCATCGCCAGCGTGAAGACGAACTGGACGGCCGCGATGATCGGGATGAGCACGATGTACGGCGTCAGCCGATCCGAGTAGATGAGCATCAGCAGCCCCAGCGGGATCAGTCCGAAGGCGAAGCCCACGACGCCCGCGGTCGTTGAGGCGACCGGCAGGACGAGCTTCGGGAACTGGATCTGCTTGATGAGCCGTTCCTGACTGACCACCGAGCCGGTCGCGTCGATGACCGATGCACTGAACCATTTCCAGGGCAGGATGGCGGCGAAGATGAACAGCGGGTAGTCCTCGATGCCGTGCCCACGGGCGATGATCGTGATGAAGATCGAGTAGACGACCATCTGGAGCAGCGGATCGAGCACCCACCAGAAGTTGCCCAGGAGGGTGTCGGCGCCGCGCCTCCGCATGTCGGCCTGGACCAGGTACCGCACGAGCCGGCGTCGCGACCGGATATCGGCGATGCCCTCCCGGATCAGGGCGAGCGGACCCGGCGATCCGGCGGCGTTGTGGAACGCTGCCGGCGCTTCACTGGTGGCGGACATCGCGGCGAAGGGTATCACCTCGCCTCTGAGTGGCCGCCCTCCAGGAAATGCTCGACGAACCGACGGCTGGCCGACCCGTCGGCGGCGACATGGCGCGCGATGAACGCGTCGTAGCCGGACGTCTCGAACCGTCCGGCGGCGATCGCGGCGATCACCCCGTCGGTGTCGACCACCTGCGTCCCGATCATCTCGGTGCGGTAGTCGAGGTACAGACCAGGATCACGCTCATAGGCGTCGAGGTCGGGGACGAGCAGGATGAGCGGACGCCGCAGGAGCGCGTACTCGAAGATCGACGAGGAGTAGTCGGTGATGAGGATGTCGGCGAGCGCGAGCCAGTCATTCATCTCGGATGCGGGGTCCGCGACCACGTCGTAGCCCGCCTTCGGCGTGGCCGCCGGGTCCAGGTTCGGATGCGTCTTGAGGACGAGGGCGTGGTCCGCAGGAAGGGATCCGCGCAGTCGGACCGCGTCCAGGCCGCCGGCTGCCCGCTTCGCCGGCCCGCGACCACGGAACGTCGGCGCGTAGAGGACGATCCGGCGCCCGGCCAGCCGGGGATGCGCGGCGAGCAGGCGGGCTCGTGCGGCCTCCAGTGCCGAATCGTCGAAGAAGAAGTCGGTCCGCGGTGCGCCGAGCGCCAACACCCGTTCGATCGGCGTCCGGAGCGCAGCGGCATACGGAGCCCGAGCGCTGTCCGCGGTGGTCACCACGTAGTCGTAGTGGCGATGCAGGAACGTCCGCTCGGGTTCGGCCAGCGGCGACAGCGTGTCCGCCCCGAACCGCTTCAGCGCCCCGACCGCGTGCCAGACCTGGACGACCGTCGTGCCCGGCCGGTGCGGCGCGACATGGATCGGCAGGTAGGCGTTGTCGACGATGAACAGGCCGGCCGTCCTGAGGTGGTACATGCCGCGGATCAGGCGGCCCAGGTAGGCGACCTTGCCGCGCAGGCCGTAGCTGTACGGCTCGAGCAGGAGGACGTACTCACGGCCGGGATGGCGCGCACGCATCGCCGTATGGAGGTGCGCGAGATTGCCTTCCAGCGACGCGACGCGGGCGGTGGCCAGCACGACCCGTTGCCGGCGGATCGGCAGGACCGAGAAGGCGAGTCCGAGCAGGCGCAGGACGCCGCTCGACAGGAGGTACTCGAGCCGGTTCAGGTGCGACCCGTCGCCACGGGTTCCGGCTCGTCCGAGGGACCGGTCGGGAGCGAGTCGTGGCGCTTGATGTCGAAGACCTGGCCGGTCAGGTCGGACCCGATGAGCCGAAGCGTCGCCGTCGCGACCTCCTCGGTCGAGAGCATCCCGGATCGCGACTCCGCCGGAAAGGCCCGCCGGCGCATCGGCGTGTCCGTTCGTTCCGGGCTGACGGCGTTGACGCGGATGCCGTCGTCGCCCCACTCCTCGGCGAGGCCCTGGGCGAGGTTGACGACCGCGGCCTTGCTCGCCGAATAGGCGACGTAGTCGGGCCGGCCGCGCGTGAACGAGCTCGAGGCGAAGACCGTCAGGGACCCCGAACTCGCACGCAGGTGGGGATGCGCCGCCCGGGCCACGTTGAGGGTGCCGGTCAGGTTGACGTCGATGACCTCGGCGAGGTCGGCCGGGTCCGTGTCCATGACCGGTCCGATGCGCAGGACCCCGGCGGTGACGATGACGTGGTCGAGGCCGCCCATCCGGGCCGCGGCCGCGTCGACGTGACCGGCGACCGAGTGGTAGTCGCGGACATCGAGGCCCATCGAGCGCCCGTCGACTTCGACCTGGGCCCCCTGGCGACGTGCCTCGTCCGCGATGCCCATGCCGATCCCGTTCGTGCCACCCACGACGTACAGGCGAGCGCCCGCGAGCGGGTCCGACGGACCGGGATCGTCGGTCGGCGCGACCGTCCGCATCTGGAGCATCCGATCGGCCAGAACGAGGTCGATCCGGGTCGTGATCTTGAGGTTGACCTCGTCGCCGGCGACGGCCACGACGCGAGCACCGGGCACGTGCCGAAGGACGAGGCTGCAGTCGTCCGTGGCGGCGAGATCGCCCATCGCGGCGGCGGTCTCGTAGGCCTGAGCGAGGATGCTCTTGCGGAAGACCTGCGGGGTCTGACCGCGCCGGTAGCGGGAACGATCCGGGATCTCGATGACTCGATCACCGTCCACGATGACGAGGGTGTCGGCGCTCGGGATGACCGTGTCGGTGGAGTCGGCCGCGCCGCTGACGACAGGCTCGATGGCGCGGACGATGACCTCGACCGGCACCAGTGGCCGGACGGCGTCATGCACGACCACGACATCGTCGTCGTCCGCATCGAGGCTCAGGAGCCCGTTGCGGGTGCTCTCGTTGCGCGTCCGGCCGCCGGCCACGACCGATGTCGGGACGATCAGCCCCGCCCCGGCGATGACGGCCTGCGTCTCGGAGAGCCAGTCCGGGTGCGAGACGATGACGAGGCGGTCGATGCCGGCCGCCGCCACGGACCTGACGCTGCGCAGGAGGATCTGCTCGCCGGCGAGGCGGACGAACTGCTTGGGCATCTCGGCGCCGAAGCGGTTGCCGTCGCCGCCGGCCAGGAGGATCGCGTCGGATTCGCATCAGTCGCGCTTGCCTCGGACTCGCATGGGCTGATCGCGTCAGAGCTTACGCCCGCTGTCACCGTGGGACGCTCGACGCGTGGTCGGCGGGGCGCCATCGATGCGGCCGACGGTCGATGCCGCCGACGGCGCGTATCATCGCCAGCCGAAAGGAAGGACCATTGTCGCATCCGTCCCGACAGGACGCCGGCTTCGACGCGCCGCGCATCGACCTGCTCTCGCTCGCCTGGGAGCGGGTGCAGTGGATCGTCGAGGCTCGCCCGGCGGTCGGCGCCCCGGCCACGACCGCGGGCTGGGCCACCACCGCCGATCCCATGGCGTTCCGGCTGCGGCTCGAGCACGGCGGGACGAACGGGACGGCGCCGCTCGAGATGTCGCCCACGCGCGGCACGATCGAGGGCGACCGGCTGCGGCTGCGCTTCAACGTGATGCAGGGCCCGGGCCAGGAGCCGCTGGCGCCCGGGCGCTGGCAGCTCGTCCACCTGGCCACGCCCGACCACGACAGCGCCCTCCCGGTCGTCGCGACCGACCCTCGTGTCGTGGACGGCGCGCGCGACGGCGGCAGCTTCGTCCTCGGCCGTGGTGAGTTCCGCGCGATCCCGTCCGTCGATCCCGAGGATGGCTCGATCTCGCTCGATGTGAGCCTGGAGGATCCGGAGGACGTCTCGGATGGCACGAGCCCCGGCCGGTCGCCCCTCCGACGGCTGCTGCGCCCGCTGCGGATCCTGCGCGTCGGCTTGTTCGGCGTGCTGTTCCGGATCTTTCGTGCCGTGACCCGGCGGACCGGCCGGCGCATCCTCTTCAGCTCGGATTCGCGCGCGGACCTTGGCGGCAACCTGAAGATCGTCTACGACCGGATGGTCGAGCGGGGCCTGGACCGGGACTACGAATTGCTCACGCTGTTCAAGCCCAGCGTGACGGCGCGTCGCTCCATCCTCGATCGCGTGCGCCTGCCGTGGTTGCTGGCTCGCGCCGACGTCATCGTCATCGACGACTACCAGCCGGTGATCTACCGGGTCGAGGACCCGGATGTCCGGATCATCCAGCTGTGGCATGCCTGGGGTGCCTTCAAGACGGTCGGGTACAGCCGTGTCGGCAAGCCCGGCGGCCCGAGCCCGTACTCACGGGTCCACAAGAACTACACGCACGCGATCGTCAGCTCCGATGCGGAGGTCCCGTTCTACGCGGAGGCGTTCGGGATCCCTGAGGCGCGCGTGGCCCCGACCGGGATCCCCCGGATGGACCGGTTCTTCGATCCGGAGGCGCGAGCCGCCGGTCGGGAGGCCGCGTACGAGGCATTTCCCCAGGCGCGCGGCCACAAGACGATCCTCTTCGCGCCGACGTTCCGCGGCCACGGCGCGAAGAGCGCGTCCTACCCCGTGGATCTGCTGGACTACGAGGCGCTCCACGCGCTGTGCGTCGAGAAGGACTCGGTCTGCATCATCCGGATGCACCCGTTCGTCCGTGACCCCCTCGACATCCCCGAGCACCTGCGCGACCGGATCATCGATGGGTCGTCCGCGACGATCGACGTGAACGACCTGCTGTTCGCCGTCGACCTGCTCGTCACGGACTACTCGTCGATCGTCTTCGAGTTCTCCACCCAGGACCGGCCGATGCTCTTCTTCGCCTTCGATCTCGAGGAGTACGTCGCGAGCCGCGACTTCTACGTCGACTACCGCGAATTCGTCCCGGGCCGCATCGTTCGGACGTTCGACGAGATGCTCGAGGCCATCCGTCGCGACGAATACGAGCCCGAGAAGCTCGCCGCATTCCGCGCGACCCACCTCGACCACTTCGACGGGCTCGCGACGGACCGCGTCATCGACCTCATCCTCGACACGTGAGGCCATCGCGCGGCGTGGTCCGCGCCCTGCTCATGGAAGTCCGGATCTGGGCCGTGCGGGCCGGTTTCGCGCTGGCCCGCTTCCTGCCCCTCCGTCGGCGCGTCGTCCTGGCCACCGCCCACGATCCGGCGCTGCGGGGCAACCTCTCCATCGTCCGGGACGCCCTCGCCGACCGCCATCCGGCGATCCCGATCATCGTCCTGGCCCATCGTCCAGCCTCGGGGCTTCGCGCCCGGATCGCCGCGCTCGGCCAAGCCGTGCAGGCCGGCTATCACCTCGCGACTGCGCGCCTGTTCATCGTCGACGACTACTACTTCCCGATCTATGTCGTGCGACCGCGGCCCGGGACGACGATCGTCCAGACATGGCACGCGTCCGGGGCGTTCAAGCAGTTCGGCTACAGCGTGGTGGACAAGTCGTTCGGTGCCGATCAGGCGGTGATCGACCGCGTGGCCATCCACAGCAATTACGACGTCTGCCTGGTGTCATCGGCCTCGGTCGCGCCGCATTACGCGGAGGCGTTCCGGCTGCCCCTCGATCGGTTCGTCTCACGCCTCGGCATCCCGCGCACCGATGAGCTGTTCGGCGAGGAACGGATCGCCCGGGTCGTTGCGGACCTCAGGCAGCGCCTCGCGATCGCGGATGGCCGGCGCGTCCTCCTGTACGCCCCGACGTTCCGTGGCGACAGTGTCAGCGATGCGAAACCCAGCCACGGCCTGGACCTCGGCCGACTGCGCGATGTCCTGGGTGGCGACCACGTCGTCCTGGTTCGGCTTCACCCGTTCATCCGCGAGCGGGCGCCCATCGAGCCGTCGCTCGCCGGCTTCGCGATCGACGTCTCGGACCATCCGGACATCAACGAGCTGCTGCTCGTCAGCGACATGCTCGTCACCGACTACTCGAGCGTGATCTTCGAGTATTCACTGCTCGGCCGACCGATGGCCTTCTTCGCGCCTGACCTCGAGGCGTACGAACGCGAGCGAGGGTTCTACTTCGACTATCGGTCGGGCGTGCCCGGCCCGGTCTTCGAGACGACCGACGACCTCGCTCGCCACATCCGCGCCGGGTCCTTCGATGTCGCTCGCGTCGAGGCCTTCCGCCGAGCGTCGTTCGATGTCGCCGACGGCGGAGCCACGGCACGATTCGTCGAGGAGATCGTGCTGCCCGCGCTACGCCGGCCAGATTGACCGGGGAGCCGATCCGCGTCATCGGGCAGCCGCGCGATGGTGCGGTACGATACGCGCCCCGTCCATCTCCGGCGTCTGCCGGTCAACCACGCCACAGGACCCTTCACGTCAGATGACCTTTCGAGCCAAACCCGTCGTCAAGCGCGCCCACCGCCCGTCGTGGGAGAGCCGGGACCGACGCAACTTCTACATGAATCTCGGCTTCGGCATCGTCGTCGTTGTCGCCGTCGTCATCCTCGTCGTCGCCGCCGGCCTGACCTGGTACAACGAGCACCTCGCACCTGTCGGTAGCGTCGACGGTGAGACCATCACCAAAGACGAGTTCAACGACCGCTACACCATCGAGGGCTGGCGACTCCGGGAGGCCCAGAGCCGGATCCGTACCCAGCGACTCGCAGGCCATCTCACCGAGGCCCAGGCCGAGACGCAGCTCCAGATCGTCGATCAGCAGCTGCAGCAGCTCCAGAACATCGCCCTGGAGCGGATCATCGACACGAAGCTCCAGGCGAAGCTCGCGACCCAGGAGGGCGTCGCCGCCACCGAAGCGGACATCGACGCGCGCCTGACCACCGAGGCCACGACGCCGGAGTCGCGTCACGGTTGGGTCATCGAGGTCGAGCCCGAGATCGATGCTGGGGCGCTCGAACCGACAGCCGCCCAGACATCCGCCGCCAAGGCGAAGGCCGATCAGGCGCTCGAGGACCTGCAGGGCGGCAAGCCCTGGGATGAGATCGCCAAGACCGTCTCGACCGACAGTTCGACGGCGCCCCAGGCGGGCGATCTCGGCTGGCTCCAGGAGGACGACGGTCAGGCCGACAAGGCCTTCCTCACCGCGCTCTTCGCGACGGCCAGCGGCACGCCGACAGCGGTCGTCGAGGGAGCGGACGGCGTCTTCCGGATCGGTCGCGTGACGGAGATCGCCCCGAAAAGCGTCGATGCCGCGTACACCACGAAGCTCGAGAACGGCAACATCGATCTCGCCAAGTACCGGGCGGTCGTCGCCGGTGATGTCATCCACCAGAAGCTCGACGACAAGATCGTCGCCGACGCGATCAAGGCCGGACCGCAACGCCAGGTCAGCGAGATCTACATCAGGCAGGCGTCGAACGAGCCTCCCGCTGATGCGGTCAAGAGCCGACACATCCTGTACGGACCCAAGGACGACCCGTCGGCGGCGTCCGCGGGCGACATCCCCGCGGACGATCCGTCCTGGGCCGCCGCGGAGGCCGATGCGCGCGCGGCATATGACAAGCTCAAGGTGGACCCAACGCTCTTCGACTCGATCGCGCGCGCCGAAAGCGACGAGGAGCCGGCGCGTGGGATCACAGGCAGCGGCGGCAAGCTCCCGTACTTCGACGCGACCATGACGAACGTGGACAAGGACTTCCTGGCGGCGATCCTCAAGCCTGGCCTTGAGCCGGGCGCGCTGCTGGAGCCGGTCAGGTCGGCGTTCGGCTGGCACGTGATCCAGATCATGTACAGACCGACCGACGAGGAATGGTTGAAGGGCCTCAAGACCACGGCGGATGGCGGTGCGGACTTCGCGGACCTCGCTCGCGACAACTCCGACGCCGAGACAGCGGGCCGGGGCGGCGACCGTCGGCTGGGTCGCCAAGGGACAGCTCGAAGAGAAGCTTTCGGCCGCCATCCTCGCGACCCCCGTCGGCAAGACGAGTGACGTCGTGGCCGTCGAGGACGACGGCCTCTACCTGTTCAAGGTCCTGGCCGAGGAGGTCCGCACGCCGGAAGGCCAGCAGCTCGAGGACATCAAGGCTGCGGCCTTCTCGAACTGGTATTCGCAGAAGAAGAGCTCCGTCACCATCGAGCGCGATCCCACCTTCTTCGGCGTCGAAGGGTAATCGGAGCGATCGGGTGCTGGACGCGCTCCTGGCCGAGGCGCGATTGCGCTGGGGACTGGACGCGGCCGCCGGTCTCCAGGTCGTCGCCTCGGAGCGGTTGATCTCGACACCGGTCGAGGCGTCCCGGCCGTTGCTGCTCGTGCCCGTGGCCGTCCTGCGCCCGGCCGGCCGGGCCGATCAAGATCCGGACGGCGCCACCGAGCCCGTCGTCGCCTTGCCGGGACGTCACGCCCCGCTTGGCCGTCAGCCGCTCACGCTGCTGGCCCGCCTGTACCCCGCTGACCACGCGGTCGGTCGGTTCGGGTCGGCCGCCGGCACCACGGTCGGGGCGCTCGACGCCGCGGACCTCGCCGCGCCGCTGTACCTCGCACCCGTGGCGCCCGAAGCCGCCGTCGCCGGACCCTGGGCGATGCCCTGGATCAGCGATCGGCTCCGCCAGCCGAACGGCTGCCCGTGGGATCGCGAGCAGACGCATGCGTCCTTGCGCAACCATCTGCTCGAGGAGGCCTACGAGGTGTACGACGCGCTCGAAGCCGGCGCGACACCCGAGCTGGCCGGGGAGCTCGGGGACCTGCTGCTCCAGGTCGTGCTCCACGCCCAGCTGGCCGCCGAGGAGGGCGTCTTCGACCTGACCGACGTCCAGGCCGCCCTGGCGACGAAGATCGTCCGGCGCCATCCGCACGTCTTCGGCGATGCCGAGGCCAGGACCGCATCGGACGTCAATCGCCAATGGGAGCGGATCAAGGCCGACGAACGGGCCGATGCAGGCGAGGCGCTGGCGACGACGAGCGCGCTCGACGGGATCAGCCCCTCGTTGCCGGCCCTCGCCGCGAGTCGTGAGATGCAGGAGCGGGCCGCCCACCTCGGCTATGACTGGCCGTCGCTCGACGGTGTGCTCGACAAGGTGGTCGAGGAGACCAACGAGCTGCGCGCCGCGCAGGAGGCCGGCGACGCGCCCGGCTGGTCGGAGGAGTTCGGAGACCTGCTCTTCGTCCTGGTGAACGTCGCACGGAAGCGGGGCGTGGACGCCGAGGCGGCCATGCGCTCGGCCAACACGAAGTTCCGTCGGCGGTTCGGCAGCGTGGAACGGCAGGCCGCCGCCCGAGGCGTCGCGCTGCGGGACCTCGACTTCCCGGCGCTCGATGCACTATGGGATGCCGCGAAGGCCGAGGAGGCGACACGATGACCATCGGGAACCGGCAGGCGGTCCGGGCGGACGGCCGTGGACCGCGCGACCTGCGCTCGATCAGCTTCACGCTCGGGGTCCAGAAATGGGCCGAAGGCTCGTGCCTCGTGAAGATGGGCGATACCCAGGTGCTGTGCGCGGCGACCATCGCCGATCGCGTCCCGCCGCATCTTCGCGGCAAGGGCACCGGCTGGGTCACGGCCGAGTACTCGATGCTGCCGCGCGCCACCGCCGAGCGCACCGACCGCGAATCCGCCAAGGGCCGGATCGGCGGGCGGACCCACGAGATCCAGCGGCTGATCGGCCGCTCGCTGCGCGGGGTCGTGGACCTGACGAAGCTCGGTGAACGCACGATCACCGTGGACTGCGACGTCCTCCAGGCCGATGGCGGGACACGGACCGCATCGATCACGGGCGGTTACGTCGCCCTGGCCGCGGCGCTCATCACGTACGGCATGGATCGGCACCTGGTCGCCAAGGTCGCCGCGGTGTCCGTCGGCGTCGTCGATGGCCTGTCGCTGCTCGATCTCGACTACTCGGAGGATTCGCGCGCCGACGTCGACTTCAACGTCGTCGGGACCGATGCCAAGGCGTACGTCGAGCTCCAGGGCACGGCCGAAGGCAAGGCATTCGACCGAGCGGCCGCCAACGAGCTGATCGACCTGGCCGACGCCGGCCTCGCGCAGCTGTTCGAAGCGCAGGCCGCGATCCTCGCCACCGTCAGACGGTGATCCGTCCGGCGACCGGGCGGCCAGGCGAGCGGCCGATCCTGCTCGTCGCGACCCGCTCGGTCCACAAGCTGCGCGAGTTGCGTGAGCTGCTGCGGCTGGATCACGCCGAGGTCGTCGGGCTCGACGAGTCGGGGATCGCGGGCGACCCAGAGGAGAACGGCGCGACATTCGAGGCGAACGCCGCGCTGAAGGCTCGCTACGGCGCCCGCGCCAGCGGCCTCGCCACCCTGGCCGATGACTCCGGGCTCGAGGTGGACGCCCTCGACGGCGGGCCCGGCGTGCGGACCCGGCGGTACGCGGGCGAGCACGCGACCGACGAGGACAACAACCGGAAGCTCCTGGCCGCGCTCGACGGACTTCCCACCGGCGCGGCGGGGCGCACGGTACGTGTGCGCGTTGGCCCTCGCGTTGCCCGACCAGGCCGGTCCGCGCGGCGGCTTGCCCGTCATCGTGACCCGCGGCACGTGTCGCGGCCGCATCGCCGTCGCGCCGTTGGGGACCGGCGGCTTTGGCTATGACCCGATCTTCGAACCGGCCTCGGAACCGCCGGGCGGGCGGACGCTCGGCCTTTGGACGCCGGCTGAGAAGCATGCCATCTCGCATCGAGCGCGGGCGGCCCGACGCATGGCCCCGCACATGCGCGCGCACGGGTTCTGACGGACAGCCGTGCGCCTCTGTGTGTTCTGCGGCGCGAGCCCCGGGCGCGATCCCGCGTACGCGGACCTCGCCCGGGCGGTCGGCGGCGGCCTGGCCCAACGCGACATCGGGCTCGTCTACGGCGGCGGACGGGTCGGGTTGATGGGAGCCGTGGCGGACGCCGCGCTCGGGGCCGGCGGCGAGGTCATCGGCGTCATCCCGAGCCGCCTGGTCGATCGCGAGCTCGCCCACCGAGGCGTCACGGATCTGCGGGTCGTCGACACGCTCCACGCCCGCAAGGCGCTGATGAGTGAGCTGTCCGACGGGTTCATCGCGCTCCCCGGCGGGTTCGGCACGCTCGAGGAGCTGACCGAGGTCGTGTCCTGGGCCCAGCTCGACCTCCATGCCAAGCCGATCGGTCTGCTCGGGCCGGGCGGCTACTGGGACGGGCTCCTCGCGTGGCTGGACCGGGTCGTGGCCGAGGGCTTCATCGCGCCACACCATCGGGCCCTGGTCGCAGTCGATCCGGACCTCGACGCGCTGCTGGCCCGGTTCGCCGCCTGGACCCCGTCGACCTCGCGTTGGACCGATCCGCCGCCCCCCTGAATCAGGGCGTCGGCGTCGGCTTCGGGGTCTTGGCCGGCTTCGGCGTGGGCCATGGCGTCGGCGGCGTGCCCGGATCCGAAAAGAGCTTCGCCGCCACGGCCCGGATCCTCTTGAGGTTCGGCACCTGCGATTGCCCGTAGCTGGTCCGCCTCGCCGCCACGAGTGGATGCCCGATGACCGCGCGGACCACGGAACCCTTGGCCGCCATCTCATCCACGACCGCCGCGAATTCGGGGAGGCGATCGATCGGGATGTCGGTCTTGACGGTGTCGCCCACGGCCTCCAGCAGCGCCGGCAGCTCGAACAGGATGCTGCCGCCGCGCGTGACGCGATCGCGCAGGGCGAGGATGATCTGCTGCTGGCGTTCGGCCCGCGTGAAGTCGCTCTCGCCGGCCCCCTTGCGGATCCGTGCGTAGGCCAGGGCCTCGGCCCCCGAGAAGTGGTGCTTGCCGGGCTTGACCACGAACCCGGGATCCTCCAGACCGAAGCCGTCGTAGCGGGGCGCGCGGAGCTTCTTCTTGACGTCGACGTCCACCCCGCCGACCGCGTCGACCATGGCGACGAACCCGGCGAAGTCGACGCGAGCGTAGTACTGGATGTCGATCTCGAGCATGGCGCCCAGGGCGTCCTGGAGCGCCCGGATGCCGCCCTTCGGGAACTCGTCCAGATGACGGTCCGCATATGACATCAGCGAGTTGATCTTCGGGCCGAAGACGTCGCCGTTTCCGAGCGGGACGTTCACGAGGTCCCTGGGCACCGACGCCAGGGATACCGTGTGGCCGACGGGATCGAGGGAGGCCACGATCATCGTGTCGGTCAGCGCCGTGGTGCGCGCACCGGTGGCGTCGACACCAAGCAGGAGGACGTTGATCCGCTGGGTCAGAGCCGGTCGTGGCGTCGGGCTCCCGGTCGCGCTCAGCACCTGCCCGCCGAAGATGCTCTTGAACATGTCGCCCGCCAGCGTCCCGTACTGCCAGACCATCAGGTGCGGGACGGTCACCACTAGGGCGATGAGGGCGATCCCGACGATCCCCAGCCGGCCGGTCGGGCCCGGTCGCCCCGTGTCAAGGAAGGCCTGGCCGACCGCGATCAGGCGCCAGGCCAGCACGACCAGGTTGAGCAGCAGGAGCGCGTTCAGCACCGACGGGGCGACGGCCCAGGCGGCCAGCCGCGTCGGTGACTGGAGGCGGACCACGAGCAGGGCCACCGCCAGCAGGATCAGCGACGGGACCAGGAACCAGAGGGCGAGCTGACGGCGGCGGTTGAACGCCTGACCGAGCCCCGGGATGACGGCCGACAGGCCGGCCGCGGCGAGGCGGCGACGGTCGGTGGGTCCGGTGTCAGGCCGGATCCGGCGGGCATGCACGCGGGCTCAAGTCCTCGTTGGGGGCATCCGGCGCCCCGCAGCCGCACCCGAGTCTAGCGCCAGCGAGGCTTCCGTGGCATGGAGACGCCGGGCGATCGATCAGCCTGCCAGTGATCGCCCGGCGTCTGGGTCTGTGACGGGCCATGCCCCGGAGGCGTGACGCGTCGGGCGGTCAACGACGCGAAGGGGAGGGTCTGGCCGGGGCATAGAGGCATCGACAGATGGCGTTCTCGCAGCCCGCGATCGGGAGTCCGGGTGCGGTTCTTGGACGGTACGGACGGCCGGCCGCCGACAGGCAGGCGACACAGGCGCCGGATGCTGTGCGCAGCTCGACGAGACGGACCCCCAATTCGGCATAGGACGCCAGGGTCGCTCGGCGAGCTTGTAGCGCCACCGCGTTCCGGCGCTGTGCTTCCTCGCGCTTGCGTTGCGCGTGGAGGGCGTCCCAGTCGTCGTCGAACGCGGCCACGTCCGAGGCGGTCAAGAGGTGACGGACTCCCTCCGGGCAGGTCAACACCTGGACGCTTGCGCCGCATGAGGGACAGACGGCGGTCAGCGTCGGGCAGGTCGTTGAAGATCGTCCCGCAGGCGGGACAGTCGAGCCGATCGTATGGCTGCTCTTCGGCCGTGGATGTGTGGGTCGCCATGACCGGCACGGGTGCGCGAGGGACCGACGGCTCGGGTCGGTCAGCGGCCGGCGCCTCGGGTATCGCCTCTGGCTTCGCGGCCTCGGGCTCGGCGGCCGTCGGGCTCGGCGGCCATCGGATGCGCCTGCAGGCGCGGGTCGACCTCGGACCCCTGCTCAGGTCGCCGCTTCGTCAGTCGCTTGAACGGACCCACCCCAACCCCCCATGCAGGGCCGAAGTCTAAGCCACGTCACGTCCGGTGGTGTTCGGTGTCCCGCGATGAGGTTAGGTGACGTCTGGTGGGGTCCCGAGCGGTTTTCCCCGCAGCGCCGCGTGCAGTACGATGCAGCAACTGTGGCACTCCGAGTCCTCCGGCTGGTCGCGGTCGCATCGATCTTCGCCTTTGTGCTGACCGTGCGCACGGTCATGCCGACGCACGCATACACGGGCGACCCGGCCGCCGACCCGTCGCCCGCGGACGTCGATCTGCCGACCGATCTCGATGGGGCGCCACCGACCGACCCGCCACCGACCGACCCGCCGCCACCGACCGACCCGCCACCGACCGACCCGCCGCCACCGACCGACCCGCCACCGCCGACCGATCCGCCGGTCGCGCCGGAGCCGCCTCCCGCAGACCCCGTCGAGCCGGCCGCGACCGACCCGCCACCCGCCGACACGGTGGACGTCGTCGAGCCGCCGACCGATCCGCCGGTCGCGGCGGAGCCGCCTCCCGCGGACCCCGTTGACCCGGCCCCGACCGACCCGCCGCCGCCGATTGATCCTCCGGTCGCGCCGGAGCCGCCTCCCGCAGACCCCGTTGACCCGGCCCCGACCGACCCGCCACCTGCCGACCCGGTGGAGGCCGTCGAGCCGCCGACCGATCCACCGGTCGCGCCGGAGCCGCGTCCGGCAAAAGCCGTTGATCCGGCCCCGCCGGTCCCATCGAGTCATCGGTCGCGCGAGCCCGTCCCGCCCGTCGCCGACGATCCGGCGCCAACCGCGACGACACCCGTCAATGCGATCGTGAGCACCTTGGCGAAACCGAGGGACCTCGGGTCCGATGAACCGGACCACGATGGAGCCTTCCATTCGGCGGTCGCCGCTGGGGCCGGGCTCGCGGCCGGACTTGTGGTCACGAGCCATGCTCCAAGCAGCGTGGCGGTCGCCATCGAGTTCGGACGCGTCGGCGGCGGGTGGGCCGGCGCGATCGTGTTCAACCTCTGGCTCCGCCGGCAGATGCGCGAGCGTCGCATGAGCCAGCGTCAGCTCGCGGCCCTCGCCGGGATCGACCACTCCACCATCTCGCGGCTGCTCGCGCAGGATCGACGGCCGTCGCTCACGACGGCGACGAAGCTCGCCGGAGCCCTCAGGCAGGTGCAAGGGGAGCAAGCTGAGCCCGCTACGGCCGATTACTTCGAACGCACCCCGGAGGAGACGGTCTTCCCGGCGAGAAGGGTGGAGTTGGCCCTCAGGGCGGACGAGCTGCTCGACGATGAACAGGTCCGGCGCCTGATGAACCTCTATCTGGACGCCCGTCGGAGGCACCAGGCGTTCGGGACGAGCCCGTCCGCGCCCACCCGCGCCGGGCCAGCGCGCGCCGCCTCCAACTCGCGCCGCTGACCGCGGCGCCCCGCGCCGGGCGCCGGTGCTGATCGGGCTGCGCGGTCGCGGACCCGGATGTCGTCAATTCGACCGAGTGACAACCCGCCAGCCGGGTCGTCCCGATCCGAGGTAGACGTATGATGGGCGCCCGGGGAGTGGCGTAGTTGGCAACGCACGTGCTTTGGGAGCACGAGATCGCGGGTTCGAGTCCCGCCTCCCCGACCATCGTCCGGTGGCAATGGTGGTAGCGCGTCCATGATCTGGCGCTTGCCACTTATCCCTTGATATCGAGCGCACGTCTGGCGATCGAGACACGAGTCAGCCCAGGGCTAGCCAATGCCACGATGGCGACGTGTCGAGCCTAAGCGGACGGCAATGATGCCTCGCCGTACTCCCGTCCTGAGTCGGTGAAGTCCGGCGGTTCGGTCGATGCGGCCGCCGAGGCGACTTCGGGCTGGCCAGGGAGCCTCGGGGCGGTGGCACTCCACGTCGGATCCCCTGGACGGTCGAGCGATCTCGATCACCCGTGCACTCGACTCGCTGACGTTGAGCCGATCGACTGTCAAGCCCGACGGCGCACTGGAGATCTCCCAGACTCAGTTCGCGGTAGTCGAAGTCGAGAGCACCACCGACCCGGTCGTTAGCATCGCTAAGTAATGGCGCTGGGTGGAGCAAGCGGTCGACAGATCAGGCAAGTCCGTGTACGGATCACGCGGTCGGGAAGTTCGACCAGTATCTGACGGGGCTATGCCGCGACGACTTGTCTAAGGGACATCACTGAACGTAGAGTGCGCCTCAGCGACGCCCCGGCGCGCTCGAGGCAGCCGGGTTCAACGTCTTCCACTGAAGGGTGGTGAGGAGCATCGGGGCTCCGACTGACGGTCTCGGCGACAAGCCACAACGAGCCTGGTGGCGGGATGTCTGGGTCCTGACCATGGCATGGCTGTTTAGGGCAACGCCGCCGAGTCGCTCGATCCGGGTTCCCCTCCTCATGGTGACGGTGGCGATCGCCACCGGACCCGTCACCTACCTCGCCATCGGGCATGCGTCCGATGCCACCGACCACGAAGAGCAGCGACTGCACGCCACCGTCGAGCAGGCCTTCCTCGAGCACCAGGTCGAGGCGCAAGTCGCCTTCGAGCAGCGCTTGTTCGGAAACTATGTCGCCCACGAGGCACTTCAACGGGCGCACGTCGCCGCAGCCAGTGCGGACCCCCAAGACCCGACGCACCATCATCTTGCAGCGCAGGCCGAGTGGGATCAGGTGATGGTGACGTATGGCGGGTTCTCCGCCGCCTATCCGAGGCTGAGTTCAGACGGCAAGCTCGAGTATCCGGAGGACGTTGCCCGCACGAGCCTGAGGGAGACGCTCGACGGCGGTCGGCTGGTCGAGGTCGAGAGGTCGATCGCAGACGAAGGTGCGGCCACGAAGCGCCTCCGCGCGGCCTCCCTGTTGATCGTGGCAACGATCGTCGGGCTGATCCTCTCGCTCGTCTTCTTGACGTTGGCCCAGGTGTCGAATGACCGCTGGAGAACCCGAACAGCGCTTGTCGGCGTGCCGATCGCGATCGTCTCCCTGACGGCCGTCGTCTGGATCGAGATGATCATGGAGGCGTCGGGGTGGGTCGCGATCTTCGGTGCGGTCGTCATCGCGGTGCTACTGGTCCTGTCGATCGGCGACCGGTTCGTGCCGTGGCTAAAGCCGGTGCTCGGCCAACGAGGTGATGTCGCCTCGGACTCGATGGGCGAGACGTCGGCGACGGGCTCGACGCGGGTCAGCGTGCCCCATCCAGGCGAGCTGGACTCCCTGTTCTCGAGGATCGTCGTGGTGATCGTGGCGCTCGCGACGTTGTGCGGGGCCTGGGTTGCCTATCTTCAGGCGGATGCCTTCGGCCATGCAGATAGCATCGGATTCCAGGCACGCCGCGAAGCCATCGGCGCACTGACCAGTGGGACGTCGATCGACAGCCGCGCGGCGAGCCAGATCGTCGCGTACGAACAGTCCCTGATCAGCGATGTAGCGGTCATGGGCGCCAACCAGCGCCTGCGCTACTACGAGACCCTGGCCGACCAGTCGATGCATCACGAGGCGCAGACCGACCTCGCGCACCTCACGACGATCGCGGACTCACTTCGTGAGGTGGTGCCACCATTCCCAGACGGGCTCGGCCCCGCGGACGATGACCTATTTCCGACGCGCTTACGGGCGCAGATCCGGAGCGTCTTCGATCAGCACGAGGCGGAGGACGAGGCGCACCACGACCAAAGTGCCGAATGGCAACGGCGCGGCGCCCACTATGCCGCGCTGCTCGTCGTTCTAGCGGTCACGGTCTATCTGCTCGGCCTATCGCTCATCTTGCCTGGGCATCGGCTTCCAGTCGCGTTCGCGCTCGTCGCCGTCGGAGGCCTTGCCATGGCGTTTTCGTGGAGCGCCTGGACCCTGGTCGAGAAGCCAGCTTCAGAGCAGGTCGGCGCCGAACAAACGATCAAGGAGGCGGCCACAGCGTTCCAGAAGGGCCGCTTTCATCTACAGGCTGGTGAGTTTCCGGCGGCCGTCGAGTCGCTCGAGCTGGCCACGACCTTGCAAGGTTCCCTCGGCCGCGCCCACAGCGACCTGGCGCTAGCGATCTACGATGGCGCCGCGTCGCAGGAAGGGCCGTACCCAGGCAAGGACCGCTCCGCCGAACTCGCTCGCTCGATCTCGGAGCTGGAGAAGGCGCAGTCCACTGGGTTCGATACGTTCGGCACGCGCATGCTACTCGGCTGGGAACGCCTGCTGGCGACGCTCTATGAGCAGGACGATAGCCGTCGCGCCGAGGAGCTCCTTCGTGCGAGCGTGGATGCGTCGGAGAGCGCCACACGGGTGCGACCGGGCCATCCCGTGCCCGTGTTGAACCTTGCCCTGGCGCAGGTCATTGCCGGCGACGCGGACGCCGCGACGACAACGTACGGCGATGCCATCGAATACGCGCTCGACCGACCCGAGGAATCACAGCTACTCGCGGATGCGTTGACAGATCTCCAACTCGTCGAGCGGTTCCGCCCCGAGCTTCGGTCGAGCGTGAAGCATTTCAAGGAGATGGTCGTCGCTGGCTTTGCTCGTCTGTCGGGACCTGCCAGTACCCCGGTTGCACTGACCATCGTCAATACCGTTGCATTTCCCGGTTCGCTCGGTTGGACCGCCCGGCTGCCCGATTTCGAACCGAGGGCCGACTCCATGGTCCAGGTCTGGTACCACCGTGATGTCGATCAACGTTGGAGCGCGGTCCCGACGATCTCGACCGTACTGGCATCACCGGCTGCTGAGAACCTCCCCGATCGGGGTTTTGTCACCTTCGATCAGTCCGATCAGCCAGGCGAATACTTTGCCGACGCCGGCTACGCGAAGGCCTTTTGGCAATGCGTCCCTGCGGACCAATACCGCGTTGAGATCTACGTCAACGGACGCCTCGCCGGCACCTCGAAGCCGATCTCGACCGAAGCGACGCGTGTGGCGGATGCGCGCGACCTGGGCATCCTCAGTTGCGTCCCTTCGGACTGGAAACAGATCCCGCGAGCGGAAGCCAAGCCGGGATTCGTCGACGCATGGATGACCGAGAGCCGTGACCGTGGGCTGGTGCTCGCCCGCATCCACTACCCCGTCGGAACAGATCCCGGCGCCCAGGCCGTCGCGGCGCTCGATTGGCTTTGTGCGCCGGGCGTCAGCGGCCTGTGCGAGGCCGATGTCGCGGCCGACCGGACCGACGTGTCGTTCCTCGACCTCAACGCCAAGGCGCTCGGCTACGGCATCGAGGGCAAAACCGAGTACCTCGCTCTCTCGGGAGTCGCCACGGGTGGGACCGTCCTCGCCGCCGTCCTCTTCGGGCCGGCCGATTTCATGAGCAGCGACCTGGCCATCAAGTACGCGATCTCGCACATCGCGAAGACGACCTTGGGGCCATCCATCGGTCCGTAGCCCCGTCCGTTAGGCCGGAGTCGCCGGTATCGGTTCCGTCTCCTCAACTCCGAGAATCGCCGCCATGCCGCGCAGCGCGGTCCGCTCACGGAGCCCGATCCCGCCACCACTCGCATGCGCGACCTGACGGCCGATGCCCACGAGCATCTCGCCGAATGCCGTCGTCTCGGCCGCAGACAGCTTCGCCAGAATGACACTGACCTCCTTGAGTCCCTCCGGCGCAGTGCGCGGGTCCGTGTTCCAGGCGCGAATGATTCCGTCAAGATCCGCCTTGACCTCGCGCAGCACGTCCTCTGCGACCTTGCCTCCGGAAGGGGCGGCGTCGTGGACACATCGGAGGAAGGCTGCGCGCTCCTCCTTGTCGATGTGCCCATCGATCCCCGCGACGCATTGGAACGCCCAAAACGGCGTGAACTGGAGCGTCCGCCAGTCTTCGCTCTTGATCGCTCGTGGCTTCATCGGCGCCTTTCCGTCGTCTCGACGCCATTGTCATGAGCCGCGGACAGGCGGTCAACCTGGCTGGGCGCGAGGACCCGATCTGACGAATCCGGTCGCCGTCGTGGCTCGGCGTCAGACGGCGACCTCAGCCCCGCACAGCAAGGCCGATGGCCAGGATCGCAAAGCCGCCGATGACGACGCCCGAGACGACGTTGATCGCCCGCAGCCAACGCGTCGTCAGCCGCGACCGGAGAGCCGCGACCGCAGTCGTCAGCGCCACCCACCAGGCCCCCGACCCGATGAAGACGCCGACCGTGATGAGCCCCGATTCCAACGTGTCGTCGCCGCTGACGCCAAGGCCGGCGAACAGGGCCCCGAACGAAAGGATGGTCATCGGATTGGTCAGCGTCAGCCCGAGGATGGAGAGGTACGCCCCGATCAGCCCGCCTCGGCGCTCGGTCACGGTGGCGGCGCTCCCCGGTTCCGTACGGGCCGTCCTCCACGCGAGCCAGAGCAGGAAGGTTCCGCCGATGAGGCCCAGAAGCCGGCGTCCATCGACGAGGACGTCGGTGATGGCCGACAGCCCGAACGCGGCGATGGCGCCATAGATCGCGTCGGCCGTGGCGACGCCGAGACCGGACGCGAGCCCGACGACCCGACCTTCCGCCAGCGTGCGGCGGATGACGAGCAGGGAGATGGGTCCCACCGCCGCGGCGATGACGAAGCCGAGAGCGATGCCTTGGGCGAGGAGCGCGAGGTTCACGTGTCTGCCTCCGGAGCATGAAAAACACCCTCAGCTCCGTGCTGAGGGTGTTCCTCTCACCGTGGTCGTCGGCGCCCGATCCGGGCGCAGCGCATCAGGTCGAGCGGGCCCTCGCGGGCCGCTGCTGCGATCGGGCGGCGGTCGTCGGCCAAGCGTCGTGATGCATCGCGCGAAGGGTGGGGGACCGGCCGGCTGGCTGTCAATGACTATCATGGGAACCATGGACAGCGTTCGACGCGGCACCCGGACCCGACGACTCGAGGAGGCCGCTGCCCGCGGCTCCAACGGGAACGGGCAGGGCACGCCCCACCCGGCCATCGAGGTCGACCCGGCGGCGTTCCCCGATCGCGCGACGCGACTCGCGCTCGATGGCGGCGCCGCCAGCGTGAAGTTCCGGGCCCTGCTCGACCAGGGTGGCCCGATCGTCGCCGATGGGGCGATGGGCACGATGCTCTTCGCCAACGGCCTGCAGTTCGGCGACCCGCCCGAGGTCTGGAACCTCGCCCACCCCGACGTCATCCGGCGCATCCAGCGCGGGTACGTCGAGGCCGGGTCGCAGGTCCTGCTGACCAACACGTTCGGCGGCAATCGGGCGAGACTCCGCCTCAGCGGGCACGGCGACCGTGTCGACGAACTCAATCGGACCGCCGCGATCCTGCTCCGCGCCGAGGTCGATGCCGCCGGCGGTCACGCCCTCGTCGCCGGGGATATCGGGCCGTCCGGGGAGATCGTGGAACCGCTCGGAACGCTCGCGTATGTCGAAGCCGTCGACATCTTCCGCGAGCAGGCCACGTCGCTGATCGCGGGCGGCGTCGATCTCATCTGGATCGAAACGATGTCCGACCTCTCGGAGATCAGGGCCGCCATCGAGGGTGTCCGTCAGGCCTCGCCCGGCATCGCGCTGGTCACCACGATGACCTTCGACACGCGCGGCCACACGATGATGGGCGTCACGCCGGAGCAGGCGGTCGAGGCCCTCGCTGCGTGGGGTGCCGATGCGGTCGGCGGCAACTGCGGGAATGGTCCGGACGAGCTCATCCCGGTCATCGCGAAGATGCATGCGGCGGCGCCCGAGGTCGTGCTCGTCGCCAAGTCGAACGCGGGGATGCCCGAGCTCATCGACATGCGCGCCGTCTACCGGGCCGATCCCGAGACGATGGCCGCGCAGGTCGTCGCGATGTGCGACGCCGGCGCCACGATCGTCGGCGGTTGTTGCGGAAGCACGCCGGACCACCTTCGCGCCATCGCCGGCGCGATGGCCGAACGCGCCTGACCTGGTGACGGCCGGCCGCCCACTCAAGGTCGGGGTCCAGCTTCCCGAAGTCGAGCGCGAGGTTCGCTGGCCGGAGCTGCTCGACATGATCCGGGCTATCGAGGACCAGGGCTTCGACTCGATCTGGGTCGGCGAGCACCTCCTGTATCGCTGGCCGGATCGTCCCTCTCGTGGGCCGTGGGAGGCGTGGACGCTCATGGCCGGCATCGCGGCCGTGACCACGCGTGTCGAGTTCGGGCCGCTTGTCTCCTGCACGAACTTCCACAATCCCGCGTTGCTCGCGAAACAGGCCGCCACGATCGACGAGATCAGTGGCGGGCGATTCATCCTCGGCCTGGGTGCGGGCTGGAACGAGACGGAGTTCCAGGCTTTCGGCTTCCCGTACGACCATCGTGTCGATCGTTTCGAGGAGGCGTTCACGATCATCCGGACGCTCCTCCACGAGGGCGCGATCGACTTCGAGGGCCGGTTCTACCAGGCGCGCGACTGCGAGCTGCTGCCGCGTGGTCCCCGCCCGGCCGGGCCGCCGCTGCTCATCGGGTCCAACGGGCCACGCATGCTGCGCGTGACGATGCCCCATGCCGATGCCTGGAACTCGTGGTTCGCCGACATCGGCAATCGTCCCGATGGCGTGGCCCGGCTCCGCGAAGTCGTTGACGACGCCTGTCGCGACGTCGGGCGTGATCCCGACGACATCGAGCGCACGGTCGCCGTCCTGGTGCGCGGGCCCGGGGGCTCGGGGCGCATCCAGGGCGACTACGCCCAGGCCACGATCCCGCCGCTCGACGGCCCGCCGGACGTCGTCGCCGAGAGCCTGCGAGGCTTCGCGAGCGCCGGCATCTCGCATGTCCAGCTCGTCCTGGACCCCATCACCCTCGAGGCCATCGGGGCGGTCGCGCCCGTGCTTGCGGAGCTCGATCGCGGCTGACTGGCCGGTGCGACTGGGAGAATGGTCAGGGGATGCATCGAACGAACCGCGTGCTAGCGTTCGGCACGCCATGCGAGATTCGAATCGATCGCCTCGGGGGCGACGCCGAGCGCTCGCACTCCTCGTCATCGCCTGTGCGCTGGCCACGGCGTGCGGTGGTGGCGCGCCGTCGCCGTCCCCACGACCTGCGACCCCCGTCCCGACGGCCTCGCCGAGCCCGGCGCCGGTCCACCTGACCGATCCGGCCGCCGCGGACGCCATCTTCCACGCGCTCGACAAGGCCGGGTTCAAGGTCATCGCGAACAACGCCGGTTCAGGCGGCTCGGGCAAGGAGCCCATCAGGCGCATCAGTGCGACGTTCGGAGACTGGCCGCTGGTCGTGAGCGAGTACAGTTCGACCAAGGCCCTGGCCAAGGCCAAGCCATGGAAGGTCGGCGCGAAACCCGGCCCGGGGGAGCCGCCGATCGCGTTCATCGGTCTCAACATCCTCATCGAATTGGGCCCGCGATCGGGCGGCAGGCCGAAGAAGCCGGAGGACCGCGAACTCGTGGCAGTCGATTCATTGGTCGAGGTCCTGGACCCGCTCCTGTCGCCGTTGAAGGCGCGCACGATCGTGCCGATCACGATGCCGGCGCCCGTCGCCAGCACGGAGACGCCAGCCCCATGATCTCGGAGACGCCGGCGCCATGACCGCCTCGGGCCGTTCAGCCCGTCCCCGACCCGCGGCCGGCCGCCAGGACGAAGTCTCGGCGCTCGACAAGCGGATCATCGAACACCTCCAGGCGGATGGCCGCCGACCCTTCACCCAGATCGCCGCCGAACTCGGCGTGTCCGAGGCTGCCGTCCGAGCCCGGACCAATCGCCTCATCGAGCGTGGGATCCTTCAGGTCGTCGGCGTCACCGACCCGCTGAAGCTCGGCTTCCACCAGATGGCGATGGTCGGCGTCCGGTGCCAGAGCGATCGCCTGGTCGCGGTCGCCGAGGAGCTGGCGGCGATGCCGGAGGTCGACTACGTCGTCATCACGGCCGGCACGTACGACCTCCTCATCGAGACCGTGTGCGAGGACAACGAGGCGCTGCTGCGCTTCCTCGCCGAGCGGCTGCGCGCCATCGACGGCGTGCGTGAGACCGAGACGTTCGTCTACCTGCGACTGGTGAAGCAGACCTACCAATGGGGGGCGCGCTAGGCGCCGTGACCTTGCCGGTGCGCGACCGCACCGGCACCAGGCCCCTCGTTCCCGGAGGTGAGGGGGCGAGCGGCTAAGATGCCGAGTGAGGGCGCACCCCCGTACTACGCCCTCGCCGATAGTCGGAGGCGCTTCGTTGCCGGTGGAGGCGGTCCTGGGCCTCATCGTGGTGGCGGTCGTCGCCAACCTCCTGCTGATGGCCGCCCTGATCGCCCCGTCATTCGCGGGCCGCGTCCGGCGCGGTGCGAAGGCCACTCCCGCCGATGCGACCGACGAGCGGGCCACCGAGGCCGCCGTGGTCAGTGGGCTCATGAACGATCCGACCGACCCGGACGCTCGACCGGCCTACGACCGCGTCGTCCGGATCGTCAGCTGGATCTTCCTGATGACCACCGCCACGATCGTCGCGGTCACGGGGCTGTGGCCTGAGACCCAGGCGGCGATCCTCGTGCTGCTCGCGCTCGCCGGGCTGTTCGTCATCGTCGTCCACGACCTGCTGCCGTCGGAGGCGCTCGGGCCAGGCCGGTTCGTCGTGGAGGGCTCGGTCGCGCTGACGGCCGCGACCTTCCTCGTCGCGCTGACCAACGGCGTGCAGAGCCCGTTCTTCTTCACGTTCCCGCTCATCGTGGCGGGCTCAGCCTTGGTGGTGTCGTCGGCGGTGACCGTCGGGCTCACGGTCGTCGCGGCCCTCGGCTACTTGACCGGTGTCCTGGCCGGGTCGCCGCCCAACAGCATGGACGCGATGGCAGAGGCCGTCATCGGCGTCAACCTGACCGCCCTCATCCTGCTCGCGTACGTCGGGATGGTCATCGCCGGGGAGCAGCGCCGGACGCGCGACGCGGCGATCCGTCTCTCCACGATCGACTCGCTGACCGGACTGTTCAACCGGAACTTCTTCTTCGCGGCCATCGAGCGCGAGATCACCCGATCGGCCCGCTCGGGCCGTGGATTCTGTCTCCTGATGATGGACCTCGACGAGCTGAAGGCGGTCAACGACCGGTTCGGCCATTTCCAGGGTGACCGCGTCCTGCACGGCGTGGGTGAGGTCGTCGCGTCGGGCGTCCGTCGGCTCGACACAGCGGCGCGGTACGGCGGCGACGAGTTCGTCGTGCTCCTGCCGGAGACCGATCCGACCGGCGCCTTCGTCCTGGCCGAGAAGATCCGCCTGGGCGTTCGCGGCATGCAGCTCGGACTGCCACCCGGCAGCCCCCAGCCATCGTTGTCGGTCGGGGTGGTGAGCTTCCCAGACGACGGCCGCAGCGTGGATGAGCTGATGATCAGCGCCGACGGCGCGATGTACGCCTCGAAGCGGGCCGGCAAGGATCGCGTCACCGGCATCCCGATGCCGCTCGAGCGCACATAGGGACCCCATCGGGTGGGTCCGGTGTAGCATCCGAGCCGTGAAGGACCCTGAGTCGCGGCCGGCGCCGAGCGCGCGCGGTTTCTCCACTCGCGCCATCCGGGCGGCATCGCGGATCCCGCGGCCGGAGCAGACGCCGACCAGCGTCCCGATCTACCAGACCGCGACGTTCGCCTCGGCCGACGCCGACGAATTGGGCCGGGTCGCGGGCGACCCACGCGCCGGATTCGCGTACAGCCGGATCTCCAACCCGACCACGAGCGCCCTGGCCGCCGCCTACGCGGAACTAGCCGGCGGCGAGGCCGGCGTCGCCCTCGCGTCTGGGATGGGCGCGATCTACGCGGCCCTCGCCTCGATGGTTCGGGCCGGCGACCGGATCGTGGCACCGGTCGCGATCTACGGCTCGACCAGGACCCAGCTGCTGGGGACCTTCGGCGGCTTCGGCGTGGATGTCGAGATCGTCGACATGACCGACCTCGAGGAGGTCGGCGCTGCGCTCGCCGCCAAGCCGACGCGGGTCCTGTACGCGGAGACGATCGCGAACCCGACGACGTTCGTCAGCGACCACGCCGCGCTGGCCGCCCTGGCGCACCGTCACGGGGCCACGTACGTCGTCGACAACACGTTCGCGAGTCCCTACGTCTGCCGGCCGCTGGAACTCGGCGCCGACCTCGTCGTCGAGTCGGCGACGAAGTTCCTGGGCGGTCACAGCGACCTGATCGCCGGGGTCGTGGCCGGCCCGACCGCGCTGATCGCCGAGGTCGAGCGCGTCCAGATCGAGACGGGCGCCACCCTCGGTCCGCTGGAGGCGTTCCTGGTCCTGCGCGGGATCCTGACCCTCGCGGTCCGGGCCGAACGGCACAGCCGCAACGCCGCGGCACTCGCGGCCTGGCTCGAGCGTCAGGACGGCGTGCGCAGCGTGCTCTACCCAGGCCTTCCCAGCCATCCGCAGTTCGCGGTGGCGCAGCGCCAGTTCCGGGCGGGCGCCGCCGGCGGGATGCTTGCGTTCGAGGTCGAGGGAGGCCGGGAGGCCGGCCGGGCGATCATCGATCACCTCAACCTGCCGGAACTCACGGCGTCGCTGGGGAGCGTCCACACGATGGTCGTCCACCCGCCATCGACCTCTCAGCGCCAGCTCTCCGAGTCGGAGCTGCTCGAGGCCGGGATCACACCGGGCCTGCTGCGCGTCTCGGTCGGGCTCGAGGATGTCGAGGACCTCGAGGCGGATCTGGGGCGGCGCTCGCCGCCGCTGCGAGCCGTGACCGGCCGGCCGGCAGCGTCCCCCGTCACCGTCTAGGGGCCCGACATCGCGACACCGGCGGTCGTCACGGCCGCCTCCACCCGTCCGATCGGTCCGAACCCCCTCGCCCGCGTCGGGATGGGGATCTGGCGCCTGCTGACCTCGGTCGACTTCGCCGTCGCGCAGATCATCGTCCTGGCCCTGCTCGCGGTCGTCGGGATGACCATCCGCCAGCTGCCCGACTTCGCGTTCCGCTCGGCTGGCGACTACGCGATGGCGATGGATGCGATCCACGCTCGCTACGACCCGTTGCTGGGCGCCGGGCTCGTCGATATCCTCGAACGGCTGAGCGTCTTCGCGATGTTTCGCTCGATCTGGTTCAGCGCCGGCCTGACGATCCTGGTCATCTCGATCGTCGTCTGCACGCTCGATCGCACGCCCAAGCTGTGGCGCGGCGTCTCCGACATCCGGGTCGCCCAGCCCGAGCCCTACTTCGACCCGCGCCTCCCGGATCGAGCCGCGATGACAGGCCTGTCCCGCCGATTGGCGTCCGCGGCGTCCTGCGCCGCCACCGGTTCAAGGTGCGCGAGGCGACGACCGACGACGGCGCCACGCTACCTCTACGGCGATCGTCACCAGTACACGAAGATGGCGACGCTGTTCACCCATACCGGGCTGGTCCTGTTCCTGGTCGCGGCCGCGGTCACGTCGCGGCTCGGCGATGAACAGGGACTCGTCGTGCGCCGAGGGCGAGTCGCTCACGGTCCAGCCGATCGGCACGCCAGGCCTGCTGCTCGTCAAGAACCTCGACTTCGAGGCGCCGGGCTTCGAGACCGGCCAGGCCGTCCGACTTCACGACCGATCTCGCGGTCTATCCGGGACGGCCAGGAGATCGCGCGCAAGACGATCCGCGTCAACGACCCGCTGTCGGTCGGCGGCTACACGTTCCACCAGAACGGGTTCGGGCCCGGCGCCGCACCTGCTCGTTCTCGACGCGGACGGAAAGCCGCTGTGGGATGGCGCCGGTGCCGCTGACCGACGCGGCCGACGGATCGGCCGTACGGGATCCTGCCGGTGCCCGGGCGGGACCTGGGCCTCCAGTTGCTCCTCGACCGGGCGGCCGACGGGACGGGGCGGTTGATCGTCCTGCCGTATCGCCTCATCGGCAACCGGACGGGTCGACCGTCCCCGAGAACCATCCGCGCGGTCGATCTCGGCATCGGTGAGACCCGTGTCTCCGACGACCTCGGCCTGTCGATCACCTGCGCTCCGTCTCCGAGTACACGCTGCTGATCGCCAAACACGACCCGGGCCAGGGACTCGTCTGGCTCGCCTTCGGCCAGCCTGATCGCCGGCATCACGATCACGCTTCTACCTGCCGCGTCGCCGCGTCTGGACCCGACTGACGCAGCGACGGCCGGCTCGGGATCGTCTGGCGCTCCGACCGCTACGTCGACGTCGAGCGCGAGTTCGGCCGGTTGCTCGACGACCTCGTGGCCGCTCGCCGGCCGGCCTGAGCGGCGCGCCGACGCGGGCTTGTTCACCATGCGCAACCAGCGGATCGAGCGGCTGACGCTGAACCGCAACCCTCACCGCTGGTACCTTGAGCAAGGACGTGGAATCGGCGCATTCCCGTGCCGGATCCGCATGCTCACGGAGGACATCGGCATGCGTACCCGACACCCACCGTCCGGCAAACGTCAGGGCACCGACAGGAGAGCCATGACCGCACGTCAGGCGGCCATCGCCGCGATCGCCACCCACCAGGTCGCCACGACCCAGGACTACCTCGAGGACGCCGGCCAGGACATCTACGGCGAGTACGTGTTCGACGAGGACGCCCAGCGCCAGTACCTCGCCAAGCCGATCTTCAAGAAGCTGCGCCGGACGATCGACGGCCACGAGCCGTTCGACCCGGCGATCGTCGACGCGGTCGCGCACGGCGTGAAGGAGTGGGCGCTGGCGCACGGCGCCACCCACTACACCCACTGGTTCGTGCCGATGACCGGCTCGACGGCCGAGAAGCACGACTCGTTCCTGACCCCGACCGGCGACGGCCAGACGATCGCCGAGTTCTCCGGCAAGAACCTGGTCCAGGGCGAGCCCGACGCGAGCTCGTTCCCGTCGGGCGGCATCCGGGCCACGTTCGAGGCGCGCGGCTACACCGCGCTGGGACGTCACCAGCCCGATCTTCCTCCAGGTCGAGCCGAACGGCGTCACGCTGACGATCCCGACCGCCTACGTGTCGTACACCGGCGAGGCGCTCGACCACAAGATCCCGCTCCTGCGCTCGCAGGAGGCCCTCGGCAAGCAGGCGCTGCGCGTCCTGCGCTGGTTCGACAACACGACCGCCACCCGCGTCTTCACGAACATCGGCCCGGAGCAGGAGTACTTCCTCGTCGACCGCCGGCTCGCCGAGCAGCGCCCGGACCTGCGTGCTGACCGGTCGGACCCTGTTCGGCGCCGCGTCGCCCAAGGGCCAGGAGCTGGAGGACCAGTACTTCGGCCCGATCCGCGAGCGGATCCTGGCGTTCATGATGGATCTCGACCGCGAGCTGTGGCGCCTCGGCATCCCGGCCAAGACGCGCCACAACGAGGTCGCGCCCGGCCCAGTTCGAGATGGCGCCGGTCTACGAGCCGACCTCGGTCGGCTCCGACCACAACATGGTCGTGATGAGCCTGATGCGGCGGCTCGCGCGCGCAGCACGGCCTGATGTTCCTGATCCACGAGAAGCCGTTCGCCGGCATCAACGGCTCGGGCAAGCACAACAACTGGTCGATGGCGACCGACGACGGGCGAGAACCTGCTCGACCCCGGCAACGACCCGCACGCCAACGCCCAGTTCCTGGCCTTCCTGGTGGCGGTCATCCGCGCCGTCAACGTCCACGCCGACCTGCTCCGGGCGAGCATCGCCGACGCCGGCAACGACCATCGCCTGGGCGCCAACGAGGCGCCGCCGGCGATCGTGTCGATCTTCCTCGGCTCGCAGCTCGTGGACGTCATCGAGCAGCTCGAGCAAGGGCGCGGCCGCCGCGTCCAAGAAGGGCGGCGACGTCGAGCTCGGCGTGACCTCGCTGCCGGTCCTCGCCGCGGACGCCACCGACCGCAACCGGACCTCGCCGTTCGCCTTCACCGGCAACAAGTTCGAGTTCCGCGCGGTCGGCTCGTCGGCGCCGATCTACTGGCCGCAGACGGTGCTCAACACGGCCGTCGCCGATTCGCTCAAGCAGCTCGCCGACGAGCTCGAGAAGCTCGACCACGGGCGACTTCGAGGGCCTGACCGACGATCCTGTCGGGGATCGTCAAGGCCAACAAGCAGGTCCTGTTCGAGGGCAACGGCTACTCCGAGGAGTGGCACGCCGAGGCCGCGAGGCGCGGCCTGCCGAACAACCAGACGACCGTCGACGCGCTGCCGGCGCTGACGACCAAGACGGCCAAGGACGCTCTTCTCGAGCTTCGGCGTGCTGTCCGAGCGCGAGCTCGCGTCGCGCGTCGAGATCAACTGGGAGCGCTACGTCAAGGTCAGCGACATCGAGGCGAGCTGCGCCGCTCGACATCGCCACGACGATGATCCTGCCGGCCGCCGCGCGGTACCTCGGCCAGCTCAGCCGGGGCGCCGTCGTCGCACGGGATCAACACGATCTGCCGAACGGTCTCGCGGCCTCGCCGACTCGCTCGTCGACGCCATCGCGGCGCTCGAGCACGCCCAGCACGAGGCCCACGAGGCCGGCTCCGTGCAGGCCGAGGCGACGGGCCTTCGCGACCGAGGTCATCCCGGCCCAGGCAGCGCTGCGCGAGGTCGTCGACGAGCTCGAGACGCGTGGTCGCCGACGACCTCTGGCCGCTGCCGAAGTACCGCGAGCTGCTCTTCCAGTACTGAGGTCGCTTCGGACCCGATCCACGTGAGCCGCGCCCGGCCGAGGCCTCCCGCGGCCGGGCGTATCCTTGTGCCGCGACGCCCGACCCCATCCCCGCAGACCGGGAGGCACCGCCGAGACGTGGCCCAGCAGCGCCGAGTCCACCGCGAAGATCGAAGCCGCCAAGGCGAGCGGGATCCGCTTCGTCCAGCTCCAGTTCACCGACATCATCGGCCACGTCAAGGCCGTCACGATCCCGATCCACCAGCTCGAGGGCTCGGTCCAGCACGGGACCTGGTTCGACGGCTCGTCGATCGAGGGCTTCACCCGGATCGCCGAGTCGCGACCAGTACCTGATGCCGGACATGGAGACCTTCGCCGAGATCCCGTGGCAGCCGGGCTCGCGGACCGCGCGGCACGGCCCGCGTCATCTGCGACGTCTTCACGCCGCGCGGCGAGCCGTTCGCCGGCGACCCGCGCTACGTCCTGCGCCGCCAGGTCGAGCGGGCGCGGAAGCTCGGCTACGTCGTCAACACCGGCCCGGAGCTCGAGTTCTTCCTGTTCCGCCGCAGCGACGACGGCGACGATCGCGCCGCTGCCGCACGACCAGGCCGGCTACTTCGACTTCTCGACCGACCTCGCCCAGGAGATCCGCCAGGACATGGTCGACGCGCTCGAGGCGTTCGGGATCCGGGTCGAGGCGGCCCACCACGAGGTCGCCGTCGGCCAGCACGAGATCGACTTCGAGTACTCCGACGCGCTGCGGACCGCCGACAACGCGGTCACCTTCAAGTTCGCGCTCAAGGCGATCGCCCAGCAGCACGGCCTGTACGCGACGTTCATGCCCAAGCCGATCCACGGCATCAACGGCTCCGGCATGCACACGCACCAGAGCCTGTGGTCGATCGCCGAGCAGCGCAACGCCTTCGCCGATCCGTCCAACCCGTACGGGCTGTCCGACGTCGCGCGCTCGTACATGGCCGGGATCCTCGCCCACGCGCGGGGCATGATCGCGGTCCTCGCGCCGCTCGTGAACTCGTACAAGCGGCTCGTGCCCGGCTACGAGGCGCCGACCTACCTGACCTGGGGCCGGACCAACCGCTCGGCGCTCATCCGCGTGCCGATGGTCTCGCCCGGCAAGTCGATCGAGGGGACGCGGGCCGAGGTCCGCTGCCCGGACCCGTCGTCGAACACCTACCTCGCCTTCGCGGCGATGATCGCGGCCGGCCTCGATGGCGTGGAGCAGGGGCTCACGCTCGCCGATCCGGTCGAGGAGTCGCTGTTCGAGATGGACGCCGCGACGATCGCGTCGAAGGGCATCCGCGAGCTGCCCGGCACGCTCGGCGAGGCGCTCGACGAGCTGGAGCGCGACGACGGTCATCCGCGAGGCGCTCGGCGACCACGTCTTCCGGTCACTACGTGGAGGCCAAGCGGGCCGAGTGGGACGAGTACCGGACCCAGGTCTCGGACTGGGAGGTCGAGCGCTACCTCGACCAGTTCTAAGGGAGGCGCGACGATGGACCCAGTCTTCTACGGCGCCGGGCTCCTCATCCTCGGTGCGGTGGTGTGGGTGGTCTGCGCGATCTATGCCTACCGTTCCGCGCCGGCGCGCCACCGCAACCCGGTGACCTGGGCGGTCCTCGGCATCGTCTTCGGGCCATTCGCGTTGTTCGCGCTGTACTTGCTGCCGAAGGGCCACCATGCGGGCGCGTCCGGCGACGCCCACAAGGACCCGCGCGAGGACCTGTACGAGGTCCCCCACAAGAAGCGCTGAAACCGCAGGGTCCTTCGCCGGACCGTGCCGTCGTGGGCCGATCTGAGGCTGGACCGCCGGCTGGCATACTGCCGCCCGTGGACGCCACGATCCTCCTGATCGAGGACGACCCCTCCATCCGGGAGGTGACCGCGATCGGACTGCGCAACGCTGGCTTCGCCGTCGAGACCGCGAACGACGGCCGCGAGGGCCTCGACCGCTTCGAGGCCAGGCCGTACGACCTCGTGCTCCTCGACGTCATGCTGCCTCGCCTCGACGGTCTCGAGGTGGCACGCGCGATCCGTCGGACGTCGATGATCCCGATCGTGATGCTCACGGCGCGTGCCGACACGGTCGACGTCGTCGTGGGCCTCGAGGCGGGCGCCGACGACTACGTCCGCAAGCCCTTCGAGGTGCCCGAGCTCGTCGCCCGGGTCCGGGCCGCGCTCCGGCGGGTCGGCCGCGGGCCGGATGACGAGTCATCACAGCTCCGGTTCGGACCGCTCGTCATCGATATCGCCGGGCGGTCGGTCACGCGCGACGGGTCGGACGTCCCGCTGACCCGCACCGAGTTCGACCTGCTCCTCGATCTCGTTCGGCACGCCGGCCACGTCCTGGCTCGCGACACGCTGCTGGACCGGATCTGGGGTTACGACTACCTGGGCGACTCGCGACTGGTCGACGTCGCGGTCGGGCGGCTGCGCGCGAAGATCGAGGCGGATCCCGCCAACCCGGCACTCATCCTCACGGTCCGCGGCGCGGGCTACAAGGCCGCGCGGTAGGTCGGGAGGTGCCGGGCCTCCGAGGCGTCCGAGCGCGGATCGCGGTCGCCCTGGTCGCGCTGGTGGCGCTGACCGCGGCCGTGCTGGGGATCGGCGCGTACGTGTTCGTCGATACGCGCCTGCATCAGCAGGCCCTCGCAGACGCGGCCAGCCAGGCCGGTTTCGACCTGTCGGTCACCGTGCCCGAGCGACAGCTCCCCCCGGATGCCACCTCCGATGACGTCGCCCGAAGCGGTCTTGCCGAGACGTTCCAGCGGCGCGAGGCCGCGTCGATCATCGACCTCGGCGGTGGCCCCGAGGATGTCGTGTTCTCCGACAGCGGGCTCCGTGAGCTATACGGACGGCTGCCACCCGACGTCGTGCAGGCGATCGACGACGGCCAGATCGGCTACTTCTGGACTGACGTGGTGGGGGTGCCATCGCTCGTCGTCGGTGGCCGGGCCGCCGACGATGGCCCGATCGTCTATTTCGTGCGGGACGTCAGCCAGATCAACGAGGCGCTCGAGCAGCTGCGATCGGCGCTTGCGGGCGGCGCCGTACTGTTGATCGTCCTGGCGTTGCTCGCCGCGCGGCTGATCGCTCGAGGGATCCTCGCCCCGGTCGAGGCCGCCGGTCGAGCGGCGGAACGGATCGAACGTGGCGATCTGTCGGCCCGCGTGCCGGTCACGTCGCGCGACGAATTCGGGACGTGGGCCGAGCGCTTCAACCGCATGGCCGACGCGCTCGCCGACACGATCGGTCGTCTTGAGGTCGCCCAGGCGCAGAACCGTCGGTTCGTGTCCGACGTGTCGCACGAGCTGCGAACGCCGCTGGCGGCGCTCGTGGCGGAGGCGTCGATCGTGGCGGAGCACCTCGACGAGCTCCCGCCCGAGAGCCGGCGGGCCGCCGAGATGCTCGTTGGCGACGTCGGTCGGCTGCGGTCGCTCGTCGAGGAACTCATGGAACTATCGAGGTTCGACGCCGACGCCGAGCAGGTGCAGGTCGAGTCCGTCGACCTCGTCAAGCTGATCCGGACCGTCGTCGCCGCGCGACTGCCAACGGCCAGGTTCCAGCCTCCTGCACGACCGGTCGTCATCGACTCGGATCCGCGCCGGCTGGATCGGATCCTCGGCAACTTCCTGGACAACGCCCGCGAACACGCCGGCGGCGCCGACGTCGAGATCGAGCTGGTCGCCAGGCCCGAGGCGATCGTCATCGCGGTCTCGGACCGCGGGCCCGGGGTACCGCCCGATCGCCTGGAGCGGATCTTCGAGCGCTTCACCAAGCTCGACGCCTCCCGTCACGGTGGCAGCAGCGGCCTAGGCCTCGCCATCGCCGCCGAGCATGCGGCCCTCCTCGGCGGCTCCATCCGGGCGAAGAACCGCGATGGCGGCGGCCTGCGCCTTGAGCTCGAGCTGCCGCTCGCTGTTACGGGATCGTTGCGCCCCGGCGATGAGACGGCGATGCCCGGCCTCGACGATCAGGCTCCAACGTCCACCACGAAGGAGTCCATCTGATGAACCGGGCATTCCGGCGTACCTGCGCCATCCTCGCCGTCGGATCGCTGGCGATCGTCACGGCCGCCTGCGCCCCGAGCGGCAGTGTCGGGACCGTTCCGCCACCGCCCGCCACCGCGATACCGCCCGCCACGATCGAACCCGACATCACCCCCGATCCATCGGCCTCGCCGACGGCTTCGCCGTCGACCGGTCCGAGCACCGGACCGTCGGCCGCTCCGAGCTCGTCGACGTCGGTCGAGACCATGGTCGTTCGCGCTTACTACATCCTGAACGGCGACGTGGGCATCGAGGGCCTCGTCCCGACGCTGATGGATGTTCCCAAGAGCGTTGGCGTCGCCCGCTCGGCGATGGAGGTCCTGCTCGACGGCCAGGCCGCCCGTGAGAGCGACGGCGACCTGTCGACGGCGATGCCGGCCGGCACGCGACTGCTCGGCCTGTCGATCAAGGACGGCATCGCGACCGTCGACCTGTCCGCCGAATTCGAATCCGGCGGTGGCAGTGCGTCCGCGTTCCGGCGACTCGGCCAGGTGACCTACACGCTGACGCAGTTCTCGAACGTGCGTGCGGTCCTGTTCCAGGTCGAGGGTCGGACGGTCACGACGTTCGGCAGCGAGGGCATCGTCCTCGACGGGCCACAGGCCCGTGACGACTTCGAGGATCTCCTGCCGGCGATCTTCGTCGATCGTCCGGCCTGGGGTGCCGCCTTCGGCAACCCCGCGCGCGTGACCGGCAACGCGAACGTCTTCGAGGCGACGCTCCGGATCGCGATCCTTGACCGTTCGGGCCAGACCCTGGTCGACGAATTCACCACGGCCACCTGCGGGACGGGTTGCCGCGGCACGTTCGACGTCACGCTCCGCTACGACGTCGGCACGGCCCAGTGGGGCACGCTGCGCACGTACCACGACTCGGCCGTGGACGGCCAGCCCGAGGACGTCCGCGACTACCCGGTCTGGCTGTCACCAGCGGGCTGATTGGCCCAGCCGGGTAGGCCAACGATGCGTCAGGATATCGGGGTGACGGCCGATATCCACCCGACGCGGTCGCTTGGCCTGTTGTCGACGGCCCACGCGGTCAATCACGCTCAAGCGGTCCTGCTGCCGCTGGTCTTCCTCAAGATCATCGACGAGTTCGGGGTCGGCGTGGAGGCCGTCGCCTTCCTGGCGGCGATCGGCTCGTTCGCCTCCGGCCTCGTCCAGCTCAGCTACGCGGGCCTCACCCGGGTCGTCTCCCGCCGTCGCCTGCTCGGCGCCGGCGGGATCCTGTTTGGTGGAGGCATCGCGCTCCAGTCGCTGGCCACCAGCTTCATCACGTTCGCGATCCCCAACATCGTGTGGCGGATCGGCGGGTCGCCCCAGCATCCGGTCGGCAACGGCCTGCTCGCGGAACAGTTCCCGCCGGAACGACGCGGGTTCGCGATCAGTGCCCACATCGCCGGCGGCAACGTCGGCACCGTGGTCGTGGCGCTGATCGGCGTTCCGCTGATCGCGGCCCTGGGCTGGCGTGGTGCATCGCTGGCGTTCGGCCTGCCGGCCATCGTTATCGGGATCGCGATCCTGCTCTTCATCCGGGAACGCGGAACCGACCGTGCGGCTGCCCTCGCCGGCGGCAGCGTGCGATCCGCGTTCGGCCGGATCTTCCGCGACCGCGACCTCCGTTGGCTGTACCTGACGTCGGCGCTGGGTGGCGGCGGGCGAGGGCTCGGCGTCGTCAACCTGTTCGCGCTCATCTACCTGACCAAGGTCATCGGCCTCGACGAGGCGACATCGGGGTTCATGTACGGAGCGCTGATCGTCTTCTCGGTGCCGGTCCCATTGATCGCCGGCTGGCTCTCGGATCGTGTCGGGCGCAAGCCGATCATCGTCGGCGTCTACCTGGGCGGAGCGCTCGGCTTCGTCGTCTTCCTGCTGGCCGGTTCGTCGCTCGTCGGGCTGTGGCTCGGCATCGTGCTGATGGGCCTGTTCAGCTTCGCGGAGAGCCCGCAGCTCCAGGCGCTCCTGGCCGACATCGCGCCTCCATCGATCCGGGATGCGTCGTACGCGCTCTATTTCACGATCGCGTTCGGCATCGGCTCGCTGTGGGTGGCGGTCTACGGCGTCGTCATCGACGTCGCCGGCGAAGCGTCGGGCGTGCCGATCGTGTTCGGGCTGATGGCTGTGGCTTTCCTGCTGGCGGCGCTGGGTACGCTTCCGATCCGGGCAGACCAGCGGGCGCGATCCAACGCGGCCTACGAAGCCGGACTCATCGACTAGGAACAGGGCGGCGGCCCTCCCGCTCGCCGCCGCCCCGCGGGGTAAGCCTCGCGACGGGTGGCGATGATCCAGACGCCGCGGCGTCCTGTCGATCGGTACGTCGGGACGGCGGATCGTGGTTTCGGCGACTCCGCGGGCATCAAACAGCGGCGCCAGAATTCCCCCCGGCGCCGCTGACTGCGACCTTAGGATCGGGCTCGTCGGCCGGTCAGGCTCGCGGAAGTCCCTAAGGCCATGGGACCTTGGTCACCCGTCGCCGTTGCGTCTTGCGGTGCCTTTTGCCAGGTCCGGGGATGGTCCTATCGCCGGGTCGGGGCACCTTTGCTATCATCCGCAGGCCCTGTACAACGGGCTCCCTCGGTCGGGGCGTGGCGCAGCTTGGTAGCGCGCATCGTTCGGGACGATGAGGTCGGAGGTTCAAATCCTCTCGCCCCGACCACTTACGAATATTCCGAACTGCTCAGGCACGACCGCGGCGAAGCCGTTCGAGGCGCCGCTCCCCCGTCTTGATGTGCCGGCGAGCCCGGCGACCCCGACGCCGTCGTGTGTAAATCACCCTTGACATGATGTCAGGCATACCGTACATTCGCCGATGTCAAACACTCTTTACATCGGAGCGGATGCATGTCCAACGAGGAGAAGGGCCAATGGGTCTACCTCGTCGCCATCGTGGTCACGTACGGCGCGTACCTCGTCATCACCCTCGGGCAGCTCGGTCAGACCGCGCCGGCTGACATCGACTACGTGCCGACGATGCTGTGGTCGATCGGCATCGGCATCGCACTCGCCATCGTCGGTCGCATCGTGGTCGAGATCGTCGGCGGCATCTCGGCCGAGATGGCGGGTCACGCTGACGGCCACGATGCGGACGTCCGCGACCGTGACATCGGGCGCTTCGGCGAGTACTTCGCCGGCACGGTGCTCGGCGTCGGCATGGTCGTGCCGTTCGTCCTGACGCTGGCGGAGTTCGACTACTTCTGGATCGCGAACGCGATGTACCTCGCGTTCGTCCTGTCGGCGCTCGTCGGGGCGGTCGTCAAGCTCGTCGCGTATCGACGAGGTTTCTAGGCCGATGGGCAAGCCCACGAAGGTCAGCAATCAGATCCGGCGGTTGCGGTTCGAGCACGGCGAGATGACGCAGGCCGAGCTCGCCCAGCGGATCGGGGTCACGCGCCAGACGATCATCGCCATCGAGCAGGGTCGCTACTCGCCGTCCCTGGAGATGGCGTTCCAGATCGCCCACGCATTCGACGTGACGCTCGACGACGTCTTTCGATACGAGTCACCCGAAGGAGGCACGACATGACCACTCCGACCACGACCGATCGCGGTCGCCGGGCGCCACTCCCGCCGCGCTGGGTCATCCGCGCCGCGTGGACGGTCCATCGCGCGATCTTCGCCCTCACGCGCGGCCGAATGGGCCTTCGCCGCCAGACGCCCAAGCGGTGGGGGATGATGCGGCTCAAGACGATCGGTCGCCGCTCGGGCAGCGAGCGGCACGCCATCCTCGGCTACTTCGAGGACGGTCCGAACCTGGTCACCATGGCCATGAACGGCTGGGGCGAAGCGGAGCCGGCGTGGTGGCTCAATCTCCAGGCGGATCCCGACACCACGGTCGAGCTGACCGACGGCCCGCGCGCGGTCCGCGGCCGTGCCGCCACACCGGAGGAGCGGCCCCGCCTGTGGGCGCGCTGGGCCGAGTACGACGGCGAGGAGGCGCTCGCGAGCTGGGCAGCGCGCCGTTCGCGGGAAACCGCGGTCGTCATCCTCGAGCCACGGTCCTCCTGGTGACCCACGCCGGCACCTCCGCCACATGTGCGGAGACTGAAGCCGGCGTGCGTTCGCGCGTCTATGATGTGCGCGCCGTCAGTGCTGGAGGACCAACCGATGAAGAACCCACCGATCCTCATCGCGATCCTCGGCTTCTTCGCCGCGCTGGCCGGGTTCGGCTACTTGTTCTTCGGCATCCAGCTCCTCGGATTCGACTGGTTCGGGGCGCTCGGCGACCTTCCCGTCTTCGAGGGAGTCGGGCTCTGGGGCTGGCTCGCGGTCGTCACCGGGATCGTCTGGCTGCTCGTGGCCGGGGGTCTTTGGGCACTCCAGCCCTGGGCTCGAGTCTTCGCGCTCGTCATCGCAGCCTTCGCGCTCCTCGAGGCCGGCCTCGCGTTCCTCCACTTCCCCGGCACGGGCGTCGGCTTCGCGATGGCGCTCATGCCCGCCCTCATCCTCTGGTACCTGAACACCGCGGAGGTCAAGGCGGCCTTCGGTGAGCGAGGGCCCTCGGAGGCGGCACCGGAGCCGGTCGCCGTCGCGGCGCCGATGGCAGCCGCAGCCGCGGTCGCGGCCGCTCCGGAGCTTATCGAGGGGCCGGTCGTCCTGGCCGCTGCAGCCGACGCCCATGAGGCCCAGGTCGCCCATTCCATGCAGATCGTGGACGTCGAGGGGATCGGTGCCGTCTACAGCGAGACGCTCGCGAGCGCGGGTATCCGGACGACCGACGACCTGCTCGCGGCTGGTGCCAAGCCGTACGACCGTGAGCGGATCGCCGAGGCGACCGGCATCAGCAGCAAGCTCATCCTCGAGTGGGTCGACAACGTCGATCTCATGCGGGTCCCGGGCGTCGGGCCGCAGTACGGCGACCTGCTCGGAGCCGCCGGCGTCGGCTCACCCGCCGAGCTGGCCCAGCGAAACGCGACGAACCTCGCGATCACCGTCCAGGAGGTCGTCGCCGCCCGTCCCGGGATCGTACGCCGCCTTCCCAGCGAGGACGAGATCACCGCCTGGATCGAGGCGGCACGCAAGCTGGAGCAGGTCGTCGAGCATTGACCGCTTGAAGATCGCCGGCACCTCCTGAACCAGCGCCCTCCGTTTCTGGAACCGTCGGCCTGTCGCCCGGGTCGTGTCGTCAGCCGGCTTGGGCGCGATGGATTCGGGCTCGTGGAGTGGCATCTCGCCGGCCGCTTGATCGTCGGGCACGATGGCCGGCGCCGTCGAGCGGGGGTCAATTCAGTTGGCCAGAACGGTCTGCTGTCCATCGAGCGCCTTCCGGCTATCCCTCTCGTCCGACCAAATCCCTCATGGTCGCGAGGGCGCAGCCACGTTCGGAGCTGCAGGCGGCTCGATGTAGCTGCGAGAGGTTTGGAACGTCCTTCGGGTGCTCGCTAGGCTCCAAGCGCGGCGCGTCGTGTCACGCTGGCCTTGACCCCCACCACGCCCCCGAATGAAGGCGGTGGACCGGATGTGCGACAGCCTCGAGGTCGGGACGCTTCGGGTGTTGCTGCAACCTGACGAGCGGATCGAGATCCACGCCCATGCCGAGGAGGCCATCGTCGCGGTCACGAATCAGCGCGTCGTCGTCACGACAGACAACAAGCTGATGATCGCGACGCCGTTCGACCGGCTTCGCCGGATCGAGCTGAGTTTCGAGCGTGAACGGCCGGGGACGCTCATCATCGTCCCGGAATCGCCCCAGGAACAGCCGCAGATCCTGTCGATGCCGCCTGACGAGTACGACACGGTCGCCCAAGGCCTGGCTATCATCGGACGCCGACTCACGCGCGCGCCGTAGCCGATCGGCTGTTCGGAATCCGCACCGGAGGCATGAGCCCCTCGATGCCGTATCAACGACTGGCTGAGGAAGTCCTCGCTCAATGGCGGGCCGCTGAACGTGATCTCGATGCCGTCGCGGCGGAAGCCGAACGGTTGCACGGGGAAATCGAGCGATTGCGCGCCGAGTACAACCGACTGATCGAGGAAGCGATCGCGAGCCATCGGCCGGCGCCACCGCCCCTGCCAGATCAGTAGTCTGCCTGCTGCGCGCGGGCTCGGTCCCGCCGGCTCAGAGCGTGATGTGGTGATCGACCCAGAACGGTCCCAGTGAGAACCCCTCGGGCGCGCGGCCGAGGACCGGGCCTTCCGGTGCACCGGAAATCGCCACCGAATCGCTTCGGAGCACTCGGTCGGACGTCTTCAGGACGAGCGCGTTCATCAGCGGACCGTCCGGGATCGATGGCCATGGCTTGGACTGTGTCGAGACCATCGCCGTCACGCGTCCGGTCGTCATCGCCTGGAGGGCCGACTTCGGGGTGGCGTTCTCGCTGCCGTGGTGGGAGACCTTGTAGAAGGCCAGTTCACCAAGCTTCTCGCCCGACTCCGGCCGGTCCAGCCATGACTTCCAGCCGCCGTACTGGGAGTCGCCGGCGAACAGCAGTCCCTGGCCGCGATACCGGAAGAGCGTGACGATGCTCGTGTTGTTGATCGCCCGATCGAGCGCGAACGCGAGCGCGTCCGGTGACAACTCCACGGCCTTCACGAGGGCACGACGTTGCGTGTCGGTCAACCGTGGACCGCCATCCTCGGCGGCCGGCGGATCATCGAACGGGCGGAGGGCGCCCTCGACGAGGACGCCGTCGTCCGTCGCCCGCAGGAACCGCTCAGCCTTCGGCGGGTCCATCCGGCGGAGGAATGCCTCGTCTCGCGTCGGGCCCAGGACGTCGGCCGTCAGGCCCGGGATGCCCCCAGGATCGGTTCGCACCTGCCCCGCCTCCAGGAACGAGACGTGCGCACCGGCGCCGAGACCGGCGCGAAGGTTCGCCAGCGCCGGTTCGTTTCGCTTCGCCGAGGAGTTGGCCAGGATGTCGAGCACGTCGCGACCGGCCGCTCCGGCCGCGAACTGGAATTCCAGCGCCGTGCGGAGGGCTGCCAGGCGCGCGCGCAGGCCGCGGGCGACCGGGTCCGTGCGGTCCTCGCTCCACGGCAGCCACACCTCGCCGATCGTGAAGCGGCTGAAGTGCTCCGCGCCCCTGAGGAACCCGGCGATGTGGTCCTCGTGGGCGTGGCTGGCGATCACCAGCGCGAGGCGGCCCTTCGTCTCGGACTCGACGTCGTCGAGGACTCGATCGAGGGTCCCGATGTTGCCCGCGCTATGTACGCCGCAGTCGACGAGAACATGGTGCGGCCCCGGAAAGGTCAGCAGGAAGCAGTCGCCGAAGCCCACGCGATACATCCGAACCCGGATCTCGGGGCGCTTGCGGGTGCGTCGTCCGTCCGTCACGCTCAGTCGCCTCGATGCAGGCTGGCCAGATTGGCCCGCTCGAGCACGCGTCCGCGATACGCCGTCGCGGCCGCCGCCGAGACGTTCTCGCCGAGATAATCTCGTTGGCGTCGCAGGCGGTCCTCGCTGCCGATCCGCTTGCTGATCACGTACTTCAGCCGCCCCGACCCGTCAAGGACGACCGTGCAGCCGCCACGGAACGCGAACGTCGGCGAGCGGTCGTCGTCCGGATCCAGCGGCACGTCGCGTTGCTGGACGATGTGGACCTTGTACTCGGTTCGCGACTCGCCGGATCGGTCGATCTGTTGCGACGTGGAGGCCTGGATCCGGTCGATGTTGATGGGCAGGCCGGGATCGAGGCCCAGGAGGTCCCGTTCGTTCCACCCGAACTCCCGGAGCAGCATGGCGTTCCGTGCGGCCGCTCCCGGCGTCGACGGGTCCGACACGAGGCCCTCGACCTCCGGACGGTCCGGAGCGCGGTCCCAGCGGAGCGCCTGTTCGGTCATCGACCATGCCTTGGCTGGGTAGATCCCCCTCGCCCCGAAGCCCTCGATGAATGCCGCCCGGAAACCGAGCGGATCGTCGGGCGCGCGTTCGTAGTCGGCCGTGACGAGGGCCCGGAGGTAGTCGCCGAACTCGATGTCCACGGGTGGGCAGAAGTCGAGGGCCCGCGCGGCGATCGAGCTCACCCGGGCGGCCGTGTCGGTCGCCTCGCGGGCGAGCCGCTTCGCAAGGTCGGGATGGATGTCACCGGTCGCGGTGATGGCGCCGCTGCCGCGACCGATCCGCAGGAGGTCGGCGATCCGCCGGAGGTACACCGAGAAGAAGGCATCAAAGATCGCCGCGACGAGGATCGCCCCACGATCGTGGGCCTCGAGGGCCGTCCGCAGCTCGGCGGGGTTCGGTTCCCGGCCCAGGGCGGAGCGCAACGCGGCCCGGTTGCCGAGCGACTCACCGAACTGGAGGGCGAGGTCGACCAGGGGATTGCGCTGGGAGCGCTCCGCCGCGACGCGCCCGGCGCCGTCGGTCGGCGTGGCGTCCGGGTTGAGCAAGTCGCGCTGGATGAGGCCACCGGTCCGCTGGATGGTGTCGAGGAGCGCGTCCCCGTTGGTGAAGTGCCCGAGCAGGGAGATGACGTCGGCGATCGCCTCGTGGAACGCCGGCGCGTCCGCGCTCGTCTGCTCGAGGAAAAACGGCTGGACGCTGTCGAGCAGGGCATGCGTCGTCTCGTGGGCGACGATGTCCGCCGACAGGCAGGTATAGACGATCTGGCCGGGGAGGTTCCTCCCGGGCTCGACGTCGCTGGCCGCGAAGTACCCGAACAACAGCCCGCGCAGCCGCCGGTCGTAGTAGGCGTTCGGCTCCTGCATGGCGTGCGGATAGATCCGGAGCCGATCGCCGAGCGTGCCCGTCGTCTTGGTTCCCGCCCACGGCCAGCGGATCGTGCGACCGAGCGCCGCCTCGAAGCGCTCGATCGTCGACACCGCGACCGCATAGACCATCTGCTGGTGGAACTGCGGGTCGATGTCGGACGGATCGAGCCCGCCACGCTGGATCAGCTCCGGCGTGTCGAGGTTCACGGACGTGTAGTAGCGGTCGTTCGAGGCGTCGTAGTCGATCACCGCCACCGTCCGCCCCACCGGGCCGGGAGCGAGGGGTTCATACGGCAACGTCAGCGTCAGGCGGTTGCCGGCCGCGGTCCCGCTGCTCGGATCGAACGCGAACGTCTTGAGCGTCCGGCGATCCGGTTGACGAGACGTCCGGTCGATGTCGGGCAAGCGCTCGGGCTCGTCGTCGGCCTTCCGACGGCGTGCTCGGGTCGGCGTCCCCGGCGTCGGCCAGCGGAGTCCATCCTCGGTCACCGACGTCACCCCATCGGGCAGGATCCCGCGCGCGCGGAAACTGGCGATCAAGGCCTCGCGGTAGCCCAGTTCGTCATTGGGGACCGCCTCGCTGTCCGAGGTGATCAGTGCCCGGAGGTAGTCACCCATCTTGAAGTCGTTGGTCGGCCAGGCGTCGAGCGCGCGGATGCAGATCGTCAGGAAGTGCTGGGCGGTCTTGGTCGCTTCCGCGGCCATCCGCAATGCCAGGTCCGGGGAGACGACCGGGCTCGCCCGCGAGACGCCGCCGATGCGTCGAAGGTCGGCGGTCCGACGGGAGTAGATCGTGACGAACGCGTCGAAGACCGCGGCCAGCAGGATCGCGCCGCGTGCGTGGGGCTCGGTGGTCGTCTCGAGCGCGGCCGGATCGGGTTTGCCCATCAGGCCAAGGCGGATCGCGGTGCCCATCCCGGCGGCCTCGCCGAACTGGCCGCCGATCTCGAGGAGCGGGTTGCTCTCCACCACTTCCGCCTGGACGGATCGCCCCTCGACGCCGGCCTCGAGGTCGGCGGCGAGCTCCCGGTCGTGGATGCGACCTCCGGTTCGCACCACCGTGTCCACGACGAGATCGTGGAAATCGAAATGCTGGAGCATCGCCACGATGTCGGCGAAGCCCTCCTGGAACCCTGCCGAATCCTGGGTCGTGGCCTTCCGGCGCGCCGCGACGGCCTGGACGATCGGGTGCACGATCTCGTGGGCGATGACGTCGTATGAGAGCGCGGTGTACACGATCTCGTTCGAGCGGCTCGCGCCCGAGGCCATCCCTCGGCGGAAGTATCCGAACAGGAGCGCGCCTCCGTCTCTCGCGTCGTAGAAGGCGTTCATCATCTTGCCCGCGTGCGGGTAGATGCGGAGGCGGTCCTCGATCCGGTCGCCCGCGGCGGACGCCCACGGCCAGCGGACGGGACGACCGAGCGCCCGCTCGAAGGCGCCGATCGTCCGCATCGCGACGGCGTAGACCATCTGCTGATGCGACTGGAGGTCCATTTCGGACGGGTCGAGGCCGCCCGCCAGCAGCACTTCCCGGGCGTCGAGGTCCACGCCCGGGTAGGTCACCGGATTCGTCGACCTGTCGCCGAGCTCCATCGTCGACCCGTGGTCCTCGTCGATGACTGCGACCTGGCGACCGATCGGGCCGGGTCGGAGCGGCTCGAACGGGATGCGGATCGTCACGACATTCCGCGGCCCGACGCCGCGCGACGGATCGATCGCGAAGACCTTCAGCGGCCGCTCCCGGTGCTCGGCGACCGAGGCCGTGTCGGCTGCGCGGTCGAGGAACTCGCTGGGATGCCCGGTGATGGGTGGCAGGGACCGCCTGGTCCGGGTCTTTGTGGCCGCCCCGCGCGCGTACCGGCCCTTCGCTGTTCGGGTCGGGGTCGACTCGATGGTCAACGCGTACCTCCCCTAGTCCTCGCCGCGAGCATACCAGCGGGCCGTCTTCCCGATGGAGACCGGTACGCTCGACCGCGATCCCGTGACGCGCGTGCGACGGCGCTAGGCTAGGATCGAGGCGGTCGGTCGTTCGGTTCGACCGATGACCACAGCGGTCGGGGTGCAAGCATGGCCGGTTCTGCCGAATGATCCGCAAGGGGTGCCGGTCTCGGCCGCGCGGATCGACAACTGCCTGAAGAGCGCGACCTTCTGGGTCAACGAGCTGCCCCGGTACGCGGATCGCCAGCAGCGATCGGCGGACGCGTGGGCGATCGCCGCCGGCATCCTCGCGGCGCTCACCAGCCTCGCGATCTTCCCGGTCCTCGGCGAATCTCCCACGACGGTCGAGAAGGGGATCGTCTCCGCCGTGGCGTTGCTTGCCGCGATCTGCGCCCTGGTGCCGCGCGTCAGGAACTACGCCGAGCTGGCCGGACAGGCGCGCGAGTTGAGCAGCCGTTACGGGGGCATCACCGGCGATCTCATCGACCTCGTGCACGCCCCGAAGATCGACCAGGAACAAGCGCTCCTGATCGTCACGGAGTTCGAGGCCATCAAGGCGAAGAAGGACTCCCTCCGCGGCCTCCCCGACCGGGACCAGGTCGAGATCCGGCGGAGCGAGATGGCTCGCCGGGTCGCGGAGGCGAAGAAGGCCGAGGCCGAGGCCGAGAACGCGGTCGACGCGGCCAAGCAAGCCGCAGGCGGAGGCGCTCCGGGCGGCGGTCAGTAGCGCCGACTCCTGGGCGCCGCTACATCTTGCCGACGGCGATCTCCGCGAGCTTCTGGGCGATCGCCTGGTCCTCGGCGGTCAGGTCCGCGGATCGCGGGAACGAGAGGACGAAGACGCGCCCACCGATGTCGACCCACATCGACCCGAGGCCTTGGCCGGGGTGCCAGTAGCCGGCATGTCCGCTGACCGTGACGTCCGACCCACCCGTGAAGTTCGTCTTGACGAAATCGATCCCCACGTCCTGGACGACCGCGTAGACGAGGTCGCCCTGGTTGACACCCGAGGTACCGACATTCCAGCCGCACCCACTGCCGGCCGGGTCGGCGACGCCATCTCCATAGTCCTTGCCGGTCACCGTCTTGAGGTCGGCCGCGGTGAGGAGGCCGCAGACATCGACGGAACCGCTGGTCGATGGCGCGGTCGTGGCCGCCGCTTCGCTCGGTGCCGCGGTCGTCGTCCCGCCGCCAGGTGCCGCGGTCGCGCTGCCGGCGGCGGTCGTGGCCGTGCCGGACCCGCCGCAGGCCCCCAGTGCGAAGATCGCGAGGGCCACCACGGCGACCAGTCTTAGGGAATTCACGGGACACCTCTTCGATCGGCCGACGGCGCTGCCACTGGAGGGTGCCGATGACGCTGCTGCGTCGGGGTCAGAGGGTAGCAGCGGTCAGCCGGTCGGTGGCGCCGCCGGCGAGGCACCTCGATGAGCGGTCGAACCGGGTCGCCATGGCGTCCCGAGCATCGGCAACAGATAGCGGTCGAGTCCGTAGTACCCCGCAACCTTCCATGCGAGGATCAGCCCGATCGCGAGGCTGAACATGATCGGGTTGGTCGACGCCGAGCCGGCCAGCAGGAACGACATGTTCATGAGCGCCCCGAAGAACGCAGCCACCCCGGTCAGGATCCCGAAGATCAGGCCGATCCCGACGGCGATCTCGCCGAACATGACCAACCACGAGAACCACGTCTCGTGGCCGCCGGCGAGCAGGAAGTTGATGAAGTCCCGATACCACTCGTAGGTGATCGGCGGCCGGCCCTGCTCGGGGATGGCCGCCGCCCGCTCCCAGTACGCGCGAAGGGCCTCGCCATCGGTGGTCCAGGCCGGATCGGTGATCTTGTGGAGCCCCGCTTCCAGCCACGCGAAGCCGACGAACAGGCGGATCGGCAGCCAGAACAGGCCGGCGCGCGAGTTACTGAAGAGGAACCGCGCGAAGGCGGGGCCTTCGATCTCGACCGTTTCGGCGTCGCTGCCCTTGCGGTCCTCGAACAGGACGACCGCGAGGGCGATGGCGGCGACCCAGAATCCGACGTTGACCAGCGTCGCGACGGTGCCCTCAGGCGGCGCCCAAGGGTTCGCGGCATAGATCAGCAACAGCGTGGCGACCACGCCAAGCGCCGTCGCGAGGTTCCGACGGGGCATCTCAATCCTCCCTGGCCGCGATCGGCGATGCCGACCGTGAGCCGTTCCATGCTTCTGGGCTGGACTGGGCGACCAGCTCGGTAGTCTTTCCCTGGTGCCGGGTCGGTCCCGGTCAGGGCGTCGACGAACCTGGCGAGGATGACCTTGGCCGTGGCACGCGCCGCGATGCCGAGGAGCGCTCGGTCGAGGACGGCGCCGACCACCCCGAGCGGCGGGGCGTACCGGCCCTCGATCGCGACGCGTTCGCGATCGATCCTGACCTGACCGACGAAGACCGGGAACAGGGGCGTGAGACTCGCCGCCTGCCAGTCGATCGGCACGGTCCATCCGCCAGCGTCGCGACGGGGCTGTCCGAGTCCGATGATCATCGACTTGCGGAAGGCGACCGGCCGATCCGATCCGACGCCGAGCACGAGGTCGGTCGCCAGGCGCCTCACTGCGGGGTCGTCGGGCGCGACGTCTTCGCCGAGCCAGGCGCTGGCGTGCAGCACGCTCGATACACGCTCGAGATCGATCCGGGCGGGCACCTCGGCGCGCAGGGCAACGGTTCCCCGATCGATGCGGACCCCAGCGGCAACATGGTTCATGGCAGCCGCCTCAGGCAGCCGAAACCGCGTCGGTGCCGAGATCGATGGTCGCCTCGAGGCCACCACCGGGTGGCGCGGTCCAGGCCACCGGATGACCGGCTGCGCGCACGAGCGAGATGATCGCCCCATTGCCCCAGCGCATCGATGCTCGAAGGTGACCCATCCCTTGCGTCTGGGCCCACCAGATCGCGGCGGCGAGGGACGCCCGACCGATCCCGTGGCGTTGGAGGTCGTCCGCGACCGCGATGGCCATCTCGAGCTCATCTGGCCCCGACGCTTCGAGGCAGAGATGGCCGACGATGCGCGAGCTGCCGGTCTCGTCGGGCGCCAGCACCGCGACGATGCCTTCCCGACGCACGTGGTCGGCCGCGCAGAAGCCATCGGCCGTCGTGTCGGCGATGCCGCGACGCGCCCCGTGGAACCGATCGCTGAGGCTGTCCGGGGATAGGCGCTCGTAGAACTGCGTAAGCGCCGCGCGATCGTCGGGTTCGATCGGCCTGATCCGAATCGAGTCGGGGAGCGTGGTCGGCGCGTTCATGGACCGATCGTGGCGGCCTGCCGCAATCGTCGGCAGTGCCAAAGGTCACCTCGGCCCGAGCCACTCGGCGGCCGACCGCGTCCGATCGGTCGCCTAGACTGCGCCCCATGCGGATCGTGCCCGCCGCCGAAGCCGTCGCTGGCATCCGCTCAGGCGAGCAGGTGTACCTGCAATGTGCGGCCGCGACACCGTCGGTACTGCTCGACGCCCTCGTGGCCCGGGCACCCGAACTGCGCCACGTCGGCATGATCCATCTGCACATCGAGGGCCCGGGTCCGCACCTCGCACCCGACATGGCGACGCACTTCCGGCATCGGGCGTTGTTCATCGGGCCCAACGCGCGAGCGGCCGTCAACGAGGGGCGTGCCGACTATGTCCCGGTCTTCCTCTCGGATGTCCCAAGGCTCTTCGACTCGGGCGCGCTGCCGATCGACGTGGCACTCGTCAACACCACGCCGCCCGATCGACACGGGTTCTGTTCTCTGGGCACGAGCGTGGAGGCGATGCATGCGGCCATCCGCGCCGCGAAAGTCGTGATCGTCCAGTTCAACCGCGCGATGCCCAGAACGCTTGGGGAAAGCTTCATCCACGTCGACGACATCGACCTGGCGGTGGAGGTCGACCAGCCGCCCTATGAGCACGCGGTCGACCCGATCGGCGCGGTCGAACGGCGGATCGGCGAATTCGTGGCCGAGCTCGTGCCGGACGGGGCCACGCTTCAACTCGGGATCGGCGCGATCCCCGCGGCCACGGCACTCGCGCTTCACGGCAAGCGAGACCTCGGCATCCATACCGAGATGTTCACCGACGCCGTCGTCGATCTCGTCGAGGCCGGGGTGGTGAACGGCGCGCGAAAGGAGCGCAACAGGGGCAAGATCGTGACGGCCTTCGTCATGGGATCGAAGCGGTTGTACGACTTCGTCGACGACAACCCGATGGTCGAGATGCGCTCGGTGGACTTCACGAACGACACCCACGTCATCCGGACGTTCGAGCGGATGGTCGCCATCAACTCCGCGATCGAGGTCGACCTGTCTGGGCAGGTCGCCGCCGACTCGATCGGCCAGCGCTTGTACTCGGGTGTCGGTGGCCAGATGGATTTCATCCGTGGCGCGGCGCTTTCTGGACAGGGTCGGTCGATCATCGCCCTCCCGTCGACGGCCGCCAACGGAACGGTGTCTCGGATCGCGCCGATCCTGCGGTCGGGTGCGGGGGTCGTCACGACGCGAGCCCACGTTCGGACGGTTGTGACCGAATGGGGGGTCGCGGATCTCTTCGGCAAGAGTCTTCGCGAGCGCGCCACGGCCCTGACAGCCATCGCGCACCCGGACTTCCGAGACCAGCTGGCGCACGCTGCGCGGGCCGAACACCTCGGCTAGGCGCGAGAATGTGCCCGTCGCGCCGCGCTAGTGGTCAGACCGGGCGGGGGCTCGCACATGCGAAGGCCGGCGCTTGCGCGGCAGCGAGGTCAACAGCGAGGGCCGCCGATTCGTCCTGGACCACCAGGGCCGTCACCATGCCGAACATCCCGTCCTGACCCTCTGCGTGTTGGAGGATGTGGCAGTGGAAGGCCCAGGCGCCTCGCTCGTCGCACGTGATGACGACGTCCCAGCGCTCGCCCGGATTCACCCCCAGGGTGTCACAGGTGAAGGCTGCCGGGCCGAGGGGATAGCCGTCTCGCGCGACCACGCGCATCGGCATGCCATGAAGGTGCCACGGATGCATCATGTTGCCTTCGTTCATGAACCTGATGACGATCGTCTCGCCGAGCGTGGCCACGATCGGCGCCGTCGCCGGGAAGCCGCGTCCGTTGATCGTGAACCCGCCCAGCGCGTCGTTGCTGATCCAGACGATGTCCTGCGTCGCGCCGTACAGGCGGTCGTATCGCTGGCCCGTGTCCTTCGGCTCGACGATGAACGCGCCGAGCAGGCCGCGTCCGACCTGGTCGGTCGCATTGTGATGCGAGTGGTACATGTGTGAGCCCGGCGTCCGGGCCACGAATTCGTAGGAGAAGCTGGCGCCGGGTTCGATCGGTTCTTGTGTGATGTGGGGGACGCCATCCATCGCGTTCGGGAGCTTCTGGCCGTGGAAATGGATGCCGGTGGACTCGCTCATGTCGTTCTTGAACGTCGCCCGGACCCGATCGCCCTCGATGACGGTCAGGCGCGGTCCGGGCCATGTCCCGTTGAACCCGAGCGCCTTGACGGGGTCCTTCTGCGCATCGATCCGGTGGTCCATCTCCTCGATCGTGAGCTCGAAGACCTTCACGCCTCCCTCGGTCCGCGGCTCGAGCGGCTGATTGCCGTAGCCCTCGACCTGTGCCGCCTCGCCGCCAAGGAATCGATCGACCGCGGACTTCGCCATCGCGTCGTGGTCGACCGGGCCGGCCGAAGGCGCGGCCGACGCTGACGAGGCGGGCTCGTGCGACGCGTCATGGGAGGGGGCGATCGACGGTGGTGGCGTCGGGCTTGGGGCCGCCGGCGGCGACGCCGATGTCGTGCCATAGATCCAGCCGGATCGTGCCGCAGATGGCGCACACGCGGCGATGGTGGCGGCCACCAGGCCACCACCGGTCAGGGCTCCGAAGCGAAGGAGGCCGCGGCGGGTCATGGCCCGGTCGATCGGTGGCGGAGGAAGGGAATCGGACGGATCGGGCGCGGGTTGCATATCCATGACCGGAGTATCCGGACCTGGATCGCCCGGGTCCACCTGCCGGTCGGCCCCTTACGCGCGGGCCGTGAGTCAGGTGCGGGTCGCTACCTGACGCTCACTCGCCCGGGTGTGTCTTGAGGCGCGCGACATAGGCCGCCGCCTGGGCTCGTCGCTCGAGATCGAGCTTGGCCAGGATCGAGCTGACGTAGTTCTTGACGGTCTTGTCGGACAGGAAGACCTCGGCCGCGATCTGCTTGTTGGTCATGCCGTCGGCGACCAGCGCCAGGATCTTGCGCTCCTGCTGCGTGAGGGCGGCCAGCTCGTCCGGTTCGTCGGAGGTCGCGATGCGGCGCATCCGCTCCAGGACCTTGCCGGTGACCGCCGGATCGAGGAGCGACTCGCCTCGCCCGACGGCCTCGAGTGCCGCGACCAGGTCCCGTGCGCGGACCTGCTTGAGGAGGTAACCGCTGGCACCGGCGACGATCGCGGCCAGGACCGCCTCCTCGTCCGGGTAGCTCGTCAGCATCATCACGCGCGTCGACGGGAGGTTCGCCCGGATCTCCCGACAGGCCTCGATCCCGGATCCGTCGGGCAGGCGGACATCCATGACGACGAGGTCGGGCTGGAACCGGCTGGTGACCTCGATGGCCTCGGCCATCGTCGCCGCCTCCCCGACGACCTGGAAGCCCGGTCGCCGATCGAGCATCGCGACAAGTCCCTGGCGAACCACCTCGTGGTCGTCCACCACCACCACCGTCAGCGTCGTCGCGCTTGTCCGCTCGGTCGTCATCGCGCCTCGTCCCTCATCGATCGCCCGCGGCGGGCAGCGTGATCGCGATGGTCGTCCCCTCGCCGGCGCTGCTGGCGATCTCCAGCGTCGCGCCGATCCCGTCGGCTCGGGACCGCATGTTGACGAGCCCCTGGTGGCCCAGCGACGCGCCGGCCGAGGCGTCGAATCCCCGACCATTGTCGCGTACCGTCAGGACCAGGGTCCCGTCGCGTCCGCTCGAGGCCTCGACCCAGGCCCGTGTCGCCGCCGCGTGGCGGGCGACGTTGCTGAGGGCCTCGTTGACGATCCCGAGGAGGTGAGCGGTGACATCCGGCGACGGCTCCCAGCCGGGCCCGTCGCCGACCAGCTCGATGTCGATCATCGAGTTGTGCCGGAAGTCGTCGACCAGGGCGGCCAGGCCCGCCAGCAATGGCATCCCGCCGAGGAGTTCGGGCCGCAACCCGAAGATGAAGTTCCGGATGTCGCCGATCGCGAGGTGGAGGCTGTCGATCGCCCGCTCGACGCGCCGGACCACCTCGGCCGGGTCCTCGTCCATGAGCTCGGGCACGTCCTCGAGTGACAGGCCGACGCCGTACAGGCTCTGGATGATCCCGTCGTGGAGGTCCTTGCTGATCCGCTCGCGCTCCTCGACGATCGCGAGACCCTTGACCATCTCGTGCAGTCTGGCGTTTTCGATCGCGATCCCTGCGTGGCGGGCGAAGAACTCGACGATCTCCTCGTCGCGATCCGTGAACGGGCCACCGCCCGCCTTGTTCGTCAGGTAGAGGTTGCCGAGCGAACGCCCCTTCACGCTGACCGGAACGCCGAGGAACGTCGTCATCGCCGGGTGTTCGGGCGGGAAGCCGTAGCGGCGCCGGTCGACGTTGATGTCGGGGATCCGGAACGCCCGGTTCTCCTGGATGATCAGCCCCAGGAAGCCATGACCGCGTGGCAGCGGACCGATGCGTGCGCGGGTCGCATCGTCCATGCCGCTCGTGATGAACCGCTCGATCACGCCGCGCTCGTCGACGATGCCCAAGGCGGCGTACTGCGCACCGACCAGCGGGCGGACCTGATCGACGATGACCTGGAGCACGTCGTCGACCGAGAGCAGGCCGGCGACGGCCCGGGTCGCCGCATCCAGGGCGTCGAAGACCGGGGGCGAGACCTGATCACGCGCAGGATCGCTCATGGGCTCCGAGCGTACCAGCGTCGTCGGTCACCGGTGCTGGATCGCCGAGCCGGGGCCGCCGACCGGTTGATGGCGACTCAACCGAGTAGGCCGGCGACTTCCGGCCGATCGGACGATGTGGCGACGGGGGCCGCGGCGCCATCCTCGGAGCATGAACGTCATCGAAGTCACCGACCTCGTCAAGCGATACGGCGATCACGTCGCCGTGGACGGCGTGTCCTTCACGGTCGAGGAGGGCGAGGTCTTCGCGATCCTCGGCCCGAACGGCGCGGGCAAGACCACCACCGTCGAATCCATCTCCGGGCTGCGGACACCGGACGCCGGCACGATCCGCGTGCTGGGCCTGGATCCCCGCCGCGATCGCGACGCGTTGCGTGAGCAGGTCGGCGTCCAGCTCCAGGAGAGTGAACTGCCCGATCAGCTTCGAGTGGGGGAGGCACTCGACCTGTACGCCTCGTTCTATCGCGACCCCGCCGATCCAGCCCGGCTCATCGACGACCTCGGCCTGACCGAGAAGCGCGACACCGCCTTCCGGAAGCTCTCTGGAGGGCAGAAACAGCGTCTGTCCATCGCGCTCGCGCTGGTCGGCAACCCGCGGATCGCCGTGCTCGACGAACTGACCACGGGTCTCGATCCACAAGCCCGACGGGATACCTGGGAGCTCATCGAGGGCGTGCGTGCCCGGGGCGTCACCGTCGTCCTCGTCACCCACTTCATGGAGGAAGCCGAGCGGCTCGCGGACCGGATCGCCCTGATCGATCAGGGTCGCCTCGTCGCGCTCGACACGCCGGCGGGCATCGTGGCCCGGGTCGATGCGGAGCAGCGCTTGCGGTTCCGCCCGTCGACACCGATCGAGGACCGGCTCCTGACGGACCTGCCCGAGGTTCGCAGCGTCACCCGCAGCGGGCCCGCGCTCGTGGTGGCCGGGCACCGGCAACCTCGTCCTCGCGGTCATGGCGGTCCTCGCACGCCACCAGATCGTGGCCAACGACCTCCGAATCGAACAGGCCGGTCTCGACGACGCCTTCGTGGCCCTGACCGGCCGCAAGCTGGACGCCACGGCGTCGGGAGATCACGCATGAACGACTGGGCCAAGCTCGCCAAGCTCACATCGGTCGAGGCGAAGCTCCTATTTCGCGAACCGTCGACGTGGATCGTCTCCGCCCTGCTGCCAAGCGCGGTCCTGCTGATCGTCGGGCTGATCTTCGGCCGTCGTCCGGATCCCGCCCTGGATGGGCGGAGCTTCCTCGACCTGTTCGTCCCGTCGATGGTCGTGATCACGGTCGCGACCCTGGGCGTGCAGGCTCTGCCGATCAGGCTCGCGACCTACCGCGAGAAAGGGGTGCTGCGACGGCTCTCGACGGCCCCGGTCCATCCGGGTGCCCTGCTCGCCGCGCAACTCCTGATCAATGTGGTCCTCGCGATCGTCGGTCTCGTGCTGCTTGATCGTCATCGGCAACCTCGTCTTCGGGATCCCCATCCCGCAGCATCTCGCCGGGTTCGCTGCCGCCTTCCTGCTGGGGATGTCCTCGCTGCTGGCGCTCGGCCTTCTGGTCGCCGCGGTGGCTCCGAACGCACGCACGGCTACGGCGCTCGGCCTGCCGCTGTTCTTCGCTGCGATGTTCCTGGGTGGGGTCTATCTACCCCGCTGGCTCCTGCCGGAGTTCCTGGTCCGGATCGGGGACTACTCGCCTCCGGGTGTCCAGGCCATGCTCGATGCCTGGAGCGGCGTCGCCCCCCAGCTCTCGCAGCTGGGGATAATGGCCGCGATCACCGTGGTCGCGGGTGGCGCGGCCATCAGGCTGTTCCGTTGGGAGTGATCCACTGAGCACCGCGACGGGCGCCGCTCGACCTGGAGCGGCGTCCGACTGGGAGCGCCGCAGCGACCGGATCAACGACCTGGTCGCATACGTGCTGCTCGGGATCTCGATCGCGCTCGCCCTGCTCGTCAGTGATCGCCCGACCGATCATCGTCTCGTCACTGCGCTGATCGCCGGGCTGGCCGGCGCCTGGGTCTACGCCCTGTACACTCGCTCGCCCCGGCCCCATCGCGAGCAGCGCCTGCGCATGGCGATCTATCTCACCGTGCTCCTCGCGTTCTTTGCGGTGCTCATGGGGCGGAACATCTTCTTCTTCATCTTCGCGATCACCGGCTTCTTCCACGCCGTCGTGCTTCGACCGTGGCAACTCTCGATCATCGCGGTCGCCGCCACCTCGATCCTGATCAACACGATCATCACGGGCTTTCCATGGTCGGAACCGTACCTGTGGATCTTGTACGGGGCGGTCATCGTGGTCCAGACCATCGCGATCGGGTTCGGCGGGGTGGTCGGTGAGCGACTGGCCGAACTGAGCGAGCAACGACGGCAGGCGCTGGCCGACCTCGAGGCCGTACAGGAGGAGAACGCGGGCCTCCAGCAACAGCTCCTCGCCCAGGCCCGGGAGGCCGGCGTGCTCGACGAGCGAGAGCGCATGGCCCGCGAGATCCACGACACCATCGCGCAGGGCCTGACGGGGATCATCACCCAGCTCGAGGCGGCCGAGCATGCGAAGGGCCGGCCGGATGACTGGCGACGCCATCTCGACAACGCCGTCAAGCTCGCGCGTGACAGCCTGTCCGAAGCCCGTCGTTCGCTCGAGGCATCCGGTCCCGTCGCACTGGTGGACACAAGCCTGCCCGACGCGCTGACCGAGGTGGCTCAACGATGGGCGACGCTGACCGATGTCCCGGTCGAGGTCACGACCACCGGTGACCCGGTCCCGTTGCACCCTGAGATCGAGGCTGCCCTGCTCCGCACGGCCCAGGAGGCATTGGCCAATGTCGGCAAGCACGCGAACGCCTCACGGGTGGGCGTCACCCTCTCGTACATGGGTGACGTCGTGACGCTGGACGTGCGCGATGACGGGATCGGGTTCGCGGTGCCCGACGGGGCAGGGGAGCGCGGCACCGGGTTCGGGCTCACCGCGATGCGCCAACGGGTCAGCCGGGTCGCCGGGACCCTGGCCATCGAGTCGGAGCCCGGCGGCGGCACGGCCGTGTCGGCACGTGTCCCGGCGGTCGGGGCGCAACCGGTGGCCCCGAGGCCATGAGCGCCATCCGCCTGCTCATCGTCGACGACCATCCCGTGGTCCGGGACGGCCTCCGCGGGATCTTCTCCGACGACCCCGAGTTCGACGTCGTGGGCGAGGCGGCCGATGGGGAGGAAGGGGTGGCCATGGCCGGATCACTCCGCCCGGACGTCATCCTCATGGACTTGCGGATGCCCGGGGTCGACGGCGCCACCGCCATCCGCCGGCTCGTCGAGCGAGGGGTCGAGTCCAGGGTCCTGGTCCTGACGACGTTCGACACCGACAGCGATGTCGTCCCGGCGATCGAAGCGGGCGCGACCGGGCTACCTGCTCAAGGACGCCCCTCGCGATGAGTTGGTCCGGGCGGTCCGGGCCGCCCACCAGGGCCAGGCCGTGCTCGCGCCATCGGTCGCCAGCCGACTGATGAGTCAGCTCCGTTCGCCGACGCAGGATGCCCTGACCGAGCGCGAGCTGGAAGTGCTCTCGCTCATCGCACATGGTGAGACCAACCGTGGTGCCGCGGCTCGACTGTTCGTCTCGGAGGCCACGGTCAAGACGCACCTCCTGCACATCTACGCGAAGCTGGACGTCAACGATCGCGCCGCCGCGGTCGCCACGGCCTACGAGCGCGGGCTGCTGACCGTCAGCCGAGACTGATGCGCGCCGGCGTTCGTGTCGCACCGACCGTGGCCAGGACGCACACCCCTTCGTACGGCCACGCGCGGGACGTGCGAGGGAGTGACGGAGGGCGTTCAGCGGGGCGATGATGGTTCGACGTTGAAAGGCTCCACCATCCGACGCCTCCCACACCTGCTGGTCATCGCCGCGCTCGTCGCCGGGGGACTGCTGACGGTTCCCGCGACGACCGTTCGTGCCGCGACCGCGCTTCCGGACCCGCCGCCGTCGTGGCCCTCGGATCGCCTCGAGCTGGGGCTGGCCGATGCGCCAGGCGGTGCCGCGGCGCTCCGTGCCTCCGCCGCATTCGAGTTCCGCTACCAATACCTCGCCGGCGGCGCGAACACCGGCAACGGCTGGGCGACCTGGAACACCGACGGCCAGTTCGTGCCCTGGTACATCGAGGACTCCGCCGACCACGGCATGACCCCGGTCTTCCCGTACTACATGCTCCTGCAGTCCAACCCATCGGTCGGCGGCGACGAGAAGGCCAGGGACCTCTCGAACCTCGCCAACCCCGCGACGATGGCCGCCCTGTACGCGGACCTGCGGCTCTTCTTCCAGCGGGCGGCCGGCAGCACCAAGGTCGTCCTCCACGTCGAACCCGACCTGTGGGGGTACATCCAGCAAGCCGCGACCGGCGACGACGCCGCGACGATCACCGCCGCGGTGGCCAGCTCCGGTGACGCCGCCCTCGCCGGCCTGCCGAACAACGCCGCCGGTTTCGCCCGGGCGATCGTCCGCCTGCGTGACCAGCACGCCCCGAATGTGCTGCTGGCGTACCACCTGTCGGTCTGGGGGACGATGTGGGACATCGCCTACTCGAACAGCCCCGACCCGCAGGTCGACGAGCTCGCCGGCCGTGCCGCTGACTTCTACGCGTCCCTCGGCGCCGACTTCGACCTGACGTTCACCGACATCGCCGATCGAGACGCCGCGTTCAAGGAGCTCGTCTACGGCGACGGCGGGGCGTCGCGTTGGGATCACGCGGACTTCGTCCGCTACGCCCGCTTCATCAAGGGGTATGTCGCCGGGACCGGTCATCGGGTCGTCGTCTGGCAGATCCCCCTCGGCAACACGAAGATGCGCTCGCAGAACAACACCTGGGGCCACTACCAGGACAACCGGGCCCAATGGTTCCTGGAGGATCCGAGCGCGACCCATCTCGCCCTCTGGCGAGACGCCGGGGTCATCGCCCTGCTCTTCGGCGGTGGCGCCGGTGGGACGACCTGCGCGTGCGACGCCGAAGGCGACGGCGTCACCAACCCGCCGGCCATCAACGGCAACAGCCGGATCGCGACCTCGGCGGATGACGATGGCGGCTACTTCCGCGAGCGAGCCCGGGCGTACTACGCGTCGGGCGGTCTCAGCCTGGTGGCCGGGACACCGGCACCGCCGGTCGCCGGCCCGCCACCGAACCCGCCCGTCACTTGGTCGCGCAGCGCATCGGTCAAGCCGACGAGCGTCACCCGCAAGCATTCGGTGACGCTGACCGTCCGAGTCCGTGCCTCGCGGGCGGCCAAGGCGATGGTCGACATCCGCATCTACGACCCCAAGGGCAAGCGGGTGTTCCGCCGTGTCTACGATGCCCGCTCGTTCAAGGCCGGTGTCGTGCGGGCCTTCAAGCCGAGCTTCTACGTGTCGTCGGCTCGTCGGCTCGGGAAGTACCACGTCACGATCCGCATCTACACCGTGGGCGGGAAGAAGCTGCTCTCCAAGAAGGCCGACGCCGCGACCTTCCGCGTCAGGCGCTGAGGCACGCCCGAAGCTCCTCGGCCGTCGGCGGATCGGCTCCCACGCGCTCGCAGGTCATCGCGCCGGCCGTGTTGGCCGCCCGAAGGATCTCGCGCCAGGCCCCGTCGTTCAGTGCCGCCAGCCGGCTCCGATCCAATCCGCCGTGCTCGCCAAGCGCGAACAGCAGCCCGGCCATGGTGGCGTCGCCCGCTCCGATCGTGTCGACCACGTCGACCTCGGGTGCGGGGACGTCCAGCGGTGGGTGATCCCCCCGATGCAGCGTGGCGCCGCGAGCGCCGCGGGTGACGACCGTCGGGCCCGCACGTGCCAGCGGTGTCGAGTGTGATCCCGTGGTCGGATACAGCTCGAGGAGATCGGTCTCGCTGGCCTTCACCAGGTCGGCCAGTCCAGCGGCGCGACGGACGCGACCGAGGTACGTGGGCCAGTCGTCGATGACGTCCCGCCTGACGTTCGGATCGAACGACAAGAAGACGGACCCTTGCAGGCGCTCCATCAGGTCCAACAGCCGCGCGCCGACCGGGTCGAGGCCGAGCGCCGCCGATCCCAGGTGCAGGACATCGAATCGTTCCCAGGTGCCGACCGGAAGCGCCGCCGGATCGAACCCGCGATCGGCCGTGCCGGTCCATCGGAAGTCGTAGATCGCCTCATCACCGGCTCGCCCGACGACTGCGAGCGCCGTCGGCTCCGCGCCCCACTGCACCAGCGACTCGCCGATCCCTTCGACCGCCAAGCGATCGTGTAGCAGTCGGCCGTATTCGTCCGTCGACAGGCGTCCCGCGAACGACACGTCGAGGCCGAGCCGCACCAGGCCGACGGCCACGTTGAAGGGCGATCCCCCTGGTCGGGCTCGCGGCGCGGTCGCGTCGCCATCGCCGTTCGCGATGAGGTCGACGAGCGCTTCCCCGGCGCTCACGAACGTGAGGGCTCGCCCGCCTGCCATCGTCGTGGGTCATCTCCCGAACCGCGTCGACTCGGCGGTCGCGCGGTCCCCATCCTACGGCGCGGGTTCAGCGGTGCTCGGCTCGCGTTCGCGCAGTCGATCCGCCATGAGCGCGACGAGCTCGGTCGCGTCGTACGGCTTGGCGAGGAAGTGGTCCGCGCCGGCGGACAGGGCAGCCGCCTGCTCGGCGAACAGCACGCTGGCGCTCATGACGATGACGGTCGGTGGGCTCGCCATCGCGCCGTCGCGGATCTCACGGGCGAGATCGAGGCCGTTGCCGTCCGGGAGCCGGACGTCGAGGAGCAACAGGTCGATCGCCCGGCTCGCGAGGAGGGCCCTGGCAGTCGTCAGGTCGCTCGCCTCGAGCAATTCGGCGCCGCGGACGATCGGCTCGGACGCCCGCGACGTGATGGCGCGGAGCAGGGCCCGGTTGGGTGCCTCGTCCTCGACGTGCAGGATGGTGCGCGTCTCGTCCCGAGCGCGGCTCAGGCATCGACGAGCGCACCATCCGCAGTCCGCAAGGGGATGGCCCGAGCGAGCCAGGCGCGGAGTCCATCGCGCGCGTCCGCGCCCTTCGTGACGATCCCGAGGATGTGGCCGTGCAGAAGGGTCTTCTCCGCCTCCGAGAGATCGCGAGCCGTGCAGATGACGATCGGGATGTCGGCCGTCCTCGCGTCCGCCTTCAGTTCCGCGATGACCCCGAACCCGTCGAGGTCCGGCATCATGAGGTCGCACACGATCAGGTCCATCGGGCTGCCGCGCGCACGTTCGAGCGCCTCGCGACCACCGGAGGCCAGGATGACCTCGTACCCGTGGCCGTCGAGGGCGGCGCTGACGAGCGCCAGGGCTGCGGGCTCGTCGTCGACCGCCAGGACCCGGATGAGGCGGTCGGGACCTCGCATCGGCGCTGCGACGCGTTCGAGCGCCGCGACCAGCGTGTCACGCCGCACCGGCTTGACCAGGTAGTCGACGGCGCCAAGGGCGAGTCCGATGTCGCGCTCATCCACGACCGTCACGATGACGACCGGGATGTCGCGAAGTCCCGCCTCGGCCTTCAGGCGCCTGAGCACCTCCCAGCCATCGATCCCTGGCAGGAGGACATCGAGGATCACGGCCGATGGCGCCCGCTCCGCTGCCATGGCCAGGCCTTGCTCGCCGCTCGATGCGGCTCGGATCCGGTAGCCCACCGGCTCGAGGTACTCGCGCAGCAGGCGAAGGGCACTGGGATCGTCCTCGATGACCAGCACCTCGGGCGATGCGGGTGATAGCTCACCGGCGACGGCAGGGGCGGCGGGCAGGAGGAGCGGATCGGTGGCCGGCGTCGTCTTCGGGAACGTCACGGTGAACCGGCTACCGACCCCGACCGTCGAGTCGAGCTCGATCCGGCCGCCGTGCGCCTCGATCAGTCGCCGGGACAAGGCGAGGCCCAGGCCCGTTCCACCGGCACGGTCTGCCTCGGTACCGACCTGGCGGAACTGCTCGAAGACTCGAGCCTGGTCCGCAGCCGCGATGCCGACGCCCGTGTCGATGACCGCGATCCGAATCTCCGAGGCATCCTCGTGCGCCTCCACCCGGATCTCGCCCTCGTCGGGCGTGTACTTGATGGCGTTGGAGAGCAGGTTGTAGATGATCTGCCGGAAGCGGCCCCGGTCGGCGACGAGCGCCATGGGTTCGACCAGCGAGACCAGTCGCAGTCGCTTCCGTTCGGCGAGGGGCTTGACGCCGTTGAGCAGCTCTGTGATGGCGGGCGCGAGCTCGAAGGTCTCGACTCGGAGCTCGAGGCGACCGGCTTCGACCTTGGACAGGTCCAGGACGTCGTTGATCAACGCCAGGAGGTGCTCCCCGCCTCGGTGGATGTGCTCGACCCATTCGATCGGGACGGTCACGCTTCCGTCGACCCGGTCCTCGCGGCGCATCAGGTCACTGAAGCCGAGGATGGCGCTCAACGGCGTGCGCAGTTCGTGGCTCATGGACGCGAGGAAGTCGCTCTTCGCCTGACCCGCGGCGCGGAGCGCCTCGACCGTCTGGGCGAGCCGCGCGGCCAGGGCCTCCTGCTCGGCGACGATGGCTCGGCGTTCCGCGACCACCGCGGTCTGCGCGCCAAGGGCCGCGAGCAATTCGAGATCGGACCGGTGCGACAGGCTGCGGTGCGAGGACAGGATGAGCAGCGTCGATCGAGCGTTCCCATCCGAGATGGCCAGCGGCACGACCGAGACGAATCGGGCGCCGGCTCGCTGGGCCAGGTGTCCGACGAGCGAGTTCGACGGGAGCGGGGCACGAGTGAGGTCGCGATCCGCCGGGATCGTCAGATCGTCGGTTTCCGCAGTCAGGTGCTCCGCCTGGTCGGTCGTGCCGTCGAACCCGGTCGAGGCCACGACGGTCGCGTCGCCGTCCCGATGCGTGATGACCAGTGCGCTGGCCGCGCCGGTCGCATCCGCGGCGAGGTCCGTGAAGCCCCGCCAGATCTCCTCGACCGTGTGGCTGGCGTTCGCGAGCAAGGCGTGCTGGTAGCCGACCGTGGCGCCGGCCTGCCAGAACTGGCGGATCGCGGCGGGCGGCATGAAGGCGACGAGGTACCCGCATCCGGCGAGGAGGGCCAGGCTCAACGACGTGACCGATGCAGCCTCGGCGAATTCGGGCCCGACGCCCCTGAGCGAGGATGCGAGCAACGCGCCCCCGAAGAGCGCTGTCGAACCGGCGGCGATCGCCAGCCGTCGAGCCCCGGGACCGTGCCGGCGACGGGCCTCGAGCAAGAGCAGGGCCGCCGCGATGCCCTCGACGCCCACGAACGCGACCACCGGCAGCAGCGCCAGGATCGGAGGCGCCGGCCGAAGCAGCAGGGAGGGGATGATCGACAGCACGATCAGCCCGGCTGCCCCGAAGACCGCCGGCCGCCCGACCTGGCGGACCTGGGACACGAGGTGGAGGGCCAGTGCCGGCTGCAGGAGGAAGAGCATGATCGCCGCCAATCCGACGATGTCGGGTGGCGTGCCTGCGATGTAGTCCCACACCGCGAGGAGCAGGAGACCGACGAACGGGCTGAACATCAGGGCCACGTCCCGGCTGATCGCATCCCGTCGCCTGACGTACCCGACCACCGCGCCCACGAAGGCGACCACGAACAGGCCCATCACGACGACGGTGAGGACCTGCGTCAGGCTCATAAGACGCGCTCTTGCGAGGTCGAGCTCGTTCGAATGGAGGCGCCCCGCGCGGCGCCCTCACGTGCGCGTCCTGAGACCCTGATCGGAGCTGGCCGGCCGAGCAGGAAGCCCTGGCCGAAGTCGACGCCGAGCGACTGCACCGTCGCTCGCTCCGCGATCGTCTCGATGCCCTCGGCCACGAGCTGACAGCCGCTCCGGCGGGCGAAATAGACGATGCCCGCGACCAGCGCCTGTCGGACCTCGTCCTCGTCGATGTCGCGGACCAGACCGATGTCGAGCTTCACGAAGCTCGGCCGGAGTTCCAGGATGTGACGGAAGCTCGAGAACCCGGCTCCGGCATCGTCCACCGCGTAGCGCAGATCGCCACCAAGGGCGGTGACCGACCGCCGGAATGCCTCGTAGTCCTCGATCGCGACGTGCTCGGTGATCTCGAGGACGATAGGGCGGTGACCGGTGCCGAGGGCGCGCTTGAGGCGTGTGCCTTCGAGGAGGAAACCGGGCGAGACGTTGAGGCTCAACCACGCGTCGGGGTCGAGAGAGCCAGCGACCGCGAGGGCGGCTTCGATCGTCGCCGTTTCGAGCTCGAAGCCGAGCCCCACGGCGCCCGCGTCGGCGAAGCGTCGATCCGGGCGTGTTCCGTCCGCGAATCGGGTCAACGCCTCGTATCCGACGGTCCGACCGGACGCGAGGTCGACCACCGGCTGAAAGACCGGGGTGAACGATCGGTCCCGAAGGACCGCCTCGAGGACGTCCCTGACCACGCCGCGCTGCTGGCGCTCGAGGATGCCCGGTGCGAGCAGGGCGGAAGCGACCGCCCCGAACAATTCGAGGATCGGCAGCCGCTCGGCAAGGTAGGCGGTCCCGCTCGAGTCCGTGGTCGCCGCCCAGAGCCCGCCGAGCATGCCCTTGCTCGTCTGCAACGTGATCATCGCCATCGCGGTCCGCTTCTCCTCGGGGGCGCGCAGCATCAAGGTGCCAAAGGCCGACTCCCATGGCCCGATCCATGGTTTCGACCCCATTCGGTCGCGCCACAGGTCGGTGAAGGCCTTTGGGATCGCGTGGTTGATGCTCATCCGCACATCCGTCGGTCCACCCAGCGCGAGCGGCACGGCCTGCCCCGCCGAATCGATCGCCATGATCATCACCGTGCTCAACCCGGAGATCTTGCCGAGTTCGTCGCAGATGGCCTGGGCGGTCGCCTCGGCCGTGTCGCGGACCTCCAACTGACTCAGCGACATCGCGACGTCGGCCCACTCGCGCTCACGCTTCGACAGGTGTCGCGTCGCGGACACGACCTGGCCCGCCAGATCGGCATTCCGTGAACGGAGCGCCAAGTGGAGCTGTCGCGTCTCGAGCAGGTTCCTCGCGCGCAGCAGGACCTCGCTCGAGTCGAACGGCTTCGTGACGTAGTCGTTGGCGCCGGCCTGCAGCGCGAGCCGGCGCGCGTCCGGGCTCGATTCCGCCGTCAGGACGATGACGGGCAGGTATCCACCGTCCGCGCGACGATCACGCAGCCGACGAAGGACCTCGTGGCCGTCCACGATCGGCATCCGCAGGTCGAGCAGGATCAGGTCCGGTTCGCGCTCATCGATCGCGTCAAGCAGCTTGAGGCCGTCCGGAAACACGCGGACATCGAGAAATCCACCCTTGGCGATGATGGCCTCGAGCAGGTCGCGGTTGGCCGCGATGTCGTCGGCGATGTAGATCCGGCTCTTCGAGATGTCGACGTTGGGCATGGACGACTCGTCAGATCCGTCGTGCTACGAGATGCACGACGGTCGTCTGACCTCACCGTGCGCGCGCCGACGCCGGGGGTCCAGCGAACGAAGGTCCACGCCGCACGCGTCCGATGGGGGTAACCGCGCGAGGCGTGTGCGTTCAGAGGTGGGCCGCGCTCTCGAGCCGTCGCCGGTCGACCGTCTCGAGCTGGAACGTGGAGTGTTCGACGTCGAAATCGCCGGCGAGGCAGGCACACAGCTCATCGAGCACATGGGCAGGCTCCGCGCCCGGGGTCAGCACGACGTGCGCCGAGATCACCGGCAGCCCGCTCGTGATCGTCCACGCGTGAAGATCGTGCACGTCGGCGACGCCTTCGGCATCGATGATGTGCGCCCGGACGTCCTCGAGGCGCATCCCGCGCGGCGTGGCCTCCAGCAGGACGTCGATCGCCTCACGAAGGAGGCCGACGGTCCGGGGCACGATGAGCAATGCGACGATGATCGAGGCCACCGCGTCCGCCGCCGTCCAACCGGTCAACGCGAGGACGACCGCCGCCACGATGACGGCCACGGAGCCCATGAGGTCGCCAAGGACCTCCAGGTAGGCGCCCCGGACGTTGAGCGACCCAGCCTGCGAGCGGCGCAACAGCGTGGCCGCCGCGCCGTTCGCGACCAGGCCGACGATGCCCAGGGCCAGCATCAGGCCACCTTGGACCTCCGGCGGGTCGTTGAGCCGACCGATGGCCGAGACCAGGATGAACGCCACCACGCCGACAAGGAGCACCGCGTTGGCCACCGCGGCAAGGATCTCCGCGCGGTAGTAGCCGAATGTGCGGCCGTCCGTCGCCGGCCGGCCGGCGATCCACATCGCCCCCAGGGCCAGCCCGATCCCCGTGACATCGGTCAGGACGTGGCCCGCGTCGGCGAGGACGGCCAGGCTGTTCGCGGCGATGCCACCGACGACCTCGACGACGAGGAGCCCGACGGCGATGCCGAGCGCGATCGTCAGGTGACGTCGTTCGGTCGAGCGTCCGAGCACTAAGGGCATCCTGGGAAAGAACCTCCGTCTTGGATCGGACGGTCAGCGTGCATCGGGTTGCGCATCGCGTCCAAGACCCTGATGGTACGGCGGGGGCACCACGCGGGCTGGCGCGACGGCCTCGCGAGCCGCGCTGCTAGCATCGCCCGCACGATGGGACAGACGCGCTACGACTTCGTCATCGTCGGTGGCGGTTCAGCGGGGAGTGCTCTGGCCGATCGCCTGAGCGCGAATCCCGGCACGAGCGTCCTGGTCATCGAGGCCGGGCGCCCGGACTGGCGGATCGACCCGTTCATCCACATGCCGGCCGCCCTGGCGTTCCCGATCGGCAGCCGCTTCTACGACTGGAAGTACGAGTCGGAGCCCGAGCCGTTCATGCACGGTCGGCGCATCTACCACGCGCGGGGCAAGGTCCTGGGTGGCTCGTCGAGCATCAACGGCATGATCTTCCAGCGCGGCAATCCCCTCGACTTCGAGCGCTGGGCCGCCGACCCCGGGATGGAGACCTGGGACTACGCGCACTGCCTGCCGTACTTCAAACGCATGGAGACGTGCCTGGCCGCCGCCGCCGACGACCCGTTTCGGGGACACGATGGCCCGCTCGTGCTCGAGCGCGGTCCCGCGACGAACCCACTGTTCACGGCGTTCTTCGCCGCGGCGCAGGAGGCAGGCTACCACCTGACCGACGACGTGAACGGCTACCGTCAGGAGGGGTTCGCTCCGTTCGACCGGAACATCCACCGAGGCCGTCGGCTGAGCGCCGCACGCGCATACCTGCACCCGATCATGGGCCGACGCCGGAACCTCAAGGTGCGAACGAGGGCCTTCGTCACGCGCATCGTGTTCGACGGTCGACGGGCGGTCGGCGTGGAGATCGAGAAGGGCCGAGACGGCGTCGAGCGGATCGACGCCGGCGAGGTCATCCTGGCCGGAGGGGCGATCAACAGCCCGCAGCTCCTCCAGCTCTCCGGGGTGGGACGGGCGCAGGACCTCGAGCCGCTCGGCATCAAGGTCGTCGCCGACCTGCCGGGTGTGGGCGACCACATGCAGGACCACCTCGAGGTCTACATCCAGTACAAGTCGCTGCAACCGGTTTCGATGCAGCCGGCGGCCACGCAGAAGTGGCGCCGACCGTTCATCGGGGCGCAGTGGCTCTTCCTACGCAGTGGCCCCGGCGCGACCAACCACTTCGAGGGCGGTGGGTTCGCACGGAGCAACGACGATGTCACCTACCCCAACCTCATGTTCCACTTCCTGCCGCTGTCGATCCGCTACGACGGGACCGCCGGCTCGCCCGGGCACGGCTACCAGGTCCACGTCGGGCCGATGTACTCCGACGCTCGCGGCACGATCAAGCTCAAGAGCACCGACCCGCGGCAGCACCCAGCCCTGCGCTTCAACTACCTCTCGACCGACCAGGACCGGCGTGAATGGGTGGAAGCCGTTCGGGTCGCGCGCCGGATCCTCAACCAGCCGGCCATGTCGCCGTACAACGCGGGCGAGACCTCGCCCGGGCCGATCGTGACCAGCGACGAGGAGATCCGCGACTGGGTGGCCCGAGACGCCGAGACCGCCCTGCATCCGTCCTGCACCGCGCGCATGGGGGTCGACGACGCGGCGGTCACGGACCCGTTGACGATGGGTGTTCACGGCCTCGACGGGCTGCGCGTCGTGGATGCCTCGGTCATGCCGTACATCACCAATGGCAACATCTACGCGCCGGTCATGATGGTGGCCGAGAAGGCCGCCGACCTGATCCTCGGTAACGAGCCGCTTGCGCCCGAGCCGCTCGAGTTCTACCGCCACCATCCTGCCGGCGCCGGCCGCTGAGCGGCCGACTGGGCGCCCGTCAGCGGTCGTCAGGCTTCGGCGGTTCGGGGGCCGGCGGCTCAAAGGATGTCGTGACGTCGTCGAGGGGTGGCTCGGCATCAGCGCCTTCGGGCTCGCCCGGCGGGGGCTCCTCCCCGGACTCCGTCAATTCGTCGGTTCGCATGCGGTCGCGCACCCAGTAGCCGAGCGACCCGGCGACTGCCGCCAATGCGATGATGAGGACCAGCAGCAGGAGCGGCGAGCCGCCGGTGGTCGTTGGCTCGACCGGGACGAGCGACGGCGCGGGGCTCGGGCTCGGTGACGGTGTGGGGCTGGGCGTCGGGCTCGGGCTCGGGCTCGGCGTCGGGCTCGGGCTCGGCGTGGGCGTCGGACTCGGCGTCGGTGTTGGCGTCGGCGTCGGTGCGGGAGTCGGGCTCGGCGTGGGTGTCGGCGTCGGGCTCGGCGTCGGGCTGGGCGTCGGCTCGACGGCCGGGTCCGAGGTCGGCACAGGTGTGGGCTCGGCCGTCGGCTCGGCGGTGGGTTCGGAGGACGGCTGCGTCGGCTCGGCGGACTGGGGCGGCGGTTGCGTCAGCTCGGCGGTCGGTTCCGGCGTCGGCTCAGGGCAACCGACCGGGCCTTCGGCCTCGATCGCGGCCAACAGCCCCGCCGCCGTCGTTCGAAGCTCGCCGGCGCGATCGATCGCCGACTGGATGCCGGCGACGTCACCGGCCTCGACCCGAGCCCGCAGGTCCGGCACCAACGCGGCCAACGCGTCCACGACTTCCACGAGCTGCTGACGGACGTCCGGTTGATCGCCACTCGGCAGCAAGGCCAGGGCGATCTGGGCGGCCCGCAGCGCCTGGTCGAGGCGATCGAGGGCATCGAGGGCGGCGGCATGCTCCGGACTTGCCGGATCGGCGATCGCCTCCGCGTCGGACGCCGCAACGACGCCGAGGGCGGCATCGACCCCTTCCACGGCCAGTTGCGCGGCGCACAGGCCCGGCGTCTCCGAGCTTGCCAAGGCCTGTCGCTGTTCCTCCGTGCAGGCGAGGACCGCGACGGCGAGCAGGAGCAGCGCGAATGGCCAAGCACGTTGTCGGATCACGGACGGGAATCGTAGCAGGCACAGCCCGCCGGAGCCGTTCGTGACGATCCGGGACGCCACACCACCGTACAATCGTCGCCCGGTCGTGACGAGATCGGGTGCCGGACAACGGAGGACGACATGAGCGATCTGATCGTGGCGACGTTCACGGATGCTGAGACCGCCAATTCGGCGATGGAGGCCCTGCGGCGCCTCAAGAAGAGCGACCTCGCCGCCATCGATGACGCCGCCATCGTCCGCAAGGAGGCCGACGGCAAGACTCGAGTCAAGAACTCGATCGACCAGGCGACGGTCGGGGGAGCGGCCGTCGGAGCGCTGCTCGGCGCGATCTTCTTCGTGTTCTTCCCGTTCCTCGGGCTCGTCACTGGCGCGATCGGTGGAGCCCTGGTGGGTCACTCCCTGGGCCATAACATCGACAAGTCGTTCGTCGATGACGTCTCGAAGCAGCTCGACGCGGGCCAGTCCGCACTGTTCGTGCTGTTGAGCAGTGAGCATGCCGATGCCGTGATCGCCGCGCTGCGACCGATCGAAGGCGGGACCTTGGTGCAGACCACCCTCGATCCCGAGCTCGAACAGGCGCTGGCCGAGGCGCTCAAGTAGCGGACCGCTACCGCATCGACGGCGATATGCGGATCGGGATCGTCCTGCCGATCGAGGAAGCGGCGGACGGGACCGCACCCTCCTATCGGGTCATCCGGGAGATGGCCGTCGCCGCAGAGGCCGGCGGTCTCAATTCGCTCTGGATCTACGACCATCTCCTGTTCCGGTTCGACGGCGAAGAGAGCGGCCTGCACGAGTGCTGGACGATCCTGGCCGCCGTGGCCGACGCGACCGAGCGAGTGGAGCTCGGGACGCTCGTCATGTGCACGGCGTTCCGGAACCCGGGCGTGCTCGCCAAGATGGCGGCCACCCTCGATCACATCAGTGGCGGCCGGCTGATCCTTGGGATCGGGGCGGGCTGGCATGACCCGGAGTACGAGGCGTTCGGCTTCCCGACCGATCACAGGGTCGGCCGATTCGACGAGGCCTTCGAGATCATCCGCGACCTGATCCGGACGGGCCGGGCGGACCTCGACGGCACGTATGTCCAGGCGCGCGACGCGGTCCTGCGTCCGGCCGCTCGCCCGGATCTGCCGATCCTCGTCGCAGCCAAGCGTCCGCGGATGCTCGAGCTGACGGCGCGCCACGCCGATGCCTGGAACCTCGCCTGGTTCGGGCTGCCGGACGAGCGCCTGGCCCGCGTCCGGGGTGAGCTCGCCGAGGCGTGCCTCCGTGTGGGTCGTGACCCGACCAGCCTGGCCATCACGGTCGGCGTCAACGTCCGCTATCCCGAGCTTGCCACGGCCGGTGATGACGGGCTGGCGCTCTCGGGCGACGCCGACGCGATCGCCGCGGGGCTGGCCGCGCACGCCGAGGCCGGGGCGGATCACGTCATCGCCGCGCTGGATCCGAGCACACCTGACGCGCTGGCCCGGTTCCTCGACGCGGTCAAGCTGTACCGCGAACGCGTGCCCGTCGGCTAGCGGTGGATCGGGGCGAAGCCGGCGTAGTCGGCGACCTCGCGGACGAGCTCGTACGGCACGACCATGACGTACTTGCCGGCCAGATTCGCCCCCCACCGGTTGAAGTTCCAATTGGATCGTTTCCGTCGCGGCACGAACTGTCGACCGAGGGTCTTCATGCTCAACGCTGCACCCGGCCGCGGGCTGGGGCCCCATTGCGCGGATCCGAACGGATAGAGCGGATCCTCCACGATGGCGGCGGTGACCTTGAAGTCATCGGTCAGGAATGGGTCGGCCGTCGCCTTGAAACCGCTCATGACCCAGGCATGACGCCCGTGCCACATGAGCAAACCGACGGGCCGCCCGGTCTGGCGCATCGCCTTCGCAGCGATCTTCATCGCCTCGCCGATCGTGCTCGCACCGGCCAGGCGGTACGGCCCGCCACCTTCGGTCTTCAGGCCCGATGCCCAACCGACCACGCTCGCGCCTTGTCGGCGCGACCCGTCTGGGCGTGGGCCGCTCCGTCCGCGAGCGAGCTTCTGGAGGCGCAGCTGGGTCCGCGCCGTGCGGTCCCGACCCGGTTCGATCATGTTCAGCATCATCTGCATGCTGGCCCCGACGCACTGGACGAAATTCGTCTGCGGCACGAAGTCGGCGCGAGTCCCGAGATCGAGCGTGTAGCCACGCGCGGCTGCGGCTGCCGGTGACGCTGGCGCCACGGCGAGCAACAGGGAGGCCGAGAGCAGGCCAACCACGAGGCGGCGCGGCGCGCGAACGGTCACAGCCCTCATGCCTTCACGATACGACGGAATGTCGAAATCGGTTCACGGCGGTCAATCCTCGGCGAGGTTCGGAGCCAGCCAGCGGGCGGCCACCTCGACGGGCATCCCCTTGCGTCGTGCGTAATCCTTGAGCTGGTCGCGGCCGATCCGGCCCAGTCCGAAGTACGCGGCTTGTGGATGCCAGAAGTAGTAGCCACTGACCGATGAGCCGGGCAGCATGGCGAAGGATTCGGTCAGCTTCATGCCGACCCGCTGCCGCGCCTCGAGCCAATCGAACAGCGGGCCCTTCTCGGTGTGGTCCGGGCAGGCCGGGTAGCCTGGCGCCGGTCGGATGCCCTGATAGCGCTCGGCGATGAGGTCCTCGTTGGTGAGCGACTCGTCTGCGGCATAGCCCCACAGGTCGCGCCGAACCATCTCGTGCAGACGCTCCGCGAACGCTTCGGCGAGCCGGTCGGCGAGGGCGCTGGCGAGGATCGCCGAGTAGTCGTCATGCGCGTCCTTGAACTCGGCGACCAAGGTCTCGAGCCCGTGCCCGGCCGTGACGGCGAAGCCGCCGACGTAGTCGATCACGCCGGATTCGCGCGGGGCCGTGTAGTCCGCGAGCGCCTGGTTGGGGCGGCCCGGCGGCTTGACCATCTGCTGGCGGAGCGTGTGGATCGTGCCGACCTGCCCCGTCCGCGTCTCGTCCGTGTAGAGCTCGATGTCGTCGCCGACGCTGTTGGCCGGCCAGAACCCGACGACCGCGTGGGCCTGGAGGCGACGCTCGCGCACGATCCGCTCGAGGAGCACCTTGGCGTCATCGTGGAGCGAGCGGGCCGCTGATCCGAGGACGGGGTGCGTCAGGATCGCGGGATAGAGGCCGTTGAGCTCCCAGGTCGCGAAGAACGGCGTCCAGTCGATCCGTTCCACGAGTTCCTCGAGGGGGTGGTCGGCGAAGGTCCTGACGCCGAGGAAGGTCGGCCGCGGCGGGACGACATCGGTCCAGTCGATGACCAGCCGCTGGCGGCGCGCCTCGGCGACGGGATGCCTGGCGATCTTCTCCTCGCGGGCGCCGCGTTCGCGGCGGAGCGTCTCGTACTCTTCCCGGATCCCAGCGGCAAAGGCCACCCGTCGGTCCTCGTCGACGAGCGCCGCCGCGACGCCGACCGCTCGCGACGCATCCGCGACGTGCACCACCGCCCCGTGGTACTGCGGCTCGATCTTGACCGCGGTGTGTGTCCGTGACGTGGTGGCGCCGCCGATGAGCAACGGCAGCTCGAAGCCCTCGCGCTCCATCTCGCCCGCCACGTGCCGCATCTCCTCGAGTGACGGCGTGATGAGGCCGGAGAGCCCGATGAGGTCCGCGTCGACCTCCCGCGCGGTCTCGAGGATGCGCTGGACCGGCACCATCACGCCGAGATCGATGACTTCGTAGTTGTTGCAGGCGAGGACCACTCCGACGATGTTCTTGCCGATGTCATGGACGTCGCCCTTGACCGTGGCCATCACGATCCGGCCGTTGGTCCGGGCGGCGCCGGGCTGGCGCTCCGCCTCGATGAACGGGACCAGGTGGGCCACCGCCTTCTTCATGACCCGAGCGCTCTTGACCACCTGGGGCAGGAACATCTTGCCCGCGCCGAACAGGTCGCCGACGACATTCATGCCGTCCATCAGCGGGCCTTCGATGACCTCGATGGGGCGCGTCGCGACCTGCCGTGCCTCTTCGGTGTCCTCGACGATGAATGCGTCGAGGCCTTCGACGAGCGCGTGGGTCAGTCGTTCGTTGACCGGCAGCTCGCGCCAGGCGAGGGCGTCGCCGCCGGGGCCGACGGCGTTCGCCCGCTCGCCGGCGTACTGGTCCGCGACGGCGAGGAGGCGTTCCGTGGCGTCCGGACGCCGGTCCAGCACCACGTCCTCGGCGAGGTCCCGCAGCGCCGGCTCGATGTCGTCATAGATCGCGAGGGCACCGGCGTTGACGATGCCCATGTCCATGCCGGCCGAGATGGCGTGGTAGAGGAAGACCGAATGGATGGCCTCGCGGATCGGGTCGTTGCCCCGGAACGCGAAGGAGACATTCGAGACACCGCCCGACACCAACGCCCCCGGCAGACTCGCCTTGAGGCGGCGCGTCGCCTCGATATAGGCGATGGCGTAGCGGGCGTGCTCCTCGATGCCGGTCCCGATCGCGAAGATGTTCGGGTCGAGGATGACGTCTTCTGGTTCGAAGCCGACGACGTCCGTCAGGAGCCGGAACGCGCGTGTGGCGATCGCGACCTTGCGGTCGGCGGTATCGGCCTGGCCCTGCTCGTCGAAGGCCATCACGACGACGGCCGCGCCGTAGCGCCGGCACAGACGGGCGTGCTCGAGGAATGGCTCCTCGCCTTCCTTGAGCGAGATGGAGTTCACGACGCCACGGCCCTGGATGCACTTGAGACCGGCCTCGATGACGTCCCACCTCGACGAGTCGACCATCACCGGCACGGTGCTGATGTCCGGCTCGGACGCGATGAGGTTCAGGAAGCGGGTCATGGCCGCGACCGAATCCAGCATCGCCTCATCCATGTTCACGTCGATCAGCTGGGCGCCCGCGTCGACCTGTTGTCGGGCGACGTCGACGGCCTCGTCGTAGCGGTCCTCGAGGATGAGCTTGGCGAACTGACGCGAGCCGGTGACGTTGGTCCGCTCGCCGACGTTGACGAACACCCCGCCCGGCTGTGGGATGGTCAGGGCCTGGAGGCCCGAGAGCCGGGTCTTGCGCTCCACCACGGGGATCGGTCGCGGTGTGACGCCCGCGACGGCCTCGGCGATCGCCCGGACGTGGGCGGGCGTCGTCCCGCAGCAACCGCCCGCGATGTTGATGAGGCCGTCGCGCGCGTACTGGCCGAGGAGCTGGGCCGTGGTGTCGGGCTGCTCGTCGTAGCCGCCGAACTCGTTGGGCAGGCCCGCGTTCGGGTACGCACTGATGGGCAGGCCGGCGATCCGTGACAGGTCGGCGATGTGCCCCCGAAGCTGGCGCGCACCGAGCGCGCAGTTCAGCCCCACGGCGATCGGCCGAGCGTGCATGACCGAGGTCCAGAACGCCTCCACGGTCTGGCCCGAGAGCGTCCGGCCTGAGGCGTCGGTGATCGTCCCGGAGATGACCAGCGGGATGCGATCGCCGGCTGCGTCGTAGGCGGCCTCGACCCCGAAGATCGCGGCCTTGGCGTTGAGCGTGTCAAAGATCGTCTCGATCACGAGCAGGTCCGCGCCGCCGGCGATGAGCCCCTCGGCCGCCTCCTGGTAGGCCTCGGCCAGTTCATCGAAGGTCACGTTGCGGGCGCCCGGATCCTCGGCCTTGGGAGAGATCGACGCAGTCCGGTTCGTCGGGCCAAGCGCGCCCATCACGAACCGCGGTCGACCCGGGTCGGCGGCTTCCGCGGCATCGGCGGCCTGACGGGCCAGGCGCGCGGCCTCGCTGTTCATCTCGCGGACGACCTCGCCCAGCCCGTAGTCCGCCTGGGCGATGCGTGTCGCGGTGAAGGTGTTCGTCTCGATGATGTCGGCTCCAGCATCTAGGTAGGCGCTGTGGATCGCGAGGACGATGTCCGGACGGACGAGCGAGAGCAGGTCGCTGTCGCCGCGCAGGTCGCGCGGGTGGTCCTTGAACCGGTCCGCGCGGTAGTCGGCCTCGACGAGGTCGTAGCTCTGGATGAGGGTGCCCATCGCCCCGTCCATGACGACGATCCGCTCACGTAGCAGGTCCGTCAGGCGGGCGAGGCGGGTCGCCCGGGTGAACGGCGATGCCGACGCGGCTGGGCTCGCGGTCCCCGAGGTGGCGGATCTGGCTGGATCGGTGGCGACGCTCGTGATCGTGCTCCGTGCTCTCGAACGGGGAGTGTACCCGCGTGGCACGATCCGTCAGTCGTTCTCGATCCGGCGTGGGGTGAGCCGAGGACCGTAGCGCGGCGCCTGGATGCCGCTCAGTTCCAGCAGCCGGACGACCCTCGCCCGCTCGCCTCGCCACGGTTCCAACAGCTCCAGCATCCTGGCGTCGTCGCCACGCGGCTCGCGTGCCAGGGCCCACGCGACGAGGTTCGGCAGGTGGAAGTCGCCGACGCTCACGGCATCCGGGTCGCCCAGCGCCCGGACCGCCACCTCGGCAGCCGTCCAGGGCCCGATGCCCGGCACCGACGTGAGCCGCGCGTGCGCCCGCTCGATCGGCAGCTCCGTGATGGCCTCGTACCAGGCCGAGCGGCCGGCGACCCGCCGGATGAGGTCCGCGCGCCGTCGTTCCACCCCGAATGGGTGGTACGCGTAGTAGGGGAGCGCGGCGAGGACCGCCGAGGTCGGGGGCAGCCGGAGCCGGAACGCCGGTGGTCCGGGTGCCGGTTCGCCGTGCGTCGCGATCAGGGTCCGCCACGCACGGCGCGCCACGTCACCGGTGACCTTCTGTTCAAGGATGGCCGGGACGAGGGCCTCCATGACGGCTCCGGATTGGATCGGACGGACGGCTCGGAACCGTCGGCCAAGCTCACGGACAAGGCGGTGGTGGTCGTCCACCGCGACCGGGACCCTGTCGAGGCCGAGGAGCGTCGGGACCGCTGCGAGGGCGCGTTCGGCGCCGGGTCCCCAGGCCTCCGCGCGCACGTGATCACTCGCCTGCGTCAGCGCGAGGGTGGCCGGACCGTCAGCGTTCCGCGTGGCTCGCCACGCGCGGCCCAGCCCCAGGCGAAGCGTCGGATCACCGGCGCCCCGGCGCAAGGGCCCGAGGGTCAGGGCGAGGTCGAACGGCCCCTCAAATGGGTAGGTTCCGGTGGGCACAGGTGCAGTCTGTCACGGTTTCGCAAGGCCTCGCAGCCCGACGCGAAAGGCGCCCTGAGGCCGTCGATGCTACGGTTGTCTAGACGTGCGACACCCCAGGGTCGTCGCGAGCGTGGCGCTCATCGCCCTGCTTGCCACCGTCGCTCTCCCCGGTCCGGCCGGGTCGCGGGTCCCCAGCCCGTTCGATCAGCCGGACGTCGATCTCTTCCAACAAGCGGAGATGGCGGCTGCTGTCCGCGGGACGGCGATGACGACCGAAACCCTCGATCCGGGGGCCCGTTCCGATGGGACCCTGGATCCGAGCTCGACCGTGTTCGAGCCGGCCCAGCAAGCGGAGCCGCCACAGGCTCGGTCGGGCGTTGCCCTGCCCACGAACGAGGCGACGACGGTGCACCGGAATCCGTGGCGGTACGACGACAACGTGTCGTGGTACGGCCCGGGCCTGTACGGCAACGGCATGGCGTGCGGCGGGACGCTGACCCGACGAACGGTCGGGGTGGCGCATCGGACGCTGCCGTGCGGCACGCTCATCGAGTTCCGCAATCCTGAGAATGGTCTCGTGGTCATCGCCCCGGTCGTCGACCGCGGGCCGTTCGTGCGCGGTCGCACCTGGGATCTCGCGGCCGGCCTGTGCGACAAGCTGAACCATTGCCACACCGGCGTCATCGAGTGGCGATACGCGAGGGGGGGCTGATCGCGCCCCGACGCAACGTGCACACTTGCGCCTCGTCGCCATGGATCGGAGGCACGTGACATGCGGATCCTCGTCGTCGGTGCTGGCGGCGTCGGCAGCTCGGTCGTCCCGATCGCTGCTCGTCGCGACTTCTTCGAGCACGTCGTCGTCGCCGATTACGACTCGGCCCGTGCCGAGCGAACCGTTGCCAAGCTCGGCGGCGACGCCCGGTTCACCGCCGCCCGCGTCGATGCCTCGAAGGCCGACGATGTCGCGGCCCTCGCCCGCGAGCATCGGATCACCCACGTCCTGAACGCGGTCGACCCGCGCTTCGTCATGCCGATCTTCGACGGTGCGTTCGCGGCCGGCGCCGACTACCTCGACATGGCGATGTCGCTGTCGCATCCGCACCCAGGCAAACCCCACGAGGAGCCGGGCGTGAAGCTCGGGGACGAGCAGTTCGCCAAGGCCGACGCCTGGACGGCCGCCGGTCGGCTGGCCCTCGTCGGCATCGGCGTCGAGCCCGGCCTATCGGACGTCTTCGCCCGCTACGCGGCCGACCACCTGTTCAGCGAGATCGACGAGGTCGGCGTGCGCGACGGGGCGAACCTCGTCGTCGACGGCTACGACTTCGCGCCGTCGTTCTCCATCTGGACGACGATCGAGGAGTGCCTCAACCCGCCCGTCGTCTGGGAACGCGACCGTGGCTGGTTCACGACGCCGCCGTTCAGCGAGCCCGAGACCTTCGATTTCCCCGAGGGGATCGGCCCGGTCGAGTGCGTCAACGTGGAGCACGAGGAGGTCCTCCTCATCCCGCGCTGGGTCAACGCCCGACGAGTGACGTTCAAGTACGGCCTCGGCGACGAGTTCATCAACGTCCTCCAGGTCCTGCACAAGCTCGGTCTCGACAAGACCGACAAGCTGCGCGTCGGTGGCGCCGAGGTCTCGCCACGTGATGTCGTGGCCGCCGCGCTTCCCGACCCGGCGACGCTCGGCGACCGGATGCACGGCAAGACCTGCGCCGGGACCTGGGTGACCGGCACCGGGGCGGACGGCCGGCCACGATCCGGTTTATCTCTACCACGTCGTCGACAACGAGTGGTCGATGCGCGAATACGGATCCCAGGCGGTCGTCTGGCAGACGGCGATCAACCCGGTCGTGGCCCTGGAGCTGTTGGCTGCCGGGACGTGGGCCGGGACCGGCGTGCTGGGCCCCGAGGCCTTCGATGCCGTGCCGTTCCTGGACCTCCTGACGGCGTACGGATCGCCGTGGGGGATGCGCGAAGGCGGCTGACCGAGCGTCAGGCCTCGGTCCAGCGCACCTCGTGGCGGTCGGCTCCGGGTTCGATGAAGCGGATGAGCCGTTCGGCCTCGTCGGTCAGGCTCCGCCGTTCCGCGGCGCGAGATCGACCGGACCGGCTGGAGGTCGATCGTGGCGACGCCCTTGGCGACCTCCGAGGCCCACGTTCCGGCGACGAACCCGTCGACGAGAAACGTCGCGAGGATGTCGGCGTTCTTCTTGTAGACCGCCGGCCGGTACTCGTCCGCGATGATCCGCTGCCGACCGTCGTAGCCGACCAACAGGCTGTCCCATCGAGCGAGGAACCGGGTCGGCGCCGCCTCGTCGCCGTTCATGACCTCGAGCTCGGCGAGGTCCAGGAGCTCCCGCCCGTCATCGCCGCGAAGGCGGACGAGTCGATCGCCGAGTCGGTCGACGGCCGCCTTCGTACTGACCCGACGTTGGCCGAACCACTGCCCGAAGTCCGCCACCGATGCCGGACCGTATGCGCGCAGATATCGAACGACGGATTCATCGAGAGCCGCGTCCTCGTCCGGCATCGCGCCGTCCGAGAGCCAGGTCCGGGCGGCCACGTAGCGGGCCTTGCCGTGAGAGCGCCAGTGTCCGCTCGGCGGAACGTGGACGAGGCCGCCGCGGGCACTCGCGATCCGGAAGGCGACCCGTGCGACGCCGCCGGGGGCATGATCGGCGAGGGAGGATCCGGCAGACTGCATCGCCGCTTCGTCGCGCGAATGTCTCCAGTTCGGCGAGCGGTCCGCGGCTCCTGCGCGTAGCGCGAGCACCCGCTCGTGGAGCGCAGCGTCGTCGATCCCGGCTCGCCGGACGGTCGGTGCCCATACCTCGGCTCGTCGCCCGCGCGCCGCGGCCTCGAACGCCGCGTAGTCCATGGCGGCCACGAGGTGCAGCGTCGAGCGCATGAGCGTCGCCTTGACCACGGACCGATCGTCGAGCGCTCCCTGCAGGTCGTCGATCGCGAAGTCCCGTGAGACGGGACCACAACGCGATGTACGGCGAGTTCGCGTGCTGCGCCTGGAGTCCGGCAAGGCTCGCGATCGCCTCCGGGACGCTGCCGCTCAGCCGGTCGAGGAGTCCCTGACGTGCGAGCGTCGTGCGATTGAGCTGGCGGAGCGTCAGCGGCGGCTTGTCCCCGCGTGCCATCAGACCGGCGGCTCCCAATCGGGCGGGGCGAGCTCGAAGCCATCGAATTCGAACGCCGGCGCGACGATGCAGCCGACCAGCGTCCAGGCACCGAGCGGTCTCGCGGCCTGCCAGACGCCGGCCGGGACCACGACCTGTGGGCGGTCGGCCGCAAGCACATCCGCCCCGATCCGATGGACGGTCACAGCCGGTTCGCCCTCTGCCCAGACCCGGAGCGCCAGCGGCTCGCCGGCCGCGAACTGCCAGATCTCGTCGGCATCGACGCGATGCCAGTGCGATCGCTCGCCCGCAGCGAGCAGGTAGACGATGGCGCTGCTGGCGGGCCTCGCGCCCTCGACCGGCGCCGCGCGCCACGTCTCGGCGAACCAGCCTCCTTCCGGATGTGCTTGCAGCCCGAGCGCGGCGATCACCTCGGCAGCCTGGTCGGTCACGGCTCGAGGATACCCGCCGATCCCTCTGTCGTCGTACCGTATGGGTATGTGCCGAAGCATCAAGACCCTCCGTCGTGCCGAGACCGCAGCCACGACCGGTGAACTGGAGGCCGCCGCCCGCCAGTTCGTCCGCAAGATCAGCGGCTATCGCGAGCCGAGTGCTCGCAACCACGACGCATTCGAGGCGGCCATCGCAGAGATCGCGGCGTCGTCGGAGCATCTGCTCGATCACTTGGGCGTCACCGTCGAGGAAGGCCCGAACCGCTGGACCCCGTCAGCCGCCCGACAATGACCGCCCGATCATCCCCATTCAGATCAGGTCACGCTCCTCGATCGCTCCCCAGCTGGTCACTCGCTCGATGGCGACGCGGATGACGGGTCTCGACTCCAGGTCATGGGCGACGTATGGCGGATACTTTTCGCGCAAGTCGGCGAGGACGCGGGCGTGGTCGGTCGCCTGGGGCGGCTCGAGGAGGCTGGCGGGTCCGCCGAGCCGGAGCCAAGCGAGTCGGGTCCAGTCCTCGTCCCAGCGATCGACCAGGACCGTGACGTCCGGCCGGGCGAGGATGTCCCGGACCCGCGCGAGCTGGCGCACGTCGTCGACGTCCTTCGGCTTGTCGTCGAGGGGCGAGTAGACGATCGGGCGCGATGGATCGAGGACGAAGCAGATCGGGACGAGCCGCGGCCGCCCGTCCGCGGCGATGGTCGCCAGCACGGCCCGCCGCGCTGAGGCAAGGAATCCGCGTTCGATCGACGAAAGGGCGGATCGGGGCGCCATGATGCCACCCATGATGGGCGTCGAACCGCCTGAACGTCATCGGCCCGTACACTCGTGGGCATGGTTGATCGACGGCGAGCGGTGGTCGGCGGCGTCCTCGTCGCAGCAGTGATCGTGATCGGGGTCCTCGCGGCGGCAACCACGCGACGTGCCGGCGCCGCCCTCCCCTCATCCGAGCCGAGCGTCGCCGCGTCGATCGGGCAGGCCGCGAGCGGAACGCCCAGGACGGTCGAGCCGAGCGCGACCGCGACGCTCGCGACCCCTGAGGCAACGCCCGCCCCGACACCGACTCCGACGCCCCAACCAACGACCAAGGCCCGAGCCACCGGCGATCCCCGTCTCGCGTACGCCGAGTTCCTCCTGCGCGCGAACGACGACCGGTCGGCCGTCGAGGGGCTCAACCGCGCGCTGGTCGCCGGCATCGAGGACCAGGACCGCGACGCCGTCCGCACCTCGTCCGTCGAGATCCTCGCGTTCGTCGATTCCGAGCGGGACTGGCTGCGCGAGCATCCGCCGGCAGCGTGTTACGCGGATGCGCACGACGCGGCGAACGCCATGCTCGCGGCCTACGGGACGGCGGCCGACCGATTCATCACGTGGTCGAACGCCGACAAGGGGCTCGATTCGCTGGCCGCTTTCGGCCGGGCGTTGGAGGCCGCGAACGCGGCGAGCGACGCGCTGGCGGCATTCGGCCGGGCGCTTGAGGACACCTCGTGTCGATGACCGACGAACCAGTGGTCCCCATCCGGCACGTCACGAGCCGGCGGATCGTCGCGGTTCGCGGGAAGTCGCTCGAGATCCGCGACGACCGGGTGGTCGGTGAGGCGCCCCTGGAGATCCGCGCGGCCGGTCCGCAACAGCAGCCGGTAGCGGTCGCGGTGACCATGCGGACACCGGGCTTCGAGGACGAGCTCGCCGTCGGCTTCCTGCGGACCGAGGGGCTCATCGACGGCCCGGAGGTGATCTCCACCGCGGGCGGCGACCCAGCGTCGTTGAGTCAGCCGGATGACACGATCCTGGTCCGCCTGTCGCGGCCGTTCGACGACTCGAAGGTCGCCGAACGCCACTTCATCGCGACCGCCTCGTGCGGCATCTGCGGCAAGGCATCCATCGACGAGATCGCCCTCCGCTGCGACCCCTTGCCCGACGGGCCCGTGGTCTCGCGATCCGTGATCCTCGCGCTGCCCGACCTGCTCCGGACGGCGCAGAAGGCGTTCGACGAGACCGGCGGCCTCCATGCTGCCGGGTTGTTCACTCCGACCGGCGAGCTGATCGCGATCCGCGAGGATGTCGGGCGCCACAACGCCCTCGACAAGCTCGTGGGCTCGCAGGTCCTGGCCGGGGCGATGCCGCTCCACGACCGGATCCTCATGGTGTCGGGCCGGGTCAGTTTCGAGATCGTCCAGAAAGCGGCCGTGGCCGGGATCCCGATCGTGTGCGCCGTCTCGGCGCCGTCGGACCTTGCCATCGAGACGGCCGAGCGACTCGGCGTGACCCTCGTCGGCTTCCTGCGCGGCGAGGGCTTCAACGTCTACGCCCACGACGCCCGGATCGACCTGCGGGACCTCAGCGGCTGGGGCTAGGTGGCGGCCGTCCGCGCTCAAACGACCCGTGGTGCGCCAGAGGTCAGCGACTAGCGCCGGCAGTAGCGAGGTGTCCCTCGGTCACCTCGCCCTTGTGCGCTGCGAACGCCCCCAGGACCTCCTCCTTTTCCTGTTGCGGCACCTTGACGGCGTCGAGTGTGCGTCCGAGCTCGGCGGCGACTTCGTCGAATTCCTCGGGAGAGATCTTGAGCTCGCGATGCGCCTCCTCCAGGCCGAGGAGCGTCCTGCCCGGCTCCGTGGCCGTGTATTGGAAGGGTCCTCCTGCAACGGCGCAGACCCACAGGGTGCGCATGAACTTCAGGCCCGGCAGTCTGGCGAGGTTGTTCGTGTGCCACTCGCGAAGGGCTGGATTCTGCGACGACTGACCCACGATCGGGTTCTTGACGACCGCTTCGCTGAAATGGTCGACGACGGCTGCGATCGCGAATGCGCCGCCGAGCCGGTCGTACAGACTCTGCTCAGCCATGGTCCATCCTCCTCGTCCCGGCCGGCACTCTGATCGATGGCCGTCTATCGCCAGCACGTGTTCGTTATACAAGCGCTCACGGTACGTGTCAACGGCGATCGTGGCGACCGATGATCGCTAGCGGAATGCCCAGGACAGCAGGAGGGCCACGACAGCCGCGGTCGTGACGAACGAGGCGACCGCGGTCACGATCCCGAGCGTGATCCACTGTCGGGCTCCGTCGGCCCTGGCCACGCGGCCCGCGACGATGGCTCCGAGGGCCACGCCGAGAGGCAGTGCGGCGATCGGACTGATCCGAACGAACAGGACGCCCGCGACGTAGACCGCGAACGAGACGACGACACCGACAAGCACGGCGGCGGCCCATCGGCGCTCGGAGGTCGGTCGATGGGTCTCGGACGCCGTCACCGGTCCGGGGGCGCCGACCCGCCGCGGTCGCGTTTCGGCGGGCGCTCGTTGACGAACTCGAAGCCGAAGCGGCCCTTGATGCAGAGGTGACCGTCGGTGACGGTCGAATCGAGCGGCGAGGTGACCTTGAGGATCTTGTCGTCCTGGACGTGGAGCTCGACCGCGCAGCCGACGCCGCAGTACGGGCAGATCGTCTCGGTCACGGTCTGCTGCGATGGGTCCCAGGTCCCCGCCTCGCGCATGTCGTATTCGGGCTTGGCCATGAGCGCACCGGTCGGGCAGACCCCGATGCAGTTGCCGCAGTACACGCACGCCGACTGCGGGAGCGGGACGGCCTGCTCCGTGGAGATCCGGGCATCGAAGCCCCGCCCGGCGACCGCGATCGCGAACGTGTTCTGGGCGTCCTCGCCGCACGCCTCGACGCACTTGTAGCAGAGGATGCATTTCGAGTAGTCGCGGACGTACAGGTCGTTGTCGATCTTGGTCGGCTGCGCGACCGTGGCGGCCGTCGCATCGCCGGACGGCGCGTGGTGGTGGCCAGGCTCATGAGCGTCGCGCTCGCCTGCCTCGGCCGGAGCGGCCGGTGGACCGAACCGCGTGGCGTCGGCCGCGTAGCGCTCCGCATACGACGCGATCGTGCCGTCGGGCACGGCCGGGCCGGTCAATGACACATCGACCGACGAGCCGAGGAACTCGAGGACCAGCTTCCGCGACAGGCGAACCCGGTCGGAGTCCGTCTGGACCTCCATCCCCGCCTCGACGACCCGCGAGCATGCGGGCACAAGTACGCGCGACCCGGTCACCTCGACGACGCACACGCGACAGACATTGACCGGGGTCAGGTTGTCGGCGTAACAGAGAGTCGGGGTATCGACGCCCTGCTGGCGGCAGGCGCCCAGGATCGTCGTGCCGGCCGGGACCGTCACGCTCGCCCCGTCGATGGTCAGCTCGACCGACGGTGGCGCCTCGACCGGTGGCGCCGACGGCGGCTTCGATGCGCGAGCGGGCGGCGTCAGCAGGATCGCCGAAAGTGGGCCGGAGGCCTCCTCGCGACGAGCGGGATGGGTCACAGCGCCACCAGGTCCGGCTGGCGGAGCGCCAATTCGATGGCCGACGACGCCGTCTGGCCGAGACCGCAGATCGACGCGTCGCGCATCACCTGCCCGATCTCGCGCAGGAGTACCAGCTCCTCGTCGCGTGGCCGCACGCGCGACCCCGCCGCGAGCCGCGCCAGCAGTTCCTCCTGCCGGACGGTCCCCACCCGGCACGGAACGCATTGGCCGCAGGACTCATCGCGGAAGAACTGGGCGATGCGGCGGAGCGTGTCGACCAGGTCGGCGGTCTCATCGAAGACCATGACGACGCCGGAACCGAGCGTCGCGCCGATCGCCCGCGTCGCTTCGAACGTCAGTGGCGTATCGATGACCTCGGGCCCGACGAACACGCCCGCCGCGCCGCCGAGCAGGATCGTCCGGATCTCGCGGCCACCGGGCACGCCGCCGGCCAGATCGATCAGGTCGCGCAGCGTGGCTCCGAACTCGACCTCGTACGTGCCCGGCTGGGCCACATGCCCGGACAGGCAGAAGAGCTTCGGGCCGGTCGAGAGGCCGCCCGCGCCGATGGCCGCGTAGGCCTCGCCGCCCATCTCCAGGATGAGCGGCACATTGGCCAGCGTCTCGACGTTGTTGACCACGGTCGGCTTGCCGAACAGCCCGACCTCGACCGGGAACGGGGGCTTGTTGCGGGGCTCGCCGCGCTTGCCCTCGATCGACTCGAACAGCGCGGTCTCCTCGCCGCAGATGTAGGCGCCGGCGCCGCGCCGGAGCTCGATGTCGAACGCGAATGCCGTGCCCAGGACGTGCGGTCCGAGCGTGCCCCGATGGCGCGCGTCGGCGATCGCGTTGGCGATCCTGGTCTCGGCCTCCGGGTACTCACCGCGAAGGTAGATGTAGCCCTGCTGGGACCCGGTCGCGAAGCCGGCGATGGTCATCGCCTCGACGACCGCAAACGGGTCGCCTTCGAGGAGCACGCGATCCTTGAACGTGCCCGGCTCCGACTCGTCGGCGTTACAGACGACGTAGTGTGGCTGGGCGGGTTGCGATGCGACTGCGGCCCACTTGCGTCCGGTCGGGAAGGCCGCGCCACCACGCCCGACCAGTCCAGAAGCGGTGATCTCGGCGATGACGGCCTCCGGGCCGATCTCCAGGGCACGGAGAAGCCCACGGTAGCCGCCGTGCTCCCGGTACGCGGGCTGCGACATCGGATCGACGACGCCGACGCGCCGCAGGAGCCGCAGCAACCCGTCGCGCGGCTGGGGCGGTGACGGCGACGCCCGCTCCGCGACGGCGCTCGCGCCCAGCCTCGACACGATCCCGGCCGCATCGACGGGTGCGGCGGTGACGTTCCGTGCCACCTCGCCGGCCGTGGTGAACAGCGCGGCCGGCGCGAGGTCACATAGGCCGAGGCACGGCGATCGCAGCCAGGTCGTCCGGCCGTCATCCAGCGCGGCACCCGGCCTCGCCGAGCGCCCGGGTCAGGTCGGCGCAGATCTCCTCGGCGCCGGCGAGCCGGCAGGCGATGTCATCGCAGACATGGGCCACGACCGGCGGCCTGGGCTTGGTCGCGTACAGCGCGTAGAACGTGGCCACGCCGTAGGCCTCGGCCGGCGGTACGGCGAGCCGTTTGGCGATGTAGTTGATCGCCGGCTGGCTGATCCACCCGATCCGGCCCTGCACGGCATGGAGGACGGGCAGCAGCAGGTCGCGCCGGGCGCGGGCCGCATGGCCGCCCTGCGACGCGTGGCCGTCACTCGCGATGTCGCGTCCACCACCGACCCACCGCGACGTCGCGGGTCCGAGGACGGCGTCCACGGCCGCGCGTTCCGCGGGCGACGCGAGCGGCCCGATGACGTGCAGGTCCACGTTCCGAGTGTAGCCACGGGAGAACATTCACGACGCCGGGTTGCGGGCGGGATGTGTCGGACGGCCGATCGTGAGGTTGACGGTCGGCCTAGGATGCAACCACTCGTGCGCTACGGCGGCGAAGGCACCGTCGCCGGCGACGCGAGCGGAGGGCGAAGGGATGGCTGCCTCGTACGGCGCTGCGGATTCGGCCGAGCCCGGACTCGAACGTGGAGCGATCGGGCTCACCGAGGTCCTGTTCCAATCGATCACGCACATGGCGCCGGCGGTCGCCACGGCCCTCTCCATCGGGTTTGCGACGACGCTGGCCGGTGGGATCACGCCGCTCGCGGTGGTCTTCGCGCTGATCGCGGCCCTCTTCACGGCCTACTCGATGGGTCAGCTCGCGCGCCACCTGCCATCGGCCGGGGGCATGTACACCTATGTCAGCCGGGGACTCGGATCGTTCGTCGGTTGGCTCATGGCTTGGGCCTTCACGCTCGCCGAGCCCATCGTTCCGGCTGCCTTGTACGCATCGTTCGGGCTGTTCGGCGCGGCCTTCATCACCGAGATCACCGGGTTCGAGAACGACATGCTGTGGCTACCGCTGGCCGTCCTGTGCGGCCTGGTCGTGTGGTTCCTCATCTACCGCGGCATCACGTTATCGACCCGGACCGGCGTCGTCCTCGGCGTGATCGAGATCTCCATCTTCCTGGTCGTCGCGGTGTTGCTGGTCGCGAACGCCGATACCGCCATCGACACCTCGGTCTTCATCCCGGCCAACGGGGATTACCTGCCGGCGTTCCAGGGCATGGTCTTCTGCCTGCTGGCGTTCGTCGGGTTCGAGGCCGCGGCGCCATTGGGTGAGGAGACCCGGGAACCGAAGCGGACCATCCCGCGTGCGGTCGTCCTGTCGGCGCTCCTGATCGGACTGTTCTACATCTTCTGCTACTACGCCGCGACGGTGTACTTCGGGCCGGACAGGATGCAGGCCGACTTCCTCGGCTTCGCCGATGGCAATCCGTGGGGCGGCATGGCCGAAGACGTACTGCCCGGCATCGGCAGCCTGCTCGTCACGTTCGCGATCATCAACAGCTCGCTGGCGAACGCGAACGCCGGTGCGATCGCGTCGACGCGCTCGATCTTCTCGCTCGGTCGCGGTCGGCTGCTGCCTGGCTGGTTCGCGGCCGTGCACCCGGTCCACCGCACGCCGGTCAACGCTGTGCATTTCCAGGGTGCCCTGGCGATCGTGTTGGCCGTCGGCCTCGGCCTGCTGTTCCAGGGCGTGAGCACCGGTGGTCCGCTGACCACGTACGTGTTCATCGGCTATGCCCTCGGACTGCTGTTCGCAGGGATGTACATCGCGGTCAACGTGGCGGCGATCGGCTTCTACCTCGGCGAGCGGCGGGACGAATTCAACGTGCTCAAGCACCTCATCGTGCCGATCCTCGGCGTATTGCTGATGATCCCGGCGTTCCTGTCGGTGCTTGGCGGGCTGACCATCCCGATCCTGGATGTCGAGGTCCCCGCGCTGACCGAGCCGTACAGCTACGTACCGCCGCTGGTGGCGATCTGGATGATCCTCGGGGTCGTGCTGTACTTCTGGCTGCGCTCGCGGAACCCGGACGCTGTTGCTCGCATCGGCGAGCTCAGGGGGGAGGCCTAGCCTCCACGAATCGGGCTACTCGAAGATCGACAGCGGGCAGTGGGCCGTGACGATGACATTCGGCATGTCCACGATCTCGCTGATTCGAAGGTCGACCGCGACGCTGCACAGCAGGTAAGCGTCGATCGGCGCGACGCCATGCTCGCGACCGAGCCAGTCGATCATCCGGCGGATGGCGTCCTGTGCCGCGATCCGCAGGTCTGGGCCGACCCCGTCGGTCGCATACCGGCGGCCGACGGGTCGCTCGGCCGCGTCGCCTGGCGCGGTCAGGAATTCGGGCGCGGTCAGGTGCAGGTCCTTGCGGACCGTCAGGCGGAGCGTGGCGTGCATCGGGGTCTCGATGGCCGTCCCGCAGACCTCGCCATCGCCCTGGGCGGCATGGCCGTCGCCGACGCTGAGACGCGCACCGGCGTGGAAGACCGGCAGGAACAAGGTCGCTCCGGCGGTGAGGTGGCGGGTGTCCATGTTGCCGCCGTGGACGTCGGGCGGGATCGTCGAGCGCGGCCCGTCGATCGGCGCCACCCCGACCTCGCCACAGAACGGGATGATCGGCAGGCGGATCCCGGGCAGGAATTCGGCACGTTCACCGATCGCCGGCAGCCGCGTGATCCGCAGGGCGGGTTCCGCGAAGTCGTCTGCCAGCAGGCCGAAGCCCGGGATGGCCGCGGTCCAGCCCCAGTCCGCGGGCTGAAACTCCAGGAGGTCGATCTGGAGCGTGTCGCCGGGTTCGGCGCCGTCGACCGCGACCGGGCCGTTGACCTGGTCGACCCGTGAGAAGTCGAGACGTGCGAGGTCATCGACGGTCGACGACGCGGTGATCTGCCCGCCACTGGCATCGAGACAGTCGAAGGTCACCACGCTGCCCGAGGGCACCGTCGCGATCGGCGGGATCGCGGGATCCCAGGCCAGGTGGAATTGGTCGCGCGTGACCTGGAGCGCGGGTGCGGTCGTGGCCATCGGCGTTCTCCTCTCGGGGAGTGTAGCCACCGGCCGCGTCAGACCGTCGCCGGTTGAGGCAGCTTCTCGATCCGGATGGCCGTGGCCTTGAACTCGGCGGTGCCGGACTTCGGGTCCGTCGCGTCGATCGTCAGGAGGTTGACCGCGACGTCGTCCTGGAAGTGCAGGGTCATGAACGTGAGCCCGGGCCGCAGGGATTCGTCGATCCGGATCGGGCACCTCGACCTGGCCGCGGCGCGACACGACCCGGACGCGTCTCGCCGTCGATCAGGCCGTAGGCCTCGGCGTCCTCGGGCTGACATGTCGAGCGACTCGCCGCGTCGCAGCGGCGAGGTGTAGCCGGCGGTCTGGACGCCCGTGTTGTACGAGTCGAGGCGGCGGCCGGTCGTCAGCCGGATCGGGAAGTCGGCGTCGAGCTTGTCGACCGGCGGGTCGTGGTCGACCGGCACGAACGGCACGCGGTTGCCCGGCACCGGGTCCTCCCAGAGCCGCGAGTGGAGGAACAGCTCGCCCGGGTGGGTCTCGTCGTAGCACGGCCACTGGAGCCCGCCCAGTTCCTCGAGCCGCGCGTAGCTCATGCCGGCGTGGACCGGCGAGAGGCGGCGGACCTCGTCCCAGACGCGTCTCGGCGTCGGCGTCGCCCCAGCTCGCCGCCCATCCGGTTCGCGAGGTCGAAGATGATCGCGAGGTCGTCGCGGGCGCCCTCCGGCGGGGCGACGGCCGCCGCGCACGCGCTGGACGCGCCGTTCCGAGTTGGTGACCGTGCCCTCGGCCTCGGCCCAGGCCGCGGTCGCCGGCAGGACGACGTCGGCCAGCTCGGCGGTCTTCGTCAGGAACAGGTCCTGGACGACCAGGAAGTCGAGGCCCTGCGAGCAGCCCGATCGCCCGTTTCTGGTCGGCCTCGGACTGGACCGGGTTCTCGCCGATGCAGTAGACCGCGGTCAGGTCGCCGCGCTCCATCGCGTCGAACATGCCCGACAGGTGCCAGCCGCGCTTCGGCGGCACGGCGACGCCCCACGCCGCGTCGAACTTCGCGCGCAGCGCGTCGTTCTCGACGTGCTGGAAGCCGGGCAGGCGGTCCGGGAGCGCGCCCATGTCGCCGCCGCCCTGGACGTTGTTCTGGCCACGGAGCGGGTTGACGCCGCTGCCGTACCGACCGACGTGGCCGGTCAGCAGCACGAGGGTGATCAGCGCGAGGACGTTGTCGACCGCGTTGTGGTGCTCGGTGATGCCGAGCGTCCAGCAGATCATCGCGCGCGGCGCCGTCGCGAACGCGTGCGCCAGCTCGCGGATGGCCTCGGCCGGGACGCCGGTCTCGCGCTCGGCGTACTCGAGCGTGTACGACTCGACCTTGGCCTTGTAGGCCTCGAAGCCGTCGGTCGCGCGCTCGATGAACTCGCGGTGCTCGAGCCCGGCGGCGATGATCTCGCGCGCGACGGCGTTGGCCAGCGCGATGTCGACTGCCGACGTCGAGGCCGAGCCAGACATCGGCCCACTCGGCGGACGACGTCCGGCGCGGGTCGACGGCGTAGAGCCGCGCGCCGTTGCGGACGCCCTTGAGCAGGTGGTGGAAGAAGATCGGATGCGTCTCGCGGGCGTTGCTGCCCCACAGGACGATCAGGTCCGTGTCTTCGACCTCACGGTATGAACTTGTGCCGCCACCGGCACCGAACACGGTCGCCAGACCGGCGACGCTCGGGGCGTGTCAGGTGCGGTTGCAGCTGTCGATGTTGTTGCTGCCCAGGACCGTCCGGCTGAACTTCTGAGCCGCGAAGTTGACCTCGTTGGTCGCCTTCGAGCAGCTGAAGGTGCCGAAGGTCGTCGGGCCGTGGGCCGCCTTCGCGGCCATGAACCCGGCGACGGTCCGGTCGAGCGCCTCGTCCCAGGTCGCGGGATCGGAGCTCGCCGCCCTTCGTGTCGCGGACGAGGGGCTGGGTCAGTCGCACGTAGGGCTTCGCCACTCGGTGGCCTCCTGCGGATGACGACCGCCCGAGTGTAGCGCGGCGACCCTGCCTCAGGACGGTGGCCCACCGGCGCGGACGAGGCGGAGCGCCTCCGCGAGGCCGCCGGTCCAGGGGAGGCCATGACCGGGCAGCACGCCGACCAGCCTCCACGTCGTCGAAGCGCCGCAGCGACTCGAACGCCTGGCGATTGTCGGCATTGAAGTTCGGGAAGAGCTGGGGCCCGGTCGCGCCACTCATGACGTTCAGCGTCACGAACGCGTCGCCCACGAGGATCGCGTCATGCCCCGGGAGGTGGAGCGCCACGCTTCCCGCGGTGTGGCCCGGGACGTGGATCACGCGAGGCGTGCCCGGGACGTCCAGCGTCGCGCCGGTCACCGAACGTGGACACCTCGGCGATGTGCTTGATGCCGAGATAGCCCTTGCCGGATCCCGAAGACGAGGAAGGAGATGACCGGCCCGAGCCGGATCTGCCACCGCCCTCGTTCTTCTGCTTGACCTCGCCTCGGGCGAGCGCGGCGTCGGCTTCGTGGACACGGATCGGGACGTCCCGCTCGCGCCGGATGCGCTCGGCGAAGCCGATGTGATCGGTGTGAGCGTGGGTGAGCACGACCGCACGGACGTCCTCGATGGTGCGGCCGATGGCCGCGAGTTCCTTCGCGAGATCGCCCCAGTAGCCGGGCAGGCCGGCGTCGACGATCGTGATCGAGCCCGTTTCCTCGATGAGGTAGACGTTGACGATCCCCGTCCCCAGCCGTCTGGATCCCGGGCGCGATCTCCATCGGGCGGCGTCTCGACTATGCCAGCGCGACCGCGGGCTCGCCGGCCTCGACGCGGCCGACCCACCAGTGCTCGACGCCGGCGTCGTCGAGCGCCGCCTCGACCACGGCGACCCGGTCCGCGGCGACGGCCGCCAGCAGGCCGCCCGAGGTCTGCGGGTCGTGGGCGAGCGTCACGAGCTCCGCGGGCGACCCCGTCGCGCGACGGTCAGCGACGGCCGGACGAACCGCCGGTTGTGGGCGGCGCCGCCGGTCTCGACGCCGGCCGCGGCGAGGTCGAGCGCGCCCGTCGAGGGCCGGCAAGGCGCGTCGCCTCGAAGACGAACCGCGTGCCGGAGGCGCGGGCCATCTCGAGGCCGTGGCCGAGCAGGCCGAAGCCGGTCACGTCGGTCGCCGCCGGCGATCCCGGCCGCGACGAGCACCTCGGACGCGGCCCGGTTGAGCGTACGCATCTGGTCGATCGCCGCCGCCGAGGTCGCTCCGGCGCGGTCCGGCCCTGCCGGGAGCCGGAGACGAGCACGCCGGTCCCGAGCCGCTTGGTCAGCAGGAGCCCGTCGCCCGGGCGGGCGCCGCCCTTGCGCAGCAGCCGGTCGGGGTGCGCCGCGCCGATGACCGCCAGGCCGTACTTCGGCTCCGGGTCGCGGATCGTGTGGCCGCCGGCGAGCGTGCCGCCGGCCTCGCGGACCTTGGACGAGGCGCCCGCGAAGATCTCGGCCAGGACGTCCCGCGGCAGGTCCTCGGGGAAGGCCGCGATCGACAGCGCGAACAGCACCCGGCCGCCCATCGCGAAGACGTCGGACAGGGCGTTGGCCGCGGCGATCTCGCCGAACGTCCGCGGGTCGTCGACGAGCGGCGGGAAGAAGTCGAGCGTGCCGATGATCGCCAGGTCGTCGCTGACGCGGTAGGCGGCGGCGTCGTCGGGCGGGTTCAGCCCGGCGATCAGGGCGCGTCGGGCGCCGGCCGCGGCCTCGGCGCCGAGCCCGGCCAGCGCGTCGGCGAGCAGGTCGGCCCCGAGCTTCGCGGCACAGCCGCCGCAGTCGGTCAGCTCGGTGAGGCGGAGCGGGCTCGGCGGGGGCTTCGAGCGTCGTCATCGCCGATGATAGGCGCGAGCCGCGCGCGGCCCGATGACCCAGCGGCTACCATCGCGACGGGAGCGGTCGGGTCCCGGTGGGTCCCCTGGTCTTCAAAACCAGTGGCGCGGCGCTCGGCGCGGCGCGGTGGGTTCGACTCCCACGCGTTCCCGCCACGGAGGCCCGATGACGTCCGAGCCGACCGAGCGACCGCGACCCCCGAGCGTCGAGCGCGTCCTGGCCGCGGTCCGTGCGCCGCGACGGCGACCGCCGGCGCGATCCCGACGGCGCTCGCGGCGTCGCGCGGGTCGTGGTCGACGACGAACGCGCGCGGCTCGCCGCCGGCGACGACGCCGCGGCCGGTCGACGCCCTCGCCGACGACGCCGTCGCGCGCCTCGACGCCTTCGCGACCCGTGGCGCGGCCCGACCACGGTCATCAACGCGACCGGCGTCATCCTCCACACGAACCTCGGTCGGGCGCCGTGGCCGGCGGAGGTCGCGATCGAGCGCCGCGACGCGGCTGCCGCGACCTATCTCGCTGCTCGAGTTCGACCGCGACGACCGGGCGCCGCGGCGCCCGGTTCCGGACGGCCGAGGACCACCTCGATCGCGCTGACCGGCGCCGAGGACGCGCTCGTCACGAACAACAACGCGGCGGCCCTGGCGCTCGCGGTCGGGCTGGCCGGCGGGCGCGGCGTCGTCGTCTCGCGCGGCGAGCTCGTCGAGATCGGCGGCGGCGTGCGGATCCCGGAGATCGTCCGGCGGGCCGGCGCGCGGCTCATCGAGGTCGGGACGACGAACCGGACGCGCGCCGTCGGACTTCGAGGCGCCGCTCGCCGAGGGCCGGGCGCCGGCCGTCCTGCGCGTCCATCCGTCGAACTTCGCGCAGGCCGGCTTCGTCGAGGCGCCCGATCCGGCCGCGCTCGCCGAGCTCGCCCACCGGCACGGCGCGATCGTCGTCGACGACCTCGGGTCGCGGGGCGCTGCTCGACACGACGGCGCTTCGGCCTGGCCCACGAGCCGACGCCGGCCGAGCGCCTGGCGGCCGGCGCCGACCTCGTCACGTTCAGCGGCGACAAGCTCGTCGGCGGGCCGCAGGCGGGGCTCGATCGTCGGGCGGGCGGACCTCATCGCCCGGATCCGCCGCGACCCGCTGGCCCGGGCGATGCGACCGGACAAGGTGACGCTGGCCGCGCGTGGCCGCGACGCTCGGGCTCTACCGGGCCGGCCGGGCCGACGACCGACGATCCCGGTCTGGCGGATGATCGCCGCCGACGCCCGAGACGCTCTGCGTGCGAGGCGCGGACGCGTCTGGCCGCGCGCGCTCGGCGAGCGCGCGTCGGTCGTCGAGCTCCGACTCGACCGTCGGCGGTGGCTCGCTGCCCGGCGAGACGCTGCCCGTCGTGGGGCGTCGCGCTGGTCGGGCCGGTCGGCGGATCGCCTGCTGGCGGCGCTTCGGCAGGGGACGCCCGCCGTCATCGGGCGGATCGAGGACGGACCGGTCGTGCTCGACCTGCGGACGGTCGACCCGAGCGGCGACGCCGACCTGGTCGACGCGCTGGCCGCGGCTCGGCGCGCTGCCGAGCGCGATGACCGTCGTCATCGGCACGGCCGGGCACATCGACCACGGCAAGACGACGCTGCTCCGGGCGCTGACCGGCATCGACGCCGACCGGCTGCCCGAGGAGCGGCGACGCGGGATGACGATCGACGTCGGCTACGCCCACCTGGCGCTCGACGACGGCAGCGAGCTCGACTTCGTCGACGTGCCCGGCCACGACCGGCTCGTCGGCAACATGCTCGTCGGCGCCGGCGAGATCGATGCGGCGCTGCTCGTCGTGGCCGCCGACGACGGGCCGCGCGCCCAGACGCTCGAGCATCTGGCGCTCCTCGACGCGCTGGGGATCCGCGACGGGGTCGCGGTCGTGACGAAGACCGATGCCGTCGGAGCCGATCGCACGGCGGCCGTCGTCGACGAGGTCGCGCCGCCTGCTCGGCGGGACGACTCTCGCCGGCCGCCCCGGTGTTCGCCGTCTCTGGCACGACCGGGGAGGGCCTCGACGCGTTGCGTGCCGGCGCTCGTCGCGGTCCGGGACTCGCGTCGCCGCACGGTCGGCGGGCGCGCGCCGACGACCCGACGCGCCTGGCCATCGACCGCGTCTTCTCGGTCAAGGGTCGGGGCGTCGTCGTCACCGGCACGCTGCGGGGCGGCCGGCTCGATCGCGGCCTCGTCGCTGCGGATCGTCCCAGGCGATCAGGTCGTCCGAGTGCGGGAGGTGCAGGTCCACGGCGTCACCGTCGAGTCCGCCGGCCCGGGCCGGACCGCCCTGAACCTGGCCGGGGTCGAGGCGTCCGACCTCCACCGTGGCCTGGTGCTGACCGACGACCCGGCCGTCGTGGCCAGTTCGCGCCTGCTCGTCCGGCTTCGAGCGCAGCTGCCCGACCGGCTGCAGGCCCGCCTCCATCTGGGCACGGCCGCCGTCGATGCAGCGGTCGGCCGAAGCGGCCGAGACGCCATCGACCTGCCGGATGGATCGGCGGTCGCGATCCTGCGGTTGGCGGAACCGATCGCGGCCGGCCCGGGCGACCGGTTCGTGCTCCGCCGGCCGGGCGGCGCCGATCCGATCGTCGGCGGCGCGGTCCTGGACGTCGAACCGCCACGAGGCGTGTCGCGCCGCCGGCAGTCCGTCGAGCGGATGCTGCGCCTGGCGGACGCGACGGAGGCTCGCACGCAGGACCGCCCGAACGACGGCCCGACTCGAGCTCCACGGCGCGGTCATCGTCGATGGCGACGTCGAGCTGGCGCCCGATGTGGCCGAGGCGGTCGTCGCGGCCGCGCTGCGCGCCGTGTCCGACGCGCCGGCGGGGGAGGCCTCGCTCGTGACGGTCCGGGCCGACGCGGCCAGGGCGATCCGGCTCGTCGCGGCCGTGCGTCGGGAGGCCGCCGCGACGGGCGCCGCGAGGATGATCGACGATCTGGTCCGTGCCGGGCGCCTGGTCCGTGCCGGCGACCGCCTGCGGCTCCCGGGGGCGGCTCGCGCGGCACCGGACCCCGCGCTCGTGGCCGCCATGGATCGCCTGGAGCGGTCGCTCGCCGTCCCGGCACCACCGTCACTCCCGGCCGCCGCCCGGGCGGCCGCCTGTCCGCCGGCCGGGATCCGCGAGCTGGAGCGCACCGGCCGGATCGTCGTCCTCGAACCGGACCTCGCCTACGCGACGTCGACGTATCGGGATCTCGAGGCACGAGCCCTCGCCATGACCAGCGCCGGGCCGCTGACACCGGCCGCGTATCGGGACGCGACCGGCACCAGCCGCAAGTACGTCATGGCCATCCTCGAGGACCTGGACCGCCGCGGCATCCTGCGCCGGACGGAGGCCGGCCACGTCGCGGGCCCTCGAGCCGCGGCCGACCGAGGCCCGGTCCCGCGAGCGGCGACCGGCCGAGACACGCGATGACCGAGCCTTCGGCGGAGACGGTCGCCGCGATCGTGCTGGCCGGAGGCCGATCCTCACGGTTCGGTCGGGACAAGCTGGCCGAGCCGCTCGACGGTCGCCCGATGCTCGACCATGCGATCGCCGCGGTCCGGCACCTGACGTCGGACGTGCTCGTGGTCGTCGCGCCGGGGTCGGACGAGGACGTCGCGTCCGGCGCTCGGATCGTGCACGACGACCGCGCCTACGAAGGGCCGCTCGCAGGCGTCGCGGCCGGCCTGGCGGCAGCCGAGGCCGACATCGTCCTGATCGTGGCCGGCGACATGCCCGGGATCGTGCCGGGCGTCCTGGAGCATCTCGTCAGCGCGGTCACATCGACCGGGGCTGCGGCCGCGGTCCTGGAGGTCGGCGAGGATCGGCCTCCCCTCCCGATGGCCGTTCGCCGGTCGGCCGCCGCTGCCGCGATCGGTGACCTGCTCGCCTCGGGCGAGCGCCGGCTCCGTGCCCTGCCCGAGGCGCTTCAGGCGGCCACGGTCCCCGAGCCGTTGTGGCGCCGCGACGACCCGGACGGCGCCTCGCTCCTCGACATCGACACCATCGCCGACCTCCCCTGATCCGGGGCCGGACACACGAAGACCTCCGCCGGAGGGTCGGAGGTCTCGTGGTTGAGAGGGAGGAGGCTCGAGGCTGGGGAGGAGATCAGCCCCGGTACGGGTAGTCTTCGAGCTTCGGGAGGACCGAGCCGACCGAGTCGGCCGTGCTCTCGACCGAGTGACGGAGGCTCTCGGCCGCCGACACGATCCGCTGGCGCAGGCTGGGCTTGCCAACGTTGGCAGCGCGGTTCCGAGCGGCGTCGTCGATCAGGTACTCAAGGTGCTCGTTGACGGCGAAGATCGCGTAGGCGTTCACGTGGACCTCTCCTTTCTGTCGCCCGGTTCATCCGGTGCGCAGGGAGAGCATCGCCCCGATGCGGCTCGCGCGGCACGGACGTCCGTGTCCAACGCGGCATCGTCATGCGTCCATATCGAGTCGGACGTTCGCTCAGCCCTCGAGGGCGTCGTCCTCGAACACCGCGCTCCCCGTCGACGAACGTGCCGACCACGCGGGCTTCGCCGATGGCGCCGGCCCCGCGATCGAACAGGTCACGGTCGATGACGGTCAGATCGGCCAGCTTCCCGACCTCCAACGACCCGGTCTCGCGGTCGAGGTGGTTGACGTAGGCCGAGCCGTTGGTGAAGGCGGCGAGGGCATCGATGAGCTCCAATCGCTGCTCGGGGAGGAGGATCTCGCGCCCTCCGACGGCGTTGCGGTATCGCCGCTCGACCGCGATCTCCATCTCCAGGAGCGGGTTCGCGCTCGAGACGCTCCAATCGGAACCCATGGCCAGCACGGCGCCGGCGGCCCGCAACGATCGGAACGGGTATTGCCACCGCCATCGATCGCCGATGAACGGGACCGTGAGGATGTCCATCTGGTCCTCGTGGCCGGCCCAGAACGGTTGCGCGTTCGCCGCCACGCCGAGCTCGCGGAACCGGCCGATGTCGTCGGGGTGGATGACCTGGATGTGCGCGATGTGGGGACGCGTATCGGACGGGCCGTTCGCGGCGCGGGCCGCTGCCACCGCGTCGAGCGAGTCGCGAACGGCCCGGTCCCCGATCGCGTGGAAATGCGGCTGGAACCCGAGGGCGTCGAGCATCGGCACCCAGGTCCGCAGGCCGACCGGGTCGATCTGGCTGAGGCCGCGGTTCTCGGTCGTGCCGCCGTGGCCGTCGAGGTACGGCTCCAGCATGGCACCCGTGAAGTTCTCGAGGACGCCGTCCATCATCAGCTTGACGCTGGTCGGGGCGTATCGGCCGATCGCCGTGGCGCGACGCCGTTCGACGAACGCCTCGATCTGCTCCGCGCCGCGGTGGTGATCCCACCACAAGGCTCCGACCACCCGCCCGGTCAGCTCCCCGCTCGAGGCGAGGGCGACGTACGCAAGCTCCGCGGCATCCGGCTCGATGATCGCGTCCTGCCATGCGGTGATGCCGAGCGAATGGAGATGTCGCTGGCCCAGCCGGAGCCCGGCCTCGAGGTCGGCGGGGGTGTCGTCGGGCTCGAACTGCGCGACGAGGTCGATGGCGCCTTCGTGGAGGGTGCCCGTCGGCGTGCCGTCCGGATCGCGCTCGATCCGGCCGTCGCCGGGATCGGACGTGGCGGCGGTGACGCCCGCCAGCTCCAGCGCCCGCGTGTTGGCCCAGACGCTGTGGCCGTCGCGGCTCGTGAGGACCGCCGGTCGATCGGGTACGACGCGATCCAACGTCTCGCGCCGAGGCGCCCCACTCTCGAATGCCGCCATGTACCAGCCGCCGCCGCGGATCCACGTCGCGTCGGGGTTGGCCCTCGCGTAGCCGGCGATCATGTCGAGGTATTCCGAGGCGACCAGCGAGTCGTGCAGGTCGCAGCGCAGCATGTCCAGGCCGCCAAACACGGGGTGGACGTGGGCGTCCTGGAAGCCGGGCGTGACCGTGCGACCGCGCAGCTCGATGACGCGCGTTCGTGGGCCGATCCTGGCACGCACGTCGGCGTCCGGTCCGACCGCCACGATCCGGCCATCATGCACGGCGAGCGCGCTCGTCCAGCTCCGCGCGGCGTCCATCGTGGCGATGCGGCCACCGGTCAGAACGAGGTCGGCGGGGCGATCGGGGGCCAAGTCCGCGGGCATGCTGCCTCAGTCGTCAAAGGGTGGCAGGGACGGGCGGAGTCTCGCATCGACGCGCGCTGCGCATCGGTGGCATCTCGCCCCATGCGACGACGTAGCATCACCGCCCGTGACCTCCGTCCATGTCCTCCACACCGGATACACGGGCGAGCGCACGGCCTCGACCGTCGTGCTGGTCCGAGACGGCGACGCCGTGATCGTGGTCGACCCCGGGATGGTGGCGCGCCGATCGCTGATCCTCGACCCACTCCGCGAGCTGGGCGTGGCGCCGGAATCGGTCACCCACGTCTCGCTGTCGCATCACCACCCGGATCACACGATGAATGTGGCGCTCTTCCCGCGCGCCGAGGTGGTCGACTTCTGGGCGCGCTACATCGACGACCTCTGGCTGGACCACGACGGAGATGGCTACCACCTGTCGCCCCGCGTGCAGCTATGGCTGACGCCCGGCCACTCCGAGGAGGACATCACCCTCATCGTCGAGGCCGACGACGCGGTCTACGCGATGACGCATCTGTGGTGGCATGGCGACCGGACGCCCGAGATCGACCCGGTCGCCTCCGACCAGGCGGCGATCGAGCGCGGTCGGGCACGCGTCCTGGCCGCGGCGGATATCGTCATCCCCGGCCACGGCGAACCATTCCGGGTCCAGGCTGATCCGCCCGAACCGGAGCCTCCTCGCGCCCCGGCCTGGCGCCGCTAGCCTGTCCCATCCGCCGCCGACGCCGTCGCCGAACCGCGCGCCGACGGTCGCTCGCGCAGCCCGAACCAGAAGACCAGGCTGCCGATCACCAGCAACCCGGTGCACACCAGCATGGCCAGGTGAAAGGCCTCGATCGACGCCAGCGTCGCGGCAGTCATCTGCTCCGGCGTCGCCGATCCAGGTGGCGGATTGAGTGGCTGGAACGCGTTCCGGACATCGGGCGAGGTCGTGTCGAGGCCCGGCGCGCTCGAACCCAACGCCGCGTAGAACGTCGCGCTGATGGCGATGAAGATGATCGCCCCGAGCAGCGGCTGGCCGACCCGCGCGATGGCGTTGTTGATCGCGGAGCCGATCCCGGAGAACCGGCCGGAGATCGAGCCCATCAGGGTGCTGGTGAGCGGCGCGACGACGAGCGAGATCCCGATCCCGAACAGCAGGACGGCGGGCAGGACGTCGACGATGGCGTCGAGCGGCGGGATGAGCGTGCTCGGCGATTCGATCACGGCCAGCCACGGCTCGGAATCCGCGGGCAGTCGCGCGAGCCAGAGCAGGCCGGCAGCCATGATCAGCGGCCCGGCAACCAGGAACAGGCGCGCGCCAAGGCGCCCGGCGACGGTGCCGACCCGGGTCGAGAGGACGGCGAGCAGGACCCCGGTCGGCAGCCCGATCATGCCGGCGCCAAGGGCGGTGTAGCCGAGCACGCCCTGGAGGACGAGGGGCTGGTACCCGAACGTCACGTAGAGCGCGCCGTAGACGAAGAACGTCGCGAGATTGACCGTGGCAAAGGCCCTGGAGCGGAAGAGGCCGAGCGGGACCAGTGGATTCGGCCGAACGGTCATGAGGATCGGGAACGACACCAGGGCGACGGCCCCCACGATGATGGCGATCCACGCGGCCGAGTCGCTCCAGGCCTGGGCCTGACCACGGATCAGTCCGAAGGCCAGGCCACCGACGGCGAGGGCCGCGACGATCGCGCCGAGCCAGTCGAACCGGCCGGACGTCTCCGTATCGCGCGACTCCTCCACGTGGCGGAGGGTGGCCCACAGGGCGAACGCCAGCAGCGGGACGTTGACGAGGAAGGCGAATCGCCAGCCGATCGTGTCGACCATGATCCCGCCGACGATCGGCCCCACGACGGTCAACGCCGACGTCGAGGCGGCCCAGACACCGAACGCGCGCCCGCGCGACTCGCCTTCGAAGGCGTGGGTGATCAGCGCCAACGATCCCGGGATCAGCAGAGCCCCCGCCGCGCCCTGGAGGAGTCGGAATAGGACGAGCAGTTCGAGCGTCGGCGCGAGACCGCACAACGCGGACGTCAGCGAGAACCCGGCCAGCCCCAGGGCGTAGACGCGCCGCCGGCCGTAGTGATCGCTCAGGGCGCCGGCGATGATGAGCAGCGCCGCCAGGATGGCGAGGTAGCCGCTGACGACATACGCCTGACCTTCGAGCACGCCGACCAGCGAAGCGGGCAACTCCTGCCCGATACGCTTGAGCGCGACCCCCACGAGCGTTCCGTCGAGGAAGACGGCTCCGGATCCGATGACCGTGGCGACGAGGGTCCAGCGCTGGCGGGAGGTCATGCTCGGTGAGTGTCGCAGCGCGTCGCCGCGTGGACAAGGACGACGGTCTAGACTCTGCCGGTGCCCGGACCCGTGGCGCTCGTCGGCGCCGGTGAGTTCCTTCCCTCGATGGCCGGATTCGACCTCGAATTGCTGGCCGCGACTGGCCGCGACCGGCCCCGGGTCGCGATCCTGCCGACGGCCTCATTCCCCGATGGCGAGGCGGTCTTCGACCGCTGGGCGTCCATGGGTGTCGCCCACTTCGGTGAGCTGGGCGCCGAGGTCGAACCGGTCCTCGTGCGCGACCGCCACGATGCCGATGATCCGGCTGCGGCCCAGGCCGTGGGCGAGGCCGACCTCATCTACCTGTCGGGCGGCCGGCCCAGCTACCTGCTCAGCGTCCTGGACGGCAGCGCCGTGGGTCTGGCCCTGCAGGAGGCCCATTGCCGGGGCGCCGTGCTGGCCGGTTGTTCCGCCGGGGCGATGGCCCTCGCGGGCCATGCCTTTGCCATGCGCGGTCGCGTGTTGCCATTCCCCTTGCGTTGGCGGCCGGCCCTCGGGTTCGCCCCGAGCACGTCGGTCGTGCCCCACTACGACGCGTGGCCGGAACCGATGTCCGCGCTCGTGGCGCTGCAGGCGCCGCGGGGGTCCGTCGTCCTCGGGATCGACGAAGAGACCGCTGTCATCGGTCGCGACGGCGTTTGGCAAGTCCATGGCGCGGCTCGCGTCACGGTCTGGCGGGGGCGCCGGCGCGAGCGGCATCGCGCCGGCGACACGTTCCACCTCTAGGACTCAGTCCGGGCGGACGGTCCGGAAGCAGTCGGAGCAGTAGACCGGCCGGTCCATCCGTGGCTTGAACGGGACCTGGGCCTGGTTGCCGCAGGACGAGCAGATGACCGCGAAATACTCTCGCGACGCGCGGTCGTCGCCGCGCTCGTAGCCACGTGGTCCGCCGATCTCGCGGACGTCGTAGCCTGGATCTCGGGCGGCTCGACGGCTGGCCCGGCAGCTCGTGCACCGCTTCGGTTCGCTGGTGAACCCCTTCTCCACGTAGTACTCCTGGTCGGCGGCTGAATGGATGAACTCCACTCCGCAGTCGACGCAGGTGAGGGTTCGATCGACGTAGGTCACTGGCTCCTCCGGGGGATCACGATGCTCGGTCTGTCGTGCGCCCACGGGCAGCCGCATCGGCGGACGGGACGTGCGAGTGCTGGCGAGAGAAGCCGGGGCCGCGCGACCCAAGGTGCCGATATGGAGGTCCCTGTTTCGGGGCGCACCGGGTGTCAGGTCGCGCATGATACGACGCATCCGGGTTCTGAGTCGTCAAGGCCGGGTCGGCACGGCCATCTGGCGGTCGTGACACCGTACCTGTCACAATGAGCGACGAGATTCGGGGCGGCGAGCGGGGAGTCATGGGGGCGCCTCGCTCGCGCTGGACCCGCGGGCCGCCCGGCGGCCCGATCGGGCCCAGACCGACGGCCCCGGTCGCGTCGTCCGGACCGTGACCGACCAGGGAGGCCCGCCGCAAACCGGATGCTACGGATCATCCACACCGCGGACATCCATCTCGGCGCGCGCCACGACGACCTCGGAGTCCAGGCCGCCGCACAACGGGATCGCCAATTCGCCGCCTTCCGCGCAACGGTCGACATGGCGCTCGAGGAGAAGGTCGACCTCGTCCTCATCGCGGGGGATCTCTTCGATTCCAACGTCCAGCCACGACGCTCCGTCGAACGCGTGGCCGGCGAGCTGAAGCGTCTCGCCATGGCCCGCATCAGGACGGTCATCATCCCGGGCACCCACGACGTCTACGACCGCACATCGATCTACCGCGCCTATGACCTCAAGGCGATGGCCGGCAGCACCGACCACGACGACCTCGTGACGGTCCTCACGCCCGAGCAGGGCAAGGTGCATCTGGCCGCCCTCGACGTCATCGTCCACGGCCGCGTGTTCGACACGAAGCGGGCGCCGGTCAGCCCGTTGCAGGGTCTGGACGCCGGGACCGAGACGTCCGGCGCCACCTGGCGGATCGGGATGGTCCATGGATCGATCGCCATCCCGGGCAAGACCGATCGCGACGAGGTGGTCATCACCAGCGACGAGATCGCGGGCAGCCGCCTGGACTACCTCGCCCTGGGTCACTGGCACTCCACCCAACAGGGTCGCGCCGGGGCCGTCGCCTACGCGTATGCCGGCGCGCCCGAGGCGGTCGCCCTCGATCAGGATCGGGCCGGCAAGGTCCTCCTCGTCGAGCTGGAGGAGGCCGAGGGTAAGCGGATCGTGACCATCGAGGATCGGATCGTCGGCCGCACGAAGTTCCAGCGAGTCGAACTCGACGCGACCGGCATCGCCAACCAGCCGGCCATGATCGAGAGCCTCGACAAGCGGGCCGATCCCGACCTGGTCCTCGACGTGCGCGTCGTCGGTGTGCGACCGGACGAACTCGATCTCCACATCGACGAGATCGAGTCCGCACTCGCCCCGTCGTTCCTCAAGGTCCGGGTCCGTGACATCTCATCGCCTGCCCTGACCGAGGGCACTCTGCCGTCGCCCGACACCGTCGTCGGCGCCTTCATCCGCGACCTGGAGGCCCGCATCGCCGAGCTCGAGGCGGCCGACAAGGGTGACGCGGCGGCCGAACTCCGCGATTCGCTACGGCTCGGCCGTCTGCTCCTGGCCGGTCACGAGGTCTCGCTGTGAGGATCCGCCGGCTCGAGCTGCGGGACTTCCGACGGTACCGGCACCTCGCGGTCGACCTCGCGCCCGGCCTGACCGTCGTTCGAGGTCCGAACGAGGCGGGCAAGTCCACGATCCAGCGCGCGATCGAGCTTGCCATCACGCGCCGGGTCACGAGCTCGGCCGGCGATCTCGATGCGCACCGGCCGTGGGACGCCGCCGCCGACGCCCGTTCCGTCATCACCATCGATTTCGAGCAGGACGATGAGGACGGCGCCAAGGTGGGCCAGCTCGAGAAGACGTTCGCCGGGTCGCGCGGCACCGTGCGCCTCGACTACGACGGCCAATCGGTCACCGACCCGACTCTCGCCGACCAGATCCTGGCCGAGCTGACGGGCATCCCCACCGAGGCCTTCTTCCGCTCGACCGCGTCGGTTCGGCACCACGAGGTGGCCGATCTCGATCACGACGAAGGGGCCCTGCGCGACCGGCTCCAGGCGTCCATCAGCGGCGGCGATCGAGGCACGAGCCGAGCCAAGCGGAAGCTCGAGCTGGCGCTCCACGACCTGACGACCAAGGGCGACAAGAACCCCGGACGCCTGAAGGTCGCCGAAGGTGAGGTGGCCAGGGCGACGCAGGCCCTCGAACAGGGCGACATGGCGCTCGCCCAGCTGGCCCGCGACCGGGACACGTTGGCGGGCGCGCTGGAACGACGGGCCGCGGCGGAAACGGCCCTCGCCGAGCGGCGCGGGATGCTGGAGAAGGCCCGCCAGGCCGAGCGCCTCGCCAGCGAGCGCGATGCCGCCCAGGATCGGTACGAGCGCTTCCGCCAGGCCGTGGAGGTCAACGAGCAGATCGCTCGCCTCGCCGCCAGCCATCCGTCGCCCCACCCGCTCCCGGTCATCCGGTCGGGTGTCGAACGCCTGCGCTCGCTCGACCAGAAGGTCCGCGAGCTCCGAGCCGCCCTGTCGGGCGAGGTCGCGGTCTCCTTCGAGGTCGCGGCCGAGCCGAGATGGCGCCCGCTCTCGCGCTGGGGCATCGTCCTGATCATCGTCGGCGCGCTCATCGCCGGCGGCTCGATCGCGGCCGACCTCCTGGGGATCGTGACCCTGGGTCCGGTCCCGATCGTGATCGGAGCGGTCGTCGCTGGGATCGGTCTCGTCCTTGTCGCGGCCGCGTGGTGGATGCGCCGCGGCGATCACATGGGCGCCCAGCTCCGGGACGTCGAGATCGACCGTCGCCTCCGCGGTCGGTCCGAGATGGAGGCCGAGCTCGCGGCGGTCGAAGCGGACACGGCTCGACGGCTCGGGTCGCTCGGCATGGCCGACCTCAAGACCGCCGAGGACCTGCTGACGCGCGAGGAGGCCCACGTCGCCCAGATCGACGTCCTCACGGCGCAGCTCGAGGGGCTCGTCGGCAAGGAACCGACCGAGTCGCTCATGCCGATGCGCGATGCCGCGGCCCTCGAGATCTCCGAGAAAACCAGCGCGCTCGAGGCGCTCGGCCCGATCGCGAAGGAGCCGCGCGCCCGCGAACGCCTCGAGGTCGAGGTCCAAGACCAGGAGCGGGCCCTCGAACGCGCCCGCGACGACGAGGCCAACGCCCGGGCCAGGGTCGAGACCAACGCCGTCGACGCGGAGGAGGTCGCCGGTCAGGCCGAGACGCTCGCCACCTGGCAGGAGCAGCTCGCCGCCGTCCAGCGTCGCCAGCGCGTGTATCGCGGCATTCGACGCGATCGACCGGGCCGAGCAGGCGACGATGAAGTCGGCGACGCGCTACCTCGAGACGCACATGGTCCGCGATCTCGCGGCGGTGACCGCCGGTCGGTATCGGCGTGTCCGGGTCGACGACAAGACGCTCGACATCGAGGTTCACGCCCCGGAGAAGGGCGACTGGGTCCAGGTCACGGCGCTCAGCCAGGGCACGCTGGACCTGGTCTACCTGGTCGCCCGACTCGGACTCGTCCGACTCGTCACCGGCGATCGACGGCCCGCCGCTCATCTTCGACGATCCGTTCGTGACCCTCGACGACGCGCGAGCGGCCCGGGCGCTGACCCTTCTCAAGGGGATCGACCTCCGACTTCCAGGTCATCTACCTGACGTGCTCGAGCGCTACGACGGCGTCGCCGATGCGATCGTCGAGCTGCCCGGACCGACGGCGGTCGATGACGCGCCGACCGCCCGACGGTCCGCGCCCCTGATCGGACCCGACCCCGCGACCGCGACCGTCCTCTTCGGGCTGCTGTCGGCGATCGCCTGGGGCGGCGGCGACTTCGGCGGCGGCCTGCTGAGCCGACGGACATCGGTGTTCGGTGTCGTCCTCGTCTCGCAACTCGTCGGGATGGTCGTCGCGATCGGCCTGGCGGTCGTCCGGGCGGAGGGCCTGCCGACCCCTGCGGACATCGGGTGGTCGGTGCTCGGTGGCGTCGTCGGCGGGATCGGCATCACGGCGCTGTATCACGGTCTGGCCGTCGGGCGGATGGGGGTCGTGGCGCCGGTCACAGGCGTCATCGCGGCGATCATCCCGGTCGTGACCGGCATCGTCCTCGAGGGCTGGCCCGACCGGCTCGTGCTGGTCGGCATCGTCGTCGCCATCGTCGCGGTCGTCCTCGTGTCGCGCGTCGCGGATGAGGCGGCGGGCGAGCGGGTCTCGGGCTGGCGCTCCTGGGCGGCTCGGCCATCGGTCTTTTCAGCGTTGTCATCGCCCAGATCAGCGACGGCCAGGTCTTCGGCCCGCTCTCGATCATCCGGGGTCGGAGGCCGTCTTCATCGTGGCGGTGATCCTGGTGACGCGGGCCGCCTGGCGACCTGGAGCGAAGCTCCTGCCCTGGATGCCTCGCGATCGGCGTCCTGGACATGACCGGCAACGCCGCCTACATCCTGGCCGTCCAGAGCGGGGCGCTGGCCGTCGCGTCGGTCCTGTCGTCGCTCTACCCGGTGACGACCGTCATCCTGGCCGCGGTCTTCCTGCGCGAGCGTGTCACGCGTTCGCATGCGGCCGGGATCGGCCTGGCCGCGCTCGCGATCGTCCTCATCGGCGTCGGCAGCGGGTAGCCGGACGCTGGCTGGCCCTCAGAACGGTCGACGCTCGATCGTGAGCGCGTCGACCTCGGCCGGGTCGTCGAGGACGATCACGACATCGAACCCTTCGGAGGCCAGCGAGCCCGCATCGATCGTGTCGCGCAGGGTCTCGAGGTGGTTCTCGACGACCGCCGGATCCACCACGCGCGTCGGCCGGCCGAGGTTCCGGGCAAGGACGATCGCCGCGGGCAGATCGAGGACGATCGCCACGGTCGGCACGTCCGCATCGCGCGCTCTGGCCAGCAAGGTGAGTCGGGCGTGGCGCGCCAGGTTCGTCGCATCGACGACGGAGAGCTGCCGCGCACGGAGGCGGATCGCCAGGTCGTCGTGGAGCCGCCGGAAGGCCAGGCCCGATGCGCGCTGGTCGGCCTCGTCGCCGCTCACCAGCTTCCGGTAGGCATCGGACGACAGGACCTCGTCCGGCTCGAAGAGGCGGGCCGCGAACGTGGACTTGCCGGAACCCGCCGGCCCCGACGAGGACGACCAGGCACGGGTCGGAGAGCCGGACCGGCGGACACCTACGTGGTGGTCCGGCGGACCTCGTAGCCGCCGCCCTCGGCGGCTCGGATCTCGTACGCGGGCTGGTCGTACAGCGACGGGCCGCGACCGACGTGGCCGTCGGTCAGCCGGAAGCGACGAGCCGTGCCACGGACACTCGAGGCAGCCGTCGATGACCGTGCCCTTGTCCAGCGGGCCGCCGGCATGGGCGCACACCGCGTGCATCGCGTGGATCGTGTCGCCGATGCGGACGAGGACGAGATCGTTGATCCCGGCCCTGGCCTTGAGTCGGCGTCGCTTCGGCCAGGCTCGTCGAGATCGGTGAGATCACCGATGTCGAGCTGGATCCACTTCGTGCCCGGCCCGCGGAAGGCGTGGCGGCTGACCATGTTGCCGAACACGTAGACGACATCGCCTCCGACGAACGCCCCGGCGCTCACCAGGCCGAACGCCGACGACGCCGAGGACGACCGCCAGCGTCCGGTCGGCCGGGTCGCCGGCACGCAGGACCAGCGAGATGAGCAGGACCACGAGCGCGACGATCATCAGCGTCGCGTGGGTCGTGGCCCGCGTCCTGGCCGTGCCGTCGGTGTCGGTGTAGTCCGCCAGGCCGGACAGCGGCCGCGAGGATCATGAACACGATCGTCGCCACGAGCGCGATGTCGGCTGCCGCGCGCTGGTCGACGAGGTCGAGGATGACGACCCCGAGGAGCAGGCCGATCGGGATGTCGGTCGACGCCGCGTGGAGCGGATGTCCGAGCCAGCGGCCGTTCAGCAGGTCCTTGATCGGCCGGATCGGCCGGAACAGGGCGCTCAGCCAGCGATGGTTGAAGTCGCCGAGCGGCCGCGCCCAGCGGTCTTGAGCGGCGACGAGCCGCGCGAGCAGACGAGCCATGGATCCGACACCTCCCCGACGAGTATCCACAACCCGTCCACATCGTCGACAAGTTCGGGGATAAGGTCGGCGGGGCCGATGGCAAGTTCGTGGACAAGCCCGTTGTGGTCCTCCTGACCCCGGCCCGTACATTTCGTCTTGCCCGAAGGGGCAGGAGTGAACCGCCAGACCGGTCGAGGAGCGATCCTCGAGACGGTCCCGGGAACCAGGTTCGAAGGTCGCAAGGCCGACGAGCGAGGAACCCGGCGGCGACCAGGGACTGCGGCTTGTTCGTAGCCCCAGGACCCGCCGAACGGCAGGTCCCCACCAGTTCCTTCGGGCGCTTTCGTGTGCGCGGCCGGTCGGGACGGCGCATCGGCTAGGCTTCCGCGGATGCCCGAGGTCGGCGCGGTGACCGCGCCCTCTGCCCCACCATCTCGCCCCGCCCAGGACTGGCGCGATCCTGCGTCGCGGTCTTCTGGGTCACCTCGATGGTCGAGGGCCTCGGGCGTCAGCCAGATCTTCGCCCTGCTGCCGACCTACCTCGCGCGAGATGGGCGTGCCCGAAGACGACCGGCTGGCGTTCATCGGGCTCTTCAGCGCGCTGATCTTCGTCGTCGGGATGCCGCTCGTCCCGCTGTGGGGCGCCTGGGCCGACAAGTACAGCCGCAAGGTCGTGATCATCCGGAGCGCGCTGGTCGAGGCGGTCGTCTTCGCGGCGGTCGCCCTCGCGCGCGAGCCGTGGCAGCTCGCGCTGGCGATGCTGCTCATCGGGTTCCAGCTCGGGCAACACCGGGATCATGCTGGCCGGGATCCGCGACGTCACGCCGCGCCGGCGCCTCGGGCACGACGATCGCGCTGTTCGGCGCGTCCGGGCCGATCGGGTTCGCGGTCGGGCCGGTCCTCGCCGGCATCCTCATCGACGGCTTCGGCTGGGCCCTGTCGCCGGTCTTCGCGTTCTCGGCGCTGCTGTCGGTCGGGACCGCGCTGCTCGTCGCGTTCGGCTCGAAGGAGGTCCGACCGGAGGTCGTGCCGACCGGCCGGATCGTCGATCTCGCCTTCGGCGCAGTCTGCGCGGCGTCCTGACCGATCGCGACCGACCCGCCGGATCTTCCTGATCTTCGGGATCTCGTTCGTGGCCATCCAGATGAGCCGGCCGTACATCCCGGTCCTGGTCGAGGGGATCACCGGTCGGCCGGGCCCGGGCCTCGCCTCGGCGATCGGGCTCGTGGTGGGGACGGCGGCGCTCGTCGGGGCGCTCGTCTCGCCGCTCGGTGGCGTGATCGGCGACCGGATCGGCTTCCGGCCGGTGCTCGTCGCGGCACTCGGCGGCGCCGGCGTCGTCCTGTTCCTGATGCCGCTGGTCGCCTCGGTCGGCGGCGCTCGCGCTGCTCGCGGTCGTGCTCGGCGCGGCGACGGCCACCGTCAGCTCGATGGTCTTCGGCCTGCTCGCGACGGAGCTCCCGCCGAGCGCCGGTCGCCGGCGCTCAACCTCGTCTACCTGCCGCTCTACGCGGCCGGGATCATCGGACCGGCGGTCGGCGCGGTCGTCGCGTCGGTCAGCGGGGTCAACGGCGCTGTTCGTCGTCGGCGGCTGCGTCTTCCTGTTCGGCGGCGCTGACGATCCTGCTGCGACGCGGCCGGCGGTCGGCAGCGCGGCGCCGGCGGCGAGGCGCCAGGCTCGGAGCTGACCGACGCCTAGCCGTCAGCCGGCGCCGCCTCGACGACGAACCCGGCCAGCAGCAGCGCGACGAGCGAGCCACCGGCCAGGGCCAGCGCCTCGCGCGTCTCGACGAACCGGTAGCGCTCGCCCGGGACGACCATCGTGCACGATCGGGTACTTCGGGTTGCCGTTCTCGTCGTACGGGTCCTCGCCGCCGAAGTAGTCGTAGTCGACGAGGCTGCCGTCCGGCAGCACGAACTTCTGGTCGATGTAGAGGTCGCCCTGGCCGGCCGTTGGGCCGCTCGACGTCCGATCGGGATCGCGACAGCCTCGGACGCGAGGATCACTGGTGGACCTGCTCACCGCCGGCCGAGCGCCGACCGTCGCGATGACCGCGGCGAGGATGACGGCCGGCAGGGCCCGCCCGACGATCGCACCGACGAGCGACGGCGACGGCGAAGACGAAGACCGCCCGGCTGGCGATCAGGAGCGCCCCGGAAGCCGAACGCGGTGAACGAGTTCGACAGGTCGCTCATCGAGGTGGCTCGCGCCGACGAAGCGGTCGATGGCGATCCCGGCCGGCGAAGGTGAGCGATCGCGAGCACGACGAGGAGCGGGAGCAGCACGCGCCAGGAACCAGCGCATCCGCGACGGCGCCAGCGACCAGGCGAGCCGGGCCGTCCCGCGCTCGAGCTCGCGGGCGACGATCGGCACGCCGAGGAAGAGGCCGGCGGCGAACGACAGGAAGATCAGCAAGCCCGATGCTCAGGCCCGCGACACCGCTACTGCGCCGCGTACCAGGCGTCGAGCGTCCGTTCGCAGGCCGGCGGCGGCGTCTCGTCGAAGGTCGCTGAAGCACTCGGTCGGCGGGCGCGACGGCGTCGATGCACGCCGGCGGCCGAAGGCCGCGATCGCCACGCCGAAGATCGACGACGACCCGCCGAACGCCAGCAGCTCGAAGCGGCTGCAGCCGCAGCGGTCAGCCGCAGCCCAGGTCAGGCTCATGCCGCCCGCCTCCACGGCGACGACCGATCCGGTCGGGGGTCGCGCGCGCCGCCAGGTGGCCGAGGACGACCTCCTCGAGCGTCGCCGCCGGCCGCCCGGCGCCGTCGCCGCGGACGAGGCTGAGCCGCTCGCCGGCCGGGCCCGGGAAGACGCCGACGACGCGTGCCGGTCGTGGCCCGCGGTCTCGACCCGGCGGTCCGTCGACCACGCCGAGTGCTCGGCGATGGCGCCGGCGATCGACAGGTCGAGGAGCGTCCGCCCCGCCGCCGAGGACGAGCAGCCGGTCGCAGGCCTGCTCGATGTCGGTGATGACGTGCGACGACAGGAGCGCGGTCGCGCCGTCGGCTCGGACCGCGTCGACCAGGACGTGCAGGAACTCGCGGCGGGCCAGCGGGTCCAGGCTGGCCAGCGGCTCGTCGAGCAGGAGGACCGGCGCCCGCACCCCCAGCGCGAGCGCCAGCCCGACCTGCGCCTGCTGTCCCCCGGACAGCTCGTCGGCGCGCGAGGTGAGCGGGATGTCGAGGTCGTCGAGGCGGCGGCGCGCGACGGCCGGATCGAAGCCCGGCCGGAGCGTCGTCGCCATCGTCGACGTGCTCGTCGACGGTCAGCTCGCGGTAGAGCGACGGCGCCTGCGGGACGTAGCCGATCCGCGCGGATCGCACCGCCGCGGTCGCGCCACGGGTCGATCGCCGTCGACCGTCAGGTGGCCCTCGGTCGGTCGCTCGAAGCCGACCCAGCGCCTTGAGCAGGGTCGACTTGCCCGAGCCGTTCGGGCCGACGAGCGCGGTGATGCTGCCGTCCGGGACCGCGAGGTCGACGTGACGGAGCGCCCAGCGGCGCCGGCCGTAGCGCTTGCCGATGTCGTGCGTCTCGAGGATGGCCATCGTTCCTCCTGGAGTCGGCCGTCGCGCGGGCCGGATCGACCGGATCGTAGGCGCGTCGCGCCGCCAGCGACGTCAGCGCGCGCATCCCGGACGATCGTTCCGGGATTCCCCGGACGCCGACCGACGGCACGGCCTCTGCTACGGTCGCGGCGATGGACGCCGGCCTTCGCGATCGGACTCGCGATCGGGCATCGCCGCGGTCGCGATCGTCGCTCGCGGTCGGGCACGCTCCTGATCGGCCGGTACGACCCCGGCGATCCGGCTGGCCGGCGACGGCCGGCCGTATCGTCGTCAGCGACGGTCAACGAGCACAGCCGCGGCTCGCCAGGACGGCATCCGTGCCGGGATGATCGTGACTCAGCTCAACGGCGTCGACGCTCATCCGGCTGCCCGCAGTACGTCTACCCGGACGGTCGAGCCGACGCCCGACCCCGACACCGGCGAGGTACCCGACCGTCGAACCGATCGGCGTCGAGCCGACCGTGCCGACCGATCGTGCCCATCGGCCGGCCAGCTCGAGGCGCTCTGCGGCTAGCCGATCCTCAACCTGCCAGGCCATCCAGCCCTGGGACCTCGAGCCGGGCTCGGTCGGCGAACGGCTGGGACGGTCGTCGATCTTCGACGACGGCCGGACGGCATCCGCGACGACGCTGCCGGCCGTCTTCCTCGGCGCGGCGCATCCTGTTGCTCGTCGGCTGGTGGCTGGCCAGCGGTCGAGCCGGGCGAGACGCTTCAGCCGCTCGCCGTCCCACTGGCCGTCGCGACCGCCGTGCCGTTCATCATCCGACCGCTCGAAGCGACGCTGGTCGCCGCCGCTCGTCGCCATCGGCGGGATCGTGACTGTGCCCTGGCCATGGTCCCACTCGCGCGTCGGCGCTCATCGAGCGGATCGCCGAGCCCGAGGAGCGCCGGCTCGTCACCCTCATCGTCGCCGCCTGCACCGTCGGTGCCGCCGTGGTCGCGGTCGCGGTCGCGATCCACGGAGCCTGGACCGGGTCGGGCATCGCGCGCTGGGCGCTCGTCGGAGCGATCCCGCTGATCCCCGGTCTGGCCGCCGCCGGGCCGATCCAGCCCGGCGGCCTGTCGCGGGGCGGCGGCGTCCAGTGGTCGCGCTCCTCGAATCGACCGAGTTCGCGGTCGCGGCGTGACACCGCTCGTCGCCCTCGCCACCGACACGAGCGCCGTACCTCGATCCCGCTGCGCTCTGGTTCGGCCTTCCTGCTGCTGGCCGGGCGGTTCACGATCCGTCCGCTCGCCCGCCTCGCGACCGCGCGCCACGCTCCAGCGCGACCTCGTCGTCGCGGCGACGGAGGCGGAACGGGCGCGTGTCGCGGCCGACATCCACGACGATGCCCTCCAGGAACTGACCTTGCTCGTCCACCGCCTCGACGCCGCCGGCGACACGGAGGGCGCCGACATCGCGCGGACGGTCTCCGATCGGCTGCGGGCCATCTGCGGCGACCTGCGCCTGCCGATCCTCGACGATCTGGGGGTCGGGCCGGCGCTCGACTGGCTCGTCCTGCGCATCGAGCGTCTGGCCGGTGGCGAGGTCCGCCTCGAGCGCTCGGATGGCGCGCGACCGCCGGCCGATGTCGAGCTGGCCTTCTTCCGGGTCGCCCAGGAGGCGCTTGCGAACGCGGTCAAGCACGGCAAGCCGCCGATCGTCGTGCGCTACAGCACGTCGGCGCGAGGGTGCGTCGCTCTCGATCGACGACGCCGGACCCGGGATCGACGCCCGATGCCGGCGACGAGGCCGAGCGCGCCGGCCACTTCGGCCTGCTCAACATGCAACAGCGGGCCGAGGCGATCGGGGCGATCCTCGACGTGCGCCGATGGCCGACCGGTGGGACTCACGTGCGCTGATTGGCGGGCGCACTGATCCGCGTCGGCGTCGTCGACGACCACCCGGTCGTGGGCGAGGGGACGGCGGCGCTCCTGCGGTCACAGGCCGACCTCGAGGTCGTCGGCGTCGCCGCCTCGCTGGACGCGGCGCGCGATCGACGGGCCTCGACGGATCGTCAGGCCGTCGACGTCGCTGCTGCTCGACATCCGGCTCGGCACCGACAGCGGACTCGGCCTGCTGACGCGGCCGAACCGAGGCGCTGCCGGCCGTCATCGTCCTGACCGCCTACGACTACCCGCAGTACGCGGAGGCGGCCCTGCAGTCTGGGCGCCGCAGGGTTCGTGCTCAAGACCGCGCCGCTCCCCGAGTTGCTCGACGCGATCCGGCGGGTCGCTGCCGGCGGCCTGGCCTTCGCGATCCGGCCGGGCACGAGCGCCGATCCGCCTCACGCCCCGCGAGCACGATGTCGTCCGTCTCGTGGCCGAGGGCCGCAGCAACGACGAGATCGGCGGCCGCCCTCGGGATCGGCGCGAAGACCGTCGAGACGCATCTCGCCCGCATCTTCGAACGGTTCGGCGTCGCGTCCCGAACGGAGCTCGCGATGCGCGCGCTGTCCGCGAAGGCTGGCTGGACGTGCCGCCCCGCGGCTGAACGACCGCCGCCAATCACGCCGACACGCACCGGGTGGCCTGTCCGTCCCGGTTCGCCGAGCTGCCGAGGCGGCTACGATGTCGCCGTGCCGAACATCGCTCTGCCTCGCCCGCTCCCGCGACCTCGCTCGCGACGCGCCGCCGGTTCGCCGGACGCCGTGGTGTCGGAGGACATCGCCGCGCCCGACATCATCGAGGCGTCGGGGCTGCGATGGATCCACATCGAGTCGCCCCGGATGGCCGATCGCGAGTGGCTCGAGGAGCACTTCGACTTCCATCCGCTCGATTACGAAGACGTCTACTCGCGCAACCAGCGGCCGAAGCTCGACCAGTACGACGACTACGTCTTCATCGTCCTGCACTTTCCGCTGTTCGATAAGGGGTCGGGACGGATCCTGACCGCCGAGCTTGACCTGTTCCTCGGTCCCGACTACCTGATCACGCTGCCGAACATCCCGCTGCCGCCCCTGTCCGCGATGTTCGAACGCTATCGCGAGAAGGAGGATCTACGCGAGGAGATCTTCTCGAAGGGCTCGGGCTATCTCCTGTACAAGATCGTCGACACCGGCGTGGACGCGTCATTCCCGATGCTGCGCAAGATGGGCCTCAAGCTCGAGCGGCTCGAGGACGACATCTTCGAGGGTCGAGTCATCGGAGATCGTGCGTGAGCTCTCGGAGGCGAAGCAGGAGATCATCAACTTCCGCAAGATCGTGCGTCCGCAGCGGGCGGTGCTGCGCGATCTCGAACGCACCAAGCAGCGGTATCTCCAGGAAGAGCTCGAGATCTACTTCGACGACATCTCGGATGCGGCCGAACGCACCTGGGACACGCTCGAGAACTACAAGGAGGTCGTCGAGGCCCTCGAGTCGACGAATGAATCCGTCCTGTCGCATCGCCTGAACGACTCGTTCCGGGTGCTGACCGCGGCGAGCGTCGTCCTGCTCCCGCTGACCCTCATCGCGAGCATCTTCGGGATGAACGTGCACTTCCCGGGCGAAGGCGAGGCGGTCTCGTTCTTCGCGATCCTCGGCCTGATGGCCCTGGTGCTGCTGACCCTCGTCGTGCTGTTCCGGCGCCGCGGCTGGCTGTAGCCTGTCAGCTCGGGAGGTCGCGCTCGGCGGGGCCCACGTAGCGGACGTCCGGTCGGATGAGGCGGTTGTCGGCGGCCTGCTCCAGGACGTGCGCGGTCCAGCCCGCGTGCCTGGCCAGTGAGAACGTGGCCGGGAACAGGTCGGGCGCGAGGCCGACGCCCTGGAGCACCGGCGCCGCGTAGAACTCGACGTTCGTCTTGAGTGCCCGCTCGGGGTGTCGTTCGGCCAGCACGCGCAGCGCCACGTCCTCGACGGCGATCGCGAGTGCCAGCCATTCGGGCGGGTGGGGCATCGATTCGGCGACCTTGCGGAGGGCCGCTGCGCGCGGGTCGTACGCCCGGTACACGCGATGCCCGAAGCCCATCAGTCGCTCGCCACGATCGATGGCGTCGTTGAGCCACGCCTCGGCATGCTCGGGTGAGCCGATCTGGCTGAGCTGGTCGACGACCTCCGACGGTGCGCCGCCGTGGAGCGGTCCCTTCATCGTCCCGATCGCACCAGCGACCGCCGACGCGATGTCCGATTGGGTCGACGTGATCACGCGCGCGGTGAAGGTCGACGCGTTGAACCCGTGCTCCGCCCCGACGATGAAGTACGCATCGAGCGCTCGCGCGTTACCGGGCTCCGGCCGCGTCCCCGTGAGCTGGTAGAGGAAGCCCTCGACGAGGTCGAGCGACGGATCGGGGTCGATCGGCTCGAGTCCCTGGCGCAGCCGGGCGAAGGCCGCGAGCACCGAGGGCGACGTCGCCGTGAGGGCCCGTGCTTGTTCGACGGTCGGTGGCCATTCCAGCCTCTGGGTCGCACCCCACGCCGAGACCGCGGTTCGGAGCGCGTCCATCGGCTTGGCCGTCGGCGGCAACGCCCGAAGCACGGCCAACACAGGATCCGGTATCGGAGCCGTGGCGAGACGCTGCGTCGGATCCCAATCGCCGGTCCAGAGCAGGTTCGCGACGATCGGGTATGACCCGTGCTCGACGAGATCGCCGATCCGATAGCCACGATAGAGCAGGCGGCCCTGCACACCGTCGACGCGGCTGAGCGCGGTCTCGCCCGCGAGGACACCCTCGAGACCGGGTGAGTACGACCGGGTGTCGGCGCCCGCGGCGGGATCCACGGAAGGGGCGTCAGTCATGCGTCGATCGTAGCCGACAACGGGATGTCAGTCGGCGCTCGGTCAGTCGGAGCTGGCGGCGTTGAGGATGAGCCGCACGACCAGAGCGCCGAAGACGGCCACGACGACCGCCGCGATGAAGCCCTGGGCCTGGCCCAGGTTCATCTGCTGCGCCAACCAGCCGCCGATGATCCCGCCGAGGATGCCCACGAGGATGTTGGGCAGGCAGCCACGCGCGGTCTTCCCGCCCATCAACGCACCCGAGATGGCGCCGGCGATGAAGCCGACGACGATCCAACCGATGATGCCCATCTCCAGCATGCCGTCAGTCTCGCATGGGCGGAACGTCGCCGGTCATGAAATCGAGCACGGCGGTGACCACCGCACCCGGCTGCGTGTGATGCGCCGCGTGCTTCGCGCCGGGGATCTCGATCACCCGGCCCTTCGCGAGGAGCGCATCGAGCGCGACGGTCCCCTCACGGAAGGCGGGCAGACTGTCCCCACCGAGCAGCTGCAGGACGGGCTGGCGGACGCGGCCAAGTGATTCGAGTGACGCGCCGGGGTCGAGCTCGGCTTCGAGCTCCCGCACGATCGTCGGGGCAGCCGCCACCCGCAACGGCCAGACGGGATCGGCCCTGAACGCCGCGAGCTCCGCGTCGTCCATGCCCACGACCTCGGCCATGAACGTCGACAGGATGGCCACCCGGTCGCCGGCGGCGAGGTGCGCTCGCAGCACCTCGTCGAGGCCGCTCGGTTGGTACCGGACGCCGGGGGGCGTCGGGGCGCCCTCGTAGGAGATCACCCGGCCGATCCGGTCGGTGAGCAGCGAAGCGCCGAGGGCCGTCCGACCGCCGTACGAATGCCCGAACACCGGTACCGGTCCTCCGGTCTCGGCGGCCACCGCATCCGCCACGGCGGCGACGTCCTCGAATTCGCGGGCGATGGCGTACGGCTCGGTGTCGCCCGATGCGCCACGTCCGCGACGGTCGATGGCGTGGAGGGTCAGGTGGCGAGCCAGCCGCGGCCCGACGACCCGGAACGTCGTGTGGTCGGCGCTCGCGCCATGGACGAGGACAAGCGGCGGTCCCATGCCGCTGGTGAAGACCGCGATGGGCGTGCCGTCGGCCGAGTCGACGAGGTAGGTCGGCGCCTGATCGGTCATCCCCGAAGCGTAGTCGTTCACGCCCCGATCACCGGTCGACCGCGCCGCGTTAACATCCGATGAAGGTCGCCGGTCGGAGGCCGCGACAGAGCGTGGGAGCCCATGGACCTCGCCGGCACGCCCAGCCCCGGCCGTCAAGGCCTCCGCCCCTCGTGTGCAGCCGGCCCGTCTCACGGTCGTCGCGACCATCGCCTCGCCGGTCGCCGTGGGCCTGGCCCCGCTCGTCTGGCTGTGGGCCGGGAACCGGGGCGAGTTCGAACCCACCGTCATGGTCGCCCCGGCCGTCATCGTCGTCGTCGGGACGCTGCTCCTCGTCGCGGCATTCCGATGGCTGACCGGCAGCCTGGGGGCCGCCTCGCTGCTGGCGTCGGCGACGCTCGTCGCGATCTTCGCCTTCGGTACCGAGCTCGACGTGCTGGCGGCCGTGCTCGGTCGCGAGCCGGGTCGCGGGCCGCTCCTGGTCCGCGTCGCCAATATCGTCGTTGCTCGGTCTGCTCGTCGTCGCCGTGACAGTCATCGCGCGCCGCGGCAAGGACGTCGGAAGGGTCGCCCGGCTGCTCGGGGTGTGGGCGCTGGTGCTCATCGTGCTGGGCGTCGTCCGGCCGTTCGGGGCGGCCACGGACCTGTCACTCGGCCTCGATGGCGCCGGGCCTGGAGCGCTCGACGAGGGTGACGGCAGCGGTGCGGTGCCGGCGGAGGCGGCATCGGTCGCCCGATCGGTGCCCGAGCTGGCCCACGACGACGCCGCTCACCCAGACATCTACTACGTGATCTTCGACGGCTACGCGCGGGCGGACGCCCTGGCCGACCACTACGGCTTCGACAACACGCCATTCCTCGCCGAGCTCCAGGCGCGCGGGTTCTTCGTCGCCGACCGGAGCTCGTCGAACTACCCGTACACCTACCTGTCGCTGGCCTCGTCGCTGAACGAGCGCTACCTGACCGAGGAGATCGGTCGAGCCGATCCGTATCGCGCCTACCTGCCGCTCATCCGCTCGGCCGGCGTGCCGGCCCGGTTCCGCGACCGCGGGTACCGGTACGCGATCACCCGATCGGTCTGGGCCGGCACGTCCGGATCGCCGATCGCCGACGCCCAGCTGGGCGCGTCCTCCGCGTTCGCGAACGAGTACGAGGCGGCCGTTGTCGAACAGTCGATCTTCCGGGGGTTGCTGCCACACCCGTCGATCGCCGCGTACCATCACGCCGCGTTCGATGCCCTCGAGGCCATCGCTGCCGACGAGCGGCCCACCTTCACCCTCGCCCACATCATCGTGCCGCACCCGCCATACGTGTTCGATCGCGACGGCAACGTCATCCTCGACATCTCGGTGCTCCGCGGGCAGTGGGGCGGCGCCGCGAACGAGCGGGGCTACCTCGAGCAGGTCCGCTTCGTGAACCGGCGGATCCTGGACGCGATCGACGCGATCCTCGCGCGCTCGACGACCCGGCCGATCATCATCCTGCAGGGCGACCATGGCTCGTGGTCGACCCGCTTCGAGGCCGACGTCGCGCACCAGGACGTCGCGGCGGAACGGATGTCGATCCTGAACGCCTACCTCGTGCCGGACGGCGTGCGCGCCCTGCTCTACCCGTCGATCACGCCGGTCAACACGTTCCGGGCGATCGATCGGGGGCTCTTCAACGAACCGATCGAGCTTCTGCCCGACGAGAGCTGGTACGGCAACGGCGGCCCGCCCTCGAACCTCGAGCGGTACGTCCCCTCGGACTGACGCGGTCAGGGCCGCGGCAGCAGGTTCGCGGCCGCGGCCTCGTCGACGATCCAGGTCGCGCGATCGCGAAGCGCGACCTGGGCCGGCCATCGATGCGGGTCGTGGGTCGGGCCGAAGATCTCGCCGAGGATCGACGCCTTGTCGGGGCCGGTCGCGACGACAAGCACGTGGCGCGCGGCACCGACGACGGCCGGGTTGAGGGTCAACCGCGGCACGTGGGGCTCGATGTGGGTCGGGGCGGGGATGGCCATCGCCAGGTCCGTCGAGCCGAGGGCCGGCGACCCCGGGAAGACCGACAGCAGATGGCCATCGCGCCCGACCCCGAGCAGCAGCACGTCGAAGGCGGGCCAGCCGCCATCGGTCGTCGGCCCATCGGCTCGAAGCTCGTCGGCCAGCGCCGAGGCGCACCACTCGGGCCCGCGACCGGCGCCGATGGCCTCGCCGGTCCGGAACGGGTGGACCAGGTCGACGCGGTATCGGCGCGCCAGGCCGGCGGCCACCGGCCTGCCCCTCTTCGCCGAGCGCGATCCCCAGGATGATGTCGTCGAACGGCTTGACGTTGGACAGCGGGTGGTCGCGCGGCACGAAGCGGTCGTCACCCCACCACACGTGGAGTCGCTCCCATGGCATCTGCTCGACCAGCGCCGTCTCCGTCAACGCCTTGTAGATCCCGACGACACTCGAGCCGCCGGTCGTCGCCCAATCCGCGCGGCCTCGCGCCGCGGCACCGGTCGCGAGGGCCCGGGCGATCCGCCGGGCGGCCTCGGCCGACGCGGCTTCCGGGTCGGCGGTGATCACGGTCTCCGCCCTGGTGGTCTCAACCACGCGGCGCCTCGGCGGACGCCGTTTCGTCCGTGCTCGGCGCGATGATCGCGGCGGCGGCCCGCAGCGCTCCGCTCTCGACCGGATCACGTCCACTCGCTTCGATGGCCTGCGCGAGCAGGTCCACCTCGGACTTGCGCGGCGAGAGGAAATGCCGATCGAGTGCCTCCACGCCGTCCAGCCAGACCCGCACATGGACCGTCTCGGCCTCGGCGGTCACATCGGCCCGCAATTCCGAACCTCGCCGGTCGGCCAGCAGCTCCACCCGCAACGTCGTGCCCGACGGCATCTTCGAGAGGACCGGCCGCATGACGACGGACACATCGGCCCGGCCGTCGGACAGCGTCGCCACGAGCCCTTGGCCCAACACCGGTTTCGCCCCCGGGCCTCGGACGACTCGCCCGGAGCCCGACGATGCGGGTCCGTGCCCGGCCACCGGCGCCAGTGGCTTCTTGACGTGAAGATCGAGGCGCGAGGCGAGCCAGCCGATGTGATACACGGGCTTGACGAGGTTGGTCGAGCCGAGGGCGCCCGTCTCGTCGTGGGTCCCGTAGGTCACCGCCACCCGGCGCAGCGAGCGCAGGTAGGGGGTGAAGTCCGGATCGTCGAAGATCGACGCGATGGCCTCCCGCCAGCGCGCCTGGCGGAGCAATGCGAAGTCGCTGATGGCCATCCGGGTGGTCTCGAGCAGCGAAGCCATGTCACGGAGCCGTTCCAGGCCGTCGCCGCCCCATGAGGACGCGTCGACCACGAGCCGGTCGCCGAGGGCGAACAGGTCCTGCGCGGGGCGCGCCCGGAAGGGCGGCTCGCCGGGCCACCAGATCGACACCGGCAGGTCGTGGACGATGAGCGGCGTGGCGATCGCGGCGAGATGCTGGCCGGCCTCACCGCCGGCCGAAAGGTGGATCATCTCGGCGCATGTCTCCGGAGCGTCCGGTCGCGGCAGGATGCAATGCGCCTCGACCCGGGCATCCACCCAGGAGGGACCATCGGGATCGGCCGACCCGATGATGACCGTGCGCGACGGGTGCTGGCCGGTCAGCGCCTGCATGGTGGCGGCACAGTGCTCGGCGACTTCGGGCCGGCGAGCGATGACGATGAGGTTCATGACACTGGTCCGGGCGGCCACGTGGCGGCCCACCTCGCCGTCGATCGTGGTCGTCAGGTCCCGGTCGGCCCAGATCCGCACGAGCTCGGTCTCGATCTCGGCGACGCTGTGCACGCGCGACGACCAACGCAGGACCGGTTCGCCGATCCGCTGCGGGGAGTCGATCGCCATCGTCGCGACGCCCTAGAACCGGCGCCAGCGCCGGCCGTCGCGGGCCAGTAGCTCGTCGGCCTCGGGCGGTCCCCAGGCACCGGCCTCGTAGTTCGGGAAGTCCGGTGCCGGTCCGTTCGCCCAGGCGTCGATGCACGGATCGACGATCGACCAGGCCTGCTCGACCTCGTCCGCGCGCGTGAACAGCGAGGCATCGCCCTGGAGGGCGTCGAGGATCAGGGTCTCGTAGGCGTCGGGCGAGTCCACGCTGAAGGCCGACCCGTAGGTGAAGTCCATCGTGACCGAGCGGATGTCCATGCCCAGGCCCGGCACCTTGGCACCGAAGCGGAGCATGATCCCCTCGTCCGGCTGGACGCGGATGACGAGCAGGTTGGGATCGGGATCGATGGCCGCCTCCCGGAAGAGGCGATGGGGGACCTCGCGATACTGGATCGCGATCTCCGTGGAGCGCTTGGGCAGGCGCTTGCCGGTCCGGACATAGAAGGGCACGCCCGACCAGCGCCAGTCGTCGATCGTCAGCCGGGCCGCCACGAACGTCTCGGTCTCCGACTCGGGGTCGACGTTGGGCTCCTGGCGGTAGCCCGGGACGCGTGTGCCGGCTACCCAGCCAGGCCCGTACTGGCCGCGGACGACGTCGGTGGCGACCGAGGCCGTATCCATGCCGATGGCGCGCAGGACCTTGACCTTCTCGTCGCGCAGGGCGTCCGCCTCGAAGGTCGCCGGCGGCTCCATCGCGATCAGGCTGACGAGTTGGAGCAGGTGGTTCTGGAGGACGTCGCGAGACGCCCCGGTCTCCTCGTAGAAGGCGCCGCGGTTCTCGATGCCGATCGACTCGGCCACCGTGATCTGGACATGGTCGACGTACCGGCGGTTCCAGAGCGGCTCGAAGATGCCGTTGCCGAAGCGGAACACCAACAGGTTGCGGACGGTCTCCTTGCCCAGGTAATGATCGATGCGGTAGACCTGCGACTCGCGGAAGACTTTGCCCACCTCGCGGTTCAGGCGCTTGGCCGAGTCCAGGTCGTGCCCGAACGGCTTCTCGATGACGACCCGGCGCCAGCCGCCATCGTGTCGCTCGTGATCCAGGCCCACGCGGCCCAGCTGGGCCACGATGTCCGCGAACTGCGAGGGTTGCGTCGCCAGGTAGAAGATCCGGTTGCCACGCGTCCCATGCTCCTCGTCGATGGTGTCCAGACGAGTCCCCAACGTATCGAACCCGGCGGCGTCGGCGAAGTCCAGGCGGTGGTACTGGATCCGTTCCTCGAATGACCGCCAGGCCGGCTCGTCGAGCGGCAGCACCCGGCTGAACTGCTCGAGCGACGTCCGGATCTCCGCCCGAAACGCGTCGTCGTCGTACTCGCGCCGGCCGACGGCGAGGACCAGGAACTCGTGGGGCAACAGGTTCGTCCGCCACAACTGGTATAGCGCGGGCAGGACCTTGCGGTGGGCGAGGTCGCCGGTCGCTCCCAACAGCACGAGGATGGCCGGATCCGGGACCCGTTCCAGGCGCAGGCCCTTGCGCAGCACGTTCTGAGCGGTCTTCGCGCGCGATACGCGCTTGCCCTGGCGCGACTCGCGGAGGTCCTTCATCGTCCGCGGCGCCTCCTTCGGGCGCGGCGCGGGCATGGCCGGTATAGGCTGGTCGGCCGGTGCCTCGTCCGGAGCCGGCGCTTCGGCCGGTTCCGGCTCCTTGACCGGAGTCTCAACCTCGCCCTTGGTCCGACCGGCGACCATGCTCGCTACTCCGTCTTGACCGCGTGGCCGCCGAACTCGTTGCGCAGGGCCGCGAGGACCTTTCCGCCATACGAATCGTCCTGGCGCGAACGGAAGCGGGTCAGCAGCGAGAGCGTGATGACAGGAGCCGGCACGTCGTGGTCGATCGCCTCCTGGACGGTCCAGCGACCCTCGCCCGAGTCGGCGACCCAGCCCTTGAGATGCTCGAGGTCCTGGCCGTTCGACTTGAACGCGTTTCCGAGCAGCTCCAGCAGCCATGAGCGCACGACCGAGCCCTGCATCCACAGTTCGGAGATCGCCCCGAGATCGAGCTCGTAGTCGCCGGCGTGCATGATCTCGAAGCCTTCGGCGTAGGCCTGCATCAGGCCGTATTCGATGCCGTTGTGGACCATCTTCACGTAGTGCCCGGCACCCGGACCGCCGACGTGGAGATAGCCGCTCTCGGGCGCCAGCGACCGGAAGATCGGCTCGAGCCGCGTGACCGCCTCGGCGTCCCCGCCGACCATCAGGCAGTAGCCGACCTGGAGGCCCCACACGCCGCCCGAGGTGCCCGCGTCGACGTAGCGGATGCCCTTGGCGGCGAGGTCGGCATGGCGTCGAACGTCGTCGTGGAAGTTCGTGTTGCCGCCGTCGATGATCGTGTCGCCCGGCTCCAGGTGCTCCAGGAGCTCATGGATCTGCGCCTCGGTCGCATCGCCGGCCGGGACCATGACCCAGACGGCTCGTCGGCTTCTCGAGGTGCTCCACGAGCTCCGCGATCGAGAACGACCCGATGGCGCCCTCTCCGGCGATCTCGGTCGTCTTCTCCGGCGTCCGGTTGTAGGCCACGACCTCGTGGCCGTCGCGGATGAGCCGGCGGACCATGTTGCCGCCCATCCGGCCGAGCCCGATGAACCCGATGCGCATCTGGGTCATCCCTCCTGATCGGCTTGCAGGGCGGCCTCGAGGGCACGCTCCAGGGCGGCCAGGCCGGCGTCGGGATCGGCGCCCAGGTGGACCCGCACGATCGGCAGGTCATGGGCCTCGATGGCCGCGAAGTCGCCCGCCGACTGGGCATCGATCAGCTGGCCGAACGTGTACGGCCAGTCCGGGATCGGGCGATCCGCCGGGTGGTCCGCCGTCAGCTGGATGAACCAGCCGGTCGGCGGGCCGCCCTTGTGGAGCTGGCCGGTCGAATGCAGGAAGCGCGGGCCGTAGCCAGCGGTCGTGGCCCGTCCCGTCCGATCGCGGAGCATCGCCCGGATGCGCGCGATGGCCTCGTCGCGACCCGGCGTTGGCGCGACGAACGCCTGGATCGACAGGTAGGCCGTCGCCTTGCGTCGAGCCAGGTGGCGCACCAGCTCGGCCTCGATTCCGCCGTCGACGGTTGTCAGGCGCAGGGCCGCGTCGCCGTACAGCGTCAGGCCGCCCTCCTGGGCGAGCGGCGGTATCGAGTCGGTCACGGCCTCGCCTCGCTCGGCCTTTTCCAACGCCTGTCGCGTCAGCGCCTTGGCCTCCTCGACGTTCGGCTGGTCGAACGGGTCGATGCCGAGCACGGCGCCCGCGATGGCGATGGCGACCTCCCAGCGCACGAATTCGGCGCCCAGGTCGATCGGGTCACTGAGGCTGATGCGGACCACCGGATGCCCGGCCGCCTCGAGGGCGTCGGCGAGGGCGTCGCGGCCACCATCGTCGGAGCCGGCCAGCGCGATGCGGACGAAGGCGCGATCCCGGCCGTACGACTCCGGCGACCCCAGCGGCTCCAGGTCGACCGGCACGATCCCGGTCCCGCGCTTGCCGGTGCTCTCGGCGATCAGCTGCTCCGCCCAGGCGCCGAAGCTCGAGATCTCGTCGTCCACGAGGAACGTCAACTTGTCCCGGCCGGCCTTGGCGATCGTGCCCAGCGCCAGGCCCAGCGAGACGCCCGGGTTGGCCGCGGGGTCCGGCTCCCGGCACGCACCGAGCATCGAGATCGCCGAGGCCAGTAGCGCGTCGAGGTCCAGACCGATGAGCGACGCCGGCACGAGACCGACGTAGGTCAGCGCCGAGTAGCGGCCGCCGATGTCGGGCGGGTTCAGGAAGACCTCGCGGAGCTCGTCGTGGTGGGGGATGGCGTCGAGGCTTCGACCGGGGTCGGTGATGGCGACCACGAACGCGCCAGGGCCCTCGTACGAGTGGTGACCGATCGCGTCGAGGGCGGCATCGGTCCGCGCCCATGCCGCCGCCAGGAAGGCGTTCGGCTCGACCGTCGTGCCCGACTTGCTCGCGAAGATCGTCATCGTCCGCAGCGGGTCGAGGTCGTCGAGTGTCGCCGTCACGTAGGCCGGATCGGTCGAGTCGAGGATCCGCAGGCCGAGGTAGCCATCCTGGCTCCCGAATGTCCGGTTCAGGACATCCGGCGCGAGCGTGCTGCCGCCCATCCCGGCCACGACGACGTCGGTGAATCCCTCGGCCACGACGGCGTCCCCGAACCCCTCGAGACCGGCGGTGCGGTCCGCGAAGTGGGTCGGGGCGTCCAGCCAGCCGAGGCGCTCGGCGATCTCGCCTTGGACCCTCTCATCGGTCGACCAGAGCGTCACGTCGTGGTCGAACAGACGCGTCACCCACTCCTCGTCGCGTGCCCGCGTGACGGCGGCATCGTGGGCCGGGCCGGACTCGCCGAGGCTGAGTCGGGCGGGCGTGGTGGCGATCGAGGTGGGTTCGGTCATCGTGACCTCCGAAGCTTAGGCAGGCATCTGTGAACGGACCGTGACCGGGCGCCCATGGTACGCCGCTCGGGCGACGAGTCGCCGTCAGCGAGTGGTGCCCTGCGCCTCGATGGCGAGCACCTTGCCGAGCCGGCGCCGGTGGCGCTCCTCCCCGGAGAACGAGGCGCCGATGAACGCGATCGCGCACTCGTAGCCGGGCTCCGGCCCGATGACTCGAGCCCCCAGGGTCAGCACGTTCATGTCGTCGTGCTCGACGCCCTGGTGGGCCGAGTAGGTGTCATGACAGACCGCCGCGCGAATGCCACGGATCTTGTTCGCCGCCACGGAAGCGCCGACCCCCGAGCCACAGATCAGGATGCCGCGATCCGCCTCACCAGCGACGATGGCGTCGCCGAGTCGCTTGGCGAAGTCCGGGTAGTCGTCGTTCGGGTCCGAGCCGTCGCCGCCAAGGTCGATCAGCTCGTGACCAAGGGCGTCGCCCGCAAGCCGCCGCATGAGGGCGTCTTTGAACTCGGCCCCGGCATGATCGGCGGCGAACGCGATGCGCATCGTGGAGCCAAGGATACGGCCGGCCGTCCGGACCGGTCTGACGACGGCGAGCCCGCCAGGGACGACCCAGTGAATGCCTTGCTCGTGTGTCCACTTGAGCTTTGGGGAGCCTAATTCAAGCCCCGGTAAGGGTTGACGGCCCTGACGAGGTCGCTCGCTGCGACACCCAGGTCACTCGCGCTCACGTCGATCACGATATCGGACCCCGGATCACCAACGTCGCCCGGGCTCCAGGGGACCCGGCATTCGGCATCCAGGACCACACGCACCCGGTAGCCCCTGTCACTCGGCCCGAATGCTTCGAAGGTGAGGTTGGGCTCCTCGAAGTACATCTCTCGGCGTCGCGGATTCTGACCCTGCATCTCCCTGAACCAGTCCGCGAGGGCGAGGGTTTCCCGTAGTTGGATCCACGGCCCTTGGCAGCGCGCCGAGCCGCGAACCGACTCGAGATGCACCGAGATGACCAGCCACACATCGTCGTCCGGAACAACGACATCTCGTAGCTCGGCGGGTATCGGTCCGTACTCCTCAGGGCCGATGATCAGCATCTCGAAACTCGACTGTAAATCCCTGATCTTCACGTGCCTTCAATTGACCCGGAACTGATGGACGGACGACTGCGAGGCGACGGCGCTTGGCCCGAGGCCACGATCGGCACCTTTCCGGCGCGCTGCCACCAGCAAGACATCAGCTGTGGCCGGGGTCCGACGATCCCGTACGATCCACGCCTGCATCGCCCGCGCCGAGCGTCGGGTGCTTGCCGCCGAAGTGGCCGCCGTCGACCGTCGGGATGCGCCCGTGCAGGCCGTCTCGAACGACCCGGCGGCCAACGTCGGCGACGCGGTCCGCGGTGAACCCGAAGTGTTGGAAGATCGTGCCGGCCGGCGCCGACGCGCCATAGTGGTCGAGCCCGATGATCGCGCCCTCGTCGCCGACCCACCGCTCCCAACCCAGCGAGACGCCGATCTCGACGCTGACCCGCTTGCGGACGTCCGGCGGCAGGACGGAATCCCGATAGGCCTGGTCCTGCGCCTCGAAGGTCTCCCAGCAGGGGAGTGACACGACCCGGGTCGCGATGCCCTCCGCCTCGAGCTGATCAGCGGCCGCGAACGCGAGCTGCAGCTCCGAACCGGTCCCGATCAGGATGAGCCCGGGCTTGCCGCCCGAGGCGTCGCGCAGGACATAACCGCCCCGACGGAGACCCTCCCGCGCCATCTCGGCCGTGCCCGGCAGGACCGGCAACTTCTGGCGGGTCAGCGCAAGCGCCACGGGTCCGTCCCGCCGCTCGATGGCCAGCGCCCACGCCGCGCTCGCCTCATTCGCATCACCGGGGCGGGTGAACCACAGGTTCGGGATGGCGCGGAGCGCGGCGTAATGCTCGACCGGCTGGTGCGTGGGCCCGTCCTCGCCAAGCCCCACGGAATCGTGCGTCCAGACGTAGATCACGTGCAGTCCGGACAAGGCCGCCAGCCGCACGGATCCACGCATGTAGTCGCTGAACGTCAGGAACGTCGCAACGTACGGGATGAACCCACCGTGGTAGGCGATGCCGTTGGCGATTCCACCCATCGCGTGCTCGCGGACCCCGAAGCGCAGGTTGCGCCCGAACGCCTCGGCGCTGAAATTCGCCTCGCCTTTGATGTCGGTCAGGTTCGACTCGGACAGGTCCGCGGCCCCGCCGAACAGCTCGGGCAGGTGCGGCGCCAGCGCCTGGATCGCGTCCTGGCTCGCGTTCCGGGTGGCCACCTCGGTCCCGGTCTCGTATGTCTTGAGGTCCGCATCCCAGCCGGCCGGCAGCTCGCCCGCGATCCGGCGGCGGAACTCGGCGGCCAGCTCGGGATTGGCCGTGGCATACGCATCGAACCTGGACTGCCAGTCGGCCTCCAGCCGCTCCCCGTTCGGAACCGCGTCGCGGAAGACCGCCAGGGCCTCCTCGGGGATGTAGAACGACTTGTCCGGATCCCAGCCGTAGGCCTCCTTCACGAGCCGGACCTCGTCCGGACCCAGCGGCGCGCCGTGCGCCTTCTGGCTGTCCTGTTTGTTCGGGCTGCCGTAGCCGATGTGGGTGCGGACGGCGATGAGGCTCGGCCGGTCATCCGCACGTGCGGCCTCGATGGCCGCCTCGATCGCGGCCAGGTCGTTGCCGTCCTCGACCCGGCGGGTGTCCCAGCCGTAGGCATCGAAGCGCTCGACGACGTCCTCGGAGAAGGCCATCGAGGTCGGCCCATCGAGCTGGACGTGGTTGTCGTCGTACAGGACGACCAGCTTGCGCAGCTGGAGGTGGCCCGCCAGGCTCGCGGCCTCGGACGCGATGCCCTCCTGGAGGTCGCCGTCGGATGCGATCACATACGTCCAGTGGTCGACGATGGAGCCTTCGGGCTGGTTGAACTCGGCCATCAACCGCCGCTCGGCGATGGCCATCCCGACGGCGTTCGCGAAACCCTGGCCGAGCGGGCCGGTCGTCGCCTCGACACCGGGCGTCAACCTGTACTCGGGATGCCCCGGCGTCTTGCTGCCCCACTGGCGGAAGTGCTTGATCTCCTCGAGCGAGAGGTCGTAGCCGGTCAGGTGGAGGAGTGAGTACAGGAGCATGCTCGCGTGCCCGGCGCTCAACACGAAGCGGTCGCGATCCGGCCAATCGGGATGGGTGGGTGCGTGACGCAGGAACCGCGTCCACAGGACATAGGCCATCGGCGCCGCGCCCATCGGTGCGCCCGGATGCCCGGAATTCGCCTGCTGGACGGCGTCGATGGAGAGGGTCCGGATCGTGTCGATCGCGAGGCGGTCGAGGTCGGGCTTCACGGCGGTCATGGGCGGACTCCGATGGGACCGGGGAGCGGTCGGCAAGGTCGAGAGGTTGGGCCGCCATTGTAGGACCCGGTCCGGCCTCGACCACCCGGCTTACCATCGTGGTCATGCCCCGTCTCCGCCCGCCACGGTCGTATCGCCCGGGTCGGCCGCGACGTCCCGGCCGCCGCCCGGCGGGTGGCCCTGCCCGGATCGTCGTGCTCGGCGACCTGATGCTCGACGTGATCCTGGTGCCCGAGCGAGCGCTCGAGGTCGGGACCGACGTCCCCGGCCGGATCGGGCTCGTCCAAGGTGGCTCGGCGGCCAACACGGCGCGCTGGCTCGCGCGACTCGGGGCGCGTGCGACGCTGATCGGGGCGATCGGTCGCGACAGCGCCGGCCGGGCCCTCGTCGACGCGATCCGCTCGGACGGGGTCGTCGCCCGCGTCAGCCGTAATGCCGGCGCGAGGACCGGTCGGATCGGCGTGCTTGTGGCGCCCGATGGCGAGCGCTCGTTCGTCGCCGATCGCGGCGCCGCCGACCTGATCGGCCCCGAGGGTCTCCGACCCGCTTGGTTCCGCGGCATCGATGCCCTGCACCTCCCGGTCTACTCCCTGCTCGGCGAGCCGCTCGGGCTCGCGGGTCGGCGCGCGGTGGAGCTCGCCCGCGCGGCCGGTGCGCTCGTGAGCGTGGACCTCGCGTCGATCGGTCCGCTGCTGGCACAGGGGCGACGTGCCGCTCGCACCCTCATCACCGACGTCGCCCCCGACCTTCTGTTCGCGACCGCGTCAGAGGCCGAGGCCCTGCTCGGCCGGCACGCCGCGGAAGGGCTGCTGGACTACGCGCCCATGGCCGTCGTGAAGCGTGGGCCGAAGGGGGCGACGGTCCTCGCCATCGAGGGCGACAGTCATCTTCGATTCGAGGTGGCGACCCAGCACGTCCACGCAATCGACACGACCGGCGCCGGCGATGCGTTCGATGCGGGCTTCCTGGTCGGCTGGTTCGCCGCTCGGAAAGCGGGACGCTCGCTGCCGGCATCGCTCCAGCGGGCGGCGCTGGCCGGCCATCGAGCGGCCACGCGCCAGCTGACGACGCCTCGCCCGGAGCTGCCCCTGGCCTGATGGGCTCGCGGGCGCGCGGGGTAGCCGCGCCCGATCAGCCGCGCCGGGTCAGCCGCGCAGGTAGCGGTCGAACCAGTCGAGCATCCGGGTCTGCCGGTCGATCCGCCGATCGGGCCGGCCCGACGACGAGAAGACGTGGTACTCGTCCGGATACAGGACGAACTCAACGGTCCGACCGAGGTTGCGCAACGCGATGAAGAGTTGCTCGTTGTCATGGGGTGGACAACGCAGGTCGGCCTCCGCCTGCAGGAGCAGGAGCGGCGTCCGAATGTCGGCGACATGGCGGAGCGGCGACTGGTGCCACAGCTTCTCGACGCCGCCGGGGGAGAGCGGATCGCCCAGCATCGACGTTCCGGCTGTACTCCGGCCCGGTGTCGGAGTTGGCCCAGTCGGACACCTGGTTGGTGACGCCGTTCTCGGACACGGCCGCGCGAAATCGGTTCGACGTTCCGACCAGCCAGTTGACCATGAACCCGCCGTAGCTGAGGCCCAGGACGCCGAGCCGATCCGGGTCGGCGAGCCCGATGTCGATCACGTGGTCGAGCGCCGCATGGACATCCGCGGCGTCCACGCCGCCCCAGTCGCCGAGCTGCGGACGGATCCAGTCGCGCCCGTAGGTGGCCGAGCCACGGATGTTCGGCAGGACGACGCGATAGCCGCGCGCGACGAGCAGGGAGACTTCGATGTGCGGCGCCGGTGCCCACGCCCCGAGCGGGCCGCCATGGACATCGACGACCGTCGGGAGCGGCCGGTCGGCGGCGTCGGGCGGTGACGCGACCCAGGTCTCGATCGGTCCGCCCGCGCCCGGTGCTTTGACCAGGGTCATTTCCGGCAGCGGGTGCTGGCGTTGCCAGGCCGAGCCCATCGTCGTGCGAGTCCGCGGCGCCGGTCGGGATCCGTCGCCTCGTGCGGACGCGTCGCCGTGTGGCCGCCGCGCGTCGATCGTCATGAGCTCCATCGCTCGCGCGTCGACCGTGCCGAGCCACGACACGACGCCAGCCGCGGCCGAGACCCCCAGCGAATGGGTCGTCAGGTCGCCATCGACCAGCGGGCTCGCGTCGGCCAGGCCGGTCGGCCCGTCGGGGAGGTCGAAACGCCACGGTCGCGAGCGACCTCGATCGGACACGGCCGCCACGATCCGATCGCGGCCCATCCAGACCGGGCCGGGCCGGCCGTCGACCAGCCAGCCGTTGAGGTCCGTGTCCGCCCAGTTGCCGATCGGTCGGTCCAGGTCGGGTGCGATGGCATGAGGCGGTGCGGAGCCATCGCTCGGCCCGACGATGATCCCCGGGCTGACGTCATCGAACGGGTCACCCTCCAGGATCCCGATCGCCGCCAGCCAGCGCCCGTCCGGCGAATAGGCCGGATGGTTGGCCCAGCCCGCCGGAGCCAGCACCTCGCGCGGCCTCGGCGTCTTGGCATCGACGTTGACGGCCCAGATCGTCGGCCGCGGGTGAAGGTCGGGTTCCGGGCCACGGTCCGCGGTGAAGGCCACGGTCCGGCCGTCAGGGCTCCAGGCGAGATGCTCCACGCCCCAGTCGCCGGCTGTCACACGCTTCGCGCGCGCGCCAAGGCGGGCCTCCACGACGAACAGGTGCGACCAGCGGTCCAGGTGTCCACTGCCGTCGAGCCGCCAGTCCGTCCGGGTGATGCGGCGGGCCGTGGGGGAATCGTCCTCGTCCGACTTGGATGGCCGCCGGGAGATCGGCGGCACGTCACCGACGAGGAATCGCGGTGGGTCGACCTCCGCGGAGTAGGCCAGACGACCTCCGCGCGGGGACCACTCGAGCGCCTCGATCGACCCATGGTCACCGGGTCGGAGCTCGAGGACGCGACCGCCGTCGATCGAGACCAGGCCGATGACGACCTCGGGGTGCCGGCCTGATGGGTATCGCCGGATGAACGCGACCCGTCGCCGGTCCGGCGAGATGCGCGGCCACCCGTCCTTCACCCGCCCGGAGGTGAGTCGTCGAGGCCGGCCGCGCCCGCCGCCGGTCAACGGGATCGCCCAGAGGTGCCGGACGTACTGGTTGGCCCGCACGGAACGCCGCCCGACGACCGCCACGTCGCCGTCGGACGACAGGTCGTGCTCCTCGACGACGACCTGGCGGCGGATGTCCTCGGGCACAAAGGGTCGACGCGGCATCCGCGACAGGGTAGCGGTCCGCATGGGCCGCGACGTCGCTGAGCGGCGAGCGCCTCGTGCCGTGAGACGGACGACTCGGTAGGCTTGGTCGATGCTGGCCGACCGCCTCGACATCGCCCCGGACGTCGCGGCCGCCTTGGCCGATCGCCAGCCGGTCGTGGCCCTCGAATCCACGTTGATCAGCCACGGCCTTCCGTACCCCGCGAACCTCGAGGTGGCCCGCGCATCCGAGGCCGCGGTCCGCGAAGCTGGGGCGACGCCAGCGACCGTCGCGATCCATCGCGGCCGCCTGCTGGTCGGCCTGGACGAGGCGAGCCTGGAAGCGCTCGCAACTGCGCCCGAGGGATCGGTGCGCAAGGCCGCTCGACCAAGCCTGGCCGCGGCGATCGCCTCGGACGGCTGGGCCGCGACGACGGTCTCCGCGACGATGATCGCCGCGCACGCGGCCGGCATCATGGTCTTCGCCACGGGCGGGATCGGCGGCGTCCATCGCGGGGCGTTGGGGACGCCCGGTTCGGCATCCGCACCCAGCCTCGATATCTCGTCCGACCTCGAAGAGCTTGGCCGCACGCCGATGGCCGTGGTGTGCGCCGGTCCGAAGGCCATCCTGGACGTGCCGGCCACCCTGGAGTACCTCGAGACACGGGGTGTGCCCGTCGTCGCGATCGGCCAGGCGGACCTGCCGGGTTTCTACGCCCGGTCGTCCGGGATCGCCGCGCCGGCGTCCGTGCCCGACGCCGCGGCCGCTGCGGAACTGGCCGCCATCCACCTCGGGCTGGGGCTCGGCAGCGCGGTCCTGCTCTGCGTGCCGGTCCCGGAGTCCGTCGCCCTCACCGCCGAGGCGGCCCGTGACGCCGTCGAGCTCGCCATCAATGAAGCGGATGCCGCCGGGATCGCGGGACCGGCGCTCACCCCATGGCTTCTCGCGAGGATCGCCACCCTGACGGAGGGAGCGTCACTTCGGGCGAACACCGCCCTCATCGTCAACGACGCGCGCGTCGCCGGCGAGATCGCGGTCGCCCTCGTGGCCGGGAGCACCCCAAGGCCGTCCTGACCCTCCCCGCGCTCGATGCCGCACGAGGGCGGTGGTATCCTTCCGGTCCTTCCAGAGGCTCCGTCCCGGGGACCGCCATGTCCGTCTCGTCCGGCCCGCCCGCCATCGAAGCGCGAGGCCTTCGCCGCATCTACAACGTGAAACCGACGCCGGTCGTTGCCCTCGATGGCATCGACCTGGACGTCGCGCCCGGCGAGTTCTTCGGGCTCCTCGGCCCCAACGGCGCTGGCAAGACGACGCTCATCAAGATCCTGACCACACTCCTGCTGCCATCGGCCGGAACGGCGCGGATCTTCGGCTTCGACGTGGCCGATGACGTCAAGCGGATCCGGCGGATCATGAACATGGTCGCCGGTGGCGAGCAGTCCGGCTACGGCATCCTGACCGTCCGCGAACAGCTCTGGATGTTCAGCCAGTTCTACGGCCTGCCGCGCAAGGACGGCTGGCGCCGCGTCGACGAGCTCATCGAGGCGGTGGGCTTCAGCGAGCAGGCGCAGCAGCGCGTCAGCACGCTATCGACCGGCGAACGGCAGAAGATGAACTTCGCCCGCGGCCTCCTCAACGACCCCTGGATCCTGTTCCTCGACGAGCCCACGCTGGGCCTCGACGTCGCCGCCGCCCGGTCGGTCCGGGAGCTGGTCATCGCATGGAAAGCGGCCGTGCCGGGCCGGACCGTGCTCCTGACCACACACTACATGGCCGAGGCCGACGAGCTGTGCGAGCGCATCGCCATCGTCGACCACGGCCGGATCCTGGCCATCGGCTCGCCCGACGAGCTCAAGCGCCGCGTCCAGCGCGAGTCGATCTTCCGCCTCGAGCTGGATCGGCTGGACGGTGGCGCTGGTGCGCTGGCCCGGTTGCCCGGCGTCGTCTCCGCGGCCCCGGCCGCCGATACCGACGACGGAGAGGACCGTCAGACCGTCAGCCTCAACCTGGTCCTCGAGGAGGACGGCGCGCTGGGTGGCGTGGTCGGGGCACTCGGCGGCTTGGGCGCCCACATCCTCGCGCTGCGCAAGTCCGAGCCGTCGCTGGAGGACGTCTTCGTCGAGCTGGTCGGCCGCGGCTTCGACGACGACGGATCCGGCCGGCCCGCCCCTACCAACGGCCGACACGCGCCGGACGATGAGGCCACGCCTCCGCGCACGCAGGATCCGGCCGAGCACGAGGCCGGCGAGCCCGCGGAGAGCGAGCGCGTCTGAGCATGTCGGTCTACGAGTATCGCCACACCTCGAGTCCGGCAGAGGCGGCCGATTGGAGCCGACGCCAGGTGCTGCTGACCGACATCCGGGCGGTCGGCGGGCGCGCCTACCCGCGCCTCTCGGGCCTGCTGCGTGAGAAGTCGTGGCTGGCGTTCGAGATCCTGCTGCCGTTCCTCGCGACGTCGGCCTACGTGTTCGTCTACCGAGCCCTCCAGGCGCCGCCGGAGTACATCGGCTTCGTCGTCCTGGGTGGAGCCATGACCGCGTTCTGGCTCAACGTCATCTGGACGATGGCGAGCCAGCTGTACTGGGAGAAGAGCCAGGGCAACCTGGAGCTCTACTTCGCAGCGCCCATCAACATCATGTCGATCCTGCTCGGGATGGCGATCGGCGGGATGGCCATGGCCGCGTCACGGGCGGCGGTGGTCCTGATCGTCGCGTCTATCGTCTATGGCGTCAGCTTCTCGGTCGACCAGTGGTTCCTGCTGGCGGTCGTGTTCGTGCTCACGCTCTCCGCGCTCTACGGACTGGGCATGGTGCTGGCCAGCCTCTTCGTGGTCTGGGGCCGGGAGGCATTCCAGCTGACGCAGCTCTTCACCGAACCCGTGTACTTCGTATCCGGCCTGAACTTCCCGGTCGGACGGCTGGGCCTCCTGGGGGCGTTGGCGATCGCGACGATCCCGCTGGCCGTCGGCCTTGACGCCATGCGCCAGCTCGCGTTCGTCGGCACGGACGTGCCCTTCGACACGCCGCCGCCGGAGGTCGAGGCGCTGATCCTGGTCGCCATGACCGTGGTCTTCCTGCTGGTCGCGCGCTGGTTGCTCCGGGCGATGGAACGAATGGCGCGCCGGGAAGGGCGCCTGTCGATCCGATGGCAGTGACCCCGGCCGAGGAGGCCCAATCGGCGCCCGCCGGACTCGGTTCACCGGCCTGGGGTGGGTTCGAGACGAGTCGCACCCGCGGCCGCGGCTTCGCCGATGCGTGGCGGAGCTTCCGGACCGCAGCCAAGCTCGGCTGGGAGATGGAAGCGAACTGGACCGACCCGCTCCTGTTCTTCACCTACTCGGTCGCCAAGCCGGTGGCCGCGGCGCTGATCCTGGTCGTCATGCTGGACATCATCAGCGGGGGGACGAGCCCGGAGTACCGCGGATTCGTGGTCGTCGGGACGGCGCTCTGGTCGTTCGTCATCGCCGGCATCGCCGGGCTCGCCTGGTCGGTCCTCGACGACCGTGAGCGCTATCGGATGCTCAAGTACATCTACGTCAGCCCCAGCGACTTCCTGGTCATCCTGCTGGGTCGGGGCGTCGCACGAATCGGGGTCGGGGCGATGGGTGCGTTCATCACGATCGCCGTCGGTGTGGTGTTCCTCGGCGTCAGCTTCGATCCCGGCCTCGTCTCGTGGCTGATGCTCGCGGTCGTCATGGCGTTGGGCATCGGATCGATCATCGCGATCGGCGTGTTGCTGGCGGCCGTCTGCCTCCAGACCCGCCAGGAATCGTGGTCCTACCCAGAGGCGATGGCCGGGGCGCTCTTCCTGGTCAGCGGCGCCGTCTTCCCCCTGTCCGTGCTGCCCCAACCGGTCCAGGTCATCGGCCTGCTGACGCCCCTCACGTGGTGGATCGAGGGGGTCAGGCACGCGGCGTTTCCCGGTGGCAGGTCCGGTGTGGGCGGACCCGGAAGTCTGTGGACATCGGTCACCGGGACGACGTCACCGGACGCCGTGACCATCGTGGTCGCCTTGCTCGTGACCGGGGGGCTGGTTACACTCGCCGCCACTGGCATCTTCCGGGCAAGCGAGCGCCGTGCGAAGGATCGCGGGTTGCTGGACCGGACCACTGGCTCCTGACGGAGGATCGGAACCCGCATGCGGATCTACGAGGGCAGTCCACGCCAGGACTTCCAGGAGGTCTTCCGCTCCATCGGGGCGTTCATCGACCAGCGCGGCATGCGGGACGTCCTGCTGGTCGAGGCGCCGGACGGGTTCATCGTCCAGGGTCTGGTCATCTCGGGGACCAACACGGGCACCTGGAGCGACACGATGGGGACCCTGATCAAGGAGACCCTGACGTTCGTCGACGACGACATCGCGCGATTCATGGAGGAGGCATCCGCCCGTCGGGGCCGGAAGCCACCACCGCCGCCCCACCAGGCCGGTCGCTACGAGAATGCGTTCCGGGTCATCGGCCGATACGTCGACGAGCAGAAGCCGCAAGACGTCTTCTTCTTCGAGCAGGACGGCGCGTTCGTCCTTCGCCTGATGCTGACCGGCCAGGCTGGCTCGCACCATCAGCTCACCGAATTCACTCGCGACGACATCGAAGGACTGGTCCAACGGGGTCCCAGCCTTCGATATCCGGAGAACGCGCCAAGCGCGAAGGCCAAGTAGCACGTAGGAGGAACCGACGCATGAAGGCTCTCAAGACGGTCGCGGTGGCCCTCGGCATCACCCTGGCGGCGCTCATCGTCATCCCGCTCGCGGTGCTGGCGGGCCTGTTCGTCTGGCTCAAGCTGACCGAGGAAGCGGACGAGGAGATCCTCGAGCTCGACGGCGAGACCGTCTGATCGACTCGCCCGAGCCCGCCCACGCGGCGGGAACGGCGAATGAAATGACCTCGACGCCCGCCGGTCCGCCGGCGGGCGTCGGACTGTCCGTCGACCGGCGGTTGGTCGAGGTCGCCGTCCTTGGCGTCATGGTCGTGTGGGCCGCGAACTTCATCGTCGTCAAGGACGTGATCACGGTGATGCCGCCGGTCGGGTTCACGTTCCTTCGCTACGGGCTGGCATCGCTCGCGCTCCTGGGGTTCCTCCGGTGGTCGGAGGGGCACGTGCGGCTGCCGCGTGCCGATGGCGCGCGCATCCTCATCCTCGGCGGCCTCGGGTTCGGGCTGTACCAGATCCTGTGGACCGTGGGGTTGCAGACAACGCCGGCCGGCGACTCCGCCCTGCTCATCGCGTTCAGCCCGGTGCTGACGGCGGTCATCGCCGCCGCGATCGGCGTGGACACCCTCACCCCGCGGCGGGCGGTCGGGGTCGTCATGTCGTTCGTCGGCGTGGTCATCGTCGTCGCCGGAGGCGTGGGGATCGAGCTGTCGGGTTCGCCCGTCGGGTTCGCCCTGACGCTCGCGGCGGCCCTGTGCTGGGCGACGTACACGGCGGTCGGAGCGCGCTTCCTGCGTCGCCACTCGGCGCTGGTCCTGACGACGTGGGCCACGGTCGGCGGGACGCTGGTGCTCGCGCCGATCGGGATCGGTCAACTCCTCGCACCCGGAGCGATTGGACCAGAACAGGCTGCGGCCATCGTCCCGATCACCCTCGCGATCCTGTATGCGGGGCTCCTCGCAGCTGCAGTGGCTAACGTGATCATCTTCCAGGGCGTCCGGCTCATCGGGCCCACTCGCGTCATGGTGTTCCAGGCCCTGATCCCGGCCATGGCCGTCGTGCTGGCGTACGTGTTCCTTGGTGAGCCGATCCGCCCGGCCCAGGTCGTCGGGGGAGCGGTGATCATCGCGGGCGTGGCGCTGACCCGGCGGATGTCGCCGCGGTCCCGCGCAGGTCGACCGGCATGACTGCAAGGATCGGGTTCGCTCCCCCCGTGCCGCCGCTCATCCCCGGTGCCCCACCGCTCGCCATCCTCGTCGACTACGACGGGACGGTCGCGCTGACCGACGTGTCCGACACCGTCATGGCCGAGTACGTCACCGGTGGCTGGGAGGCGGAGGCCGCCGCCTACGACGCCGGACTGATGGGGTCGCGTCGCTTGATGACACTCGAGATGGCGATGGTCGATGCGGATCCCGCCGAGCTCCTCGCGACGGCGGCTGCGCAACCGCACGATGCGGGGTTCGTCCCCTTCGTCCGTCGCGCCCAGGTAGCGGGCATCCCGATTGAAGTCGTCTCGGACGGGTTCGGGTTCTTCATCGCGCCGGCGCTCGAGGCACTCGGCGTCGGGGAATTACCCGTCATCACGGCGCGCACCACGTTCGAGGGCCGGAGGGCCTCGATCGACTACCCGAACGGGCACCCGACGTGCTTCGTGTGCGGGACGTGCAAGCGCCAGCGCGTCCTCGACCACCAGGCCGCCGGCCGGGCGGTCGTGTTCATCGGCGACGGCGAGAGCGATCGTTACGCGGCCGGCTACAGCGACATCGTGTTCGCCAAGCGCTCGCTCGTGCGGATCTGCGTCGAAGCCGGTTGGCCGTTCCAGCGCTGGACCGAGTTCAGCGAGATCGAGGCGTGGCTGGCCGAGACGCTGGACGCCTGGCGGGTGGACCCTGGGACCCTGCTCCGCCCCGCGGCCCATCCGTTCTTCTGCGGTCCCGAGGTCTGGGGCGAGGGCCTCGTGGATCCGCCGCCGGATGCGTGGCCGCCGCGCGCTTGAGCCGCCTTCGGGCACCCGGGGATTCGACGCCGGGGGCACTTTCCGATAGCATCAGAAAAACCCCGGAGGACCTGTCCCATGGCGAAGTATGTCTTTGTGACCGGAGGCGTGACCTCCTCTCTCGGCAAAGGCATCACCGCCGCCAGCGTCGGACGGATCCTCAAGGCCCGCGGCCTGACCGTCTCCATCCTCAAGCTCGACCCGTACATCAACGTGGATCCGGGCACGATGTCGCCGTACCAGCACGGCGAGGTCTTCGTCACCGATGACGGCGCCGAGACGGACCTGGACCTCGGCCACTACGAGCGCTTCATCGACGAGAACCTGAGCCAGCTCAGCAACGTCACGACCGGTCGCATCTACCAGGCGGTCATCGCCAAGGAGCGCCGCGGCGACTACCTCGGCGGCACCGTCCAGGTCATCCCGCACATCACCAACGAGATCAAGGAGCGGATCGGCCGCGTCGCCCGCGATGGCGACCCCGACGTCGTCATCGTCGAGGTCGGCGGGACCGTCGGCGACATCGAATCGCTGCCGTTCCTCGAAGCCATCCGCCAGATGCGCAAGGACGTCGGGCGGGCCAACGTCCTGTACGTCCACGTGACGCTGCTCCCCGCGCTGGCCGCCACGGGCGAGCTCAAGACGAAGCCCACACAGCACTCCGTCAAGGAGCTGCGCGGCATCGGCATCCAGCCGGACGTCATCGTCCTGCGCTCGGATCACCCGGTCCCCGACGAGATCCGCGAGAAGATCGCGTTGTTCACGGACGTCGCGACCGAGGCGGTCATCCCGGCCGAGACCGCCGACACGATCTACGAAGTCCCGCTCATGTTCGAGGCATCCGGTCTCGGCCGGCTCATCGTGCGCGAGCTGGGACTCGGCGACCCGACGACCGAGCCGGACCTCGCGACCTGGCGCGCCCTGGTCGCGCGGATCAAGGCGCCCGAAGCCGGTCCTCGAGATCGCCCTGGTCGGCAAGTACATCGAGCTGCCGGATGCGTACCTGTCGGTCACCGAGGCCCTCAAGCACGCCTCCTGGGCGCACGAGGTCGACGCTCGCGTCCGGTGGGTCGACTCCGAGGCGCTGACCAAGGAGAACCTCCACGAACGCCTCGAGGGTGCGGCCGGCATCCTGGTCCCCGGCGGCTTCGGCCACCGTGGCATCGAGGGCAAGGTCCTCGCCGCCCACTACGCCCGCGACCATCGCGTGCCGTATCTCGGCCTGTGCCTGGGTCTCCAGTGCGCAGTCATCGAGTTCGCCCGCGAGGTCGTCGGCTCGACCGACGCGAACTCCACCGAGTTCGACATGTTCACCGAACACCCGGTCATCGACTTCATGCCGGACCAGCGCGACATGGAGGACAAGGGCGGCACGATGCGTTTGGGCCTCTATCCGGCCAAGCTGACACCCGGTTCCAAGGCCGCCGCGGTCTACGGCCAGGAGGTCATCTACGAGCGCCACCGCCACCGCTTCGAAGTCAACAACCGGTACCGCCAGACACTGGAGGCGGCCGGCATGCTGCTGTCGGGCCAGTCACCGGACGGTCGGCTCGTCGAGATCGTCGAGCTCAAGGACCACCCCTGGTTCGTGGCCAGCCAGTTCCACCCGGAATTCAAGAGCCGGCCGGAACGGCCGCATCCGCTGTTCGACGGGTTCGTGGCGGCGGCGATCGCCGTGCGCGACGGACAGGAGCCGGTCTTCGCGTCGCGCGTCGAGCCCTCGCGCGCGCCCGCTCACGCACCCGCGCCGGCGCGCGAGGCCACGCCGACCGCCGAAGAGGTCGCCGCGAGCCAGGCCTGAGGCCGACCGGTCGTACTATCACGACTGACGCGACACGACAGGAGCCTCGAGCCATGAAGATCTTCCTCGACACCGCCGACATCGAAGAGATCCGGACGGCCGCCCGCTGGGGCGTCCTCGACGGGGTCACGACCAACCCGACCCTCTATTCGAAGGTGGGTGGGTCGTACGACGAGATCCTCAAGGAGGTCTGTCGGATCACCAACGGACCCGTCTCCGCGGAGGTCGTGGCCGACGACGTCGAGACCATGCTCGAGGAGGGTCGCCACTTCGCGACGCTCGCGCCGAACATCGTCGTCAAGGTCGCGATGAGCGAGAACGGCCTCGAGGCGATCAGCCGCTTCGCCGAGGAAGGCATCAAGACCAACTGCACGCTCATCTTCTCGACGAACCAGGGGCTGCTTGCCGCCAAGGCGGGCGCGAGCCTGCTGTCGCCGTTCGTCGGCCGACTCGACGACATCAACCAGGACGGGATGACCGTCGTCCGCGAGCTGGCGGAGATCGTGGCCATCCACGAGCTCGACGCCGAGGTCCTCGCGGCCTCCATCCGTAACCCGCTGCACATGACGCAGGCCGCCCTGGCCGGCGCGCACGTCGCGACCCTGCCCTTCAAGATCCTCACGCAGATGATCCACCACCCGCTGACCGATTCGGGCATCGTCCAGTTCAAGAAGGACTGGGAGAACGCCCGCGCCGCGGCGGCCGCCAAGGCCTGACGCCTGCCCGTCCAACGCCTGACCCGGCGACCGGCCACCCCGCTCTCCGGCCAACGGGGCTATTGACGCTCCGGCTCCGGCGCGTCTATGCTCCAAGTGTCCCGACCGGCAACACGCTGCGACTCGATTCGCGCGCACCGCCCGCTCGGCCCCCAAGCTACCCCGGCCTCACCGTGAGCCGGTCAGCCCTTTCCCACAGGTGACCCCTACCCATATGCCCGGACCAGGCCCAGACCAGCGCGACCGTTCCCGAAACCGACGTCCTCGCCGACGCAATCCCGTCGGAGGTGGCCGCGCCCCCGTCACTGAATACGAAGAGCAGCAGGAGCTCGAAGCCGCCCGCGAGCGGAACGACCTCGAGGTCAGCGACCTCCGCGAGATGAGCGTCGCCGAGCTCAAGGCGGTCTCGCGCGACCTCGAGCTCGATGCCGAGACCGGCGAGCGCAAGGACGACCTCGTCGACAAGATCCTGCAGCGCCAGACGGAGCGCGCGGGCCATGCCTACGCCAGTGGCATCCTCGACATCGTCGACGAGGGATTCGGGTTCATGCGCCGTCACGGCCTGCTGCCCAGCCCGGACGACGTGTATGTCAGCTCGAGCCAGGTCCGCCGCTTCGGCCTCCGGATCGGCGACCGTGTCGCTGGCGCCGTCCGAGCCCCGCGTGAAGCGGAGAAGTACTGGGGCATGCTCCGGGTCGACTCGGTCAACGGCGTCGATACCGAGACCGCCCGCCGCCGGCCCGTCTTCGGCGACCTGACACCGGTCCACCCGGACGTCCTGATCAACCTCGAGACCGACCCGAAGAACCTGAGCCAGCGGCTCATCAACCTCGTCAACCCGCTCGGCAAAGGCCAGCGCGCGCTCATCGTCAGCCCGCCCAAGGCCGGCAAGACGATGCTCCTCAAGCAGATCGCCAATGGCATCAGCGCCAACTACCCCGAGATGCTCCTGATGGTCGCGCTCATCGGCGAGCGGCCCGAGGAAGTCACCGACATGCGACGGAGCGTCAAGGGCGAGGTCATCAGCTCGACGTTCGATGAGCCGACCGAGAACCACACGCACGTCGCGGAGATGGCCCTGGAGATCGCGAAGCGCCAGGTCGAGACCGGGCGCGACGTCGTCATCCTGCTCGACTCCATCACCCGCCTGGCACGCGCCTACAACCTGGCTCTCCCGCCGTCCGGCCGGACGCTGTCCGGCGGCCTCGACCCGATCGCGCTCTATCCGCCCAAGCGGTTCTTCGGTGCCGCGCGGAACATCGAGGAGGGTGGCTCGCTCACGATCATCGGGACCTGCCTCGTCGATACCGGCTCGCGCATGGACGACGTGATCTACGAGGAGTTCAAGGGCACCGGCAACTCGGAGCTCATCCTCGATCGCAAGCTCGCCGAGAAGCGGATCTACCCGTCCATCGACGTCCAGCGCTCCGGGACCCGGCGCGAGGAGCTGCTGCTCGAGGAAGGCACCCTCAAGATGGTCTGGACGATGCGCCGGATGCTGTCGGCGGTCGGGGCCAACGAAGGCATCGAGATCCTCCTCAACCGGCTGTCGAAGACGCAGTCGAACGCCGAATTCCTCTCGACGCTGACCAAGAGCCTCGACGCGTAACGGTGTCGCATCCGGGCACCAAGCGATGCACGCGTTGAGCGTGGAGAAAGGTCCCGGCACGCACGACCGGTTTGTCACGGCTGCAACGTGCGTGGTACGGTTCGTAACGATGTCGTAAGCCCGTAGTCGCGGGCGTCGGCCGCTGTTAGAGACCCCCAGCTCGATACCGCGACCCGGACGGTCGTAGCCCCCAAGTCGCGTTCCCCAGCGCCCCCTGACCGTCCACACGCCAGGAGACCGTATTGCTGAACGCGTCGGTCGGCTTCCAGCGCGTCATCGGACGCCTGCGCCGGCCCATGATCCTTGAAGCCGATCCAGCGTTGGTGCTCCAGAGACGGAGCCTGGCTGCGGCACGACAGGTGCAAAGCTCAATTCGCTCGGCCGCGGCCGCCGCACGCCTGCACGCCACCACGCATCTGGTTGCCCCGCGGCTGACCGCCCCGCGCGCGACTGCGCCCCGCGTGGAGACGCCACGCCTGGCGACACCGCGTTACCGCGCCCGCTCCCGATCCATGCACCACGCGGCACGGCGTGAGCGTGTCGGCCTGCTCGCTCGGCTCGGGCCGGACCGCGTCGTCGGGCTGGCGGTCGCCGGCATCGTGCTTGGCGCGTCGGTCATCAGCGTCTCGGCCGGCAGCCCCGGTTCAGGCGGGCCGGTCGGCGGGACCACCGGCGACGGAGATGGCCCCCGGATCGCGGTCGGCGGCGGCGCCGGCCTCGAGCGCAGCGACCCGATCGACGAATACGCGGATTACTCGGACGTCGGTCCGGCCAACGGCGACAACGGCATCCTCGGCATCGACCCCCGCGAGCCCGATCTCTTGGGCGGGGTGGTCGGGACGCAGGTGACCACGCCTGTCGTGTCGCTGGCGGGTATCACCGGACCGTTCCTCGAGGACGGGACCCTGCTCAAGCCGATCGCCGTCGATACCACCGTCGAGGACGGGTCGGACCTCCTGCGCACCTACAAGGTCAAGGCCGGCGACACGCTCACCGGTATCGCCTCCAAGTTCGATGTCTCCATGATGACGTTGTGGTGGGCGAACGACCTCGACTCCAAGGACGAGCTGCACCAGGGGCAGGTCCTGACGATCCCGCCGATGAGCGGGCTGGTCCTGACCGTGACGGCGAACGACACCCTCGACACGATCGCGGCGAAGTACAAGGTCGACAAGGCCGACATCGTGTCCACCAACGACCTGAAGGACCCGAACCTCGTAGTCGGCCAGGTGCTGGTCGTGCCGGGCGCCAAGGGCAAGCCGATCCCGACGCCCAAGCCCGTCAAACGAGCGGCGGTCAGCAAGCCGCGCAGCACCGGCGGCGGCTCGGCCCGCCCGCCGACCAAGTACACAGGCGGTCGGTTCGTCTGGCCGGTCTCGGGCGGCAACAACTACATCAGCCAGTACTACCACTACGGCCACTACGCCCTCGACATCGCGGCGGACTACGGCTCGCGCGTGCGGGCCGGCGGCGGCGGGACGGTCATCTGGGCAAGCTGGAAGAGCAACGGCGGCGGCTACCAGGTCTGGATCGCGCACGGCTCCGGCCTGTACACGACCTACAACCACCTGTCGGCGATCACCGTCGGGCGCGGCCAACACGTCGGTCGTGGCCAGCAGGTCGGGCGCGTCGGTCAATCCGGCAACGCCTCGGGTCCGCACCTCCACTTCGAGGTCTGGCGAGGCCCAGTCTGGAACGGCGGCTCGCGGGTCAACCCGCTGGCCTACCTCTAGGCCGATCCCGCGCCACGGCCGTCGGCGGGAGCCGGCGAGCCTCGTGCGAGAATGCCCGCGATGTTCCTCGACCGCGTCAAGATCTGGGCCCGTGCCGGCGACGGCGGCGACGGAGCCGCGACCTTCCGGCGCGAGGCGCACGTCCCACGGGGCGGCCCGGACGGTGGTGACGGTGGTCGAGGCGGATCGGTCTACCTGGCGGTGGACGCCGGCCAGACGACCCTCCGCGACTTCCAGGCCAAGCGCCACTTCAAGGCGACATCGGGCGGACGCGGCGAGGGGTCGCGGCGCCATGGCAAGGCCGGTGACGACCTGGTCCTGACCGTCCCGCCCGGCACGGGCGTCTACGACGACGAGACCGGCGAGCTCATCGCGGACCTCGTGGCCGTGGGTCAGCGGGCGATGATCGCGCGCGGCGGCCGTGGCGGCCTCGGCAACACGCACTTCAAGACCTCGACCCACCAGGCTCCCCGCCACGCCCAGAAGGGCGAACCCGGCTCGCAGGCCGCGCTTCGGCTGGAGCTCCGGCTCATCGCCGACGTCGGGCTGGTCGGGCTGCCGAATGCCGGCAAGTCGACCCTGCTCGCGGCGCTCACGGCCGCCCAGCCGAAGATCGCCGACTATCCGTTCACGACGCTCGAGCCGAACCTCGGCGTCATGGATCTCGGTGACGAGGACGAGCGGCGTCCGACGGTCGCGGACGTACCGGGCCTGATCGAGGGCGCCAGCGCCGGGGCCGGACTCGGCCACGCCTTCCTGCGCCACGTCGAGCGGACCCGGATCCTGGTGCACGTCGTGGACGGCTCGTCGCGCGACCCGGAGTGGGACTACGAGGTCATCCGCGAGGAGCTGCGGGCCCACGATCCGGGCCTGCTCGACAAGCCGATGCTCCTCGCCTTCAACAAGATCGACGTGCCGGCCGCCCGCGACGCATGGCCAGACTTCAAGCGTGCCCGCGAGGCGGAGGGCCTGACGGTCGTCGCGATCTCGGCCGCGCTCGGAGAGGGCCTCGACGCGATCCGCGGCGATCTCGCCGAGCTCCTGCCCGATGCCGCCGAGCTGGCCGGGCCCCCCGAACCGTCCGGCGTCGTCGTCCACCGCATCGATGCGATGGGCGACGGCTTCGTCGTCGAGCGCCTGGAGGCCGGGGTCTTCCGCGTCCGCGGCGCCCGCATCGAGCGCGTCGCGGCCCAGACGAACTTCGATGTCGAAGAATCGGCCGAGCGCTTCCAGCGCGACCTGGCGCGCCTCGGCATCGACGACGAACTGCGGCGGGCCGGGATCGTGCCGGGTGACCTCGTTCGCATCGGCGCGACCGAGCTGGAGTGGGAGACGCAGCCCTGGGAGGGCCGTTGAGCGCCGACGACCGCCGAGCGGACGGGATCGATCAGCGACGCCCGGCGGGACCAGCCGCGGTCGTCCCGGGCAGCCTGGGTATCCTCGGCGGCACGTTCGATCCCATCCACGTCGCCCATCTCGCGGTGGCCGAGGCGGCCCGCGACGCCCTGGGCCTGGAGCGGGTCCTGTTCATCCCCGTCGCACGAGCCGCCGCACAAGCCGGGCCAGGCCATCACCGAGGCCGCGCACCGCCTGGCGATGGTGGAGCTGGCCATCGCCGCGAACCCGGCCTTCGCCTCGAGCCGGCTGGAACTGGACCGTCCCGGCCCGTCGTACACCGCCGACACGCTGACGGCCCTCGCGGCCGAGACCGCGGACCTGACGCTCATCGTGTCGGTCGATGCGTTCGTCGGCCTGCCGACCTGGCACGAGCCTCGACGCGTGCTGCAGCTTGCTCGCCTGGCGGTCGCGCCACGCGACGGGTACCCGGATGCCGAGTCCGGGTTCCTCGCCGAGCACTTCCCGGAGACGCCGGCACGGGTCGTCTTCCTCGACGGCCCGCGCCTCCGGCTGTCGGCCTCGGAGCTGCGTGCCCGGGCCGCGGCCGGCCGCTCGCTTCGCTATCTCGTGCCGGATGCGGTCGCGGCCTATATCGGCGACCATGGACTGTATCGAGCCACCAGGAGGGATGATCGATCGTGACCGACCCCGGGATCCAGACCAAGCGCGCGTCCGTTCCCAATGCCGATGGCCTGCCGCGTCGTCGCGGCACCGCCGTGCCACGGGTAGAGCGTCAGCCGCTGGATCTTGCGCGTCGCATCGTGGAGCTCGCCGAGGACAAGAAGGGCGCGGACATCGTGCTGCTCGATCTGACCCCGCTGACGACCATCGCCGACTACTTCGTCATCGCCTCGGGCGGCTCGGAGCGGCAGCTCGACGCGATCGCCGACGGCATCATCAGCGCCCTGCGCGTCGAGAAGACGAAACCGATCGGGCGCGAGGGGACACCGGCGTCGCACTGGGTCCTGCTCGACTACGGGTCGGTCATCGTCCACATCTTCACGCCGCCGGAGCGCGACTACTACGGCCTGGAGAAGCATTGGGCCGAGGCGAAGACCGTCCTTCGCGTCCAGTAGACCCCCGCCAGGCCCGGGAGGGTCCGTCCGCCGGTCGTACGGGGGTACCGTCGGGTCATGCCGGGAGGCGAGCCCTGCCTCATAGCATCCACGCATGTCCTCGCTACGCGATCGTTGTCCCGCCTGTGCGCGCCGGCTCATCACGACCCGGTTCGACACGACCTTCCGGTTGCCCGACCGGAGTGAGCGCCTGTGCTTCGGGATCCCGGGCGGACTGTGCGAGGACTGCTCCCAGCTCTACATCGATCCGGACCTGATCGAACTGCTGGATCTGGGCGAAGGCCGCTGCGTCTTCGCCATCGAGAGCGACCTCGTCGTCCAGGAGCAGGCCTGGTCCTCGGCCGACTGACCGGCCCGCCGGTCTAGGCCGTGCGCCGCTCGCGGCGCATCGTGTGGTCCATCACCCAGAGCGTGAACGCCAGTCGGCGCTGAGCGGCGTCGGCCGACGTGCCGGGTGCGCCCTTCACCAATGCATCGAGGTCGACGAGGCCGTCGAGGGCGGCCGCCAGCTCGTCGGTCGTCCAGTTGCGTGCCTGGACCGCGAGCGTGCCCGCCCGGTACTCGCTGTTGATCCCCATCGCCCGGGCCGCGGTCGCGAGGTTGGCGCCGCCGGCCAGCCGATCGCCCAGCTCCAGCAGCTCGCGGACTCGCCGGTGGAGGACGACGACGAGGACCGGTTCCGCGGTCGTCGCGAGCAGCCGCTCGAGGAGGGCGAGGGCCTGGCCCGTCGTGCCGCTCGCCGACGGCATCGACGAAGCCCCAGATCGACCCGGGCAGCGCCTCGGCGACCAGGGCACGGACATCCTCGATCGAGATCGGGGCCGTGTCGCGGTAGAGCGCGAGCTTGTCGAGCTCCATCGAGGCGTTGCGGGTCTGGTACCGACGCTCGGCATCGTTCTGCTGGACGAAGCCACCGACCCGCTCCGCGATCTCGCGCGGCGGCCCCGGGCCCGAGCTGCAGGCCCCGCTCGCGCGCCTCGCGCTCGATCCAGCCGGCGAGGCCGCCACCCTTGGGCGACTGGTAGTCCTTGACCGTGCCGCCGGCCGCCCTGATCGCTTCGACCAGGCGCTTCTGCGACGGGACCTTCGCTGCCGGACTTCGTCACGTCCACGATGACCAGCGCGTTGCCCGGCGCGAGCAGGCCGACGGCGCCGAGCATCGCATCGCGGCCGACGGTCGTCCGCATCAGCGCCCCGACGTTGCTCACGACCGCGAGCGTCCCGCCCCCGAACATCACCGGCGTCGCGACCCGCTCGTGCAGCGCCGCGAGCAGCGGGTCGCCGTGGCCATCGTCCCCGCGCAGGTCCCAGCGCTCGAGCGGGGCGCCGCCCTCGGCCGCGAGCGCCGCGGCCAGCCGGTCGACGGCACGCCCGAGACCGAGGTCGTCGTCGCCCCAGACGTACGCCAGCGGCGAGGTCGTCATGCGGCAGCCCTGCGGCGGGCCGCCCGCATGGCCGCCCCGGTCCAGGCCAGGCGACGGACCTCCGACGGCGCGATCCCGGCCGCCCGGCAGACGTCGGCTTCCAGCCGAGCGGCCCGAGCCCGAACGGCCTTGAACGCGGCATCGTCCCAGGCCGACGCCCGCCCGCCAGCGACGCTGACCCGCGGGTAGCGCCGGCGCCAACGATGCGAACCGGGCGTCCATCGACTCCAGGCGCTGGCCGGCGCGCTTGTCCGCGTAGGCCACGATCCGCTCCTCGCGGGTGGCGAAGGCCGCCCACCGCTTGTACCCCTCGCCGTCGAACATGCGGGTCACCGGATGCGCCGCCACGGCGCGCGCCAGCTCAGGGTGGCCGTGCCGGGTCAGCCAGTCGGCCGAGCCGTCGCCGTGCCGAAGGGCGTGAGCCGGATCGCTCGCCGGCAGGATCTTGTCGACGTCGTGGAGCAGCGCCGCCGCCTCGACGAGCCGCCGATCGATCGCGATCCCACGTCCATCGATCCGCGCCGCGAGGAAGCCCGCCACCTCGCCGACGGCGCGCGCGTGCCGCACGAACCAGGTCGGGGGATCCAGGGACAGCAGGAGGGAGGCGGCGTCCACGCGCCCCGGGATCGTCATCGGGAGCGATGGTAGCCGACGCCTTGGGGTCCCGCCCGGTCGGACGGCGACCGGCTCGACCGGCGTCGGTGGCTCCCGCGCGGGCGCGAGCCCGGCGACGGGGATCGCGCAGAGGAACGCGAGGGACCGCGGATCCAACGCGGCGCCGGGCCGACCGCGCGCTGACCGCACGTCCGCCCTCGGCCCGGACCGTCGGCCCGTCCGAGTCGAACGTCACGACCACCGTGCCGTCACGATCCGTCCGGAAGACGCGGGCGCCGGCCGCGGTCAGCCGCTCGAGCGTCGCCCGCGCCGGGTGACCGTACGGGTTCCCCGTCCCCGCCGACGCGATCGCGATGCGCGGTCGGACCGCATCGACGAACGCCTGCGTCGTCGCCGTCCGGCTGCCGTGGTGGGCGACCTTGAGCAGGTCGAGGCGCGGCAGGCGATCCGCCAGGAGCGACGAGTCGATCGCCTCCTCGACATCGCCCGCCAGGAGGAACCGGTAGTCGCCCAGCGCTCCCAAGCAGGACGACCGAGACGTTGTTGATCCCCGTCCCGCCGTCCGGTGGCTCGATGGGCACCTCGACCGCGGATCGGCCACAGCACGCGCAGGTCGATGTCGTCGACCGCGAGCCGGTCGCCGGCGGCGAGCCCCAGGCGCATCGGCGAGCCCGGGGCGGTCAGACGCGACGCCCATGCCGCGTAGCCCGGTCCTGGCCCACGCATCCCGGGCTCGAACACGCGTCGCACCTGGTAGCGATCGAGCAGACGCGCGAGCCCCGCGACGTGGTCCTCGTGCGGATGCGACAGGATCACGCCATCGATCCGCCGATCCCACGGCGGGATCCGCTGATCGAGCACGACCAGGAGCCGTCCCGGGTCGGGACCGCCGTCGATCAGGAGCCGCCCGCCACGTGAGCCCTCGACGAGGATGGCGTCACCCTGTCCGACGTCGAGGACGCTGACTCGAGCGACCCCGGCCGGCCGGCTGACGACGACCGCACTCGCAACCACGACGGCGATCGACCAGGGTCCCGGCCGCGACGCTTCGGGAGTCGTGCGGGTCGCTCCGTCGTTGGCGGCGTGCGTTGTGTCTGGCCGGGGATCGGCCGTTCCGCGGTCGGCGCGGCCGGGCCGGGGCTCGGGCCGCGCCTTCGCCATCGGAGATGAACGACCGCGATCGCCAGGAGCGTGGCGACCGCGGTGACCGCGGCGATCGGCGCCAGGCAGGGTCACGCTCGCGAACGGGAGTCCGGCCATCGCCTCGACGATGGCGACCATGATCCGCAACGATGACCCAGCCCGGCGCGGCGAGGACGCCGCCGACGAGGGCCGGTGCGCCGGCCAGCACCAGGGATCCGCCGAGCAGGGCGACGAGCCCGGCCGCCATCGCGGGCGCGACCAGCGGCACGACGGCGAGGTTGACGACCGGCGACAGGATCGCGAGCCGGCCGAACGACGCCAGCACGACCGGGAGCGTCGCCGCCTGCGCCGCGAGCGACACCCCGAGGCTCTCGGCCAGCCAGCCCGGCAGGTGTCCACGCCCGAGGCGATCGATCCAGGCCGTCATCGGCGTCGCCCAGGCGATCAGGCCGGCCGTCGCCAGCGCCGACAACTGGAAGCCCGCGTCGCGGATGAGCGCCGGGTCGGCAACGAGCAGGATCGACCGCGGCCCAGGCGAGGGCCGCGGCCGCGCGACCGGCCCGACCGGACTCGCGCGCCAGCAGGACGACGCCGGCCATCGCTCCGGCCCGGACGACCGACGCCGATGCGCCCGCGAATGCGACGTAGGCGACGATCGCGACCATCGTCAGGATCGAACGGCGCCGCCGTCGCATCCGTCCGCCCATGGCCGCGACCGCGGCGGCCACGATCGCGATGTTCCAGCCCGAGATCGCGACGACGTGGCTGACGCCGGCCGTGGTGAACGCGGCGGCCAGGTCACGGTCCACCCGGTCGCGCAGTCCGACGAGGATGCCGGCCGCGAGCCCGGCCTCCGGCTCGGGCAGGACGGCGGCCAATGCCGAGGCCGCCGCCAGTCGAGCGGCGCCGATCGCGCGGGCGGCGTCAGGCGGTGGCCGCTCGACCGCCATCGACCGCGCGGTCAACGTGCCGATCGCCCCGATCCGTTCGAGGTAAGCCCCGAACGGTGAGTCGGGGCGCGGCCGGATCGGGCCCTCGATCGTCAGGCGGTCGCCCGGGACCACCTCCGGATAGGCCGGCAATGTCGCGGCCACGCGGACGGGTGGCCGTTCGCCGTCCGATGACCGCAGCGTCGCGGTCTGTTGGCCGGCGCGGGCCGCCCCGACGGCCTCGACCTCGAACCGCCATGGACCTCGGCCGTCCGGCACCGCATCGGGGGGAGGCGGGGCGGGCGGAACGATAGCGAGACGCGCGAGGAGCAACGCCGACCCCAGCAGGATCACCAACCCGCTTCGCGTCGCCGCCCGCGCCGACCACCACCACGCCACCAGCAGGCACGCACCGCCGAGACTCAGCGCGGCGACGCCGCTCGACCAGCCGATGACCGGGATGGCCCAGGCTGCCGCGATCGCTCCGACCGCCAGCCAGCCGCTTCGAGGCACGTCAGCGGACCGTGACCAACGGCTTCAACTGTTCGAAGGTCTTCTCACCGACGAGCTTGCGGGTCCGCAGGTCGTCGACCGCGGCGAACGGGGCCTCCTCGCGGGCCGCGATGATCTTGCCTGCCGTGACGGGTCCGATCCCGGGCAGCGCTTCGAGCTCCGAGCTCGAGGCACGGTTCAGATCGACGAGTGCACCGGCGCCTGAGGTTCCCGGGTCGCCATCGCCGGTCGCGGGGCCGCCACCGGTCCCCGGTTCGGTGTCGTCACGGGACGGGACGCGGACCTGGTCGCCGTCTGACAGGATGGCCGCGAGGTTCAGGGCCTGCGCCGCTCGTTCGGTGTCGACGCGTGGGCCGTACCCTCCCGCGGCGTCGACCAGGTCCCCGACCCGCGCACCGGTCGAGAGTTCGTAGACGCCCGGGCGGGTGATGGCCCCGACGATCTCGACCACGACGGTCCCAGACGCGGCGGGGCCGATCGAGGCACCACGCCCGCCGGCCGCCGCGCTCGACGATGGGCCATCAAGGGCCGCTCCACCTGTGACGGTGACGTCGCCGGCTGTGCCGGAACCGAACGCCAGCAGGAACGCCGCGACCGCGAGGAGACCCGCCACAGCGAGGGCCACGATTGCCCCGCTCGAAACGCGAGGCGCTGGCGCGTCGGTCGGCTCCTTGCCCGGCGGCCCGGAGGTCGATGACGCCTCGATGGCGCGCCACGGCATGGCGTTCGGGTCCATGCTTGGCCTTCCCCGGCGGGAGCTCGGCGGGTGGACGCCGGGTCACAACGCGACGTCTCGCCACCTCGGGGGCACTACCGACGCGGCGAGACGTCTGGTACGACGGTAGCGATGGACTCTTAGCTGCGGCTTATTCGCGGTGACATTCGGAGACAAGCGGGGTGTAGGGTGGGCCTAGGAGGTCGAGCCTTCCATGACCAGACATCGGGCAAGAACACTCGCAGCCATCCCCTTGATCGCGATCCTGGGCTGCTCGACGCCCGCTGGGTCCGCGTCCCCCGGCGAGGCAAGCGCATCAGCTACCGCATCGGCGTCCGCCTCGGCATCCGGGTCGACAGCTAGCGAGTCCCCGTCGTCCGATCCCACGTCCTCGGGCCCCGTGACGGTCTCGTTCGTGTCGCCGGTCCCGAAGCCCACCTGGGGGGCGTCGTTCACGGTCGAGGCGGAGGCGAGCGACGGCACTCCCATCGCCTACAGCGCAGACGGCGGCTGCAGCGTCGATGCGACCACGGGCAAGGTCAGGGCCGAAGCCGTCGGCACCTGCAAGATCACGGCCGACACCGTCGAGGCCGACCCGCCCGCCGCCTCGACGCTGGTGTTCAACGTCGCCAAGGCCAAGCCGGTCATCAAGTTCGGTGACGACTCGACCCGGTTCGCCCGACCGTTCAAGCACACGTTGGATGTCAATGTGACGCCGGACATCCCGCTCAAGATGGAGGTCGTCGTCGGGGCCCAGGGAGGCAACAACGACGAGTTCTGCACGATCAAGAGCGGCGCCCTGGTCTTCAACCCGACGCCGACCGCCGACGACTTCCCCCAGATCCCGGCCGTGTGCGTCGTCAAGGTCTCGGGCACCGGAACCAAGAACTACGAGGCGCCGAAGGCCGTCTCGCGCAAGATCACGATCAATCTCGCCGCCTTCGACGTGAATGCCCGCGAGGACATCAATGTCGACCTCTCGGCCGATGGCGATGTCGTGACCTTCCCCGTCCGTGAGAACTCGGGCGACGCGTTCGGGATCAACGTCTCGAGTGACGATTTCGAATGCGAGGTGCTCTCGACGACGCCGGATCCGGCGCCGGCCGGCACGAAGCTCTACCAGAGCCAGGTCAGGCTTCAGGACACCGGGGTCGCATACGATTGCGCCATGACCGCCCAGGCCGTGCCCCCGGATTACCAGGGCGGCAAGTTCAAGGACGATTTCACCATCCACGTCGTCCCGTAGGGCTGACCCGCTCGCCAGATGAGTTCGGTCTTCCTGAGCTACTCGTCCACGGACGTCAAGCTCGCGACCCGGGTCCAGGACCTGCTCGAAGCGCGCGGCTACGCGACGTTTCGGGACAAGGATCGCGACGAGGGGATCCCGGGCGGAACCAAGTGGGCGGAGGAGCTGTTCCTCAACCTCGAACGGTTCCGCATCGTGGTCTTCCTCGCGACCCCGGATTCGCTGGAATCGCGGTGGTGCCACACCGAGTTGGCCGTGGCCATCGCGCGACGCAAGCACGTCGTCCAGATCAGCACCAGGAAGGTCAAGGTCCATCCGGTCCTGGCGGCGACCCAGTCGATCGGTCCCACCCGTGACGTCGGGGCGCTCGTCGACAAGCTCGTGTCCGATCTGGAGCGGGTCGGCCTCGGACCGCGCGATTCATCGACCTGGGACCCGAATGAAAGCCCATACCCGGGCCTGGAGCGGCTGACCGAGAAGCATGCGGCCGTCCTGTTCGGACGCGAGGACGAGATCGAGCAGGTCGTGGATCGACTCGACCGGCCGAAGCCGCCGCCGATCCTAGTCGTCGGCCCATCGGGAAGCGGCAAGTCGTCGCTGATCCGCGCCGGCGTCGTGCCCCGGCTGAAACAGCGGCCGGGCACGACCGTCCTGGTCGTGGATACCGGCTCCGATCCACTCCGATCGGTCGCGCTCGAGATCGAGCGGGCCGACCGCAAGAGCGATGCCCAGCGCCTGGTCGACGACCCGGACGCCTTCGCGCTGGCCATCGAACGACTGGCCACGGCAGCGGACGACGGACGGGTCGTCCTCATCCTCGACCAGGCCGAGGACCTGGTCTCGCGCGCCGCCCGACCGGGGGCCATCGAGCTCGTCCGTCGGCTCGTAGCGATCGACCGTGATCGGCTGGCGGTCATCGTCATCCTCCGGAGTGCATCGCTCGACCCCTGGATGCGGGACGCCGAGATCGGGTCGCTGACGCCCGGCGATCCGGTCCAGGTCCGCCCGCTCGACCGGGCCGCGCTGCGCGAGGTCATCGTCGGCCCGGCCCGCCTCGCGGGAATCCGCATCGAACCCGACGAGCTGGTCGAGCAGATCCTCGAAGACACCGACCAGGGCGAGGCGCTGCCGCTCCTCGCGGCCCTCCTCCAGGAGCTGACCAAGGAGCACACGCGGACCCACCCGGCGGTCATCACGCCCAAGGAATACGCGATCGTCGGACCGGTCAGCCGCGTCATCGAACGTCGGGCGCAGGCCGCGGTCGAGGACATCCGCACGCAGCTCGGGCTGCCCGAGGCCGCCGTGGTCGATGCCTACCTCCGCCTCGTCGAGATCGACGAGAGCCGGCAGCCCGTGCGGACCGAGCTCGTGGCGGACGAACTGCCCGATGACGTCAAGGCGATCTTCGGCGTGCTGGAGGGCTACCGGCTGGTGACCCGCGATCGCCAGGTCGTCCCGGCGCCGGCCTCCGGGCCGAACCCATCCTCGACAGGCAGCGCACCCGCCGCTCGCGAAGTCCTGATGGCCGTCCACGAGGCGGTGTTCCGAGCGTGGCCGGCCCTCAAGTCGGCGATCGACGCACGGATCGACGACCTGCGGATCCGGACGTGGCTCCGCCAGGACGCCGATACCTGGTCCACGTCGGGGCGAGGGCAGGTGGCACTGACCGGCGGACGCCTCGATCAGGCCGTCGCCTGGTCGCGCCAGTACCCGGGCGAGATGACCGACGAGGTCCGCGAGTACCTGGACGCCGCCGTTGGTCAGCGCCGGGTCGGCCGGATCGCCAGGATCGCCGTGGCGGGGCTGGCCGGCGTCGTCGCCCTCGTCGGGCTGTTCGCGTTCCAGGCCGTGCAGGCACGGAACGAGGCCGAGTCATCGCGGCTCGCCACCGACGCTCGGGCCAACTTCGGGACGCGACTCGACCTCGGGCTCCTGCTGGCCCTCGAGGCCAGCGCCCGGAGTGGCGATCCGCTCGTCCAGGCGATGCCCCTGGTCGGCCTGACCCAGGGCCCCGGCCCGCGGAAGTTCGAGCAACCGGGCGGCACGACCGACTCCGGGGCCCTCGACGAGGATGGCTCGCGAGCCGTCCTCGTGCAGCCGGACGGGGTCATGCTGTGGGATGTTTCGAATGCCAGCCGCGTCGCCACGATCCCGGGCCCGGCGACCGTGACTGGCATCTCCGCGGATGGGTCCACGGTCGCGGTCGCCCGCCAGCTGGCCGCGGAGAGCAGTGTGATCGAGATCGCACGATGGCCGGAGGCGACGGCGTTCCTGACGTGCGACGTCACCGGCGAGATCCAGCGGCTCCGCGTCTCGCCGGCGAACGACTTCGTGGTCGCGGTCACGGCGGTGATGATCGACGACGTCGAGCGGAGCCAGGTGAAGATCCTCTCGACATCGGATTGCACTGGCTCGTCGCGCGACGATCTCCAGGACTCGGTCGTCGACATCGATATCGCGGATGGCCTGGTCGCGGTGGGGATGGCCGGCGGGGCAGCGATCTGGGATCCATCCATCGGGACGTTGGCAACCTTTGCCGCCGATGGTCCGAGTCTTCGCTCGATCGCCCTCGCGGGCGGCGACCGCCTGGGTGCGACCTCGACCACCGGCGATCTCCTGATCTGGGATACGAGCGTAGAGGACGCGCTGCCACGGCAGTTCCCCGTGTTCGGCGAGACGGTCGTCGGGGTCAGGCTCCGCTTCTCGCCCGAGCAGAACGCCTGGATCGCGGGCTCCCAAAAGGGCGATCTCCGAGCTGTCGGCTCGGATGGCAAGTTCACGCTGAGGGCATCCGCCACGTCACTGCCCGCTGCCGACCCCGCCTCGGACAACGACGAAACCGCGAGTGCGCTGGACATCGCGGTGACCGAGACCGGCGCGGTCACGATCGACGAGAGCGGGCGCATCATCCGATGGGATCTCGTCGGGATCCCGCCGCTCGGTGACCAGGTCTTCGCGGACGGGCGGATCGACCGGCTCCGGGCGATGCCAGACGGCTCGCTCATCGCGGGCGGACCGGACGGCGTCTGGCAGCTCGATGGCGTGACCGGCGAGGTCCGCGACCAGCGAGCGACGGAGTCCGTAACGGCGATCGCCCCTGGCGTCGATGGCTGGGCGATCGGCCTGCAGTCGGGCGAGGTCCTCCGGTCGACCGGCTCGGTCGATGCCCTCGCGCCGATCGCCGTCGTTTCGGGACCCGTCAATGCCACGGCTATGCTCGACACCGGTGCTGTCGCGATCGCCGACGGGGAGGGTGCGATGACGATCGTCGCGCCGCCGGGAGCGATGTCCGCCCTGTCGATTGACGGGTCCGTGCTCTCGTTGGCCAGTCATGGGCGCTGGCTGTTCGCCGGGTCCCGGGACGGGAGCGTCCATGTCATCGACGCATCGGGCAGCCCTCGAGCGGTCGCCCGGTCGCAGGCCCATGAGCAAGAGGTGAGCTCGCTCGAGGTGAGCCCGGACGGCTCGACGCTCGCGAGCGGCAGCGACGACCGCTCGATCATCGTCTGGACCATCGGCTCCGATGGCCGTCTCACCGACCGGCACCATCTCCTGGGCCACACGGACCGGATCAACACGTTGTCGATCAGCCCCGACGGTCACTGGCTCGCATCGTCTGGTGAGGACATGCACGTCATCCTCTGGAACCTCGATACCGGCCAACGCGTGGGCGATCCGATCCCGGTCGTCCGGGAGCCCGTGCTCGCCTTTGGTCAGTCGGGCGACCGGCAGCTGTTCGTGTCGGACGATCGCGACGGCCTCGTTCGCTGGGACATGCGTCCGGAGGCATGGGCGAGGATCGCCTGCGATCTGATCGGTGGCCGGACGTTCACGCTCCTGGAGCGCGACCAGTTCCTCGGCGGCGCCACACCACCCGACCGCTGCGGCGCATCATGACGAACACATGACCGTCACTCCCCGCGCCGACTCGGCCATCGAGATCACCTTCGCGAACGGAAACAAGGCCCGTGCGGTGCCGGCCGGCGCCCGGACACCGGTCGCGGCATTGATCGCCGCATTTGTGTTCGCCGGTCCTCGTCCCGTCCTGCTCGTGATCGGCGGTGCCGACGGGCTGCCCAAGACGTCGGAGCCGAACCTTCGGACGCTGGTGGATTTCGGCGTCCTCCCCGCGGTGGAGGCGGCGGGGTCAGTGGTCGTCGACGGCGGCACGGCCGCAGGCGTCATGGCCGTCGTCGGTGAGGCGATCGCGGCCGCGCATGTCCAGGTCACGCTGCTTGGCGTGGCGCCGGCCGCGCTCGTCACCTGGCCGGGCGACACTCGGCCTGGAGCATCGAAAGCCGTCCAGCTGGAGCCGAACCACACCCACTTCCTGCTGGCCGACAGCGATACCTGGGGCGGCGAGACGCCGTTGTTGCTCGAAGCCGTGGAGGCTATAGCCGACCCATCACGCACGGTGGCGCTGGTGGCGGGTGGCGGCCCCGTGGCGCTTCGCGAGGTCCAGTTCGCCGCGCGCCGCGGCATCCCGATCATCGCCCTGGCCGGGACCGGCGGTGTCGCGGACGCGCTTGCTGCGGGAGCCGCCGCACGTCGGCGCCCCGGCACGCCGGCGACCGAGGACCCCGCCGTCGCGACGCTCCTCGAGGACATCGATCTCACGATCGTCCCGGCCGACGCCACGCCGGCCCTGCTCGAACGACTCCTCCTGCGCCGCCTCCAGCCGGACGAAACCCTCCTGACCGCCTGGCGGCAGTACCGGATCCTCGCCCGCACGGCGCGACGCGAGCGACGCTCGTTCGTCGCGTACCAGCTGGTCGTCCTGTCGCTGGGGCTCCTGGCCACGATCCTCGTGGTCCTCCAGGCGCAACTGCGGACCGCGGGAACGCTGGTCGAAGGCGTCCTCCCGGATCTGGCGTTTCAGTACGCCATCGTTCTCATCCCGATCGCCGTCGGCGTGCTGGTCGCGGGGGCGGCTCGCTTCCGACCCGGCGGCCGCTGGGTCCTGCTCCGGGGCGCCGCGGAATCGGTGAAGCGCGAGACGTACCGATACCGTGCCCGGACGGGCATTTACGCCCCCGAGAACACGCGCCGGACGCCGCGCGAGGTGAAGCTCGCGAGCGCCGTTGGCTCGACGATGAATGCCCTGATGCTGACCGATGTGAGCCTTTCGTCGATCGACGACGCGGGCGCGGGCGACGATATCGCGGCCACGGAGAGTGCCGACCGTGACGACGGGATGCGGCCCTTGGGTCCGGCCGCCTACATCCGCTTCCGGATCGACGACCAGGTCACGTTCTATCGCGACGGCGTCCGGATCCGAGAGCGTCGGGTCCGCGCCCTGCGCTGGCTGATGCTCGGGTTCGGTGGTCTGGGCACCTTCCTGGCCGTCGTCGGGCTCCAGCTGTGGGTCGCCGTGGCGGTGGGCCTGGTCGGTGCCCTGACGACCTACCTCGAGGCGATGCAGCTCGAGTCGACGATCATGCTCTACAACCAGGCGGCGACCAACCTCGAGGCCATCAAGGCGTGGTGGGCGGCGCTCCCGCCCGATGAACAGGTGCGCCGCCAGAACGTGGATCGTCTCGTCGAGCGCTCCGAGCGCGTGATGCACGGGGAGCATGCGGGCTGGGTCCAGGAGATGCAGGACGCCATGACGAAGCTGCATCTCGAGGAGATCGACGAGGCACCCGCCGACGACGCTCCGACCGACGACGACACACCCAGCACGGACGGTGACGCCGAACCCTCGGAGCCCCCGGCCTAGGTCGTCAGCGGTCGAGCACCTAGGGCGCCTCTTCGAAGCGTACCGTGTAGTCGCAGTCGCCGACGCGGTTGAGGACCGCGACGCCGGCCGGGAGATCGAGGACGGATTCGCCGGATGGCAACCTGACGTCGATCCCGATCGTGTCGCCGTTCCCCGTGGCGATCTGGAGGCCGAGCATCGTGCAGCCCGGCGCATACCAGCCGATCCGATAGCGCCCGCCAGCAAGGTTGGCCGTACCCGCGTCGCCTTCCTTGAGGGTGATGCCCGCCGTGCGTTCCTCGACGAACGAGGGGTCCGCCACGGGAGTCCCGGAGGGTGAGGGCGACGCCGTGCCGACCGGCTGTCCGCCGCAGGCCAGCACCACGACAGCGATCGCGGCCGCGACGATCGGTCGGCTCATGCACCCACCTCCCCGGCGTCGGCGTGGGCGTCCCGATAGTGGGCGGCCAATCCGTCCTCGCCCCAATCGTTGGTGAGGTCGCGCCAGACCGAGTGGATGTGGTTGGCACCGTCCTGCGTGTTGTCGTATTCGATGAGGAAGGCCGGGCCGCGGACCGCGTAGTAGTGGCCGCGACCGGGGGCGTCCGAACCGGCCCACGCGAACGTCACGGGCGGCAGGCCGGCTGTCCGGATTCGCTTCCATTCAGCGTCGGCGACCTCCGCGCGCGCCCGATCCAGGTAGTGCCGCACCAGGCGCTCTAGGCTCTCGCGCTGGGCTTCGTCGAGCTGCTCGTGAGCGATGCCGCTCGGCACGTCCCGGATGTCGGCCCGGCGGCCGATGCCGCTGACGATGTCGGGCGGCGCGACCGGATCGACCACCGCGATCGCGCGTTGCGTCGGGGTCAGGCTCGCGAGCAACGCCCGCGCCAGCGTCTCCTCTCCGTCGAGCGCGCGAGCACCGGCCCGAGGGCCGCCCGGGATCGTGGCGGGGTTCGCGCCGAGGAACGACGGCGCGCTGCCGATCACCTGGCCGTCCGTCATCGTCAGGTGGACCGCGACGTGGTGGCCGCCCACTCGCCAGGCCCACGGCGCGCCAGCTGTGGGGTGGCCGAAGACTCCGAACCAGTAGCGCTCGGCGTCGCGGCGCGGCCCGCCGTGGCGCTCGAGTTCGCCCAGGATCGGTTCGAGGGCCATGATGGCGCGGACCTCGCTCGAGCCACGCGCGCTCAGCGCGGCGTCGAGGATGGCCATCGCCGCCTCGCGCTGCCCTGGCGTCATGTCGGCGATCGGCAGGCCCGCCCGGCTTCCCGGTCGGTAGTCCCACGCGAAGCGCTCGGGGCTCGCGAAGGGGAAGGTCGCCCGGGCGCGTTGCCCCGGGTCCAGACCGTCGAGCCAGGACCGCACGGCACGGCCGATGTCCGCCGCGGGCGCGCGCTGCAGCGGGGCGTCTGGCGGAGTTGCAGGTCGCGCGGTCATCGCGGACAGCATACGAGCAGAGCGGGACACAAAGAAAACGGTGGACGAGACCCGGGGTCTCATCCACCGTGATGGGTGCGCACCTCGCTCATCGAGCGAGGGTTACTTGGTCGAGGCGAGCGTCCGGTGAAGGTCGTCGGCCACGTACGAGTCGAGTCGGCGCGCTGCGCCGGCCGACCCGCGGCTCACAAGCGCGAAGGCGTTCGCGAGGCCTCGGCGTGGCCACGACGGTCGCGCCGGGAGGCCAGCTCGGGCCTCCATGGCCCGCCGGTGATCGCTGGCCTCGCGGGCGCGGTCCTCGGCGACGTCGAGGGCGAGAAAGGCGAGGGGATGCATGGGAAATGGCTCCTTGGCGTGAGATCGGTGATCGGGCATGTCGCGGGGACCACTGCCTAACGGCGGTGGTCGTCCTCGATCGTGTCGCGGGAGTCGACTCCGCCGCTGAGAGCTGCGAGGTCGAACGTGACCAGGGCCGCGATGAGGCCGATGATGATGACGATGGGCTCCATTTCGGACCTCCTTGTTGCTGCGCCGATAACCGTTTAAGAGTTCTTTATCGGTTACCCGTACATTACCCTCTTGCGCGTAACCTGTCAAGTGGTCTAAAGTGGTTACACGATGCCATCTGAAGCCGCTCTGCATGCCCGCTACGAAGGCCACGCCCACGACGTCACCGTCGAGACGACCTTCGACTTCCTGAACACCCTCGACTACGACGATGGTTTCCCGAATGAGAAGCTGCCGACCCTCGACGGGGTCCTGACGTGGTTCGCCGACCAGGGCGTCATCCACCATGAAGGCGCCGATCGGAAGCGCCGCCACGACGTCTCACGACCCAGGGTCGCGGCGGCCGATCTCGAGCGGGTCCGCACCGTTCGCGCGGCACTTCGCGAGGTCGCCGACTCGGTCGTCGAGCACCGGGCGGCCCGCAAGGAGGCGCTCGAAACCGTCAACCGGGCGCTCCACGCCCGTCAGGTCATCGAGCTCGCGCCATCACCCGACGGCGTCAACGTCGATCATCGTCACGTCGGCGACCCCATCGACGACGCCCTGGCGCGCCTGTCCGAGGCGCTCGTGGCCGAGCTGACCGGCGGGCATCCCGAGCGGATCCGGATCTGCGACGACGACACGTGCCGCTGGCTCTTCTACGACACCTCGCGCACCGGCCGTCGCCGTTGGTGCGACATGGCGACGTGCGGCAACCGCGCCAAGGCGGCCCGCCACCGCGCGAAGATGTCGCTCAAGATCTGAGCGCGGGCCTGCGCCCGACTCAGCCGGCCCGTTCCAGGATCGGCCGGACCTCGGTCGCGTAGCGGGTCATCGACTCCTCGTCGTGGGGCGACGGGAAGCCGGCGATGAGGTGGCGGTACCCGAGCTCGAGATAGGGGAGCAGGCGCTCGGCGACGTCCTCTGGCGTGCCGACCGGCTGATCGGTCCACAGGTCGGCGTGGCCGTTGCGCTCGAAGATCGGCCTTCTGGACGCGCGCAGCCTCCTCGCGGGAGTCGCGGATGATGACGCCACCGATGCCGCTCGTGCGCTCGATCTCGGCCGGGTCGCGCCCGACGGTCTCGCAGTGCTGGAGCAGGATCGCTTCCTTGCGCTTGACGGTCGCGAAGCCCCCGCCGACGTTGTTCGCATCGCCGTACCTCGCGACGAGCTTGAGCGTCACCCGCTCGCCGCCACCACCGATGAGGAGCGGCAGCCGCTCCTGGATGGGTGGCGGGTCGTTGCGGACGGCCTTCGCCGAGTAGCGCGGGCCCGACGCGGTCGGTCGCTCGCCGTGGAGCATGCCGCGCATGACCGGGAGAGCCTCGCCGAGCCAGCGCAGACGCTCCGGGAAGCCGTTGCCGAACGGGAGGCCGTACGCCTCGTGCTCGGTCTCGAACCAGGCGCCGCCGATGCCGAGGATCGCGCGGCCGTTCGAGATGTGATCGAGCGTGGTCGCCATCTTGGCGGTGAGCGTCGGCTCGCGGAACGTGTTCGCGCCGACCATCAGCCCGATCCGGACCCGCTCGGTCGCCTGCGCCCACGCGGCCAGGGTCAGCCAGCCCTCGAAGATCGGTCCCTCGTGGCTGCCGACGATCGGGTAGAGGTGGTCCCAGGTCCAGAGACTGTCGTAGCCGAGGCGGTCGGCCCGCTGCCCGGCGGCCAGCAGATCGGGCCAGGTCGTGTACTGGTTCCAGCAGAGCGCGCCAAGTCGAACGTCGGTCACGGGGCCTCCAGGGATGTCGCCAGACTTGAGGTCAGTCGCGGACGACGATGTTGATGAGCTTGCCGCCGGCGTGGATGACGCGGTCGGGCGTCCGGCCGGCCAGTGCGGCGACCACCTTCGGGCTGGCCAGGACGATCGCCTCCAGCGCCTCGGGCGTCGTGTCGGTCGGGACCGTGACGCGGTCACGCAACTTGCCGTTGATCTGGACCGGGACCTCGCGGGTCGCCTCGGCCGTGGCGGACACGTCCACCTCGGGCCAAGGCTGGGTGTGGATCGACGACCACGGCTCGCCGGCCGCGGCCAACCGTCGGCTCCAAAGCTCCTCGGTGATGTGCGGGGCCGCGGGGGCCAGCATCAGCAGCATCAACCGGATGGCCTCGTCCCACTCGGCCGAGCCCGCCACCGACGTCCCGCGATAGCGGAACAGGGTGTTCGAAAGCTCCATCAGCTTGGCCAGCACCGTGTTGAAATGGAAGGCCTCGTAGTCGACGTTGACGTCGCGAAGCGTCCGGTGCACGGCCCCGCGGAGGGTGACCGGGGCACTCTCTTCGGTCTCACCCGCGGCCAGGACGCCCGAGTCCGGGTTGGCGGTCTCGCGGCCGTTGGGGTCGAGCGCCAGCGTCCAGACCCGGTTCAGGAACCGATGGACGCCACCGATCCCGGTGGGGCTCCACGGACCTCCCTGGTCCCACGGGCCCATGAACATCAGGAACAGGCGAACGGTGTCGGCGCCGTAGCGCTTGACCAGGTCGTCGGGGTCCTGCACGTTGCCACGCGACTTCGACATCCGTTCGCCGTCGGCGCCCAGGATCTGGCCCTGGTTGAACAGGCGCTTGAACGGCTCGCGCTCCGTGACGAGGCCGAGGTCGGCCATCGCCTTGGTGAAGAACCGGGCGTACAGCAGGTGCATCACCGCGTGCTCGGCGCCGCCGGTGTATTCGTCTACTGGAGTCCATCGTTCGACCATCGCCGGGTCCACGGGTCCATCGGACTTGTGCGGTGAGAGGTAGCGGAACCAGTACCACGACGAGTCGACGAAGGTATCCATCGTGTCGGTCTCGCGTCGCGCGGGCTGACCGCACTTCGGGCAGGTGACGTTCACGAATGCGGCGTCGTGGTTGAGCGGGTTGTCCCCGCTGCCGTGGTAGTCGACGGTCTCCGGCAGCAGGACCGGCAGCTGGTCGTCGGGAACGGGCACGATCCCATCGGTCTCGCAGTAGATGACCGGGATCGGCGTGCCCCAGTAGCGCTGTCGACTGACCAGCCAGTCCCGCAATCGATACGTGACCTTGGGTTCGGCACGGCCGGTCTCGGCCAGCCATGCGACGATGGCCGCGCCGCCCTCGTCCGCCCTGAGGCCATCGAAGCGGCCGCTATTGACCAGCACCTCGCCCTCGGTGTGCGCGACGAACGCCGCCTCGACGGGCGCCGTCGCATCCACGCTCGGCGCGGCCACGACGCGCCGGATCGACAGGCCGAATGCGGTCGCGAACAGGAAGTCGCGCTCGTCGTGGGCGGGCACCGCCATGATCGCGCCCGTCCCGTAACTGGACAGCACGTAGTCGGCGATGAAGATGGGGATGCGCTCACCGTTGACGGGGTTGATGGCGTCGGCACCGAGCAGGACACCCGTCTTCTCGCGGTCGGTCGACAACCGTTCGATCTCGGTCCGCCGGCGGGCCTGGGCGACATATGCCTCGACCTCGGACCGCCGGTCCGGATGGGTCAGCCGGTCGACCAGGGGATGCTCGGGGGCGAGCACCATGAACGTGGCGCCGAACAGCGTGTCGGGGCGGGTGGTGAAGACACGGATCTTGTCGCCCCCGGGCTGATGGTCGTCCGGAGCGGTCTCGAAATCGATCTCGGCGCCCTCGGAGCGTCCGATCCAGTTGGTCTGCTGGATCCGGATCGGCGCCGGCCAGTCGATGCCGTCGAACTTGAGCAACTCGTCGGCGTAGGCGGTCGTGCGGAGGAACCACTGCTCGAGGTCGCGCTTCTCGACGAGGGCGCCGCAGCGCCAGCAACGCCGGTCAGGACCCTCGACCTGCTCGCGCGCCAGCGTCCCGTCGTTGGGGCACCAGTCGACCGGCGACATCGCCCGATAGGCCATCCCGGCCTCGAGGAGTCGCAGGAACAGCCACTGGTTCCACTTGTAGTAGGCCGGATCGGCGGTGACCACCTCGGTCTCCCAGGCGAACATCGCACCCATGGTTTGGAACTGGCGACGCATCGTCTCGATGTTCTGCATCGTCCAGGTGAACGGGTGCCCGCCGCTCTTGATGGCCGCGTTCTCGGCCGGTAGCCCGAAGGCATCGAACCCGATCGGGAAGAAGACGTTGTAGCCGAGCATCCGGCGACGCCTCGCGAGCGCGTCGGTCGGCGTGACGATGTACCAGTGACCGATGTGCAGGTCACCCGACGGGTACGGATACATCGTCAGCTGGTACCACTTGGGCTTCGACTCGTCCCGAAGGTCCGTCTCTTCCAGCCCGAGCTCCGCCCACCGCGCTTGCCAGCGCGGCTCGATCTTCGTCGGGTCGTAGCGTTCGATCCTGGTTCGGCTGTCGGTCTCGGTCACGGTGGCCTCGGGATATGCGTCACCCCCCGCCGCTGGCGAGGGGTGAGGTTCGGCGGTCGCTCGTGGTGGAGCCACGGGGACTCGAACCCCGGACCTTCTGCATGCCATGCAGACGCTCTTCCAGCTGAGCTATGGCCCCACGGAACGCGGAGTCTACCAGAGGGCCACTGCCGGACGGTCAGCGCGGAACGTCGGGAAGTCCCGGGTCGGGCTGGCTGGACGTGGCACCATGGCCGGCGTGACAGGCTTCGACCTGCTCTTGCGCGGCGGGCACGTGATCGATGGCACGGGCGACCCCGGACGGCGTGCCGACGTCGGTGTTCTGGGAGACCGCATCCTCGCGGTCGGCGACCTCGGTGTCGTTCTCGATGACGAAGTCGGGCTCGACCTGGACGTCAGCGGCAAGGTCGTCGCGCCGGGCTTCATCGACCCGCACGGGCACTCCGATGGCTCGCTGTTCGTGGACGGGGCGCTCATCAGCCACCTGGGCCAGGGCTTCACGACCCAACTGTCGGGAAACTGCGGCGACACGCTCGCGCCGATCACGCCGGCCGGGCGTGATCTCGTCGCGCTGTCCCTGCGATCGAATGCGCTGACCGCGCGCTGGGGGACTTTCGCCGAGTACCTCGACGAGGTGGAGAAGGAGCCCCTCGGGCCGAACGTCGCGTTCCTCGTCGGGCACGGCACGGTTCGCGGGTCGGTGCTCGGCGCCGACGCCAGGGCGCCGACGGCCATCGACCTGCGGGCGATGGTCCGCGAGGTCGATGCCGCGATCGAGGCCGGCGCGATCGGCCTCTCGTCCGGGCTCATCTACGCACCCGGGGTCCACGCGGGGCCGGTCGAGATGGCCGCCCTCGTGAGTGCCGCCGCGCGCCACGACGCGTTGTACGCGAGTCACATCCGCAACGAGGCCGACGGCTTGTTCGACGCCCTCGACGAAGCGCTGGCGGCCGTCCGGGCCGCCGGCGACGGCGCCCGACTCCAGGTCTCGCATCTCAAGTGCGGGTCCCGTGCCGTTTGGGGCCGCGCCGACGAAGCGGTCGCCGTCCTGGAGGAGGCTCGCGCGGAAGGCATGGACGTCGCCGCCGATCAGTACCCGTACACGGCCGCCGCGACCACGCTGACCGTGGTCCTGCCGCCGGCCCTGCTCGGGCTGGGGGTCGAGGAATGCGTGGCCGCTCTTGGTGACCAGGAGGTGCGGTTCCGGGTCCGCGAGGAGATGGCCCAGGGAACCTCTGGCTGGGAGAACGTGGCGGCCGACCCCGGTTGGGCCGGGATCCGGATCTCGCATGCCGCGAGCCATCCGGACTGGGCCGGTCGCTCACTGGCTGAGCTCGGGGAGGACCTCGATGCCGACCCGGCCAACCTCGCGTTCGACGCGCTGATGGACGATCGCCTGGATGTCTCGATCGTCATCGATTGCATGACCGAAGCCGACGTCGAGACGATCATGGCCGCGCCCTGGATCGCGGTCTGCACTGACGCCGAGGGCCGCCGGCCGGGCCACCGGATCCTCGATGCCGGCCGGCCGCATCCGCGGACGTATGGCTCGACGGCCCGGGTGCTCGGCACGTACGTGCGCGACCGTGGCACGCTCGCGCTCGAGACCGCGGTCGCCAAACTCACATCCGTGCCGGCCGGCCGACTCGGCCTGCGGGATCGCGGGATCGTGCGCGAGGGGTCGTTCGCGGACCTGGTCGTGTTCGACCCGTCGACCGTGGCCGACGACGCGACGTACCTGGAGCCGGCCCGCCATCCGCGTGGCATCGACCATGTCATCGTCAACGGCCAACTGGCCGTCCTCGCCGGTCAGGAGACGGGGCAGCGACCGGGTCGCCTCCTGCGACGGGGCGCGTGACTCGATCGACTCCCGGGGCCACCGAGCAGCCGGCGATCGCACGTCTCCGGGGTGGGCCGGTCCCGTACACGCTCCGGCGATCGCCGCGCGCCCGGACGCTGCGGGTCGTCATCCATCCGGACCGCGGCGTCGTCGTGACGGTCCCTTCGGCCGGTCGGCGGGGGTGGTCCGACCCGGAACGACATGTGGCCACGTTCCTCGGCGAACGGGAGCCCTGGTTGCGGCGGCACCTCGCCCGCCAGGCGGATGCGCGGGACGAGCTGGCTGCCCGAGGTGGCCTGGAGGATGGCGCGCTCGTCCGCTTTCGCGGCCACCTGCATCGGCTGCGGATCGAGGCCGCGCCGCCGGGCGTGCGCCGCTCCGGCGTGGAACGGGTGGGCGGCGAGGTCGAGGATCAACTGATCGTCCGGATCGCCGGCTCGGATCGGCGGTCGACCGCCGCGGTCCTGGAGGCCTGGTTCCGACCGCGCGCGAAAGCGGCCATCGAACGTGCCATCTCGAAGTACGCCGACGGCCTGGACGCGCGGCCGACCGCGGTCTCGATGCGCGACCCACGCACGCGCTGGGGGAGTGCCTCGCCCGGCGGCCGGCTGTCATTCTCCTGGCGGCTGATCCTCGCCCCGCCCGAGGCCCTCGAGACGGTCGTCATCCACGAGCTGGCGCACCTGCGGATCTTCGGGCATGGCCCGACGTTCTGGGCGCTCGTCGCCGAGCGCCGTCCGGACCACGTCATGTGGCGCCACTGGCTGCGCGACCACGCCATGGAGCTGCATGGCGCGCTCGGTCAATCGAGCAACGATGAGGGCTCTTCGTCATAGGCGATGGCCGTCGAACCGGTCCAGCGCAGGGGTTCGATGTCGAGCTCGTCAACCGATCCGTTGGCGAAGACCTCCCAGATCGCCACCGCGAGGTCCATCTCGACGTCGTCGGGCAGGGAGATGAGGGCGTTCCTGACCGGCGCCAGGAGCGTGCGCGGCTCGTTGCCGATGATGGACCCGAGGCGATCCGGGGCCAGGATCAGCGCCGATCCCCAGCCCTGTGCCTGAACGAGCGTGATCGGGGTGCCACGCCACGAGGCGGACTCCACGATCGGCGGCTCGTCGAGCGCGCGCCGTCGCAGGTTCTCCAACGCGGTGCCGAGCAGCGTGGCGTCGTCGATGCCCCAGCGGGTCTGGAGCTCGAGGGACACGTGCGCCCACATCGGGCCGACGTCGATGCCGAATCCCGTCCACACGCCGGGTGGCACCCGCAGGTGGATCGGCGCCGCCTGCGCGGGGAACGGATGTCGGACCCGCTTGAGGAGCGGCATGATCGACGGCGCGACCTCCGCCCATGGACCGCTCGGATCGAAGCCGACGAAGGCCTCCATCGCCCGTCGCATCGCGACCGGGTCGACCGGGCCGCCAAGGGGCAGGATCTCCCAGTCGCCGTCTCCGCGTCGCGACCGGCCCTTGCCCGCGCGCCTCGCTCGGCGCTCCGCCTTGGCGGCCCGCGTCGACCGCTGCACCTTCGTCGCCTTCATGCCCGGCATCGTGACGACGGACACTTAGCTGCCGCGTATCTCCGACTTCACCCGGCATTCACGCGACGGCCTCGGGTCGGCCCAGCAGGAACCCTTGCCCGAACCGGATGCCGAGGTCCTGCAGGATGCCGGCCTCGTCCTCGGTCTCGACCCCCTCGGCGATCAGCTCGGAGCCTGTCTTGCCGGCGAAGTACACCAGCCCGGAGACGAGCGCCTGGCGGACAGGATCGGCCTCGATCCCTCGCACGATGCTGAGGTCGAGCTTCACGAACGCCGGCCGCAGCTCCAGAATGTGGCGCAGGCTCGCGTACCCGGCTCCGGCGTCGTCGATGGCCAGGCGAACACCCGAACCGTATGAGGTCAGCGCCCCTCGCAGGGCGTCGTAGTCCTCGATGCGGGCATGCTCGGTCAGCTCGAGGATGATGGGCTGCGGGGCGACATCCATGAACGACCGGACACGATCGCGATCGAGCACCAGCGCGGGCGGTGCGTTGAGGCAGATCGGCGCCGGGACCGGCAGGGCAGCCGCGGCCTGGAGGGCCGAGTGGATCGCGGCCGCCTCCAGGTCCACACCGAGGCCGTGCTCCGTGGCCTCGGCGAACCGAACATCCGGTGGCGTCCCATCGGTGAACCTGGTGAGTGCCTCGTAGGCCGTGACCCGGTGGTCGATCAGTTCGACGATCGGCTGGAAGACCGCGTAGAAGGCTCGCGTCGCGATGACCCGCTCCAGGCGAGCCCTGGTCGCGCTCGTCCGCCGATGGTGGGCGATCGAGGCACCGGCGGCGACGCTCAGGATGTTGGCGTAGTCGATGACGGCCGCGAGCAGCTTGGCCTGCCGGGCGGGCGTGCTCGAAGGGTCGATGCCGGCTTGCCCGGTGATGAGGATGCCGACCGCCCGACTGCCGGCGTAGATCGGGGCTCCCGCGGCCAGCTCGACGCCGTCGGACCAGAAGGTGTCGGTGGAGTCTTCATGCAGCCGCGATCCGACGATCTCGACCCAGGGGCCATCGCGCACCCGGGACAGGAGATACCTGGCACGATCCATGGTCAGTGTGCCGCCCCGCTGGACGCCGGCGGCTCCGTTGTACGTCGCCAGCACGGTCAAGTGGCCTCGCTCGGCCATCTGGAGCACGCCGACGAATTCGCAGCCGGCACTCCGCCCGAGTTCCGCCACGAGCGCCGCCGCGGCATCGTCCGGCTCGGACGACAGCGCCAGCCCGCCAAGGACGCCGACGAGGTCGGCTCGTGCCCGAAGGTCGGCCGCGACCTGGTTGGTCCACGCGTCGCTCGTTCGCAGGTGCGCCCGGATCCGGGCGACCAACTCGTCGAGCCGGACCGGTTTCGAGAGGAAATCGTCCGCGCCGGCCTCAAGCGCCATGAGCACGGTGTCGTGATCGCGTGAACCCGTGGTGAGCAGCACCGGCAGCGTGGCGGTCTCGGGATCGGTGCGAAGGGTGGTGATGACCTCGATCCCCGAGAGGCCTGGCATCTCGATGTCGAGCACGACGCCGTTGACCGATTGATCCTTCAGGAGACTGAGGGCTTCCCGGCCGCTGCCGGCCTGCCTGGTCTCGAATCCGCCGCGATGGAGGGCGAGCACCATCATCCTGCGGAGGTCCGGATCGTCATCGACCACCAGGATCGTGGGCTCGTCGGTCAGTGCTCGCTCAGACAACGATCCGGAATCTCCACGGTCGCGTAGACATGGCTCGCGCTTCCAGTGGGGCCATTGTGCGAGCCGAACATTGATTCCCCGATGTCAAGCCATCATAAACGCGACCGGTAGCGTCTCGCCTCCGGCTCAACCTGCGTCTCCCGTTGGCATCACGTGCTCGACGATCTGCTCCACGACCTCGCGCGGCCGGCGTCGATCGACGTCGATCACGAGATCGGCGACGGCCTCGAACATGGGTGCCCGCTCGGCCGCGACGCGCCGGATCCAGCTGGGCGACACCGCATCGGCTCGCCGACCCTTGCCCGACCCCGCCCGCTCGAGCAGCGTCTCCGGTCTGGCGCGTAGCCACACAACCTCGCCGGCGTCGCACATCCGCGCACGGAGCTCGGGCTTCGTCACGATCCAGCCGGCCACGCTGACGATGACCGGCGGATCTAGGGTCAGGGCACGCTCGAACGCGGCGGCTTCGGCGGCATGGAGCGCCTCGACGCCACCCTCGGCTTCCAGTTCGGGCCCGGTTCGCCCGGTCGCCTCGCGGATCAGCTGATCGTTGTCGACGTGCGGCCAGCCGGTGCGGCGCGACAGCGCGCGCCCGATCGTGGACTTGCCACTGCCCATGAGCCCAACGAGGAAGACCCGCATGGCGCGAGGTGTCGTCTACGCGAGCGCGACGATCGCGCAGATGCGCGCCTCGGTCAGCGAGGCGACCCAACCCCTGACGCGGATCAGTCCGGGGCCGGCCTCGGCGAAGTCACGTCGACTCGCCGCGTCGAGCGCGGCACGGAGCTCGTCATCGCTGGCCTCCGCCAGGAGTCGAGGCAGGTGCGGGACCGACGCGCCGAGCGCGGACAGCAGCACGTCGACGTCCGCCTCGCCCGGTCGCAGCCGAAGGACCTCGCGACCCACGGCGGTGGCGCTCTCGCGATGCGACACGATCGACGCGAGCCGGCGGGCCGGCGCGACCGGTTTCCCGATCCCGACGGCGCCCCCGCCGATGGTGGCGGTCACGCCGGCGACCGTCAGGCCCACGGCCCCGCGCACGAACGCGCGGCGGGAGATCGATGGGGTCCGACGCGGGGTCATGTCAGCTGCGTCCGGAGGTGGTCGACCAGGCGCAGGGCCAGCGCGACGATCGTCATCGTGGGCGTCCCGGATCCGGCCGTCGTGAACACCGAGCTTCCCGCGATGTAGAGGTTGTCGATGCCGTGGACGCGGCAATCGCGGTCGACGACGCCCTGGGCGGGATCGTCGTGCATCCGGGTCGTGCCCATGTGGTGGTAGCCACCTTCGAGGTCGGCCGGCCACGAGTCCGCTCCCTCTTCGACATCGATCCGAAGCCGACCGAGACCCGTCCGCCCGAGCTCGGCCCCGAGGAGCTCCATCGTCCGGATCACGCTGTGCTTGTCGAGCTCGGTCAGTTGCCAGTCGAATTCGACGCGCCGCATCCCCAGCGCGTCGCGTTCCGTTCCAAGGCTGACTCGGCTGTCCGGGTTCGGGGTCTGCTCGATCCGCGTCGAGAGTGAGATGCCCGCGAGGGGCAGGCCGCCCGCGAGGTCTCGATAGCCCGTTGTCGCGATGTCGCCGAGGACGAGGGGCAGGATCGACTCGATGTCGTCTTCCCCTGCCCGGCGAACGAGCTCGTCGATCACCTCGGGGAGTGGCACCGGGATCGGACCGCCGGCGATGACCGTCTCCTGCCACGTCGTGAGGTCGCCGGCGACGCGCACCAGGTCATCGCCGAGGCTGTCGGCGCCCCGGCCGCGGACCGCGTCGACGAGGCCGCGCAGGCTGTCGACCGCCGCGGAGTCCAGGGCCGCCTGGACCTCCGGCGTGTAGATCGGCGCCAGGCGGATCTGGACGTCCACCAGCCGCTCCACGCGGGCGGCTTCTTCGCTGAGACTCAGATAGCCGAGGATCGAGGTGCCGGGAACGTCATGCACCTCGTAGAAGCCGATCTGCATCCGGCGTTCCGACGGAACGATGAACCCAGCGTTGAATTGAGGGTGCTCGAGGAAGAAGCGCCCGACGAGGTCGTTGTCGTTGCCCACGCCATTGGGCCGCACTCGATCGGACGCGAGCAGGAGCCGCGGGTTCTCGATCCCGCCGGTGGCGACGACGTAGGCCCCGGCGTTGACCGTGAACCGGGCGCCCTCGAGGCTCGCGACATGGATCCGTTCGACGTGGCCGCCGGCCTCGTCGGTCTCGATCTCGGTCGCGTTGGCATGGAGATACACGGTGACGTTCGTCGCCGACTCGAGATCGCGCCGGAAGCGTGGCGCGAAGCTCCGCTCGCGCGACTCCAGGACCTGGGCGACCACGGTGATGATCCGCTCGTCGTCGAACGGGAACGTCGGGAATGGGCTCAGCGCGCGCCAGGCGGCGAGCTCGCGCTCGGCTACGCGTAGGCCGACCGTCTCCGCCGCACGGGGATAGTACGGATCGACATCGGCGCGCCCGATCGGCCATCCGCTGTGCGGGATCCAGTCACGCGCCTCGAAGTCGACCGCCTCCTGCGGCCGACAGACACCGCCCCAATGGTTCGTCGAGCCACCGAAGAAGCGCATCCGCGCGAACTGGAGCGGGAAGTACGGCAGCCCGGTGATGTCGCCGACGTTCAGCTCGCTCGTCGCCTCGTCGAACACGAGCCCGCCACTCTCGAGGACGGCGACCCGCAGCGACGAGCCGGCGAGCTCCTTGGCGATGGTCATCCCGGCCGCGCCACACCCGACGATGCACAGGTCGGCGTCGATGACGGCATCTGCCGTGATCGTCTGGGCGTCGAGAAACACGGCGAAAGAGTAGCGGCTGCGGGCGTGCGCGTCGCCAGGACCCGCCGCTATCCTTCCGGCATCCGTCACGACGAGGCATCTGCATGATCGACGACGCCGCCGCTCCTGCGGTGGGCGGACCGACCGAGCGAGCGGACCACGCGATCGCGTACGCCGACGCGGCGTCGCGACTCGTGGCGTATCTCATCGACGGCGTGCTCGTGGGTGTCGCCATCTTCGTCGTCGCCGTCGTCATGACCCGGGTGCTGGGACCCACGCTCACGACCGCGACCGGCGACGGGATCCCGCGCGCGTCGGTGGACCAGGGCCGGGCCCTGGTGAACGCAGTCCTGGCCACGACCCTCTCGGGCGTCTACTTCGTCGGCTGTTGGGTCGCCCTCAGGGGGACGATCGGTCAGCGGCTGCTCGGGATCGTCGTGCTGCGGGAGGCCGACGGCGCCCGCCTGCGAGTGAGCCAGGCGCTCGTGCGCTGGTTCCTGCTCGGCGCATGGTGGGGTCTGCTGGCGGTCCTGTTGCTCTCGGTCTCAGGTGCGGCCTTGATCCTCGGGCTCGCGATCGCCGTGTACGACCTCGTCCTCCTCGGGACGACGGCGCGTGACGGCCGAAAACGCGGTCTCCATGACCGGCTCGCGGGATCGGTCGTGCATCGGAGCGTCCGGCTGGTGTCCTCGGACGCGTGACCGCACGCGTGCAGGAGGTCAGGGGCCCGGACGTAGCAAGTGGTGGAGATGAGGGGACTCGAACCCCTGACCCCCGCGATGCGAACGCGGTGCTCTTCCAGCTGAGCTACATCCCCACGAGGCTGGTCGGCCGCCCGAGGGGCCCGACCGGTGGCAGAGTCTAGCACGCGACCCCCGGGCGTTCGGCCGGCTCGCCCGGCGCGGTGGACGGAACCGTGGTTCGACCCGTGAGACGCGCCCGTAGGCTGCGCCGATGCCCTTCGGACTCCTGACCGGTCTTGGTGCCGCCCTGGCCTGGGGCACCCTCGACGTCGCCAGCGCCCTGGCAAGCCGGGTCATCGGGAGCCTCCGGGTGACGGCCGGGATGCAGCTGGTCAGTGCCGCGCTCTTCCTGGGCCTCGCGCTCATCGTCGGGACGACGCTGCCGACGGATCCCGGGTCCCTCGCGCTCGCGGGGCTGCTCGGGATCATCGGCGCCGGCGCCTATCTCTCGTATTTCACGGGCCTGCAGGTCGGGCCGATCGCGGTGGTGAGCGGGATGGTCGCGGCCTATGGCGGCCTGACCGTGGTCCTGTCCGTGGTCCTGCGCGGCGAGTCGCTGACGACGGTCCAGGCCGCCGGCGCGGCGGTCGCCACGATGGGCGTGATCCTCACCGGGCTCGCGTTCGATGGCGGCCTCCGGGCCACTCGGTTCGCCGGTCCAGGCGTCGTCTTCGCGGTCGTCGCGCTCGTCCTCTTCGCGATGATGGCGATCGTCACCGACATCGCCCTCGAATCGATGGAATGGCTGCAGGTCCTGGTCGTGTCGCGCGGCGTCAATGCCGCCATCTCGCTCGCGATCGTCCTGGCCCTGGCGCTGCGGGCGCACGAGGCGCCGGTCTCGCCACCAAACGCGCCCGCGTGGTCCCGGACGAAGATCGTGGGCGTGATCGTGATCGCCGGCGCGCTCGACGTCCTGGGCCTCATCTCGTTCGTCATCGGCCTGGAGTCGGCGCCGACCTGGATGGTCGGGCTCGCCTCGTCGTTCGGCCCGGCGGTCACGATCGTCGCGGCCGTCGCGTTCCTGGGCGAGCGTCTCAAGCCGATCCAGTGGTTCGGGCTGTCCGGGGTGCTCGTCGGGATGATCGCGATCGGTATCCCGTCGTAGCGCGGCGTGCCTTCGTCAGCCCGGCAGGCTGAACCAGACCCGAGTCTGGCCGTCGCCCGACTCCGCGCCGACCCGGCCACCGGCCGCCTCGATGAGCTGCTTGACGATCGCGAGCCCGATCCCGGCGCCACCACGCGCCCGATCGCGCGACTTCTCGACGCGATAGAAGCGATCGAACACGCGCTCGAGCTCGTCGGGCGGGATCCCTTCGCCGGTGTTGATGACCGAGACGAGCAGGTCGGCCGGTCGTCGCTCGGCGCGGACGGTGACGGTGCCACCCGACGGGGTGTATCGCGCGGCATTCGACAAGAGGTTGGCCAGGACCTGGGCCAGCTGGTCGGGATTCGCGCGGGCCGGGAGCCGGTCCGGCAACTCCATCGCGACCTTCAAGCCGGCACGTTCGAGCGCCGGCTGGGCGAGATCGATGGCCGTCCGGACGGCCGCCGCCAGGTCGAGCTCGACGACTTCCGGAGCCCCGACCGCCGCGTCGCCCTCGGCCAGGGCATCGAGCGAGCGGGAGAGTCGGACCAGGCGGTCGGCCTCCTCGTGGAGTGACTCGTACGTCGCGCGATCGGCCGTGATGACGCCGTCGCGGAGCGCCTCGAGGTAGCCCTGCAGGTTGGTCAGCGGTGTCCGGAGCTCGTGCGCGGCGTTGGCGATGAAGTCGCGCCGCATCGCCTCCTGGCGCTCGAGGCTGGCGGCCATCTGGTTGAAGGAATCGGCAAGGGAGGTGAGTTCCTCCGGACCTTCGCGGGGGACCCGCGCGGCGTAGTCGCCCTCGGCGACCCGTCGGGCCGCGGCACCGACGTCGGCCAGGGGTCGGGCCAGCATCCGGGCCAGCAGGATCGCCAGGACGACGCTTGCGAGCGCCGCCAGCGCGAACGCGGCGACGACCACGGCGGTGACCGACTCGTCGTACATGGCCCGGGCATGGTCGGCGGAGTCGCCGGCCTCGACCATGAGGGCGGTGAAGATCTCGGCACCGACGACCGCGACGCCGACGGCCAGGATCACTAGCCCGACGGCCGCCGACGCGAGGGCCGCCAGGGCGATCCTGACCGCGATGCCCCGGCCCATCAGCGACCCGGATCGACGCGCGCGGCCCGGTAGCCGACACCACGGACGGTCGCGACGTACCGCGGTCGCTCGGCATCGTCGCCGAGCTTGTCACGCAGGCGGCCGATATGGACATCGATGGTCCGGTCAAGGATCTCGGCGCCGTCGGTCCCGTAGACGGCATCGAGCAGCTGGTCACGCGACAGGACGCGGCCGTCGGCGGCCAGGATCGCCTCGAGCAACCGAAACTCGACATGGGTCAGGTCGATGGTTCGGTCGGCCTGGCGGACCTCGTGGCGGTCGGGATCGAGGACCAGGTCAGAGTGGCGGATGATCGGTTTGGGGCGGGTCGGCGAGGCGGTCGGCGCCGGTCGAGGCGCGCCGGGAGTGGCCGGCGTCGCGCGCCGAAGGATCGACTTCACGCGGAGCACGAGCTCGGCCGGCGAGAAGGGCTTCGGCAGGTAGTCGTCGGCGCCCTCCTCGAGCCCCGCGATGCGATCGATGGTCGAACCGCGCGCGGACAGGACGATGATCGGCGTCGCGGCCGCCTCGTCGTCTCGGCGGACGGCCCGGATGACGGCCCGCCCGTCCAGCTCGGGGAGCATCAGGTCGAGCACGACGAGGGCCGGCTGGTGGGTCTCGATGGCATCGAGTGCGGCCGGTCCGTCCGCGGCGGTGACGACCGCATAGCCCTCCCGCTCAAGGTAGGTCCGAACCAGGCGGACGATCTTGGCGTCATCGTCGACGACGAGGATCGGGCGCTCGGGGCGCGGCTCGGTCGAGGAAGCGGGCATCGGCAGCATGGTAGGGGAGCGAGGCTAGACCTCTGCCGTGTCGATCCGGTGACGCCGCGTGAGCAGGACGGCCAGATCCACCGCCGGTCGATATCGATTGTCGAGGTCGCGACCTGTCGCTTCGAACCCGCCCTCGACGGCCGCTACGATCCGATAGATCAGGGCTCGCGCGAGGAATTGGCCGAAGAGCTGAACGTGGGCGACGGCCCGAAGCACCGTGTCGTCCGCTCCTTCCCACACGAGCGCGTCGGCCACGACGATCGCGCTCGCGAATGCCGGCGGACGCCAGTACAGCGAAACATCGATGACCGCCGGCGGCAGCCGGTCGTCGAACAGGATGTTGCCGGTGAGGTCGCCATGGACGAGCTGGCTGGCGTCGGCGACGGGTTCCAGGATCTCGAGGAGCCTGGATACCTGCTCGATCTGCCGATAGCGATCGACCAGCTTTTCGCCCCACGCGACGCGATCGCCGATCGCCCACGGGTCGGTTCGCGCCGCGATGAACGGTGGTCGACTGAGGGCGACGATGGCGCGGTGGAATCGCTCGCCGACCGCGATGACCTCGGCCCAGCGCCCTTGTCGATGGTCGCCGGCCAGGTAGGGCCACGCAGCCCAGCCGTCAACCACGAGCGCGCCGTCGGCAGAGCGCTGCGGGGCGGCGAGACGGAAGCCGTCGACGCGGACCGATGGCAGCAACTCGGCCTGCCATTCGAGTTCGGGCCCCAGGTCGGCCGGCTTCAGGACGAGGTCGCCGACGCGCCAGGCGAGGCCGCGACCACCGGGCAACGGCATGGGATCCTCGGCACGCCGGAATGCCGTGCGCACATGCGGCGGCGGCCCTTGCCGAGCCAAGTTTGGACCGGTCATCGCAGCATGGTAGGACGTCGAATCGACCAATCGCCCATACGCCGTGCCAGGTATTCGTGGATGGACTAGCGGCACGCTTGGCAACCGGAATCTGTCCTGAGGCACCACGCAGGCGGCCATCCCGAGCGTGGCGACCGGTTGCTCCGCCCCGATCGAGGCGTTTCCGGTACCGGATCGTGGCCTATCAGTCCACCGATGACTATCTGGCAAGGAAGGGCGCGCGCCGACCCACTTTGGGTCTTGTCCTACTAGAACAGATGTTCTAATCTAACGGTCCGATGTCGACCGCTCGTGGAGATGTGGATGCCGCTGTTGCGGGCCTCCGGGCTCGATGGGGTGCCGCAGCTCCGCGGGTCATGGGGGCACTGGCCTTGGCGTCCGCGCCGACGGTCGCATCGGTCCAGGACGAAGAGCCGCGGTACGAGCCCCTTCCCGATGATGACCGCGTCATCCACACCGGCTTCGCGGCACTCGATGCGATCCTCGGACCCGGCGGGCTCCCGAAGTCGGCCAGCGTCGCGATCCGCGGCGACGGTTCCAGCGGCCGGACCACGCTCTCCCTGCGTGTCGTCGCGGAGGCCCAGGCGCAGGGCTCGGTCGTGGCCTGGCTCGACCTCTCGCGCAGCTTCGACCCGATCGAGGCGGTCGCCCGCGGCGTTCGGCTCGAGTGGCTCGTCGTCATCACGCCGGCAAGCCTGGACGAGGGTCTCTCGATCGCGGGCTCGCTCCTGGCCGGCCGCTCGGTCGACCTGCTCGTGCTCGACCTGCCCGGCGGTCGACTGGCCAAGACCGACAAGCCGGCCAAGGTCGCCGATCGTCTCCATCGACTCGCCGCGCTCGCCCGTCGGGCGGAGATCCTGCTCCTGATCCTCGATGCGCCCGGGCTCGCCGGCGGCCTCGCGACCGCGGTCGCGGAATTGAGCGGCCTGCGCCTCGAACTCGCCCGCCGGTCGTGGATCCGGCTCGGGCGCGACATCGTCGGCCAGCGGACGGAGGCGCTGGTCGCGCGCAATCGATATGGCCCGCCAGGTCGGCGGGCGACGCTCCGGATCCTCTACGCGGATGGCGGCGAACGCGACGCCTGCCTTCGCCGGGACGACCTCCTCCTCGAGGCGATCCCCACTGCCGACAAGGCCCCCGCCATCCCCATCGAACGGACCGACCGCGATGCGACTGCTGCACCTCTACCGCCCCCACCTCCCGCTCGAACTGGCGACGGCCCGCGCCTCCGAGCCCTTCCCGCCGGGTCCGCTCGTGCTCGGTGGCCGACCGTGGGATCCGGGGAGGGTCATCGACGCGAACCCCGAGGCCCGGTCACTCGGCGTCCAGCGGGGGATCCCGCTGGCGAGCGCCCATCGACTCGCACCGGAAGCGCACTTCGTCGATCCGGATCCTGAGGCGGACCGGGCGGCGGCCGAGGCCGCCTTCGAGACGCTCGCCGCGTTCAGCCCGGGGCTCGCCGGGACGACGGATCCGGCTGAGGGGGCGTTCGGGCTGTTCGAGGTCCAGGTCGACGGCCTCGAGCCGTTGTGGGGCCCCGAACCGGTCCTCGTCGAGCGTCTGACCGCCGCCCTCGCCACGAGCCTACCGGGGCGTGCCGGGACCTCGTTCCGTGCCGGCATCGCCGGCACCCGTTTTGCCGCGACCATCGCCGCGGTCCATGCCCGTGACGGCCGGCCGATCATCGTGCCGCCCGGTGGCGAGGCGGCGTTCCTCGCCCCGTATCGGTCCGGCCTGCTTAGCCAGGATCCCGATGTCCGAGCCCGGCTCACCCGCTTCGGCCTGCGCCGGGTGGGGGCCGTGGCGGAGCTCGCCCGGTCCGCGCTCGTCGCTCGGTTCGGGGAGGAGGGCGAGCGCCTCCATGCCCGGGCCCGGGGCGAGGAGATCGATCCGTTCCGGCCGCGCCGGACGCCGGAACGCCTGGCCCTCCACGTGCCCATCGACCCGCCCTCGGACGAGCTCGAGTCGCTGCGGTTCGTCCTCCACCGCCTCGCGGGCGCGCTCACCGGCCAGCTGTCGGCGCGCGGCCTGGCCGCCACCCGGGCGCATCTGCGGCTGGAGCTGGACCTCGCGTTCGCCCGTGCCGGCACGGCCCCGGAGGTGACCGTCGAACAGCGCTTCCCCGAACCGACCGCCGACGCCGAGGCGATCGAGCGCCTCTTGTTCGCCCGCCTGGAGCGCGACCCGCCGCAGGCCGCGGTGGCCCGCCTGGACCTCGAGCTCGCCGGGGTGGGGCCGGCAGCCGGTCAGCAGCTCCCGCTGTTCGTGCCGCAGGCGGCCCGCGATGCGCGCCTGGGCTGGCAGCTGGCCAGGCTCGCCCTGACGTTCGGAGAGGACCGGATCCGGCGGGTCGCGCTGCTCGATCCCGAGGCGCCGCTGGCCGAGGCGCGCTGGACGTGGCGCTCGGTGGAGCTGGGTGAACCGGGGACGGGGAGTGGCGGATGAGCCGCCTGCTGCGGGAGCACCCCACGATCCAGGTCGAGACCGATGCGGCGGGCCAGCCGATCGTCATCGTCTGGAACGGTCGCCGCGAGCCGGTCGAGGTCTGCAACCGCTGGCGGGTGGAGGAGGCTTGGTGGCGCGAGCCGATCGCCCGCGACTACGTCAAGGTCGTCGGCCAGCGCTGGCTCGCCCTGGTCTACCTCGACCGCATCGACGGGACGTGGCACCTGGAACGGCTCTACGACTGACACGACGAAGGGGCCGGACGCGCCTTGCGCCCGACCCCTCGACTCGCGGTCGGTCAGCGGTTGCGGCCGATCCGGCCCAGGTGCGTGTCCTGGAACGAGGTCGGGAGCTTGAGGCCGTAGCCGGCCATCCGGTCCATGCCGCTGTGGGCGACGAGGATGGCACCGACCGCGGCGATCGGCACGGAGCCGAGGGCCAGGCCGATCCCGGCGATGGCCACGCCGGTCGCCAGGTCGTGGATGAGGTTGTAGACGAAGGCGCCGATTCGCGGTCCGCGCAGGTAGCCGATCGCCGAGGCGTCCGGCACGAGCAGGAGCAGCGCGAACGCGTACCACGGCAGCCCGAGCCAGAGGAAGCCGGCCAGACCGGCGGCGAACGTCGCCGCACCCTCGGCGCGCAGCCACGGCTTGATCCAGGGGCTGGCGGACGCCTGGGTCGTGGCGGTCCGGGCGTCGATCATATTCGTCGTCAGGGCGGTCATCTGGATCTCCTCGGGCTGTCCGGGATCTTGGTCATCCCGATGGCTATACTGTATAGCCTTCATGGCTAATGTCAATAGGCTATCATCGAACCCATGAGTCCAGCTCCGGCCCGCACCTCGCGCGATGCCATCCTTGCCGCTGCTCGAGCGTTACTCGAGGAGGGCGGCCTCGATGCGGTCACGATGGCCCGCGTCGGTGACCGCGTCGGCGTCCGCGGTCCGTCGCTCTACAAGCACGTCCCGAACCGCGCGGCGCTCATCCGAACCATCGCCGATGCGGTGACCGAGGACCTGGGTCGTGCCTTGCGCCAGGCCGTGTCCAGCGGCGACCCGCGAACGGACCTGCGCCGGGCGGCAAATGCGTATCGGACCTTCGTCCAGGCGAACCCGAACGGCTACGGGCTCCTCTTCGCGCATCTCGCTCCGGAGCTCCAGCCCGATCCGATCAGCGTCGCCGAGACCGGCCGGCCACTCGTCGAAGCCATGACGGTGCTCGTGGGTCCGGACGAAGCGTTGGGCGCGGCCCGCACGGTCGCGGCATGGGCCCACGGCTTCGTCAGCATGGAACTCGCCGGAGCATTCCGGCTCGGTGGCGATCTGGACGCAGCCTACGAGAGCGGGATCGCGGCGATCCTCGCGGGGGTCAGCGAACGGGCGAACCCAGCGTCAGGGTGACGACGAACAGGATCAGGAACAGACCCACGACGAGGACGAGGGCCCCGAGATCCTGCGGTCGAGCTCTCTGCAAAATGCGCCTCCCCCGGGCTGTTGGATCGACCCCCCAGTCGATCCACCGCCAGCATACGTTGCTTGGCGCTCGTTGTCGCCGCGCACCAGCGGCACCACCTCGCAGGGTGGAACGATGCCGTCATTCGTGCGGACAGGCGGCGCCATACAGAACGGTCAGCGACGTCGTGCCACCGAGCGGCGAGATCGTCACCGACAGTCGACAGGCCGGATCGTCGCCGGAGGAGTCGAGGACGTAGCCGCCGTCCTCGAAGGGTCCGGACAATGCGTCGGTGTGATAGGCGGCCAGCTCGAACGCCTCCTGGAACCAGGTCGCGATCGCGGATGGGTCGGCGCCGTCGACGACGTATACCGCAGTGGCCGGGCCGCTCGCGGCCTCCTCGGACGGCGTGGCGCCCGGATACATCGGGAACCCCGAGGGAAGCGTGTCCCAGATCCGGCCCCATTCGGTGTCAGTCTGGCCTTCAGCCGGCGGAGCGGCCGTCGCGGGAGTCTCCGCAGGTGTTTCGCTGACCTCGGCCGACGGTGATATGGGGGCGGTGCCGGTCGCGGCGACCGAGGGCGACGGAGGCGGGGAGTCGGAGCCGCACGCGGCCACGGCCAGCGCGACGAGCAGGGAGCCGGCCATGCGAACGCGGCGGTCGATCACGACCTGCATCCTAACGGCGGTCGCCGAGCAGGGCTCAGGCGCACTCGGTCAGCGTACGTGACAGGACCCCGTCGCCCGCCATGACAAGACGGACAAGCGGCTCGCGTTTCTGGACCTCTTGGCTCGCATCGAACGGGCGAGGTATCGACGCTCTACGCGTTCAGCATGGTCCGACTGGCCCGGTCCACCGAATGGTCCGCGCGACTCCAGAACATCTTCGAGCGCGTGGAACTCGGCCCCGACATGAAGCCCGTGCGTGCCGTGTCGCGAGTGCCACACTGGCGGGCAGCATGAAACGCAGCCTGCTACGTAGCATCGGCGCCCTACTGGCACTCGGGCTCGTCGTCGTGTTCGTGGTGTACGTGGTATTCCTTCTGCCGTTTCACACGCAACCACCGATGCCGCCCGAACAGGAGCCAACGCCGACCGTCGCCGCGGGGAGCGCCCTACCGAGCTGCACGCCCAACCTCCAAGGCGAGGTAGGCATCGGCATCGTCCCCGGCGCGACGCCATGCACTCCGCCGGGAGGGCGGTAACCGCTACATATGGTGTAGTCGATCTCGGCATACCACATCTGGTAGTGGTTGTCCGATTGACAGCTGGGCACGCGGGGCTCATGTATCAGAAGGACCCCGCCCTTCGGGGCCCGCTGAAAGTCCTCCGGCGGCTCCGGCACCCATTCGCCCTGAGCTTCGAGCCACCTAATGAGGGCGCCCGCCGCTGACTACTCGTTACCGCTGAGTTTTCGCTCCCCGATTGGATCAGCCCGGCTAGGGCGAGGAAGTGCGTCAGTTCAGATGGCGTGGTTCATGGGCGATTAGATGTGGGGAAACGTTGATGCGGGGTAGGGTCCGTCCGTTGCGCTAGACGTGACAGAACCCCGTCGCTGGGGTGGGCCAGTGTCACCGCCCCCAAGCGGGTTACTGACCCGTCGCCCCCAAGCGACGGGGTCCTGTATGGTCGGGCGAGTCGCTCACCGGCTCCCCGACAGGTCGGCGTATCGACCATCGCGGTCGATCGCCGCCGAATCGTCCCGAGGCCCCCAGGCACCGAGACGTTCTGTGGTGATCTAGGGCTGTCCCGCCTGCACGGATAGCACCGCCGGCAGCACGACCAGGATCAGCATCATCGCCAGGACGACCAGCAATGCGCTCCGAAGCGCGGCATTGGCGATCGGTCGAATCGGCGTGTGCATGGCCGTGAGACGCCAGAAGGCGTCAGGATGTTGCGAGGTCGCTCGCCCTCGTTTTGGCGAATTTCGTCCGGGCGCCGCTCAGTACGGTTGGCGGAACTCGAGGGCCGGCGAACGCCAGGTCTTCTTCGACTGGACGAACCGGACGCGGAGCGTGTACGTGCCCGCGGGCAGGCGGCTCGCGAGGCCGAGCCGGAGCCGTGCCGTGTGCTTCACGAGGCGGCCCGGGTAGAGCGTCTGCCTCTTGTACTCACCCCACCGGACGAGCTTGCCTCTCGAGTCCCGGATGGTCCAGCGCCACGAGCCGCGCTCCGGAACGGTCCCGGTCACCCTCGCCTGGACGCGCACGTTGGCGAAGACGGCGCCGTGCGATCGCTTGATCGTGCCGACCCTGCCGCTGACCTTGACGGCATGGATCGGCGCGTAGAACTTGTCGCGCAGGACGTTCCACAGGGCGTCGTAGCCGCGATCGTTGTCGAGCGTCCAGATGCCGACCCCGGCCAGACCGGTCGTGAGGACGTAGTCGTACTTGTCGGCGAGGCTGCGTTCCTCCTCGAAGTAGACCTGCCGATACGTCTTGTACTTGGTCGACCAATAGGTGTAGTAGGCGCTGCCCTCGAGCGCATCGTAGCGTCGCTTCACCTTCGGATGGGCCGCCAGGAAGTCGCGGGCGCTCGCGTACGTGACGCTCCTCGCGGCGCCGAACTTCTTCTTGTTCGTCTGGACGGTGGCGTGCGGGACCTTGCTCGTGACCGGCCAGTTGTAGCCGTAGTAGGGGACGCCCAGGAGGACGCGGTCGGGCGGAGCCCACTGGAGGATGCGGGCCATGTGGATCTTCACGTTCCGGGTCGCATGGTCGAGCGGCGCGATGGCGCCCGTGACCGAGGAGCGGGAGTAGCGGTAGTTGTAGGTCATGATCATCTGGTGGTCGACCAGCGGGACGAGCCCCTTGATGATCCGCTCGCTCGCACCAGCCGACGTGGCGTTGACCAGGGTCGAGTCGGGGAACCGCGCCTTCATCGCCGCGCGGAACTTGGCGACGAACGGGATGTAGTACCTGCCCAGGGGGTTGAGCGCCGGGACGCCCTCGAAGTCGAGGCCGGCGCCGTCGGCCTTGCGCTCCGCCATCAGGTCGAGCGCCTCCGCGATGAACCGGTCCTGGGCCGCGGGTGTCTTCAGGAACGCGGTCATCTTCGGGTAGCCGGCGGCGGAGTCGAACAGCTGGAATGTGGGCACGACCCGCACGCCGCGATCGTGGGCGGCGTTGGTGACGGCCGCAGCCGGATCGCTGACGTATTCCCTGTAGCCGATCCACTTGCGATCGATGGCGCCGGTCGCCTTGATGCCGAGGCCGAAGAACGCGATCGTCGAGACGAGGTCGTAGCGGATCCGGTCGACCGTCCCTGAGTCGAGGCGCCAGTACGGCAGGTAGCCGTAGACCTCGTGGCTGAGCGGTTCGATGCCGGTGATGCGTGGCCGGATCTCGGTGGCGGCATTGGCCGGGGAGCCGCCGCCGACCACGCCGGCCGAGGGCAACAGGGTGACGGCCAGCATGGCACCGAGCCAGATCGGGGCGAATCGACGGAGCGGCGGTCGGGCGGATCGCATCGTGCAAGGAAACCCCGTTCGGGCGCCGATGTCCACCCGACCTTCGTCCCGGACGGCGCCCGGACGTCGATCAAGAGTCGAACGGATGTTCTATACTGACCTGCCCCCAGTCAGCCGGCCCATCGACCGGAGCGACCCGTGGCACCCACCCCGTATGCCGAACTCCATTGCCACACCAACTTCTCGTTCCTCGATGGCGCCTCGCCCGCTGACGACCTGGTCGAGCGGGCTACCGAGCTGGGGCTGACCGGCCTGGCCGTCACGGACCATGCCGGGTTGTACGGCGCGGTCCGCTTCGTCGGGGCGGCCGAGGCTGTCGGCCTGCATCCGGTCATCGGGCTGGAGATCGAGCTGCTGGATCCGGCCGTCGCGGATCCGGGCGGGATCGTCGTCGTGCCGCGTCGGGCCCGGCGACGGACGCGCCGTCCTGAGGATGCCGCGACCGTCCTCGGCGATCCCGTGACGGAGGGCGTCCCGACGCGGCCACGGCCGGAGCGGCAGCGGTTGCCCGGCCATCGCGAGCCGGTCAAGGAGGATCTGCGAGGGATCGGTGAGCGCGGTCGGGGGCCGCACCTCATGCTGCTCGCTCGATCCGCGGTCGGGTGGCGGAGCCTGTGCCGGCTGATCTCGCGGGCCAACATGGCGGGGACGAAGGGCGTGCCGCGCTTCAGCCAGGCGCTCCTGGCCGAACACACCGAGGACCTCGTCGCCCTCTCCGGCTGTCGCGACGGGGAGCTGGCGCGCCGCCTGCGGGTGGGCGACCGGTCAGGCGCGCGCGCCGTCGCGGAGCGGTACGCGACGATCTTCGGTCGCGGGGAGTCGGCGTCGACCAGCGGCTTCTTCATCGAGCTCTCCCACCACCTGCTGCCCGACGACGACTGGCTCGTCGCCGAAGCCGCGGCGCTGGCGGACGAGCTCGGCTTGCCGGTCCTCGCCACCAACGACGTCCACTACGCCCGTCCGGAGGATCGCGAACTGGCCGACGTCCTGACCGCCATCCGCCACGGACGGACCCTCGACACGCTGGGCGACCTGCGCCGCACCGATGGTGAATCGTTCCTGAAGTCCGGGGACGAGCTGGCGGCGATGCCACCCGGGGCCGGAGAAGGGCGGACGGCGCGAGCGTGGGCGGAGGGGATCGCGACCTCGGTCGAGCTCGCGGCGTCGTGCTCGGTCGATCTCGGCTTCGAGCAGTACCGCTTTCCCGGATTCGCGGTCCCCGACGGCGAGACACCGTTCAGCTACCTGGTGGAGCTGTGCCAGACCGGGGCGAAGCGCCGCTATCACCCGCTCACCCCGCCGGTCGTCAAGCGGCTCGCCCACGAGCTCGATGTGATCGAGCGGGCCGGGCTCGCCGAGTTCTTCCTGATCTGCTGGGACCTGATGCGGTTCGCCAGGGAGCAGGGGATCCCGGCCCAGGGTCGCGGCAGCGCGGCCAGCTCGATCGTCGCCTACACCCTCGGGATCAGCCGGGTCGAGCCGATCGGCCACAACCTGCTGTTCGAGCGGTTCATCAACGAGGGCCGGACGACCTATCCCGACGTCGACATCGACTTCAGCTCGGCGCGACGGGAGGAGGTCATCCAGTACGTCTACAACCGCTACGGACCGGAGCACACGGGGATGGTCTGCAACCTCGTCACGTACCGGGCACGCTCGGCGGTCCGCGAGGTGGGCTATGCGCTCGGGTTCCCGCGGCCACTCGTGGACCGCGTAGCCAAGGCGCTCGAGACATACGACTCGGTCATGGTCCGGCGCGACCTGGAGGCCGACGGCGGGTTCTCGGAATTCTTCAAGCGAACGGGCGAAGGAGAACCGGCCGAGGCGCTGGCGGCGAAGGAGGCCGAAGAACGCGGCCTCGTCGACGGCATGGGCCGGTTGCGCGCACGGACCAGTGGCCAGCCCTCCGAGGACCGAGGCGACGCCCCTGCGAGCCATCGGTCCGAGGATCTCATCGACGGCATGGGCCAGCTGAATACCCGGGTGCCCCTCGTCGGGAAGGTGCCGCCATGGCGCCAACCGCAAAAGCCCGTGGACCCGGATGCGCCGAGACCGTTCGCCTGGCTTCGTGACCTTCAGGCGGACGACGGGCCGTCGGCGTCAGGCATGTGGGAAGGGGCGCCGGAGTCGCCGCCGTCGATCCGGCCGGGCGGGCGCCATGACGACGAGGGTGGGCCCGGCGACACGCCGGCGAGCGTTGCCTGGCTGCGGGCGGGGAAGGGAACGGGGTATATCGACGAGCGCGATCGGCTGGTGCCGCCCGGACTGGTGGGAGGCCGGATGATCGATCCCGAGAGTGGCCAGGTCGAGCCGCCGCCGCGGGCGGCCGATCGGCTCGGCAGGCCGACTCGCTGGGACCCGCCGCCGATTCGTGGCGGGTCGGCGGGCCAGTCGTCGGTCGCTCGCGTCGAGCCGGAGTCGCCGGCGCAGGCCCGCGGCGGGAGCACTCGCGACATGTCCCACTGGGAGCGCTGGCTCGAGTTCTGCGCCCGCATCGATGGCTTCCCGCGCCATCTCTCGATCCACAGCGGCGGGATGCTCGTGACGGCCGCCCCGCTCATCGATCTCGCCCCGCTGGAGCGGGCGACGATGCCGGACCGGGTCGTCGTCCAGTTCGACAAGCGCGACGTCGAGACGCTCAAGCTCATCAAGCTCGACCTGCTCGGTCTCGGGATGCTCGCCGCGATGGACGAGACGCTCCAGCTCATCGAGCACGACTGCGCGGTCTGTCTGGACCTCGATCGATTGCCGGAGGACGTGCCGGAGGTCTTCGAGATGCTCCAGGCGGCCGACACGGTCGGGGTCTTCCAGGTCGAGAGCCGGGCCCAGATGCAGACGCTACCGAAGTCGCGGCCGCACAACCTGGACGACCTCGTGGTCGAGGTCGCGATCATCCGGCCGGGGCCGATCCAGGGCAACGCGGTCCACCCGTACCTGCGCCGCAAGCAGGGGCTCGAGCCCGTGACGTATCTCCACCCGAGCCTCGAGCCGGTGCTCAAGGACTCGATGGGCGTGATCCTCTACCAGGAGCAGGTCATGCGCATCGCCATCGAGGTCGCAGGGTTCAGCCCGGCCGAGAGCGACGGGTTCCGGCGGGCGATGGGCACCTGGCGCTCGACCCGCGAGATGGAGAAGCTGCACCGGCAGTTCGTCGAGGGCGCACTCCGCCAGCCCGCGATGTCCGAGGAGGATGCCGAGGAGCTGTTCCGCCAGGTCGCGGCGTTCGCGTCGTTCGGGTTCGCGAAGTCGCATGCCGCCGCGTTCGCCCGGACCGCGTACGAATCGGCGTTCCTCAAGCTGTTCTACCCGGCCCAGTTCCTCGTCGGGCTCATCAACGCGCAGCCGATGGGTTTCTACCCGGTCGAGGTGCTCGTCAACGACACGAAGCGCCACGGCGTTGCCGTGCTGCCCGCGGACATCAACGGCTCGTCGTACAAGACCACGACCGAGTGGGTGGGTCGCCCCGACGAGCCGCTGCCACCGGGCGTGGGCATCGAGGCGCGGCCGGAGCCGGTCGTCTCGTCCGCGTGCGTGGTCCCGTCCACGATCGTCCGCGAGCACTGGACGCCGGAGGTGACCGTGGGCTGGGGCGTGCGGCTGGGGCTGCATCTCGTGAAGGGCATCGGGGAGCAGCACGAGGCGCTGCTGGACGCCGAGCGAGCGCGCGGTCCGTACCGGAACCTGGCTGACGTCGTGGAGCGGACGGATCTGCCCGAGGAGGTCCTGGAACGGCTCATCCGGAGCGGCGCGATGGACTCACTGGGCCGGCCGCGGCGGGAGATGCTGTGGCAGCTGCGCGAGGTGGCCGGCGCGTCACGCGGACGCGGGTTCAGGTTTGCGAGGCCCGCGCGACGCGTCGCGAGCACAGCGAGCGTTCGCCCGGCGGGGAAACGTGGCGCGGCCGCGGGTCGACCCATGGACCTGCGGCTCCCCGCGACGGACGCGCCGGCCCTCCCCGCGATCACCGAGTCGGAGCGGATCGGCGATGCCTACGCGGTCCTCGGGGTGGATGCGCGACGACAGGTCGTCGGGCTGTTCCGACCGGCCCTGGATCGAATGGGAGCCGTGACGAATGCGGCCCTCGCGGACCGCCGTCCTGGCCGGGTCCGGGTCGGTGGCCTCGTGGTCACCCGCCAGCACCCGATGACCGCCAAGGGGACCGTCTTCCTCGCCATGGAGGACGAGACCGGCATGGCCAACGTCACGCTCTGGCCGGATACCTGGGCGCGGCTGCGGTCCGTGGTGCGTCGGCATGCCCTCCTGCTCGTCGACGGGGAGCTGCAACGGGAGGGCTCGGTGGTGAACGTCGTCGCGCACCACGTCCAGCCACTCCCCGAGGTGGCCGCCGAGGCCGGCGGACCGGAGCGACCGGACGGCGTCCGCCAGACCGGTTATGCCGGGATGCGCCGGCTCGGCTGAGCCGCGAGCTGCGTCCTAGCGCGTCTTCGCGGCTCCCGACGATCGGGATCGGCCGTCACTGCCACTCCCACCACCACGCTTGGCGGCCGCCTGCCGGCCGCGGTTCGGGTTGGACAGCTGGAGGAAGCGGCGGTACCACGCCGCTCCCGCGGCGAACAGTCCGCCCATCACCGGTGACAGGAAGAACGCGGCCACGATCACCTCTTGGGTGGCTGCCGCACTCGCGACGCCGAGGGTGCCGCTCAGGATGATCGCCGAATAGCAGACGGCCGAGACGAGGCCGACGATCACGCCCAGCAGCCAGCTGGCGCGTGGGGCCAGGAAGCCCGCCAGGAAGACGCCGCCGATCGCCGGCGACTGGACGAAGTAGGTGTACAGCATGGCCGTGACGAAGTTGGCCGTTCCGGTCGTGAGGACCAGGATCGTGGCCCCGAGCGTGAGGAGGACGGGAAGCCAGAGCGCCTTGTTCGTGACCAGCTTGGGCAGGGCGGTGAGGTCCCCGCGGACATCGATCGGATGGATCGACTGGCGGAAGGCCGCTCCGATGCCGAGCCGGCCGGGTGGGTTGGACGCCGGCTTGCTCGCGGGTCGAGCGCGTCCGGCACTTGGTGTGCCTTCCGGCGTCGACTCGCCGTCGACGCCTTCCTCCTCGAAGCCCTCGGTGCCGGCCATCTCGGCTCGATAGCGACGTCGCGCCTCTGCGCGGTCGGTCCTCTTGGCGCGGGCCACGGTCTCTCCTGTGATCCGGGTGTTCGGTCGAGTGCAGTGCATCGTAGTCGATACGTCACCGGTGAGCCGCCGATGAGGCCCGGATAAGCGCCTGGTGAGCCCCGGTGCAGTGCGGCCTGCTACAAACGACCGCCTCGCCATGCATGCCGCCCGAGTCCCGCCGGGAGGTCACTCATGGATCGCACTCGGTCGGGACTCGTGGGTTTCGCGATCACCGCCGTCATCGCGCTCGGCTTATGGCCGGCGATGGCCATCCCCGTCGCCCGGGCGGCGGCCGTGGCGTGGCCACCGGCCACGCTCGTCCTGAGCGAGTTCCAGACGGGTGGTGCCTCGGCGTCCGACGAGTTCGTGGAGGTCGCCAACCAGGGCGCAGGAGCCGTGGACCTGGCCGGCCTCGAGGTGGTCTATGCGACGTCCTCGGGATCGACCGTCACTCGCAAGGCGACATGGGGCATCTCGACCATGCTCGAACCCGGTCGACGGGTGCTGCTGGCCAATGCGGCTGGCTCGCATGCATCGCTGGGCGATCTTGCCTACACGGGCGGGTTCGCGGCCACCGGTGGAGCCCTGGCCCTGCGCGTTGTCGGCGGCACTCCGATCGACGCCGTTGGATGGGGCGATGCCGCGAATGCGTTCGTCGAGGGAGGGGCGGCCGCGGCACCGCCTTCTGGGTCGAGCCTCGAGCGGGCTCCGGGCGCGGCGGGCGGCAACGGCTGGGACACGAATGACAACGCCCTCGATTGGTTCGTCCAGGCGGCGCCGACGCCGCAAGGGATGGGTGCCGCACCGGTCCCATCGCCGGCGCCGACCGAGGCCCCGACTCCGACCCCGACCCCGACCGAGGCCCCGACACCGACGCCCATCCCGAGCGCGGCGCCCTTACCGACCCCGACGCCGACTCCGACTCCGACACCGGCGCCGACGCCGGCCCCGGTCTCGATCGCCACCGCCCGCGCGTTGCCCGACGACGCCGATGTGACGATCGAAGGCACCCTGACGACCGGGCTCGGAGCGCTCGAGGCAGGTCACACCGCCTTCGTGCAGGACGAGACCGGCGGCATCGGAATCTACCTCGACGCGCCCGTCGTATCGCCACTGCCTGCCGGGACGACCGTCCGGATCGCGGGCATGCTCGACACGAGGTTCGCCCAGCGGGTGCTCCGCGTCGACGAGGGGGTCATCGTCGCCGGCTCCGTCACAACACTGCCGGCCGCCGTGGAGATCGCGACGGGAACCGCCGACGAGACCCGCGAGGGACGGCTTGTCGCGGTCTCCGGGGTCGTCGATGGGACCCCGGGCGCGCTGAGCGACGGTCTGGGCCTGACCGTCGAAGACGGCAGCGGGCCGGTCAAGGCCGTGATCGGGCCGGATGCGCTGGGGAGCGCCACGCCGGTCTCCGGCGACCTGGTCACGGTCCGCGGTCCGCTCGGCCAGCGGGACAGCTCCGGCTCGGGGACCGAGGGCTATCGCGTCCACGCGACCCTGGTCGGCGACTTCGCCGTCGTCACCCCGCCGTCGACACCGATTCCCACGCCCGCCCCGACGGCCACCGCGACGCCGAGCCCGATCCCGACGCCGACCGCCACCCCGGTCGCGACCCCCACCCCGACCGCGACCGTGACGCCGGTCCCCAGCGGAACACCGGCCCCGACCGCGACGCCTTCGCCCACCTCATTGGCCGCCGTCCGTGGCCTGCCGATGGGGACCGTCGTCTCGGCCCGCGGCGTCGTGATCGCCGAGGCCGGACGCACCGGCACGCCACAGCTCCTGACGATCGGCGATGCGACCGGCGGGATCGCGGTCCGACTCCCGGCCGGCGCGGTCGCGCCATCGCGCGGGATGGTCGTCGACGTCACCGGCCCACTGGCGGCGCCGTACGGCCAACTCGAGATCCGGCCGGCGACGGGAGGCGTCGCGACGCTCGGTACCGGGTCCCTGCCCGATCCCGTCGTGATCGATGCGGCCGGTCTGGGCGAGGGTACCGATGGGCGCCTCATCGTCGTCGCCGGCCGCCTCGCGACGCGACCGACCAAGGCGGCGAGCGGCGACCTCAGTCTCGTTCTGGAGCGACTCGGCATGGCCTCGGTCAAGGTCATGTCGGATGCGTCGAGCGGCATCTCCCTGGGCTCGTTCCAGGTCGGCGCGACCTACCGGGTCGTGGGCATCGGCGGACAACGGGCGACTCGCGCGGGCGCGCTCGACGGCTATCGGATGTGGGCCCGCGACGTGGCCGACGTCGTCAAGACGGCCGATCCTGACCCGGACCCGAGCGGGACCGCCGGCCCGAGTCCGACGCCGAAGCCGTCCGCCTCGCGATCGCCGAGCCCCAGGCCGACCGCCACGATGCCGACCATGACGATCACTCAGGCGCGTCGCGTGACCGACCGGAAGGTCGCGATCGTGGGGATCGTGACCGCGCCGGCGACCCTCCTCGACGCATCGCGCCGACTCATCGTGGTCCAGGACTCGACCGGCGCCATCGAGATCCGGTTGCCCGACACCTCTGCGCCGCCCGTCGGGACCCGCCTCCGCGTCGAGGGCAAGGTCGGACGCGCGTACGGTGCGCCTCGCATCTCGGCCGATCACATCAAGCGCCTCGGATCGGCCGCCGTTCCGGCGCCGTTGACGCTCTACGGGTCGCCCAAGGAGGCGCACGAGTGGCGTCTCGTCACCGTGCGCGGCCGGATCGAGACCGTGCGGAAGCTCGGCGATCGTTGGCGCGCGGAGCTCGTCATCGGCGGCGATCGGGTCGTCGTGACCGGTCAATCCGGCGCCGGGATCCCGGTCGCGTCGGTCCCGACCGGGCATCTCGCCACCGTGACCGGCATCGTCCGCCGGCCGTATCCGTCGGCGACCGACCGTCGGTTCGCGATCCTGCCGCGGAGCAGGGCCGACCTGCGTGTCGATCCAGGCAGCTCCACGGGGAGTGGCTCCAAGCCGGCGACGGGTAACGGCGGAGCGGGTCCCAACGCATCCTCGGGCCGCTGGCCGGCCGGCGGCGCGTCGGCCTCGAACGGCGTCCCTTCGGCACCGGACGCGAACCTGGCCGACCTCCCGTCGCTCGCCGGTCGGACCGTGCGCGTCGGTGGCCTCGTCGGCGACCTGTTGCCGGGTGGTTTCATGCTCGACGACGGCACCGCGACGGGTCCGGTCGTCCTCCAGGGTCCGGCGGCCGACCTGCTGCCGCTCATCGCGCCGGGTGACGCCATCAACGTCGTCGGGCGGATCGAGTCCACCGATCGAGGCTGGACCGTCGTGGTGGCCGATCCGGCCGGCGTCGTGCTGGCCGGGGATCCGGTCGCCCCAGGCTCGACGACCGGCACGGCCGCAGGTGGCTCGGCGGCACCCGAAGCCACATCGGCCTACGAGGACGCCCGATCGGCCGGGATGGGACCGTTCCCGGGTGTGGACGCCGGCATCGCCGGCCTCGGGACCCTGGCCGCGGTGACGGCTGCATCGGTCGCCGTGACGATCCTCCGGCGACGCCACGTGCAGCGCCTCCTGACCGCCCGGATGGCCACGCGATTGGCCGCCTTCGTCGGCGGAACAGCGGCGTTCCAGGGCTCCCTCGAGGACGCTGCGCCGACCGGTCCCGACCGCCCGGTCGGGCAAGGCGCGGCCAAGCACGATCCACGCACGACGGACTCGGCTTGACGCTCGTGAGAGCGCGGGACTATCCTCGGCCGAGTTTCGCGCCTGCGGAACAGCAACCTGAGCGTGAGGATCGGTCTTGCCGAACGCGGATACCCGCGTCGAGAGCCCGTCGGATCGCCGGATCGCGATCCCTGCCGGTGAACGGCAATACCACATCGGACTCGGCCCAGGGGAGTTGGCCGAGTACATCCTCCTCCCCGGTGACCCCGACCGTACCGCCCGCATCGCGACGCGGTTCGAATTGGTCGAGCTGGAGCGTCGACATCGAGAATTCGCCACGGTCACCGGCCGATACCGCGGTCAACGCGTCTCGGTCGTGGCCACCGGCATAGGTACCGACAACGTCGAGATCGTGGTGGCGGAGATCCTGGCCATCACGACCCGCCCGACCTTCATCAGGGTCGGTTCCTGCGGGGCACTCCAGCCGGAGATGCAGCTCGGCGATCTCGCCATCACGACCGGAGCCGTCCGCCTCGAGGCGACCACGAGCTTCTTCGTCCACGATGGCTACCCCGCGGTCGCCGATTACGAGGCGGTCGCGGCCCTGATCGAGGCGGCGGCCCGGCTGGGACACCGCTATCACGTTGGGGTGACGGCCACGGCTCCGGGCTTCTTCGGTGCGCAAGGGCGCCCGATCCCGCAGCTGCCTATCCGCTACCCTGACCTCGCGGAGGAGATGGCGCGCCAGCGCGTCATGAACTTCGAGATGGAGGCGTCGGCACTCCTCGTGCTCGCCACCCTCGCACGCTGCCGAGCCGGCGTCGTCTGTGCGGTGTACGCCAACCGGACGACCGGCGAGTTCGTCAGCGGCGATGCCAAGGACGCGGCCGAGGCGGCCTGTGTCGAGACGGGGCTCGAGAGCCTCCTCGTCCTGGCCGAGATGGATCGCCAGAAACGCGACGCTGGGACTGACCGCTGGCGGCCGTCCCTCTGGCAGGACTGATCGAGGGGAAACCCAAGCTTATCCCACGCGAACCCACGCGAACACGCAGCCCAGGGCGGATGCGAGACGAACGTTCTCGTGACGCTCAGATGACGATCGAGGAGGAGCCCGATGGCTGAGGCCTATTGCGTCAAGGACAAGAAGAAGGTCGAAGTCCAGAATCCGCAGCGGATCACGATGAAGAACGGAAAGGCAGCCCTCCAGGGCACGTGCCCCATCTGTGGTGGCAAGGTCTTCCGGATCGGCGGCTGACCCGACAGTTCACGACGCGAAGCCCGAGACCCCCGCCGGAGACCGGCGGGGGTCTTCCGTTGTCGTAGGATGATGTCCCCGCGGTCTGGTGCCGGCCAAGCGTCCGCCGATCGCGCAGAGGTTGCACGCCGTCGGACCCAGGATGGGCGCCCGTCCCCGATCCGCATTGCGAGGAGTAGCACGACCATGACCACGCGCGTCGGGATCAATGGCTTCGGCCGGATCGGCCGCCAATCGCTCAAGGCGCTCATCGAGCGAGCCCCGGACGTCGAGGTCGTCGCGGTGAACGACCTCGTCGATGCCGAGATGAACGCCTTGCTGTTCAAGCACGACTCCACGTACGGCGCCTACGACGGCACGGTCGAGGCGGGAGACCGCTCGATCATCATCGATGGGCGCGAGATCAAGATCCTCGCCGAGAAGGATCCGGCCGCGCTGCCGTGGGGCGACCTCGGCGTGGAGATCGTCCTCGAGTCGACCGGGATCTTCACCGACGCCGCGAAGGCCAGGGCCCACATCGACGCCGGCGCCAGGAAGGTCATCATCAGCGCACCGGCCAAGGACGAGGACATCACGATCGTCCTCGGCGTTAACGAAGGGCGCTACGACCCGGCCACGCACCACATCGTCAGCAACGCCTCGTGCACGACGAACTGCCTTGCGCCGGCCGCCAAGGTCGTCCACGACCTCCTCGGCATCGAGAAGGGCCTGATGAACACGATCCACAGCTACACCAACGACCAGCGCATCCTCGACGTCGCGCACAAGGATCCGCGCCGTGCCCGGAGCGCGGGCCAGAACATCATCCCGACGACGACCGGGGCGGCCAAGGCGTTGGCCCTCGTCATCCCGGACCTCAAGGGCAAGTTCGACGGCTTCAGCCTGCGCGTCCCGACGCCGACCGTCAGCGTCGTCGACTTCACCGCCACCGTCAGTCGGGATACGAGCGTCGGAGAGCTCAACGATGCCTTCCGGGCGGCGGCGGCCGGTCCCCTCAAGGGCATCCTCGGGGTCTCCGACGAGCCTCTCGTCTCGACCGACTTCCGGGGCGATTCCCGGTCGTCGATCATCGATGCCGAAATCGACGATGGTCCTCGGCGGCAACATGGTGAAGGTCATCTCGTGGTACGACAACGAGTGGGGCTACAGCTGCCGGGTCGCCGACCTCATCGCGTACGTGGCCGCTCGGCTGCCGGTCCCGGCCTGATCGGGACCGAACTGGCCGCATCGTGGACAAGCTGACGATCCGGGACGTCGACGTCTCGGGCAAGCGCGTGTTCGTCCGGGTGGACTTCAACGTCCCGTTGGCGGACGGCAAGGTCACCGACGACTCGCGCATTCGGGCCGTCGTCCCGACCGTCGCGACCCTCCTGAACGCCGGGGCGCGGCTCGTCCTCGCCAGCCACCTCGGGCGTCCCGATGGCAAAGTCCAGGACGGTCTCCGGTTGCGGCCGGTCGGTCAGCGACTCTCGGAGATCATCCGCCGGAACGTGCCGGTGTCCGGCGATGCACTGGGGCTGGGCACCGAGGACGCCGTCAAGCGATTGCGCCCCGGCGAGCTGTTGCTCCTCGAGAACCTTCGCTTCCATGCGGAGGAGGAGAAGAACGACCCGGTGTTCGCCGCCGCGCTCGCTTCCTATGCTGATCTGTATGTCAACGACGCGTTCGGGACCGCCCACCGGGCCCACGCCTCGACCGTCGGGATCACGGAGTTCCTGCCCGCCTATGCGGGCCTGCTCATGGAGCGCGAGCTCGCCATGCTCTCGAAGCTGTTGGAGGCCCCGGAGCGGCCGTTCGCGGCGATCCTCGGCGGCGCCAAGGTGTCGGACAAGATCGGGGTCATCGACAACCTCCTGAACAAGGTGGACATGCTGGTGCTTGGTGGCGGCATGGCCAACACATTCCTGCTGGCCCAGGGCAAGGCGGTCGGCAAGAGCCTGGCGGAGCCCGATCGCGTCGACGATGCGCGCCGGATCATGGCCGCGGCCGAGAAGAAGGGCGTGCGGATCGTCCTGCCGGTCGACGTGATCGTGGCGAAGGAAGTCACCAGGGGCACCGAGTACAAGACGCTCCCCGCGGAGAAGATCCCGGCCAGCTGGCACATCGTGGACCTGGGCCAGGCCAGCCAGGACCTGATGGTCGAGGCGTTGGCCGACGTGCGGACGGTGTTCTGGAACGGCCCGCTGGGCGTGTTCGAGATCCCGTCGTTCGCGCACGGCACCAACGCCGTCGCCCGCATGCTGGCCGAGCGTGCCGTGGCCGGAGCCACGGTCGTGGTCGGCGGCGGTGACTCCGTGGCCGCCATCACGCAGCAGGGCCTGGCCAACAAGATGACGCACATCTCGACCGGCGGCGGGGCATCGCTCGAATTCCTCGAGGGGCGCGAGCTGCCCGGCGTGACCGTCCTGCTCGACCGTCCCGTCCCGGAGCCGAAGAAGAAGCCGGCCGCGAAGAAGTCCCCGCCCGCGAAGAAGTCCCCGGTCGCGAAGGCGGGGTCGAAGGCGGCGCCCGTCGCGAAGCCGGCGCCGGCCGCGAAGTCGGCCTCCGCCGCAACGTCGGCGCCGAAGCCCAAGGCCGCGACGACCAAGGTCAAGACGAAGCCGTAGCCGGAGACCAGCGCGTGAACACCGCCATCGATGTCGTCGACGCCCGCGAGATCCTCGATTCGCGTGGCAACCCTACGGTCGAGGTCGATGTCATCCTCGAGGACGGTTCGGTCGGCCGAGCCGCGGTGCCGTCCGGGGCGTCGACCGGCGCCCACGAGGCGGTCGAGCTGCGCGACGGTGACCAGGGCCGGTACGGCGGCAAGGGCGTCCTTCGTGCGGTGGCGAACGTGACCGAGACGATCGCACCGGCGATGTACGGCCTCGACGCCTCCGACCAGACCGGCATCGATGACGTCCTGCGCGATCTCGACGGCACGCCGAACAAGGCCGAGCTCGGCGCGAACGCCATCCTGGGCGTCTCCCTCGCGGTCGCCCATGCCGCGGCGGCGGCGTTTGACCTGCCGCTCTACCGCTACCTGGGCGGCGTCGGGGCGCGGACGATGCCGGTCCCGATGTTCAACATCCTCAACGGCGGCAAGCACGCCCAGGACTCGACGGACTTCCAGGAGTTCATGGTGATGCCAGTCGGCGTGGGCACCTACAGCGATGCGCTGCGGGCCGGCTCCGAGGTGTTCGCCGCGTTGCGAACGATCCTCCACGACGAGGGCCACGCCACGGGCCAGGGCGACGAGGGTGGGTTCGCTCCATCGCTCGGATCGAACCAGGCCGCCGTCGAGGTCATCCTCCGCGCGATCGAGAAGGCCGGGTACCGCCCGGGCATCGACATCGCCATCGCCCTCGACCCGGCCACGACCGAACTGGTCGAGGCGGGGAGTGGGGTGGGTGACGGCCCGACCCGCTACGTCCTGGCGAGGGAGGGTCGGACGCTCGAGTCGGGACAGATGGTCGACCTGTGGGCCGACTGGGCGGCGCGCTATCCGATCGTGTCGATCGAGGACGGACTGGCCGAGGATGACTGGTCGGGCTGGCAGCTCCTGACCGAGCGACTGGGCGGGACGGTCCAGCTCGTCGGCGACGATCTGCTCGTCACGAACACCGAGCGCATCGGCCGGGCGATCGAGGCCCGGGCCGCGAATTCCGTCCTGATCAAGCTCAACCAGATCGGGACGCTCACCGAGACGATCGAGGCGATCGAGCTGGCCCGCGGCGCGGGTTGGTCTGCCGTCGTCTCGCATCGGTCGGGCGAGACGGAGGACACGACCATCGCGGATCTCGTCGTGGCGATGGGGACCGGCCAGATCAAGACCGGCGCTCCGTCCCGATCCGAGCGTGTGGCGAAGTACAACCGCCTGCTACGGATCGAGGGCGAGCTGGGCGACGGTGCGCGGTACCCGGGGCGGAGCGCTATCTCGGGCGTTCCGACACCGGCGCGACACGCCCCCGAGCCGACGGTCGCCCAGACGCGGCTCGTGAACCGGATCGCGGACCGTGGCGCGGTCATGGCCGCCTACGTCGGCATCGGGATGGCGCTCACCATCGGCGTCAGCTTCCTGCTGATCATCCCGATCGAGCCGGTCGTCTGGCTGCTGGCCCTGCCGTCGGGCGTGATGATCGGCTACTACGCCAACGCCCGGTCGAACCGCCGCGCCGGTCCATGGCACCGGATCCTCACGAATGCGGTCTTCGCCGCCGACGATCACCGGCCTGACGGCGGCCATCCTGCTGCTGGGCGTCAAGGCGCTGTTCTTCTACGCCGACAACGGCTATCGCGATCCGGGCCTGGGTGGCTCGCTGATCTGCCAGGCCGGAGCGGACTGTGTCTACTTGCGGTACGTCGACGCCGGCCGGGGGCCGGAGATGGCGAGTATCGGCGTGACCGACGCCGTGACGTTCACCGGCTTCTACTGGCGGGAGCAGTTCGGCACGGCCGGGAGCGTCGTCGTCCTGACCGTGGTCGGGGGCCTGATCGGTGGCGGGCTGTACGGGATCTTCCGCCCGAAGGCGGAGGCGTCGTCGCAGCCGGGGGCCGTGCCGGGTTCGGTCTAGCAGCCGGCACACCTGCTGCGTCCCGCGGGTCGCGGACTTGCACCTCGTGCAAGGATCCGGCACAGCGTTGCATCAGATGCAAGCTACGTCGGCGGCCCCACGCCTGACGGTTGCACCCATTGCATCTGGTGCACGAATTGGACCACGTTGAGTCCGTCTGGGTCCCGAACTTGCACCTGGCGCAAGGCTGACGCACGAAAAGGCTGTGTGGACCCACTCCGGCGACGCGACGTGCATCTGATGCAATTCACCCGGCCCGGGAATCGGAACGCCCCGGTCGGTGACCGGGGCGTCGTCGTTGGCGGAGGGCCTGCCGGCTACTTCTCGGCGGCCGCCTTCTTGGCCTTCGGGGCCGCCTTCGCGGTCGCCTTCGGAGCCGCCTTGGCCGCGCTCGCGGCAGCCTTCTTCGGAGCCGCCTTCGCGGCGGTCGCCTTCGTGCCGCTGGCCTTCGTGCCGCTGGCCTTCGTGCCGCTGGCCTGGTGCGGCTCGCCTTGGTCGCGCTGGCCTTGGCCGGCGTCGCTTCGGCGCTCGCGCTGGCCTGGGCCGCCTTGGCGGCGGCGGCTTCGGCCCGGGCCGTCTTGCTGAGCGCGGCACGAGCCTTGCCCGCGGCCGTCTGGGCGCCCTTGGCCTTGCCGGCCTTGCCGGCAGCGATTCGGGCCTTCGCTGCCTTCTGGGCGGCCAGCTTGCCCGTCGACTTCGTGACGTGGCCGCCGGCCTGGACCTGCGTGCCGCTGAGGGCCGCGTTCATCTTGCGCGTCAGCCGGGACTTGCGACGAGCAGCCGCGTTCGGATGGATGGCGCCGGACTTGGCCGCGCGATCGAGGGCGCTGAGCGCGTCGATCAGGGCGACCGTCGGATCGACGGTCGAATCGCCCGGAGCGGCCGCGACGGCCAGGGCCTTCGCGACGTACGTCTTCGCGGCGCTGCGGCGCGGCTGGAGGACTTCGTGGCGGCTCTGGGCCTGACGGACACGCTTGAGTCCTGACGGCGTGCGAGCGCCCGTCCAGGTGCGGGGCGTCTTGGCCAAGGTGGGCTGACCTCACTGAAAGGTGGATGTCGATCGGCACGCGGCGCGGGGTGAGCGCCGGGCGCGAAGGCGGATGGTATCACAGACCCCCCGGGCCACCCGCTGGTGGCGGCGCCACGCATCTGCCACGCACCCGCCATTGACCCGCCACACTTGTGCGCGTGACCGCGATCCTCGGCGGGCTCATCGCCGCCGCGCTGTGGGCCGCTGCCACCCTTGCCTCGTCCCGCTCCAGCCGGATGCTCGGCTCCCGTGTCGTGCTCGGCTGGGTGATGCTCATCGGCGTCATCATCGGCATCCCGCTGGCGTTCGTCGACGCCCCGGTCGAGCGACTGGAGCCCGGGACGCTCGCCCTGCTGTTGCTCGCGGGGTTCTGCTACGTCGGCGGCCTCGGGCTGACGTACGCGGCCCTCCAGATCGGCAAGGTGTCGATCGTGGCCCCGATCGTGGCCACCGAAGGTGCCGTCGCTGCCGTCATCGCGATCTGGCTCGGCGATCCCGTCAGCCTCGGCGCCGGAGTCACCTTGGCGGTCATCGCCGTCGGAGTCGTGCTGTCCTCCCTCGAGCGGTCCGGGACCGACGTCCCCGCCGGCGACATCGACCTTGTCGCAGATGCTCTCGACGGACCCCCGACGCCCTCCGCGCTCTCGCCTACCCCACCGATCGCGCCCGGAGACGCGCGCAAGAGCGCCCTGCTCGCGATCGGCGCGGCCCTGATCTTCGGAGTCGGCCTGGTGTCGATGGGAACGGCCGCCGCCCTCGTCCCGCTCGCGTGGGTCGCGCTCACCGCGCGTCTCGTCGGAGTCGTCGCGATCACCCTGCCGCTGCTGGTGCGCGGCCGGCTGCGCCTGACGCGCGCCGCGCTGCCGTTGCTCGTCATCGCCGGCGTCGGCGAGATCCTCGGCTCGATGGCGTCCGCCTGGGGCGCCCGCGAAAGCATCGCGATCGTCGCCGTCCTCGGCTCGCAGTTCGCGGCGTTCAGCGCCGTCGCCGCGTTCCTGCTCTTCGGCGAGCGGCTCAGCCGGATCCAGGTGATCGGGGTCGTCCTCGTCGTCGTCGGGGTGACGTTGCTGGCGGCAGTCCAGGCCTGAGGGCCGGCTACAACCGGAAACCAGGCGGCGTCGCAAGATCGGGATGCTCGGCCTCGAACGCGCGTGCCGCGTCGAGCGTCCGCAGCCAGTCGTAGTAGACGCCCTTGGCGTGGCGAACCTCGATACGTTCGTCGCGCAGCCGGCGCAGGCCGTGCTCATGCATCGCTCCCGGCGAGAACGTCGCGTCGGCGACGACGACCACGCGGAAGTCGCGATCGTGCAGACCGACGGCCGACTGGGCGACGCAGACGTCGGTCTCGGCGCCGACGATGACGGCCGTCCGACGGCCGGTCGCCTGGACGGCGGCGAGGATCTCCGGGACGTCCGTGAGTCCGAACACCGCCTTCGGCAGGACGGGCGTGCCAGCGGGAAGTCGGTCGAAGATCAGCGGGTCGGTCGGACCGTTGCGGTCGGCGTCCTCCTCGGTCACGACGATAGGCACGCCAAGCGCGGCGGCGACCCCGGTCAGCCAGCCGGCGACCTCGCGTGACCCAGCCGCGGCCGCGGCCTCGTCGCCCGAGGCGCCGGAGAACCCGGGCTGCGCGTCGATGACGATCAGCACCGAGTCGTCGCGATCGATCAGGGCCATGGGGCGAGTGTGCCAGATGCCCGCGCCGACCCACGTCCGGCTACACTCCGGCACCGTGACCATCCCCCAGGACCGCCTTCGCAACTTCTCGATCATCGCCCACATCGACCACGGCAAGTCGACGCTCGCGGATCGGTTGCTGGAGATGACCCACACGATCGACGCCCGGCAGATGACCAGCCAGGTCCTCGATTCGATGGATCTCGAGCGCGAGAAGGGCATCACCATCAAGGCCCGCTCGGCTCGGCTCGAGTACACCGCCAACGATGGCCTGGTCGTATGGCCTCAACCTCATCGACACGCCCGGTCACGTGGACTTCGCCTACGAGGTCAGCCACAGCCTCCAGGCCTGCGAGGGGGCCATCCTCGTCGTCGATGCGACGCAGGGGATCGAGGCGCAGACGCTGGCCAACGTCCATCTGGCGATGCGCGAGAACCTCACGCTCATCCCGGTCCTCAACAAGATCGACCTGCCGTCGGCCGACCCGGGCACGATCATCGACGAGCTGGAGAACGTGCTCGCCATCCCGCGCGAGGAGGTCCTCCTGGCTTCGGCCAAGGACGGCACCGGCGTGGCCGAGATCCTCGAGGCCATCGTGGCCCGGATCCCCGCCCCGAAGGGCGACCCGAAGGGGCCTCTGCAGGGCCTCATCTTCGACAGCCACTACGACGCCTACAAGGGCGTGATCGTCTATGTCCGGCTCGCCCAGGGCACGATCCACGACGGGGAACCGGTGCGGCTGATGGGCAGCGGTGCGACCGCTGAGCCGCTGGAACTGGGCGTGTTCCGCCCGCAGCTCGTGCCGGTCAAGCGATTGCAGGCCGGCGAGGTCGGCTACATCGCCACCGGACTCAAGAACGTGCGAGAGGCGCAGGTGGGCGACACCGTCACGAGCGCGACGCGGCCGGCGGCCAGCCCCCTGCCCGGCTACCAGCCGGCCAAGAGCCTCGTCTTCGCGGGCGTCTACCCGGTCTCGGGCGAGGACTACCCGCTCATGCGCGACGCCCTCGAGAAGCTCCACCTCAACGACGCCAGCTTCACGTACGAGCCCGAGAGCTCGGTGGCGCTCGGCTTCGGGTTCCGCTGCGGGTTCCTCGGCCTGCTCCACATGGAGATCGTCCAGGAGCGCCTGGAACGAGAGTTCAGCCTCGACCTCATCGCCTCGGCGCCGTCGGTCGAGTACCACGTCATCCTGACGAACGGCCGCGGCCAGGTCGTGGTGGACAACCCGTCACGCCTGCCGAACCCGAGCGAGATCGAGGCCATCGAGGAGCCCTGGGTCAAGCTCAGCGTCGTCACGCCGTCGAGCTATATCGGACCGCTGATGGAACTCTCGACGAACCGGCGCGGCACGTTCGTCAACATGGAGTACCTCGATCCGACGCGCGTCGTGCTCCACTTCGAGATGCCGCTGGCGGAGCTCATCGTCGACTACTTCGACCTGTTGAAGAGCCGCAGCCAGGGCTACGCGTCGATGGACTACGAGCCCCTTGGCTATCGCGCGGCCAATCTCGTCAAGGTCGACATCCTGGTCAACGGCGAGCCGGTCGACGCCCTGTCGCTCATCGTGCACCGCGATCGGGCGCCATCGACGGGGCGCGCCCTGGCCGAGCGGCTCAAGGAACTGATCCCGCGCCAGATGTTCGAGATCCCCATCCAGGCGGCCATCGGATCGAACGTCGTCGCGCGAGAAACGGTCCGCGCGATGCGTAAGAACGTGCTCGCCAAGTGCTACGGTGGCGATATCACGCGCAAGCGGAAGCTGCTCGAGAAGCAGAAAGAAGGCAAGCAGCGCATGAAGCGGGTGGGTTCGGTCGAGATCCCGCAGGAGGCCTTCCTGGCGATGCTGCGCATGGGCGAGGGGTAGCGGCGGGCGGTGGAGGACTTCATCGCCTGGTCCCGCGGGCTCATCACGATCGGGCTGACGTTGCTACTGGCCATGCTGCGCCTGGACGCGGAGCGCTTCGGGACCGCCGAGTACTACGAGGCCACGCGCGACGGCGAGCGCCCCAAGGTCCGCCGTCGGATGGCCTGGTACGGGCTCGGGATCGGCATGGCGGTGGCGATCCTCTACGTCCACCCGGCGCCCCAACAGGTGCTCTTCCTCGGTTCCGGTGACCGCCTCGGCGCGGTCATCGGCGGGCTGGCCTACGGCCTGGCCGGCGTCGCCTTCGCCGTCGCCTTCGCGACCGTTCGCTACCACCGCATCCGCTTCCCGGCGTCGTGGTCATACCCGGGAGCGCTCCTGAACTCGACGGTCACCGCGTTCATCGACGAAGCGGCGTTCCGTGGCGCCCTGTTCGGCCTGCTCCTGACCACCGGCCTGGACCCGACACTCGCGAACATCGTCCAGGCGCTGCTGTACACGCTGACCACGCGGCTCGGGGCGCCCGGTCGCGACCGCTACCTCCTGCTCATGGCCCTGGTGATGGGACTCGTAGGCGGTTGGCTGACGGCCATCACCGGGGGCATCGCCGCGGCGTTCCTCGGACATGCGATCACTCGGTTCGCGGTCTTCCTGTGCACCGGGCACGCGGGTCAGACGAAGCCGCGCGGTCGCGAGGAAGAGGAGATCGACAAGCGTCGCCGGACGCCCGAGGGTTGGCGCGTCATCGGGTCGCGAGACCGGTGAGCGACGCGACGCTTGGCGGGACCGCGGTCGCGACCCGCCCGCCGGTCGCGCTGTACGTCCACATCCCGTTCTGCGTCTCGCTCTGCCCCTACTGCGATTTCGTGGTGTACGCAGGCACGGCGACGCGCGGACCGCGCGCCCGGATCGATGCCTTCGTCCCGGCCCTCGAGAACGAGCTGACGCTTCGGGCCGACGACCTCGACACGGCCTTCGGGCGGGTCCGCCCGGCCCTCGAAACGCTGTACCTCGGTGGCGGCACGCCCTCGCTTCTCGAGCCGGACGTCGTCGCCCGTGTCGTCGATCTGGTCCGGACCAGATACGGCCTGACCCCCGACGCCGAGGTCACCCTCGAGGCCAATCCCGGGCCCGACGAACGAGGCGACCCTGCCGCCTGGGTCCGTGCCGGGGTCACCCGACTGTCGATCGGGGCGCAGTCATTCGACGACGGACAGCTCCGCCGGCTCGGCCGCCGGCACCTGGTGCGGCACGTCGCGGATGCGGTCGCGGAGGCGCGCAGATCCGGGCTCCGGTCCGTCAGCCTGGACCTCCTGTACGACGTGCCCGACCAGACCGTGGTCGGCTGGATGGCCACGCTCGACGCCGCCCTGGACCTGGGTCCGGACCACCTCTCGCTGTATGCCCTGACCCTGGACGACCCAGATGCCGAGGGGTTGACCGGGCAGCAAGGCGATCACCTGCCGACCGCGCCAGGAGCCCGTCGCTGGCGCGAGGGGGCGGCACCCGGCCAGGACGAGGACCGGGCGGCGGCCCAGTACCACCACGCCGTCGTGCGGCTGGCCGAGGCCGGGTTCCGCGGTTACGAGATCAGCAACTGGGCGCGACCCGGCCACGAGAGTCGCCACAACCTGACGTACTGGGAGCGACGGTCGCACGAGGCGGTCGGACCGGGCGCCCATGCGTTCGATGGCGCGACCCGGCGCTGGAACGCGGCTCGACTGGACGGCTACATCTCGGCCCTCACCCCGACGGACGGGTCCCCGCCACGGCTGCCACCCGGCGGCTCGGAGCCGATCGACCCGACCGCGGCCGCCGCCGAACAGATCATCCTGGGCCTGCGGCTCGACACCGGCGTGCCGGTCGCCGCGTCCAGGGAGCCGCCACTCGCCGACGTCTTCGGCTGGGCCCTGGCGGCAGAGTTGCTGAACGTCACGGCGGACGAGCGGGTCGTATTGACCACCCGCGGTCGCCTGCTCTCGAACGAGTTGTTCTCGCGCCTGGTGTGACTCGGCTTCGTTGACACTCCGGGCCATCGACTGCTACGATGCCCGCACCTCGTTAGCACTCTCCATGCGAGAGTGCTAACCAACGCGGGAGACCGACCTTGGCGCGACGAATCCGCCCCATCGGCCCCCTGGACCTTCGCGCACAGGCGATCCTTCGGGCCGTCATCGAGGAATATGTCACGACCGCCACGCCGGTCGGATCACAGGCGCTCGTCGAGCGGTACGGCCTCGGCGTGTCCAGCGCGACCGTCCGGAGCATCCTCGCGGAACTGGAAGCGGCCGGTCTGCTGACCCACCCGCATACGTCGGCGGGTCGAATGCCGACCGACGCCGGGTATCGGTTCTACGTCGAATTGATCGTGGACACCGTGCCGTTGCCGGCCGTCGAGCAGCTGATGATCCGCCACCAGTTCGGCCAGGTCGAGTTCGCCAGCGAACACTGGTTCCGCCTCGCAGCGACCACGCTGGCCAGCATCACCCGCTCGGCCGGTCTGGCCACGCCCGCGAAGCCACGCTCGGCCCACGTCCGACGGATCGATCTGGTCGCCATCAGTGAGCGGATGGCCAGCCTGATCCTGGTCCTGCGTGAGGGCGCGATCAAGCAGGCGCTGGTCAACTTCGCCGATGACGACGCGATCGACCAGCCGACGCTCAACCGGGTCGCCGGCCTCCTCAACGAACGCCTGGCGGGCAAGACCGGGGCCCAGGCGGAAACGATCCTGGCCCAGTTCAGCCAGGACGACCGCCTCGAGGCACTGGCTCGGCGGATCGGTGAGCGCGTGGCCCGGATCGTCAAGGACTACGACAGCGAGGCGATCGAGGAGGTCTTCAGCGACGGTCTGCTGAACGTCATGGATGCGCCGGAGTTCGCCCAGAGCGACAAGCTGCGTCGCGTCTTCTCGGCGCTGGAGAACCGGGCCTACCTCGGCCAGCTCGTCGGCGACGTCGCCGAAGCCGGCCGGATCCGTGTGTTCATCGGGCACGAGAACCAGCCCATCGAGATGCGCGACGTGTCGCTCGTCCTCGCCCCGTACGGGCGGTCGGGGCAGGCGATCGGCGTCGTCGGCGTGCTGGGTCCGACGCGGATGGGCTATTCGCAGGCGATCGGCACGGTCCGCTTCATCTCCAGCCTGATGAACGAATTGGTGGACCACCTGTATGCCTGAGCATCGCACCCGCGGGCAGCGGCGGGTCGACGAGATCGACATCTCGCCGGCCAAGCTGCTCGCCGACATCGAAGCCCTCAAGAGCGAGCTCGATGAGGCACGCAAGGGCTCCGACGACTACCTGACCGGCCTCCAGCGCGAACGCGCCGAGTTCCAGAACTTCCGGCGTCGAACGGCCGAGGAACGGGAGCGGGACGCCGGCCTGGCGGGGGAGGACCTGCTGCGAAAGGTCCTGACCGTCGCCGACGACTTCGACCTCGCGATCGAAGCCCGGCCCGACGAGATCGCCGAGCATCCATGGTTCGAGGGCATCTCCGCCATCGATCGCAAGCTCCGGACGCTGCTCGAGTCGGAGGGCGTCAGCTCCATCGATTCGACGCCGGGTCGGCCGTTCGATCCGCGTGAGCACGACGCCATCGCCACCGCACCGGGCACTGGCCGACCGGAGGGCCAGATCGTCGAGGAGATCCGGCGCGGCTACAGGCTGCGCGATCGCGTGCTGCGGCCGGCCCTCGTGGCGGTCGCCGGCCCATCCATCGGCACCACTGACGACGACGGCACGGGCGCGGACGGGACACGCGGTCCGGGTCCCACCAACGGCCACGCCCCGAACTGACGACCAACCACCAAGGAGACACCAACAGCATGGGCAAGATCATCGGCATCGACCTCGGCACGACGAACTCCGTCGTCGCCGTCATGGAGGGCGGAGAGCCCACGGTCATCGCGTCCGCCGAGGGCGGTCGGACCATCCCATCGGTCGTGGCCTTCACCAAGACGGGGGACCGGTTGGTCGGCCAGCTGGCCAAGCGCCAGGCCGTCACCAACCCGACGAACACCATCTACTCGATCAAGCGATTCATGGGTCGCCGCTGGGACGATCCGGAAGTCAAGCGCAGCATCGGGCTCGTCCCGTACACGGTCGAGAAGGACCCCAAGAGCGACGGCGTCGCCGTGAAGCTGGCCGACGGCAAGGTCTACACGCCGCCGGAGATCAGCGCGATGATCCTCCAGAAGCTGAAGACCGACGCGGAGGCCTATCTCGGCGAGAAGATCACCGACGCGGTCATCACCGTCCCGGCCTACTTCGACGACACCCAGCGCCAGGCGACCAAGGATGCCGGCCGCATCGCCGGCCTCGACGTCAAGCGGATCATCAACGAGCCGACCGCATCGGCGCTGGCCTACGGCCTGGACAAGAAGGGCGACGAGAAGATCGCCGTCTACGACCTTGGTGGCGGCACCTTCGACATCTCCATCCTCGAGCTCGGCGAGGGCGTCTTCGAGGTCAAGGCCACCAACGGCGACACGCACCTGGGCGGCGACGATTTCGACCAGCGCGTCATCGACTGGCTGCTGGCCGAGTTCAAGAAGGACCAGGGCATCGACCTCGCCAAGGACCAGCAGGCCCTCCAGCGCCTCAAGGAGGCGGCCGAGAAGGCGAAGATCGAGCTGTCGTCAACGAGCACGACGGAGATCAACCTGCCGTACATCACGGCCGATGCATCGGGCCCCAAGCACCTCGTCATCTCGCTGACCCGGGCCAAGCTCGAAGACCTCGTCAACGACCTGATCAAGAAGACGGCCGGTCCGGTCTCGGCGGCGCTGAAGGATGCCGGCCTCAAGCCCGGCGACATCGACGAGGTCATCCTGGTCGGTGGCATGACCCGCATGCCGGCGGTCGTCGAGGCGGTCAAGGCCCTGTTCAGCGGCAAGGAGCCGCACAAGGGCGTCAACCCGGACGAGGTCGTGGCCATCGGGGCCGCCATCCAGGCCGGCGTGCTGGCTGGCGACGTCAAGGACGTCCTGCTGCTGGACGTGACACCGCTGTCGCTCGGCATTGAGACGCTCGGTGGCGTCATGACCAAGCTCATCGACCGGAACACGACGATCCCGACTTCCAAGTCGCAGGTCTTCTCGACCGCTTCGGACAACCAGAGCCAGGTCGAGATCCATGTCCTCCAGGGCGAGCGCGACTTCGCCGCCGACAACAAGACGCTCGGCCGGTTCATCCTCGATGGGATCCCGCCGGCGCCTCGTGGCGTGCCCCAGGTCGAGGTGACGTTCGACATCGACGCGAACGGGATCCTCGACGTCCGGGCCAAGGACCGCGCGACCGGCAAGGAGCAGCAGGTCCGGATCACGGCCTCGTCCATGCTCGACAAGAGCGCCGTCGACCAGATGGTCCGCGACGCCCAGGAGCATGCCGAGGAGGACCGCAAGCGGCGCGAGGAGGTCGAGACCCGCAACCAGGCGGAGGCCCTCACCTTCCAGGCCGAGCGGACCATCAAGGACCTTGGCGACAAGGTCTCGTCCGAGGACAAGCTCGAGGTCGAGAACAAGGTCGAGTCACTGCGCGAGTCGCTCAAGGGCTCCGACGTCGAGGCCGTCAATAGCGGCATGACATCCCTGGCCGAGACGCTGAGCCGCGTGTCGACCGCCGCCTACCAGGCCGGGGAGGCCGCGGCCAGCGAGTCCGCCAACGGCACCGCGGCTGACGACGGGGCCAGTCCCGACGAGACCGACGGGACCGGGGACGGCGCCGCCCCCGGCGACGCCGAGGCCGCCGGCGAAGAGACGGTCGAGGGCGAGTTCAAGGAGGTCTAGGCCTCTGGCGGAGTCCCGGCGGCGCGCGGGCCCGTTTCCGGCGAATGACACTGTCGCGGTCGTTGGTCACCAGAGGTCCGGTCAGCCGACCCGGTGAGTGTCACCTGTCACGAACGGCTCGCCGTCTCTCGGTGATTCGTGCTTGGCGACAACGCTGCGGGCGGCCTGGGCCGGACCAACCGGTGACGAGTGACCACCTCAATATCATCTGACAGGAACAAGACGCCCGCTAGCGCGCCGGACGGGTCGCGAAGCCACCGCCGGACCGCCACCGTGCGCGAGGGAAGGACCGTCTCGAAGGTGGCCCGATGATGATCGACGCGACGCCGTGACGTCCGATCGTCGGGCAGGACCAGCAACCTCGAGATCGTCCGGACGGCCCAGCCTCGTTCCCTGGCGATCTCGGCGGCGACCCGCGCCTTCCGATCGAGCGTCCCGAGCATCCCCTGCAGATCGGGGACGACGGTCTTGATCTCGATCACGAGCAGTGACCCTGAGGCCTCGTGGAAGGCGAGGATGTCGATCGACCCGCGTTCTCCCCGGATGTTGAAGGTCACTTCGGACGCCGTCTGCCAACCACCGGCACGCAGCGATGACAGCGTCCTTTCGAGAAGCGATGCGTGCGCGGCATCTAGAAGCCGGTCCAGGCCTTCGCCATGCCAGAACAGCCGGCAACTGACCGTCCCCCCTAGGGCGGCCGCCACTCGTATCAGGGTCCTGACCGTGACCCGGTCACCATGACCCTGCTCGATCCGCGCGACGACGCCTCTCGAAACGCCGGCCTCATCGGCGAGGCGCTGTTGCGTCCATCGGCGGTGGCGTCGAAGCGCGCGCATCGAAAGCCCGAAGCGCATGGCATCCATGCCGCCAGTGTCGCGGCGGACGCTGCACTGGCGCTTATGCGACTCCGTCGAGTCGGTGGTCGACCTACTTCAGCCCAGGAAGAGGTCCACGCCAGGCCAGGCCGCGCCCACGATCAGCACCACGACGTAGGCGGCCAGCAGCAGCAGGCCGGCGTAGAGGTGGAGCTTGACGTTGACGCCCATGACGGCCATCAGCGCGTATGGGTTGTCGTAGTTGGGGGCGAGGCCGCGCGAGACGCGGACGGCCAAGGGGATCGCCAGCAGCATCAGCAGCGCCGGGATCGGCAGGATGCCGGCCGCCACGCCGATGACGAGCGCCGCGAACGCCGCGGCCACCGCTAGGTTGTAGCCGCCGATGACGGCTTCCTTCGAGAAGCGCACGGGCAGTGTCAGCTTGTCGGCTCGCGCGTCGCCGCGCCGGTCCGGGATCTCGTTGACGTACAGGATCAGCGCCACCAGCAGCGCGATCGGGATCGATGCCACGAACGGCTCCCAGGCGAGCGTGCCGCCGGTCTGGACGACGTACGCCCCGAGCAGCATGAGCGGTCCGAACCCGAGGGCGACCGCGATCTCGCCCAGACCGCGGTAGACGAACTTGAGCGGCGGAGCGGTGTAGCCGAGGCTGACGATGAAGCCCACGACGCCGATCACGAGGAGCGCCGTCGAGCCGCGGGTCGCCAGCAGGATCAGCCCGATGATCCCGGCCAGCACGTAGAAGATCGTCGACAGGGTCGCCATCTGGCGCAGGCTCACGAGGCCGTATTGGATCACGCGCGAGCCGCCTGAGAACTTGGTGGGCGTGACGTTCGCGTCGTCGGCGCCCTGGATCGTATCGAACACGTCGTTCGCGACGTTGAGGCCGAGCTGGACGAAGCAGGCCCCGATGATCGTCAGCAGCGCCGCCACGAGGTCGAACCGGCCGTGCGAGGCGGCGATGAGGATGCCCAGCGTGACCGGCACGATCGTCGCGGTCAGGAACGGGAGCCGCGTCGTGCGCAGGGTCAGGAAGCCGAACGACAGACGGGGCTTGACCGGCGTCCCGCGCTCGGCCGACAGCGCATCGAAGTACCGGCGCGACTTGCCGGTCGAGCGTTCCGAGTACTCGAAGAAGGGGACCTCCGCCTCGTCCCAGCCCCACGCCGTTCGGCCCTCGATGCTGATCGTCCGGCCGCTGATCGTCGCCGGACCCCAGACAGTGACGTGGCGGCGTTCGTCGTAGCCATAGCCCGGCTGCGGACGGATGTGCGAGCCGGTGAGCGACACCTCGCGATCGGTCGGCACGGCGAGGCCGGCGGGCGCCTCGAACCTGGCGGCGCGATCCGCCGGGTTGATCCGAGCGTCGACGGCCACGCTGACCGGGTAGCCGGTGTCGTCGATCCAGGTCAGGATCTGGTACGGGTAGGTGGCCAGCTTCTCCAGGCCGGTCCGGGCGTCGACCTCAGGCGTACTGCGCATCACGCGGCCTCCTCGCCGACGACGGTCACGCTCGGTGCGCTCGCCGCGCTCCCGTCGGACCAGTAGAGGACCCGCCGCGGTGTGATCTCGATCAGCGCGCGCTCGAAGAAGAGCGGCAAGGCGATGCGCTCCTTCAGGAAGTAGACGATCGACGGCTCCTTCTGCTCCCAGATCGGGAGGAGCCGCTCCCAGCCGCCGTGCGGGTCGTCCTCGATGATCCGGGCATCGCCCTGGATGGTCGCGCGGTCGCGTCGACCGTCAACGGCCACCGGGTCCGTGATCGAGACGGAGACCTTCGCGTTCGCCCGGATGTGCTCGAGCTTGCGACTGAAGAGGCTCGACGAGGTCATGTAGACGTGCTCTCCGTCCCACAACGGGATGAGCGGGTACGTGACCGGCCGCCCCTGCCCATCGACGACGGTCAATTCGCCGACGAGGGCACTATCGAGCAGTTCCGCGACTGGGACGGGGATGGTGGCCATGGCCGGCTCCTGCATCGGTTCCTTGTCGGCCCGATCATATCACATGATGCTACCTGCGTGTAGCCAGTTTCCCGGGCCCGCGTGGGGCGGCAAGGAACGACCCGGGTACGGCGGTTCGCGCTCGTACCCGGGTCCGCGTTGGCTGGTTCAGTCGGTGCGACCGCCCGGGCGGTCCGCTCCGTTCACCCCACCGGTGTCCTTGCGCTTGCTTGATGGGCCACCCTGGCCGTCGACGCCGGCGGCCTTCTCACGTGGGCCCGAGACCTGGGTGGAGGCCCCGGTCAGCTTCGGATCGGGATTGGCCGGTTGCGGGATGACTGCCGGCTCGACGAACGCCGGGGCGGGCTTCGACCCGTCAGGCTGGGGGATGACCTCCGGTTCGACGACTGGTGGGACCGGCTCGGACCCGTCCGGCTGGGTGGGTCCTTGGGCCACCACGGTGCCGGCTACCGTCGCCGCCAGCGCAGCGGCTCCGATCGCGATCCAGAGTCGCCGTCGGCCCTTCGGTGACCCCGCCGGTGCGGCGCGAGACATCTGGGGTTCCATGTCAGCAGACCACCACGAGCTGGAAGGCCCGGTCGGCGAGTGCATTCGCGTCCGTGCGGGTGGTCGCAAATACGGCCTCCACATTGCCGACACGGTCGGTGACGCCCGTGATCGCGCCGCCGGCACCACCGATGCCCGCTTCGCCCTGGGTCGACACGAAGGCGCACGAGGCGATGTTGCGAGCGAAGTCGACCTCGTAGGACCCGACGCTGATCCGGAAGCCGGTGACACCGCCGCTGGAGTTGGCGATGGTGCCATCCGCATTCACCTGGGCGAACAGCACGCCGACGTCCTGGTTCGTGAGCCCGAAGTCGAGCACCTCGTCGGAGTCGATCGCATCGGTGGCGATGTCGAATGTCGTGATCGTGTTGTCGGCGATCTCGAGGTCACCATTGAGCGACCCATCGACGATCATCGCGCCGGTGATGTCGACGTGCTGATGGTCGACGTAGTACCCGACGATGTCGGCGACCACGTTGACCCTGCCCTTGTTGTTGAAGAAGGAGATCTTCCCGGCCGCACCGATCCGGACGGTGACCGCGTTCGCGATCGGGGCGTGACCACCCGTCCAGTTCAGGTTCGAGGACAACGGCTTCGGCGCCCCGGCCGGGAACACCGTCAGGAAGGACGTCTGCGTCGGGCTGACGATCGTGACGTTCAGGCTCAGTCCGAGGGCATCACCGGGGATGACGCAGTTGCCGTTTGCCCCGACCACGGTGGGCGAGTAGGTCGCGTTGGCCCCGATCGGCGTGTTCCGCGGCCCGACGGTGTTCGGTGCAGGTCGCGTGTCCATGACGCGGCAAGGCGTGATGGGGATGAGGACCGGGCGCTCCCCGGTCCCGATGATGTCGGTGCCGACCGGTGGGTTGTCCGCGGCGAGGGCGACCGCCAGGACCCCCGAACTGATCGTCACACCGATGGCGGTGAGGATCGCGGCCAAGCGCGAGTGCTTGAAGGACCGATGACGCCCGTCTGGCATGACATACCTCCCTCATGGTTGCCGGCAGAATCGCGGCTTGCGAAGTATCGCGAGTCGAGATGAACGTTTTCTTGACGTCCTGCAGGCCGGTTGATCCCACGGACACTCGCCCGGCATCGGCGCCCCGTGAGGGGTACGATGCCGCCCCATGTCCGACACCCTCGTGTCGGCGGAGGTGCCAGTCCCAGGCGCCCCGTCGACCTCCTCGCTCATCCATGCCCGCGGCCTGACCAAACGATTCGGCGACTTCACCGCCGTCGACAACATCGACTTCGACGTGGCACCCGGCGAGTCCTTCGGCTTCCTCGGACCCAACGGCGCGGGCAAGACCTCGACGATGCGGATGATCGGCTGCGTGTCGCCGGTCACCGAGGGGACCCTGGTGGTCATGGGGCTCGACCCCGCTGCGCACGGGCCTCGGATCCGGGCACGTCTCGGGGTCGTGCCACAGCAGGACACGCTCGACAACGAGCTGACCGTGCGCGAGAACCTCGTCATCTACGGGCGCTACTTCGGCATGAGCCGATCCGAGGTCGGCCGTCGCGCGGACGAGCTCCTCGAGTTCGCCCAGTTGTCCGAGCGAGCCGACGACCAGGTCGAGCCGTTGTCGGGCGGCATGAAGCGGCGGCTGACGATCGCCCGCTCGCTCATCAACGAACCCGAGGTCCTGCTGCTCGACGAGCCGACGACCGGCCTCGATCCGCAGGCGCGCCACCTGCTCTGGGATCGCCTCTATCGGCTGAAGCAACGTGGCGTCACCCTCGTCCTCACGACCCACTACATGGACGAGGCGGAACAGCTCTGCGACCGGCTGGTCGTCATGGACAAGGCGCGCATCGTGGCGGAGGGCAGCCCGCGTGCCCTGATCGAGCGCTACTCGACCCGCGAGGTCACCGAGCTGCGGTTCAAGCCAGGCGAGGCGGAGTCCCTTGACGGGCGCCTCGACGGCATCGCCGAGCGGATCGAGCACCTGCCCGATCGCGTCCTGCTCTATGTCGATGACGGCGAGGCGGCCGCCGTGGCCGTCCATCAACGGGGTCTCGAGCCGGAGACGGTCCTGGTCCGGCGGTCCTCGCTGGAGGATGTCTTCCTCCGCCTGACCGGCCGCTCGCTCATCGAATGACCGCGTTCGCGAGGCCGAGCTCCACCGTCGGGCGCGTGTTCGAGCATCGCTACCTGCAGTACCGCCGGACGTTCCGGGCGAGCATCTTCAGCTCGTTCCTCTCGCCGGTCATGTTCCTGGCGGCGATGGGCCTGGGCCTCGGCAGCTACGTGGATCAGTCGGGCACCGACGCCCTCGGCGGGATCAGCTACCTCGCGTTCCTGGCGCCGGGCCTGCTGGCAGCGACCGCGATGCAGAGCGCCACGTTCGAAGCCATGTTCCCGATCATGAACGGGCTGGTCTGGAACAAGGTCTTCCACGCGATGCACGCGACGCCGATCTCGCCACGTGACATCGCGGTCGGCAATCTCCTCTGGATGGTGGCCCGGCTCACGCTGATCTCCGCGGTGTTCACGCTCGTCATCGTCCTGTTCGGCGCGGCCGCATCGTGGGAGATCGTGCTCGCGATCCCGGCCGCGGTCCTGACCGGCATGGCGTTCGCTGGTCCGATCGCGGCCTTCGCGGCCACGCAGAGCACACCGAACCGGTTCGCCACCATCTTCCGTTTCGGGATCACGCCGCTATTCCTGTTGTCCGGCACCTTCTACCCGCTGGAGAACCTGCCCGCGATCCTGCAGGTGGTCGCGTGGCTGACACCGCTCTACCACGGTGTGGCCCTGACGCGCGGCCTCTCGCTGGGAACGGCCGGCGAGGAACCGCTGCTGATGCTCGCCCACCTCGCCGTGTTGCTGGTCTTCGCGATCGGTGGGGCGATCGCCACGATCCGGATGATCCAGCGGCGGATGGTCCGATGACCGCGCTGCGGGTCGCGCCCTTGTTCCTGATCGGCAGCCGGCGCTCGGCGCGACTGATCGAGCGGAACATCTTCGTCTATCGCCACGCCTGGCTGATGATCCTGTCCGGGTTCTTCGAGCCGCTCTTCTACCTGCTGGGGATCGGCTTCGGGCTTGGCGCGCTCGTCGGCACGATCACCGGCCCGGGCGGCGAGCCCATGAGCTATCAGGCGTTCGTCGCACCCGCACTGCTGGCCAGCTCGGCGATGAACGGGGCCATCGCCGAGAGCACCTTCAACTTCTTCTTCAAGCTCAACTACAACAAGACGTTCACATCGATCCTGGCCACACCGCTCTCGGCGGGCGATATCGCACTCGGCGAGCTCGTCTGGGCGCTCATCCGCGGCGGCCTGTATGCGATCGGCTTCCTCGTCGTGATGATCGTCCTGGGTCTCGCCAGCTCGCCCTGGGTGATCCTGGCGATCCCGGCCGCGTTGCTGGTGGGGTTCGCCTTCGGCGCCGTCGGCATGGCCGCGACGTCGTTCATGAAGTCCTGGCAGGACTTCGACCTCGTCCAGCTGGTGGTGCTGCCGCTGTTCCTGTTCTCGGCCACGTTCTTCCCGCTCGAGACCTACCCGGAACCCCTGCAGATCGTGGTTCGGCTGACGCCGCTGTACCAGGGCGTGGATCTCATCCGTTCGCTGTCGGTCGGGGCGATCTCGCCGGTGCTGCTGGTCCACGTCGCGTACCTGACGGTCATGGGGCTCATCGGGCTGGCGATCACCTCCCGGCGACTCGACATCCTGCTGCTCAAGTAGTCGTGCTGGCGGATCGAGCGGGGCTCGCGGCCCTGACCGCCGAGATCGTCGAATGCCGGCGCTGTCCGCGGCTCGTCGCCTGGCGCGAGCAGGTGGCCCGGGTGAAGGTCAAGCGCTTCCGCGACGAACCGTACTGGGGCCGGCCGGTGCCCGGCTTTGGCGACCCGGATGGCCGGATCCTGCTGATCGGGCTCGCGCCCGCGGCGCATGGCGGCAACCGGACGGGTCGCGTGTTCACCGGTGACGCATCGGGCGATTTCCTGTGGGCGGCGCTGCATGCATGCGGACTGGCCGACCGGGCGTCCTCCCGCCGAGCCGATGATGGCCTGACACTCACCGACACGTACATCGCCGCGGCGGTCCGCTGCGCGCCGCCGCTCAACAAGCCGACGAAGGAAGAGCGCGACGCCTGTGCGCCGTTCCTCGCCCGGGAGATCGCGCTGCTTGTGCGCGTGCGAGTGATCGTCGCCCTGGGCCAGTTCGGGTGGGACGCGGCGCTCCGGGCGCTCGCGGGCCTCGGTCACCCGATGCGCCCGAAGCCTCGCTTCGGTCATGGCGCCGAAGCGAGCATCGGGCCGTATGTCCTGCTCGGCTCGTACCACCCGAGCCAGCAGAACACCTACACCGGCAGGCTCACCCCCGCGATGTTCCGCTCGGTCATCACCCGGGCGCAGGTCCTGGCGCAGGCGCCGACTCCAGCCAGCCGCTGACGAACCTGTCCAGCCGCTCGAAGGCGACGCCGGGCAGCGCCTTCGCCTCGCCGACGAATGCTTCGAGCATCGCCATCCGATGCCCGCGTCCGATGCACTCCGGATGGACCGTGACCGTGAGCAGGTGGCCCGGGACGAACCAGGTCGTCGGGATGCCTTCGCGCGCGAGCAGGTCCAGGATGCGCCCCGCGCCCACACGGGGCCCGAACTCCGCGTGCGAGAGCTTCACGGGTGGGTCGCCCCGTCGGACGCTGTCCGAGATCGCGTCGTGATCGACGGTCAGGGCGACCGTCAGTCGAGGCGTGTCCTGCATCGGCATCCTCCGACCCGTGGCTTCCGGATGGCGGCACAGTAACCCGCGGGCGTCGGTCCTCGGAGCGTCACCGGTCACCTCCCGTATCCTGTGTCGTCGATGGCTACGGCGGAGCGAGACTTCTACCAGGTCCTGGGCGTCGAACGCGGTGCGTCCGACGCGGAGATCAAGCGCGCGTTCCGCAAGCTCGCGCAGCAGTGGCATCCCGACGTCAGCACCGACCCAGGGGCGCCCGACCGGTTCAAGGAGATCAACGAGGCGTACCAGGTCCTGTCCGACCCGGAGCGGCGACAGCGCTACGACATGTTCGGTCGTGCCGGCGTCGACGGCGCGGGCGGCGGCGCGGGCTTCGAAGGCTTCGGCGGGTTCTCCGACATCTTCGACGCCTTCTTCGGCGGCGGGGCGAGCGGCGGCGCGGCACGGCGTGGACGTCCGCAACCGGGGGCCGATCTCCGCTACGACCTGCGGATCTCGTTCGAAGAGGCGGTCAACGGCACCGACAAGGAGATCGAGTTCCGCGTCGCGCAGCCGTGCGAGACGTGTCACGGGACCGGGGCCAGGGAGGGCACCGAGGCCACGACCTGTCCGCAGTGCAACGGCCGGGGCGAGGTCCGCAGCGTGCGCCAGACGATGCTCGGCCAGATGGTCAACGTCAGCGCCTGCCCGCGCTGCCGTGGCGAGGGCAAGATCGTCGAGTCGCCATGCGAGACATGCAAGGGCGACGGACGTACGGAGCGCAAGCGCACGATCCGGGTCTCGATCCCGGCCGGCATCGACGAGGGCCACCAGATCCGCCTGTCGAACGAGGGCGAGGTCGGGCCACGCAGCGGCCCGGCCGGCAGCCTGTACGTGGCCGTCCACGTCGCGCCGCACAAGTCGCTCAAGCGCGAGGGAACGGAGCTCTTCTACCAGGCGGACGTTTCGATCGCCCAGGCCTCGCTCGGGACGAAGATCATGGTGCCCACGGTCGAGGGCGAGGAGGAGGTCGAGATCAAGCCCGGCACGCAGCCGGACACGGAGATCCGACTGCGCGGCAGGGGCGTGCCGCATGTCCGGCGAGCCGGCTCCAAGGGCGACCTGCACGTCCTCGTGAACGTCGTGGTCCCGACCAAGCTGTCCAAGCGCGCCCGCGAGCTGCTCCACGACTATGCCGAGGAGACCGGCGAGCAGGTGGGCTCGGGCGGGGGGCTGCGCGAGAAGCTCGGACTCGGGTGACGGCACGCCGATCGGATGTCGGCCCGGAGGGCGCCTGGCTCGAGCTCGCGGTCGAGGCCGACGTGGAAGCCGTCGAGGCCGTCAGTGAGATCCTCGGCCGAGCGGCACCGGGCGGGACCTCGGTGGAACCCGCCTTCGATCTCGTCGATGAGGGACTCGGGGCCCGGGTGGACCCGACAAGGCCGGCGATCGTGCGTGCCTATCTGCCCGCGCGCGACCGGGCCGCCGCCGACCGTGCCGCGGCGGAGGCCGCCGAGGCGCTGGGTCATCTCCAGGCGTTCGGGTTGCGGCCGATCGGCGAGCTGCGGACGAGACTGGTCCAGGAGGCCGAGTGGGCCGACGCCTGGAAGGTCCACTTCCCGGTCCTGCGCGTCGGCCGCCGGCTCGTCATCCGGCCGACGTGGCGGCGCCACCACCGCGAGCCCGACGACGTGGTCCTCGCACTAGACCCGGGGATGGCGTTCGGGACGGGTCTGCACCCGACGACCCGACTATGCCTGGCCGCGCTGGAAGCGGTGGCCGATCGCGGCCGTCTCGACGGCGTCCGCGTCCTCGATGTCGGCTGCGGCAGCGGGATCCTGGCGATCGCGGCCGTCCGGCTCGGGGCGCGCCGTGCGCTCGGCGTCGACACGGACCCCATCGCGATCGAGGCGACCATGGCCAACGCGCGGCGGAACCGGCTCGTGCGCCGGATCCGCGCGCGCGAAGGGAGCATGCCGTCGGGCGAGCCACCGTTCGATGTCGTCGTCGCAAACCTGATCGCCGGGGTGCTCGTGCCGATGGCGCCCGCGCTCCGCGGCGAGCTGCGACCAGGCGGGATCCTGGTCGCGTCGGGGATCTTCGTCGATCGCGAGCAGGAGGTCCGGAGGGCGTTCGAGGCGGCTGGCCTCGTCGTCGATGGCCGCCGGGCCGAGGGCGAATGGGTCGCGCTCGATGCGCATCGACGGGCCTAGGGTCCGCTCCACCTACAATCGCGGCGATGCCCGTGAACGCCTTCCCGATCCTGCTCGCCGTGCACATCACGCTGGCCATCAGCCTCTTCGTGCCGTCGATCCTGTTGCCATTCACCCTCAGGGCGCGCCGGGCGACGGTCGATTCGGAGAGCCGAGTGGTCCAGGTCCTGCTCTGGGCGCAGAGCCACGGGACGGTCGCCATCGGCGCCGGGCTGGCCCTCACCGGCCTGGGCCTCGTCGCGGTCCTCGGACCGACGATGCTCGAGCAGCCCTGGCTGCTGTTGGCGCTCACGATCTACTTCGCGAACCTGGCCCTCGCGTTCTTCGTCCAACGCCCCAACCTGCGGCGGCTGATCGGTGTCAATGCATCGGCCGATGACGCCATCTGGAAGGAACGGGCCAGGCGCCAGCGATACGTGTCGTACCTGATGGCCGGGCTGGTCGGGACGATCGGGTTCCTGATGAGCTCCAAGCCGGTGCTCTGGTGACTGACGGAGGGCGCGGCGCTGTGACCGAAGACGCTGCCGTGGTCGCCGATTGCCTGTTCTGCCGCATCGTCGCGGGCGTGGTGCCGTCGAACCGCGTCTTCGAAGACGACCTCGTTATCGCGTTCCGCGACATCGCGCCTCGGTCACCGACCCACATCCTGATCATCCCGCGCCGGCACATCGCATCGGCGGCCGAGCTGACCGAGGCGGATGGGCCGCTCCTCGGTCGGCTCTTCGCGGTCGCGGCCGGGGTCGCTCGTGACGAGAGGATCGCGGAGGGCGGGTACCGGATCGTCACGAACGTGGGCCGCTGGGGTGGCCAGACGGTCGACCACCTGCACCTGCACCTGATGGGTGGGCGGCCGTTCGAGTGGCCGCCCGGATGATCGGTCGTCGACGCTTCGATCTCGGCCGCGGCCGATCGGTCCTCGGGATCGCCACTGTCATCGCCCTTATCGCCTTCAGCGGTGGTTGCGCCTCTGACGACGGGTCCGTCACGACGTTTCCGCAGTCGACGATCGGGCCGGACCGGACCGTCACGCCGGCCGTCGGGCAGACGCGCGCCGCCCTCGTGACCGCGCTCGGGGCCGAACGCCTGGTCCTGCGCGACGTGGCCACGCCATACCGCCAGGCGGAGGCGCCTCTGCTGGCGACCGCGCCACGGGCCGTCTACCAGGTCACCCTGCCGGAGGACCCGGACAAGGGCTACATCGTCGTCTACGAGTTCCTGGACCCGGGCCGGGCGGCCGAGGCGGCCGCCGAGCAGCAGCGCTACCTGGAGACCGGGCCGGGCAAGGTCCAGACGCCGCTCGGGACCGTCCACGTCATTCGCAGCATCGGCACGACCGTGGTGATCTACGACTGGTTCCCGGAGGCGGCGAACGATCCGGCCGCGCCGGGTATCCAGACCGCACTCGAGACGCTCGGCGTCGGCTTCCCCGTCGACTGACGATCAGGCGACGGGCAACGGCGCGTCGGCCGCGACCCAGGCGCGGATCGGGGCGCGCTTGACCTTGAGCGTATGCGTCCGCGGGAAGTCCTCGTCCGGCCACAGCCGCCAGCCGGCGATGCGCTGGTTGGGTCCGAGGCTCGCGTTGGCGGCCTTGACGGCGGCATCGATGGTCGCGCGCAGGGCCCCGGGATCGGTCTCGCCGACCGCGCCGAGCACGATCGCCTCGATCCGGCCCGGCTGGGTCTCGACCACGACCGAATCGCGGACGCCGGCGACCCGCAGCGCGTTCTCGATGTCCTCCGGATAGACGTTGAACCCGTTGGGCAGGACGATGATGTCCTTGGTCCGGCCGGACAGGATCAGGCGGCCGTCGTCGTCGAGGCGGCCGATGTCGCCGGTCCGGTACCAGCCGTCCTCGGTGAACGCGGCCGCGGTCGCGGCGGGTGCCTCCCAGTAGCCTTGGAACACCGTCCGGCCGCGGAACTGGATCTCGCCGTCGGGCGCGATGCGCATGTCGATGCCCTCGGGTGGCCGACCGACCGTGCCGGGCCCGTGGTCCTCGAGGGTCGTGCACGTCCCGGTCCCGGTCTCGGTCGCGCCATACCCCTGCAGGACCGTGACGCCGAGGTCCTCCCACGCCTGCTGCAGTGCCGGCGGCAGGAACGCCCCGGACGACAGGAACAGCCGGAACTGCCCACCGAGCTGGCCATGCACGCTCCCGAACAGCCGTCGCCGGATGGCGACCGGGAGATGGCGGCCGATCCGGCGCAGTCGGTCGAAAGCGCCCGCCCGCCCGCGCTTCTCGACCTCGCGCTCGATCGCGCTCCAGAACAGGTCGAGGACCTGGGGGACCACGACCATGGAGGTGACCCGATGGTCGCGCAGCGCGTCGAAGATGACCCGCGGGTTGCGGCTCCGCACGTAGAGGATGTCCGCACCGACATCGAGGGCGTAGTACAGCCCGACCGCCTGCTCGAGGAGATGCGAGAGAGGCAGGAGGGAGACGAGGCGGTGCTCCATCGCCGGGATGATGCGATGGAAGGTCTCGATCGAGGCCACGACGTTGTCGTGGGTCAGCGTGACGCCCTTGGGCGTGCCGGTCGTGCCGGAGGTGAAGATCAGCTCGAACGTCTCGTCGGCGTCCGGGCGTCCCCACGCCGCCTGGCGGACCTCCCAGTCCGCGGGGAACGCGGCATCGTCCGACCCGGGTTCGGCCGACAGATCCTCGACGGTCGTGGTCGGAAAGCCGGACAGCCGGGCCTCGCGTGGATCGGGGGCGTCGCGGCCGGTCCCGAGGATCAGGTGACGGGCACCGGAGGCCTTGACGATGGCTTCGACCGCGTCGGCCGACATCCGCAGGTCGAGCGGGACGAGGATGAGACGGGCGCGCATCGCGCCGTAGTAGGCGGCCGGCAGCTCCGGTGTCGACGGCGACCACGTGAGGATGCGGTCACCCGGCTCCAGATCCATCGCCCGCAGGCGCCACGCGGCGATCCGTGCGCGTCGGTCGAGCTCCCGGTAGCTCCAGTGCATCGTGGTGCTGTCGTCGCGACGCAATCCCAGCGCCTGCCGATCGCCATACCGCGTGACGGTGCGCTCCAGCAGGTCCAGCAGCGTCGGCATGTTCGAAACAGGTTAACGCGGCGTGTGCTCCAACATCACCCGACACGACGACCAGATGATCGATAAGCGCTGGTTGAGCGGTCCGGTCCACGATCGTGCGATGGATGCGCTTCAGGTCGGGCGATCGCTTCGGGCATTGCGGATCCGTGCCGCGAAGCGCCAACAGGATGTCGGGGCTGCCGCCGGCGTCTCGCGCCAGCTCGTTTCGAAGGTCGAGGCTGGTCAGTCGGCTGATGTGCGCGTCGGGACGCTCATCGCGATCGCCGAGGCGCTCGGCGCATCGATCGACGTCAAGGTCAGATGGCATGGCGAAGGTCTCGACCGCTTGCTCGACGGAGCGCATGCGAGTCTGGTCGAACAAGTCGTCGCGTTACTCACCGCCGACGGATGGGAGACGAAGGTCGAGGTCTCGTTCTCGATACGGGGGGAGCGTGGCTCCGTCGACGTCGTCGGGTTGCGTCGGGAGGTCGCAGCGATCCTCATCGTCGAGGTGAAGTCGGTCGTGCCGGACGCCGGGGGCATGCTCCACGTCCTGGATCGAAAGGCTCGGCTTGGCCAGGAGATCGCCAGGCAGCTCGGCTGGCCGTGCGTGTCGGTCTCCCGATTGCTCGTCGTGGGCGACTCCTCGACGACCAGACGGCGCGTGGCGGCACTCGGGAGCACGTTCGCAACGGCCTTCCCGGAGCGTGGTTGGAGCGTGAGGCGATGGCTGCATTCGCCGAACGGCTCCCTGGCGGGACTCCTGTTTCTCCCATTCGCCAGCGGGAGTGGCGCAAGACGAGGCCCTACCGGCGTCCAGAGGGTCAGGAGGCCGAAATCCGCCCCGAAGTCCGCCCAAGGGCCACCTGTTGCGACATCTGGGTAGACCTGGGCCTCCGACGTCGGATAGCGCCACCCGATGTGTCATATGGGAGAACCGGCGGGCAAGGCGCTGATCCGCGCCTCGCTCACGCCGATGTTGCACGATGTTTGACCGGTTCGGGACCCTCGGCTACACTCCGGCGGCTTCGGCGGGGTCCGTCGAGCACGCGTCATGGCCGGGTGGGCCACCAGCCGGACGCGACGGTCGCCGACACGAGGCCCGAGGAGGTGAACCGGGATTGGCTGAAGTCCGAGTGGGAGAGAACGAGACGTTCGAGAGCGCCCTGCGTCGCTTCAACAAGAAGATCCAGCAGAGCGGCATCCTCGCGGAGGCTCGCCGGCGCGAGCACTACGAGAAGCCGTCAGTGAAGCGCAAGCGCAAGGAAGCCAAGCGCAAGAAGAACGCCCGAACGCAGGCCGGCTGAGCCGCGTGCGGGCGACTGCCCGCCGGCACTCACCTAGCCATGCGCCCCCGCGGGCGCCCGGCACCAGGTCGACATTGTCGGCCCAACCGCCGCCCGAGGTTGCCAGACCCGTGTCCCTTCGAGATCGCATCCAGACCGACATCGCGACCGCCATGCGCGGCGGAGACGCCTTGCGTCGTGATGTCCTGCGGATGGCGTCGAGCGCCGCCTACAACGTCGAGAAGCGGCAGGGCACGCCCCTCACCGACGACGAGTATGTCGCGGTGCTGACCCGCGAGGTCAAGACCCGCCGTGAGTCGGTCGAGGCGTTCCGCGCGGCCGGACGCGAGGACCTCGCGGCGAAGGAAGAGTCCGAGATCGAGATCCTGCGCGGCTACCTGCCCGAAGCGCTCGGCGAGACGGAGCTCAAGGCCCTCGTCGACGACGCGATCAAGGCCACCGGAGCGGCGAGCGCTCGGGACCTCGGCAAGGTCATGGGCTGGCTCTCGCCACGCACGCGGGGTCGGGCCGACGGCAAGGTCGTGAGCGCGATGGTGGCGGCCGCCCTCGCCCAGGCCGACCTCGCCGGCCACGATGTCGGAACGCACTGACGAGCCAGCCGTGACGGATCGGGGCACACCCTCATGCTGACCCAGCGGCTCGACGCCTTCGCGCGCTTCACGCGCCACGACGCCGCGCGCTTCGTGATCGCGACGGGCATCCTGGTGGCGGTCCTCACCGCGATCCTGGGGGCCGACATCCTGCCCGAGGAATCCCTGTCGCTGGCGGCGGGTGAGCTGGCGCCGCGCGACATCATCGCGCCCAAGGCGGTCGAATTCGAGAGCGCGGCCCGAACTGAGGCGGAACGCGAAGCCGCCCGAGACTCGGCCGAGCCGCAGTACGACTTCACGACCGAGAACGCCGCCGCCATCGCGACCGAACAGCAGCTCGCGTTCGAGCGACGCGTTTCGCGGGTCGACACGACGTTCGCCGCCGACCTGCCCGACGATCAGCGAGCGTCGCTGCTCGAGACGGCGGTCCTCGACCTCGGCGACGACGAGCGCGCCACGCTTGTCGCCCTGGAGCCCGGTCGCTGGGCCATCGTGCGCACCGAATCGGCGCGGGTGCTCAATTCGCTGCTGCGCTCGCAGCTGCGCGACACGGAGGTGGCGGAGACACGGACCCGTCTCGCGGGCCTGATGGCGGGTGGGCTGGACGAGAAGGAACGAGCGCTGGCCGCGCAGCTCATCAGCTCGCTCGTCGTGCCGAACTCGTCGTTCAATGCCGAGCTGACCGAGCAACTGCGCGACCGACGGGCCGCGGCGGTCATGCCGGTCCGCGTCCAGATCCTGCAGGGCGAGGTGATCGTCCGGACCGACGAACGGCTGAGCCAGGAGGACATCGAGAAGATCGATGCCCTGGGCCTCGGCGAGACCCGCCCGGACGTCGCGAGCCTGTTCGGCTGGTTCCTGCTGGCGGTCCTCATCGTCGGGATGATGCTCGGCTGGATGTGGCGCTTCCGGCCGAAGCTCTGGCATCGGGACAACGCGCTCGTGCTGACCGGCATCCTGGTCGTCGGGGCGACGATCGCCCTCAAGCTGACGGCCGGCCGGGCGATCCTCCAGTTCTTCCTGCCGACCGCGGCGATCGGGATGCTTCTCGCGATCCTGCTCGATGCGTCGCTGGCGACCGTCGTCATCGCGCTCGTCGCGATCATCGGCGGTGCCGTGAACGGCGCGTCGCTGGAGTTCACGGCATACGTCTTCCTGGGCGGGATGGCCGGGATCGTCGCCATTCGGCGGGGTGACCGCCTCCAGGTCTTCGTCCAGGCTGCGGCCGCGGTCTTCGTCGTCAATGCCGCAGTCGTGACCATCTTCTCGCTGCTCGGTGCGCGCGACGTCCGCGGCGTCCTGGAGCTTTGGTTCGCGTCGGCCGCCTCCGCCGCCGGATCGGGCGTGGCCGCGGTCGGGACGTTCGCGGTCCTCGGGTCGGTCTTCGGCATCCTGACCGTCTTCCAACTATTGGAGCTGGCCAACCCGTCGCAGCCGCTCCTGCGCCGACTCCTGGTCGAGACGCCGGGCACCTACCACCACTCGCTGATGGTCGGCAACCTGGCCGAGCGCGCCGCCGAGGCCATCGGGGGCGACCCACTGGTCACCCGGGTCGCGGCCTACTACCACGACGTCGGCAAGCTCGCGAATCCCCTCGGTTTCATCGAGAACCAGGCCGGTGGCGAGAACATCCACGACCAGTTGGACCCCGCCGTGAGTGCGCAGATCGTCAAGCAGCACGTCGCCGACGGCATCGATCTCGCCTACAAGGGCCGACTGCCGAAGGCGCTCATCGCCTACATCCCCCAGCACCATGGCACCGCGATCATGAGTTACTTCTACGCGCGGGCGCAGGAGAAGGCGGCACAGCCCTACGGTGGCATCACGACCGAGGAGGGTGCCAAGGCGGCCTCGGCCGTCGACCCGCGACCGTTCCGGCACGTCGGCCCGAAGCCCCAATCGCGCGAGGCGGCGTTGATCATGTTGGCCGACGGCGTCGAGGCGTCAGTCCGGTCGTTGACGTCGCGCGACGAGCCGGCGATCCGGGCGATGGTCTCGCGGATCATGGAGGAACGGATCGCCGACGACCAGTTCGATGAGTGCGACCTGACGCTGCGCGACATCGAGCTGATCCGGGAGGCCTTCGTCGGCCAGTTGCTGGGCATGTATCACACCCGGATCGCGTACCCGCAGAGCGAGGTCGTCGACCTCGAGGCACGACGCGCCGCCGGTGGCGGCGGAGGCGGCACCCAGGCGTCGTGACCCTGTCGCTTGCGGATATCACCCCGTCATGACCCGGGCCGTCTACCTCGGTCCATGGCGGGTCGACGTGACGATCCGCGATGGTGTGCGGTCGCCGGTCCCGATCGCGCGATTGGCACGGGCGATCGTCGCTGCGCTCGAGGCGACCGATGCGCCCCGTCCTGCGTCGGTCGGGCTGGTGCTCAGCGCCGACGCTGAGCTGGCTGCGCTGAACGCGAGGCACATGAGCGCGGCGGGTCCGACGGACGTCCTCTCCTTCCCGCTCCTCTCGGACGACCCGTTCCCCTTGCCGCCCGGCCGGCGGCCGCATATCGGCGACATCATCGTGTCCGTCGAGCGGGCGATCGAACAAGCGGAGGCTGGCCGGGGCGGTCAGACGGGCGACGTCCAGTGGTCGGCCGCCGACGAGCTCTGCTTGCTCGTCACCCATGGCACCCTCCATCTGCTCGGCTGGGACCACGCCGAGCCGGCCGAGGTGGCCGCCATGCGCGACCTGGAGCGACGACTCCTGGGGCGATGACCGGGCGATCGCCGGCCAGTCCCTGGCCGTCAGGACGGTCGCACGGCCTTGGTCACCAGGGTCATGCAGCAACGCCCCGACTGCGGGTCGAACGCCGCGCGGATCCCGCTCGAGCGGAGGCCCGCGACCAGGCCCTCCATGATCGAGCGGTTCATCCCACAGACGAGGTCCCGGTGATCGCGAGCGACCCGATCGAACGGACAGTTCCGCAGGACGACGGTCGCGCCATCGGCGATCGGCTCGAAGCCTGATCCGGCCAGGACGTCCATGGCCGCCATGGTGAGCCGCGCTGGCGACGGACGAGACCCGGCCCGACGGCGCGCTTCATCGCCCAACGCGATCCCGTACTCGCGCGCGACCCGTTCGAGTGTTGCCGCGCTCGACGCCGTGCCACGGCGGTCGGCGTCGAGCGCCATCGCAAAGAGCCGGGCGACCAGGTCGTCGCGACGCTCCGGGATGCTGACCTCGACCTGGCGATCCGCCCGGCGGTAGAGCTTGGCCGGGCGGCCCGCACCTGGGCCGGTCCGACCGGACAGACGCCGGTACTCGGGGGTGAGCAGGTCTGCCTGGACCAGGCGATCGAGGTGGAATGCGGCCAGGGCACGACCGATGCCGACCGCGTGCGCCGCCTCGTCCCGACCGACGGCGTCAGGTCGCCCGATGACGTACAGGTAGAGCGCCCGCCGAACCGGCTCCGCCAGCGGGGCGATCGCATCGAGTCGGTCCGCGATCGGGTGGACATCCATTGCTGGGCATTCTAACGCGAGTCACGGCTCACGCATCGTTGACAAGCGTCAGCTCGCGACCGTATAACTAGTACTGTTTAGCGATAGAGCCCCCCGGAACGGAGTCAGGACCCGTGCGCATCGCGGTGGTCGCCCTGGTCGCGTCGTTCGCTCTCGATCTCGTGGCGCACGTCCTGGTGGCGCCCGAACTCGAGGCGTTCGCCCACCTGGCCGCGCTGTTCGCGATGGTCGGCACGCTCGTCCTGATCGTCATCCGGGGCACGCAGCGACAGGGAGGTCGAGATGCCATTCGGTGACTTCGTCAACCAGGTCCCGCCGGTCGTGTTCCTCGCCATCCACGTGACGGCGTTCCTCGTCGGCGCCTTCTTCGCCCAGCGCTCGTTCGCCGCGGGCCAAACCGTACTCGGCTACGGGTTCGCCCTGTTCGCCCTCGCCGAGATCAGCTATATGACCTACCACCTCGATTGGACGACGTTCCTGTTCGCCCACACGATCAGCGAGGTCCTGAACCTGCTCGCGTTCATCCTCATCTTCTCGGCGACGGTCTACCGGGTCGCCCGCCCGAACGTCGGCACCGCCGGTTGAGGCTCGCGAGCCGACTTGTTGCGCTCGTCGTCTTGGCCTCGCTCGTCGCTTCGTGCGCGACGGCCGGCCAGGGCGGCGCCTCGCCCGTCGCCACGACCGAGGTTGACCTGCCGAAGTCGTACCGGTTCGCGCCGGAGGCCATCGTGGTGGCGGTGGGTGCCACCGTCACGTGGACGAACTCCGACAACTTCACGCACTCCGTCCAGTTCGACGGTGAGGCGTCCCCGGGCCTCGTCCTGGCCCCGGGCGAACGCGTCGATCGCTCGTTCCCGACCGCGGGGACGTACCCGTACGTCTGCACCTTCCACGCGCAGGACATGCGCGGAACGGTGATCGCCAGCAGCGACTGACCGACCCCGCTACCATCGGACCGTGGCCCTCCCGCCGACCGAGTCGGACGGGATCGGGCCCTGTCGTGCTGTCCGCGGAGGGTCGGTTGAAGGTCGTCGTCGGTCTCGGGAACCCTGGTTCGCCGTATGCCGGGACGCGCCACAACATCGGCTGGCTGGTCGTGGACAAGCTCGCGGAGCGAGCCGGCTGGACGGGTCGCGGGCGGCAGCGCGATGCCTCGAGCGTCGTCATGGGCCGGTTCCGCGGCCTGGACTTGACGCTGGTGAAACCGCTCACCTACATGAACGAATCCGGGAAGGCCGTCCGGAAGGTGCTGGCCCGCGAGCACGCCCCGATCGGTGATCTCCTGGTCGTCGCCGACGACTTCGCGCTGCCGTTCGGCAAGCTGCGGTTCCGCGAGGGCGGTGGTGCCGGCGGCCACAACGGCCTCGGTTCGATCATCGACGAGCTCGGCACCGAGAAGTTCAGCCGCTTGCGCATCGGCATCGGGGATCCGGGCCGGAACGGTCGCGACCATGTCCTGTCCAAGTTCGAGCCCGACGAGCGCCAGCGTCTCGATGAGCTCCTCGATGCGGCCGCCGATGCTGTCGAGGCGTGGGCGCGGGATGGCACGAGCAAGGCGGCCAATGGGTTCAACAAGTTCGAGCTCCGGCCGGCCGACGTCGACCGTCTCGCCGCGCCCGGCGAGATCGATGGGCCGCCCGGGCCCGATGGGGTGCGCAAGACCCGGACCGGCTGGCGACGGGTCCTGAGACCGAAGGCGGACGCCGATGCCTGAGTCGACGACGCCGCCGCTTCGCGGTCGCCGTGGTCGGGACCGGCGCCTCGCCGAGCAGGTCGCGGAGGAGTTCGCGGCGCGCCATGCGCTGGCCCGATCACCCGATGCTGCGCCCGAGGTCGACTTCGACGTGGCCGAGGTGGACGGTGAGGTCGCGGACTTCGAGGCGGCCGAGGCTCGCGCCGCGGAGGCGAAGCACCGCGACGAACGGTCCGTGCCCCGAGCCGAGGCCCGGGCGGGCAGTCGCCATCGCCTGCCGGACCTGTCGTCCCTGCCCCCGCTGCTGGCCGAGACCGGCACGTTCGGATCGCTGCGAGAGCGACTCGGCCGGGCCGATGAGGATGGCCGGCGGGTCGGTCGCCACGTCGGGCTGACCGCGGTCCCTCACGGCGCGAAGTCCTATCTCACGGCGGCCCTCGCTCAGGCTCAGACCGGGGAGCGGCTCGTCTGGATCGCCCGTGACGCCGAGATCGCCGATCGTGTCGCCGAGGAGCTGGGGGCGTGGCTGGGCGATCCGGATGCGGTCGTCACCCTGGAGCCGCGGACCGCGCTCGCTTACGAACGAAGCGAGCTCGTCGCCGATGAGACGGCCGCCCGTGTGGCGGCCCTGGCGGCCTGGCGGAGCGGTCGGGCCCGGGTCATGGTCGCGGGTGTCCAGGCCCTCCTGCAGCACACGATCGCGCCGGGGGACCTGCCAGCCGAGCCTCGCGGGCTACGGTCGGGCGCCCGGCTGCACCAGGACGCCCTGCTGCATGAGCTTCTCGAACTCGGCTATGTGCCGGTGTCGGAGGTCGCCGGCCGGGGGGAGTTCGCGCGCCGAGGTGGCATCGTCGATGTCTTCCCGCCGTCGCTCTCGCTCCCGATCAGGGTCGAGTTCTTCGGCGACGAGATCGATTCGCTCCGGGCCTTCGACCCCACCGACCAACGGACGGTCCGGACGATCGACGAAGCGGTCCTCCTGCCGGCGTCCGAGTTCCTGATGCCGGCCGGCGGCGCCGCGGCCATTCGCGAGCGGCTGGGCCGGGCCGCCGCCCGCCTCCCGGAACGGCTGGCCGCCGACCTCGCCCGGTTCGAGGGCGCCGCCGACGACCTGCGCCCTGTCGCGACCGCCGGCGAGACGCGGGCGATGACCGTGGGCGATGCGGCCGAAGTGTGGGCGGCCCAGCTCGCCCCGGCGACCGGCCTGGACCACCTTGAGCCGGGCACGCTGCTGGTCCTCGACGAGCCGGGCGACATCGCTGATGCCGCCGAGTTCCTGTGGCGCCAGGCCGACGAGCGGCGGGGCGAACTGGTGGCGGCCGGCGACCTGCCCAAGGACTGGCCGCCGACCTACCTGCCGCCCCGCGACTGGAAGGGCCGGCTGGTCTCATCGCGGACCCTGGAACTGACCTGGGAGTCGGAGCCGCCCGAGGGCAGCGCCATGGCCAGAGGGGCGCTGTCGTCGGGTGACCTCTTCGGCTGGCGGGAGCCCGCCCTCCCGTTCGGTCGGGCGGCGGGCGTCGTCGATGCGGTCCACGGCTGGCGTGAGGATGGCGCGAGGATCGTCCTCGCGTCGGACCAGGCGGCGCGGCTCGCGGATCTGCTCGAGGAGGCGGGGCAGCCGGTCGCGGTCCTCGAACGGATCGAGACCGCGCCGCCGCCCGGTGCCATCGCGCTCGTGGACCGCAGTCTCAACGGCGGGTTCACCGGCGGGCCGGACCGGCTCACCTTCGTCACCGACCGCGAGTTGTTCGGGACCGTCCGGGTCCGCCGCCCGAGAGCCCTCCGGCGGGTCGTCCCACGGGACATCCTCGAACGCCTGACGCCCGGCGACCTCGTCGTCCACATCGACCACGGCGTCGCACGGTACGAGCAGATGCTCCGACGCGGCGGGGCCGGCGAGGACCGCGACTACCTGGAGCTGGCCTTCGCCGGTGGCGACCGGATCTTCGTTCCTGTCGAGCAGATCGCGCGAGTCACGCGCTACGCCGGCGGCGAGCGACCGGCGTTGTCCCGGTTGGGCGGCGCGGAATGGCTGCGAGCCAAGCAGCGCGTCGCCCGGGCCGTGGCCGATCTGGCCGAGGAACTCCTCGAGCTCTATGCGTCGAGGGCTCGTGCCCGCGGTCATGCCTTTGCCCCGGACACGCCCTGGCAGGCCGAGATGGAGGCGTCATTCCCGTACGAGGAGACCCCCGACCAGATGCGCGCCTCGCTCGAGGTCAAGGCCGACATGGAGCAGGTCCGACCGATGGACCGGCTCGTCGTCGGCGACGTCGGCTACGGCAAGACCGAGGTGGCCCTGCGCGCGGCGTTCAAGGCGACACAGGACGGCAAGCAGGTCGCGGTCCTCGTGCCGACGACGGTCCTCGCCGCCCAGCACCAGGAGACCTTCGGCCAGCGCTTCGCGGCGTTCCCGCTGGAGGTCCGACTGCTGTCGCGGTTCGTGTCGGCGAAGGACCAGGCAGCCGCCATCGAGGGCCTGGCCGACGGGACCGTCGATATCGTGATCGGGACCCACCGCCTGCTGTCGAAGGACGTCCGGTTCAAGGATCTCGGGCTGGTCGTCGTCGACGAGGAACAACGGTTCGGCGTTGCCGCGAAGGAACGGCTCAAGCGGCTCCGCAACGAAGTGGACGTCCTGACCCTCTCGGCGACGCCGATCCCACGGACGTTGAACCTGGCCCTGGCCGGCATCCGCGACCTGTCGGCCATCGAGACCCCGCCGGAGGATCGGTTGCCGATCCAGACCCGTGTCGCCGAGGCATCGGCCGGGCTCGTCCGCGACGCGATCCTGCGCGAGCTCGACCGCGGCGGACAGGTCTTCTACGTCCACAACCGGGTCGAGACGATCGAGGCCCAGGCCGAACAGCTCCGGCGGATGCTGCCCGGTGTCCGGTTCGTCGTCGGTCACGGGCAGATGGCCGAGGGCGCGCTCGAGAAGGTCATGCTCTCGTTCGCGCACGGCGAGGCGGACGTCCTCGTTTCGACCACGATCATCGAGTCGGGCCTGGACATCCCCAACGCCAACACCATCGTCATCGACCGCGCGGACACGCTGGGCCTCGCCCAGCTCTACCAGCTCCGCGGACGCGTGGGCCGAAGCAGTCGCCGGGCCTACGCGTACCTGCTCTATCGCCGCCGCGAGCGGTTGTCGGATGAGGCGCGCAAGCGGCTCCAGGCGATCTTCAACGCCTCGGAACTGGGCGCCGGCTTCCAGATCGCCCTGTCCGACCTCGAGATCCGAGGGGCCGGCAACATCCTGGGCGGGGAGCAATCCGGGCACATGGCCGCGGTCGGCTTCGACCTCTACTCGCGGATGCTGGCCGAGTCGGTCGAGCAACAGAAGGCCAGGAGCGAGGGCCGGGCCCCGATCGTCGACGCACCGCAGGCGGTCGTGGACCTGCCGCTGGAAGCTCGATTGCCCGACGACTACGTGCCCGACGAAGCCCAGAAGCTCGAACTCTATCGACGGCTCGCCCGCGCCCGCACGGGCGGCGACCTGGCCGCCTTCCGCCAGGAGGTCATCGATCGATACGGTCCGATGCCGTCGCACGTGGTTCGCCTGGTGGAGGTCGCCGAACTTCGATTGTCGGCCGAAGCGGTCGGTATCTCCTCGATCTCTCGCGAGGAGGGCTGGCTGATCTTCCGGTTCGCCGCCAGCCTGTCGCGAGCCACGGCGATGCGGTTGCTGGGCGACGGCGGCCTGCCCGGGGTCCGGCCGAGTGACATGACGTTCGCCTCGAACCAGGTGCGGTTCCGGGCACCCGTACTGCCGTCGCGATCCTGGGCATTGACGCAGGCCGTCGTCGCACGGCTGCGGGACCCGTCGAGAGCGATGCTCGACGCCATCGACTGAGGGCGCTCGTTCAGGCGAGGAGCAGCCGGAATGCCACGATCAGGCCGACGACGATGACGATGATGCGCAGCACCGACGGTGACATGCGACGCCCGACGGTCGCCCCGATCTGACCGCCGACGATCGAACCGATCGCGAGCAGGACCACCGCCTCCCACGCGACCGGTGCGACCGCGATGAACAGGACGGCCGCGACCGCGTTGATGGTCACCGCGATCGCGTTCTTGAGGCCGTTCAGGCGCTGCAGGTCGTCCGCGATGAGGATGGCCAGGAGCGCGATGAGGATGACGCCCTGGCCGGCCCCGAAGTAGCCGCCATAGATCCCCGTGGCGTACACGGTGGCCAGGAGCAAGCGGCCCACCGTCATGGGCCGGGCTCGAACCGCCGTGGGCCCGCCGATCGGCGATCCACGCGGTAAGCCGGGGCTGGACGGCCATGAGTGCGCACGCGACGAGGATGAGGATCGGCACGATCCGGTTGAAGGCGGCTTCGGGCAGGACCAGCAGCAGGACCGCCCCGGTCAGGCCACCGAGGCCGCCGGCCACCAGCAGGGGAATGGCTCGAGCCCGCTGTCCGGAGAGTTCGCGTCGGTACCCGACGACGCCACTGAGGACCCCCGGCACCAGCCCGATCGTGTTCGAGACGTTTGCGACGAGCGGGGGATAGCCCAGGAGCAGCAACGTCGGGAAGCTGATCAGGGAGCCTGAGCCGACGATGGTGTTGAGCGTTCCCGCGACCGCGCCCGCCGCCACGACGAGCGCGGCCGCAATCGGACTGTCGATCAAGCGGCGATCCGTCCGGCTGGCGTCACGAACCGTATGGTAGGCGGCACGCCACCGCCCAGTGCCCCGCCGACGGACCCATGTCGTGCCCGCCCGCGGGTCGGCGCGGGTCAGCGAACGAAGCGCGGCAGGTGGGCCCGGTTCGCCTCGATGAGGGCGTCGAGGAGGGGAGCGGCGATGTCGTAGTCGGCGACGAGCGGGTTGGCCAGCAGGGCCCGAAGGGCGACGGCGCGATCGCCGGTCGTGGCGGCCTGGACGGCGAGCCTCTCGTACGCCTTGACCGCCTGGACGAGGCCGCGCATGTCGGGTGACAGCGGCGCCAGGGAGAGGGGATGCGCGCCGGCGCGATCGATCCTCGCCGGGATCTCCACCACGGCATCGTCGGGCAGGTCGGAGCAGCGCCCCGTCGTTGCGGACGTCGACCACCTGGATGTCGCCGGCGCCGTCGTGCAGCGAGGCGATGAGCTGCGCCGCGGCCTCGCTGTAGAACGCGCCGCCCCGGTTCGCGAGCAGGGCCGGCTTCTCGGCCAGCCCCGGGTCCTGGTACATCTCGAGCAGCTCGTGCTCGATGTCCATGACTTCCTGGGCGCGTGTGTGACCGGCGCGCTGCGCGTCGCACGACCTGGCGCGTGCGGTAGTAGTAGCTCAGGTAGTAGGACGGGATGGCCCCGAGCGCGCGAACGAGTTCGCCCGGCAGCCCGACATGCTCGCCGAGCCCGTCCGCGTCGGCTGCGATGCAGCTCCGGCAGGCGATCGACGCCGTCCACGATCACGGCCCGTTCCCAGCTCAGGTGGTTCAGACCCACGTGCTCGAGCTGGACCCGGTCGGGCGACACGCCGAACCGCTCGGCCATGTTGCGCTGGATGTTGATCGCGACGTTGCACAGGCCGATCGCCCGATGCCCGGCGTCGATCAGGGACTGGCTGACGATCCCGACGGGGTTCGTGAAGTCGACGATCCAGGCGTCTCTGGCGCCGCGCCGTGCGGTGAGCTCGGCGAGCTCCAGGACGACGGGCACGGTTCGGAGCGCCTTCGCGAAGCCACCCGCGCCCGGTCGTCTCCTGGCCGATGACCCCGAACGTCGGCGGCAGCGTCTCGTCGACCAGCCGCGCGGCCTGTCCGCCGACACGCAACTGGATGAGGACGAAGTCGGCCCCATCGATCGCGGCGTCGCGGTCACCGGTACAGACCAGGCGACCGGTCCAGTCCAGCCGGTCGAGCATGCGCTGCGCCAGCCCGCCCACGATCTCCGAGCCGATCCTGGTCGATATCGAGCAGGACGAGCTCGTCGATCGGCATCCGCTCGCGTCGAGCCTCGAAGCCTTCGACGAGCTCCGGCGTGTAGGTGCTGCCGCCGCCGACGACGGCGATCTTCAGGCCCATGCTCCCTCGCTGTGCCCATGGGGCTTGACACCATTGCTTATAACGTTATCAGCAATCGCCACATGCACAAGCCCGGAATCTCCAGCACCGTCGCCCGAGGTCCGCCCCGCCCGATGGCCCGCTTCCGACTCGAGCTCGGCCCCATCCCGCTGCACCATCAGGTCTATCTTGACCTGCGCGGGGCTCTGGATGCTGGCGAATGGACACCCGGCGACCGGCTCCCCACCGAGCGCGACCTGGCGTCGCGCTACGGCTGCAGCCTGATCACCGTACGTCGCGCGCTGGGTGAGCTCACCCGCGAGCGACGACTCGAGCGCACACGCGGGCGAGGAACCTTCGTTCTGTACCCCCGGATCGACCGCGACTTCGAGGGCGAGCTCTCGTTCACCGAAGAGATGCAGGTCCGCGGACTGGACCCGGCGACGCGGCTGGTCGCCGCCCGGCCCGAGTCGGCCGGCGAGGCCGTGGCCAACGCCCTCGGGCTGGAGTTGGGCTCGCCCACCCTGTACCTGGAGCGCTTGCGCCTGGCCGCCGGCGAGCCGCTGCTCCTCGAGCAGGTCCACCTGCCCGCGGAGCGCTTCCCGGGCCTGTTGGCCTCGGACCTAGAGCACGGATCCCTGTACGACCTCCTGACCGAGCGGTACGGGGTGCGCGTCGCACGAGCCCGGGAAGTGCTCGAGCCCGTCCTGCTTCGAGCCCGTGAGGCACGTCTGCTGGACCGCCGGCCCGGCACGCCGGCCCTGCTGATCGAAGGCATCGCATCCACCGCGGAGGGTCGACCGGTCGAGTTCGGCCGGACCTTCGTGCGTGGCGATCGGACCCGCTACTACGTGGAGCGGGTGGTGGTGCGCCCGAACTGGAGAAGTGCGGGCGACCACGAAGAGGAGGAGGAACGAGTCCATGAGATGGCTGGCCGCCACGTCACGACCTAGTCGAAAGCGGAGGTATCCGATGGATCGAAGGTTCGGGCGCTTCGGCGCCATGCTCGTCGGCGATCGCCCTCGTGGCGGCTGCCTGTGGTGGGACCACCACGAGCAGTGCGCCATCGGCGTCCGGCGCGTCCAGCGCCGCCCCCACCACTGCGGCGTCGGCGTCGTCCGCCGGCGTCGTCGAGATCCGCTGGTTCTGCTGCCTCGGTGGCGGCGACGCCCCCGAGCAGGTCGAGATCGAGCAGAAGGTCGCCGAGGCCTTCAACGCGTCGCACCCGAATATCAAGCTGACCTTCGAGGCGGTCCCGTACGCCGGCGCTCGGGACGCGCTCGCGACCCAGATCGGCTCGGGCAACGGGCCGGACATCGTCGGGCCGGTCGGGATCGGCGGCGCCAACGCGTTCCACGGGCAGTGGCTCGACCTGCAGCCGTTCATCGACTCGAGCGGCTATGACATGTCGCAGTTCCCGGAGAGCACGGTCTCGCTGTACAACGTGGGCGGCGAGGGCCAGGTCGGCATCCCGTTCGCGGTCTACCCGTCCGCCCTCTTTTACAAGAAGGGCCTGTTCGAGGAGGCCGGCCTCCAGGAACCGCCACACACGTGGAATTCGACCTACACCATGCCCGATGGCTCGACGGTGCCATGGGACTACGACACCGTGCGAACGGTCGCCAAGCTGCTGACGGTCGACAAGAACGGCAAGGACGCCACGGATCCGGCCTTCGACCCGGAGCAGATCGTCCAGTGGGGCTTCGAGCCGCAGCGGGACGACCTGCGCCAGACCGGCGCCTACTGGAAGGCCGGTCTGCTCGTCGCCGACGACGGCAAGACGGCGCAGATCCCCCCGGCTTGGGCCGAGGCCTGGAAGGCCTTCTACGCCGGCATCTGGACGGACCACGTCTCGATGACCGGGCCACAGTTCCAGAGCACGGACTTCAACCCGAGCGACTATCCGTTCTTCACCGGGAATGTCGCGATGAGCCAGAACTACCTGTGGTCGACCTACGGCGTCGGTGACGCCGGTGAGGACTGGGATCTCGCCGCCTCGCCCTCCTATCAGGGTCAGACCACCGCGGCGTTCAACGCCGACACGTTCCGGATCCTCAAGGACACCAAGCACCCGGCCGAGGCGTTCGAGGTCCTGACCTATCTCCTCGGCGACGCTTCGGCGGAGCTGCTCAAGACGTACGGCGGCATGCCGGCCCGCCCGGCGGAGCAGGATGCGTTCTTCGAGGCCCTCGGGGCCGACTTCCCACAGAAGGTCGACTGGGCGGTCGCCAAGGCCGGCGTCGACTTCGCCGACGTCCCGAACTTCGAGTCCTACATGCCGGAGTACAACAAGTCGCTGGACCTGGTCATCACCTTCGGGACGAAGTGGCAGGCGACGCCAGGCCTGAACCTGGACACCGAGATGGCCGACCTCAAGACCCAGTTGCAGGCGATCTTCGACTCGGGTAGCTGACCCGTTCGATGGCCGCGCCCAGCGTCGCGCGCACGCGCCGCCTCGGCCCGCGCATGTCGGGGCTGTCGTGGAAGCGCGCACGCTGGGGCTACATCTTCATCGCGCCGTGGATCATCGGGTTCGTCGCCTTCACGGCGCTCCCGATGATCGCCACGCTGATCTTCACGTTCACCAACATCAACCTGGCCCAGGAGGAACCGCTCCAGTTCGTCGGGCTCCGCAACTACGAACAGCTGCTGGCCGACCGGACGACCTGGGACTCGCTCCTGGTCACGTTCAAGTACGCGGCGATCGCGCTGCCGGTCGCGGTCACGCTGCCGTTCCTGGTCGCGCTGTTGCTCCATTCCCGGCACCTTCGCGGGCAGGGCTTCTTCCGCGTCTTCTTCTTCCTGCCGTACGTCGTGCCGTTCGTGGCCGGGGTGCTCATCTGGGGAGGCATGCTCGGCACCGACAGCGGCTGGGTGAACGAGTTCCTGCGCTTCATCGGCATCGAGCACCCGCCTGACTGGCTGGAGAGCACGACGTGGATCTACCCGGGCCTGGTGCTCATGGGCGTCTGGGGGATCGGCGCCGGGATGATCGTCTACCTGGCCGGACTCAAGGGCATCCCGACCGACCTGTACGAGGCCGCGCGGATCGACGGCGCCGGCGCCTGGGCGAGCCTGCGTCACGTGACGATCCCGATGATCTCGCCGGTCATCTTCTACACCCTGGTGCTGTCCGTCGTCGAGGTGCTCCAGTACTTCCTGGTCCCGCTCGTGCTCAAGAACGGCACGGGTGAGCCTGGTGGGTCCACGCTCTTCTTCAACCTCTACCTGTACAAGAACTTCTTCCTGTTCCAGAACATGTCGTACGGCGCCACGCTGGCCTGGCTGCTGTTCGCGATCACGCTGCTGATCACGCTCCTGCTCTTCGCCGGCGCTCGGCGCTGGGTCTACTACGCGGGTGAGGCCCGTTGAGCGCGCTCGACGCGGCGGCTCGTCCGTTCCGCTGGCGGCGGCGCGCGACGACCGCGGAGCGGCGCCAGCCACGCGAGCGGGGCGACAGCACGCGGTCATTCGCGATCACGCTGCTGGCGGTCACCGCCCTGGCGGCGTTCCTGTCGCCCCTCCTGCGGACGGCGACCGACTCGGTCAAGACGCCCGAGCAGATCGGCGCCGCCGGTTCGCCCCTCTATCCGGCGAATCCGGCGACCTTCTCCTACCAGGGCCAGGATCTCGAGCTCTTCATGGTGCCGATCGATGGGACCCTCAAGGAGATGGCGCTCCTCAAGGCCGGACGGACGCAGAGCACCTTCGTGGATCCGGCCGCACCCGACGTGGTGCCGATCACCTGGGACGGGTCGTGGCGAACCCTCGAGCGGCAGTGGGAGTTCGCGCCGAACCTCGAGAACTTCGGGCGGGTCTGGGACCTGCTCGACTACCCGCGGCTCCTGTTCAACACGATCGCGATCGCCGTCATCGGCACTATCGGGACCGTGCTGTCGTGCACCATCGTCGCCTACGGGTTCGCGCGCTTCCGGTTCCCGGGGCGAGGCCTGCTGTTCACGCTCCTCATCGCGACGATCTTCCTGCCGGCCGCCGTCACGGTCATCCCGACCTACACGATCTTCGCCAAGCTGGGTTGGGTCGGGACGTGGCTGCCGCTCCTCGTGCCGGCGTTCTTCGCCAACGCCTACGACGTCTTCCTGATGCGCCAGTACTTCATGACGATCCCGACCGAGATGGACGAAGCGGCCGCCATCGACGGGGCCGGGCCGCTGCGCATCCTCCGCTCCGTCCTGCTGCCGCAGGCATGGCCGGTGGTGATCGCGGTCGCCATCTTCCACCTGGTCTTCACCTGGAATGACTTCTTCGGACCGCTGATCTACCTGTCGGCCAAGCCCGAGCTGCAGACGGTCGCGCTAGGCCTCGCCCGCTTCAACGGTGTGCACTACCGCGACCCGGCGCTGATCGCGGCCGGCACGCTGATGACCCTGGTCATCCCGGTCATCGCGTTCCTCCTGACGCAGCGGTTCTTCACCCGCGGCGATCGTCATCACCGGCGTCGAGAAGTAGGCGCCCGTGCGGGTGGCCCTCACCTTCGACGCGGAGCATCCAGACCGCCCGAGCGAGCCGGGTGTCACTGAGCGTCTGCTCGAGACCGTGGCCATCGAGGGGATCGCGGCCACGTTCTTCATCCAGGGCCGTTGGGCCGAGGCCTACCCCGGGATGGCTCGTTCGGTCGCGGCCGCCGGCCACCTGGTGGGCAACCACTCGCACTACCATGCGCGGATGCCGTTGCTCAGCGACGAAGGATTGGTCGAGGACATCGCCGATGCCGGCCGAGCCATCGAGGACGCCACGGGCGTGGATCCGCGCCCGTGGTTCCGCTGTCCGTTCGGGGCCGGGGCGACGGACCCGCGGGTGTTGGCGGCGGTCACGGCCGTGGGCTATCGGCACGTGGGCTGGCACGTCGGCACGGATGATTGGGAGCCCGCTCGGGATGCCGCCGCGATCGAAGCCGACATCGTCACCGGTGCGCTGGCCCAGGGCGACGGGAGCGTGATCGTGCTCCATGCATGGCCGCGCGGGACGCTGGAAGCATTGCCCGGGATCATCACTCGGCTGCGCGATGCGGGGGCCGTGTTCATTCGGGTCGACGAACTGGACGAGGTCCCGGCCAGACCGAACTGGGCGTGAGCGTGCGCGCTCGCCCGACGGCTGCCGTACTCGCTGTCGACGGCGGCAACTCGAAGACGGATCTGGCCCTGCTGGCGCGTGATGGCCGACTGCTGGCCGCCGTCCGGGGACCGACCATCTCGCATCAGCAGGTCGGAATGGCCGCTGGCATGACCCGACTGGTCGCGCTGGCCCGGGACGCCCGCGCACGAGCCGGGCTGGATGATCTGCCGCCGGCCGAGATCGGCGTCTATACCCTGGCCGGGGCCGACACGCGAGCCGACGTCCAGCGGCTCGACCTCAGCGCTTGCGGCGACCGGGCTCGCCCGCGACACGTTCGTCGAGAACGACGCGTTCGCTCCCGTCCGTGCCGGCTCCGATCGAGGCTGGGGCGTTGGCGTCATCTGCGGCGCCGGGGTCAACGCCGCGGGCATCACCCCAGATGGCCGGCGAGCCCGCCTCGCCGCCCTCGGCGACATCTCGGGCGACTGGGGCGGCGGCGGCGACATCGGGATGGCCGCGCTTGCTGCCGCCGTCCGGGCGCGCGACGGCCGAGGCCCCCGAACGCGACTGGAGTCGCTCGTGCCTGCCCACTTCGGTCTCGCCCGTCCGATCGACGTGACCAACGCCATCGAGTACGGGCGCCTCGCCGGATCCCGGCTGCGCGAGTTGTCGCCGGTCGTCTTCGAGGTGGCCGCCGGTGGGGACGCCGTGGCGCGATCGATCCTGGACCGGCTGGCCGACGAGATCGCGACGATGGCGCTGGCGATCATCCGGCGGCTGCATCTCGCGCGCCGGGACGTCGATGTCGTGCTCGCCGGTGGCGTCTTCAAGGCCCGGGATGCGGCGTTCGAAGCGCGGATCGCGAGCGGCATCCACTCTGGAGCTCCGCTGGCGCGCCTGCATCGGCTCGACGCGCCGCCGGTCCTGGGCACGGCCCTCCTTGGCCTCGACCGGCTGCCAGGCCTTTCGGCGGCGGCACAGCGAGACGCCACGGCGCGGGCCCGTGCGACCCTGGTGACCGAAGCGGTGGTGCCGGCCACGGAGGGCTACGCGGGGACGTAGCGCTTCGCGCGCGCCGCTTCGGTCTTCCGCGCCCGGCCGCGACAAACGACTGGGCGTGACCACGACCAGTGACCGTGGCGGCCGATCGACCCGCCCGGCATGCTACGTGCCATGCATCCGACTTCGGCCCGCGCGGATGACGGACTCTGGTCGCCGCGCCGTCGGGCGCTGAGCCTCGGTCTCGTCCTCACGATCACGCTCGTCGCCTTCGAGGCGCTGGCGATCTCGACGGTCCTGCCGATCGTCGCGACCGAGCTGGGCGGGATGGCGCTCTACGGCTGGGTCTTCACCTCGTTCTTCCTCGGGTCGCTGATCGGGATCGCCGTCGTCGGTGGTCTGATCGATCGCGGCGGCCTGAGCCGGCCGTTCGCTGTCGGTCTCGGCCTGTTCGCGATCGGCCTGCTCGTCGGCGGGCTCGCGCCGACCATGGAGGTCCTGGTCGTCGCCCGCTTCGTGCAGGGCCTGGGGGCCGGCACGATCCCGCCCATCGCCTACGTCGCGATCGGCCGAAGCCTGCCGGATCGCCTGCGGCCCCGGATGTTCGCCACGCTCTCGACGGCCTGGGTCCTGCCCGGGGTGATCGGCCCGGCCCTGGCCGGGGTCGTCGGGGAGTTCTTCGGCTGGCGCTACGTCTTCCTCGGGCTCCTGCCGCTCATCGCGGTCGCCGGCCTGTTGACGATCCGGGCGCTCGCTGCGGTCCCGGCGACCGACAGTGCGGAGGCTGCCGAGGCCGCGGCCGCGACGGCGGAGCGCCGCCGGCTGCCGAATGCTCTCCTTGTCGCGGCCGGCGCCGGAGTGATCACCGTAGGCCTGACCCTGGGCGAGGCCGTGCCGACGATCGGGCTCGGCCTGCTCGGCTTGCTCCTCATGGTCCCGGCCCTCCGGCGCCTCACACCCGAGGGAACGCTGACCGCGCGCCCGATCCTGCCGGCGGCCGTGCTGTTGCGCGGCGTGTTGACGTTCATGTTCTTCGGCGTGGACGCCTACGTCTCGCTGACGCTCGAGGTCCATCGCGGGCTCTCCGCCGTCGTGGCCGGGGTCGTGCTGACGGCGGCGACGATCTCGTGGACGGCGGGTTCATGGATCCAGGCGCGGAACGCCGAGCGATGGCCGACCGACCAATTCGTCCGGGCCGGGTTCCTCGTCGCGATCCTGGGCCTGGCCTCGTTCGGGCTGATCCTGCTCCCCGAGGTGCCGGTGGCGTGGGCCGTGCCGACCTTCGCTGTGGCCGGCCTCGGGATGGGGCTGGGGTACGCACCCCTCTCGCTCATCGTGCTGCGCGAGGCCCCGGCCGGCACGCAGGGCACTGCCTCGAGCGCCCTCAGCCTCTCGGACACCCTAGGGACGGCGATGGGGACCGGCGTCTCGGGCGCCATCATCGCCGCGAGCCTGCGCGTCACGGGCGAGAACCAGACGGGCCTCGCCGTCGCCTTTGCCGTGTCGATCCTCGTGGGCATCGCCGGGTTCATCCTGACCCGACGCCTCCGACGGACCGTCCGGGCGATGCGCTCGGCGCCCCTCGCCACGCCGGCGAATCCGCCGGCGGGCTGACGGCCGGCGAAGGCCTCCCCAGCTCAGTCCGGGCTTCGTCCGACGACGGTCGTGACCTCGTCGTCCTCGCGCATCGGGTCGCGCGTGAAACCCGAATACCACGTCACGTCGACAAGGCCGGCGTCCGCATACAGGTCGGCGATGGCCCGGAGCGACCAGGCTCGGGTCGCCGGTGAGCGCACCTTCCGCTCGGATCGCACGATCTCGCCGTCGCGGATGACATCCCACCGTTCATCGGTGTCCTCGAAGCCCGACGCCTGGTCGAACGTGGCGCGGGAGGTCCGTCGGACCAACATGCCGTCGGGCAGCGTCGCCTCATCAGTCCAACGCTGGTCGGAGGGCCGTTCGAGCCGGATGAACGGCATCGCCAGCGTGCCGCCGGGCGTGAGGCGGGCAACGAAGCGACGCATCGCCTCGGTAGCGTCGGCATCGTCGAAGAGCAGCTGAAACGAGCTCGACGGCACGATGATGGTCCGATAGCGGCGGGGCAGCTCGAACGCCTGCATGGCGCCCTGGTGGATCCGACCCGTGACATCGAGGCCTGCCGCCGCGGCCTTCGCGCGCAGGATGGCGAGCATGTCCGGCGAGATCTCGAGTCCGTCGATATCGATGCCGATCGCCAGGAAGTCGAGCAGCAGGCGACCGGTCCCGCAGCCGACGTCGAGGACCGGTTCGCCACGCTCCCGGATGAGGTCCAGGAAGAACGAGCGATCCTCCCAGTCCGAGGTGTCGCCACGCAGGGCATCCCACGCTTCGGCCATCAGGCCCGTGTACTCGAGGTCATCCATGGCTGACGGGGATCGTACGGCGTCGTGCCGCGACTGGACGGGCCAGCCCGCTGCGGTAGACTTCGAGCCGGCCTGCGCCCGCCCCACCCGGCGCCCGCCGCCCATGCGAGGAGGCCCCGATACCGATGTCCGCCGAGGAGCTCCGCGCGAAGATCCGCGAGATCCCCGACTTCCCCAAACCCGGGATCCTCTTCTACGACATCACGACCCTCCTGAAGGATCGGGCCGCCTACAAGGAGGCGATCGACCTGATGTGCGAGCCCTACAAGGACGAGCGCATCGACATCGTCGTGGGCATGGAATCGCGGGGCTTCATCTTCAGTGCCCCGCTGGCGTACCTGCTGGGCGCCGGGTTGGTGCCGGTCCGCAAGTTGGGCAAGCTGCCGGCCGAGACGATCACGGTCGAGTACGCCCTCGAATATGGCTCGAACACCCTCGAGATCCATCGCGACGCGATCGAGCCCGGCCAGCGCGTCCTGATCGTCGACGACCTGCTCGCGACCGGGGGCACGGTCAAGGGCACGATCGAGCTGATCGAGCGTCTGCGTGGGGAGGTGGCCGGGCTGGCCTTCCTGGTCGAGCTTGAGTTCCTCAAGGGACGCGATCGGCTCGATGGGCGCATGGTCACCAGCGTCATCAAGTACTAGCCGGACACGGGCGGAGCAGGCGATCGGTGGAGTCCAGCGGCGTCCCGGAGACCGGGCCGGACACGGGCCCTGCGGACAGCGCGCCCGCGGCCGGTGAGTCGTCGCCGGTCGACCTCGGTCGGCGTCGGTTCTTCCGACAATTCGCCGGTGAGCTGGTCCAGACCGCTGCGACCGTCGCGGGCGCCGCGCAAGCGCTCCAGCGCGCATCGGCCGAGGCTGCGGCCGGGATCCTGGACCCGGATGCCGCCGCGCTGCTCGGTCCGGCCGACGTCGCTCCGACCGCCCCGACCGGCTTCCGGACCCCGTTCCGGGAGGACAACGGCGTCCTGTACCTGATCGACCAGCGACGGCTCCCCGACGCGCTGGTGGAGGTCGAGAACAAGTCGGCCGGCGAGGTGGCCTACTCGATCCGGGAGATGATCGTCCGCGGGGCGCCGGCCATCGGACAGGTGGCGGCGATCGGCATGGCGATGTCGGCCGAGCGCATCCGGGACAGCCGACCGTACGCCCGCCGCGCGACGCTCCGAGGCGGGGCCAACGCGCTCATCCAGTCCCGCCCGACCGCCGTCAACCTGCGCTGGGCGGTCGACCGGATGATGGCCCGCTATGAGGCTGTCGGCGACCTGTCGGACGACGGGGGAGCGATCGCCGACGCGCTCCGGGCGGAGGCCGATGCGATCGTCACGGAGGCGACGACCGACCACGGCCGACTGGCGGCCTTCGGCCTCGAGGCGCTGCCCGTGCCCGCCGATGGGCCGCTGCGCATCCTGACCCACTGCAACACGGGGCCGTTGGCCTGCGGGCAGTTCGGCACGGCGCTCGGGGTCGTCCAGGCGGCCCATCACGCCGGCCGCGACCTGCATGTCTGGGTCGACGAGACGCGTCCGTACCTGCAGGGCGCGCGGCTGACGGCGTGGGAGCTCGCCCAGGCCGGCGTGCCACACACGCTGATCCCGGACGTCGCGGCCGGCCACCTGATGGCCCGCGGCGAGGTCGACGCCGTCATCGTCGGGGCCGACCGGGTGGCGGCCAACGGCGACACCGCCAACAAGGTGGGGACGTACACGCTGGCCGTCCTGGCGGGACGTCATGGGATCCCCTTCTATGTCGCCGCGCCCACCAGTTCGGTCGATCTCGAGACGCCGGACGGTGCTGCCATCCCGATCGAGGAGCGACGTGCCGACGAGGTCTCGGTCATCCGGGGCGTGCGCATCGCACCACTGGGCACCGAGGTCCGCAACCCGGCCTTCGACATCACCCCGGCCGAGCTCATCACCGGGATCGTGACCGAGGAAGGCGTCATCCGGGCCCCCTTCGAGCCCGGCCTCCGCGCGGCGCACGCCGCGGCCATCGAGCGCTGGACGGCGCAAGCGGGCCACGACCGGCCGGTCCGCGCCCCGGCCGACCCCCAGATCGGCTGATGGCCACCGTCGCTGTCGGCCGACGGGACGAGGTGGTCGCCCGGGCCACCACCGACAAGGCGCTCCTGCGCGACTTCCTGGAGCGCGACCGCCTGTACGCGGCCTACGCCCTGTGCGACCTGGAGGAGCGCGAGTTCGGTCGGACCCGGTGGGGCGTGGCCGTCGCCGCCGACGAGGTCGTCAGCCTCGTCCTCGAGTACAACGGCCCGACGCCCCAGCCACTCTTCGTCATGGGCCGCACGGACGGCATCGCGACGATCCTTCGAGACATCATCCGGCCACGTGCCGCGTACGTCGCCATGCGTCCTGAGATGATGCCCGCGGTGGAGGGCCAGTACCGCGTGGACCCCGGGCCGGCCATGGTCCGGATGTGGGTGGATCGGGCGCATTTCCGGCCGTATCCGGCGACCGTGCAGCGGATCCTGCCGGTCGAGATCGGCGACCTCAATCGCCTGTACCAGCTGGGCTTCGCGTCGTGGCTCCCGTCGAGCACGGTCGCCGAGGGGGTCTACTACGGTGTCCGGGTCAACGGCTCCCTGGTGGCGGCGGCCGGGACCCACGTCGTCAGTCCGACGGCGCGGCTCGCGGTCATCGGGAACGTCCTGACCCACATGGACTATCGTGGGCGCGGCTTCGCGACCGCCGTGACCGGCGCCGTGACCGCCGACCTGCTGCGCGCCTGCGACGCGGTCGTGCTCAACGTCCGGGCGGACAATCCGCCGGCCCTCAATGCCTATCGACGGCTCGGCTTCCTCGAATACGTGCGGTTCGAGGAGCGCCTCATCCATCGGCTGGGCTCGCCCTGGGCCGACCTCGCGGCCCCACTGCGCCGCCTCTTCAGCCGCAAGGAGACCGATACCCGATGACCTCGACGACCGCCATCCCCGCCCACGATGTGACCGACCTCGGTCTGGCCGCCGAGGGCGTTCGCCGGATCGATTGGGCCGAGCGTGAGATGCCCGTCCTGCGGCTCATCCGTGAGCGTTTCGAGCGTGATCGGCCGCTCGAAGGCCTGCGCATCGGGGCGTGCCTCCACGTCACGACCGAGACGGCCAACCTGATGCGGACGCTCAAGGCGGGTGGCGCACACGTGGTCCTGGCCGCCTCCAACCCGTTGTCGACCAAGGACGACGTCGCGGCCGCCCTGGTCGCCGAGTACGGGATCGCCGTCCACGCCCGGCGCGGTGAGGATCGCGCCACGTACTACGCGCACCTGGAGGCGGTCGCGGACACGCGTCCCCAGTTGACGATGGACGACGGTTGCGATCTGGTGTCGCTCCTGCACAGCACCCGGCCAGGGCAGATCGGCGAGGTGCTGGCCGGGACCGAGGAGACGACCACGGGCGTGATCCGTCTGCGCGCGATGGCGGCCGAGGGGGCCCTCGGCTTTCCCGTCATCGCGGTCAACGAGGCCCAGACGAAGCACCTCTTCGACAACCGCTATGGCACGGGACAGAGCACGCTCGACGGCATCCTTCGCGCGACGAACATCCTGATCGCCGGCCGGAAGGTCGTCGTCGCCGGCTATGGCTGGGTCGGCAAGGGCATCGCGTCCCGGATGGCCGGCCACGGCGCCCACGTGGCAGTCGTCGAGGTGGACCCGGTGCGGGCCCTCGAGGCGCTGATGGACGGCTACGCGGTGATGACGCACACGGACGCCGCCCGCTGGGGCCAGCTGTTCGTGACGGCGACCGGGAACCTGAACGTCTTCCGGCGGGAGCATTTCGAGGCGATGAGCGACGGCGCCATCATGGCGAACTCCGGCCACTTCGACGCCGAGCTGGACCTCGCGGCGCTCCGTGACATGGCCGAGGGTCACGTTCGCGAGGTCCGCGAGAACGTCCAGGAATTCGATCTCGGCGGCAAGAAGCTCAACCTCATCGCCGAAGGCCGCCTCGTCAACCTGGGCGCGGCCGAGGGCCACCCCGCCGCGGTCATGGACATGAGCTTCGCGAACCAGGCCCTGTCGGCGGAGTACGTCGCACTCCATCACGCCGAACTCGAGCCCCGGGTCTATGTCGTGCCCGAGGCGATCGATGCCGAGGTCGCCCGGCTCAAGCTGGCGGCGCTGGGCATCGAGCTCGAGCCGATGACCGCCGAGCAGGCCGACTACGTGGCGTCGTGGCAGCACGGGACCTGAGCGCCCCGCCGCGGCCGCGCGCGACGCGCTAGGGTCCCTCTCGATGGAGGATCCCCTCGACCCGCCCGTGCCGGTCGACGCCCCGGACGGGGTCGTCGAACCGCCGCCCGGCCCGACCGCCGCCCCGTTCGGCAGCTGGTCGTCGCCGATCCGCGTCGAGGACCTCGTCGCCGATGTCGTCAGGCTGGCCGAGCCGTGGGTCGACGGCGATGACGTCTACTGGATCGAGGGCCGGCCGGCCGAGGCAGGCCGGCGGGTCCTGGTCCGGTCGTCGCGCGACGGCACGACGGCCGACCTGACACCGGCGCCCTTCAACGTCCGGACCCGCGTCCACGAGTACGGCGGCGGCTCCTACGTCGTGGCCGGCGGGACCGTCGTCTTCTCGCATTTCGATGACGGGCGGCTCTATCGGCTCGACCCCGGCGACGAGACGCCGGTCGCGATCACCCCCGAGGGTCCCGTCCACTACGCCGATCTGCGCTTCGATCCCGGCCGCCGCCGCTTCCTCGCGGTCCGCGAGGACCATGGCGCCGAGGGCGAGCCCCAGGCGGCCATCGTCGCCGTCGACCTCGACGGCGCGACCGAGCCGCAGGTCCTCGCCGACGGGCCGGACTTCATGGCGTCGCCGCGCCTGTCGCCCGACGGCTCGACCCTCGCCTGGCTCGAATGGGACCACCCGGACATGCCCTGGGATGCGACGCGTCTGCGCACCGCGCCTGTCGCCGAGGACGGATCGCTAGGTCCCTCGGACCTGGCCGCCGGCGGCCCGGAGGAGGCCATCGTCCAGCCGGAATGGTCGCCCGACGGCGTCCTGCATCTCATCAGCGACCGGACCGGATGGTGGAACCTGTACCGACGGGTCGAGGGGCCCCGGCTCGAGCCGCTCGCGCCGATGGAGGCCGAGTTCGCCGATCCCGCCTGGATCTTCGACCGCTCGAGCTACGGCTTCCTGCCCGATGGCTCGATCGTCGCGATCGCCCGGGCCGAGGGTCGCGACCGGATCATCCACGTCCAGCCCGGCCGGCTAGTGGGCGAGGTCGCCTCGGCATTTACCGAGCTCGACGGCCTCCGGGTCGGGGCCGACAAGGCGGTCGTGTTGGCCGGATCGCCGGCCGAAGCGGCGATGGTCGTGACGCTGGACACGACGACCCTGGCGCCGTCGGGCGTGCTGCGCCGCTCGACGGCGTTCACGGTCGACCCGAGTGCGATCTCGACCCCGGAGCCGATCGACTTCGGCTCCGCCGACGGTCGGATCGCGCATGCCCTCTACTACCGGCCCGCCAACGAGGCGTTCGCCGGCCCTCCGGACGAGCGACCACCCCTGGTCGTGCGCTCGCATGGCGGGCCGACGGCGAACGCCTCGAGCGACCTCGACCTTGGGATCCAGCTGCTGACCAGCCGGGGCATCGCGGTGGTCGACGTCGATTACGGCGGGAGCACCGGGTACGGCCGGACGTACCGGCAGGCCCTCGCGGGCGCCTGGGGCGTCGTCGATGTCGACGACTGCATCGCCGCGGCGCGGTTCCTCGTCGAACGGGGCGACGTCGACCCGGCGCGCCTGGCGATCGAGGGCGGCAGCGCGGGCGGCTACACGACGCTCGCCGCCCTCGCCTTCCGGGATGTGTTCGCGGCCGGCATCAGCTGGTTCGGCATCGGCGACCTCGCGAGTCTGTCGGATGACTCGCACAAGTTCGAGTCGCGCTACAACGACTGGCTCGTCGGGCCGTATCCGGAGGCCACCGCGCTGTATCGCGAGCGGTCGCCGGTCCACCACCTCGAGCGGATCGCCTGCCCGGTGCTGCTCCTGCAGGGCCTCGACGACAAGGTCGTGCCCCCGAACCAGGCCGAGGCCATGGTCGCCGCCCTGACCGCCAAGGGCATCCCGCACGCGTACCTCGCCTTCGAAGGTGAGGGCCATGGGTTCCGCGGCGCGACGGCGATCCGCGCCTCGCTCGAGGCGGAACTCTCGTTCCTCGGCGCGGTCTTCGGCTTCACGCCGGCGGGGGACATCGAGCCGATGGCGTTACCCGGGCTCGCCGAGTGGCGCGCTCGTCGGGCGCCCGTCGCCTCGTGACCGAGCTCGCGAGCGGTGGGAGACGGGACCCGTGCTACGCTCCTGCCGACCCACGACACGAATCTGGAGGCGCTACTCCCGCATGAGCATCGTCGACGCCGCGCAGTACCTGTTCACGTCCGAATCGGTGACCGAGGGCCACCCGGACAAGCTCTGCGACCAGGTCTCGGACGCCGTCCTCGACGCGTTCCTGCGCCAGGATCCGTTCTCCCGCGTCGCATGCGAGGCGGCCACCACGACCGGCATCGTCATGGTCCTCGGCGAGATCACGACCAAGGCCGAGTACGTGGACGTCGCGGCGATCGTTCGCGAGACCGTGAAGGAGATCGGCTACACGAAGGCCGAGTACGGCTTCGATTACCTGACCTGCGGCACGCTGGTCTCGATCAAGGAGCAGTCGTCGGACATCGCCCAGGGCGTGGATTCGGCGCTCGAGGTCCGCGAGGATGCCGCATCGTCGCAGGAGCTTGGGGCCGGCGACCAGGGCATGATGTTCGGGTTCGCCTGCCGCGAGACCCCAGAGCTGATGCCACTGCCGATCGCGCTGGCGCATCGGATGGCCCGCCGTCTCGCCGAGGTCCGCAAGTCCGGCCAGCTGCCCTACCTGCGCCCCGACGGGAAGACCCAGGTGACGATCGAATACGAGCGCGGCGTCCCGAAGCGGGTCAAGACCGTGGTCGTGTCGGCCCAGCACGACCCGGACATCCGCGCCGAGCGACTGCGCTCCGACATCGTCGAGACGGTCATCCTTCCCTCGATCCCGTCAGGACTGCGCGACTCCGACCCGATCATGCACGTCAACCCGACCGGCCGGTTCGTCGTGGGCGGACCGATGGGTGACGCCGGCCTGACCGGACGCAAGATCATCGTCGACAGCTACGGCGGGATGGCTCGCCATGGTGGCGGCGCCTTCTCCGGCAAGGACCCGACGAAGGTCGACCGGTCGGCCGCATACGCGGCCCGCTGGGTCGCCAAGAACGTGGTCGCGGCCGGGTTGGCCGACCGCTTCGAGGTCGAGGTGGCCTATGGCATCGGCATCGCCCGACCGGTCAGCTTCAGCGTCGACTCGTTCGGGACCGGGCGAGATCCCCGACGCCGAGATCCAGGCCATCATCGAGCGCCACTTCGACCTGCGACCGGCCTCGATCATCGCCGCGCTCGACCTGCGCCGGCCGATCTACCGGCAGACTGCGGCCTACGGCCACTTCGGCCGGCCGGACCTGGACCTGCCCTGGGAGCGGACCGACAAGGCCGCGCTCCTGGCCGCCGATGCCGGCCTTCCCGAGCCGCAGCCGGTCGGAGCCGCCGCGGTCGGTTAGGCGAACGCGGGCCTGGTCAGCGGTTGGTGACGACCGCCGCCATGCCGTCGCTGCGGCGGCCGATCCGGCGAGCCTGCCAGGACAGGGCGAACTGGCCCGCGAACAGCAATAACAACGTGAATCCCAGCATCAGGGTCGCGACCGCGTTGGTCTCCGGCGTCACCCCGCGCTTGACCTGTCCGAAGATGAACAAGGGCAGCGTGGATGAACCAGGGCCGGACACGAACGACGTGATCACGAAGTCGTCGAAGCTGAACGTGAACGCCAGCAGGAAGCCCGCCACGATGGCCGGCAGCAACTGCGGGAACGTGATCTGGCGGAACGTTCGCCACGGCGTGGCGAAGAGGTCGGCGCTGGCGTCGACCAGTGACCGGTCCATGCCCGAGAGGCGCGCCCGAACGAGCAACAGGACCAGGCTCGTGTTGAACAGCACGTGGGCGGCGATGATCGTGGCGTGGCCGAAGTTGAGCTTGACGCCGAACAAGGACTCGAAGACGTCAAAACCCGTCGCGAAGAGGACGAGGGTCGAGAGGGCGATCACGATCTCCGGAACGATGACGCTCATGTAGGTGAGCGTGTCGAACGCGAGCCGGAGCCGCCTGCCGACCCGCTGGAGCCCGAGCGCCGCCATGGTCCCGAAAGCGGTCGCGAGGAGCGCGTTCGGGACCGCGATCACGAACGAATTGCGCAGCGCGTTCTGGACGACGTTGTCGTTCAGCGCGACGTCGAACCAGCGCAGCGTGAACCCGCCCCAGCGGTTGGTCGAAGTCGAGGTGTCATTGAAGGCGAAGATCACGACGATGACGATCGGCACGTACAGGAACGTGTACACGAGCGCGGTGTGGAGGCGGAAGTAACCCTCGACGACACCGGCCCACCGATCCGCTCGCCGCTGGACGGCTGGCCGGCCGGTCGTGCGGGGCGTGTCCGCGGTGACAGCGGGCGCGGTCACAGGACGCTGACCTCACGGGTCTTGCGGCCACGGTTCACGAACCACAGGTACGCCGCGATCGTCACGATCATGATGATGATGAGGAAGACGGCCCGGGCGGATCCGGACGGCCAGTTGCGTGCCTCGAGGAAGTCCGCGACAAGCGCGTTGCCCATGAGGTACGTCCGCCCGTAGCCGAGGATCTGCGGGATGACGTACTCGCCCATCATCGGGATGAACACGAGGATGCTGCCGGTGACGACCCCCGGCATGGCGATCGGCAGCGTGATCTGGCGGAACGTGGCCCAGCGACCCGCGCCGAGATCCTTCGAGGCCTCGATGAGGGTCCGGTCCATCCGCTCCAGGGTCACATACAGCGGGAACACCATGAGCGGCAGGTAGCCATAGACCAGGCCGATCAGGACCGCGATCGGTGTGCCGAGGATCTGGACGCGTTCGACACCGGTCACGTCCTGGAGCTGGCCGGCCAGACCGATGCCCGGGCCGAGGATGATCAGCCAGGCATAGGTCCGGATGAGGAAGCTCGTCCAGAACGGGATGACGAGCAGGAGGACCAGGAGGCCCTTGCGTCGGCCGGCCCGGGTCGCCAGGAAGTAGGCGAGGGGCAGGCCGACCAGGAGACAACCGATGGTCCCGGCGATCGACATCTGCAGGCTGGTGACGAAGGGTTCGGACTTGTCGATCGCGCGCAGATAGTTGTCGAAGACGAATCCTGGCTCGTAGCCGCCGTTCCTGGCACGGGTGCCGAACGAGAAGATCACGATGATCGCCAGCGGCATGACCAGGAGCAGGATGTACCACAGCCCTGCCGGTAACAGCAGGACCGTGGTCAGCAACCGTGAGCGGAATCGATCGCCCGTCGACCCCGTCCCTGGCTCCGCGCGCGCCGTGCCGGTCATGGCGACCCGTTCGGCCGGATCGGTCGGCGATCAGCCGCCGATCTTCTGCTGGAACTCCTCCCAGATGTCGTTGCGCTGATTGTTGCCCGACGTGTCCTGAGCGCCTTCGAGCTTGTCGAAGAGCGAATCCGGCGGGAAGACCGCGGCGTTCGCGAGGACCGCCGGGTCGACGAGCTTCTTCGCCTCGTCACTCGGGGTGGCGTACCCGTTGTAGTTCGTCTCCTTGGCCTGGACATCCGGCCGATGGATGAAGTCGAGGAACGCGTACGAGGCGTTCGGGTGCGGCGCGCCGGCGAGCATGACCCACGTGTCGAGCCAGAACAGCGACCCTTCGCTGGGCACGACGTACCCGGCGTCGGCCGTCTCGTCCGTGGCGAGGACCTGGAACAGCGGGCCCGTCCAGCCGAGGGCGATGTTCGCCTCTTCCGACGCGAGCTTGTCGCCGTACTTGTCGGAGTCGAGAGCCAGGATGTGGGGCGCCACGTCGAGCAGGACCTGGCGCGCCTCCTCGAGCTCGGCCTGGTCGACCGAATTGAGCGAGTAGCCGAGCATCTTGAGCGGGAAGACCATCACGTCGCCCATCGACTTCACGAACACGGTCTTGCCCGACCCCTCACCCTTCACGTAGTCGCGGAACTCGGCCCACGACTGCGGCGGATTCGGAACGAGCTTGCCGCGGTACAGGATGCCGGTCGTTCCCCAGTCCTTCGGCACGTGATATTCGTCTGTCGGATCCCACCAGAGCTTCTTGAACTTCTCGTTGATGTACTTGACGTTGGGGATCCGGGCCAGATCGAGCTTCTGGATGAAGCCCTCCTGGACCATGCCCGGCAGGTATTCGGCCGTCGGCGACGCGATGTCGTAGCCGCCGGCGCCGCCTTCGAGCTTCGCGAGGAGCTCCTCGTTGCTCTCATAGGTGTCGTACTGGAACGTGTCGACCCCGAATTCCGCCTGGAACGCCTTGTAGTTCTCCGGGTCGATGTACAAGGCCCAGTTGTACATGAACAGTTCTTTCTCGATGGGTCCCGCCGCGACCGCGCTGGCGGCAGCCGACGGGGCGCCTGAGGCCGCGGCGGACGGCGCCGCCCCAGAACTGCTCGGGGCGGCGCTCGTCGTCCCACCGCTGCTGCAGGCCGCGAGAGCCGCCGCCGCACCGGTCAGGCCGGCGGCCGCGAGAAACCCGCGCCGATTGACCCTGGTCTGCGACATCCGTCGCAGCATCGCGTCGAGATCCTGATCAGCCACGGTGTTGCCTCCTCCGATCCGCGTCAGCGGATGCGCTATCCGGACCTAGCCCGCCAGGACCAGGTTGGCCTCTTCCTTCCACCGGACGATCACGCGATCGCCCGGGCCGACCCCCAGGGCGCCCCCGGCGCCCGCTGCATTCTGATGTCGGACGATCAATTCGCCCAGCCGTTCGGTGGCGATCCGATATTCCGTCTGATCGCCGAGATACGTTCCCTGATGGATCCGCCCTTCGACCTGGGTGCTGCCGGGGGGCGCCTCTCCCGAACCGGCCGCCGCGATGACCTCGAGCCGCTCCGGTCGCGTGATGACCGTCACGGCGTCACCGGCGGAGAGACTGAGGGTCCGGTCGGTGATGTGTCCACGCAGCACGAGCCCGCGGTCGGTCCGGACCGTCGCGCGTCCGTCGTTGCCATCGGCCTCGAGGACCGACGCGTCCATGAAGTTCGACGTCCCGATGAAGTCCGCGACGAATCGGTTCACGGGCCGCTCATAGAGTTCGGTCGGTCCGCCCATCTGTTGGATGAGTCCGTCGCGCATGACGACGATGACGTCGCTCATCGTCAGCGCCTCCTCCTGGTCATGGGTCACGTACACGAACGTGATCCCGACCTCGCGCTGCAGGGCCTTCAGTTCCAGCTGCATCTCCTTGCGCAACTTCAGGTCCAGCGCGCCGAGTGGCTCGTCCAGGAGCAGCACCGTCGGATGGTTCACGAGCGCCCGGGCCAGCGCGACGCGTTGCTGCTGTCCGCCGGACATCTCCCATGTCCGGCGTCGCTCATAGCCGCCCAGCCGAACGAGCGACAATGCCTCGGCGACGCGCCGATCCTCGTCGCTCTTGCCGACCTTCGTCTGGCGAAGGCCGTAGCCCACGTTGCGCGCGACATCCATGTGAGGGAATAGCGCGTAGTGCTGGAACACGGTATTGACGTTGCGCTTGTACGGAGGGACGCCGGCGATCGGCTTGCCATCCAGGAGGATCTCACCCTCGGTCGGCTGCTCGAAGCCGGCGATCATCCGGAGGGTGGTCGTCTTGCCGCAGCCCGACGGTCCCAGCAGGCTGTAGAACGCGCCCCGTGCGATGCGCAGGGTCATCCGGTCGACCGCGGTCACGTCGCCGAAGCGCTTGGTGACCTCGAGGATCTCGACATCGGGGATGCCGTTCGCCGAAAGGCCGGGGATCGATCCGGGCGCGCCCGTGAACGGCGCCTGGTGCGTGGCGCTCGAGTCTGGGGTCAGGGAGGCGGTCAACGGCGGTCCTCGGGGGCGGACGATCGGGCGCTGAGCACTCCCTGTAGCATCGCTACAGGTGGCACGGATGGTACGGGCGAAGGGCAGCCTCGTCAACGCGCCGTTCCTGTGAATCTCGCACGATCCGATGGTTCGCCGGAACGCCGACGGCGACCATCTGAACCTATACTTCAGTCGCCGAACAGTCCATTGGCCGGGAGGGGACATGGAGACGGACCTGCAGCTCGGATCGCGCATCCGGGCGCTCCGCCAGGCGCGTCGCCGCACGCTCCGGGAGGTGGCCGCCCGGGCCGGGGTCACCGAGAGCTTCCTGTCGCAGGTCGAGCGCGACGTGACCAGCCCGTCCATCGCCACCGTCCAGCGGATCGCCCGCGCGCTCGACCTCTCGATCGCGCAGCTCTTCGCCGAGGAGCCGGTCAGCGGCCGGGTCGTCCGGCGCGAGGCGCGGCGCCGGGTCGCCTACCCGGGTCTCCAGGCCGTCGACGAGTTCCTCACCTCGAACATGGCCGGTCGCCTGCAGGTGATCATGTCGACGATCGAGCCGGGCGGCGGGACCGGCGAGGAGCCCTATACCCACGATTCGGACGAGGAGGTCGTGGTGATCCTTGCGGGCGTGCTCGACCTGTGGGTCGGCGACGAGCACTACGTCCTGCGCGAGGGCGATGCCATCACGTTCCCATCGCGCCTGCCGCATTGGAACATGAACCGCGGCGAGGTGCCGGTCAGCGTGCTGTTCTGCCTCACGCCACCGAGCTTCTAAGCCCGGCCGGATTCCCCGATTGCAATGTCGTTGTAATGCTGTGCGCCGGCGCACCGGACCATCCGGTCCCATGACTTCACGGACCATCGGGTCCTGCTCCGACGTTCGCCGTGCGCGATACTTGAACCGAGTTCGCCCGATCGTCGGGTGGCCCGCTCACCGGATGCCATGCGACTCGCAGAGCCCCCCCAAGACCCGCGCGCGCGCCTGACCGCCGTCCTTCGGGCGATGGTGCTGGCCGCGGCCGCCATCGCCATCCTCCCGCTGCCGGCCCTCGCCGCCGACCCGACCCCCACGCCGGCGACCGTTCCGGCGGACGACGACGACGACGAGACGCCCGAACCCACCTCGACCCCGGAGCCGCCGCCGGCCCCCGAGCCGTACGCGATCAACCTGTACCGCTCAAGCACCGTCGTCCGGCAGTACCGGAACACCTGGTGCGTCCCGGCCGCCGCGCAGTCGATGTGGAACCTCATCAGCCGGACGTCGAACACGAGCTTCTCGCGCCAGAAGAGCCTCTATTTCCAGATCCGCAAGCACAACCGGTATCGGTATCGGACCGCCGGCAACGACGTCCAGGGCTGGGCGTGGGCGCTCCGGCGATACACGTTCCAGCCATACCAGTGGCGGGCCCACACGTCCAAGACCGCCGCGATCAATGCCATCGCCGACGCGATCGACCGGACGAACCATCCGGTCGGGATCACCGTCCACCACGGGACGCATGCCTGGGTCGTGCTCGGCTACCGGTCCAGCCGCGACCCGATCAGCGACCGTCGGACGATCCACGGGTTCTACGTCCATGGGCCGCTCGGTCCGGGCTCGCGGGACCCATGGAAGTACCGCTACATGTCGATCGCGTCCTTCCGCAAGGTCTTCGGCCAGTACCACGAGCGGACCCGCAAGGTCGTCTGGGAAGGCAAGTACGTCCTGGTCTCGGACTGACCGTTCGGACGCAGCCTCGGCGGCCGCCGCCCCGCCCCTAGAATGAGCGGCGCATGTACGGCGTCATCATGGCCGGCGGTGGCGGAACCAGGCTGCACCCGCTCAGCCGCCCCGAACGACCAAAGCCGTTCCTGCCGTTGCTCGGACCGGAGTCCTTGCTGCAGGCGACGGCTGCGCGGCTGCGCCCCCTGACCGACGACATCACGGTCGTCACCGATCGGCGCTACGAGGGGCTGGTCCGCGAACAACTCCCCGACGTGTCCGTGTTGAACGAGCCCCTCGGACGCAATACCGCGGCCGCCATCGCCCTGGCCACGCTGGCCATCGATCGCCCAGCCGACGAGGTGATGATCGTCCTGCCGGCCGACCAGACCATCGAACGCGAGGACGGTTTTCGCGATGTGCTGCGGGCGGCCGCCGACGACCTCGCGACCGGGGCCTTCGGCATCGACGACCCGCTCGTGACACTGGGCGTGCTGGCCGACCGACCAGCCACCGAATTCGGCTACCTGTTGCCGGCCGCCGACCGCGGCGAGGATATCGCCGGGCTGCGCGCGTTCCCGGTGCGCGCCTTCGAGGAGAAGCCGAACCCGGCGCGCGCCGAACAGCTCCAACTCGAGACCGGGATCGCCTGGAACGCCGGCATGTTCCTGTGGCGACGTCGGGCCATCAGGTCCGCCCTGGAGCGGTACACCGGCCTCGTCCAGACACTGGGGCCGATGGTCGCCTCGCCCTCGATGCTGGAGCGGGCGTACGAATCGATCCAGAAGGCCATGTCCATCGACTTCGCGGTCATGGAGGGCGCCGCCCGCGACGGTCGCGTCCTGATGGCCACGATGGACGTCGGTTGGTCAGACCTCGGCTCTTGGACGGCGCTCCTCGCTGCGCTCGGGTCGCGCGGGACGGGCGCGGTCGTGCAGGCGGGCGAGACCGTCACGGTGGATGCCGACGACCTGATCGTTCGCCGGATGGGCGGCCGCCTCGGCGTCATCGCCCCGCTGGAGCGCGGTAGCATGACCGCGACGCAGCCGATCGCGGTGCTTCACGGGGCCGCGGCCGACGCCCGGCGCATCGGCGAGCTGATCGAGCGATGCTCCGAACCGGGAGGATGACGTGACCACCACGACCGGGGCGGCGGCGCCCACCACCATCGTGTTCGGCACCGACGGCTGGCGGGCCCGGATCGCGGACGATTACACGTTCGAGAACGTCCGCCGATGCGCAGACGGCGTGGCGCACTATGTCGTCGAGCGCGGCGAACAGGCGAAGGGCGTCGTCATCGCGTTCGACCGGCGGTTCGCCTCGGAACACTTCGCCGATGCGGCCGCGGAAGTCCTGGTCGCGCACGGCATCGGCGTGGTCATCGCGCAGCACGCGGTGCCGACCCAGATGAGTTCGTACGAGGTGGTCGAGCGGGGTGCCGCGGCCGGCATCGTCATCACGGCCAGCCACAACCCGTGGGTCGACAACGGATTCAAGGTCAAGGCACCGACCGGATCGGCCGCGGGGCCGGACGTCCTCAAGGCGATCGAGGCCCGACTCGCGGAGAACGGCGGTCACCCGGTCGAACGCCGACCGCTGCGCAGACGCCGAGGCCGCGGGCCTGGTCGAGCGATTCGACCCATTCACGGGCTACGAACGGTACCTGCGGCGGACGATCGACGTCGACGCCCTGAAGGCGGCCGACGCCCACGTCCTCGTCGACCCGATGTGGGGCGCCGGTTCGGGCTGGATCAGTCGCCTGCTCGCCGGAGGCGCGATCCGCGTGACCGAGATCCACCAGGAACGCAACCCCTACTTCGGTGGCGTCAACCCCGAACCCATCCGGCCCAACGTCGACGAAGCGCTGGGCATGCTGGCCGGTGGCGGGTACGACCTCGGCCTGCTGCTCGACGGCGATGCCGACCGGGCGGGCGCCGCCGACGAGCGGGGCACGTTCATCCACCAGCTCCAGGTGACCGGGCTCCTCATGTATTACCTGGCCGAGTACCGCGGCCTGCGTCAGCCCGTCGTCATCAGCGTCAACAACACCTCGATGGCGGAGCGTCTCGGCCAGCGATATGGCATCGAGACCTTCGAGACCTCGGTCGGCTTCAAGTACATCGGCCCGAAGATGATCGAGACCGGCGCCATGATGGGCGCCGAGGAATCGGGCGGATTCGGGTTCGGGATGCACCTGCCCGAGCGCGACGGGATCTATGCCGACCTGATGCTGCTGGACCTGTTCCTCCGCGAGCGAGCCGCCGGGCGCTGGCCGGTGTCGAAGGCGATCGAGCACTTCCACGAGATCGCCGGTCCGTCGTGGTACACGCGGGTCGATGTCCACGTCGCGCGGAACGACTACCCGGAGACGAAGCGGCGGCTGCTGGTCGAATTGCGCGACCAGGCACCGGCCGAACTGGCCGGCCAGCCCGTGACCCGGAGCATCACGCTCGACACCAACGACGGCTCCAAGTTCTACGTCGCAGACGGCTCGTGGCTGCTCGTCCGGACCTCCGGCACGGAACCACTCGTCCGGGTCTACGTGGAGGCGATCTCGGCGACGACGCGCGACGCGATGCTGGCGGCCGGGGAACGGCTCGTCCGCGGCTCGTGACGTCCGGGAGCGGAGCGGAGAGCGGGTCGGCGACCCGAGTCGACAAACCGTGGGGGCACGAGCTCATCTGGGCCCACACCGATCGGTACGTCGGCAAGATCCTGGTCATCGAGACAGGCCGGCGACTGTCGCTGCAACGGCACGAGATCAAGGACGAGACGATCCTGGTCATGTCGGGCCGGCTGCGCCTGACGCTGGAATCGGACGACGGGGTCATCGGCCAGGAGGAACTGGGTCCGGGCAGCCACCGGCGGGTGCCGACCGGCCGCATCCATCGCTACGAGGCCATCGAGCGGTGCGAGCTCATCGAGGTCTCCACGCCGGAGCTCGATGACGTCATCCGCCTGGAGGACGATTTCGGCCGGGAGGGTACGAACGCGCCGTGATGTCGTCCAAGGTCGGGTCCCGGACGTGACGATTTTCTGGGGGTGACCCGCGGCCGGGGCAGGTGTACCCTGTGGTCACACGACCGCCATCACCGGTCGAGGTGCATGACCGGACGGCGGCCCCGTGAGCGCTCCCAGCGGGGGCGACGGAGGTAGCACCGCGATGCACAGTTCCCTGATCGGCAAGGTCGAGAAGGCGAATCGCTACGCGCGAGAGCTCGATCGAATGACCATCGATCGACTGTCGCTCACCTTCCGGGGTGACAACGATACGCATCACGTCAGTCTCGACGCCGGTCAGTGGCGATGCACCTGCCACTACTTCGAGAGTTGGGGATCGTGCGTCCATCTCCTGACACTCCAGAAGGTCATGGGGGTCATGCTGCCCGAGGAGGCCCAGGTCTCCATCTTCTCGGCGACCGCCGAGGCGATCCCCACCGCCTGACCCGCGCCCGCTGACGAGGCGTCAGCGGAACCAGGCGAGCACGGCTCCAACGGCGTCATCGGCGGACGGTCCCGCCACGCGGCGCCAGTCCAGCGATCCGTCAAAGCACTCGATCCGGATCGCGCCGCCCGACTCGAGCCAGGCCACGGCCAGTCGGTCACCCGTGGCATCGAGTGCCATCGATGTCGCGGCGACGGCATCGTCGGGTGGGGTGATGCTTGCGACGATCGCGCCACCATCCTCCAACCATGCCGTGGTGGACCGGATGATGACGGGCTCGTCGCCTGGCTCGGCCGCGACCAGCGTCCGGCCATCGGCGGATGTCGCCAAGAGCCGAGCCCCTGACGGGCCGGGCGTCACGTCACCCGTCGTCGTATCCACCAGGAGCGATGTCGGCGCGTCGTCCGGACCAGTCACCACCGCGACCAGGTCGTCCCCGACCCAGGTCGGCGGCGCGGCGGCCACGGGCTGGCCGAGGTCGATCTCGAACGCGGTCCCGACCGAGGGATCGATCAATGTCAGGCGCGGGTCCGCGTCGAGGGCGCCGGCGAGCGCCGCCAGACGGCCGCCCTCCGGATCCCACGACGGGAAATACCAGGGGCCGACGGCCTCGTCGCCGGACACGAGGGTCGCCTCGGGCGAGCGCCATGTCGGCGCCACGTCCGTTCGGATCGGATCGCTGATCCGGAGCGTGCCGTCGTCCACGCTCACGACCAGGACGTCGGCGCGTCCGGCCGCCACCCACGTCGTGCGATCCGGTACGTCCACGGGCTCACCGCCGCCGGCGTCGTCATCGCCGCGCCACGTCCGAAGGCCGGTCGCATTCGTGTCGCCAGTGAGGAGGAGCAGCCCCTCCAGCCGCGCCGCCCGTGGTTCGCCGGCGGCGCAGCCACCGACGAGCGGCATGGCGAGTAGGAGTAGCGTGGCGACGAGCGGCCGGAACGCGACGGGTCGCATGGCGCGACGAAGTGTGCCATCGGTCGTGGCATGACGCCGATCGCCGCTCCGGCAGTCACGTCACATCGAGCTGCCAGTACCAGGTCGCCGAACCGCCGTCGAGGAAGCCGATCGTCACGGCCACGGTCCAGCGTCCGGGTTCGGCGATCGCGAACCCGATCCTGCCGGACCCTTCGCCGGTCGCGATGGCGCCGGCCCCGGTCGTCGATCCGGCCGGCGCTCGGACGGCCCTCCACGACCCCACGGGCGTGGTATCGGCGAGCGTCACGGACAGGGGTTCCCCGGCCCCGACCGCGATCGCGGCACCGGGCAACCACGGGCTGTCCGACCCGCCGTCACCCCAGGTGAAGGAGCCAAGCTGGCCGACCACCGGATCCCCACCCTCGGCGGCCAGCGAGGCGTCGGGCGGGACGGGTGCCGTGCGCGGTGACCCGATCGCGGATCCGAGCGGCGCGGCCGACGGAGCCTGGGTCGCCAGCGATGGTGAGGCGGGCGGCGGGTCGCTCGCCGTCGGCGGCGCCGTCGAACCGGGCCCACAGGCGGCGAGGACGATGGCCAGGGCCGCGATCAGGGGGCGCATGGGCGAGCCGCTCACTGGGTGTCTCCTTTCACGACCCTGGCCGCAGAGTCAGGGCGGCGGGTGGCGCCACCAGCGGGCAGGGTGGGGCGGAGCAGCCACCGACGGCGACGGTGACCACGGGCGACGTGTCGCCGTTCAGGCCCTCGTCGGTGGGCGTCTTGAAGCTGGCCCGGAACTCGGTGGGGGACTGGAGCTTGATCGCGAGGCTGTACGTGCCCGAGCCGCCCACGGCCATCGTTCCGACGGCGATCCAGGTGGTCGCGCCCGGGGCGCGCCGCTGCAGGCTGACCGTCCGGCCCGAGACCGGGTTGCCACGAAGCCGCTCATAGGCGGCGACATCCGCGACCTTGAGCGTGGCGGTCAGGGTGGTGGTGCCGCCGTATGCGACCGACGTCGGCGACGCCGCGACCGTCAACGTCGTCGACAGGTCGAGGCAGGTCGAGTACTTCGCGGTCGTGTTCGGCACGTCGTACTCGCGCTGGAGCGTCGCGACGTCGCACCGCCCGAAGCGGTGCATGTTCCAACCGCGCTCCGGCTTGGCGCGCGACACGGTCTGGACGACCGCATCCTCGTAGTCGCGCTCATCGGCGTAGTTCACGTGGTGATTGAGGATCTCGACATGCCCGAACTCGTCGAGCGCGATGGTCTCGACGTCGAAGCAACCGTTGGGCGGGTTGGCGTACGACTGACACCACTTGAGCGTGCCCCAATCGAACCGGTGGCCCTGCTCCCGGAACCACATCGTGAAGCCGTCGGGGGCGTCACGAGTGAAGCACGCGATGCCGTTGGGGCCGCAGGTGGCGCCGAGGCCGTACCCGATCGGGTTGGTCCCGTCCGCGTCGTAGGCAAACGTCGCGGCCTTCGACGCCCGGGTCGTCGACGCATCGGCGGCGGCCGCCTTGATGGCCGTCTTGATCGCGGCCGGCGGGGCAGCGCCGGAGCGCCAGTCGAAGAGGAGCGCCTGGTTCTGGGCAAACAGTGGTCCGCCCAGAACCGGGTCGGGGCCGTGTCCCGCCGCCGTCGAAGCGAGGACCGCCACCATCGTCAAGGCGACCGCGAGCGACCGGCCGGCGGCGCGGCGCTTGATGGGGAAACGGGTCGTTGCGTTCACCGGGTCACCTCGTCGAATGAGACGGACCGACCGTCCGGGACATGGCGGAGGATGAGCCGCGGGCCCGCCGAGGTCGGACCAAGCGGCAGCCGGCCGTCCGGCGAGAGCAGGACCCATCCGGCAGGCAGGCGGGTGCCGGTCCCGGTTCGAGTCGCATCGGTCATGAGTCGCAGGCCGGTCGGGATCGTGCCCAGGTCGGCCTCGCCGCGCCCGTCGGGCGCGACCGATCGCAGGTGCCGGCCGGACGGGCCCGCGGCTTCGTGGACCAGGCGCGCGTCCCGGCCTGCGCCGGTGAGGACGGCGAGACCGGCCGCCACGCTGACCAGCGTCCGATCGCCCGAGTCGATGTCCACGGACACGATCGGGCAGGGGAGGCCGCGGCACGCGGCGTAGGTGACGAGGTGACGCCCGACCAGACCGACGAGCGGTCCATCGGCCGGATCGGCGACCAGGCGAGCCGGCCGGTCGCCCTGGGCCGGATCGACCACGCGCGTCCGGCAGGCCGTGTCGCCGCATGCCTGGATGGCGAGACGGTGGCCGTCGACGGACCAGGTGAACTCGGTCGACCAGGTCCGTCCGAACCGAGCGTCCGCGTGCAGTGGATCGAGGACCGGCGACGCGGGACGTGACGCGTCGAGTGGTCGCCGCCAGACGCCCAGATCCGCCCGCGACGCCCGATCGACGCGATGCTCGTAGGCGGTGTCGCCCGCGGGGTTGATCGTGGCCCGCCGGACGACATCGGACTCCTCGCCGATCGACGACGTGCAGCCGGTCGCGACGTCGATCGTGAACAGCCGCGACGCCGTGCCGTCATCGGCGCCGACGAGGAGCAGGCGGCCGAACGGACCCGCTGCGAACGATTCGGCCGGCAGCTCCATGACCCTGGCCGACCCGCGTTCGTGGATACCCATCGACAGGCGCTGACCCGTCAGGGCTCCGTCGGCGTCCAGGGTCGGATCGAGGCGCATCCAGGCCCCGCTGCCAAGGTCCGCCAGTGCCGGCGCATCCGACTCGCCCGCGGCGACCACCCGGGCCATGGCACCGCCCTCGCACGCCAGCGGCGCCCACGCACGATCCCGAGCCGCCTGTGTCGATGAACCGATGACGACCATCGCGCCGAGCGCGACGACGCCCGGACCGATCGCCCGCAGCCATCGATGCTCCACCATGTCGGACCTCCCCCGGCGGTGGCAGACGGCGGGCGGAGGCGAGGCGCCCATCGTCGCAGGCCACGCTTATCGGTCGCTTATCGGGGGATGGTCGGCGGCTTCCGGCGGTCGGCCTGTGCTACCCTCGGATCGCAATCCAGATCCACGCCGCGTGGTCGCGAAGCCGGTGCGATTCCGGCACAGTCCCGCTACGGTGACCGCCCTCTCGGGGGCGGAAGTCCGGTCGCCGACCCACGGTGCATTGCTCGAACCTTCGAGAGAAAGGTAGGCAGGACCGTGCGTTCCACCGGATAGACCCCTCCCTTCGAACACGAAGCGAGGGGTTTCGCGATTCTTCGCGGCCCTCGCGCTCCCCCACCGTCCGGAGGCTCTTCGCGTGTCCACTCCTCGATCCTCGATCCGCCTATGGCTGCCGCTCGTTGCGCTCGCCGCGCTCCTGTTCGGCGCGTGCACGGGGGCGGCGGCCACACCGAGCTCCACGCCCGCGGCCAGTCCGAGCACCGCCCTCGCCACCGTCGGACCGGCCACACCGTCACCCAGCCCGGTGCCGGCGTTCCCGATCAACCTGACGGACGACGAGGGCACCGCGGTCGAGATCGCGGCCCAACCACGGAAGGTCGTGTCGATCACGCCCGCCAACACCGAGATCCTGTTCGCGATCGGCGCTGGTGACCGCGTCGTGGCCACCGACGACGGCAGCGACTTCCCGGCGGAGGCCGCGCCGCTGCCGGACGTGGCCGCCTTCGGATCGGTCGACGTCGAGCAGATCGTCAGCCTCGGCGCTGACCTCGTGATCGCGGGCGGCGAGGGATTCACCCCGCCCGAATCGATCACCCAGCTCCGATCGCTCGGCATCGCGGTCCTCGTCGTGTACGCGCCGTCCGTCGAGGGCGTCTACAAGGACATCGAGCTCATCGGGACCGCCGTCGGCCATGCCGACGAGGCCCGGGCCATCACCGCCGGGATGCGGACCGAGATCGGCATGATCGCCGATGCGACGTCCGCCGCTGCGGCCGCATCCGGGGCCAAGCCCCGCGTCTTGTACGACGTCGGCTACATCGATTCGACCGGCCAGATCTACGCCCCCGGCGTTGGGTCGTTCGTGGCGGAGATGGTCGGCCTGCTCGGTGTCGACGTGATCCTGGGAGATGCGTCGACGTACGAGATCCCGCTCGAGACCCTGATCGAGCGTGATCCCGAGATCATCATCGTCGGGGTCAACGCGTTCTACGCCCCGACCGCCGAGGTCATCTCGAAGCGGAATGGATGGGCCGTGCTGACCGCGGTCAGGAACGGCGACATCCGCCCCGTCGTGGACACCGAGATCACCCGTCCGGGGCCGCGTCTGGCGACCGGCCTGCGCAACCTCGCGCTCGGGATGTACCCCGACCTCGACCTCCCACCGGCGCCGTAGGGGAGCGGCGATGTCCGTGACGGCCTTCTCCACCGATCTCGGGGCGCTCGGCCTGGCCGATCGCCTTCGGGCGCGGCCGGGCCTGATCGCCGTCGCCGGGCTCGCGGCGCTTGCCGTCCTGGTCGTCGCCGGTGTCACGCTGGGCTCGGCCCGGATCGGCCCGGACGATACGATCGGGGTCATCCTCTACCGGACGCTTGGCCTCGACCTCGGGCGCACGTGGTCGGCGGCCACCGAGACGATCGTCTGGGACCTGCGCGTGCCGCGGGTGCTGACCGCCATGGTCGTTGGGGCCGGCCTGGCCGTGGCGGGTGCCACGTTGCAGGGGCTGATCCGGAACCCGTTGGCCGACCCGTACATCCTCGGCACCGCGTCGGGCGCGGCCCTTGGCGCGGCCATCGCGGTCCTCATCCCCGTCCGACTCGTCGTCGTCGAATTCGGCTTGCTCCACGGGCTCGCGTTCCTGGGCGCTCTGGCGACCGCCTATCTCGTCCTTCGCGTCGGAGGCTCCGGTGCGGCCGGTGGCCTCACCCGCCTGCTCCTCACCGGCTACGCGATCAGTTCGGTGCTGGCGGCGCTGCTGACGATGGCCATGTACGTGTCTGGCTCGAATCTCCGGCAGATCTTCTCGTTCCTGCTCGGCGGACTCGGCGGCTCGTCGTGGACCAGGCTGGCCGTGGCGGCCCCGCTGATCCTGGGGGCATGCCTGCTGCTCGCGTTGCGCGCCCGGACTCTCGACGGGTTCCTGCTCGGCGACACCGCCGCAAGCCACCTGGGTCTCGATGTCAGGCGCGAACGACGGATCCTCCTCGGCCTGGCGTCGATGGCGACCGCCGCGGCCGTGGCCATCAGCGGGCTCATCGGCTTCGTCGGGCTCGTCGTGCCACACGTGGTCCGGCTCCTCGTCGGGCCGACGGCGCGCCGACTCGTGCCGCTCTCGGCGATCTTCGGGGCCGTCCTCCTGTCCGCCGCCGACCTCGTCGCGCGGCTCATGGGCGATGTCCCGGTCGGGGTGGTCATGGCGCTCGTGGGGGCGCCGTTCTTCCTGTTCCTGCTTGCCCGCACCCGATCCGGATACGAGCTGTGATCGCGGATCCGATCCTGGCCGCGTCGGCCGTGACCGTCGGCTACGGCGTGCGGACGATCCTGACCGAGCTCGAGCTCGCGGTGGTGGCCGGCGAGCGACTGGCGCTGGTGGGTCCCAATGGCGCGGGCAAGTCGACCCTGCTGCGCACCCTGACGGGTGTGCTCACCCCGCGCTCCGGGCAGATCCGGCACGGTGGGGTTCCCATCGGGTCGCTCGACCGCCGGGCCGTGGCCCGCGCGATCGCGGTCGTGCCGGAGCTCGCACAACTGCCGTTCGAGATGCGCGTCGACGACGTGGTCGGGCTGGGGCGCCTGCCGCACGAGCCGCCGCTCGGCGGTCCTCGTCCGGTCGACCGGGCCGCCGTCACGGCCGCGATCGACCGAGTCGGCGTCGGCCACCTCCGCCATCGCGACGCGCGAGAGCTGTCGATGGGTGAACGCCAGCTGGTCTTCATCGCGATCGCCCTCGCCCAGGCGGCACCGATCCTGGTGCTCGACGAGCCGACCGCCCACCTGGACATCCGGCACCAGGTGGACGTGATGGAGTTGCTCGTCGACCTCAATGAGCGCGACGGCACGACGATCGTCGCGGTCCTGCACGACCTGGCCCTGGCCGCGCACTTCTTCCCGAGGATCGCGGTCATGCGTGGCGGCCGGATCGTCGCCGACGGGCCGCCGGCGGAGACGCTGGACGATCGCCACATCCGGGACGTCTTCGGCGTCGACCCGGCCCTCGTCCGGTTGCCGGTCGGTGCGGCCTGACGTGGACGACGCGACGACGACCATCGGCACAGGATTGGCGGGGCGTTCGAGACGGATCGTCGGGGAGGTCCAGGCCGCGTTCGCCCTCCTGACCCGGCTGCCGGTGGGCGCGGCCGGCGCTGACCTCTCCGGGGCGTCCGCCTTCGCGCTGGTCGGGGCCTTCGTCGGGATCGCTGGGGCGATCCCGGTCATGGCGTTGGGTGGGACCGAGCCGCTCCTGGCCGCCGTCGCGGCGGTCGCGGTCATGGCCCTGGTGTCGGGTGCCCTCCACCTCGATGGCCTCGCCGACACGGCCGACGCGCTGCTCGTGGCGGATCGCGCGCGCGCGGACCACGCACGCAAGGATCCGGCCATCGGTCCGGGTGGCGCGGTCGCGCTGACCCTCGTCCTGGCCGCGCAGGTCGCCTCCCTCGCGAGCCTCGCATCCGCGGGTCCCGTCCTGGCGGCGGTCGCGTGCGTCGTGGCCGGGACCGTGTCGCGGGTCGTACCGGTCGTCGTCGCGGCGACGGTGGATGATCGCGCCGCCGCAAGCGGCCTGGGCGCCTGGTTCATGGAGCGGATCGGGACGAGGAACGTGGTCGTCGCCGTCGCGTCGGCCGTCGCGATCGTGGCCGCGACGGCGCTCATCGCGGGCTCGGCGATCCCCGCGGTCGGCGCAGTCAGCGGCGCCATCGTCGGCCTGCTCGTCGGCCGCGCGATCGTGGCGACACGCGGTCAGCTCGACGGCGACGGCCTCGGGGCGGGCGTGGAGCTGGCCTTCGCCGCCACGCTCGCCGCTTGCGCGATCGCGGCCCCGTGATGCCGGTCTGCGGTCGCGGCACCCCCTCGGGGAGGACGACGTGGCGAACCCGCTGATCCTGGCGCTCGGCGGCACGCGCAGCGGGAAGAGCCGGTACGGTCTGGCGGCCGCCGCGCGCCTCGCCGCGGACGGCCGCGCCTGGTTCCTGGCGACCGCCTGGCCGGGTGACCCAGAGCTGGACGAGCGGATCGCCCGACACCGGCGCGAGCGGCCGGCCGCATGGCCGACGATCGAGGTCGGGCCGGACCTCGCCGATGCGCTGCGACGGACAGATCCGGGCGAGCCCGTGCTGATCGACGGCCTGACCCTCTGGCTCAGCACGCTCCTCGGCGACGAGCCCGCGCCGATCGACCCCATCCTCGACGGTCCGGTCGCCGATGCGCTCGATGCGATCGCCGACCGTCCCGGGCCGGTGATCGTCGTCAGCGATGAGGTCGGTTCGGGGATCGTGCCGATGCATGCCGGGGCTCGTGCGTATCGCGACCTAGTCGGTATCACGCATCAGCGCCTGGCGGCGATGGCCGACGAGGCGGTCCTCATGGTGGCCGGTCTGCCGGTCCGGCTGCGATGACCACCACCGCTGCCTCGCGTGCGTCGAAGGACGACCGCCGGTCCCGGTCGGACGAGCGAGCCCTCATGGACGCGTTGGAGGTCATCGGTCCGCTCGATGCCGCCGCCATGGCCGCCGCCCGGACCCACCTCGATCGACTGACCAAGCCGCCCGGAAGCCTCGGTGGGCTGGAGTCGCTCGTGGTCCAGCTCGCCGGCATCACCGGGCGAGTCGACGCGCCGGTCGCGAGGCGGTCGATCGTCGTCGCGGCCGGGGACCATGGCGTGACCCGTCGCGGCGTGTCCGCCTACCCGGCCGACGTGACCCCGCAGATGATCGCGAACTTCGTGGCCGGCGGGGCGGCGATCAACGTGCTGGCCGCCGAGATCGGGGCCATGGTCATCGTGGTCGACGTCGGCGTCGTCGGCTCGATCCCGGCGGTCGCCCGGCATCCGCGGCTCGGTGGTCGCCTCGTCGAGGCACGGATCCGCGCGGGTACTGCCGACATGACCGAAGGACCCGCGATGTCGCGCGCCGAGGCGCTGCAGGCGATCCGGATCGGCCTGGACGTCGTGACCGAGCTGCGCGCCGACGGACTCGACCTCCTCGGGGTCGGCGAGATGGGCATCGGGAACACGACCGCCGCCAGTGCCCTCAGCGCCGCCTTCACCGGGACGGACGTCGAGCTCGTGACCGGTCGAGGCACCGGCGTCGACGCCGAGGGACGCCGACGCAAGATCGACGCGATCCAACGGGCGCTCGAGGTCAACCGACCGGATCCGTCGGACCCGATCGGCGTCCTTGCCGCCATCGGCGGCCTCGAGATCGGGGTCCTGGTCGGCGTCCTGGCCGGTGCCGCCTCGTCGGGCGTGCCCGTGGTGCTGGACGGCTTCATCACGGGCTCGGCGGCGTTGATCGCGGCCGCCCTCCAGCCGGCGATCGTGCCGCGCCTCATCGCCGGGCACCGCTCGCCGGAGCCGGGGCATGCCGTCATCCTCGGACACCTCGGCCTGGAGCCCGTCCTCGACCTGGAGTTGCGCCTCGGTGAGGGGAGTGGCGCAGCGCTGGCGATGGGGCTGCTGGCGGCCGCGGTCGCGGTTCGCGACCGGATGGCGACGTTCGAGTCGGCGGCGATCTCGGGTCCCGTCGACCCAGCCCTCGGCACATGACGGTCGAGGAGGGCGTGCCGGAGCTGATCCTGGTCCGCCACGCCTCGACCGCATGGTCCGGTCGGCGCTACTGCGGGCGCAGCGATCCATCGCTCGACGGTGCCGGTCGCGTTGCGGCACGGCGGTTGGCATCGATCCTGGCACCGACACTCCCCGTCGGCATCCGGGTCGTCTCGAGTCCGCTGCTCCGCGCCCGCGAGACGGCTGCGGTCATCGCCGAGGCCGCGGGCAGCACGGGACCAGTGATCGACGACCGATGGCGCGAGGTCGATTTCGGCGTCGCCGAGGGACGGACCTTCGAGGCCCTGGCGGCGATCGAGCCGGCGCTGGCGACTCGGCTGGCGACCGGCGAGACGGTCATCGACTGGCCGGACGGCGAGCGCGCCGAGACATTCGCCGATCGGGTCGCCGAGGCGTGGCGGGACCTGGTCGGTGCGGGCCTCGCGACCGTGCTGGTGTCGCACGCCGGGCCGCTCCGGATCGCCATGGCCATCGCCCGCGACGTCCCACCGACCGAGGTCGCCATCCTCGAGCCGGCCTCGTTCGCGCGGCTGCGCCTGCCCGCGGCGGGCTGGACGCCCTGACCTGCCGCGCGCTGGTGCGTGCTACCCTCCGCCGGTGACGCGACGTCGTTCGACCGCGCCGGGACGCGATCGTCCCGACCGACGCTGGGCCCTCCCCATCATCCTGCTCGTGCTTCTGGCGATAGTGGCCGCCTGCGACGGGTCGTCCGCGACCGGATCCCCACCGGAAGCGTCGACGACACCCTCGACGGCCTCATCCGCGGAGCCGGGCGACAGCAGCGAGCCAAGCGCCAGCGTCGAGCCCGGTGAATCCGTCGAGCCGGGTGAGTCCGAGGAGCCGACCGGCGATCCGACCGGCGAACCGACCGACGATCCGTCGCCGTCGGCCGGCTCCGCCTCCGCCTGCAGCGGCAATGCCGAGAACCAGGACTTCTACGCCGACGCCGCCGCGGCCGTCGACTGGACGGTCTACTGCCCGGTCCTGCCCGACGGCTGGTTCGTCGTCACCGGTCGATATCGCCTGGCCGGCGGGGGGCGGCTGGAGATCAGTTACCGGGGTCCGGGCGGTGCCAGCTTCACGCTCCGCGAAGGCGCGTTCTGCGGCGACCCCGACGGCTGCGTCCCGGCCGGCTCGGAGCTCGGCGGCGCCGCCTTCGGGGATCTCGATGGGACGCTGATCTCGGCCGACGACGGGTCGTGGGCGATCGTCGTGGATGCCGGTGCGAACCCGAGCTGGCTGCTGGTCGCGGAAGTCGCGTCGGAGGACGCGGCCCGCGAGCTCGGCGCGTCGCTCGTCGCCGTCGAAGGCTAGCCCCGACCGCTCCCGAGGGCGGCCTCGGCGAGCACGGCGACCGCCTCGACGGTCCGCGCGACATCCCCGTTGGCGAGGGTGATCCCGGTGGCGCCGAAGCCGACGACCGGCATGGCCGCCGCCAGCGTTCGGATCGATCCGATGGCGGTCTCGAGCGACAGTCCATCGGGTTCCGGCATCGTCACCGCCCATCCACCGGACGCGTCCAGGCAATCCATGTCGACCGCGACGTAGATGCCAGCCACGCGGGCCGCGACGGTCTCGGCCCACCCATGAAGCGCGGCCTGGCCGCCATCGGTGCCGAGCACGCCGGCACCGAGGTGCGCGACGCGCGAGGCGGCGAGCATCCGCGACTCGGTCTCATCGAGCACCTGGCCTCCGAGGAGCACGGCATCGTCCTCGCGGACCGTCGGCCCGTCGGCGGCGGCCACCAGGTCGGCGTCGCCCCGACCGCAGATCATCGCGAACGGCATCCCCCACACGTTCCCCGACGGCGTCGTGTCGGGCGTGTTGAAGTCGCCATGGGCGTCGAACCAGGCGATCGCGAAGCGCGCCCCGGGCCGCGCCAGTCGAAGACCGGACAGCGCGCCCGCGTGGGCGATGCAGTCGCCGCCCAGGATCAGCGGTCGTCCGGGTGGACCCGCCGCCGAGTCCTGCATGGCGCTCGCCACGAGATCGCGCTCACGCGGCAGGAACTCGACGATCGCCGCACGGTTCTTCGCCCGCGGATCGGGATCGGGGCGGAAGCCGGGGTCGATCGGGAGGTCGCCGATGTCGCGCAGTTCCACGCTCGCGAGCCCGGGCCGGGCGCGCAGCGCCTCGATCAACCCCGCCGCCCGAAGACCGCGAGGCGCGACCTCCATGCCGGCCAGGTGCCCGCCGAGCGCGGTCGGGATGCCGATGATGGCGAGGGGCTCATGCATGGCGCGCATCGTGCCCCATCATGGGCCGATGCGGATCGCCGAGTTCGCGCTGGAGCGCTACTTCGCGCGCTGGGAGTTCGCCGTCGAGCACGTCCTGTGCGCCTCCGACGTCCAGGGCGTGCCGATGGCCGACCTCCTGGCCCTCGCCGACGACGAGGCGCGCGGCCTGTGGGAGGGCCTGACCCTGGGCTACACCGAATCCACCGGGCATCCGCTGCTGCGTCGCGAGATCGCCGACATGTACGAGACGATCGAGCCCGACGACGTCCTGACGTTCGCGGGTGCCGAGGAGGCCATCCTCTGCCTGGTGAGCGTGTTGCTCGGCCCGGGCGATCACGCCGTCGTGCCGTGGCCCGGCTACCAGAGTCTGTACGAGATCGGCCGCGCGAACGGCGCGGACATCACGCTTCACGAACTGCACGAGGCGGACGGCTGGTCGCTGGACGTGCCGCGCCTGCTCGGGGCCTTGACCCCGGCGACCCGCCTGGTCGTCGTCAATGCGCCGCACAATCCGACCGGGATGATGCCGACCCACGCGGAGTGGGCGGCGCTGACCGGCGAGCTGATGGCGCGTGGGATCCACCTCCTGGCGGACGAGGTCTACCGCTTCCTCGAGGTCGATGAGGCGGATCGGCTCACGGCCGGCGCCGACGCCTTCGAGCGCGGCGTCTCGCTGGGCGTCATGTCCAAGTCGTTCGCGATGGCCGGGCTGCGGATCGGCTGGCTGGCCACCCACGACCGCGACCTCCTGGCCCGCTGCATGGCGATCAAGGACTACACGACGATCTGTTCCTCGGCGCCGTCGGAGATCCTGGCGCTCATCGGGCTGCGTGCCCGCGAACGCATCCTGGCCCGGTCGCGCGGGATCGTGGCCGCGAACCTCGAGCGCCTCGACGGGTTCTTCGCCGACTGGGCGGACCGGTTCGAGTGGGTCCGGCCGCGTGGCGGGTCCATCGGGTTTCCGCGCCTGACCGTGCCGGGGGTCCGGATCGATGACTGGGCGACCGGCCTGGTCGAAGCGGAAGGCGTACTGCTCCTGCCGGGCTCCGTGTTCGGTCATCCGGGGAACCACTTCCGGCTCGGGTTCGGACGGACCGACCTGCCCGAGGCGCTTGGCCGTCTGGAGGCGTACGCCGCTCGGACGTTGCGCTAGGTCGAGGCGGCCGCGAACGCCGTAACGCCGTTGCGATGCGGGCGTCGACCTGATCGGACCGCCGGCAATGCCTCCGCGCCCACACTCGGGTCTCACCCGGCCCTGCACGGAGATCGACCCATGGCCACGAAGACCGTCACCCGCTCCAGCCGCAACGGCCGCTCGTCCGCGGCGCCGTCTCCCGATCCCAGGCTCCGCGCCACGGGCCCCGAGATCCAGCGCTTCGGCACGCTCCGGCAGCTGCCGATCGGCTTGCCCGACGCGGCGAAGTCCAAGAGCTGCCAACGGCTCAACGAGATCCTGGCCGACTCGATGGTCCTGTATTCGCTCTACAAGAAGCACCACTGGCTGGTGGCCGGGCCGACGTTCTATCAGCTCCATCTCCTGTTCGACAAGCACGCCGAGGAGCAGAACGAGCTCATCGACCTGCTCGCCGAGCGCGTCCAGAGCCTCGGCGGCATCGCCGTCGGCGACCCGCGTCACGCGGCCGAGCTGACCACCATCCCGCGACCCCCGGACGGGGCCGAGGACGTGACCGTCATGATCGATCGGACCCTGGCCGCCCATGAGCTCGTCATCGGCAAGGTGCGCAAGGCGATCAAGGCCACCGAGGAGTCCGAGGACTGGGGTTCGAACGACTTGTTGATGGGTGACGTCCTGCGACGCCATGAGCTGCAGGTCTGGTTCCTGTCCGAGCATGTCGTGGACGTGCCCCTCGTCGACTGACCATCGGGTCGGGATGCGACCTGATCCGCGCCGCTGACAACGGCACGAGGGGAGCGGATCAGAGCGCGCCGGCCGACCTCGGTCTGGGCAGCCCGGCACTGAACCCACGCCAGCCTCGCACCAGCGGGTCGGCGAGCCAGTCGCGCAGGCTGGGGCGGCCCGCCAGTCGCCCATCGATCGCCGGCCGCGGGCCATCGGATGGCCGAGGCGTGAACGGCTCGCCCTCCTGGCCGACCGAGTCGCGACGCGGCTCGACGATGGAGCTCCCGGGAGCGCCGGCCCGGCGGGCGCTGAGGGGCAGCGTTCGGCCGTGCCAGCCGAGGTAGCGGTCGGGGACGATCCGGATCACCAGGGAGTAGGTCGCCGCATATTCGGCGACCGTCAGCCCGATCGCTGCCATCCGGTCGGCGTATTTCTCGAGGTGGGCGGGCGGCAGCAGCTCGGCAGTGGGCCGGTCCAGCAGCTCCGCCCTGCCTTCGAGGAGCCCGACGTCGAAGTCCTCGTCGGCATCGCCAAGCGCGAGCATGACCGACGGTCGAGCCCGGAGATTGCGGACCTTCTGTGCATCGGGCTTGGAGAAGACGAGCAGCGCCTCGCCATCCCACCAGAACCAGATCGGGACGATGTGGGGCGTGCCGTCGGGGCGCACGGTGGACAGCCAGACGATCGGCTCCCGCTCCAGGAACCGCTCGATCCGGGCGACCGCGAGGCTGGCGACGTGCTCCATGGCCGCAGGATGCGGTCGGGCCGCGAGCCTGACCACCGACCAGTGTCGGCTCGCGGATGGACGTCTGTCGATGCCGGCCCGTCGTCGCCGGGCCAGTCCGAGCCGGGCCGGTCCGGGCTCCGCCCAGGCTCGCTGCGTCAACCGCCCTTGGCGCCGCCGAGCATGCCGCCGAGGCCACCGAGCAGCCCGCCGAGATCGGGCAGGGACCCCGCCGCGCCGTTCAGTCCTCCGGCCGGCGTCTGGCCGTCGGGCGTCAGCATGTCGACGATCTGGGGCAGGAACGCCGCGAGCATCGGGAGGAGGGCCGCGATATCGATCCCCGACCCCGATGACAATCGCCCGACGGTGTCCGGCCCGAGCGCCTGGCCGAGCTGGTCCGGTCCGATCCCTTGGTTCTGCCCGGTCGAGATCCAGGAATCGACCTGCTCGCCCAGACCGGCATCCCTCAGCTTGCCCATCAGGCCATCCAGACCGCCCTCGCCCTGGAGCGCCTGGGCCAGGCCACCCAGGGCCGCCGCCGGATCGCCACCGGTGCCGGCGGCTCCACCCAGCTGGGACATCATGTTCGACAGATCGTCCACGCTCGTCTCCTCCGCCGCTCATCGACACGCGACGCGCGCCCCGGAGGACGATGGTATGCCGCTCAGGCCTCGCTGTCGTCAGGGACGGCGGGTCGTTCCGCCTCCAGCGGCCACGACCACGTGCGGAGACGCTTCAGCAGGCGTCGCCCCGTCAGGTCCAGGTGGATGGGGGTGACCGCGATCCGGCGGTTCACCACGGCATGGAAGTCCGTCCCCACGATGGCTTGACCCGACGGAGGCGGCCCGCCGATCCAGAAGTACGGGATCCCGCGCGGGTCCAGGCGCTCGATGAGCTGGTCCTGGTACACACGCTTGCCGAGGCGGGTGACCTCGAAGCCCTCGCACTCCTCGATCGGCACGGCGGGCACGTTGATGTTCACGAGCTCGCCTCGCGAGAGGCCGTGTTCGAGGATGTTGCGCGCCACGGTCTTCGACGCCACGGCGGCGAGGGCGAAATCGGGATGCTCGTAGTACTCCTGCGAGATCGCGAACGCCGGGCAGTTGTTGATGACCGCCTCCATGGCCGCGCTGACGGTCCCCGAGTAGGTGATGTCGTCGCCCAGGTTGGCACCGTAGTTGATGCCCGATGCCACCAGGTCGAAGCCGTGACCGAAGTACCCGAGGAAGGCCAGGCTGACCGCGTCGGTCGGGGAGCCATCGATGGAATAGGCCAGCGACCCATCGCCGAGGATCCGCTCGCGCACGCGCAGCGGGCGCATCAGGGTCTTCTGATGACCGACGGCGCTCTGGTTGGTGTCAGGCGCCACGACGGTCACGTCCCCGAACCCGTCGAGCGCCTGCTTGAGGGCCAGGAGGCCGCGCGACTCGACGCCGTCGTCGTTCGTGACCAGGATGCGCGGGCGACTGGTCCACTCGCCCAAGGGTCGAGGAGTGACGCCCAGGGCCCGAGGGCCGCCGCGGGCCGCGCCACCGGCGACCGGCTCGCCGCGCTCCTTGTCGAGGTCCCGTCGCTCCGTCCGGGCCCGTTCGCGGGTGAGGTCTGGCGTGCCGTCGTCGGTCACGTGGTGGCGCCCTCGGTGTCGGCCCCAGGGCCCTCGTCGATGTCCTCCACGCTACCCGGCGTCGGTTCGCGCGGCACGTGCACCGGCCGGCCGTCGCGCTCGCTCAAGCGGCGTGCCGCTCGCCCGGCCACCGTCCGGTCGCCCGTCGAGCGATGGAGGAAGTGGAAGAAGAACGCGGAAATGACGGCCGCCACCGGGATCCCGAAGATGGCGCCCGCGACACCGGCGACCCGCGAACCGATCAGGACCGCACCGAGAACGACGATCGGGTGGATGCCGACCGCGCCCTGCATGATCCGTGGCTGCAGCACGTTCATCACGATGACCCAGCCGATGATCATCAAGATGAGCGTTGGCACGAGCACATCCGGCTTGAAGAGCAGGGCCACGATGACCGGCGGCGCCCATGACAGGAACGGTCCGAAGAACGGGATCGCCTGCAGGATGCCGGAGGCCGTCGAGGTCAGGGCGGCGAGGGGCAGGCCCATGACGAGGTTGGTCCCGAGCGCGATGAAGAAGTACACGAGACCCATCACCGCCTGGCCGCGGAGGAACCCGCCGAACGATCGCGAGACGGACGTCTGCAGCAGCCGGGCTTCGTCGGCATACGTCGGCGGCACGATCCGGAAGATGAAGGCCATGATCTGGTCGCGGTCGACGACCATGTAGATGGACAGGAAGAAGACGATCAGCATGGTGCCGATCACGCTGACGCTGGCCACCGCGATCTGCTGGAGCGGCTGGACCAGGACACCGGCCAGGTCGTCGAGGTTGGCCAGGATGGCCGAGGCCTGGGCCACGATGTCGATCTGGCTCAGGCCGACCGAGTCGAGCCAGTCCTGCCACGGCTTGAGGATGGTCGGCAGGTCCGCCTCGATCCTGGGGATCGTGGCCACGAACTCCCCGATCGAGGTCGCCAGGGCTCCGGCGACCAGCACGATCACGAGCACCAGGACGAGGACCACGGCCGTGTAGACGATGACCGTGGCGAGGGCACGCGGCAGCCGTGGCACGACCCCCACGATCCGCGACACGATCGGGCTGATGATGAACGCGAGGAGCCAGGCCAGGAAGAACGTCAGGAGGATGTCGGCGAAGAACGACAGGAATGACGCCAGCTGGGCCACGACGACGAAGAAGAGGGCCACGGCGCCCAGCACCAGGATGATCCGGACGAGGCGGGAGTCCCGTCCCGCGGCTTGGACCTCCTGCATGGCTCCTTCCTCCGTGGCTGCTGGCCCGATCCGGTCGCTAGCGCAGGCCCATCCTGGACCTGACCTCGGCCATCGTGGCCTCCGCGAGCGGCCGGGCCCGCTCCGCACCTTCCTCGATGATCCGCTCCACCTTCGCGGGTTCGCCCATCAGCTCGAGGTAGCGTTCACGAGCCGGCGCATAGTGGCGGATGATCCGCTCGGCGAGCAGCTTCTTCGTGTCGACGCAGCCGGTGCGGGCGGTGCGCTCACCGTCCCAGATCTCCTCGTAGTCCTCGCCGAAGAAGCGGTGCAGCTGGCAGACGTTGCAGACCTCCGGTCGGCCCGGGTCGGTCCGCAGGATCCGCATCGTGTCGGTCACCATGCTCATGACCTGGCCGCGGATGACGTCCGGCTCGGCAAGGATCTCGATGGTGTTGCCGAGCGACTTGCTCATCTTCCGCACGCCGTCGGTCCCGAGCACGATCGGCGCGTCGGTGTGGACCGCCTGGGGCTCCGGGAACGTGTCGCCGTAGATCCCGTTGAAGCGCCGGACGATCTCGCGCGACAGTTCGAGATGGGCGGCCTGGTCCTTGCCGACCGGGACGAGCGAGGCCTTGTAGATGACGATGTCGGCGGCCTGCAGGACCGGGTAGGTGAGCAGGCCGTGATTGACGTCGTCGGGCTGGTTCCCCTTCTTCTCCTTGTACGTCGGGGTGCGTTCCAGCCAGCTGACCGGAGTGACCGTCGCAAGCAACCAGGCGAGCTCGGTGTGCTCGGGGCGATGCGACTGGACGAAGAGGATGCAGCGCTCCGGATCCAGGCCCAGGGCGATGAGGGTGGCCGCCATCTCGCGCGTGCGTTGGCGAAGGACGTCGGGATCGTGGAGGCTCGTCAGCGCGTGGTAGTCGACGATGCAGTAGATCGCCTCGTATTCGTATTGCAGCCGGACGTAGTTGCGGATCGCCCCGAGATCGTTGCCAAGGTGGGGCGCTCCGGACGGCTGGATACCGGAGAAGATGCGCGGCCTGGGGGCGACCGAAGCCGCCACGGCCGGCGCGGGGGCCAACTCGGTCGTCATCGTCGGCGAGTGTAGCGGACCGGCCTCACCCCTCGGCCGACGCCCGCCGTCGGCTACCATTCCGCCGATGCTGCGCCCCGCCCGATCCCCGTCATGAGCGGTGCCCCGCTGCGCGTCGCCGTGCTGGGTGCCGGGACCGTGGGCCGCGAGGTCGTGTGCGCCCTGCTGGAGCGGGCCAGTGAGCTGCGACCGTCCGACGGGGCGGCGCTGGTGCTCAGCGGGATCGCCGTCCGCGATGTCGCGCGGGCGGTGGCGCGCGGCCTGCCGGCCGATCTCCTGACCGATGCACCCGCCCACCTCGTGGCCGATGGCGAGGCCGACGTCATCGTCGAGCTGATGGGCGGCGACGAGCCGGCCCACACCCTGATCTCGGCGGCCCTGTCGATGGGCAAGGGCGTCGTCACCGCCAACAAGCACGTCATCGCCCATCACGGCCCCGAACTGGAGGCGATCGCGCGCCGTACCGGCGCCACGCTGCGCTTCGAGGCGGCGGTCGGCGGCGGCATCCCGGTCCTCGGTCCGCTCGCCTCGGACCTCGCCGCCAACCGCATCGAGCGCGTCCGCGGGATCGTCAACGGCACGACCAACTACATCCTGAGCTCGATGACCGACGCGGAGGCCCCCCGCGACTATGCGACCGCCCTGGCCGATGCCCAGCGGCTCGGCTACGCGGAGGCCGACCCAGCCGGCGACGTCGAAGGCCACGACGCGGTGAACAAGCTCGTCATCCTCGCCCGCCTCGCCTTCGATCACTGGCTGGACCCCGGCTCGATCCCGACCCGACCGACGAGCGTCGGCGGCGGGGCCGGTCCCGGGATCACGACCGTCACGTTGGCCGATCAGGCCGATGCGCGCGCCGACGGGCGGATCATCCGGCTCCTGGCGGCGGCCCAGCGCGATCCCGATGGCTCGCTGGCAGCGTCGGTCCTGCCGACGGCGCTGCCACTCGACTCGCCCCTCGGCCGCACGGCCGGCGTCCGGAACCGGATCGAGATCGACGCGACGCCCGTCGGCCGGGTCGCGTTCGACGGGCCGGGTGCCGGTGGTGCCGCGACCTCGTCGGCGGTGCTCGGCGACCTGATGGCCGTCGCCCGCCGGGCGGGGTCGACGTGGGGTGCCCGGCCACCGGCTGACGGACCGACCGGCGATCCCGTGGCGGAGCGGCCGGGCGCGTTCCTCGAGACCGCCAGCGGCGTCAGGTACCCGATCGATGACTGATCTCGTCGGCGCCTCGACGGTCCGTCCGAGGCTCATGGAGCGCTACCGACGCTACCTGCCGATCAGCGATGCCACGCCTCGACTGACGCTCGGGGAGGGCGGCACCCCGCTCGTCCATGCGCGACGACTCGGAGCGGCGATGGGCCTGTCGAACCTGCATCTCAAGGTCGAGGGCCAGAACCCGACCGGTTCGTTCAAGGACCGAGGGATGGTCCTCGCGGTGGCGAAGGCGGCCGAGGCGGGTGCGGCGGCGATCGTCTGCGCCTCGACCGGCAATACGTCGGCCTCCGCGGCGGCCTACGGTGCGGCCGCCGGGATGGAGGTCATCGTCGTCCTCCCGAAGGGCCAGATCGCGACCGGGAAGCTGCTCCAGGCGCTGGTGGCCGGTGCCCGGGTCGTGGCCATCGACGGCAACTTCGACCAGGCCCTCGCGATCGTCCGGGCGCTCGCCGAGCAGGACGACCACCCCGTGACCCTGGTCAACTCGGTCAACCCGTTCCGCCTCGACGGCCAGAAGACGGCCGCATTCGAGGTCTGCGACCAGCTCGGCCGGGCCCCCGACGTGCTGGCCATCCCGGTCGGGAACGCGGGCAACATCAGCGCCTACTGGGCGGGTTTCCGCGAATACGCGGCAGCCGGCGTGGTGGCGACCACACCTCGGATGTGGGGCTTCCAGGCCGCTGGAGCCGCACCACTCGTCCACGGCCGGCGGGTCGACCGCCCCGAGACCGTCGCGACCGCGATCCGGATCGGCGATCCCGCGTCCTGGGCGCTGGCGATCGAGGCCCGTGATGCGTCGGGCGGGCGGATCGGGGCCGTGACCGACGACGAGATCCTGGCCGCCTACCGCGACATCGCCCGGATCGAGGGGATCTTCTGCGAGCCGGCGTCGGCGGCCGGGGTCGCCGGGGTCCGGCAGGCGGCCGTGGCCGGCGACATCGACCCCGACGCCCTCGTCGTCTGCGTCCTGACCGGTCATGGCCTCAAGGACCCGACCACGGCCGAGCACGAGGTGCCGGCCATCATCGAGGCCGCCCCGACCGTGGGTTCGGTCGCCGTGGCGTTGGGCTGGTAAGGCCATGGTCGCGCACTGGCTGGCCGAGCTCGACGGGCGCAAGATCACCGTGGAGGTGGCCGCGTCGTCGGCCAACCTCGGGGCCGGCTACGACTGCCTCGGGGTCGCGCTCGCGCTGACGAACAAGGTCGAGCTCGAGGTCCGCGGCTGGAGTCGCGGCGAGATCGAGCTGACCGTGGACGGCGAGGGCCGCGACGAGCTGTCCGAGGACCGCGAGAACCGGTTCGTCCGTGGGCTGGAGGCGGCGTTGCAGGCCGCCCGCGGCGAATTGCCGGCCGGCGTGGGATGGCGCATCGTGATGCACAACCGCATCCCGCTGGACCGCGGCCTTGGCTCATCGGCGGCGGCGACGGTCGCCGGCGTCGTGGCCGGCAACGCCCTGCTGGGCGAGCCGCTCTCGAGCACGGAGCTGCTCCGTCTGGCCAGCGCGATCGAGGGACACCCGGACAACGCGGCTGCCGCGCTCCTCGGCGGGTTCACCGTCAGCACCGCGACGCCCGATGGCGTGGAGGCGATCCGGTTCGATGCCCCACGCGACTTGCGAGCGGTCCTGTTCATCCCGGAGCTGCGCCTCGGGACCGACGAGATGCGCCGCGCACTCCCCGAGCAGGTCCCGCTGGCCGACGCCGTGGCGAACCTTGGTGCCGTCGCGCTCGGGGTGGCCGGGATCGCGACCGGGCGCTACGACCTGCTGCGCTACCTCACCGTGGACCGGATCCACGAGCCGTACCGCGCGGCCGCTTACCCGCAGTTCCCGAAGATGATCGAGGCGGCTCGCGAGGCTGGCGCGCTGGGTGCCTGCCTCTCGGGTGCGGGCTCGACGATCATCGCCTTCGTGGATTCGATGGCGGGCATCACCCGCATCGAGGCGGCCTTCGGGGCCGCTGCGGCCAACGTCGACCTGCCCGGCCGGGTCACGGTCGTGGAGCCGCGGAACGCCGGCGCGAAGGTCACCAGTCGGGCCTGACCCGACCGCGTCAGCCGCTCGTCGATCCGACGAACGCGAGGACCCTCGTCCAGGCGTCGGCGCTCGCCTCGGCGAACTCGGCGGCCTTGCGGTCGAAGAAGCTGTGCGGCGCGCCCGGGTAGCTCACGACTTCGTGCACGACGTCGGCCGCGTCGAGCGCCCGCTCGAATGCGGCGACGTGGTCCGGCGGGATGCCCGCGTCGGAACCCCCGAAGATCGCGAGCACCGGTGAGTCGATCTGGCTCGCGACGTCGGTGGGCGCCGGGGCGTCGTTGCGCCATGGGCCGACCACGGTCCCGTAGAGCCCGATGACGCCCGCGAGGCCAAGGCCCAGGGTCCCGGCCAGGTATGACATCCGGCCACCCATGCAGAAGCCGATCGTGTAGATCGCGGACGGTGCCGCACGTTCGCCGTTCTCGGCCCGCAGGGCCGCGACACCCGCTCCGATGTCCGTGGCGATCCCGCCCCACGTCGTGGCGCTGACATGAGGCGCGTGGTCGAAGTCCTCGCCGCGAGCCCCCGCGCCTGCGGTCCGGCCGAACCAGTCGATGGCCACGGCCTCGACGCCGCGCTCCGCGAAGCGCAGGGCCAGCTCCTCGTAGAACGGATGGAGGCCGCGGACGTCGGGCAGGATCACGACGCCGGCGCCCGTCGGTTCGGCCGGTCGCGCCCGGAAGGCGGCCAGGCGGTTGCCGTCGGCGGCGGTCAGGGTCGCCCCTTCGGAGTCGAGCGCCCCTCCGGCGATGGGCGCGATGGGTGGTCGGCTATCGAGATCGAAGCACATCGGTCTGCATCCTTCAGGTGCGGTCTGCGTCATTGCGCGACGGTGCGGCGCCGCGCCACATCCTGTGCCGCGTGCGGCTAGGGGTCGTTACGCACATTGTGGGGCGAAGCGACGACTCATAGCCTCCTCCGTAGGGGTGCTCGGAGCCCACTCGCCTCCCGAGCGAGGCACCCCTTCGCGGGAGGCTGAACGACGACAGGGGGTCGCTCGTGCGCGTCACCTCGCCCCGTAGGTTGCGGATCGCGGCGCGCGGTCTGCCGATCGTGGTTCTCGTCACGCTCGCGATGCTGGCAGCGGCCCCATCCGCGTCTGCCCATCACGCATCGGTCAAGGCCTCGGCGTCATGTGTCGATGGCCGCTACGTCATCGATTGGCGTGCCCTCTCCTGGGTCGCCACCGACGGGACGACCGACACCGGCCGATCCGCGGCGCCCTGGCGCGGGCAGAACCAGAAGCCCGGCATCACGCTCGGTTACCGCCTCGGATGGCATGGACACTTCAAGAAGGTCGCGGGCGTGCACACGCTCACCTCGGCCAGGACGACGGGCGTCGTGGTCAAGGGCAAGACCCGCCAGTTCCCCTCGGCATCGGGCTCGTTCGAGCTCCCCGGGACCGCGAAGGGCAAGCTCGTCCTGCGCCTGAAGGCCGGGCCCTGGGGCCCGAACCCGGCGAACGGGCGGTACGCCTACCACCGCTGGCACGCCCGGTACTTCGCCATCGTCCACCTGAAGGGCGACTGCCGCGTCACCGACCCGGACCCCGACCCGGATCCGGTGCCGCCGGCTGAGCCCGGGGCATCCGCGGCGTCCGTGTGCGTCGGGACGGCTGCCGTCATCCGAGTCGGCCTGACCAATGCCAACGCCCCCGGAGGTGACGCCTTCGCCTTCACGGTCAGCTCGCCGGCCACCGGCTCCAAGCCGAGCTTCGCGCAGGCCGTGACGGTCGCAGCCGGCGGCGCGACGTCGCTCGACGTTCCCGTCGACGAGAACGGCAGCCGCGCGGTCACCGCCGGCGGGACGGGATTCTCCGAGACGTTCACCCGGACCGGAAACTGCATCGCCGACCCGCAGCCGAGCGTGACCGCCTCGCAGACCTGCAGCAACGGCCTGGGTGCCATCCGCATCACGCTCGCCAACACGAATGCCGCCAGCGGTGAGTCGGTCACGTTCGCTGTGTCGTCACCGGCCACCGGATCGCAGCCGGCGTACTCGATGGTCACCACCCTCACCGGAGGCGATGTACGGAATCACGACGTGCCGGTCGACGAGGACACGTCTCGGACGGTCACGGTCCAGGCTCCGGGCATGACGACCGCGACGATCACGCGGACCGTCGACTGCGACTCGCCGGCCCAGCCGCATGCGTCCGCGTTCACGTTCTGCGACGGGACCGTCAGCACGATCGTCATGACCGTCTCGAACCAGAACGCACCAGGGGGCGCGTCGGTCGAATTCACCATCGACGTCGCGGCTTCCGGCTCGCAACCGGCCCTGCACCAAACGGTGCTCGTGGCCGGTGGCGCCAGCCAGGAGGTGAGCGTGATCGCGGATGAGGGCACCACTCGGTCCGGCACCATCAACGCGCCGGGCATGACGACCCTGGTCTTCAGCTTCGGCGCCGACTGCGTCTAGGCGTCACCACCTGTCCGCCCGGCCGGTCGCCACGACCCGGCCGGGCGGCTCCATGTTCGAGCCGCCCTTGGCCCGACCGAACGTCGGCGGGCAGGGTCTCGGGCGGTCGAGGGGACATCGGGCGGTAGAATGCGCGGCGAATGCCTGCCCCCCTCGTCGTCCAGAAGTACGGTGGGTCGTCGGTCGCCGACGCCGATCGGATCAAGCGCGTCGCGCGACGGATCGCGCGCGAACGCGCGGCCGGCCACGATCTGGTGGTCGTCGTGTCCGCGATGGGCGACACGACCGATGAACTGCTCGGCCTGGCGGCCGCGATCACCGACGAACCCGACCCGCGCGAACTCGACGTCCTCCTGGCCACGGGCGAGCACCAGGCCGCGACGCTCTTGTCGATGGCCCTCCATGGCCTCGGCGTGGCGGCCATCAGCCTGACCGGGGCCCAGGCGGGCATCACCACCGATGGCCGCTACGGCCAGGCGCGGATCGCCGACATCGAACCGCGCCGGGTGAGGGCGGAGATCGACGACGGCAAGGTCGTCATCGTCGCGGGCTTCCAGGGCCAGAGCGCCGCCGCTGTCGGCCAGAACGAGGTCACGACGCTGGGCCGCGGTGGCAGCGACACCACGGCGGTCGCCCTTGCCGTCGCCATGCGCGCCGAACGCTGCCAGATCTTCACCGACGTGCGGGGCATCTTCACGGCCGACCCACGCCTCGTGCCCTCCGCCCGGCAGTTGCCCGTCATCGGCTACGAGGAGATGCTGGAGCTCGCCCACCAGGGTGCCCAGGTCATGCAGGTCCGTGCGGTCGAACTGGGCTGGGTCAACGACATCGTCATCGAGGTCCTCAGTTCGTTCGAGGACGCCCCCGGCACGCTCATCAGGGAGGACCCGCTCGTGGAGCAGCGCAACAAGGTTCGCGGCCTGGCCCACGACCGGAATGTCGCGAAGGTCACGATCGTGGACGTCCCGGACCGGCCGGGCGTCGCCCGGGCCATCTTCGAGCCACTCGCCGAGGCCGGCGTCAACATCGACATGATCGTCCAGAACGTCGGGCACGGCGGCTCGACCGACCTGTCCTTCACGGTGCCGCGGGCGGAGCTCGCTCGGGGCAAGAAGGTCCTCGAACCGCTCGTCCGCGAGCTCGGTGCGCGCGAGCTGACCACCGACGCGTCGGTCGGCAAGGTCTCGATCGTCGGGGCCGGGTCTGCACAACGCGCCCGGCTATGCGGCCCGGATGTTCGGGGTCCTCGCCGATGCCGGGGTCAACATCGAGATGATCTCGACGTCCGAGGTCCGCATCACCTGCATCGTCGCGGAGGACGAGCTGGAAACCGCACTCCGGGCGCTCCACGATGCCTTCGAGCTCGAGCGGCCCGAGGCCGTCGACGTCGCCGCGGCAGGCTGAGGCGGGCCGATGCACGCGCCGCGATGAACCGGTTCCTGGCCCGCTCGCAGCGGTTCCCGATCGTCGGGTCGACGAACGACGTCGTGCGCGACTGGCTGGCCGAGGGGACGCCGGAGGTGTGCCTCGCCATCGCCGATCAGCAGACCGCCGGGCGCGGACGTGAGGGTCGCGCCTGGGTCGCGCCGGCCGGGACCGCCCTGCTGGTCTCGTTGGGCTTCCGGCCGACCTGGCTGGCGCCCGAACGGGCCTGGCAGCTGGCCGCGGCGGCCTCGATGGCGATGGCCGATGCCGCCGAACGCGTGGCCGGCGTCGCCGAGGGAACGATCCGGCTGAAGTGGCCCAACGACCTCGTCGTGGAATCGCCGGGAACGGGCGCCCGCAAGCTGGCCGGCGTCCTCGGCGAGACGACCGGGCTGGGCACGCGGGACCCGCGCGTCATCATCGGTCTCGGCGTCAACGCGGACTGGGCGCCGGCCGACTTCCCGGCCGACCTCGAGGGCACGATGACCTCGTTGCGCGAGGTGTCGCGTGGTCGCCCGGTCGACCGGATCGCCCTGGCGGCCGAGTTCGTCGACCGCCTGCAAGGCCGGATCGGAGCGCTTCGCGGCGGTCGCTTCGATGCCGCCGCCTGGACCGGGCGACAGCTGACGACGGACCGGGTCATCCGCATCGACCGACCGGATGGCACCGCCTGGACCGGTCTGGCACTCGGCGTGGACGCGGCGAGTGGGGCCTTGCTCGTCGAGGACCCAGGGGCGCCGGATGGCCGGCGACCGGTGCTGGTCGGGGAGGTCGCCCACGTTCGGCTGGCGACGGCCTCCACGAGCGCGGTGTAACGCGATGGTCCGTCCGGCGTTCAGGAGAGTAGGCCGACCGGAGGAGGTCGGGCGCCACCGCCTCGTCCATCTCGATCGGGATCGCCCGCTCGTGGAGGCGGCGCAGGTCGACCCGACACGGTTCGAGGCCCTGTACCGGAAGTACGTCGCCCAGGTGTACAGCTACGCGGTCTACGAACTTCGCGATCGCCACGACGCCGAGGACGCCACCGAGCGAACGTTCCTGGCCGCCCTGACCCACCTCCCGAGGTTCCAGGAGCGAGCCAGGCCGGACGACGGCGAGGGAGCGTCCACGTTCCGCGTCTGGCTCTTCCAGATCGCCCGGAACGTCGTGGCCGAGCGCCGACGCCAGTCCCGGCGTCGACCGGAAGCCCCGCTGGAGGCCGCCGCGGGCGTGGCCGACGCCCTGGACCTCGAGGCGGACGTGACCCGGCGGGACCAGGCCCGGGCCGCGTTGGGCGCGATCGGACGATTGCGCGGGGATCGCCGTCAGGCCCTGGTCCTGCGCTTCGTCGACGAGATGTCCACCGCCGAGATCGCGGGCATCCTCGGCCGGTCCGAGGGGGCCGTCCGGGTCCTCATCCACCGGGCCTTGCGGAGTGTCGCGCGCGACCTCGGCGAGGACGGTCGGTGAGCCAGCCGACGGCCGGCCGCGACGGGAGCGAGATCGAGGCCCTCATCACCGATCGCTATCTCGACGCGCTGCTGGCAGCGCCGGCCGCTGGTACCACGATGGTGCCCAGGATCGAGCCGGATGACGGCCTGCGCACGATCGCGGACCGGCTGGCGCGCCTGCCCCGGCTGCACCCGTCGTTCCGCTTCGAGGAGGCGCTCTCCGCCAGGCTGACCGCGACGGCACTCGCTCGACGATTGCCGGCGGCCGCGGGCGCCGAGGGGTCCGTCATCGCCCTGCACCCTGATGCCGGGTTCGAAGCCATCGACCCGTCCCTCGCGGCGTACCTCGAGATGGCATCGATGGACGACGAGGACGGCGACCTCATGCGCCCGTTGCTGATCCGCGGAGCCATCACCTCGGCGGCGCTGTCCCTGGCCGGGGCGGCCTTCGTCGCGTGGCGTCTGCGCCGGCCCGTCGGCACGCCGATGGCCCGCGCCATCCGGGCCGTCGCCCGGACGAGGCTGACCTAGATGCCGCTCAAGCTGCCGTCGTTCCGCGCCCGGCGCGACGCGTATCCGACCGACCTGTGGACCAAGTGCCCATCGTGCGAGTCGCAGGTGCTTCAACAAGCAGTTGGACAAGGCACTCCGTGTCTGCCCCACGTGCGGGCATCATTTCCGTCTGTCGGCCGCGTCGCGCCTCGAGCAGCTGCTCGATGAGGACACCTGGCTCGAGCGGGACCCCGGATTGCAGTCCGTGGACGCCCTCGCGTTCGTCGACCAGAAGGCCTACCCGGATCGCCTGGCGGCGGCCCAGGCGGCGACCGGGATGCGCGACGCGGCCGTCTGGGGCACCGGCGCCATGGGCGGCCACGCGGTCGCGATGTGCGTCATGGACTTCGGGTTCATGGGCGGTTCGATGGGTGCGGTCGTCGGCGAGAAGGTCACGCGCGCCGCCGAGCACGCCCTGGCGAACCGGGTCCCGCTCGTCGTCGTGAGCGCGTCGGGCGGCGCGCGGATGCAGGAGGGCACGCTCGCCCTGATGCAGCTGGCCAAGACCCTCGCGGCGATCGAGCGCCTGCGGGCCGCCGGCGTGCCGTTCATCTCGGTCCTCTCGGACCCGACGACCGGCGGCGTGTTCGCGTCCTTCGCCGCGGTCGGCGACGTCAACGTGGCCGAGCCGAATGCCCTCATCGGGTTCGCCGGGGCGCGGGTCCAGGCCGGCACGATCGCCCAGGAATTGCCGGCCGGCTTCCAGCGTGCCGAGTTCCTGTTCAGCCATGGCTTCATCGACCGCGTCGTCGCCCGACCGGCGCTGCGCGAGGAGCTGATGCACCTGCTCCGGCTGCTCCCCGTGGGCGCCGCTGAAGCCCTCCCCGAGTCGACCGACGAGGACCTCCCGGCCTTCCGCCCGCTGTCGTTCCTCTCGACCCTCGCGGACCGGGTGGGCGAGCTGGCCGGCAACGACGGTACCGCGGCGAGCGACCCGTCGACGGGGGCGATCGGTGCGTCGTCCAACGGCGCCGGCACGGTCCTGGCGGCGGCGGACGGTCCGACCGATGGCGCCTGGGCCCGGGTGCAGCTGGCCCGCAACCTGCGACGCCCGAGGACGCTCGAGTTCGTCGCGGCGATGACCGATGAGTTCGTCGAGCTCCATGGCGACCGCCTCTTCGGCGACGACGACGCGATGGTCGCCGGCCTCGCGAGGCTCGATGGCCGGGCCGTGGCCATCATCGGCCAGCAGAAGGGCGCCGACACCGACGAGAACATCCGGCGCAACTTCGGGATGCCCCACCCGGAGGGCTACCGCAAGGCGATGCGGGTCATGGAGCTGGCAGAGCGCTTCGGGCTCCCGGTCGTCACCTTCGTGGACGTCCCGGGCGCTCACCCCGGCCCCGAGTCAGAGGAACGCGGCATCGCCGAGGCGATCGCCCGGTCCGTGGCCCTGATGACCCGCCTGCGCACGCCGATCGTGGCGGTCATCACCGGGGAGGGCGGCTCGGGCGGGGCGCTCGCCATCGCGGTCGGCGACGTGGTGATCGCGCTCGAGAATGCGGTCTACTCGGTGATCAGTCCGGAGGGCTGCGCCGCGATCCTGTGGCGGACCCCGGACGAGGCGCCGGCCGCGGCCGCGGCGATGCGGATGACCGCGGCCGAGCAGCGCGACCTCGGCGTGATCGATGTCGTCGTGGCCGAACCGGGCGACGGCGCTCACACCGACCCGGCCGAGACCGCCCGACGGCTGCGGGCCATCGTGGTCGACCGGCTGGCCGCGCTCTCGGCCATGACCGTGGACGAGCTCGTCGAAGCGCGCTATCGACGCTACCGCGCGCTGGGGTCCTACACTGAGGCCGAACTGCCGGAGATCACGCCAGCGTCCGGCCGCAGGCTCGGGGACCGCCTGCGCGACCTGCTGGATCCGGGTCGGCGAACCGTCGGCGGCGCCGTCGGCTCGTGGTCACGCGACGAGCCACCCGCCCGCGAGGAGGTCTAGCGAGTGTCCGATCCGTCCCCGACCGAGGCACGCCGCACCGTTCGTGGCGCGGCCGACCGGGCCGCCGACCACGCCAGCATCGAGCGGCTGGCGACCGAGCTGCTGCCCTCGCTGATGGCGAAGCTGGCCGCCACCGGGCTGGGCGAGCTCGAGGTCCGCGAAGGCGCCTGGAAGGTCCGCCTGCGTCGGCCGGCGGACGGGGCAGGCGGGGGTCGCGACCGCAAGGCCGAGCGATCGGGCCGGAGCGCGGGCGGCCACGCCCACGCCGGCGTCGGGACCGGCCTGACGCCGGTCGGGCCGGGTCGGGACGATCGCGATGGCCGCGACGGGCGTGGCCCGGTCGACGGCCGCCGCGTGGTCGCGACGTCGCCGGCGGTCGGCATCTTCCAGCCGCGGCTCGAGGCTCGGACGGGCACGAGGGTCCGCGCCGGCGACCGGCTCGGGGGGATCGACGTGCTGGGCGTGTCACAGGAGGTCGTCGCACCCGTCGATGGCGTCGTCGGCGCCAGCCTCGTCGAGTCGGGCGATGCCGTGGAGTACGGCCAGGAGCTGATCGTCATCGAGCTGGCGACGGCGCCGGTCGCGGACGCATAGGCGTGTTCCGCAAGATCCTCATCGCCAACCGCGGCGAGATCGCGCTGCGGGTCCTGCGTGCCTGCCGGAGCCTGGGCGTGGAAGCGGTCGTCGCCTACAGCGAGGCCGACCGCGACTCGCTGCCGGTCCTGCTGGCGGATGAGGCCATCTGCATCGGCCCGGCCGATGCCACGCGGTCCTACCTCTCGGCGCCGGCCGTCATCTCGGCCGCGCTCGTGACCGGCTCCGACGCCATCCACCCGGGCTATGGCTTCCTGTCCGAGGACGAAGCCTTCGCCGAGGTCGTCGCCGCGCACGGGCTGACGTTCATCGGGCCCTCGGCCGGCGTCCTGGAGCGGTTCGCCAGCAAGGAAGGCACGCGGCGGCTGCTCGGCGAGCACGGCCTGCCGACGATCCCCGGTTCCGACGGCATGCTCCGCGACGAGATGCATGCCCTCGGTGAGGCCGAACGGATCGGCTATCCCGTCCTCATCAAGCCATCGGCCGGTGGCGGCGGCAAGGGCATGCGCATGGTCCGCACGCCGCGCGAGCTCGAGTCCGTCCTCCGGGTCTGCCGCTCCGAAGCGAAGGCGGCCTTCGGGGACGATTCGCTGTACCTCGAGAAGTGGCTCGACGAGAACCGCCACGTCGAGGTGCAGATCGCGGTCGACCGATACGGTCATGGCGTCCACCTCGGCGAGCGCGACTGTTCGGTCCAGCGCCGCCACCAGAAGATCCTCGAGGAGGCGCCGTCCCCGGCCCTGTCGGAGGCGGCCCGCGCCGACCTCGCCGAGCGTGCTGTCGAAGGCGGCCGTCGTGGCCGGGTACGAGAACGTCGGGACGCTGGAGTTCCTCGTCGACCGCGACGGGAGCTTCTACTTCATCGAGATCAACTGCCGGATCCAGGTGGAGCACCCGGTGACCGAGATGCTGACCGGGATCGACCTCGTCACGACGCAGATCCGGATCGCCGCCGGGGAGCCGCTCGGGTTCAGCCAGGCCGACGTGGCGTTCCGCGGCCACGTCCTCGAGTTCCGGATCAATGCCGAGGACCCGTCCGAGGAGTTCCGGCCCGGCGCCGGCGTCGTCGAGCGCTACCACGCGCCCGGGCGGCCCGGGCGTGCGGATGGACTCGCACCTGTACACCGGCTACGAGGTGCCGCCTTACTACGATTCGCTGCTGGGCAAGCTCCTCGTCTGGGGCCCGGACCGGGCGACCGCCATCGCCCGCGGGACGCGTGGCCCTCGACGAGCTGGTCGTGGACGGCCTCGTCACGAACGTGGCGATCCACCGGGCGCTGCTCGCCAACGAGAGCTTCCTCGAGGGCCAGTTCACGACGAATCTGCTCGACCGTGTCGGGGGTGCGGCGATCCTGGCGGCCGCCGCGCGGGCTTGACGCCCACCGTGAGCCGGGATGCATACCTGCACACAACCCGCCGCTCGCCACGGCCGCGGGCGGCCAGACTGAGCGCCACATGACCAGGAGTCGCCCATGACCGACGCGCCGCCCGACACCAGACCGACAGCCCGACCGACGCCAGGACCGATGGCCGGGCCGCGTCGCCCGAGGCCGGTTCGGCGACCGTCCATTCGACGCGCGAGATCGAGGCGCTGATCCCGCACCGCTGGCCGTTCCTCCTCGTGGACCGCATCGTCGAGTACGACCCGGACGCCCAGCGGATCGTCGGGCTCAAGGCCGTGACCGCGACCGAATGGTTCTTCGGCGGGCACTTCCCCGGGCTGCCGGTCATGCCCGGCGTCCTGCAGGTCGAGGCGCTCGCCCAGACGATGGCCGTGTACGTCGCGAAGCAGCCCGGCTTCGGCGATCGGATCGGGCTCTTCGCCGGCATCGACGAGACGCGCTTCAAGCGGATCGTCGTGCCAGGCGACACGCTTCGGCTCGAGGTCACCATGGAGAAGTTGGGCGGCCGGTTCGGGCGTGGCCGAGGGGTGGCCAGCGTCGACGGCGAGATCGCCTGCCAGGCGACGCTCTCGTTCATCATCCCGGGCGAAGGGGTCCTGCGGTGACCCGTATGGCGATCCTGTCCGACGTCCACGGCAACGCCGCCGCGCTCGATGCGGTTCGGGCCGCGATCCGAGCGGCGCGTCCGGACGTGGTGGCGGTGGCCGGCGACCTGGTGCTCAACGGACCGGAACCGGCCGCCGTCGTCGACACGCTGCGAGAGATGGAATCGGACGGGGCGATGGTCATCTCCGGCAATACCGATATCGCGGTCGCCGACTTCGATTACGCGGCCGCCTTTCCGTGGATGACCGACGGGGTGCCGGAAGCGTTCCGAGCGGCGGCCGAATGGGCGCACGATGCCCTCGGCGACGACCGCGTGGCGTGGCTGCGACGGCTCCCGTCCGAGCGTCGCGCCCACGCCGAGGACAGCACGATGGTCCTCGTCTGCCATGCCTCGCCCGGATCGCAGACGGCCGGATTCGACCAGGTCCTCGACGCGACCGTGATCATCGAGCGGGCGGCCCGAACGGACGCGCGCGTCATCGCCTGCGGCCACACCCACCTGCCCGAGGTGCGCGACCTCGGCTGGAAGCTCATCGTCAACGACGGGTCGGCCGGCTACGTCTTCGACGGCGACCCGACGGCCTCGTGGGCTCTCCTCGACGTCGTCGAGGGCGAGAGTCGACGACCGAGATCAGGCGGACGACGTTCGACGTGCTCGCGGTCGCCAACGCCATCTCGGCGCGCGGTCTGCCCGGCGACGTCTACCGGGCCGCCACTGTCCGCACGGGGAAGCTGGTCCGATGACCGACGATCGCCGCGTCGTCGTGACCGGGATGGGCGCCGTGACCGCGCTCGGGAACGACGTCGCCTCCACGTGGGCGGGCCTCGTGGCCGGCCGCTCCGGGCGTGCGGACGATCGAGGCCTTCGACCCGTCGCGTCTGGACTCGCAGGTCGCCGCCGAGGTGCACGACTTCGACTCCAGCCACGTGCTCGACCGCAAGGAGCTAGCGCCGGACCGATCGCTACATCCAGTTCGGCGCTCGTCGCGGCCCGCAGGCGCTCGATGAGGCCGGCCTGCCGGAGCGCTTCGAGGGCGACCTGGCGGAGCGGACCGGCGTGATCCTCGGGACCGGCCTCGGCGGCGTCGGGACGCTGATCGACGGGTTCTCGACGAACGCCCTGCGCGGTCCCGATCGGATCAGCCCGTTCCTCATCCCGATGGGCATCCCGAACATCGGCGCCGGGCAGATCGCCATCAGCTTCGGCATGACCGGCCCGAACTTCACGACCGTCTCCGCCTGCGCGACCGGCGGCCACGCCCTCGGCGAATCGTCGGAGATGATCCGGCGCGGTGACGCGGACGTCATGGTCGCCGGCGGCGCCGAGGCGGGCGTCTACGAGGCGCGTCGTCGGCGGGTTCGCGGCGATGCGCGCCCTGTCGACCCGCAACGACGACCCGGCGGGCGCGTCCCGGCCGTTCGACGGCGGACGCGACGGTTTCGTCATCGGCGAGGGCGCCGGGGTCGTGATCCTCGAGGCGCTCGAGCACGCGGAGGCGCGTGGCGTGCCCGATCCTCGCCGAGCTCGTCGGCTACGGCGCGACGGCCGACGCGTCGCACATCACGCTGCCGGCCCCGGGGGCATCGGGGCCGTGCGGGCGGCGCGACGGGCGCTCGAGAAGGCCGGCACTGGCGTCCGGCGGACATCGACCACGTGAACGCGCACGCGACGTCGACGCCCGAGGGCGACAAGGCCGAGCTGCAGGCGATGCGCGACGATCTTCGGCGAGGGCGCCGGGCAGGTCTCGATCACGGCGAACAAGAGCATGCTCGGGCACACCCTCGGCGCCGCCGGCGCGATCGAGGCGATCGTGACGATCCTGTCGATGCGCGAGGGCTGCGTGCCGCCGACGCATCAACCTGGTCGACCCGGACCCCGCTGCCGACGGTCTCGACCTCACCCCGAACCGGGCGGCGCAGCGCGACATCCGGACCGCGCTCAGCAACTCGTTCGGGTTCGGAGGTCAGAACACGGCCCTCGTCTTCCGGCGGTGGGATGCATGACCGACGACACGGTTCGCCCGTCCGTGCCGCCTGACGACGCCACGGCGGCCACGACCGAGCCGACGCCGCGGGACGACGTCGACGTGGAGCTGCTCGGGCTGATCGACCGCCTGGCCGACCTGCTCGATCGTTCGGACCTGTCCGAGCTGGAGGTCGAATCGGGCGAGACCGGGCTCGTGCTCCGCAAGCCGTCGGCGGTCCCGGCCGCGATCACGGCCGCGGCCGCTGCGGTCGCGAGGCCTCGACCAGCGCGACCGCCGGCGAACCGTCGACCGCCGGGCGAGACCCGGCGGCACTCGGCGCGCCCATCGGTCAAGGCACCGCTGACCGGGATCTTCTATGCCTCACCGGCGCCCGGGATCGGCGCCGTACGTGCAGGCCGGCGGCGAGATCGCGGTCGGCCAGGTCGATCGGCCTCATCGAGGCCATGAAGCTGTTCAACGAGATCAAGTCGGACCTTGCCGGGCGGGTCGTCCGGGTCATCCCCGAAAGCGGCACGCTGGTCAAGGCCAAGCAACCGCTGATCGAGGTGGAGCCGCTGTGACCGACGCCGCGCCGCCACGCCCATGTCACCGGCTGGGGCCGCTACGCCCCGACGCAGGTGCTGACGAACAAGGACCTCGAGCGGATGGTCGACACGTCCGACGAGTGGATCGTGTCCCGGACGGGGATCCGCGAGCGACGGGTGGCGGCGGCCCACGAGACGACGGCGTCGATGGCGGCCGTCGCGGCCATGCGCGCGATCCGGACGGCGGGCATCGATCCCGACGAGATCGACCTCATCCTCCTGGCCACGCTCACCCCCGACTACTGGATGCCGTCCACCGCCGCCCTCGTCAAGGAGGCCATCGGCAACACGCGGGCGGCGGCGATGGATGTCTCGGCCGCCTGCTCAGGGTTCGTCTATGCGTACTCCACCGCGCATGCCTACATCACCAGCGGCCTGGCCAAGCACGTCCTGGTCATCGGGGCCGAGCTGCTGACCCGATTCCTCGACTACTCGGATCGGAACACGTGCATCCTGTTCGGCGACGGGGCCGGCGCGGTGGTGCTGTCGGCGTCGAACGAGCCTGGCGGCGGGCTCGGTATCGAGCTCACGACCGAGCCACAGGGGGCCTACATGATCTGGCTGCCGGCGGGCGGCGCCAAGAGTCCTCCGTCGGCGGAGACCATTGCGCGGGGAGAGCATTTCATCCGGATGGAGGGCAAGGAGACCTATCGGTTCGCCACCCGGACCCTCGCCTCGACGGCCCTGGCCGCGATCCAGCGAGCCGGCCTGCAGCCATCCGACATCGACCTGTTCATCCCGCATCAGGCCAACATCCGGATCATCGAGGCCGTGGCGAAGGGCCTGGACCTCCCGATGGAGCGGATGTTCGTCAACCTCGACACGTACGGGAACACGTCGGCTGCGTCCGTGCCGATGGCGCTGGCCGAGGCCGTCAACGGCGGCCGCATCAAGGTCGGTGACCGGATCATCCTGGTCGCGTTCGGGGCCGGCTTCACGTCCGGCGCCGTCGCCATCGAGTGGACGGCCGACCCGGCGCGCGGGATCGAGGGCGACGCCGCGGTCCGCCCCGACGATATCCACGTGCGACTGCCGGTCGACTGGGATTCGGTCGATCCCATCCCGGAGGCGCTGGCGGCCCTGATGGCCCAGCCCGGGACGGTCGACGTGCCGCTCGACGACGTCGTGCCCGGTGAGCCGGACCATGTCCACCCAAAGGTGCCCGCATGATCGATCTGACCGGCAGGGCCGCGCTCGTGACGGGCGGCTCGCGCGGCATCGGGCGAGGGATCGTGACCCGCCTGGCGACCCAGGGCGCCGACGTCGCGTTCACCTACCGTGGCAACGAGGCGGCCGCGTCCGAGACCGTGGCCATCGTCGAAGGGCTTGGTCGCCGGGCCCTGGCGATCCAGGGCGACGTCGCGCGAACCGGCGACCGCGGACGCGGCCGTCAAGGCCACCATCGACGCCCTCGGCAAGGTCGATGTCCTCGTCAACAACGCGGGCATCACCCGCGACGACCTCATCATGCGGATGACCGAGGAGGCCTGGCGGGACGTCCTCGAGACGAACCTCTTCGGGGCGTTCTGGATGACGAAGGCCGTCACGCGGCCGATGTTGAAGGCACGCGCCGGGCGGATCGTGAACATCACCTCGGTCTCTGGTCAGGCCGGCCAGATCGGCCAGGCCAACTACAGCGCGGCGAAGGCCGGCCTGATCGGCCTGACCAAGGCGACGGCCCGCGAGCTCGCGTCGCGGAGCATCACCGTGAACGCGGTCGCACCCGGCTTCGTCCTGACCGAGCTGACCCGGGACCTGCCGCAGCCGCTCCTCGACGAGATCACCAGCCGCACGCCACTCGGCCGCTTCGGGACGGCCGAGGAGGTCGCCAACGCCGTCGCGTTCCTGGCCTCGGACGACGCCGCGTACATCACGGGCCAGGTCCTCGCCGTCGATGGCGGCCTCGTGATGATGTGATCGGGACCCGCGACCGCGACCCCCCCCGACACGACCACCACCTAGGAGGCGAACCATCGACGCTGTCGAGATTTTGAACGGCCGCCGGGTGCTCGTGACCGGCGGCTCCGGCACGATCGGCGCCAGGCTGGTGGAGCGGCTGCTGAGGCGAAGACGGCCGTCGTCCGCGTCTTCGGCCGTGACGAGACGAAGCAGTTCTACCAGCGGCAGCGACATCCGGGCAGAACCGACCTCCGCTTCCTGATCGGCGACATTCGCGATCGCGACCGTCTGAACCGGGCGATGGAGGGAATCGACGTCGTCTTCCATTGCGCCGCCCTGAAGCATGTCGAGTCGGGCGAGTACAACCCGTTCGAGGCGACCCAGACAAACATCGTCGGCACCCAGAATGTCATCGACGCGTGCCTCGCCAACGAGGTCAAGATCATGCTCCTGACCTCGTCGGACAAGGCAGCCAACCCGACCAACGTAATGGGCGCGACGAAGCTTGTTGCGGAGAAGTTGGTCACCGCCGCGACCAACTATCGAGGCCACCACGAGACGACTTTCGCCAGCGTACGATTCGGCAACGTCCTCGGCTCACGCGGCTCGGCGCTGGAGCTGTTCGCCAGCCAGGTCGCCGCCGGGGGGCCGGTCACCGTGACAGACCCGAAGATGACGCGGTTCGTGATGTCTACGGACCGGGCTGTCGAGCTCTGTCTGCAGGCCACTGCCCAGGCACGGGGTGGCGAGGTATTCGTCTTCAAGATGCCCGTCGCGCGCCTTGGCGATCTCGTAACCGCCGCCATCGACGCCTTCGCGCCCACCTACGGACGCGACCCAGCCTCCATCGCCGTGACCCCGATGCCAGCGCGACCAGGCGAGAAGGCGTACGAAGAACTGATGACGGAGGACGAGTCACGACGTGCGATCGACCTCGGTGTGATGTACGCGGTGCTCCCGTCCATCGAGACCGGCGTCGGCATCGCCGAGGCATATGCGAACGGCACTCCGGCCCCGGTCGGGCCCTATCGCTCGGACGGGGCGGCTTTCATGGATCTCGAGACGATCGTGGAGTTGCTGCGCACGACGGTCGCCCAGGAACTCCGTACGTGAGGGTCCTGGTCACGGGCGCCGCCGGCTTCATCGGACGCTGGGTCGTCGGCGAACTGCTGGCCCGCGGCCACGAGGTCCTGCCGATCGACAACCTGGCCACCGGGGACGTTGAGGCCCTCGCCGAGTACCGCGGCCATCCGCAGCTCCGACCATTCGAAGTCGGCGACGTGCGGGACATGGCCGCCTGCAGACGCTGGGTAGATAGCGTCGACGCCATCGCGCATCTGGCCGCATCGATCTCGGTGCAGGACTCCGTAGACGATCCGGTCGAGACATTCGACAACGACGTCGTGGGCACCTTCCGGATCCTCGAGGCGGCTCGCTCGACGAACGCTCGCTTCCTGTTCATGAGCACATGCATGGTCTATGAGCGCGCCGAGGTCGTGAGCGGGATCGACGAGTCGCACCCGACGAAGCCGGCGTCTCCGTACGCGGCCTCTAAGCTCGCAGGCGAAGCGCTGACCCTCTCCTTCGGCCACGCATACGCGCTGCCGGTAACTGTGGTTCGCCCATTCAACACGTACGGGCCATTCCAGCGCTCCGTCGGCGAGGGCGGCGTCGTGGCCATCTTCACTCGGCGATCGCTGATTGGTGAGGAGTTGCGGATCTACGGCGACGGCGTCCAGACGCGCGATCTCTTGTACGTGGAGGACTGCGCACGTTTCGTCTGCGACGCGCTCGTCTCGGACGCGGCCATCGGCCGGATCCTGAACGCGGGGACCGGCCAAGACGTCTCCGTCAACGCGCTCGCGGCGGCCATCGAGCCAGACGTGTCGCGAATCCGGCACGTCGAGCACATCCATCCACAGAGTGAGATCGCCATCCTGCGCTGCGACGCCCGACTCGCCGAGGAGGTCCTCGGTTGGCGCCCATCCGTGCCGCTCGAAGAGGGGCTCCGGCGCGTGCGCGAGTGGATGGCCGAAGGCCTGAGGTCGGGAGCCGCCGTGCCTTGAGCCCCGAGCGCGTGATCGGTGTCGTCCAGGCAAGGATGGGCTCGAGCCGCCTGCCGGGCAAGGTCATGGCCGACATCGAAGGCCTGCCGCTCGTCGCCTGGACGCTTACCGCGATGGCCGCGGTCCCAGGACTCGAGACCGTCGTGCTTGCTACGACGACGCTACCGCAGGACGATCAGCTCGTCGCGGCGATGGCAGGTGTCGTCCCGGTGCACCGGGGGTCGGCTCGCGATGTTCTCGAGCGCTGCTGGGACGCCGTCGTCCCGTATGCCCCGACGATCGTGGTTCGCCAGACGGCCGACAATCCGTTTGTCGACCCTGACGTGACGCGATCGCAAGTCGATCGGCTCATCAGCGGTGGGTTCGACTTCGTCGGCAACAGCGGCTGGCCTCTTGGCATCGCGTCGGAGGTCGCGCGCGCGGCAGCACTCGGGCAGGCGGCGTTGGAAGCGACACGCCCGGCCGAGCGAGAGCATGTCATGCCGTTCCTCTACGCGCGGCCCAAGCGGTTCCGGATCGGGACGCTCACGGCGCCGCTTGAGCTCGTACATCATCGATACACGATCGACACACCGGAGGACCTCCATCTCGTCCGGGCCATTTCGGAGCGGCTTGGCCATGGCCCGCCCGTCCGGCTGGCCGAGATCGAGGCGATCATGCGGGCGGACCCGGATTGGCGTCGCTCAACCAGGGCGTTCGCCAGAAGTCGTGGGTCGAGTTCGAAGACCGGAGCTGACCTCTATCAGGGTGCCGCGGCCGCCATGCGGTAGGCGTCCCAGAGACGCGACAGGTTCGCATGCCAGTCGGCACGCGCCTCAACGATGCGGCGCCCGAGGGCGCCAAATTCGGCGAGTCGGGTACGAGGCATGCTCGAGAACTCGACCAGGCATGCCGCCAAGGCGTCCGCGTCCCCATCGGCGAACCATGCACCTGACTGACCATCCTCGACCCATTCACGGTTCCCCACGATGTTGGACACGATCGCGGGGAGGCCGCTCGCCATGGCCTCGAGGAGTGTCACGGAGCTGCCGTCAACGTGCGAGCCCGAGACGTAGAGGTCCGCCGCCGCCATCCAGTCCGGCAACGTCTCGTGGGGCACCGGGCCGACGAACTGGACGCGGTCAACGAGTCCCGCGGACGCGATCCGTGCCTCCAGAACCGACGTGAGGGAGCCTTCTCCGATGACGACGAGCTCAAGACGCGGCTGCCGGGCGGCGGCCATGACGAACGCCTCGATCACGACGTCGACCCCATAGATCGGCTCATGCTGCCGAGCGGTGAGCAGGACGATGGGCCGGTCGTCGCGGTCCTCGCGCCCGGATGTCTGTGCGGAGCCGGGCCGGTCACCCTTGAAGCGCTGCAGGTCGACGCCCCACGGCAGGGTCACGATCCGGTCGCGATCCATGCCCAGGCGAGACGCCACTTCCCTGGCGGCGACACAGTCCACGATCAGGACGCTCGACCGTTCCAGTGCCCAGGCAGCTCGTTCTCGGCCGGCGGCGTGTGCGGTGTCGGCGATCAGGTCGAAGCCCCATGAGGCCGTCACGAGGGGAGATCCGCCGAGGTCTGCCACGAGAGCAGCGACCGCCTGGATCGGACCGGCATGGACGATGTCGGGCTTGGCGCGAAGGGCGCCCTCGACCACGGCCCGAGGTCGATGGTCCGCGCTTGATGTCGGGCGCGGAACGCGGGTGACGGCGACCTCGTGTCCGGCCCCTCGGATCGCCTCGGTGAAGACCTCGTCATGAACCGCGTGTCCGCTGGTCAGATACGCGACCTTCACCTACTCTCCAAGGTTTGCCAGGTGATGGCCTCACCGCGAGCCAGATTCACCGGCGGCGCGCCGGCCAACCACGCCGTCCACCTCGTAGGGCGGGATCGAACCGGCCGGGGCGGGACGCAGGATATCGAGCATCTCGCGATCGATCAGCTCACCCGCGGCGATGTCGCGCCCTGCCCTGATGGACCGCCGCTGCAGGACGACCGTCTCGCGCTCGTTGTCAGCGACGCGCTTCTCGGGCGAGCCAAGAGCGCGCTGAGTTCTCGCGTGCGATCGACCATCTCACGCCAGTCACGGGAATCGATCGAGAAGCCGTGATCCGGTCCAGTACGCGTGCGATCGTCGGTGAAGTGCTTCTCGACCGCGCGTGCGCCCAGGGCCACGGCACCGAGGACCGTCGCATGGCCAGGCGTGTGATCGGAGAGTCCCAGGACGACGTCCGGCCACAATGCCCGGTACGTCTCCAGGACGCGCAGATGGATGTGATCGAAGCTTGAGACTGCCCGTGTAGTTCGTGTTGCATTGCATTAGCACAAGGTCATCGGTATGCGCGCGCACGACGGAAACCGCCCGCTGCACGTCGCTCAGGTCCGATGCTCCGGTCGCAAGCAGGACTGGCTTTCCCTTGGCGGCAATCCGCTCGACGATCTCGATGAAAGTGACATCGCCCGAGCCGATCTTGATAGCAGCCATCCAGCCCGACAGCTCATCCACGGCATCGAAGTCGTACGGAGAGGTGAGATAATCGATTCCGGCAGCCCGGCATGTCTCAGCGAGGGTTGGCGTCCAATCGAGGGGGATGGAGGCCGCGTCATAGACTTCGAAGACAGACTTGCCCCACGAAGCTTGGTGCGAGCGTTGCTCGCCCAGCGAGCGGAAACCATGGTCGCTGACGATCTTCGAGGCCTTGAAGTTCTGGAACTTGGCGGCGTCGGCTCCCGCGGCCGCGGCCAGATGGATCAGCGCCTTCGCGCGCTCGAGATCGCCGTCATGGTTGGCGGCTACATCGGCGATGAAATAGGTCGGCCGACCATCGCCGACTTCACGTTCACCGATCCGAACCACATGGGACATCATGCTCCTTCGACGTACGCCTTCAGTCGGGACGGGTAGCCGGACTTCTCAAGTGCCAGGAAACGGTCGAGTCCTTGAGCGACGCTCGGCATCGGGCCAAGCCAGGCCTCGGCTCGTCCGACCCTGAGGCACGGGCGTCGCGCCCGAGACGCCACCAGGCCCGCGTCGGCGACTGACGTAGGTTCGACCAGGTCCGGATCGAAGCCGAATGTCTTCGCGACGATGCGACCGAAGCCTGCCTTCGAAAGACAGTCGCGACCGGTAACATGCAGTATCCCCGGATGAGCCTGCTCCATGATGGAGAGCAGTCGATCCGCTAGGTCGTTGACGAGTATCGGGGACATCCATACATCTTCGAATCCGGGAGCGCGCCGCCCTTCGCGGAACCGTTGCAAGAACCACTCCGCCAGGCTCGCCTTCGGGAGCGCGTTCCAGCCGTAGATCGTCGTCCGGACCACCGTGGTGTCCGGATAGAGGCCGATGACCGCTCGATCGCCCGCCAGTTTGCTTGCGCCGTACACGTTCACCGGCGCGGGGGCACTCGATTTGTCGTAGGGACCGTCGCTACCCGAGTACACGGCTTCAGTCGAGATATGGATGAGCCGTGCGCCGACGGCGCGCGACGCGCTCGCGACTTCGGCGGCCATCGTCTCGTTCATTCGGTGCGCAAACTGAGGGTCGCGCTCGCAGGCGTCGACGTCGGTTGCCGCCGCCGTGTGAATCACAAAACGCGGCCGAAGCCGATAGAAGAGCTCCGTTGCAACACCCGGGACGCTCAAGTCTGCCGTCGTGAAGTCCACTTGAGGTGCAACGAGGCGGTGCCGAGAGCCGACGGCGTTGACGGCATACCCAGCCTCAGTGGCCGTGATCGCCACACTGGCACCGAGGAGGCCCGCCGCACCAGTCACGAGGACGGTCATCCGTTGCGGTCGCAAGCAGGATCGCGTTCTCCGTATCTGCCAGGCTCCTCTCTGACAGGATCGACCATGTGATCTGACTCGAAGCATCCGAAGCCGGTTAACAACCCGACGTCCCCTGACCGATGAACGCGACTCGTCGCTCTGGGGCTTCCACCTCGAAAGCGTAGCAAGCTGCCTGTTCGGCCGCCCCACTCGGACGACCCGTCGCGTTCCTGGCCTCGGACGACGCCGCCTACATCACCGGCCCAGGTCCTCGTCATGATGTGACCGGGGACGGCTCCTCGGTCGGGCGGCGGTGCCGACCGCGACATAGCGGTACCCGAGCGCCCGCATCTGCACTCGGGTCCAGCAGGCGACGTCCATCGACGACGACCGGCGCGTGCATGGTCGGCTTGAGGCCGGCCCAGTCGAGATCGCGGAACGACGGCCACTCCGTCGCGATGACGACCGCATCGGCCCCGCGGACGGCATCCTCGGGTGACGCCACGGTCGTGAGCCCGGGTAACTGCAGGACGGCGTTCGTCGAGGCCTCCGGATCGAACGCCCGGACGAACGCGCCGTCGTCCAGGAGACGGGCGGCCAGGGCGAGTGCCGGGGACTCGCGGACGTCGTCCGTCCCGGCCTTGAAGGCCAGTCCCAGCAACCCGATCGTCCGACCGGCGAAGCCGCCCAGGATCCGCTCGATGCGATCGGCGAACCGGCGCTGCTGCGCGCCGTTGGCCGCGGCCGCCGCGACCGTCACGTGCATCGGCAGGGCTCGGTCCTGGCCGGCGACGGCCAGTGCCTGGAGCTCCTTCGGCAGGCAGCTCCCGCCAAAGCCGTAGCTCGGGCGCATGTAGGCGAAGCCGATCCGTGGGTCCAGGCCCATGCCCTCGAGGACGTCGCCGATGTCGGTGCGGTACTCCTCGGCGAGCGCCGCCATCTCGTTCGTGAAGGACAGCTTCAGGGCCAGGAACGCGTTGGCGCCGTTCTTGATGAGTTCCGCGGCCTCGACATCCACGACCAGGATGGGCACGGTCAGACGGTCGTACAGGCCGAGCACGCACGCGAGCGCCCCCGGGTCGGCATCGCTGAAGCGACCGATGACGATCCGGGTCGGTGCCGCGACATCGGCGAGCGCCGTGCCCTGGCGGAGGAACTCCGGGTTCGTGAACAGGTGGGACGTCGGCGTGCCCGTCGAGGCCGCGGTGAGGCGGGTCGCGCCCGGCGGGATCGTGCTCCGGATGACGATCGGGACGTGCCGACCCACCGGCCCGGCCAGGCCGGCCAGCGCGCCACGCAACTGCGAGAGATCGCTGCGTCCGTCGGCCCCGATCGGGGTGCCGACGCAGACGAGGATGACCTCGGCATCGTCGGCGGCGGCATCGGACACGCGCAGGACGCCGCGTTCGAAGGCCCGCGCGAGCGCGTCCGGCAGCCCGGCTTCGTGGATGGGGGAGCGGCCTTCACGGAGCGCGTCGATGCGGTCGGGTCGTGTCTCGACCAGCTCGACCTGGTGACCCGCCTCGACGAGTCCGACCGTCGTGGCCAGACCGACATAGCCGGCACCGATGACGGCTACGCGTCGCCTTGGGGATTGCACCGCGACAGCGTAGCAAGCTGTCGTCTCGGCCGCCGACGGGGGTGGTGCCCGAACAACGCTCCGTGAACGGGCCAGATCGGCCCCTCGTGCTAGACTCGCGCCGCTTTGCGTGACGGATACACGGGGGTTCGGCGACCCCGCTCCCCGACCCTCGCAACCTTCCTCTCCTTCCTGTGGCCCGGTCTCGGACAGTGGTATGCCGGGTCGCATCGGAGCGCGGTCATCTTCGCCCTGCCCGTCGTGGCCGTGGCGGCGGTCGTGGCCGTCCAGGCCCTGGGTGGGACGACCAACATCGTCGTCGGTCTCTTCACGCCCTCGACGGCGCTGACGATCCTGATCCTCATCGGCCTGCTCGGGCTGTGGCGCCTGATCTCGATGGGCGATGCCCTGACCGGCGCGGAGCGCGACCGCTCGTGGCGGCGGCCCAAGCCCTTGGGCACGTTCTTTGGCCTGGCCCTCGTCGTGCTCGTCGTCCATGGCGTGGCGGCCAGTTGGGCCTACTCGTTCTACGACGCGGGTACGCACATCTTCGTGGCCCAGGAAGGGCCGGATGTGAGCGTCCAGCCGAGCCCGAGCAGCCCGACCGCCGGCTACGTCGCGACGCCCGCGGCCACGCCCGAGACCCGCGAGTCGCGCATCAACTTCCTGCTGACCGGCATCGACTCGTCCGAGACGCGAAATCACGCCCTGACCGACACGCTCCTGGTCGTGAGCGTCGATCCGGAGACCGGCAACGTGGCGATGGTCAGCTTCCCGCGCGACATCGCCCGCTTTCCGTTGTCCAACGGCAAGACGTTCGTCGGCAAGATCAACGGCCTGATGACCTACGCCAACAACCACAAGAAGGAGTTCCCGGACGGCGGTCTGCCCACGCTCGTCAACGAGCTCGGCTTTCTCCTCGGCATCCCCATCCACTACTACGCGGCGGTGGACCTCGAGGGGTTCTCGAAGATGATCGATCGCGTCGGCGGCGTCACCATCGACAACCCGCGGGCCATCAACGACCCGTCCTACGGCGGCTGGACGGACGGGCGCGTCGGGTTTCGCCTGTCCAAGGGCAAGCACAAGCTCAATGGGCAGACCGCGCTGGCCTACGTGCGCTCGCGGCGGGGCGTCGGCGACAGCGACTTCTCGCGCGCCCGACGACAGCAGCAGCTCCTGATCGCGCTCGAACAGAAGCTCACCGACCCGGCGATGCTCCCCAAGTTGCCCGACATCCTCAACGACGCCAAGGACACGCTGGTGACGAACTTCCCGCCGGACCGCCTGGGCGACATGCTCGAGATCGCCCAGCGGGTCGACGACGAGAACATCACGCGAAAGGTCCTCAACTCGATCACGTCCCGACCGCCCCTGAGCACGACCGGCGGCGTCTACATCCTGAAGCTGGACATGAAGAAGATGGCCAAGCTGTCGGTGGACCTGTTCGGGGAGGACAGCCGCTACTACGAGCCACCGGCCGCGACGACTGGCTCACCGTCGCCATCGGCCGCGCCGTAGCCGGGTCGGTCAGCGGCCTTCGCCGGTGAACACGGCCGGGATCGTCCGGACCATGATCTTGAGGTCCAGCCAGAGCGACCAGCGGTCGATGTAGTCGAGGTCGAGCCGGACCCATCGGTCGAAGTCGGACTCGCGGCGAGCCGCGACCTGCCAGAGGCCCGTGATGCCGGGCTGCATCGACAGGCGCCGGCGGTGCCAGATGTCGTAGTCCTGGACCTCGCTCGGCAAGGGCGGCCGGGGCCCGACGAGGCTCATCTCCCCACGCAGGACGTTCCAGAGCTGGGGCAACTCGTCGATGCTGGTCCGGCGCAGCCAGCCGCCTGTGCGGGTGAGCCGCGGGTCGTCGGTCAGCTTGAACGCCGGGCCGCTGATCTCGTTGAGGGCCTCCAATTCGGCCAGATGCTCCTCCGCGTCGGGTGCCATCGTCCGGAACTTGACCACCCGGAACGGCCGACCGTGCAGGCCGACGCGCTCCTGCCGGAAGAGCACGGGTGAGCCATCGCGCAGGCGGATGGCCAGCGCGACGGCCACCAGGAGCGGGCTCAGGAGCACCAACCCGGCCAGGGCGAGCACGATGTCGATGGCCCGTTTGGCCAGCATCCCGAGCGTCCGGTCGGGTCCGTAGACGAGCGACAGGACGGCCATCCCCTCGACCTCCTCCAGGCGGCCGCCCGGGAGCATGAGGCCTGGCCCCACCATCGGGATGCGGACGACGCGACCCTCGTCCTCGCACAGGCGGGCGATCGGCTCGACCATCGCCCGATCGGGCGCCGCCAGGCAGATCGCGACCTCGTCGACCACGGCCCCATGCAGGATCGACTCGATCTCGTCGAGGTCGCCCAGGACCGGCCGTCGGATCCGCCCGTCGTCGCCGCTGGCGCGATCCGCCGGGCCGGCCAGGTAACCGATCGGCTCGAGGCCAAGCTCGATGTGGCGGGCCATCAGGTCGGCGAAGGTCTCGGCAGCCGGGTTGGCGCCGACGATGAGGATGTACCGGGTGTTGCGGCCACTGGCCCGCATGCTGAGGAAGACGATGCGGATGAGGTTCCGGCTGGCGATCGTGAGCAGGGCCTGCGAGGGGAACAGGAGGATGAGGAACAGCCGGCTGACGTTCGGGAGCTTGAAGAGGAAGAGGGCGGTGAAGACGACGACCGCCAACAGCAGCACGGCGAACAGGACATCGAGCGCCTCACGGCGCCTGGACCACCGGACGCGCAGTCGGTACAGGCCCTGGACCCACAGGACGGCGACGAGGGCCAGGCCATAGAGCAGGGCCGCCAGCCGGGCGTCGATGCCCGCCGATGCCCAGGTGGTCTCCCAGGCGTCGGTGCCGAAGCGGATCATCGACAGGCCGATGAACAGCGCGATCGCGGTGATCGCGTCGGCGAGCATCAAGGCGAGATGCAGGGCCGCGGCGTGACGACGGATCAGGTCCGGTCCTCCACGAGCGCGTGAGTCGGGTCAGATTGTAGCGCTCGCCCGCCTCTCGGAGCGTCCCTCGCGAGCACGGGACCATCGTACGGGTGTTCGTTCCGGGGTGGTCTGGTAGGGTCTGGGCATGGGGAAGATCGGGGCTGCCTGGGCGGCCATGTCATCCGCCGCCCGGGCCGTCGCCGTCGGCGGCCTCGTCCTCCCGCTCGTGCTGGTCGGGGTCGTCGTGGCTGCCGCCGTCGGCATGGGGCCGGCCCAGGCGGTCGAGCCCGTGCCGTCGCCGGACCCGATCGGGGCGCTCCCGACCGACGCGCCGCCCAGTCCGACGTCGTCTCCGTCACTCCTGCCGATGCCGTCCGCGAGCGCCTCCGCCGAGCCGACGCCGGCGGCCGTCGCCGACCCGTTGCTGGGCACCGACGGCCGCCTGACCGTGCTCCTGCTGGGGTCCGACTATCGCCCCGCCCATCCGGGCAACCGGACCGATGCGATGATGGTCGTGTCCGTCGACCCGACGACGGGCAAGGCGGGGGCGTTCAGCGTGCCCCGCGACGTCGTCGACTTCCCGTTGCCGGAGCGGGGGACGTTCGGGAGCAAGGTCAACGGCCTGTACCAGTACCTGCAGGCGAAGACGAATCGTGGCGCCGCCAACATGATGAAGGCGTTCGGCCGGGCCTTCGACATCGAGATCGACAACTACGTCTTCATCGGCTTCTACGGCGTGCAGGAGCTGATCAGCGCCGTCGGCGGTGTCGACGTGCGGCTGAAGAAGTCGTACTACGACCCCTACTACTGGGTGACGGCCCGCAAGCGCGGCTGGGGGCTGCCGGCCGGCAAGAGTCACCTGAACGCGCAGAACGCCCTTATCTTTGCCCGCAGCCGGAAGGGCGACAGCGACTTCGGCCGCGCCCGTCGCCAGCAGCTGCTCGTGATGGCCGCCTTCGACAAGGTGCGCAAGCGCGGTCTCGACGACCTCCCGAAGCTCGTCAAGGCCGCCAGGGACAGCGTCCGCACCGATCTGCCGCTGGATCGGTTGAAGGATCTCTTCGACCTCTATCGCGAGGTCGACCTCGACAAAGCGAAGAAGGTGGTCTTCGGCCCGAAGAGCTGCGCGGTCCGGGCACGCGGCTACGACTACCACCTGGTCTTCGCCAAGTGCAAGACATGGATCGCGAAGAACTTCCCGAAGGAGCGGCCGTTCGGGACGTGGCCGGAGACGGCGCTGCCGTCGGGATCCCTTGCGCCCAGTCAGGCGCCGGCGGCACCCGGCCCGACCGTGCCGGAGCCTGGCTACTAGGCGACTCCTACCCGTGCCATCGCTGGCCGGCCAGGCCGGCCTCGTACTCCCGCCGTCGTTCCCCGACGGCGGGCAGTTCTGACGTCTCGGCCGAGGCGACATCCCACCAGACGCCGGCGGGCGGCAGGTTCACATCGGGGTCGGTCGGGACGACGATGACGCTCGGACCTGGGTGGTCTCGGGCCTGGTCCAGTGCTGCGCGGACGGCCGCCGCCGTCGTGGCACGGGTCGCGCGGGCACCGAGACCGGTCGCCACGGCGGCGAGATCAAGCTCGAGATAGTCGCCGTCCAGGGCGGCCTCGGCCAAGGATCCCGTTCGACGACGGAACTCGTTCCCGAACCCGGATCCGTTGCGCATCAACTGCAGTCGGCGGATCACCTGGAACCCGTGGTTCTCGGAGATCACGACCGTCACATCGAGACCTTCCTGGAGGGCGGTGACGAGTTCTGTGGGTTGCATGAGGAAGGTCCCGTCGCCGATCAACGCGATCACGGCTCCGTCCGCCTGGGCCAGCCGAACACCGAGCGTCGCCGGCAGCTCGTAGCCCATGCATGAGAACCCGAATTCGAGGTGGCACGCGCGCCCGCCGGTGGCGTCCCAGACCTTGAGGAGATCGCCCGGCGGACCGCCGGCCGCGGCGACGATGGTATCCCCCGGCCTGGCCGCCTCCTGGAGGACGCCGATCAACTGGGCCTGGGTCATCAGCGCGTCGTTCGCTGGTTCTGGCTCAGGCGCCGCCAGCGCCGCCGCGCGGACCGGGAGCCAGGCGGCTTTCACGGCCCGGGCTCGCGCTTCCCACGCTGGTCGCGGACGGACGCCTGCCTCGCGTCCAGCGGAGAGCAGGGCCTGCAACCCGCGACGAGCGTCGGCGACGATCGGGATCGCGCCCTGCTTGCGCGCGTCGCGGTCGGTCACGTTGATCGAGGCGAATCGAACCTCGGGGTCCGCAAAGATCGACTGCGAGGCCGTGGTGAAGTCCGTCAGGCGCGTGCCGACGTGCAGGACGAAGTCGGCCTCGGCCGCCAGCGCGTTCGCCGCGGGATTGCCTTCCACGCCGATGCCGCCCATGCCCCACCACGCCTCGGCCCCGACGGCACCCTTGCCCGCGAAGGTCTCTGTGACCGGGACCCCGAACGCCTCGGCGAGCTCGGCCAGCTGATCGCCGGCGTCCGAGTAGTGGATGCCTCCGCCGGCGACGATCAACGGTCGTTCGGCGACGGCCAACAGGCGAGCGACGTCCGCGACGACATCGAGGTCCGGCGCCGGCCGGGCGATCGCCCAGTCACGTGGTGCGAGGAAGGCCGCCGGGTAGTCGTGCGCCTCGGTCTGGATGTCCTGGGGCAAGGCGATCACGACCGCGCCCATCTCGGATGGGCTCGTCAGGATGCGCATCGCCTCGGGCAGCGCGGTCAGGAGCTGTTCCGGACGCGTGATCCGGTCGAAGAAGCGCGCGACAGGACGGAAGCAATCGTTGACGCTGACATCGCCGGCCGACGGGTTCTCGAGCTGCTGCAGGACCGGACCCTGACGCCGAGTCGCATACGTGTCGCCAGGGAGCAGCAGTACGGGCAGGCGGTTGATCGTGGCGAGGGCCGCACCGGTGACCATGTTCGCGGCGCCAGGCCCGATCGATGCGGTCACCGCGAGCAACGAACGCCGACGCGACGCCTTCGCGAACGCCGTCGCCACGTGGACGAGCGACTGCTCGTTGCGGCCCTGGACATAGGGCATCTCCGCCCGGAACTCGTCGAGCGCCTGGCCGAGACCAGCGACATTGCCGTGACCGAAGATGCCGAGCATCGCGGGGATCGAACGCCGGCGCTCGCCATCGGCGACGGTGTGCTGCTGGCCCAGGTATCGAACGACGGCCTGTGCCGTCGTCAGTCGAACGGTCGTCGGCATATCGTCGCGGCCCCTCCTGTCAGACGGCTCCGCGGTGACGGTCGGGGCCGCTGCCATTGTGGGCTTCTCCGGCTCGATGCGTCCTAGTAGAAGGTGGCGACCGCGTCGGTTTGCGAGCTGGATCGAAAACGCCGAGCGGGGGAACCTGCTCGGCGTTTTCGTCAGAGAGGCTTGACGTCTACTGGAACGTGCCGGCGTGCACCTGATCGGCGATCTTGCGCATCCAGCCGACCATCTGCGGATCGCGCCGCTGATCGCTCTGGTAGCTCGAGTTCTGGAAGGTATGGAAGGCGATGCCGGACACCTTCGCGTACGTGAAGCCGTCGCGGACCTGCTTGCGCAGGCGGGCCTCGCTCGGACGCTGCTTCTTGTGGCAGGCGGGTGCGAGGTACTTGTGGGTCTGGACCATCAGCCAGATCGGCGTGCCCGGGGTCTTGGCGTTGACCGTCGCGCGGACGGTCTTGAAGTGCTTCGGGCCGGTCGTCTGGACATCGACGCCTGACCTCGAGCAACCGTTGCGGGCCGTCTCGACCGGATACCAGTCGATGATGAGGATGTCCGCCATCCCCGTCCCCCACTTGTTGCCGGTCTGATTGAAATGCGGGATGTCACCGAAGATCGCGAGCACCGGGTGACCCGGATCCGCCTTGTGGAAGGCCGCGTACATGGAGCGCACTTCGGCGGACGAGATGCGGTGCCACGAGGGCTCCTTGACCGTCAGGTAGCCGAAGAAGGCGGGATGACCCTTGACGATGTTGGCCCACTTGGCGGCCCTCGAGGGGTAGACCCTGCCGGTCGAGTGGTTCACGGTCTCGGGGAAGTGGAAAATGACCTTGAGGCCGCAGCGCTGCGCCGCGGCGAGGTAGTTCCTCGCGTTGCTCGACCCGGCCGCGTTCTTCATGACATGGGTGAACCCACCGTTGCAGATCCCGCGCTTGTTCGCCGCGAGGTCGGCCAGGGACACGTTCTGGAGCACCATCGGGGCCGCGGTCGCTGCCGCTGGGACACGAGCGTTGGCGGTCTGCGCGCCGACCACCGCAGCACCGGCGCTGACCGTCGCGGAGCCGAGCGAGGCGGCGGCCAGCATCGCGAGGATGACGGGCGCCAGGTATCGGCTGAGGCGGCGCGGGCGCGCGATCGGGTGAGTCATGCGATCTGTCGCTCCGGAGGTGGTGGGGGATGGTCCCTGCCGGCAGGATGGCAGGACCGACACGTTCCGGGTATGCCGCTGTTGGGGCATGGCCGAGGGTACTGGGGTCATGTGCAGGCTCGCACCATGAACCCGAAACGTCAACCGCGACAGGCCCCCGCGGGCCGCAGGCGGACCGCTGACACGGCGCCGCCCGGGCCGACGCCAAGGCCGTCGCGACTGACACAAGCGGCCTCCCCCAGGCGACCGAGCAGCGCGTCGAGGTCCCCGCCGGAGACGACCGGTTCGACCGCCAGGAAGCGCGCGATCGCCCCGGCCTCACCGTCGGCCGGCGCGGCCAGGTCGAGCCAGGCCATCGCCGCGTCGGCGCTCGCGTGCAAGGGGATCGTCTCCGAAGCGGCGGCCACGGTCGCCGGGTCGACGGCGAACACCTCGGCCCGATCCTCCCCGTCGTCGAAGCGCTCGTCGAGGAGGAGGCCGGCAACGTGACCGGCCGCCAGGCTGGCGGCCAGAGCGTCCGGCGTGAACGGATGCGGGCCGGACAGGACGAGGTAGCGCGCCGGAGGCATGGCCAGGACCTTCGTCCACGCCGACCGTGTGTACCCGAACAGCTGGCGGTCGCGGAGACCCACCCAGACGTACGTCGTGAGGTCGTCGGCGGGGTCGACGCGGACGGCGGGCAGGCTCACCATCTCGACCGAGTCGAACAGGCGCAGCGCCATGGACTCGCGGTCCTTGAACGTCATCGCGACCCGGTCGCCAGCACTCGTGTTCGCCCTGAGCCAGGCCGCCAGTCGATCGGGCACGAGCGCGCTGGGTGGCCGTCCGGCGGAGCGCTGGCCAACGACGATGCCGCCAACGAGGCCCAACCCCAGCACGGCCAGGAGGGCCGCGGCGGCGACGCGCCGAGGGCCGGTCGGCGCCCCCGATGTCGCTCGGGGCGTCTCGTCGCCGGACGTGGTGCCGGACCGGGCGAGGCGGCGCCGGATCGAGGCCACCGACCATGCCCCGGCGATGCCGAGGGCGGCCGCGGACAGGACCGCCAGGCCGGCGTAGTTGCGGGCGTTGAGGCTCTGCGATGCCGCATACAGGGCGGCTGGCAACAGACCGGCGGCGGCCGCGACCAGCAGCCGGGGTCCCCGCTCGGTCCGGGCACGCCAGGCCACCGCCACCCACGATGCCGCGAAGAGGCCGATCAGGACCAGCGCCGGGCGTGCGACCCGAACATCCAGCCCGACATCGCGGCCCTCGATCACGCCGATCGCGTTGAGCGGGAACAGGTCGCCCGCGCTCAGCCAGACGACTGCCCACCACCAGCCGGCGGTGACGAGCGCGGCTCCGAGATAGACGCCCAGGTACGTCGCCACCCGTCGTGCGGGTTCGAGGCCGAGCAACGCGAGTGGCAGCAGCGCCAACGGAAGCACCGTCTCCTTGACCAGGATCGTCAAGCCGAACAGGACACCGGCGAACGCCCACCGGCGTTGCGAGGGACGCCAGACGGTGAGCAGGATCGCGACCACCCCGGCCGTCTGGGGCAGGTCGATGCGAAGGGACGGCACGAGGCGCCAGACGATCGGTGTCGCGAGCAGCGCGAGCATGGTCCCCACCGCCCCGCCAGGACCGGCCACCAGCCAGCCGATCCGGGTGACGCCCAGCAGGCACGCCATCGCCAGGACGAGGGCGACGATCCGGGCACCGGTCATGGGGTCGCCGCCGACCACCGTGCTCCCGGCCGCCAGCAGCAGCCCGTACACCGGCGAGCGCAGCAGGAACGTCGTTCCGGACGGCGTGACCGGCCCGTCACCCGCGAGGACCGACAGGCCGACGAAGAGGTAGCGGGCGTCATCGGGCGCCACGGGCGACCAGCCGAACAGCGCCGTCCGGAGCAGAACGACGGCGACCAGGGCCGCCCCAAGTCCGATCGCGATCGGCCAGTCGTCGCGTGCGCGGCGCCGGATCTCGGTCAGGTTCGCCACGACAGCGCCATTCGGACGTCCCGCCAGAGCCCGCCGGCGCCGTCCGCGGCCAGGAGCCGCCAGGCCACGACCAGCGCGATGAGGACGGCCAGGCCGTTGACGCCGAGGGCGTGGGTGCGGGCCACGAAGACGACGAGGAGCGCCCCCGCGATGATGTCGCCGGTCCCGTGCCGGCGTCGCGCCAGGAGCGCACCCAGGCGCTCGATACCGACACCGAGCAAGGCGAACAGGCCCAGGCCAGCCGGCCCGAAGTTCGCCCACGCCTCGCCGACGATCCCGGGCGCCAGGTAGCCCGGCGGATCCTGGGCGGGGAAGACGCGCGGATAGATCCAGTAGCCGAGGTTCGGGATGTCGTCGCGCCCGACGAGCGGGCCGAGACGCCGGGCCCACGTCAACCCGCCGAAATACGGCTGCTCGTCCGGGATGACGTCCTGGAGCGCCTCGAGCGTGCGCGGCTGGATCAGGATGACGCGGTTGATCGTGCGCTCGACGGCGAAGGCGAGCTCCCGGCCGGCCGCCTGCTCGTAGGCGCGCAGGATCTGGATGCCGCCGAAGGCGAGGACGCCCACCACGGCCGCCGTGGCCAGCCATCGCCAGGGCAGCCGCCATCCCGCCAGCCCGACACCGACGAGGAGGACGGCCACGAGCTCCGCGGCGAGATAGCGGCTCGCGAGGGCGATCTCGAAGGCGAGGAGCGCCACGATGGTCGCGTACGAGGCCAGTCGCCACGCCCGTGGCCGTCCGGCCGCTGTCAGGACCAGCCCCAGGGCCAGGGCCGGGAACGCCACGCGCAGTTCCTGGACCGTGAGGCCGGTCAGCTCGCTCCGCGCCCCGGTGATGTCGTCGGCCAGGGCGGGCAGGCCGACTCGGGCGATCGTCGGCAGGATCAGGACCAGTCCCAGCACCGCCAGGCCGATCGCCACGACCGGGCGCCAGTGGCCGGCATCCAGCTGGCCGTCGCTGTCGGGAATGTCGGTCGCCGGGTGGGCCGGACCCGCCCGCCGGCGCGCGACGCGGTCGCTGATCGCGACACCGAGGGCCAGCGCCAACGTGCATCCCGCGACGTAGAGAGCCGGTCCGGTGCGGTCGTCGATGGCGAGCCTGACGCTGCCGATCCCGAAGAAGACCGCGTGCAGGACCAACCAGGCGATCGCCGGATGCCACACGCCCAGCCCGGTCCGTCGGACGGCCGGCAGGACGAGGCCAGCCGCGGCCACGAAGGCGCCGATGACCAGCAGTGAAACGAGCAGGTTCACACTGGCCCCTCGACGCGCTCGGTCTGGAGCGCGTCACTGGCAGCCCGCGCCGCCGCGTCGGCTCCGCCATCGGGCAGGCTCGCCGAGAGGCGAGCGTAGGAGACCACCCCCGCGAGGCCCAGCGGCAACGTCGAGACGATGCGGAAGCCGAACACGATCGCGACGGCTTCGGCCGACGGGACCCCGGCCACGGTCAGCAGACCGGCCACGACGAGGTCCGTGGACCCGAGCCCGAACGGCAACAGGGAGACGACGCCGGCCACGATCCCGAGGCCGAGGGCGCCCCAGGCCACGGCCGGGTCCAGTTCGACACCGATCGCGGCGCCGACCAGCATCAACTGCGCGGTGTACGCGGCAAACACGACCGCCGTCCAGGCCGCGAACTCGAGCGCCCGCCCCCGATCGACCAGGAGCCGGGCGACGACATCGTCGACCCGGGCGAGGGCGCCACCGGCCGCCAGCCACCGGTCGCGTCCGAACAGGCGGCCCAGGGGTAGCGCCCGGATCAGCGCGGACGGCCGACCACCGGCGCGATAGAACAGGTTCGGCAGGACCACGATCACGAACAGCGCGACGACGATCACGACGGACGGAAGGTCCAGCCACCAGGCCGCCCACAACACCGCCGCGCTGGCGCCAAGGAAGGCGATGGCGACAAAGCGCTCGATCAGGACGACCGCCGCGCCGATCCGGTACTCGACGCCGTGGTGCGCCCGCAGGAGATAAAGCCGCGCCAGCTCGCCCACCGATCCGGGCGTCAGGTTGTTGATGGTGTTCGCGAACGCGGTCATCGGGACCAGCGGGAGGACCGGGACCGGCCGTCCCGCGGCCGCCAACAGGCCGGCCGAGCGCATCGCCCAGGCCACGAGGATCACCACGTTCAGGGCCAGGGCCAGGACGATGGCCCGGCCGTCCGCTGTGCCGAGTCGATCGCCGAGTTCCCACGGCCTCGCCCGCCACGCCACGAGCGCCAGCAACGCGACCGAGATCGTGCCCCAGACCAGGGGGTTTCGGAGGGCACGGATCATCGGGTGCGACCCCAGACGACCGCATCGTCGGTCTCGGTCAGAGTCTGCCAGCCGGGTGGCGGACCGTCGTCGGGCACGTACCCGGTCACCGACTGGATCGCGATCCGGTCCGCCGCCTCGATCACCAGCGGCTCGCCGGCGGCCAGGGTCACCGCCGATCGCACGACCTGGAATTCCGCGCTGCCCGTGTAGGGCACGGCGATCTCCTCGACGAGGCGATCTCCCGCCAGGATGCGAATGCGTCGTGTGGCGTCGGCGCCTCCCGGACCCAGCGCGCCCGCGGTCGCGTCGGGCGGCGTCGGGGCGAGGTCGTCGACCGCGCCGGCGCCACCCGAGCCCGTCTGACCGGTGTCGTCCGGGGTCGCGCCCGCTCGCGTGAGGACGCGGATCTCGAGCTCGATCGGCTCGGCCGCGCTCGCCAGCGCGAAGGAGAGGCTCGATCCGGGTTCCAGCACGACCGCGTCCCAGCCGTTGCCCGGCAGGATCCGGGTCGACCCGGTCGTGGCGCCCGGGGCCATCGCGGCCAGCGCGGCCACGCGACTGATGCGACCCACCGCGTCGCCTCGTCGCCCGAGCACGATCCGGTCCGCGCCATACCGGTCGGCGACCGCCGTCAGGGCCGCCGTGTCGCCGGTCAGGGCCCCGGCGAGGTCCCGTCGGCGCTCGTCCTGTCCGGTGCCCGTGAACACGGCCGGATCGAAGCCCAGCTTCGCGTAGCCCGGCGGTTCGACGGCCACGACCGAGGCCCCGGTCTCGTACCAGACCAGCGACGACCAGTCCTCGTAGGTGAGGATCGTCGGGCGCGGTCCGGTCACCGCTGAGCAGCTCGGACATGTCCGGGACGCGGTCGGGGCCCAGTTGCAGATGGGCGTAGCGCGGGTCCGTCCAGAGCGTCCAGAGCAACCGCTCAGTGGCGAGGGACGTCGGCACACACGCGAGCAGGAGCACGATCGCCAGGCCGGCCGACACGAGGCGTGGGCGGGCAACCTGGCGAGCCCGAACGAGCTCGACCAGCGCCACCAGGCCGATGGCCGCCAGGATGAGCCCCGGCTGGCTTGACACCATCCACATCCGTTGCGGCCGAAGCGCGTCCTCGAGCGGCCAGGTGGGTTGATAGAGCACCGCCAACGCGAACGGGACGAGCCACCACGCCAGGAGGAGCAGCGGGCCCTCCGATGGCCGGGGCGCCCATCGGCCGGAGCCGCCCACCGGCGGCCCACTCGCCCGTCGGAGGAAGGACAGCGCGACGCCTGCCCCGACGATCGTCAGTGGCAGGATCAGCCCGAACTGGATGGGGTACTGCCAGAACCCGATGCGGACCGGCAGCAGGTCCTCGGAGGAATCGATGGAGACCCCGCCGTTCGTGCGGATCGTCCCGACGAGGTACCCGAGCCACGGCGTCACGAGGACGGCCGCCACCGCTCCGGTCACGACCAGGGCGCCGATCAGGCGGCCCCAGCGCGACGGGTGCCGGAGCCCGACGACGACGATCAGGGTCGCCAGCGCGATCGGGATCGGGATCAGCAACTGGATCTGGACGAGCCCGCAGATGCCCAGCAGGACTCCGGCGAGCGCGGCCCAGGCCATGGTCCGTGAGCCTTCGTCGGTGGCCCGCAGGAAGGCCAGGATCGCGAACGGGAGCAGCCCGAACACCAGGTCGCGCGGATAGGCCGGGTAGAACGCCTGCCCGACCATGAACATCGAATTGACCCACAGCCGGTCGTCGGAGAGGTCGAACCCGCCGGCGAACGAGGTCAGGACGGCGGCCACCAGGGCCACGTCCTTTCGTCCGGTCAGGCGGCGGGTCAGGAGGTAGGCACCGAGCGGGATCACCGGCAACCAGATCAACCCGAGCAGGGTGGTGGCGGTCGGTGCGTCCGTCCCGAACAGCCGGGCGATCCCCGCGAGCAGGAGGTGGAAGCCCGGCGGGTAATAGGCCGGCAGGCCCGCGTACGGGCCCTCGGCCGGGAACGTGCCCAGCAGGATGGTGTTGGTCAGGCCCCAGTGGTAGAGGAGGTCGCCACGGACGTAGAACGGAGCCAGCGCTCGGGCGCCATAGACGGCCATCGCGCCGACCAGGAGGACGCCGAGCCACCGTTCCGCCCGAGGGATCGTCGCCAGGCGCTGTCGTACACTCCGGACCGATCCCCATACGCGGCGGCCGATCGCCAGGTCGCTGCTCACGCGCCCTGTTCGAGGTAGGACCGACGCTCCATGGATCCCATCGCGCTCGTTGCGTCCGCCGTCTGGGCGACGATGGTGTCCATCCTCCTGTTCCTGTTGCCCGGTGCCGCGCTCGGGCCGGTCGTCCTGCCTGGCGCCTCGACGCCGCTCGCACGAGTGGGTCGCGCGGCCGGCGTCAGTCTACTGGCGACCCTGCTCCTGTGCACCATCCTGGCCCGCCTCGGCTGGCTCACGGTCCCGGCGATCATCGCCTCGCTGATCGGTCTGACGGTGCTCGGCCTGGCCTGGCGCAGGCCGCGCGTCGGACGACCGTCCGATCGATGGCGCCGCTGGTGGCTGGCGGGGTTCGCGGGGATCCTCCTGGCCGCTGCGCTCATCGTCGTGCCGTCGGCGGCCTCGGCGTGGCCGGACCTGCTGCCGAAGAGCTCGACCACCTGGTATTACGCCAACCTGGCCCAGTCGATGGCCCAGCTCGGCGCGATCCCGGACGCGCTGGCGGAGTGGGGGGCCTTCCGGCCATTCCAGACCGACTACCTGCCCGTGACCGCCCACACCGCCGCCACGATGCTGCTGTTGCCCGGTGACCTGCTGGCCGATCTCGAGGTCTACCGCCTCGCCACCCTCGTGCTCGGCCTGCTGTTCGCGACGCTCCTGTTCCGACGATGGGTGTCCGGCTGGGCGGCGGTGCTCGGCGCCATCCTCCTCCTGGGCACGGTCCGCCTTGACCAGAAGTTCGACGGGTACCGGCCGGAGACGCTCGCACTCGTCGTGGCGCTGTTCACGCTCTGGGTCGCGGACCGGGCGTTCGCCGAACGAAGTCGCCGCGCGTTCGGCGTGGCGCTCGTCGGGACCGCGCTCGTGTTCCTCAGTCACGCGGAGGTCTTCCTGATCCTGGCCCCCGCCCTCGTCGGCATCGCCCTCGCCAGGCTGGTCGTCGCCGATGGGCCGCGCCCGACCCGTCTCGGCCTGCGCCGTCGATGGCCTGCGCGGGCCTTTGCGGCTCCGGTGCTCGCGGTCGCGCTCGTCCTCGGCGGTGTCGCCCTGGGTGCAGCTGGCGGCTGGGCGCTGACCGGCGAGAGCCGGGTGCTCGGCTATGTCGTGGGGGATCCGGGCGCCGTCACGGATCCCAACGCCTCGCGCGGCCGACCGGGCGAGGTCCCGGCCGGCTGGACATTCACGGACGACGCGACGTGGGACTTCTACATCGCCTCGGTGGCGCCGGGGTTGAACGGCGCACAACCACCGGATGCCTTCACGGACACGCTCATGCTGCCCCGGTCCATCCTCCTCATCTGGCCGGGCCTCGACGGACGATTCCGATCCGGCCTGGTCGTGCTCGTGGCCCTGTTGATCGCCCCGCTGCTGGCCTGGCCGTTCCTGGACACGCGTCGGCGGCGGTTCGTGCTCGGGTGGGGGATCTTCGGGGTCGGCCTGATCGTCGGGTCGCTGCTGCTCTACGCCATCGCTGACACGTACGTGCCGCAGCGCACACCCGGGCGGCGGCTGATGCCCTATCTGCTGCTGCTGCCGGTCGTGGCGATGACCGCGGCGCTCTGGGTGACGGGCCGCCTGCTGGCACCCGCGTGGCGTGCGCTTCTGCCGGGGCGCGGGCGGGCCCTGGCGGCCGGACTCGCCCTGGCCCTCCTCACGGCCGGCGCCGTGTCCGCGTCACCCCTCGCGGTCGCTGGGGCCGACGATGGCGACGCCGCACTCAGCCAGACCGGCTACGACGCGTACCGATGGATCGATGCGAACCTGCCCGCCGATGCGCGGCTCCTGACCAACGCCTACACGGATGGGGCGGTCGCGGCGGTCGCCCATCGGGTCGGGATCGTGGATGGGCGGGCCGTGTACCTGGAGAACGCGGCCTTCCTCGCCGAGTCGACGGCGCTCTGTCTCGGCGCGCGCGTCGTGTTCGGGACGCCGGCCGCGCCGGGCGCCACGACGTACCTCGATCGCGAGCGCGTGACGCACCTGCTCGTGGCGACGAACGGGCCCAACGGGACGGATCTGGGCGGGTACCTGCTGTTCGAGACCGACGTCGACGCACTGCGGGCCGACCCGCGCCTTCGACTGGTCCGCTCGTTCGACGATGGCCGGCTGCTGCTGTTCGAGATCGCCGGCCGGACCGCATCGGCTGGCTAGACTGTCGTCGATGACCGAGCCCGAAGCCGCGACGCTGGAGCCGCGCCCGCTGGGAGGCATCCCCGACTTCTACGGCGCGATCTGGGCCGGAGCTCGCGTGGCCGCCGCTCGTTGGCGGGTGGCGCTCATCGTCGAGGTCGCGATGGTCGTCGCGTGGTTCATCGTCCGCTCGACCGCCAGCATCGACGGCCGAACCTACGCGTTGTGGGTCATCGCGGCCGGTGCCCTGGCGCTCGTGGCGCCGCTGTCCGGACTCGTCGTCTTCGTCGCCACCTCGGTCGCTTTCGAGCCTGACACGGTCGCCCGGACGCTGTCGTCGCGCGAGCTCGTCCTGCTGCCGCTGACCGTGGGCGTGTTGCTGCGGGTCGGCGCCGACCGGTTCCGCTGGCGGCCCGTGCCCGCCGATCTGGCTCGCGCTGGCGCATCCTGCTCGGGACGGCCCTGGGGCTCGCGAACACGTTCGCGCGGTTCGACAGACGACTTCGCCTGGCGTGCGGCCCAGTCCTGGTACGGCAACATGGCGGCGCCCGTGATCGTGCTCGTCGCGGCGGCGTGGACGGCCCGGGGCGGCTCGACGCGGGTCATCGTCGCGGCCGCATCGTCGCGGTCGTCAGCGCGATCGTGTGTCTTGCTCGAGTACGCGTCGCCGGGCCTGATCTCGCGGGAGCCGGTTCGAGTGGGTCGGGTTCTGGAAGGACTTCGGGGTGCGGCTGTCGGGCACGATCCCGTCGCCGAACGCCCTGTCCGCCCAGCTCGATCGTGCCGACCGCGGTGCTGCTGGCGGCCGTGCTCCTGGCACCGGACCTGCGGCTCAAGGTGCTGGCCGCGTTGGCGCGTCATCCCGCTGCTCGTCGCCCATTACCTGACGTTCAGCCGGTCGCCGTTGCTCGCGTGCTACGCGTTCGCCGTCATCGTCGCCTGGCGCGTTCGCCGCGCGGTCGGCATCGCCGTGCTCGTCGGCGGCCTGATCCTCGGGGCGGTCCTGCTGCCCGCGTACCTGCGAACTGCGGAGCGCGACGACCCCGAGGGCGCAGGTCATCCCGGGCATCGATCCTGGTCGCCACCGACCAGTATCGGATCCAGGCCTGGGGCGCCGCGATCGAGATGTGGGCGCGACGAACCGCTGATCGGCCAGGGCTATCTCGCGTACAAGGAACTCGGGCCGCGCTTCGGCGATCCAGTTCTGGGCTCGCCCCACAACGAGTGGCTTCGGTTCTTCGCCGAGGAGGGGACGATCGTCGGCCTGGTGGGCTCGCGTTCGTCGTCGCGACCGCGTGGTCGCTCGCGACGCGTCCCGGGCTGGCTCGGGACCGGCGATCCTCGCCGGATTCCTCGGCTACGTCATCGCGGCGTCGTTCAACAACCCGTTGCTGTTCGTCCGGGTCAGCGCCGTGGCGTTCTCGATCATCGGGGTCGGGCTGGCACTGGCCGAGCGGGCCCGTGCGCCGGCCCCGGCGACGGAGCGGTCGAGGCGATCGATGCGTCGCCATCGACCGACGAGTCGTCCGCGCCAGATGCACCGGAGACCGCCGAGCCGAGCCCAGCCTGACACCGGGAGCGAGTCGACGCCGCGGGTCGCGTCGTCTCGCGGCGCTACACTTCCCCGGCATGCCGATCAGTCTCCTGCGCATCGCCGGTCTGGTCCTCGCGGTCGTCCTCGTGCTCGTCGCGATCGGTCGACTTCGGCGACGCGGTGCCGGGAGCCGGGTGCCCGCCAGCGGGCTGCTCGTCGTCGGTCTTGGCCTGCTCGGCGTCGCCCTCTTCCCGGACCTGGTCCGGCCGATCCAGGACATCCTGGGCCTGGAGGGTGAGCCGCTCGGTCGGCTCGTCACCGTCCTCGTCATCTCCACGGCGATCGCCTACCTGCTCGTCTTCTATGCGCTGAGTCGGGCCGATCGCGCGAACCAACGCGTCAGCCGCCTGGTCCGGGCCCTGTCGGCCGCACAATTGGAAGCGGCCCGTGGCGAACGCTGGGGCGGGGTGCTCGTGTGCATCCCGGCCTTCGATGAGGCGGACAGCCTCCCCGGCGTCCTGGCCGAGGTTCCCCCGGAGGTGGCCGGCCTGGCGACCCATGTGCTGGTCATCGACGATGGCTCGCGGGATCGAACGGCCGAGGTCGCCCGTGCCAAGGGCGCGCACGTCGTGAGCCATCCAGTGAACAGCGGCCAGGGGGCGGCGCTCCAGACGGGCTATCTCGTGGCCGAACGACTCGGTGTCGATGTCGTGGTGACCCTCGACGCCGACGGCCAGCACGACCCGGGCCAGATGACGCGGCTCGTCGAGCCGATCGTGGCCGACGAGGCGGACTTCGTGGTCGGCTCGAGGCGCATGGCCGAAGGCGAGAGCGAGGGCGCCTCGAAGGCGCGCGATGCCGGCATCACCGTTTACACCCGGCTCATCAACCTGATCGGCGGCACCGAGGTGAGCGACATCGCCAACGGATATCGGGCGATCCGCGCCTCCCGCCTGGCGGACATCGCGTTCACCGAGGACCAGTTCCACAATCCGGAGTTGCTGCTCGGCGCGGCCCGTGCCGGCCTGCGGGTCGTGGACGTGCCCGTCACGATCCGGCGCCGGACCGCCGGATCGTCGAAGAAGGGGACGGACCTGCGCTACGGCCTCGGCTTCCTGCGGGTGATGCTCAAGACCTGGCTGCGCTGAGCGCGGTCTCCACGATATCGGCCAGGGTCCGGTCCATCGGGATCGCTGGCCGCCAGCCGACGGCACCTTCGATCGCCGACGCGTCGCCGACGATGTCCGGGGCATCCGTCGAGCGGACGAGGTCCGGGTCGACCTCGATCGATGGTCGAACGCCGATCAGCTCGGACAGCCGGTCCAGCACCTCCCCGATCGCGATGCTGTGGCCGGATGCGACGTTGAAGGTGGCACCGCCCGGTGCGATGGCGCCGGTCGCGAGGCCCTCGAGCAGGAGCCGATAGGCGACGACCACGTCCCTGACATCGGTGAGGTCGCGACGGACGTGCAAGTTGCCCACCCGGACGCGATCCGTCGTTCCCCTTCGGACCGCGATGAGCCGTTCGGTGAGGGCCGGGACCACGAAGTCCGATCGTTGGCCCGGGCCGATGTGGTTGAACGCGCGGGTGACCACGACCCGCAGGCCGTGCCGACTCGCGTAGGCCAGGGCGACGGCCTCCTGCGCCGCCTTCGACAACCCATAGGTCGTCGCCGGGGCGAGGGGCTGGGTCTCGCGCAGCGGCAGATCTTCCTGGCTCGGGAGGCCATACACCTCGGACGAGCCCGTCACGAGGACGACCGGCGAGGGCTCCAGCCCGCGAACCGCCTCCATGAGCGCGATCGTTCCGGCGACATTGACCTCGAACGCCTCGGCGGGACGAGCGCGAGCGTCCGGCCCGAACGAGACGGCCGCGAGATGCGCGATGGCATCCGGCCGCACCGAACCGAGCCAGGCGCGGAGATCGTCGCCGCGGCGAATGTCCAGGCCGTGCTCGAGAGCGACCGACTCGTGCTCCGCCGAACCGAGGTCGGCGGTCAGCCATCGACCGACGAAGCCATGGGCCCCCGTGACGGCGACGCGCAACGTTGGCCCGACGCCTCTAGCCGACGGGTGCGGGGCTGACGGTCGACCCGCCCTGGCTTCGGAGCCGCGCCATGTCGGCGTCGACCATCATCTCAACCAGCTCGCGGAACCCGACTTCCGGGACCCAGCCCAGGTCCCGCCGCGCGAGGCTCGCATCGCCCTGCAGGTGGTCGACCTCGGCCGGTCGAAGGTGGACGTCGTCGACCACGACGTGGTCCCGATAGTCGAGACCCACGCGGGCGAAGGCGAGGTCGCACAGCTCGCGAACGGAATGGACCTCGCCGCTGGCGATCACGTAGTCGCGCGGCTCGGCCTGCTGGAGCATCTTCCAGATCGCCTTCACGTAATCGCCGGCGAAGCCCCAGTCGCGGCTGGCGTCGAGGTTCCCCATCCGCAACTCGGTCGAGAGTCCGCACGCGATCCGGGCCGCGCCGTCGGTCACCTTCCGGGTGACGAACTCCAGGCCTCGTCGCGGCGACTCGTGGTTGAACAGGATCCCCGACACCGCGAACAGGCCGTAGCTCTCGCGGTAGTTGACGGTGATGAAATGGCCATAGGCCTTGGCGACGCCATACGGGCTGCGCGGGTAGAACGGCGTCTCCTCACTCTGGGGTACCTGACGGACCTTGCCGAACATCTCGCTCGACGAAGCCTGGTAGAACCGGACGCCCGGGTCCACTTGCCGGATGGCTTCCAGGATCCGGGTCACGCCCAGACCGGTGAACTCGCCCGTGAGAACGGGCTGGTTCCAGGATGTGGGCACGAAGCTCTGGGCGGCCAGGTTGTAGACCTCCGCCGGTCGCGCCGAGCGCAGCGCCTCCACCAGCGACGCCTGGTCCAGCAGGTCGCCCTGGACCAACTCGATGCGTCCGGCGAGGTGCGCGATCCGTTCGTTGTTTGCGGTGCTCGAGCGGCGGGTCATGCCCACGACTCGATAGCCCTGGTCGAGCAGCAGTTCGGCGAGATACGAGCCGTCCTGGCCCGTGATGCCCGTGATGAGGGCCGTCTTGGTCATCGGCGCGAGTCTAGCAGGGCACCGTGCCCGCTTCGGACTCGATCAAGCCCAAGGACTCGACGGTCCCGCGACTGGACAGGCATGGCATCGTTGGTCGCGACCGTCGGCGGGTCACCCGACCGACGCCGCGTCGAGGGAGGCCGCGGATCCATGGACGACACCGCGATGCGCGGGGCACGACCCGGAGGCGATCGTGGACGCTGACGAACTGGCTCGGCGGGCCCGGGACATCAACTGGTATCACACGATGGATCTGGGCCAGGGCGTCACGTCCAAGGGGTTCTATGAGCCCGCGAAGTTCGTGAATCGATTCCACCTGCCCGATCGCCTCGATGGCAAAGCGGTCCTGGACATCGGCGCGTGGGATGGCTTCTACTCGTTCGAGGCGGAACGTCGAGGGGCGAGCCGCGTCCTCGCGGCTGACCATTACCAGTGGGATGGCTCCGGGTGGGGATCGAAGGCCGGTTTCGAACTCGCCCGCGAGGCCTATGGATCCAAGGTCGAGGACCTCCTGATCGACGTCATGGACCTGTCCAGCGAACGGGTCGGGACGTTCGATGTCGTGTTCTTCTTCGGCGTCCTCTACCACCTGAAGCATCCGCTGTATGCGCTGGAGCGAGTCTTCGACGTGACGGGCGAGCAGCTCATCCTCGAGACCGAGATCGACATGACCTGGACGCGTCGTCCGGCCGCGGCGTTCTACCCGGGCCGCGAGTTGGCCAAGACGGACTCCAATTGGTGGGGCCCGAACATCACGGCAGTCGAGGGCATGCTCAAGACGGTCGGGTTCCGTGAGGTCCGGCTCGTCTTCACCCGTGGGTTCGCGGTTCGCCTGGCTCGAGGCGCCCGGTCCAAGTTCATCCGGCGCGAGAAGGTCGCCCTGCGACACTTGGTCCAGCGCGACCGCGCCGTCTTCCACGCATTCCGGTAGGACGCGGCCGGGACGGATCTACTCGGCGGCGTACAGCGCCGGGTCGACGCCGCACCGCTTGAAGAGCTGGCGCCACCGGTCCAGGAAGACGAGCCGGTCGAATTCCTCGGCGCGCCTCCGGATCGTCGATCGATCGAGGTCGAGCCCGCCGAGGCGCTCGACGGCGTCGATGAGCGAGTCCACGACCGGCTCGTCGAAGAACGCGCCCGTAACGCCGTCCACGACCGTCTCTCGAACCCCGCCCGCCCGGAGCGCGACCACCGGCTTGCCGGCGGCCATCGCCTCGACCGGGGCGATCCCGAAATCCTCCTCGCCCGGGACGAGGTAGGCGTGGCACCTGGCGAACAGGTCCAGGAGCGTCGCTCGATCCACCTGGCCGAGGAAGCGCACCGACGGCCCGGCCGTCGCCTGGAGGCGATCGCGCACCGGCCCCTCACCGACCACGATGAGCTCTCGACCGAGCCGGGTCGCCGCGGCCACTGCCAGGTCGACCCGCCGATATGCGAGCAGGCGCGCCGCGACCAGGAGGTACCCGTCGTCGCGATCGGAAACCGGGATCTCGGCCGTGTCGACCGGTGGGTAGATCACGGCATCGGCCTCTCGGCCCCATGCCGTCCGGATCCGATCGCGGACGGTCTCTGAGATGGCGACGACCACGCCTGCGCGCCTGGCGGTCAGCACGTCCCAGCGACGGAGGAGCGGGCGGATGGTCCTCGCCGCGATCCGGCTCGGGAGGGTCAGGCTCGAGCCGGCGAGGTACGTCTCGAGGTCCCACGCATAGCGCATCGGGGTATAGACGTAGCTGACGTGGACGGCATCGCGACGCGTCCGTACGGCTTTGCAGAAGGCGACGGAGCTCGAGAGGACGAGGTCGTGATCCCTCAGGTCGCGGGTCATGAACCAGACCGGATAGAGCGGGAGGAGCGCCCGGAAGTGACGGGTCGGCCCGAGTAGTCGCTGCATGGGCCACGTCCGCACCCGGCCAGGGTCGATGCGGTCGGCGAAACGCTCGCGGTCGAAGAAGGTGGTCTCGATGGTGGCGTCGGGCAGGAGTCGGGCGAACTCGATCGCGCATCGCTCGGCGCCGCCGTCCTGGATGAAGAAGTCGTGGGCGATGGTTGGCCGGACCCCCCGCAGGGTCAATGCAACTTGCTCGGGCTGTCTCCTGGTCCGGTGGCGTATCCGAGGAGCTGGCCCGCGCCCGTGCAGTACTCGAGCCACACGATCCAGGGGATCGCGGCGATGAGGGAGCGCCGGGGCATCCGCTTGCGCGACGCCATCGACACCATCCGAGCCGATCGATAGAGCGGGAGCACGCCCGCGGTGGCGACCCTGGCCCAGTCGCGCCGGTCCATGAACTGCCGCCGGAACCCCCCGAGCGTCCGGCCGTTGTGGAACTCGACGGACGACGTGCCGACGAACCCCATCGACTGGTAGTGGGTGACGACAAGGGAGTCGTCCTGCAGCAGGATCTCTCCGTCCGACGCGACTTCTGCAACGTCGAAGAGCTCGATCGTGCCGAACCCATCGTGCGAGGGCAGTCGTTCGACAGCTCGCCGTTTCATCGACACGTTCGCCGCGCCGGTCGTGCGCGGGACCGCTCCGCTGGGCAGGGGTGCGAGGGCAGGGGCCTGCGTCACGATGAAGGCGGCCCAGTCCATCAGGCTGCCCACGGTGCCGTTCTCCAGGGCGCCACCGATGGCCGCAGCTTCCGGATGCTCGGCGTGGGCATCCAGGATCCGACGACACCATCCCGGCATGACCAGGCAATGGTCCTCGGTGGATGCGACGATCTCGCCGCGCGACTCCTTGTACGCGATCTCCCGGAGCTGGAAGACGGTCATCGATGTCGGCTGGGGGAGCCACCGGACCGATGGCCCTAGATCGGGGGCGACCTGTCCACTCGAATCGACGACGATCAGCTCGCCCCCGACGTCGCGGACCTGACCGAGGACCGCCTCGATCTGTGGCGCGATGGTCGGCCAGCCGTCGCGGGTGGCGACCAGTACGGACAGGGGGATCGAGCCATCGGGCACAGGCAGACTCCGCTGATCGTGATCGTGGGTCTCGCGGATAGGCGCTACGCCGATACCATACGTGACGTCCGGTCGCCGTGCGGGTCGCTAGCTCGCATCTCGTCCGTCCTGACCCGGAGGTGAAGGTGGCGGCGATGCGACCCAGCGCGCTCCGTGTGGCATTTGACGCTGCCCCAGCGCGTCGCGACCCGACCGGCGTCGGCGTCTACGTCCGGGACCTGGCCATGGCACTGCTGGCGCGGGACCCGGAGTCGATCGCCCTGATCGGCGTCCGCCCAGACGGGCCGCTGGCCGACGCCGCGCGCAAGGTCACGCACCGCACGTATCTGGCATCCGGGGGGCATCAACGCTGGCTCGTCACCAAGGCGCGACACGACGTGTCCGAGGTCGGGGGCCAGCTTGCGCATTTCACGAATGCCGCCGCGCCGCCCCGGCCCGGTCGGCCGTTCGTCTTGACCATCCAGGATCTCTCGCTGCTCCGCTACCCCCAATACCATCCGCCCCTGCGCGTGGTCGCCTCCCCGTTCATCGTGATGGCGGCCCGTCGGGCGGCCGCGGTGATCGTGCCCTCGCAGGCGACCCGTGACGAACTTCGTCGCTTGCTGCATGTATCAGGTCGGCGTGTCGTCGTCGTCCCCCATGCTGCCTCGACGCACGTGGGCCCCGAACCGCAGGGGGGGCCGACGGCGCTCGACGACGCCCGGCAGGAGATCGGGCTCGACGACGACCCCTACATCCTCTCGGTCAGCACGCTCGAGCCCCGGAAGAACCACGCCCGCCTGGTCCACGCCTTCGAGGTACTGACCGCGCGTCGCCCGGCACTGCGTCTGGTCCTGGTGGGCGATCCCGGTTGGCGAGGTGAGGGTCTCCGCCGATCGATCCTCGGGAGTCCAGCAGCCGACCGAATCCATGTCACCGGCTACGTGGCCCCGGAGCGGCTCTCGGCCCTGATGGCCGGGGCCGCCGTGTTCGTGTACGTCTCTCTGTATGAAGGCTTCGGCTTGCCGATCCTCGATGCGATGCGCGCCGGCGTGCCGGTCGTCACGTCATCCGTCTCGTCGATGCCGGAGGTCGCCGGTGATGCGGCGGTGCTCGTGGATCCCCACGACCCGACGGCGATCGCGGCGGGCCTGGAGCAAGCGATCGCCCGGCGACCAGATCTCGTGTCCGCGGGCCTGTCGCGTGTGTCGCGCCGCTGCTGGAGTGACGTCGCCGCGGAGACGTGGGACGTGTACCGCTGGGCAGCGGGCCTCGATGGCGGGACCTAGCGCCGGGCTTCCACGATGTAGTGGGTCGCGAGATCCCGTCGTCCGGAGCGCATCGCCCAGTCCTCGTACTTGAGGTACAGCCATTGCGCCGGTGGCAGGAACCGAAGATACGTCGCGCCCGTGTATCGAGGCGTGACATCGGCGTGAGCCCACGGCGCGAGGATCTGGCGCAGTTCGCTGTCCCGGCATCGATGGAAGTGGGCCGGAAACACGCTGCCGGCGTCGCGTTCGGTGAACCGATCGACCAGCCACGCGGTGACCCGATGGGGGATGAGCCGATTGGCGAGCGCGAAATACGACCAGGCGCCCGAGAACTGGCCGATGAACGTGCCGCCGGGGCGCAGGTACGTGTGCACGTTGTCGAAGGCGGCGTCGAGGGGTCTGACGTGTTCGAGGACCTGCCAGCTGATGACGAGGTCGAACCGGCCCTCCAGCTCGGACACGCGCTGGGTGACATCGGCGACCCAGGTCTCGTCGTAGGCATCCGTGCCGGCCATCGCGAGTTCGGCGGCGGAGACGTCCAGACCGACGTATTGGGCTCCCGGCGGTCGACGGTCCGGCGGGATCGTTGGGTGACGGCCGGCCCCGACGTCGAGGATGGACATCCCAGGTCGGACGAGCGACTCGACCCGTTCGAGGAACGGCGCGCGCCAGATACCTTGATAGCGTGCAGGCAGGTCGGGCCGGCGGAGGCCGAGGTTGCCGATGCGCATCGGTGGCAGGGTAGCAGGGCACCCTTGGTACATCCTTGGTAGGCCGTCGCTATCATGGCCCGGTGTCCGACCGACGGCCGAACTCCGGCGCCACTACGACCGGCGCAGGGTGGTCGACGACCGTGATCGATCGAGCCGAGACGATGGATGGGACACGCTTGGACGACCAGGCCGATGTGGTCGGGAGCGGACAAGGCGTCGATGCGCGCCTCATCGACGTGCTCGCGGTGGTCGTCGTCGTGGGACTCCCGGTGGCTTGGTGGCTGTCGCTCCTGCTGCTCGTCCAGACGTCCGTCGTCGACCTGACGCCGCCGAAGCTCCTCGCGGTCCTCGGACTCGGGCTCGCCCTGCTCGCGCGCCCGTGGCGGCTTGTCTCCAGGGCGGACGCGCTCAGCCTGGGTCTGTTCGCCGCCTACGCCGGCTGGTTCATCCTCGCCTCTGCCCTCCGGGCAACGGCTGCGGATGTGAAGTTGACCGCGGGCTACGCACTCTTCCTCGGGGCACCCATGCTCGGCGCCTACGTCGCGACGCGCGTCGCGCCCAGACGGACCAGCATCCTCCTGGTCGGCACGGTGCTGATTGCGCTCGGACTGAGCCTCGTCGGCGTCATCATCGAGCGATACACGTACCCGGGTCTCGATCAGGCGGATCCGCTCGCCGCCCTATGGTCCTTCTTTCGCCCGCAGAACGGGATGGAGGACGCGGTGCTGGGCACGCTCGCCCCGCCGCCGCTGCACTTTCCGACCGGCGACCCGATGATCCCGCGAGTGGCGGCATGGTTCGCGCACGTGAACTACCTGGCGTTCTTCGCGGTCCTCGCAGGCACGCTCGGCGCCGTCCTGATGCTCTGGGGGATCCGCCGGGCTGACCGGGTCATGTCGGTCGTCGGCGGGATAGCGGTCGCCGCGGCGAGCCTGATCACCGCCTGGACCTATTCGCGCGTGGGCCTGGTCGGGCTCCCGATCGGCATCGTCGCGGTGGTGGTCGTCGAGCTCGTCGGTCGGGGCCGGCCGACCCGCCCGGTGCGATGGGCCGCCCTGGCAAGCCCCGCCGTGGTCGTCGGACTGGTCCTCGCCGCGACCCTGCTCGTCGATCAGGTCGGCCTGCGACGGTTGGTCCAGGACGTGGATCTGTCGACCCCTGGGCGGACGCCCGGCGAGCGGGCCGCGGCGATCGAAGCCAGCGCCGAACGGTCCACGGCCCTGCGGCTCTCCATGCAGCGGACGGCGGTCGCGATGATCCTGGAATCGCCGGCCTCCGTAGTCATCGGCCCGGGCCAACGGGCATACGAGACCGCGGTCCACAGTCCTGGCAACCCACGCTACGTCGCCGATGCCGTGGGCGTTCGCGATCCGAATTCGCTGTGGCTGTCGGTGGCGCTGTCCGGCGGTATCGTCGGTGTCATCCTCCTGATCGCCGCCTTGACCGTCGTGGCCCTTCGGCTATGGCGCGTCATCAGATCGCGCTCCGAGACACCATCGAACCTGGTGGTCACGTGGCTTGCCGCCTGGCTCGTGACCTGGGCGGGGATGCAGTTCTTCGGGACGTATCCGTTCGCGACGGCCGAAGCGGCGATCCTCGGCACGCTTGTCGGCGTCATGATCGGGCTCTCCAGCACCGGAGAACGGACCCCCGTCCGGTGAGGATCGCGTTCGTCACGGGCGACGCCCCGTGGCCGCCCACCGCGGGTGGCCGCCTGCGTGATGTCGCCACGTACGAGGCTGCGGCCGCTGTCGGCCAGGTCTGCCTCGTTTCCTTCCCGTTCGCGGTCCAGCCAGACGCCGCCGATCTGCCGGCCGGCGCACGGATCGAACGGATGCCATGGCCGACATCGCGTGTCACCCGGCTGGCGAATCGGGCGCGGGCGACGCTCCACCGGCGACATGTCTTCCAGCAGCATCTCATCGACATGGGCGCCCTGCCTCGGCTCGAAGCCGCGCTTGCCGACATCCGTCCCGACGTCACGATCATGGGCTACCCGCTGTACGGGGAGCTGCTCAAGGTGGCCAGGGCAGCATCGCCCCGGTTGTTCGTCGATCTCACTGAGTTGCGCCTCCGAGACGCCAGATCGCGCCGACGGTCCCCGAACCCGATCGAGGGCCGGTTGCGTGCGACGCTGGACGCGTACGTGCTGGGGCGGGTCGAGCGCGACATCGCCCGCTACGCGGACGAGGTCTGGTTCGTGACCGAGGAGGACGCGGAGGCGTATCGCGTGGCGACCGGGGTCCCGACGCGAGTCATTCCGAACACTGTTCCGGCGGCGGCCCTCGAGCACCACCGCGCGGTCCGGCCGGCGGCTGGTGGGTACGCCTACCTTGGCGCGTTCGACCACGGTGCCAACGTCCAGGCGGCCACCCGGCTGATCCAGCGCATCCACCCGCTCGTCCGAGAGGGGGAACCCTCGGCTCGCCTGTCGCTCATCGGCCGACGGCCTCCCGACGACCTGCGTCGCCTGGCCGAGACCACGCCCGGCGTATCGCTCCATGGCGATGTGCCAGACGCGGTCGGCGAGCTTGCCGCTACGGGGCCGTTGCTCGCTCCGCTCGAATGGGGAAGTGGGACGAAGTTGAAGTTCCTGGAGGCCGCGGCCGCCGGCATTCCCATCGTCACCTCGCCCCAGGGCCTCGATGGGCTGGATTTCGAGCCCGGCAAGGAGATCCTCGTGGCCAGCACGGACGGCGACTTCGCCGCGGCGCTGCTGCGCCTGTGGCGGGAGCCGACGCTGGTCGAACGGCTTCGAGATGGGGCAACGCGTCGCGTCCTCCGCCAGTACGACCGGCCGGTCGCGGCGCGGGCGATCCGGGCCGCACTCGAGGGCGCGGCTCCGGCTTCATGATCGGTCCCGGGCATCGCCTGCGCCTCGGCCTGTGGCGAGCTCGCCATCCCGGCATGCAGCGACGATGTCCAGCGTGCGGGACGAGCGTCGCTCGGTTCGCGCCGTACGGCGTGGCACGCCGACCCGATGCGCAGTGTCCGGGCTGCGGGTCGCTCGAACGGCACCGCGCTCTGTGGCTCTACCTGGAGCGGCACACTCCCTTCTTCGAGCGATCGCTCAGGGTGCTGTTGATCGCCCCGGAGCCGGTGCTCGACGCAGCAGGACGGCGACGGCACCCGGACTTCCTGTCCATCGACATCGTGCCGGGACATGCGATGCGACGGATGGACCTGACCGCGCTCGAACTGCCATCGGAGGACCGCGACCTCGTGATCGCCTACCACGTCCTGGAGCACATCCCGGATGATGCGGCGGCCATGAACGAGATCCGCCGTGTGCTCAAGCCGGACGGCGTGGCCCTTGTGGAAGTGCCAGTATCAGACGGTGACACCGATGAGCGCTACGCGTCGGCGCCTCCGGAGATCCGAGCGGAGCACTACGGACAGCCTGACCACGTTCGGCTGTACGGCCGGTCGGATTTCGAGGCACGGCTGCTCGCCCACGGCTTGGAGCCCGAGGCCGTCCGTGTCGGCGACGTGATGCACGCGGATATCCAGCGGGCCGCCCTCGACCCCGACGAGATCTTCTATCGAGTCGTGCGGGCTCCGGGTGCGTGATGCGGATCCTCCACCTGGACCACAGCCCGGTCCTGGGTGGCGCCGAACGATCGGTCCTCGAGCTCGCAAGGGCGCAGCGGACGCTGGGGCACGAGGCCGTCGTCGGGGTGGGACGCGACGGGGCGTTTCGTTCGGCGCTACGAACCGCCGGACTACCCGTCGTTGACCTGAAATGGTCGTCGCGTTACACGGATGCGAGCCGGAATGCCGGTCTGTCGAGGTCGGCCTTCATGGTGCCGTCCATCGTGATGGCGGCCGTTCGGCTCCGCCGGATCGTCAACCGGCTGCGGCCAGACATCGTCCACGCCCACACCCGCAAGAGCCAGCTGGTCGCGGCCGCGGCGCTGGTCGGGTCTGGCGTCCCACTGGTCTGGCATCTTCGTGATGACGTGCCCGATCGCCCGGCGCTGCGTCGTGCCATGCGGCTGGGCATCTCGCGAGCCGCGCACGCGGTGGCGCTGGCGCGATGGCTGGCGGACGGCTACAGATCCGCGGCCATCGTACCCATGAGTGGCGAGATCGGGATCGTGCCGAGCGGCATCGACCCGGCCGGTCTTCACGGCTTGGCTACTCCATGGCTCGACGGCGAACGTGACCCGATCGTCGGATACATCGGCCAGATCGCCAGGTGGAAGGCGCCGCACCTCCTGGTCGACGCGGCGGAGATGCTCATCGATCGGCCGGACGTGCGGTTCGCGATCATCGGCGACGTCTGGTTCCCGCAGTCCGACGACGGCTACGGATCGTGGCTGGAACGACGCATCGCCGAGTCGCCGGTACGCGATCGGATCCGTCGCCTCGGGACGAGGTCGCCGGTAGCGGCGTTCCGCGAGATCGACGTCCTCGCCCACACCAGCGCCGAACCCGAGCCGTTCGGCCGGGTCATCGTCGAAGCGATGGCGTCCCGACGGCCGGTCGCCGCATTCCGCCGAGGCGCGGTCTGCGAGATCGTCGACGACACGACAGCGAGCCTGGCCGAGGGTTTCGACGCCGTGGCGCTGGCCGACGCTATCCGCTCGGCGGTCTCGGACCGGGCGCACGCACGCGAGCTAGCGACGGCGGCAGCCGCGGCAGCCGAACGGTTCACGCCGGCCAGTGTGGCTGCGACCATGGATGAGGCCTACCGCGTGGTCACCGGGTGAAGGTCCTGGTCGTCGGGCTCGCCACCTTCTCGGAGATGGCCGGTGGGTCCGCGAGATACCTGGGCGGGATGGTCGAGGCCCTGCGATCCGATGGCCATGACGTCAGCGTGTTGACGTCGGCGAGCTCGATCGACGCCAGCCGCTACGTGGTCCCGGGGATCATCGGCCAGATCGCGCGCTCGCTCCGCCGCCTGGTGCTCTTTCATCCGCGTGTGGCAGCCACCGTCTTTCGCGAACGCCCCGATATCGTCAATGTCCACTTCGCGTTCGACGGCCTTGGGGCCGTCCTCGCCGGGCGCCTCCTGCACATCCCGATCGTGGTCATGTTCCAGGGACCATGGGCCCGCGAAGCGGAGGCGACCCAGATGCGCGGGCGTTGGCCGCTGAGCACACGGATCCGTCGGTTCGTCGAGCGCCGGGTGTACCGGTCTGCGGCCCGCTGCATGGTCCTGTCGACGGCGTACCGCGACCTGCTCGTTGACGACTACGGCGTCGCCCGGAGCCGGATCCGGGTGATCCCGGCCGGGATCGACCTTGGCCCCTACCTGGACCTGCTCGACCGGGCCGCGGCCCGTCGCAGGCTCGGTCTGACGACGGAGGGCCCTGTCATCGTGACGGTCCGCCGACTCGTCCGGCGGATGGGCCTGGATCTCCTGCTGTCGGCCATCGCGAGCCTGCCGAAGGATCGACGACCCCTGCTCGCCATCGCAGGCACAGGTCCGGAGCTGGACGCGCTGCAGGCGCATGCGTCGTCCCTCGGTGTGGCCGATCGGGTCCGTTTCCTCGGCCGCGTGCCGGATGCGGACCTGCCCGTGCTGTATGCCGCCGGCGATGTGTGCGTGGTCCCGACCCGAGAACTCGAAGGCTTCGGTTATGTGGCCCTGGAGGCGTACGCGGCCGGCACGCCGGTCATCGCCACCGCGGTCGGCGGACTGGTCGATCTTGTCGGGACCTTCGACCCTGGCGCACTGGTCGCACCCGAGTCCGGGGCGATCGCACGGGCGATCGAAGGGTCCCTCGCCGGAGGCGCCAAGGACCGGGACGCTTGCCGGGCCTACGCGGCCACATTCGCCTGGGACGCGATCGGCCCGCGTGTCGAGGCAGTCTTCCGCGAGGTCGCGGTCGCGTGACCGGGCAGATCGTGCCCCCCGACGAAACCCCTGTGAGCGGGGTGGACGGGTCGGTCGCTGCGGACGACCTGGCAGGGACGGGCACGCGGACGATCGGTCGACAAGCGATGCTGAACGTGGGGAGCGTCCTGCTGGCAGGCGTGTACACGATCTGGCTGACGTCCTACCTGCTCAGTTGGCTCGGCAGCGCAGGCTACGGCGCCTGGGCCACGATCACCGCTGTCCTGACCCCGCTGATGGTCCTCGATGCCGGTCTGGGGCTCCTGGTGGTCCGCGCGGCCGCGGGTCACGGCAACCGCGAGACCGAGTCCGCGATCGAGGTCACGACGGCCCATGGGCTCTACCTGGGCCTCGGGACCATCGGCCTCATCGCCGGGATCGTCCTCGGGTTCGTGCCCGGCGCGTTGCTCGGGCTGTCGGACGCCGATGCCCAGCAAGCCCGGTTGACGGCCTGGACGCTGGCCGCCGACTTCGCCCTGATCATCGGCACGAGCGCCTTGCCGGGCCTCCTCCGGGGACGTCGCCGCTACGGCGCGCTCATGGGTGCGTCGCTCGTCCAGGTCGTCAGCGGTGTGGCGTTGACGATCGTGTTCGTGCCGATCATGGGGCTGGTCGGCGCGGCGCTCGCACAGCTCGTCTCACACGCGATCGGCAGGATCGTGCAGCTCGTCCTCGTGCGCTGGTTGGTGCCGTGGTTCTCGCCGGTGCCACGACCGCCCCGATGGGCGTACCTTCGGACCGTGCTGCGGTTCTCGGGACCGCTGATCGTGATCTCGATCGCATCGCAGATCAGTTTCTCGACCGACGTGGTCGTGGTCGGCGCCATCGCTGGCGCCACGGCCGCGAGCTCGATCGCGATCGGTGCTCGGCTGCCGATCCTCGCGGTCTCCCTGCTGTCGGTAGCCACGGACGTGCTGTTCCCGGTCTTCGTGCAGGAGGAACGGCGCGAGCCCCGCCGGCCGCCGGCACTCCTGCGGCGTGCGCTGTTGACGGCCGGACTGATGAGCGGCTGCGCGTTTCTGTTCCTGGCCTCGGCGCGGACCGAGATCCTCGCCATCTGGGTTCCAGGCGTCGACCCGATCGCCGGCACGGTCTTCGCGATCTACTGCGCGACCTGGGCGATCCACGGACCCGCGCATATCCTCGCGCTCGTGGTCATCGCGCATGATCGGCACATGCTCCTGGCCCCGATCGTCCTGGTCGAGTCGGTCGCCAACCTCGCGCTGAGCATCGGCCTCGTCCTGGCCATCGGGCCAGTCGGCGCGGCCATAGGCTCCTTGATCGCGGTCGGGATCTCGAACGGCATCGTGCTCCCCATCGTGACCCGAGCACGCATCGGGATGGGCGTCGGCCGGATCATCGTGGCATCGGCCGCCGGCCTGCTGGGTGGTGGGCTGGTCGCAGCGCTCGCCTGGGGGATCGTCGAGGTTGCCGCGCTCGAAGGCGCAGCGAGGCTCATCACCCAGGCCGCCGTCACCGCGACGCTCGGTCTCATCGCCCTGGTCATCGCCTGGAGTGGCGTACGCTCGGTCCTCGGGACCCGCGGGCTGTGGCCGTCCCGATGAGTGTCCGAGTCCTGCAGCGGCGACCCGACATCGAAGCGGCCGCGGTGCGCCTGAGCGATCGCGGCCTACAGCCGCGGCGGGGAGACGGCGACCTCGCCTGGTGCGTGCGTTTTGTTCTCCGGACCGGCCATCGGCCGCGCCCGCCCGATGCCATCAAGTCCTGGGACGTCGAACACACGCTCGCCGCGATCGAGCAGCACGTCACCGCTGACGAGCGCGTCGTCGATCTTGGTGCCGAGAACTCGGCTGTGCTGTTCGCCCTTGCCCGGCTCGGTTACCGGGAGCTCGACGGTGTCGACCTCAACCCGGACCTCGCTGTCGCCCCTCGGCGGGACCGGATCAACTACCACGTGGGCGACTTCCACTCGATGCCCTACCTGCCGAATGGGTCATGCACGGCCGTCACCGCCATCTCCACGATCGAGCACGGATGGCGAGGGTCCGAGCTGCTGCGGGAAGTCGCGCGCGTGCTCCGTCCGGGCGGGATCTTCGTCGCCTCGACCGACTACTGGCCGGACAAACTGGACACCTCCGACCGGGCCATGTTCGGGATGCCCTGGACGATCTTCAGTCGGGCGGAGATCATCGGCTTGCTGGCCGAGGCGGCGTCGGTCGGCCTCGTCCCGGTCGGCGACGTCGAGCTCGATGCGGCGGAGCCGGTCATCGACTGGAACGGCCGGCGCTACACCTTCGTCCACATCGTGCTTCGCAAGGCCGGCTGACACGGCGGCGATCCCCGGTCAGTTCTCGACGCGGAACTCCGCGCGGTGCCACACCTCGATCCCGCGACCCCGGATGACGTTGAGCCAGCCCAGCGCGAACGCCGCGTTCACGACGGCGAACGAGCGGGCGAAGGCGACGAGCCGAGGCGGCCGCCGGCCGGCCCCGATGATGAGGTGCGCGACGCCTGCCAGGAGCACGCCGAGGACTACGGCGATCGGCACGGCGAGGTAGGCGGGCGAACCGCCAAGAGTGCCCAGCCATAGCCCCGTGATCGAGGCGAGGGCGATGAACCAGGGCGTCGCCCAGCGGAGCAGCTTGTGCGACCAGATCGCGAGGGCCGGACCCGGATGGCGCCAGGGCGCCAGCTTGCGAACCATCGAGAGGTTCGCCCGGATGCCCCGCGTGGCGGTGCGCGTGCGATTGCGGAACTGCTCGCGCAGGCCGCTGATCGGACGATCCGTCGCGATCGCCGCCGGGACGTACACGACGAGGCCGCCGGCCTCACGCACGTAGAGCGGCAGCAGATGGTCCATCGAGGCGGTCAACGGCACCGGCCGGTAGACCACCCGACGGACCGCCAGGAGCGCGCCGGTCACGGCGGTCAGGACGCCGGCCCGGCTCTCCATCTCGCGGACCCGACGCTCGTAGCGCCAGTAGAGGCCCTCCTGCGCCGATGTCGCCGTGGCGCCTTCATCGCGCCACTCCAGTCGACCCGTCGCACAGCCGACGCGTGGGTCGCGCAGCGCCTCCGCCAGCGCGGCCAGGCAACCTGGCGCGAACCGGGTCTCCGCATCGGTCAGCACCACGACGTCGCCGCGGGCGGCCTCGAACAGGGCCGCCTGGGTCGCGGTCTGGCCGCCCCGCGGCAGCGCCAGCAGCCGCACCTGGGGGTCCTGGGCCGCCATCGCCGCCACGATCGCTTCGGTGGCATCGGTCGACCCGTCCGAGCCGACGAGGACCTCCGCGATCCGGGCGCCGCTGTGCGTCTGGGCGAAGGCGTCCTCGATCCGATCGGAGATGTGGTCGGCCTCGTCGTGGACGGCGATCGCGATCGACAGCGTCGGCGGTTCGTTCGTGCGTTCTGGGACGACCGGCCTCTTCCGGGCGAGCAGCCAGACGGTGAGCGGGTAGCCGAGGTATACCCAGACGAGGGCGGCGATCGAGGCCCAGAACACGATCTCGGCGAGCACGCGCAGAGCCTACGCGCTCAGCGCTCCCACGGCAGGTCGGGCCACCAGGTCCGCCAGCGTCCGACGAGCCGGCTGGCTTCGGCCGATCGGGTGTGGGCGGCGGCGAAGACATGGGCTCGCCGGCGCCGATCGTCGATCGCGGCCGCGTCCATCGACTGCAGGCGTTTCCACGCCGCGAGGACCGCCTCGGCCTCGGGTGCGCGGATCGGCTCCAGGAGGTCCGCCGCGACCAGCGCCGCGACGGCCCCGGCAGGCACGGCAAGCACGGGCAGGCCGACCGCGAACGCATCGAGCACGACCTTGGGGAAGCCTTCGGCCGGCGACGGGAAGACGAAGGCATCGGCGGCCGCCAGACGGTCGAGGTACGACACGCGATCGGCGACGTAACCGAGCCACCGGATCCGATCGCCAGCCCCCGACGACGTCGCGAGCTCGCTCAGGCGCTCCCGGTCCGGCCCGTCGCCCAGGATCTCGAGCTCGAGCGCCGGATCGGCGGCCACCGCGGCGATCATCGATTCGAGCCCCTTGCCGGCGGCCAGCCGTCCGGCCCAGGCGAGCCGGATCGGGCGTCCGTCGGATCCGGGTGCCCACGCTCGGGCGTTCGGATCACGCAGTTCCTGCGGCTCCACCAGGCTGGCCACGACTCCGTCGCCATGGACGACTCCGTCACCGACGACGACGCGATGCCCGCCGACGCCGGCCAGCCGACCGATCGCGTCGTAGCCGAGGCCGATCAGCCCGGCCCCGATGCGAGCGACCCCGCGGTACCTGGCGCCGGCCACGTCGGCCGCGCTGCCGGCGACCCACACGAAGCGAGGCGTGCCGGCTCGACGCGCGATGATCGCGGCCAGGGTCGCGTTCGACGCCGGGACCTTCAGCCAGAGGAGGTCGGCCTCGCCGATGGCGCGTCGCAGCGTGGACCGGTTGGCGCCGAGGAGGCCGGGCAGGTGACGGAGGTAGCCGGCGATCCCCTCGAATGGCGCCGTGCCGACCACCTGGATCCGGGGATCGACGGGCTGGGTGGCCGGCGGCGTCGCTGCGTCGCGCAGGGGCACGCACGAGATGATCGAGGCGACCGGCGATCCGGGCAGGTCCAGCAGACCCGCCACGAACCGCTGGAACGTGGCGTTGACCGGGTAGATCCGCCCCTCCCACGCCAGGTGCGGGTTGTCGTCGACCACGACCAGGGCGATGCCCACGCTCAGCGCTCCTCGCCCGGCTCGCGCTCGCCGATGACGAGATCGGCCGCGCCTTCCCCGCCGCGCAGCCCGACGATCGGCCCGTGACGTCGACCGGTAAGCCGGCCGACGATCGCCCGCAGCGCGGCCACCAGCGCCACGATGTCGGACCGACGGATCACCAGGGTCTCCCCCCAGCCCCGGCCGGACAGCCGGTGGAAGACGATGAGCGTGAGAGCCGCCGTGGCCAGGTAGGAGATCGACGAGGCAGCCGCCGCGCCGCTGATCCCGTAGGCCGGAATGAGCACGAGGTTGGCCGCGATGTTGATGACCAGCCCGGTCACCATGATCAGCGTGCTGGTCCCCGGGCGTCCGCCCCCGACGATGTAGCGCGACAGGACCGCCACGACGCTGTACGCGACGATGCCGGGCAGGATGAGCCGGAGCGCCACGCCCGCATCGGCGAAGGCCGAGCCATAGACGAACCGGACCAGCCGCGGGCCGATGATGAACGCCGGGACCGCTGTCACGAGCGCGACGGCGATCGTGGTCCGGGTCAGGACCGACGCGATCCGGCCCGCATCCGCCTTGGGGTCGACGGCCCGGCTGAACATGACCGTCCCGAGGGCGTTCGGGACGTACCAGAGCGTTTCGGCGAGGCCGCTCGTGACCGAGTAGATGCCCGTCTGGCGGACGCCCAGGATGGCGTTGACGAGGAACGCATCCGAACGGAACTGGAGCCGCTCGGCGAGCGCGCCCGGCAGGGATCGCGCGCCGAACCGCAGCTCCTCGACCAGGAGCGGCATCGACGGTCTGAAGCCGAGACTCCCGTCGCGGGCGGCGACCCACAGGATGAGCGCGCCCGTCGCCCCCAGGGCGACGAGGTTGAGGAACAGGGCCAGGTCCAGGCTGAGCCGGGCGATCGCGGCGGCCGCGAGGATGAAGAGCAGCAGGAGCCCCCGTCGCGCCACGCGGATGAGGCTGTAGTCGACCACGCGCTTCCGTCCAAGGAGGGCGTACAGGCCGATGCCGAAGAAGAGTTCGCCGGGCAGCGCCAGCGCGGCATACGTGAACTGCGCCGCGGAGAGGTTCGGGATGAGGATCGCCAGCGGTCCGTCGGGCCGCGTGTTCGTCGGCAGGCCGTACAACCAGCCCGACAGCACGACCGAGAAGCCGCCGACGACCGCGGTCCACAGGATGGCGTTGGCCATCCCGCGCCGCGCCGTCTTCTGGTCACGACCGGCCACGACGGCCAGCGCCTGGTCCATCCCGACGCCGACGAGCAGGGCCGCCAGCTGCGAGTAGAGGAGGACGAGCGCAAACCGTCCCTTGGCCGATGGGCCGAGCAGGCGGGCCAGCGCGATGTCGGTCGCGAAGATGAGGACCGCCAGCCCGAAGCGGGTGACGATGGTGACCAGCGCGTCGCGCAGCAGCGGCGACGGGCCGGCCACCGCCGGCGGCCCGGGCGCCGTCGGAGCGGCGACCGCGTCGGCCGCTGGCTCGCTCATCGGCCGGCTGCGCTCACTCCGAACCGGACGCCGCGTGGGGAGTGACGCCGGCCAGGGCCGGCTCCGCGAGGGCCGTCCTGAACCAGGCCGCGGTCCTCGCCAGCCCATCGTCCAGGCCGACCGTGGCGCGATAGCCGAGGACCCGCGCGGCCTTCTCGACCGCGGCCACGTTGCGGCGGACGTCACCGGCCCGGGCCGGCCCGTGGACGACCTCCAGCTCCCGTCCCACGGCACGCCCGACGCCCGAGGCCAGTTCCTCGATGGTCGTCTCGATCCCGGTCCCGGCCTGGAAGAGCTCGCCCGCGACGCGGTCCTCGGGGGCATCGAGCGCGGCCGCGATGGCCGACGCGAGGTCGTCGACGAAGACCAGGTCGCGCGTCTGCTGCCCGTCGCCGTGGATCGTGATCGGCTCGCCGGCGATCGCGGCTCGCAGCCAGGCCGCCACCACGCTGCGCTTGTGCAGCGAGTTCGGCCCGTAGGCGTTGGAGAAGCGCAGTGAGCAGGCGGCCAGGTCGTAGGTCGCGGCATACGCGCCGGCATACGCTTCGATGGCCAGCTTGGAGGCGCCGTACGGCGAGACCGGGTGGGGCAGGTCGGACTCATCGCTGGGTGGCTCGTGGTCGCCAGCCGCGGCGTTGGAGGATGCGAACACGAACCGGCGGACGCCGGCCTGCCGGGCGGCCTCCAGCAGCCCGACGGACCACGCCACGTTCGCCTCGAAGGTGCCGAGCGGGTCGCGCACGGAATCGTCGATGCCGGCCCGCGCCGCCAGGTGGACGACGGCGTCCACGCCGGTCACGGCCTGCCGGACGGTCGCCGGATCGGCGAGCGACCCGCGCTGGAGTTCGTGCGGCGTGCCAGACAGGTACGCCGCGTGCCCGATCGAGAGGTCATCGAGGATCCGGACGCGGTCGCCCCGGGCGGCCAACCACCGGGCGAGGTTGGAGCCGATGAAGCCGGCGCCCCCGGTCACGAGGACGGTTCGCGTCATGGGGCGTCGGCCGCGTCAGACGCGGACCGACTCGCGCGGCGGCTCGGGGACCCAGCGGACGTTCTGGACCAGTGTGGCCGGATCGATCAGCTGCTGGTGGGCCTTGATCTTGGCGAGCATCGTGTCGATCAGTTCCTCACCGAGCAGGTGCGGCTCCAGCCCGAGCCCCAGGAGCTTGGTGTGCTTGGCGTTGTAGTAGTGCTCCTCGAGCTCCTTGCGCGGATTGGTCGTGTGCTCGATGGCCACGTCCCAGCCAAGATGCTCGCCCGCGGCGCGGACCCGTTCGGCCAGCTCCAGGACGCTGAACTGCTCCGTGAACTGGTTGTAGACCCGCAGCTCACCCCGGTCGGCCGGGTTCGCAGCGGCCAGGCCGATGCACGCCACGGTGTCGCGGATGTTCAGGTAGCCGCGCGTCTGGCCGCCTTTCCCGTACACGGTCAACGGATGCCCGATGACCGCCTGGACGCAGAATCGGTTGAGCGCCGTCCCGAAGACCTCGTCGTAGTGGAAGCTGGTCGCCAGACGTGGGTCGAGTGCGGATTCATCGGTCTCGACGCCGTACACGACGCCCTGGTTGAGATCGGTGGCGCGCAGGCCCCAGATCCGGCAGGCGAAGTGGATGTTATGGCTGTCGTGGACCTTCGAGAGGTGGTACATCGAGCCGGGCGTCTTGGGATAGAGGAAGGTGTGCTGGCGACCGTTGTGGTCGACGGTCAGGTAGCCCTCCTCGATGTCGATATCGGGCGTGCCGTACTCGCCCATCGTGCCGAGCTTGACCAGGTGGATCTCCGGGTCGATGTCGCGGATGGCGAACAGGACGTTCAGGTTGCCGATGACGTTGTTGGCCTGGGTATAGGCAGCGTGACGGACGTCGATCATCGAGTACGGCGCGGACGGCTGCTCCCCGTAGTGGACGATCGTGTCCGGCCGGAAGCCGCTGACCACCGACTCGACGAAGGCGTAGTCGGTCAGGTCGCCGACGAAGAGCTCGATGTCGTGCTCGGTGACCTCGCGCCACGCCCGGACGCGTTCGTGCAGCGTCGGGATCGGGAATAGGGGGCGGACGCCAAGCTCCAGTTCCCACTGGCGCTTCGCGAAGTTGTCGACGACGGCCACGCGCCCACCGGCGCGCGAGAACGCCATGGCAGTCGGCCAGCCCAGATAGCCGTCGCCGCCGAGGATCAGGATCCTGTCGGTCACGCTGTCATCTCCGGTTGGGGGGCACGGGGATGGCCATCTGAGGCCGCGGTCGAGTCTAGCATCGGGCTCGACGAGACGGCCTCAGCCCTCCCAGGGGCTCGTCACGAGCCCGGCTACGCGATCCGCCGAGCGGCCATCCAATGGGCCCATCACACGCTCGATTGCTTCGCGTCGGGTCGAATAAATCGCTTCGCCGACTCCGGATCGGACAGTCTCGTCGCCTCCTCGGAAAGCGCAGCACCATCACGAACCGACGTCAGGTCGAGTCCGGCCAGCTCTGCGCTCGCAATCGAGGGTTCACCAGTCTCGACCACGATCACCGGGCACTCGGCAGCCAAAGCCTCGCCAGCCACGGTCGAACGATGAACGACGACGACGTCCGCCCAGCCGAGAAGAGGCTCGACAGGCGATCGATCAATGACCTTCGTGCGTCGTCGGATCTCGTGGTTCCACGCCGGTTCGCGGAGAACTTCGCTCCAGTCGCTTCCGCCCGGATGCAGCTTGATGACCAGCGCCGCGGAGGGCAGGTGCGTCAGCGCCTCCAGCATCGTCTCGACCAGTTTTCGATTGGAGTCCACTGACGCCACGCTGAGAGCGAGCAGGATTCGTGGAGCTCCGACAGTCGCGAGAGCCCGGTCCACGCCGAGTTCGGTCGCCGAATCGGTCGCGAGCGCCAAGCCAGTCGAGACGCGGGTTGCCAACCACCCTGACACGGGCAGCCGGCGTTCCGCGTTCAACGAACCAACGAGCCGACGCTTCACTCCACGCCGCCAATCGATCGGCGGCGAGCGGGAGGTAGCCGAGCGTCGCCTGAGGTAGACCATGCTGCAGGACGACTGAACGGAATTCCGAGATCCGCCGCGACGTGGGTCGTCAGGCGACCGATCCGATGCTGGTCCGTTGCAACGACCACAGTCAATGGCCTCGAACGCTCGAGGAACGTTCTGATCGCGGTGGCCTCGATGACGATCCATGGGAGAGATCGTCGAACCACCGGTCGGGCAGCCTGCATGGCCGTCAAAGCCACGTCGACGCCGCCGATCAGGAGTGGAGGGGGAGATCGGCTGGCCGCCTGCCAGCAATCCTCGACAGATCCGTGCAGGGAGCGGAGCCGGCGGAATTCGGCAACAGGCGACAGGACGAGCGGGCTGGCGTGGTGGCCGGACGACCGCCAGCGGCGAAGTGCGCGCGGGTCGGCAACGCCGACGGACGGGGGATCGGGTACCTGATTCGCGACGGCGACCAAGCCATCGAGCGTTGACGGCGTCGCCAGCTCAGAGATAATTGCCACGTTGGAGCGAGCGGGACCGGTAGTGAACGACGTGGGCGCGACGGCTCGCAGTCCCCACGCTCGGATCGCACGATCCAGCCCGCGCTGTCTTCAAGCCCCGATAGATCGGCCGTCCGATGACGCGGGCCGGCTGTCCAATCAGAGGGAGCACGGCGGCAAGGACCGCATCCGCGACCTCGATGTGGATTGCCCAACCGGATGGAAGGCCGTCCAACGAGAGGAGGTCCTCGCCAGACGGACCCAGGAACCACGATTTGGCCCAGCGCTCGACCGACACCAATGCGTCTGCGTGGGTTCCGCGCCCCGTCATAGGGCGGGCTCGGAGGGGGTTGCCACGTCAGCCGCCGGCGTCAGCGACCCGGCTCTGGTCGAAGGTAGGCCCGGGAGGCGCCGCGCCGCGATCCTGGCCCGCCATCGAAGGCCGAGGCTGTACAGGACCATCGCCAACGCTGAGGCCGCGGACACGCCCAGCAACCCATAGCCGAGCTGGAGGAGGATGATGGCCATGGCGAGGTCGGCGGCGATGGCGGCCACCTGGATGGCCAGATACTCGCGCTGGGCCCCGACGCTCGTCAAGACGCTAGCGAAACCCGATGCCCATGCGTAGACCAGCGCGCCAAGCATCGAGATCAGGAGTGGCCCGCGGGCATCGTCGAAAGCCGGCAGGAACACAGGGATGGCGAGCCACGCAGCGAGTCCAAGGGTAGCGATCAGCGTGCCGGCGAACGCGACAGCGAGCCGGGATTGCCGTTGAGCGAGCGCGAGCAACTCGGCGCCGGAACTCCCTGCCCCGAACGCAAAGGCGAGGTGTGGGTACGCCTGCTGAGCGAGGATCGTCACGACTACCAACAACGCGCTGACCGCGAGACCGACGAGGCCGTAGATCCCGACGGCCTCCGTCCCGAGGAACGTCAGCACGAGCCATCGGTCCAGCGTGGTCAGGGCCATAAAGGCAAGACCCGCCAGCATCAGCGGCAGACCAACCGAGATGAGTCGCCGTGCCGTCGGAGGATCCCAGCGCAGGCGAGGAGGTCGCTCGAGCAGGAGCACCGTAATCACCAAGCTGGTCAGCTGGGCGAGGACCTGGGCCGCGATCAGGCCCGACAGACCGAACCGTAGCGAGCGACAGTCCTCCCACAAGGGTGACACCTCCCACCGCCGCGAGCTGGATCGCCGCGGCTCGGAACGCGAAACGCGACCGAAGGAGGATCTGAGCCAGCAGGAATAGCTGCTGGCTGAACGCGGCGGCGGCGACTAGAACGACGAGCAGGGCGTCGCCGCCCACGCTTGGCTCGCCGATCGTCCTGACGATGACGCCCACCGCTATGGCTCCGATGAGGCTGGTCCCGATGGTGGCCACGAGGGACACGTCCTCCGCCAGCTCAGCGTCCGCTTGACGACCTGCCCCAAGCCGCAGCGGTACCTCACGGCCGAGCCCGTTCGGGATTCCTAGCGAAAGGAAGGAGACGTACTGGAGAACCAGCACGATGAGTACCCACTCCCCGAACGCCGAGGGCCCCAGGTAGGCCGCAGCCACGACGCTGAGAGCCAGCCGACAGCCCTGGAAGACCAGTGTCCCGAGCGCGAATCTGCCGATGTCCCCCGTGACCGGCAGGAGGTATCTGCGAAATCGCGAAGATGAAGCTGCGAGAGCCGCCCGGAACGATCCCATGCGATCTGTCTAGGCCTGACGAGTCCACGGGGCCGGCGCCGGCGCTGTCATTCCGCTGCTGGTGCGCGTTCTCACCCACGACCCGACGTTGGGATCGGGGCGATCGATGGGTCCGGTGCGGCAGATGTCGTCGTCGTTGGCCTAGCACCAACGGGCTCGGTCTCACCAGGCAAGGGGATGGAGATCCGCTCGGAGACCGCGACGGCGAGCCCCACGGCACTCGCGATCAGAAGCCACTCGAGCGAGCCGTTTCGCGGGTTGAACAGGTGGGAGTTCGTCAGTGCGGCGACCGGGAACAGGACGGACGCGATCGCGATCCCCATGCCGGCCCAGCCGACAGCGGCTCGCGCCGCGCGTGCGCGGAATACCCACGCGATAGTGCCCAGACTGGCGGCAAGCAACAGGAGGTATAGCGTCAGCGTAGGCAGTCCGAACTCCGCCCCGACCTGCAGGTAAGCCAAATGCGTGTCGGCCACGACCAAGGGACCGGTCGGGTCCAGGACATAGCGCTGGATGTTCATCTGGAATGGCCCGACTCCGAAGAGAGGATCAGACTCGACCATCGTCAAGGCCGCGGTCCAGAACGCGCTTCGTGACGAAATTTCCGCCGCCGCGGCGGAGTCGTCGATGTTGCCCACCGCTTCGCCGGTGGAGCCTGGGTCGATGACGCTCAGGGTACGCCCGCCGGCATCAGCGACGCTTGATGCAGCCAAGGTGGCGACCACGATGAGGCCGGCGATGACGATCGAGCGGACCTGCGCCACCCCGATCCGTACGGGGTAGGCGACGACCGCCAGCACAGCGGCTCCAAGCAGAAGCAGGAGGGCCATCCGTGTTCCGGTCTGCATCATCGCGAAGATGCATGCGATCGCGATCAGGCCGCACAACGAGGCGCGCAGCCAGCGTGCGCGTCGTTCGTCCAGATCGGATGCATACCGAAAGGCCATCCCCGCTGCTGCGACCGCTACGACGGTCAGAGCGACCGCGAGACCATTGCGCCCGAACGTCTTGGCCGTGAACCGATCCGGACTGTCGCTGATGGTCGTATAGACGCCATTGCCGAGCAGAAACAGGCCTCCGGCCGCGATGGCCAGTCCGAGGCGGCTGCCGTCGCCCAACTCATCGCGGAGTGCACCCGCGAGAAGGAGATAGGCCGGGATCCTCACCGAACAGGATCACGCCCCGCACGACCGCGCCGGGCTCGACCCCGCTGACCAACGCTGCCAGCGTGGACAGTGTCGCGACGCCGGCGAGGACGATCCCGAGCGGCATCAGGCGCCGGGTCCAGCCCGGCAGGTCCGTCGCTCGCGGATCGTCAGCACCAGGGCCCAGGCCAGGAGCAGGTCGTTGAAGGTCAAGACCGGAGCCATCGCATTGGCCAACGGGTGGAGATTCAACGTCATCTGCGGGAACACGTCGTCCACGTTGCCCGGGATGGCCAGGAGTCCGAATGCCAGAGCGGGGATGCGCCACGTCGGGCGCGTTTCGAGGATGGCGAGGCCGACCACCATAGCCAGGCCAGCGACGAAGATGGCGGTGGTCAAGCTGTCTCCGACTCCGCGAACTGAGGACGTCGCGAATTCTAGTCGATGCTCTTTGCCGATGACGACGGTCGGCCCTCCCCGTGAAGGGAGTCGCGGGACATACTTGCGGACATGTCGCCTTCGATCGGGAGCTGCCCCGCTTGCGGTTCTGATTGGCTCCCAAGCCCCACCAGCATCAGGGTCGAAGGCTTCGTCATCGAGCGTTGCTCGTCCTGCGGACTTGGGAGGCTCCGGGAGCCGCCTGCTGACGAGGAGCTGGCCAGGCTCTACGCAGCCGACCTCTATGCCCCTGGCACCCCGAGGGCGTGGCCGCTGATCCGGTCGCTCCATCGCCGACTCAATCGCCGACTGCTCAGTCGGCTGGGGGAGCCGAGCGGACGCTTGCTCGACGTCGGCGCTGGTAAGGGACACTTCCTCGCCGCAGCCAGGGCCGCCGGCTGGGATGCCGATGGTCTCGAGTACTCGGCCACATCGGCAACGGCCGCCAGGAACCTCTACGGCGTCGAGGTGCGGGTCGCGGACTTCATGGCCCTGCCGCCCTGGCCGGCCCACTACGATGTGCTGTCGATGATCCACGTGCTGGAGCACCTGCCGGACCCCGGCCGCGCGCTAGATGTGGCGCGCACGCTGCTGACGCCTGGAGGACGGATCCTCATCTCGGTCCCGAACGCGGCGAGTCTCCAGGCACGGTCGTTTGGGCGGCATTGGCTGCATCTCGACCTGCCCCGGCACCTGTTCCACTTCACGCCGCAGTCCCTCGCGATCCTCTTGCGACGGGCAGGCTTCTCCATGCTGCAGTCCGATACCTCATCGCCAGACATGGATGTGACCGGCTTCGTGCAGTCGACGCTGAATGTCGCAGGCTTCGAACGCAACGTCGCCCTTCGCTTCGTCAAGCGAGATGCGGCCGCAGGAAGCATCCGGGGCACCCTCGGGCCTCTCGCGATCGCAGCCGCCGCCATCCCGGCCGCGGTCGGATGGTCGATCATCGCCCCCCGGCTCGGCGGTGGAGCGAGCATTCAAGTCGTCGCTCGCCTCGATCACTGAGACGTCGGCCGGCGGCCGGACCTCGGACGGACCATGCGGACGAACAGCGCCTCGTACTGGTCGGTGACGTGATCCCACGCAAAATGCAGCGCGAGCCCGATCGGCGGCCGCGGACCCGAGACGCTGACGTTCGGCCGCGTTACCAACCAGCTGACGAAGCTCCCCGGCAAGGGATCCAGGATCGTTGCGGTCGTAATACCGGCCCGTGTCACCGAGGACCTCGCGGTGTTCGGGCACGTCGTTGGCGACGATCGCCGCTCCGCGGCCCATCGCCTCGACCAGGGCCGGATGCGTGCCGCCGACCTCGGTCGCCTGGACGTAGGCCATGGCGTTCGACTGAAGCTCCGCATAACCCTCGCCGAAGACATATCCAGTGAGCGTGACGCCCGGAGTCTCTGCGGCGATCGCCTCGAGTGAGGCCTTATAGGCGGTCGCATATGGCGCGTCGCCGACGATGACCAGCGGCACGCCTAGCCGACAGCCCGCCGCCTGCGCGGTAGCCGTCGATGACCGTATGGGCGTGGTTCTCCGGTTCCAGTCGACTCACGTACAGGATGTAGCGACCCGCCTCGAGGCCCAGCCGGGCCAGCGTCTCGCCCGCGGGCAGGCGTCGTGCGTCCGATGCCGTACGGGATGTACACGGTCGCCTTGCCGTACCGCTCCTCGTACCAACGCGCGATGACCTGCGGCGTCAGATACCAGGACGATGGGCAGTTTCGGCGCCAGCCACGCGCAACGCCTTGTAGTACCAGCGACCAAGTCGGTTCCATTTGCCGCGCTCCCATTCGAGGCCGTCGACGTTGAGGACGACCCTTGCGCCCCCAAGGCGAGGCACCATGGCGAAGGGCGCGTTCGCGTTGTTGCAGATCAGGACGATGTCGAATCTTCGGAGCAGGCCGTCGACGACGACTCAGTGCTGTATGGGCGATCGTATCGAGATACTTGTGGCGGACTGACGGGCAGCACTCGAAGCCGCATCCCGCGGTGCTCACGGACGCCAGCCGGGACATGTGCGACCGACCGTAGACGGTGACGACATTCCGCGCGCTCGACGAGGCGGACGCCCAGCTGCTCCGCAAAGGTCTCGAAGCCGCCGTATGCCGCCGGCACGCCGCGCGTGCCCATGATCGCGATCCGGAGTGTGCGGGCGCCCGGATCGCCGAGCGTGAGCGTCCTGGTTGCGCACGGCCCTTTCGTCAACCGACCACGAAGGCAGGGGAGTGGTGATGATCGCTGGACCGGTGGCGATCGAGGTCGGCATCGACCATCCCTTCGATGAGCCGACGAAAGTCGAGGGTCGGGGTCCAGCCCAGGTCCTCCCGGGCGCGCGTCGCGTCGCCACGCAGGTGGTCGACCTCGGCCGGTCTGCGGAGCGCAGGATCGGAAACGACGTGATCCAGATAGTCGAGGCCGACCCGCTCAAAGGCGATGCTGCACAGGTCCCGGACCGAGTGCGTGATGCCTGTCGCGACGATGTAGTCGCCTGGTTGAGGATGGGTCGAGCATCAGGTGCATGGCCCGAACGTAGTCACCGGCGAAGCCCCAGTCGCGTTCGGCTTCGAGGTTTCCGAGCTTGACCTCGCGTGCCATGCCCAGTGAGATGCGCGCCGCGGCGTCCGTAATCTTGCGGCTGACAAACTCGAGACCGCGTCGCGGGACTCATGGTTGAAGATGATCCCAGCGACGGCGAACAGTCCATAGCCCTCGCGGTAGTTGACCGTCAAATGGTGGGCGTAGGCCTTGGCCACGCCGTACGGACTACGCGGATGGAATCGACGCTCAGCTCGTTTTGGGGGACCTCGCCAACCTTGCCGAACATCTCGCTCGATGACGCCTGGAAGAATCGGATCGACTCGTCGACCTGGCGAATAGCCTCCAGGAGCCGAGTCACGCCAAGTCCGGTCACCTCGCCAGTCAGGACCGGCTGGGTCCACGACGTCGGAACGAAGCTTTGCGCAGCCAGGTTGTATACCTCGTCCGGTTTCGCATTCCGCAGGACCGTCACGAGCGACGCCTGGTCGAGAAGGTCGCCCTGGACCAGCTCTACCCGATCGAGCAAGTGGTCGATCCGCCGGCTGCCGTCCTCGCTCGACCGGCGGATGAGCCCGACCACGCGGTAGCCCTGATCGAGCAGGTACTCGGCCAGGTACGAGCCGTCCTGACCGGTGCATTTCAGTGATCAGGGCGGTGGGCATAGGTGACGACCATCCTCCAGGCACTCTGGGGGCGACTTGGATGACGGATGGTACCCGCTGATCGTCGCGGGACCCGGCGTCGGTCCGGACAGTGACGGTGCTACCCTCCCCGTCGATGCGAATCGAGCAGTTCTCGATCGGTGGCCTCGGCCACCTGTCGGCCCTGGTCGCCGATGACGACGCGGGCGTGGCGGCCGTCGTCGACCCTCGCCGTGACGTCGACGTCTATCTCGAGGCCGCCCGGTCGCGCGGCCTGCGGATCGCCGCTGTCGTCGAGACCCACCTCCACAACGACTACGTCTCCGGCGGGCGCGAGCTCGCGGCCCTGACCGGCGCCACCCAGGTCATCGGCACCGGGGCCGAACTCCGATACGAGCATCGCGGCCTCGTCGATGGCGCCACGCTCGATGTCGGACGGCTCCGATTCACCGCGCTCGACACGCCCGGCCACACGCCGGAGCACGTCGTCTACGCGGTCGCCGACACGACCCGCGCGGACGAGCCGGTGGTCCTGTTCAGCGGCGGGTCGCTGCTGGTCGGCGCCGTCGGTCGGACCGATCTGCTGGGCGAGGCCGACGCGATCCCGTTCGCTCGCCAGATGCATCGGTCGCTCCACGAGGTGATCCTCCCGATGGAGGACTTCGTGGCCGTCCACCCCACCCACGGCGCGGGCTCGCTCTGTTCGACCGGGGTCGCCTCGACCCCGCTGACGACGATCGGCTTCGAGCGCCGCTACAACCCGCTCCTGGCGCCGATGGACGCCGACGCCTTCGCCCGCGCGCTCCTCGCTGGTCAGCCCGCGATCCCGCGCTACTTCGCGCGGATGCGGCCGCTGAACCAGGCCGGTCCGCGGCTCCTGGGCGCGGTCGTCCCGGTGCCACCGCCGCTGTCGCCGGAGGCCGTGGACGGCGCGATCGTCGGGGGCGCGCTCGTCGTGGACGCCCGCCCGGCGGCCGCCCACGTCGCCGGTCACATCCCGGGCTCGCTCTCGATCCCGCTCGACGGCTCATTCGGGACCTGGCTGGGCTGGGTCGTGGACCTGGACCGGCCGATCGTCCTCATCGTCGAGCGCGATGGCGACCTGGACGAGCTGACCCGCCAGGCGCTGCGGATCGGCCATGACCAGCTCGCCGGCCACCTCGACGGTGGGTTCGAGCGTTGGGCGGCGTCGGGTCGCCCCGTCGAGACCAGCGGCCGGCGATCGATCGATGAACTGGCGGCCGCCCTGGCCGGCGATCCTGCCAACGCCCCCCTATTGATCGACGTCCGACAGGCCTCCGAGTACGAAAGCGGCCACGTACCGGGAGCCTGGCACATCCTCGGTGGATCGCTGCCGGACCGGCTTGCTGAGCTGCCTCGTGACCGCCCGATCGCGACGATCTGCGCAGCCGGGTTCCGAGCCTCGATCGCGGCGTCACTGCTCCGCTCGGCGGGCTTCGAGGACGTCTCGTGGGTCGCGCAGGGGTTCCCGGCCTGGCGCGCCGCCGGCTACCCGGTGGAAACGGGCACCTCGAAGGGCCAAGGACCCGATGGTGCCGGGGTCCGACCAGAGCCGGTCCCGACTCACCGGCACTGACGACCGTACGTCCGTACCAGTCGTGTCGGGACCGATGGTCCGCCGTCGGGACGCGACACCGATGCCACCATCGGCACGTGAGCGTTCGTCATCCCGTCGGCGACCGCGAGCCCGGCATGTCCGGGTCCCGGCCGACCGCTCCGCCTCGCACCGGCCCCGGGCCGTCCGTCTTTCGACGACTGCTCGGCGGTCAGGTCGCAACGGCGCCCCTCCCGTCGGTCGCGGGCGATCGCTCGCTGGAGATCGAACTCGCCGAGCGCCTGGACTCGGTCCTCGGCATCGCCGAACGATTGGCCGCCTCCCACGACCGCCAGGAGCTCTTTCGAACGATCGTGGATGAGACCCGGCGGGCTCTTCGCGCCGACTGCACGACGATCCGCATCCTCCACGAGGACCGGCTGGACGTGGCCGCCTGGGCCGGCCTGTCGGATGAGATGGCGGCCCGTCTGCCGGTCTTCACGCGGGACGAAGGCTGGGTCGGCGAAGTCCTCCGGACGGGTCGGGTCCTGGCGTTTCCCGATGTCCGCCAGATCGACGCGTACGGCTTCGACCGCTACGCGGACGTCCTCCAATTCGCCGGCGAGCTCGTCGCGCCGCTCATCCACCACGACCGGGTCATCGGGGCGCTGACGGCGGTCACGTACGAGCCGCGCGACTGGACGAGTGGGGATGTCGCGTTCATCACCACGCTCGCGACGCACGCCGCCATCGCGCTGACCAACGCGGAGCTCTTCGAACAGACGGAGGCACGAGCGGCGCAGTTGGGCGTCCTGCAGGCGGCCTCCGCGCGGTTGAGCCGGGCCGGCTCGGTCGAGGAGATCGGCCGGACCGTCATCGAGGAGACCCGCCGGATCATCGACTACCACAACGCCCGGGTCTATGTGGTCGAGGCCGACGAGGTGGTCCCGATCGCCTTCGCGGGGATCGTCGGTGCCTACGAGCAGGTGGACCTCGCGCTCCTGCGCTGCCGTCTCGGCGAGGGCTTTACCGGCTGGGTCGCCCAGCACGGCGAGGCGCTGCTCATCAACGACGCGAACGCGGACACCCGCGGCGCGACGATCGCCGGCACCGAGGATGTCGACGAATCGATGCTCGTCGTCCCGATGCGCTACGACCAGACCGTCGTCGGGGTCATCACGCTCTCGAAGCTCGGCCTCGACCAGTTCGATCCCGACGACCTGCGGCTCCTCACGATCCTCGCCGACCAGGCGGCCACGGCGGTCGAATCGGCCCGGCTGCTGGCACGGACCCAGGACCTCGCCGGGGAGTTGCGCCGGCTCCTGGACATGAGCGCCGAGCTGTCGGAGAGCCTGGATCCGCGACAGGTGGCGAACCTGATGGCCGGTCACCTGGCCCTGGCCATGGGCGTCGACGAGTGCGCCATCAGCTACTGGGACCGGCCCGCCGGCCGGGTCGAGTCGCTGGGCTACTACCCTCCCCTCAAGGTCGGGGAGATGGAGCCGTATTACGAGGTCGGGCGCTACCCCGAGACCCTTCGCGTCCTGGAGCGACAGGACACGGTCATCATCGAGGCGGACGATCCCTCGGCCGACCCGGCCGAGGTCGCGCTCCTGAAACGCGAAGGCAACCATGTCCTGGCGATGCTGCCGCTCGTGGCGAAGGGGCAGTCGATCGGCCTCGTCGAGTTGTTCTCGAGGGCGACCATCACCTGGGACGCCGAACGACTGCAGCTGGGTCGGACCATGGCCAACGAGGCGGCCATGGCGCTCGAGAACGCCCGCCTGTACGAGGACGCCCGCAACCGCGCCGATCGCGACCCGTTGACCAACTTCTACAACCACCGGTTCCTGCATGAGCGGTTGGGCGAGGAAGTCGTCCGGGCGCAGCGGGCCAGGCAGCCGTTGAGCGTGCTGATGCTGGACCTCGACGACTTCAAGCTGGTGAACGACACGTTCGGCCACCTGTTCGGCGACCGGGTCCTGACCTGGACGGCGGAGCTCCTGCGGTCGACGTTGCGGGCGTCGGACGTGCCCGCCCGCTACGGCGGCGACGAGTTCGCGATCATCCTGCCCGAGACCGACGCGGCGGAGGCCCGGTCGGCCGCGAACCGCATGCTGGACGCCTTCCGCGACAACCCGTTCGTCGGCGAGCAGCGCGGGCCGGTGCCCATCGGCGCATCGATCGGGGTCGCGACGTTCCCCCTCGACGGCCGGACCGCCACGGACCTGATCCTCGCCGCCGACCGCGCCCTGTACCAGGTCAAGCGAGGCGGTGGTCACGACGCCGCGGCCGCCTCCGACACGGCCGCCTGACCCCCGCCCTGACGCACGAGTAGTACGGAAGTACTACGTCACCGAGGGCCAGTCGTACCAGCCACGGGACTGGACGGAACGTCTCCGGACCCGCATCCTTTACTTCCGACGTGACCGAACCCACCCACCGCCGGACAAGCGACGGCCTGATGCCAGACCAGCGCATCCGACGCTCCTGGTGGATCTTCGCCGACACGTTCATCCTGCTGACGGTCCTCCTGTTGGCGCGCCTGCTGACCGATGGCGGGCGCTCGCTCGACTGGGTCGTGGCGGCGCTCGCACTGATCGTGGGGATCGCCGCGTTCCGTCATCGCCGGGCGGTCGCCGACCTGGAGGCGGGTCGACGAGCCGAGGCGGAGTCGTTCGCCCGGATCCTTTCGGGGCTGTCCCGCTCGGTCTCCGAGGACGCGATCGTCGGCGCGATCGTCGAGGAACTCGCGAGCACGGCCGGCGCGGATCACATCGTCGTCGCGCGCCGAAGTCCCGAGGCGAACGCCGTCGAGGCCACGCTCATCAGCGCGCGGCCGGGCGTGGCGCCGTCGACGACCCTGTTGGCGGCTGCCGGACTCGATCGACCGCTCGTCAGGCCGGCGCGTCGACAGGTCGGTCTCCATGGTCGACCCGGATCGGCGGCGTCGATCGAGAGCGAGGCGGCCCAGGCCATCGCCGACCGGATCGCCGAGCAGGTCCGCAGCGCCTATGGGCTGACCCACATGCTGGCGGCGCCGCTGCGAGCACCCGACGGGGTCGTGGGCGCCATCGTCATCTCGCGTCGTTCGGCGGAACCGTGGTCCGGCATGACCCGACGGCTCCTCAATGGCGCCGCACTCGAGGCGTCGGCCGCCCTGTCGCGGGCCGGCTCGCTTCGTACGGCCGAGATGCAGGCGTCGACGGATGCGCTCACCGGGCTGCCCAATCGTCGCTACTTCGACGAGTTCTGTGGGCTGCTGGCGCGTCGACGACGCGCCGAGGACGCCGTCGGCGTGCTCATGGTCGATATCGACCGGTTCAAGGTCCTCAACGACCGGTTCGGCCATGCGGCCGGTGACGACGTCCTCAAGGCGGTCGGGCGGGCCATCGTCGGGGCGGTGCGCGACGACGATGTGCCGGCGCGGTACGGCGGCGAGGAATTCGTCGTCCTGCTGCGCAACCCGAGCGAACCCGTCGCGCTCGAGATCGGCGAGCGCGTGCGCGAGAGCGTCGCGGCGCTCGACCTGTCGGCTCTCGGCATCCCGGCCGTCTCGGTGTCGGTCGGGGTCGCCGTCGCCGACCGCCCGGACCAGCCGATCGGCGAGCTCGTCGAGATCGCGGACCAGGCCCTCTACCGCGCCAAGCGGGCGGGGCGCGACCGGGTGGTCGCCGCGTAGCCGCTACCATCGGGCGGTGACCCACGAACCCCTCGAAGACCGACGCGACGGACGACGAACCGACGCTGACCAACGGCGACCTCGCGCGGATCTTCCACGAGATCGGCGACATGCTCGAGGTCAAGGGCGAGCTCGTGTTCAAGACCGTCGCCTACCACCGCGCCGCCGATGCGATCGGGCGCAGTCCGGTCGACCTGGTGGCCGCCTACCGGTCCGGGACGCCGCCGCGCATCCCAGGCGTCGGGGCGGCGATCAGCGACAAGCTCGCCGAACTGGCCAGGACCGGCCACCTCGCGTTCTACGATCGGCTGCGCGCCGAGATCCCGCCCGGGCTCGTGGCGCTGCTGCAGATCCCGGGATTGGGCCCCAAGACCGTCCGTCAGCTCAACATGGAACTCAAGATCGAGTCGATCGAGGACCTGCGCGCAGCCGCGGATGCCGGCCTGTTGCGCGACCTGCGCGGGATGTCGGAGAAGACCGAAGCGCTCGTCCTCGAGGGGATCGCGCGCCTGGAATCGACGCCGCAGCGGATGCTCCTCGATCGGGCCGAGGAGCGCATCGACGAGCTGATGAGCGCCCTCGCGGACACCCCGGGCCTCCGTGGCGTGGAGCCGGCCGGATCGTTCCGCCGCCGGCTCGAGACGATCGGGGACCTGGACCTCCTCGCCGAGACGGACGACGCCGGTGCCCTGATCGGGCGATTCACGTCGCTCGGGGTCGTCGACCACGTCGTGAACCAGGGTGGCTACAAGGCGGCCGTCCGGCTGATGCGCGGCCCCCAGGCCGACCTGATGGTCATGCCGCCCGGGCGAGGCCGGCACGTACCGCATCCACTTCACGGGCTCCAAGGAGCACAACGTCCGACTGCGGGCGATGGCCCGTGACCACGGCTGGAGCCTCTCCGAGAAGGGCTTCCTGCGCATCGACGAGAAGGGCGAGCCGCTGACCGGCGACGCCGCCGAGCTGCGGACGTTCCCGACCGAGCCCGAGGCCTACGCGTTCCTCGGGTCTGCCGTTCATCGAGCCGGAGCTGCGCGAGGACGCCGGCGAGATCGAGGCGGCGCTCGCCGGTCGCCTGCCCGCCTGGTCACGCATCGACGACCTGCGCGGCGACCTGCACACGCACTCCGACTGGACCGACGGTGTCCACCCCATCGAGGTCAGATGGCCGAAGCCGCCCGACGGCGCGGCTACGCGTACCAGGTCCTGACCGACCACACCCAGTCGCTGGCCATCGCCCGCGGACTCCGGCCGGACCAGGTGGCCGAGCAGCGCGAGATCATCGCGGCGCTCAACGCCCGGTTCGCCGCCGAGGAGGCGGCCGGGCACCGCGCCGCCGGAGACGCCGGCCGGCGGGTTCCGGCTGCTGCATGGCTGCGAGCTGGAGATCCGGGCCGACGGGACGCTCGACTTCGAAGACGACCTGCTCGCCTCGTTCGACCTCGTCGTCGCGTCGCTCCACGTCTCGCGCCGACAGCCGCGGGCGGACCTGACGCGGCGAACGCTGAACGCGATCCGGAGCCCGCACGTGGACGTCATCGCCCACCCGGCCGGCCGGATGATCGGCACGCGGGACGATCTCGATCTCGAGTGGGACCAGGTCTACGCCGAGGCCGCCCGGACCGGCACCGTGCTGGAGATGAACGGATCGCCCCACCGGCTCGACCTGGCGGTCGAGCGAGCCCGTCGGGCGGTCGCCGATGGGTGCCTCCTGTCGGTCGACTCCGACGCCCACAAGACCGGCGAGCTCGACTACGTCCGGTGGGGCATCAGCCAGGCCCGCCGCGCGTGGGTCGAGCCCGCGAACGTCCTCAACACCCGCAACCGTGAGGACCTGCTCGCGTGGGTGGCCGCGAAGCCGACCGGACGTGAGGTCGGAGTGGCGATGAGCGTCTCGCGTACCATCCCCGCGATGGACGACCGACTCGCCCGCCGCGACCTCGCGCTGGCGGCGATGACCGTCGTCGGGCTGTCGCGCCTCATGGAGCCTCCGGCGCTGTGGCTGGTCGCGGTGCTGCTGCTCGTCGCGATGCTGTTCGGGACGCTCCAGGTGCTCGCCGACGAGAGTCATCCGGCCGAGGCCTTGGCCGGTGTCGCCATCGAAGCCCTGATCCTGCCGTCGGTCGCGGCGGTCGCCTGCCTCGGGGCCATCCGCCTCGTGCCGTTCGGCTTGTGGCTGATCCCGGCACTACTGGTCACCGGTCTGCTCGTCGCCCAGGCGCTGGCCATGGAGGCCAGGATCCACGCGGACCAGGAGGACCTCTCGTCAGCCGATCGGACCTCGCTCCTGGTCACGATCCTGCTGATCGGGTTCCTGGGGTTCACCGGCGTCGCAGCGATGGTCCCGGGCGGCCTCGTCCAGCCGACCGCCGATGGCGGCGTCACGCCGCCGATCCCCGAGACCGACCTCCTGACGCTCGCGGCCGGGGACGCGGTCATCGCGTTCCTCCTTGGCTACCGGGCTGCCTCGTTGCGGCTCGTGACCCTTCGCGACGCCCTGTGGTCCGCGCTGACCTACGCCGCTCGCGATCGCGATCGGTGCCGCCGCCCTGCGCGCGATGGCGATCCCGCGCCTGATGGGGCCTGCCCTGCTGACGCTGGCCTTCTACCTGTGGGACGCGTTCCACGGGGCGTCGCCGGCCCGCCGCCGCGACATCAACTGGATCTGGCAGACGGTCCTGCTGGCGGGCCTCGGGGTCATCGTGGTCGCCTGGAACCTGCTCCTGCGCGGCTGAGCCACGGGGCGCGGCGCCCACCCGCGTTTGACGTGCCGGCCGGACGGTGCTAGAAAGCTATGCCCGCGCAGCGGCCCGGCCGTGGCCGCGCGCCCCGAACCCGAACCGCCCGAACTTCGCCGCGCCCCGAAAGGACCAGCCACCCGTGACCTTCCGCCCGACGTCGAGACCACGCCCCAGAGCCCGGTCAATCTCACCCGCACCGAAGCGCCAGCTGGCCGACCAGGCCATCGCCCAGGCGTCCGCCGCCCAGTGGGCCGATGCCGCGGCCACGAACCGCAAGCTCCTCGAGCTCGGGCCGGACGCAGAGGCCGAGAACCGCCTCGCCAAGGCGCTCTGGGAGCTGGGTGAGCTCGCCTCCGCGCGCGAGCACTACCAGACGGCCCTCGCGCTCGATCCCGACCAACCGCATCGCCGAGCGCAACATCGACCGGCTCAAGATGCTGCTGGTGGCCGCCGGCGAGAAGACCGTGCCCGGCCCAGGAGGGCAGCAAGGCCCCGGTCGGCATCTTCGTCGAGGAGACCGGCAAGACCGGGTTCGCCTTCCTGACCGACCTCCCCGACCCGCGCCAGCTGGCCCAGGTCAATCCGGGCGACAACGTCGAGCTGATGCCCGAGGGCAACCGGCTCATCGCCATCAGCAACGGCATGCGCATCGGCGTCGTCGAGCCGCGCGTCGCGGCCCGCCTCCTCAAGCTGATCGCCGACGGCAACAAGTACGCCGCCGGCGTCACGTCGCTCGGCGACAAGGACGTCCGGATCATCATCCGCGAGGTCTTCCAGGACCCGCGCAACTACGGCAAGGTCAGTTTCCCGACCGCGGCCAAGTCCACGGACCTGCGCCCGTACACGAAGGGCACGCTCGTCCGCGAGGAGATGGAGCTCGAGGACGACCTGGAGGACGACGAGGAGGACGAGGAGATCGAGGACCTCGATCGCGTCCTGCCGCCCGAGTCGACCACGGACGAGGCGTTCGAAGAGGAGCCCGACGAGCTCGACGAGGCGTAAGGGCCGCTGACCGCGACCCGAACCCGCTTGGGGGTATCGCCGGTCCGCTAGCATCCTGTTGATGACGGGTCGACACGCGCCCGCGAGCCTCACGCCCGGCTTCTCGCTGCCGGCCTTCGAGAAGTCGGCGCCGCCACCGCCCCCCGGCCTGGTCGCGGCGCGCATCGACATGCACTCGAGCTCCGGCGACGTCGTCGCCGATCTCTTCGGGCGGGGCGGCTGGGTCGCGCGGGCAGCCGTCGACCGGCAGCGGCGCGCCGTCTCCCTCGAATCGACGCCGCTGACCCGGATGCTCGCCGAGGTGGTGCTGCGGCCGCCGGACGTCCGCCACCTCGACGCCGCGTTCCAGGGCATGGCCGCCTCGCCGCGACGCGAGTCGAGCCTCAAGGTGTCGCTCGGCGACCTGTACGCGACGCGCTGCGCGACGTGCGGCCGGATGCTGGTCGTCGACGAGATCGTGTGGGGCCTCGACGAAGGCATGGACGTCGCGACCGCGGACGCCACGGCCGCCAAGCCGATCGCCCGGAATTACCGATGCACGGTCTGCCGCGACCAGCGGGGCGGGTCGGAGCAGCGCTCGGGGCCGCTCGACGACGACGACCTCGCCAAGATCGCCGCCGACGTCGGCGTGGACGAGGTGCGGGCCAGCTTGCGCGGACGGTTCGCGCCGGTCGATGGCGCCGAATCGCTGGTCGACGAGCTGCTGGCGCTCCACACCCCACGCCAGCTGGTCGGGCTCGCGGCCATCCTCGACCGCATCGAGAGCGACCTCCGCGCCGCGCCCGTCCTGGCGGCGCTCCGACTGGCCTTCCTGCACAGCATCCTGCCGGCCAGCCGCCTGGCCACCACCAACGGGCGGATCGCGAACCTGCGCATCAACGGCGGCCACGTGCGGCTTCCGACGGCGACGCAGTGGCGGGAGCGCAACCCGTGGTTGGCCTTCGAGGATGCCGTGCGACTGGTCCGGGGCTTCGTCCAGCGGCTCGAGGGTGGTGCGCTCGGACCCCTTCAGGCCCGCCTCGGCGAGGACCTGCGGAGCCTGGGGGAGGGGACGGCGACCGCGGTCCTGGCCCTCTCGAGCCCATCCGGCCTGCGCGTCCTCCACGACCAGCCCGACGTCCAGGGTCGGGGCGCGCCGGCCCCGCGGATCCGCCTGGTCCTTGGCCAGCCGCCGGTCCGGCCCGGTCTCGAACGCCTGGGCATCGCCTACCACGCGACGTCCTGGGTGCTCGGGCGCGATGCCGCCTCACTGCTCCCGATCGACGCCCTGGCCGGATCGTCGCTCCGGGCGCCCTGGAGCTGGCAGGCCGTGACGATCGGACGGGCGCTCGAAGCCGCCGCACCCGCGATGGCCCGGGATGGTCGTGCGGTCCTGCTGGCCGACAGCGGGCCGGAGGGTCTGGCGGCGGCCGTCCTTGGCGGAGCGAGCGCGGGCTATCGACTGGTGAGCGCCCGCCTGGCCGACGGCGACGACGAGGTCGGCGGGTCGGTGGAATTCCTGCCGCCCGGTGCCGCGCGGCCGCCCGCGCCGCGGACCCGGTCCAATGTGTCGTTGCCGCCGATCCCGGGCGGCGCCGGCGATCCGGACCTCGTGCCCGGGCCGGGCCTCTTCTCCGCCCCTGAGCGCTTCGACCAGCGGCCGTTCTCCGCCGCGGAGGCGGCGCAGACCGTGACCGACACGGCCGTGGAGACGCTGCGAGCCCGCGGCGAACCGGCCCGCTACGAACGGCTCTTCGGCGAGGTCCTCGTCGGGCTGGATCGGGCCGGGCAGCTCCGCCGGCTCGCGACGGTCGACTCCGAACGAGGCCGCGCGGCGGCGCGACGCATCGACGGATCGGGCGCGACCGAGTGGCCCGAGACCGAGGAGCCACCGAGCGACGGGCCGGTCGGACCCACGTCAGCAGCGGGACGCGACTCGGACGGGCCACCGGCACGCCGGCGTGCCGACCGAGCGGTCGGGGCACCGCCGGACCTCCGCTCGGGCTCGTTGCGAGTGGCTTCAGCAGGCGAGGCATCGCCCGACCCGGTCGACCGGCTCCTCTCGCTCGTGCGCGACGAGATGACGCGGCCCGGGAATGGCCGGCTCATGGAGATCGAGCCCGGCCGCTGGTGGCTCGCCGACCCGAAGGACCAGGAAGCGGCGGCCATCCCACTCGCAGACCGCGTCGAATGGGCCGTGTTCAGCCTCCTCTCGACCGCGGGCCCGCTCTCCGAGGCCGCGTTCTTCGAGCGCATCGCGACGCTCTTCACCGGCCATGACCTGCCCGACGAGGGCCTGGTCCGGGCCTGCCTGGAGAGCTATCGGAGCATGGCCAGCACGCCGGACCGTCTGGTCACGACGGACGACCTGCTTCGCCGTAGCCAGGAGCACACCGACCTGCTCGCGACGCTCGCTGACGCCGGTCATCGACTCGGCCTGCGGGTCTGGCTGGCCCAGCGCGAGCAGACCCGACGGACGCACGGCACGCTGCTCGGCGACCGGCTCGACCGACGCGAGCGGCAGGCGTACCTGGGCGCGATCAGCCGGCCGGCCGAGGATCTCGCCGACGTCGACTGCATCTGGTACGTTCGCGGCAAGGTCGCGCTGCTGTTCGAGGTCGAGTGGACCGCGATGCTGGGCGAGCCGCTCCTGCGCCGTCATGCCCGGATCCCGCCGAACGATTCGCTCGTGCGGTTCCTGGTCATCGCCCCGGAGCGGACCGAGCTCGTCCGCTACAAGATCGGTCGCTCGCCGCTGCTGCGTGCCGCCCTCGAGGCCGGCGCCTTCAACATCGTCAAATCGGACCACCTCCGGCGTTTCCTCGACGTCGAGAAGCCGGATCTCGCGGATCTCGAGCCGTACCTGGGCCTCGATCCGATGATCGAGCGGAGCGGGGAGCAGATGCCGCTGTTCGGGGGCTGAGCCGGATCACGCAGGCCCGATACGCGGGGGACACGACGGCGCTACATTAGGCGCCCAGTGCGGCTGTCGGGCCGCGTATCCCGACGCGGCTGACGGGCCGCAGCAGCTCTCATCCCGCGGCATCGGGCCGCGCCAGGGGACGCGCATGAGGAGGTCCTAGGTGACCACGCCCCGTTATGCCGGCTCGCCGGTCGATGAGCTCGCCGATCGCTTCTGGGAGGCGATCCTGGAGCTGAACCCGACGACCGCCACGTTCTACGGCGACCCGCGCTACGCGGACCGCCTGGAGGATCCGGGGCCCGAGGGCCGGGCCAAGACTCGCGCACTCATGGAACGGACCGCGGAGGAGGCGCGTGCCATCTCGACCGATGGGCTGCCCACCGAGGAGCGCATCACCCGCGACATGCTGCTCGTCATCGCGGAGCTCAACATCGAGGAGGACGACCAGCGCCTGCACGAGCTGCGGGTCGTGGACCAGATGGGCGGCCCGCAGCAGCTGCTGCCCCAGATGACCCAGTTCCAGCCGGCCGACACACCCGAAGGACTCGAGGCCTTCATCGGTCGCCTCAACGCGTACCCGGCGTTCATGGCGGCGAATTCGCAGATCCTCATCGATGGGATGCATTCAGGTCTCACGGCGCCGAGGATCGTGACCGAGCGCACGATCGCGCAGATCGAGCGGATGCTGTCGGTGCCGATCGACGAGGCGATCATCCCCTCGATGGTCACCGTCGCGTCGGACGCCGACCGTGAGCGCATCCGCGAGATCGTCCGCGACGTGGTCGTCCCCGCCGACACGGCCTTCCTCGACACCCTGCGCGGCGAGTACCGGCACGCCAGCCGCGAGGAACCGGGCATCTGGTCGGCACCCAACGGCGACCAGCTCTACCGGACCGCGATCCGCAGCTGGACGACCCTCGACCTCGACCCCGAGGACGTCCATCGGACGGGCCTGGCGGACATCGAGCAGATCGAACTCGAACGCCGCGAGATCGCCCGAGCGGCCGGCTTCGGTGACGACACGGCCGCGTACCGGGCGGCGCTCGATGCCGATCCGGCCAACACGCCCAAGACCAAGGCGGAGCTCGTGCGAACGCGCCGCCGAGGACATCGAGCGCGCCATGGCGGCCGCACCGCGCTTCTTCGGCGTCCTGCCCAGGGCCGGCTGTGATGTCCGCCCGGTCGAGGAGTACAAGGAGAAGGACGCGCCCTTCGCGTACTACTACCCGCCGGCCGCCGACGGCTCACGGTCGGGCATCTACTACGCCAACGGGTACGACCTCCCGAGTCGCAAGTACACCAAGCTCGCCACGACGACCTACCACGAGGCGGCGCCCGGTCACCATTTCCAGATCACCCTGGAGATGGAGAACCCGCACCTCAACACGTTCCGACGCCTCGGGGCGCGGATGGTCGGCGGGGCTTACGTCGAGGGCTGGGGCCTGTACAGCGAGCGCCTTGCCGACGAGATGGGGCTGTTCCGCGACGAGGCCGAGCGCTTCGGCATGCTCGATGCCCAGGCGTGGCGCGCCGCGCGGCTCGTTGTCGATACCGGGCTGCACGCCCTTCGTTGGGAGCGCCAGCGTTCGATCGACTTCCTCCAGCAGACGGGCCTGTCGGAGACCGACGCGGTCATCGAGACCGACCGCTACATCTGCTGGCCGGGCCAGGCGCTGACCTACAAGGTCGGCCAGCGCGAGATCGAGCGGTTGCGGGCCGAGCTCTCGGCACGGGACGGCTCCGACTTCGACCTGCGCGCGTTCCACGACGCCGTCCTCGGTCACGGGTCATTGCCACTGGCGACGCTCTCCCGCGAGCTCCCGAACTGGGTGGCCACGCCGGCCTGACCGACCGGGCGGGCGACGTTCACGGGACGTTCATCAACGCGAACCCCTGTTCGGTTGCGACTAATCGGCCGACAGCGCACGATTGGCAGTCCTCGGGGAACGCAGCGATGTGGAGGAGGTCCCATGACCGCACGCACCCGGCCCCTGGCGCCAGCGCGCCTCATCATCCTGATCGGCGGCCGTGGCGCTCGTCGCCGGGCTGGCCGGCACTGCCGGCGCGGCCGGGCCGCCCGGGTTCCAGACGACAAAGGGCTCGATGCTCACCCCGACCGTGCCGCGCGCCTGGGTCGACCCGATCATGACCGTCGGCGATGACATCGGTGCCTATCAGTTCGAGTCGATCCCGGACGGGATCGCGATCCGCAAGGCGTCCGGTCACGGCAAGGCGGAGGTCTACGTCAACCACGAGACCTCGACCGTGCCATTCCCGTACGTTGCGACCGGACCGACGGCCGCCAACTCGCAGAACGACTTCGACAACGCCCAGGTGAGCAAGCTGATCATCGATACCGACGATGCGAGCGTCCTCCAGGCGTCGATGGCGATCACCAGCGCCGAGGGCTACCAGCGGTTCTGCTCGAACTTCCTCGCCACCAAGGCGCATGGGTTCTCGCGCGAGCTGCTGTTCACGAACGAGGAAGCCGTCGACTGGGTCAAGCGATCCGGCCCGCCGTTCTGGCCGACGATCGAGGGCGCAGACGACTCACGCCAGCGGGCGTCGTCGTGGCCCTCGACCCGAAGACCGGCGAACGACGACCGATCTGGGGCATGGGTCGCCACAACCACGAGAACAGCGTGGCGCTGCCCGGCTACAAGAAGCCGGTCGTCCTCTCGGGTGACGACACCTTCGTCAACTTCCCCTCGCAGTCACAGCTCTTCTCGTACATCGCCCCGAACGCGAACGCGGTCTGGAACGACACGGGCGATCTGTGGGCGTTCGTGTTGGACGATCCGAGGCTGCAGTACGAGGACTTCGTCCTGAACGACACGGCGGCCCCCGCCGGTCACTTCATCAAGGTGCCCAAGCTCATCGCGACCGGCAGGAACCCGGACGGGACCGAGGTCATGTCCACGGATGCGGAGTTGGCGCTGGGCCTCCCCGGCCAGTTCGCGGTGCCGACCGACGGGTCGTTCTCGCGCCCGCCCGGGCATGACGACCGGCGCCAAGCGTCGACGGCCCCCAGTGGGTCCTCGAGCGCTGGTCCCAGCTCAACGGCGTCTTCAAGTTCATCCGCCTCGAGGACATGGCCTACGACAAGCGCCATGGCATGTCCAACGTCGTCTATATCGTGGACTCCGGTCGCGGCGCATCGGGCGCAGTGGCCAACGGCAAGTCGACGAACGGGCGCGTCTGGAAGATGGTCTTCGACAAGAACGACCCGACCAAGGTGACGTCGCTGTCGATCCTCATCGAGGGCGACGACAGTCCGATCAAGACGATCGGCGAGATCCACCAGCCCGACAACATCGAGTCCACCACGCGCGGCCTCTACCTCACCGAGGATCCGGGCGGTGGCCAACAGTTCAACTTCACCGATCCGCTGCACATCAACGATCCGAACCGGACTCCGGCGCGGATCTGGCAATACAAGCTCAGCGGCGGTGCGACGTCGGTCGTCGCGGTGGTCGATCAGTCGACCGATGAAGCAGTCGGCGACGTCGACACCACGAGCCGCGGGAACCTCGGCGCGTGGGAAGCCAGTGGCATCGTGGACGTGTCCGACTTCTTCGGGTCCGGCACCTTCCTGGTGACGATCCAGGCCCATACGATCTTCATCGAGATCGCCGACGCGGGGACCTGGCTCAACAAGCGCGAAGGCGGCCAGCTGGTGCTGTTGCGGATCCCAGGCGCCTGACAGCGCAACGCGCCATCAGGGCAAGAAAGCCCCGGTCCTCGGACCGGGGCTTCTCCTACCCTCAGGAATCGAACCCGATCCCAAGGGCGTCGAGCGTCTGGAGGATGAGGCCGCGGCGACCCTCGTTGCGGTCGGCGCGATCCAGCTCGTGGCGGACGGTCTCGACCGCCATGGACCGCAGCGGTTCGGGCGGGAAGGGGATCGGTGCGCTCGAGACGATGCGCAGTCGCAGCCGGTCCTCGTCGGGTCGCAGGATGAAGTCCCGCACGACGCCGCCCGCCCACCGGCTGGCCCCGACCCCGAGGCCCGTGTAGCCCAACGCGTACGTCACGCGACCACCCATCGTCTGGCCGAAGGTGACCGTGAACCGCGACGTCGTGTCGATGGCGCCGCCCCAGCGATACGGAAACCCCAGGCCCTCGAGCTGCGGAAACGCTCGGAAGAACTGGGCCTCGAGCTTGTCGAACGTCGCTGGCCGACGATCCAGCTCCGGTCCCACCCGGCTGCCGTAATGGTGGATCGCGTCGTACCCGCCCCACAGGATCCGGTCGTCGGCGGTCAGTCGGAAGTAGTGGAACTGGTTGTTGCCGTCCGACAGACCCTGTCGCCGCACCCAGCCGAGCGGATCCGCGCATCAGAGGGCGTCAGCGGTTCGGACACCAGCACGTAGTCGTAGACCGGCACGAACAGCGGTGACAACCGCCGAAACCAGTTCGAATAGGCCGACGTGGCGACGACCACCTGGCCGGCATGGACGGTGGCGCCGTCGGCGGTTCGGAGCACGACGGCGCCGGCGACTCGTTCCAGCGTCGTCACCTTCGTCCGCTCGTGGATCCGGACACCGCGCGCCCGGGCGACGCGGGCGATCCCGCGGCACAACGCCACCGGATCGACGAGGACATCCCGACCGGGCGGCCGATACAGGCCGGCCTGCCAGATCGGTGAGCGGACCTCGGCCTGGGCAGCGTCGCGGTCGAGGAATTCGAGATGCTCGCCGTGCTCGGCCGCCTCGTCCACCCACGCACGGAACTCGTCGACCTGGTAGCCCTGGTCGGCCAGGGTGAGCGTGCCCGTCTCCTCGAGGTCGCAGTCGATGCCGTGCTCGCGCGTGAACGCGATCAGTCCCTGCAGGTTCTCGATGCCTTCCCGCTCGAGGCGCTCGAGCTCATCCGGGAAATGCTTGATCCCGTTCGCCAGGCCGTGCGTCAGGCTGGCCTCGCAGAACCCGCCGTTGCGGCCGCTCGCCCCGAATGCGACGGTCTCCGCCTCGAGGACGAGGACCCGCAGTGAGGGATCCGTATCGGTGAGCGCGATCGCCGTCCACAGGCCGGTGAACCCGGCGCCGACGATCGCGACATCGACCGTCGTCGGCTCGCCGGGGGTCAACGAAGGGTCGGCGGGAGGGCCCGGGTCTCGGAGCCAGTAGCTGATGGGTTGCTGGCCGTTAGCCCCGGGCCGGTCGGTCATCCGCGCATGGTGCCACGGCCAACGAGACGCGCGCATCGCGCAGGCCAGGGCCCGATCCAGGCCGGGATTCGCACCCAGCCAAGGGCAACGGACACGAATGTCGCGTTGACGACGCAACGGCCGGTATGGCACGATGGCCCGGCGCCCCGTCCCACTCCGCGCAACTCCTGTCCCACGGACCGGGCCGTCCCAACCCGTACGCAGAGGACCTTCATGGCCACAGAGCCCGCCGCCCGCCCGACGCCGTCGATCACGCGCGACCGCCAGCACGAGCTGTACGAGCGAGCGTTGCGGCATCTGCCCGGCGGCGCCAACTCGAACTTCCGGGCGTGGGGCGACGACACCATCTATGTCGACCGCGGCCAGGGTGGGCTCGTCTGGGACATGGACGGCAACGAGTTCGTCGACCTGCGGATGGGCTACGGGCCGGTCATCCTCGGCCACGGTGACGCACGCGTCGACGACTACGTCAACGAGCGGATGCGCCGGGGCGTCAGCTTCAGCCTGACCAGCGAGGACGAGATCCGCGCGATCGAGCTCGTGTGCGAGCTGACCGGCTGGGTCGAGATGGCGCGGATGACGGTCTCGGGCACCGAGGCCACGATGCACGCGATGCGCATCGCGCGCGCCTACACGGGCCGCGAGAAGATCGTGAAGTTCGAAGGCCAGTACCACGGCGTCCACGACTACGCGCTCATCAGCGTCGGGCCTGACGACATGTCCGAGCTGGGTGACGCCGAGAAGCCGGTCGCGCTCGCGTGGGGTCGCGGCATCCCGGGAGCGGTCGCCGACACGATCATCCCGGCCCGCTACAACAACATCGACTTCCTGCGCCGGTTGTTCGAGGAGCAGGGACACGAGATCGCGGCGGTGATCGTCGAACCCGTGCTCGGCAACGCCCAGGGGATCATGCCCAAGCCAGGCTTCCACAAGGCCATGCGGGCCCTCACCGAAGAATTCGGCATCCTGCTGATCTTCGACGAGGTCAAGACGGGCTTCCGCTTCGCCCGGGGCGGCGCCGCTGAATTCTTCGGCATCACACCGGACCTCGCGACCTACGCCAAGGCGATGGGGAACGGCTATCCGGCGGCGGCGTTCGGGGGGTCGCGCGAGGTCATGAGTGTGCTGCCGGACAAGGTCAGCCATGGCGGCACCTACGCGGGCAACCGCATCGCGGCCGCGGCCGCGGTGAAGACGCTGACCATCCTCAAGGAGACGGACGCCCTCGAGACGATCCACGCCACCGGGCGCCGCCTGCAGGACGGGCTCAAGGAGATCCTGAACCCGGTCGGGATCCCGTACCACTTCACCGGGCACCCATCCATGTTCGGGATCATGTTCCGAGAGGAGGAGGCGTCCGAGTACCGCGACTGGGCCACAACGGACCACGAGCTGTACGACGCGATCGCGATCGGCATGCACGCTCGCGGCGCGATGCCCGAGCCCGATTCACGCGAGCCGTGGTTCCTCTGCGAAGCGCACGCGAAAGGCGACCTCATCGATCGCGTGCTCACCGCGTTCTCCGACTCGCTGGACGCAGCGCTCGAAGACCGCGCACATCACGCACCGCCGCCGACGCCGCATGGCGGGATGGCATCGCCCGGCGCGGGCTGACACGGAAGCGAGGGGTAACGACATGGTCCTCGATGGCAACGCGGTCCGCTCGGTCGACCGGGCGGCGGCCCTGCTCCTTGCCCTCGGGGACAGTCAGGGCGAGGCCGGGGTGACCGAGCTCGCCCGACGCCTCGGCCTGCACAAGTCAACGGCCTCGCGTCTGTTGGCGACGCTCCAGAAGCGCGGTCTGGTCGAGCAGGACGACGAGACCGGCAAGTACCGGCTGGGTCTCGTGGTCATCCGCCTGGCCGAACGGGCCGAACGGACCCTGGACCTGCGTGGCATCGCGCTGCCCGAGCTCGAACGCCTGGCGCGCCTCACCCACGAGACGACCGGCCTGGGCGTGCTGGACGGCGAATCGATGCTCGCCGTCGCGCAGGTCGATGGCCCGAATCTCATCGCGGTCGGCGATTGGACCGGGCGCGCCACACCACTCCATTGCGTCGCCTCCGGCAAGGTCCTGCTGGCGGCCCTGGCCGAGCGGGAGGTGCTTCGCATCGTCCGCCATGGCCTTGTCAGTTACACGGAACGAACGATCACCGAGCTCGAGCCGCTCCTCGAGGAGCTGGCCCGCATCCGCCGGCGCGGTTACGCGACGGCGATCGGTGAGTACGAGTTGGGACTCAACGCGGTGGCCGCACCGGTGCACGACGCCCGCAGCAACGTCATCGCGGCGGTCGACATCTGGGGGCCGGCCTTCCGCCTGACCCCACGCCGAGTGCCGGAGCTCGCGGCCCAGGCGCGCGAGGCCGCGGCGGCCATCTCGGTCCGCCTGGGCGGTACGGTTCCCGAGCGCGATCCCGCACGAACACCGACGACCGCCACCGCCTGAGTCCATCGGCGTCACCGGCGTGCGCCCGGGTGCGTCCGAGCGACATGACCAGAAGAAGCGCCGCCGCCGCCGTCCTGTCCCTGCTGCTCGTCGTCGCCTGCGGTCAGGCGCCCGCGACGGATAGCCCGTCCTCGCCGCCGGGCAGCGCCTCTACGACCACGGCGCCATCGACCGCGACCGGCCCCGAGCCGACGCCGTCCGCTCCCGTCCCGGTCATCACGCCGCCGACCAGCGACGACCCGGCGTCGATCCTGCTGACCTGCGGTGGCGAGGAACGCTTCCCCTCGGCGGCACTCGCCGGCATCGGTCTCGCGGAGTTCGAGAACGATGCTGCGGCGGCGGTCCTCAAGTCGATCATCGCGGAGTCCGCCGAGCCCGATATCTTCCCGGATCACGGCTGGCATCGGGTGGCGGCCGGACCAGGCGGCGTCGTGTTCGTCGGCCCGTTCGTCGCGCCGGGCCCCGGCGATCCGGCCTGGGTCATGGTCGAGGCCGCGCCGGGTCCGGACGGCTGGACGGCCGATGCCTACGGTGCCTGCCACGCCCAACCCGTGTTGCCCGACCGGATCTGGCACGCGGACTTCTGGCTGGACCCGGCCGCACCGCCGCCCGGGCCGGACGCCACCACGCTCCACGGCCTGATCGTCGAGCGGGCCTGCGCCAGTGGCCAGCCACCGAACGGTCGGGTCCAGGCACCGGTGGTCGTCTACGACGAGCATGCCGTCACGGTCACCGTCACGGTCCGCGAGACGCCTGGCGGCGCGGACTGCCCCGGCAATCCGGAGGTGCCGATCACGATCGAGCTCGAACAGCCGCTCGGCGACCGCGTGATCCTTGACGGCTCCGTCTTCCCGCCCCGCACCACGAACGTGCCGCCGGGCTGACACCCCGACGACCTGAGCGTCCGGTGCCGGTCGCCGGGCGAGCCCGCGGGCTACGTTTCGGAGTGGGTCGCGCGGTACTGCTCCACGGCCTCCCGCAGCAGGTTGCCCGTCGACCCGTCGACCGCTGACTCGAGCTTCGGGTCGGCGGCGGCGATCTCCGGCACCTCGGTGAGGGCATCGTGCATGCGATCGCGGAACTCGGGCGTGACCGTCAACACGAGCACGGTCCGGCCCTCGCGCATCAGGCCCGCAACCGACTCCAGGTCCTTGTTCTTGAGGCCGCTGTCATGCAGCACGGCGGCCACGGCCCCGATGCCGGTCGCGGCCGCTGCGCCGGCCCATCCGATCGGCCCGGCCATGACCAGGAGGGCGCCCGCCACGCCGCCGGCGACCGCCCCGCGCGCGGCGCCCGCATCGCTGCTCGTGCTCTCGCGGGTCGTCACCTTGCCGCCGGGCGCCTTCGTGACGATCGCCCAGTCGGCGATCTTGAGGTATCGGTCCGTGCTCAACTCGTGGATCTCGGCGAGCGCCGCGTCGGCGAGCGCCTCGTCCGGATAGCCGAGAGCGAAGAGATAGCGCTCCTGCTGGTCGCCCATCGTGTGCCTCCCGCGTCGCGCGTTGCCGCGGCCGATCCGGGATCGGTGGCCGCGACGGCCATGGTACCCATGCGGCCCGACCGACGACGGCTGGCTAGAATGACCGGGCCAGCCGCCGAATGGAGGGATCCGTGAGCGTCGAGCCGTCCCCTGCCTCGCCCGAGATCGAGAACCTGCTCGCCGAGACGCGGACGTTCCCGCCCGATCCGGCGTTCACGGCGCAGGCGAATGCGACGGCCGCCCTCTACGCCGAGGCGGAGGCGGACTTCGAGGCCTTCTGGGCCAGGCTGGCTCGCGAGCGGGTCGATTGGTTCGAACCGTTCGACATGACGCTCGAATGGGACCTGCCGTTCGCCAAGTGGTTCACCGGCGGCAAGCTGAACATCAGCTACAACTGCCTCGATCGTCACGTCGCCAACGGGCTCGGCGACAAGGTCGCCTACCACTGGATCGGCGAGCCAGGCGATACCCGGACGCTGACCTACGCCGATCTCCTGCGGGAGGTCTCCAAGACGACCAATGCCCTGGTGGAGCTGGGCATCAAGACCGGCGACCGCGTCGCGATCTACATGCCCATGATCCCCGAGCTGCCGATCGCGATGCTGGCCTGTGCCCGGCTGGGGGCTCCCCATACGGTCGTCTTCGGCGGGTTCAGCGCGGAGGCGCTGCAGGATCGGATCAATGACGCCGAGGCCAAACTCGTCATCACCGCGGACGGCGGCTGGCGGCGGGGCAAGGCCGCCGCCCTGAAGCCGGCCGTCGACGAAGCGTTGCAGACCACTCCGACCATCGAGCACACGCTGGTCGTCCGACGCGTGGGCGACGCGCTCGAAGGTGGGACCGCGATGCAGGACGGCCGCGACCTGTGGTGGCACGACATCGTCGACCGCCAGTCCGAGGTCAGCCCCGCCGTCCCGCTGGACGCGGAACACATGCTCTACCTGCTCTACACCTCGGGGACGACGGCCAAGCCCAAGGGCATCATCCACACCACCGCGGGCTACCTGGTCGGTGCCAGCTTCACCCACGAGATGGTGTTCGACGTGAAGCCCGATGACGTCTACTGGTGCGCGGCCGATGTCGGGTGGGTGACCGGCCACAGCTACATCGTGTACGGCCCCCTGGCGAATGCCACCACCAGCGTGCTCTACGAAGGCACGCCCGACAGCCCGTCCTGGGAGCGCTGGTGGCAGATCATCGAGGACTACAAGGTCTCGATCCTGTACTGCGCGCCGACGGCCATCCGGGCCCACATGAAGCAGGGCCCGCAGTACGCCGCAAAGCACGACCTCGCGTCGCTGCGGGTGCTGGGCACGGTGGGCGAGCCGATCAACCCCGAAGCGTGGCTCTGGTACCACGAGCACATCGGCGGCAGTCACACGCCGATCGTCGACACGTGGTGGCAGACCGAGACCGGGATGATCATGATCACGCCGCTCCCCGGGCTGACGTCAACGAAACCCGGCAGTGCCACGTTCCCGTTCCCGGGCATCGGCGCGGACGTGGTCGATGCCGACGGCAACTCGGTGCCGCTCGGCGGCGGCGGCTACCTCGTCCTGACTCGGCCGTGGCCGGCCATGCTGCGCGGGATCTACGGCGACCCGGAGCGCTACCGTCAGACCTACTGGAGTCGGTTCCCCGGGAAGTACTTCGCCGGCGACGGCGCCAAGCGCGACAAGGACGGCTACCTCTGGCTGCTGGGCCGCGTCGACGACGTGATGAACGTGTCCGGCCACCGCATCAGCACGATCGAGGTGGAATCGGCGCTCGTCGACGACCGATCCGTCGCGGAGGCGGCGGTCGTCGGCAAGAACGACCCCATCACGGGCCAGGCGATCTTCGCGTTCGTCATCCCCAAGGTCGGCGTCGAAGCGAACGACGAGCTCGCCGCCCAGCTCCGCGAGCACGTCGCCAAGGTCATCGGGCCGATCGCCAAGCCCAAGTTCCTGATGTTCACGCCGGACCTGCCCAAGACGCGATCCGGCAAGATCATGCGCCGCCTCCTGCGCGACATCGCCGAGGGTCGCACGCTGGGCGATACGACCACGCTCGCCGACGGCGCCGTGGTGGAGACCATCCGCTCGAACACCGGATCCGCGGAGGAATGACGTGCCCTTCGATTTCCTGAAGCGCAAGAAGATCGTCCCGGACTCGGTCGCGGTCGTGCCGGTGACCAAGGCGCCCGGCATGACCCCAGCGCCCGGAGCCGACGCCCCCAGCGACGCGTCGTCGGATGCGTCGGCGATCCCCGCGGCCCTGATCACCGACCCGCCGATCCCCTCAGGCAGCGGTCGCGGGATCCCCTTCGATGCCTTGACCGAGGAATGGCGGCTGGTCGGGCGGATGGCCGTCGACGGGCGCCTCTCGGACACCCTGAACCGGCGCGAACCGATCGAGATCAACGAGGTCCAGTGGGCGCCGCTCGATGGTTCCGAGCCGTTCAGCGAGGCGCCGGGGCTCAAGGCGATCGATCCCTATGACCTGATCCTCGTGCTGGCGGGGGAGACCTCGCTACCATCGATGAGCACGGACGAGGCGGCCGCGCACCGGATCCACAAGGTCTCGTACGACCTGCTGCTGGAGGCGCCGCCGTACCGGATCGTCGGGACGGTCCACCTCTATCCGGGGACCGATCCGCTACGGCTCCTGGATCGATCGAGCGAGATGTTCGTGCCGGTGGTGCACGCGCGGGCATCGATGGACGAACAGCCCATCGCGACCGATGCGGACGTGATCCTGGTCAACCGTCTCTATCTGCGGGGGGTGTCGCAGGTCGACCGTTCGACCGGTGAACGAGCGGAGCCCATCCCCGGCCTGCCGGCAGCCAGCCGGGTGGAGAAGGTGGAGGACGAGTCCTAGCCGGGGCGAGGTCCGAACGACCTAGCCGACTCGGATCCCGACGCTTTCCTTCTGGCGCGCGAAGATCCGGAGACCTTGCTTCGTGGTGGACGTCGCGGTGGCGGCGACACCGAACATGGCGTCGGCCAGCCCATCGAAGTCGGTGGTGATCCGTTCCTTCGGGAACATCTCGATGACCGTGCGGCCCTCGTTCGCGGCGCGCACGAAGAGCAGCCCACCGGATCGGATCAGGGCCAGGGCCGGCATCCCGACGGTCCGCTCCATGTCCTGGACGCCCACGCCGCTGTTGGCGCGGTTGACGACCATGGCCAGGCGGTCCCGATAGCCCTCGGCCGTCGCGACGTCGCGCAGCTGGACGGCGGCGCGGATCGCGGGCACGTCCGGCGTGACCGGCACGAGGATCTTGTCGGCGATCTCGAAGACGGCCTGGTTGAGTTCGCTATAGGAGGGGTGCAGGTCGATGACGATGACGTCGAAGGCGCTCCGGGCGGCGGCGATCTCCGCGGCGACGCGGGCCGGGTCGAGGATCTCGGCGTTCAGCGGCGAGTCGGTCAGTGACACGACCTTCATGCCCGATGCGTGCGCCGACGCGATCTCGACCAGGGTCTCGGCCGGACCGCCTTCGGCCTCGTCTCGCCAACTGTCGGCGACCGTGCGCACCGCGTCGATGCCGAGCGACGTCGTTACGTGGCCGGTGACCGTGTCGGCGTCGATGAGCAGCACCGAACGTCCGCGTCGGGTCTGCAGGGTCGATGCCAGGTTCGTCGCGACGGTGGTCTTGCCGACGCCGCCCTTCGGATTGAAGATGACGACGATCGTGCCGCTCCGGTCGGTCCAGCCATCCATCTTGACGTTCGCGTCGTGGAGGATCGGGCCACTCCCGTCGTCGATCGTGGTCCGCCGGATGCACATGGCCTCGACGCGCCAGCGGATCGAGTCCGGTGTGAACGGCCGCGTCAGGTATTCGTCCTCGACGGCATCCGAATGCCCGGCGAGCCGGTCGAATGACTCCGCCGACACGACCATGAGCGCGGGGATCGACTGGTCGCCATCGTGCAGCGCGGCGTAGTACTCGAGCGACTCGTCGAAGTCCGTCTCGCCATCGAGGATGGCGACGGCGACATCGGTCCGTTCGGCCAGGATGGCTTCGAGCTCGGCCGGTCCGTGGACCTCGAATGCCTCGAATCCGGCGCCGGCCAGCTCGGCGACGACCGATTCAGACTCGGCCGCTGGGAGCGCGACGACGACGGCTGGACGGGTCACTCTGGCTCCTCTCGATCAGATCGCGAGTCAGTCGTGCGCTTCTGGGTCGCGCGCGGTGACGACGAAGCCATCCTCCGAGTCCCCGGTCACCCGGGCGTTGAAGCCGGGAAGACCCGGGATGACTTCCTTGAGGTTGACGTCGGGGTGGTGGCTCACCATGAAGACGAACTCGCCATCCGGACCGGACGTGACGCCGACCGACGCCACACCCTGGGTGCGGGCGACGCCGCGCTTGAAGCCCGCGATGCTGGCCACGCTGACCAGGCCGCTGACGACGACCTTGGTCGTCAGGCGCTCGCTGAGTTCACCGGCTTCGCTGGGCGGAACGAGACCGGCCAGGCGGGCGGCGACGACCTCTTCGGCGATCGTCGGGATCTCCTGATCGGGTTCGTCAGCGGCCTCGACACCGGCGTCCGACTCGGCAGCGGACATCTCGGCCTCCGCCTCGGCGGCGGCGAAGTCCGGGCTCAGGCCGAGCATCGCGAGGCGCGGATCGTCGGCGTCGACGGTCTCTGCGCCATCGGTCGGGGTCTCGCCGCTCCCCTCGGGAACCTTGGCGGTCTCGACCGCCGCTTCCGGCGAGTCTGCCTCGTTGGCGTCTTCAGGGGCCGCCTCGACGACCTCGGCGACCGCCTCGACGACGGGTGCCTCGACGACGGGTGCCTCGACGACGGGTGTCGCCGCCTCGGTCTCCACCTCGACTGCGGGCGCCTCGACGGCGGCCTTGGTCTTCGCTTGGGCCGGTGCCGTCCCGATCAAGGCCGCCGGGGGCTCGCTCGATGGGTTGTCCAGGCTCGGCGGCTCAGGCAGCTGTTCGGCCATCGCGGCGAACGTGGCGGGATCTCCCTCGGCAAACAGTCGCTCGCAGAAGGCGGCCATCTCGGCCTCGAAGGCCGCGACGCTGCCGCTGATGAGTTCGATCCGGCGCTCGATCACACCGGCGTGGTCCTCGAGCTCGCCTTCGAGATACGACTTGCGCGCACTGATCCGGGTCTCGGTCTCTTCGCGGATGCGCGAGATCTCGCCCTTGGACCATTCGCGGATCGCGGCGACATCGTCGTCGGCGGACCGGCGCAGCTCGGTGATCTCGTCCGCCGCGGCGGCCTGCACGCGCTCGGTGGCCGTTTTCGCCTCGGCGGCGAATCGCTCGAGGGTCTCGGTGCTGGCGGCCTCGGCGGTCGTCTGCATCGCCTTCGTCAGGTCGGCGAGGAACTTGGTCGACTTGACCGACTTCTTGGCGGCCGGTGTAGCCTCGTCGACCGCGGCCGGGACCTCGGCGACGGCGGCCTTGTCGGCCGGGGCGCTCACAGCTTCGGCTTCAGCCTGGGCTTCGGTCGCGACGATCGCTTCGGTCGAATCGGAGTCCTGGGCGGCGGGAGAGGCGTCGATCATGGCGTGGCCTTCGGCCTCCTCGGTCGCGGGGGCGTCGCCGGGATCGGCGGACGTGTCAGTGGCCGCACCCGTGGGGTCGCTGGCGTCGGCACGGTCCGAGCTCCACGGAAGCCGGAAGCCGGGTCGTGTGTCCGTCTGTGCCATGGCGTCGGAATCCTCGCTGGTCATAGTGGTTGGCTCTTCAATCGGTCGAGCGTGTCGAGGCGGACGGCCTGGGGGGCCGGGCATCCGGGACGTGGAGGCATCGTGCCAGCGGTGGTCGGTCCGGTGCAGTTCGCTAGAGGTACCAGCGGTGTGCGCCGGTGGTACCGGCGGCTGGCCGGGACCGGGCGGCCGATCGGGAGTGTTGCGGCCACGCGCCACACGTTCGCCGCAAAGGCCGTTCACGAGCCAGGGGCTACGATAGCGCGATGGAACTCCCGGCCACGTTCGACGGACGCCCAGGTGTGACCGACACGCTGGGCCGCGCCATGCGTGACCTCCGCATCTCCGTGACCGATCGATGCAACTTCCGCTGCACGTATTGCATGCCCAAGGAGGTGTTCGGTCGCGACTACGAGTTCCTGCCCAAGGACCAGGTCCTCTCGTTCGAGGAGATCGAGCGGGTCGCAGGCGCCTTCGTCGCGCTCGGTGTCGAGAAGCTGCGGATCACGGGCGGCGAGCCATTGGTCCGGCGTGACCTGCCCGACCTCATCGCGATGCTGGCCTCCCTGCGACGACCGGATGGCGCCGGGATCGACCTGACGCTGACCACCAACGGGTCGGCGCTGCGCACCCTGGCCCGTCCACTGGCGGCAGCAGGGCTGCGACGCGTGACGGTCTCGCTGGATTCGCTCGACGATTCGGTCTTCGGGGCCATGAACGGGATCGACTTCCCGGTGGCGAAGGTGCTCGACGGGATCGATGCGGCGATCGAGGCGGGCCTGGCGCCGGTCAAGGTCAACATGGTCGTGCGGCGCGGCGTGAACGAGTCGAGCATCGTGCCGATGGCGGCGTGGGCGCGGGAGACCGGGGTGATCCTCCGGTTCATCGAATACATGGATGTCGGGCACTCCAACGGTTGGCGCCTGGACGAGGTCGTCCCGGCGGCCGAACTGGTCGAGCTGATCGGCGCCACCTGGCCCGTCGAGCCCGCGGACCCGTCCTACCGCGGCGAGGTCGCCGACCGCTGGCGGTACGCCGACGGGGCGGGCGAGTTCGGGGTGATCTCGTCGGTCACGATGCCGTTCTGCGGCGATTGCACACGCGCGCGCCTGTCGGCCGACGGCAAGCTCTACACGTGCCTCTTCGCGGTCGAGGGTACCGACGTCCGGGAGGTCATCCGCGGTGGCGCCTCGGACGAGGCGCTGATCGCGTTCGTCGAAGGCGTCTGGTCTCGCCGCGGCGACCGGTACTCCGAGCTGCGTTCCGCGGCGACCTCGGCCTCGACCTCGTCGTTGCCCAAGGTCGAGATGTTCGCGATGGGCGGCTGACGGACGATCGATCGTGCGGCCGACAGGGGGCTCCGGCTCGTCCACACCTTTTCCACACGATGAACGAACTTCGTGGATACGATCCGGCGCCTCCGGCCGCACTTCGTGGATAACCGCGTTGACCCGTCCACGACCCGGCCCGTACCGTAGGTCTTGCCCGAAGGGGCCGACAGGAACGAAGAAACCGAGATCGCATCAAGGGTTTTCGGTCCGCCGCCGGTCGCTTCGGGCGCTTCGTTGCCCGGGTCGGGTGGTCGTCTCACCACGGCTTCCCCCGCGGGTTCGTGCCCGACGGGACGTGATCGGCATCCCGGTGTCGATACTTCCGTCGGGCCGACGAAGTCTGCGGGCCCTCGGCCGTCTACCCCCTGGACGCGAATCCTGGAGGCCCGCATGACCGACCTGCCACTCCCTGCCGACGCGGGTCAGCGCCTGGATCCGACCCGTCCCATCCCCCCGGCCGGACAGCCGGCACGCCTCGCCATGCTCGAGGCGGCGGTCCGCGAGTTCACGCCGCTCGTCCCGGAGGTCGGGATCGTCCTCGGGTCCGGCCTCGGCGGCCTGGCCGACGACCTGGAGGACGCCGTCGCGATCCGCTTCGGCGACCTGCCCGGCTGGCCGGCCGCGACGGCACCGGGTCACGTCGGCCGGCTCCTCCTCGGCACCCTGGCGGGCAGGCCGGTCATCATGCTCCAAGGCCGGTTCCACCTGTACGAGGGCAACCACCCGGGCCTCGTCGTTCAGCCGGTCCTGCTGTTCCAGCGGCTGGGGGCCTCGGTGGTGGTGCTGACCAATGCAGCCGGTGGCCTCGACCCGTCATTCGGGCCCGGCACGCTCATGGTCATGCGCGACCACATCAACCTGACCGGCCAGAATCCACTGCTCGGGCCGAACGCCGACGAGATGGGCCCACGTTTCCCGGACCTGACGGACGCCTGGAGCCCGCGGCTCCGGGAGCGACTGCACTCCGCCGCGAAGGCCGAGGACGTGAGTCTGGAGGAGGGCGTCTACGTCGGCCTCAGCGGACCGAACTACGAGACCCCGGCGGAGGTCCGCATGTACGCGGGGCTTGGCGGCCACGCCGTCGGCATGTCGACGGTCCTCGAGTGCATCGCCGCCCGCTGGGTCGGGCTGGAGGTATGCGGTGTGTCGCTCGTCACGAACGCGGGGGCCGGCTACTCGGGTCAGCCTCTGACGCACGAGGAAGTGCTCGAAGCGGGTGCGGTGGCCGGGCCACGGCTGGCACGGGTCATCAAGCGGTTCGTGTCGGAGCTGCCGCCGCGCGAAGGCTGAGCGGTCGGCCTGCGCGGCGCCCATGCCTCAGGCCTGGGGCAGCTCCCGGCCTTGCGCCTTGGCCGCCGCCTTCTTCTCCGCCCAGGCGCCAAGGACGTTGTCCTTGTGCGGCCGGATCGGGCAATGCTCGTCGCGGTTCTTGAACTCGTCGCAGTAGCCGAGCGGGACGCACTTGGGAGCCAGGAACGAGCCGAGGAACGGCGAGACCGAGAAGATCTCGTGGCGGACGAGCTGGAAGAGTCGACGGATCTCCCACTGGGCCATCGTGCAGAGGCGGAGCCCGGACATGTGGATGAGCGCTCGCAGGTTCGTGGTCATCACGAGGTTGGTGCGCGCCGCGTTCGGGAACACGAACCGGGCGTCCTCGCCGGGCAAGCCGGCCTCGAGCATGTCGCCGTAGAGCTCGAGCGACCCCTCGATCTGCGACTCGTAGCGCTCCCGCAGCGCCGGATCGCCCTCGGCGATCGAGTGGGGCAGCATCGTGGCCTGGCCCTTGAACTTCACGTATCGCTGGCTCTGCTGGTCGAAGGCGACGCCCGCCCGATGCCGCACGAGCTGGTGCGAGAGCGTCCGTGAGACGCCGGTGATCGCGAACGTGAAGACGACATGTTCGATCGTCGACCCGTGACCGGATTCGATGACCGACGAGATGAGCTTCTGCATCTTGACCGGGTCGAAGTCGCCGGCCAGCGCCCGGCGGAAGATCTCCTCGGGGGCTTCTTCCGAGTAACACGTCCGGCAGGCGGTGTAGATGATCGGGACGTACGAGCGCTCGACGATCTCGCGATCCGGGAAGAGGAGCGTGACCTTCATGCCGAGGTCGCGCCGACCTGGGTTCTTGGGGATGCCGGTCTTGTCGCGGGGCGGCTCCGCGGCGCCGGCGCCCGTCGCGGACGTGGGCGGCGTGGCGGGATCCGGGGGGATGGGCTCGGCGGTCATCGGAGGGCCAGTCTAGCCGAGGCCGACGAACCCGGCCCGGCCTGGCGAGTCGACCGTCGCCATCGCGCGCCATAGTGGGTCGCGTGCAAGAACTCGCCCTGCCGGTGCTGCTCGCCCTGGGGGTCCTCCTGGTCGCATATGGGTTGCGGCTGTGGCTCGCCTACGCCGAGGCGTTTCGCCTGATGAAGGCGGCGAGCACGCGCGGGCGTGTGCCATGGCGGGTCAAGCTCGCCATGCTCGTCACCTTTCACGTCCGTCTCGGGGCCGTGCGCGAGTTCGGCCGCGAGTGGCCTCGCGTGCTCCTTCCCACCAGGGGCTTCCGGCATATCCGACGCGTCCTCCTCGCGCAGCAGGCAGACCTCCGGGCTGCGGCGGCGGCCAGGAAGCGGCGAGATGACGACCTGCATCGATACGCCGGGGTCACCGGGACCGACGCGCAGGGTCGACGACTCGACCGGCGGGAGTTCCAGGAGACCATGGAGGCCCTGACGTGGCTGTCGACCAGCCAGATGGGCCGCTACGGCATCGTCGGCCGCTATGACCGTCGCGTGCTCGACGAGTTCCCATCATCTTGGCTCGACGGCCTGCCGGACGACCAACGGATCACGATCGAGGTCGGTCAAACCGGCGAGTCGTGGTTCGCCTGGCGCCGGACGGTGACGGGCTGGTGCTTCGCGATCGGCGCGGCCAGCCCTCCGGTGGACCAGTGGTACTACGACGGCCCCGAGCCGCCAAGCGGCTTTCCGGGTCAAGATCCGGCCTGGGGCGAGGAGCCGTTCAGGCTGAGTCCGAACTGGATCGCTTCGGACTAGCGTCGGCGGCTCGCCCCGCGCGGCGTCGTCCCGACGGCGCCTCAGTAGTAGTCGGAGCAGGACAGGAAGTACCCGCAGCGGCAGATGAGCTTGCACTTGCGCTCGTCCATCGGCGCCCCGCAGTTGGCGCAGGTCAGGATCACGACGGCCGGGTCCACGTCCGATGGGGAGCCGCCGGCCTGCCCGGACATGGCGCCTTCCGACTCGCGGTCTTCGACGATGCGGATGGGCACGCTCCACGAGTCGGTCATCGCGTGGCCTTCGGTTCCTCATGGTCGGTCGGCGGGGCGCCTTCGACCTCCAGCGCGTACGCGACCACCTCATCGAAGCCCATCGCCGCGCCCTCCGCGCTCCTGGCGGCGAGGTCCTCGGGCGGCAAGGCATCACGCGGCGTCTGGACACCGAACAGGCTCGAGTTCTGATCCACGTAGTCGGCCAGCCCTGTGCCGGTAGTCTGCTGAAGGTGGCGCGCGGCCCCCCACAGCCGACCCGACCGGTCGGGGTCGCCATCCGCCAGCGCGATGATCGCCAGATCGTCGAGGACAAGCGTCACGCCCGAGACGTCGCCGGCTTCGTAGAAATGGCGCAGGGCGTGCCGGCCCGTCTCGCGCCCTTCGTCGAAATGGCGCTGCCCGACCGCGGACAGGGTGAGCATGTGCAACGACCAGGCCTCCATGGTCCGTTGGCCGGAGGCCCGGTGGAGTTCGAGTGAGCGCCGGTACCACTGCTCCGCCTCAGCCGCGTCGGCGGCGAAGTAGTAGAGGCTGGCGATGCCCCACAGGATGTTGCCCTCACCGGCCACGTCGCCGATCTCTCGGTACAGGCCCAGCGCCTCGTCGAGCATCGCCCTCCCGGCGTCCAGGCTGTCGGAGGATCTGCCGGGCTGAGCCATGATGACGACGACGTACGCGTACGAGCGGTTGAAGAGCGCATTCGCGATCTCGCGCTTGTCGCCGATCGTCCGCCAGATCGTGAGGGCCTCGTCGTACCAGCGGGCGGCGGCCGCCTGATCGGACTGCCAGTACGCGATGCCGCCGAAGGCCTCGGCGAACCGGGCGCGCGGGACGGGCTCGAGCTCCCAGCCCATCGCGGCCATCGCATCGAACCGGGCGCGGGCCTCGTTGAGGTACCCGCGCTGCTGCCAGAAGCGCCACAGGGCGAAGGACAGGCGAACCGCGACCGCCGGTTCCGGTTCCTCGGTCGCCCGATCGAGCGCGGCGCGCATGTTGTCGTGCTCGCGTTCGAGTCGATCGAGCCAGACCCGCTGGTCCGTCCCGGAAAGCTGCGGTGCGGCCTCCTCGGCCAGGTCGATCATCGCGGCGGCGTGGCGGGCGCCGATCTCGCGGGTCTCGCCACGAGCCGCCAGCATCTCCGACGCGTACTCACGGATCGTCTCGAGCATCCCGAAACGCGGCTCGGCGTGCTCCTCATCGATCCGGACCAGGCTCTGGTCGACCAGCTCGCCGATGCGGTCCACGACGTCCCCGCCGACCTCGTTCGCCGGCCCGCAGATGACGTCCGCCATCCCGAGCTCGAAGCCGCCGCGGAAGACGGACAATCGGTCCACGAGTCGGCGTGCGCCCTCGTCGAGCAGGTCGTAACTCCAGGCGATCGCGCCGCGGAGCGTCTGCTGGCGTTCCGGAAGGTCGCGGGATCCGGCGGTCAGCACGTCGAGGTGGCGCTCCAGGCGGACCAGGATCTGGTCTGGCGTCAGAAGCTTGATCCGGGCGGCGGCGAGCTCGATGGCGAGCGGCATCCCATGGAGCGTCGCGCAGATCGCGGCGACGGCCGGGGCATTGGCGTTGTTGACCGCGAATCCGGGCTTGACCGCTGTCGCTCGGGCGATGAACAGACGAACAGCCTCGAACGTCGCGAGCGTCTCGATGTCGTACTCGCGCAGCGCCCGTGGAAGGTTCAGCCGCTCCATCTCCGACAGGTGGCGGGTGTCGGGCGGGGCGGGGAGACCCGGTACCGGATACTCCTGCTCGCCGGACACCCGGAGCGCGACCCGGGTCGTGACGATGGCCGTGAGATTGGGGCAGCGCTTGAGCAGCTCGGCCACGACGGGACCGGCCCCCACGACCTGCTCGAAGTTGTCGAGGACGAACAGGATCCGCCGCTCGCCGACCGCATCGGCGATCGCGTCGACCGCCGAGCGACCGACGCTGTCGGCCAGCCCCAGTGTCCGGGCGATGGTCGGGCCGACGAGGGCCGGATCGCGCACGGACTCCAGGGCGACGAACCAGAGGCCGTCCGGATAGGCGTCCGCGGCAGCGGCGGCCACCTGCAGCGACAGGCGGGTCTTGCCCGTGCCACCTGGGCCGGTGAACGTGAGCAGCCGGGTCTGCGACAGCAGCCCGGCCGCCTCGGCGACCTCGCGCTCGCGACCGACGAAGGTCGTCAGCTGCGTCGGCAGGTTGTTGGGTCGCGCGTCGATCGAGCGCGGCGGCGGCGAAGTCCGACGGGAGGCCATCGATGACCAGCTGGGTCAGTCGCTCGGGAGCGCGCAGGTCCTTGAGCCGATGCTGCCCGAGATCGCGCAGGCTCAGGCCGTTTGGGAGCCCGTCCGCCACCAGGGCTCGGGTCGTGTCCGAGAGCAGGACCTGGCCGCCATGCCCGACGGCGGCGATCCGCGCGGCCCGGTTGACATCGAGTCCCACGAGTGAGCCACCGGCGATCGAGGCCTCGCCCGAATGCAGGCCCATCCGGACCCGGATCGGCGCGTCGTCTGGCCAGGACTCGCCCACGAGCGCCCGCTGTGCCGCGGCGGCCGCCGCGACCGCCGACCGAGCGCTCACGAAGACCACGAAGAACGAGTCGCCCTCGGTGCCTTGCTCGTCACCCTCGTGCGCCTCGAACGCCGCTCGGAGGAGCGTGCGGTGCCGTTCGCGCAACTCGGCGTAACGGGCCGTGCCGATCCGTTCCTCCAGGCTGGTGGAGCCCTCGATGTCGGTGAACAGGAAGGTCGCGGTGCCCCCGGCCGCCGGTCGCGGTCCGGTCATCGAGGAAAGGGCCGCCGACCGGTCGGGGCTCAGTGGGTCGGGCCCTCCGTCAGGTCTCGGAGGCGCCGCGCGAGTCCGCGCATGACCGCGAGTGCCACCGCGGGCTCCTCGCGGACGACCGCCTCGAAGTCCCACGAGGCGAGGGCCAGGCACGTGGTCCGCCCGTCGGCCACGACCTGGGCCACGCGTGGCAGGCCGTCGAGCACCGAGAGCTCGCCGAAGAAGTCGCCGGGACCCAGCTGGGCGATGACCGTGCCGTCGCGGACGACCCGCGCGCTGCCGCTCGCGATGACGAAGAATCCGGTCCCGATCTCGCCCTGGCGCGCGATGACGTGGTCCGTGACGAACTCGACTTCGACGGCGCGCCCGGCGATCCGTTCGAGTCCCGCCGCATCGACATCGGCGAACAACGGAGCCGCCGCCAACAGCGTCGCGCGACGGTCCTGGGTCAGGGTCATGCATCCTCCGGGCGGGACGGGCCATCATGCTGCGCCGCCCGAGCGGCGGGCGTCAACATCGCCCGAGCATCGCCGGGATCGCGCGCCGAGCCAGCCGGTCATGGCACGATGCCTATGCACACGAGCCGGTGCCCCGGACCTCGTCACCGGAGGGTTTCGCGCATGGCCGATCGCCAGGAGCTCATCGACGAGATCGCGGGTTTCGGGCTGTTCGCCGACCTGACGGCCACGCAGCTCGAGGGGATCGTGCACATGTTCGACGAGGCTGTCTTCCCGGAGGGCGAACGCGTCCTGCGGCAGGGGATCAGCGGGTCGGGGTTCTACGTCATCCTGGACGGCGAGGCGGCGGTCGTCGTGGACGGCACGGAGCGGGCGCGCCTGGGCCGTGGTGACTTCTTCGGGGAGGTCTCCATCCTCCTCGGCGAGACGCCGATCGCGGACGTCGTCGCGGTCCGGCCGCTGCGCTGTCTCGTCGTGGCCGGTCCGGCCGTGGAAGCCTTCCTCGTCGGACATCCCCGGGTCATGTACCGGATGCTCCAGGCTCAGGCGCGCCGGTTGCGCGCCGCGAACCGATGGCGGAGTTGATCCGCCCGTTCCCGCCCGGGACCTATCCGGTCATCGTCATCGGCAGCGGCCCCGGCGGTCTCCAGGTCGCCTATTCGCTACGGCGACTCGGCGTGCCGCACGCGGTCCTGTCCGCGGATCCGACTCCAGGTGGCATGTTTCGCCGCTGGCCGTTCTTCCAGCGGCTGCTGTCGTGGACGAAGCCTCATGCCCCGGCCGAACGAGGTTCGCGCGCCTACGAACGCTATGACTGGAACAGCCTGCTAGGCGATGAGCCGGCGACTCGGGCGATCGCGCCCACCCTGATGGACGGCACCTCCTACTTCCCGTCACGCCCCGAGATGGAACAGAACCTCGCGACGTTCGCCGAGCGCGCGAGCCTCGACGTCCGGTATGACTGCGAATGGCGTGCGACGCGTCTCCTCGACCCGCCCGACGGGGACGGCGCGAGGTTCGAGCTCGAGACCACCGATGGGCTCTACCGATGTGCGCGGCTCGTCCTCGCAGTCGGCGTCGCCGAGCCACACAGCCCATCCGGCCAGGGCATGGAGCACGCCTACCACTATGCGGACGTTCGGCCAGCGGAGACCTATGCCGGTCGGCGTGTCTGCATCATCGGCAAGCAGAACTCCGGATTCGAGCTGGCGACCGGTCTGCTGCCGTGGGCCCGACAGCTCATCCTCGTCTCGCCGTCGCCCACCAAGCTGTCGGTCGAGACGCGTTCGCTGGTCGGTGTTCGGGCGCGCTACGTCCAGCCGTATGAAGACCACGTCCTGGGTGGGGGCGTCTCGATCCTCGATGCCGCGATCGACCGGCTCGACCGCGCCGGCGACGGAACGCTGACGATCCACCTGCGGCGGACCGACGGCGGTGGTGACGTCGCGCTTGCCGTCGACGACGTCATCGCCGCGACCGGGTTCGTTGCGCCGCTGCGCGACCTCCCGAGCCTCGGCCTCGCGACGTATGGGGCGAGCCGGCTGCCCGCCGTGGGTCCTTGGTGGGAGAGCGTCAGCACGCCAGGCGTGTTCGCCGCTGGAACGCTTGGTCAGGCGTCAAAGGGGCTCCGTCGCCAGGGCATCCCGGCCAACTCCGGGGCGGTCCATGGCGCCCGCTACAACGCGCGGGTCCTTGCCGGTCACATCGCGCGGACCGGCTTCGGGATCGAGGCTGAGCGGCCGGCGATCGCGCCAGACCGGGCCGTGTCGTTCGTGGCCGAGGAGCTCGCCGAGGCTCCGGAGCTGTTCCATCAGCGCGGCTACCTGGCTCGGGTCCTGGCCCTCGATCCCGCCGGTGGGTGGCGTGACGATGGTGTCCAGCCGCTGGCGCACGTTCTCGACACGAGTGGACCGGATCTGCTGGCATTCACCCTCGACTCGGACGGGAGTGGCGCGATCTACCCGATCCTCTTCGCCCGCCGCGGCGGGAGCACCACGGAACACGTCGTCGACCCGGACCCGCTCGGGCGCTACGACACGGACGGCACTCGTCGGTCGATCACGGAGGCGCTCCGCACGGTCGATCGCACGGTCCCGTCGGGCTAGACGCGCGCGCTGAGCCTCGCCAGCCGGTCGGCCGCGGCCTGGAGCGTCTCGGTGCGCTTCGGGAAGGCGAAGCGCAGTTTCGTCCGACCGAGCTCCGGGCGTGAGAAGAACGACGAACCGGGAACGGCGGCCACACCGGGGTCGCGGATGAGCCGCATCGCGAAGGCGACGTCGTCCTCGTCGGTCAGGTCGCGGATGTCCGTCATCACGTAATAGGCGCCGGCCGGGTCGCTGAGCCGGAACCCGGCCTCGCGCAAGGCCGGCATCAGCAGGTCGCGCCTCGCGCGGTAGTCGGCCACGAGCCGCTCGTAGTAGGACGCGGGGAAGCCGAGGGCGATCACGGCCGCCGCCTGGAGCGGCGCCGCGGCACCCGACGGTCAGGAAGTCGTGGACCCGTCGGATCCCGAGCGTCAGGTCGGGTGCGGCGATCGTCCAGCCGATCCGCCAGCCGGTGACCGAGTACGACTTCGACATCGAGTGGATCGACACGGTTCGCTCGGCCATCCCGGGAAGCGTCGCCGAGCGGGATGTGCTCGCCCTCGAACACGATGTGCTCGTAGATGTCGTCGGTGAAGGCGAGGGCGTCGAACTCGATGCAGAGCGACGCGATGAGCTCGAGCTCCTCGCGCGCGAACACCTTGCCGGTCGGGTTGTGCGGGGAGTTCACGACGATGGCCCGGGTGCGTGGCCCGAAGGCCGCCCGCAGCTCGTCCGGGTCGATCGACCAGTCCGGCTCGTGCAACGTGACATAGCGAGGCACCGCGCCGGACAGGATCGCGTCCGGCCCGTAGTTCTCGTAGTAGGGCTCGAACACGACGACCTCGTCGCCGGGATCGAGCAGCCCCAGCATCGCGGCGACCATCGCCTCGGTCGCGCCGCAGGTCACCGTGATCATCGTCTCGGGGTCGATCGTGCCCCACGTCGGGAAGTGGTCCGGCGTCGAGGTCGCGATCGCGTCGCGGAGCGCCTTGGCGCCCCACGTGATCGCGTACTGGTTGATGTCGTCGTGGACCGCCTTCGCGGCGGCCTCCTTCAGCTCGGGCGGGCACGCGAAGTCCGGGAAGCCCTGCGCGAGGCTGACCGCGCCGTGCTGCACCGCGAGGCGGTTCATCTCGCGGATGACCGACTCGGTGAAGCTCGCGGCCTTGACCGAGATGCGTGGGCGGCTCATGGCGCGCAGTCTACGTGCGACTCAGACCAGCCGGCGCGGGATCCGTTCCTGCCACGATCGTTCGAAGAGCCGCTCGCCGTCGAGGTCGACCTCGAGCTCGACCGACAGGTCGAAGGCGTCGGCGTCGCTGGTCTGGACGCTGTGCGCGCGGATGTCGATCTCGTGCTCGATCTCGTGCCAGCGATAGACGACGTCCGCCTCGAGTCGCGCCGACGCCGGGTCCTTGTCCGACGCCGTCAGCCGCAGCGTCTCCGCGGCGTACAGCCGGCGACCATCCTCCAGCACGTCCTCGCCGCCGTCGTGGATCGTGACCGTGACCATGCCGGCGATGACGTCCTCCTCGATCCGCCACGCCGGGACGTCCCACGCGCCTTCGCCCCCGACCGACCGGACGTCGGGCGGGGTCGTCTTGAACGGCGGCACCGGCACGTCGCCCGGGCCGCCTGCGGGCGGGATGACCGGGAGGCTCAGTCCTGATGGCCTGGTCGAGCCGCGGTGGACCTCGAACGTCGCCGGGGACGGCGACGGCCAGATCACCGGCCATGCCGACGATGCGACGGAGATGCGGATCCGGTGTCCCGGCTCGAACCGATAGCCGGCGTGCCGCATCGGGATCCGGACCGCCTCGACACGACCCGGCTCCAGCGGCTCGGGATGCTCGTCGGATCGCCGGTGCGTCAGGTTCAGGATGCCGGCACTGACCTGTGACGAGGTCCCGTCCGGGGCGACATCGGTCAGGCGAACGACCGCAGTCGCGACCGGTGCCGAGACCGCGAGGTGGAGGACAACGACCGGCTCCCCGAGGATCGAGATCGGCTCGTCGAGCGGATCGCTCGTGTAGGTCGGGCCGAGGGACTCGTCCGGCCGCAGGTCGCGCGCCAGGCCGTTCGGGATGCCGCCGGCGCCCCACGACAGCGCCGCCCGGGTCCCGATGGTCGCCCGATGGACGAAGCGTGTCGACGCCATCGCCGAGACCCGGACCGGGATCGACCAGTCGCCCGACCTGCGGGAGCGCGCCGCCGTGGAGTCGCCACGACCGCTCCTCGGCTGCCGGGTGGGGGAACGCCGACGTCGCCCGCCACCGACCCGGCCACGACTCGGGGAACGGCTCCGGTCGGCGAGTAGTCGCGCTCGAACCAGACGACGGCCGGTTCATCGTCGAGCCCGTTGCGCTCGTCCTTCAGCCAGCGATCGAAGAAGCGCGCGACCTCGTGGAGCTCGTCGACGTTCGGCCCCGGGTATGGAGTCGTGTGGCCAGCCATGGACCCAGTTGCCGACGAGCGTCCGCGACGGCGCCGTGCAGCGCGCCTGCATCCGGAATGCCGAGTCGACATAGGCGTCGCACCAGCCGCCGACATTGAAGATCGCCGCCTCGATCGCATCGTAGTCCGGGGCCAGCGAGCCCGGTCGCCAGTACGGGCCGTCGGTCTGGTTGCGCAGCCAGGCGATGAGCCAGGGCGGGGTCAGCTCCAGGCGCGTCCGCCATTCGTCGAGCCAGCCGTCGCCGCGCAGTCCGACGTCGGGCGGCATCGCGTTCATCGCCACCTGGCTGACGCCGTACTGGGACAGCTCGCTCGCGGTCACGCAGCCGCCGATGTAGTGGACGTCGGTCCGGTACCGGTCGTCGGTGCCCTGGAACGGCGCGATGGCGAGGAGATGCGGCGGCCGCAGCTTGGCGACCTGGATCGCGGTGAAGGCCCCGTAGCTGATGCCCCACATGCCGACGGCGCCGCTGCACCAGGACTGGGCGGCCAGCCACTCGACGGCGTCGTACCCGTCGCGGGTCTCGACCTCGGTGTACTCGTCCATGGCCACGCCGGCCGACGACCCGGTGCCGCGCACGTCGACCCGAACGAAGGCGTAGCCGCGCGCCGCGAACCACTCCCCGCGCGCCGTGTCGGCGTTGCGCCGCCAATTGTCCTTGCCGTACGGGATCAGCTCGAGGATGGCCGGGAACCGCTGACCCGGGTGGTCGTCGGTCGGCGCAGCCCGCCAGATGTTGGCCGAGAGCTCCGTCCCGTCGCGGGTCGGGATCCGGACGTCCAGGTCGACGTTGACGGCATGGACGGGTTGGCTGGCCGGACGGGCGGTCGCGGCGTCGGGCGGCGTGGTCACGGTCGCGAGTCTACGGGCGGGCCGTGCCGCGAGGACGGCGCCGCCCGCCGCATGCGACGATGCCGGGCATGGACGACGAGCCGGTGCCGAACCGGCCCGTGGACCCGCCGCTCCCGCCGGGTCGCCTACGAGAACCCGTGGCTCACCGTCTGGCACGACGAGGTCGCCCGGCCCGATGGCGAGCCTGGGATCTACGGCGTCGTCCACTTCGCGAACGTCGCGGCCGGCGTCGTCGTCATCGACGGCGAGGACCGCGTGGCGCTCGTCGGTCAGCATCGCTACACCCTCGACGAGTACGGCTGGGAGATCCCGGAGGGCGGCGTGCCCGATGGCGAGGACCCCTGACCGGGGCGCAGCGCGAGCTGCGCGAGGAGACCGGGGTCGAGGCCGCCGAGTGGCATGAGCTCGCCCGCGTCCACCTCTCGAACTCCGTTACCGACGAGGTGGCGTTCCTCTACCTCGCGACCGAGCTTCCGGCATGGCGCGGCCGACGCCCGATGGCACCGAGGAGCTCGAGATCCGCTGGGTGCCGTTCGAACGAGGTGCTCGCGATGACCCTGGACGGTCGCATCACCGACGCGATGAGCGTGGTCGCGATCCAGCGGGTGGCGTTGGCGCGCCTGGCCGCGGCCGCCGCGCCAGACGGCCCGTCGCCTCAGTAGGTCTCGACGCGGACCGGGGTCAGCTCGAAGTCCCGGACGTTCCGCGTCAGGACGGCGGCGTCGACGTCGTAGGCCGTCGCCGCGATCAGGGCGTCCTGCAGCGAGAGCGTTCGCCCCTGGCGCTTAGCTCTGCACGCCACTCGCCGGCTTGCCGTGCGGTCGACGGTCCGGCGTGGACGTACTCGACGTACCGCAGGAATCGTTCGATCGCCGACGCATCCTGTGGGCGGCCACCGGCCCAGACCTCGGACACGACGATGCTGGTGACGATCGGATCGTCACCGGCGAGATGGAGTCGGCCGAGCCGTTCGATGGCGGCCGGCTCGTCGCGGAGATGATCGATCACGAACGTCGAGTCCAGCATGACCTTCACGACCGCTCCTCCCACGGGTCGCGGCCCTCAGCTCGCACGGCGCGGACCCACTCGACGACGGACTCCGACGTCGGAAACGACGGGTGATCCTTCCAGGCCCCAGCGGTTGCCTTGGCGTCGGCGTACCAACGATCACGCCGGATCTGGCGCTCCAGCACCTCGGTGACGTAGCGGCTCCGCCCCCGCGGACCCGCGACCTCGTCGATCGCTTCGACAAGCTCCTCCGGCAGCATCAGGTTCGTGCGCACGTTCATGCGCACACCTTAGCACACGGTCGTGCGCACGCAGCGGCTCCACCGACGCGATCGGCGGCGCCCGCCTGGACCGGAACGCGCCGGCCGACGGCGCCAGCCAGCCCTACCATCGGGCCTGATGCGACGCGAGTGGGACCTCATCGTGGTCGGCCTCGGCGCCCTCGGTGCCGGTGCGGCGTACTGGGGATCCACGCGTCCAGGCGCCCGCGTGCTCGGCCTGGAGCGGTTCGAATTCGGCCACGCCAACGGCGCATCCGCCGACCACAGCCGGATCATCCGCCTCTCGTATCACCGGCCCGACTACGTCCGCCTGGCGAAGCGCGCCTACGAGACGTGGGCCGACGTCGAGGCCGAAGCCGGTGATGCGGGTCGTGACGGTCACCGGCGGGCTGGACCTGTGGCCGACCGATCCCGCCATCCCGAAGGCCGACTACACCGAGAGCCTCGAGGCGGAGGGCGTGCCGTTCGAGCTCCTCGACGCCGCCGAGGTCATGCGCCGCTGGCCGCAGTGGCGGCTCGGACGACGGCACGACCGCCATGTTCCAGGCGCAGGGTGGGCTGGCCGATCCGTTCAAGGGCAACGCCGCACACCTCCGCCTCGCGGCTGGGCGCGGCGCGACGCTGCTCGACCGCTCGCCGGTCACCGCCATCCGCCAGATCGCCGGCGAGGTCGAGGTGGACGCCGCCGGGACCACGCATCGCGCCGGGCATGTCGTCATGGCCGCCGATGCCTGGACGAACGACCTGCTGGCACCGTTCGATCGGCGAGCTGCCGCTGACCATCACGAAGGAGCAGGTCACGTACGTCGCCGCGCCCGACCCGACCGCGTTCGCGCCGGATCGTTTCCCGGTCTGGATCTGGATGGACGACCCGTCGTTCTACGGCTTCCCGACCTACGGCGAGGCCGGTCCGAAGGCCGCCCAGGATTGCGGCGGCCAGCCGACGACGCCGGAGACGCGCACGTTCGAGCGCGACGAGCTCGCCCATCGCCGCGTCCGCGACTTCCTGGCGGCGCACCTGCCGGGCGCGGTCGGGCCCGACATCTACACCAAGACCTGCCTCTACACGCTGACCCCGGACCGCGACTTCGTCGTCGATCGCGTGCCCGAGGCGCCGGGCGTGACGGTCGCTGCTCGGCGCGGCCCACGGCTTCAAGTTCGCCTCGGTGCTTGGGCGCATCGCGGTCGAGCTCGCGTTCGACGGCGCGACGCCGTCGGCGCCCGAGACTCGAGCGCTTCCGGATCGACCGGCCGATCCTGCTCGAGGCCGAACCCGACGACCTCCTGGATGGTCTAGAGGCGCGTGGTGCGAACCGCTCTTGCGCCGGTCCGCGGCCTGTGCCAACGTACCGCCACTCGAAGCGGACAGATCGGCGGTCCGGGGAGGCGACGGACCCCGATGGAGGAGATTCGAATGCGACTTCCCCTGCGCGCGCGCTTGGCACGAGTCCTCGGAGCGGGGGCCCTCACGGCGGCCCTGCTGCTCCCGGGGGCCGCGCCCGCCACGGCCGTCACGGCCACCGATCCCGTCGTGCTCCGGGTCGGCACGACGCAGGACCTCGATTCGCTGAATCCCGTATGCGACCATCCTCGTCGTCGGCTACGAGGCGTTCGGCCTGACCTACAACTATATGACCGATTCGGCCCGAACCTCGAGCCGGTCCCGGGCTTCGCCGAGAGCTGGGAACGGGCAGCGGACGGCCACTCCTGGACGTTCAAGATCCGGGACGGCATGAAGTGGTCGGACGGCGAGCCGGCGACGTCCGCCGACGCCTGCTTCTCGTGGGGGCTTGGCGTCGAAGCCATCAAGGCCGAGGGGTCGCTCGGTGCCGGCTACCTCGAACCGTCGATGAAGGACGCGAAGGTGACCGCGGTCGAGTGCCCCGACCCGACCACCCTGATCGCCACCACCGACGACCCGTCGGACCGCGTCCTCCAGATCGCGCTGCCGATCATCCCGAAGCACATCTGGGGCAAGGAGACGTACGAGACGATCGGCAAGGCCAAGTTCACCCCGCCGCTCGTCGGGACCGGGCCGTATCAGGCCGTCGAGTGGCAGACAGGCCAGTTCATCCGGCTCCAGCGCAACCCGAACTACTGGGGCGATCAGGGCTTCGCCGATGAAGTCGACCTCATCATCTACAAGACCCCGGACACGATGGTCCAGGCGCTCAAGGCCGGTGAGCTCGACTACGCCCATGGACCCAACGCCGACCAGCTCAACCAGCTGAAGACCGAACCGAACATCGCGACCGTCGTCGGCAGCGCCAACGGCTGGACGCAGCTCGCCTTCAATGGCTACGGCGCCAGCACGGGCAAGACGATCCCGAACGGCGGACCATCGACCAAGGCGCTCCTCGACCCCGCGTTCCGAGACGCCCTCGGCTACGCCGTCGACCGCCAGGCGCTCGTCGACCGGGTCCTCGGTGGCTACGGCGATGTGGGCACGACGATCGTCCCGCCGGTCCTGACCAACTGGCACGTCGAACCCACCAAGACGCGGACGTTCGACATCGAGCTGGCGAAGCAGAAGCTCGACGCGGCCGGCTACCCGCTCGACGCCAGCGGGAACCGGCTCGACAAGGAAGGCAAGCCGATCAACCTGCGGATGTTCATGCCCGATTCGGATGAGAACTATCCGAAGGCGGCGCAGTTCATCGCGGCCTGGTACGGGCAGCTCGGGGTCAAGGTGACCACCCAGGTCCTGAGTTCGGCGACGCTGACCGAGAAGATCTATCCGCCGGAAGGCGGTGAGGGCTACACCGCGGACTACGACATCGAGCTGTGGGGGTGGAGCGGTGGCATCGACCCGAACGGCCTGCTCCAGATCTTCAGGTGCGACCAGATCGGCAACTCGTCGGACAGCCAGTACTGCAACCCGGACTTCGACAAGATGTACGACGACCAGCTCGTTGCGCCGACGGCCGAGGCTCGCAAGGACGATCCTCGCCGAGATGCAGAACCTGATCTACGACCAGGCCGTCTACGACATCCTGTACTACGACTCGAATACCGAGGCGTATCGCACCGACCGGTTCGCCGGCTGGGCGAACCAGCCCGAATCCAACGGCGTGCCGTTCTTCACCTACAGCACGCTCCAGTACACGAAACTGACCGACGCGACGCTCGTGCCGACGCCGGCGCCGTCCGCGGCCGCGCCATCGGGCTCCCCGGGCGCGTCGGGGGCGGTCGCCACGCCGGCACCGAGCGGGACCACCACCCCGACCAGCGGCGATGCCGGAGCGACCGGCCCGCTCCTGGCCGGTCTGGCCGCCCTGGTCGCGGTGGTAGCCGTCGGTCTGGTCTGGTTCAGCCGGCGTCGCAACGCGGCCGCGGCTGCGGACGAAGACGAGTGATCGGGTCGGCCCGCTTCGGCGGGCCACCCGCAACCCTGGACCGCGGCTGTCGTAGCCTGACCGGCAAGGCCGGATAGCCTCGCCGTCGGGATGAGCGGCCGCTACCTCGCCCGAAAGGGCGTCCAGGCGATCCTCACGATCATCGCGATCGTCATCCTCAACTTCATCCTGTTCCGGATGATGCCCGGGTCTCCCGAACGCGTCCTCCTTCGCAACCAGTACCTCACCCAGGAGAAGATCGCCGAGGTCCGGGCTGAGTGGGGCCTCGACAAGCCGCTGATCCCCGATCAGCTGGTCGGCTTCACCCAGTCGACGTTGCAGGGCGACCTGGGGTACTCATTCTTCTTCCGGGGCACGCCCGTCACCGAGGTCATCTCCCAGCGCTTCTGGCCCACGATCATCCTGATCGGACTCGGTGAGCTCATCTCGATCATCGTCGGCCTGTGGATCGGCGCCCGCGCCGGGTGGAAACGTGGTGGCCTGACCGACCGGGTCGGGAGCGGGGTGAGCCTGATCATCTACTCGATGCCGTACTTCGTCATCGGGATGCCGCTGATCATCATCTTCGCCGCGGGTCTGGGCTGGTTCCCGACGTCGGGGATGCTGACGGTCGGTGCGACCTACACGTCGCCCATCGACCAGCTCATCGACTTCACTCGACATCTCGTGCTGCCGCTCGCGACGGTGTCGCTCGGGTTGATCGGTGGCTACTCGATCATCATGCGGTCCTCCATCATCGAGACCAAGTCCGAGGACTACGTCTTGACGGCCCGCGCGAAGGGCCTCACCGACAGCCGCGTGCTCCGCTCGCACGCTTTTCCCAATGCGATGTTGCCGATGGTGACGATCATCGCCATCAACCTCGGGTACGTGGTCGGAGGTGCCATCACGGCGGAGGTCGTGTTCAACTGGCCCGGACTAGGGACGCTCGCCGTGGACGCCCTCGCGTCGCGCGACTATCCGGTGCTCCAGGGCGTCTTCATGCTGCTGTCGATCACGGTCGTGATCGCGAACCTTGTCGCCGACGTCGTCTACGGCTACCTCGATCCGAGGGTCCGGGCGTGAGCACGGCATCGACCCCCTCGACCCCGACGGCGGTCGCCTCGGGACTCCGCGCCGAACGATGGCGCCTGCGGGTCAAGAATGCCCGGGGCTTCGCGCGTCGCTTCGGGGGACGAGGCGACGGGGTGGTTGGTCTCGCGATCCTGCTCGTCTTCAGCGTCCTCGCGATCGCCCCGGACTTGTTCGTCGGACCGCTCGATACGGTCATGACCGCGACCGGGACGTCCCTCGAACCGCCGTCCGCGGCGCACCCATTCGGGACCGACGAACTGGGGCGTGACATGCTCAACCTGACGGTCCACGGTGCGCGCATCTCGATGTCCATCGGGCTCATGGCGACGCTGATCACGATCCTGGTGGGTGCCCTGATCGGCGTGGTCGCCGGCTTCGTCGGCGGCCGTACGGACAACGGTCTCATGCGCCTGACCGACTTCTTCCTGGTCCTCCCGACGTTCGTGCTCGCGATCGTCCTCGCGCCCGTCATCCTCGACATCATCGGGGTGGAGGCGGAGCTGTTCGGGTTGCGTGCGACGCTGCTGGTCATCGTCGTCGTCATCGGCCTGACGTCGTGGGCGACGACCGCCCGGATCATCCGCTCGCAGACGCTCTCGATCCGGTCGCGGATGTTCGTGGATCGCGCGCGGGTCATCGGGAGCGGCCAGGGCCACATCATGCGGCGGCACATCTTTCCCAATGTGGTGAACCTCATCGTCGCGCAGGCGGTCATCACCTTCGCGACGGCGGTGTTCATCGAGACCAGCCTTTCGTTCATCGGCCTCGGCGACCCGTTCTCGCCGTCGTGGGGCCAACTCCTCGATTCCGCTCAGAGTGCCGGTGCCCCGGGTCTCGGCGCCTGGTGGTACATCGCCCCACCGGCGGTCTGCGTCGTGCTGGTCGTGCTGGCTTTCACGCTCGTCGGGAACGCCCTTGACGACATCCTCAACCCGAAGTCGAGGACGCGCCGATGACCGACCCACGCGACGAGCTGCGCCTGGCCAATGAGCTGGCCCGTGACGAGGATCGGGCGCCCGAGCAGGACGTGGAGGAGGCCCGTGTTGCCGCGATCGCGGCCGACGCGGCGCTGGCGGCCGAGTCTTCGGCACGTGCGGCGCGGGGTCCCGGCGATTCCACGGAGACCGCGCTCCTGGCCGCCCGGGGGCGTCGCCAGTGGCCGCTGCCGAAGCAGGCCGACCCGGCTGCGCCGTTGCTCGTGGTCGAGGACCTGCGCACGCACTTCAAGCTCGAGTCCGGTTGGGTGCAGGCCGTCGACGGCGTCAGCTTCCGCCTCAACGATGGCGAGGCGCTCGGCCTCGCCGGGGAGTCCGGATGCGGCAAGACGACGACGGCCCTATCGCTGGTCCGGCTGCTGCCGTCGAACGCCCGGATCCGCAAGGGCAGCAGCATCAAGCTGTTCGGGATCGACCTCGTGCCCAAGACCGAGGACCAGCTCCGGCGCTATCGCTGGCGAGAGATCAGCATCGTCTTCCAGGGGGCCATGAACGCCCTCAACCCGGTACACCGGATCGGCGAGCAGATCGCCGAACCGATCGAGATCCGTCTCGGGGAACCGAAGGATCGAGCTAGGCGCCGGGCCGCGGAACTGCTCGAGCTGGTCGGCATCCCGCGCAAGCGCGCCGAGGCCTACCCGCACGAGCTATCGGGCGGGATGCGACAGCGAGCGATGATCGCGATGGCGCTCGCCTGCGACCCGGCGATCGTCATCGGGGACGAACCGACGACAGCGCTCGATGTCATGGTCCAGGCCCAGATCCTCGCGCTCCTTGAACGGCTACGCCGGGAGCTCGGGCTCTCGCTGGTGCTCATCACGCACGACCTCTCGGTCATCGCCGAGACGTGCGACCGAACGCTGATCATGTACGCCGGCAAGGTCGCGGAGGAGGGCCCGGTCAGCAGGATCTTCACGGCGCCGCGGCACCCGTACACACAGAAGCTGCTCGGGGCGTTCCCGAACATCCAGGCCGATCGGCGGAACCTGGACACGATCCCCGGGTCGCCGCCCGACCTTCGGAACCCGCCGGCCGGCTGCCGCTTCCACCCGCGATGCCCATTCGTCATGGACGTCTGCACGGACGGTCGTGCCGCCCGAGGTGGTCGTTCCCCGATGGCGTTCGCGTCGCGTGCCACCTCCACCCAGCCGGGCAGAACGGCGGCGTGCTCATCAGCGCGGCCGACGTGGCCGCCCGACGTGGCATCGCGGTCCCACGGCCCGCGGACCCGGGTCTGGTCGTGCCGGGCGTCGCGTCATGACCGAGCTGGTTCGCGTCGAAGGCCTCGAGGTCCACTTCCCGATCCGCGGTGGGCTGGTGGACACGCTTGCCCGTCGGCCCGGGGGCGTGATCCGGGCCGTCGACGGCATCGACCTCCACATCGAGCGCGGCGAGGTCCTCGCCCTGGTCGGCGAATCGGGCTCCGGCAAGACGACGACCGGGCGTGTGATCGTCAAGCTCACCAGGCAGACGGCCGGCAAAAGTCACGTTCGACGGCGCCGACGTGTCGAACCTGTGGGGAACGAAGGCGCTGCGCGAGTACCGCCGCCGGGTCCAGCTCATCTTCCAGGATCCGTACGAGACCCTGAACCCGAAGCAGACGATCCACGACTTCGTCGCCGAGCCGCTAGAGGTCAACGGGCTCGTTCCGCGACTGGCGGACCGCGAGACGCGCGTTCGGTCGGCGCTGGAATCGGCCGGGCTGCCGGCCGACTTCGCGTTCCGCTACCCGCACGAGCTGTCCGGCGGGCAACGCCAGCGCGTCGTCATCGCGGGCGCCCTGGTGATGGGGCCCGAGCTGGTCGTCGCGGACGAGCCGGTCTCGATGCTCGACGTCTCGATCCGCACCGAGCTGCTGCGGCTCATGCTCGATCTGCGCCACGAGCGCGGCCTCACGTACCTGTTCATCACCCACGACCTGTCGCTGGCCTGGGTCATCGCCGACCGGATCGCAGTCATGTACCTGGGGCGGATCGTCGAGATCGGGCCGGCGGACAAGGTCATCAAGTCGGCCCACCACCCGTACACCGCGGCGCTCGTGTCCGTGTCACCGACCCCCGACCCGACCGACCGGGGACGGCCCGACAGCGGACGATCCTCGTCGGCGAGACGCCGGACGCGGCCCGCATCCCGTCCGGTTGCCGGTTCCATCCGCGATGCCCGCTGGCGTTCGATCGTTGCCGGACCGAGGAGCCGCCGCTGTTCGACGTGGGTGGCGGTCAGTCAGCGGCGTGCTGGCTGGCCGAGGGAGGCCGGTCGCTGCCGGTCATGCCGACCGGGATCGCCGTGGCGGCGCCGATCCCGGCCGGCCGCGGTCGTCGGTGGATGCACGCCGCGGCGGGCCGATGCGGCGGCGGCACCGGACATGTCGCCATGACGACCGAACTGACGGGCGACGCGCCCGCCCTGTCGGCCCTGCCGCCGTCGGCGATCGCCGACCTGCTCGAGGCGTCAGCGCCGACCGTGGTCGTGGCCGAGCTCGGCGCGCTGGGCGATGAGGCCGGCTGGCGGCCCGCCCCCGGCGAGTGGAGCGCGAACGAGTGCGTCGGCCACCTGATCGAGGCGGAGCGACGCGGCTTCGCCGGACGGATCCGGGCGATCCTCGCCGCCGATCGACCGGACATCCCAGCCCGACCTCGAGACCTGGGATCCGCCCGCAGTCGCCGAGGCGCGGCGCGATCACCTGCGACCGGCCGCGGAGCTGGCCGCCGAGTTCGCCGGACCTCCGCCATGACGGGGTCGCGCTGGTCCGCGGCCTGCGCGCCGACGACCTCGCGCGCGTCGGGCTCCACCCGCACGTCGGGCGAGCTGCGGGTCGACGAGCTGCTCGGCGAGTGGGTCCACCACGACCGCAATCACGTCCGCCAGATGCTGGCCGTCACCCAGGCCCGCGTCTGGGGCCAGATGGGCAACGCCCGGCGGTTCAGCGTCGAGGACCTCTAGCGGTCAGGTCGCAGGCGCCGTCCCCGCCACTGTCGATCACCATGAACGCCGCCCAGCCGATGATCGCGCCGACGATGGGGGCCACGAGGTAGATCCACAGCTGGCTGAGATCGCCACCGACCACGGCCGACCCGATCGAGCGGGCCGGGTTCACCGATGCGCCGCTGAGGGTGGCGGTGGCGAAGTGGATGGCCACCAGCGACAAGGGGATGGCCAGCGCCGCGAGCGCGGGCGCCCGTTTGGTCGAAGCGAGGATGACGCCGATGAATCCGGCGGTGAAGACGACCTCGAGGATCAACGCGCCGATGTCGGTGATTCCGGTGCCGGGCTTCGTGATCCCGGCCGTGACGGCGTCCTGGCTCACGGCGATCAGGACGATCGCCCCAGCGCCGATCGCCCCGATGATCTGGGCGAGGATGTAGCCGACGGCATCGGCCGGTGTGGTCCGCTTGTCGAGGACCATCGCGACGGTCACGGCCGGGTTGAAGTGGCCGCCCGAGACGTGGCCGAAGGCGAAGATCGCGGCGAGCAGGCCGAATCCGAACGAGAACGGCACGACCAGCAGATTGGCGTGGGGGCGCTCGCCACCCCGAAGCGCGGCGACCGAGGCGTAGCCGATCGTGAAGAACAGGAACGAGCCCAACAACTCGGCCAGATACGCGCGTGCGTTCATCCTTCCCTCCGAAGAACGATGACGCCGACCGTCACACGATACCGCAGCGCGACACGTGCGGCGCGAATCAGGAGCGAGTCCCGCCAGGCCCGGCACAGCACCTCGACGAGCTCCAGGCGGTCGACCGCCTCGTCCGGGTCGAGCCCGACGGCTTCCGCCCCGTGACGCTCGAGGATCGCGGCGTCGGCGAATGGCTCTGGTCCCTCGGTCAGGGCCGTCGCGATCCGTGCGGCCAGTTCGGCGCTGCCCATCTCGCCGAACGCGACGATCGGCAGCCGCGGCAGGTGGAGCGCGGTCTCGGGTAACGCGGTCGGGTCCGGGTCGCTCGCCGGCGAGCGTCAGGGCCATGGACGCCGGCAGGTGCGCGTGGGCGACCGCCCCGATGTCGGGCCGAGCGGCGTGGATCGCCAGGTGGATCGCGAGATCCGACGTCGGTCCCAGTCCGGTCGGGGAGCGCGCCTCGCGCTCCGGATGGCCCAGCCACACGATGACGAGATCGGACGGGTCGAGCTCGTCCTTCCGGCGACCGGTCGGCGTGACCAGCAGACGATCCGCATCGAGCCGGACGGACAGGTTGCCCTCGCCCGCGGCGATCAGCCCACGGGTGCCGAGCGTCGGCCGGCGCGGATCAGGGCATCGGAGCCCCGGGCGAGGTCCATCGCCGCATCCTAGCCGCCGCCGAGGCCGGTCGTGCCGGGCATCCGGTCCCGACCCGGCCGCATCGCTACCATCGAGGCGATGCGCACGGCGTCACGGCAGCCCCGACGAGGTCGTCCCCTCAGGCGGCTCGAGCGGTCAAGGCCGGGCGCAGGATCGGGCGCCAGCTCGACTCGCACGTTGCAGCCGTCGCACGCGACGTCGTCCGTCTCCGCCTCGTAGGGCCATCGGTCCATCGCACCAGGGACATTCAAGCGTGACCATGTGATGCAGCTCCTTCGTTCGTTCGACGATGTCGTCGAGCGGGAGCATCGAGGCCGCCTGTGACAGCTAGCGTGTCAGAGCCGATCATCGAGCTCCGCGGCATCGTCAAGCGGTACGGCGCGACCGTCGCGCTCGACGGCGTTGACCTCACGGTCCGTCGCGGGGAGCTCGTCGGGCTGCTCGGGCCCAACGGCGCGGGCAAGACCACGACCGTCAAGCTGCTCCTGGGCCTCGCGAGACCGACCGCGGGCACCGGTCGGATCCTCGGCGCCCCCCTCGGCGACCGGGCCGCACGGCGGCGGATCGGCTACCTCCCGGAGCTCTTCCGCTACCAGCCGTGGCTGCGGGCCCGCGAGGTCCTCATGCTGCACGCCGAGCTGGCGGGCCTCGCCGGCGAGCACGCGACGTCTCGCCGCGACCGAGGCGTTGCGGCACGTCGATCTCGAGGACCGGGCGGACGACGCCGTCGGCGGGTTCTCCAAGGGCATGCAGCAACGACTCGGGCTTGGGCGTCGCGCTGCTCGGCGACCCGGAGCTCGTGCTCCTGGACGAACCGACCTCCGCGCTCGATCCGGTCGGGCGTGTCGAGGTGCGCGACATCGTCCGGGCCGCGCGTGACCGTGGCGCCACGGTCATCCTGAACTCGCACCTGCTGACCGAGGTCGAACAGGTCTGCGACCGGGTCGTCATCGTCAACCGCGGCCGGATCGTCGCCGCCGGCACGCTCGACGAGGTCATCGCCGGCGACGGCGTCCGGATCCGGGTGACCGGTCTGGAACCGCTGGCGCGAGCGGGGTTGGCCGCCCTCGGTCCGATGCAGGACGACGGGGAGTGGCTGACCTTCCGGCCACTCGATCCGGAGCGGATCCCCGAGGTCGTCGCCGCGATCGTGGCGTCGGGTGGCCGCGTCCACGCGGTGGAGCCCGGCCGGGGATCGCTCGAGGCGCGGTTCCTCGAGCTGGTCGCCGCCGAGTCGCCGACGGGAACACCGATCGATGATCGTCATCGCCCGACTGACGATGTTCGAGCTGGTCCGACGGCGGATCGTCTGGGTCCTGGCCGGCCTGACGATCGTGTCGGTCTTGCTCGTGGCGCTTCGGCGTCGAGCGTCTCGTCACGCTCGCTCGCGCCGACGGCGTCGACGAGCTCCAGATCCGGATCGGCGTCTCACAGGTGCTGATCCTCATCGCCTTCATGTTCAGCTTCGTGCTGGCCATGACCGCCGCGTTCCTCGGCGCTCCGGCGGTCGGCGCGCGACATCGAGTCCGGCGTCGCGCTGGCGCTGCTGGCACGCCCACTTCGCCGGGTCGACCTGCTCGCTCGGGCGGTGGCTCGGGCTGTCGGTCGTCGTCGTCGGCTACACGATCGCCTCGGGCGCGCTCGCGATCCTGCGTCGTGTCGGTGATCTCGGGGTTCGGCCCGCCCGAGCCGGTCCTGGCGCTGGCGTTCCTCTCCGCCCAGGCGCTCGTGCTGCTGACGCTGACGCTGGCCCTCGGGACCGTGCTGCCGGCCATCGGGGCCGGCGCGATCGCGGTGGTCGCGTACGGCATCGGCTGGATGGCCGGGCGTGATGGCCGCCGTCGCGGCCGCGTTCGACATCGAGTCGCTGGCCGCTGTCGCGGAGGCCAGCCGCTGGCTGCTGCCGAGCGACGGCCTGTGGCGCGGCGTCGTCTACGGTCTGGAACCACCGCTGGCGGCGCTCGTCGCGGTCGGCCGCGGGCAGCGGGCCCTCGAGGCCAACCCGTTCTACGCGCTCGACGCCGCCGCCGCTCCCGTTCATCGCGTGGTCGGTCGTCTGGGTGGCCATCGTGCTGGCGCTCGCCGCCTGGCGGCTCTCGCGACGGGACCTCTAGCCGCGATACCGGAAGCAGCCCGGCACGTGGTCGTCGACGAGGCCGACGCTCTGCATGAAGGCGTAGACGATCGTCGAGCCGACGAAGCGGAACCCCCGCCGTTTGAGGTCGGCGGACAGGGCGTCCGACGCAGGCGTCGTGGCCGGGAAGGCTGCCCGAGGTGGCGGACGCCGGCAGTCGCGCGGGTGGCCCAGGCACGATCGTCGCGAGATACGCGTCGAACGAGCCGAATTCGCTCGCCAGTCTCCAGGAACGCGGCCGCGTTCCCGATCGTCGCGTCGATCTTGGCTCGATTGCGGACGATGCCGGCGTCGGCCATCAATCGCGTCACGGTCCACGTCGTCGAAGGCGGCGACCACCGTCGGATCGAAGCCGCGGAACGCGCGACGGAACGACTCGCGCTTGCGCAGGATGGTCGACCACGACAGTCCGGCCTGGAACGACTCGAGGGCGAGCCGCTCGAACAGCTCGGTGTCGTCGTGGACCGGCGTGCCCCACTCGTCGTCGTGGTACGCGACCATCAGGGGGTCGGGGTTCGGCCCCGCCACACCCGACCACCAGCACCTGGGTCGCTCGTCCGTCACCATCGTCGCGGCGACGATACCCGACCTACGGCACCGGCTTCGTGTCGAAGAGCGTGCTGCGCAGCATCGGGTCGCCGGCCGGCCGGGCCGCGTTGAGGATGGAGCGGAAGACCCCACCCGAAACGGTCTTCGTGCCCTTCGACCCGATGAGCGTCACCTTGATGAGTCGCCCGGACACGCCGCGAGAGGTCAGGTCCAATGCGGTCAGGTCGCCAACGTCGGTGCGCGGATCGGCCGCGAACCAGGCGGATAGTCGGGCTCGCGTGTAGGTCTTCATGCGCCACGTCGCGTGCGGGGCGGCGTCGTCGTAGGCCGAGCCGTCCGGCCGACGGTCCATCGAGCCGCGCAGATAGCTGACCTTGCCGGCCACCTTCTTGCCGGTCGCCGAGGTGTAGACGTTCTCGTTGTGTTCCGTGGCGCCGCCGGCGGTCGAGTGATACATCGCGTTGGCGACCGAAGCGCCCTTGCGCAGCACCTGGTTCGCGGTCGCCTCGATGGCGGCGTTCGTCGTCGCGCGCTCGGCCTTCGAGCCACGGTAGACCTGCGATCGCGTGTCGTCGACGGTGTCGTAATACGAGACGCCCGGCCGCAGCTTGCGGGCCCCATACGACCGGGACGCGATGGCCTGGGCCCGGAGCGCGGCCTCGGGCCAAGTGGAGGGCATCTCGGCCGGCACGACACCGCGTATGTACAGCTCGAGGGCCAGTCGATTGACCACGCCGACGGTGGGCCTCGTCGTCGTGGGGATGACCCGGAGCGTGCCCCGGTATTGGTCGTAGGCGGTCGGCTTCGACCACAGCTGGAGGCGACCGCTCGCGTCGATCGAACGCACGACGAATGGCTTCTTCGCGGCCACCTTCAGCAACGTCGTGCCGGACGCGTTGGTCACCCGCAGACGCCAGGTCGTCGTCGATCCCGACGGCGTCGACTTGGTGGTCGGGGTCAGGGTCAGGCGGGCGCCCGCTGGGAAGGTTCGATCGATCCCGTCGATCCGCCATTCGGATCGGCGCCCGTAGATGACGAGCGGCTTCGTCGGGCTGACCTTGAAGCGGCTGAGGATCAGCACGCGGATGACGGGTGGCGGATCGAGAGTGCCGAGGGACGTGCCGCGGTAGTAGTGGGCCAGGACGTCGGTCGTGCTATGCCCTTCGAGTGCCCGACCCCGGGCCCCGTACTGGGACATCCCGACGCCGTGGCCGTAGCCGCGGCCATGGAACGTGACCGTCGGACCGAGGACGGTGGGCTCGTCGGGCCAGGGTGGGGTGGGGCTGGGGACCGGTGTGGGGGTTGGCCGTGGGTGACCTGGCGGTCCTTCGGTCGGGATCGGGCCCGCGGCGCTCGCCGAACCCGCGCTGAGGACTCCGCCGAAACCGACCACCAACGCGATGACGAGCGCCGGCAGGGCGAGCATCGCGCGGCGGGAGCGGTGGTCGCGGCAGCGACCGGGAGTGGCGGGCAAATGGGCTTCCTCGAGCGAGCTGAGGCGGACGTTGCAGGATGACGATCCGTCGAAGGCGCGGCCATGACCCGACCGGACTACCACGGACCCACCCGAACGGCCCACGACAAGGCTACGCTTCCGCGATGGGTCTGCGCCTGTTCCTTGGCCATGGCGCGAGCGGGACGGCCGCCAGCATGACGCCCTTCGTCGAGGGCCTGCGAGCACGCGGTGTGGACGCGAGCGCCATCGATCTGCCCCGCCGCAAGGCCGAGGACGCACTTCCCGCGTTCCACAGCGTGGTCCCATCGGACGCGGATGTGGCGGTCGGCGGGCATTCGTTCGGCGGGCGTGTGGCGAGCCTGGCCGCGGCCGAACCGGACTCGCCGTATGCGGCCCTCGTCTGTTTCAGCTACCCGCTCCACCCGCCCGGTGGCCCGGAGCGGACCGACGCCCGGATCGCCCATTGGTCGGCCATCCGTTGTCCGGTCCTGCTTTTGTCCGGCGAGTCGGACCCGTTCGCGCGGATCGACCTGCTGCGAGCGTCGGTCGGTCGCTTGGCACGGGCGGAGCTGGTGACTTATCCGCGCTTGGGCCATACATTGCAGCCCGTCCTCGACGACGCGCTCGACCGGGTCGCCGCCTTCCTTGCGGACCTTCGGGCTCCATCGCCGTGACCCGATAGCCCTATAGCCGGGACCGGGGAGGCTCCGTACCGTGGGCCATCCTCAGGTGCCGTCGCGGCGATCGTCGCGTGGCAGCCAGACGCATCCCAGTCGCCACCGGAGTGCCCAAGCCGCGGCCGATCGCGGTTCGCTCCGACCGACAAGCCGACGCTCGACGCGCTCACCGCGTCGTCCCGGTAGGAAGGAGCCACATTGCCAGTCCGGTCATACCGCCGTCAGGCGGTCGTCGTCGCGATCCTCGCGACGGCGATCCTGCTCACCGTCGCCGGGCCCCAGGTCGCGCTCGCCAAGAACCCCCCGGGCCTCGGCAAGTTCATGAATGCGATCGGTCACGTCGAATCCGGCGGGCGGTACACCGCCCGCAACAAGTCCTCCGGGGCCTACGGCAAGTACCAGATCATGCCGTCCAACTGGCCGTCATGGGCCCGGAAGTACCTCGGGAACTCGAAGGCGCCCCAGACACCGGCTAACCAGGAGAAGGTCGCGGCTGGCAAGTTCCGCGGCCTCTACAAGTGGCTCGGCAGCTGGCGCCGGGTCGCCCACTGGTGGCTGACCGGGTCATCACGGCCGTCGGGCTGGTCCGCCTACGCGACGGCCTACGTCAACAAGGTCATGCGCTACTACGCGACGGCCTCGCCCAAGATGCCCAAGGCTCCGGGCACGGGCGCTCCAACCGTCCCGAGGCCGAAGGCCGCAACGACGGTCCGGCACTACTCGGAGCAGAACGCCCGGGTCTCGTACACGGGCCCCTGGAAGGCGGCACACCACGGCGGGTACGCCGGCGACCGCGTGAAGTACGCGACAAAGGCTGGTGCGACCGCGACGGTGGCGTTCACCGGCAAGAAGATCAGCTGGTACGGGCCGGTCGGGCCGACGCGGGGCAAGGCCCGTGTCTCGATCGACGGCAAGGTCGTCAAGACGGTCGACCTGCACCGGACCGGTTTCTCGGCACATGCGCCCGTCTTCACCAAGACCTTTGCGACGAAGGGCGCCCACACTCTGACGATCGAGGTGCTCGGGACCAGCGGTCACCCGATGGTCGCGGTGGACGAGTTCGTCGTCCGCTGAGCCGAACGTCGATCAGCGGGTCGCGATCACCTCGATCTCGACCATGAAGTCCGAGGCCAGGGCGGTCACGCCGACAGTCGCCCTGGTCGGCGGCTCCGTGGGAAACACCGCCCGGTAGATGGCATTCATGGCCGCGAAGTCGCCGAAATCGCGCAGGTAGACGGTGGCCTTCACGACGGCGTCGTAGTCGAGGCCGACGGCGCGCAGCAGGCGCCCGACGTTGTCGAGCATCTGGCGCGTCTCGGCCTCGATGCCGCCGGGCACGGCGCTGGCGGTGCCTGGGACGTTGCCGACCTGGCCGGCCAGGAAGACGAAGCCGTTCGCTTCGACGACCTGGCTGAATGGCAGGGCGCTGGCCTCGATGCCGGGCAGTGCGGGGACGGTCTTGGGCATGGGGTGTCTCCTCTGGTATGGGGCTCGTCGATACTGTGCGGCATCGTTCGCTAGAGGCGCCGCTCCGCCGCTTCGACGGCTCGGGCGCTCCACCAGGCGAGGTCATCGGCGGCGGACAGCCCGACGCCAAGGTCCCCCCGTCCTCGGCGTCACGGCCCTTGCGCCAGCCCCGCAGGAGCAGGCCGACGATCATGGCCAGGTCGCATTGGAGCTCCCAGTCGCCCACGAGCCCATCGAGGTCATGCGGCTTGGAGCCGGATCCCCACCGGCCCGCATACCAGGCGATCGATCGGCGGTAGCGCGCCAGCACCTCGTCGGGCGGAATCGGCAGCTCGGCGCTGTTCGTGACGATGAACCAGCCGAGCTCGACCGCGACGGGCGCCTGCAGGGTCATCTGCCAATCGATGAAGGCGACCCGCTCTCCCTCGAGCAGCGCCACGTTCGCGAGCTTGAGATCGCCGTGCAGGCCGACCGCCGGAAGCTGCCCGAGCGCCGTGACGAGCGGGCTCGGGTCGGCGCCGAGGCGATCGATGAGGTCCCTCGTGGCCTGCGGCGCCAGCGCTTCGAAGGCGTCCCAGCCGCGCAGGAAGATCTCGCCGACCGGGTTATCGTCGGCCGCGTACCCGGTCGCCGAGCGTCGGGTGAGCAGCGTCAGCCGCTCGGGGAGCGGGCACCACGGGGGCAGTGGGCCCCCGGCGCGAGCGGCCGCGGCGACGAGCGTCTCGCTCCATGGCAGCGAGTGGAGCAGGGAGAATCGGTCGATCAGCCGGTCGGTGGCGGCGACGTCCAGCACAGGCTCGTGGGTCGGCCGTTCCCACGCCACGAGCTCGGTCGAGAGGTCCGGCATCAGGATCGCGGCCTCGCCCTGCTCGTCGACCGCGGCGCCGAGGTATGCGATGACCGGCTCGGTCAGGCCCGGCAACCAGCCCCGCGCCTGGAGATTGGCGTTGGCGAGCCATGCTTCGCGGATGTCGTCGTCGCGTGTCGCGCGGACGATCCAGTCTCGTGCCGGCGACGTCCGCTTGAGGATGAATCGCTCGTGGCCGCGTTCCAGGGCACTGAACGTCGAGCCGGACCAGCCGTCGGTCGGAAACGGTTGCTCCGGCGACGCCCGCCAGGCCGAATCGATCGAGCAGCTCCGCGAGCGTCTGATCCCGCCATCCGCTCACGCCGCGGCGTCGCGACTCAGCACGGCGCCGGCACGTCGAGCGAGCCGTCGGGCCCGCCGTCCAGGTACTCGACGTGGGAGTCGGGGCAGTTGCGAGTCAGGACCACGACGAGGGGCTCCGTCGCGGACGCGTTCTCCTCGACATGGATCTCGCCCGCCGGGATGTAGATGAAGTCGCCGGCTTCGGCGTCGAACGTGTCCTCGAGTCCGGTCGGGCCCCAGGTGTACCGGGCGCGGCCCGACAGGATGTAGATCGAGGTCTCGCACGACCCGTGGTGGTGGACGCGGGTCTTGTCGCCCGGTGCGGTCGAGACGATCGCGGAGTACAGCCGGGCAGCGCCGGTCTGCGGTGCCGAGATCGCGATCGACCGTTCCATGCCCGCGTGTTGGCCGACACTGGTCAGCCGATCGGCCGGGGTGATCCGTGTGGCCATCGGCCGATGATACGGGGCTACCATCCGCGCCATGCCGCCGGACGACCTGCCCAGGTACCCACTCTTCGAACGGCCGTCGCCACTCGAGCGACTCCGGACGTTCTCGCGAGCCCTCGGTGACGACGTGGACGTCTGGATCAAGCGCGAGGATCTCCTCCCGCTCGCCTTCGGCGGCAACAAGCTGCGCAACCTCGAGTTCCTTGTCGGGGCGGCGCTCGCTGACGGAGCGGACACGCTGGTCACGAGCGGCCGCCGTTGGTCGAACCATTGCCGGCTGACAGCGGCGGCCGGGGCGAAGGCGGGACTCGGCGTCCATCTCGTCCTGTCGGGTCCGCCGGTCGATCCGCCCGGACCAGGCGCGCGTCTTGCCGAGATATTCGGGGCCACGGTCCACCAGCTCGCGACCGCGGATCGCGAGGAGCGGGACGCGACGGTGGCGCGGGTCGTGGCGGAACTGGAGGGCGCTGGGCGTCGGCCATGGGTCATCGGCGTCGGGGGATCGGGTCTGCCCGGCACGTACGGGCAGTTCGACGCGGCCACCGAGGCCTTCGACCAGCTGGCCGCGAACGCCCTTCGCCCGCAGGCCCTGTTCGTGCCGTCGGCGACGGGGGGGACGCAGGCCGGCCTGCTCGTCGCGAACGGGGTCACGCGCGCCGTCGATGGCCCAATCGTCGGCGTGCTCGTCGCCAGGCCAGAGGACGAGCTCCGGCCATCGATCGAGGCGCAGGTCGCCGACCTTGCCCGCTTCGTCGGCTCCGAGCCGCCGACGGCCGATGCCATCGTGCTCGACGGCTCGCAGTACGGCGACGGCTACGGCCGACCGACCGCCGCGGCCGAGGAAGCGATGCGGCTGCTCGGCCGAACCGAGGGGATCCTGGTGGACCCGATCTATACGGCGAAGGCCCTGGCCGCTCTCGTGGCACGAGCACGGTCAGGCGAGCTGGCTGGCCAGACCGTGGTCTTCTGGCACGCCGGCGGCACGCCGGGCCTGTTCGAGCCGCTGGACTGACCTACTCCCCGGCCGAGCGCCACGCGTCGCGCAGCTTCATCCGGCCGGCCGTCTGGAGGACGGCCCCCGCATAGACGCGTGCCCCGATCGAGAAGAGGACCCAGATCCCGATGACCGTGATGACGATGGCCAGGCCGACCTCCCACGGCTCGATCGAATCCAGCGCGGCCCGCAGCGGGACGACGAACGGCGCCGACGGCGGCAGGAACGTGGCGATGGTCGCCACCGTGCCGCGCGGATCGTTGATGACCGCGAAGATCGCCACGAAGTAGCTGACCATCGCGACCATCGTGACCGGGGTCGAGGCGTTGGAGGCCTCCTCCATCCTCGACGCGAGCGCGCCGAGGAAGCCGAGCGCCGTGGAGTACAGCGCGTAGCCGAGGATGAACCAGATCGCCAGCAGCATGATCGCGCCGGGCGTCGTGGCCGGCAGGACCAGCTGGTCCGTGAGGCTCGCGGCCCCGATCGCCGCGAATAGGAACACGGCCAGCTGGACGATCCCCAGCACGCCGATCCCCAGGACCTTGCCCATCAACAGGTCCCGGGCGCGGACCGTCGAGAGCACGACCTCCACGACGCGGCTCTGCTTTTCCTCGACCACGCCGGTCAGGACCGTGAAGCCGAAGCTGAAGATCCCGACGAGGATCAGGACCGCCCCGATGTTGGCGACCAGGAAACGCGCCTGCTCGGCGTCGGTCTGCGGGTCGAGCTCGACGGATTCGGGCGGCACCTGGGCAGCGGCCAGCGCTGCCTGATCGACATCGGTCCCGGCCAACACGCCATCCACCCGCAGGCTCACAACGGCCGCACCGACGACGCTCTGCAGGACCTGGTCCACGGACTCCTTGTAGAGCACGACGCCAGGTGTGGACAGGTCCGCGGGAACGTCGATCACGGCCTCTACCTGGTCGGCTTCGAGGGCCGCCTCGGCCGCGGCGCGGTCCGGGTATGGCAGCAGGACCAGGGACTGATCCGCACCGGAGGCGATGGTCGTGACCGTCCCCTCGAGGGCCGGCGGGGCCGGCTGGACGACGCCGACCTTGGCCTCCTCCTCGTCCCCGAAGAGGAGCGCCGGTAGCAGGAACGAACCGATGACGATGGCGGTCGTGAACAGCACGCTCAGGACGAAGCCACGGCTGCGGCCGCGCTCCACGATCTCTCGACGGGCGACCAGCCAGATGCTTCGCCAGCGGCTCATCAGGCCACCTCCTTCGCCGGCTCGCCCGGAGTGACCGCTTCCATGAACAGCTCGGACAGCTTGGGTGGCTGGTAGGCGAACGTCCGGACCTCGCCGGCATGGCGGGCCAGACGCAGCAACTCGTCGAGATCGACCGACCGATCGACGAGCAGCTTGACCCGGTCGCCGTTGCGATCCAGGACGGTCAGGTCGGCGCGACCATCGAGCCACGCGCTGTCGGACCCTGTGACCTCGATCTCGAGATGCTGCCGACCGGAGGCGGCCTTCAGCTCATCGATGGCCCCGGCCGCCACGATCCGGCCCCTGGCGATGATGACCACGTCTTCGCAGATGTCCTCGACCAGGTCGAGCTGGTGGCTCGAGAACATCACCCCGACGCCGGCCGCCGCCCGCTCCTGGACGACCTCGGTCATCGTCGCGATGCCGATCGGGTCGAGGCCGGAGAACGGTTCGTCGAGGACGAGCAGCTCGGGGTCGTGGGCCAGCGCGACCGCCAGCTGGACCCGCTGCTGGTTGCCGTGGGACAGCTCTTCGAGCTTCGATTTCGCGCGGTCGGACAGGCCCATCCGCTCGAGCCACCGAGCCGCCGCGGCATCCGCCGCCTTGCCGCTGAGGCCGTGCTGCTGGGCGAAGTAGCTGAGCTGCTCGGCCACCCGCATGCGTGGATAGAGCCCACGCTGTTCAGGCATGTAGCCGAACCGAAGCCGAGCCTCGCGGTCGACCGGCATGCCCTTCCAGCGGACCTCGCCTCGATCCGGCCTGGCCAGGCCGAAGACGCAGCGCATCGTCGTGGTCTTGCCGGCGCCGTTGGGGCCGAGGAAGCCGACGATCCGGCCGGGCGTCGCGTGGAACGACGCGCCATCGAGGGCCACGACCGGTCCATATCGCTTCGCGAGATCGATCACTTCGAGCATGTGTCGGACTCCTGGTCGGGTCATTCGGTGAGGGCGGTCGGTCGGGCCATGCGTCAGTTCGCCGTGATCGTGCCCTTCATGTCGGGATGGACGTCGCAGATGAAGGGATACGCACCCGCGGCCAGGGCGGGGACCGCGTACGTGACCTTCGCCGAGGAGACGATCTCGCCCTTGAACACCGACGCCCCGGAGGCATCGGAGATCGCGACGTTGTGCGGGGCTGCCTCCTGGTTGTCGAAGGCGATCGAGAACGCCTGGCCGGCCTTGACCGACACCTGCGTCGGGTCGAACTTGAGGTCCTTGGCGGTGATGGAGACGACGTCTCCGGTTGCCGCTCCGGATGGGGCTGGGGCCGAGGTGCCCGGAGCCGCCGACGTGCCTGAGCAGGCGGCGAGGACGGCGGCGAGGGCGACCAGGCCAAGGGTGATCGTCAGGCGCTGCATATCGGAGGGACTCCTTCGAACGAATAGGCGAGTGACGGGTGGCTAGGCGCCGGCGCCCGCGGTGCCGCGGGAGCGAGCGACGAACGACGTGAAGCTGGCCAGCTCGCGGCGGACGACCGCGACCGGGTTGCCGTCGAGGCGGGCGAAGTCGATGGCGACCGCGACGATCAGCGCGACCTCGATGCCCTTGGCGATGTAGGCGGTGGAATAGTACGGGCCCTGGATGGCCCAGCCCAGGATCGTCGTGGCCGCGTAGCCGATCAGGCCGAGGCGGATGACCCAGCGGAAGCGCACGGCGAGGGCGAGCGGGACGATCATAGCGGCCGCGGCGACAACGTACCCGACGGCGTTCAGCGTGAAGAGCAGTCCACCCAGGGTCGAGTGGATGTACCCGGTGGCGAGGGCCAGGCCCACGATCAGGGCGCGCAGTGCGACGTCGGAGGGGCGAAGCGCGGTTCGGGAAGCGAACATCTGGCGTTGACCTCAGCGATCGTTGTGGCCGGCGATGGGTGCCGGCTCTCGTGAGGCATCGTCATGGCAGCGGTCGGCCGCAGGCGGTGGGCGACCGACATCACCGGATGGGGACGGACGCCTGCAGCCGATCTCGACCGGCGCCGAGTGGCCCATCGGCCGGATGACGTAGGCATCGTCGGCGAACGGCGATGCCGCCATTCGCGGACCCGTCGTATCCTCGGGCCGATGGCCACACGAACACCGCGCGCTCGCGCGCCCCGCGTCGCCGCGGCCGAGCCGATCGAGCCCACGGATGGCAAGAACGGCAAGTCGACGGCGCGTGCGCGCGCGGCCCGTCGCGATCCGGACGGCGGACATGGCGAGATCCACGACCAGTTGGTCGCCGCCGTCGCCGAAACGGCTCGCCTGCTCGAAGCCGACGGGGCGATGGTCTACCTCCTGGACCCGGAGACGGGGCACCTGCGGTTCGCGCACGACGCCGGGATCCGAAGCGCGCGCAGTCGCGTCTGGGTTCGCACGATCCGTTTGCCGATCGGGACCGGCATGTTCGGGAATGCCGTCGCCCGCCGCGAGGTCGTTCATACCGACGACTACCTGGCCGATCCCGCCTTCGACCATGCCCCCGATCCCGACCGGGTGGTCGAGGACATCGGGATCCGGTCGATGGTCGCCGCGCCGCTGGTCCACGGCGACGAGGTCTTCGGGGCGCTCGGCGCGTTCAGCACGCGACCATCGGCCTTCAGCCCATCCCAGATCGCCCTGGTCCGGGCGCTCGCCGACCACGCGGCCGCGGCCATGGCCAACGCGCGGCTCATCGAGCAACTGGCGCGCTCCCAATCCGACCTCGCGGCGACGGCCGACGCCGAGCGGACGCTGCGAGAGATCGCCGCTCGCGTCAGCGCGATGCGCGATCAGGAGGAGATCCTCCAATCGGTGATCGACGCGGCCGCGCGCCTGCTCGAGGCGAGCGGGGTGACCATCGACCTGATCGATGGCGAGGGGATGGCCGAGGCCTGGCCGGACCCCGAGGTCAGCGCCATGACGAAGGCGAACCTCGATCTCATCGTGAACATCGAGGTCGACCCCAACGTCGGCGTGTCCGGGATGGCGATCGCGAATCGCACCGCGGCCTGGACCGGCGACTATCTGGCCGACGAACGGTTCACGCACACGCCCGATCGCGACGCCTTCGTCCGCGAGAGCGGGATCCAGTCCGTCATCGCCGCGCCCCTGATCCACCGCGAGGAGGTGCTCGGCGTCGTCAATGCGTACTCGGATCGGATCGATGCCTTCGATGCCAAGGACGCCGGTCTCCTGGCGGCCCTCGCCGACCAGGCGGCGGTGACCATCGCGAATGCCCGGCTGATCGAGGAGCTCGAGGTCTCGCGGGAGGAGATCGCACGACGCGCCGATGCCGAACGGACGCTGCGCGAGATCGCGGCCCGCGTCTCGGCCATCCTCGACCCGGCCGAGGTCCTGCAGCGCATCGTCGAGGAGGCCGCGCGCCTGCTGGACTCGGACGGGGCCCGGATCGACCAGTACGACCCGGAGATCGACGCGCTGCGGTGGTCGTACTCGGCCGGCGAGGCGATGTCCATCGTGCCGGAGTGGGCGAAGACCGGCGGCCTCAAGCCGGGCCAGGCGGTGGCCGGCCTCGCCTTCGCCGAACAGCGGGCCATCCTGACACGCGACTACCTCGACGACGATCGCTTCGAGCAGACGGAGGAGATCGACGCGTTCGTTCGACAGATGGGCATCCGTGCGGTCATCTCGACGCCTCTCTCGAGCGAGGCCGGGCCGATCGGCACGATCTCGGTCGTGTCGCGCAGCCCGGGTGCGTACGACGGGTCGGACCTCGAGGTCCTGACGGCCCTGGCCACCCAGGCCTCGATCGCGATCCGCAACGCGCGCCTGATGGAGGAGCTCGAGCGCTCTCGGGCCGACATCGAGCGGCGCGCCGAGGCGGAACATGCCCTGCGCGAGATCGCCGCTCGGATCACGGCCATCCGGGAACCGGGCGATCTCCTCCAGCGGATCGTCGACGAGGCCCTGCGTCTCCTCCGTGCGGACGGCGCGGTCATCGACGAATTCGACCCGATCGAGGGCGTCCTCGTGTCGGCCTATGACGCCGGGCTGACCGAGGCCCAGCGCGTCTCCGTGCGCTCGACCCGGCTGCGGCTCGGCGAGGGCCTGTCCGGACGGGCGATGGCGGAAGGTCGGGTCATCACGGCCGGCGACTACCTGGCCGCCGACTTCGTCCACGTGGGCGAGACCGACGAACTGGCCGCGACCACCGGCATCGGCGATCTGATCGTGGCGCCGATCATCGGCGACGAGGGCCCGCTCGGGGCCATCGAGGTCTATCGCCACGAACGTCATGCCTTCGACCCGATCGACGAGGCCGTGCTCGGCGGCCTGGCTGACCAGGCCGCGATCGCCATCACCAATGCGCGCCTGATCGAGGAGCTCGAGCGGTCCCGGCGAGCGGTCGCCCTGCGCGCCGAGACGGAGCGCTCGCTGCGCGACATCACCGCCAGGATCGCCGCGCTGCGCGAGCCCGACGTCATCCTCGAACGCGTGGTCGAGGAGGCCAAGCGCCTGCTCGGGACCGATGGCGCCCACCTCACCCGGATGTCGGAAGACGGGACCTACCTCATCCCGGTCGTCGTGGCCGGCGGCGCGGACGCGAAGACGAGAGCGTGGCTCCTGGGCATGGAATTCCCACTCGGCGGCGGCATCAATGGGCTGGCGGCCGAGCAGCGCGTGCCGGTCTCCACGATCGACTACCAGGCTGATCCGCGGATCCCGCAGGAACCCGATGACGTCGATGTCGCCATTCGACTGGGCTTGCGCGGCATGGCCGCCGCCCCGCTCCGCGCACCCGGTGGCGAGGTCATCGGCACGCTCGCGGTCTCGTCTGCCCAGCCGCGTGACTTCCTCGCGGAAGAGCTCGACCTGCTCCAGGGCCTGGCCGACCAGGCCGCGATCGCCATCACGAACACCAACCTGCTGACGCGCCTGACCGAATCCGAGGAGCGGTACCGGTTCCTGATCGAGAACGCGCCGGATCTCATCTGGTCGGTCGGGGCGGACGCGCGCCTGACGTTCCTCTCGGACGCGGTGGAGCGGATGACCGGACATCGCCCCGAGGAGTTGCTCGGCCAGCACTTCGGCGTGCTGGTGCACGAGTCGTCGCGCGACGTCGCTGAACTCGACTGGTCCGCCGGCATGGCGGCGGACTCCCAGGAGCTGCGCGGCCGGGTCAACCTGGTCGGGCCCGGCGGGGAGCCCGTCCCGGCCGAGTTCATCGCCATCGCCCGCCTGGACGAGGACGGGTCGTTCGCGGGAGCGAATGGCTCGGTCCGCGACATGCGCGAGCGCGATCGACTGGAGCGCGACCTGCGCGAGTCCGAGGAGCGCTATCGGTTCCTCGTCGAGAACTCGCCCGACGTGGTCTTCGCGACGGACGCGGACGGGCAGTTCACGTTCATCTCCGAAGCCATCGAGACGATGACCGGCTACCACCCGAGCGAGACCGTCGACCGGCATTTCTCGATGCTGGTCCAGCCGGAGACGCTGCCCATCGCCGCCGACCGCTGGGAGAAGCTGGTCGCCGACCCGACCACTCAGCAGGTCGCGGAGCTGACCCTGACCGGCAAGGACGGCCGGCTCACACCGGTCGAGGTCCACGCGATCGGCATCGTGGGTCCTGACGGCGGATTCGCCGGCATCCACGGCGCGACCCGCGACATCGGCGAGCGCGAGCGGCTCCAGCGGGAGCTGCGCGGATCGGAGGAGCGCTACCGCTATCTCGTGTCGGCCTCGCCCGACCTCGTGTGGGTGACGGACGCCGACGGGCGGCTCACGTTCATCAGCGAGGTCGCCGAGGCGATGCTCGGACGGACCGCGGCCGAGCTCATCGGTCGACAGTACTGGGAGGTCTTCGCCCCCGAGGTCCGGCGCGAGGTCGAGGTCCGGTTCAAGTGGCTATCGCGCCATCCGACGTCCGTCCAGCGCTCCCGCTTGCCGTTCAGGCATGCGGACGGCCACGATGTCCTCGTCGAGATCAACGGGATCGGGATGCTCGAGGGCGACCGGTTCGTCGGGGCCCACGGTGCGGCACGTGACGTGAGCGATCGGGAGCGCCTGGAGGGCAACCTGCGACGTCAGGCCGGCGAGTTGGCGGCCGGCGAGGAGCGCGCCCATCTCGCTCGCGAGCTCCACGACTCCGTGACCCAGGCCCTCTTCTCGATGACGCTCGTCTCACGATCCGTGGAGCTGCTCCTTGATCGCGACGTCGATGCGGCTCGGACCCAGCTGACCCAGCTCCGCGAGCTCCAACGCGAGGCCCTCGCGGAGATGCGGGCGCTCATCTTCGAGCTCCGACCGGGGAACCTGGAGCAGGACGGGCTGACCCGCGCCCTCAAGACCCATACCGCAGCGCTCCAGGGCCGGATCGGGCTGCCGGTCGTGGTCGAGAGCACGCTCGGAGAGGAGCGACTCGCGCTGGCGGTCGAGGAGACGCTCTACCGCATCGCGCAGGAGGCGCTCCATAACGTCGTCAAGCACGCGGCCGCCCGGCAGGTGCGCGTGGAGGTCGGCCGCCGCCGCGAGGGCGTGCGGTTGCGGATCGAGGACGACGGCAAGGGCTTCGACCCGTCGCATGTCCCGGCCGGTCATCTCGGGCTTGCCGGGATGCAGGCCCGCGCCTCCCGGATCGGCGCGACCTTCGTCTGCCGCAGCGTCAGCGGCAAGGGCACGACCGTCGAGGTCGTCGTGCCGGATGCCATCGCTGTCGCGGTGGGCGCGGAGCCCGACATGCATCGCGACCCCGCGCCGGACCCATCCATCCGCGACCGATGACGTAGTCGGACCACCGTCGTTCGGCCGACTCCGACCTCGCCATCGGTCCGTTCCCGCTTCGACGTCGCGCGCGCGACGATGGCGCGGATGCACGACCCCGATGCATGGCCTGCGCCACTCCGAGTCCTCATCGTCGATGCGGACGATCGGGTTCGCGAGAGCCTCAGCGGGCTGTTGGGCATCGGCGGGCGTCTCGTCGTCGTCGGCGCGGCCGGCGGCCCTGGGCCGGCGCTCGAGCTCGTCGCCTCGGTGGGGCCGGACGTCATCGTCGTGGATCCCCGGCTGCCCGAGATCGACGCCGGGCTGGCGTTCATCAGGCGGCTCCGTGCCGTCGCACCCAGCGTCCGGGTGGTCGTGATGGGCGCATACGACGGGCTGGACCAGGGTTCGATGGCGGGCGTGGCCGACGGATTCGTGCGCAAGACATTCCGGCCGACCGAGCTCGTGACGGCCGTCGAAGCGGCCGGGCGATCGGGCTCGCCCGCCGGAGAGGACGCGTCGTCCGGTGACGCTTGATAGACTCGATGCCGCTCGCGCATGGCGAGCCTGACGATGGCGCTCTGGCGCCGGGAGATCCTGTGACCGACCCCACGCCGATCCGCGTGCTCATCGTCGACGACCATGCCGTCGTGCGCACGGGCCTGCGGGTCTTCCTCGACCTGCAGCCCGACATCGAGGTCGTCGGCGAGGCCTCGGACGGCTCCGAAGGTGTGGCCGTCGCCCGCCGGCTGGAGCCGGATGTCGTCCTGATGGACCTGCTCATGCCGAACATGGACGGGATCACCGCCATCGGTCGGATCAAGGCCGAGCGTCCGGAGACCGAGATCGTCACCATGACCTCCTTCATCGAGGAGGAGAAGGTGACTGCCGCCCTGGAAGCCGGGGCCTCCGGCTACGTCCTCAAGGACGCCGAGGCGGAGGAAGTGGCCGCCGCGATCCGGGCGGCATTCGCCGGCGAAGTCCACCTGGACCCGGCGGTCGCACGCTTGCTGGCGCAGCGGATGCGCAACCGCAAGTCACCCGACGACGAGCTCGCGGAGCCGTTGACGGACCGTGAGAAGGACGTCCTCAACCTGCTCGGTCAGGGGATGAGCAACAAGGACATCGGCGCCAAGCTGTTCATCACGGAGCGCACCGCCCGGACGTACGTGTCGAACATCCTGGGCAAGCTCGGTCTGGCATCGCGGACTCAGGCCGCCCTCTACGCTGTCGAACACAAGCTCGTCGACGCCCCGAAGAACTGAGTCGGCGCGGCTACGCCGCCATCGGGCGGCCCAGCCGCGGCCCTAGTTGACTGACACGACCCGGTAGTGGCGGTCGCCTGCGGGGGTGGTGATGATCACCTCGTCACCCTCTGCACGACCCAGGAGCGCCCGCCCGACCGGCGAGGATGACGAGATCCGGCCGGCCACCACGTCCGATTCCGACGAGCCGACGATCGTGTAGTCGATGGTCTCCCCGTCGGTCTCGATGCGCACGACCGAGCCAAGCCCGATCCGCGCGCCGGCCGCCGGTGCCTCGACGATGACCGCGCTCCGCAGCCGGGCCTCGATCGCCTGGATCCGACCCTCCAGGAACGACTGCTCGGCGCGCGCGGCGTGGTAGTCCGAGTTCTCCTTGAGGTCCCCGAGCTCCTTCGCCGCCCGGATCCGGCCGATGACCTCGGGCCGGCGGCCGTGGATCAGTCCATTCAGCTCGGCCTGGAGGCGGACCGCACCGTCGGGCGTCAAGGCGCCTGCCTCTTCCGGCGGTGGCGGCGCGGCCGGCGTGTCGATCGGAGCGGCCTTCTTGACCGCCGTCGCGCGGCTCGGCGCCCGTCGCTGGCGGCGTTCGGGCGGCTTGCCATCCGCCCCGTCCGCATCGCCATCGGGCACTTGGACGATGCGCGTCGGCGGCGGCGGGGTGGCAACGGGCTCGGGCAGGAGCGAGCCCGACAGGCCGGTCCGCTTGCGCTCACCGGTCGGTCGGCGAAGGTTGGCGAACGGGAGGACGAACGCCTGGTCCGGCAGCGTCGCTCGCTCCGCGTCTACCACGCCCTCGGCGAACGCCGTGACCAAGGCGTCCTCGTATTCCTCGACGGCTGGCGTCGCGGCCCACCAGACACGCGTCCCGGGCGGCATCGCCAGCGCATGGAGCCAGTGCCCGCCGGAGTACGGCCGGCGGTCGCCGAGGGTCGTCGCGACCATCGCGGCCACCCGACGGCTGATCGATTGCTCGGATGAACCCACATAGAGGACCTGCTCCGAGGGCAACCAGAACGCGGCCAGCCGGGCCGCGAGGGCCCGTGACGTCGGCCGCGTGCCGTCCAGTCGGAGACCCTCCACGCGTTCGAGCCATTTCCCGATCCTGGCCAGTTCGAGCGGCGCAGCGGCCATCGGCGCCGCGGCCTCGACCACGAACACCCCGGCACCGGTCGGTGGCAGCGGTCGGCCCCAGACGACCGGGCCGTCGGCTAGGAGACCCACGGCACGCAGAAGTCCGGAGGCGCTTCGATCAGGGTCCATCCGACCGATGGTACCCGTGACTCGCCCGGGGTATCGTGCGCACGTCATGGCGCCCCGTCGAACCGCCCGAGCCGTATTGAGCCCGCGCGCGCCCCGGTCAGCCGCGCGACGGGGATTCGCGATCGGCCGGTCCGCCGCGATCCTCGGCGCGGCGTTGTCGCTGATCATGGCCGCGTTCGGACCGGTTCCGGCGGCGATGGCGGTCGATCCCGAGCACCTCTTCGGCCGGCCCGTCGGGGAGGGGGTCCGCCCGCCGACCCAGGCGGCTCTTCGCGAGACGCTCCAGCGGCGTCTGGATCGCCTGCGGGTCCGGGACGGCATCCCCGGCGTCTCGGTGGCCATCCGGTTTCCGGATGGCACGACGTGGCTTGGGACCAGCGGGCTCGCCGACGTGAAGACCGGAGAGCGCGTGGACGCCGACACCGCGTTCGCGATCGCGAGCATCAGCAAGACGTTCACCGCGGCCCTGATCATGGCCCTGTCGGAGGAGGGCATGGTGACACTTGCCCGGCCGGTCATCGAATACCTGCCCGAGGTGTCCATCGACCGGCGTGTGACCGTGCGGATGCTGCTCGACCACACGAGCGGTGTGCGCGACTTCTTCTACGACCCGAAGATCGACAAGGCCCTGCTTGCCGACCGTGGCAGGAAGTGGGACGCGGCTCGATCGCTCCGCTTCGTCGGCAAGCCGTACTTCAAGCCCGGCAAGGGCTGGCACTACTCGAACACGAACTACCTCCTGTTGGGCCTGATCGCCGAGCGCGTCGACGGGCGGTCGCTGGCGGCCCAGCTGCGAGCACGGTTCTTCGGGCCACTCCGACTCGATCACACGTTCGAGCAGATCGACGGATCGCCGGCCGGTTCGGTCGCGCACGGCTATCGATTCGAGGGCGCGAGCACCAAGCTGCGACCGGTCGATCTCAGCGACGGGACGGACATGGCGCCGTTCACGTCGGTGGTCACCGCGGCCGGAGCCGCCGGCTCGATCGCCTCGACCCCGAGCGATCTGGTTCGCTGGGCGGGCGCGCTCTATGGCGGCGTCGTCCTGGATCCAGCCTCGCTCCAGTCGATGATCGGCGACGTCGGCAGGACCGCCGGGACGCCGACCGGGACGAGTGCCACGATCCCGTACGGCCTCGGCGTCCAGGCGATCGAGTTCGACGGTCATCAGACGCTGGGCCATTCCGGCCGCCTGCTGGGCTTCCGTGCCGTCCTGCGCTGGCTGCCGAAGGAGCGGATCGCGATCGCCGTCGTGACGAACCAGAGCCGGGCCGACCCGTCGGTCATCGCGCGATCGCTGCTCCGCATGGCGTTGCTGCGGTCGCTGGGCGGCTGCCGGGGTTGCCGCGACCCGCTCTGACCGAGACGGACGCGGGCGTCGTCGACGCTCAGCGCCTCCGTTGACGGGTACATCTGGATGACTCGATCGGGTACCGACGGCTCATTCACGCGGACGCCCGCGGGGCCCACAGTTCGGCCACGCTCAAGGGGGCCTGATGCCCATCCGCGTGGATGCCTACATGGCCGGAGGGATCGCCAGCGGCACGGTCGACCGTGCCGGGCAGCTGCGCGACCTGCTCGAGACCAGCACCGACATCTCGCTGGCGCAGACGAGCTGGCAGCCGCTCGACGGCGCTGCAGCGCAGGCCGCGGGAGACCTGACCATCGCGGTCGACGACGTGCTCATCGTCGTCTCAGACGACGACCCCTACCTGTCGCAGCACGCCGCCTATCACGGTATCCGTCTCGTCGTCGGGCCGTACCTGGTGGCAGGCGACCTGCCGACGCTCCCTGGGTTCGATCCCGGACGGGCGCTGACGCGTCCCAGCGGCGAGTTCGTCATGCTGCGGGACGTCACATTGGGGCTCGTCGGCGACGACGATGAGACGGTCGAGTTTCCGCACGCGTTGATCAATCGATACGGCGTCGACCGCGTCAGCGCCGACATCATGCTGGGCTTCTTCTTCCCGGGCGCCGTGATGGACGCACCGGAGGGGACGCATGCTCCGGTCTCCGCCGGCGCACCCCTGCCCCAGGCGAGCCCCGCCCCAGAACCCGAGTCGACTGACGCCGCGCCGGAACCCGCGACCTCGGTCAGCACGACCTGACCCCGTCGGCCGCGCCCGGCCGACAAACCCGCTAGCCGCGCCGGCCGCTTCCGACCCGACCCATGCGTCGCACCGGCTTGCGATGCGCGTGGTGCTCCTGGCCGGTCCGGGCATGACCGGCGCGCATCGACAGGGGTCGGGCTTCCGCTGTTCGGTCGGGGACGAACCCATCCTCGATGGTCCACGGGATGGCCAGCTTGAGCATCCGCTGGATGCCTCGCAGCAGGTCGACCTCGTCCATGCACACGAGCGAGATCGCCTCGCCGGTCGCTCCCGCTCGGCCGGTCCGTCCGATCCGGTGGATGTAGTCCTGCGGGTTCCACGGGAGCTCGAAGTTGACGACGACCGGCAGGTCTTCGATGTCCAGGCCACGGGCGGCGACGTCCGTGGCGACGAGGACGCGGATCTCGCCGGACTTGAAACCCTCCAGGGCCCGGGTCCGTTCCGGCTGTGACCGGTCGGAGTGGATGGCGACCGCGTCGAGTCCATCGCGGTCGAGCCGTGACGCCAGTCGGCTCGCCGCCAGTTTGGTCCGCGTGAAGACCAGGACCTGACGCAGGTCGTACGTGCGGACGAGGTGGGCGAGCAGCTCCTCCTTGCGATCTCGATCGACCGGGTAGACGAGCTGCTTGACCCCCTCGACCGTCGCGTTCCGGGGCGCCACCTCGACCGTTGCCGGATCGCGCAGGATCGTCCCCGACAGGCGGCGGATGTCGTCGGAGAAGGTCGCCGAGAACATCAGGTTCTGGCGCTTCGGCGGCAACAGGGCGATGATCTTCTGGATGTCGGGCAGGAAGCCCATGTCCAGCATGCGATCGGCCTCATCGAGCACCAGGATCTCCACCTGGCCGAGGTTGGCGACCTTCTGGCCGACGAGATCGAGTAATCGGCCCGGCGTCGCGACGAGGATCTCCACGCCCGCGCGCAGGGCCTTGATCTGCGGATCCATCGGGATGCCGCCATACACGACGGCGGAGCGCAACGGGACCGTCCGCCCGTAGGTCCGGACGCTCTCGTCGACCTGCATCGCGAGCTCGCGTGTGGGCACGAGGATCAGCACGCGCACGGGATGGCGCGCAGGCGAGAAGCTCGTGTTCGCGTGTGTGCGCAGGCGGTCGAGGATCGGCAGGACGAAGGCGGCCGTCTTGCCGGTGCCGGTCTGAGCGGCGGCGAGGACGTCGCGTCCCTGCAACACGAGCGGTATCGCCGCTTCCTGGACGGGTGTCGGGATCTCGTAGCCTTCTTCGGCCACCATCTTGATGAGATCGGCCGAGATGCCGAGCGGTTCGAACGTCAAGCGTGGGCTCCTGCGTGGACCCGTCGCGATCGAGGGCGTGAGAGCGCGACGGCGGCATCGGATGCCGATGTGCGATCGGCACACCGGTCCCGGGCCGCCCGGAGCATAGCCGAAATCGGTGGTGCGCCTGCGCCCTGACCCGTTCGCCGCGCAACGATGGGCGGATGGTCGGGCTCGGCAACGGGCGTTCGGGGCTGCCATACTTCCCGCCAACCCCCAAGGCACACTCGACAGACAGGCACAACAGAAGACCGCCGCCCCCACGGCAGGAACCCTGTCATCGCGTCGGGTGCTTGCACCTGACGGACCGGATCGGCTCACCCGATCCACCGGCCCCGACTCGTCGCCCCCGGTGCGTCGAGCCGGCGCTACCCGTCCCGCGTCCTCGCGACTCTCCCTTGCCGCTGGCGGCCACACCCACCGTCGTCGTGCCCCCGCACGGCGTTCCGGCAGGGAGGAGGCAAGAGTCTTGCAGGTCCGCAACCCCGGCGCCCAGAGGGCGTCTTCCCACCGGACGGTCCGCCTGTTGGCGCTCCCGATCCTCGCCATGATCATCGCCGTCGGCGGGCTCTCCGCGAGCGCCACCCCGGCTTCGGCGGCGGGCGTCAAGGTCGTCGTCGTCGTCGGCCCGGTCGAGTCGAGCACCGCCAAATACATCAGGAGCGCGAAGAAGTACGCGGCCCTGGCTCGCAGTCACGGTGCCAACGTCGTCGAGGTCTACAGCCCCAGGGCCACCTGGGCGAAGGTGAAGGCAGCGGCCAAGGGCGCCAACATCTTCATCTACCTCGGCCACGGCAACGGGCATCCCAGCCCATACGGGGCCTTCTACGCGGACCGCAAGGACGGGCTCGGGCTGAACAAGGCGTCCGGCCAGGGGCAACAGCAACCTCAAGTACTACGGCGAGTACTACGTCAAGACGGGCCTCGACCTGGCCCGCAACGCCGTCGTCATCCTGAACCGCCTGTGCTACGCCTCGGGCAACTCGGAGTGGGGTCGTGCCAACCCGACCAAGGCCGTCGCCAAGCAGCGAGCCGACAACTACGGCGCGGGCTTCCTGCGCGCCGGCGCCAGGGCGGTCTTCGCCAACGGCATCGACAGCGCCTCGTCGATCATCCGCATGCTCTTGACGACGAACATGACCGATGGGCCAGATCTTCAAGGCGGATCCGGCATGGACCGGGAACCGAGACTTCTCATTCGCGTCGTCTCGCACGCCCGGTTACCGGGTCTGGATGGATCCATACGCCGCGAGTCGCGTACTACCACTCGCTCGTCGGCAACTTCTCCCTCACCGCCGCGCAGGTGCGCGCCGGCTGAGTCGCTTCGGACCCCGGCAAGCGCGAGGCCCGGTGCCCCCAGAGCGCCGGGCCTTTCAGATTCGCTCCGCTCGCCGAACATCTGTACCCCGGCGGGCTCCGGATCGACCGCGCCCGGTCGCTCCGAAACGGGGGTCGAGGCGCGAGCCCCGGTACAGGAACGCGGCGGCGACGCCGCCCACGAACACGACCACGCCCGCCAGCATGAACACCGTCCGGACCCCGACCAGCTCGCCGAAGATCCCGGCCAACGCCATCGAGACGACGGACGTGCCGGACATGGCGGCCTGGAGCGTCGCCATCGCGCGGCCGCGGGCGGCATCTGGGACACCGGTCTGGAAGATCGTCACGACCGCCGCCTGCAGGGGCGTGACGAACCAGCCGATCGCGAAGAGCAGGAGGAGCACCTGCAGGATGTCGGTGGTCGCACCGACCAGACCGATCGAGACCGCGATGGCGACGATGCCGACCGTCACGATCGTCGTCGGCCGCAGACGCGCGGCGAGCATCGCGACCAGGCCGGCCGACAGGATCATCGAGGCACTCTGCGCGATCTCGACGGCGCCGAGCCAGACCGGACTGACCTCGAGGACGTTGACGATCAGCGGCAGGAACAGGACGTTGACGGCACCCAGACCCAGCATCGCGACGGCGAGGGCAAGCAGTGTCGTCGAGAGGACCCGCGATCGGCCGATCAGGCGCAGGCCTTCCATGACCGATGCCCCGACACCGCTCGCCGCGACCCGCTCGGCGTCACTCGGCCTGCCGACCGACCGGCTCACGCCGAGCACCAGGAGCGCGGACACGCCGAACGTGGCGGCATCGAGGACGAAGGCCGGCCACGCCAGGCCGGCCACGCCGACGATGAGACCGGCCAGGGCGCTGCCGATGACATTGGCGATGACGCGGGTCGCCTGCCCGATGGAGTTGGCGGCCAGCAGGCCCTCGGCCGGAACGACACGCGGGATGAGTGCGCCGCGGGCCGGGCTGAAGAACGTCCCGATCGTGGCCTGCACGAAGGCCAGCACGAGCAGCAGCGGCACGAGCTCCGCTCGTGCCGACGAGGACGAAGCCGAGGACGACGATGGCCCGCAGGGTGTCGGAGACGATCATGATCGTCCGTCGGTCCCAGCGGTCGACGTAGGTGCCCGCGACGATCCCGATCGTCAGTGGCGGGATCGCCAGCGCGATCGCGACCGCGGCCAGCGCCAGCGTCGAGCCGGTCAGCTGGTTGACCAGGAGCATCAGCGTGAGGAGCGTCAGTCCGTCACCGACGTCCGAGATCGCCTGGGCGAGCCACAGACGCCGGAAATCGGGCAGCCGAAGCACGTCACGGATCGTCATCGCGGTCGGGCTGATCGCGTCGGTCAACGCTCGTCGGTCTCCGCCGATTCGAGGTCGGCCATCGGATAGAAGCCAAGGACGAGTCCGTATGGCTGGCCGTCGCCATGCTCGGCATCGAACCCGTCGATGAGCTCGAGGATGTGCGTTCGCACGGCCTCGGCCTGCGCTTTGGAGAGGCGGGCCAGACCCTTCGAGAGCAGGAGCTTGGTCGAGGGGTCGGCGTCCTCGCCGGTCCCGATGACCCCGCTGCGGAGGCCGCGCTCGATGTCGTCGCGAGCGCCATCGAAGACGGTCGTCAGGACGTCGTGCATCTCGGGGCTGTCGGCGGCCAGGAGCGACCGGTCGAGGCTGATCTTGAGTTGGGCGATGCGATAGCTCGTCTCGATGATCCCCGAGACGACGCGAGTGCCCGCCGCCCGGATGAGCTCACGCTCGAGCAGCAGGTTGACGTGGTGGTAGAGCTTGGTCTGGCTGACGCCGAGGCACGCCGCCAGCCGCTTGACGGTGAAGGCTCTCGCCATGGTCGGCGGTCATGACCTCGAGGATCCGGAGACGCAACGGGTCTGACAGCGCCTTGATCGTCTCCACGTCCGCGATGCGCCGCTCGGGAAGCGGCTCGGGCCCCAGGTCCACGAGCCTCGGTGTTCACGGCTCACCATTCAGCATCCGTCTCTGCATTCAGATGTGGTTGAATGCAAGGTAGACGCTGAATGGCGCGGCGTCAAGCATGGGCTCGACGGCGTGGCCTCGTCCCCGCCGCGACGAGCGGAGGCCCCGGTCGGGACGGGTGTCCTGCCGGGGCCGGGTCTCGCGCCGGGTCAGCGTCATCGCCCAGGCGGCGGCCCGCCAAGAACCCCGCTCTGGACGAGCGGAGGCCCCGGACGGACGCGGCGGTCCTGCCGGGGCCGGGGACTGATCTGGAGCGGCTGCCGCCGGGGTCTAGGCGGCCGCCGCGTGGGCGATGACGCCGAGCATCGCAAGGATCGGTCATCAGGACGACCAGCGCGGACGGCGGGACACCGAGCGCATCCGTCGCGAAGACCTGCTGCTGTGCGGTCATCGGGTCTCTCCTGTCCGTCCGTTGCCGATGACCGAGTTGGTCACCTCGCTGTTCGCAGTCTCGGGCTCGGGCCGGTCGACCCAGCGGACGGACGCCAGTTCATGACCCCGACAAACGGCGCCGGTCGGCATGGACGATCTGACGACCCGATGCGTCGGACTCAGTCTAGCGTACATGCGCAGGTAACTCAGAAAACGCAAACGACTATTGACAAAGTGAAAGTCACGAGCTACAACTAGGACCACACACATGAGGAAAGCCGATACCCACATGGCACACGACGTCATCTCCACCTGCCCCGTCTGCTCGAGCGAGCTGGCGGTCACGCGCCTCCATTGCGGGAGCTGCGGGACCACCCTCGAAGGCGACTTCAGCGTCGGCCGGTTCGGCCGGCTGAACCGTGATCAGCTCGCCCTGCTCGAGAGCTTCCTGCGTTCGCGCGGCAACCTCCGAGAGATGGAGCGTGAGCTCGGCATCAGCTACCCCACGGTCCGGTCCCGGGTCGAAGCCCTCGTCACGGCGCTCGGGTTCGGAGCCCGGGCCGACGCCGAGGATCTCGACGAGACCGCGACCGAACCGATCGCGACCGCCACGCCCATGAGTCGAGACGCGATCCTCGAGGCCCTCGCCCGTCATGAGCTGACGCGCCGAGGACGCCGCCGTCGCGATCCGTGCGCTCGGGCGGACCGACCCATGACGCGGACCAGCGCCCGCATCGGCATCGAGCACGAGATCGGCCCGACCGGCCTCCTGGCGATCCGCCTCCGAGCCGGCGACGCGCGCCTTCGCGCCGTCGATGGGTCCGTCGTGCGGGTCCATGACACCGACGGCGATCTCGGGCGCAGCGTCCAGGTCGAGCGCGGCGACGGCAGCCTGTCGTTGCGTGCCGGCCGCGGCGGCCTCTTCGATGAGGGGCAGGAGCGCGGCTCCCACTCGGCCGAACTCGTCATCGACGTCCCGACGGGGGCCACGGTCGTCGTCGAAGCCGCGAGCGCCGAGGTGACCATCGAAGGTCTGACCGGCGATCAGCGCTACCGCACCTCGTCAGGCGACATCCGCCTCCGCGACGTCAGCGGGCGCCTGTCCGCGGAAACCGTCTCCGGCGACATCGACGTCCTCGCGGTCGACAGCAGCTCGATCGCCACCCGCTCCGTGTCCGGCGACCTGTCCGTCCGTGCGGCAGACCTCGAGTCAGTTCGCGCCACCACGACAAGCGGCGACGTTCGCTTGGCCGGCCGGCTGGCCGGTCCCGGTCCGTTCGCGATCGACACGGTGAGCGGCGACGTCCTGCTGGCGCTGGCCGGCGGCCTCCGCCTGGAAGCCAGCACGGTCGCGGGCGATGTCACCTCGGACGTCGATGCCCGGAGCGAGGGGAGACCAGGTCGCCGCGTCCTCGTCGTCGGCGAGGGCGGCCCGACCGTAGCCGTCCGCTCGATGTCTGGCGACGTGAGCCTGATGCATGCCACCGCCGTGCTACGCGCCTCGGCCCCGCCGCATCCGGTTCGCCCATCCACCTCGAAGGAGCCACCGATGCCGCCTGAACCGCCCGTCCCGCCTTCGATCGAGCCCCCGGTGACCGCGGCCGACAGCCCGACGACGTTCGTCGATCGCCATGAGCCGGATGCCGACGAGTCGGCTCGGCCTCTCGATCCTGCGCGCCCTCGAGCGCGGGGAGATCGACGTGGCCGAAGCCGGTCGCCGACTTGAAGCGCTCGAAGAACGATCGACCAGCACGGGCGATCCGATGACTGACGACGCCCTCGAGCGAGTCCTGCGCCTGGTTTCCGAAGGCCGGCTGACGGCCGACGAGGCCGGGCCGATCCTGGACGCGCTCGAGACTCGACGCGACTCCGCCGAGGCTCGCACCACCCGAACGTCCGACCGACCCGCTTCCGGAACGGCGACCAAGCCCTCGGGCGACCGATCCCCGGCGCGCGCCATCCGGATCGAGGTCAGCGACCACGGACGCAAGGTCGTCAACCTCCGCGTCCCGCTGGCCCTTGGCCGCGCGGCGCTCGATCGGATCCCCGGCCTGACCGACACGATCACCGAACGCGTCCGCGAGGCGCTGGCCTCGGGCATCACCGGCCCGATCGTCGACGTCGATGACGACGGCGACGGCGTCCGGATCGTCATCGAATGAAGCCTCGACCGACCAACCACAAGGGAAGGAGCCTGATATGACCTGCTACCGGCCGGATCCCGCGCATTCGACCTTCGATGTCCCGCTCGAGCTGGCGCACGAGCGGATCGCCGCCCTCCGGGGCGAGGCCCGCCGATCCGACCTCGCCGACGAGGGTCCACCCGCGACCATCCGGCGTCTGCGCCACGGCATCGGCCATCGCCTCATCGCCATCGGCTCGGCCCTGGCCGCCGAGCAGCGGCCGCACACGCTCGCCCGCTGAGCCGCGGCCTCACGCGCCGACGACGGGCGGGCGTCAGTCGACCGGGACGCCACCCTTGACGACGGACGCCGGGCCGCGCAGGACCTCGATGTCGACGAGCGGATCGGCATCGACCGCGACGAGATCCGCGTACCGGCCGACCTGCACGGACCCGACCCGGTCCTCCCAGCCCATCAGCTCGGCCGCGACGATCGTCGCCGACCGGATCGCCTCGACCGTCGACTGCCCCAGCCGGACCTGGTAGCCGAGCTGGATCGCGACCATCGCGTGCGGGTAGACGCCGCTGTCGGTGCCGTAGGCGAGCCTGACGCCCGCCCCGACGGCCTTGCGAAAGCCGTCGCGCTGGGCCTGCGTCGTCAGCTCGTTCTTCTCGAGGGTCTCCGCCGGCCATCCCGCGCGGCGCCCTTCTTCCGCGATCCAGTCGCCGTCATAGACGTCCGCGACGAGGTACGTCCCATTGGCCACGAGCATCTCGATGCCCTCGTCGTCGATGAGCGACCCGTGCTCGATGGACCGTACACCCGCGCGGATCGCGACCTTGATCCCCTCGGTGCCGTGGGCATGGGCCGCGACGTAGAGGCCATGGCGTGCCGCCTCCTCGACCGCCGCCCGGACCATCGGCTCCGTCAGTTCGATGACCCCGGGCTGCGTCCCGCGCGTCAGCACGGCGCCCGTGACGATGCACTTGATGAGCGTGGCCCCGCCGTCGGCCAGGATCCGGACCTTCTCCCGCACGTCATCCAGGGTCTCGACGACACCCAGACGCAGGTCCGGGGAGAGCCCGAGCGTCGGCGCATCGCCGGTCACCTCGCCGCCGCCGCCCGGGGCGGTGATGTAGGCCCCGGCGCACTGCATCCGCGGCCCCGGCGTCCATCCACGATCGATGGCATCGCGCAACGCGACGTCGATGAACGCCCGGTACGTTCCGACATCGCGGACCGTCGTGAACCCGGCGCGGAGCGTCGTCTGCGCGTTGCGGACGCCGCTCAGGGTCTCCTGTGCGGCCGACGCGTCCACGGCCGGGATGCCGGCATATTCCAGCTCACCGACCAGGTGGCTGTGGCCATCGATGAGCCCGGGCACGACCCAGTCGCCGGCCAGGGCGATCGGCTCGGTATGCTCGGGCGTCCGGTCGTCCGGTCCGAGGATCGCCTCGATGCGGCCATGACTCTCGACAAGGATGCGGCGGTGGTGGAGCCATGCCCCCGTCACGACATCGAGGAGATGCGGGGCCTCGATGAGGCGGCGGCCGGCGACCATGTCCCGAGCGTAGCAGGGCTACCATTCGCCCATGACGACCACGCTCGATCGACTTCCGTTCACCGGTGACGACGCCGCCGACCGGTTGCTCGTCGCCGATCCGCTTGCTCTGCTCATCGGCTTCGAGCTCGATCAGCAGGTGACCGTCCAGAAGGCGTTCAGCGGCCCGGCCGAGCTGCAGCGCCGGATCGGCCACCTGGATGCCGCACGAATCGCGGCCATGGACCCGGCCCAGCTCATCGAGGTCTTCCGCACGCCACCGGCGCTCCACCGGTTCCCGGCGGCGATGGCGGGCAAGGTCCAGGAGCTGGCCCGTGCCATCGCGGATCAGTACGGCAACGACGCGAGTCGCGTCTGGTCGGAGGCGACCTCGGGCAAGGACCTGGAGGCGCGCCTGCTGGGGTTGCCCGGGTTTGGCCCGATGAAGGCACGAACGGTCCTGGCCATCGTGGTCAAGCGCTTCGGCGTCAGGCCGCCCGGCTGGGAGGCCGTCGTCCCGACGCATCCAACGCTGGCCGACGTCGATTCGCCGGAGTCCCTGGCCGCCTACCAGGCCGGCAAGCGCGCCAAGAAGGCGGAGATCCGGGCCGCGAAGGCCGCCAAGGCCTAGGCGTGGACGACCGGATCCGGCGCGCGCTCAGCCGAGGGCACAGGATCGACATGACGACGACCGGGCGGCGCAGCGGCTCGCCGAGACGGATCGAGATCGTGTTCCACAACATCGACGGGCGCATCTTCATCAGCGGATCGCCGCGCTCGGAGCGGAAGCGGGCCTGGATCCTCAACCTCACCGCCGACCCGCACCTGACCTTCCACTTGAAGGGCGCCATCCAGGCCGACCTGCCGGCCACGGCGCGGATCGTGAACGATGAGACTGAGCGACGCCGGATCTTCGACTGGATCGTCGCCAACGCCTGGCCCAACATGGACGTCGAACAGATGCAGGCCTACGCGCCGCTCATCGAGGTCACCATCGAGGACGCCGCCGCCTGACGAGATCGGCCACGCGCCGAGCAGGCCGACCGGCCTGCCCGTGCAGGTCCGCATGGGTCCCACGCGGGCGGTGGCCGTGGTCCCTCTAGCCTTGGGGCATGCCCGACTATGACGAGCGCGCGCTGCTGCACGAGCTGGAACCGGAGGCCGGTCGCCTGTTCGATCGCCACGCCCGGGTCGCCCAGGAATGGTTCCCTCACGACTACATCCCGTATCGCCTGGGGCGCGACTTCGACAAGGAACCCTGGACGCCCGATCAGCCGCGCCTGACCGGGGTCGCTCAGACCGCCTTCGAGATCGGGCTGCTGACCGAGGACAACCTGCCCAGCTACCACCGGCTGATCCACGGCATGTTCGGCAAGGGCGACGGTGCGTGGATCAACTGGGTCGGCCGCTGGACCGCGGAAGAGGGCCGTCATGCCATCGTCCTGCGCGATTACCTCACGGTCACCCGCAACATCGACCCGGTCGCGCTCGAGCGGGGCCGGATGACCCAGCTGCAGCAGGGCTACGAGCACGATGCGCCGGGCACCCTCCACGGTCTCGCGTACGTGACGTTCCAGGAGCTCGCCACGCGGATCTCCCATCGCAACACCGGGCGCTACTCCGACGATCCGGTCGCCGACCGGATCATGGTCAGGATCGCCGCCGACGAGAACCTGCACATGGTGTTCTACCGCGACATCCTGAGCGCCGCGATCGAACTCGCGCCGTCGGCCGCGGTCCGGGCCATCGTCGACGAGGTCCTCGCCTTCCAGATGCCCGGCGCCGGCATCCCGAACTTCGTGCGCAAGGCCGCCACGATCGCGAAGGCCGGGATCTACGACCTGCGGGTCCATCGCGACGAGGTGTTGATGCCGGTCATCAAGCACTGGGGCATCTTCGAGCTGCCGAACCTGGACGCCACGGCGACCGCCGCGCGGGAGCGTCTCGCGCAGCACCTCGAGGAGCTGGAAGGGGCGGCCCGGAAGTTCGAAGCGCGGCTCGCGGAATCAGGTGCCGCCCGGATGGCCTCGACCGTCTGACCAAGGGTCCCCGGCGCTGCGTCGTGACGGCCGGTATCCCTGACCACCCACGCCGACTGCGCCGCGGGGCCGACCCGCACGACGCGATCGCCGACGCCGACCGACTGCTCGCGTCCGCCAGCTAGATCCCGCCGCTGAACGTGTCGCAGTCGACCGGCTCGCCACTCTGATACCCGACCGTGAACCACTTCTGTCGCTGTGCGGCTGACCCGTGGGTCCAGGCCTCCGGGTTGACCCCGCCGCCGACCGACTGCTGGATCCGGTCGTCCCCGACGGCGGCGGCCGCGTCGAGGGCGTCGGCGATCTGGGCACCGGTCACGGGCGCCAGGATGCCGGCCTCCGCGTGGTTCGCCCAGGCACCCGCATAGCAGTCGGCCTGGAGCTCCGTCCGGACCGAGCGGCCCTCGGCGCCCTGGTCGTTCGTGCCCTGGCCGAGGACCCCGAGCAAGTCCTGGACGTGGTGACCGTATTCGTGGGCCACGACGTAGCCCTGTGCCAGCGATCCGCCGGTCGCCCCGAACCGCGTCCGCAAGTCTTCGAAGAATCCGAGGTCCAGGTAAACGAGCTTGTCGGCGGGGCAGTAGAACGGTCCGGACGCCGACGTGGCGGTACCACAAGCGCTCTGGGTCGCGCCGGAGAACAACACCGTGTCGACCGGCTGGTACTGCAGGCCCGAAGCCGTGAACTCGCCAGTCCAGTAGGTCTGCACGCTGTTGACGAAGCCGAGGATCCGACAATCGTCACGCTCGTTGGCGTCGGCACCCGTCTGGCACTCGGCGGCGATGGCGGAGCTCTCGGGTCCGGTCACGGCACCCGGCTGCAGGATCGCGCCCAGGTCCTCTGGATTGCCGCCCAGCAGGGCATAGGCGAGCAGCAGGACCAGGCCGATGCCGCCACCACCGATGGCGACGCCGGTCCGGCCACCACGGCCACGTCGGTCGCTGATCTGACCCGGATCGAGCCGGGCGTTCGGGTCGAAGGTCATGCCCATCCTCGTACTGGGACGAAGGGTCCGACCCATCGTAGGCACGCGCGATCGCAGGCGCACTCGAATGGACGCCATCGGGCATCACAACGGCATCGCGTCGTCGGCCACCGCGGGATGACTTCTGTCCATGCCACGACGGGACACTTGGCAGGTACGTGGCTCCTCGGCGCAGCACCTATCGTGTCGTCATCGCGAACGGAACGCCGGACATCTAGACCTTCGACCGGCGGCGCGTCGACTCTCCGGCGGGATGCCGGGCGGCGGCGGAGCCGGCATCCTGCTGACACGGCGGTCCCATCACGAGATCCAGCGACCTGACGACCGTTTCGGCTCTTCGGAACCGGACGGTCGTTTCGGTGCCTCGCGCCTATAACCGGATCGGCGTCAGCAGCAGGCCGATCAACCAGGCGACCGCCTGCCACGTCAGCCAGATGATGCCGAGCAAGACCAACCCGATCCCGACGAAGAACATCCGGTGCTCGCTCGTGCTGGCTTCGGGTTCGAGCGCGTACCGCCGGAAGAGCGCCAGGTTCTGGGCGTTCGATTTGGAGACGAAGTCGAACAGGTCGCCGAAGAACGGGATGACGCCGATCACTAGGTCGACCGACAGGTTGACCATCATCCGGGCCAGGACGACGGCGGGTAGCCGGAAGCGCGACGCCTCCGCGATGATGTAAGACCCGGCCAGCGCGGAGACCACGTCGCCGAAGAACGGGATGAGGCCGACGATCGGGTCGAGGCCGATCCGGCGACCCGTCCCGGGCACCTCGATCAGGTCGTCGAGGACGTGGCTCATCCTCGCGATTCGGCGCTCGGCGGCCCGGAATCGCTCTGTCCGGCTGGGACCGATCACCTCACCTTCACGCACGGATCGGGAACCTCCCTGGGCGGCCACTACATGACAAGTTCTGGCAGGTATGAGGGCCATGATATGGCCACGAGGAAGCGGTCGGGACGGATCGCACCAGCCGAGGAGCGACGGTCATGAACGAGCTGGAATTGGCACGGATCATCCAGGTGGACCGCGACCGGGACATCACCGCGGCGCTTCGGTGGCGCCGGCCGCGGTTCCTCGACACGGGGCACGACGAGGCGGGTCAACCGCCGGTCACCGAGGCGTCGGCCGTCCCACGCACGGCCGGGATCACATCGGCGGCCTCGACGTCCTCGGCCCGGACCTCGACCGGCTCAGCCCGATCGTAGCGTTCGACGATCCGGCGAGCGGTCGCGATGACCCGCTCCCGGATCTCGACGGGCTCGACGACCTCGAGGCTGGACCCCACCGACAGCATGTGGCCCGGGACCTCGTCCGGCCAGCCGAGCTCGAGCCGAAGCCTGATCCAGTCGGGCCGGGCCTCATCGAGATGCTCGGCGTGCTCCACCGCCTGCCAGCCGACCGCGGTCACGAGCCGCTCCATGCGATCCTTCGGGAGGCGAACGACGACCTTGACCCGTGGCGTCTCCCGCTCGAACGCGGTGCTCGATTCCGCCCAGTAGGTCGAGAGCTCGAAGCCGACCGGGCGTTCGGTCCGCTCGTCGAGGACGATCGCGCCAACGACACGCGAGACGCGATACGTCCGGATCTGGTCCTCGGTCGCCGCCACCAGGTACCAGACGCCGCCCTTCAGGACGAGCCCGAGGGGCCCCAGCAGCCTGGACACGGTACCGTCCCCTCGTTCGTACTCGATGCGTGCCTGCCGCCCTTCCCAGACCAATTCCGCGAGCGTCGCGAGGTATGGGACCGGCTCGTTGGCCTGGAACCAACCGGCTGCATCCAGGTGGAAGCGCTCGACCAGCCGTGAGGCTCGCGATCGCAGCTCGGTCGGCAGCGCGGCGAGGACCTTGAGCCGGGCGGCGGTCACGACCGTGCCCAGCCCGAGCTCGGCCGCGGGACCCGGCATGCCCGACATGAACAGGGCCTCGGCCTCGTCCGGCGTCATCCCGGTCAGGCGGGTCCGGTAGCCGTCGACCAGTCGGATCCCACCGTACGGCCCCCGATCGGCGTAGATGGGGACGCCGGCGGCGCTCAAGGCCTCGACATCGCGATGGATGGTCCGAACGGAGACCTCCAGTTCGCGGGCGAGTTCGGCCGCGGTCAGGCCGCCGCGCGTCTGGAGGATGAGCAGGAGGTTGACCAGGCGACTGGCACGCACCTCGCGAGGATACGCCAAACCATGACAGAAGGTGTCATGTAGCGGGTCTACTCGCCCTCACCGCTGAGTGCTCTCCCCGCCGCGGTCGCGCAGGAAGCGCTCGATGTCGGCGATCAGGTCGTCGCCGGCCGGCAGGCGTTGCTCGTCGACCATGGCTTCCAGGCGCTCGACGTACGTCCGCGTCGTCTCCTCGAGTGCGGTGGCGGTGTCGAGGCGAGTCCGCAGGCCGCTGGCATCGTCGGCCAGCTCGCCCGTCGGCAGGTCGACGCCGAGATGGCGTCCGAGCGTCTCGAGCAGCGCCAGGGACGCCGCCGGATACGGGCCGGAGATGTAGTGCGGCACCTGGGCGAAGTAGCCGAGCGCCGGCACGCCGGCCTTCGAGACCTCGAATTCGAGCGCCGAGACGAACGCTGACGGCACCCGCAAGGTCCCGGCCGGTCCCGCCGGCACGTCAGACTTCAGCAGACCCGGTGCCGACTCCGTCCCAAGGATCGGGACCGACCGAGTGTGGGGCACGGCGGCGGGGATGGCGCCCAGGCTGATCCACTCGCCCACGCCGAGTCGTCCGACCAGGTCGATCGCGTCGCTGACCAGTTCGCGCCACCGATAGTCAGGTTCCGGCCCGACAAAGACGAGCAGGTCGTGGTCGCCGGCACGCGTCCGGCGGACGTCGAGCGTCGGCCAGGTCAATTCGTCGAGTCGTCCGTCGACGATCTCCAGGGGCGGGCGTCGAGCCCGATAGTCGAAGATCCGGTCGGCGTCGAACGTGGCCACGACCGGGGCGCCCTCGACGAGCAGCCCAAGGGCGGATGTCGCGGCAGAGCCCGCATCCACCCAGCCATCGAAGGCGGCGAGGAGCGTCGGAGCGATCAGGTCGCCGGGGTCATCGAGGCGATAGAGGCTCACGCGGCAAGAATAGGCGCCGGCCGAACGTCGTCCAAGCGGAGCGTGGTCACGCCGATCGCTCGTGATGGCCGTGGGTGTCCCGCTTGCGGAGCGCGGTCACCTCGGCGTGGCGAGTCTCACGAGGCCGGCGATGCCGATGGGGCGACGGACGGCGCTGCCGACGGGACCGCAGCCGATGCCGGCGGGAGCGCGGCGATGACGCGTGCCGCCAGCTCCTGGTCGCCACTCTCGACCTCGAAGACGATCCCATCGTGGACATACCAGAGGCTCGGCGGCGTCTCCTCCTCGAAGAGCCCCGATGTCACGGCCTTGTCGGCGATCGTCACGGTCGAGGTCGTGAGGGCCGGAAACTCCTCCCGCCAGCCGTTGATGACGGCGTCGCGGAGGGCCTCCGGCTCCACACCCGCGATCCGGAAGGCGAGGATGACGTCGAGGTCGAGGACGGCATCCGGATCCGAAGCCTGTCCGATCTGGAGGTCCGCCGGCGTCTTGCCGATCGACGTCAGGAACGCCGTCATGCTCGTGCCCCACGGGTCGTCGAAGATGAACTCCTCCCCGCTGAAGCTCTGGACATCGAGCGGAGTGCCATCGAACTCGGCCGGCAGAAGCGCCTCGAGGTCCGGGAAGGTGTGACTCTCGGGGACCGGCTCCTCTTCGGGAGGGAGCTCACCCTCGCCAAGCGGCTCCTCCGACTCGGTCGGGACGGATGCGGCAGGGGTCCGGTTGTCGTTGAGGACCAGGACCCCGACCGTCGTCCAACCGGCGGTCGCGATGATCACGGCGATGATCGCCAGGGCCGGCCAGTAGCCCGGTCCACCGGCGGGCGGGGATCCTGTCGGATTCGATCCCGACTCCGCGGCCTTTGCCCGCCGGGATTGGACGCCTCGCTCCCGCACCTGCACCTCCATCGACCGCCAGCTCTCGTGGCCGTGCGTCGAACAAGTCTGCCACGTCGACCGTGATGACTACCTGAGAGCTCTCGCTCGACGCGCTCGCCGCGAGCGCTACGATGCTGCCGTGGCATCCAACGACTACCACTTCGTCACGACCTGGCATGTCCCGGCGACACCCGAGGAGATCACTGACGTCCTGGGCGACGCGGGCGACCTCGCCCGCTGGTGGCCGTCGGTCTACATGCGGGTCCGCGAGCTTCAGCCAGGCGACGAGAAGGGCATCGGCAAGGTCGTCAGCCTGTGGACCAAAGGGTGGCTGCCGTACACGCTGCACTGGCAGTTCACCGTGACCGAGTCGGACCCGCCGCGAGGCTTCCGCCTCGAGGCCGAAGGGGACTTCGTCGGGGTCGGGGTCTGGTCGTTCATCCCGGAGAGGACCGCCGACGCGCCGGGCGGACCGATGACGGCCGTCACATACGATTGGAAGGTCATCGCGGAGAAGGGTGTCCTCAGGCACCTGTCCGTGGTGATGAAGCCCGTCTTCTCGGCGAACCACCGGTGGGCGATGGCGCGAGGCGAGGAAAGCCTGCGCCTGGAGCTGGCGCGCCGGCATGCCGTTGCGGACCCGACCGTCGCGGCTGCGCTCCCGCGACCACCGGGACCGACCTTCCCGCACAACATGTCGATGCGCCGCGGCCCGTGATCGGATGGGGCTGAGCAGAGGGCGCGCGCCGCGTCAGACCCCGAAACGCTCCGCCAGCCAACGCATCTTGGCGATCTCGTGGAACCCCTGGCCGCCTTCGTGGTCATTGAACGGGTACTCGACGATCTCCTTTGGACCGCCGTAGTGGTTGTAGGCGGCATAGACCGTCGACGGTGGCGTGATCTCGTCCATCAACCCCACAGAGAACAGCGCGGGGGCGACGGCCCGTCGACCGAGGATCGCGCCATCGAAGTAGGCGAGCGTCCGGTTGACCACCTCCACATGGTCGCGATGCGCCTTCAGATAGCGGACGATCTCCGCGTACGGGTCAGAGTCCTTCAAGGTGATCGCGCGTGGGAAGTCGCACAGGAACGGCACGTCGGGCAGCGCGCCGGCGATGTCCGGGACCAGGGCAGCGACCGCCAGGCTGATGCCGCCGCCTTGGCTTGCGCCCGTCACCGCCACCCGTTCCCGGTCGACGGCCGGATGACGCCGAACGGCTTCGACCGCTCGGACGCCGTCGATGAAGACCCGTCGGTAGTAGTAATCGTCGGGGTCCAGGATGCCGCGGGTCATGAAGCCCGGATGGAACGGCGCGCCGGTTGGATCCGGATCCGGCGTGGCGCCGACGGACCACGTCGAGCCCTGGCCGCGGGTGTCCATCAGGAAATGGGCATAGCCGGCCGCGGCCCACATGACCCGTTCGTGCGGCAGCCCGCGCCCACCGCCGTAACCCACGAACTCGACGACCGCGGGCAGCGGACCGGTCGCGCCGACCGGCAGGTGCAGCCAGCCTCGGACGGTCGTCCCGCCGAAGCCCGCGAAGCCGACGTCGTACGTCTCGACGAGCCTCAGCCCGCTGTCGACGAGCGTGGCGGTCGCGACGAGGTCGGTCGCCTCGGCCTCGGCCAGGGTCCGGTCCCAGAAGGGCCACAGGTCGTCGGGGACGGCCAGGTCCGGCGTGTACGCCCGCAACTCGTCAAGGGGCAGGTCGAACTGGGGCATGGTTCCTCTCAGTGCACCCGCGACGACGGCATGGGCCCGGTGGGCGGCACCGCGGGATTCTGGCACGCCGAAGACGGCGCGGTGGCCCCGATGCGCGCCGTTCGGAGCCGGTAAGGCAGACTCCCCGGATGCACGACCTCGGCGCCCGCGGCTCGCCACTCGAATACTGGTTCTGGAAGGTGCGGACGCCCCAGGGTGGTGCCATCGTCGACTACGTCGTGCGCCGGGAGGCGGGCACCGCCGAGGTCCGCGTGAGCACCTGGCGGCCGGATGTCCACCCGGTCATCCACGAGGTGGCGACCGACTGGTCCGACCAGTCCGACGGCATCCGGATCGGCGAGTCGCACCTCGACGCGACGGGCTCGTCGGGTTCGGCCGGCGACGTTCGCTGGGCGGTCCGCTGGGACATGGGAGCGCCTCGGCTGGCGCCGCGACCGGACTGGTTCGGCCCACTTCATCCGTTCGACATGGAGCTGGTCGCGCACCCACACGCTCGCGTGAGCGGCCTGCTCCGCCTCGGTGCGAGGACGATCAAGCTCGATGGCGCCGGCCTGGTCACACACTACTGGGGCCGGCGATTGCCCGACCGGTGGACGTGGATCTCGGCGTCGGGCTTCGATGACGACCCCGGGGCGCGTCTCGAGGCGCTGCTCGTGTCCAGCCGCCTGTGGGGTGGCCCGTTGCACGTCCCGGCGGGTTACGTCTGGCTGTCCGAGGGCGGGCACGTGGACGAGACGGTCGAGCCGCTGACCGGCGTGATCAGGGTGTCGCGCGATGGCCACGGCGTCCGGATCACCAGCACCCGAGCCGATGGTCGACGCCACACGATCGAGTGCTCGGCGCCACCGGCCACGTTCAACGAGGTCGGCGACGGCGTGCGGCAGTCGCTGTCGGCGGACCTGTCGCTCGACGGCCGGCCGCGGGCGAGCGAGTCGGTCGGCCTGGAGTTCCGGGGCTGAGCCGCGTGAATTGATGAAGGGCGGCGGTCGTCGCCGACCGCCGCCCTTGACCCCCTTGACCCCCTGTGAGATCGGCTACCGGATCTTGACGATCACGAACCGGTTCTCGAGCGGATGGCGGCCGTGGCGGCCAAGCCAGATCCGGTTGGGCGGGAGCTTCTTGCCGGCCATCGATCCGGAGATCGACAGGCGCTGCGCGCACTCCGTCTTGAAGTTCAAGCCGTCGACCTTGCCGTAGTTCCGGAACCGGTAGGTCAACGTCAGCTTGTCCGCGCTCAACGTGATCCCGTCGGCGTTCTCCAGGCGGACGGGCGTCACGGTCATCGGCGCGCTCGACACGATCCTGCCCGTGAAGACGACCCGCCTGGAGCCCGCGTGCGTGACGCGCAGGTGCCAGCCCTTGGCGTCGTGCCAGATGTAGTCGCCACCGCGAGCCCCCGCGTGGAGCTTGATGGGTCGCCCCTGGACCGAGGCCGGCCAGTGCGTGGCCGGGCAGGCGGCCGCCGCAGCGGCGGTGGTCGGTGACGCCGCGAACGTCGCGGCCGGGACCAGGAGGCCGGCGCCGAGCGCGCTGATCGTGAGCAGGCCGGTGATGAGACGTCGACGGTGGTTCCGCAAGACGAGCTCCTTCCTTGAGGGTCCGCGGTGAGCGCGGGCTTGACCTCGTCAGGATGCCGGCCTCGCTGTGAAGAGCGCGTTAAGGTTGGACGGCGCGCACGCACGGAGGGGATCGGATGGTCGATGACGCGACTCCGCCCGGCTCGCACGACGCGCCGGTCCAGGGTGACGCCGCCACCTGGCCGGTCCAGTTCACGCCCGGCGAGGAGGCCAGGCAGCCGCCTCCGAACTCATCCGGCCTGTGCCTGTCGGGCGGCGGGTCCCGCGCGATGCTGTTCCACGTCGGAGCGCTGCGGCGGATGAACGAGCTGGGGTTGTTGTCGGGCCTCGACCGCATCTCCAGCGTCTCGGGCGGATCGATCGTCGCTGGCCTCCTCGGCATCCGGTGGAAGGACCTGACGTTCGATGCCGGCGGCGTCGCGACGAACTTCGAGGCGCAGCTCGCCGTCCCCGTCATGGAATTCGCATCCGTGCGCGTCGACGTCCCGGCCGGCATCAGGGGCGTCCTCCTGCCAAGGGTCACGACCGCCTCGACGTTCACGAAGATCCTCCAGGACCACCTCTACGGCGACACCACGCTGCAGGATCTCCCGCACGAGGGGATGGGTCCGCGCTTCGTCATCAACGCGACGAACCTCCAGTCCGGGGCGTTGTGGCGCTTCAGCCAGCCCTACACCTGGGACTGGAAGATCGGCCAGATCGAGCTGCCCGAGTTCCCGGTCGCCGTCGCCGTGGCCGCGTCGGCGGCGTTCCCGCCGTTCTTCTCGCCGGTGCGCCTCGACATCCCGGACGGCACGTTCAAGCCCGGCACGGCGGACGAGGAGCTCGGCCTCGGCACGCCGGCGTTCCAGCGGCGCGTGCTCCTTGCCGACGGCGGCGCGTATGACAACCTGGGCCTCGAGACCGTGTTCAAGCGGTGCTACACGATCTTCGCGAGCGACGGCGGCGGCCGGATGGCCGAGACGCCCGACATCGACACGGACTGGATCCGCCAGCCGCTCCGAATCATCAAGGTGATCGACAACCAGGTGCGCAGCCTGCGCAAGCGGCTCCTCATCGCCTCCTATGGCCGCGACCGCGCTGGCGCGTACTGGGCGACCTGGTCGGACATGTCGGACTTGGCCGCGCTCGGTGTGCCAGGGCTGTTGCCGTGCCCGATCGAACGAACGAGGCCCCTTGCCGAGATGCCCACTCGCCTGACCCGGATCCCGGTCGCCGGTCGCCGTGCCCTCGCCAACTGGGGCTATGCGATCGCCGACGCCTCGATCCGGGCGTCCGCGCCCGGGAGGTTCGAGGCACCCGATGCGTTTCCGTATCCGGGCGGTCTCGGCTGACCCGGTGACCGCGCCGCCCTGACGCGTCGCCGGCACTGGCGGGGCGGCACCGCCACGTCCAGAATGGCGACCGGCAGGTCACACGTTTGATGGAGGATCCGTGTCCAAGGGCGATTGCACGATCGTCGTGCTGGTCCCGCATCCGAGCCGCCCGGCGGTGCTGACGTCGACCCCGACAGAGTGGTCGACCGATCAGGTCGTGGGGCTGCCGACGCTCACCCTCGAACGCGACTTCACGACGTCGGCCTGCCTGACCGCCATCGAGGCGCTCCTCGGCGTCCATCCCGTGGCGCTCCGCATCGATTCCGCCCAGCGCGATGCCGACGGCGATCCGATGCTGGCCGTTGTGGATCTCGAGGCCTTCGGGCCAGACGCTCCGAGCCCCTATACGTGGACCGACTGGGCCGCTCTGCCGCTCGACTCGCTCGAACCGCCCGAGCTCCGAGAGGCGGTGCCGCGCTGGATCGGACGCCGCCAGCTCGGCCCGACGATCGGCGACCCGCCGTGGTCCGTGGCGGGCTGGTTCGAGCGGGCATCGCGCTGGATGATCGAACGGATGGCCGAGCTGCGCGCGCCGGCGTTCGAGGCGCCGCGGATCCACTACCTGTGGGGCATCTCGATCGTGCTGCGCGCCCCGTCGGCGCTCGGCCCCGTGTTCCTCAAGTGCAGTACGCCTGGCTTCGACCGCGAGGCCGCCGTGACGGCCCTGCTGGCCGAGGCGACCCCCGAGCTCGTGACCCGCGTGGCCGCGGTCGAGCCCGACGAGGGCTGGTTGCTCATGTACGACCACGGCGAGCGGACGCTGGGCGACGGACCGCCCGAGACATGGGCAGCGGGTCTCGAGGTCCATGCCCGCATCCAGCACGCGTGGGCTCGCCGGGAGCAGGCGCTGATCGACGCTGGGGCGCCCGTCCGGTCGTTGGCCGCCATGGCGGAGGCACTGCCGACCTTCGCCGACAGGGAGCCGATGGACATCGAGTTGACGGGCGACGACCGCCAGGCCTGGAACGACTCGATCGAGTCGTTCGTCGCGGCGTGCGGCCGCCTCGATGCGCTCGGACCGGCCCCGACCCTCGTCCACGGCGATCTCCACCCGTGGAACGTCGCGGACACACCTGAGGGTGCACGCATCTTCGACTGGACCGATGCCGCCATCAGCCATCCGTTCCTCGACCTGGCCGTGTACGCGACACGTCCCGATGACGTGGCCATGCGCCGCGCGCTTCGCGACGGCTACCTCGCCCGTTGGGCCTCGCACCTGTCCGCCGCCGATCTGGCCGAGGCCGGCGAGTTGGCCATCGTCGTCGGGACGCTCTACCAGGTCGATTCCTACATCGGGCTCCTGTCGCGCCTCGACCCGGACGATCGCGGCGACCTTGCCGGTGCCGCGGGCTCGTGGGCGCGCGCCGCGGTGGCCACGCTGGCCGAAGGCATCGATCTACGGCGCCCAGGCCACGCCGATGGCTGAAATGGCGCGACGCGTCGGCCCCTAGTACCTATTGGCGGGTACCCGGCACCGCGTCCGGAGTGCTAGATTGCCGGACGTGGAGGTCCTGGCCCAGAACTTCCCGCTCATCGTCATCGGCACATTGCTGGTGTTGCTGGCTGCCCGCGTGCTTGTCGGCGTCGTGCCCGCGCGCCGGGATGCGCGTCGGCGCTCCCGACAGTCCCACCATCGCCGGACGATCCGCGTCGTGGGCGTGGGCGGCGGAGGCGGGAACGCGGTCAACGAGATGATCCGGGCCGGGACGCGTGGTGTCGACTTCATCGTCTGCAATACCGATGCCCAGGCCCTCACGCGCTCGTTCGCGCTCACCCGACTCCAGATCGGCGAGGCGGTCACGAACGGCCTCGGGGCCGGTGGCGACCCGGCGGTGGGGCATCGCGCGGCCCAGGAGGATGCCGAGCAGATCGCCGCTGCGCTCAGCGGATCCGACATCGTGTTCGTCACCGCGGGCCTCGGCGGCGGCACCGGATCTGGCGCGGCGCCGGTCATCGCCGCCATCGCCAAGGCGCAGGGCGCGCTGACGATCGGGGTGGTGACGAAGCCGTTCAGCTTCGAAGGCAGCCGGCGCGCCCTGGTCGCCGACGCCGCGATGATCGAGTTGGGCAAGGCGGTCGACACCCTCATCGCGATCCCGAACGACCGCGTCCGTGACGTGGTCCCGGAGACCGAGTCCCTGGTCGATGCGTTCAAGGTCGTCGACGGCGTGCTCCGCGAGGGCGTCCAGGGCATCCTCGACATCATCACGGTCCCGGGGCTCATCAACCTCGACTTCGCCGACCTCCGGGCGGTCATGAAGGACGCGGGGCCGGCGCTCATGGGCGTCGGATCGGCCAGGGGCGAGAACCGGGCTGTGGACGCCGCCCGACACGCGATCGCCAACGCGCTGCTCGAGGAGACGATCGATGGCGCCCGGGGGATCCTGTTCGTCGTCAGCGGATCGAAGAACCTGCGGCTCGACGAAGTGACGCGCGCGGCTGAGACGATCCGTGCTTCGGCCGACCCCGAGGCGAACGTCATCTTCGGCGCCACCCTCGATTCGAAGCTCAAGGACCAGGTGCGGATCACCGTCGTCGCGACGGGCTTCGATCCTGACCGCGTGGCCCGACCAAGCACCCGCGTCCGGATGGCGACCCCACTCGAGGACACCGAGGCTGGGTCAGGTCCGGGGAAGCCTGACGCATCCGAGTCGACTGCGGCACCGAATGGGTCGCCGCACACTCGTCGCCAGACCCGTACAGCGGCCGCCGAGACGGCCGAGACGGCCGATTCGGCCGAGGCAGCCGACGACCTCGACGTCCCGAGCTTCCTGCGCCGCAATTAGGGCGTCGGCCCCAACCAGGAGCCAGCCGCGCGGCCGGAGAATCGATCGACCCGGGTCGACTGACAACCCGGGTCGGGGATCACGCTTCGGTCAGGCGGGCCGTCGGGCCCGCAGCGAGAGGATCTGGTCAGCCGCCACGCTGGCTGCGGAAGCAGTCGCTGCAGTAGACGGGCTTACCACTGGTCGGACGGAAGGGGACCTGGGCTTCCTTGCCGCAGGACGAGCACGTGGCCGAGAACATCTCTCGCGGGCCGCGATCGTAACCGCCGCCACCACTGTAGCCGCCACCGCCGCCACCGCTGGAATAGCCGGCGCCGGAGCTGTATCCGCCACCGTATGAGCTGCCGCCACCTTCGCTGTTGCGGGCAGCCTTGCGGCTGGCGCGACAGGAGGGGCAGCGTCGCGGCTCGGTGAAGCCGCGCTGCGAATAGAAGTCCTGCTCGGACCCGGTGAACACGAATTCCTGTCCACAGTCCGCACAAGTCAAATTCTTGTCATTGAACACGAAATGGAAACTCCTCTCGATGCCCGACGCGATCCCTTCATCGGGTTCTCGCGTCAGTCGTGAGAGGAGTCCGAGTGCGTCGTGCTCGTATGCGGCCACGAACGCTTTCGTGGCACTACCCCACGACTATACCCCCATTCCCGCGAATCACACAACGGGTCGAGTGAAAAACCTGTTGCGGAGGGCAAACGCGGCGGCTGTGCCGGCCGTCGTCCCGGCAGAAAGCAGCGGCCGCCCGACGCGCGCCGGGCGGCCGCCTGGGGCCTCAGCCGTGGACGTTCATCGATGCTGCAAGCAGCACGATGAGCACCACGCCGAGGTTCAATGCCACGCGCGCGAGATTCCACGCCCGTGGGGAGCCTTGGACCTCCACGGTCCACCTCCGATCGGCAGCCCGGCTACCTCTGTGAGGCCCGTGGCTTTGCGTCCCCGCCTCGCGACGGGTTTGCCAGTTCGGTTGGTCGTCGCCGGGGAAGGCGTGTTGACCAACGTCAACACTTTACGGGCGCAACACCCAGGGCGCGAGAGGCCTACTTGGGCCATGCGGAGTCGGTACCTCCGCCGGATTCGCGACCTCGACTCAGTCCAATTCGACCCCGGCCGCGCGCGCGTCCTCGACCAGCGACACGAGGGCCTCGTCGGTCCGGGCACACTCGCGGACGAGGCCCATCACGCGGCTGACGCCGAGCTCGACGTACCCGGCCAGCCGATCCACACGGGCCGGCCCCGTCGCGGCGATGTCCTCGGCCCAGACATGGACCGAGATCGGGAGCGTCGCCGGGTCGCGGCCGATCTCCTCGCATCGGCTCCGGACCACGGGGAGTGCCTCGGCCACGGCGGCCGGCGACATCCCGTCCAGGTTCAGCTCGTCGGCGTGGCGAGCGGCGAGTCGCCAGGTGACGTTCGGCCCGTTGCCGCCGACCATGATCGGCACACGCGGCCGCTGGATGGGCTTCGGGACATTGATCGCGTCGCGAACCGACGAGTAACGGCCCTCGTAGGTCGCGTGCTGGTGCTTGTCGCCCGCGAGCATCGCTGAGATGACCTGGAGGTCGTCGCCGAGGCGAGCCAGCCGCTCCTTCGTCTCGGGAAAGCCGTAGCCATAGGCGAGCCATTCGTCGCGCTTCCAGCCGGCGCCGATCCCGAGGTCCATCCGCCCGGCGCTGATCGAGTCCATCGTCGAGATCATCTTGGCGGTCAGAGCCGGATTGCGGAACGCGGTGCAGATGACGATGTGGCCGAGCCGGACCCGGCTGGTCAGCGCCGCCAACGCGGACAGCGACGTGAACGACTCGAAGGTGATCTCATCGGTCGGTCGCGGGACCGTGTGGAAGTGATCGAACAGCCAGATCGCGTCGAACCCGAGCGCGTCGGCCTGCTTCGCGACCTCCGTCGTCCGGCGCCACGCATCGAGCGGCTCCCAGCCGTCGTACTCGCCGACCCAGCCCTGTGGAACGATCGCCCCGATCTTCATCCGCTGCCTCCCGTCACCGCGAGATCCGCGCTTCGTTGGTCGAGGGAATGGTGGCAGCCACGGCGCTACGATGCTGGACGCCTCGTCCCGGAGGCGTCGCGATCGAAGGGAGCAGAGGACATTGACCGATCACCACGACCACCCGCCGGCGGCATCGATCATCGAGCTCGACGACCTCGAGCACACCGAGCACGCCCACGAGTTCGTCGGCGCGGAGCATGGCGAGGTCCCGTTCTCGATCATCCTCGTCCATTCCCAGCCCGGCGTCGGTCCGAAGCTCCATCGGCATCCGTACGCGGAGGTGTTCGTGGTCGAGTCCGGACAGGCGACGTTCCAGATCGGCGACCAGTCGCTCGTGGTGGACGGCGGCCACGTCGTCGTCAGCCCGCCCGGAGAGGCGCACGGGTTCATCAACACCGGCAGCGGTCAGTTGCGCCTGACCGCGATCCACGGCGCTGGACGGTTCGATACCGAATGGCTGGCGGGCCCCGACCCGGTCTGGACGTCGAAGCGCCGAGCGTAAGGGCCTCAGGCCTCGTCGAGCTGGAGGATCGTCTCGCCGCCGAACGCCATCGCGCCGCCGACCTGGTACGTGTCGGCGATCGCGTTCCAGGCCTTGAAGCCCGGGTGGTCGTCGTGGGCGTGGTGGCCTTCGCCGGTCGCGAACGTGGCGACGACCATGTACTGCGTCGCGCCGCTGACCGGGTTGGACGAGATGTCCAGCCGGTTGAGCGTCGCACCCACCAGGAGTCCGCGCCCCTGGAGGTCGCGCCAGACCGGGAGCTCGTGCTCGCGGAAGCCGGACTCGAACTCGTCCACACGGTCCTGTCCGACGCTCAGGACCACCGCCACCGTTTCCATCCCGGATACCTCCTGCCTTCCAACTGGCGTCGTCAACCCAAGCTGTAACGCCGTTGTCGCCCTTGGCCGCCTGGGGCCTTGATGCCATCGGCGCCTCTTCGCTGACATCCTATTTCGCCTGTGACAAGGAGGCAGAACCATGGCCACCACCACCGTCCAGACTCGCCCGATCCTCAAGGGCAGTCCATTGTTCACGAGCTTTGCCGTCAGGGATCTCGACGCCGCTCGTCGCTTCTACGGCGACACGCTCGGCGTCGACGTCCGTGACAACCGGGAGATGGGGATCTTCGAGATCCACGGCACGGGCGGAAGCCCGGTCATGGTCTACCCGAAGCCCGACCACCGACCGGCCGTCTTCACCGTCCTCAACTTCGAGGTCAAGGACGTCGAGTCGAAGGTCCAGGAGTTGACGACCGCTGGCGTCAGGATCCAGCACTACGACGGCCAGAACGGCCCGAAGACGGACGCGAAGGGCATCGCGCGCGACGACAATGGTCCCGCGATGGCCTGGTTCACGGACCCGTCGGGCAACATCCTGTCGGTGCTCCAGACCAACCGGTAGCTTCGAGTCGAGGCGACCTCCGGGGAAACCTGGGGGTCGCCTCCTTATGTGCGGCGCTCAGCATGTGCGGCGCTCAGCTCCCGGTGACGAGGGCGTCGACGTCGACCCGCGGTCGACCCGTTGTGCCGCTGACTCGGATGGTGACCTTGCGTGACGCGGCCGTCGACCAGTCCCGCGACCACACGACTCGCTGATTCTGGTAGGTCGGCGAGTACAGATTCACCGTCGCGACCTTGGCGCCATTGACGTAGATCGTCGCCTTCCCACGGTCGGGCCCCATCCGTGCGACCCAGGCGACCGATCGGCCCGTGAAGGTCAGCGACGCCTTGGCGCCGGCGGTGCTCGACCGTTTGGCGGCGTTGCCCCAGAACGCGGCGCCCGTTGCGCTTCGCCAGGCGCCCGCGTACGCGATCTTGGCATTCGACTCGCTGTAGCGCGCGAGCTTGATCGACGCGCCGGTCGCCCACGCTCCTGTGTTGCCCGCCTGATCCACGGCGCGGACACGGAACGCGTACGTGTGCTGGGTCAGTAGCGCCCGATCCAGCGTCGTGCTGGCCAGGGTCGTGGAGACGACCGCCCATGCGCTGCCGTCGGTCTGTTGCTGGAGCTCATAGCGCGCGATCCCGGACGTTGCGTCCGAGCCGGACCACGGGACCCGGACGGTGACCCTGCCGGAGCTGATGGCTGTGCCGGTCACGAACGATCTGGCCGGCGCGCTCACGGTCGGCGCCACGGTGTCGAGGGTGATCGTGTCGGTCTTGGGTGCCGACCAGTTGCCGGCCGCGTCCTTCCATTTCGCGTGCACGGTCTTCGTGCCGTCGCCGGCCGGCAGGGTCCAGGGCTGCGAGGCAGCGTACGGCCGCGTCGTCCACGTCGTCCCATCGTTCGACAGGGCGACCTGGGCCACACCCGATCCCGCGTCGGTCGAGGAGACCGCCAGCATCACGGTGGTGGTGTTCGTCGCCACGACGCCGCCACCGATGACGATGGCTCCGACAGGTGGCGCCGTATCGGGCCCAACGAGTGGCGTCGGTGTCGGCGTCGGCGTCGGGGTCGGAGTGGGTGTCGGGGTCGGGGTCGGGGTCGGGGTCGGTGTCGGGGTGGGTGTCGGGGTCGGTGTCGGTGTGGGTGTGGGCGTCGGGGTGGGTGTCGGGGTCGGCGTGGGCGTCGCGCCGTCGATCGTGAAGGATCGTGCGATCGACCAGTCGGATCCCGTTGTCGAGCGAACTCGCCAGGTGTACACGCCCTCCGCGAGCTCTTCGTGCGGTACGAACGACGGCCATGCTGAGGTCAGCGAGACGACGGGCGCACCGGTCACCGACGAGCCCTCGAAGATCTGAAACTCGTACGCCTTGACGAACGGCGTTGCCTGCCACGTGAATGCGGGCACGCGCGGTACGGTCGCGCCGTTCGCAGGGGTGCTCAACGCGGGACCGGGCCAGCTCACACTGAAGGTGCGTTCGAGGGCAGGCGTCCGTGGCATGCCGGACCCATCGCCGATGATGCTCCACATGTAGGTGCCCGACATGAACAGGTATGTCGCCTGCGTTCCGTCGGGGCGATCGGAGGCGCCGCCAACACTTCCACCGATGCCATCGATGGCCCCGTGCACGATCTGGTAGTACCTGGGCTCGCTGCGTGATGTCCCGATCACCCCAGGTGCGACCGGCGATCCGAAGAGTGGCTCCCAATCCAGCGTTACCTGGGGACCGACCACCGCGGCCCCGTCGGCAGGGGATGACAACGCTGGTGCCGCACCTTCCTTTCGAAACTGCGCTTCTGCCGCAGGGCTGCATCGACGAGCTATGCAGGCTCGGACCGACCATGTCGCAGGCCCGCTGAGTGAATCGGCGGCCACGTCGTGCCCAGGCTGGACATCGAGCGCAAAGGTGTGTGGAGTCGTGTCGTCCAGCACGCCCACCGACGCGTTGTAGCTCGTGGCTCCAGGTACGGACGTCCACGAGAGGCGGGGAGGCTCGGCGAACACGTCGCAACCGGGCCCGGGGCAATCGTCCGGGCTGACGATCGTGGGAGCAGGGAGCGGGTCGATCGTGAATGTCGCCTCGGCGCTCATCGCGATGACGTTGTCGTCGGCGTCATACGCCCAGATCTGGTAGCGCCTGGCCGCGGCCTGGACACTCCACGTCGACTCGTGGAATGTCACGTCCGGATACACGACTGGGCCGGCCGTCCAGAAGTGTTGGACCGCCGGCGGCGGGGTGAAGGGGATCGCCACCTGGTAGTACGCCGCGCCCTCGAGGGGCGTCCAACGCAGCCTTGGGTTCTCGATCGTGTGCAGGTCAGTCGGCCCGAGCACGGTCAGCGTGTCGCTGCCGACCAATGGCGTCACATCGAACGTCCGCTCTTCGGTCTTCCATGAGGCGTACGGCGGAAAGACGGCGGGGACCGGCGAGCCCTCGAGGTACCACGTGAATGGACCGTCCTCCGGGTCCAGTCGGACCCGCGGTGTATAGCTTGAGGCCCAGGTCTCGACCTGGTCGACCACGATCCCGTCGTCGTCCTTGATCGTGACGCGATGGATGCGGGCGTTGACCGGAGACCAGGTCAGGGTCGGCACGCTGACCGTCGCGCCGTTGGCCGGTCCCAGGAGCTGCGTGATCGGCGGGTCGTACACGAACGAGCGCGTCGCCGACCAAGGGCTTGCCGGGCGATCGTTGGCACTGGCGGCCGAGGAGCGATCCAGGCCCATCACGCGCCAGAAGTAGGTCTGTCCCTTCTGGCGCATCAGCGGGAACGCTTCCGCGTCCGACGTCATGTCGAAGGCCGTCTCGGTCGTGGTGTCGGTCGTGACCCTGATCGTAAATTGCGCGTCGGCGGCCACCTGGACGAGATAGTTGGACGCTCGGTGGGTCGGTCCCCATGAGAGTCGGGCCACATTCCCCACCGTGGCTCCATCGGCCGGCGCCAGCAGGGCAGGAGCGGTGGAAAGCGTTCGCGTGACCGGCCGAGGCGTCGTCCACGAGCCATTGTTGCCCTTGCCATCACGGAGGCGAACACGCCAGCTGTACGTTTGCACGCCCTGCGACGCGGGGTCCTCGAAGGCGTACACCGTCGTCTTGGAAACGAAGGTCTGGACCGTGGCGGCGCCCCAATCGGGGCTCGTGCCGGGCGCGAATTGCACCTGGTAGTCGGCTGCGCCGATGACCGGGTTCCAGGTCACAACGATCTCGCGCATCGACGACCCGGCGGCCGGCGTCAGACTGCCGGGCACAGCCGTCATCACGAGCGTGAGGGAGCGGATCGCCGACCATGGCCCGGTCGTGACCCCATCGGATTCGACCGCACGCACGCGCCAGAAGAATGTCTCGCCGGGGTCCATGAACGGCAGCACGTAGCCTGTCGTCCGGACGGGGCCCCCGAATGGATCGCCCATGGACGCATTGGTCGAGAACTCCATCTCATAGGCGGCGGCGCTCTCGACGGCGGTCCAGCCGATGCGGGGCGCACCAGTCAGCGAGTCGATGACGGCGCCGTCGGCCGGCTCCGTCTGGGTCGGCGTGCCCAGCGGCTCGGCCGCATGGACCGGCGCCGGTCCTGACATCGGCGAACTGCCGGGGGACGTCGGAAGGAGCGAGGCCGCGATGACCATCGACGCGAACGCGATCACGAATGAGGAGCGGCGCGTACGACCGAACATCAAGCCCCCCAAGTCGCACCGCCAAGCACCGATTCGCCTCAAGCCCCCGAGAGGCTGATCGGCCAACGGCCAACCGCTGCAAGATACCCGGACTTTCGTACTAGCGGTGGCCTGCGGGATCGATTGCGATGCGGCGGAGCAACATGGCCCCGCGCCGCGCCTTTAGCGACCTGCCGGCCACGCTATGGTTGCGCCATGTTCGGGTTCCTCCAGCGCGACCAGCCGGGCCAGGCGGCCGTGTACTTCCCGGGCTCGGCGCCGCCACCGGCCGACGCCTTCCTCCGTCTCCGCGATCTCGGGTACGGGCTGACGGACCGAAGGGCCGATGGCGTCCTGTGGGCCCTGCAACTCGAGCACCCGACCCTGGGCTCAGCCGAGCTCTGGTGTGACCGGGTCTCGCCGCCGCTCGACGACTTCATCCGATTCGCGAGCAACCTCTCGGATGCCGAGAAGGCCGGAGCCACCGGGTCGGCGGCCAGCGTCGGGCTCCGCGTCCCAGCCCGGCGGCGGCAGGTCCTGCACGACCGCAAGACCATGCTGCGAATCGCCCGCGATGTCCTGGGCGACGACGGGGTGATGGTCCTCGACATCGCCTCGGAGCTGCCGTGGTCACGCGCCTCGCTGGCCGACGAACTCGCCCACGACGCCGATCTCGATATCGAGGCGCTCTACTGCCTGCACGCCGTCACGGACGACGATGCCGAGGCTGGGCATCCCCGCTGGCTGCACACCCACGGGCTCGCCGAGTTGGGAAGGTTCGATCTCGACATCCTCGGACCGCATCCGGAGTTCGTCGCGGCGTGTGCGGACCCGATCCGGGCGATCGCCACGATGATCCTCGAAGGCGACGTTGCCGCAGACCAGCCTCGATTCGCCTTTGGTCAACCCGGTGGCGATGCTCGGCTCGTGCCGGCCGCGGCATTCATGCGCGACGCCGATCCCTCGATGGCCGCGCTGCGCGATGCCGAGCACCACGACGAGCGTCGGTCGGTGCTGTGCGAGCCCACCGGGCGCAAGGTCCTCGGGTTCGGTCGGGGCGACCGCCCGGAGCCCCTTCACCTCACCCGACGGTCACCGCCCGATCAATTCGTCATCTACTTCCCGACCACGACGACCACGCTGATGGCCGAACGGGCCCAGGCCACGATCGACGTCCTGCGCGCCTCGATGCAGGAGTTCGCCGAATTCGAGCCGATCGCCATCGTCAAGCTCGGCTACCCGACCGAGGGCGACGGCAAGGAGCACCTGTGGTTCACCGCGCATTCGATCGGTGAGTCGACGGTCGACGCGACGTTGGAGAACCGTCCGTTCTCGGTCGATCTCCAGCCCGGCGAACGGGCGGATCGACCGCTCGAGCTCGTCACCGACTGGGTGCTCATGACCCCGGCTGGGCCGATCACGCCACGCTCCATGATCGGGGCTCGCCTCCTGCGCGAACACGCCGACGAGATCCGCGTGGCGATGGCCGAGGGTCGGGACAAGGGCTGAGGGAGCTTAGGAGGCCGCCAGGCGGCCGACGAGGTCGCGCACCTCAGGTTCGAGCACGGGGAGTGACGCTGCCTCCACGTTCGCAACCACGTGCTCCGGCTGCGTGGTCGCCGGGATCGCGACGGTCACGCGCTCGTCCGCGAGGCACCATCGCAGGAGCGCCTCCGGCCACCCGGTGAGCCCGCTGGCCGACAGCGTTGCGGGGAACGGCCGCCGCAGGAGCCCGCCCTCGCTGAACGGACGCATGACGAGCACGCCCAGTCCCAACTCGGCCGCGAGCGGCAGGATCCGTTCCTCGGCCTCGCGTTCGACGGGATTCAGCGGCACCTGGACCGCATGGATGCGGCCGCTCCGCATCACGCGCTCGAGCTCGCCGAACGCCGATGGATCGTAGGTCGTCGCGCCGAGCCAGCCGATGTTGCCGACCGCGCGTTCGCGTTCCATCCAATCGAGGTGCTCTTGCCAGGCCAGCAGGTTGTGGACCTGGAGCAGGTCGACCCGGCCACCGAACCAACCGAGTTGGCGGGACAGGTGTCGACGACCCTCCTCGCCGGAGCTGGTCCACACCTTCGTGGCGACGAATGCCCCACGTCGGCGATCGACCAGGGCGTGCGAGAGGACTGCCTCCGCGCGGCCGTACATCGGCGAGGTGTCGACGACCCGAACACCGGCGTCGAGTGCCGCAGCGACGACGTCATCGGCGCCGGTCTGCTGCGTTGGCGGCACATCGAACACGCGCCACGTCCCGAGCCCCACGACGGGAAGCTCGACGCCGGTGCGGCCGAAGGGTCGAAGGTCCACGCGCACACCGTAGTGCGGGAGGGCAAGGGCCCGACCTTCGTCCACGTCGTCCACGGCCTGAGACGTTGCAAAGACGGGCCTGGCGCAGGCTTCACGCATCTCGCTCCGGCCGCCATGACGAGCGGTCGCCTGCCCGTCGGCCCTCTGTCCCGACGGGACTCGGGCGAGCCAGGGGGCCAGGTCGACCTCCTGCCAGGACAGACCCAGGCGGACAGGAGGTACCCATGGTCGCTGTCGGAGTCGAATGGATCAACATCTTTCCGGCGCCGTGCACCCAGAACACGCTCGACTGGTGCGATGAGACGTCCGAAGGATTTCTGAATGGCATGACCTCGCGTGGCCACGTGGCCACGTTCAACTGGGGCAACGCGAACGCCTGGGAACAGGACTTCCGGGACGTGAGCTTCGGCGGGGACGATCGCAATTGGGCGGACAACGTCGACTTCGTCCATTTCTCGTCGCATGGGTCGACGGGCTCGGACAACATCTTCCGAGGCTGGTTTGGGTCGCAGGTCGGGGCCTGCACCTGGCGATCCAACCAGGCCCGCTACGGGGACAACTGGAACCTCGAATACCTGTGCATCGACGCCTGCAACAGCCTGGAGCTCAGCCGCAACGTCATCGCGGTGTGGCAGAACACGTTCCAGGGATTGCACCAGATCTTCGCGTTCACCGATCTGGTGTCGGATTCGTGGTGGACCGGCGGTCGCGGCTACAACTTCGGTCGGAGGGCGGGCAACAACGACGTGCTCTCCAATGCGTGGCTCGATGAGTGCTACTCGTTCTGGCTCGACGACAATCCCGTCGCGATGGCGGCAGGTCGCACGGCCTCAGACGCGGTGAATCGGCTGAACAACGAGCGCATCTTCTCGGGCTTCGGCGACATCCCGAACAACCAGATCACCTGGTTCCAATGGAAGTGGCGGAGCTGATGCGCAGCCTGACATCGACGACACAAGACCTGGAGAACTGACATGAGCCTCGTGTACGTTGAGAAACTGCCAGAGGGCGTCCCGGACTCGCTCCCTGTGTACCGGCTCGCCGAGCCAGCCTCGTTTCCTGAGTCCGCGAAACAGCTCGCAAACCTCGCCGGGCAGATGGGCCTCACGGGCAAGCCGAGCGAGACCTGCATCTCCGATGACTGGACCATGTACCAGGAAGGCCTGTTCAACCTAGCGATCCATAGTCAGTCCGGCGGCATCACCGGCCACCATCGGGAGCGGTACCAGCAGTCAGTGACCGAGTCGTTCGACCTGGACGACGACAAGGCGGCGGACATCGCGCGCGGCTTCGTCGAGCGGAGCCAGCTCGTGGCGTTGCAGGACGCCACCCTCCGACGAGTGACCCACCTGCGAATGGCGGGCGGAGCTCCCGACAGCGACGAGCGGGTCGAGTCGACCCTCGACGCGGGTGTGCTCTTCGGGCGGTCGATCGAAGGCGTCGCGGTCGAGGGTCCAGGCGGATTCGCCATGATCAACGTGGACGGCGAGGGCGAGGTGGCCGGGTTCCGGAGCGTGTGGCGACCGATCGCCGAGCGGGCCGACGAGGTCAAGATCCTCGACGCCGGACAAGCGAACGAAGCGATGGAGCGAGTCGCCAAGAAGGTTCGCGGCGACACGACCGTCACGAAGGCAAGCTTCGGTTACTTCGAGTTGGGGATCTCGGACCGCCAGTCGTTCTTGCAGCCCGCGTACATCATGGTGTACACGGTCCAGGACGGCGAGGTCGCCTTCAAATCGGCCGAGGTCGTCGCAGCCTCCGAGCGGGTGTTCGAGCCGTTCCTTGGCGAGAAGCGGTTCCCAAGCGGGCGCCAAGCGGAACGCAAGGAGCCACGCGAGCGAACCGGATAGGAGTCCATGGCGGACACGGCCGAGATCGAACGACGGATGCAGCCGGGCGCATGGGATGGGCCCGGCTTCCTCCGTCCGGGTACCTCGTTGCTCGCCGTCCAGGCCGTGGATACCGAGACGACCCGACGGTTAGGGCTTGACCCGCGGGCGATCGGTGCGCGCCTGGGGGAGCTGCTCGAAGCCGGGGCCGACAGTGACATCGGCAGGCCCGCGTCGGTGGGCGAGCATCATGTGGAGATCCTGCGCGAGCGCGGGTTCGTGACCTGCCCATGGGCGCCGGAGGAGTTCGAACCTTGCCCGGTCGGGCTGGGCAGTCGCCCCACGGCGAACCGGTTCTTCGTCACCGATCCGTCAGGACGTCGCCTCGCCGGGTTCGAGCTCTCCGCCCACCTGATCCGGGACCACGAGTTCTTCGGCGGCCCGGACACGAGGTATCGACTGGAGCCGGAGGCGATCGCCGGTGTCCTCGGGTTGACCCACCAGCCCTAGTTTTCCGGCCTTGAGGCAGACTAGGCCCATGCCGGGATCCACGGCGACGGGGTCGCCTCGGACGCCGCACCGGCGCGTGCTCGCTCTGACGATCAGCGCGTTCCTCCTGGGTGCCTGCGGCGCCGAGACGAACTCGGCCGCCTCCGTATCGCCCGGGCCGACGACGGCCATCAGCCCGACCGACTCGCCCGAGCCGACGACGGCCGCCCAACCAGCGACGTCAGCTCCGACAGCCAGCGCCCCAGCCGGACCGATCACCCTGGCCGCACGAGAGTTCGACGTCCCGGCGGGCTCGCATCCGCACGACGTCGCCCCCGCGGTCGATGGCGGCATCTGGTACACGGGCCAGCGGAAGGGTGTCCTCGGCCACCTCGATCCGGCCACCGGCGACATTCGCGAGATCCCGCTCGGGGCGGGATCGGCGCCGCATGGCGTCATCACCGGTCCGGACGGTGCGGCCTGGATCACGGACGGCGGGTTGAACGCGATCGTTCGTGTCGATGCGGCGACCGACGAGGTCCGCGTCTTCGAGCTCCCGCCGGACCGGTCGGGTGCCAACCTCAATACGGCCGTCTTCGACCCGTCCGGCATCCTCTGGTTCACCGGTCAGACCGGGATCTACGGCCGGCTTGACCCCGCGACCGGCGACATGGCCGTGCGCGACGACCCGGAGGGCCGCGGTCCATACGGCATCACCGCGACCCCGGCCGGGGACGTCTGGTACGCCTCGCTCGCCGGCAGCCACATCGCCCGCATCGATCCGGCCACCGACGCGGCCACGATCGCCGAACCGCCGACGTCAGGCCAGGGCGCTCGACGCGTCTGGTCGGATTCGCAGGGGCGGATCTGGGTGAGCGAGTGGGACGCCGGCCAGGTCGGCGTCCACGATCCGGCGAGCGGGACCTGGCAGGAGTGGCGGTTGCCCGGTGACGGCCCGCAGGCGTACGCCGTCTATGTCGATGAGCGCGACATCGTCTGGCTGACCGACTTCGGGGCCAACGCCATCGTCCGCTTCGATCCGGTGAGCGAGACCTTCGACGCCATCGAGCTGCCGAGCCCGGATGCCGCCGTCCGCCAGCTGCTGGGTCGACCCGGCGAGGTCTGGGGCGCCGAATCGGCGACCGACAAGCTGGTCGTGATCACCGAGGGCTAGGCCGGACCGCGGGCCAGGCCCTGGGTCACGGCGGGAAGGCGATGTCGACCTCTCGCCAGAACTCCTTCTTGCTCCGCAAGGTCTGGGTGTTCGACAGGTCCGACTCGGCCTCGAGGGCATCCATCAGCTTGCCGCGCGGCACCTCGGTGCCGCGAGTGGCCTTGCCGTGCTTGCCCCCGAGCGTCGAGATGAGCGTCAGGAGCCGGCCCGGCGTCTCCGGTGGCTTCTTCCGGCGATCGAAGCCGTTCCACAGCGTCTTGGGCGTGCCGTTCAGGCTGCCGTGGTGGCCGACCTTGTAGAGCAGCGTGTCCTTGAGTTCCTTCTGGATCTCGGCACTGGTCTGAGCCCCGAACAACGCGTACCGCCAGTTCTCGATCTGCGCATCGCCGGAGAAGAGCAGCTTCGTGCCACCGACCTCGAACAGCAGGATGAGGCTGGTGTTGTTGAGCGCGTCGTCGACGCTGCGCACGATGCGCAAGAGCAGAGTCCTCCGCGCTCATCTTGTTGATCTGCGGCGACGACACCACTGGGCGACCTGCGGGACGTCGACCTGCTTCGGCGTCGGCGAACAGCGGTTCCGTCTCGTCCGAGCCGGCGCGACGGGACATCGTCGCCGCCAGGTGCCAGTACTCCGTCGCGTCCTTGCTCGCGAGGCTCGCGATGCCGGGCGCCTGCTCGAGCGTCGGCGGTCCGAGCACCTTGATCTTCACGCCCGGTAACACCGAGGCGATCGGCAGGCGGGTCCCGAAGCTCGCGTACACCCGCTTCTTGCCCATCGTCATGAGATTCTGTACCGCCGCCGGGTTCTTGATGTTCGTCTCGCCGATGAAGCGGATCTCCTCGGCCAGCAATTTCGGCACGTGATCGGCCTTCTGCTCGGTCACTGCCTTCTGCAGGTGCGCCGCGCGCGACCGAACGCGGCTCGCGACCGTGTGCATCTCCCGTAGCGAGACCGCGGCAGCCCGACGCCTCGCGGCGAGCGCCTGACCTCCCGGGCTCGATCCCGCGGGCGCGGTGGCGTCCGGATCGATCTCCGGGTCCTCGGTCCAGGGCTGGACGACGAGCTCAGGATCCAGGCTCGCGATGATCTTCCCGCTGGTGCCATTGAAGCCCGAGACGTGATCCGCATGGCGGTGGGTCACGACCACCATGTCGAGCTTCCCGCCGCAATGGTCGGCGATCTTCCTGGCCACGTCGGCGATCGTCTTCGGACCACTCGTGGGGAGCTTCGTCGAACCGAAGTCGATGAGCACGTGCTTCCGCGTCGTGTCCGGATACTGGAACTGCAGGAGGAAGCAATCGCCGAATCCGACGTTGTAGGCATAGATCTTGAGGCTCGTCGGGCGGGTCATGTCCACGCCTCCTCGCGCGTCGTCTTGACCGGCCGCTTGCCACCGCTCTTGCCGAAGGCCGCATCGACGAGTCGGGCGCGGTGGAGCGCTGGCAGGCTCTTCGCGAGGGAGGCGCCCACGTCGAGGAACCCGTTCTCCCACAGGAAGTCGAGCCGTTTCTGCGCCCGATCGCGCCGATCGATGCTCTGGCGCTCCTTCCGACTCGGCACAGGGTTGTAGACCGAGTACTTCAGGTCGCCGTATTCGTCGAGGATCAGCGTGGTCCCGCCGCGTAGCACGACGTCCTGATCGTCGGGCATGCCCGGCGGCTTCCTGAGGTGGTAGTCGGCCAGCGACGAGGCGGGGATCTTGAGGTACTGCGTGACCTCCACGACGGTCTCGCGGATGTGGAAGCCGTCCTCGGGCGAGATCCGGAACGCCGGGCGGACGCTCATCACCCGCGTGAACGCCTCCTTGTCCAGGCCGAGCGGCACGCGGTTCGCCCAGACCAGGCGGAACGCCTCCGTGGCGTCGTCCTGCAGGCTCGTCAGGTGGGTCCCGAACCGCCCGAGCCGCGTCTTCGGCGGCTCCCAGGTCCCGTCCGGAGTGCCCGAGGCGGGCTCGATCCCGAACGCGGCGAACGAGGAAAGGAGCCGGTCCCGGAGGTGATACCGCGTGTCGTCCGCCCGGACCTCGCGATCGGCGGTGAGCAGCGCGCTCAGGTAGTCCCCGAACTCGATGTGTTCGGGCGGCGTGTAGTCGATCGCGCGGATCGCCATCGTCAGGAGGATCTCGGCGATCGTGGCGCCTTCCTCGGCGACGCGCTCGCGACTGACGTATCTCGTCTCCGGACTCAGGCCGGCCACGACCCGCTCGACCCAGGCATCCAGGAACGCATTGAGGACGGCTGCCACCAGGACCTCGCCACGGCGATGCGGCTCCTCGAACTCGAACTGGTCGAGCAGGTCCTTCGCGGGCTTGATCAGGGTCGAGCGGCGCAGTGCGTTGACCCGGGCCTCCGGGGCATCGCCGCGCAGCTCGTCGGCGAGACCGAAGAGGACCGTCTGCGTCAATCGGTCGCGATCGACGGCGTCCCGTTCCAGCATCCCGGCCGGTGGCCTGTTCCGGCGGCTCCCCGCGGGGCGACCCGGGATCTCGTCGACGAACGGGATGAGGATCTCGGGCAGCGAGAAGACCGACAGGAGCGCGACGATGTCGGCGAGTCCTTCGTGGAGCGCGGCCTGGTCCGGCGATGACGGATGCGTGAACCCATCGCGCAGGCCATCGAGGAGAGCGTGCGTGGTCTCGTGGACGATGATGTCGTGCGAGAGGCCGAAGAACGTCGGCGCGTGTGATGAACGGACGTAGCCGAACACGAGCGACTCCGATTCCTCGGAGTAGTACGCGTTCGCCTGTTCGAACGCGTGGGGGATGACCTTCAGCTGGGGACCGCCGGTGCCCCATGCCACGCGCCGACCAAGGGCGAACTCGAAGCGATGGAGCGTGCGCATGACCAGCGCATACGCGTTGCGGGCATGGAACGCGGGGTCGCTCAGGATCTGGTCGGTCGCCGGGGCCGGGACTTCCTCGGCCGTCCCCATCTCCGCGGGGTCGTACATCGTCTGGCTCGAGGCGTCGTAGTCGACCACGTGGACGGCATAGCCCATCGGGCCCGGATCTACCGCCTCGTACGGGATCGTGACCCAGGCCGTGACGATCTTGCCGTTCCGCCGGACGCTCGGATCCTGCGCGACGATCTCGACTCGTCGCATGGCCATCGTGCCCACTCGATCTGCTCCGCTGATGATCGACCAGAGACAGTGAGAGGGTAGACTCCCGCCGTCTTGGGAATATCGCAGACCTGAGGGGAGTTCGGACGTGGCGACCAAGAATCTCGTGTTCGTCCATGGAGCCGGGCCGCAGAATTCGGCGGCCGACCTCAAGGCGGAGATCGACAAAGCCCTCTTCGATGGTCCGTTCTCGACGTCCCGTGTCGCACGCTACTCGCAGGTGCGCTGGCCGGCCGCCGGGAGCGCGCTCGGCGCGGCCGCAAGTGGCGCTGGCCGCGCACGGCGACAGGCCGCGGTCACCCACGCGGCGAGTCGCACGTTGAGCCCCGAGGAGGCGGCCGAGACGATCGTCAGGGCCGCCCTCTCGAGTCGTAAGAAGGGACCGCTCGGGGCGGCGTCACCGGCCGCACGTCGGGCCGCCACCGAGCTCGTGACCGAGTTCTACAAGCACGCCGATCGCATGGCACGCCGCACATCCGCAGGCGCACTCGGGATCGGGTTCCCGGATTTCCTCTTCCGCAAGATCGTCGGGCACTTCGCGAGCGACGTGGTCGACTACCTGTTCAACGGGTTCGCGCCCGCGATGCAGGCGCCGGTCCGGAAGGCGCTGCTGGAGGGACCGGCGCCGGACGTGGTCATCGCGCACAGCCTCGGCACGATCGTCACCTACGACGTCCTGTCCGATCCGGCGCTCAAGGACCGCCAGCCGGGGGTCCTGGTCACCATCGGTTGCCCGCTCGGGATCGACAACGTGCAGAAGCGCCTGCGCAACGGCGCCGGCCGACCCAACCCGATCCCGGCCAAGGTCACGGAGTGGGCCAACTTCGCGGATCGCTTCGACCCGGTCGCGATCGAGGCCACGCTCCGTGACGAGTTCAAGCCCAGCAACCTGATCGTGGACGAGGAGGTGAATAACCGTTCGAAGGGCAACCACGATCTGACCGGGTACCTGTCGATCGGCGTGGTCCGGTCACTCGTGCGGCGGGCGGTCGGCGCCGCCAACTAGCGAAAGGACGAGCCCGATGGACTGGACCCTGGAGGTCGTGATCCTTCCCGTCAGCGATATCGATGCATCGATCGCGTTCTACCGCGACAAGGTCGGCTTCCACCTCGACCACGACACGACGAACGAGTTCATGCACGTCGTGCAGCTGACGCCGCAAGGCTCCGGGTGCTCGATCGTCTTCGGCGACCTGCCGTCGCAGCGGGAGATGGCGCCCGGCTCGATGCGCGGGCTGCAGCTCGTGGTCGCCGACGCGCAGGCGGCCCGTCAGGAGCTGCTCGATCGCGGCGTCGAAGCCAGCGAGATCATGAAGTTCGATGAGCGCGACGGCGGCACCTTCTTCGGCTTCAGCGACCCGGACGGCAACACCTGGTCCGTGCAGGAGCTCAAGGTCCGCGGCGAGAAGCCGCTGATCCGCCCGGAGGACCGCGGCCGGTTCGGCGAGGGCGTCGAGCTCTAACCAGGGTCCATCGGCGCCCGATTTCGGGGGCGCGCCGAGGTCTCGCGCCCGTCAACTTGACACGTCCCGGCCGCGGGTTCACGGTACCCGCAGGGCCGCGACGCATCCCCCGGAGTTTCGCCCCGACCCAGTTCCCCGTGTGGCGAGCTCGTCCGCCGATCAGCGAGAGCGGCCTGCCCTTAGGGAGGCACGCCATGACTCGGTTGGGTCGTCGTTGGCTCGTCTTGCTCACGCTCCTGATGTTGATGACGGTGACCGCCGGCGTCGGGGTCAGCCCTGGCCTCGCCGCCGGGCCGCCATCGACGCGGCTGCACGGCATCAACCTCGACACCACCACGATCCCCAGGCTGCAACGGCTCATGGACGACGGCCGCCTCTCGTCGGTCGACCTCGTCCGGTTCTACCTCCGGCGGATCGACCGCCTCGACGGACGACTCGATTCGGTCATCGCCGTCAGCAAGACCGCCATCGCCGACGCCCGCTTCGCCGATCGAGCGAGGCGGAATGGCGTCGAGCTCCCGATGCTCGGCATCCCGGTCATCGTCAAGGACAACATCGGCACGACCGGCATGCGGACGACCGCCGGCTCGCTGGCGCTCAAGACGAGCTCGCCGCCCGACGCGTTCATCGTCGGCCGATTGCGGGCCGCCGGGGCGATCATCCTCGGCAAGGCCAACCTGTCCGAATGGGCGAACTTCCGCGGCTTCCAGTCGTCCAGCGGCTGGAGCGGGGTCGGCGGTCAGGCGAACAACCCGTACGCGCTCGATCGGAATCCGTGCGGATCCAGCTCCGGGTCAGGCGTCGTCGCCGCGGCGAACCTCGCGACCGTGACGATCGGCACCGAAACGGACGGCTCGATCGTCTGTCCGGCCGGCGCGAACGGGTTGGTCGGCATCAAGCCGAGTCTCGGGTTGGCCAGCCGATCCGGGATCGTGCCCCTTTCCGCGCAGCAGGACACGGCCGGCCCGATGACCCGCAACGTGACGGATGCGGCGGTCCTCCTCGGCGTCATGACCGGGGTCGATCCGTCGGATCCGGTCACCGCGACCAGCACCGGACACGTCTTCGCCGACTACACCCAGTTCCTCGACAAGGACGCCCTCGCCGGCGCGCGGATCGGCGTCTGGCGGCAGGGCAACTTCGGCCTGAGCCCAGAGACCGACGCGATCATGGAGGCCACGATCGCCCGACTGGCGGCCCTCGGCGCGACCATCGTCGATCCCGCCGACATCCCGATCGAGCCGGCCTACGAGCCCGAGTTCACCGCGCTCCTGTACGAGTTCAAGCACGACCTGGATGCGTACCTCGGCGCGCTCCCGGCGAACCAGCCGAACTCGCTCCAGGACGTGATCGATTTCAACAACGCGCACCCGAACAAGGAACTCAAGTGGTTCGGCCAGGAGATCCTCGAGATCTCCCAGTCGATGGGCCCGTTGACCGACCCGGCCTACATCGAAGCTCGCGAGACGGCGAACTCCATCGCCCGGCACGCGATCGACGACACCATGGCCGCCCACGATCTCGACGCGATCATCGCGCCGACCAGTGAACCGATGTGGACGACCGACCTGATCAACGGCGACCACTTCACCATCGGCTCGTCGTCACCGGCGGCGATCGCCGGCTACGCGAACATCACCGTGACGGCCGGTTCCGCGTTCGGGATGCCGGTCGGCGTGTCGTTCATCGGCGGCAAGTGGGACGAGCCGAAGCTCATCGCCCTCGCCTATGCGTGGGAGCAAGCGACCAAACTCCGCAAGCCACCGACGTTCCGCTCGACGGTCCCGGAGTCGGCCAGGCAAGGCTTCCCGAAGGTGATGACGACCGCCGAGGCCCTCCGACGGCTCGAGCAGTTCATGGGTTCGAGGACGACGACCGCGACCCCGCCACGAACGCACTGACCGCATCGGCGGGTAGCAGCACGAGAGCCGGCCTTCGGGCCGGCTCTCGTCTCGTCCGTCAACATCACCGGCTTGCCGGGATCGACCCCTCCGCGACCCGCGTCACGAGACCGACCAGGACTCCCACGACCTGGTCATCCGGCAAGCCGCCACGATTTCGCAACGATCGCCACGTCGTGAAGGCGAGGGCGTGGTCGACGACTGCCCGGAGTGAGCGCTCGACGGTAGGGGACGACCTGCCAGCCCTCCATCAGGGCGTCGAGCATGGCGCCCATCCGCACCTCGAACGGATCCGGCGTCGAGGGTGGCGGCGCGTCCGGGTCGACATCGAAGAGGACGTTGCCGAGCATCTGCTCGTTCGCCCGGTACCAGGCGACCATCTCGGTCAAGCCGTGCCGCAGCCGATCCACGGGTGCCTCGATCGCGCGCCACTCGTCCGGGACCGGCATGCCGGTCGCGCGGATGCCATGAGCCGTGCATGCCTCGTACAGCGACTCGAGGTCGGGGAAGTGTGCGTAGACCGTGTGTCGCTGAAGACCCGCGCGATCGGCGATGGCGCGGATCGGTGGTTCGCGATGGCCCGATGGTCGCGTGGAGGTCGAACGCCGCCGCGACGATGCGCTCGCGCGTCTGCGCGACCGCGGCCTGGCGGCCGGCCCATCCGGTACGGCCGCCGCGCCGATCTCGTTCCGTCCGGGTTCGTCTGCTCAGTCATGTGCACCAAAAGTATTGACCACGGCCGGCGCCGGAGCTATCGTGCACACATCATTGCACATCGATGTGCACCCAATAGTGCGGAGGCCAGTCATGACGGTCGTCGAGCGGACGCGATTCCTCGTCGAGCCCGGGCAGGAGAGCGGAAGGTCTGGGACGGACCCATCGACACGACGGTGAAGGTACCGACCGAGACCACGCTCGGTGCCCTGTCGATCACGGAGATGGCGGTCGCCGCCGGTTACATGGTCCCGCCGCACGTCCACAGCGGTACGGACGAGTGGTCCTACGTCCTCGCTGGTCGGATCGGCGCTCGCGTGGGCGACGACGAGTTCGCCGCCGAGCCCGGCAGCCTGATCCTCAAGCCGCGCGGCCTGATGCACACCTTCTGGAACGCCGGACCGGAGCCCGCGCGCATCATCGAACTGCTGACGCCCAGGCGCTTTCGAGCACATGTTCCGCCGGATGGCCGACCTCGCCGCGCGCGACGAGATGACGGACGACCGCCTGGACGCGCTCGCCGTCGAGTTCGGGACGACGATCGATATGGCCTGGGTGCCCGAGCTCACGGCGCGTTACGGCCTCGAAGTCGCGCTCTAGCGCCGCGGGCTGATCGCAGCGGCTAGACGGGTCTCGTGTCGGCGGCCCCGTGGAGGACGTCACGGAGACTCTCGACGCGCCCCAGGTGGCCCAGCTTGTCCGGGTTCACGACCGAGCGAATCGTCGCGATCCGGCCGTCGACGACCTCCACCGACATCACCGAGAACACGCCACCACGCGGGCCGCGGAAGACCACGCCCGGCTGGCCGTTGATGCGATGCCGCTCGAGCAGCGCACCCATCGCCCGCATCTGCCTGCCCAGGCGGGAGAAGAGCCGGGCGACCTTGGCCGGGCCGACGATCGGCTCGTTCCACTGCGGCACCTTGCCGCCGCCGTCGCCGTAGACGATCACATCCTCGGCGAGGAACTCGATGAGACCGTCGACATCGCCGCGATCCGCCGCGGCGAAGAACCGCCCAACGAGCTCGTCGCGCTCTTCGTCCGTCGCGTCGAACCGCGGCCGGTTCTCGGCGATGAACCGACGAGCCCGGACCGCGTGCTGGCGGCACGTCGCCGCCGTCTTGCCGACGATCCTGCCGACCTCCTCGAAGTCGTAGTCGAAGACATCGTGGAGGAGGAAGACCGCCCGCTCGACCGGGGTCAGCCGCTCGAGCAGGACGAGGAACGACATCGACAGCGTATCGGCCTGTTCGGCGTGCTCGGCCGGGTCGCCGGCGCCGGCGCCCTGGTCGGTCACGAGCGGCTCCGGCAACCATTCCCCGACGTACGTCTCGCGCCGGACGCGAGCCGACTTGAGGTGGTCGATCGCGAGGCGCGTGACGATCGCCGACAGGTACGCCTTGGGCGACTCCACGGCGGTGCCGTCGGCGAGCGCCCGCTGGTAGCGGATGAAGGCCTCCTGGACGATGTCCTCGGCCTCGCTGACGCTCCCGAGCATCCGGTAGGCGATCGAGAACAGCAGCGGCCGAAGGTCGACATAGGCCTCCGCGACGTCGTCCCTGGCGTTGGTGGGGCTTCGCGTCACGCGGCGGTCGTCTCCTTCCGGTCGGCGGCTGGTTCGGCCGCCCGCGGCGGCAGGGGCACCGGCGTGTCCAGGCCGTGGCGGAAGCCGTCTCGCCAGCTCGGCCAGATCGGCTGCCAGCCCAGGTCGCGCTTCGCCTTCGCGTTCGACGATCCGCGGCCCTCGGTCATCATCGTCACCGCCACGTCCCCTGCGAGCAACCGGCCGAGCCATGCCGGGATCCGGAGCGGCTTCGGCGCCCCGAGGGCCTCGGCGATCGCCGGGATGAACACTCGGGACGGCGCCGGCTCGTCATCGACGATGTTGTAGATGCCGCGCCGACCGCGCTCCAGGGCGGCGAGCGTGCCCGCGGCCGCGTCGTCGATGTGGGTCGACGACACGTACCCTGCCCCGCTCCCGATCACCGGGAACATGCGCTTGCGGAGGATCTCGCCGAGCGTCTCGGACGAGCCCGGGCCATAGAGGCCGCCGTAGCGGACGACGATCCCCTCGAGCGGCGCCTCGAGCACGGCGCGCTCGAGGAACTTGATCGCCGCGAGCGTCTCGATCTGCGCCTTGACCGGGTGCGGATCCAGCGGGTCGTCCTCCGTCTTGATCCAGCTTCCGGTGCGGGCGTTGCTCCAGCCGGTGAAGCTCTGGGCCACGAACCGCTTGACGCCGCTGGCTTGCGCCGCGGCGAGGAGATGCTCCGTGCCCTCCGTCCGCAGCCGATTCGTCAGGGCGAACCAACGGTCGAAGTGGCGGAAATCAGGAGCGCCAGACAGGGCCGTCATCTCGTGGATGATGGCATCCGGCTCGGCTTTCGCCACCGCCTCGCCGATCCCGACGGCATCGAGTCCGTCGACGACGACCGGCTCGGCACCGATCGCCCGGATCGCTGCAGTCGACTTCTCGCTCGTCGTCGTGCCCGTCACGTGGTGGCCGCGAGCCACCAGCATCGGCACGAGCCTCCGACCCACGGCGCCATTCGCGCCAGCAACAAAGACCCGCATGGTTGGGCCTCCTTTCTCGTCTCACACACAAGACGAGATAGGGCAGACGCAAGTGAAACGGTTCGAGAGTCCCAAGTGGATCACGCGAAGACCGGCGATACTGACCGACGATGAGCGAGCAGGGCTGGGGCGGACTTCCTCGCCGCGGAGGGCGTCCACGACTGGGTCGTCCTGCACGGCGGCGCGACGGCGGTCTTCCGCGTCAAGTCGATCGATGAGGCCGCGCGGCTGGCCCAGGCGATCGCGGCGGTGCCGGCGTTTGCGGGGTCAGGGACGCTGCTGACGATCGGCGATCATGCCCTCACCGTCCGACTGACGCGCGACATGTGGCGGCTCGAAACGCAGCACGTCGAACTCGCACGCGCTGCCTCCGCGGTCGCCCAAGCGCACGGCGCGCCCGCCGACCTCGGGGCCGTACAGGAGGTCCAGCTGGCGATCGCCGCCAAGCCCGACGATATCGACGTCGGGTTCTGGCGCGCGGTGCTCGGCTACGACCCGATGTCCGACGACAACGCCGTCGACCCGCTCGGACACAGCTCGACGGTATGGATGCAGGACCTCGCCCGAGGCTAAGCCGTTGCGCCACGCCATGCACCTGGACGTGTCGGTCGCCCGCGAGCACGTCGAGGCGCGGCTCGCGGCGGCGATCGCCGCCGGCGGCCGGATCGTGGATGAGTCGGCGGCGCCGGGGGCCTGGATCCTCGCCGATCGCGCGGGCAATCGCGTCTGCATCGCCGCGTGGCCGGACGGGTCCGTCCCGCCGCCTGGCGACCAGGAGGCAGACCGACCCTAGCCCTGGCCGCTCCGCGCAGGCTATCGACTTGGCGGCCGCCTACGTCCTAAGGCGCGATAATCGAGACCATCAAGGCAGGAGCGAATCCCATGACAGACGATCAGGCCCTAGAGCGCTACCGGTACATGCTGGCGACGGCCCCGCCCGAGGACATCGAACGGGCGCACGAGGAGGCGTTCGCGCGGCTGACACCGGACCAGCGTCGCCAGGCCCTGCAGGCATTGGCGCGGGAGGTCCCGGCGAGCGAGATCCAGGGAGACGATCCAGCGTCGCTGGCACGGACCGCGACGCGTGCCGAGGTTCGTCAACCGGGCACGATCGAACGAGCCTGGGGATCGAGTGCCGGGCCCGGGCTCGGCAGCTTCTTCCTGACGACCATTGCCGCGAGCTTCATCGGCACCGCGATCGCGCAGTCGTTCTTCGACTCGGACGGCGGCAGCGATGCCGACGCGGGGTCGGAGCAGGACGCCACCGGGAGCGATGCCGGCGCCGAGGGCACCGACGCCGGCTGGACCGACCAGGGTGACCTTGGCGGCGGCGATCTCGGCGGCGGCGACCTCGGGGACTTCGGCGGGTTCTAGCCGCAGGGTTCCGCGGCTTCGCCGCGACTGCGCGGCCACGCCGCGACGACGGGATCCGCGGCTTCGCCGACCTCGCCGTCCGACGAACCTAGGCTTCCGGCGCCTCCAGGAAATCGAGCGCCGCTGCCGCCAGGACCGGTGACGCGAACACGTCGTAGTGCGTGCGCCCCGGGATGATCGCGAGCGCGTGGCCGCCCTTCGGCCGACCTTCGCCCTGCCAGCCGCCGTCGCGGAGGCCACCATCGAGCAGCTTGAAGATCTCGACGGCGTGGCTGGGCGGCGCCATTTCGGCATCGCCGAAAGCGATCAGGGTCGGCACCTGCAACGACCGGACCACCTCGGTGTAGTCGTAGTCTTCGCTCATCATGTCGCCGATCTTGTCGAGCAGCTTCCCGAAGTCCTCGGGCCGCGGCGCGACCCGCTGGTAGAGCTGGTACATCGGCGTGTCCTTCATGAACTCGGCCGCCGCGGCGTTGACCTGGCCCTGCTGTGCGCGCATCTCCGGATAGATCGCGTCGGGCGTCAGATTGATCGACACGGCGACGAGCCGACGGACCAGCTCCGGATGTCGTGCCGCGAGGTGGACGGCGACGCCGCCGCCGAGCGAATAGCCCATGACGTCGGGCTTCTCGAGGCCGAGGTGGGTGATGAGGGCGGCGATGTCCTCGGCCATGAGTTCGGTCCTGATCGGCCGGTCGATGTCCGCCGTCCGGCCATGACCCTGGAGGTCGGCCGCGATCACCTGGTGCTTCGCAGCGAGCGCCGGCAGCGCCGGCCCGAACATCTCGCCCGACCCGAGCCCGCCGTGGAGCAGGATCAGCGGCCGGCCGGAGCCGTGGGTCTCGTAGTAGAGGTTGATCCCGTTGACGTCGGCGTACTGACCGGTGCCCTTGGTCTCGGTGGTCCAGTCGGTGGTCATGGCTCGGCTCCTTCCCGTGAATGCCTGCTGTCGACGATACCCAACAGACAGGTCGCTGTCCCGGAAGTCATCGGTGGGTCCGTCGAGGGCAGCGGCTGTGCGACCGATGAGTTCGAGTCGCGACCGCTGTCTACCTGGTTGTCGGAACCGACGCGGGTGCCTCTGCATGGCCGCCGGTCCGAGATGAGGTGCGGAACATGGGTTCGTGGCCGAGCGGGATCAGTGCCATCACGCTGTTCGTCGAGGACCTGGCGGCGACGAAGGCGTTCTACCAGGAGGTCTTCGGCCTACCGATCCACTACGAGGACGACGCGTCGGCCGTCTTCGACTTCGGCAACACGCTCATCAACCTGCTCAAGGTCGAGGAGGCGCAGCGGGCTCATCGGGCCTGCCGCGGTGGCACCTCGCGAGGCCGGGTCGCGCCTGCAGTTCACGATCACCGTCGATGACGTCGATGCCACGTGCGCCGAGCTGACCGCGCGCGGCGTGGAGCTGATCAACGGTCCGATGGATCGGCCATGGGGCATCCGAACGGCCTGCTTCGCCGATCCGGCCGGTCACATCTGGGAGATCGCGAAGTAGGCGACGTCCCTACATCTCGATCGGGCTCATGAGCTGGAAGTAGTTGTCGTCGGGGTCGGCGAAGGTCGCGATCGACGCCGTCGGGCCGGGATCGGCGTCGAACCCATACGGCTCGGCGATGACGATCGCCCCGGCGGCCTTGAACCGCTCGAAGTCGCCCTTGACGTCCTTGCTCTCGATGTTCCAGATGATCCGGCCCGGGTGCACGCTCTTGCCCTTGACCTCGGAGTGCGGCCCGACCGTCACGAAGCCCGACCCGACCTGCCAACCGGTGTACCCGCCATCCGAGAAGGTCGGCTCCCCGAGCAGCTTGGTGTAGTACTCGACCAGGCGAGCCGGGTCCTCGGACCCGATGAGGATGCTGTTGAAGTCCATGTCTCTCCTATTGCTGGCAGTATCTCATCCGAGGTCGGCGCTCGAAGAGGGATCGCCGCTGAGCCCTCCCGGGAGACCCCACCGCTCGGGACATTGCAAATAGTCGACTGAGCTACACACCGGTCGACTGGCCTGTCCCGCTGGTGCGGTCTAGTGCGGTCCGGTGCGGTCGAGTGTCCGTGTGGTGATGGTTGCGCCCGGGGGTGCTGCCACGTTCGTTGCCAACGGTGGGCAGGCTGGGCGACCGCGATGCGCGAGCCGGTCAGTCGGGCGAACTCACTTTGCGCCTGATCTTCGCCAGGCGCTCAAGCAACTTCGGGGGGAGGGCGCCGGGGGCATGTTGTTGGCTCGCGAAGCGCTCCAGGATCGCCACCTCGCTTGATGCATCCTTCCGCTGTCGATAGATGACCGCGAGCGCCTCGTAGGCCTGCCGGCGCGACACCGAAGCCTTCGGACCGAGACTCGGCCTCCGTCGCGTCAACGATTTCGAGAAGCAGTCCGACCGCGGCTGACTGGTCGCCGATGTCGCGGAGTCGGTCGACCTCGGCGTGCCAGGCCGAATGATGGTGGCCACGAATGGTGCCAGGACCGGTCTCACTCCCAGGCGAGAGCGCGGGTCGTGCGGCGGCGATCTCAGCCTTCGACTTCCCGTCCAGAACTCTTGCGAGCAGATCGGCCTGACCGTCGGGTCCGGAGGCGTACAGAGTCACCCGGTAGTTGCCGCGATCGGCGGGCGAGGTATTCCAGCCGCCGTAGATGTCCGCCCGGCAATAGGCCACGCGCCCCGCTGACTGAAGCCGCTCCACGAGCGGCCAGAAGGCACCCGCGTCTTCTCTCGCTAGGTGACCGACCTTGCGCCCGTCGATGAAGACCCCAACTGCGTGGGCGTCGTATGGATTGCCATGCTCCGCGACGAGTGTCGCCCACGTGATCATCCGGATGCCTTCGACCTTGGGTCCGTCGGTGACTGCCTCGATCGCGTCGCGGTAGTGGCTCTCGCCCACGACATTGAGGGACCCGCCCGAAGCCGCGAGTTTCAGCGCCTCCGGCGGCACCTCGCGCACGCCGATCACCCGAGATCGATCGGCTGGACGGCCGACTGTTCCGGCTCGTCCCTCGTCACGAGCCGCCGTAGGAAGGACATGGTCAAGGGCTCCGCACGAGAGCATGCTAACGCGGGCCACGAGCCGAGAAGGGTCAACCCGGATGGCGCTCAGCTTCTGCGCGATCGACTTCGAGACCGCCAACTGGTACCGCGGTAGCCCATGCGCGGTTGGGCTCGTCAAGGTCGTCGACGGCAACGTGGTCGACACGCGACGCTGGCTGATGCGGCCGCCCGAGGGCCACGACGAGTTCGAGCCGTTCAACATCCAGGATCCACGGCATCACCGCCGCGATGGTCCATCGCCAGCCCCGGTTCGCTCAGCGGTTGCCCGAGAGTCCTCGCCTTTGCCGACGGTCTCCCGTTCGTCGCCCACAACGCGGCCTTCGACATGGGCGTCATCCGCGACGCGTGCGATGTGAGCGACCTCGCCTGGCCCGAGGCGTCCTACGCGTGCACGCTCGTCTTCTCGCGGGTCACATGGGACCTCCTGTCGTACTCGTTGCCATGGGTCGCCGATGCGGCCGGGGTCCCGTTCGAGCACCATCACGATCCCGATGCCGACGCTCGCGCCGCGGCATCGATCATGCTCGCGATCGCGCTACATTTCGGGGCGGCGACCATCGACGACATCGCGATCGCGACCCGGGGTCAGATCGGCACGATGAACGCCAGCCTCTGGAGCGGCTGTCATCGAACCTGGTCGGGCGGATTGGGAGACATACCGATCGCGAACCCCGATGCCGACCCAGCTCACCCGTTCTACGGGCGCGAGGTCGTCTTTACGGGGGCACTCGGTTCGATGACGCGGGCATTTGCGTGGGATCGAGTTGCGGCTGCGGGTGGTCGGCCCGCGCCGGGTGTGACCAAGCACACGAACATTCTTGTGATCGGCTTTCAGGACGCCCGGAAACTACGCCCGGGCGAGGAACCTCTCCGCGAAGGCGCGGAAGGCCCGGGATCTCCGCCAGCGCGGGCAGCAAATCGAGATCATGCCTGAAGTCGACTTCGCTCAACTACTCGCTCTCTAATGGGTTTGAATGCCTCGGGGTCCGGGGGAGTCCGGATAGAACCTCTTGAAATCCGAGGTCGTTCGGTGGTGAGCGCGCGGGGTCGTGTCCGCTCAATCGTAGATGCAGTCGTGGAACTTCCACCTGGGGTTCTGTGGCGGTGGTCGCCTCGGCACTCGCTTCGTCTACGCGCGATCGCGTCCCTAAAGCTGTCGGCCATCACAGACGCCCCTCGGTTGCGTCCGGTCCGCGCTCGGGTCATTCGCCCGACGTCGCTTCGGGCTGCACTATTCGCGGTCCTGGTGATGAACATGACCGCGGCGCTCTCGGCATCATGGGCAACTCTCCAACCAACCTCGATGCGGACGGGTTCTTGGCCCTGTGGCAGGTACAAGCCACGATCATCGGGCTGGCACTCGCACTAACGGTATTTGTGCTCGAGTCTGGCGGGCTGACGGCCCGGCTCCGACGTGACCTCACCTCCTCGAGTCGCGTCTACCAAGCCGCGACGATCGGAGTCCTGTTGGTCGTCGTGACAGGTGAGGCGGTGGTACATCGGACGATTCGCTCTCGGAAAGTGGCTACAGCTCCTAGTCTGGCCAGCTTCGCTCTTCTGGGCATGCTTGGTTCTGCTCGCGATACGTGAGGTGGTCCAGATAACCGACCCCGTGAACCGTGTTGCTCGCCGGCTGGCGTTGTTACTACAACAGACGGATGAGGGCCTCGAGGCCGAACTGGTCAGAAACGTGGCGCAGTCGTCGGATTCTCGCGAGGGCTGTCGTCGAGGTTGGCGGCGTCGCGTCTCCCTTTGGGAGTCCGCATGGCGAGCTGTTGGAAGGAGCGCGTATCCGGAGTCCTCAGAAGGGTCAGATCACGGACTTGAACCTCCAGGTATGCTCCGGGCTAGCAATACGTCGTCGAAGAAGATGGACACATAAACAT
>CAVZVH010000027.1:0-3699 GCA_963778645.1 uncultured Chloroflexia bacterium
GGGTGGGCATCACTTCATCGCCACCGAGTACGTCGAGGGCGTAACCCTTCGCGAACATCTCCGGCGCAGCGGGAGGATGGAAGCGGCGCAAGCGCTGCATGTGGCGGTGCAAGTCGCGTCGGCGCTGGCCGCGGCGCATGAGGCCGGGATCGTGCACCGGGACGTCAAGCCTGGAGAACATCATGCTCCGGCGTGACGGCTATGTGAAGGTGCTCGACTTTGGGCTCGCCAAACTTACCGAACGGGGCTTCGGCGCCCGCGGATCCCGGCGCGCCGACCCGAACGATGTCGGCGCACACCGTGGCCGGTGCGGTCCTCGGCACCGTTCAGTACATGTCACCCGAGCAGGCGGACGGAAAGGACGTCGACGCCCGCAGCGACATCTTTTCGTTTGGCGCGGTGCTCTATGAACTGGTCGCAGGTGTACCGGCGTTCAGCGGGGGTTCTCTCAGTGAGACGCTCGTCGCGATCGTCGGCCGCGAGCCGCCGCCGCTGCCAGCGACATTCCCGCTCTCGCTGACGCAAATCATCCTGCGTTGTCTGCGCAAGGACCCCGCCCGGCGATATCAGACGATGGCGGATTTGAGGGTGGCGCTGGAAGATGTGCGCGCGGAGGTGCCCCGGTCCCCGACGCGCCGCGCCTTCCCGTGGCGCCGGGCCGTCGGTGCGTCCGCCATCATCCTGCTGGCGGTGGCGTTGCTGGTGTGGCAACCGTGGCGACGTCCGGAGAACCCTGACGTCCTAAGGGCCGTCACGCTCACCACGCTGCCCGGTGTCGAGCGTTACCCATCGTTCTCTCCAGACGGTAACCATCTCGTCTTCACCTGGACGGGAGACAAGCAGGACAACCAGGATCTCTACGTGCAGATGATCGGCCAGCGATCCACGTTACGTTTGACGACCGACGTTCGCAGCGATTACAACCCAGTGAGGTCGCCGGACGGCAGGTGGATCGCTTTCCTGAGAAGCGAACCTCCGGCAACGACCGGTCTTCGCCGCCGTGAGCTGCGTCTCGTCCCGCCGCTGGGCGGTCCTGAGCGAAAGCTCGCGGACATCCAGTCCCAGGACTTCGCGGCTGGCCTTTCCGCTGACGCGGCGTATCTCGCATGGTCCCCTGACAGCACCGCGCTGATCGTGACCGACTCTGGCGGCGAAGGAGAGCCCGACGCCTTGTTCGTTGTGTCAATCGAGACCGGGGAGAAGAAACGGCTCACGAACCCTCCACCTCCAGTCGTTGCTGACACCAGCCCGGCGGTCTCTCCTGACGGGGGCTCCCTGGTCTTCCTGCGCCGGACGTCGTGGGGCGGCGGCGAGCTCCACCTCGTGCCGCTTCGGAAAACGTTGAATGCCTCAGGCGACTCCCAGGCGCCTCACCTCCGCCGAATTACGCGCCGATTACCCAGCCTGGACGCCTGACGGCGGTGCGATCGTCTTCTCCGCCAAGGGCAGCCTCTGGAGACTGGCCGTCGCCGGCGAGCCTGCACCCGTGCGTCTGCCCTACATCGGGGAGGACGGTCTCATGACCGCGATCTCCCGACCCGAGGGGGAAAAGCCTGCGCGTTTGATTTACGTGCGCAGCCTGGTCGATACGAACTTCTGGCGGATTGACACGTCCGCCCCAGGCGCGCCCTCCACGTCTCCTCCGCATCGAGTGATGTCATCGACGCAGGCGGAGTTCCATTGTCGGTTGTCGCCCGACAGACGCCGTCTCGCTTTCATTTCCGTCCGCTCGGGAGTACCGGAGGTCTGGACTTCCGACCCGGATGGATCCAACAGCGTCCAGCTGACCAACCTGGGTGCTCGCGACACCACCTGGCCTGACTGGTCGCCTGACGGTCAACGGATTGTGTTCTCGTCCACGTGGCAAGGCGAGTTCGACATCTATGTCGTTCCCGCTGAGGGCGGCAAGCCTCGTCGTCTCACGTCCGATCCGGCCATCGATATCCACCCGACCTTCTCACGGGATGGCCAGTCGATCTATTTCAGCCAAGGCGGTCTGGCGACTACCGGATCTGGAAGATGCCGGCCAACGGCGGAGATGCGGTGCAGGTCACTCCCAATCAGGGTCGTGCGGCCGTCGAGTCTTCTGATGGCAGCCATCTTTATTACCATGCCGTTTCGGTGCTGGCCCCCTTGTGGCGGATGCCGATGTCTACCGGAGATCCGGTCAAGGTTCTCGATGGGGTGGAGTGGTTCAACTTCTGCCTGCTCGACAAAGGCGCCTACTACATCGATCGGTTCGGCGGGGAGACGCGGCTGCAGTATCTCGACCTTGGTACCGCGAAGTCCTCGACCGTGGCGCGCAACCTCGGTGACGTGCTGGCAGGATTGACGGCCTCACCAGACGGTCGAACCATCCTCTATACCCGAGTCGATGCCTCGGTCGACGATCTGATGCTGGTCGAGAATTTCAGATAGGCGCGGCGACCGGGGCCAGGCCGTTGGGGCGATGACGGCTGCCGCAGTGATTTAGAATTCAGTATTGGTTACGATCTACCGCCACGCGAGGGAGCCACCGAATGCGTCGAGCGGGTTGATCCGGCCTGGCTCAGTCCGGCAGCGGCGTGTGGGTCTGGGTCGACCTGAGCGATCCGACACCTGATGAAGCGCGAATCCTGACCGACGTCTTCGAATTCCACGATCTCGCTGTCGAGGATGCGCTCAGCGAGATCCACCATCCCAAAGTTGAATCGTACGGTGACTACCTGTATCTGATCCTCCACGGCATTGATTTCCGTGAGGCGAGCACTACTTCAAGACGCAGGACGTGGATTTCTTCGTCGGCGAGCAGTTTCTGGTGACCGTCCATCCCGGGGTCTCGCGAACGATCGAGGAGATGCGCGCCGTGTGCTCGCGGAACAATCGCGTGCTCGCGGAGGGACCGGTGGCGCTCCTGCACCGGATCGTCGACGCGATGGTCGACCACTACCGTCCGGAGATCGAGGGTTGAACGACCGGCTGGACACGCTCGAGGACGAGATTTTCGAGCAAGCCGAATGCCGCGTCTCGCCAAGCAGATCCTCGACTTCAAGTCCGACGTCTCGTCGCTGCGGCGGGTGGTGCTCCCGCAGCGGGACGCGATGGCCCGCCTCGCACGCCGCGAGTTCCCGCTGATCCCGGAGCAGATGGCGTATCGTTTTCGTGACGTGCACGACCATCTCGTGCGCCTCGTCGACGAAGCCATGTTCTTCCAGGACCGGGTGACGAGCCTGCTCGATGCGCACCTCTCGCTGGTGTCGAACCAGCTGAACGGTGTGATGAAAGTCCTGACGATCATCGCCACGATCTTCATGCCGCTCGACCGTGCATCGCCGGCCTGTGGGGCATGAACGTGACGCTCCCGCACCTGCCCGGCGGCCAGGGGCGCAGTTCTGGTGGGTGGGTGCGCTGATGCTCATGTTGGCGGGCGTCATGCTCTGGTATTTTCGAAAGCAGCAGTGGATCTAAAGGATTACAGTAGCTGGAAGACCAAGTCGGACACTCCCCATGCACGGCCGCACGTCAGCTATCGTCCTTCCAATCGCGCTGGCCGCGACGGCGGTCATTGCTCAGCCCCACTTTGTTGTACCCAACTTCGACGACCTCACGATCAGGACGCGGCGTGCGCATGGCGTCGGATCATCGTCGGAACTGCTGTATCTGAAAGGAGCGCGGGAACGCCGCGAGTTTCTCTACGATTCTCCGGGTCACTCAGGGCAG
>CAVZVH010000028.1:0-3340 GCA_963778645.1 uncultured Chloroflexia bacterium
TCGCCAACGGGAGGCTCTCGTCGTCCTAAATCAGACTACACAAGATGCGTGCCCATGATCTGCAGCAGCATAGCCGCTAGCGCGTCACACTCTCCCGTTAACAAAGGGGGGCAGGGAGGTTGCGAGCGACGGCACACACTGGTGTCCCAATGTCGTGTGGTTCGATATAGATCAGACAGGAAAGCCTCTTTGACCACACCTGAACCGCCACTATCACCACGGTGACAGAACCTCTCCCCTGGCCTATAACCCGCTCACCAGCTTCTCTGACTTCCTCCGTCAAAGGAAGTGCAGGTGGTTTCTCCATCTCCTCCACGGACTTCATGCTAATCAGCTGTAATAGCCTCCGGAGCTGTTCACCGACAGCATAGCGTTGCCGAAAGACCACGATTATTCCTGCATGGCTCTTGCCTTGAGCCATATACTGTGCATGGAGCTGGCAAAAATGCCCAACGTTAAACGTATAAATGACGCGCCCATGTTCGATGGCGCACTCAGCTGTGCCAGGTCATCTTGTGCCGACATGCCCGCATCGAGCACGGTTGTCACATCAACCCGCGTGATCGTAGTCCCCTCACAAGCGCACGTGCCATCGCATCTTCATCTATATACAAGCGAATCTGCAGCTCCTTCCCGGGAGAACAAAACCTCTGACAATTCTATACCGTCAGCGTCTCAAATGCGAGGAAATCGCGCCACATTACAAGCGGCTGCGACCCCTATCAGCGACTCAAATTCAGCGGCGCAGCGTTGTCTGCCGACTCCGCTGCAAAGGGTGAATGAGTCCCACAAGCGGCAGTGGCATGAGTCGCAGGAGACTGCGCTAGGGTGCGAGGCCTGGCTCTCATACCGATGGATCACTGGTGGGACATTCGATGTATCGCAGTTAGAGACTCGAGGGCACAGCGAGCATTGGAGCTGACACGGGTCGCAGAACGGGGTAGGGTACGACCGCCCACAGGGGCCTCAGGTCGTCCACCGGGGAGGATTCGACACCAGCACCGGAGGGATCATGCAATGGCTACGACAACGCTGACGCTCACCGCTGCCGTCCGCTCACATGGCGGCGCACTGCCGCTCTTGAGTGGCGCCGTCGCCATGGATGGGCTACGTCTCGACCACATCAGCGTGACCGCAAATCGCCGCCTACCGCCGCATGGTGCGCGACCTGGCGTTCGACGTGTGCGAGCTCGCCCTACCACGCTACCTTTGTGCGAAAGTGCTTCAACAAGCAGTTCACGGCGATCCCGGTGTTTGACACGCGATTTCATCACCGCTCGGTCGTGTGCATGTGGCTCAGGCATAAGAAGCCGAAGGACCTGCTGGAAAGAACGTTGGGGTGCGGGCCTACACGGTCACGACCGGCGTCTGGACTCGCGGCATCCTGAATCGGAGTATGATGTCGATCCGGCCCAGGTGAACTGGTACACCGATGACGAGGAGCACGTGACGGAGTGGGTCGCACCGCCGAACGTGGTGAAGCTGCCGCCGGGTGAAAGCCTGGCTGCGATGATGGCCGCCGGCCGGCTGGACGCGGCGCTGAGTGGTATGGCGGGCATCGGCCGCAGCGGACGCCGACGGCCAACTGGGAGGCCGCCGCCGCACAGGCAGTTGCTGCGCCCACAGCGGCCCCAGCTCGTCCCGCTGTTCCCTAACGCGCGGGCATGGGGGAGTGGTACCAGCGGACGAAGATTTTCCCGATCCACGGCATCATTGTCATCCAGAATGCGGTGCTGGCGGAGCACCTCTGGGTCGCGCCGGAGCTGCTGCGCGCTTTCCAGGCGTCGAAGAGGAGCGCCACCTGCGGCACCTCGCCGACGCCGGGCCGTCAACGGCTGACGACCGTCATATCTGGAGACCCAGGAAATGATTGGTGGTGGCGATCCATGGCCCTTCGGCCTCGCAGCGGACCGCCAGACCATCGAGGCGCTTATCGAGTATGCTTATAGCCAGAAAATTATCGCTGTGAAGATCGGGCCCGAAGCGGTATTCGCGCCCAACGCGCTCAAGGAGCTTCTAGAAACGTCCCGCCGCCCTCACCCTGACCCTCTCTCGGAGGGCATAGGCGCCAGGATAAGCGTCAAAGGGCCTGATTCCGTGCAGTTCCCCCCTTTGAAAAAGGGGGTGAGGGGGGATTTACAGCATGGTGGCTTGGAGGAATCCCACCCCAGCCCCTCTTTTTCAACGGGGGGAGGTATCGGAGCACGCTCCTTCACCTGGCGCTTTTGCTCCTGGAGGGAGAGGGAATAAGGCTATGGCTTGTCACGGGGAGTCGTTGCGGATATCATGTGCGCTACCGAATGCCACAACCCTCACCCCGATCTTTGCCTATCCCACTTCAATGGAACGAACGGTGTGGAGGGGGAGGGTCGACATGGCTGTCACGGACTTGGAGGTCAAGCCCGCAGTCCCTTTGCACAGGGAACCGCCTTTGGCGACGTCGGCCCCTACCAACAACTGGATGGCACTGTGCACTTCGCTGTCGACCCGGACCATCCCCGCAATGCCGGGATCACTGACCTGACACTCGCCCCACGGGATGCGCAAGGCCTGGTGCAGTTGCTCGGCAGATTTCCGCATGCTCCAGCCCGTAGCACTCCAACACGGGAACCAACGGCTGCTCCTGGATATCGTCAATCGGGGCAACCCCACCGTGCTGACGAATTTTAACAGTGCAGTAGGCCGTATGGAACCTGGCAATGGCTTTCTGATGCGCCAGGGATACACCGTGGTCTGGGTCGGCTGGCAGGACGATGTGCCGGCAGTGGCCGGGCTTGTACGGATCAATGTCCCGGAGGCCGTTGACGCGGGCGGGCAGCCCATATCAGGGAAGATCGCGGTGACCTTCCAGCCCGATACCCACGTCCATGTCCAACTCCTCTCGGATCGCCTGCATCGGCCCCACCCGGCCCAGGACCTGAACGACCGCGACGCCACGCTGACGGTGCAGGAGCCGAGAATGCCCCGCCCAGACGATTCCTCGCGACCAGTGGTCGTTTGCGCGCTTGGAAGGCGACCGCGTCTTGCCCGATGCGAACCACATTCATCTCACATCGGGATTTCTCCCCGGCAAGGTCTACCAGGTGATCTACACCACAACTGGCGCGCCGGTGATCGGCCTGGGGCTGATAGCCACACGGGATATGGTCTCCTTCTTACGATACGGGTCAGCTCAGGAGGGCAATCCGTGCTCGGGGCATATCCACTATGCCTACAGCTTCGGCCGATCGCAGAGCGGCAGATTCCTGCGCGACTTCCTGTATGCGGGGCTGAACGAGGACGAGCACGATCGGCTGGTCTATGACGGGATGATTCCGCTGGTCGCCGGTGGTGGGCGTGG
>CAVZVH010000029.1:0-4007 GCA_963778645.1 uncultured Chloroflexia bacterium
GAGCGTCAGCGATATCCAGGACACCTTCGTCAAGGAGAAGCTGGTGGCCGACCAAGTTCCGATCGGCAGGATCGCGCCCGCCGGCGCGATCGACAGGATCAGGCCGGTGCGCACGCCGTCGAGAACCCCGTGGCTCGCGATGAGCAGCCCACCAAGGGTGGGGGCGATGGCAATGGGAATCCGCCGGAGGATCGACTGGACGGAGAAGCCGATCGCCCTGCGCTCCGGGGGGAGGGCATCGCCTACGACGGCGAAGAGCGTGGGACTGGCCATGCTGGACCAGGCCATCATGAGCATGACGCCCAGGAGCACGACCGGCCACGCCGGCGCCCCAGCGATCACGCCATAGCCAATGGCTGCGAGGCTAATGAATATCAGAAGGGCGCGTCTGCGGCCAAAGTGGTCGGAGAGCCACCCGCCGGGGTACTGGTACAGGCCATCAAGCAGATCCTGGTGCTGCCGTAGGCGCCGATGGCGACGAGCGGGGCGCCCAGGGCCTCGAGGTACTTGGGCAGGAACTTCCGCCACAGGTGCTCGCCCAGCGCCATGGTGAACACGGCCAGTGCGACGGCGCCGGTGTTGCGGTCCAGGCCAAGAAATCCACTCAGTCTGCCCAGCTCTTCTAACGGACGCCGGGATCTGGAGTTAGTTTCGTCTGGTGACGGCATTTCTCTTGAGTGGAGGCTTGCATGACATCACCGCAGGATAGCGGGGCAGGGGAGCCTATCAATAACCCGGGCGAAGTCCAGTACCCCACCAACCAGGTAATCGCGATCCTGGACACCCACCATCAGACCGCCTGTGCAATTGACGCACTGATTGACGGGGGCTTTCTCGAATCAGAGATCAAGCTCGGACGCGGTTCAGAGGAGGCCGACCGGATAGAGGCAGGGACCGGCCGCCGCGGGTTCGACGCTGCTCATCCGGTTTTCTGAAAGCGTCGGATTCAAGAATGCCGAGGCTGAGATGAAGGACCGTTATGAGCAGGCGCTTCGGAACGGGGCCACCGTGGTTGCCATTATGGCGCCGACCGAGGAGCGGAAGGATCTGGCAGCGCGGATTCTCAAGGAGTGCGGGGGTCATTTCATCAACTTCTGTGGCTCTCTGTCCGTCGAACGGATCTCCTAGAGCAAGAGCATGCCCTGGTCGTGTTAAGAACCGCCCTGACTGCGGATCTTACGCGATTGCCAGGACCCCGTGGCGGAGCCACGGTGTGCCGAGCCGCGACTTTAGTCGCGGAAAGCGCCAGGATTCAGGGGAAAAGGTTCTGCAGGTGGCGGACATCCTGGGCCAGGAAAACGATGGCCATCCCACCCTGGCCCAGCTGGCGCTCGATGGCGTAGCGGCCGGAGAGAGCAGCCTTCAGGCGTTCAGCGAATGGCTCGGTCACGACGTACCCTCGGTCTCGACGGCGTCGTAGAGGGGTGGCGTCGTAGGAATGTGTTCTTCTACAACCGAACCTCGCGAATTCGTTTCTCCATGGCCCTGAGTGCTTCTTCCTGACGGTCTATCATGAGCCGTTGGCGGTGCAGCATGTCTTTCAGCTCGGCGAGCGACGTGCGGGCATCAGCAGCGGCCGCTCTCGCCTCCTCCGCCGCACCCCGCAGATCTTCCGAGAGATCTCTCGCCTGCTCGGCTACCTCTCTTCCACCCTCCTGCGCCCCTCGGATGCGTTCGGCGGCGGACCGATCCTGCTCGACGTCCTTCCGCAGCTCTTCCCCGCGCCCGCGCATAATCTCCCGGATGCCCCGGCCTTCCTCCGCTCCGCGGCGATTATGCTCCGCCATCTCGCGCCGGCGCTCGGCAGATTCGCGAGCTCGTTCGGCGCCATCCTTGTCTTTGCCTTCTTTGTCCGCCATGGGTTGGCCCGGTGAGGGTCCGTCGAGAAGACTGATGCACGAAGGCTCGGCAGATCGGGCCATCTGCGCAAGGATGTTGCCCGCACGGTGGCTCGTGGGGTGCTGTCCGGTCCGGAGGACCGTCCTTCGATTCTGCCAGGTGGCAAACCCCGCTTGTCATTTTGACCGATTTTGCCGGGCCGGGATTGGCACGCTGACTGCTATACGCCTTATCAGCCCGGGCCTCGGGTCCGAGCCGAACCAAGCCAATCACTTATTCACTCTGTGGGAGTGCAACGAGAGGAGGAGCGTATGGTGGGAACTACCGGGTACCGCGACCAAGCCAGCCTCTTTGGCCTGCAGCGTCTGAACCGGTTTCTGGACGAGGCGTTTGCGGGGGTGCCGAGCCCGGAGGAGGGCAGTGTGATCACCGCCAGCTGGTTTGCGCCAACCGACGTGACCGAGGATACCAACGGCATTCAGATGAGCATGGAGCTGCCTGGAGTCAACCCGGACGAGGTCCGGCTCTCGCTGGAGAACAATATTCTCACCGTGCGGGGCGAGAAGAAGCCCCAGACTGAGGATGGCAGTGACCGGGTACACCGGTTCGAGCGGAAGTACGGCCAGTTCGAGCGTGCCTTCGTGTTGCCGAATACGGTAGATCCGGAGCAGGTGGACGCCCGCTACGAGCACGGCGTTCTGTTTATCACCGTACCCAAAGCCGAACGCGCCAAGCCCCGCGAGATCCGGGTCAAGGCCTCGGCCGGCTCGTCCAAGCAAAACGGAGGGGCATAGCCCCTCCGTGTCTGACGTCGACACCGAACTGGCACCAGCGATGTCCACAGTTCCGGAGACCCGCAACGCTCGACCAACGATCCTCCTGGTCGAAGACGACGAGATGCTCCGCCGGTTGCTCTTTCGCATCCTGAGCGATGAGAGTTTCCGGGTCCTGGAGGCTGAAAACGGAGCTATTGCCCTTAAGCTCGTGGGCGGATTGAACCGGCCGCCAGAAGTCGTGCTCACGGACGTGTCAATGCCGGTCATGGACGGGTTCACGTTCGCCCGGGTCTTTCGGTCGCTTTACCCCGCTGTCCCTATCCTGTTCATGACCGGCGCCTTGTTACGGGTGCAAGGTACTCCGCTTCCTGACATGGGTGCTCGGGTGCTGCTCAAGCCATTTGATGCCGATGTGCTGTTAGGGGCGGTCGCCTCCGTACTGGACCATTCTACCTCCGTATGAGCCTGCTGACCGCCCGGTCTGCCTTGTCAGGGAGTACTGGCGGTGACGGCCCTCGCGGATACAAAAGTGCCTGGATCAAGGAGGGAATGTGCGGGCCATCACTTCGGACCTGCCAGGTGTTCCCTAGAATGCTCGCCCCGGATTATGGCGGAGCTTGGTCAGTGGTAATGAGTTCACCTGTGGGGGGTCCATGCAGCGTCTGATTCGCGAGAACGGATTGTCGATCGTCCTCCTGTCGTTGTTCCTGCTCTTCTGGGCTGGCCAGAGTGTAGTCGGGCATCGGGAGCACAATAGCGAGCAGCGCGACCATGGCCAGCCAGAGATCCCCTACGGCGCGTACCTTCGGAGCAGCCACTTCTGGGAGGCGACGGCGGAAAACTGGGAGAGCGAGTTCTTCCAGATGTACTTCTACGTGATCCTCACCGCCATGCTATATCAGAAGGGGTCATCGGAGTCGAAGAAGCCGGACGAGCCGCAGCCGGTGGACCGTGACCCGCGCCGGTCCAAGCGGCGGAACGCGCCCTGGCCCGTCCGGCGCGGGGGGCTCGTACTCAAGCTCTACCAGCACTCACTCTCCTTGGCCTTTCTCCTCTTTTTCCTGGTGAGCATATCGCTGCACGCGGTGGCGGGGTCGGGAGTGTACAACGAGGACCAGGCGGCGCATGGCCAGCCGGAACACCTGTCGGTTCTGCAGTACGCCGGTACATCGCGGTTCTGGTTCGAGTCACTGCAAAACTGGCAGAGCGAGTTTCTGGCCATAGCGTCGATGGTGGTTCTTTCAATCTTCTTGCGCCAGCGCGGATCTCCCGAGTCCAAGCCGGTCGACAGTCCTCACGAGCAGACGGGGAGTGAATGAGGCGGTAGATAAGGCGGCGGTAGATAAGGCGGCGGTAGGCACTGCGGCGCTAACTTACCGCCTTACCGCCGGG
>CAVZVH010000030.1:0-119501 GCA_963778645.1 uncultured Chloroflexia bacterium
CACCGGCGGCTTACGACCTTGGATTCAACCGGCAACACGTCGCCTCGCGCAGGGAGCGTCTTGGCCTCCCGCGTATGCATGATCCCCTGCAGTCATCGGTGGGACGTCAGGCCGACGCTCCGCGATGGACCTGGAATGGCGAGAACGACTGGTTAACCGGCATGAGTTCGATGCGGTTGATGTTCATGTGCGGCGGCAGGCTGGCGATCCAGAATAGCGTTTCGGCGATGTCCTCTGGCGTCATCGGATTGGCCCCCTTGTACATCTTGTCGGATGCTTCCTGGTTGCCGCTGGTGCGCACCAGAGTGAATTCGGTTTCCGCCATTCCCGGCTCGACCGAGGTCACCCGCACGCCAGTGCCATGCAGGTCCGAGCGGAGCCCGAGCGAGAATTGCGAGACGAACGCTTTGGTCCCACCGTATACATTGCCGCCCGGATACGGATAGGAGGCAGCCACGGAACTGATGTTGATGACTGCCCCCTTGCGGGCGATCAGCGTCGAGACCAGCTTATGCGTCAGGGTCACCAGGCCGGTGATGTTTGTTTCGATCATCTGGTTCCATTGATCGAGGCTCGCGTTCTGCGCAGGCGCTGTGCCGAGGGCCAGGCCGGCGTTGTTGATCAACAGGTCGATGTCGCGGAACGGCGCCGGCAGCGCAGCCAGGGCAGCTTCAATTCCTTCAGGCTTTCGCATATCGAAGGAGGCGACATGCACGTTGTGGGGACCGAGCTCCTTCGCCAGCGACCCCAGGCGGTCTGCGCGACGTCCGGTGGCGATGACGCGCCAGCCGGCTTTCACGAATCGACGCACGGATGCCGCTCCGAAACCCGAGGTCGCACCGGTGATTATTGCAGTCTTGGCCATGATGCATTTCTCCCATAGGGTTGATCCAGTCTTCACCTACCGTGCCGCTCCTTCGTTCTTCCCCGCTTCCCTCATCCCTCGTCCTTCCCCTCCCCCTCGTCCCTCGTCCCTCTTCCCTCCCCTACTCTATCGCCGTCTCCGGCTCTTCCCGCGGTTTGAATCGATGGCCGAGCGCGACGTATAGCCCGCTGCCCACGACGATGGCCATGCCAATCAGCGAATACGCATCCGGCAGATCGCCGAAGGCGAGGAAGCCGAACAGGATCACCCACAGCAACTGGACATACCCGAGCGGCGACAGGAAAGATGCGTTCTCCAGCTCCAGCGCCTTGATCAGCATGAAGTGACCGAAGGCTGCCACCAAGCCCAGCAATATCAGAAGCGGCACATGACGAATTCGGGCGTCTTCCAGAACAGCGGGACGACGAAACTCATCAGCACGCAGCCCACGAGCGCGGTGTAGAAAAGCGTGGTGAACACATTTTCGGTCTCGCTGAACTTGCGGGTCATGATCTGGTAGAGGCTGTAGCAAAATGCCGCGCCCACCGCCAGCAGCGCCGGCCACTGGAGCATGGCACTACCCGGGCGGACGATGAACAGCACACCGAGGAACCCGACCACCACCGCAAGCCAGCGCGTGCGGCTCACCTGCTCGCGCAGCCACCAGACCGCCAACATCGTCACCAGCAACGGGGAAATGAAACTGACGGCCTTGACTTCCGCCATCGGCAGGAAGCTCAGCGCGCCGAAATAACAGGCCGTCGAACCCATCAACAGCGCTGCCCGCAAAATCTGCCCGCCTGGTTGCGCTGTCCTCAACAAAGCGAGCACCGAACCTCGGCGCAAACAACAACAGCATCAGCACCGTATGCACGGTGTACCTGGACCACACCAGCATCGGCACCGGATAGAAACTGCTGAGATATTTGGCGGTGGTCTCCAGCACTGAAAAGCACAGGACCATGACCATCATGTAGAGAATTGCGCGAGTGCTGGGACGAAATGTCCGGAATCGCGAGACAGCGGAATTGATCAAGAAGGACTGCGCGGCCAATACGGGAAGCTGCGCATTCTAGCGGAACCGCACTGCTGCGGCGACGCTAGGCCTTGAGGACATACCCGTAGCGCAGGTTGCTGCGGCCAGGCCCGCTCAACGCATACTCCGTCTTGCGCAAGGCCATCCGGTCGGACTCCCAGGCGTGCGCCGTCATCTCGAACTTGTAGAGCCGCGCAGAGTTTGTGCCGAATATCGCGTTCTTCACCGGACCGTCCGCCGGGCCGAGCGGCAGGAAGCGGTACTTCTTCTGCATTTCCTCGGGAATTTCGAGACGGCGCAGCCCTTCGATCTGCCATTGCGGCGCGCCGGTCCACACCGCATCCGAGCCCCAGACCACGCGATTGGCGCCCAGGCCTTTCACCAGTTGTCCCATGATCGCCGCGGACAGCCGAGGCTGGCTGACGGCAGTCATCGCGAAAACCTGGCCGAGATCGGCGTAGACATTGGCGACCCCGTGCTTCGCCGGTAATTCCGCCAGGTCGGTGACCCAGTCAATGCGGCCGGTTTGCTCGAACATCGCCAGCGCCTCCTCCGGCGTGCCGCCGCCCGGGAAACGGTAACCGGAATGGTAGACGACGAAGTTGAGCTGCGGCCAGTCCTTGGCCGCGCGCGCCACGTCGCTCACGTCGACGTAAGGCCGCAAATGCGGAAACTGTTTCTCCACCGAAGGCGGGAACAAGCCCTTGTGGACGCACACGTTGACGAGTCCGGCTCTTGGCGAATTTTTCATAGGCCGGGTACACCAGCTTCTCGTCGTCGAGCCGCCACGGGTAGCGGCTGAGGTCCTTGTGGGTGTTGTCGCCGATTGTGTAACCCTTGAAGGAATCCGGCCGATCCTCGGCGATGGCACGGTCGATCTCCTCCAGCCAGCCGGGTTGCCCGGGTGTGAAAATCGCGTGCGAAAGCATGCGCCTCGAGCCTGCCTCGGCATTCAGGCGGGCGCGTGCGGCCGCGGTCATGGAATTGGTGAGAAACCAGTCCTGCAGCACGTCGGAAGGCGCGCTGCTGATTAGCGCAACCTTGGTATCGCTGTCGAAGAAGACTTCCTTGACGTAGTTGTCGTACTTCAGGTCTTCGATCGTCTGCGGCCGTCCGGCGAGCGCGGGATTCCAGCCGGACTTGCCGACCGCTTCGCGCATGCGCACAAAGGTCTCGATGCGGGTATCGTCGCGCAGGAAATGGGTATGGCCGTCGAAGATGAACTGTCCGGATAGCGCACGCGCCCGTTCCTGCGCCAGTTCGGGTGTGGCGGCTTCCGCAGCCGACACGCTGAACAGCGGACCGTAGACCTCGTTCATGGCGACAAACGCCGCCGCCATTCCGGCCGCGGTCTTGAAGAACTGCCGCCGGCTGATGCCCTGACGTTGTGCCAGTTCGTCACCCAGCGCCTTGAGCCGCACCTCGACTTCGCGCTGGGCAGGCGTCTGGGCAATGGGTGCGAATTCCTCGCTGGCTACGATCTGAGTCGGAATGGGGCCGGGGAATGCATCGGTTTCCGCCGGAGCAAGCCCGGCGAGTTCCTCGTCGCTAAGCAAGCGCATGTTGTTTTCTCCCTGTTCGGCAGGTTTCGTTGTGCAGAAAAGCCGTATCATACGGGGCCAGCCGCGTATTCATTCAGTTCCAGGAGTCTGCAGAAATGCGCATGGAAGTCCACGTACACGGAACCGTCCTGTTGAGGGCCGGCACGACCAACTCGCAGATCGAGGAAGCACTGCGTTCGTGGCTTGACTACATTGACGAGGACAATCTGGCCGACGCGAAGAGCGTGCACCCGGATGAGCCCGGCGTGGTGTTCGACAAGCGCCGGCGCGTGCTCGAGGTCTGCTGGACCGGGGACGTGGGGCGCAGCTTCCATCAGGTCGTCTCCGAGGCGCTGGCCTCGCTCAACGCGTTCAGCGAGGAAGCGGCGGCCTTCGAAGTAAGCTACTACCTCGAGGACGGTCAGGACGAATTCAGCATGGTTTTCGTCGGCCCGACGCCCGAAACGATCTACGAGGCGCAACGCCGGCGCATGATCGAGGATGTGCAGAACCTGCTGTCGCGCCAGTTCACCGAACCGGAAGTCGCGCAGGTCTCCGCACTGATCAACCAGTTGTTCGAGCGCAACTGGAAAGGCGGTACGACCGCGGCTCAGGCCGGCAGCGGCTCTTCAGAAGTGGTGCCGATGCCGCCGGGAAGAAAGCATTTGCATTGAAAGGCAGTGAAGGCGTGCACGCAGGGTGAATGTAAGGGTGAAGGAGTGAAGGCGTAACGACAATATCGGAAATCATGCGCCCGGGCTAATGTCCCGGGCGCGTTGTTTTTTGAGTAGAGTGCGAACGGCTCGATCTGCCGTCCCGGCAGCCAATGTACTGCGCGTGATTCTTCCTGATGAGTTCCGCAACAGAAAGTCCGCGACCCCGCTACGGCGATTGCCCGCAGTCAGGCTCGACCCGAACGGCAATCGCAGTGTCGAACCTGCGCGCCGTGGTGGCGCTGGCGGTCCCGCTGTTCGTCAACAGCAGCATCCAGGCGCTGCTCAACCTCACCGACACCTGGTTCATCGGCCGCCTGTCCACGGACGCCACCGCCGCGGTCGGCGCTTCGTACTGGTTCCTGATCGTCGCGATCCTGCTGTTCGGCGGCGCGGGTCTGGCGGTGCAGACCCTGGCCGCGCAGGCCTATGGCGCCGGCGACAACCGTTCAGCCGCGCGCGCGGTATGGGCGGGCCTGTGGGGCATGCTGGCGGTCGCGCCGGCCTTCGTTGCGATCGCGTTTTGCGGCCCGACCATCATCGGCTGGCTCAGGCTCGAGGCGAATGTGGCGCAACTTGCCGCCGAGTACTGGTTTCCGCGCATGCTCGGCGGGATGCTCGCAGTCGGTATCTGGGGCACCACCGGTTTCTTCAACGGCATCGGCCGCACCCGCGTGACGCTGGCGGTCATGACCTTCGTGGCTGTGCTCAACGCCGTCCTGAATCAGATATTCATCTTCGAATTGGGCTGGGGAATTGCAGGCTCGGCGTGGGCCACCAGCGCGGCCATGCTCGGCGGATTGATGCTCGCGGCTGCGTTGTTCACCAGCCACGCCATCGACCGTGAGTATCACTCGCGCCGGACCTGGCGCCCCAACGCTGCCGATATGGCCAGACTGTTCCGCGTCGGCATCCCGATTGGCCTGTTTCCGGCGATCGACGTGGGCGGCCTGGCGATGTTCCAGGCCATGCAAGTGGCTGCGGGCGCGGTCGGCGGTGCCGCCACCCAGATCGTGATGATGCTCACTTCGCTCGCCTACCTGCCGACGATGGGCTTCGCGCTCGCCGGAACCACGCTGGTCGGCCAGAGCATCGGCGCTGGCGACAAGGACTGGGCTGCACGGGTGGGCAACGCAACCATCAAACTTGCGGTGGCATACATGGGATTGGTGACGGTGTTCCTGGCGGTGATCGGACCGTGGCTGATTCCGCTGTTCGTCAACCCTCACGGATCCGAACGCTGCCGCGGTCATATCGCTGGGTCATACGCTGCTGTGGTTCGCCGCCGGCTACCAGATCTTCGACGGCCTCAACCTCGGCGCCGGCTTCTGCCTGCGCGGCGCGGGCGACATGCGCGTGCCGACTGTCGCGATCATCTTCCTGTCCTGGTTCGGCTTCGTACCCTTCACCCACATGTTCACGTTCGCACCCGGACAGGGTTGGGTGGATTTCCTGCCGCAGTTCGGTTACGGCACGGTCGGCGGCTGGGCGGTTGCGCTGGTCTACACCTGCATTCTCGGCAGCCTGATCTACCTGCGCTGGCGCTCCGGCGCGTGGCGCAAGATCGACCTGCGGTAAGATGCACATACAAACAACACGGGGCGCTGCCAGCGCGGCCCATCACCATCGGGAGTAGGTCCATGAACAGGATTATTCGTTCGGCTGCCGTGTGCATTCTGGCCGGCGCTGCATTCGTCTCGCACGCGGCCGTGCTGCCGGAAGCGAAACCGGAGGACGTCGGCCTGTCCTCGCAGCGTCTCGCGCGGCTCGACGCGACCATGCAAAAAGCGGTGGATTCGGGCGAGCTGCCCGGGGTGGTCATCCTGATCGCGCGCGATGGCCGGCTCGCCTATGCAAAGAGCTTCGGCTGGCAGGACCGCGAAAAGAAAATTCCGATGCGCAGCGATTCGATTTTCCGCATCTACTCGATGACCAAGCCCATCGTCAGCGTCGCGGCGATGATGCTGGTCGAGGAAGGCCGGCTCGGATTGCACGAGCCGGTATCCAAGTTCATACCCGAGTTCAAGGAAATGAAAGTCGGTGTCGAGGTCAAGGACGCGGCTTCCGGCGCATCCACGCTGTCGCTGGTGAACGCAAAGCGGCAGATCACGGTACAGGACCTGTTGCGCCATACCTCCGGCCTCACTTACGGCGTCCTCGGGCAGGACACGCCGGTCAAGAAGATGTACCGCGACGCCGGGATTTTTTCGCAGAAGTGGGTGCTTGAGGACTTCGTCAAGGCGCTCGCCAAGCTCCCGCTCGCCTTCGAACCGGGCACCACCTGGGAATACGGGCATTCCACCGACGTGCTCGGGCGCGTCGTCGAAGTCGTCTCCGGCCAGACCCTGGACGTGTTCCTCGCCGAGCGCATTCTCAAGCCGCTCAAAATGGTGGACACCGGCTTTCACGTGCCGGCCGACAAGCTCAATCGGCTCGCGCAACCGGCGCCCGACGTGTACACCGGCAAGACCCCGGAACTGCTCGACGTCACCCAGCCCGCGACGTTCTTCGCCGGTGGCCACGGGCTGGTGTCCACCGCGGGTGATTACCTGCGCTTCGCGCAGATGCTCGAGAACGGTGGCGAACTGGAAGGCGTGCGCATCCTGGGCCCCAAGACAGTGCAGTACATGAGCGCCAACCATGTGAACCCAAACATCAGTCCCGGCCCGACCTTCCTGCCCGGGCCCGGCCACGGCTTCGGACTCGGCTTCGGCACGCGGCTCGAGACGGGACAGTCGGAATGGCCCGGCACGCCCGGCGATTATTACTGGGGGGGCTATGCCGGAACCTACTTCTGGGTGGATCCACTCGAGAATCTGGTGCCGGTATTGATGTCGCAGGAACCGGTGCGCCGCCCGCACTATCGCACGCTGCTGCGCAATCTGGTGTATCAGGCGATCATCAAATAGCGCGCGGGATGCGGGCACCTGGTTGGCGCGTCGAGGACGTTTCCTTTGTCTTTTTTCCTTCCGCCTTGTTTTTCCCAAGCCCTCTCCCCGAAACCGTGAAGAGGGTGTAAAACTACGCCGATGCAAAGATCCGTCCGCGTTCTGCTTTCCCTTACCGCCGTTTTGTTGCTCGCGCCTGCGCACAGCGCCGGCGCAGACGGAAACGGCGCGCACTTTTCTGCTGGTTGCACAGCCGGACATGCTCGATCCGAATTTCTCGCGCACGGTGGTCCTGGTCACGCGCCCGGAAGCAACAGTGGGCCGCTCGGCGTCATCCTCAACCGCCCCACCAATGTCCAGTTGCGCGAGCTGTATCCGGACCGCAAGGAATTGACCGGCCGCGATGATCTCGTGTTTTTCGGCGGGCCGGTGCAACCCGATGCGCTGCTGTTCGCCTTCCGTTCCGCGGCGAAACCGCCGAAAGGCCTCGCCGTGACCGGCGACATTTACATCAGCGGCTTCAGCGAAGTTCTCGACGAATTGCTCAAGCATCCGGAGAACGCCAACGAACAGCGTTTCTTTGCCGGCTACGCCGGCTGGGCGCAAGGCCAGCTGGAGTTCGAAATCGAGCGGGGCGGCTGGTACACGCTGCCGCTGGACGTGGACGCCATCTTCAAGATGAATCCGCTGACGATTTATGAAGACCTGGTGAAGCGTGCGACCGTGCGGCGCATCGAGACGAAGCGCGAAATTCACATCAGGACGGCAGCCGCCGCAGGCCGGTACTGACCGAACGGCGGTTGGTTCGAAGCATGCTGTCCAATCCCCGCCTGATTCCAATGGGAGACCGTGCACTGGTCATCGAATTCGGCGACCGGGCCGATCCCGAACTAAGCGCCCACATTGCCGCCGCCGCGCAGCACCTGCGTGCATCGCCGCCACCGGGTGTACTGGACGTCGTGCCCGCCTCCACCACACTGGCGCTGCACTACGACCCGGTACTCATCGGCGTCGGCACCACTCCCTACGAGGCACTGATCCAAAAAATCGAGACGTGGCTGCGCGAGCAAGCCGAAGCAAAGTTGCCGCAAGGACGCCTGGTGGAGATTCCGGTCTGCTACGGTGGCAGTTTCGGCGAAGACCTGGACGAGGTCGCCCGCCAGCATGGGCTCACGCCCGAGGCAGTCGCGACGATTCATGCCGGCACGGAATACCACGTGTACATGCTGGGTTTCGTGCCGGGCTTCGCCTATCTCGGCGACCTGGATGCACGCATTGCCACGTCACGCCGGGATACGCCGCGCCCGCGCGTACCTGCCGGCAGCGTGGCCATCGGCGGCGCCCAGACCGGCGTGTATCCGCTGGAAACGCCCGGGGGCTGGCAACTCATCGGCCGCACGCCTCTGCGAATGTTCACCCCGGATTCCGAGCCACCTTGCCTGCTCCGTGCCGGCGACACGGTGCGCTTCGTGGCGATCTCGCGCGCCGAATTCGACACCTTGTCCGGAGTCCGCTCTTGACAATCCGAGTCCTGAAGCCCGGCATGCTCACCACGCTGCAGGATAGCGGGCGCAACGGCTACCAACACTATGGCGTGCCGGTCGCAGGCGCGATGGATCTGTTCTCGCACCGGGTCGCCAACATGCTGGTGGGCAACCGCGGGGACGAAGCCACGCTCGAAATGACGCTGAAGGGACCATGCCTCGAATTCGATCAGGATACCTTGATCGCGATTTGCGGCGGCTACTTGTCTCCTGCGATCGGAGGCACCGAGGTACCGCAAGGCAAGGCGGTCCGGGTGCGCGCCGGCAGCGTGCTCGACTTCGGCGCCTGTCGCGCCGGCTGTCGCGCCTATCTCGCGGTGCGCGGTGGCTTCGACGTGCCGCGTGTGATGGGCAGCCGCAGTACGTACGAAATCGCGCACCTCGGCGGTATGCAAGGACGGGCACTCAGAAAAGACGACCAACTGCCCATCGGCGAAGCCGCCGGGGATATCTACCCCGTTCTCGGCGCGGAATTGACCCGTTCGAAGCTCGCGTGCGCCTTTCCGAATTGGGCAGTCAATCAGCACATCGAGAAATTCGACCGTATGCCTCAGATCGTGCGAATCATTCGCGGGCGTCACTGGGAGGCGTTTCCAGCAATTTCACGCGAAGCGCTCACCGGGACCGAATTCCGCGTCGCTGCAGATTCAAACCGAATGGGCTTTCGTCTTGACGGAGCGACAATCGATCCGGACAGACCGCTGGGAATCCTTTCGGAAGCCGTGACCTTTGGCACAATCCAGATTCCTCACGGAGGAAAACCGATCGTGCTTATGGCGGACCGGCCAACTGTCGGCGGGTATCCCAAGATCGCTGAAGTGGCGAGCGTGGACCTGCACTTGCTTGCACAACTCAAGCCCGGCGACCGGCTGCGTTTCAAACTGGTGTCTCTGGCGCGGGCGCACGCCTTGTGGCTCGCACGCGAACGGGAAATCATGGCCATCCAGGAAGCGGTCGAAAAACACCTGCACAGATGAGCACCCCTGCGGCTGACTTGCATTCACAGGAATGAAAACACTCGACCTCAATTGCGACATGGGTGAAGGCTTCGGGGCCTGGGTAATGGGCGAGGATGCGGCACTGCTGGACCATGTCACCTCGGCCAACATCGCCTGCGGCTTCCATGCCGGAGATCCCGGCACCATTCATCGCACCGTGAAACTGGCGATCGAGAAAGGCGTGGCGGTCGGCGCGCATCCTTCGCTGCCAGACCTGCAAGGCTTCGGCCGCCGCTCAATCGCAGTCACCCCCGCTGAAGCCTACGACATGGTTCTGTACCAGATCGGCGCGGTGGCCGGATTCACCCGTTCAGCTGGGCGGCCGGCTCTCACACGTGAAACCGCATGGCGCGCTCTACAACATGGCGGCAAGGGACAGCGGTCTGGCGCGCGCAATCGCCAAGGCCGTAAAGGACTTCGATCCGAGACTGTTGCTGTTCGGGCTGGCGGGGAGCGAACTGATCCGCGCCGGCCACGAAACCGGTCTCAAGGTCGCCAACGAGGTATTTGCCGACCGCACGTATCAATCGGACGGCAGCCTGACGCCGCGGAGCCAGCCAAATGCGCTGATCCACGACGTCGAGGCTTCGATCGCGCAGGTCAGGCGCATGGTCGGCGACGGCAAGGTCAAGAGCGTTCAGGGCGCGGATGTGGACGTCATCGCCGACACGCTCTGCATCCATGGCGACGAACCGACCGCGGTAGAATTCGCCCGCCGCATCCGCCGTGCACTTGCCGACAGCGGCGTCCGCGTCGCTCCCGTGGCCCACTAGCCTTTTAGATCAGAAGCCTGCAATTCAACTTCTCACCACGAAGGCACGAAGAAGAACAGATTAGTGATTTTCCTTGAGAATCTCTTGTAGTTTTTGAAGGCGTCCATGGAGATCAAAGCACACCGCCAAATTCAAACGCCTGAGAAACACTGGTCTGCCTTTCTTCGCGTCTTCGCGTGTGAGACTTTCCGCTTTTCAAAAGAGGAGTAGAAAATGCAGGACAAGCTATTCAACGTTGCAGATCAGGTGGTGCTGGTATCCGGCGGAAGCCGCGGCATCGGGCGCGCACTGGCGGAAGGATTCGCCGAGCGCGACGCGCAGGTGATCATCGCCGGCCGGGAGGCGGAAACTCTGAAGCAAACCGCAAAGGATATTTCCAGGGGCAAGCATCCGGTCGCGTTCGAGGTGTGCGACGTCGCCAAGCCCGAAGACGTGGACAAGGTGGTTGGCAGCGTCCTGAAGAAATCCGGCCGCATCGACACGCTGCTCAGCGTGGCCGGCGTGAACAAGCGCATGAAGGCCGAAGACTACACGCTCGACGAATACGACCGCATCGTCGACATCAACCTGCGCGGCGCCTTCGCCATCGCCCAGGCGGTCGGCCGGCACATGATCGCCCGCAAGGGCGGCAGCATCATCAACATCGACTCGCTCAACACTTACGCCCCGCTTGCGGGCGTTACGCCCTACGCGATCAGCAAGGCCGGCGTGCTGATGATGACCCGCGCGCTCGCGAACGAGTGGGGCAAGCACGGGGTGCGCGTCAACTCGATAGCGCCGGGATTTTTTCCAACCGACCTGTCGAAGAAACTGTGGGCGCAGGAGAAGATGGGCGCCTGGGGCAAGACGGTCACGCCGCTGGGCAGGCTCGGCGATGTCAAGGAACTGGTCGGTGCGGCGATTTTCCTGGCCTCGCCCGCCGCCGTATTCGTCACCGGGCAGACGATCCGCGTAGACGGAGGCGTGACGGCGGGAATCAGTTGGCCGATTGATCTGTAACGAACGGGCGAGCGATGGAAAGCAACAATTGCAACGACAGTACCTGGCCACTGTCCTTAGCATGTATTCCGCACCGGGCCGGCGCGCCTGACTTGCTTGACCGCTGAGGATGAAACGCGGTCCCTACCCGGTGTAGACTGCCGACTCCGAACTTTAGCGACACGGCGCCACTCATGAAGAAATTGCTGCTCACACTGCTTCTTGCCTCGTTGACGCTGGGCGCGCAAGCGGCCGATGACAAGATGTTTTTTGCCGAGTATCGCGTCGTATCGGAGACTCTGCCTGCGTCGAGTCCTGAGCTGCAACCGAGGAAGATCTGGCGTCTGGGGAAAACGTTTCTGCGCTTTGAGGACGTGATAAATCCTGAAACAAAAACACTCGCACTGGTCATCGTGGACGAACCGAATATCTGGATAATCGACCGCAACAAGAAGCGAGGGACGGCATGCGCTCGACCCGGGTCCGCAATACGTGGTCCATTTCCCGATCTTTCCACGCGAGCAGTCCGAGAAGCTGAAGCAACTCGAATTCGGCTCGGAACTCAGTTTCTTCCGGGAACATGGCGCCAAGGAACTTGCGTCACAGACCGTGGACGGGATCAAGTGCAAGGTCTATCGTCTCGAACTCGACGACCGGAAAGTGACGCTGTTCATGAAGCCCGACAATTTGCCGCTGCAGATCGAAGTACAAAGCACCGATGTGAAGTACGCGGTACGCTTTCTCAAGTACGATCCCAATCAGAAACCGGACATGAACCTGTTCAAGGTGCCTCCCGGAATCAAGATCATCGATCCGTAGTTCGGCAACGAAATGGACGGGGTGGCGGCAATTCCTCGCTTCCGTCACGACAAGAACAAAGCATGGACGCGTGGCTTTTCTGGAAATCCGTCTCCATCGGCGTCGCGGTTGCCGCGCCGGTCGGCCCGATGAGCCTGCTGTGCATTCATCGCACGCTGGACCATGGACAGCCTGCCGGCCTGACATTCGGTGCCGGCATCGCGGCCGCCGACCTTACCTACGCGGCAATCGCGGCGTTCGGCATTACCGCGGTCTCCTGGCTGTTGCTGGCCGCAACCTTCTGGATCAAGTTGATCGGATCGCTTCTGCTGATTGTGCTGGGCGTCAGAATTGCCGTTACGAGGCCGGCTGCCGACTCGCGCAAGTCCGTTGCCGGGTCCGGGTTGCATGCATTTGCGACCGCCTATGGCCTGACGCTTGCCAATCCTCCGACCATATTGTTTTTCGCCGGCATCTTCGCCTCGGTCGCATCGCTGGCCACGGCCTCACAGTCCGTCGTTTTTTCTGCCGGCGTGTTTGCGGGCTCGATGCTGTGGTGGATCATTCTCACCACGCTGGTCACCAAGTCGGCGGCGCTGATGAAGCCGCCGGTCATGGCCGCGATCAATCGCTTGTCCGGCCTGGTGCTGATCGGTTTCGCCGCTCACGGACTGGCAACACTGTCATGAGCGCCCGTGACGAGATTGCTACTGCCGCCACCAGACTCCCGTTGCTGACGGGAAAACCGACGAGGTCGATGTGCGCTGTTCACTATTCCTGTTCTTGATTGTCTGGTCCGCTGCGGGATTTGCTCGCGACGATTTTCTGCTCGCACCCGAAAGCCCCACGGTAGCCCCCGGTGGCCGGATCGAGGTGACATTGTTTCTTCTCAACGATTCTGCAGAGGAACGCAGTTTCGACCTGCCGGCGCGGCTCACGCTGCGTCCTCGCGGCAGAACAGACTCGCCGGTGGTGGTGCTCGAAGCGACAGAGCCGCGACAGGCGCAAGTGCGGCTCGCGCGCGGCGCGTTCCATCGTGCGCGCTATGCCGGGACACTGCCTGCGGGTCTGGTCGGCGAGACCGTGCTGGAGCCGGTGGACTTCAAGGGTCCGCCGGTGGCGTTCTTCGTCGGTACACCGGAAGGTTCGCGTTCAGGGGAACGGCCGCAATCGGCGCTGCGGAAGCCGCGTCCGCTCCGGAAACGCCTGCCCCGGGTTCAGCCCTCGATCCGGACGCCGCCAGGTTTGCTACCGCGTTTTCGCCTTACGAGCCGAACTATTTCTCGGCAGGTTCGAGCGGACCGACCAATGCGCGTTTTCAGGTCAGTTTCAAGTTCCGCTTCTTCAACCCGAAGACCAGGACGCCGTTTCTGGAAAAGATTTTCTTCGGCTACTCGCAGTCCTCGATCTGGGATCTCAGTTCGGTCTCCAAGTCGTTCCGCGATTCGAGCTACCGGCCGAGCCTGTTCTTCCTCGACGACACGATAACGCAATGGAATTTCAAGGGAACACTGCTGGGAATCCAGGGCGGGATTCGAGCACGAATCGAACGGCAAGGAGGGCACCGACTCGCGTTCGCTCAACATCGCCTTCGTGCGGCCCACGCTCACCTTTCCGCTTCGGAGCAACTATTTCATCGCGGTGTCGCCAAAGATATACGGCTACTTCGAGAAGGAAGAAAACCCGGATATCGCCGAGTACCGCGGGTACGTGGATCTGCTGTTAAAGATCGGCGAAAAGGACGGATTGCAGCTCGCCTCGACTCTTCGCAAGGGCACCCGCGACGAAGCGTACAGTGTCCAATTGGATGCGTCATACCCATTGAAGACGCCATGGCTTGGCAACCTGGGCGGCTACCTGCATCTGCAGTTCTTCGACGGTTACGGCGAAAACCTGATCGACTACAACGAGAAGGGGCGCCCGGAGTTCCGCATCGGCCTGATGCTTACGCGCTGACGTCGAAACGACGCCTGAATCGGGCGCTATACTCATGCACATGGAACAAGTCCTGAGGAGGATGACAATCATGGGCAACGGACGCAGGGATTTTCTCAAGACCGCCGGTTTCGGCGGAGCGCTTGCCGCCGCGCCGGCGCTGCTGGCGGCGAATCGTGTGCGCGCCGAGAAAACCGAGCAAAAAGAGGGCCGCACCCGCGATGAAATGGATTTGCCCAAAGGGCTGTCGTTGTGCACCATGCGGCGCGGCGGCGAATGGGGCCTGGGCGTGAAGACGGAACGCGGCGTCCTCGACATCGAAGCCGCCTCCGACCACTTCGACATCGACGATGTGCCCGAGACCATCGACGAGCTGCTTCGCGAAGGCGGCGGCAATGAAGTCCAGGACGTCGTGGAAAGGGCCTTGTCGGCAAAGGGCACGCAGCGGCTGTTCCTGAAAGAGGACGAGGTCATCTTCGGACCGGCCGTCACGGAACCGGAAAAAATCATCATGGTCGGGCTCAACTACCGCCGCCATGCCGCCGAGATGAAGGCAAAGATTCCCGAGTTGCCGATTCTCTTCAACAAGTACAACAACGCGCTCCAGGGCCACGGCCGCACGGTGCGCCTGCCCACCAAGGTCGCCAAAGAGTTCGACTACGAAGTGGAACTCGTGATCGTCATCGGCAGGACCGCCCGGGACGTAAGCGAAGGCAACGCGCTGTCGTACGTCGCGGGCTACTGCAGCGGCAACGATGTCAGCGCGCGCGACCTGCAGCGCAAGTCCAGCCAATTCATGCTTGGCAAGACTCCTGATGACTTCGCGCCGCTCGGACCGTGGCTGGTCACCGCCGACCAGATTTCGAATCCGAACAGCCTCGACATCTGGTGCGACGTGAACGGCGAGCGTCGTCAATCGTCGAACACCGCCGACATGGTCTTCAACTGCGCGCAACTGGTGAGCTATTGCTCGCAGCACATGACGCTCGAGCCCGGCGACATCATCTACACCGGCACGCCCGAAGGCGTGATCGCGGGCATGCCGGAGGGCAAGCGGGTGTGGCTCAAGCCGGGAGATCGCATCAGTTGCGGGATCGAAAAGCTCGGCGAGTTGAAATTTGCGTTCGTGTAGAAGCGGCGACACGAGCCTGATGCCGGGTTTCCGCGTCTGCATTGGCATCGCCGGCGCTGCGGTGCTGGCCACCGCCTGCTGGCTGGTTGTGGCCGGGGAATTGCGATTGGCGGCGCTGTCGGGCGGCTCATTCACCGTGCAGGACCAATCCGAGCAGGCCTATTCGGCGCCCGGTCCGACGCTCAGCGCCGAGCAGCTTCAACAGTTCGCCAACGGCAGGTCGGAGTTCCACCAACGCTGGGTGGTGCCGGTCGTCATCGGCGGCAACTGGGGCCGCGGCCCGACATCGAACGGCGAAGTTTGCACCGACTGCCATGCAGGCAATGGCCGTGGCCGGCCACCGGAACACGAAGACGATGAATCGGTCTCGATGCTGGTCAGGCTGTCGTTGCCCGGTGAGGACGAACACGGCGGACCGAGGCCGCATCCGCACTACGGCGACCAGCTCCAGCAACAGGGCGTACTCGGCAAAGTGCCGCCGGAAGGCCGGGTCGAGGTGGCCTGGCGCGAGCACGAAGTCGAACTCGCAGGCGGCGACACAATGCGTCTGCGTTTCCCGGTACGTGCGCCTCAGCCGGCTCGCCTACGGGCCGCTCGGAACCGATATCCTGATTTCGCCCCGAGTGGCCCCGCCTGTGTTCGGCATGGGTCTGCTCGAGGCGATCCCGGAGGAAACCCTGATCGAAATCGCGCGCCGGCAGGCCGTGTTGGGCTTCAACGGGCATCCGAATTACGTGTGGGACGCCGAGAAACGGGTGCTGGCGCTGGGGCGCTTCGGCTGGAAAGCCGGGCAGCCCACGCTCAGACAGCAGACCGCCGCCGCATTCCTGAACGACATGGGCGTCACGACGCGGGTGTTCTCGCAAGCCAACTGCCCGCCGGTGCAAAAGGCCTGCAACAACAGTCCGGGAGTCGGCGTTCCGGAGCAGACCGACCGTGCCGTTCGAGTCGCTGAATTTCTACATGCGCGCGCTCGCGGTGCCGGCGCGGCGCAATCTTGACGATGCCAGGGTGGCGCGCGGGGAGAAACTGTTCGAACAGGCGCAGTGCGCGGTGTGCCATGTCCCGGAAGTAAACACCGGCGACTACCCGGCATTGCCGCAGATTGCCCGCCAGGTGATCCGCCCCTACTCCGACCTGCTGCTGCACGACATGGGCGAAGGGCTCGCCGACGGCCGCCCCGACTATCGGGCCGGGCCGCGCGACTGGCGCACGCCGCCGCTATGGGGAATCGGCCTGAGCGAGAAAGTGAATGGCAACGCGACGCTGTTGCACGACGGCCGCGCGCGCAATTTTACCGAAGCGATTCTCTGGCACGGCGGCGAAGCCGCGGCAGCGCGCGACGCCTTCCGCAGCATGCCGAAACAGGAGCGCGAGGCGCTGCTCGCCTTTCTAGCATCACTTTGACGACTGAGGGAACCACCATGCGTCTCGTTCTTGCCGCTACGGCCGCTCTCTTCGCACTCAACGTCCGCGCCGAGGTAATCTGTCCCGACTCGCTCGAAGTGCAACAGCAGGCCGTCACGCCCTCGGAGGACTGGACGGTGACCTACACCGAACCGCCGCTGCGACTAACCGGCGTGACCGTCTTCGACGGTCCGCCTTCGCAGAACCACAAGGTCAAGCCTTATTCCGCCATGAGCACGCAGGGCGAATTGCGCATCTCCTGGCGCCTTCCGGAGAGCCGGCGCAATTTTCATCTCATGTGCACCTACGAACGCACTTCCGCGAACCTGGTGACGGTGCTACCGCCTGGAGTGAATGGTTGCAACGTGGTGTTCGATCGTCGTGTTTCCTATGGACGTCAAGGCAACGCGGTGAAAAGAAATCGTGTGCAACTGACTGCCCGCTTCCTCTCGCGGCACACGGTGATAGACTGCACTCATTCGCGCACAGAGAAAATCCAATGGCTCTCACAATTGATGTAATTTCGGACGTGGTATGCCCGTGGTGCTTCATCGGCAAGCGCCATCTCGAATCTGCACTCGCCTTCTGGCGCAAGGATCACCCTGGCGAAGAGCAGCCCCTGGTGCGCTGGCACCCCTTCCAGCTCAATCCGCACTTGCCCCGCAGCGGCGTGCCGCGCGCCGATTACATCGCGACCAAGTTCGGCGGCCCGCAGCGTGCGAAGGAGATCTACGCCAGGGTCGCCAATGCCGGCGCCCGTGCGGGCATTGCCTTCGACTTCGACAGGATAACGGTACAGCCAAACACGCTGAATGCGCATCGGCTGATTCACCATGCGGGCTCCGGCAGCAGGCAGGATGCTATGGCGGAGGCGTTGTTCCGTGCCTATTTCTTCGAAGGCGCTGATCTGTCGCGCGACGACATCCTCGCCGACGTCGCCGCGCGCGCAGGCTTCGACCGCGACGAGATCGGTACTTACCTCGCCCGCGACGAGGACAAGGCGCTTATCGAGGACCAGGATCAGCATGCGCGGTCGCTCGGCGTCGAAGGTGTGCCTTTCTTCATTTTCAACCGGCGCTATTCAGTCTCGGGTGCGCAAGCGCCGGAGGCCATCCTCGACGTAATGGAGAAAGCGCAGGAAGAGCTTGCTGCGGCGCCGCAATAGTCGTTCAGATTATGGTTGATTCGGCTCGGCCTTGGAGCTAGCATTCTTCCAAGAATAAAAGCACCAGGAACTGCGTGACCCTCAACTCCGACGAAGGAGGTGCACCATGTGCTTTGAGTTCGAAGCCCTGTACTGGGCAAAGCTGGCGGAAGAAGAAAAGCAAAAAAGAGAGGCTGAAAAGGCAACAGGTGAAGCCGGCGGAAACAAAACCGCAAGGGCGGCCGGAATACGAGGAAGACCCGCTGCCAGTCTGAACTTCATCCAGCGACCTTCTATTGCAAAACCCCGCGCAAGCGGGGTTTTGTTTTTCCACCCCGTGTTCGCGCGCGTTCGCCCAATGGGATAATCCGCCGGGGCGCGAATCATGAAACTCATCACCTGGAACATCCAGTGGGGCCGCGGCATCGACCTCAAGGTCGATCTGGCCCGGATTGCGCGCACCGCGTGCGATTTCGCCGACTTCGACGTGTTGTGCCTGCAGGAAGTGGCGGTGAATTTTCCGGGTCTTGCAGGAAGCCACGGCGAAAACCAGGTCGAGGAACTGTCGCGCGCGCTGCCCGGTTATACCGCTCACTACGGCATCGCCATCGACGTGGATGACGGCCACGGGCGTCGCAGCCGGTTCGGCAATCTGATTTTCTCGCGACTGCCGGTGATCCAGGTCTTTCGTCATCTGCTGCCATGGCCGCCCGACGCGACAGGTACCGAGCATGCAGCGCATTGCCGTTGAGGTGGTCGTGCAGGCCCCTTGGGGTCCGCTGCGGGTGACGACCACGCATCTGGAGTACTACTCGGCGATGCAGCGGATGGCGCAGGTCGAGGGGCTGCGGCGGCTGCACGAGGAAGCCTGCGGCCACGCTGCGAACCCGCGTCCGACCGTGGCATCCGGCGATCCGTTCGCCGCCCTGCCTCGCCCGGCATCCGCCATCTTGACAGGCGATTTCAATTTCAAACCGGAAAGCGAAGAGTACCGTCGCCTGACCGACGCACCGGATGGCGGTGCGCCGCGCTTGGTGGACGCATGGCAACTCGCCACCATGCCGAGCCGCACCCGCCCACGGCGGGTGTGCACGAAGACAGCTGGGCGAAGCCGCCCTACTGCTGCGATTTCATTTTCGTGACCGAGGAACTGGCGCCAAGAGTGCGGGATGTGAAAGTCGATGCCGCAGCCCGGGCATCCGACCACCAGCCGGTCCGGCTGGACCTCGAGGACTGAGCCGGCCACGGTCGCGCCGCGCGTCGCCTATTCGTCAGACCGCGAGTCCCGCATCTGCTTGCGCAGCCTCAACGGATCGGTCAGCTTTTTGCGCATGCGGATGTTGAGCATTTCCACCGCCACCGAAAACGCCATCGCGAAGTAAATGTACCCCTTCGGCACGTGCACATCGAAGCCCTCCACCATCAGCGTCACGCCGACGAGGATCAGGAAGGACAGCGCCAGGATCTTGATGGTGGGGTGCCGATCCACGAAATTGCCGATCGGCTCCGCTGCAAGGAGCATGACCGCGACCGCGGCGATAATGGCTATCGCCATGATTGAGACTTGATCGACCAGGCCCACCGCGGTGATCACGGAATCCAGCGAGAACACGATGTCCAGTACCGCGATTTGTATCAGCGCCATACCAAGGCCCGCGGCAACAATCGGCCTGCCCGCATCCGCGATACCTTCGAGGCTGTTATGTATCTCATGCGTAGCCTTGGCCAGCAGAAACAGGCCGCCCCCGATCAGAATGACGTCGCGCCCCGATATTTCCTCGCCAAGTATCGTGAACCACGTCTCCGTCAGGCCCATGACCCATGAAATCGAGAACAAGAGGGCCAACCGGGTCAGCATGGCCAGACCGATCCCCAATCTCCTCGCGAGAGCGCGCTGGTTCTCGGGCAACCGGCCCACCAGAATCGAGATGAAAATGATGTTGTCGATGCCCAGCACGATCTCCAGTGCGGCAAGGGTGCCTAGCGCGATCCATGCTTCCGGGCTTGCAATCCATTCGAACATCGGTGTTTTCCGTTCCTGAAATCAAGTTTCGCAAAAGAATCCGCTGCAAGTACCAGTTCTCAATTCGTTTCCGGCGAACGTTAGTCAGTATGCCGTGCTCTACCGGCCAACGATGATCAAGGCCCCCGCTGCAATCGCAAGAATAGCCATGACGGTGCCCAGGCCGGAAAAGCTGAGATTCAGCAAGGGGATGAGTCCGGTGGCGATGAGCCAAATGGCCAGCAATAGCATTCCGATGCTCTTGGTTACTTTCATTGTCGGACTCCTTTAAGGACGAACTCCATGAGTACGGTCACCATAATAGCGACGTCAACCATTACAGAGGTCGAGAATTGCCTTTGCAAAGAGTTCCGGGACCTCTTGAGGCGGATTGTGACCCACGTTCTCCAATAGACGCCGTTCATATCCACTGGCAAAGTACTTCGCATGCTCCTTCGATTTCTCGGGCGGGTTCACGCCATCGACCGCACCATGAATAACTATGGTCGGGACAGTGATCTTGGGCAGAGCTGCCACCTGGCGCTCGAGCTCCGAATAGCGAGGGTCGCCGGTAACATTGCCCAAGCGATGCCGATACGAGTGGATGACCACATCCACAAAGTCGGGGTTCTGGAACGATGCAGCGGTTCGATTGTAGGTGGCGTCATCAAACGTCCATGTTGGCGACCAAAGTTCCCAAAGGAGGCGACACAGCTCGTTTCGCTTGGTCGTAAGAGCCGCTCGGCCTCGTTCGGTGTGGAAGTAATACTGATACCAAAGGCGCCACTCTTGGTCCGGATCGGCAGGCTTTAGCGATTGGGCGATATCCTGGATCTGGTAACCGCAGCAGCTTACGAGCCCACGCACGCGCTCTGGGGATAGTGCTGAAACGATGCAGGCCGCTCGCGCTCCCCAGTCAAAACCCGCCAGCACCGCTTGTTGCACTTTGAGCGCATCGAGTAACTCCAAGAGATCGAATCCGATGGCAGCTTGCTCCCCGGAGCGCATCGTGTCAGACGACAAGAATCGGGTACCACCATAGCCCCGAAGGTACGGAACGATCGCACGAAAGCCTCGCGCGGCAATGATGCGAACAACGCCATCGAAACTACGTGGGTCGTATGGGAAGCCGTGGAGAAGCACGACCGGGAATGCGTCCGGAGATCCGCTGTGTTCGTATGCGACTTCAAGCACAGAAGTACGAACGCGCTGCAGCTGCGTTTCTTTCGCCATGGCACCTAACGAGGCGGTAGATTCCTGTGGCCCTTAGGTCTGCCGACCAGGCCTCCTTTGCCACTGTTGGTGCGCCTGTCCACGGCTGCTCCCAGCAGATATAGCAGGAATGCGTTTATTGCGCATCCAATGAGCAACACACCTGTTTCGCCTGCGAAAGACCCACCCTGGTATGCCAACCACCAGGGAGCTGCAGGCAGATAAAGCAGCAGCGGCGACATATGTGTCCCCGCGCCACTTATCACAAATAACGCGAGGGGAACTACAACGACGGCGAAAATCGCAGGTAGCAATACCGCTTTACGCATCTTATGAGTCTCCCCGGCTGCTCACCCTGTCACCACATTCCCTGCTCTCGATACCAACGTCGGCATGCTCCGTCCAGGAACAAGAACGCCCCCAAGCCACCGAGGAAAAAGATCGCGTAGCCCAGTGCTTTCAGCCACCAACCTTCCGCGACAATTGGCACAACAATGGATGCCGTGAATATGGGGAGGACGACAAACCAGCACATTAACTTGTACTTGATCGGCAGGGCCCGATAGCGAGTTCGCTTCTCCGGGGTTCTCGCGAATTCGACCTTATTCAGAATGGCGTGTCCGAGCAGGGAGACCGCGTAGACGACGATTGCCAGCGCCACAGTTTGCATTGTTCGGGCTGAGCTCCAAGTATAAGCTCAGCCGCTCGGGCCAACCGGCGCGCACCCAAATTCTGCAGGACGCGCGGCCCGTGTTGGCTGCAACGACTTGTTATGCCGCAGACTCATCGCTTGACCTCCCGTTTTACAGGAAGATCAAGGTCGACGGCCCAGCTCAGTTTGATGACATCCTGTGCGGGCTCATTTTCTGAGTAGCTGCCGGTGCTTTTCAACCTGAGCCGTCCATTGCGGAAGCTCATGTCTGAGAAGTATCGCTTAAGCTCTTCCGGTTTCCATGCGATTGTTCTCGCCACTGTGGTTCCAGGAACGACATAGCTCAAGTTCACCTGCCAAACCCTGTTCTCCTTATCCAGGAAAAGCACCAGTGCTGCATAGCCACCCTTCTTCATTTCCCTGGCGTCGTCGTTCATGATATCGGGCAAGCCGGCCCCGGTAACCGGCCTTGTAAAGAACATCACCTCGAGGCCGTCCGAATTGCCTGGAATCAGACCATGTGCCAGCGAGACAAACGCGCTCTGAGCGGCAAGTTTGCTGGTGCCGGACTTCAGATACTTTGACTTATCCACCACCAATTCGAAGTTGGCCTTGGTTTCAAATTCCTTTGGATCGAAACGGTCCGCTGCTGAAGCCTGCAAGAGAAGGCATGATGCAGCAAGGACACAACAGGCTCGTATGAGAATGGATGTCATGAGATCACCGTGGCTTGGCGGCATAAACGCCGCCATTGAGCGGCCGAGCCGGCGCGCGAAGCTCGCTGGCGAAGGTCAATCTCGAATGGCCGGTTAGAGCACACGCTTCGTGAGCAGAGGCTCAATGACCTGCGATAGGGCTCGACCAAGCGCCAAGTGTTGCTCGGCATCAAGATGGACACCATCTACATTGCTGGAAGTGGTTACGGTCCCGGCATCAAAGAAATGGCAGGCGAGTTGCTCGCAGACGCTCTTGTACGCGGCGGCGAGCCCAACACACTTCCTTTCTCCACCTTCGAACTTGGACGCGATTGGCCCGCTCGGGTTGCGGATGGGCGGCGGCGCGACGACCAGCACTTGAGGCATGGGCATACCAGGTTCAATGGGTGCGGTATGAATCGCGGACACGAGCGCAACAATACCCTGGGATGAATGCCAGGCGTTGTGCTCGTGCATGGATTGAAAGTCGTTTGTTCCGAGCATGAGAACAACCAGTTCGAGCGGGGAGTGAATTTCAATTCGCTGAGCTAGACCCACAAGACCGTTTCGGCCGGGTTTGAACGGATCGTCCCATACGGTGCGACGACCATTGAGGCAGTCTTCGATGACGCGAACCTTTCTACCAGCAGAACAGAGCGCGATTTCCATGACACCCGGCCAGCGCTGCTCAAATGCCAGACGCTTCCGCGTCGTCGGAATAATGCCCCACGACAAAGAATCGGAGTAGACGAGAACGTGCTGCACAAGCGTGCGCTCTAACGCCCAGGTTAACCCGTGTGTGCCGCGCGAGTGACCATTGACGCTACCCTCGTCGGGTTGAACCGTCTGTTAGGCCAACGGCGGCTCACTGCCCCGATCCAGAAAGCCCAACATCGCACCGATGACTCCGCCGCCTAGAGCGATCCTGACGGTTTCGCCCACCACGTCAAGGAGGTTAGCTGTCAATCCGTTGTGCAGATTCAGAATGCTCAACAAGTTCAGATTGAGGCTCAGAGTAATGAGGAACATAGTGATCGCACCAACCTTCAAACCGTCGAGAAACGTCCTGATTTTCACTAAATATTCAAAAATATACACCAGGAGAAATGCCTGAACTACGTTCTTGAGGAAGAGCAGCAGAAAATCCGGCGGCTCTTTACGCAAGCCCGCGTAGTGAATCTCACCCACTTTTGTATAGGGTGCGAGCAAGATTCCAAAAATCAGGTATCCCAATAGAAAAATTGCGATCGCCCCCGCAATGGTTGCAGCCAAGACTCTTATTTTCACTTTTCCTCCCGCAGTCCACTTCTTGCGCACGGATCGAACGCCTACCGTTCCGGTTGAGGCACGCCACCCGGGGCGGACAGCGACGCCGAGCTAATCGCGTCGCCCTCGAACCGGTGGTTAGACGGCATTGTCAATCGCCACCTCCGTCGCCGCCGCCGGCATCGGAACCAAAGCTCGCGCTGGATCCTGAGTGATAGTCGGTATTGCCATAGTCTCCAGGACCACGGTATTCGCGCATACTCTTCTCAAGACGTTGCTGACGTGCACGAGTGTAAATAAACAAACAGCCAAGGTATACAAAAGCCACGCCAGCCCAAAACCACATTAGGCCGAATATGTGATGGCCCATCCATACTCCTGACAACCCGACCGCCAGAAGTAAGAAGCCGAGCCAGTCGATACGCCGCATGTCGGATGCCGCCTAACGTTGCGATGAGCGGCGCTCGAAGGCCGTCCGCTCGATTGCAGGGTTAAGTGTCACGTCAGCTCACCTTGAAAAAAGGCCCCGCCTTCGTCTCCAACAGTCGAATCAGGCGCGGATCCATGTAGTCGAACTCGTCCGGAATATCAAGGCAGATGATACGTTTCGATTTGAGATGCGACCGAAATCTGGCTGAAAGCTTGCTCCGGTGCGCACGCTCCATCACGAAGATGACCTCCGCCCACTCGAGCAGTTCCGCCGACACTGTAGCTTCCGCATCGTGGTTCAAACCAGCCGACGTTACTTCGAAGCCAGGACGATTCGAGAATACTTGCTCTGCAGTTGGACTGCGCAGGCGGTTCTGACTGCAGATGAACAGCACGCGCTTCATGTGACACTTAAACGTTTTGGTGTGCGGCGGGCCAGCACAAACTTTGGAACTTGCGTGGCGCAAGCGGCCCGTCCGCACCACCTGGAGTTAGGCGGCAGTCTCTGACCGACCACGATGCGCGATCTCATTTGGGACGTGCGCGGCCCGTATAGAAATATGTGACAGTGCACATCGTTGCGCCAGCCCCCAAGAAAACCACGATCGCCGACCAAAGGACCTTGGATACCACGGTACGCATATAACCTTCCGGCAGCCAGATAGCAGCGATTCCGCATACGACTGCGACCAAGATTGCCGCGAACGCGACCCGGACTGCAATACGGTTGATTCTCGCTACGCCAGTGTCATCCATTTTTCTGTAGCCTAACGTGTCCCAACCACCCGCGCCCGCAAGCGCGGGCAGCGCTTGCCCGCGTCGGTGTGGATTGGGTGGTTAGACGGCAACTTCATGAGGCCACGCGGGCTGGACCTTGCGGTTGCTTGATGTACCACAGCCAGTAGAAGGGAAGCACGAGAATATTTCCCAGAAGCAAGGCTACGACCCAAAGGCCTCGCTTGTCTCGTGGCACTGCGTCGGATCGGATCGTGTGCCGAATGAACCCGATCATCATCAAGATTCCCGATACACCAAGCACCAGTCGAAGCACATCGAACACTTCTGGACCGGTCGGCCATACGAGGGGTTGCACAATCACCACCGCGATCAGGCCAACGGGGATCAAGATACTCAGTATTCCGACCAGAGTTCGCATGAACGTTGATTTGTTGCCGTCTAACGTTCCCAGTAACCGGCGCGCACCCGCCAGCCCATGCAGAGCACGGCGCTCGCATGCGCGTCCGCGTTCACTGGGTGGTTAGGGCGCATTGCGCGAGGGTAGAAGAAGTCTTGCGAAGTGGTTGGCAACACGTTCAAGTATCCCAGCCGGGCACGATGCATCTGCAACGAAGAACCAAAAGTCCCCAAATTGGTTGTTGACGCTGAACTTGTGCCCTCGGTAACGGAAATCGATCCACGACTCCACGACGCTCGGCAAATAGGCGGTCGGATATGCGCCCCACAGCGTGAAAATGCGCGGTATCAAGCGAAGCGGCGGCACAGTTTGCGGAAGTAGAACGAAATTACGCGATCCATCCTTCATCCGGTCGTCGAGTAGCTGAACGGTGGCCATGCGCTCTAACGTGTCGCGCTAACCGGCAGACGACGGCCGGCGCAGCCGCCTGTGGGCTGTCCGGTTGAGCCGCGGGTTAGTCGGCATTCAACGGTCCTTACCGCGCCTTGAATCGGGCATGGCGTTATGTGACCCGAATTCGAGCTGAGGAACGTCGTCCCACCATTCGGCGGGATCATGTCCGCGCGACGTGTGGGATTGAGGGGATAAAAGATTCGATTGCTAGACTTTGGAGCCTCCCCTCCGACCAGCAGCTTGGCTTCTTGATCACTGTTGTTTATGAAGCAGTGTGAGATCCCAGTGCCGGCCGGAAAAGCTGCAAAATCGCCGGCAGTCATTCGGTATATGTGTCCGTCGACCCAGGCGTCCACTTGGCCAGCAAGCACGTACACGAACTCCTCCTCGCTTTCCTCGGCGTGAGGCCAAGAGGATCGCGCGCCCGGTGGCAAGCACTGAAGGTTGATGCCAATGCGCTGGAGGCCAGCAGCCTTGCCAACACGCCGCACGGGACCCATCTGTTCCGTACTTTGCGGATAGACGTGTACATGCTCGGGAACTTCACTCGATGACACGATATACGGAGGACGCGTGGTCATGTGTGTCAATAACCTTCCGAAGCGCTAGGTGCGCACATCTTGCCGGCTAACGTGTCGCGATCACCCGCGCCCACGAGCGCAACGCCAGCTCGTGGGCGTCGGCCTGTGGATCGGGTGGTTAGGTTGTTCGTTGGAAGAGATCAATTGCTATGGTCCCCGAATATGTGAGCAGGAATATTGCACCGAACGCCAAGCCAGGCCAAGCGATCCACCGGAAAGTGCTACATACGAACCCGATTGAAGTACTACCGGGAGAAGTCCGGCGCCAATCTCTAACGGGGCAGGAACTTCTGGGCATTCGGACGTAGCGACGACGCATGATCTACACCCACGTCCTGAACCGCGGCGGCCGAGGCGCGATGAGCCCGCTTGGATCAGGCCAGCGCGCTTCGTTTCGCTCGGCGGAAGGCGCGCGCACGATGTAGCCGCCGGACTTCTCGTCGTGCTCGAGGTTGAGGTGGCCCCTGATCGCGGCCTCTTCGAGCAGGCTGTTGAAGCTCTTGAATCCGTGATAGGCCTCGTTGAAACCGGGGTTGCGGCGCTTGAGCGCCTGCTTGACCATCGAGCCCCAGATTTTGTCGTCCCCGCCCCGTTCCGAAACCAGCGCCTCGAAGGTATTGACCACCAGGTCGATCGCCTTCTGTGTCTTGTCATCCGAGGCCGTATCGTCGGCCTCACCCGATCCGGTACGCGGGCGTCCTTCGGCGCGGCGACCGGCTTGGCCGCGGCTGCCGGCTTCTTGCGCCGCGCCGCCGCCGCGACGTGCCTGGCTCTTTTCGCGCACCAGGTCGTCGTAGAAGATGAACTCGTCGCAGTTGGCGATCAGCAGATCGGAGGTCGAATGCTTGACCCCGACGCCGATCACTTCCTTGTTGTTCTCGCGCAGCTTGGAGACCAGCGGCGAAAAATCGGAATCGCCGCTGATGACGACGAAGGTGTCCACGTGCGCCTTGGTGTAGCACAGGTCCAGCGCATCCACGACCATGCGGATGTCGGCGGAGTTCTTGCCGGACTGGCGCACGTGCGGGATCTCGATCATCTCGAAGGCGGCCTCGTGCATCGGCGCCTTGAACTCCTTGTAGCGGTCCCAGTCGCAGTAGGCTTTCTTGACGACGATGCTGCCTTTGACCAGCAGGCGCTCGAGCACTTTCTTCATGTCGAACTTCTCGTACTTTGCTTCGCGCACGCCGAGCGCGATGTTCTCGAAATCGCAGAACACCGCCATGTTGCGTTCGTCATTCTGTGTGCTCATCGGGAACCCGTGAAAAGTGAATGAGTGAAGGGTGAAGGGTGAAGGGTGAAGGGTGAGAGGGCTGAGGGAAGGGTTAAGGGTCGACCGCTGAAAATCAGGTGTTCACCTCGTCACGTCGTTCACTCGGATCGTCGATCGGCATTTCACGCCGCCTTTGCAAAGAATTCCCTGACCGTCTTGACGAAGCGGTCGATGTCCGGCAGGTCGACATCCAGATGCGTCACCAGACGGATATTGCCCTGCCCGCTGATCAGCATGCCGCGCTCCTTCAGGTACCCGCGCATGGTCAATGAACGATGCGGTTCGACCGAGACGTAGACCATGTTGGTCTGCGCCCCGCCGGGCGCCACTTTCACGCCGTCAATCTGCGCAAGGCCCTCGGCCAGACTGCGCGCGTTCTCATGGTCCCGCGCCAGGCGCTCGACGTTGTGTTCGAGCGCATAGATGCCGGCGGCAGCGAGCAAGCCCGCCTGGCGCATGCCGCCGCCGACGACTTTGCGCCAGCGCCGTGCCCTGGCGATCAGATCTTTCGATCCGCACAATACCGATCCCACCGGCGCGCCCAGTCCCTTGGACAGACACACGGACACGGAATCGACCTGTCTGCTGATTTCCATCACCGGCACGCCGAGATGCACCGCCGCGTTGAAGATGCGCGCGCCGTCCAGATGCAGGCCCAGGCCGTGGCTGAGCGTGAACTCGCGCGCGCGCCTGAGGTAGTCGAGCGAAAGCACCTTGCCGCCCTGGGTATTTTCCAGGCACAGCAAGCGCGTCCTGGCGAAATGCGAATCGTCGGGTTTGATCGCAGCCTCGACGCGTTCCAGGTCGAGTGAGCCATCGGGTTCGTAGTCGAGCGGCTGAGGCTGGATGCTTCCGAGCACCGCCGCACCGCCACCTTCGTATTTGTAGGTATGTCCCTGCTGCCCGACGATGTACTCGTCGCCGCGCTCGCAATGCGACAGCAGCGCCAGCAGGTTGCTCTGGGTGCCGCTGCATACGAAGATCGCGGATTCCTTGCCGAGCATCGCGGCCGCCATCGCCTCCAGGCGATTGACCGTCGGATCTTCTCCGTAAACGTCGTCGCCGACGTCGGCCGCGGCCATGGCGGCACGCATTTCCGGCGTTGGCTTGGTAACGGTATCGCTGCGCAGGTCGATGACTTTCATGAGAGCACTCCTGAACTTCGGACGGCGCCCGGGTTTGATGCGCGGGCGGTTTCTTGTGTGAAACAGGATGTTACACCAGACGGATATGCCTTTGTTTGCCCGTGCTTATGCCTGCGAGTTATCATTGGCTTGAAATTCCCGCCCGGCGCTCTTGCGAGTCCGCGCCCGTTCGGGTCAATCATCACGTCTCGCAAGGATCTCCAATGTTGCTCAAAACCATTCAGGCACTGTCGCTGTGCCTGCTCTGTGTCGGCCCGCTGGCGGCGCAGACCGAGGACACGCAGGTCACTCAGAAGGGCGAGTTGATCTGGCGCGATCCGACCTGCTTTTTCTTTGTTCTCAAGGTGGACGAGCATTACGCGCTGTTCGAGTTTCTCGGCGGACCGAGCCCCATGGTGGGACATTTCTTCGAAGGCAATCTCACCGGATTCGGATCGCGGCGGATCGAGAACACGACCGAAGGCAAAGCCGACCATGGTGTACTCGGAAGTCTACGACCTGTCGAAGTCGCAGATGGAGAAAAAGATCCCGAAGTTCTGCAAGAAGCGCAAGGAGTTCGAGGCGCTGGCTGGATGAACCCCTCCAACACGACCAGCTTGCTCGCGCGCGACGCAAAGTTTCGCCGCGCCGGGACGCAAGCGGCCGCCGCAATTGTTCTTTACGTCCAGTTCGCATCCCATGCGCTTGCGGAGCAAGGCATGGTGATCTGGAAGAATCATGAATGCGGCCATTTCATTGTGCAGATGAAGTCGGGTTACGGCATTTTCGAATGGGTGGACGGGCCGCAGCCGAACGACGGCGACGTGCTGGAAGGCGATTTCAGGTCCCCCGGCGAGCGCCTGGTCGACAACACAGACCGTCGATCTCCCGACCACGATCCTTCTGAATGCGTTTGCGCTGAGTCGCAGCGCCATCGCCGGCCGGATGCCGGCGAAGTGCAAGGACTTTCCCGGCTACATTCCCTTCGAGGGCCGCTAGTACGCCGCCTTACCTGCCGGCCGGCAGGCTTTCCAAAAGGTGCGGCAACGCGGCCGCGCGCATGCTTTCCGGGTACGTCTTGAGGAAATCCCCGGCAAGCGCGCGTGCCTTTTTGGCAAAAGCACCCTGCTCCTGCGCATCCCTGCCCGCGCGCGCCGCCTGCACGTAATGGATCGCGAGAATGAACTCCGTCTCTTCGCGATCGCCATGCTGCGGATGCGCCTTCAACAGCGTTTCACCCAATCTGATCTGCTCGGCCAGCTGTGCACGGGTCTGAGCGACGGGCTGCAGCGGGTCGATGTTGAAGCTGTCGTAGAAAGTACCCCTGCAACAGCCGGAATGCCGCGTCGGCGGCAACCGGCCCGGATGGTTCCAACCTCAACGCGTCGCGGTAGTGCTGAACGTTGGCCAGAAAGCGATTCGTCCCCGCAGAAAAAGCGAGTTCGGCGTTGCGTGTCTTGAGTTCGCTCATCAGGAAGTTGGAAGGCAGGCCCTGCACCCGGCCGTGCGCAGCCAGATCGCGATTGAGCAGCTCGCGGATTTCGTCCAGGGTTTTTCCAAGATCGAGGTGCGCCCGGGCACGCTTTTCCGCGGGATCTTTCGATGCAATCGTGCTTTGCAACGCCGCCACGGCGGCAAGATAGGTTTGCGCGGATTCTGCGGTGATGAGATCGTGCGCCATCCCAGCCAGGGACAGGCCCGTCAGCAAACAGGCAACCAGGGTTCGCATCATCGATTTACGGTCCCGCGTCGAAGCCCTGCCCGCACAACGCGGGACGAGGTTACTGCGCGTTGGGCAAATCGAGTGGCCGTCCTTCCGCGAAAGCCAGTGCGCCCACGTGCGGCGGAATATCACCGGCGTCGACCGCGTCACGTCCGGGGATGGAAAGGCCAAGGGCCCTGCCATTCTCCATCAGCGCCTCGCCGAGAAGAAAACCATGCTGCGGCAGGAAGTCGTCGCGGCACACCAGTCGATATGCGTCGTTCTGGACCAGCACGCGCAGCGGAATGGCGCCGTACTGGCCGAAGGGCTCGTCGCCATGAAACATCGCCAGCGCATTGGTCCGCGACACGACCCCGACCTCGGCTTGCCGGGTGGAAATCAGGCTGGCAATACGCTGCACGCGCGGACCTCGCCCGACCACGGCCTTGCTGTCGGGTAAGGCTTCACGCACGATGGCGGCAATCTTTTCGCCGAGATCGTCGCCCCCGAGATCGTCACGACTGGTAAGAATCACCAAGTGAGTCTGGCGGTATACCAACCACTGCCGGTAAGGCGAATGCCCGCATAGCAGGACGCTGCCGGCGGACGCGGCCGCGAGGGACAGGAACTGTCGGCGATTCATGATCACCCGCATATTGTCGTGACGCCGCGTCAGAAGTTCGGGTCAACCGAATCCGGGTCAACCGTAACAGGGTGCCCGGAACAAATGCAACGAGGGCGGATCCCCGCCCTCGTGATGTTCCCGAAACCCCGCCGCATTACTTGCGAATGTGTTCGAGCGGGCAGATCGTGGAAACGGCATAGTTGGGCACGTCCACGACATTGCCGATGCGCAGGTCGCACGCCACGCTGGCATACACATAGGCCTGGACGGCTGTCCAGCCGTAGGTCTTGACCAGCCAGTCGATCATTTCGTTGAGCGAGCCGCGCGCCGCTACGGTGAGATCCTCGGACAGGTTGATCAGCGGTCCGATCTTGTCGCCACCGAGGTACTTGTGCTGCGGCGGAATCTCGCCGGCTTTCTTGATCGGGTAGGCCACGGTGGCGTGGAAGCGGTCCGGTTCCAGTTTCTTCAACTGCGAGCCGCCTTCGAAATGCGGGCCCGCCTTCATCAGCGAAGCCATGCCTTTGCGGATTTCGGTGCGGACCGTGACCTTGGCGCCCATCTCGATCGCGGTGCCCGCCACCTCGCCGTCGCCCTGGGCATAGTGCACGTCACCGACGAACAGTCCGCAGCCGTCCACGTAGCAGGGCAACAGCAGCGTAGTGCCGACCACCATCTGCTTGATGTCCATGTTGCCGCCGTTCTCGCGCGGCGGAATGGTGCGCAGGCACTTGTCCTTGTGGCTGCCGTTGGGGCCGCACACGGCCGCCGGCAGCGCGCCGGTCGGCTGCGGCGGGCAGCGCGAGCACCGCCGGCTTTGCCCAGTTGCGTCTCGCGCGCCTCCCAGGCGTCCACTTCCGGCAAGCCGGGAAGCACGCCGACCGTGCCCATGAAGCCATTGAACGGAATGCGCACCCCGGGAAGCTGGTCCGACATCGCTTCCATGCGGTTCAACTTCCAGTTGGCTATGAATGGTTCGGTGAAGCGATCGCGCAGGAAACCAAAGCCCGGCACCACCGTGGTGTAACCATATTCGTCCGGGTCGATGTCGACCAGGGTCACGGCGAGCACATCGCCGCGCTTGGCTCCCTCGATACTCACCGGGCCGGTCAGCGGATGCACCAGGTTCAGGTCGACCGCGCCGAGATCCTTCGGCACCGAGTTGACGTTGAGATCGGAGTCGAGCGCATCGCGGGTCTCGAACGTGACCAACTGGCCGGTCTTGGCGGTCATCACCGGCTTGATCGCCGGGTGATAGCGGTTGAAACAGTTGGTGTCGTCCACACAATGGGCGCCCATCTTTTTCACAAGCACCCGGGACTGCGTCTTGACGTCGGCGGTATCGGCCGTTGCGGTAATTGCGACGAGGCTGGCAGCGGATGCCACCAGCAGCTTGACTGACAATTTCATCTCACCCTCCCAAGAAGAGACTTCACGATACTACGGCGCACAAACTATCTGCCACTCCCGAGGCCATGTCAACATCGTCCATGATTACCGGGCTGTTACCGTATGATATTCATCGTTCCCAGTATGAATGCATAAGTAAACGAGATCTCCCTGAGGAATTCGTAGCGCCCGGAGGCACCCCCGTGACCGGCGTCCATATTGGTTCGCAGCAGCAGCGGATTGCGGTCGGTCTTGAGCCGCCGCAGCCTGGCCACGTACTTGGCCGGTTCCCAGTACATCACCTGGCTGTCGTTGAGCGAAGTCTCCACCAGCATCGCCGGATAGTCTTTCGCGCCCAGGTTGTCGTAGGGTGAATACGACTTCATGTAGTCGTAGTAGACCTTGTCCTTCGGATTGCCCCACTCCTCGTATTCGCCGGTGGTGAGCGGCAGCCGGTCGTCGAGCATGGTGTTGATCACGTCCACGAACGGCACTTCGGCCACCACCGCGTGAAAAAGATCGGGGCGCAGATTGGCTACGACGCCCATCAGCAGCCCGCCGGCGCTACCTCCCTGGATCACCAGTTTGCCCGGATCGGTGTAGTGTTCGCCGATCAGGTGCTCGGCGCATGCGATGAAATCGCCGAATGTATTTTTCTTGTCGAGCATCCGCCCTTCGTCGTGCCAGCGCTTGCCCATTTCGCCGCCGCCGCGCACGTGCGCCACCGCGAAGATCACGCCGCGATCGAGCAGAGACAGCCGCGCCGAACTGAAATCCACATCCAGCGGATAGCCATAGGCTCCGTAACCGTAGAGCAGCAGCGGTTGTGCGGCGTCGGCGCGCCGGTCGATGCGATACACCAGCGAAATCGGCACGCGCGTGCCGTCCGCGGCCACCGAGTAATGCAACTCCGAGCGATATTTCGCGGGCTCGTAACCGCGAACTTCGCGTTGCTTGAGCATTTTGCGTTCGCGGCGGTCGAGGTGATAGTCGTACTCGCTATCGGGAGTGACGTACGAGTCGTAGTGAAAGCGGAATACGTCGGTATCGAACTCGAAATTCGCTCCGCCGCCAACCGAATACACCGGCTCGGGCATGTCAATCTCGTGGAATTCGCCGTCCGCCAGGCGCATCACGCGCAGTTTGCGGAAAGCCGCCGGCGCGTTCGTGCACGACCAGGTGCCGGGCGAACACGTCCACGCCTTCGAGCATCACTTCCTCGCGGTGCGGGATCTTTTCCTTCCAGTTCGCCGGGCGAGGGATCGTCCACCGGCGCCGTGACCAGGCGGAAGTTGCGGCCCTTGTCGTTGGTGACGATGTAGAACAGTCCCGTGTCCGTGGTCCACGTAGTATTCGTGCTCCGGCCGCCGGGGCGCCACCAGTTTCCAGACAGATCGCCGGCGCATCGGCCGGCAGATAGCGCACTTCGGATGTCGTGGCGCTGTGGGAAGTCAGAAACAGATACGCGCGGCTGCGTGAGCGCGCCACCGATAGCGAGAAACGCGCATCGGCTTCCTCGTAAATGAGCTGGTCTTCCTTGCTGCCCAACAGGTGGCGATACAGGCGGTAGGCGCGCTTGGTGCCGTCTTCCCTGCACGTAGAACAGCGTGCGGTTGTCGCTCGCCCATGCGACCGAGCGCACTTTCTCGATGCGGTCGTGAAGCAGCCTTGCCGTTGCGCAGGTCCTTCAGATGCAGCGTGTACTCGCGAAAGCCGCTGGTGTCCGATGAGAAGGCGAGCAGGTTGCCGTCGGGGCTGATCTCGACGGCGCCCACGGAGTAGAACTTGTGGCCCTGCGCCAGACGGTTGACGTCCAGGATCACGGCCTCGGACGCCTCCGGGCTGCCTTGCTTGCGGCAGAAAATGCGGTACTGCTTGCCTTTCTCGGTGCGGGAGTAATAGTAGTACGCACCCTCGCGGTAGGGCACGTCGGTGTCGGTTTCCTTGATGCGCGCCAGCATCTCCTTGTACAGCTTCTTCTGCAGGCCCTCCGAGGGCTTCATCATCGCCGCGGTGTACGCGTTCTCGGAGCGCAGGTAGGCGCGCACCGAAGGGCTGGCCTTGTTTCGCAGCCAGTGGTAATCGTCCACGCGACGTTCCCCGTGCACGACCGTCACCTTCGGTACGCGCTTGGCTGCAGGTGGAACGCGAACGGCGATTCGGGGCACTTGAACGCTCCTCGGACAACGCAGACGAATGAAACCTGCCGTCCGAAATCCATAGGACCGCGGCTCGGCAGACACTACAATTGCGATTCGCTCAAAGAAACGGGAAACAGTATGAAGGGCTACGAGTCGGAGGTCACCCAATTCATCCGGGAGTTTCTTGCCAGGAACCCCGACGTCGTCGCGAAACAGGAGAAAGCTCGCGCCACCTGGTGGGACCGGCCGCAGGATCATAAGGAAAACGCGGCACTGGATGCCGCTGAAGTTCCGAAGAAGGGCTACGAATACTATTGAGCGGGCACCTCCCTGGCCCGACCAGCCTCAAAACGCATAGCCCAGCGTGAACAGCACGGCCCGGTCGGTCTTCACCCGGCCCGGGGCTGGCTCGTTTTCCCAGTCCACGTTGTATTGGAGCGACGTGCGGATTTTGTCCACTATCGGCATCCTCAGCCCGGTCATGGATTTCACCAACACCTTCTCCGGGTCATCGATACTCAAGAGCGTCTCGTGCTGATGAAAAAACTGCACCTGCGACTTGAACAGGAAGTGCTCGAACTTCAATGCCCAGCGCAGGGCCGCATAGTCTTCGTGTGGCGCGAGGTCGAACTCGGTTCGAACGTGGCTCACACCGCCTTCCAGCGACAAGTTGGTTCGGCCGGTTTCGATGAACTGATAGCCTGAGCCGACACCGGCGGTGGTACGCAATTCGATATCCTTGAACCGGTCCTTCTCGGCACTGCCGTTGAGGTATGCATACCACTTGGGCCTCAAGAAGTGGTCGTATTTGAGATAGGCGAGCCAGTTCGATTCGCTCTTCACGCCGGAAGTCTGGGCTTCGTTGACATCGAAGCCCGCCGTGTACCGATTCCTGAGTGCACGCGCGATGACTTCGGTATCGATGTGAAGCTTGTCGGTGTCGGTATTGCCGGCCGTGGATGCCACGCCCAAATTGAATCGGCCATTGAATTTGACTCCCTCACCCGCGACCTCGGGCGATGGATTGATCCACCGCACCCGGGATACCGGCACCGGCTCGGACGGTAGTTCGCCCTCGGCCTGGACCGTGATCTCGCCTTCGCCGCCAGGAACCGGCTTTCCCGTCAGGCGACGGCCGTCGTCGAGATAAATTCTTTGCGTTTTATCGCTGAAGATGCCGGTCACATCGACCCAGCGGATAATCAGTTCGCCGCCGTAGGAGGTCTGGAATACCAGCGTATCGTCCTCCTTCCGGACGATGGTGCCGGTCAGGCGGTCGCCGTTCACCAACGTCACAACGTCGGCCCGCGAGATGCCGCAGACAGGACGAGAAAACTTGCGAAGACGAGAAAGCAGGCACGAGCAGTTCGTGTTTTCACTTGAGCTCCAGTTTTTATTTTTCGTGGCTTTACCCGGCCGTCGCGCAAAGGAGTTCTTTTCGCCGGGAAAAGCGCGCCACCACCGAAGTGATGCCTTAATCCCAACAGAGTTCCCGGGCCGGGCATCAAGTCTGCGAAAATGACTGACACGTAAACACTTTTTCGTCCGCGGGAAACGGCCCGCCAGTCTTTCTGGCAGAATGACGCGCACCGCTCGACCCGCCTCTTCAGGCACACTTCACCAGCAGGAGGATTTCATGTTTCGTCGCTGCCTGACTGCGCTTGCGCTCGTCGCCGCATTCTTGCCGATCGCGCGTGCTGCGGATGAGCCAGTGTTGATCGAACAGGAGCCGCGCCACCAATTGAAGTTCGAGAACGCCCACGTGCGCTTTTTCGACGTGCAACTCGAACCCGGTTACGAGTCTCTGTCTCACTGGCACCACAACGACGGTGTGTTCGTGAACATCGCTTCCTCTCCGACCATCGCACAGGATTGGGGAGCCGAGCCAATAGCGCGCGGAGGTCGCGCCATCGGCGAAGTCTACTTCATCGGTTACGCGGCCAAGCCGAAGGCACACCGGGTCACCAACCCCGGTCCCGGCATGTATCGCGTAACCGATGCGGAAATCATGAGTTCCTGCGGCCCGATCGACGCAGCGCGCGAGGGTCCGAACCAGACGTTGCTCGTCGACAACGAACGCGTGTTCGTCACCCGCGTGATCCTGCATCCCGGCGAATCCACCGAGCTCTACGCACCTTGTGGCATGCTGGTATCGGTATCCGGCGGCAACGTCGCGTTCGACACCCTTGACGCCACGGAGAAGATCTCCATGGACCGGGCGGCATTCAAATGGCGCAAGCTGCCGCAGACGGTGAAACTCACCAACACCGGCAGCAACGTGTTCCACGGGGTGGATATCCGCATCAAGTAGCGACGCTACCGCATGGACACAAGCCGTAAAAACGTGTTCGCGCTGGCGGCGTGCCAGGCTCTGCTGGTCACGAACAACGTGATGATGATCTCCATCGGCACGCTGGCGGCCGATACGCTTGCCGACAACAAGTTGCTCGTCACCGTTCCCGCCACCGCATACATCATTGGCGGCGGATTGGCGACCCTGCCGGTTTCATTTCTGATGAAACGCTACGGACGCCGCGCCGGGTTCATCCTCGGCTGCGTGTTCGGCATGGTGGGCGCTACGTTGGCTACCGCGGCCATGGCTCTTCACAGTTTCGGGTTATTGTGCGCGGCATCGCTGGTCGCCGGAGTGTATACCGGCTCCGGCGGCTTCTACCGCTTCGCGGCAGCCGATACCGTGAGCGCGGATTTCCGCAGCAAGGCAATTTCGCTGGTGCTCGCGGGGGGCATCGTCGGGGGCGTATTCGGGCCCGAAAGCAGCAAACTCACCAAGGATTTGCTGGACGTCACCTTTCTCGGTTCGTTCCTGTCGTTGATCGTGCTTGCCTTTCTGGCGATCCTGATCCTGCTGCGCCTGGATTTGCCGATGCCGTCGCACGAGGAGCGGCACGGGTCGGCACGCCCCCTTGCCTCGATCGTGCGCCAGCCAGCTTTCATCGTCGCCGTGCTCGGCAGCATTACCGCCTATGGCACGATGAACCTGCTGATGGCGGCGGCGCCGCTGGCGATGCAGATCTGCGCGCATCCCTACAACGCCGCAGTGCTCGTGATCGAGTGGCACATCATTGCCATGTTCGCGCCGGCATTCGTGACCGGCTGGCTGATCGCGCGTTTCGGCGTCCTGCGGATCATGTTTCTCGGTGTGGTGCTGATGGTCGCGGCGGTCGCGGTTGCAGTTTCGAGCATCTCAGTCAGCGCATTCTGGACAGCGATGGTGCTGGTGGGGGTCGCGTGGTGCTTCCTGTTTGTCGGCGGCACCACGCTGCTGACCGAGTGTTACACGCCGGCCGAGAAAGCCAAAACCCAGGGCATCCACGACCTGCTGATCTACGTCGCCATGGGCACGACCTCGGTAAGCTCGGGCGCCATCCTCTACAAGCACGGCTGGAATACGCTCAACTATAGCGCGCTGCCCCTGTTGACCGTCACCACCATTGCCATTGTCTGGCTCGCCGCCCTGCGCCGGCTGCAACCCCGACCACCTCATCCCTCGGGCGCGCGGACACGTTAGTGATGAAATCACCCCGTTTGCGGGGCGGCTGTGACACGTAGCCATAGGCCCGCTTGCGGGAGCAGCCGCATAACGCCCCGATCAACACTGTGCGATACACAGCCTTGTGCGCCCTTACCCGGCTACGCCTAACGGTCCCGGGCGCGCGCCAAGCTCCGTCTCCGCCCCAGATAGCTGAGCCAACGCCGTGTCGCGACGGAGTTCCGCCCCTAAGCGGCGCAGGTGCGCTGCGCGGGCCTTGTGAGTTCCTCATTTAGTATTGCGATAAGACGCAAACAAGCCAGGCTGCCTCGACTCGAAAAACGCAGATGACAACAAATACTACATCTCCTCACCCTCTCCGCCCTGAGGGGGGAGAGGTGGGCGAACGGTCGCTGGTCTTCGTGCTGGCAGCCATCCAGTTCACGCACATCATGGATTTCATGATCATGATGCCGCTGGGTCCGCAATTGATGCGGGTGATGCTCATCTCGCCACAGCAGTTCGGGCTCCTGGTTTCTGCCTATACCCTCACGGCAGCGGTCGCAGCGCTGGCTGTGGCCTTCTACACCGACCGGTTCGATCGCCGGAAAACGCTGGTGGTCCTCTATGCAGGCTTCGTGATATCGACATTGCTGTGCGGCATCGCGCCAGGTTACGGTACGCTGCTTGCCGCGCGCGCCGTCGCGGGCGCCTTCGGCGGCGTGGCGGGTGCGACCGTACACTCCATCATCGGCGACGCGGTTCCCGAACAACGTCGCGGCGCAGCGACCGGCATGATCATGTCCGCGTTCGCGTTGTCTTCCATCATCGGCGTTCCAATTGGGTTGTTTCTTGCCGCTCATTTCACCTGGCGCGCACCGTTCCTGTTCCTGGTTGTCGTCTCGACGCTGGTCCTGATTCTCACCTGGAAAATCCTTCCCCCGATGCGCAGGCATATCGTCGAAGGGCAGTTGCATCGCCCGATTGAGCAGATGAAGGCGGTGTTGGGCACCGCCAACCACCTGCGCGCCTTCATATTCATGTTCGCGCTGATGTTCGCGGGGTTTTCGGTGATTCCATTCATCAGCCCGTACATGGTGGCCAACGTCGGATTGAAGGAGACCGACCTGCCCTATCTGTACTTTTTCGGCGGTCTCGCCACTGCGTTCTCTTCGCGCTACATCGGCAAACTGGCGGACCGGCACGGCAAGCGCCAGATATTCACACTCATCGGGTTGATTTCGATCGCGCCGCTGCTGATCACCACCAATCTGCCGCCGGTCCCGGTACCGATTGCCATCTGCGCGTCGGTCATCTTCATGGTGTTCGTCTCCGGACGCTTCGTGCCGGCGATGGCACTGGTCATATCCAGCGTGGAACCTCGACTGCGCGGCGGCTTCATGAGCATCAACTCGGCGATACAGCAGCTTGGCCTTGGCGCGGCATCGCTGCTGGCGGGAACGATCATCGGCCACGGCGCCGGACGGCACGCTGACCCGGTACTGGCTGGTGGGTTTCATTGCGGTGGGCGCGACGCTGCTCGCTATAGCGCTCGCTTGGCGCGTCAAGCCGGTCGCCTGACGGCGAAGGGGCGAGGGGCGAGGGCATGAGGTGCGAGGGACGAGGGACGAGGCGGAGCGAGAGTGAAATTCAAGAGCGATCTAGTGCATCTTTACCCTCGGCCTCGCCCCTCGCCCCTCTCCCCTAGTTCTTATCGTCCGGCTCAAAAAAGCACCATTGCACAGCGGGGAATGCGGCGCGCAGACCGGCTTCCACGCGATTGATTGCATCGATCAGTGCGCCGGCCCCTGCGGTTTCCGCCATCCTCGCCTTGACCGCCAGCATGATCCCTTCACCGAGCTGCAGCGTCAGCAAACTATAGATCTCCGCCACCTCGGGCCGCGCCACGATAAAAGCGCGGATCGCATGTTCGGTTTCCTCTTCCGCGCTCTCGCCGGTGATCATCGCCTTGATTTCCGCCGCGAGAAGTACCGCAACCACTACCAGCAATACGCCGACTGCCATGCTGCCTATCGCATCGTAGACCGGATTGCCGCTGGCAAACGCGAGGACCACCGCGATCAGAGCGAGAACCAGGCCGGCCAGCGCGGCAATGTCTTCCCCGAGGATGACAATGAGTTCACTGTTGCGGGAGGTACGGAAAAACCGCCAGAGCGTCCTGGTTCCTGACACCTTGCGGATTTCGCGAATGCAACCGGCAAGCGAGAAAGCCTCGAGCACGATTGCAATCACCAGAACGCCGATCGCGATGCCGGGGTTCGTGATCGGCTCCGTCTGATGCAGTTTGTGCCAGCCTTCGTAGATCGAAAACAAGCCGCCGAGGGTGAACAACAGCACCGCGACCAGGAACGCCCAGAAGTACACGGCCCTGCCGTAACCCAGAGGATGCTTGGCATCGGCAACGCGCTTCGCGTCCTTCATACCGAACAGCAGCAGCACCTGGTTGCCGCAATCGGCTGCGGAGTGGATGGCTTCCGCCAGCATCGCACTCGAACCGGTCACGGCCGCGGCCGCGCCTTTGGCGATCAGGATTCCGCTATTGGCACCGAGCGCGTACAGCACCGCGCGTAAAGACGAAGCTTGCGACATGTATCCTCTCGTTGGTTTACAAAACTTTCACGGATGGATTGCCGGCGTGGATTTCGCCGATCAGCGCGGCGCGGCCGAAACCTTCGCTGCGAAACACATCGAGCACACGCTCCACCACGTCCGGCGCGCACGTCACCAGCAGCCCGCCGCTGGTTTGAGGGTCGGTCAGCAGAGTCTTCTCGATGTCGCCGTAGCTGCCCAGGTCAACGTTTTTGCCGTATCCCAGCCAGTTGCGGGTCGACGCACCGGTCTTGGCTCCGGCTCTTATCAGATCGAGCACGCCCGGGAGCAGCGGCACCTGATCCCAGTGCAGCTGTCGCGGCCACCCCGGAGCCTTTGCAGACCTCGAACAAATGTCCGGCCAGGCCGAAACCGGTAACGTCGGTCAGCGCGTGGACGCCTTCCAGTTCCGCAAATCTGAGGCCCGGGGTATTGAGTTGTGTAGTGCTCGCCAGCATTGCCGCGTACCCCGAGGCGTCGAGCTTCCCGTTCTTGATCGCAGCGCTGCAGATCCCGACGCCAAGTGCCTTCCCGAGGACAATCCGGTCTCCGGGTTTGGCATCGGCATTGCGTTTTACCTTCCGCGGATCCACCAGGCCAATCACCACCAGACCGTAGATCGGCTCCACGGAATCGATGCTATGACCGCCCGCTATCGGGATACCCGCTTTCGCGCATACCGATTCGCCGCCCTCGAGGATCTTGCGGATGGTGTCGACCGGCAGTCGATTGATGGGCATGCCGACCAGGGCCAGCGCGAACAGCGGCCGGCCGCCCATCGCGTACACGTCCGAGATCGCGTTGGTCGCTGCGATCGCGCCGAAGTCGAAGGGATCGTCCACTACCGGCATGAAAAAATCGGTCGTGGCGACGATCGCCTGCGATTCGTTGATTTGATAGACCGCGGCGTCGTCGCTGGTCTCGATGCCGACAAGGAGTTGCTTCGGCAGCAACGCTACGCCCGACTTGGCGATAATGCTTTCCAGCACCGCCGGGGCGAGCTTGCAACCGCACCCGCCGCCGTGGGCAAGCTCGGTAAGTCTGATCGGTTTGATATCTGGCGCATTCATGCTGGTACTCGTTCGTAGCCCGGAGCGGATTGTAACGCCCCTGCGTGCCGGTGCCGGAGGCGGCCTATGGTACGATGTCTACCGACTTTGAGAGGTGCCGGCGAGCACGGCGCGTCAGCATCGAATCGCTTCCATAGTCCACCTACGCAATGTCCCACCACGAGATACTGCTTCGCTGGCTTGCGACGGCGGCGGCGCGCATGCGCCGGCTCCAGCGCATGCGCGACCTGGGCGAGTTCGCCTGCGCGCTTGTTGCGCTGTGCTTTCTAGCCGAAGTTCTTGAGATTTTCGGTGTCCCCGCGCGCGATTTTTCCGCGTTTGCTTCCCTGTTTCTCATCGTCGCGCTGGCGATTGTGGCGCTGTTCGCATGGCGGCTCGCCCGCGCCACGACGCTGGCCCAGGCGGCGGGAGCAGCCGACACCCGTGCCGGGTTGAAGGACGAGCTCAAGAGCGCCCATTGGTTCGCACAGCGCAGCGCGCGCGACGCGTTCATCGAGCTCCTGCTGGCACGCGCCGCGCGGACCGCACAGACGCTGGATGCCCGCCGACTTTTCCCGATTGCGTTACCGCGCAGCGTACTGGTCGCATTGTCGCTGGCGATCGTCACCGGCGCTCTGACCTGGTTCTCGCCGCGCATCGCCCTGCCTGTCACGCAGGAACCGATTTCGGGCCCGGCTTCGCCCGCGGCCGCGAAAACGCCTGCAGCCGCCGTGGGTGAGGACGAGCTTGAAAAGTTCGTGGCGCAGGCTGCATCCCCGAATGCCGCGAAAAAAGACGACCTGACGGCGGCATGGTCGCAGCTCGAACGACTGGCCAGGGAACTGCCCGCCGGTGCCGAAGAAGGCCAGATCGAGCGGGCTGTCGCCGCGCGCGACGCTCGTCTCGCCGCGCAACTCCTGCACGCCTCCGAACGCAACCGGGCAGCGGCAGTTCCGCGAGATCCAGCCGCTCGGCCTAAGCGTGAATTGAAGCCGACAGACACGGCCGCAACAGCTTCTGGAGGCGTTGCAGGGACTTCCGAACAACGAGATCAACCCGCCGCCCGAGCCGCCGACGAAGTCTGACGTCACGCCGACCGTCCGCACCGCAACGCGGCTGCGGGAGCAGGTGAAGGAAGAGCGACGCAAGATTACCGGAACACCTGCGCAAGGCGACGTCGAGGCTCAACAGCCGGCTGCGTGCCCGCTCGCGTTCGGGCGTTGGCATGCGCGAGGTCGCATACGGCGAGGGGGAGGCAGCAGAGGGGGGCTCCCGAACCAGCGTGTCGGGTGCGGCGTCAGGCGACAGCACCGGCAGGAGCCAGGCCGGCGGCAGCGAGGGCGAAAGTCCCAACAACAGCCCGACCGGTGCCGGAGACGACGAGCCGGTGCTGGGTGAACGGACCGAGCGTCTGATCGCGCATTTGGAAAAGATGAGCGGTGAGCGCAACGACGATTCGAAGCAGCAGGAAACCGAGGAAGAGTTCTATGCCGCGACCCAGCGCCAGGCATCGCAGGTCGAGTACGAGAGCATCACGGCGCTGTGGCGGGCTCAGCGCGAAGCGGTGGTTGCGCCGGGCGGCACGCCCCTGTCGTATCGAGAGGCGGTGAAGCAGTACTTCCTGCGCCAGCATGCCAAGGACAAGTAAGCGCCCGAAGGCGTCCCGTGGGGGCGTCGCGCGGTGAGATTTCTCGCACTTTCTCCGATCGCCGCCTACGCCCTGCTCGCCGCCGTCGCGCTTGGCATCCTGCTCCTGCACCTTCTCAGACCCCCGCCACGGCGGGTAGTGGTTCCGTCCCTGGTGTTATGGGCGCGCGTAGTCCGTGACCGGAAGCGCCCTGATACGCGCCGACTGGTGTCGCTGTTGCTTGCGCTCGGAGCCGGACTCAGCCTCGCTCTCGCATTGACGCGCCCGGAGATCGGCGCGCTCGACACCAGCGCGCATCGCCTGGCGCTGGTGCTCGACAACTCGCCGTCCATGGCCGCGCGGATGAGCGATGGGCGGAGTCGTTGGGAGCATGCGATAGAGCAGGCACGCTCCCTGCTCGAACAGTCGAGCGCAGCGACCGAAGTGAGGCTGCTGGACACGGTCGGGCGCCTTGGCGTGCATGGTTTCGTCGAACGCGATGCCGCGATCGCGGCGCTCGCCCGGCTGCCGGCTGCCACGTGGGGGCAAGCGCAATGGCCAACAGCCTCGCTCCTCGCCGGCGCGCAGGTGCATCTGTTCACCGATGGCGTCGCACCGGTCGACGCGCCAGAACGCGCCATCGTGCACCGGGTGTTCGAGCCGGCCGACAACATTGCGATGACCGCCTTCGAAGCCCGTCCGCCTGCGCAGGATCCGACGCGCTACGAAGCGTTGGTGCAGGTGCTCAACGCCTCTCCCCGCGATCTGCGCGCGCGGGTGCTGATCACGGGCGGCGAGCGGTTCTCCATTGTGCAGGACCTCGACATGCGCGCGGGCGAAACCGTCAACGCAACCTTCGATGTTTCCGACTTCGAAGGCGGCGTGCTCGGCGCGGCGGCGGTCTTGGACACCGACGCCCTTGCCCTCGACGACTTCGCCTACGCGGTCGTGCCGCCGCACGGCGCGCGGCGCGTGCTGCTTGTGACGCCGGGCAACCCGCCCTTGGAAGATGCGCTGCGCACGCCTGCCCGGATTGCGCCTTGCAGTGGTCCCACCCGACGGTTATCCGCACGCGGGGGCGCACGATGCCGCCGTGTTCGACCGGTTCGCGCCGGCCGAGCCGCCGGCGGCCGGAGCGCTCCTGTTTCGGCCGCCGGCGCGCAAATGGCTCGCAGGCCAGTCGCCCGCGCCGGCCGCGCACACGCATCACCAGCTGGAACGAAGGCCATGCGGTCACGGGCGGGATCGCGTGGCGCAACCTGAGGCTCGCGCGTGCATCGCTGAGCGGCGAAGTCAACCCGGACGCTGAGGCGCTGGTGCTGGCAAATGGGTCCGCCATCGGCTGCGGTGGTAACTGCGGGTTTTTCAAAAGCGCGATGGATCCAGGTCGGTTTTGCGCTGCATGACTCCAACTTTCCGTTGCAGCCGGATTTCCCGGTGTTTCTCGGCAACGCCTTGAACTGGGTGAGCGCGCCGATACCGGTGCTCCTGCGCGGACTGGGCAGCGTCGAGGTGGCACTGCCCGGGGCCCAGGTGCGCGACGGCAGCGGCAAATCAGTCGCCGCGTCGGTCACTGCGCAGGGCGTCGTCTTCGAGGCATCGCGACCTGACGTCTACACCGTGAGCGCCCCGAGCGGGGAGACGCGGGTGGTGGCCAATGTTTCAGATCCGCGCTACGCGCAGATCAATCACAGCCGCTTGAGCGAAAGTGGTGCGACGGCGCTCCAACGCGACGTACCGGCTCGTGTCTGGAACACGGAATTGTGGGCACTGCTGCTCCTGCTCGCAGGCGCGTTCCTGCTGTTCGAGTGGGCCGTGTTCACCCGGCCTCGCGCGGTCTAGTCTATGCCGACGGTGACCGTGGCCACCCTGTGGCCGCTCGCACTGCTGGCGGCCTTGCCGCTCATCTGGCTGCTCACGTGGCGTAACCGCGCGAGCGTCGGGCGCGCCCGCGTGGTCGGTGCGACGGTCCTGCGCTCCGTTGCCCTGGTTGCAATCGTCGTGGCACTGCTCAAGCCCACGCTCCACCGGGCCAGCGAGGACGTGTCCGTCGTTTACGTTCTGGATGTCTCCGCAAGCGTCGCACCGCGCTTTCTCGACGAAGCAGCTGGACTGGATCGCGCAGGTCAATACGCGTTACCGGCCCGCACAGTCGCGCGTGGTGGTGTTCGCCGAACATGCCGAGCTGGTCGATTCGATTGCACGCCGTGCGGGCCCTCGCCCTGGCCGATGGCACCGGGCGTAAAAACGCAATCGACCTGAGTGCGTCCGACCTGGAAGAGGGTCTGCTCGCCGCACTGCCTGGTTTCGCACCCGGCCTGGCCAAGCGTGTCGTTTTGCTCAGCGACGGTAATCAGACCGAAGGAGACGCCTGGCAGGCGATGCTGCGACTGCAGGCCGTGGGCGCGCGGGTGTTCGCCGTTCCCGCGCCTGTGGCGGCCGACAACGACGCCTGGGTCGAGCGGATCAGCGTGCCGTCCGGCGCGCGCGAGCGCGCGGCGGTGAACGTCGAGGTCCGGCGTGTTCTCGCGCCGGTCTGTTCCCGCTCGCGTCGAGCTTGCCATCGGCGAACGCAGCGCTGCCGTCGCGCAGCGTGACGCTCTCAGAGGGCGAGCAACCGCGTTTCCTTTGTCGTGCGCTTTCCGCAAGCCGGTGCCCACAACGTCACCGCGAGAGTGAGCGCCGAAGGCGACGAGCTGGCACGTAACGACGTGCTCACCGAGGACGTGAGGGTGGCGACCGCGCCCGCATGCGCTGTATGTGGAGGGCGGCGAGCAAGGCGCACGTTACCTCGCCGACGCCCTCACCGCGCAGGGCATTCGCGTGTCGGTCGCCACTGCGCAAACGATCTCTCGGACGATGTGCGGTTGTTATACGGCAAGGACGTCGTCATCCTCAGCGACGTGCGTGCCGACAACCTGGGGAAGGATGTGGTTCAGCGTCTGGCTGCGTTCGTGCGCGACGGCGGCGGCGGTCTGATCTTCGCAGCGGGACAGAACACGTACGGGCAGGAAGGCTTTGCCAAGAGCGAGGTCGAGCGTCTGCTGCCGGTCACATTCGAAGCCAAGCGCAAGCACGAGGAGCTGGATCTGGTCCTGCTGGTCGATCGCTCTTCGAGCATGCGCGGTCAGAAGATCGAGGTTTCGAAGTCCGCCGCGCTGGCCACGCTCGATCTGCTGGACCCGGAGCACCGGCTGGCAGTCGTGGCATTCGATGCGCAACCGCACGACGTCGTGCCGCTAGTGACGAGTGGGGGACAAGCGCGAGGCCGAGGACCTGATCTCGCGCATGACTTCGAGCGGCCAGACCAACATCTACAACGCTCTGTTGCGTGCGCAGGCACATGCTCGCGGCGTCGAAGGCCAAGACCAAGCACATCATCCTGCTCTCCGATGGGCTGACTGTCGCCGCCGCCGGGCGGTACGTCCGCCCCGTTTTACCCGCACGGAGATCGAGGAACGGCTTCGCGCAGGTGCAGGCGGCTGAGGCCCGCCAGCGAGGCGGGGCGGACGAGTCCGTCGCGGGCGCCGCAAGGAACGGCATCGCCCCGTGGTTTCCCGGGCATCATGGAAGAGTTCGTAGACGCGAAGATCACGATGTCGACCGTGGCGATCGGCGAGAAGCCCGATGTCGAGCTGATGGCAAACCTCGCAAAATGGGGCGGCGGCAGGAGCTACGTCACCAGAAGCGATGCCGAGGTCCCCACCTTGTTCGCGGCCGAGACGCGGCGGTTCCTGAACGATTCGATCGTCGAGGGACGGTTCCGCCCGCGGGTAAAGGCCTGGAGCCCGACGCTCGCCGGAGTCGACTTTGCCAGCGGGCCCGAGCTCAAGGGCTATGTAACGACCAAACCGAAGCGTTTCTCGGATGTGCTGCTGGAGGCCAAGAAGGATCTGCCACTGCTGGCTGAGACGCACTACGGGCTGGGCAAGACAGTTGCGTTCCTGTCGGATGTGAAGAATCGTTGGGCGACGGACTGGCTCGACTGGCCGGGATACTCCACGCTATGGGCTCAGGTCGTGCGCGACAGCGCGCGGCGCGACACCGGAGAAGGCGTGCGCTGGGAAGTGGTACGCGAAGGGCGCGAGGCGTTCATTCACCTCACCGCACGCGGCCGAGACGGCAGTTTTCTCAACGGCCTCTGGCCGGAGGTTCGCATCATGACGCCGAGCGGACAGGGCTCGGTTGCTCCGCTACGCCTGATTGCACCTGGCCAATATCGCGCGCAAGTTCCCCTCGCAGCTGCGGGTAACATACCCTGGCGCTTCGAGTTGCTTCCCAGTGCGGGACTGAGTGCGGCCGAGATCAAGCGGGTCGGTAGTCGCAGGTTGTTCTATTCCTACCCGGACGAGTACCGCCTGCTACCGGCGAACCTTCCGCTTCTGCGCACCTTAAGTGAGCAGACCGGCGGAGTGTTCGCGCCTCGGGCGGAGGAAATATTCACGCCACGCGGGGACGGCGGTGTCGCGACCACCGCGCTGTGGCCGTATTGCGCTGGCGTCGCCCTGCTGCTATTTCTGTTGGATATCCTGGTGCGGCGCGCGCCCTGGCCACTGCGCCGCGCGCTTCGATGAAGCGCAGCTGCGAGCTGGTGCAGAATCACGCGACGGGCCCGATGGCGACATCGGCCAACTCATCCCGCGCACTGTCGCAGTGTCTTGCCGGAACACGGTCGGGCGGCCTTAATTGTGGCTTCGCCGAGACTCTCACCTTGACACCCATTCAATACCGCAATTAGCATGGACTGCGCTGGGAATTTTTCCCGGCTCACGCCTTAAGCACGCTGGTCAATGTCCGAGGGAGGGAGCAGCTTCCAAAATCGGGTTTGCGCCACAGATCGAGCAAGGTTCAGGCTGTGCACCCCCTGATGCCATTTGGCAGGAGGCTGTGCTGCGGAAGGCGTCTCCCGAGTTCCCGTTTACCTCTAAGATTCAACCGCTTGTCGCCGGCGTCCGATAGTCAAACTAAAATTTAGGAGGAGGACCAGATGAGAACGTCATTACGGCATTTCCTGACCTTGGCGCTACCGCTTGCCGTCGCGGCGGCATGGGCGCCGGGCGTGCAGGCGGCCGGATCGTCGGCGAAGGACATCCGAAACTGCGCGCCCGAGAATTGGTGCTTTTATCACCGTACCGTGGATACGGCATGGCGCCACACCCCGTTGACCCAGATCAACGCCGGCAACGTCAAGAACCTTCGTCCGGCATGGATCTTCCAACCCGGCAACGTGCGCATGGGCATGCACGCCACGCCGCTGGCAATTGACGGGGGTGTGTACGTATCGGTGAACCCGTCGACCGTTTGGAAGCTGGACGGCAAGACGGGCGAGCGTTTGTGGGTCCATGAGCCGAAGATGGAGGAGGCAGTGGTCGCCCGCTCGTTCTTCGCGCACACCCGTGGCCTCGCTATCGGCGACGGCAAAGTCTATATGGGCCAGGCCGATGGCAAGATCGTCGCGCTCGACGAGAAAACCGGCAAGCCGGTCTGGGAAAAGCAGATCATCAACTCCACGAAAGACACGGTCGGGTTCAGTGGTGCCGCGACTTTCGTGAGTTCCGATCTGATGGTCATCGGCCAGAACGGCGGCGAGTACCCGATCGAAGGCAAGATCTTCGGGATCGACCCGAAGTCGGGCGACATCAAGTGGACTTTCCATACCACGGGACGGGACGATCCCAAAGCGCTGGCAACCTGGCGCGGCGATTCGTGGCAATACGGCGGCGGTGGATCGTGGCAGCCGGGCACGGTGGACTACGCAAACAATCAGATCATCATGGGCACCGGAAACCCGAACCCGGACTATGACTACTGCGGCAGCAACTGCCGGGATCCGAATGCCGACGGTTGGCGCTCGGGTGACGCGCTGTACACCTCGTCCACAGTGGCGCTGGATCTGAACACCGGGAAGCTCAACTGGTATTTCCAGGAGGCGCACGCCGATCCGTACGACTACGACGCCGCACCGGGCGAGTACGTCATTCTGGGAGACAAGGTCCTGCATCCGGGCAAGAACGGCTTCAACCATGTGCACCAGACCAAGGGCGGCAAGGTCCTGGCCGTTTATCCAGACATGAAGAGTTTCAACTGGACGACGGGCTACAACATCGCCAAGGGTGAATGGGAAAACATGCTGTGGCCGCAGCCCGGCGAGAAGACCCTGGTTTGCCCGGCGATCGACGGCGGGCATAGCTGGCAGGCTGGGTCCTACAGCCCGAAGACCAAGCTGTTCTATCGCGTCGCGCAGGAATGGTGCATGTACTTGACCGCGCAACCGAAGACCGGCGGGACCACCATCTCGGCGGGCGCCGAGACCCGCGATCCTGCAGCCGTTCGCCCAGGCGTTCATGAGCGCCGAATGGATCGGTACCGACCCGCCCGGCGACAAGAGTCATGGTCGCCTGACCGCGCGTGATCCGGTCACCGGGAAGCTTGCCTGGGAGAAGCGCTATGACCTGATCCCGCATTCGACTCTGATGTCCACCGGGAGCGACCTGCTGTTCGTCGGCACGTCTGATGGCTTCGTCGAAGCGCTGGACGCCAAGAACGGCAACGTTCTGTGGCGGTACAACGTCGGCTCGGGTGTGCATGGCGGCATCATCTCCTACTCGGTCGGCGGCAAGCAGTACATCGCCGTTGCATCCGGGCACGGCACGTACGTGGGCGGGGCGATCAAGGCCCTGAACAAGGAGAAGCTCGGAACGATGAATGAGAGCATGGCATTGGTCGTATTCGCACTTCCATAGCTCTACCCTGCCGGGGCGGACGGGGATACTCCCTTGCCGCCCCGGCATTTTCCTGCCCCGCCGCAGTCCGCGGCAAAATTGTGGTAGTGTCGGTCACCTCTCGCAGCCGCCGTCCTGATGGCGTGATTGCGAACTTTTATTTTGATGGAGTATCGAACTTAAAATGCGCTTCTCGTCCATCGTTGCCATTTCCATTGCTGCACTCGGCATGGCCCTCTCCGGGCTGCTCGCCGCAATGGAACAAGGAAAACTCGAACCCAAGATCCCCCCGACCCAAACGGCCCAGGCGGAGAACGCCCCTGTCAAGGTCCCATCTTCCAATCCGTTGTCGGGAAATCCCGAAGCTATCGATACTGGGCAAGCAGCTGTACTTCAATTGGTGCGTCCAGTGCCACGGCGTAAAGGCCGACGGTGATTCGCCGCGTTTCGGCAAGTACGCCGGCAATCTGACGAAGTTCTGGCGCGGCTACACGGAGTTCGTAATGTCGTCAAGAACGGCCGCCCGGGAAAGCAGATGCCGCCCTGGAAGGAATTTATGGATGACGATACCATCAACAAGTTGGGCGCCTACCTGGAAACGCTGGCTGTGGAAGGAGCGAACTGGAAATGAGCCGAATCAAGAAGTGGTGCTTTCTGGCGGCAGCGCTGGCAGGCATCGCAGTGGTTGCGCCGGCGCAGGCGGGCGAGACGTTCACCACGCTGAAGGAGAACATCTTCGTGTGTATCTCGCCTCAGGCCTACGACGACGCGATGGTGCGCGTCCAAGGGCTCAACAGCCGGGACATCCTCGAGCCGCTGAAGAAGGAACTGAGCGAGAAGCCAGCAATGCATGTTCGTCGACCCCAAAATGGCAGACAACATCATGGCGCCCTTCGCCGTCGTGCTGCAGCGAGACGGAACCAAGGTGCAAGTGCAGTTCATCGTCACGTTTCGCGAGAGAGTCGAGTTTCTGCATCGGATTGATCAATCGCTACGTCCTGGTCGGCTGGACCGATGAGTCGAATCTGGAGGCGAAGACCGTCCTGTAACGCTGCTCGCGACTGTGCAGTGTAGAGGTCGCGAATCCTCTCAACGCGTTTCCTTCCCGCCTTACACCTCTTGCCTTACTCGACTGGCGATTGCCAGCACCCGGTACATCGAACGCACTACCGGTAGCTCGATCAGTTCTCCGTCCACCACAACCAGGCCGGTTTTGTCCTGTTCGAAGGCGGCGCAGACCTTGCGGGCCTTCGCGATGGTCTTCTCGTCTGGCGTAAAAGCCTCGTGGATGATCGGGATCTGGTTGGGATGAATCGATGCCTTGCCAGTAAAACCCAGCCGGGCGCAGGCTTGCGCTTCCTGTCGTAACCCTTCCGGATCCTCAAGGTTAAGGAACGGCACATCCAGAAGGTCTATACCTGCGGAGGCTGCCGCATGCACCAGCCGCGAGCGGGTGTAGAGCAGTGGCTCCCAGGATTTCTCGCAACGCAGGTCGGCCGACATGTCCACCGCACCCAGAATCACCGAGTCGATGCGTGAGGATGCGCGGGTTATCTCCATGACGCGCTCCAGCCCCTGATTGGTCTCTATGATCACGCAGAAGCGAATGTTGCGCGCGGGCCCGGCGGACAGCAGTGTCTCGATCATCTGCACTTCCTCGGCTGACTTGATCTTCGGGATCATGATCGCCGGCGGAGGTGCTTCGCTTTCGATGATCGCGGTCAGGTCCTTGAGCCCGTCCGGCGTCGAGAGGCCGTTGATGCGCACCATCTGCTCGATATGGGGGTGGGAGTTTTTTCCGAACAGCGGCAAAGTCAGCGCACGCCCTTCGTCTTTGCGGCTGCGCGTGACCGCGTCCTCCATGTCCACGCAGACAATGTCGGCTCCGCTATCGAGCGCCTTGGCGAAGCGATCCGGCCGCAGGCCGGGCACGAAAAGCAGGCTTCTGCGCGGCCGGATCGCTCGCTCGGTCGGATTCATGCGGTAACTTTCCATGTTCGCTGCTGAAAAGTGCGCATGCTAGCGGTAAACTCCTGTCTCTACCAGCCGTCATCACGGCAGCAAAACCACAAAAAACGCCGGAGGAGCCTGTCGCATGAAAATTACCGCCGTCGAGACCATCGGTCTCGAGGAATTCCCCAACCTTCTCTGGGTGCACATCCACACCGATGAAGGCATCGTCGGACTGGGTGAAACCTTCTACGCGGTCGCCCCGGTGGCCGAGCATATCCATCAGACCTGCGCACCCTACCTGCTGGGCAAGAATCCGCTCGAGATCGACAGGCACAGCCGCCAGTTCCTCAATACCTATCTCGGTTTCAACAGCGTCGGCGTGGAGATGCGCGCCGCGTCCGCGATCGACATCGCGTTGTGGGACCTGTTCGGCCAGGTTACCGGCCAGCCGATCTATCAGCTCCTCGGCGGCGCGTCGCGCGACAAGGTGCGCGTCTACAACACCTGCGCCGGGCTACCAGTACGTGCGCGCAAAACCCACCCAGGGCACGGAGAACTTCGGCCTGCCCGCGAAGGTCGACAAGAAGAACCGCCCTTACGAGGACCTGTTGGCGTTCAAGACCGACGCCGGTGAGCTGGCCAAGTCGCTGCTGGATATGGGTATTACCGGCATGAAGATCTGGCCGTTCGACGAAGCGGCCGAAGCCTCGAACGGCAGCTACATCTCGAATGCCGACCTGAAGAAGGCGATGCGGCCGTTCGAGCAGATCCGCAAAGCGGTGGGCGACAAGATGGACATCCACGTCGAGTTCCATTCGATGTGGAATCTGCCCACCGCGATTCGTATCGCCGAAGCGCTGGAGCAGTTCGATCCGTTCTGGTACGAAGATCCGATCAAGATGAACAACATCGACGCGGTTGCCGATTATGCGCACCGCACCAACGTCTGGGTCACGGCGTCGGAGACGCTCGGCACGCGCTGGGGCTTCCGCGAGTTGTTCGAGAAGCAGGCGGTGTCGGTATGCATGCTGGACGTGGGCTGGACCGGCGGCTTGTCGGAATCCAAGAAGATCGCCACCATGGCCGAAGCCTACGCGTTGCCGGTCGCGCCGCACGACTGCACCGGGCCGATCGTGCTTACCGCTTCGGTGCACCTGTCGCTGAACTGCCCGAATACGCTGGTGCAGGAAATGGTGCGGGCGTTCTATTATGACTGGTACGGCAATCTGGTCACCCAGTTGCCGCCGGTGACGGACGGGTATATCACCGCGCCCAAGGGCCCGGGGCTGGGCACGAAACTGCAGGCGTCGGTGCTGAAGCGCAAGGATGTTATACGGCGGATATCGAAAATCGGAAAGGCGTGAGGGGCTTGGAGCTAAATTTCCACACCCAAGAGGTTTACGATCGTAGACCTGGGCTTCAGAAAGATCAGGACTCAAGAAACGAGTAATACCACATGGACCCGCAGATGCAAACTGATCCACGCGTACTGGTACTGGCGCCCGGCGATAATGTCGCGGTGGCAAAGTCGGACATCGCTTCGGGTACGACGCTGGCGGTGATGGGTCAGTCCGTGACGCTCGCGACCCGCGTCGAAGTCGGCCACAAGTTCGCGTTCAGGAAGGTCGCGAAAGGCGAAAAACTGATCAAGTACGGTGCGCCGATCGGCGTGGCGACGCAGGACATCGCGCCCGGCGATTACATGCACATCCACAACGTCACCAGCGATTACATCCCCACCTACACGCTCGACGAGGGTCACGAATTCTTCAAGGAGGCGCACTAATCATGATCAACGCCTATCTCCGCGCCGGACGGCCGCAAGGGCATCCGCAACACCATCGTCGTCGCCTACCTGGTCGAATGCGCGCACCACGTGTCGCGCGAGATCGTGTTTCCCTATCGCGAGCAGGGTGTCGCACCTGATCGGTTTCCCCGGCTGCTTTCCCAACGTGTATTCGCACAGGATGATGGAACGGCTTTGCACCCACCCGAACGTGGGTGCCGCGCTGCTGGTGTCGCTGGGCTGCGAAGGCTTCAACAAGGGCAAGCTGCAGGAAACCATCCGCAAGTCCGGCCGGCCGGTGAAACTGCATCGAAATCCAGGGCACCGGCGGCACGCGCAAGACCATCGCCGAGGGCAAGGCCTGGATCGAGCAGACGCTGAAACAACTCGAAGACACGCCGCGCACGCCGATGAACATCGATGAACTGGTCGTCGGCACCATCTGCGGCGGCTCGGACGCGACCAGCGGCCTGACCGCGAATCCGGCGATGGGCCGCGCTTTCGATTTTCTGGTGGAGAAGAACGCGACCTGCATTTTCGAGGAGACCGGCGAACTGATCGGCATGGAGCACTGGATGGCGAAGCGCGCCGAGAATCCCGAGCTGGGCGAGGAGATCGTGAAAACGGTCGCCAAGGCCGCGAATTACTACGCCGCTTACGGGCACGCCAGCATCGGCCCCGGCAACGCCGACGGCGGGCTCACCACCATCGAGGAGAAATCGCTGGGTGCCTACGCGAAGTCCGGACAATCACCGATCTCGGGAATCATCAAGCCGGGAGACGTGCCGATCCGCGGCGGGCTTTATCTTCTGGACGTGGTACCGGACGGCGAACCGCGCTTCGGCTTCCCGAACATCAGCGATAACGCCGAGATTGCCGAACTGATCGCCTGCGGCAGCCACGTGATCCTGTTTTCCACCGGGCGCGGCTCGGTGGTCGGTTCGGCGATTTCTCCGGTCATCAAGGTCTGCGCCAATCCGCACACCTACAAACGCATGTCCGACGACATGGACGTCGACGCCGGGCGGATACTCGAGGGCCGCGCCACGCTCGATGAGGTCGGCCGGGAAATTTACGACCTGATCATGCGCGTTTCCAACGGCGAGCAGACCAAATCGGAAGACCTCGGCCACCAGGAATTCATTCTCACCTACAAGAGCTTCGAGCCCATCGGCCCCGCCTGCTTTCCCTCCGCCGCTTAAGAATCGCTCTTGCCACAGAGCACACAGAGGGCACAGAGGACACGGGGTAAGGATCAATAAATCGCGTCAACATGAAGCGTACAGTTGATTGATTGACCCGCGATAGTGAAAGGGGGCTCCGAGTAATGACACGGCCAGAGAGATTCGCGTCTATCGCAGCATCGCTGCTACTGATAACCGCGTGGGTTGCAGAGGCTCAGGTAGCCAAGAAATACATCACGCCGGATGGCAAGACGATTTACTCCGACGTGCCGGTGCCGGGCGCGCGCGAAGTGGGTGAAATCGTGCCACCCCCAAAACTCGATCCGGAAGGAGGCAATAAGGGGGAGCAAGCTTCGCGCACCGATGCAGAACGTACAAGAGAAGCGGAGAAGCGCTTGCAGGATGGTTCAGCCCAACAGGACCGAATACAGGCGGCTGAAGAGCAGCTTGAGAACGCCCGAAACGCGCTCGCAAGTGGCCAGGAGCCGTTACCGGGTGAACGTATCGGCGTCGCCGGTGCCGGCAGCCGTCTGACTGATGCTTATTACGAACGCCAGAAGGCCAACGAGCGCGCCGTAGAGCAAGCACAAAAACAGCTCGATACCGTTCGTGCCGGACGCTGAGGAGCTCTGGTGCGGGCACCCCAATCTACGGAATGCAGCAGGCGCGGGGAAGAAAATGGGTTCGGTCACATCGTCAACGTTCACGGAGTTTTCGGCACGGGCATTACAGTCCGCGTTCGACAAGAGGGGGCCATGGAAACAATCTGGCGTGTGATGGCGGTCGCCGTACTAACGGTGCTGGCATGGATGGGCACTCCGCAGCTTTCTTTGGCGGAAGACGTCCCGGCCTACCGGGTGGATCCGTTCTGGCCGAAGCCGCTGCCGAACAACTGGATCTTCGGAGAGATCGGTGGCATCGCAGTGGACCGGCACGACCATGTCTGGGTCCTGCAACGCCCCGTTCGCTGACGGACGACGAAAAAGCCGCTGCATTGGATCCGCCGACATCGAAGTGCTGCAAGCCCGCTCCGCCGGTCCTTGAATTCGATGAGTCGGGAAATCTGGTGCAGGCCTGGGGCGGCCCGGGCAAGTGGCTACGACTGGCCGCCGCGGGAGCACGGCATTTTCGTCGATGCGCGCGATCACGTCTGGATCGGTGGCAACGAGAAAGACGATCACCAGATTCTCGAATTCACCCGTGATGGAAAATTCATCAAGCAAATTGGTGAAACCGGCAAGTCCGAAGGCAGCAACAGCACGCGGTATCCTCGGCCGGCCGGCGCTCGCCATCGTTGACGAATCGACGCACGAGTTCTACGTCGCCGACGGTTACGGCAATAAACGCATCGTCGTGTTCGACGCGCGCACCGGGGAATACAGACGCCACTGGGGCGCGTACGGCGCGAAGCCGGACGATGCCGATCCCGGCAAGTACGATCCCGCCGCACCGACCGCGAAACAATTCCGCAATCCGGTTCACTGCGTACGCAGTCGCGCGCGACGGGCAGGTCTACGTCTGCGACCGGGTCAACGACCGCTTCCAGGTGTTCCGCAAGGACGGCAGTTTCGTGACGGAATACGTGCTGGAACCAGAACACGCGCTTCGCCGGCTCGGTCTGGGACATCGTACTATCCGAAGACGCAGAGCAGAAATACCTGTTTGTGGCCGACGGGACCAACAATGAAATCCACATCCTGCTACGCAGCAACGGCAAAAAGGTCGGATCCTTCGGCCGGCAGGGCCGCTACGCCGGCGAATTCCACTGGGTGCATGCGATAGCCGTCGATTCTTATGGCAATGTGTTCAGCGGTGAAGTGGATACCGGCAAGCGCGTCCAGAAATTCAGCCGGCAACAATTGAGCACTGCGTCCTCGTCCGCCCGCATGCGCGGTGGCCGGGTTATCGCGGAGGCATCAACAAACCGAAGAAAATGTAGCACACGATGGCGCCCACGATGCACATCGACAGTCCCCACACCAGCATCTGGTTGAACAGCCTCTTGCGATCCACGTCGGGCGCGGCGTTGGAAATGCACAGCGCCCCGAGCGTGGATAGCGGCGATATGTCCACCAGATGCGCGCCGACATTGATCGACGAAGCAATGGCGAGCGCATTGCCGCCTCCGAGTTTCTCGATGAGACCCGGGATGGTCGGCAGGAAGGCCGGCAGCACGACTCCCGAGGAGCTGCTGTAAACCGAGATCACGCCGGTGACCAGCGCGATTACGGCGGTGATGCTTTGCTGGGTCGAGAACGAAGAGAGCATTGAAGTCAGCAGTTCCATGCCGCCGGTTTTCTCCGCAACGCCGATCAGAACAGTCACGCCGCAGACCATCAGTGTCACGCCCCACGGCATGTCCTTGAGCGCCCGCTTCTCGTCGGCAGCGCGGGCCAGCGACAACACGGCCGCACCGGCGAACGCGCCGATGGTGATATCCACCTTGAAGGCGAGTACTGCGACGATCAGCGCGGCGATCACCGCCAGCGTAAGTTTCTGCTGCCAGTCCAGGGGCAGGTCGCCTGAGCCATCCTCCTCCAGCGCAACCGTTCCCCTTCCCTCGCGCAGCAACCGGGTTCCGCCGAACAGGAGATAGCCGGCGAAGCCGACAAAGGTCTGCGATAAGAGCAGGCTCAGGTAGTTGCTCCACTGCGCGCCCTCGATGCCAATCCTGGCCATCAGGCCGTTGGCGATGATGCCGGTCGGCGCGAACGGCGACAGTGCGCCGGCATTGGCGCCGCAGCACACCATCACGGCCATCAGGAATGCCGGGACCCCTGCGCGTCCGGCCGCCGCCATTGCCACCGGCGCCAACAATGCCGTCGAAGCGATGTTGCCGGGCCCGATCGAAGCGAACACCAGCGCAAGCAGAAAGAAAATGATCGGGATGACGCCGGGCCGCCCGCGAGCGTGGCTGACCGCGAGCGCCGAAATCCTGTCGAGCGTGCCGTTGATGCGTGCCTGGGAAAACAACAGCGTGACACCGACCAGGGTCAGGAACAATCCTGCGGGAAATCCGGAAGCGACCGCCGGGACTTTCAAGCCGGCGAGCGGCACGCCGATCAGGAATGCAACCGCGATCGCGAGCACACCGACGTTGACGGGCAGGAAACTGCCCGCCACGACGACGGCGAGCAGGGCAAGCAGCGAAACAACGGAAAGGTCCATTCTTGTTGTTCTCCTCCCTGGACTTCGGTCCTGCTGCCCGCGATGTTAGACTTTTGGCCGTCGGTCTTCCACCACAATACAGACAAGAGCATGAAAGCCATCGATTACTATTTTTCCCCGATGTCGCCCTGGACCTACCTCGGTCATGCGCGCTTTGCCGTTATTGCAAGGCGGCACGGCGCCGGCATCAACGTAAAGCCGGTGGATTACGGCAAGATCTTTCCGGTGTCCGGCGGGCTACCGCTCGCCAAGCGAGCGCCGCAGCGCCAGGCGTATCGATTGGCGGAATTGGCGCGCTGGCGCGACCACCTCGGGGTGCCGCTCACCATACAACCAAAATTCTTTCCTTACGAATCGAACCTGGCTTCCCGGCTGATCGTCGCTGCCGACGTTCGCGGGTCAGACGCCGGGTTGCGGCTCGCCGGCGCCATTCTCAAGGCATGCTGGGCGGAGGAAAGAGACATGGCGGATGAGAGCGAACTCGCCACCGTAGTCCGCGAACAGGGACTGGAGCCGCGCGGTCTCATGGTTGCGGCAAAGTCGGACGAATCGCAGGCTCGCTACGACGAACTCACCGGCGAAGCGATCGAACTGCAGGTGTTCGGCGCTCCCACGTATGTCTACAAGAAACAATTATTCTGGGGCCAGGACAGGCTCGAATTTCTCGAGCGGGCGCTGGCGAGCGGCTGACGCCGCGACGCGAGGGATGAGGGACGAGGGGCGAGGGAGGAGGGGAAAAGCACGAAGCACGACGGCATCCGCGGCAGGAAGGAATTCTGGATGCAATGCGGAACTTTCTGGTCAGGTATTAGAGCTCTTAACTCCTCTTCCCTCTTCCCTCGTCCCTTATCCCTCATTGTGCAATTTCGCCGTGAACCCCGCCTTCTCGAGTACCGCAATGATCTGCTGGACATGATCGTGACCGCGCGTTTCCAGAACGAAATCCACTTCCGCAGTCTGTACCGGCAGGCGGGTGAATGCGCGCTCGTGATGCACTTCCTCGATGTTGGCATTGGCCTCGGCCAGACAGGCGGTCACCTTGGCCAGCGACCCCGGCAGGTCTCGCAGTTGTACCCGCAACCGCGTCAGCCGCCCGCTGCGTACCATGCCGCGTTCGATGATGTCGGCAAGTGTGAGCGGATCGATGTTGCCGCCGCACAGGACCAGCCCGATTTTCTTGCCGGCAAAACGGTCCCGGTTTTTCAGTAATCCGGCAAGTCCCACCGCGCCGGCCCCTTCGACGACGGTCTTCTCGATTTCCAGAAGCAACAGCATCGCTTCCTCGATGTCACCCTCGTCGACCAGGATCAGGTCGTCGACCTGGTCGCGCACGATCTCCAGAGTAAGTTTTCCAGGCTCGCTGACCGCAATACCATCGGCGATGGTCTCGGTGCCGAACTCGGCTTTCACGCCCTTCAGGGCGCAGTACATTGAGGGAAAGCGCAGGGTTTCCACGCCTACAACCTCGATGCCGGTCTTGACCGATTTGGCAGCAACGGCCATTCCGGAGATCATGCCCCCACCTCCCACCGGCACCAGCAGCACATCGAGACCTGGCTCCGCGGCAAGCATTTCCAGCGCGATGGTCCCCTGTCCCGCGATCACCTTTTCGTCGTCATAAGGATGGACCAGCGTCAGATGCCGTTGCACCATGACGTCCAACGCAAAGGTCTTGGCCACGTCGAAGTTCTCGCCGTGCAGGATGATTTCCGCGCCGAATGCCCGGGTATGCTCGACTTTCACGTGCGGCGTAAAGCGCGGCATGACGATTACAGCCGGAATGCCCAGGCGCCTGGCGTGGTACGCGACGCCTTGTGCGTGGTTGCCGGCCGATACAGCGATCACACCGGCCGCGCTCTGCGCTGCGGTCAGGGAAAGCAGCTTTGCCAACGCGCCGCGTTCCTTGAACGAGGCGGTGAACTGGTGGTTCTCGAACTTCAGGTAGACCTGCGCTCCGGCAATGCCGGAGAGAGTGCGTGAATGCAGGCAAGGCGTGGCGACCACGGCTCCGGTGATAGCCGCGGCAGCGCTGCGCACGTCCTGGAAAGATACCGGCATTCTCGGATGGATCGAAGCGGTTGAAGGCAACTGTAATCGAGGCATTTGCTGCGGGCAACAAAAAACCCGCCGAAGCGGGTTTTCTGTTCTGAGCCGAAGCAGTTCAGGCGTTCTGGATGTTCGACGCCTGCTTGCCCTTCGGGCCGGTGGTGACTTCGAAGCTGACCTTCTGGCCTTCCTTGAGGGTCTTGAAGCCCTGCATGTTGATCGCGGAGAAGTGCGCGAACAAATCGTCGCCACCGTCATCCGGAGTGATGAAGCCGTAGCCCTTCGAGTCGTTAAACCACTTGACGGTACCAGTTGCCATGATGTTTCCTCAGATAAAGTTTGTAAAACGGGGTACACCCGATGTTGGAGTTACAGGTGAACCGCGTATGGCAGAACCGATACCGAACACTTTCACTCAAGGCTGCGCCGCAACCGAACCGGGGCGCGAAGCCACGCAACACGCGCGCATGATACGCCAAAGGCACCGGAAAGTGCGGTTTTTTTCAAGGGGTACGGCCGCCTTTCGCAGCCGTTTGCCGAGGTTGGTTAGAATGTGGTTAACGTGATGACAAAACTGACTCCCGCCGCCCTGCTTGGCCACCTGGTTCAGGTCCGGCAAGGCGAGGCCACTGCCATGCTGTGGTCATTTGCGTATTTCTTTTGCCTCTTGTGCGGCTACTACATCCTGCGCCCGGTACGCGATGAAATGGGCATCCAGGGCGGGATTGAAAATCTGCAATGGTTGTTCACAGGCACATTCGTGACCATGCTTGCCGCGGTACCGCTGTTCGGCTGGGTGTCCTCCCGTTATCCACGCCGCAAACTTTTGCCCATCGTCTATCTGTTCTTCGTCGCCAATCTGCTCATCTTCTACGTCCTGCTCCAATTCCAAATCGCTCCGACGTTCACTGCACAGGCATTTTTCATCTGGGTCAGTGTATTCAACTTGTTCGTCGTGTCGGTATTCTGGAGCTTCATGGCCGACCTGTATCGCAACGAGCAGGCGCGCCGGCTATTTGGATTCATTTCCGCGGGCGGCAGTCTTGGCGCCCTGGCCGGGCCGACCGTCACCGCAATGCTTGCCCCTGTCACCGGTCCCGCACATTTGCTGCCGCTGTCCGCATGCTTGTTGCTGATGGCCGTGCTTTGCATTTATCGCCTGGCCGGCCGCGTTGCGCGCAATCCCAGCGATCTGGCCGAAATCGGCCGCCGGGCGGCCGAGCAACCGATCGGCGGTAGCATCTTTGCCGGCGTCACACTCGCGTTCAAGTCTCCCTATCTTATCGGGATCGGCGTGTACGTCGTACTGGGCACAGTACTCGGTACATTCCTCTACTTTCACCAGGCCTATATTGTTTCGATGGCGATCGCCGATCCCGGCAGCCGTACGGCCTTGTTCGCGCAGATCGATCTTGCCGTCAACGCGTTGACCCTGGGCTGCCAGCTGTTCGTCGTGAACCGGCTGATCGGGCGTTTCGGGATCGGCACCACACTGATGGTGCTCCCGGTAATTGCGGTCGCGGGCTTCTTGCTGATCGGGCTCGCGCCGACGCTGACGGTACTGGTTGCGTTCCAGGTGTTGCGGCGGGCGGGCGAGTATGCGATCGCACGGCCGGCACGCGAGATTCTTTTTACGGTTCTGGACCGCGAAGAAAAGTACAAATCCAAGAATTTCATCGACACGGTCGTGTTCCGAGGCGGCGATGCGGTGGGCGGCTGGATGTTCGAGGGCCTGCGCATCCTCGGCCTGGGATTCTCGGGTATTGCGTTTGTCGGCGTCCCGATTGCTCTGCTGTGGGCGGGCACCGGATGGATGCTCGGTCGTACCCAGGAGGATATGCGCAAGACACAGGAGTGGAGGAGACGAACCGATGCACCGGAAACAGATCAGGCTGTCGCGCCGCAAGGCCCTGGGGGCACTGGCGGGATGGGGGACGTGGGTGGCGATGGGCAACCTGTCATTCGCTGACGCTGCCACGTTCACCGTGAACAAACGCCCGATACCCCGTACCGGCGAACTGCTGCCGGTGGCTGGGTTGGGTACGTACCAGAGTTTCGACGTGGGAAACGACGCCGACAATCGCGAATCGCTCAAGGAAGTGCTGCGCCAATTTGTGCTGCGCGGCGGCGCGCTTGTGGACAGTTCACCGATGTACGGCTCTTCGGAGTCCGTGGTTGGCGACCTTGCGGCAAACCTGGGAATCACCGGCCAGCTGTTCATGGCCACCAAGGTGTGGACCAGCGGGCGAGCGGCTGGCATACGCCAGATGGAGGAATCGATGCGGCGCATGAAGGTGGCGCGCATGGACCTTATGCAGATTCACAACCTGCTGGACTGGCGCACGCATCTCAAAACACTGCAGGAGTGGAAGGCGTCGGGTCGCATTCGCTTTACCGGCATCACGCACTACCACTCCGGCGCATACGGCGATCTTGAGCGCCTCATTAACACCAGGGAATTCGACTTCGTGCAGTTCAACTACTCGATGGCCGAACGCGAAGCGGAAGAGCGTATCCTGCCGCTGGCTCAGGAAACCGGTACGGCGGTGATCGTCAATCGGCCGTTCGCGCAGGCCAGCTTGTTCTCGCGCGTGCGCGGCAAGGAATTGCCGGCGTGGGCGGCAGAGTTCGACTGCAAATCCTGGGGCCAGTTTTTCCTGAAGTACATCCTCGGCCATCCGGCGGTAACCTGTGTCATCCCCGCCACCAGCAAGCCCAATCACCTCGTGGACAACATGATGGCGGGCATCGGGAATTTGCCCGATGCAGCAATGCGCAAACGCATGGTGGAATTCATGAACAAGCTGTAAGGGCCGGCGACGCCTTTGCTATTCCCTCTTCCCTACAACAGTCCCCTCGCCGCCAGATTTCGCATCAGATCGTTAATGCCGAAGGTCCAGGGTGGCGCCTTATCACAGTGGCTGACGCGATTGACCAGCATGCCGAGCGTATCCGCCCGTATGGTCACGATATCTCCAAGCTTGTGGGTGAATCCCTTCCCTTTTTCGCCCCGGTCCTTGGTCGGCGCGAACTGGGTGCCGAGGAAAAGCATTGCACCGTCCGGATACTGATGCGTCCGGTTCACCGCCTGGGATGCGAGGTCCAGCGGATCGCGGCTGATGCTGACGAGGTGGCTTTCGCCGCTGAGCCGGTAACCGTCGGTACCCAGCACCTCTATATCAATGTGGGTGTTGCGCAGGTCGTCGATTCCGTAGCGCTCGTCGAAAAGGCGAATGAAAGGCCCGATGGCGCAACTGGCATTGTTGTCCTTGGCCTTGCCGAGCAGCAGGGCGCTGCGCCCCTCGAAGTCGCGCAGGTTGACATCGTTGCCGAGCGCGGCGCCTACCACCGTGCCGGCACGGTTGATCGCCAGCACCACTTCCGGTTCGGGATTATTCCAGGACGAGTCGGCCCGAATGCCGATCTCTGCGCCAACCCCGACGGCGGACAAGGGCTGCGATTTGTTGAACACTTCAGCGTCGGGACCGATACCAACCTCGAGGTACTGCGACCACAGGTTGCGCCTGATCAGCGATTCCTTGAGGCGCGTTGCTTGCGCTGAGCCGGGCTTGACTGATTTCAGTTCGGCGCCGACTTCCGCGCCGATGCTGCTGCGGATCTCCTCGGCTTTCAGCGGGTTGCCCTTGGCGTGCTCTTCGATCACCCGTTCGAGCATGCTGGCGATGAAGGTCACGCCGCATGCGCGCAATGCCTGCAGGTCGCAGGGCGTAAGCAGGTAGGGCTTTTTCGGATCACGCCGGTCGGCATGCGAATTGGAAATCAGATCGGCAACCTCGCCGATTGCGCGGGCCCATCCCGATTTCACCGCTTCCCGTGCCATTCGCACCGGGTCACGGCTATTGAGCAGTTCGCTCACGGTTGGCGCAACGCGCGCCAGATCGTACACCTTGCCGGCGGCGATGACGACCGGGCTTGGCCCTGCCACGCGTCCCGGCACCCAGGCACGGCCGATCAGCGTCGACCGCTCTGCATCCACCGGAAGAATCTGTGCTGGCGAGAGATCCATGCGCTTGCCTCCCCTCTAGTCAAGCCGCTGCATCAGGAACAAGTACTCGGGCGCGCATTCGGGCGCGCACAGCACCACCCAGCCTTCGCGATCGGAGCGAAAGCCGAAGTAGGCGTCCAACTCGTGCCCGAGATCGTTGTGCGCAACCAGTTTCACCAAGCGCACTGGCGGCACCGTTTCCCGGTAGGTCGGGAGATCCTTCGCGAACTTTTCGTGGCGCCTCGTGGCATCGGTCGCACTGAGTTCGGTCGCCGTGAACGCGGTGAAATAACGTGGCCCTCCCAACTGACGGGAATCCATGGGCGCATAGGCGGGAATGATCGGCCGGTCAAAGAAGCTGCCTGGATAACGCCAGCTCCATCCTTTTCGGGCCACAATGGTCTGTGCCGAGGGGTTGCACTCGATGCTTGCCACCTTGGCTACCTGTTCCGGCAGCGCCGTCGCCAGAGATTCGGGGGGATGCTCGCAGTCCAGCAATGCGGCGCCGGTGGCTTTGCCTTCCGAATGCGCCAGAGCTTGGGAAGCGGCGAGACCCAGACAGAACCAGACAACACGAAACAACACGTTCGCCTCCATTTTCTTGTGCGTTGGGATTATACAGTTGAGTGCATTTTGCAAAGCCGCAGAAAAAACCCGGCAACTTGAGCATCGCTTAAAATTGCGACGGGCCAGGCGCTTCACTGCCAATGCATCCAGCTGCGAGTTCCTAGACCGGGTGAACTACTTGAATCAACAATATTTCAATGGATTGATGGTCGCCCAAGGCGGCGGATATGCTTGATCGCCCGCTGGTATTCCTCGACCTCGAAACCACCGGTGCGACCGCGCACTACGACCGCATCACCGAAATCGGTCTGGTGGAAGTGGATTGCGGGCGCCGTGTCGGCGAGTGGAGTTCCCTCGTAAACCCGGAAATGCGCATTCCTCTCTCGATTCAGACCATCACTGGCATCACCGATGCCATGGTGGCCAATGCGCCCACCTTCGCCAATCTCGCCGAGTTGCTCTATGACCGTCTCGATGGGAAGGTGCTGGTGGCCCACAACGCCCGCTTCGACTACGGTTTCCTCAGGAACGAGTTCCGCCGTCTCGGGTTGCGCTATCAGCCGAAGGTGCTGTGCACCGTCAAGCTGTCGCGCCGGCTATATCCGCAGCACCGCCGCCACAACCTGGACAGCCTGATTGAACGGCATGGCCTGTCCTGCGAGAGTCGCCACCGCGCCCTCGCCGATGCGCGCGTGCTGTGGGACTTCACGCGTCAGATCCATCTCGACGTTGGGTCCGAAGCGATCCGCGTTGCAGTCGACGATTTGTTGAAGAAGCCGCAATTGCCCCCGAGGCTGCCGGCCAACATGCTCGACGAAGTTCCCGAGGGTCCGGGCGTATATGCGTTTTACGGCGACAACGACATTCCGCTGTACGTCGGCAAGAGCATGGACCTGCGTTCGCGGGTGATGTCGCATTTCGACGGCGATCATCGCGTCGCAAGGGACATGCGCATCTCACAGGAAATCACGCGCGTCGAGTGGATTGAGACCGCAGGGGAACTGGGTGCGTTGATCAAGGAAGCACAGTTCGTCAAGCGGCTCGCGCCGATCCACAACCGGCGGCTACGGCGTAGCAACGAGCTGTGCGCGTTCCGCTGGGAGCCCGTGAACGGCCCCAAGACGCCACAGTTGGTGAGCGCCACGGATATCAATTTCTCTGGACTTGACAACCTCTACGGCATGTTCCGCTCGCGCCGGGTGGCGCTGAACGCGTTACGGGAAATCGCCGACGAACACGGGTTATGTCACATCGGCATCGGGCTCGAAAAGGGCACGGGTTCCTGTTTTGCCTACCAGCTCAAGCGTTGCCGTGGTGCCTGCGTCGGCAAGGAAAGTGCCATGTCCCACTCGATTCGCGTAACGCAGGCACTGTATTCGCTACGCATTCAGGCTTGGCCGTTTCCCGGGCGGATCGGCATACGCGAGCACGATCCGCACAGCGGGTGCACCGAAATTCACGTTCTCGACCGCTGGTGCTATCTGGGAACGCTCAACTCGCAGATGGATTTGTTCGACATGTTGCAGACCCGGGCCGAGCCTTCGTTCGATCCCGGCACGTACAAGATCCTTACCCGCTACTTCAAGTCCATGCCACGCAATGTCGAAATCGTCCACCTGCCGCAAAGCGTGAGGCATGAGGGGTGAGGCGCAACCGCAGCTATGAGCACGATAATCGTTTGCGGCTAACCGTGTTTGGATAGAAAGCCGAGCAGCGCCTTGTTGAAAAGTTCCGGCTGCTCCAGGTTCGACAGATGTGAGGCAGACGGGATGATCACCAGTTCCGATCCGGGAATCGCATCCTGAATGGCGCGCGACATCGCCACCGGCGTGCCGACATCCTGTTCGCCGACAATAATCTGCACCGGGCAGGAGATAGCGCCAAGCTGGTCGGTCAGGTTGATCTTCGGGATGGCATGACAGCAGCCGATGTAACCCGCCGGCTTGGTGGTGCGAATCATCTGACCCACGCGCTTCATCATCGCTTTGCTGTTCTTGTAAAAGGCTTCCGTGAACCAGCGCTGCAGCGTCGGCTCTATCAGCGGCTCCATCCCCTGCTCCGAGGCGGTCTTGATGCGCCCTTCCCAAACCGGGGCGGCTTCGGGTGGAATCCTGCTCGAGGTATCGCACAGCACCAGGCTGCGAAAACGTCCCGGGTGCGCGAGCGCAAAAGTCATGCCGATCATGCCTCCCATGGAAAGCCCGATGAAATGCGTTTCCTCGATCCCGAGGCCACCGAGGACGCTCAGCAGATCGTCGGCCAGCATGTCCAGCGAGTAGGCGCCGTCCGGTGCGTCGCTGCCTCCATGGCCACGGGTGTCAAAACGCAATACGCGATAGTGCCCCTTCAACGCGTCCACCTGTTCGTCCCACATAGAATGGTTGCATGCGAGCGAGTGGCTCAGAACGACCCATGGCCCCTTGCCTTCGACGGTGTAGTTGATCCCGATGCCGTTGCTGTTGACTTTCATGTCCTCTCCCATGTCGCGGCTGCAGGAGTATAAGTTGGCGAGATCGATCCTTCAACGGCGCATGGACGCGGCGGGCGCGGATTCGTCGTAACATTCGTGTCGGAGGCAAAGCAAGCACAACGACAGTAAATAATGGGAGGACAACTTGAGGCTAGTTCAATTCAAAGACCGTTCCGGCGCCCGCAAGGTGGCCGTGGTATCTGAGGACGGCAAGACGCTGCGTGTGCTTGCCGGCGTGACACGCACTTACGACCTCGCGCTTGCGGCCGCGCGCAGCAAGACCACGCTCGAAGCGGCCGCGAAGGACAAACTCGGATCGGAAACGGCAAACTACGACGAAGTAATCGACAATCACCGTTTGTTGCCGCCGCTCGATCACCCCGATCCCTATCACTGCCTGATCTCCGGCACCGGGCTGTCGCACTTGGGCAGCGCGGCCGCGCGCGACTCCATGCACGTCAAGCTCAAGCAGGCGGAAGCCGAAATGACCGACTCGATGAAGATGTTCAAATGGGGCTTGGACGGCGGCAAACCGCCGCCAGGACAGATCGGCGTTGCCCCGGAGTGGTTCTTCAAGGGCGACGGCCGCTGCGTGGTCGCGCCGGAGGAAGCGCTGGAACTGCCGTCGTATGCGCTCGACGGCGGCGAGGAAGTGGAAGTCGTCGGCCTCTACATCGTCGGCGACAAGGGCGGCGTGCGGAGGGTTGGCTTTGCACTCGGCAACGAATACGCGGATCACGTGATGGAACGCCAGAATTATCTCTATCTCGCGCACTCGAAGTTGCGGCCAGTGCAGCTACGGTCCGGAATTGCTGATCGGCGAGTTGCCGAAGTCCGTCTCCGGCCGAGCGCGACTGACGCGCGACGGCCGGGAAATATGGGCTGAGGACTGGCTCTCCGGCGAAGACAACATGTGCCATTCGATCGCCAATCTCGAGCATCACCATTTCAAGTACCGCGATTTCCGCCAGCCCGGCGACGTGCATGTGCATTTCTTCGGCGCCGCCACCGGCAGCTTCACCAAGAAGATCGAAACCAGGATCGGCGACGTCTTCGAGATCAGCTCGCCGCAGTTCGGCAGGCCGCTGCGCAACCCGCTCGGTCCGGCGCGGGAAACCGGCAAGCTGGTGTCCGTTCGAATGTTGTGAGCGACCTGCACGTCGTCTTCGGGACCGGGCCCCTCGGCCTGGCTGTGATGCGCGAACTGCGCCGGCGCGGCTGGCGCGTGCGCATGATCAACCGTTCGAGCCGCGTCAAGTTCGCCAAGGACGCGCAGACCGAAGTCGGTGGCGCGAATGCCGCCGATCCGGCACAGGCCCGTGAAGTGTGCGAAGGCGCGGCAATGGTCTATCACTGCGTGGGCCTGCCCTACCCGCGCTGGCCGGAGTTTCCGGCGATTGCCGCCGGAATCGTCGAGGGCGCCGCCGCTGCAGGTGCGAAACTGGTGTACGGCGACAATCTCTACATGTACGGCGCGGTCGAAGGCGCAATGACCGAGGAGCGGCCCTACGCTGCGACGACGAAGAAAGGGCGCATCCGTGCGGCGATCGCGCGTTCGTTGCTCGATGCGCACCACGCAGGCAAGTTAAGGGTGACGATCGGGCGCGGGTCGGATTTTTTCGGGCCCTTCGCCACCGACGCGGCGATGATGGGCAGCCGCGTCTTCGACCGCGCCTTGGCCGGAAAATCAGCCCAGGCTAGTCGGCGACCCCGACCGGCTGCATACCTACACTTTCATCGACGATTTCGGCAAAGCGCTGGTCACGCTGGGGGAACGCGAAGCGGCGCTCGGCAGAGCCTGGCACGTGCCCAGCCCGCCGGCGACGACGACGCGCCAGTTTGTCGAAGCGGTTTATCGCGCACTGGGCAAGCCGGTCAAAATGAGCAGAGCGCCACGACTTGCAATCGCCCTCGCCGGACTATTCGACGCGAACGCGAGGGAGCTCGGGGAAATGCTGTACCAGTTCGAAAGAGATTTCGTCATGGACTCGAGCCGCTTCGAGAAAGCTTTCGGCGTGCAGGCAACGCCTTTGGACGAGGCAATCCGGGCGACGCTGGACTGGTATCGCCGCCCGAATTCCTGATCGCGTCGCCGCACCGGCGGGGTTTCCTGGAGTTCAGTTTAGGAAACAAAAAACGGGCCGCGATGCGGCTCGTTCACTTTTGCTGCCCGTGGTACGGTTACCGGACCGCACATATGTGGTCTGGTTAGTCTCCGAAACTTCGAATGAATCCCTTCAAACCTTGGATGGAGCCTTTGTCTTGTCCTTCTCGATCAATGCATATGCGGAGTGATTGTGGATGGACTCGAAATTTTCACTCTCGACCACGTAGGCATCGATCCGTTTGTCCTGATCCAGCACCGTCGCGATTTCGCGGACCATGTCTTCGACGAACATGGGATTGTCGTAGGCGCGCTCGGTAACGTACTTTTCGTCCGGACGCTTGAGCAGGCCGTACAGTTCGCAGGACGCCTGGTCCTCGGCGATACGGACCAGGTCCTCGATCCACACGTGCGTGTTGGTGCGCGCGCTTATGGTCACATGCGAGCGCTGGTTGTGCGCACCGTATTCGGAGATCTTCTTCGAGCACGGGCACAGGCTGGTGACCGGAACGACCACTTTCATGGTGAAAACGTACTGGCCTTCGGAGACCTCGCCAGCGAAGGTCACCTCGTAGTCCATCAGGCTCTTGACCCCGGACACCGGCGCCGCCTTGTTGACGAAGTACGGGAAAGTCATTTCGATATGGCCGAAGTCGGCCTCCAGCCTCTTGACCATGTCGCGCAGCATCGCCTCGAAGGACTCCACCGAGATCTCGCGTTCGTGCGAGTTCAGGATCTCGACGAAACGCGACATGTGGGTGCCCTTGAAGTTGTGCGGGAGGCTCACGTACATATTGAACGTGGCGATGGTGTGCTGTACGCCGTCGCTCCGGTCCGCCACCCGCACCGGATGGCGGATGGCCTTGATTCCGACCTTGTCGATGGCGAGCCGGCGGGTGTCCGCCGAACTCTGAACGTCGGGAATCGAGAAGCCTTCGGGAAAATTCATGACTGGGTTCCTTGGTCGGAATGCATGCGCCCGATTATAGACGCCGCCAATAGTTGAGTAAACTACTCAGCTAATTTCGCCGCAATCGACGCGTGGATGCCCTCCGAATCCAGACCGCATTCCTTGAGTAGTCGCACCGGGTCGCCGTGATCGACAAAGCGATCCGGCAACCCAAGCTGCAACACCCTTATTTGAATTCTCTGTTTTTCGAGGATTTCCAGGATGGCGCTACCGGCACCACCGAGGACGGTATTCTCTTCCACTGTGACCAGCCATTCGTGTGATGTCGCCAATTCTCGGACGAGTTCTTCGTCCAGTGGTTTCACGAAACGCATGTCGGCAACCGTCAAGTTGAGTTTCTCCGCAGCTTGCATGCAAGGCTTGAGAAGCGCGCCGAAAGACAGGATCGCGGCGCGTTGGCCACGTCGGCGAACCTCACCCCTGCCGATCGCCAGCGCGGTCAGTTCCTTTTGGATTGGCACGCCCGGCCCGCTGCCGCGAGGGTAGCGCACAGCCACCGGGCCATCGATCTGGAAGCCGGTATAGAGCATCTGGCGGCATTCGTTCTCGTCGCTCGGGGCCATCACCACCATGTTCGGCAGGCAGCGCAGGTAGCTCAAGTCGAAGCTGCCGGCGTGTGTTGGTCCATCGGCGCCGACCAGGCCCGCACGATCGATTCCGAACAAGACCGGCAGGTTCTGGATGCAGATGTCGTGGATCAATTGATCGTAGGCGCGTTGCAAGAATGTCGAATAGATTGCCACCACCGGCTTCAGCCCTTCGCACGCCAAACCGGCGGCGAAAGTGAGCGCGTGTTGCTCGGCAATCCCGACATCGAAATACCGGTCCGGATATTCCTGGGAGAAACGCACCAACCCCGAACCTTCGCGCATCGCCGGAGTGATTCCGATCAGCCGCGAATCCAGTGCCGCCATGTCGCAAAGCCAGTCGCCAAAAATCTGCGTGTAGGTCGGCTTTGCGCCGGACTTGGGCGTGATGCCTGCGTCCGGGTCGAATTTGGTTACCCCGTGGTACAGGATCGGGTCCTTCTCCGCAGGCTCGTAGCCTTTGCCTTTGCGGGTGACGACGTGCAGGAACTGCGGTCCATCGAGTTTCTTCAAATTGCTGAGGGTCGACACCAGCACGTCGAGGTTGTGGCCGTCTATCGGGCCGATGTAGTTGAAGCCGAACTCCTCGAACAGGGTGCCGGGAGTGACCATGCCCTTCACGTGTTCTTCGGCGCGCTTGGCCAGTTCCAGCATCGGCGGCACTACACCGAGCACTTTCTCGCTGGTCTTCCGTGCCGCAGCGTAGAAACGCCCGGACATCAATTTCGCCAGGTAGTTGTTGAGCGCGCCGACGTTTTCCGAGATCGACATGTCGTTGTCGTTGAGGACGACCAGAAGGTTGGCGTCCATCGCTCCCGCATTGTTCAGCGCCTCGAATGCCATGCCGGCGGTCATTGCGCCGTCGCCGATGATCGCCACCACCCGCCTGTCCTCGCCTTTCATGCGCGCCGCCACCGCCATGCCGAGCGCGGCACTGATCGAGGTGCTGGAATGCGCGGTGCCGAAGGTGTCGTATTCGCTTTCGATACGGCGCGGAAAACCGGCTGCTCCGCCGTACTGGCGCAACGTCGACATCCGCTCCCGCCGCCCAGTCAGAATCTTATGGGCGTAGGTCTGGTGGCCGACATCCCAGACCAGACGATCTTGAGGCGTGTTGAATACATAGTGCAGCGCCACCGTGAGCTCGACGGTGCCGAGGTTGGATGACAGGTGGCCGCCGGTGTTCGCAACCGAATGAATCAGGTAGTCACGCAACTCCCTGGCGAGTTCCGCGAGCTGCTTGCGTTCGAGTGCGCGCAGGTCGGACGGATTGCTGATCTTCTCGAGAAGTTCGTACATGTCATTGTCCGAATTCAGAACCGCCGTACGACGATGAAATCGGCGAGTTGGCGAAGTCTTCCGCCGTTCCGAGGAAGCGTGTCCAGCGCACGCAATGCGTCGTCGCGCAATTCCGCCGCGAACTTGCGCGCCCCGTCCAAACCGAGTGCGCTCACGTAAGTCGGCTTGTTGTTCCTTGCATCCTTGCCCGCGGTCTTGCCCAGCGTCGCGGTGCTGGACTGGGCATCCAGTACGTCGTCGACCACCTGGAATGCCAGTCCGATGTACTTGCCAAAGCGATCCAATTCGCTGAACTGCGCATCTGATAACGCATCGCCGCAACGCACCCCAAGCGCCACGGAAGCCCGGATCAGCGCGCCGGTCTTGTGAACGTGCATGAATTCCAGCTCGGTCACGGCGAGTGTCTTGCCAGTGGACTCGAAGTCGATCGACTGTCCGCCCGCCATGCCGCGCGAGCCGCAGGCACGCGCAAGAACTTCGATCATCTCCATTTGTCGCTGCATGTCGTTGGCAATTGTCTGCTCGGATATGACTTGAAAGGCAAGGCTCTGCAAACTGTCACCGACCAGCAGAGCGGTGGCCTCGTCGAATTCCAGATGCACAGTGGGTTTGCCCCGGCGCAGCACATCGTCGTCCATGCCGGGCAGATCATCGTGCACCAGCGAATACGCATGGATCATTTCCACCGCGGCGGCCGCGCGATCCACTCGTCGCGGATCGGCGCCGGAAAGTTCACCGGCTCCGTAAGCGAGCAGCGGCCGGATGCGCTTGCCTCCACCCAACACGGCATACCGCATTGCCGCGTGCAGGCGGGCGGGCGCAACCTCCGGCGCGGGCAACAGGGCGTTCAGGGTTTTCTCGACGCGGTCCTGACGGTCCAGCATCCACCCCTGGAAATCATTCGTTACCGTTGTCACCGGAAAAATTCTGCAGAGTGCCGGCCTCGAGTACCTTGACCTGTTGTTGGGCTTCCCGTAACTGCACTTGGCAATACTGGAGAAGCTCCGCGCCACGCTTATAGGCCGCAAGCGAGTGCTCGAGCGGAAGCTGTCCAGCCTCCATGGCGGCGACGATGCTCTCGATCTCGGCGAGCGCCTGCTCGAATGATTGAGGCTTCTGAGATTTGAGTTTAGTCACGGAGGACAGATGTTGGGAGAGGGAAAGATCGTAAAAATAGCCTATCCTCGGAACCCGGGTCAACGAATGGGGTCGGATGGCGTTGAACCGATGAGCCTGCAATGGGTTAAAGACGTTGCACCATGTAGGGTTTTAAGGGACAATATTTCCTGGAATTCCGCCCAAATCTGTGCGTCGAGCCGGGGCGGTTTTTTTATTACTGTTTTGCCCCGCGGGGGACATCCGGTTATGACAGATCTGGCAAATGTTTCTGCATTGACTCGAACGCCGGCACAGCCGCCCGTCAAGTGGTATCTCGACCCGCGCATTGCCAGTATCGAACAGAAAGTGCTGTTCCAGCAGGGACCAGGTTACGTGGGCCACAAATTAATGGTTCCCGAGGTCGGCGACTATCGCACCCTCGAATGGATGGGGCACGCCAAGGCGCTGGTGCATAACCAGGATGGGGTGGAACTGCTGTCCAACGTCTGTCGCCACCGCCAGTCCATCATCCTCAAGGGACATGGACACACGCAAAACATCGTCTGCCCGCTCCACCGCTGGACATACGACATGTCGGGCCGCTTGCTCGGCGCGCCGCACTTCCCCGGCAACCCCTGCCTGGACCTGGCAAAAACCCCTTTGACACAATGGAACGGCCTGCTTTTCGCCGGGCCGCGCGATCCCAATCTGGACTTGTCGAGACTGGGCGTGCTCGCCGACCTGGATTTCTCCGGCTATATGCTCGACCGGGTGACGATCGAAGAATACCCGGTCAACTGGAAGACATTCATCGAAGTCTATCTCGAGGATTATCACATCGGGCCATTCCATCCGGGACTGGGCCAGTTCGTCAATGCCGAGGATCTGAAGTGGGAATTTGGCGAGTGGTACAGCGTGCAGACCGTGGGGATCAATCAGGCGCTCGGCAAACCGGGGACTGCCGCATATCAGAAATGGCACGAGGCCGTGCTTCGCTACAACAACGGCGAGATGCCCAAGCAGGGCGCAATCTGGCTGACTTACTATCCGAACATCATGGTGGAATGGTATCCCAACGTGCTGGTGGTCAGCACCATCGTGCCGCGCGGACCCGAAAACTGCAGTAACGTGGTCGAGTTCTACTACCCCGAGGGCATTGTTCTGTTCGAACGCGAGTTTGTCGAAGCGGAGCAGCAGGCCTACATCGAGACTGCCAGGGAAGACGAGGAAATCTGTGCGCGCATGACCGAAGGCCGTCGCGCGCTCTATCAGCAAGGCCGCAATGAATTTGGACCGTATCAGTCGCCGATGGAGGACGGGATGATCCACTTCCACGAATTCCTGCGCAACCGTATCGAGCCGCACCTGTAAGCCCGCGCAAAGACCCGAAACGAGCGAACGTACTACGCAGCCGCAGGCTGCGCCGAAATGCCTGACCCTCAAGTCTTTCGCCCGATCCCTCACGCCTTCCCGCATGCATTACACAACGCTTATCTCCGTCGCCGATCTGGCAACGCATCTCGGCAACGCGGATTTCGTGATCTTCGACTGCCGGCACGAATTGACCAATCCCGAATTCGGACCGAAGGCGTACGCTGCGTCGCACGTCCCCGGCGCGCGTTTCGCGCATGTGGACAGGGATCTTGCGGGACCGCTCACCGGCAAGAACGGCCGCCATCCACTGCCCGACCCGAACGCGTTTATCGCCTGGCTCGGCCGCATGGGTGTTGCCAACGACAGTCAGGTCGTCGGCTACGATCATGCCGGCGGCACCTATGCCGCGCGCCTGTGGTGGATGTTGCGTTGGGTCGGACATCAAAAGGTGGCAATAGTCGACGGGGGATGGCAGGCATGGACCGCCGCCGGCCTTCCTGTTACCGACGAACTGCCCGACGCCTGCGCGGGCAAAGTTCAACGGCAAGCCTGACCGTTCCTGGGTGGACTGCGCAACCGTTGCCGACCGCCTCAATTCGAATGAAATGGTACTGATCGACGCGCGCAGCAACGACCGATTCCATGGCCGCAACGAGACCATCGATCCGGTCGCTGGCCACATTCCGGGCGCGCTTAACCGTTTCTTCAAGGATAACCTGAACGCCCAGGGTTTCTTCAAGTCGCCGGAGGAATTGCGCGCCGATTTCAAATCGCTGGTCGCCGGTGCATCTCCGGAACGAGTGGTGCATCAGTGTGGCTCGGGCGTGTCGGCCTGCCATAATCTGCTGGCAATGGAAATCGCCGGAATCAAGGGCACCCGGCTTTATCCTGGTTCGTGGAGCGAGTGGATCGCCGATCCTTCGCGCCCTGTGGCCAGCTGAAAGGTCCTCACACGGCGAGGTGAGCGGCCTCGCCAACGTCGTACTGCTGGTCGACGGGCGGCCGCGTCGTTCAAACTTCTACTTCCAGCGCGCCTGGAAATTCAAACGGGCGGCATAGCCGCCCATTCGGGTGACGCCACGAACTTGCGTCAGCCAAGCATGTCGGACCAGATATTCCTTCCCCAGGCTTCCGCGTACTGGCCTTCCAATTCGCTCGCCGCTGCAGATACACCGCTGCCTCCCGGGACGATCTCCATGGTTTTCTTCTCCGGTACATACGCATGCACGGAAGCGACGTGAATAACCTCCTTGTCGCTCACAAAGCTGTAGCAGGTGTTGGTGACCAGCGGCTGAGTATTGACCGCTTCACCTTGCATCAGCGCCACCACCGCGGCGGCGCAGACCTTCGCGTGCTGATTCGCCATGTGACCGGATTTGGGCATCTGCGGTGCGGCCATGATGGCATCACCGAGTACGTGCACGTTTTTCACGGCTGATGACTCATACGTCAGAAAATCGATACCGCACCACCTGTTGTTCGCGGTGATCAACCCGGAGTCCAACGCAATCTTACCGGCACGCTGGGGCGGGACAACGTTCAACACATCGGCTTTGACGTCTTCGAATGTGAGTTTGGCCGTTAGGGTGGCCGCATCCACTCCCGCGAGTTCGCTGTTCGGTCGGTACTCGACGATCCCGGCGTAGCGCTCGCTCCACGCCTTCAGGAACAACGCCTTCTTCGACACCACGTCCTCATTGGCGTCGAGGATGAGAACCTTGGATTTCGGCTTGCTGGTCTTGAAGTACCAGGCGACCTGGCAGGCGCGTTCGTACGGTCCCGGCGGGCAGCGGTACGGGGCTTTGGGAATCGTCATCGCGTACACGCCGCCGTCCGCCATGGCCTCAAGTTGCTTGCGCAGCGCCACAGTCTGCGGCCCGGCCTTCCAGGCGTGCAGCACCCGCGCCTGCGCCTGGGGCGAATCCAGGCCCGGCACCTCGTTGTACAGGAGGTCCACTCCCGGCGCCACGATCAGGCGATCGTACTTGAGCGTACCGCCTGTCGCCAATCGCACTTCCTGCGCAACCGGATCGATCGCCGTTGCCTCGTCGCGGATCAGCTTCACTCCATACTTGGCCTGAAGCTTGCCATAGTCGCGGGTGAGATCTTTCAACTGGATGACGCCGGCAAGCACGCGGTTCGAAAGCGGACAGGAAATGAACTCCGCATCCCGCTCGACCAGAAGGACCTCGATATCCGGCCCCCACATGCGCACGTACTTGGCGGCGGTCGCGCCGGCGTAGCCGCCTCCAATTACCACGACCCTGCCCACCGTCCTGGAGGTCGTGGCGGTGGCGCAACCGATGCTTCCGGACAATGCAGCCGAGGCCGACAACCACTTTACGAAATCGCGACGTGTCAAAGCCATTTTCCCTCTCCTCGGTCCGGGGGCTTCACTTCAATGGTTGCGCAGAGAAGAACTCCGCGATTCGTTCGACCTGTTCGTCGGAATAGCCCTTGGCGTGCTGATGCATGACGGTTGCCGGCCTTGTTCCGGCCTTGAACTCCTTCATCGCATTGACGATGTAGGCCTTGTCCAGACCCGCCAGCAATGGCATGCCGCCCTCGCTATGGCCGTTGGTCCCATGACAGCCGGTGCAGGTTGCCGCCCAATTGCGCCCGTTGATGTTGTTGTCTGCCGCGAGCGCGGGAACGCTCGCTCCGGCGAGCAGCAGCGCCGCGAATATTATGTCTGCCCTTATCATTGCTGTTCTCCTGTTGATGACGCGTGACTACAAGGCGGTGTGCCGTCAACTCGCATACACGTTACTCGCGGCCGAAAGGCGACGCAACCCTGCCGGGACGCCCGAGCGCGCATCGTAGTCGGAGGGAACAACGTCTCTGTCAAGGCCGTCATCATCATTAGAAGACGGCCACAAACCAATTATGTATACTTCCAAGTCTGGAACTTTGCTTTCAGGTTTTTCTTTCCCTATAATCTTGAACCAGTAGTCGCGATGGGCTTGCAAAACTTCTCTTAGGGGAGTATTGCTGAGTATTCCACCATCCCAGAATTTATGTCTCTGAATTATTTCATAATCGTAGAATAGTGGAATAGACGCACTCGCCATCACGTGTTTTAGTTCAATGCCTTTGTCATACGTTATGACACGTTTTGAAAATTTGTTGGAGCCTTTGTTGAGCCGTCCATACTTTGATTCTTTTGAATAGCTGTCAAAGGTTACAGTAGCTCCGTCAGCTACATCTACACTGACTACAAGCAATCGGGGGTTCCCCATTACCTGTCGCAATGGGAAATTTTGCATGTTTATCGATGCTTTCTTTTAGTCTATCATTGCTATAACGAATCCAAAGATTATTTGGTAAGGAAACACCAAAGTCAAAGAATTTCTCGTCGAGTATAAGCTTAGGCTCAGAAAACGCCCTATCAGCTCCATTCTGCAAGAAGTACTTTGTAGAATAGTATCTTCTAGCAGCTTCAGGTGAAGCGAGCATTTTTATCATTTTTATGTACTTCATTCCACCAACGAATTCTAAATTCAACATCTCTCTTTGGAGAATCCGAAGAGATGTAATTCCAAAAATCCTGAAGCTTTTTAGATGCGCTATCCCAGCTTCTACTATTATCTTCTTTGAAATGGCTTACCAATATTGCGGCATTGATTGCACCTATCGAAGTTCCAGCAATAATATCAAATAACGGTCTACCGGCTTCTTGGTTCTTTGCATCTATCTCAGGAATCTTCTCACAGAGTGCCTTAAAAGCTCCAGCCTCGTAAGCGCCAAGAGCCCCTCCGCCCTGAAAAATCAAAGCTCTTTGCTTTTCAGGTACATTATGATCGACCATTTTTCTTATCCTTTTACCTCCTAAGCTTATTAATAGTCATTACGGAATATGTTACCTCATGATAATAACTCACACAGAAGATTGATTCTTATTAATCTAAACTTATTCCTATTACATCTAAATCTCTTAATTAATCTAAGATCAAGTATATCTCCTGTATTTCAAACAAGCTTGACAACTCATTAGAAATTTGATCACAGAATATCCCGAGAAGTTCAAAATCAGCCGGAGAAAGATATTTCTCACTAAATATAGCAAGGACACCGATGCTCTTATTTCTATACATAATAGGATAGCCTGCAAATGATCTCAACTTCTCTTTCTTTGCCCAATCCTGATGTCTTATTCTCGGATCATTTGACACATCATTCGTGATAGCTGGCTTATGGGTCTTTACTATTGAGCCTATTTTGTTTGAATCTACGTCCACCTTTGAAAATTCACCATTGATATTTTTGTATATTCCTGCACTATATTTCAAAATCAAATTCTTTCTATCTTTATCCAGTAACCATATGCGAGCAAATTTTGCATCAAAGTACTTGACTAGACTCTCAACTATTAACTGAAGTTTGACATTAAGATTCTCGTGTTTTTTCAAAGAGTTGAGAATCCTATATACTCGCCATTTCCTTTCATTTAGCTGTTGTTCATCAAATACTATAAAAGGTGACGCTTTTATTGTACTTGATTCATAAGAACGATAATCTGCAATTAATTCTGCAAATCTATGCAAAAAGTTATCATTTTCAAGTTCATACTGTTCTACAGAATCAAAAATAAAATGGCTTATCCAATTCACGTCACCATCCAACCTCGCAGAATAAACGCAAAATGCTGCCTTCTTCAACATATTTATTCAGTCTATCTATAAGAATGTGAGAATCCTTAGTAAATCTGAATTTAAGCATAATTGTTCTGTTGATCTTTTCTGAAGTGAGTGATGGATTAAAGATTGTTGAATAACCCAAGACAATATTATTTTGTTCTAATCTTCGTAATCTATATCTTATAGCTCTTTCTGTTATCTTATATCCCATACTTTTGAGGTTATTTGCAATATCAGCAGCGGGGATACGTGCATTCTTACTGAGACGAGAGAGGACTACCTTGTCAATTTCATCAATTATCAAAGTATCAAAATAGTATATGTCATATGATGCTATAAAGATGAACTAGCATATAGTTAGGTGAATTCCTATTCGCCGTCCCACATTGGCATATCAGAAGCAGCAAGATACATAAAAATACGGAAGTAATCTAGCTTTGATTATACTTTATGACTGCTTAATTAGCTTCCTGAAGTGTTCCGCGCAAACAGGGTCGCCGGCTTCTTTACAATTCAGACTCAGTGTCATTTGGCTACTACCGGTTAAGTCTTGGTTGGTTGCTTTTATCTATTTATAAGATTCATTACCTCGGTGAGAAAAAATTATACATCAACAAGCACTACCATGAATTAAATGATACTGATACAAGTTCTTGCACTCTGGGGTTGTATGCCGGAAATAACTAGGGGTTGTATGGATATGACAAATGCATCAAGTACATATCTGAGTATTGTGTTGGGTGCAATCGTTGGGGCCCTAATAAGTTGGTGGGTCTTCAAAATACAGAAGAAAAGCACTGCTAAACAAGACGAGACACTCCGACGCATAGATGATATTGAAGAAAGTCATGACAGAGTATTGAAATCAATTCAACACGTCCAGCAGCATCAAGAAAGACTTCTGAATAAGATGCTTAGTCTGGAAGACAAGATTGATACCCTGGCAAAAGCCCACAAGCATAATGACTAGCATCAAAAGTAACTAACAAAGATTCAAGATTTAGAGTCTAAGATTAGCGCACAAATACAAAGCTAGAATATCGAGATGGATATCAGCAATAGTCGCTGGATGCACTAGCCGGGTGGTTGTTTCAGTTGCAGCCACAAATGGCGGTTGCATTTTCCACCTGGTTACTTATCGAATAAATCTAACATAAATCTGGATTAACCAAGATAAGACTTGTCGGCGCAGCGGCTGTAGAAAAGAAATTGATTAGCACCCAACATATGAAATTTGGAACATTGTCGGCAATTCTAGTATTAACCACAATCATGATAAGCACAATAGACTTAAGCCAGAATTTTGTTTTTGCACAGAATACGACTTCTATCACACCAGCTTCAGAATTAGCCGGTAGCAATGATGATGAATCAACTTCAAGTGAAGATAATGAAAGTGACAATGAATCTACAGACTCATCCGAATCTGATGACAACGCTGACTCAGTAGATACGACAACAAGCGATAATGACAGTAGTGACTCAGAAGACATAACATCAAGCGGCGGCGAAGAAGAAGAAGACTCAGAGCAGACAAACCCGTTACTAGAAGAAATAAGAAACAGAATCAGTGGAGCATTCTCTGCTACGGGAATTGCCGTTCAGTAACCCCAAACTTTTCTTTTTATTAATTTGAGTTCAAACGATCGGTAGCACTTGATAGAATTTCATTGGGCGTAAATGAATTTTCGCATTGTTTTATCATGCCTCTATAGATCACATATAGATCTAAACGCGTCATACAGTGTTGTAATTAACAACAGTGGCTTAGGTGGTTTGTTGTAATGAACAACAACAGTGGATTACGAGCCATAGTTAGAGGTACTTTATGTGAAAATCACGCTGTGCACTCTCCCTCTGCCATACGTAACTCATTGATTATATCGCAAACTTGCCAGTCATTGATATATGCAAAAACACAAACTAATCGAGCTTCAAAAGATTATCGAAGAAAAAATTGGATCCCTCAAAGAGGAGGTAGAGATAGGAACTAACGTAAAACTAAACCCGCTTTATATAGCTGATAGACGTGACGAGATAGAATTCTTACAGTGGATCATAAGAATTATCCAACCAATACTAAACCGAGATCACGATGAGCTACAACAGCTTGGAGCAACCAAAAAGCGATTAGAAATAGCAGATTATATCGAGTTCGAAAATACGCTCCAAGAAAGAGTTCAGGAGCTAAACATAAAATTAAAAGAATCGAATAATCTACGCGAGTCAGATATTTTAATTAATGAAATAGACACCCTCGAGAGCATCTTAGGTCGATTGTCTGATCTTAAATACGGTGACAAAGTACGCGCTATAGAGATTGCGGAAGCCAATAATAACTACCAACATGCAAATCGGCTAAGAAAGCAAATAATTAAGATGCAGGACACAGAATCAGAAATTAGTTCTCAATGCTCAAATACAAAATTAAGATTGACGTCTTAATCGGACGGACATCTTATGATAAGATGTATGGAATAATTGATATGTAAATGTACATTTTTCTACTGCAACAATAGTACGTAAATAGCTCATCTAAAAGTTAAGTAGTAGATTAACTCCGAATGAACTGGTAGTATGTTAGCACGATCTTCTCATTGTATTGATGCTGTCCGAAATCTAGCGTAAAGAAAAACAAAGTGAGTCGTTACTTAACAGAGTTGACTACTATACTCTTACAGTAATTTGTCTGATAAGTTGGGCTCTTACCATTTCAGGCATTATTTGCTATCTTGTTACAAATTTTGGGCTATATGATGTGTTATGCGTAACTTTTAAGTAATCTTTTGGAAAAATCGTTACTATCCCTGATATATTTTTATAATTTCTGACTCGCCAAGATATATAATCATTACACAAATCTTACATGTTAACAATCAATAATGTTATCAAAGATCTTAAGATTTGTAAATACTACTAAATTTTTTGATACCATAGTAGTATTTACATACAGCATAGACTAATGCTGATCTCGATTGGATAACGATTTTCAAGTTAAATACTTTGTCGCCCATATCCAGTTGAAATAATTCGCTAGAAAATGATAAGTATAATTGATATTCTGAATGCGTTATCTGATGACAAAGCATTAATTCTTTTTAACACTATTACTCTTGGCAAATGTTATGATTTCAAGACTCTGATTGATGACAATCAGTTAAAGAAAATACTCACAAATACTCCAACCGCAACATCTTAAACTTCCCTGACGTTTTACAAAATTAGATTAGAGTCATAAAAAATGAATCTAATTTCTTAAATAGAGTATCATTGCCATTTCCATAGATAGTCTATCTTATTTTAGCTATGGCATGGTAAATTTCATCGCTGACTCATCCCCTCAATGACTCAATTCATCTAGCCCTAGTGGCTCTCAGGTCTAAGCCCTGCGAAGATATCATGAAGAATTGTCCAAAATGCGATCAGATCTCAAGCTATAACGGACCTAACTTTTATTGGATAATAATGGGAACTAGATTCTTTAGTTTAAAGAATATTATGTTTATTTTTCTAAAAGAGTAGTAGATATAGCAGTCCCCACAGATGAGCTAACTTGCAATTAATTTTTTATGATTTCATCTATCAGATTAATTAAGCATTCTGAATCGATTGGTTTTAGTACGTATTTTGTTATGTAACTACCATTTTTTAATTCGTTTACGAGTTCATCATCTATGTTATACGCTGATATGAGAATTACATTAGTTTCGCTGTATTCTTTTATCTTGCGAGCAACAGAGTCACCCATCACGCCGCCACGTAGTTTATAATCTAATAGCACTAGGTGTATCTTATTACCATGGCTTATTTCAGCAATGTACTTCTCAACACACTTTTGACCAGAATCTACCATTATTATATTATATTTTGACTCGAGTATTAGCTCAAATGATAAAAGCACGTCTGGTTCATCTTCGCATATCATTATTGTTTTCTTTTCTGTTGCAAATTTACTATGATCAGATGTGAATTTCTGAAAATTATCCATTCCCCAATCTACTCACTCCATTTAGATTATCGAGACTCCGTGTGATCGCACTACTATCATTTTACTACAAAAACATATGAAGAAGCAGAACTGGGCCATACCGCATAGTTATTTATAGTTTGAATAGCGCCGGTTGGATGTGTAACTGTGATCTTGTATACACCTGACGGTAGATCGCTCAGTACAAAAGAACCATCAGGTTCAGTTGCAACAGAAGCAAAATGGCCTGCATTTTTGTCTGCTGAATCTATTAATCCCATATGCTTGTAAACAACTACTGATGCTCTGTCTACTGGCAAACTATCTGAGCTTATTACAAAGCCACTTACACTTCCTAGATATGTAGCTAATTTTTCAGAAGATGGAGATGAAGAAAATGGAGTCATAAAAGTGGCAGATCCATACACTATGGAAATTAGAGTAGCTGTAGCAACCCCTAAACAGCCAATGAGAATTATGTAGATTGTTATATGGGTGTTCAGCTTGTGGTAAAGTTCTTTTTCTGCTAACTTCTTTTCATTATACCGAGTCGCCAATGTCATCTGAATCCATTCACCTCCTCTTCTGCCATTCCTACGACAGTACACTTATTTGAGACAAGTCTTGGTTTGGTTATCATAAATTAATATGAAGACATCTTGCATAATTCCTCTTGTATCAGATGTAGTTTAGGAATATTGTCATAGTATGGCGAATTAAATTTGTAGTCAATATTAAAGTCATATACATAGTAGGAATAATACTACCTCAAATCTCAGGTCTGATTAGAACAATTAACATTCAGTCTTTAGGCTTCTTAATTAATTAGACTCTAACTTCTCTGCTATGGAAATAGAACCCATTGTAGGTCTAATATATCTAGCACTTGGATTTATAGTGACATATCTGTCGCTCGAAGTAGCCTGGCACTTTACTGCATGTAAGATTAAGCCAACTAGTGAATATAGCATAAAACAATGCCTGTTTAAGCAAGTTAAACTAGTAGCAGTTGCTAGGACACATAACACATATAGAAAGCCTTGAGTATCGGTGTAAGCTATACTAAATAGCCACTAACAGATGGAAACAATTTATTTAATAATCGTTCCATCATATTGATGGAGCATATAGTTTATGTAGCCCTATATGCGCCTAATATTTAATCATATTTGATTTTCACTATGCTTTTCTTTTAGATATACTCTATTCTATGTAGACAGATGCAAGCGAAAATAACAGCTTCAAAAGTTGTAATGCTGACTAGCACCAATTGCTTGGATAAGAACCTATTCACCATTATAGCGAACGAGAAGAAATAAGCAACTTTTTTGATCAGGATGTCTTTAACCGTTACAGTAACAAAGATGATTTGCAGCAATGGACAAAAACTTGAACTCGAAGCTGCAGCAGAGGATGCTCGACAGATAGGTATTCAAGCTCTTCTCATTATTTCATGATCTGATATACACTCTATTAACAGTACTTTAGATCGGCATTGACTAGGGTATGGACTCGAATCAAGGTAAGGTAGTGACAGTCACAAATAACATATCATTAAACCCCAATGCTCTCTTAAAGTAGATAGACAGCCATTTCGGGATCTTGGAAAACATAAACCAAAAGTACTTCTTTGATATATACGATAATCAAAATCAAGTGAACATATGCCTGAACAAATCAAGTTAGATAGAAGTATTTACGGATATGATAAGCTCATCAAAGAGGGAAATAACTTTGTAGCATTACAAGGTGAAGATAAGCCTAAGCTATACAAAGGCATGAAGGTCGTATTGTTAGGCGATTCCAGAGGTTATGTATCGTCTTCTTTCAACCCGGGGGAAGAAGTAACCATAATTAGATTTAGAGAGCCTTTTAAAGGTGGAAATTCAGGCCACATAATACTTGTTAGCGATGGCATAAAGGAAGGAGGGTTAAACCTTCCAATCTTCAGAAGTATGACATTTAACCACGCTTTACAGATAAATAATTAGCTTGTACGATTGGTTCGGTATCTTCCCAAAAGGTTCTTCGTTCAAGTCTTTTGTATGATTACTGTGAGATACGATTAATCTCCATATGGTTGTAATCGGAAACCTATATAGCATTTAGCCCCTATACTAATGATATGAGAGGTGTAAGAATTGAGTGCAGATTTTGTAAAGGTTGCTGAAACAAAAGACATTCAACCATCTACCATGAAAGCAATTGACCTAGCAGGTGAGAGAGTCTGTATTGTTAATGTCGAAGGAAATTACTATGCAATAGGAAATGTATGTACTCACGTTGGTGGACCCCTAAATGAAGGTACACTTGAAGGATACGATGTTGAATGTCCTTGGCATGGTTCTAAATTTGATGTTAGGACCGGTGAGCCGACTAAGCCTCCAGCACGTCAAGCAGTTCCAACATATGAAGTAAAAGTAGAAGATAATAACATACTAGTTAGAAAGCAGCAATGACGAGGGATAATGCAAACAAATTACACCAAGGAGAGAGTAACTGCGACAAGAAGCAACAACAGAGCAACGATACTCTCCCTTCACAGTATGGTATTACAATACTTTTATGATCTTGAAATTATTGTGTACCATGCTCTATAGTGCCCTGTCGAAATATATGTACGAAGAATAGGTTCAAGTTTTGGATATTACAGCGTAGGATTAAAGTATTGCAGCAGATGTGAAGTATTTCTATTCGTGAGGGTTATGCGTGTCCGTGTTGTAAGTGCTCCTCTTCGAACATCACCAAATAATAGAAGGGGTAGAAAAATTACGTAGAAAGCAAACAATACAATAAATATTCAAATATTATTATAAGACGACAGGAGTCATCTTTTGTGTTTTTCAATAACCCTCCTTATTCTTTCACGCTCTTCTTGAGAAGGTTTTATAACATTTGTATTCAGAACGAAGTACCTTCCCCCGTGGTATGCTAATGGTACTTTGTCAGCATTATTAGAAGCTTCAATGGCTTCGCCTATAAATGTAGTATGGTCGCCAAGTGGAATTTCCTTTGATAGTATGCATTCAATATTTAATGCAGCTCCTTTTATCATGGTGACCTTGATTTTCTTAGCTTCGTAGAATTCAAATCCGAGTTCTTTTAGTGCATTAATCTTGTTATACCTGCTGCCTGTATAACCACCAGCTACACTTGACATTATTGATTGATCTGTGCTACACAGATTAACTCCGAATTCCTTTGTTTGCTTTATGTTCTCATGGGTTGCCTTATTTGGGCCTATACAAACAGCTATCAAACCAGGTCTGTAAGATACATGATGTGTCCATTCGCAGGCCATCACATCTGCTCCGTAAGGTCCATTTGTCGTAATTAATCCAACGTTAGTTATGAATTTGTTTGATCTTTCATCATTCCAAGGTAAGTCCACAGACTTGTCACATCAATTACTGTCATGACATTATTATTGTTAGCGTTAGAAATAGTCGACACTGGATAATTTCTATGTACTACTGGCTGATTCCAAGCTAAGTACTGCACCTTATTGACTGATCTTTAAATTTTGAATATCCTCCAACTTCTATTCCATTCATTTTATATTTAACACTGAAGGACCTTTTCAAGGGTTCTTCATTATTTGACTTCCACTTCTGCTGCTATATTACCCAATGCATCTTCTGTCATCTTCTGGAAACTGCCTTTTGCAAAACCCTGTCCAATAAGTGGGATTCCAGATAGGTCGATTTCCCATACTGCATCTACTCTCGTTGTTGAGTTATTTTCTGGAGTTAATGTAAGCACTCTGCTACCAGTTACTGGTCCTTCGGTGATATTCATATTTACTGCAAATTGATCTGGATTTACTGTAACAATCTGTTGAGTTTTTGCGTCTCCCCCTGGACCTGCTTGCACTGTAACTTCTCTTTCTGTTACGCTATCTGTCTTGTTGATATTCTTAATATTCTTGATTATCGACCAATATTTTGCCTCATTGTCTATATCTGAAACAATATTCCAAACTTTGTCTATAGGCGCAGATACTTCGCGACTAGCCTTGATTTCTTCCAGGGGAATAGCTAAAGCAGTAGGTATCTGCCATCTTACCATGAGCACAGAAATAACGATCAAGACATGTACTCGTCGTGCCTTCTGAACCACAGCCCCGTTTCATTCCGCCCATGCGGCGCCCGGTCGAGCCATTGGTACATTCCCCAGAGCGCGTCGAGGCCGCGCGCGTAGGTGGAGTAGGTATGATAGACGACGCCGTCGGAGAGTGCGAACGCGCTCATTCCTGGCGCCTCGCGAGTGTAGGTGGGGAGATCGGTGCCGGTCATGGCCGCGAAATCGCCTGGGTCGAGGCTCTTTGAGCCGGTCTCCGAGTCAGGTGTCGTGCCGAGCGTGTTGTAGTTGTAGTCGATGCTGCCGGAGCGCTCGCTGCTCCTCGGTGAACGAGGTGTTGAAGTCGTAGTTGAAATCACTGTTCAGCGACGAGGCCCACGTGAACGTCCAGCCCATGCGGCGCTTGTAGGCCTGAAGCGCAGCAATTGGAGCGCGTGAGACCGCGATCATCGCGACGTCGTGATGTTCAAGGTGCACGGCGAAGCCGTTAAAGCCGTCTGCGATCGCAGAGCATGCCGGGCAGCCGCCTGTGTACTCGGGGCCGAACATGAAGTGATAGATGAGGAGCTGTGAGCGTCCTCTGAACAGAGAGGCGAGAGACGCCATGCCATCGTCGGTCTCGAAACGGTACTCCTTATCGATTCGAACCCAGGGCAGCCTCTGCCGCCACTGTACCAGTTCGTCGCTACGCCGCGTCAGCGCCTTCTCGGCCTTGAGCAGCTCCAGCCGGGCCGCAAGCCACTCTTCACGTGTTCCGATCTTGTGATCTTTTAAGCTTGTCATGACTTATTATATCCACCCAATAATCATTATAAAATAGTCTCTTATTTAAAGATATCTTTAATTATTAGAGTCTAATACACATAAATTATTAAACCTGTCTATTAGGTTGATAAAGTATTTATGCAGTTCTTTTAATATTGAATTATTATGGGAGCATCTGTGTGGAAAGCCTTGTCGGATGATAGCAGAAGACATATGTTATTATTATTAAAAGATAAGAACATGTTTCCTTCTGAGTTGGCAGAACACTTTGATATGACTCTAGCGGGAGTTTCCACACATCTACGTATATTGAGGGATGCTGATTTAGTGAAGGAGAAGAGAGAGGGTCAAAGACGGCTCTATTCACTTAATACTGAAGCAACATTAGAAATAAAAAACTTCTATGACCAAATGTGGAGTAACAATTTGAATTCCTTGAAAGAGTTTGTAGAAAATAAAAAGAGGAAAGAGGGTAAAAGGAAATAGGATATGATTAGTACCAATGATAGAGAAATTAGGAAGATTGTAGTGATTGATGCTCCTCCAGATATGGTCTTCAAAGCAATTAGTGATGAAAAGGAATTAACTGAATGGTTCCCAGACCTTGCTATTTTAGAGCCAAGGATAGGAGGAAAAGTGAGGTTCACGTTTTATAGGAAAAACTCTGAAAACCAGGATAGAGATCATTCTCCTGAGGGTGAGGTGCTAGAATTTATTCCCAACCAGAAAATTTCATACACATGGGAACATAAGGATGTAGCAGGTTTTCCACGAACCATTGTAACGTGGCAGCTAGAACATATTGGAAATAATAAGACCAGAATAGAGTTAGTACATTCTGGATTTATTGGAGCAGAGAATGAAATGTATGATGAACATAGAGAAGGGTGGAACTATTACTTGGATAGGTTGGTTGTGTACTATAATATCAAGATGTAGACAATAAGGTGAAATAATGTTTAATTGTCGGTGAGTAGTCAGACAGATTCCATGCTATGTACGAAGCAACAACATCAATATCTGAATATAAATTCGCATGATAGATGGACATGAATATACAACGCATGGTGATACTATATGCGTTGTACTAAATACTTTCTAGGACTGAGTTGACCTTGCTATATGCTGATGTTATTACATTAGGTGCCGTTCTGTTGTTACTCACTAAAGAACTTTGCAAGCTCCTTATGCAGAAGCTATCTGGCTTAATCTTTATGATTTAGTTAATCTAGGTATTGGTTATTGACTCTGACAATGAAAACGCTCTTAAGAATAAAGATGAGGTACTTAACCACCAGCGATAATTGTGTTTGCAGTTATGCCTCAAGTGCCTCATTCCACGGCGACACGGAATTATGCTATAATCGTATGAGCTTGATTGGGATTTGATCTTCTACCAATATTTAATCAAAAACTAAAATACTTGAATATAGATAATGGTTGGTGCATGCCTTCCTTTCAGGAAAGTTCTCATACTCACCGAAAATATTTAAAAATTGTTATTTAATATTGGAATTACATATGCGGCACTTATGAGTATAATAGATCAATTAAAAATAATGTACCTAGCTGGCAGCAGTAGGTACGTCGTGTATCGAATTATGGATACAAATTTACTTATGTATAATTATCATTACTAAGATATTTGAGGAGCATTTCCCAGTGTCAGATTAACATCTCTTCTTATTCCATCGGTTCCCATTACGTCTAAAATCATATTGTCATTAGGAACTTTTGTTTGTATATGCTTGATGAGGTCTGCCATTTGCATTATCAAATTACCATCTACACCAAAAATAATACTGTTTTGAACGATCCCTGCCTTTTCTGCGGGGCTATCGGGTACAACTTCTAGCACAACTATACCTCTTGCCTCTTCGAGACCTACCATATCCGCAAAACTAGGAGTCACATCAGACAGCCTAGCACCGATCCAAGGATGACTATACGAACCCTCTGAGATTAGATGAGGAACAACCTTTTGAACTGTGTTAGAGGATATCGCAAAGTTTAACCCTGGTAAAGTAGCTCCCGTTTCAGGATTCACCCTTATGAAATCATTTACACCTATAACTTCTCCATCTAGATTTAGAAGTGGTCCGCCCGAATTACCCGGATTGACGTCTGCATCTGTTTGAATCAAGTCACCGACCCAATATCTTTCAGAACTCCTGTCAAGACCTATCCTATCTGTTTGGCTTACTATGCCGGTGGTCACCGTGTTAATCAAGCCAGCTGGATTTCCAATAGCAATAACAGGCTGTCCTAACTCGACAGTTGAAGAGTTTGCAATCGACAACGGACTTATTTTTTCCCTAAACATTGCAGACGGATCAACCTGAACTACAGCTAAATCTGAAACAGGGTCAGACCCAACAACTCTCGCTGAATAGATATTACCACTTGGAAATCTTGCAGATACTATGGCGGCATCTTTAACCACATGAAAATTAGTGACAAAGTTCAGTTTATTATCATACAAAAATCCTGAACCAAAATCATGTAGATAGTCTTCTACCATAGGACTTCCCCCAAAAGTTATCTTGGGATTTTTCATCTCGGAAACAGTATTTATCTGAATAACTGATTCTGTCACCTTACCGACTAAATCCGACAATAGAGTTTGGTTTAAAAAAGTTAGGGTACCTTCCAAGCTATTAGTACGATTAGAATCACTGATTCTTGCTGTTTGTGATGTTTCTATTGTTGCCATCAGATTAGAGTTATCTAGTTGAAAGTACAAAAGCAAGCAAAGTATGCATGCCAAAAGGATTAGGATTTCTTGAGACGAGTAAACGGCAAGCTTCATCTTTTGCATCAAAGTACTCACGAGTGTAAATTTGAGAGAATATGAAAAGATCGATTGGCCTGTTCGCTCGACAATATTAAGAATATATCAGAAGTTTCAAGTACATAAGTCTTTCATAAATAAACTGGTTCTGATAATTTAACCGGTCATATTCATCATATATATCTACCAGATATTAGCAGCTATAGCCATACTTTCAGGTTAACATTCTTAAATGCCATATCAAAAAGGCTATTAACTTCAGAAGTTAATATACTTATTGGGTTAAAGCATGTGAAAGCCTTATCAATCTATTTGATAACTCTGAGCATGTTGTATTTGATATTTATTTTGGTACTGAATATTCTGGATATGAATGATGTATCTGCACAGCTTACGTTATCTTCTAATGAAACAATAGTAACACCATATCGAAATCAAAATTCCTCAGGTTTACTAAACTATAGTATAGATTATCCTACTAACTGGACTTCGTATATTCCTGTTGACATGCCAGGATTCGGTACACCCAAAGTTGGATTCAAGGCACCTGCCGTAGAAGAGAGACTTCCCGCATACTTTGAAATAGCATCTCAATTTTTCGTTAGAAATGGAACAACACTGGAAACATATGTAGCCGAAAGCATTCAGGATCTAAGGGAGAAAATTCCGGATCTGACTCTCCTTTACTCAGATACTTCATCTGAGTTAGCAGGTAACCCCGCTTATACCTTGCGATACGCTTATACAGATAACGAAACTGGTAAAATCCGTTTGGAAATGCAAATGGGTACAATAATTCGAGATATTCCTTACCATGCATATTATGTCATTTATTCAGCAGATGTACCTGATTATTCTTGGTATCAGTCGTTAATAGATCAATTTGTTCTCCCTTCTTTTGAAATTCATATCAATAGTACCAACAGACTTGCAGCTACAGAAAATTTTGAGGTACCTGCAGAACAGGAATTATGGTTAAACAGTGGAGAGTTATAAAACAAGTTAGTGTATGAGGAAATCGGTGTGTGCAATATTATACTGTCTCACCTGTAAATATCTGAGTCGTCGATTCCCTGGAATAATTGCAAAATATAGATATGCTGTAGTCTCAGACCGCAAAATTAAACTCATTTAAGATTATTGACGTGACTGATATCGCTGCTTTGTCTTCTAGACGCATCCACTTCTGAGGTACTATGATTTGATTTAGAACCTTTCAGCTACTACACCATCAAGATGTCACCATCTGATTTCTTATGACCATATCCGCTGTTAAAATCGTCATTATATTAGTGATTGTATGACCTGGGCGACAATAGGTCAATATAATATCTTCAATGTCGTAGCTTATTTCTAATGCATGCTTATGAGGTACTTCTTTGTATATGTGCCATATTATCTATAGTAAACGGAGTTAATTATGTTCGAAGGCAGAACGGTTGAAGATCAACAAAGCGAGATCTGTGCGCGATACTTAGAGTTTTGCAACTTGAAGTGGATTCGCACAAAACACACCAAATTTTGTTACAACTACAAGAAAAATACTATGAGAGTAGAAGCAGAGAATCATGATAAGAGAATCGAATTCAATATTGATGATTTTATAGATTGGGATCGAGCGAATTATCCCGATAATCCGTGTTTTTTGAGTTAATTATCACTGAGATTCCTTCTTTATTGTCTATAATATACAGACAATGCTACATATAGTAACGTTCTAACTTTAGGTAGCAGATTGTATTTACTTATCTAAACCTTGCACTTATTTACACTGGTCAAATTGATTACATATATAAACATTTTTAATGAAATTAAGAGATATTAATTTCATTTCATTTTTAATTGTTAGTTTGCTAGTAATTATTTTTCTAAATCATCTACCCCTTTCTCATTAACCGTAAAACGTATATCAGAATAAGGATGATATGGAGAATCGATCATCTTCGCTATTCTATTCTCACCTGATTTTCTAAGGTATATTCTATATGTAGAAGTATGGCCTATAACATTTCCGCCTGCTGCCTTTGTTGGATCTCCAAAGAATGTATCAGGAGATGATTGCACTTGGTTAGTAATCACAATTACTATGTTAAATATTTCAGCAAGTCTTATTAATTTATGTAAAATAGAATTAAGTCTCTGTTGTCTATCTGCAAGTGTGCCTCTACCTGCGAACTCTGCTCGATGAAGAGAGATAATACTATCTATTATTACTAATTTAGCGTTAAATTCATTTATGTATCTACCAAGATCTTTTATAATCAATTCCAAATGAGAACTATTATATACTTTACATATTGCAACATTCTTCAAAACTAACATTGGATCAAAACCTCTTGCCCTAGCGATCTGATTTAATCTTTCGGGCCTGAATGTTCCTTCTGTATCAATATAGATTACGCCTCCATCAAGGCCTCCTTCATTTATAGGTTGTTTTGCTATAGCACATAAAGTATGACATATCTGTGATTTGCCTGAACCAAATTCTCCATAAAATTCTGTAACAGCTTGTGATTCTATTCCTCCTAGCAACAATTCATCCAAAGATTTAGAACCAGTAGAACATCTTAGCATAGATTTCCTTTTTTCAAGAACAAAGTCAGCAGTCACAAATTCTTTATCTAATATATTCGATTCTCTAAGCAGTTTCTGAGCTGCCATAATAAATGCTGCAGCGCTATCCTTGGAAGAATTAATATCTACAGCTAATTGTTCTGCACTAGTTACTGCTAGGTCCATCACTGATACGATCCCTGCCTCCTTAAGCTTCTTTGCTGTTGTTGGGCCTACTCCATCAATATCCTGTATCTCAAGGTCTATAGCATGAACAGACATTTTTTCGTTAGCATTAGCATTGTATATAGTTACGTCGTTATTATCATGTTCAGAAGGATCTATACTAGGATCGGCTTGGATCCTTGTCTTTTTATCTGTCATTAACTAACGTATTATTATTTACTGACACTTATTTAAAGGTCGAAGAACGTAACAGGGAGGGAGGGAATCACTAGAGCTGAAATGACAATTTGGGCATATTGAAAAGTATTTAAAACATTACTTGACCCGATGAATCTCTGAACTGATCTAACAATTTTGATTAGTTGTAAGTAGGGAATATGAATGTAATAAACTACCTTATATGGAATCAGATCCAGGTTCATTGGTTACCATTATCACAATCTATTGTTAGGGGCCTGTTGAGTCTAACTACTTTCGTGCCTAAAACTATGCTTCTCCAACAATAAATATTCAAAGAGATGCTATTAAACTGTAATGAGGTACCTATAGCGTTCTAAACTTTCATCACCATATATCAAAAATCTGTTGGGTTTTGACAAGTAGCTCATTGGTTTTAAGAATCAACTTCATATCTTCTATTAAGATCTATACCTCAAGAGCTTTCTTAGGTTGTCGTCAGTGGACCAATACATGTCGTCGACGATGCCTTGTTTTTTGCTGCTTGTTTTGAGTTCTACAATCATAAATCTTAATCATTTTCTATATTGTCTTACTTTTTGGGTATATTTGGATGTCATCATCCTTTTCATACATATAGTCAATCATTTCTGTGATGGCCTCTATTCCTTAGACAAAGGATTTGACATGACAAAAGGAAAGGTATGTAATAGCCGTTCAACCGTCCACGTAATTCAGGCCTCTAACAGTTGTCAACTTCAGAAAGTCACGTAATTATCTTGTCTTTCATAAGCGGGCTCGTGCACCGCTGCTTATTAGGCAGCCCCCATTATCCGATAATGCAATGATGAAATCAAGAACGATGAATACCTCGATAAATAGCAATCCTCAAATAGTTTATGACTTCGTCTCAAACCTGGAAAACCTGCCTAGATGGGCTTCCAATACCTTTCCATCCATAAAGGAAATGAATGGGGAATGGGTCGTAGACACTTCACAAGGACAGAATAAAGTCATGCTTGCAGAAAGAAATAACTTTGGAATTTTAGACCATCATGTGAAGTTGACTTCTGGGGTAGAGGTATACGTTCCTATGCGTGTGGTGAAAAATGGTGATGGAAGCGAGGTAATGTTAACGGTGTTTCAGACACCGGAGATGACAGACGAGAGATATGCCGAAGATATAAAAACGGTTGAAAAAGATCTGAACCACTTGAAGACTATCATCGAAGAGTGTTAGAACAAAACTGGTAGTAGTTACATCACGATGACAGCGATGTCAAAAGGTGAACTTAGTAGTTTTCTAAATCGGGGAACTTTTATGGCAAAACTACCCATAGTTAAGGAAGACAGCAGTCCTCATGTAGTTCCCTTATGGTTTGTCCTTGATGCAGAAGATAATATTATTTTTGGAACAGCGACCAATTCCGTAAAGGGGAAAAATATTTCTTGTGATCCTAGTATCCCTAACAATTCTATTCATGGTCATAGCTACCTTTGTTATACCTCACCTAAGTCGAGATGCTAAATTCGGGGACGACGATACCAAAAAAGTATGCGAAACTGATACCCAACAAGGTTTCAAATATTCGTTCGTTGAAGTGATATTCAATGTTAGCTGTCGTTACGTCACCGTAACAGCAGCACCCAAAAAAATATTTAGCTGTTGCATCAATTGTAATTATCTGATCTTAGAAGTGATCATTCTACTGGAAAAAGAATACATCAATAAGAATTCAATGTGTACTAATATCAAACTCCATTTGAAAGGGTTTGTATTAAGGAATCAAAATTTGTAACATTCTGATCTCTCTTATATGCTCTTAGTTTCTCTATAATGTTGTCTTTGGACAAAAGATTTAGCATATTATTTATATAATGTGATATCATTCCATTTATAAGTAGTGATTGACTTGCAGAAGTTACATTATTAGATTTCTTCTTATTTAAGCTCGTACTCTCAAAATCTATAATGCTAACGCGATCTGAACACGAAACAATTATGTGATAATTCAAATTACTTAATTCTCCATGATTAATATTTGCCATATCCAAAATAAAGCATTGTTTTAGTATATTAGTAACAATATTTAGCACTCTATACTTGTTAAGACATTGTTGTCGAATCCAATCAATAATACTTAAACCATCAATAAGTTCCATGATAATTAGATTTTCTGAGAATTTAATTAACTTAGGACCTATGCCTATTGTATTTACTATTTGATGCACTGAAGCTTCTCTTAACATTGTCTTCCTATTTGCATCCATTCTTCTTATCTTTAAAGCATATGTTTTATTGTCAATCCTCACTTTAAGTACTATACTGACTGAACCTTTGCCCAAGATTGATACTTTACCAATCTGAGTATTTCCTTCAAATATGATATCAGTTATTCCCAGATCTTGCATCTCATCAATGCGTTTGATGAATTCACTCGTACTCAGATTGGGATAGGAAATGATCTTGGCAAGATTAGATAAATTCGGATCATTTTTATCAGAAAAATATCTTTTCAATTGTAGTGAGTTCATTAATTGCGGTCTTCACCAAATATGTAAATTTAGTTTCATTTGCAGTATAAATTTGTGTTTTATTCCCGAGATCCGGTACAAGGCCCTTAGTGATACCTATACTATCAATTCGTTCATCTAAAAGAAGTCTAACATATTCTCTTGCATCAGTAACCTTTCTTGCTACTAAGGTGGTTATTCGCATCTCATTATCAATCCACATTAATCGTGCAACGTTATTATTCTTTGAAATGAATTTACTAGAATCATATTTCCTTAAAACCTTCGGACCAGTTTTTACCATATATGACGGTAGAGTTATTGATTCTAACAAAAATATGAAAGCTGCTTCTGTCCTCTCGTCTGTAGTACATATACTTCTTATAACATCAAACCCCCCAAGTGTCAATTGCTTGGAAATAGCATTCATACTCTTTTTAAGTTGACCCCAAATCACATCTGGGCTGCGTTCTCTGTAATTAAAACTTACTACTAATATATTTGGATATATCTCTGAAAAAATATTGGCAGTTCCTCCACTCTCTTGACGTATGAAGAATTCTATCGATGGTTTCTTTAAAAATGTTCTTGCTGCTAATACAAATTTGCCAAAGTTCTCTACCGAGATTGCTGTTCCTAAGTTTCTCTTAGGATCAATTGGATCCAATATAATTACAGAATGTTTAAATGTTTTCTTTGCAGCCTCTTCATCTATTGGATCCGTCGAGATTATGACTTTTTCCTCTTGTACATGAGATAATGCTTCTAAAGTAGATTGAAATGAACCGTACTTAAGAATTAATACTTCTGTGACATATCCACTAAAACCATTTTTAGCAATTTCAGCCCCATATATTCCCAAGGATTTTAGAAACTTCTTTAATAGCCTAACCTGATCCCTTTTTTCCTCATCCAACTTCTTTGTAACATACTCTGTATGAAATGGTGATTTATCAGCTGCACTTATCCAATTCCACTTTTCAACATCGTAACAAGGGACTATATTTACTCTTATTCCTTCTACAAATGCCTCAACGTACGGATGATCAGAATATCTCAGATACGGTTGATATTGTTTTAGTGATTCCAATCCTATTTGCTTGCCAAGTATTTCAAATTCTTCTTCTTTCAAAGAACTGTTCATTTTGACGAATATATCAATATCTACATCACCTTTAAGCCAGGTTCCTTTTGCATAGGATCCTCCTAAGACTACATCCTTAATTTTTGTAGAGGATGCATGTTTGATTATACTTTCCTTGACTTCCTTTGCAACAGAAGATACTTTTTTTACCTCTCCTTGCATAGGTTTAGATAGTTCTAATGCTTTTAGGAGAACTGAGTTCAATTGGCTCATTTTGCATAAACTGTAAGCATATTTGAATAAATCGGACCTTGTGATGTAAGATCACTTTTTTTCAGATGAAACCTATCCATAGTGTCAGCACCAAAGATCCTGTTTCCCATCAAATTAGATAGACTATCAAAATCTATTCTTACTTGCTTTTTCAGACGGAATAATGTTAAATGAGGTGCAAAGATCTGGTCCGTTCTAAGTCCTTCCAGATCCAATTTTGATAAGATAGTACGACTAAGATTCATCATCTTCTTTTTTCCATCATCGTCAATCCCAATCCATACAATTCTAGGTAAGTTCTTGTTAGGAAATGCCCCGATGGTGTTGTACAATATCTTAAACGATTCAAATTCGACTCTCAATAGTTTTTCTGTAATATTTTTTATAATATCCTTATGTATTTCACCCAAAAATAGAATTGTGAAATGAAATTTGTCTTTTTCTATCGGCTTAACCACATTTAAATCCCATCTAATGCTAGATGTTATTTCTTTTTGTAGATGCTCTAGAGCAGTTATATTTGATGCATCCATAGCAATAAATGTTCGTACAGTATCATACAATCGCGTATACTATCAGACGATCTGTAACTTTATAATATTCTTTCTCTACTATGCAGATGAAAATATTCCTAGCTATATTCTGATGATGTTGGCATGGGAAATTACCATCTCAAGTGTACCATCTCAAGAATAGTTAATCAACAGGAGAAGAGAAAAGGGTAAATCTTACTTGCTCATAATTTAAGAAAGAAATGGGTTTAGATCTTAAACTGCTTGTATCACCCAGACCTATTTTTACAACGGAGTTATCAAGTAGAGTAGTAGCTGTGGATGCCTATAATACCATTTACCAGTTTCTCTCTACAATTAGGGGTCAGACTGGAGAATTACTTACTAATAATGAAGGAAATATAACCAGTCATTTGAGTGGTTTATTTTATCGTAACATAAATTTGTTAGCTGAAAATCTAAAATTGATATACGTTTTTGATGGTAAGCCTCATCATTTAAAATCAAAAGAAATCGAGAGAAGAAAACGTATTAAGCAAGAAGCTGTCGAAAAATATCAGGAAGCGATAACACAAGGAAGATTTGAAGACGCAAGAAAATTTGGTCAAGCCACTTCCGTTTTGACACAGACCATGGTAGAAGAATCAAAAAGAATCCTCGCTCTTTTAGGAATACCTGTGGTTCAGGCCCAATCAGAAGGAGAGGCAGCAGCAGCTTATTTGACTAAATCTGATAACGCTTTTTGTGCAGCTAGTCAAGATTATGATTCGATATTATTTGGAGCGAAGAGACTAGTACGCAATCTCACTATAAGTGGTAAGAGAAAAGTACCTAATAGAAATCTATATCTGGATATTCAGCCGGAAATTATTAAACATATAGACGTACTTGACAAAATAGGATTGACTCATGAACAGTTGGTAGATATTGGAATTTTAATAGGTACTGATTTTAATCCTGAAGGTGTAGCTGGAATAGGTCCCAAGACTGCTTTAAAACTAATTAGAGAAAATGGCAAATTAGAAAATATTGATAAAATAAAAGATAAAATAGTACAGATCCCTTATCAAGATATTCGCGACATATTTCTAAATCCCGATGTTCCAAAGATCAATAATATTAAATATGCTGATGTCGACTACGGTAGTATAGTTGATTTTCTTTGCGGAGAAAAAGACTTCTCTAGAGAACGTGTGACTGGAGCTTTAGATAGACTAAAGAAATCAATATCAAGTCGCAATCAATCTCTAGAAAATTGGTTTTAAAAACCGTCTACACATAGCAAAAATGAGCATTATATTAGTGATACTTATTGACTACGAATAGATTGCTCTGTCGCTGCACGGATATTTGATGTTGTTAGGTATTAGCACGATAATTATGAATGTATTCTTTTTCCAGTAGAATGATCACTTCTAAGATCAGATAATTACAATTGATACAACAGCTAAATATTTTAATTAAATACATACTAATGTAATTATCAGTAATAATAGAAGGTTCACATAAATATTTAGTTTACATGTTCTATTTGATTCTATCATGAAATACAGAAGTAGAACAGAAATTGTGGGTCTGATCTTAGAGGCTGCAAATGGAGGAGGAGCTAATAAGACAAAAATAATGTATAAAGCATTTCTATCATTTGCTCAGCTCCGAGAATATCTTACAATGTTACAGGACAATGAACTTATCGAATATGAAGGTGGGAAGCAGACATATAGAACAACAGAAAAAGGAATGCGTTTACTACACATCTATAACAAAATGTATGAATTAGTACCACCACTTACAACAATAGCTGTAACTGATAAGGACATTAACATAGGACATAATATCAGTACTGATAATGATAATGGCAATGATAATGACAAGAACTTCGTAGTCAATGATAATTAATCAAATTAGGAAAGGGGTAAGCAGAAAGTCTCCAGTATAGCAATAATCCGTACAGCTCAGCCTCTGGCTACTTTCCAACACTTTTTGACCATGTGATCCAAAAGTTCATATTTTATGCCTTATTAAGGCAACTTCAACCTAAAAAATTAAAAAGGTAATTTACAACATTATAATATTTACGATATTTGCAATCAAATAAGGTTGCAAAAACATTGTATTGTATCTCCCCATCAACACGGGGGATGGCAATGTCCTATACTTTTAGAAATCATTTACCTATTCTAAACATTTTAGTTCCGCAAGTAGTGACAAATGCCCTGGGTAGCTGGTTTACCATTCTTCATTGTGACCTTTTTTTCATCTTTCATTAGTCTTTTTGACTTACACTTAACGCAATATGCTTCCATACTCATGCAGTAAAGAGCCTAGATAAAAGAAGTGGTGTATAAAATGATTGTCAGAAAGCCTAGCGAGACTTATCCTTTTTTAGATTATCGTTATAATACCATGATCCTAGATTCTAATCTTAAGTATGATTATTCTTGAAAATATTTGTAAAGCTGATGATTATTTATATATTTAATGTATAATACGTCAGATAATTTGTAAATATAATTCACTTACTACTCGTCATGGAAACCTTTCTTAATCATACATGTATCATACTGTTGGATATGACATGTACTATATGCGTTGATATTAGTGAAAGTTCGAATTGCTAGCATTTAGTAGAAAAATATTCCCAGATTCTATACTATTATATCTGAATTTTGAGATTACAGATCAAGATAGGATTCCAGTAGGTCAAAGATGGTGCCTGTTTGTGACTGTAGACGGGATTCGCCATATTCTAAATCAAAAAGGCAGCAGTTGCTATTTCCCATGTATCAATATGTTCTAATCAGAACTATAAATTGAAGCAATAAGATTAGTCCCAACTACAAACGTAAAGGAAAACTACTAAATGAATTGCTATCTATGGAAAGTGGAAGAATAGTAATTCTCGTAAGACATTATAGATTTGACTTATTTCTAGATTTTCAAAAATAAAGTTAGATCAGATTATTTGTGTGTTTATGCAATGTTTTAAATTAGGACAGAAAACGAAACTAGTAAATAATGGATACGAATGAGTTATTTGATAAAGTATTAGGTTTATTAAGAAAACATCATGAATGGTTCAACAACTCTATCCCATTAATTGCTAGTGAGAATATACCGAGTCCAGCAGTAAGAGAGGCAATTATATCTGATTTCGGAAATAGGTATGCAGAAGGATGGCCTGGCGAGAGAGTCTATGCAGGTTGTACGTATATAGATCAAGTAGAGATAATATGTAACGATTTAGCGAAGAGAGTCTTTGGTGCGGAATTTGCAGACTGTAGGGCAACATCCGGAGTGGTAGCAAATCTTGCAATATATTCTGCATTCTCAGATCCAGGCGACTATATGATTGCTGCATCTATACCCACTGGCGGTCATATTTCACATGGCAAGAAAGAACATTCTGGTACTGCTGGTTTAGTACATGGATTGAATATAGAACATTATCCTTTCTCAAAGGAAGAAATGACCATCGATGTAGATGCAACAAAGAAAAAGATCGAAGAAATGGCTAGATCTGGTAAGACGCCAAAGTTAGGAATGTTTGGAGGCAGTCTATTTCTTTTCCCTCATCCTGTAAAGGAATTAGCTGACTTTATGCACGATTACAATATTCATATTAATTACGACGGAGCTCATGTGGCTGGTCTAATTGCCGGAGGTAGATTTCAAGATCCATTAAGAGAGGGAGTCGATACAATGACGATGAGCTCACATAAAACTTTATGGGGTCCCCAAGGAGGGATTATAGTTTCGTATGATAAATACGCAGAATCCATAAAAAAGGCAATCTTCCCTGGTAATACTAGTAGTCACCATCTTCATCATGTCGCAGGTAAGGCAATTGCATTGACGGAATCACTAGAGTTTGGAAAAGAGTATGCTACACAGGTAATCGCGAATGCCCAAAAACTTGGAGAACAGCTTGCAGGTTTAGGTTTTGGAGTATTAGGAGAAAAGAGAGGATACACTGAGTCACATCAAATTGCTGTTGATGTATCAAAGTTTGGTGATGGAGGAACTGTTGAAAAAGATTTGGAAAATGCGAATATAATTTTGAATAGACAACTATTGCCGGGGGACATTAAAGCGGGGAGACATTATATGCATCCCAGTGGGATAAGGATCGGAGTTCCTGAGGTTACTAGGCTAGGAATGAAAGAAGATCAAATGATAGATATCGCTCATTTTATAAAACGAGTAGTGATTGAAAAGGAGGATCCGACTATTGTTGCAAAGGACGTATCCAATTTTAGAAAAGAGTTTCAAAAAGTCCACTATACATTCGACAACATAACAGGTGCATATGAGTATATTAGTCTAGTTAATAGGTCTAAACAATAACAAAATATTATCAATATAATCAATCACCATTAGTTATTTTTTATTATTTATTCATGAATTCAATCAGTGTAGATTGTTCCTTCTTTTGTTCTCGAAAGATCAGTTTCAATTCGGTAGTTAGAGATTCTACTCTGTTACGCAGATAATCATTAATCTTAAATTCTCTACACATATAATGTGCAATATTAAGATATTTCTCAACAGAACCTCTTGTTACTGTTTGTAATAATTCATTTTCACATCTAAGACAATTACCACGTAATGGAATTCTGCGATATTTTTCTGCACATTTACTACATCTAAATGTCTGAGAGGAATAGGCTCTCATGTTGCCCATTATATCAGGTAAGATATGTGTAGTTAGTACCATTGATACTACTTCATCTTCATCAACTGCATTAATTAATCTTGCAGTAGATATTTGCATCTGCAACTTTTCATCCATAGTATTTAATCTAGAATATGCACTATGTTGAACATTTGTTGTTAATGATTCAGTAAAATGTGTAAACATATAGTTGAAAAATTGATCCTCTTTTCCAATCCTATTCTTTATGATCTCTATTTTGGAAGTGATATCTGTCGCTTTAGCTCTATTCCAGGTAGCCTCGTAGAATTCTAGAGGATAGAAAGAGGATATGTCTACGTTGTGTGCCTGTCGCTGTACTTCATAAGGTAATACAGTAGGCTGAATCAACAACGGAGCATCCATAAGTCCACCAATTTTATCGGGCAAAAAATCAAAAGAAAAATTTAGAAATGCATCCAGAAGGAGCATTATAGAGTCAGCATCACCATCGCAATCTCTTCGCTTTGCTGAATGCCATATAGGAGATGCCAGACATACCTGAGATTTTGTGAATCCGATAATTCTACCTATAATACCAACTGATGTGTGCGGAGCAAGGCCAACAATCAAATGACCTATCAAATCTTCAATAGTAGAAATGCCATAGTAAGGTTCTAGATGATATACTTTTACTAATTCCTCATCTATAAATTTGGCCACATTAACTAGATGTTCTGCACAATCCAGAGGTAGGACTATGTCTTGGAGCAATAGTTCGATAAGCTGATCAGATGAAGTTAGATCTTTGTCAATATAATCCTTATTATATCCTAATTTCTTAATTTTTTCAATATTGGTCATTATCCAAACTGGTTTAAAATGTGTGAGTGGTTCATTGGTTGCATCGAATCTTATAGTTCCATCTTTAAAGGCATACAACTGATGTTTTTGTCGCAGCAATCCCTTCTCCAATAATTCTGCTGATTTATTTTTGCTCATCAGAGCCTTGACTCCTTTAAAAGGTTCTGCAGCCTTTAGACCGAGTTTGTGTTGAGCTTGCTCAATTACTTTACTCAAAGGAAAGCTAACAGGCGAATAGGTTTTACCTTCCCTGCCACATCTCCTACAACGATTGTTCTTTCCATTATACAAGATCTCTTCTCTACAGACTATACACAAATTACGAATAGGAGTGGATGATCCACATTTAGTACATTTTGTTCCTAGTGAAGGAAATCTACAACTATTACAAAATCTATTCGCGATTTCTGTAAAAAAGGATGATTTGGTCTTTGAAGCTTTTAGAATATCTCTAGTGGAGCCACCTTTTGAACCTATAGGGAATAATACATGAACTGGAGGTTTCATTTTTCGTTCTGGCAGCCTTTTCAGGGCGGCCGACTCTTACTGCAATTGAAGAAGCAAATTTTGGCATCAATCGAATTCCAGAAATAGATGAGACAAATTCTATTGTATCCAATGGTTTGATATTATCATTAGCACAAAACTGTAAACTACATCTTTCTGTAAGGATGCTAGAATCCGAAAACAGGAGTCTCTGCAAAGAGTATACCTGATCAGGATTATCGATTTTAATATGTTCATCTACTAATGAATGGTATACTCCAAGTCGCTCCAAAATATCTTTTAATTGAAAATTATTCTTAATTAAGAAATAGTAACATGATGCTCCATTATTATCATCCTGAATATAGGAACAAATTAGGTTTTCCTTTAAGAATAATACTTCATCTATACTGATGTGCTCCCAGAAAAAAGAATATCTTGGACATAATGGTATGCCTAACATCAGACTCATCCTAAATGCATCTTTTATATTTGGTATGTCTTTGAATGATGATTTGCTCATTAGTTTAATCGATTGGGGATTAATTTCTGATCTTTGCAGGTTTGAGATACTTGAATTTGACAGATGTGAGTGTAATTCTTGAAGCCATGCCTCTTCTACGTAAGACGCAGGAAGCAGCTCAGCATTATTTTCAAGAAAATCACCATAGCTTATAAGTATGTCACCAAGATAAAGAATTTTTTCAATTCTTTGTCGTACAACTGAAGCATGTTCAGCGGTTCTTACTTGCAAAACACTCCCATCATTAAGTCTGTACTATTGGTGGATCTATATCATCTACCAAAGCTGATGGTTGATGCTTTGCCTGGTACGTCCATTTTTATCTGTGTTCCTACAACTATCGCGTGATCTAAAAGAACTGGAACTGCAGGATGGATTCCAATTGTTGCGAAGCCAGTATTACAACACCTGCCATATCTTAATCTAAATCCACCCAACCGCTTTGGCATAGAAAGTACAGGTCTTCCAGTAATAACTTCCGACATTCTGTGATTGGCCGCATCGTCACCATCACCAGTTTGTACTGCTCCTTTTAGATCTTTAAGCCACTCCCAGCCAACAAGGTCCAGAGCTTCGACGAGTTTAAGTAATTTTCTACTTCTGCCAATAATACCATCATTCATTACCCTTAATGCACCCCCGCGTACCCTATCAGTAGAGATGCGCCTCATGTTTCTGTGGCCTGCAACCTCTACCTGGTCGGTATCAATACCATCAAGTTCTACGGGTAAACTTTTGATGCATTTAATGACATCTGCGTCTAAAACTTTGAATTGAAAACTACCTACTTCACGTTCATAAATACGAAGTTCTTCTACAAATCGACCAGTTTCATCATCGTAGGAGTTTGCAATGTATTTACTTATACCAACAACTTTTCGAGCGTGATCTGCTATTAACATGGTAAGTGCCGCTTCGGTTCCTCCAGCAGATCGTATTGGGCCAGCAAATGAGATAGAAAGATAGGTACTACCATCAGAATTATTTTTAAGTTGAACATTGGAGATACCCTGTAATGGTGCCACCGTCACACCTTCTGTGACTACAGTGAAGCTCACTCGGACGGCATTATCAAGTCGAGTTCTAAGATCTCCCGCATCATGTTCTCCTAATGCAATTTCTTCGGGCAATCTTGAGTGCTGCTTTTTCTTTAGTAGTCCGTTCTAATAAGGTCCTTAGCCTACTTGCAATATCAATATCGTGCATTTTTGCCACTCTATCAGCCAGATCGTATGCTATTTTGGACTCAACTGCATTTGAAGCATCTAGACCAATTTTTCTTGCTTTCGAACCTAATTCATAAATTTGCTCGACTTTTCTAAGAATGTCTTGCTGATAATTCATGTAATAAACTGGCATATGGGTATTCCTCAGACGAGTTACACCATCGCTAGTTATCGTCATTATTGTGTAATTATCATCTCCTTATTGAGTGTATAATAGAAGATAGTTTATTCTCCCAATCATCATCTTTCTCTATTATTGTTCCAACTACTATTATATCTGCACCTGCATTAGCGATTTCCTTAGCTTCTCAAGGAGTACGAACGCCACCACCTACGATTAAAACACCAGTAAAGTGTTTTCGTATGGTGCTATCATATCTGTGGGAATACTGTGAGGCCGCGCCCGATCCGGCCTCAAGGTATAGAAACCTCATCCCTAGTACCGTGTCGCCAACGCATACATTACTGCTATTCCTCCCTTATCAAAAGGGATAGACCTAGCGTGACCAACAAACCATGCTGTTGTATGTTCACCTATAACAAGATACCCCGTAGGTAATGACTCGATGTTATATTTTTTAACTGACAAAGTTCCCAAAGCCTGTGCCCCAGTAATAAAGTAAGGATTCTCTGAATTAAGTAGGGAGGTCGAAAAGAATTGCATTAGTTTTAGGGTAAAACAACTCCAGTTACATTACCTGGAAATAGTATTACAGGAATATTGATTTTAGACTTAAGAGTAGAGACCATTTCTGCTAGTTCAATCTGATTTGTCGGCTGACGAACCACCGATAAGGATTGCAGATGCACCTAGACTCTGAGCCTTATTTCCTATAAGTGTCGCATTGGTCGAGTTTTCTGAATCAATGAGTGGAAAGCACAGTGTACCATACTTCTTTAATTCGTCTAGTATGTAATTCTCGATCCTGTGTTCCACATTCTAGTTCATTCTTAAGCACTATATATCATTGCTTTGATAAGCCATGAGTCAAATCCATAAAGGATATTATTTAGTCATACCAATTTGTATAGTACATTGGCTTCTAACGAAATACAATATAATGATATAATCAAACACATTATTACAAATTCTCTATTTACTGAACGCCAGATATATATACTTTATAATAAATTCTCTGGGAGGAGTCCTCCTGACAGAATAAGTAAAGGTGCATATTATAGACAGCTTAAGCAATCTGAACAAAAAGTCGTTGGAGTTCTTTATAGTCTTATTATCTTAAGATATCTAAACATGATTGATACAGGAACATTTCATACAATAGAAGTAATATTAGATAACACATCACAGCTTAATGGTGGAAAGCATCAAACGTGATACGATATCCCAGAACGATAGCCGTAATGTGATATCACTTTTAGATGAAATAATACAAAAATTAATCCATCAAAAATAAAAGTTATATCAATGATATATCACATCTAGATGTGATGTTTGACGGCTATGACATGCACACCCTGCTATTGGTAGTAGTTTCTTTTTTTTGTGGAGTTGCAATAATTCTATCTTACAAGGCTGTGAAATTCTTTAAGCATAATAACAGTTCCCTAAAGATGAAATTGTTGATAACATAATAAAACAATATGCCGATAAATTACAAGTATATGATAAAGCAATTGCAGATCTCCAATTTAAGGTTGACATGTTAGAAATGTCGAAAAGGACTAACTTAATATCACGTGACATAGACAATAAAAAGGACATTTCAGAACGTGATTCAGAACGTGATATTGATACGATATCACAAAATGATGTGATTATCGAAGAATCTACGGAGAAACCTGCACAAACACATACGTACATAGATACTTTAGAGCAAATATTGTTATTATTAAAGGAGAAACCAATGACGACAAGGCAAATTCAAGAGAGGGTCAGAAAGACACGTGAACATACATCCCGCATAATGAATGGATTATATCACTCAGGTTTTGTGATGAGAGATAGAAGTCTCAAGCCATTTAAATATAGCATTACTGACACAGGATTACGACATTTACATGATTTGCATAATGATTTGAACGTCGCAACTAGGACTGAACAGAATCTAGAATCAGTATAGGCCTGTTCTGCATTTGATTTATTATTTCAAGTTTTGTTAACATTACCTTAAATCATCATTAACACGCTTTATTAATTGCAAACTGTTAAGGAAAAATTATGAGAAGCTGGGATTAAATCATTTTCTCATTGTTTGTTAATAACAAATTCTGAAATGCAGTTCAGATTTACTCTCCAGTGGAAATAAAGGAATATTTTGGGACATTAACAATGTTAAAAACGTTATTAACTCTCCAGTGGAAATAAAGGGGTATATTTTGGGACATTCTATGCTAGTAAAGTATGGTTGGTATGAGTTAACACCTGATTTAGTAGTGTATTAACACACACCCCTTGATTTCTTTTGCAGCCTATATCTCATTATCTAATATATTCATTAATTGATAGTTAAGTTAAGAATTAACAATAATTGATTCTACTGTTTAAAATCGTTTGTTAACTTGTTGTTAACACCATATTAGTTTAGTATCTTTCTTATGTTGGAAAGGAAAAACAGGGGTGTGGGTATGTTTACATGGTAATAGGAATGATGAATAAATTTGAATGATGATAGCCTTGATAGTATATTTGATAAAGTCGCTTCAGGAACGTCGCTAGTTGTTAAAGATAGAAGAGCATTAACCATAGATTATGTGCCTGACCGACTTCCATTTAGAGATGAAAGAAAGTAAGACTATCGCACATACTTTATCTATTGTTTTAAAAGGATTCGACCATCTAATTTATTGCTTTTTGGGAAACCAGGAACGGGAAAGACTGCCGTGGTTAAGAATGTCTTACATCGAAGTTTCCGTTAAGGGCGAGGAGTTAGGATTAGAATTAACAGTGCCATTTGTAAACGCAAAGAGTGCTAATACAGCATATAAGGTCTTACACGAAATTGCTGAAAATATGGGCATTAATAAAGGAGAAAAAAAATTACAGGTTCATTTTACAGGCTTATCAATGAATGGGTGAGGCAACCGATAGAATATTAGAATTTATTCAAAGAAGGAAGAAACTTTATGTGATTCTTGTTATAGATGAAATTGATTCACTGGTGGAAAAGAATGGACTGATATACTTTATAATTTTACTAGGGCTAAACCTAAACAATTTTCCTCAACTGAATCATTTATTAGTCTAATAGGAATATCTAATAGAGTCAACATTTAAGGATAAACTTGATCCTAGAGTTAGGAGAACTTTAGCGAAGAAGAGTTGGTGTTCAATCCGTATACTGTAGAACAACTGCAAAGAATCCTTGCAGAAAGGACAATGATAGCATTTAATGAAGGCGTAGTTTCAAGTGTGGCTATTAATCTTTGTGTAGTTATGGCCGGTAGAGAGCATGGAGATGCCAGAAAGGCGATTGACCTTTTAAGAGTAGCAATACCGAAATTGCAGAAATAGAAAGAGCAAATAAAGTTGAAGAAAAGCATATTAGATTAGCACAAGAAAAAATTGAAAAGGATACAAATTATGAAGTTTTGAGAAATTCAACAACGCATACCAAAATACTAATGTTAGCAGTATTGAAATCTAGAAATGGCAACACTGGAGAAGTATATGAATATATGACAGATATGTAGACGTATTGAGCAAGAACCATTAACCCAACGTCGAATAACCCAAATAATGAGTGAGTTAGATCAATTAGGACTAATAACTAGTGATGTAATAAGTCAAGGCAGATATGGTAGATCACAAAATCTAGCATCACCGTGCCACATTCAACTGTGAAGGACGCCTTAAAAGAGGATTCTATCCTCACAGGATACTCTTCTTATTGATTAAAATCCATTATAAATGGTTGAAGTGTAGACAGATCAACTATAACTGCAACTCCAGGATTAGGTATAATGCCCATGGTTCTTTGAAAGTTTGTCTGTCCCTGCCAAGTTCCAGAATTTACTATTAATGTTCCACGGTAATTTTGAGCATCTAGAACATGTATGTGTCCTGACTGGGGCAATATGTCTGGGACTTCAGTAATTACCATATGGTCTTCTTGTTCGGGTGCTATAGGAGTACGTTCTCCGTAAATAGGAGAAAGATGTCTTGCCTTCAATAATACTTTCATTGCTTCCGCAGGCTTGGCATAACTTAGATTAGGGATTGTACCTATGATATCATCTAGACTCTGTCCGTGGTACATTAGTATCTTTACACCATTCAATTCGATTAAACTAGGATTTCCAAGCATCTTAAAATTTTGAAATGTATAAAGTTTTTCAGAGTTTTGCCTAGGAATAGAAGGTTGTGGTAATGCTCTTCGACCAGGATCATGATTTCCAGGAATAACAAAAACATTAATGTGTTTAGGTATACGTGAGAGTAAGTCTATTACATGTGACATCTGACTATTAATATTTAATTCAAGTAATTCTTTGTCTTGATTAGGAAATATTCCTATACCATCAATTAAATCACCGCCAATACATAGAAATTTGATCTTCTTTACAATTTCATCATCAGTCGCTGATATCCAATTCAAAAATTTCATAAATGCAGTTTCCATGAAATATGGAACTCCCTACATGTAAGTCTGAGATTAATACCACGTAGGATTCAGATTTGGCCCTGTTTGGCAAATGATCTGGAATATCAGGTGATATTATATTTTTTATAGCGAAACTTTGACTTTTCCCACTGTTCTCTAATTCTAACATAACCATTTGATCTGTGGTAATCAACGATCCCTGTTTTTTTATATCCTCGTTAGACCGATTGCATGTAAATCTCCACTAAAATCATCTATCACTATTTCTAATCCATGACGCTTTAACTGTCTTGACATAACCAAGCCAGTCACAACCATTGTTGAGGATAATCCTGAAAATTGTTCATTCGCATGTATGGTTTCTGATTTCCAGTATCTGTATTTTTTTTCTTCAGAGTTTTTACTCTTGTGATTCGTCTACTATCTGGACGTAGGAATAAATACGCGCATAGATTTTTCATACCTGCTTCTAAATAGCGAAATATACCCTTCAACTCCTTCTCCACTATTAATTATAGGAGTTGGATCTGAAATAACTTGTATGATACTGGTTCTGATGTATCACTATTGTGTAGATGTAATGAATCTAATGATGATGAAGACTTATTGTAAGAACTGTTTTGAGATCCTCCATTTTTAGAATGTTTATCAACGACCATTTTTATATCTTCAACCAGAATTAAAGAATTATCTTTACCAATTACCTTGGCTTTAATAATGTCTTGAATGATCCCTAGAATATCTATATCAAGTCCTTTGAGCATTTCAAAAAGCGTCAGGATGTACCTGATATCCTTTACTAATTGCAAAACATAGGGCATTGGATATTTCTGTTCCGAAATCCAAATTGTCCACCTTGACTATGAAACCGCCATATTTAATTACATTTCTATAACAGATAAATGAATAATAACTACAAATAATTATAGGAGCAAATACCCATACACTGAATTGCATCTCACCATCAAGAGACGTTTACTGTATCTTGCATTTGGTATAATCACTTTTCTTATCTCGTATTATTGGGGTTCATCAATATATATGAGCGGCTCAGAAGTAAATGATTGAAAAACTGGTTCATGAATCAAATTAAAGATATTGATCAGACAGGGATATTCATTAATAATGCAAAGATTGGATTAGGCATGTTTGTTCCATTACTAGGTGTAGGTTTAGGAATTTTTTCTGGTTTTTCAACAGGTATGGTATTTAATGCAATAGCAGACATTGTGACCTTAATGATATCTCACCTTTACTGATTCTTGTTACTCCTTTTGGATTAATGGAAATTGTTGCTTACGGTCTTGCCATATCCAGAAGCGGTATGCTCTTCTATTCTTTATTAAAGAGAAAGTATTGGAGGGAATATCTTCTGTCTTACTTTAGTAGAGATAGGAGTTGTAGTAATCCTACTCTTGAGCGGGGCAATTATAGAATGGGAAATGATTGCTAGATTGAATGGATTATCCGATACTAGAATTAGCATTTCAACCATTCGTCGATTCATCTGTAAGACAAAAATTAGAATTTCCTAGAGACGACAAAAATAATAGGTAAAATTTAAAATTTAAATCTGACTTCCTCCACAGGCAGGGCAAATCCGCAACTTTTTGGACATTTTCACTCCACACCCTATACAATATTTTATTGCATCATCTGTTTCGGAAGTGATGTCAACAGATTTATTTATTTTCCACTGACATGTAGGTAATAAAATTTCAAGTCTAAATTATATTTTAAATCCATCTTGCAATAATTTTTATTCCGGAAAAATAATTCTATCAACAGTAGAGTATGCTTAATTTAAAGATTCACAAGATTCCCACTTTTGTCTCACAACCAACTATGATTGCTGCTTTGCCTGATATGGGCAATGTTGCAGGTATGGGAATGACTCTTTGGCTACGACAATCTGCAGCTGACCTCTTCGCCGAAATTTATGCATTTTGGCCACCTTTTGTAACATATAACCAAGGCATCATTAGGTATGTTCAGTCAGTCTATAATTTTTATTGGGTTTCTAAATATGATTCTGTAATATTTACAGGAGATTTTAATCCTTCTGATCGACGAAGATGTACGAAATATGCTACGAAGTTCTGAAAATGGCTGACAGAGTTGATGCAAAGTTGTTACTGATAGGCGAGCCTTGAGACAAAGTACCTCTACTTCAAATGGGGTGTATGGCGCAGTAAATAATGAACAGATTGTTGATAAGATAAGTAAATTCAATATGAATATCTTAGAGGGAGAAGGACAGATTATAGGATTTAATGGTCTAATATTAGGACTTGCAAAGGAAAGAGGATTGAATGCGATGTGCATTCTGGGCGAATCGATAATCCTAATGTTATCCAACCTATGACTGCTAAGGCAATTCTACATACATTAACAAAGATTCTAGGAATCCCTTCTTTGGATATGAAAGAATTAGAAGAAGAAGAAAAGCGCAAAAAGTTTATGGAACAGCAAACGAATTACATAGAAAATGTGATGGAACATGGGGGCAAACCCCCTGGGATAGCGTAGACTGGAATAGAAGTTAGTAAACTAGCAAAAGTATTCGAATTCGCTTACGATGAAATCTTTTAAATAATTCAACAATTTTGCGACATTGCCATTATATCAGTCTAATAAAGCGTTTGCATGAGTGAAGTAAAGTTAGAGTTTATTGGTAAACAGGTTAAGGATATGTACGGAACCTACATGGGAAAAGTTATTGGTATGGTAACAGATATTGATGGCTCTATAGAATCTGTTAGTGTAGATTGCGGTTATGCAGGGCTAAAGCAGTTAGTATACGAGCAATTATTAGTAGGGTGATTACGTGATCTTTATTCCAAAATGGAGATTGGATGTCCAAAAGTTACTTAGGCAGAAAAATCTCGCATTACAAAGGATCAAAGCATTACAAGAGATGGTTACTGCCAATGATTTGATGAGAGAGGACGTAGAATTGGTCTATATAAAGTACCAGAAGAGATTGCAAGACCTTGAGGATAAAGGAAAAATAGTTCTTGAACAACTACAAGAATAAATCCTTTAACCAAATAGATACGGAAAGCCAGAATATAAATCGGGACCATTTGACGCTAAGTTACAGTATAGAAGCAATGAGATCACCGAAGAAACATATCAACAAATTAGCCTATCTACAAATGATCTAATAGAACATATTAACTTAGAAAAAGGAGAGATCAATAACGTCATATCTAGGTTAAACCAACAGACATTTGAGAGGATAGATTTGAATTCAGTACCAAATTCATCTATATCGGATCAACCAAAAATCTAACTCAAATCCGCAATCCCCTGAAGGTGATATCCCTGTGACAGGGCCTCAAGGTGTTAGTGAGCAGCAGCAGCAGCAGCAGCAGACAATGACTACAATAATGATCATCATAAGACTATTCGTAAAGAAACTGATGATGAGGCTGAAACTAGTCGGCTTAACTAGGTTCTACACATGATTAAATTAAATTTTAGTAACAAATAAAAAATAAATAATTTGAATATAAATTAAATCTCACTTAATCTTTTAGAAAAAAAGGAAGATTTGTAAATATTTTAGGCTCCGCCTTGTTTTGCTGATGTCTGTAAAAGTGCTATTTCGTTATGCATTCTTAGAAAATTCAGACCCTTCTCAGTTGTTTTGTATGTTTGAGAACCCTCAAGATACTCTAATAAGTTGTTCTCAATGAGTACCGAAAGATATTCTCTTAGTGGTGTGTAGCTGTAAGGAAGTCTTTATACATTATTTTTCTTTGTTCTGGCTGCCTTCCATCTGAGCCTCTAGGATCATTGCTACTATTTCTGTTCTGCTTCTGTATTTCACAATTAAGATACACTGAATTTCTTTATTTTAATATATTGACACATTCTACAGTAAGAAACTTCTATATGGATATTATACTCTATAGTATGATTTCTAGAGTTTTGACGTATTCAGATAAAATTAACTTCCCCATAAGGTTTTAAAATTATTCGGATCTTCTAACATATTGTAATGTCTGACCTCAAATCTAATGAGGTATCAAATATATATGAAAATATCTCACGGGCCAAAATATCTCTCCAAGGTAAGAAATACAATATACTAAGAAGAATGTGTTGCAATATTGAGAACAGTTCTGGGACCAACAGGCAAAAAATTTGGTATGGTTCAAGTACTGGGATAGGACATTACTGGACTCCCTTTGCAAAATGGTTGTTGTATGTTCACTGGACGTTCCTGGATTGGATCGAAGACAACAGGGCCTTATCATAATTTAAAGAAGGTAGTATATTGGCAAGGAGAAAATGAGAAGGAAACGAGGACGATTACTTATTACCAATCGGCAACAAAGATGTCAATATCTTTGCTAATGCCTTAAAAAGTCTTGGAGTAAAAAAAGGTGATCGTGTTATTATTTATCTTCCGATGGTTCCGGAAGTCACAATTGCAATGCTGGCATGCGCAAGAATTGGCGCGACACATATTGTTGTTTTTTCTGGTTTTAGTGCCAAGGCTTTAGTCGATAGGGCTAACGATTCTGAATCCAAAATTATAATAACTGCTCTACGGGGGCTATCGCAGAGGGTAGATCATAGAATTAAAAAAGATCGTCGATGAAGTCGTCTTATCCATCCCCGCTAGAAAAGGTCATTGTATTAAAAAGAGCCTCTAATGATATTAAAATGACTAATAATAGGGATGTATGGTGGCATGAGATTGTTCAGAATGAGCAAGAACGATATTGTAAACCCGAGATTCTAGACAGTGCTCATCCATTGTTTATTTTATACACATCAGGGACTACTGGGAAACCAAAAGGCGTCTTGCACAGTACTGGTGGTTATCTTACACATTTATATACTACCGCGAAAATGGTCTTTGATTTCAGACCAACAGACATATTCTTTAGTACTGCTGACGTTGGATGGGTTACAGGGCATAATGATACCGTAATACGGTACTCTTATGCATGGTATAACTGAAATAATGTATGAAGGAACACCTGATTATCCTACACCAGATAGATATTGGGCAATAGTTGAAAAGCATGGAGCAACAATATTATATACTACTCCTACTGCATTACGTATGTACATAAAGTATGGGGATAATATACCCACGTCATTTGATTTGTCATCTCTTCGTCTATTGGGAACTGTAGGCGAATCTATCAATCCTGATGTGTGGCAATGGTATTTTAAGACTATCGGAAGAAAATTGTCCTATAATTGATACATGGTGGCAGACTGAGACAGGTGGCATTATGCTAAGTGCAAGTACCGGAATAAATGATACTATTCCAATGAAACCTGGTTCTGCAACGTTCCCCATACCTGGAGTAGATATGGTTATTGTAGATGAACATGGGGAAGTTGTTGATGCTAACAAGAAGGGATATTTGATGATCAAGAATCCTTGGCCTGGAATGCTGATGACTCTTTGGAAGAACGATAAAAAATATCAGGATGTGTAGACTGGAATAAGTTTAAGGGTATGTACGATACAGGCGATTATGCATTAATGGATGAAGATGGTTATTTTTGGCTTTTAGGCAGATCGGATGATGTGCTTAAAGTTGCAGGCCACAGACTAAGCACAATGGAGTGAACAGTACGTTTGTTTCACACAAAGTCGTTGCTGAAGCGCAGTAACAGGAAGGTTGGACCAAAAGAAAGGCGAATCCGTAATTGCATTTTTAGTATTACGTAGTGAATATCCACCTACAGAAGAACTACGTAAAATACTTACTGATCATATAAGAAAAACCATAGGACCTATTGTAGCGCCAGAAGGGATCTATTTTGTAAGTAAACTTCCTGAAAACGAGGAGCGGAAAAATAATGCGAAGACTACTTAAATCGATAGCAAATAAAGAAGATTCAATAGGTGATCTAACAACACTAGAGGATAATACATCGGTTGAAGAAGTCAAGCAAGTATTCAATAAGTTAAGAAAGGAAATAGTAGAGTAGGATGATAACGTTAGATTAATGATCTATTTATTCAAAGAATAAAAATGGAGAGACATGATCTTATGCCTATGTAATAGGAAGAATTCTCATAAACACTTCTTAATCTATATTATTGATCGGATTTAGTTCTCTAAGACAAAGACAAGACTACTAATATGTTATATCTAGATAGACTTGTTTCATGCCTTTCCTTAATCGCATATTTCTTGTACGTGTGAATTAACCAGTCTATATCCGAATCTGTTTCTTCGTGCTTTGCCATCTTGCCTATTTTAGGAATGTCTCGTATATCCTTGCTATCCAGTCCATTCCATACCTTATCTGCAACTTTTGAAGTAGCTGTTCTAGATTCGATTTTATACCTTTCTTTTAATAACTTTGTCGATATTTACAAACTCTTCATACTTGTATTCTGGGAGATAAAATATTAAGAATCTAGATTTTAATGGTTTTGAAAGATTATCTGAACTATTCGAGGTTGCAAATATCCATAGGCTCATCTCTAGTTGTCTGGTTTTCCTGACCTTTGTAGAACTAAGAATGCCAGTTTCCATTATATTTAGTAAGGCAACCTGATCACTTTTCTTCATCTTATCCATTTCATCTATTAACAAATACTTTGTTGATGGATGTTCAAACAGGTAATCAACCATGATCTCTGCTAGTCCCTATTCCATCTGTGAAGTAACTATTGTCTAATCCTTTCATCATTTGTAGGAGAAATATCGTCTTACTTGATGCAGGCGGACCAGTTAAGAGAATATGCGAAGGTTCCTTACTAATTATTGATTGACTAATAGTCTTTTAAGATCTAGAGTATCCCACTATATCAGAGAAGAATTTCTCTTCTGGGATCGAATATCTGCTTCATGCTGAAGCCTAGCCTTTTGAATAGCGTCTTGAGCAATCTCTATGTTTATGTATATGAATGGATTGTAATAAATTAGATCCCGATTATAAATTGTCTATTATAATTCTATGGTTCTATGGATATACGTATTGAATGAGTAATAACATATTAGAAAAGAATAACTATAAAGGTATATATTTGATTTATAGTACGTATTACATACTAACAATGAAAGTGCATCAAACAAGTGATTTTGCATAGGCAAATTGAAAATCTGGCATTTTGACATCAAGAATGACTTAGTCAATAGTAACTCATATACCCAGATGCGTGATACTCAATGTATCGTAAATTATTTCAATCATTATCATTCCCATATCATTCCCATTCAGCTGTATTTTTTTCCGCTATTATTTTTGTAGGTTTTATACGTACTAGAACCGCACCTTCAGTACGATTTCTTTTGCCATATGTTTCTGCATTATCCTTTCCCATATACCGCTTTGCTATTTTGGTAGCCCACTTGAAGAGTTCATTCTGCTTAATATGATATATTTTTGCCCTACCAAAAATAGTTACAAAGGAAAACTGTGGTATCGGATCGTCCTCGACACAAATACTCACTCTATTATCACGCTGAATGTTTCTTATTTTAAGCGAGCTATCATAAGTGGTAAAAACTATATCTCCTGTCCTGCCCGTTCACTTGTTCGGTCTTTTTGATTGTCTAATACGAACCAAATTGGAACTACATGTGGACTTCCATTATCCTTTACTGTAGCAGGTTTGCTGTAAAAGTGCCTTGCATAAGAAACTGTTTAATTTCCTTTTTGGACATTTCTGTCATTACTTTTATAACTATCTAACTTATTAAAAAGAAATTCACGAAAATTCTTAGTTAGTAGATTGAGATCCTTGGTCATCTAAGTATAGTAATTTAACAGATACCAACATCGATGCAATAAGAAGAGTGCACGTCATATCGTAATAAAAGTAACAAAACCATTGCTATTTGCAAGTAAGTTTGTAAATACTAAAGAAAGACTAGAAAAAATGGTAAATATGAAGAAGATGATGATTGCATGAGGAGTCAAGTTGCATAGCCAGGCTGAGATATTGAATTGAATTTATCATAAAATAATAGAGAATAGTATCTCTATACTACACGGAAGTCTATCTGTTCGAAACTTGATTGATAGTGGCTATCTTTTGTGACTTCAAGTTCTGTATCATAAATACCTAAATCAGATTTAGGTCCTACCTGCACAGTGAATGTTGCACGTCCATTGTTATCTGTATTCATAGTCGAATCGTTTTTTCTTGGACTATTTCTTGATTTGAAGAAGTGATACCCTGGTAGCCGCTTACCGGCGGCACCAGCTGAACTAGTTTCGAATGAAGTTGAGGATGGAGGATTGATATCTAGCGTTACAAATGCATTGGAGATTGAATTGCCAGAGTTCTTATCCTTGACAGTTACTGTAAGATACGATTTTTCTCCTATCTTTACAGGATTCTTTGTAAATGAGTACTCTACCAAAAATTGTTTCGATACCTGTGAATCATCACATTCTCCTACTATCCCTTCAAATAACGAAGAAAACTTGCCTCCTGCAATATCGTTTGTAGTATGACAGTAGCTATCACCTTCAGTTGCAATTCCTTCTTCACCATCAAAGTCGGTCGCTTTGCCATCTCCAGAAGTGTCGATGTCTACCGCAGCATTAACATTCAATGGCAAGACCAAAAATGACGTTAATAATAACAACGAGAAACTGATTAATGTACAATCAGTTGACAAGTGGTTGAGGGATTTCATTTTGTTTATCTTCATATTATTATTCATCTCAAATCACATTTTAACTTACTATCATTAACGACTGGAAGTTATGCTAAAAAAGATAGAGCGGTTTGCTCCTTAGTCATCGTCCTCGTCATCACAGTCATCATCGTCGTCAGTAATGATGACGATCATGATCATCATCATCATCATCTGATGATGCGCTCTGCTGCTGCTTATCGACCACTAGTGGTGGGTTGCAGGCGAACTATCGCCTGCCGCGTGGCCTTGCTGCGGCTGATCCACCATGAGCTGCTGCTGCAGCGAACTATCGCCTGCCGCTGCTGCCGCTGCTGCTTATTATCACTTCTGCCCGGAGCCTGATGGAGCAGAAGATGCAAAAGTCTGTTCAAAGGATACACTACTACATCATTACTGTAATTATGACTACAGCAAAAATTACGGGTACAGTTCTATACATTTAAGATATAGAAGTGATCCAAGATATATCAAATAGACGAATACTATAT
>CAVZVH010000031.1:0-16839 GCA_963778645.1 uncultured Chloroflexia bacterium
TCATCCAACAGCTGCTCGTCGAAGCCGGTGCGCAGGGAATCGATGGCGGTCTCGTGTCGGTCGAGCCACAAGGCTTCGAGGTGGCCGCCGATTGGGAGACCCTCCGGACGCCCGAGACGTACCTTGCCTACGGCCGGAGCGCGAGCTTCGCGTCACCCGATGATCCGCGTTTCGAAGCACCACATCCCTACCCGGAGGTGGCCCGCCTGGGCGTCAACCAGTGGGCGCCTGTCGGCAACTGGACGCTCGCGCAGCACGCAGCGGTTGGCAACGACGCCGGCGGACGCATCGCCTTCCGTTTCCAGGCCCGCGACGTGAACCTGGTTATGGGCCCGTCCAGCCGAGGAGTATCGGTGCCGTTCCGGGTGCTGCTGGACGGGCACGAGCCCGGGTCCGCCCACGGGTTCGACGTCGACGATCAGGGGAACGGCATCCTCGACGACCAGCGCCTGTACCAGCTCATCCGCCAGGACGATGCCGTCGCGGAACGAACCGTCGAAATCGAGTTTCTCGCGCCCGGCGCAGAGGCGTATTGCTTCACCTTCGGGTGAGCGAGGGACTCAGGGGCTCCCCTGATAGCACAAGCTCCCTGGGCCACGGCCATCACGCGGTCGACGCCTCTTCCCAGGCTTCAGCGCCGAGGAACCGGTAGACCGCGAACGCCCAGAGCAGACCGAGGACCGCGACGAGCGACGAGGCGAGTAGCCAGGGACTCGGCCGCAGCAGGGCGATAACGAGCGCTAGAACCGCCCCGCCGAGCAGGGCGAGTGTGAGCGGTCGGTACACGTCCATGAGGCGCAAGGCATCGACGAGCGAGCGCTCGATCACGACCAGTGCCACGAGCCCGAGCGCCACTGAACCCGATAGCAACCACGCCGTCAATTCGGTCGTGCTTGGCTCATGGGCCTGGGCGATCAGACCGGTCAGGCCTGCACCGGTCGCAGCGATCGCGAGGGTGAGCGGGAAGTGGCTGAGCATCCACAGGGCGATCGAGCGCCCGTCGATCCTCGGCAGACGACGGCCCACGACGTCGAAGTAGATCCACCACAGGCCAATCCGATCATCAACGCGAGGATCCCGGTGCCGATGGTCGTCACGTCTCGCTCGGCAGCCGACAACCCGTCGACGACGCCAAAGACCACCTCGCCCAGGACGATGATCGTGAAGAGGCCGAATCGCTCGACCAGCGACTCGGTCGGCGTCAATCCGGGGCTCAGCCCGACTGCCGAACGACCAGCCAACGCGATCGCGACGAACCAGACCGCGGAGAACCCGGCCCAGACCACGAGCCGTGCATCTGGGGGCAAGAGGATGCTCGCCAGGATCGCCACGACCGACACCGTCATGCCTGCCTCGTAGCGACCGGTCACGACCCTGAACTCGTCGCGATCCTCTCGGCGAACCGTATGCCACTGCCACGTCATGAGCGCCAGGAAGACCCCATAGACCAGGGCGAACATCGAGCCGCTGTCACCGGAGGCCTCCGCGGTGAAGACCGCCAGGAGGGCAAGGATCGCCATCTGGGCGAAGATCAGGATCCGCGTGCGTCCGTCGTTGCGCCCATGGAGCTCCACGTACAGCGAACCGTTGATCCACGCCACCCAGATCAGTGAGAAGACGACGGCGAATTCCATGAAACCGCGGATCGTGACGTGCTCGGCCAGGTGATGGGCCGTCTGGGCGATGACGGCCACGTACACGAGGTCGTAGAAAAGTTCCAGGAAACTGACGTTGCGATGAGCCACGACGTCGCCGTGCGGTCTCGGCGGCCGCCAGAGCCAACGCTTGAAGCGCCCGCTCGTCTCACCCGACATGGCATCAGCGTAACCGTCGTGCACGCGCCTGATCGAGGTCGATTCGCGCGTCAGGCGGGGTCGACGGCCAGCCCTGGAACCTCCGGCAGGTCCGGCGCCTTCGTCTCGACCGTGATCCAGCGGTGCCACGAGGTCACCACCAGTACGACAGCCAGCAGGGTCATGCCGAGGCCGCTGAACACGAACAGCGTCGCCGGATCCGGCTGCGGGAAGACGAGCGACGCGGCCAGATTGCCCGAGCCATGCATGATCGTCGCGAGCCAGACGCTGCGCGTGCCGAGCCACAGCCACGTGAGCAGGAAGGAGAACGGCACGACCCACGCCGCGAACGCCAGGAATGGCTGGCCGTAGTTCGGCATCCCCGGGATGAAGTACAGCGGGCTGTGCCAGAAGGTCCAGATCACCGCGACGATCGCTGTCGCGACGAGCGGCGATCGCTGGCGGAGCAGGCCTCGCAGCAGGAAACCGCGCCAGCCGATCTCCTCGCCGATGACGAGGAAGAAGAGCAAGAGCAAGATCGGTTGGACCGCGCCAGGCACGGGCAGCGGATCGTTACCGGCAAGGACGTAGAGCACGTGGCCGATGACGAAACCGGCGATGGGCAACCCAAACGCGGCGAGGTACCAGGCCGGGTGCACCCGCCAACGGGTGGTCACCGCCCACAGCTCGGCGATCCCTGCCCGGCCGCGCCACACGCGAGCGACCACGAACGCCGCCGTCGCAGGCCCGAAGAGCGCGAGTAATCCGAACGCCAGCGAGATGTTGAGCAACAGCCCGACCGCGATGGACAGGACGTACGCCAAGACGACGTACGCGGCCAACGGATAGGCTCGGACTAGCCTCGCCATGGCGGATCCACCCGATCTTCCGACGCGCCTCGCCCCCCTGGCGTATCGGCGGTCTGCCCCTCGTCGGCAGCCTACACCCAGCGTCAAAGCGGACTAGGCTGCCTCCATGACGCGCTCGGATACGAACACGCCAACACGAAGTCAGCTCGACACGTTTCGCCGCTCATTCGCGGGCGAAGTCGTCACGCCCGATGTCGCCGGCTATGACGATGCGAGACGGGTCTGGAACGCGATGTTCGATCGACGACCGGCGCTGGTCGTCAGACCCTCGAACGTCGACGACGTCGTGGCAGCGGTTCGCTTCGGCCGTGAGGCCGATCTCGAGCTCGCCGTCCGCGGCGGTGGTCACAGCGCTGTCGGGCACTCGACGACCGATGGCGGCCTCGTCATCGACCTCGGTCGGTTGGACGCCGTCAGCGTCGACCCGGCGCGGCGGATGGCCCGGACCGGCGGCGGGGCGCTCCTCGGCAAGCTCGACATCGCGGCCCAGGAGCACGGGCTCGTGTGCCCGGTGGGAGTCGTCGGGCACACCGGCGTCGCCGGGCTGACGCTCGGCGGCGGCGTCGGCCGGCTCCAGCGGCGGTTCGGGCTGACGATCGACAGCCTTCGCTCCGTCGAGCTCGTGACCGCGGACGGGCGCGTCGTCCGGGCCAGCGCCGACGAGGAGCCGGAGTTGTTCTGGGGCCTCCGCGGCGCAGGCGCGAACTTCGGGGTCGCGACGAGCCTCGAGCTCGACCTGCACCAGTTCGCCGGAACCCTCCACCGAGGGGTCCACGTCCACCCGGCGACCGACATCCACGAGCTCTGGCCGGTGTTCCGGGAGTTCGTGGCGACCGCGCCGGACGCGATCGCTGCGATATTTACCGTCGCCCTGGCCGAGCCGGCCGCGAACTACCCGGACGCGGTGGCCGGCCGGCCGATCGTCGTCATCTCGTACAACCACAGCGGGGCAGGGGAGGACGTGGAGCGCGAGATCGCGCCACTGCTGATGGGTCCGGCACCAGCGTCGGTCACGGCTACCAGCGAGCAATACCTGGTCGCCCAGCGTTCGAGCGACCTCGACCTCGCCTGGGGCTCGCGGACGGCCATCCTCGGTGGCTACGTCGCGGACTGCTCTCCTTCGGTCCTGGATGCGTTCGTCGCGCACGTAGAGCACATCCCGGGTGATGCCAGCATCTCGGTGACCGCGATGGGCGGTGCGATCGAGCGCGTCCCGGACGATGCGATGGCCTTCAGCGGCCGCCCCCACCCGTTCGACGTGAGCCCCGACACGGGCTGGTCCGACCCGACCTTCGACGAGGCGAACGTGCTGTGGGTGCGCGAGGCGATGGCGATCGTCGAGCCCGACCTCCTGCCGGGCCGCTACATCAACGAGCTGTCCGACGCCGGCCCCGAGGTGACCGAAGCCAGCTACGGCGCCGCCAAGGTCGAACGCCTCCGGGACCTCAAACGAGCCTGGGACCCGACCAACGTCTTCCACCTGAACCACAACGTCGCGCCGTAGCGGCGACCGGGGTTCGGTCGACGTTCTATCGATAATGGTCACTTGTGAAACCGGGTCGACCGATCGGACAAATCGTCATCCAGCGAGCACCTGCGTCGATGCGTCAGGGTCTGCCCGCAGGGGACGAGGAGGACGCACCATGGCCCAGAACAGCCTCTATGAGCGCCTCGGAGGCGCGTTCGCGATCGCGGCTGTTGTCGACCGTTTCAGCGACGCGATCATCAGCGACCGAGTCGCCGGTCAGGGTTCGAGCAATCCGGCCCTCCGCGAATGGCACACGAAGGAACTCGCGCGACTGCCTGGTCTCAAGTTCATGCGGACGCTGTGGCTGTGCAATGTGGCGGGTGGTCCCCAGGGGTATGTGGGAACAAGTCCCGGACGAGATCGCCTGAGCCTCGAGGAGGCCCATCGCGACCTGCACATCGCGCCCGACGAATTCGATGCGGTCGCCGGCATCCTCGCGACGACGCTCGACGAGTTCACGGTCCCGGCGGCGGAGAAGGACGAGGTCCTGTCAGCGTTCGCCGCGCACAAGGGCGAAGTCACGGAAGGATCCCGCGAGCCTGCCGCCGCCGTGAGCTAGCGCCGGACGGAAGCGCGGTACGCGGTACGCGGTGCGCTAACCCGTGGTCGGCGGTCCGAACCAGGTGGTGAGCGCGTCGACGAGCCCAACCTGGGTTCGCTCTCCCACCCAAGCGACGTATCCGTCCGGCCGGATCAACACGGCAGTGGGAGCGGTGACCACCCCGATCGCCGGAAGTTCCCACACGCCATCGCATTCCGCGTCGATCAGCTGAACGCGATCGGCCCAGGATGTGATGTCGAAGACGCCGGGTTCACCCAAGTTGAGCAGCACCGGTCGAGCATCGCACAGCAGCGTGAAGGCCCGCAGCGGTCCGTCGGCGGTCATCAGGTCGAGATCGGGCATGCGGCGTCCGAGCAGCGGGTGGCCCTCGCCGAGGTCGTAGTGGATGTCCAGGCCGGACATCATCGCGCCGAAACGTCGGCGCGGCTCGTCCATGCTCAGCAGCTCGGACACGCTGTCGCGCAGCGCCTCGACGCGATCGTCGACGCGCATGAGCGCGACCTGCGCCATCGTGGAGCGCAGCACGAGGGCACCGACTGGGTGTCGCTCGGCGTGGTACGTGTCGAGCAGGCTCTCCGGCGATATCCCGTTGGCCACCTGGGCCAGCTTCCATCCCAGGTTGACGGCGTCCTGCACACCGGTGTTGAGGCCTTGCCCCCCGACCGGGGAGTGCACGTGGGCCGCGTCGCCCGCCAGCAGGACACGCCCCGCGCGGTAGGCCGCGGCCTGCCGTGACATGTCGGTGAACCTGGAGATCCATGTGGGACTGTGGATCCCGTAGTCGGTCCCGTATACGGCGACGAGCCGCTCGCTGAGATCGCGCAAGGTGGGTTCGGCGGTGGCTCCGAGGTGCGGCTCGGTCAGCATGACCCCCACCGTCCCTCCGTCCTTGTAGACCACGCCGCCGTCGCGGATCTCGTAGTCCACCTTGCCCAGGGCATGCATGCCGGAGGCGTCGCGGCGGATACCCAACGCAGGCTCCTCGGTCATCTCGACTTGAGCGATCAGGGAGCTCGTGGTCGCATCCCAACCGGGGAACTCGATGCCGGCGGCTTTGCGGACCAGACTGCGTCCTCCGTCGCACCCGACGAGGTACTGCGCCCGGAGCGACTGGCCGTCGGACAGCTCGACGTCGACGCCTGCGTCGTGCTGCGCGAAACCGGTGACTTCGATGCCGTAGTGGATCTGCACGCCCAGCTCGCCGACCCAGCCGGCCAGGATCCGCTCGATGTGGTTCTGCCACAGCCCGAGCCCGTAGGGATGCCGCGTCGGAAAGTCGCTGATGTCCAGGCGGACGCTAGCGAACCCAGCGACCTGGGCCACCTGTCCCTCCGCGAGGAACCGGTCGGCGATGCCACGCTGGTCGAGGATCTCGATCGTGCGTGATTGCAGGCCGCCTGCGCGCGATCCGGCGAGCTCCTGGCTGGCGCGCCGCTCGAATATCGCAACATCGACGCCCGCCAACGCCAGCTCGCCCGCCAACATCAGCCCCGTCGGACCTCCTCCGGCGATCACCACGGCACGCTCGGTCATACCCACTGCTCCGATCGGGCGAGACGCCGCAGGTCGCTAGGCCGCGGTCACGTTCGCGTCCTTCTGCGGGTCACCTATGTAACGACCCGGAACCTATCGTCGCAGGAAGGAGGTACCGAGATGCCGAAGAAGGAGCACCTTCCGAACGTGAGCGACAAAGAGCAGGAGATGTACGAGCACGTCAAGCGTAGCGAACGACAGCGGGGCCATTCGCTGAAGGAATCGAAGTCGATCGCAGCCGCGACCGTCGTGAAGCACCACAACAAGGAGAAGCACTCCAGCGGCACGTGACCGCCGGCTGGCCCCTCAGCGCCAGTCGGGAATGCCACCGAGCGCGTGGCCGATCCCGTCCGCGCGCAATTCGAGCCGGCCGGTGCCGTCGGTCCGGACCACGAACAGCGCGTGGCCGGAGATCAGCAGATGCAGGCTGTCGGGCGACCACGCGACGAACTGCCCGATCTCCGCTGAGACCCGCCGCTGATCAGAGCCGTCGGCATCCATCAGCCAGATGTCGTGGTACTCGTCGTCCTCGCCGGTCCGCCAGCATTCCTGGGCATCCGGCGCGAACCGGCAGTCGTCGCGCTCAGATGTGAACCCGATCGACGCGCCGTCCGGTGACCAGACCGGCCAACCGTCCGATCCGGGACTGTCGGTCAGCTGCTCGACCGCGCCCGTTGCCAGGTCCGCGACGTAGATCTCGTAGTCCGATCCCGCGTGGCCCATGTACGCGATCTTCGAGCCGTCGGGCGAGAACGACGGGTACTCGACCCACGCGTCGACGTCGATCTCGCGCAGGCCCGATCCGTCCGGCTCGACGAGATAGCCGCGGATCGAACCACCACCCCGGTCCGAATTGAAGGCGATGGTCCGTCCATCGGACGACCAATCCGGTCCCCAGTCGTTCGATCGATCGTTTGAGAGGTTCCGACGTTCGGAACCGTCGGCACGGGCGGTGAAGACCTCGTCGTCGTCGTTGATCCCACGCGTCGAGTCGCGGTAGACGACCCACTCGCCATCTGGCGACCAGGCGCCGTCGAACTCCGAACCGGCCTCCCCAGCGACCTTGACGACGTTCGAGCCGTCGATATCCATGACGAACACGTCCTCGAAGTCGTCGAAGACGATCCGCCCCGCCAACGTGGATGGCTCGATCGGCTCGCCGGTCGACACTGGGGCCGTGCCGGTATGGATGATCCGAGAGGGCAGGGGAGCCGTGCTGGACGCCGCGGAGGAGGCAGGTGCCGACTCGGATGGGATCGCCGACGGTCCTGATGAGCCGCAGCCAGCTAGCGAGATTCCGAGGACAAGGGCTGTCGCGTGTCGGAGGCCTTGCTGCACGTGCGTTCTACGTCCTGAGGCGCGTATCGGTTCCCCGGAACGAGTGGCCGTGGGCATCCGAGGGCAGTACGCACGAAATCTGCTGGCAACAGAATGTCGAAAGCGACGCAGGCTGGTCGTAGACGACATAGGACGGCGGGGTCGGCCCGCCGAGCACAGGAGCACCACGATGACCCAGTACATGCTGTCGGTCTATATGGCGAATGAGCAGTCACGCGAGCCCATGACGGAGGAGCAGCAGCGCGCGGGTTTCGCGAAGATCGCCGGACTGGAGGCCGATATGGAGGAGACGGGCGCACTCCTGTACTCGGCGCGTCTTACCAGCGCGTCCGAGGCGAAGGTCGTTCGTAAGCCGAAGGGCCGGATCCGCCAGACGGACGGGCCGTTCATCGAGACGAAGGAGAACCTCGGCGGGTTCTACCTCCTCGAGGCGCCCGACCTCGACGCGGCGCTCGGTTGGGCATCGCGCGTCTCGGAAGCTATCGACACGCCGATCGAGGTCAGGTCGCTCGCGGGCGGTCGAGCAGGGCGGGGAGCCTAGCCCATCGGGACAGCCGGCGGTCGTTATCAGGCCGCCGGCTACTTCGGTGGTCGAGCCGCAGGGTATCGTGAGCCGCATGTCACAGACACCGGCGAAGCCCTTCCTTCCGCCGCGTTGGGTCATACGGGTCGCCTGGGCCGCCCACCGAGCGATCTATCGCGTCAGCGGAGGCCGGCGCGGCCTCGGACCTCCGACCGAGAAGACGTACGGAACGATGCGCCTCCAGACGATCGGCCGAAAGAGTGGGAAGACCCGAGTGGCGATGCTCGGCTACTTCGAGGACGGCCCGAACCTGTACACGCTCGCGATGAACGGGTGGGGCGAGCCGGAACCTGCATGGTGGCTCAACCTCCAGACGGATCCCGAGGTGACCATCGACCTGCGCGACGGTCCGCGCCGGTTCCATGCACGTGAGGCAACGGGTGACGAACGCGCCCGCCTATGGGCCGCCATGGTGCAGGTCAACGCCAACGTCGATGCCTACGCCACGCGTCGACCGCGCGGCACCGCGGTGGTCGTCTTTGAGCCCCGACCGGATTCGGCTCCGACCGCGTCGGCGCAGGCCGATGGCATATCGGGCGGATAGCGGAAGTAGCTCCGGCCGCCTCGACGCAGATCCTCGGCCACCGCCTCGTGATCGTGTAGTGGGCCACGGTGGCCCATTCTGCATATAGAGCTGGTCCCGGCCAGCGTAGGCTTCCGAGTGATGATCCCTGAGACGCGATACGCCCGATTGGGCGACCTCCACCTCGCCTACCAAGTCGTCGGCGAGGGGCCGCCTGACATCCTGCTGCTCGATCAGTGGTTCGGAAACCTGGATTCGCAATGGGACGTCCCGCCGCTCGCCGCGTTGCGGGAAGGGCTGGCGACGTTCGGTCGCCTGATCATGTTCGACAAGCGGGGGACAGGCCTATCGGACCCGATCCCGACGTCGTCGCTGCCGACCCTCGAGGAGTTCATGGCGGACATCCCCGCCGTCCTGGATACGGTGGGCTCCGAGCGGGCGGCCATGATCGCAAACATCGGAGGTGGGATCCTGGCGATGCCGTTCGCCGCCACACATCCCGAGCGGGTTTCGAGCCTGATCCTCGTCGACTGCTTCGCGCAATTCCTCGAGGCTCCCGACTTCCTAATCGGAGAGCCGATCTCGGTACTCACGCCTGCGCTCGAGATCGCGGAAGGTGACACGGGTCGCGGGGTTATGATCGACCTGTTCGCTCCTTCCGTGGCGGGCGACGAACGGATCCGTCGCGCCTGGGCGAGGTACGAGCGGAGCGCTGCGACACCTGGCAGCACGAAGGCGATCGTCCGCCTCATCTACGAGAGCGACGTACGTGATGTCCTGCCGGCGATACGCGTCCCGACGCTTGTGATCCACCGATCGGACGCGACAGGGTTCCGGGTCGAACACGGCCGCTACCTTGCCGAGCACATCCCGGCCGCCAGGTACGTCGAGCTGCCCGGCCCCGACAACCTGATCTGGGCCGGTGACCAGGATGCGATGCTGGCCGAGATCCAGGACTTCGTCACCGGTGTGCGGCCGGTGCTGGATCCCCGCCGGGTACTCGCCACTGTCCTGTTCACGGACATCGTCGGATCGACGCAGTTGGCGGCGGAACGCGGCGACAGCCGATGGCAGATGCTGCTGGCCGATCACAATCGGATCGTCCGGCGTCAGCTGGACCGATTCGGCGGGACGGAGGTCAAAGTCGTCGGTGACGGGTTCCTTGCGACGTTCGATGGCCCAGCGCGCGCCGTCCGCTGCGCGGTCGCGATCCGCGATGACGTGAAGGAGCTCGGCCTGGAGATCCGAGCTGGGCTTCACATCGGTGAGATCGAAGTCCTTCCCGATGACATCGCTGGGATCGCCGTGCACATCGGAGCGAGGGTCGCTGCCATGGCCACGCCCAGCGAGATCCTGGTGTCGAGCACGATCAAAGACCTCGTGGTGGGATCGGATCTCGTCTTCGACGACCGCGGCGACCACGAACTGAAGGGTGTGCCCGAAACCTGGCACCTCTTCGCCGTTCGAAGCTAGTTCGCCCGGCCTCTACCATTCGCGGATGGACGACCGCGACGGCGCGCTCCCGGCTCCGTCACTCCCGCCGATCGTCGCCGCGCTCCTGACCTTCATCGCCACCGCGAGCGTGCTCGTGCTCGAGATCGCCGCGGGGCGGCTCCTGGCGCCGTACGTGGGTGTCTCGCTGACGACCTACACCGGGATCATCGGCGCGATCCTGGCCGGCATCGCCCTGGGCGCGTGGCTCGGCGGCAAGGCCGCCGACACCGTCGGTCCACTGCCGTTGCTCGGCCCGGCGTTCATCCTCGGTGGCCTCAGCGCCATCGCGGCAGTGCCGATCGTCGGGGCGATCGGTGGCATCGGGGTGGGGGAGGGGTTGGTCGGCATCGTGATCCTCGCGACGACGGCGTTCGTCGTGCCAGCCGCGATCCTCTCGGCCACGGCGCCGATGCTCGTGCGCGGCACACTGACCGACCTCGCCACAAGCGGTTCGATCGTCGGTCGGCTGTCGGCCGTCGGGACGGTCGGCGCCATCACCGGCACGTTCCTGACCGGCTTCATCCTGCTCGGCCTGTTCCCGACCCGCGTCCTGATCGTGGCGATCGGCATCGGGCTGGCCGCGATCGGCGTCGTCCTCACGGTATGGCTGCGGCAAGGGAGAGGACCAGCGGCGATCGCGGTGGGCGTCGTCCTGTTGACCGGCGGGCTCGCGCTGGCCCAGCCGTCCCCGTGCGACACCGAGAGTGCCTACTACTGCATCGCCATCCGTCGCGACGCCGCCGACCCGGACATCCGCGTGCTCGTGCTCGACCGACTCACGCATGCCGCGGTCGACCTGCGCGACCCGACCGACCTCGAGTTCGGCTACGTGCGTCGGTTCGCCGACACCACGGCGCCACTTCGTGCCACGCTCGGGGCATCGCCGGATGTCCTGCATATCGGTGGTGGCGGGTTCACGTTCCCGCGCTACATCGAGGCCATGCATCCCGACGCTCGGCAGGCGGTCCTCGAGCTCGATCCCCGGATCTACGAGATCGCGCAGTCGGAGCTCGGGTACGTGCCGAGCGACCGCATCGACGTGCGCCTGGGCGACGCGCGACAGTCGATTCGCGCGCTCCCGACCGATGCGTTCGACATCGTGGTCGGCGATGCCTTCGGCGGCCTCGCCGTGCCGTGGCACCTCACGACGGCCGAGTTCATCGACCAGGTGGCACGCGTGCTGCGCCCGGGCGGGATCTACGTCGCGAACATCATCGACTACGCGCCGCTGCGCTTCGTCCGAGCCGAGGCGGCGACGCTAGCGACGAAGTTCTCGAACGTGGCGGTCATCGCCCGCCGCGGGACGTTCGAGGGCGAGGGAGGCGGCAACCTCGTCCTCGTCGCGAGCGATACCCCGCTCGACAGGCCAGGGGTGGAGGCCGCCATCTCGACCTGGGGAGAAGGTGACTCGACGGCCGTTCTCACCGCCCCCGATGAGGTGGCGACGTTCATCGACGGGTCGGTCGCGCTGACGGACGACTTCGCCCCGGTCGACCAGCTACTGGGCCGCTGATCCCGTCGAACGTGCGACGCGGACTGCAAGAATCCAAGGCCGAGTGGAGCGACCGCACAGTAAGGTGTGACGCGGCATGAGCGACGACGCCAACACCATCGAAGAGCACCTGCGGGCCGCGTCTGATGCGATCCTCCTGCTGTTGACCGAGGTCGGTCAGCTCGAGCGACACAAGCGCGGCATCCCGCCGGGGGAACCTCGCTTCGACGAGGTGGCGCGATCGGTCCGCGTGGTGGCGCAGGCGCTGGCGGAGTTCACCGAGTACGAGGAGACGTGGGCCCGCATCGCCACGGACGGGCGGACCGACATCCAACCGATCGCGAAGTCGGAGCACGCGCCGACGACCGCGAAGATCCTCGAGCGCTGGCGAGCGATCGAACGACAGCTCGATGACCTGGAACCCGGCTCGCCCGAGTCGGCGCGCTTGTTCGCTGAGTTCGAGCGTTTGCGCGACGAGTACTTGGCCATCTTCAAGGACCGCCAGGCGAAGGACCCCGAGTAGCCCCGCGCGCCTGCCGACGCGAAGGAGCGATGACCATGAAGCTGATCGCCTCGCCACGCTCAAAGATCAGGGCTGGAACACCTAGGTCATCGATGGCGACGTCGAGGCGGCGCTGAGCCGCGATGCACGTTCGTTCGGTCGAGGGCGAAGAGCGGGTCACGCCGCTCGAACTGTTCTTCGACCTCGTATTCGTCTTCGCACTCACGCAGGTGACCGGATTCCTTGCAGCGAACCAGACGGGAGTGGGTCTGCTGCGGGGCGGGCTCCTCCTTGCCGCGCTGTGGTGGGCGTGGGCGGCATATGCCTGGCTGACCAACACCCTCGATCCTGAAGAAGGCGCCGTCCGACTAGCCGTATTCGCCTCGGCGGCGGCCATGCTGATCGTGGCCCTCGCGACGCCCGAGGCGTTCGGTGCAGAGGCCCTCGTCTTCGGTGTCGCCTATTTCTTCGTCCGCGTCCTGCACCTCGTCCTCTTCATGGTCGCCGGCCGCGACGATCCGGAGCTCCGCCGCGCCGTCCTCCGATGGGCGCCCGGCGCGTTCCTCGGGCCGGCACTGCTCGTGGTCGCCAGCTTCTTCGACGGGTCAGTCGAGCTTGGGCTGTGGATCGCCGCCCTGACGATCGACTACCTCAGCGCGCTGATCGGCCGTGGGCGCGGATGGCACATCTCGCCAGCGCACTTCGTCGAACGACACGGGCTCATCATCATCATCGCCCTGGGAGAGTCGATCGTCGCGGTCGGCGTCGGCGCGGCAGGATTGCCGCTCGATGCCGCGAGGATCGCGGCCGCCCTGCTGGGGATGGTCGTCGCGGCGGCCCTGTGGTGGTCCTACTTCGATTGGGTCACCTTCATCTCGCAGGCCAGGCTCACGGATGCGCAGGGTGCCGAGCGCGCGGACCTCGCGCGCGACCTGTACTCGTACCTCCACATGCCGATGGTCTTCGGCATCGTCCTCTTTGCGCTCGGGATGAAGGAGACGCTCAGCCATGTCGACGAACCGCTTGGGATCATCCCAGCCATCGGCCTGTGCGGAGGTCTGGCGCTGTACATGGCGGCGCACGTGGTCCTGCGGCTGCGGATCGGCGGCGGCTGGGGCCATGGTCGACCGACCGCGACGGTCGCGCTGCTCGCCCTCATCCCAGCCGCCACCGTGGTGCCGGCGCTGGTTTCGATCGCGCTCGTGGCGGCCGTCTGCGCGACATTGATCGCCTACGAGGCGCTTCGATATCGGTACGCGCGCACATGGATCCGGAGCCACCGCGGCGAGTTCACGATGGAGGAGGTCGCACGCTTCGCGGGTCCAGGGGGCGCACCACCCAGCGTGTAGTCGCGTACGCTCTGGCCAATGTCGCACGTGATCGACTACATCGAGCTCTCCGTAGACGATCTGGAGCAGTCGAAGGCCTTCTACGAGAAGGCGCTCGGATGGTCCTTCAACGGCTACGGCCCCGATTACGCGGGCATCAAGCACCCGACGACCGGCGGGGAATTCGGCGGGCTCGCGCGACAGCCCGTCGCATCGCGCGGCGAAGGGGTCTTGGCGCTTATCCGCACCGACGATGCCGACGCGGCCCTGGCCGGCGTCGTCGAGGCGGGTGGCCGGGTCCAGCTGGCGATGCACGACTATCCGGGCGGGCGGCGGTTCACCTTCGCGGACCCCTCCGGGAACGTCCTCGGGGTCTACGAGCCCTCCGAGTAGCGCTCCTAGGCTCGCGATCCGCGAAATCAGGCCTCGGCCTCGGGCGCCTCCATGCGCTCGAGGAGCGCCAGCGTCGTCGCCCAGCTGCGGATCGTCATCGACTTGTACGCCGGCGTCCCGACGATCTTGCCGAGCCGGCTCTTCGTCCGTTCGGCGCTCAGCCGCTGCGAGTAGATCACGCCGGTTCCCGGCCACACGTCGTCGACGCCGGGCCGCGGGTCGAAGACCTTCATCGCCGTCCGCGCGTCGATCCCCATGATGAAGACCGCGTCGCTGTGGTACGTCTCCGGATGGTCGCCGAAGCCCTTCGGTCGCTTCCGGACCACGGCGCGAAGCTGGGCCAGCGTCAGGACCAGCACCGCGATCACCTCACTATCGAGTTTAAAGGTCTTCGGCAGCGCTTCCTCGAGCTCTCGCTTGATCGAGGCTGCGGACCGATCCGAGGTCAGGATCACGTTGCCGCTGGCGATGTAGGTCGAGACCTTCGTATGGCCGTGCAATTCGAGAAGCTCGCGCAGGGCCGCCATCGGCACCTTGTTCCGGCCACCGACGTTTATGCCGCGAAGAAGGATGAGGAATCGTGTCATGAGCGGGAGGATGCCACGACGTTCGATCGCGTGGGTCGACCGCCGAGGTCGTTGCCACATGTTCGAGGCATGGTCGGCTCGAGCCCGTGACACGCAAGCTGTCACAAGGACGTGCTGACAGTGCCCAGGTCTAGACGCCTTGGCGCTGTGAACTACCTCATAGCCACGTCCAAGTTCGTGCGTGCATTCCTTGGACTAGGAGCTATGCTTGTTACCCAGCGGCCTCTAGGGAGTTGGATCATTGGACGATTTGTTGGAACAAGTGAAACTGACCAACGGACTCCTGCGCCTTGCGTTCGGCCAGGCCATCGAGGGACGCCTCGCGTCCGTCAGTACGAATGCAAGTGCCAAGAAGGTCCTCGAGGCCCTTCGTGATCGGGAGGCTGTATCGATGGATGACCTCCAGCAGTCGTCCGGTGTTCCGAGGAGTTCGCTGTACGCGCTCGTTGCCTCACTCGAACGGCAGGGGGTGATCGAGCGGCCTCGGCGTGGATACGTGGCAATCTCGGCAGCGGCAGCCCCATATCTGACGAGCTAGCAATGGCAAGCCGACCTACTCCAACTGCGGGAGGTGATCCGATCTATCAGGAGGTCCGGGCGGTCCGCGATCTTGTCGAGCAGGTGATCGGTGTTCTCACTTACACCGCGCAGGAGCCGCAGGCCACCAAGCGGCGTCAGGATGAACTTCACGCGTTCTTCGGTAAGGGCACACGCCGTGCCGACGTGTACTTGGCCTTGAGCCAGGAGATGAACATCTCCGAAGTCGCCGAAACGCTCGGGATGCAGCGACAGAATGTCTCAAAGGAAGTGGCTTTACTGCGGGATGCCGGTCTAATCGTCCCATTCCACACTGGGGGACGCGGCGATGTCTGGGTTCGAAACCCGGTGATTGAGAGCGTCGTGGGCCTCTCGAAGATTTTGCGCGGATGGCGAGATGATCAAACAACCGGCGCAGGCGGCCGCAAGTGAACACGTCGGATCACGCAAAGCTGTTTGACACTGCCTTTGGCGTTACGGTCGGAACCGCGACAGGCCGAAAGGCGATAGCGGATGAGGCGGCCGCGGTGGTCGAAGATGTCCTTCAGTCGGGCCGCGATGCGAATGACGCTCGACCCCAATTGGAGGCACTGCTCGGTTCCCGAGGGGCGAGCCTGCTGATCGACGAAGGGCGACGCCTGCGAGTCAGTGCCGTCGGGAAGCCACAACGATGGCGCCCGGGTGCACGACCTTCGATCAGCATTCTCACGGGCAAGGCAACCGCAACGCTCGCCGCAGGTCTCTTCGATCGACTCGCCGCTGCGGGGGCTGAGGTCTGGTTCTATGAAAAGTCGATCAAGTTGGGAAGAAGAATCCGTGCGGAGGATGAGCGAGCCCTTCAGGCAGCCGACTACGTCGTGTTGCTCGTTTCGCGGGCGGCTCTCAAGTCCAACTTCGTAGGGTACGAATTGGACGTTGTCCACTGGCTCGAGATGAAAGACCGGCGGGAGCGCTTGCTACCGGTGATCGCAGACGACCTGCCATTTGACGAGCTTCCACCCATCCTTGGAGCGATCGAAGCCATGGCTCTTCGTGACACCGACCTTTCGGGCGTCGTGAGGGCGATAGCAGACCGAATCGATGAAGACCGAAGGAGAAAATGACGATGACGGGTGCGTCTCGCGTGGACGATCCGGTCTTGCGCGAACTCCGCGAGCAGACCAAGTGGCTACGGTTCTTGGGTCTACGTGAACTGCCGACGGTCTTGTCAGCGCAGCTGAAGGACGACGCGCAGCGACGAGCATACGAACTCTCTGACGGAACCATGTCCACGCGAGCAATCGCGGAAGCCGTCGGCGTGAGCTCAAAGTCCATCTCGAATTGGTGGCAGCGGTGGGTCAGCACTGGGATAGCGACCGCCGATGAAAGCGGGCGTGCTGCACGTCTAGCCTCGCTCAGGTCTGTCGGACTCGAAGCGCCAGCAATCGGCCAACCCTCAGTAAGGGGTGACGAAACTGATGAGTGACAAGTCAGAAGAGCTCCTCACAGAACTATTGGTATGGACGCGGTTCATGGCACGACCGGCCCTGGCGGAGTCATTGACCGTCGTGTTGAAGGATCCGAAGCATCGATTGGCCTACGAGCTTACCGACGGCAATCGAACGCAGGTTGAGATTGGCAAGGTTTCAGGGCTAGATCAAACGACCGTCTCCGACCTTTGGGGCAAGTGGAGGCGCCTCGGACTCCTAAACGAGACCACTAAGCGGCCCGCACGCCTGATTAGCCTTGTGGACCTCGGCTGGGAAATCAAGATCCCTCGTGGCGTGTAGATACAGAC
>CAVZVH010000032.1:0-12134 GCA_963778645.1 uncultured Chloroflexia bacterium
GGGCGCGCTCGAGAGCTCCTCGATGACGCCCACGCACGATGGCATGCAAGCTGGAGGTCGGGAGACGTCTGGGAGCACTCCCGATGCTCTCCGTCCATCACAGTACTCACGGGAATTCGGGCAACATCATCCGAAAGTAACTATGCGGTTGCAACCGCGAAACGACGCCGGGTAGGTCGTCGGCCCACGCGGGCGGTCGCTCGCGCGCAGCCGGTCGGGCCGCCGTCGCCCAGACCTTTCGCGCCCGCCGGCGCTCTTGCCCTTTTCGTAGTCGCCCGGCCCCGGTCAGCCGGTAGATGGCGCGGTGCACCACCCACGCCGTGCTGATCGGCGCTAACGGCCGAATCGGCCGAGGATCCGGCGGACGAGGCCGCCGATCAGGCTCACCACCGGGTTGATCGCGGCCAGGATGACGATCCGGATCCGGCTCCACGGGCCGAACGGGCCCCAGATCTCCCACGGGAAGAGGCGCCGCCATAAGGCGCGGAACCAGTCCCGCCACCAGCACAGGTCGAAGATCCACCACCAACGCGGTCTCGGCGCCGCGTCCAGGCTGAACCGGACTAGCCCGGCGTCGACATCCAGGATGATCTTCTCCATCTCCGTCCAGGTCGGGAAGAACTGGCCCCAGATCTTGTTGAACTCGACGACGTAGCCACAGGACCTGCGGCTTGGTTGGGCTGGCAAGATGACGGCTGAAGGCCCAGTCGTCGCTCGCCCCGGAGGTCGGGTAGGTCGTCGGCCAACCAGGCATGAAGAACGACTGCGCGACGTTGTACGACTGGCCGCGGACCCCGGCGATCGCGGCCTGCATCGCGTTACCGGCATCCACGAGGTCCGAGAGGTCCCCGGACGGCATGTACTCGGCGTACGCGTCGCCGGTGAGCCCGCGTTGGCCGTTCCAGCTCGCATTCGTGAAGTTCTTCGACGGCGTCGTCGACTGGTTCGCGTCGTCGCCCCACGGATGGAGGATATTCCCGCCGTAGGAGTGGAGGTCGATGAAGCGGCGGATCAGGGGATAGGTGTCGAACAACCAGCGGACGTTCTTCGTCTCGGCCTCGGAGAAGGCTGCGGTGCCGTGGAAGAGGTCGCTGCCGGGATCGGTCGAGGCGAGGGTGCCGTTGGCGACCGCAGTCGGCGCAAACAACGTCGGGAAGTTCCACAGGAAGTCGTAGTTGCGGTTGTCGTCGACCCCGACCTTGCTCGGGTTGCCGCCGCTGCTCACCGGGTTGCGGTTCTTGCGCCACATCGAGTAGACGGTCTGGCTGTAGTGGCGGCCGTCCGGGTTGATGTCTGGGAAGACGATCAGCTCGACCCGTTCGACGATCCGCTCGACCTCTGCCGCCGTAAACGACGTCCCGCCGTAGGCGAGCCCGGTCCCGGCGGTGTAGGCCTCGAGGAGGTCGGTCGCGAGGTTGATCAGGATGTCAGGGCCGCCCCACTCGCGCGCGTGGGTGCCGCTGATCAGGAGGACACCGGTTCCGTGGCAGGAGCCGGACGCGATCCGGAGAGCGTGGCTCTGCCGACCCTCCGCGGTCAGGAAGGGGAGCGTGATGACCTGGGCAGCGCTCGGATAGGCGGCACCGAGGGCCAGGACCGCCGACTCGATCTCGACGACGTTGAGGAAGGTCATCGGGCCGGCCCACGCTTCTCTGCGTCGCGGCCGGGTCGGTCGCCACCGGGTAGTTCATCCCGCCCAGGCTTCGTGCCGAGCCCTCGCGGCGGGACGCGCCCGCCCTCGAATCGGTCGCCCTGGGCGACCTCGGCCATCCGCTCTCGGCCGGTCGCCGACACGTTTTCGCCGCGCTCGACGGTGTACCCGGCTGCCTCGATCTCGCGGATCTGGTCCTCGGGCGCGAAGGCGTAGAGGAGGCCACCGCCGTCGGGTTGGGGCTCGACGTGGGGCCGGTCACCGACGTCGAGGTCGAACTTGCTGATGAGCTCGGTCAGCGTCTCGGGCCGGACGGTGACCTTGATCGAGTAGCGGTCTGGCGGGACCGCCGCATCCGGGTTCGGTCGACCCGCGCCTGTGGGGCCTGGTTTGTCCGCCATCGCACACCCCCTTGGCCGAGTGACCGCGCTTGGTCGGCGTGATCGCGCCGCGAGGCGGGTTCGGCTCGTGAAACTCTAGACCACGCCCGTCTCTGGGCCGTCTCGGCGTTCCTCGACACGGCCCGACTCCATGGAGCGGACGAACCATCGCCGTCCGGCTCTTGTTCGGTAGCGTGCAGAGAAATGCGGCGCTCTGATCGTGTCTGATCGTGCGCCGGCCAGCGGCCGTGCCGGCCAGCGGCCGTGCCGCCCAGCGGCCGTGCCGCCCAGCGTTCAGCGCCGGCGAGCCGTCAGCCGGCCGCCATCTTCAGCAGGCCGAAGCTCGCTCCCTCCGGGTCGCTCACGATCGCGAAGCGGCCGCCTGGCATGTCCTGGGGCGGAAGCAACTCCTTCGCGCCCAGGTCGATCGCCTTCTTGAAGGCCGCGTCGACGTCCTCGACTGTGAAGTAGACCTGCCAGTAGCTCGGCACCTCGGCGGGCACCATCGGATTCATCTCCCAGGCGCCGGCGATGCTCTGGCCGTCGAGCAGGAACTCGGTATACGGCGGCTGTCCTTCACCCATGTCGCTCTGCCGGGTGCGTCCAGCCGAAGACCTGCTCGTAGAAGGGCAGCACCTTCTCGACGCCGCGGGCGTTCGCCTCGGCCCAACCGAACGAGTTCGGTGCGTTCGTCTGGAAGCCACCCATGCGCGTCCCTTGCCAGGCAGAGATGAAGGCGCCCGCCGGATCCTGATACACGGCCATGCGACCCTGGTCACCGACGTCGAATGGGGCCATGACGGCGGTCCCGCCGGCGGCCTGCACCTTTCGGGTCAGCTCCTCGATGTCGTCCGTCCCGATGTACAGGTTCCATGCCGTCGGGCCATTCGGGTCCATCTTGGGGCCGATCCCAGCAGCATCCTTTCCGCCTGTCTTCGCGAGCCCGTAGCCGCCGTACTGTGGATCGGGATTGACCTCGACCTGCCAGCCGAAGAGCTCCGAGTAGAAGTTCCGCGACGCCTCGGCGTCAGCGCTTGCAAGATCCACCCATGCCGGCTTGTTAGCGGTCGTCGTCGTCACTTGTGCCATTTCACGCCTCCCGTGTCTGGCTGTCGTTTGGGTCGGTGCATTGTCGCACCGACGGCCGGAATCGGCGGGAAACCTACCCGAATGTCGAGTGCGAAAAGACCTGCCGCTCAGTCCGAGAAGCGCCAGCGGGTCGCGCCTTGCGGGTCGCCAGTGGCCACGCCGAACGCGGTCTTCGGGGTGATCTCGTACAGGTCCCAAGGCGGCGGTCCCGCGCTCGGCGCGCTGTATCGGGCGGTGAACGCGCCGTCCTTCACCTTGGGATCCCAACCCTGGGCGTTGTACACATCCGCGACGCGCTGGAGTTTGGCATCGTCGGTGACCCGCTCGACCGTGCCCTCGACGACGACGTCGATCCCGGGCAGGCCGACCGAGATCACGCAGTTCGGGTTCTCGGCCAGGTTCCGGCTCTTGCGGGTGCCGGGCCCGCTCACGATGTAGAACTTGCCGTCGAGCCAGACCGCGCCGACCCCGGCAACGTGAGGGCGCCCATCGGGGCGGGTCGTTGCGATCCAGGCGCTCGTGCCCGGACCGGTCACCAGCTTCTCGAGCTCGGCGAGCGGTCGCGACCAAGGGATCGGCTCGTTGCCGTAGATATCCAGGTTCTTCTGGTCGATCAAGTTCTTCTGGTCCATCACCGCTGCCATGCAGTTCTCCCTTGCTGCGGAGAGGTTCCCTGGGCCGGCGCCCGGATCGCCGCCACGAGTCCCGTCGCGAGCCTAGCGCTCAAGAAGCGACTTGAGGCTCCCGAGGGCGCCCTTCCAGGCCTGCTCCGACGTCTCCGCCGCCTCGTCCGACGGCAGGTTGCGCTCGGTGATCGTCAGCTCCGTGCCGCCGTCCTGCTCGGTGAGGTCCCACGCCACGCGCTGGTAGTTCTCGGGTGTATCCGGCTTGCCTGAGACATCGCTCCAGTGGGTGTGGACCAGCCGCCTCGGCGGCTCGAACTCCAGGATCGTGCCCTTGTCGATGTAGGGCTTGCCCTGGTACTCGCCGCGGTGAACGAGGTCACCACCGGCTCGCCAGTCGCCTTCGGTCTCGACGCCGAAGAACCACTGCTTGATCTCGGACGGGGTGGTGATGGCCTTCCAGACGCGCTCGATCGGCGCGTCGATGAGGGCCGAGGTCTTGATCTCACTGATGGTCGTTGGCATCGTCATCCTCCTGTCGAATCGCGGATCGCGCCGCCTACTTCGACTTCGGGTGACGCTCCTCGTTGTGGTGCTTGACCACGGTCGCCGCGGCGATCGCCTTGGCGCGCTTCAGGGAGCGGCCGTCCTTGCGCTCGCTCGCCTTGATGTGTTCGTACATGCGCTGCTCCTTGGAGCTGACGCTCGGAAGATGTTCCTTCTGGGGCATGGGAGCCACCTCCTTGTTCGCCCAAGAACGGTCGCATGCCACGGCTATCGGCCGACGATGGCGTCGTCGGCCTGGTGTCACAGGTTGGTTGCAAGAGGTCCCACCCAGCCGGAACGGGTCCCAGTCAGGGGCTACCGGAAGGTCCTGCTTGACGGGCCGGAGCGATCTTCGGGATACTTCGGTCTATCCGAACAGTAGGAGTGGGCCAAACCATATGGCGCGTCCAAACACATCGTCCCGCGTGGCGGTCGAGCGCACGATCGAGGCCTTCGAGGCGTTTCAGCAGCGGCTGATGAGCATCCACGCGCCCGAATTCGCGGCGCTCGACCTGACGATGGCCCAGGCAAAGCTCCTGTACGTCGTCACCGCCGCCGGCGAGCTGTCGATGTCCGAGATCGCCCGGCGCCTCGGCGTCACGGTCTCGACCGCGAGCGGCGCCGTCGATCACCTCGTCGGCCTCGGCCTGATCGGCCGAAGTGACGACCCGGCGAACCGCCGCCAGGTTCGCGTGTCGGTCACGGAGCTCGGGCACGACACGCTCGAGCAGCTCCGTGAACTGAGCACGCGACAGCTGCGAGCGCTGTTCGAGGTCCTGGACGACGACGACCTCGCCGTGATCGAGCACGCCACCCGCCTCATGACCCACGCCGTCGAGATTGACCAACACCGATGCAAGGAGCTCCGAATGAATCGCCTGACCCAGCTCGCGCTCAGCAGGCGGAGCGTGACGCTGCTCCTCGCGGCGGGGCTCTTCATCGGCGGGATCGCCGCCTGGGGAAGCCTCAAGCAGGAGCTCCTGCCGGACGTCTCGTTCCCGATCGTCTCGGTGATCGCCCCGTACCCGGGGGCGGGCGCCAGTGACGTCACGGAGCAGGTCGCGAAGCCGATCGAGCGTTCGATCTCGTCGGTGCCCGGGCTGACCCAGCTGCAGTCGACGTCGGCCAACTCGTTCGCCTTCGTCGTCGCCCAGTTCGACTACGACGCCGACCTCGACGAGGCCGTGGCGTCGATCGAGGAGAACCTCCGAAGCGCCGGCCTGCCGGACGGCGTCGAACCGACGGTCGGGGCCTTCAACTTCAACTCGGCGCCCGTCCTCGTCGCGTCGGTTTCGGCGGCGGGCGACACCGACCTCGAGGCCGCCGCGGAGATCGCCCGCACCGAGATCATCACCGAGCTCCAGTCGCTGCCCGGCGTCGCCGGCGCCGACCTCGCCGGCGGGCTCGAGGACCAGCTGGTCGTGACCCTCGACCCGCGAGCTGCTCGCCGATGCCGGCGTCTCGACCCAGCAGATCGTCGGCGTGCTGCAGGCCAACAATCTGACCCTGCCCGGCGGCGAGCTCTCGGTCGACGGCGAGCAGATCCCGGTCTCGACGATCGGCAAGTTCGCGTCGGTCGATCAGATCGAGAACCTGGTCGTCGGTGTTCGCAGCGCGCCCATCGTTCCGGGCGTGCCCTCGGCCGAACCGGCCGAGCCCGCGCTCGCCGGCCGCCGCTCCCGCAGCCGGTCACCCTCGGCGAGCTCGGCACGGTCGAGATCGTCGGCGTGGCCACGACCGGCTACGGCCGGACGAACGGCCAGCCGTCCGTCACCATCTCGGTCAGCAAGACGAGCACGGCCAACACCGTCACGGTCGCCCAGGCCGCCCAGGCCAAGCTCGACGAGATCGCGGCCCGCCACCCCGGCGAGATCACGATCGTGACGGTCTCCGACCAGTCGTCGTTCATCCTCGAGTCGAGCGAGGGCCTGCTTCGCGAGGGCGGCCTTGGCGCCGTCTTCGCGGTCCTGACGATCTTCCTGTTCCTCTTCAACGTCCGCTCGACATTCGTCGCCGCGATCAGCATCCCGCTGTCGATCCTGACGGCACTCGTCGTGATGCAGGCTGCCGGCATCACGCTCAACATCCTCACGCTCGGAGGCCTCGCTGTCGCGGTCGGCCGGGTGGTCGACGATTCGATCGTCGTCCTCGAGAACATCTATCGTCACCGGGCGCTCGGCGACGACCGGCTGACGGCCGTGATCCAGGGTCCCCGCGAGGTCGCCGGCGCGATCACCGCGAGCACCTTCACGACGGTCGCCGTGTTCCTGCCCCTCGGGTTCGCCGGCGGCTTCGTCAGTCAGTTCTTCCAGGCCTTCTCGCTGACCGTCACCTTCGCCCTGCTGGCATCGCTCGTCGTGGCGCTGACGGTCGTTCCCGTCCTCGCCTACTTCCTCGTCGGCAAGGTCTCGGGCGCGGTCGACGCGGACGGGGAGCCCAAGAACTCGTTCTGGGTCCGCATCTACGACCCGGCGATCCGCTTCGTGCTCCGCAATCGGGTGACGCGCGTGGGGACGATCGCTCGCCGCCGGCGCCCTGTTCGTCGCCTCCCTGGCGATCGTGCCACTGCTGCCGACGGCATTCATCGACTCGGGCTCCGAGAAGATCGCCCAGGTGACCGTGGCGCCGCCGGCCGGCGCGAGCTCGGAGCAGGTGCTCGAGCGAGCAGCCGAGGCCGAGGCGATCCTCCTGGCCGATCCGGACGTCGAGCTCGTCGCCACGAGCGTCCCCGGCGAGGGCGACACCGGCTTCCAGACCGTCCTGGCGGCCACGACGGGCCGGGCCGCGAACAGCGCTCAGATGATCGTCCGCCTCGACCCGGCGGTCGACCTCGAACCGAAGCTCGACGAGCTCGCCGCAGGATCTCGCGCCGGTCAACACGGACGGCTACGAGGTGACCGTCGGCCAGCAGGGCGGGGCGACCTCGAACAGCCTCAGCGTCGTCGTCAGCGCCGAGGACCCGGCGGTGGTCGCCGAGACCGCCGAAGCCGTCCTCGCCGCGCTCGAGGACGAGCCCGGCCTCGCCAACCACGTGAGCGATCTCGTCGAGGCGCGCCCGGAGGTCCAGGTCCGCGTCGACCCGAACAAGGCGATCGGGGTCGGCCTCACGGCTGCCCAGGTCGGTGGTGAGGTCCGGAACGCGCTGACGCCGCAGACGATCGGCCGAGTCCAGCTCGCTGACGGCGCAGCCGGTCGCCCTCGTCGTCCGCCTCGATCCGACCAGCGTCGAATTCGGTCGAAACCCTCCGGGCCCTGCCCGTCGGGACCGACGGTCAAGGTGCCACTGGCGACGATCGCGGACGTCGACGAGGAAGAGGTCCAGAGCCGGATCACCCGGATCGACGAGGCCCCGTCGGCCACCATCACCGCCGAGATCATCAGCGGCGACACCGGCGCGACGTCGCTCGCGGTCCAGGCCGACGATCGACGAGCTCCGTGCCGCAGGGACCATCCCGCCCAGCGCCCAGGTCGAGCTCGGCGGCGTCACCGCGCAGCAGAGCGAGGCGTTCGGCGGACTGTTCGCCGCGATGGGCATCGCGATCCTGCTCGTCTACCTGATGATGGTCGTCGCCTTCAACTCCCTGACCACCCCGTTCATCATCCTGTTCACCTTGCCGCTCGCGACGATCGGCGCGTTCCCGGCGCTCCTGCTGACCGGTCGACCGATCGGCCTGAGCGCGCTCATCGGCTTCCTGATGCTCATCGGCATCGTCGTGACGAATGCGATCGTCCTGCTCGACCTCGTCGAGCGGTTGCGGGCGGAGGGCTACTCGACCCGAGATGCGCTCATCCGCGGCGGCCACACCCGGATCCGGCCGATCCTCATGACGGCGATCGCGACGATCCTGGCACTCGTCCCGCTCGCGGCCGGGTTCAACGAGGGCTCGATCATCGCGGCCGAGCTCGGGACGGTGGTCATCGGAGGGCTGCTCAGCGCGACCTTCCTGACGCTGCTCGTGGTGCCCGCGGTGTACTCCCTGGCTGCGGGAGTCGGCGCACGGCTCAGGCGCGTTCGCTCCAAGGCACCGCTGAGGAGCGACCCCGCAGCCGAGCCCGCCTGACCGAGTGGCCCGTGCGTTGATCAGAACGGTTCGAGGACGAACCGCCCGACGGCGACGGCCAGCGCGAGGACGCCGAGCACCAGGTTGCACGACGATGTTCGGCATCTCGCCCGGCCGTCGAAGGTGGAAGACGACCGCGAACGCCATGAGGAGCGCCAGGCATGCGGCCGCGACCGGGACGAGCCAGGGCAGCACGCCGGTGGCGGCTGGCAGGATGACGCCCACGGCGCCGAGCACTTCCAGCACGCCGATGATCCGCATTCGGTCGCGCCCGACCGCGGTCACCCAGGTCGTGCGCGGCTGCGTCGCCATCCGGTCGTAGTTCAGGATGTGGCCGATACCCGCTCCGAGAAAGGCGAGGGCCAGGAGCCCCTGGAGGATCCAGAGGACGAGATTCGCGTCCACGCCTCAGACCGGCAGGAGCGCGGCGACCACGCCGACGATGGCACCGACGGCGAACGCCCCCAGGCTGATCTGGCGCGATCGGCGCCGATCCATCGCCTTCGCCTCGGCATCGGCGACGGTTACCGACTCACCAACGGAGCCGAAGTTGAAGATCCCGCGCGACCCGAATCCCGCGCAGAACTTCAGCCTGGCCTGGAGGTAGCCGGAGGCCGATACCGCGGCCGGCAGCACCACCAGCAGGCGCGTGACCGGCGGGGCGCCGATGACGATCAGGAATGCCAGCAACACGAGCGTCGCGATCAGCCCGACGTGACCGGCCATCCGGCGTCGGGCGATCTCCGCCGGCCCGATGTTGCACACCCCTGGTCGGTATTCGCTGGATGCGTCGCCGAACTGCAAGGCGAAGGTCGAGATGGTCATGTGTTGCTCCTTGCTGCCTGGCGAGGCGCGTGTCAGACGTCGCATCGCGTGCATGGTCCCACCGAATCCGGAAGCGGGTCTCCGGTACGCCAAGAGGGCTCCATCCCGGCGGTTGGACGAGGGTGATGGCTCGAGCCGGTCCCGTGATCGGGAGCGAGAACGCGCACGGCTCGTCCGCTGAGAGCGCGTTCTCCGATTCTTGACGCCAGCCCGCGATGGCGTCAGAGTCAACGACGACGCGGCCCCGCTGTAACCCGTCGCCTGCCCGCGACCGGAGCTCGGGGCGCGAAAGGGAGCCTCCCGATGACGAGATCCCCTGCCCGGTCCCGAGGCAGCCGGCGTGCGATCAGCATGTTGGTCGGCGTCGTGCTCGTCGCCAGCGTCGGCGTCGGCGGTTCGACGGCCGCTGAGCCCAGGACCCACAACCAACCGGTCATCGGTGAGCCGCGTCGCGACGACGACGGCTGCGCCCGAATCGAAACGACCCTGCCGACCCTGTCGGAGTGGCCAAGGGTCGACAGCCGGATCGACGACAGCAAGAAGCTCGAACGCGACATCAGGCAGCTGGTCGGCCGGATGACCCTGGAGGAGAAGATCGGGCAGATGACCCAGCCCGAGATCACGACGATCACCCCGGCCGAGGTGCAGCAATACCACATCGGCTCGGTCCTGAACGGCGGCGGCGCCTGGCCGGGTGGCAACAAGCACGCGTCACAGGCCGACTGGCTCGCCCTCGCCGACGCCTACTGGGAGGCCTCGGTCCACAGCAACTCGCAGACCCGGATTCCCGTGATCTGGGGCATCGATGCCGTCCACGGCAACAACAACGTCTACGGCGCGACGCTCTTCCCGCACAACATCGGCCTGGGCGCAGCCCATGATCCGTGCCTGATCCGCAAGATCGGCCAGGCGACCATGGAGCAGGTCCGCTCGACCGGCCAGGACTGGGCCTTCGCGCCGACGCTGGCGGTCGTGCGCGACGACCGCTGGGGCCGGACCTACGAGGGGTTCTCCGAGGATCCGCGGATCACCCGGGCGTACGGCTACGAAGCGGTCATCGGCCTGCAGGGAAGCGACCGGAACGAGGTCGACGGCGTCCTCGCAACGGCAAAACACTTCATCGGTGACGGCGGAACGCTGAACGGCCGCGACCAGGGCATCAACCCCTCGTCCGAGGCCGAGATGATGAATCTCCACGGCCAGGGCTACTACGGCGCACTTGCCGCTGGCGCCCAGACGGTGATGGTGTCATTCAACAGCTGGACCAACGAAGAGCTTGGGATCACCGAGGGCAAGCTGCACGGCAGCCACAAGGCGCTCACCGACATCCTCAAGATGAAGATGGGCTTCGACGGCCTGCTCGTGTCCGACTGGAACGGCATCGGCCAGGTCGCCGGCTGCACCAATGCCAGCTGCCCGCAGGCCATCAACGCCGGCATCGACATCGTGATGGTGCCGGCCGACTGGCGGGCGTTCATCGCGAACACCCTGACCCAGGTCCAGAGCGGCGAGATCCCGATGTCACGCATCGACGATGCTGTGACCCGGATCCTGCGCGTGAAGACCCGCGCCGGGGTCATGACCGCGCCGAAGCCGTCGGCGCGTGCACTGGCCGGGTCGCCGGCGGCGCTCGAGGCGGAGGCCATCGCGCGCGAGGCCGTGCGCAAGTCGCTGGTGCTGCTGAAGAACAACGGCAAGGTGCTGCCGCTCGACGACGACTCGAACGTGCTGGTCGTCGGCAAGAGCGCGGACAGCATGACCAACCAGACCGGCGGCTGGTCGCTGACGTGGCAGGGCACGGGCAACACCAACGCCGACTTCCCCAACGGCACGACCGTGCTCGGCGGCCTCCGCAATGCCCTCGGCGACGCCAACGTGACCTTCAGCGCGACCGGAGAAGGCGTTGACCCTTCGGCGTTCGACGCCGTCATCGCCGTGATCGGCGAGACTCCGTACGCCGAGGGGGTCGGCGACCTCCGCCGCACCCTCGAGGCGGCGACGCTCTTCCCTGGTGACCTCGCGGTCCTCGACCGGGTCAGCGGCAAGGGCACGCCGGTCGTCACGGTCTTCATCAGCGGCCGGCCGCTGTATGTCAACAAGGAGCTCAACCGTTCGGACGCGTTCGTCGCGGCGTGGCTGCCCGGAACCGAGGGCGACGGTGTCGCCGACCTGCTGGTCGACGGTCGGCGCAACGGCCCGGGCTTCACCGGCAAGCTGTCGTACTCGTGGCCGCGGAGCGCCTGCCAATGGCCGCTCAATGCCGGCGACGCGGATTACGACCCGCTGTTCGCGCCGGGCTACGGACTGCGCAACCGCCAGTCCGTCACCATCGGACCGCTCGACGAGACCTCACCCGAGTTCGGGTGCGGCGGGGGCGGTGGCGGCACCGCGACCGAGGACCTGGTGATCTTCGACCGGATGGATGAGCCGCCCTACCGAGCCTACATCGGCTCGCCGGACAACTGGGGCGGCACGGAGATCGGCAACGATCCCAACGCCGTTGTGTCGCACACCAACATCAATGTCCGGACGTCCGACGTCAACTTCCAGCAGGACGCCCGGAAGGTGACCTGGAACGGCGGACCCGGGCAGTTCTACCTGCAAGACCCCGCCGGTGGCAGCGACCTGCGCGGCTACCTCAACGCCGACGGCGCGCTCGTCTTCGACACGATCGTCCATGCGGCGCCGACATCCTGGGTGAACATCTCCATCCACTGCGTCTATCCATGCCTGGGCGAGGTGCCCGGCCAGTCGCTGTTCACGGGCCTCCCGCTCGGCACCAAGGCGACCGTGAAGATCCCCATCGGCTGCTTCGCGCTCAACGGTCTCGACCTCACCAACGTCAACACCCCGTTCCTGATCTACACGGAGGCACCGTTCCAGGCCTCGTTCACCAACATCCGGTGGGTGCCGGGAGCCGCGAACGATCCCGACGCCAAGACGTGCGCCGACCTGACCT
>CAVZVH010000033.1:0-4252 GCA_963778645.1 uncultured Chloroflexia bacterium
TCCTGGTCGGCCGGTGGCGCGTCGGGTTGCGGAACGTGACGGCGAGCCGGACCGCCTACGGTTGTACCCTGAGTGTGCGGGTGCGCCCCAGCGACCGTGCTGGCCCCGAGCGCCCACGCCCGTGGGCACTCGGTGGTCGACGATCGTGTTCGAGGAGGCCGTACTCCTGGGGCGCGTCCCGCTCGACTACCACGCCGGCGGGCGGTGCGTAGGCAGGATTTGCGCAGGGTGCCGGTCTGGCCGCCGGCCGACACCCCGAGCCGCAGGAGCGTACCGGTGCCGTTGCCCTCACCAACGTCATCGTCGGTTACGCCACGTCTGTGCTCGTCGAGAGCGTACGCCCGTTCTGGACATCTTGCAACGTTCAGCACAAGGGCATATGGTCGCGAGCCCGCGAGGCTGCTGCCGGACCGGCATGTGCTCGACGATACGACCGCGGCGGCAGCGAAGGAAAAGTGTCGATGTTGGATTCTGGATTGAGTGCCGCGGATTCGGGTAGGTGGGAAGACAACCCACAGAGGAGGGATGTCATGGAAGACCGCGAGAGCACAGGCTCGCGTCGTCCCGATGCCACGGTGACCGACATCTGGACGTTTCGCACCGAGCCCTCCTCACCGGTGCCGAGCTCGTCGGGTTTTCGATCGAGGCCACGGATGGTGGCATCGGCAAGATCGATGAGGGCACCGAAGAGATGGGCGCACTCATTTTGATCGTCGACACTGGCCCCTGGATCTTCGGCAAGAAGGTCATGATTCCGGCTGGTGTCGTCGAGCGCGTTGACCTGGACACCGAGACGGTGTTCGTCAAGTGCAGCAAGGAGCAGATGAAGAGCGCGCCCGAGTTCGTTCCGGAGACGAGCCGGGACGATGAGGAGTATCGCGACCGCCTCGGCGGGTATTACAGCGGTCTCTAAGGGCGAGTCTCGAGCGGACAAGCGGGGGACGGGGGGCTGCACATCCCGTCCCCCGCCCGCCAAGCGGCAAGGTCGGAAATATTGTCGATTTGTAAAGCCTTGCAGGAGGTGGTGCCGGTCCCCAAATGGTCCGTCCCGTGCGTCTGCGTACCTTCATCACCGCTCTGCTCGTGGGCGATCTCCTTGCTGCGCCTTCCGCGTTAGCGGCTCCCGACCCTGAGATCGCGAGCCTTCAGGTCGCGCTGCGCTCGAAGGGAGTGTACTTCGGCAGGATCGACGGTGTCTCGGGGCCGATGACGGCGAAAGGGCTAACGCACGTTCCAGCGCCTGACGCAGCTTCCGGTCACCGGCGAGCTCGGCCCCCGTACGCGTGCGGAGCTGGGTGCGCTCGGCAGGCCGCTCGTCGCCAGGCGCGTGCTGGTGCAGGGCGCGTACGGGTGGGACGTCTCGGCGCTCCAGTTCCTGCTCGCCCGGGCGGGGCATCTCAGGCTGCTCGACGTCGACGGTCATTTCGGCTCCTCGACCAAGGCCGCCCTCGCTCGCTTCCAGAAGACCCGCGGCCTCGCGGTTGACGGGATCGCCGGGCCGGCTTCACTGACCGCATTCGGCAGTAGCCGGCGTGCGCCTGTTCTCACGCGGGCGACGGCCGTGCCAGTCTCGTACGTCGTCAAGCCCGGGCGACACGCTCACCGAGATCGCCGTGCAGCACAAGACGACCGTGCGCGCGCTCGCGAAGGTGAACGACCTGAAGTCGGTCAATCTCGTCGTCGAGGGCGCGAAGCTCCGCCTGCCGGCGGAAGTCGGGAGCGATCCCACGGAGGAGCTCTCACGCTCGACCGTTCGCGCGCACATCGACAAGTGGGCGAACCACTACGGCATCTCGGTCAGCCTCGCGCGCGCGCTCGCGTGGCAGGAGTCGGGGTTCCAGACGAACGTCACGTCGTCCGTCGGGGCCTGGGGGCCGATGCAGGTGATCCCTACGACCTGGGCGTTCGTCGAGACCGTCGTTCTCGGGCGCACCGTTCCGAGGACGGGGGAGGGCGGTGTCGAGGTCGGGATGGCTCTCCTGAACCACCTTCTCAAGCGCTTCGACGGCGATCAGCGCCTCGCGCTTGCGGCCTGGTACCAGGGTGAGAAGGCGGTGCGCGAGATCGGGATCTACGACACGAAGGCGTTCGTCGCGAACGTTCTCGCTCTCAGCGGCCGTCCGCTGTAGCGATCGCGGCGTACGCGCGGCGCGCAGCCTCGTCGACGTCGAGCGACCAGAGGGAATCGGGCCGGGCGGCGTCGCCGAAGATCTCAACGTCCCAGGCGCCCTGCCAGCCGGCGTCACGCAGCACGCGCATCAGCTCGGCCGTCCGCGAAACGCCCTCGCCCGGGAGCGCGCGGTCGCCTCGCTCGCCGCCGAACCAGCTCCGCAACGTGCACGCCGGTGATCCGGTCGACGTTGTCGGCGAGGTGGCGCTCGACGTTCGGCATCTCGCCGAGGTGCCAGAGATCGATCATGATCCCGACGTTCGGCAGCCCGGCCTCGTCGAGGAACTCGAGCGCCTCCGGAATCGACGTGATCAAGGTGAGTGAGTCGCGCTCGGAGGCGTGGATCGGCTCGAGCCCGAGGCGCACGCCCGCCTCGTCGGCCGCCGCGGCGATCCGCTGCAGGCCGTCGATCACGAGGCGCCGGGCCTCCTCGTAGCTCCGCTCGCCGGCAGGCCCCGTCAGGGAGAGAACGCAGTCCGGATCGAAGGGAGCGAAGCGGCGCATCGATGCGCACAGCGACTCGATCCGGGTCTCCACGTCCTCCGGCCCTTCGATCACGGTGTTCGGGAGGATCGAGGGGACGAGGGGCACGCAGTTCGTCACACTCAGTCCGCTGGCGCGTACGGCCTCGAGGTCGGCCTCATCGTTCCCGCCGAGCTTCATCTCCCAGACGCCGATCCCGTCGAACCCGGCGGCAGCGTAGGCCCGCAGATCGTCGCGGAAGCTCGCCGACGGGGTCGAGATCTCGCTGGAGCGAGAGCATCACGGTACCCCCCGGCAGCTTGGCCAGCAGCCGGCGGCGAAGCGGTGGGCGGGTGAGGTGCTTCGCGACGATATAGCCGGAGCCCGCGCCGAGGCCTGGACCCGGATGGGTGCTGGCGCCGATGTGCCAAAGGCCGTCGACCGGCGTTCCATGGCCCGGCGAGGCGGGGGTGGGGCGGAAGAGGAGGTTCTGGTCGAGCGCGCACGACCCGGCGTAGATGTCGCCACCGACCCAGTTCGGGTTCGCGTGCTCCATGTCGGCCGGGGGCATGACGACGCGGCCGACCGTCGCCGTCTCGAGGTTCTCGATGTGTCGGCCGATCCGCTCGACGATTCGATCGGCGTAGGCCTCGCGCAGCTCCTCGGTCCACGTGCCTTCCCCGGTGTCGATCTCGCCGGCCGCATCGCCCTTCGGCTGCGGCGGGAGCTCCTGCAACTGAACCCAGATCACCCAGGACCCTTCGGGCGCTCGCGACGGATCCAGGACCATCGGCTGCCCGAGTGCGATCGTCGCTTCGGCAGGCAGAAGGCCGCGGTCGGCCTCGTTGACGGCCCGCGAGACCCCGTCGAGGCCAGGGGTGAGGTGGAGCAGCGGGGTGCGGGCGAGCCGCTCGTCGCCTCGCCAGCGCGGCCGCTCGTTCATCGCGATGTGGATCTGCATCTCGCCGCGGCCGTAGCGGAAGCGGTCGCGCCGCGTCGCGCACGTGCTTCGGCGCATCGCTCTCGGCGAGCAGCCGTCCGTACAGCTGCGTCGGCGTCACGCAGGCCAGCACCGCACGCGAGGCGGAGATCGACTCGCCGTCCGCGAGCTGGACGGCGGTCGCGCGACCCTCCGAGACATGGATTCGCTCGACGTCCACCTCGGTCCGCAACTCGCCGCCTGCGTTGCGAATGATGGTCGCCAGACCCTCGACGAGCTTGGTGCCGCCGCCCTTCGGCACCGGCATCCCACCGAGCTGGAGCGCGCACGCGATCACCTGCGTCATGAACCCGGACACCGCCTGGTCGGGGCCGAGTCCCGTGTGCAGCACCCACGGCGCCAGCAGGCCGCGGGTGCGGTCGCTCTCGAACGTGTCGGTCAGCCAGTCGCGCGCCGAGAGCAACGTGTGTCCGGCGAACTCGACCAGGCCGCGGCGGCCGTAGTGCCGGTACGCCTTGCGACCGAGCGAAAGCCCCTGCGCCGGACCAGAGCTCCGTCCCCGAGCACGCCGAATGCGATGTCCGCCTCCGCCATGAACTGGTCGAACTGCCGCTGCCAGGCGTCGCCGAACTCGGCGACGTTCGCGGCGCCGTCCGTCGAGAGGAACGCGCTCGAGCCGT
>CAVZVH010000034.1:0-57558 GCA_963778645.1 uncultured Chloroflexia bacterium
GGTCGTGACCAGGCTCAGGACGAGCGCGTCACGGACCGCCGGCGAGGTGAAGGCGTCGAGGATCGCGCCGCCGGCCAGCGCCCGGACGACGAGACCGATGACCGGGATGGCCAGGAACAGGAGCGCCGACGGATGGCGAGCCGCGCCACGCCCGACGCCGCCGACCGTTCGCGCGGTCACGGGGCGACGAAGCCGAACTCCGCGAGGATCGCCTGTCCGTACTGGACCCGCCACCCACGCCAGGAACGCCTCGGCCGCCTCGCGGTGGTCGGAGTCCGCGATCACGCACCCGCCGTAGACGCGCGTGGGTGTTCGCCGTCCTCGGGGATGGTCGATCGCGAGGACCTCGGCCGAGGACTGCGCATCGGTCTGGTACACGAACCCGGCGTCGCCTTCGCCGAGCTCGACTTGGTCAGGACCCCGCGGACGTTGTCCTCCTCCGAGACGACGTTGGCGGCGTACGCGTCGGCGAAGTCCGCCGGGTAGCCGGGTAGCTCGGCCAGGTTGGCGACCACCTCGCGCGACGTAGGACGTGATCGGCACCTCCGGCCCGGCGGCGATGATCTGGACGCCGTCGGTCGCGAGGTCGCCGGGGACTCGATCCGGCCGGGTTCTCAGTCGGCACGACCAGGGCGACGGAGTTGCCGGCGTACTCGACCGTCTCCGCCCCGAGGCCGGCCTCGACGAGGGTGTCGGGGTTGGACGTGTCCGCCGCGAGGAACACGTCGGCCGGGGCGCCTTCCTCGATCTGGGTCCGGAGGGCGGCCGACGAGTCGGTCGCGATGACGAGGTCGATGCCCGGGCACCGCGTCGCCTCGTACTCGACCTCGATCTCGTCGAGGGCGTCCTGGAGCGAGGCCGCGCCGAGGATGGTCAGCTCGACGGCCTCGACCGATGGGCGGACGGGCGATCGGCTGGGCGAGGCGTCGAGGACGAGGACTGGCAGCGGCGAGAGTAGCCAGGCCGAGTCGGCGCGCGTCGCGCCCGGCGCCGCGTCATCGGTCAGCGGGGATCTCCACGATCACGTTCGTGGACTTCACCACGCCGACCGCCTCGTCCCCCACCTGGAGGTCCAGGTCGTCGACGGCCTCGGCGGTCATGATGCTGACCAGCCGATGCGGCCCGGCCTGGATCTCCACCACGGCGACGACCTTGTCGCGCTGGATGCGGGTCACCACGCCCGGGAAGCGGTTGCGGGCCGACTGGGCGACGATCGGTCGATCGGTCTCGCTCCGGCGTCGCTCGGTGAGGAGGCGGGTGACCTCGGCCAGCGGGAACGCTCCGCTGTCCACCGGAGGTCCGGACCGTTCTCAGCTGGCTCGTCGCGCTCCCATCGGCGAAGCGTCTCGACCGACACCCCGAGCATCTCCGCCGCTTCGCCGATCCGGACCTCCATACAGAGGAATGTAGGTCCTCTGCGACGACGATCATGTCTAGATATATGCCGTCTGGAGAAGCCGGGCAGGAACGCTCGCGGGTCCGACGCGGCATCTCTAACGCGAGGTTCTACTATTCGTAGATCGTGACTACCCGGCACGAACCTCTGACGACGACATCGACCGGGTCGCCTGCTCGCCGAGCCCGTCCGCCGCCGGCTGTACGAGCTCGTCGCCGGCATCCGCCGAGGCCGGTCGACCGCGACCAGGCGCGCACGGCGGTCGGCATCGGTCGCCCACTGGCGGCCTTCCATCTCGACCGGCTGGTCGAGGGCGGGCTGCTGGAGGTCGAGTACCGCCGTCGCTCCGGCCGTCGAGCGGCCCGGGGCCGGGCGGCCCGCGAAGTTCTATCGGCGCCCGGCCGAGCTCCCAGGTCGACATCTCGCTGCCGCGCCCGCCGGTACGCGCTCGCGGCGGAGATCCTGGCCGACGGCCTGGACCGCGCCGCCGAGCCCGGAAGACCGTGGCCAGCGTCCAGGACGCGGCCCGGGCACAGCCGGGCGCCGGCTGGCGGCCAGGAGGCCGGCCCGGCGACGGAGCGATCGCGACCGCCTGCTCGCGCTCCTGACCGAGAACGGGTTCGAGCCGTTCGAGGAGGACGGGGTCGATCCTGCTCCGCAACTGCCCGTTCGACGCCCTGGTCCATGATCACCGGGACCTGACCTGCGGGCTGAACCTGACGCTGCTCGAGTCGGTGGCTGCGACTCTGCCGGGCACGCGCCTCGGTCGCGCGCCGTCCGTCGCGTCCGCGGACGGCGACTGCTGCGTGGAGTTCGTGCCACCCGGCTAGAGCGCCGTCCGCAGCGGGGCGGAACCGCGTCCGGCAGGCCGGGGGCCACGACCTGGTAGAGGAGATCCGGGCGCGGGAAAGCCCCGCAGCCGGTGCCGACCCAGGCTGCGGAACTCCACGCCCTCGGGCAGCCCGTCGGCCATGGCCTCCCTGGGCGGCCCGCGACACGACGATCTGGCCGCCGTGCGCCGACCTGGCAGACGCGGGCCGCGGCATGGACCGACAGACCGATGTAGGCGCCGTCGGCACAGGGTCGGATGGCCGCGATGGATCCCGATCCGCACCTTGACCGGGCGCTTGCTGGGCCACGCCTTGTCCGCCATCCGTCGCTGGATCATCACCGCCGCGTCGAGCGGCGCCGGGGCGGCGGCGAACGACGCCCAGGAACTCGTCGGCGTGGACCTCCACCTCGTGCCCGCCGGCCTTGCGGACCTTCTCGCGGATGATGCCGCCGAACGTCGGACAGCATCGGCCCGTAGCCGTCGCCCAGCTCGGCCAGGAGGGCGGTGGAGCCCTCGACATCGGTCATGAGGAAGGTGACCGTTCCGGTCGGCAGGCCGCCGCGCGTCGGCGATCCTGCGCCTCGGCCTGACCGCGCGTCCGCTCCTTGCGCAGCTGGGACTGGATGAAGCCGACCGGGACCACGCCGTACTTGCGCGCCGCCTTGAGGAGGCGGGTCCGGGCCTCGTCGCGGGCGGCCTCCGACTCGAACTGGACCTGGTTGAAGCGCGAGAGCGCCGACCGGACGTGCGGCTCGTCGAAGATCGGCAGCCGCCGCTTCCCGCGGAGTCGATGTAGGCGAACGCGCTCTTCGGCATCTTCGCCCGCTGGGCGTCGGTGAGCTTGGTCACGGTAGGCGTGAGTATGCGGGAGGCTCGTCCCGCGGAGCGTCCTCCCGGTAGCCTGCCCAGCACATCGACGCGGCCGGATCAGCGGGTCATCGCCTGGCTCTTCTGGATTCGGCGATGGTGGTCATCTCCGGGACCCTGCTGATCTGGGTGCGGCGCGGACCCCTCCGGCCCAGGTCGTTCCTTGACATCTGATGCGTCGCGTGAAAGCATCACGCATCATGACGCGCACGACGATCGATCTCGACGCCGCGGTGCTGCGCGACCTCAAGCGGCGACAGCGACGCACGGCACAACGCTCGGGCAGCTCGCGTCCGAGCGTCCTCGTCCGTCCTGGACGACTCGGAGCCGACGCCGGCCTGAGTTCGCATTGGACGGCCGGGCGCCTCGGCGTATCAGGATCGACCTGGAGGACAAGGAGGCGGTTCGTCGGGCCTTGGGCGGATCACGCGTGAGCGTCGACCGTCGACGTCAACGTCCTGCTCTACGCGTCGGATGTCGACTAGCCCATTGCCACCAGCCGGCGATGGAGCTCGTCGATCGGCATGGGTCTCGGGGCCGGAGATCGCGTACCTCTTCTGGCCGACGGTCATCGGGTACCTGCGCATGGCGACTCATCCAGCGATCGCCTCGCAGCCGCTCGTCGACCGCGAGCCGCGACGGACAACGTCGAGCAGCTGTCTGGCCCGACCACACGTGCAAGTGCCCCGGTGAGCAGGATGGCGTTCTGGAGGCACTACCGCGACGTCGCGGACGACGCGCTGCCGACCGGGAACCTCGTCGTCCGATGCTCACATCGTGGCGCTGATGCGCGAGAACGGCGTGCGGACGATCTGGACCCACGACCGCGACTTCCGTCGATTCGGCGGGATCGAGGTGCGCGATCCGTTCGACGAACCGCGGCGGCGAAGCCGCAGCCGGCGGGATTAGAGAGCGGCCAGCGCCGCCAGGCTGGCGAGGTCCGGCACCTCGAGGTCGGGGGTGGCGTCGGCCGGGGGCGTGGCCCCGAACCCGGGCCGATCGTGGCGGCGGTTGACCCAGACCGTGGCCAGCCCCAGCTCCTTGGCCGGGACGTGGTCGTGGTACAGGCTCTGGGCGACGTGGAGGACCCGCTCCGGCGGGACGTCGATCGCCCTCAGGGCCAGCGAGGAACGGCGCGATGCTCGGCTTGTAGTCCTGCGCCTGCTCGGCGGTGACCACCCATTCGAACGGCACCCCCAGCCGCGCGGCGGAGGCCGCGAACAGGTCGTCGTCGCAGTTGGTGATCACGCCCAGCCGATACCGATCGGCCAGCCGGCGCAGGGCGTCGGCCGAGTCCGGGAACGGCGGGCCAGTCGGCAACCGACTCGCTGAACGTCGCCAGCTCCTCGGCCGTCACCTCCGATCCCGAGCTCATCGGCCAGGCCGCCCAGCGATCCGGCCAGGACGCGCTCGGTACGGTCTGGTAGGGGCCGCTCTCGAGCGCGGCCTCGTGACGGGCGAACCGCTCGAGGATCTCGTCATCGGTCAGGTCCACGCCGTGCGCGGCGAGGATGGGCCGGATGGCGGCCACGATGCCCGCCTCCCAGTCGATGAGCGTCCCGTAGCAGTCGAAGGTCAGGACCTCGAACTGCGCCGAGGTCGAGCACTCAGAGGCGGACGCGGGCCGGCTGGTCCGGGGTCGAACATGTGGACGGTGTCGATGAAGCGGACCAGGCCGCCGGCGCAGCTCATCATCAGGGAGTGGGTGCGCGCGCCGCCGCCGAAGAAGCGGACGCCGCGCAGCAGCTCGCCGTCGGTCACGCCGGTGGCGCAGAAGACGACGTTCTCGCCGCTGGCCAGGTCGTTGGTGTGTAGACGCGGTCCGCGTCGTCGACGTCGACGCCCATCGTCGCGCGCGCGCTCCCGCTCCTCGTCGGAGCGCCACCGGAACTGCGCCTGGATCTCGCCGCCCAGGCACTTCAGGGCGGCCGCGGCGAGCACGCCCTCCGGCGCGCCGCCGATGCCCATCACCGCGTGGACGCCGGTGCCGGAGACCGCGACGCTGATGCCGGCCGTCAGGTCGCCGTCGCGGATGAGCTTGATCCGCGCGCCGGCTCGCGCGGAGCTCGGCGATCAGCTGCTCGTGGCGCGGCCGGTCGAGGATCACGACCGTGATGTCCCACACCGTTGCGGCCCGAGGCTGCTCGGCGATCGTCCGGAGGGTGGCGTCGACCGGGTCGGTGATGCTGACGTGGCCGGCGCACCAGCGGCCCGACGATCAGCTTCTCGCAGGTAGGTGTCGGGCGCGTGCATCAGCCCGCCCGGCTCGGACGGCGGCCAGCACGGCGATCGCGTTCGGCGACCCGGTGGCGACGAGGTTCGTGCCCTCCAGCGGGTCGACCGCGATGTCGATCGATGACCGCCGCCTCCGGGTTGCCGACCTGCTCGCCGATGTAGAGCATCGGCGCCTCGTCGCGCTCGCCCTCGCCGATGACGATCGTGCCGCTCAGGTCGGCGTCGTCCATCGCCTTGCGCATGGCCTCGACCGCGGCCTGGTCGGCGCCGTCGCGGTCGCCGCGGCCCATCAGGCGGGCGGCGGCGATGGCCGCCGCCTCGGTGGCGCGCGATGGCCTCGGCGGTGATCAGCTTGTCGATCCATCGGTCAGGTCCGCATCGGTCAATGCTTGAAGTGCCGACGGCCGGTGAAGACCATGGCCATGTGGTGGCGGTCGGCGACCTCGATGGCCATCTCGTCGCGGATGCTGCCGCCGGGCTGGATGATGGCCGTCACCCCGGCCTGCGCCGCGATCTGGATGCCGTCGGGGAACGGGAAGTAGGCGTCCGAGGCCATCACGCTGCAGCGGCGCCCGCTCGCCGGCCTTGCGCAGCGCGATCTCGACGCTCACCACGCGCGACGGCTGGCCGGCGCCCATCCCGATCATGACGTGCTTCTTGGCCAGCACCACCGCGTTCGACTTGACGTGGCGCACGGCGCGCCACGCGAACAGCAGGTCGGTCAGCTCCTCGAGGGTCGGATGGCGCTGGGTGACGACCTGGAGCTTGTCGCGGTCCTCCTCGATGGAGTCAACGGTCTGGACCAGCAGCCCGCCGCCGATGCGCTTGAGGTCGAACTCGCCGATGCCCGAGCTCGTCCGCGTCGTCGTCCGCCGGCGGGACCTCCACGATCTCGAAGCCGTCCTTGGCGCCGCAGGATGGCTCGAGCGCCTCCGGCGTGTAGCCCGGCGCCACGATGGCCTCGAAGAAGCCCGGGCGGATGGCCCGCGCGGTCGGCTCGTCGACGATCCGGTTGGCACCGATGATCCCGCCGTAGGCCGCCACGCTGTCGCCCTCGAGCGCCAGCCGGAACGCCTCGGCCAGGTCGACCACGCTGGCCAGGCCGGTCGGGTTGCCGTGCTTGACGATGGTCACCGTCGGCGTCTTGAAGTCCGACGCGATCGCGCCACGCCGCGTCGAGGTCGAGCAGGTTGTTGAACGAGAGGTCCTTGCCGGCGATCTGTGCGCGCCTGGCTGATGCTGCCGCCGTCGTGGTCCGGATCGGCGTAGAACGCGCCCAGCTGCTGCGGGTTCTCGCCGTAGCGCAGGTCCGCCTTCTTCTCGAACGACCAGCGTCAGGCGGGTCGGGAAGACGGTGCCCGGCCTGGCGGTTCAGGTCAGCTCGCGATCTGCGCGTCGTAGGCGGCGAGTCAGGCGCGAACGCCTCGGCCGCGAGCTTCTGGCGGGTCTCCGGCGCTCACCGCCTGGTCGCGCTTCACGTCGCGCAGGACCGATGCGTACTGGGTCGGGCTGCTGACCGCCGCCACCGACGCGTGGTTGGTGGCGGCCGCCCGCAGGAGCGCCACCTCGGCCAGGTCCGTGGGCGGCTCCGGGGGTCGGGGGCTCGAGGTTGAGGACCACGATGTCCACCGGCTCGACGTTGCGCTGGGCGAGGGCCGCGACCTCGTCGCCGCGGTCGCGTCGGACGCTCGACCGCGCGCAGGAGGTCCGCATCGGCCAGGTCGGGGATGCGGCTCGACCTCGATGCCCGGCCTCGGCCAGGTGGGCGTGGGTCTCCCCGGTCGCGGCGCATTCGAGATCCCTGCTTCCTGGAGCCGCGCGTCCAGCTCGATGATCCCTTCGCGGTCCGAGACGGAGAGCAGGGCTCGCAAGCAGGGGACCTCGTGTCGTTGCCTGGCCGCGGGGCGTGCTGCGGCCGCCCCCGCGTCAGTGTCGCGAGTATATCCGGGCGCCTGAACCATCCGTGTCGGGGACCGCCTAGTTATGGCAGTGCGAGGTCGTCTGGAGGTAACGCTGCTCCTGCTGGTCGGAGCGCTCGCCGCTTGTACGTCGCCCAGCCCCTCACCCGACCGCTTCGAGGCCGAGCTATCCGCGAGTCCGTCCGCGGTATCGTCCGGACGCCGGCGAAGTCGCCCGATCACGGTCGAGATCGTGGGTGACGCGCCGGTCCTGGAGGCGAATGCGGTACACGACGACTGGGTGCTGCCCGGCGCGCTGGCCTTCGACGAGGGGACGTACCAGCTGTGGGGCGTGGCCTTCGACCAGGAGACCGAGGAGCACCACGGCTACTACGCGACCTCCGGGACGGGATGGCATGGACGGTCGACCCCATCGATCCGCTGGCAGGCTTCGATTGGGACCTGAGCCGCCCGGGAGCCATCCCGACGAGCGCGTTGGAGCTGGCCGACGGGAGTGGGCAATGTACTTCTGGGGCGTTCCCGCTCCACTCGAGCGGGGCGCGAAGATCTGCCGCGCCACGGCTCCGATCCCCTGCGGGCCCGTGGACCGGGACCCGGAGCCGGTCATGGAGGGGACCGATGGCGCCTGGGATGGCGGCGGGCTGGACTTCCCATCGGTGGTTGCACCGGACAGACGGCTACCTGATGGTCTACACCGGCGGTCAGCGTGAGCGCGTTCAACGAGGGTCACGTGGGGGTCGCGACGTCACCCGACGGGGTGACGTGGACGAAGGAGCGACGGCCCGGTCATCGATCCGGGGCACTGCGGTTCGTGCGACGCGGGCGACGATCTTCCTGCCGCGGATGCTCAGCGCTGAAGGCGGCTACCTGCTCCTGTACGCCGGCATGGCCGAAGGCGCCGAACCGCACCTCCATCGGCGCCTCCGCCAGCCTGGACGGCCTCAGCTGGTCCTGCGCCAGCCGACGCCCGTCCTGAGTCGAAGACGACATCCCGGGCAGCGAGCGGATCCACATCATCGCGGTCGCTGATGGCGCGACCGGCCCAGAGATGCTGATCGAGTCGCTTGCCGATGCCGCTTCCTCGGCCCTGTGGCTGGGAGACGTCGTCACGTCGACTGACGGACATCGGCGCGCTGCTAGACTCGCGCGCCGATGGACATCCTGTTCGACGCCCTGAATCCGACCAACTTCGCGAACCTGTTCACCCTGATGTGGGTGGGCGCGATCGTGATCTGCGTCGGGGCGTCCATCGTGTACTGGATCGCCCAACGCCGATACCGGCGCTATCCGGCCCACATGGCCATGCACGAGTGGGTGTACTGGACCATCTTCGTGGCCTGGATCATGGTCCCGCTGCTGGCCGTCATCCACGTCCCGTTGTTCCTGGTCCTGGCCGTCGTCATCCCCGGCATGGCGCTGGCCGCCTTCGGCGCGTTCATCCGCTACCCGCCGCGGGTCGCCGCCGCCAACGACGACCTGCGCCGGCATCGGTACGTGCCGCCGCCCCGACGTGACGTGCGAAGCCCGGGCCCGTCCAACCCCCACCGGCGGCAAGAAAGCCCACCGCCGCTAGCGCCGCCCGCGGCGCGGCGGGCGCTGCGAGAGTTCTGCAACGCGTACCCGCTCTCCCGTTGCCGCGCACAGCGACCCCCGCTGGGGACACTGCCTCTGCTCACCGGAGGGAACGTGGAGGTATTCAATGAGCATTCTTGCGTGGATCGTGCTCGGCGCGATCGCCGGCTACCTGGCCGGCTTCCTCGTCCGCGGGGACGAGGGTCTGGGCGTCATCGGGCATGTCCTGCTCGGCATCGTGGGTGCCCTGATCGGAGGCTTCCTGGCCGGGGCATCTGCTCGGGACGAACCCGGTCGACGGCGCGCTGGACATCTCGTCCATCGTCACCGCGACCGTCGGCGCCATCCTCACCGTCTGGGTGGTGAACATGTTCCGTCGCGGCGGCAGCCATCGCGTCTGACTGACCCCAGAATTGATACGCCGGCAGGGGACCCTCCCTGCCGGCGTTCCATATCCCCACGATTTTGGAGGGACGGCGTCGTGCGCTCAGTGCCCGGGTCGCTTCGGTCGAGACTTCGGTGTCCCCGGTGCTGCGACATGAGGGCCACGCCGTCCGTCCGTGGAACGGAGTTACGGCAATTCCCGAAGCCGTGGCGGAGATTGCGGATGCGCTATCGGCCCGCGCACACTTGCGCCCGTGCGTCCCCGATATCGCATGGCACTGGCTCTCCGCCGTCGCCCTGGCCGTCGCCATTCCGATCGGCGAGGCGTCATGGTCATCGTGCTCGCGGAGGTGCCGTCCGCCGCGACCTCGGGCTCCTGGTGGCGCGTCGCCGCGGTCACCGTTCCTGGCGTGGGTCGGCGGCATCTGGCCCGGCCTGATCTCGACCCTCCTGCTCGCGGTCCTGTTCGCGGTACCGCTCGGGGCCGGTCAGTTCAATCCGCCGTTCGACAGCCTGCAGCCTCTTTCCTGTTCGCCGTGGCCGGCCTGGTGGGGACCGGCGATCGTGGAGTCGCTGTACCGGGCGCGGTGGCGGGTGGAGGCGGCCCGAGACCGGGCACGGATATCCCGTCGCGCGGAGCACGCCATCCGCGCCGAGCTGGAGTCGATCGTCGGCGCCATCGGGGACGGGATCATGGTCGTCGACGCCGATGGGCTCGATCTCGCTCATGAACCGAGCGGCGATCGGACCTGCTCGGGCCACCGGGCTGAGACGGCTTCGACGACCTCGTGATCGCGCTTCGCGCCGGCCGAGAACGGCGCACGCAGCACCAGCGGAACGGCGACCAGGCCCGATGACCGCCGAGTTCCAGCTCATCGGATCGGGACCGCCGGATCGAGCTGTCCGTCGTTTCCGCTCCTCGACCGAGGGCGAAGCCACCCGCCGGGTCGTCGTCCTCCGCGACGTGACCGAGGCCCGCAGCCGAGAGCTTCTCCGCGACGCATTCCTCAGCCTGCTGTCGCACGAGCTCCGCACGCCGATGACCGCGGTCTACGGTGGAGCGACGCTCCTCCAGCGGATGGGCGACGAGCTCGACTCGGCCACCCGGAACGACGTCCGGGCCGACATCGTCTCCGAGGCCGAGCGACTGTCGCGGCTCATCGACGACCTGCTGGTCCTCACCCGGGTCGAGGGCGGCGTGGAGGTCGGCCAGGAGCCGGCCCTGCTCCAGCACCTCGTGGCGGAGGTCGCGGCGCAGGACCAGCGGCGGCAACGGGTCGACCCGATCGAGCGTCGTCGGCTGACGCCGGGCCTCGCCCCGGTGACGGGCGACGAAACCAGCATCCGCCAGGTCACGCACAACCTCATCTCGAACGCGGTCAAGTACAGCCCGACCGGTCGCCGGTCGAGATCCGCGTCCAGGCCGGGCACGGACGAGGTCGCTCGTCCGCGTCCTCGACCGCGGCCGCGGCCTGTCGGACGAGGAGGCCGCCCACGTCTTCGAGCCGTTCTACCGAGGCTCGGACACCGCCGCGGATGGCAACCGGCGTCGGCATCGGCCTGTTCGTCTGCCAGCGCCTGGTGGAGGCCATGGGCGGGCGGATCTGGACCCGGCCGCGTGACGGAGGCGGCACCGAGTTCGGGTTCGCCCTCCCGCTCTGGCCGATCGACGCGGACGACGACGAATTCCCCAGGCCGGCCGAAGCGGCCGGCGGGACGTCATGCGTGAGCGACGGAGCCGCTCGACCCTCTACCTCGACGCCTCGCTCCTGACCGATGACGCGACCGACGCGCTTCGGCGGCGTCGCTGATCTGGGATTCGACGATCGTCGTGGTCGAGGATGCGGCCGAGGTGCCGGAGACGCTGCCCGAGGGCCTGGCACCTGACCGATCGTGCATGCCGGAGGCCGGGTCTCGCCCGATGGTCGCGGACGGTGCTCATCGGCCCGCGACCGGAGCCTGGCCGGCGTGCGTGACCGGCCTGCAGCACCGCCCGCGACCTGCGCGTCGCCGTCCTCGAGCTCGCTTCGGAGCACGCCCTCGGCTGACGTCCGGCGCGCGACTGTCATGCGCCTGCAATGGTCCCGTCCCAGGCGCGCGAGGGTGGCTGCGACGCTGCCGGAGGCGACGATCTCCAGGTTCGAGAGGTAGATCGCACCTGGAGACTCGACATGGACAACCAGATCCGCGACGCGCAGGAGAGCAGGACCGGCAGTCGCAGACGCAGCACCCCGACCGTCCGCGCAGCCACCCGAGCAGCCGCCGCAGCCGCGCGTCGTGGTGCAGAACAACCAGGACGGCGGCGGCGGCGGGATGGGCGTCGTCGCGGTCGTGGCCCTCGTTGCCATGTCCTGGTCGGGATCTGGTGGTTCGGCTTCGGCCCGGGCTCCGGTGGGGGGACCACCACGCCGACCGACGGCACCGAGCGCCTCCGGCTGAGCCCGCCGCTCCAGCCGCGTCCGTCCCGCCGGCGTCCTCGCTCTGAACGAGCGGCATTGATACCGCTGCGACCCAGGACGGGGGGTCGCAGCGGTCTTTTCGCTCAGGTGGGTTCGAATGCTGGAGGTGCCGTGGGCGCACAACCGCTGGTGCTGGTGGCGGATGACGAGCCTCGAATCACGAAGCTGCGTCGCGATCGCCCTGAGCGAGGAGGGCTTCCGGGTGGTGACCGCCGGCGGCGGCCAGGAGGCGATCGCGGCCGCGGAGGAGTACCGGCCGGACATCGTGCTTCTCGACATCGTGATGCCGGATCTCGACGGGATCGAGGTCATGCGTGAGCTCCAGCAGCGCCAGCCCGTCCCGGTGATCCTGCTCACGGCCCAGGGCTCGACCTCGGACAAGGCCAAGGGCCTCGACCTGGGCGCCGATGACTACATTGCCAAGCCGTTCCACCCCGACGAGCTGGCGGCGCGGGTGCGGGCGGTCCTCCGCCGCGCGGCCGGCGTGGCGCCCCAGCAGGGAATCCTCCGCTTCGACGACATCGAGATCGATCTCGAGCGGCGGATGGTCCACAAGGACGGCCAGCTGGTCCATCTGTCACGGACCGAGTGGCTGCTCCTCCAGCACCTCGCCGCCAACGCCGGCAAGGTGGTCGTCCACAGCGAGCTGCTGACCAAGGTCTGGGGCCCGGAGTACCGCGACGACGTCCAGTACCTGCGTGTCTGGATCAGCCGCGTCCGCCGCAAGCTGGGCTCGGAGCCAGGCGACATGGGCCGGATCAAGACCTTCCAGGGGATCGGCTATCTGCTCGACGTCGAACCGCCGACCGAGCCGGTGGAGCCGCTCGCGGTCGAATCAGAGGCGCCGACCGACCTAGCTTCGGAGGATTCTGGGTGCACGTCCTCTCGGCACCCGATCACGCTCGGCGATGCAGAAGGACGACGTCGATCGCCAGCATGGCCGAGCGCGGCGCGCGAGCCGTCCGTAGGTCCGATGTGTCGCAACCGGGATCCGTAACGCGGCGCCCGGAGCGCTGCTGCTCGAGCCCCGGCAGCCCCTCGCCCGGCTCGATGCCCAGCCAGGAGGTCGCGCTCCACCTGGAGCCGCTCACGGTACAGGACCTCCCACTCCTCGTACGGCAGCTCCTCGGTGGCGAGCTGCCGATCGACCCAGGCGAAGGCGGCAACGCGGTCCGCCCCGGTCGGCTGTCGCGGCGGCGATGCCTGGCGAGCCGATCCTCGATGCGCTGCCCCTCGGCCGTGGCGGTCAGCCACGCCTGGGCCGTCGTCAGGCGGCTGGCGAGGGCGGCCTGGACCCGGGCGACCATCAGCTTCGTTCCGGCGATCGCAACGTCGGACGGGTAGATGAGGACCTCGACGTCGCTTTCCCACGAGGCGGACGAGCTTGTCGGGGAGCAGGCCGCGAACGTGGGAGCTGGCGATAGCCGCCAGACACGCGTCCTGGGAGCACGAGGACCGATAGGGGCGGCACGGGCGGTGACGTCGATGCCCGCGTCGCTGATGGCGGCGTCGAGGTCACGGGCGAGCTGCTCGTAGCGACCCGGCTTGGCGACGATGGGGATGTGCGCATCGGTCCATCGACGCATCGAGTGAGCTGACCTTGCGGACGATCGCCGATGGCGGCCAGGAACACAGCATCACGGCGCCAGGGCTGCGGCCAGTGGGATAGCCCGCGCAGGAGGTGGACGACCAGTGTCGCGCGGGCCCTTCGGGCGGTCCTCGGGTTTCAGCAGGCGCAGGGTGGCGGCGCTCATGGCCCAGTGGGATGACCACGGCTCCGACGATCATCGCCAGCCGCACCCATCCCTCGTCCACCCAGGCTGGGATGGGAACGAACGCCAGGATGAACGTCCCCGCATCGGGCGAGATCACGCCGAATCAGGACGACGACCCAGATGAGGGCGCCGAAGGTGATCGCGGCAAGGAGGACCTGGCGGTCCTTGGGAACGCGCCCGAACAGCAGGGTGCCTGCCCAGCCGAGGGTGGTGGTCAGGAGCTTGCCGGCGAACCGGCCGAAGCACCCCGAACAGGGTGGCGAGAATGGCCTACGGCGTGGACAGTGGCACCGCCTGGACACGCCGTGTCGCCACCGGGCTGCTGTGTTGCAGCCTCGTTGCGCGAACCCGCGATACCACGCTCTCGTCGCCCGGGCTCGCTGCCACCGCATCTTGTCGGCGACTGTCAGCCATATGAAATGCAGACGGTCGCGGTCGTTAGCACCGAGCTCGTGCTCGCGGTCATGGTCATAGCCGGAGCCCGCTCGGTGACCATCGAGGGGCAGGAGGATGAAGAATCGGTGGAGGTAGGAATGAGCATCATTGCGTGGGTCGTGCTCGGCGCGATCGCCGGCTGGTTGGCCGGTCTGCTGGTGAAAGGTGACGAGCGCCTTGGCGTGATCGGCCACATCCTCTGGAATCGCGGGAGCGTTGCTCGGAGGATTCCTGGCCGGACTGCTATTTCGGTCGGGACCTGATCGACGGGCCGTTCGACATCAGTTCGATCGTGACGGCCGTCATTGGAGCGATCGTCCTCGTTGTCGGCTACGGCCTGATCACGGGTCGCGGTCGGAGCGGCGAAGGCCCGGTCGATCCGCCTCTGATACGCGAGCGCCAGCGCAGACGCGCTCGACCCCACAGGGGTGGTGCGCGTCTCGAATTTCCGGGTGCGTGGGCACGGATCCGTCAGACGCCAGCCCGCGGAACCGCTCGACACCGAGGACCGAGCCGGCAAGCCCGAGCATGACGCAGTCAACGCCAGCCAGAAGTTGTCGGGTTCGTCGAAGAACGGCAGCTCGAAGTTCATTCCCATCACGCCGGCCAGCACGACGGCGGGCAGCAGGATGGCCGACAGGATGGTCAGCGCCTTCATGACGTCGCCCGACCGCTGCGCCGCTCGCCCAAGGTAGATGTCGGAGGAGCCGAGGAGGAGCTGGCGTACCGTTCGACGCTCTCGATCGTCCGTTCGAGCCGATCGACGAGTCCGGGCCACGGCGTACCCAGTTCGTCGTGCAACTCGAAGTCCGGGCCGGGAAGCGGTCCAAAGGTCTCGCGCTGTGGCACGAGGAGTCGCCGAAGCGCGCCCGTCCGGCGTCGGAGCTGGACGACGCGCTGCAGGAAGCCCGACGGGTCCCGGCCGCGGCAGGGCGAGCTCGTCGCATCCGGTCTATTTCGTGCTCGATCTCTTCGATCTGACGCCGGTACGAGCCGAGCACGGTGTCAACGATCGCCGCCAGAAACGCCGCCGCATCGAGCCTTCCGATGCACCGGCCACATCGTAATGTGGGCCTCGAACTCGGCCAACGCCTGTCACCGGTTGAGCGTGCACCGTCACGATGACGTTTCGACCGGCGACGAGGTCCATCGTGACCGGCTCCTCGCCTCTCGTCCCGCGGCTCGACGGACTGAACCGTCATGAGGATCCAGTCGGGCGCGCGGACCAGGCGGGCCATCTCGGTCGGCGCTGCGAGGGCGTTCATGATCGGCGGGGAGGTCAAGCGAGCCTTCGAATCTCCTGCAAGAGCTCGGCTGCAGACGGTCGCTCCACGTCAACCGACAGCAGGGCATCTCGCTTCAGCCCACGAACGGCGTCGGCGCTCAGCTGGATGTCCAGGTCGTCGCCTCGTGCGTCATAGAGGTGCGCCCGTAGTCCGACGCGGCGAGGGTACGGACTCTCCGTGCCGTGCCGAGGGACCATCCGGGGCGTGTCGATTGCAACAAACTTGCATCTGCTCACGTCAGACCCGCAGAAAAGGGACGTCTCTTGAAAGGCGGACGCAAGAAGCGCCCCCCGCGCGGGTCGGCAACCGAAATCGATGCGTCGCTAGCGTGGAGTCAACGCGGCGCGCCGCGCCCCATGAGCGCAGCAGGGGGAACTCGACTGATGGACGACGCGAAGCGCGTACAACGCGAGGCCGAGGAAACGGCCAAGGAAACCATGAGAAAGATGGACGGCACCACCGACCTCGACGACAAGGTCGCCAACCTGGGTGACGACATCAACAAGAACCTCGGGAACGCCGGCGACGCCGCCAGGGAAGCAGCCGACGATCTCGACGACAACCAAGGAACCGGAGAGGACGATCGCAGGGAGCGGAGAACGTCGCCGACGACAGCAGGGCGGGGCCGGCGAGCTGCCGGGACGTCGAACGCGACGGTGACAAGGCCCACGGCAACCTGACCGATGCGGGCCGGGACGCCGAACGCGAGGTCAACCGCAGCCTCTAGGCGGGAGTCGGGGCGGCGGTCGAAGCCACGACTGACGACCGCCGCCTCGCGCTATCCGGCTCGACGCCAGGTCAGCCCGTCATCCGGCCCCGTGTCACCTTGTGCGGCGCTGCATCTGGCTCCATGAATCGCACCAGGCCGCCGGCCTCTTCGCGAACGTCCTGGTCCGCTGCGGCCGGCAGCCGCTCGAACGGGACGTAGTTCAGGGTCGCCTTCGAGCCCGCCCGCTCGACCTTCCATGTGCCGGCCACCTGCCCATCCACCAGGAATGTGGGGATGGAGTGCGGCGTCCTGGTGCTGAACACGAGTGACCGATACGCCTCGGGCAGGATCTCCGTCCGCCGCGCATGGACCAGGAGGGTCGCGTCCCAGGTGGGGAGGAACCGGACTGGTGCCGGGGTTGCCGGATCGGGGAGTGCGGGGCTGCGGGGCAGGTCCACCAGCTCCGTCCCGCGTTCGGTGAGGCCGATCCACAGGGTCAATCGCTCGGCGGTCGCTGCCATCTTGACGGTGTCCACCCCCGCCCACTCCGCGGCCACGGCCAGTCGCGCGGCCTGAAGCCGTCAAGGTATCGGCGCAGCAGGGGGATGAGCCGGCGTCTTCATCGGCATGTGATGGGCCCAAGCCAATCCCGAGCCTGAGCTGAAAGAGGTCTGCCCGTCGGTGGTCCCAGGTCCCCGCGGGTGGCACCGACGAGCGGCACCATGACCAGCCCCGACGGATGATCCGTGCGCCGAGGTGGGCGTCCAGGTCCCTGCGTGCCCAGGTTCGACCGGCCAGCTCCGCTTGACCAGCGGCGACGCATCGTCGAGGTCCACGCCGCGGGCCTCGTCTCCGCCCCAGGTCTGTGGCCACCACTCGATGAGACGGGCCGTAATCCCCACGCAGAACGGCCAATAGGCGCCGGCGATACGAAGTGGATGCTGGAGCGATGGGTGCTGGGACGACCTGCCGCCGCGCGAGCAGCGGTCCAGGTCGATCATGGCGAGCAGGTTCAGGCTGGTGTACAACCGAATGTAGGTCGAGGGCGCGTACTGGGCCTGGATGCGGCACCGATCTGCTCGAGCGCCTTCGGCACCGATAGCGCCGACCGTTCGAGGAGCAGCTGCCGAGCCAGAAGGGCGCGGTTCAGGCTCTGCGTGGGTGAGGACTCTCCTCATACCTCGGTAGGTACCAAGTCGTCCAAGTAGATCACCTCGAGCTTGCGTTTCCCCGAATCCGACGGTCGTTGGTGATGAAGGCGGTGGCCCCCCCGCGGCGCGCGCGCTCGCGAGATGGATCGCATCGGACAGTGACATCCCTCGGATGCCGGCGATGACGGGCCCGTCGGCGACCTCGTGTCTGTGTTGACCGGCTGGATGGAGAGACCGGGAATGTCATCGAGCATGGCGGCGTATCGCTGACCTGGGCGAGCTCGCCGACGCGCGCCGGACCGACCAGCACCTCCCCGAGGGCCACGGCCGACACCCTCGCCCGGCACGCGCCGGTTTCGACGTGCCAAGATCACCTCCCGCCGGACCAGGCCATCCCATGGCTCGACCCGTTCCATGAGGAAGATGAAGAGATTGCTGTCCAGCCCGACGAGGCGATGCCGTTGGCGGAGCGCCTCGACCGTCAGTCCTCCCACTCGTCCCGGAGCGCGCGCACCCACGCCACCGGATCGTTACCCCAGAAGTCACCACCGGAGCCACGAACCGCTCGACCGCACTCACCGGTCGAGGTATCAGGGCGATCTCCTCATCGCGAACCACCACCGTGAGCCGGTCGCCTGCCTTGATCGCCGGGGTCGGCAGGCTTCGGCCGGGACGGTGAGTTGATGCTTGGCGCTCTCCTTCACGCTTAGCACGATCGACACGCTAAGCAGCCGGCGTACCCGGTAATGCCTCCGCCGGCGATCGGGTGCCGTCCCTTCTCGAAGGTCAGCGCGCCGTCGCGGACGTCGACGCGGACGTGTCGCCGCGCGTGAACTCGCCGGCCAGGACGGCGGGCCAGCGGGTTCTCGATCGCGCGCTGGATGGCGCGGCGCAGCGGCCGCGCGCCGTACACCGGGTCGTAGCCCTCGCGCGCGAGGAGCGCGCGCGGCATCGGTCACCTCGAGGCGCGATGCCGGACTCGGCCAGCCGGCCGCTGACCTCGGCCAGCGAGCAGCCCGACGATCTCGCGCAGCTGCGTCTCGTCGAGCGGCCGGAAGACGATGATCTCGTCGACGCGGTTCAGGAACTCGGGGCGGAAGTGCTCGCGCAGCTGGAGGCGGACGCGCTCCGCGGCGGCCTCGAAGCGCCTCGGGTCCGGCCTCGGCCGCCTCGACCAGCGACGTCGAGCCGATGTTGCTGGTCATGATGATGACCGTGTTCTTGAAGTCGACCGTCCGCCCCTGCGAGTCGGTCAGGCGCCCGTCGTCGAGCAGCTGGAGCAGGACGTTGAAGACGTCCGGGTGGGCCTTCTCGATCTCGTCGAACAGCACGACCTGGTACGGCCGGCGGCGGACCGCCTCGGTCAGCTGGCCGCCCTCCTCGTAGCCGACGTAGCCGGGCGGGGCGCCGACCAGCCGCGAGACGGCGAACTTCTCCATGTACTCGCTCATGTCGATCCGCACCAGGGCGTTCTCGTCGTCGAACAGGAACTCGGCGAGCGCCCGGGCCAGCTCCGTCTTCCCGACGCCGGTCGGGCCGAGGAAGATGAACGAGCCGATCGGCCGCTTCGGGTCCTTCAGCCCGGCGCGGGCGCGACGGATGGCGTCGGACACGGCCGTGACCGCCTCGTCCTGGCCGATGAGCCGCGCGTGCAGCCGCTCCTCCATGTGGAGCAGCTTCTCGGTCTCGCCCTCCAGCAGGCGGCTGACCGGGATGCCGGTCCAGCGCGCGACGACCTGCGGCGATGTCGTCGGCGTCGACCTCCTCCTTGAGCAGGACCGATCCGGACGACTTCAGCTCGCGCAGCTGCCTCCTCCAGCTCGGCCAGCTGCTTCTCGAGCTCGCGTCGCCGTGCCGTACTTGCAGCTCGGCGGCGCGCTGCGTAGTCGGCCGCCCGCTCGGCGGCCTCGATCTCGGGGCCGAGCCGCTCCATGCTCCTCGCGCGTCTCGCGGATGGCCTGCACGACCTCCTTCTCGCGCTCCCACTGCGACTTCATCGACGTCGCCGCGCTCGCGCAGGTCGGCCAGCTCGCGCTCGAGCGCCTCGAGCCGCGCGCTTGGAGGCGTCGTCCTTCTCCTTGCGCAGCGCCTCGCGCTCGATCTCGAGCTGCATCCGCCGCCGCTCGATCTCGTCGAGCTCGGCGGGCATCGAGTCCATCTCCATCCGCAGCCGGCTGGCGGACTCGTCGACGAGGTCGATGGCCTTGTCCGGCAGGAAGCGCTCGGTGATGTAGCGGTTGCTGAGCACCGCCGCGGCCACGAGCGCCGAGTCGGTGATCCGGACGCCGTGGTGGACCTCGTATCGCTCGCGCAGGCCGCGCAGGATGCGTGATCGTGTCCTCGACGCTCGGCTGGTCGACGATGATCGGCTGGAAGCGCCGCTCGAGCGCCGCGTCCTTCTCGATGTGCTTGCGGTACTCGTCGAGCGTCGTCGCGCCGATGCAGTGCAGCTCGCCGCGGGCGAGCATCGGCTTCAGCAGGTTGCGCGGCGTCCATCGCGCCCTCGGCGGCGCCGGCGCCGACGACGGTGTGCAGCTCGTCGATGAACAGGATGATCTGGCCCGTCGGAGTCGGTGACCTCCTTGAGGACCGCCTTCAGCCGCTCCTCGAACTCGCCGCGGTACTTCGCCCCGGCGACCAGCGCGCCCAGGTCGAGGCGCCACGACGCGCTTGTCCTTCAGGCCCTCGGGCACGTCGCCGCGCACGATGCGCTGCGCCAGCCCCTCGACGATGGCCGTCTTGCCGACGCCCGGCTCACCGATGAGGACCGGGTTGTTCTTCGTCCGCCGGCTCAGCACCTGGATGACGCGCCGGATCTCCTCGTCGCGGCCGATGACCGGGTCGAGCATGCCCTTCGCGCGCCGCATCGGTCAGGTCGCGGCCGTACTTGGCTCGAGCGCCTCGTAGGTCGCCTCGGGGTTCTCGCTGGTCACGCGCTGGCTCCCTCTGATCTGCGGTGAGCGCCTCCAGGACCGATGCGGGCTCGACGCCCGGCCTGCGCGCAGGACGCGCGCCGCGCGTCGAGTCGCCGGCCTCGAGCGTGGCGAGCAGCAGGTGCTCGGTCGAGACGTACTCGTCGCGCATCCGCTCCGCCACCGCGTGGGCGTCGGTCAGGACGCGCCGCGCCTCGTTCGACAGCTGGAGCTGCTGTGCCGCGCCGGAGACCTTCGGCAGCTTCGCCAGCTCGGCGCGCAGCGCCTCGGCGACCGATGCCGGCGTGCACGCCGATGCGGTCGAGGACCGCCGGCACGACGCCGTCGGGCTGCTCGACCAGGACGCAGGAGCAGGTGCGCGACCTCGAGCTGGGCGATGGCCCTCGGACTCGGCCAGCTGCTGCGCGCGCGACGATCGCCTCGGTCGCGCGCTGGGTGAATCGGTCGGTCCGCATCGGTCTAGCCTCCCGTCGGGATCCGGCTGCGGATCGCTCCGCGAGGATCGGCTCGAGCTTCGCGCGCGTCGCCTCGTCGAGCTTCGGCAGCACGACGTGGGTCGTCACGATCGAGGTCGCCCTTCTGCGACGAGCCGCGCTTCGGCAGGCCGCGACCCTTGACGCGGATGACCTGGCCGTTCTGGGTGTTCGGGCGGATGCGAAGCTTCACGGCTCCCGTCGGCGTCGGCACCGGGACCTCGGCGCCGAGGAGCGCCTCGGCCAGGGTGAGCGGCCAGCTCGGTCTGCAGGTCGGCGCCGTCGCGCTCGAAGCGCGGGTCCGGCTTGACCTTGACGTTGATGACGAGGTCGCCACCGTCGGCGGCGCCGCTCAGCTTCACCTTCGAGCCGTCGCTGACGCCGGCGGGGATCTTCACGTGCAGCCGCCGGCCGTTGACGTTGACGAGTCCGCTCGGTGCCGGTGGCCACCTCGGCCAGGGTCACCTCCGCGGTCGCCTGCGCCGTCGGAACGCGATCGGGCTCGGCTGGCCGTTCGACGGCCGCCGCCGAGGTCCGAGAGGTCGACGTACTCGAACGCCGCCGCCCGTCGGCGCCCGCCGAACGAGCTGCCGGCTCCGCTCGCCGAAGAACTGCGCGGAAGAAGTCGCTGAAGCCGCCGCCCAGCTCGTCCGGACGAGCGGTGCGATACGACCAGCGCGTTCCACCCGGCGCGCCGCCGAAGCCGGCCCAGTCGGTCGCCCCGCCGGACCCGAAGCCGGCCTGCTGGTAGGCCTGCCAGTTCGCGCCGAGCTCGTCGTACTGCTTGCGCTTCTCGGGTCGGAGAGGACGGCGTGCGCCTCGTTCGCCTCCTTGAAGCGCTTCTCGGCGTCCGGGTCCTTGTTCGTGTCGGGATGGAGCTCGCGGGCCAGCTTGCGATAGGCCTTCTTGATCTCGGCCTGGATGGCGGTCTTCGGAACGCCGAGGATCTCGTAGTAGTCCTTGTACTCCATCGGTCGCTCAAGCCCGATCACGAGCGACGTGCCTCGAACGCGCGCCGCCGGTCAGCGAGGCGTGCGTCAGGCCGGCTGGCCTGCCGGCGGCTGGTCGCCGCGGCCCGTCGCCGGTCGCGGCGATCGGCGGCTTCTCGGCGGGCTTGCGGGCTCGCCGCGGGCGGCGCGCGACGCCGTGCCTGGCGCTCGTCGCGCTCGGCCTTGATCCGGGCGGCCGGCCGGGGCGCGTCGATGAGCGCCTCGGCCAGCACCTGGTCCATGTTCTCGACCGGCACGATCCGCAGCTGCGTTGCGCACCTCCTCCGGCACGTCGACCAGGTCCCTCTCGTTCCGCTTCGGGATGAGGACCGTCTTCACGCCGGCGAGGTGCGCCGCCAGCAGCTTCGACTTCAGGCCGCCGATCGGGCAGGACCCGGCCGCGGAGCGTGATCTCGCCGGTCATGGCCAGGTCGCGCCGCACCGGTCGACCGGTGAGCAGGCTGGCCATGGCGGTGGCCATCGTCACGCCGGCGCGCGGACCGTCCTTGGGCGTCGCGCCCGCCGGGACGTGGATGTGGACGGTCGTCTTCTCGAAGATGGCCGGGATCGAGCCCGAGCTCCTTCGTCCGCGCCCGGATGTAGCTCATCCCGGCACGCGCCGACTCCTTCATCACGTCGCCGAGCTGGCCGGTCAGGATGAAGTCGTCCTTGCCGTCCATCTTCGTGGCCTCGACCTGGACGATGTCGCCGCCGGCGTCGCTGACGACGAGGCCGGTCACCATGCCGATCTGGTCCTCCGCCTCGAGCTCGCCGTAGTCGAAGCGAGCCGGCCCGAGGTACTCCTCGAGGTCTTCGGGCTTGACGACGACCTTCGTCTTCGCGTCGCTCGCCACGCGTGCGCGCGACCTTGCGCGACGACGTTGGCGATCTCGCGCTCGAGGTTCCGGACGCCCGCCTCGCGGGTGAAGGCCTGGATCAGGCGGACGAGCGCGTCCTCCTCGAAGGTCGAGGTTGCTTCGTCGGTCAGGCCGTGCGCTCTCGAGCTGCTTCGGCACGAGGAAGCGCTCCGCGATCCGCACTCGCTCGAGCTGGGTGTAGCCGGGCAGCTGGATGACCTCCATCCGGTCGCGCAGGGCCGGCGGGATGCGTGTCGAGCATGTTGGCGGTGGCGATGAACAGCACCTTGGACAGGTCGAACGGCACCTCCAGGTAGTTGTCCTGGAAGGTGTTGTTCTGCTCGGGGTCGAGCACCTCGAGCAGCGCCGACGACGGGTCGCCGCGGAAGTCCATGCCGACCTTGTCGATCTCGTCGAGCATGAACACCGGGTTCGCGCTGCCGGCCGTCTTGATGTTCTGGATGACCCGGCCCGGCAGCGCGCCGATGTACGTGCGCCGATGGCCGCGGATCTCCGCCTCGTCGTGGATGCCGCCCAGGCTCATGCGGACGAACTTGCGGCCCATGGCGCGGGCGATGCTCTTGCCGAGGCTCGTCTTGCCGACGCCGGGCGGTCCGACGAAGAGCAGGATCGGCGAGCGGATCTTCTCGGCCAGCTTGCGCACGGCCATGTACTCGACGATCCGCTCCTTCGGCTTCTCGAGGCCCCAGTGGTCCTCGTGGAGGACCTTCTCGGCCTCGTCGAGGTCGAGGTTGTCATCGGTCTCGACGCCCCACGGCAGGCTGACGAGCCAGTCGACGTAGGTGCGGATGACGCCCTGCTCCGGGCGAGGCGCTCGGGATCCGGCGCAGAGCGGTCGACCTCCTTGAGGGCCTTCTCCTTGACCTCGTCGGGCATGGCCGACTGCCTCGACCTTCTCGCGCAGCTCGGTCGACCTCGGCAACGGCGGGGTCGTCCTCGCCCAGCTCCTTCTGGATCGCCTTCATCTGCTCGCGCAGGATGTACTCGCGCTGGGTCTTGTCCATCTCGGACTTGACCTCGGTCTGGATCCGGCCCTTCAGCTCGAGGACCTCGATCTGCTTGGCGAGGAAGGCCGCTGACCAGGCGCAGCCGATCGGCGACGTCGATCGTCTCGAGCAGCTCCTGGCGCTGCTCGGTCGTCATCTCCGGCGCTGTAGGCGGTCATGTCGGCCAGCAGGCCGCCGTCGGCGATGTTGCGGGCGGCGACCGCCACCTCCGGCGGGACCGACGCGCCGCTGTTGACGTACTGCTCGATCTGGCCGTGGATCGAGGCCATGAGCGCCTCGATCTCGAGGGTCTTCTCCGTCTCGTCGTCGATGACCTCGACGCGCGCCTCGAGGTGCGGATCGGTCTGGACCAGGTCGAGCAGGCGGATCCGGCGCTGGCCCTGGACGATGGCGCGGATCGTGCCGTCCTGGAGGCGGATGACCTGGGCGATCTTGGCCAGCGTGCCGATCGCTGTAGAGCTCGTCGACGCTGTTGATCTCCTCCTGCTCGCTCGAGCGCTGGGTGACGAGGGCCACCGGCTGCGAGTGCGCGCACGGCGCGGTCGAGCGCCTTGACGCTGCGGTCGCGGCCGACCTCGAGCGGCACGATCATCTCGGGGAAGATGACGGTGTCGCGCAGCGCGACGAGCGGCAGCACCTGGATGTCGGTCGACGTCGTCGTCGCCGGTGTCGTCCTCGTCGGTCGGCGTCGATCTCGGGGATGTCCTGCTGTCTGGTCTCAGTTGCCACGCTCGGGTTGCTCCTTCGGCGAGCGCGGCTCGGGCTCGGCCTCGGGCTCGCGCCTGGACGTAATCGTTCGACATCGTCTTCATCGAACAGGTCGTAGACCCGGATCTTGCCGAGTCGCCTCGAGCTGCAGGATGACCTCGCACGCCCGCGAGGTTCACCCGCTGGCGACGGGTCAGGAAACGGATGATACGCACCCGCTCGATGTCGGCCTCACTGTAGAGACGGAGGTTGTTGCGCCGCTGCGGGCAGACGAGGCCCTCCTCGTCGTAGATCCGCAGCGTGCGGGGATGGCACGCCGCCAGCTCGGCGGCGATGCTGATGAAGTAGCGCGGCCGCTTTCGGTCGCGAGTCCAGGTCACGCGGTCGGGACCTTGATCTCGATCTGGCGCGGCTTGGACTCCTCGGCCTTCGGGATGGACAGCCGCAGGAGACCGTTGTCGAAGGTGGCCTCTGCCTTCTCGCCGACGACGCGGACGGGAGCTGGATCGGCGGTTGAAGGTGCCGACGCGCCGCTCGCGGTAGACGTACTGCTCGCGCTCGACCTGCTCGTCGGCCTTCAGCTCGCCGCTGACGACGAGGGTGCGACCCGTGAGCGTGATGCTCCATCGTCGCGGCTTGATGCCGGGAGGGAGACGGTCACGCGACGTCGTCATCGGTCTGGTGGACGTCGACCAGGGGAGTCAGCGTCTCGCCGAGGAAGTAGCGCCAGGCAGGGGCCCGCGTACTCGTCGAAGGGATCGGTAGGGATCGAAGCGGGTCAGATGGCCCATGGCTAACCTCCGGGGCGCGACTGGTGCGTTTCATGCGGCCGGTGGACGGCCGCTCCGGACCCTAATCTCTGACAATGGCGTTGTCAACACCCATATCAACGTGAGTGCGCGCATGGCCTGCGCCCGCGCCGTCATCCGTTCGGCGGCCGGCGCCGCACCAGCTGGTAGGCCGCGGCCAGGCGGCGAGCGGAGCCGCCGCCAGCGAGCCACGCCGCCAGGGCCAGGCTCGGGTCCGCCGCGCTGGCGCGGCGTCTCGCTGGCCGTCGCGCCCAGCGGGCCGTCGTCGGGCGAGGGCGTCGAGGGCCAGCAGGTAGGCGCCCACCGGGTCGTGGCGGTCCCGTCGGCGGCGGCTCGGGGCGGTCGCGGGCCCGTCGAAGACGACCGTCGCGTTCCTCGGCGACCTCCGACAGCAGGGCCGCCATCTCCCGCCGCTCGCGCCATCGCCACCACAGGTACAGGGCCACGGCCGCGAGCTCGAGCAGGCGATGATCGTCCCGACCACGACGTAGAACAGGATCCCCGGCAGCGAGCTCGGTGGGCTGGGTGACGCCCGACGTCGATGGTGGGCAGCCGGATGGTCCCCGCCCCGAAGCCCGCGGGCAGGATCCCTGCGCCAGGTCCACGAACAGGGCGGCCAGCAGCACGACCGGGGAGCAGCAGCAGCACGAGGAACGCGCCGATCACCCGGATGGGGGCCACGCAGCGCCACGACCAGCGCCTCGAGCGGGACGCCGAGCAGGAACGGCGGCCGGGATCCCGATCACGGTGATGCCCAGGGCCACCACCAGCGCAAATCCGAACCACGATCCGCCGCCGGGTCCGTCGCCGCGGACGGCGGCCAGTCGGGCGAGGCCCAGGGCCAGCACGCCGGCGCCGATGAACACGCAGCGAGCCGATGAAGGCGACCGCGGTGAAGGCGTCGACGAGCACGCGGACTCGCCGCCCGAGCCGCGAGGGTCGCCGACGAGCCAGGCCACGGCCAGGGCGGGCAGGCCCCACCGCATGAGCGTGTCCTGCACCTCCTCGTCCGCCTTCGCGAGCGTGATGCGCGTGGCCGCGGTAGACCGCCACGCGCACCGATCCAGCCGCCGGGGTGCGCGGCTCAGCGCCGCCTGTGGGATCTGCCCTCCACCAGGGCGATCCGGACCTCGGGCGCCAGCAGCCAGCAGAGCGTGCCCGCCGCCACGGCGAGGATCGGGAGGCCGAACGCCTCCCATGCCGCGCGTCCGCCACCGGCGGCGTCGCGCCCAGCCCATCCCGATGCCGGCCAGGATGGCGAACTCGAACGGACCGATGATCGGCGACCTCGCCGAACAGTGGCCTGGATCGCGGCCGCGACGACGGCCAGCCAGCCGCCCTCGGCCAGGCACTGCGCGACCGGGAGCAGGCGCGACGGTCGGGCCGGGCGCCGGTGCTAGCGGCCGGCTTGCCGCTCCGGCTCGTCCCCGAGCGGGACCGGGTCAGGCGGAAAGTGCGACCACATCGGCCGTCTCCCAGTCCGGGTCGAGGGTCATCGACCGGGCCGGGATTCCCGACCGGCCGTGCCGCGGAGTCACCGCCTCCGCGGCCGCGGGGTCGCTGCCGAGGAGCAGCACCTCGACGCCGTAGCCCGACGCCGCCAGGCGCCGGAGCGACCGGGCCGACAGCGACCGGCGGCCGGGCGGTGAGGATCACCAGGCTCGCGCCGGACGGGCACGCGGCGCACGAGCCAGGTCAGGAGGCTGCCGAGCGAGCCGGAGCTGATCGGCCCCAGGCGGGCCAGGAGGTCGGTGACCCGTCCCAGCTGGGCGGCCCGGCCCGGCTCGGGAGGTAGGCGACCCGCTGGGCGGTGCCCGAGAAGCCGGCCGCCGCCAGCCCGACCGCCGCTCCGCCGTCCAGCGCCGCGCGAGCCAGCGAGGCGGCCGCCGACGCACAGCCCCTCGAACGCGTCCGGGTCCCAGCTCATCTCCCAGGCCGGGCCGGACAGGGTCTGGACGTCGAGCACGAGCACGACCTGCCGCGATCCGGCGGGCTCCCAGCGGCGGCTGACCGGCCGGCCGATCGCGGGCCGTCGCCCGCCAGTGGATGCGGCGCAGCGGGTCGCCGGGCTGGAAGGGCCGGACGCCGCCGAACAGGGCCGGGTCATGGACGAGGCCCTGCCGCGCGCGCCGCTCGCCGATCGGGGCACGAGCCGATCCGGTGTCCGACACGGGCAGGGTCCGGGGCGCGACGACCAGGCGCGCGGGAAGCGGCCGCTCATCGGTCAGCGCATAGCAATACGGTACTGGTTGAAGACATGCAGAACACGGCCGCGGCGAAAAACGAAACCACCGCTGCGTGGGCGGTTGCTTTGTCCGCCAGCCAGCGCTTCGCCTCAGCGACTGTGTCCGCCTCACGCTCCTGGAGAGCCGCCTCGCCTGTTCCTGTTCCCGCACCATTGTTCGATATCGTCCGGTCGAGTCAACTTTCCGGAGCTGAGCTTTGCGAGGTCCTGGGCTTTACCACGGCCTTCGCCGTCACGCGCCAGATGCGGCCGTGCTCGTGGTCGCGCGCGGTCGCGGAAATCCACTTCGCCGTGCTGGATGATCGGGTTGGACCAGTCGGCGATGTAGAGCGCGCCGTCCGGGCCATGCGCACATCAATCGGACGGAACGTCACGTTGGTGGAGCGCAGCAGGTCGGGCATTTCCTTGCCGGCGAAGGTCGAGCCGGCCTCGTTCAGCTTGAAGCGCACGATGCGATGCGCGCGGAAGTCGCAGGTGATCGCGTCGCCCTGCCAGTCGGCGGGGAAGTGCGGGCAGTGGATGAGTTCGAGGCCGCAGAACTTCGGCCAGTTGCCGGGCGTGACGCTGTCGGCTTCGCGGCGCATGTCGGCGTAGGTGAAATAGGTTGCGCCTTCCATCGCGTGATAGATGCCCTTGCCCCCGGCCGTCGGTGAAGAAATCGTTGCCGTATTGATCCCAGTGATGGCCCCACGGATTGCAACCGCCCTTGGTGAAAATCTCCATCCGCCAGTGGCCGGATCGAAGCGCCAGATGCCGCCGCTGTTCAGGCGCACGACGCCGTGCGGCGTTTCGACGTGCGTGTGGGTGTAAATGGACTGGTTCATGTAGAGGTGACCGTCGTAACCCCAGCGCAGCGTGTGCAGATTGTGATGCGTGTCCTCGGTGCCGAAGCTGGACAGGACGATCTTCTTCACGTCGGCCTTGCCGTCGCCGTTCGTGTCTGCGAAGTGCAGCAATTGGTGGCTCGCGGCGACGTAGCAACCGCCTGGTCGTCGGGCAGCACGCCGGTCGGGATCAGCAGGCCGTCGGCGAACACGGTGGACGTTTCCGCCTTGCCATCGCCGTTGGTGTCTTCGAGGACGATGACGGCGTCCGCGGCTCCTGGCCGGGGCGAATCTGCGGATACACTCGCGAACTGGCGACCCACAGCCGGCCCTGGGCGTCCCAGTTCATCTGAATCGGTTTGTAGAGCAGCGGATTCTCGGCCCAGAGCGTGACCTCGAAACCGTCGGCGACGTCGAAGGTCGGCAGGGGCTGCGTCCTTGAAATTCGGATCGCGGTGTTCGTGCGGTTTGTCGGCGAGCAGCGCCTGCACTTCCTTCACCGTCGCCGGGTCCTGGTGTTTCAGGTCGCGCAGCTTGGCGATGCGCGCTTCCCATTCGGCGATGAGTGGCTCGAACTTGGGAATCTCGACGGCGTTTTGGCCCTGCTCGTGTTTGCGGAAGCCGAGGAGGTAGGTCCAGTTCGCCGGCGCCAGCGATGGAAGAAGAGTTCGTTCTTTTTGCGGATGGCATTGAGGCAGAACTTGGTGGCTGGTCATGCTGGCAGTACTGCTTCGGACTTCCGGGACTCCGTCAAACCTCCGGCCGCCGGTCGCGGCTGGTAACGTCCGTGCCAGTGGGATGCGTTCTTGTCGATAAACGATCACGGTGACTGGTGAGGCCGACATAATACTTTGGCACGTGAGCATCATGAATGGCTTGCTGAAGTTCACCCGCGGTTCTGTCCTTCGCTTTCACCGCCCCAAGGAGTGGCAGGGTCAGGTTGCCATCCGCTTTGACCCGTTCCACATGCTGGCGGCATCCGATCCGGTGTGCCGGTGAAAGTAACTATGAGAAGATCGCCGACCTGAGCGTGCAACCTGAGCATGCTTAGTTGGATTGGAGTTGGCCTGCCCCTCACCGGAGCTTGGCGCGAGCGCTGGATCAGAGGACTTGCTTGAGCGGAGGCTCGCTCCCACCTGCGCGTGTTGCTGCAGCCGTTCCGTCAAGCCGAGTTGATTGATCATTTCCAAGGACGCCCAAGCATTACCCGGCGCGTTCGGAGCGAATCCTGACCGGTGTGGAGCCAGGTCGTCCACCTTGACTCGTTCATAGAGCCTGAGCAATGAAAAGAACGTTGCGCTTCGTTGCCGGGAAAATCTGGACGTACATCCTCCGTCGGCGTGATCGGCGCGTCGTCTGAAATTACTTTCTGCAAAACCTGATTGAAACCGCACCCACCTCATGGCGTTCCTGCAGTGTCGTCCCGAACAATACGGAACCTCACCTTCTGCCCGCTCACTTCCTCGATGGCATCCATCAGTTTCCCAGGTCGGTCTCGAACTTTTCGAGTCTGGCCTGCTGATCTGCGGCGTCTTCTGTTCGCAGCTTCCGAACGCCGCCGTCATGCGCGTAGCTCAGAAACGCCACCGTCGGTTTCACCAGCGCGCTGCTCCTTCACGCGCTTGAGCCAGTCGGCTTCGGTCTTGTTCCAGTCGAAACTCGCGCGTGCCCGTCCCATGGGCGTGTCGCCGGCCCAGGCAAGATTGCGGAAGGTGACGTTGCGATCGGGAACGTCGCTGTCAGCCGCGTCTCGATGTGTCCGTAATCCACCTCGCGCTCGAAAAACGTGTCGCCGATGAACAGCACGCGGTCGCCGTCGCGCAGTTCAAACGGTGCGTTCGTCCCCGTGGAGGGTGCGGCGGCTCGGCGTTGCCGGCGAGTACGGCGAGCGCCACGGCGAGCCAGCGGAGTTTCGGCGGGTCAAAAAAAATTCATACGTGAACGTCGGATAAAAGACTTTATGAGAAAGCGGAGTTGTTACGGCCTGACGTGAAGCCGGGAGTCTGGCGGGCGTCATCTGATGGCGATACGATTGCGGTCGTCACGTTGATGGCCAACCAGGTCTGCCCCGCCCATACTGGCGACTTGCTCGACGTGCATGCACTGGCGGCTGCGTAAGGTCGTTATCCCTCATCTGGAGGCGGACGTACGCTTCAAGAAGATGCTGATGATTCGGGAGACTGTTGTCCTTGTATTCGGGTCACTGCTCAACTTTTTCCACGCGGGCGCGTCGGCGAAGGCCTTGAAATGTTTTTTGTGTTCGTCACGGTTTTCGCCCGAAAGCATATAAACGAGGTTGGGCATTCCCGAACCGACCACGGTCTGAGCGAAAAAAACCGGGGACAACCCGACCTCTTGCATCAGGGGCACTTCGCCCTGGTTGAACATTTCGACCTTGTTGATGCCCTTGCTTTCGCTGTGGCTTTGATAGGTGCGCAACTCGAAAATCCACGGCTTATGTTCCGCCGCCGACGGGGGCACGGCCAGTTTTTTCATGCTGTCGAAGGCCACGAGCAGGGAGCTTTCAAAGCGCACATAGGCCGGGTCGGACTTCGGGACGGCCATGTATTCAGCGGTGGCTTTCTGGTAAAGGGTGTCGGCAGCCAGCCTGGCCGGAACTCGGGCGAAGCCGTCCGCTGAATCGAAAGGGATGAGAACGTAAACTCTGTTGGTGGGCGAATCTTCCAATTCGGTGAAAACGCCGATGGGTTGAATGCCCATGCGATTGTAAGCGGGAACGGCCGCGTGCTGCCAGTAATCACTGACGAGCTTTTGTTGCTGCTCGGACTTGGTAGCATACACGACGAACGAGTAACTACAGTAACAATATCGGCAGAAAAACGAAAAAAAAAATGCATTGTTCTCCGTGAAGACCGCGTGGGCTTCTTCGTGCTCACGGATGCGATCGTAGAAGTCACTGGCAATGCGCGGCAGCTCTGGCTGAAGCGCAGCTGGCCGAAGGCACGTAGCAGCTGGCCGTCGCGCTCACCAAGACGCACGTAGCGTTTGATCTGGTGAAAGCGGGTCTCTATCATGCCTGCGACCGTTCCTTTCTAACACCTTCACCGCGCGTCCCCGGCCGAAGCGGTAACCGAGCCGTTTTCCCCACCGGAAGTCGGACCTCCCAAGACCTCGAGCAGGCGACCGTAGTCGAGCGGCTTGGTCAGCACGTGAGGTGCGGCACCCGCAAGCAGGCCCGGTGCGAGCAGGTTCGGATCACGAGCGACGAACACCACCCTCAGCCCGGGGTGCTGCGCGCGACCGAAGCGGGCCACCGCAGCGCCATCGGCCAGCGACAGCTTGAGCTCGCTCACGAGCGCATCGGGCACCGGGCCCCGAGCCAGACGGGCAATCGCCGCTGAGCCATCGCGAGCGACATCGACCTCGAAGCCGTCATCGCGAAGCATCTCCGCCAGGCGCTGCGCTGTACGGTAGTCTCCGTCGACCAGCAGGACCTTTCTCTTCTCGATGGGGTCTCGAGCTTTCGGGACTATCTCGGCGTTGAGAGGTGCAAGGACCCGGCCAACACGGGGCCGGGTCGGCTCGACGTCGAAACTGAGCAAATGCGCGTGATGTGCGTGCAAGACCCACGCAAGACCTGCGGCGCGCGGCGCTGATTCTTCGCGTGCGCGAAAGTCTGCGGCCGCCTCAGTCAGCGTCGCAAGAAAATCGCGCAGAAGCGATTGGCACGTAGCTTGCTCTACGCGGCACTCGGCATGTCAACCGAGGTCGAGAAGTTCAGCTACCACGACATGCGAGGGACTAACGGATTTCGGTCGCCCGTTGTTGGCCGTTCACTTCGAAGGTGATCTTCTTGATTGTCACCGTGCCGGCGCTGCCGTCGTCCAGCTCGGTGCCGACCTCGAAACGCGCGATCCAGAGGCTGCTGGGCCAGCCTTGGTTCACCAGGTGCTCAGATCTTCTTGACGTCGACGGTGCCGTTGAACTGCTTGCTCGAGCTCTTCAGCCGATACTGGCGGTACTTCCACTGCTGAGCCTGCCCGGCAGGCCAGTGATCGTCGGAGTGAAGGAGGTCGTAGCTCTGCCCGGCTTCGAGGCTGCCGAGCACGCCGTTCCAATTGTATTGGTCGCTGCTCCAACCGAACCAGTTCATGGTTTCGCCGTAGGCGGTGGTGTGCGTGCCGGTGGCGGGGTGCTGTTCGCAGAACCACATCTCGAAGTTCATGTTCCAGGCCGCGTCGGACGTCGTCGCGATGCTCAAGCCTTCGATTTTGACGCTGGCCGTCGTGACGTCTTTCACTTGGATTGGCAAGACCGTCGTCGACGAGTAGTCGGGGCTGGTGATGAGTTGTTGGCTCACCCCAAACGGGTGCATCCCGAACTCGACTTCCGGATAGTCGGGCTTGGACAGTTACCCGCCACATTTCGTGCGCGTGCGATCCCACTTCCAGCCGAATGTCTTGTCGGCGTTGACGAAGATTTCGTAGGGCGCATTGCAGCCCAGCGCTTGAGCACCCCAGTTGTTGTTGAGCAGGCGTGCTTCGCCCAACACGAAATAGTCGCTCGGCACCTTGCTGCTGGCGGGCGCCGTGACGGTCGGCTTCGTTTCTCCGGGGACCATGCCGCCGCCGCCGCCGCCGCTCGCCCCGGCAGCTCCGCCGCTGCCTGCCATCGAGCCGCCGGTCCCCAGCACGCCACCGCTGCCCGCGGTACCGCCACCAGCCCCGCCCGTGGCGCTACCTCCAGCGCCTGCCGACGTCGCAGAGCTGCCGCCTGCCCCAGCGGCTCCGGCAGCTCCTCCCACCGCTGCGCTGCCGCCCATCGCTGTGCCAGTTCCAGTGGAGGTATTGGGACCCATTGCGGGTCCGTTGCCGCCGCCTGCGATTGATTCGCTCGGCGTGCCCATCGTGCCGGTCCCTGAGCTGCACGCGAGCACCAAACCTGCTGCCGCGGTCACCGTCCTATTGCTTATCCTCAATCGCATTCGCGCATTCGTCCTCTCGTCCGGCAATCGAGTCCGCGCCGAGGAGATAGAGCGCGGCTCGCAAAGCGCCCTATCATGCTGCTGGCCGCGGATGCCTGTCCCGGACGCCTCCGAATGTACTCGGGCCCGTTGCAACAGGCCAGCTCCGTGCGCCAAGGGCCGCGTGCGGGCCCCGCGCTGGTTTCTGCGCGCGGGGAATAGTCGCGCGACATCACATTTGCGCGGCGGTCACCGATGAATTGATCGTCAGAACGCCTCAGACTTCCAAAGTTCGTCAACATTCCTTTCGAACGCGCGAGCCAACTGCTTCCCGCATGCGCAAGCCGGCTAGGCGGCGAGCGGCAGCAGCGCCCGAACGACGCTGTCGCCGGGCTCGTAGCGCAGCTTGAAGGCGTCCGGAGACGGGGCGCCCGCATGTCGCGTCGTCGGGCAGATGTTGGTGATGATGGCCGACACGTGTTCGTCTCGACTGATTTGAACCAGGCGCCGGAGCAGCTCGGTACCGAGCTGGCGGCGCTGCCAGACTCATCGCTGATCACGATCGCGAACTCAGCCTGATTTTGCCCCGGAATTTTACTGAGCCGGCCTATTGCCAGTAGCTCGCCGGGCCCGCCAGCCGCCGGTCGCTCGACGACCAACGCCACTTCTCTTTCGTAGTCGCTGAAGCAGACTCAAATCAGCCGCTCGTGCGCGGTGCGTTGGGACAACTGCAGCGGCTGGAAGTAGCGCAGGCGCACGCTGCGCTCGCTCAACTGGCGATGCAAGTCAGCGATGCGCGGCTCGTCTTCCGGACGTATCGGCCGAATCATGACATCCGTACCGTCCGAGAGACGAAACGGGCTCGCATACTGAGTCGGATAAGGGCGAATGGCTGACCGCGGCAGATCGCTTCGCGCACGGTCCAGCCGTGCAGCACCACTCGAGCATCCAGGGCCACGATGCCGGCCGGCGACGCCAACAAGGGATTGATGTCGAGCTCTGAAATCCTGGGCTGCTCGACGACCAGCTGACTGAAGCGGACCAGCATGTTATTTAAGGCCTAGTAATACCTGAACCTGAACGAATAAGTGTCAGCAGCAGGGCGATGCTCAAGCAGAAAAACATGTCCCGCTGTCGTTCGAGGTGCCGCCCGGCGCGGTGAAGTTCGAGCGAAGGGGCGACGACAGCGGATGCAGCTCGACGTCCTCGGCGTGGTCGAGGGGAACGCAGGAGAGGATCCTGTCGCGGCTGGGTGGGGTTTCGACGTGAGGCTGTCCGCCGGGCAGTACAAGGCGATTCTGAGCAACAAGATCTTTTACCGCCAGGATGTGGAGCTGGAGCCGGGGTGCTACGATGTTGAGCTGATCGTTCGGGACCGGCTGTCGGGAAAGATGACGGCGGAAGCGCGAAAAGCTGGTGTTCCCGGACGCGGGCACCGAGTTTTCGTCGACCGAGGCGGTGCTGAGCCGTTACGTCGAGCCGGCTATGCAGACGCTCGGGGCCGCCGGATCGGGTGACGTGTTCACCGCGGAAGCGAGTGCAAATCCGCACCTCACCCGCGCGGGAGTTTCAGACGCCACGGATAACCTAATCATCTTCTTCAGATTGTGTAGACAACGCGACAGACCCAGACGGGTAAGCCGCAGGTGAGGGTTACCGTGACGCTGGCGAGGGACAATGAGGTGCCGGCGAGGTCGATGAACTACGAGCTGAGGGAAGCTCTGATGGAGCCGGTGCCGCACCTGACTTTGCCAAGTACATGGGCCTTGCCGGATTTCCGGCGGGCCGATACACGGCGACGTCGAGACCAGGGACATGTTGCGACGCAAGCTCGTGAACCACGGGCGTCCTTCGTCATCAAACGATGAACGTCTGCAAAACACTGGGCACTCTCTTTAACTGCACTGTGCATCACCCATCTGCTTGCAATTGGAACGGCTCGCCCCCGAATGCGTCGGCGGCTCGCACCGGAGCTCGCCGCAAGCAATCCGCCGCGGCGACGCCGGACCCGCGTCGCTCGGTAAGATGCCGACCAAGAGAGCCGTCCGTCGCAGGTTTTCTTTGACGACTTTAACTACTCCGACCGATGGGCACTGGGCGAAGCACGGCTGGATCGTGCGCACGGTGGCCGGCTGGCCCGGAATTCCCGGTGCGAGCTGGCGAAGGAAGGCGTGTCATTCCTGAAGGACCCCGACGAGCCCGGCAACCGCATTTTGCGCATGACTTCCTCCACCGACGGCACGGGCGCGAACACCAACCAGACCCAGATCTGCCACCAGCGCAAGTACCTGGAAGGCACGTACGCCGCCCGCGTCCGCTTCACCGACCTCCCGGTCTCGGCCCGGGCGGCGACCAGGTCGTGCAGAGCTTCTACACGATCAGCCCGCTGAAGGCGCCGATGGACCTCGACTACAGCGAGCTGGACTTCGAGTACCTGCCGAACGGCGGCTGGGGTAATCCGGGTCGACGCTCTACGGGACCACGTGGGAGACCTTCAGCCCGGAGCCGAATTGGAAGAAGGACAACGTCTTCACCACGCATCGGCGGCAGCCAGGCGGGGTGGCACACGCTGGTCACCCAGGTCGCCGACGGCAGGGTGAGGTACTTCGTCGACGGCAAGCTGTGGCCGAGCACGGCGGGCAAGTATTACCCCGAGTCGCACATGTCGATCAACTTCAACCTCTGGTTCATCAAGGACGGGTCGATCGAGGCCAGGGACATGCGCCGCTACCACGAGGACATCGACTGGGTATTCCACGAGCGAAGGCCGGGCTCTACGCCCGAAGAGGTCGAGGCGAAGGTCGCGGCGATGCGCCGCGGGCCGTCAAGTTTCGCGACACCGTCCCTGCGCCGGTGCCCGCGTTGACGTCGCCATGTGACTTCTGAGGGGGCCTTCACGCCCGCGAGTGGTTTCTGTCCCGCTCCGCTTGGGCGAGCGGTGACCGCGGTATACTCGTGCTCGATCGACGCGACACGCGTCCGGCCGATCGGCGAAGCACGTATCGGTTTCTCAAATCCCCAACTTGGAAAGGTCGGAATGGATCGGAGCCAAGCGCCGGCGTGCGAGCTCGCCGTCGGCAGGCTGAGCGTCCGAATATCTGGTCCGTCGGAGGTACGTCGATGAAGAGAATGCCCGTTTTCCGCTCCGGGGCCGTCGCGGCCCTGATCCTCTCGTGGCCGCCGGCTCGGTCCCTGCCCAATCGGGGAGGCCTCGAAGGCTGCCGAATCCGACGGCTCCAAGCTCGTGTATGCCGACTTCCAGGACCTTCAGAACGGCCGGCCCGTAAGCAAGCGGGGTGGTATGACTCGGTTGAATCGGTATTCCCAGAACGTGGCAAATCCGCCGCCAATTCCGTGGTCTGGAAAAGGCGGATCCGCCCGCGCCCGCGGCCGCGCGGGTGACGGACGGACGATATTGCGGCCGCCTTCGATTACGAACTGCGGATACCAAACGAGTGGGCGGGAGTCAATATGGAGGTGTTCGGGCAGCCCGAGAAAGACGGCAAACTCGTGGCTGACGACGTGAGCGGCTATAAGTTCATCACGCTGCGGGTCTTTGCCAAGGGCCCCCAGCCCATACGACTCGAACTCATTACTCGCGGTCAGGGGCCAATCTCGAGGCGGGGTATCCGACGGCGACCTTCCGGCTGTCTCCGGGTTTCAATACGTACAAACTCAAGCTCGACTCCTTCAGCCAGCCCGAGTGGGCCGATGCCCCTGGACCTCAAGCGGGACGTCCTCAAGAAGTTGACTTCCATCACGGTGGGCGTGTTCTGCGACAAATGCACGCTGGAGAAAGGGACCGTGGTGGTCGACAACATCGCTTTCGAGAAGTGAGGCCGGGGAGAGCAGGGGCTCCCTGTCGGCCGGCCCGATACCAACACATTAGGGACTCGGAAGAGATCTTCGTGGATGGTCTGTTTTTCCAAGTCACTTAGCGCGGCGCTGTCCTCGTGAACTCCTTGCGCGACCAGCCCCTTGCCTTCTTTGATCGTCACGATCTTGTTCGCGCCGACGCCGGTCACGGTGTCGACCGCGCCGCTCGGCCACCGGATCTCGACGAGGTCGATCTTCGTCCGCTTTCTCGAGTCCGAAGTGCAGTCTCAGGTCGCTCTGCGAAATGTAGCTGTCGCCGCTGCGCACTTCGTCTTTCTGCGCCAGTTCGCCGCAGACCACCTTCACCCGCGCGCCGATGCCGTCCCGGTTGCTCTTTACGCCGACCGTCTTGATGAGGACGGCGTTGTTCGCGTTGCCGCCGTCGTTGCGCAGGAGCTGCGGCGCACCGTCGAGGTTGTTGATGACAATGTCGATGTCGCCGTCGTTGTCAATGTCGCCGAAGGCGCGCCCCGCGGCGGCTCGCTCCTCTGCGAACGGCGCGCCGAGTTGCTCGGCGACCTCGGTGAACGTTCCGTCGCGGTTGTTTCGGTGGACGAAGTTGCGCTGGTGGTAGTCTTTTTATCTGCGGGTAGACGTGGCCGTTGGCGACGAACAGGTCAACCCACCCGTCGTTGTCGTAGTCGAAGAACTTGGTCCCCCAGCCGACGTAGGGAACTCACCGGGGCGACCTTGGCCGCGTACGAGACGTCGGCGAAGGAGTTGCGACCGTCGTTGCGGTAGAGGACGTTGTAATCGTCGTCGAAGTTGGTAATGAAGAGGTCGAGCTTTCCGTCGTGGTCGTAGTCGGCGACCGTCACGCCCATGCATCCCGCCGCTGCCGTTCTCGTTGAGCGCGGTGCCGACAGAATGCGATCTCCTTGAACGTGCCGTCGCCGTTGTTGTGGTAGAGGAAGTTCGGCGTTGAGTCGTTGGCGACGAAGATGTCGATGAGGCCGTCCTCGTCGAAGTCGCTACAGATGACGCCCATTCCGTAGTACCCGTTCGGGTCCGAGACGCCGGCCTTCTTCGGACGTCGGTGAAGGTCCCGTCGCCGTTGTTTCGGTAGAGCGAGTCGCCCGCGCCGGGCAGACCCTCGGGCCGCACTGGACGGCGAGCGCCCTTGAACTGGCAGGTCTTGTCCTTGCCGAACTCGGGCAGGTTGTTGAAGTCGAAGGCCACGTAGTTCGCGACGAAGAGGTCGAGGTGCCGTCCTGGTCGTAGTCGACGAACGATGCCCCCGTCGACCATCGCGGGTCGCCCACGCCCGCTCTGCCGTCACGTCCGCGAATGTGCCGTTGCCGTTGTTCTTGAAGCAGGTGGTCCGGCCCGACGCAGGTGACGTAGAGATCGTCGAAGCCGTCGTTGTCGTAGTCGCCGACGGCCGCGCCCATTCCCAGCCGATGTCGCCCACGCCGAGCCCTCTCGGTCACGTCGGTGAAGGTGCCGTCGCCGTTGTTGCGGTAGAGACGCGCTTCGGTCTGTTCCTTCGACTTCACCAGTATCGACGGTCAGAGAGTTGACGAAGTAGATGTCGAGCAGGCCGTCGTTGTCGTAGTCGATGAGCGCTACGCCGCCGCTCATCGACTCGACGATGTACCTTTTCTCGGGCGAGAGACGTGCTTGAACGTGATGCCGGTCGGCGCCGTCACGTCCGAGAAGCGGACCGCGCTGCTTTGGGCGTCGGCCACGCCGGCCGGTGCGGCGAGAATCGGAATGATGACCGCGACCAGCGACGCTCTTGTCCCGAAGGCATGCCGGCTTACCTCCAGCTTTGGCTCTTCGATTGTAGCGCCGATGACAGCGTGAATGCCGCTGCTTCGCGGCTGCTCTCCGGATCAGGGATTCGTGCGGCCCGCTGCCTTCCGAAGCCGTTCGGAGACCTCGAGCTCGCGCCTGCCCTCCTCCTTGCGGCCGGCGGCGATGTACGCTCGACCGAACTCGCGGTGGACGAACGGGTCCTGCGCGCCGAGCTTCGCGGCCGCCTCGAACTCGGCGAGCGCTCCAGGGCTGTCCCCTCGAGCGAATCGCTCCCGCCCGACAGGATGTGGCGTTGCGGGTCCTCCAGGAGCTTGCGCGGCGATCCGCTGGATGACTTCGTGGGCCTCCGACGCCTTCCCGAGGTCGAGCAGCGACGAGGCAAGGGCGTAGAGCACACTCATGTTCGTCGAGTCCGAAGCAGCGACGTCGCGCAGCATCTCCGAGGTCTTCGCGGAGTCGCCCAGCATGAAGCAGCTCAGGCCGAGAAGCCAGCGCGCGGCGATGTTGTCCGGATGGACCTCCAGCTCGTTCTCGAGAGGGGCGGGGACGGCCTCCGCATACGACTCCGTCTTGTAGCGGGCGAGGCCGAGGTCGAACCTAGACCCTCCTGTCGTGGGTTCCATTTCGCGGCGAGGCCTGACTTGCGGCGCTCGCGCCGCGGAAGTCCTGCGCTTGAGCCCGCAGGAGTCCGATCTCGTTGTGCGCGGCGGCGACAACCTTCGCGAGTACGCCTCCGCGCGCTTCAGTTCCTCCAGCGACGCCTCGTCGAGCGAGCTCGCCTCGTCTTCCGCCGATCGAGCGGAGGTCGCCGGTGCGAGTCGGTCATCCTGCTCGAACGGCGCCGATCCGGCCTCGGCGCCCGCGCCCGACTTCTGCTGAGCGACGAACGCCTTCGCTTTGAGCTCCGCCGCCAGCCTCAGCTCCGCCTGTCCGGCCTCGGTCCGTCCGGTCTTGAGCAGGGACTGCGCGAGTCGGTAGTGCGCCGCCGTGACCTGGAACTTGTTGTGCGCCAGGTCGGGATCGAGCGCGATCGCCTTCCGCAGCGCCTCGATCGCCCGGTCGTGCTGCTGGACCTCCTGATGGGCCTGGCCGAGCTGGAAGCGCGGATCCGGGTTGTCGGGCCTGGCCCGTGACGCCTTCTGAAGGGCGCCGATGGCGGGCTCCCACTTGCGCTTGTAGATGTACACGATCCCCGAGGTAATAGTTGGCGAAGAGCTCGTCGTGTTCGCGGACTCCAGCTCGGCCATGAACCCGCGTTCCGCGGCGTCCAGGCTTTCGGCTCCTTTGTCCCTAAGGTAGGCGAGTCCCAGGTTGACGTGGGCATGCCGGAGGCGGGGGTCGAGGGCGATCGCCTTCTTGAACTCCTCGATGGCGTTGGCCAGGAGCCCGGCTTCCCGGTAGGCGTGGCCGATTACGAGGTGGAACCTCGGCTGGTCGCCGAGCTGTTGGATCATCCGGTCGTACACCTGTTTCGCGGCGGCGTACTCGCGCTGCTCGAGGTAGACGATGCCGAGCGTGAAAGTGGTCTCGAAGTCGTTCGGCTCGAGCTGCAGGGCGGCGTTCAGACAGCCGGCGGCCTTCTTGTAGTCACGCAGAAGCAGGTAGACCTTGCCAAGCATACGCTGCGCCGTCAGGCTTCGAGGGTTCAGGACGATGGCTTCGCGCAGCGGCTCGACGGCCGCGTCGTACTGCTTCGCGTAGAATCGCGCGACCCCGAGATCCCTCAGCGAGTCGGAATCGCGCCGGTAATGGGTCGCGGCTTCGAGCAGCGGTACGGCTTCCGCGAACTTCTTCTCGGCGGAGTAAATCCCCGCCATTCGGGCGTAGCCTTCGGCAAGGATCGCCGTGTACTCGGTCTCCTGCCGGCGGCGAAGTCGCCCGAGCGGGCGCGCGCGTTCGCGGCTGCGTAATGCGCTTGGATCGACTCCTGTGGCGACTGGGAGTGGGTGCACCAGGAGTAGGGCGAGGAGCGCCGGACCGAGAGGCATTGTCCTCAACCCTCCGCCGGGAGACTCCCGGGAGTCTCCAGATTGAATCTGATGTCTGCCGTCTGTGGGAATGACCGGGTCGATCGTGACCGTCGGCGAAATCGTCGGCGAGGGGATGCGTATAGTCAACTATCCGGTGTGCCTTCCGCTCGCGGCCGCGTTGCCGTCCGGGCGCCCTTGCCGGTATACTCGATTCCCTCGAAGCCAGCTCGTGAAGCAGCGGGTGCCGATCGTCGTCAAGCCGTGAACCGGTGCCGGTATCTCAGATACATGGTGAGGAACATCAAGCTGGCTCTGACACTGGTCACCCTCGTGGCCTGCGCCGTCGTCGGTTTCGGGGGGCCGCGTTCGCCGGACGGCCAGAGTCCCGCGCGCGGAGAGTAACCTGCTGTCGAAGTGGCGGCCGGCCCAGGACGCTCCCGGCATTCGCTACGTGGGCAGCGACGCGTGCGCGAAGTGCCACGTGCGCCAGGCGTCGACCTTCTTCTCCACGCCGATGGCCACGCCTCCGGAGCTCCCCGCCGATTGCGAGGTCCTCGCCGAGAACCCGCGGCTCACATTCCGCGAGGGCCCGTATTCCTACCAGATTGTGCGCCGGGGGAACGCCAGCGTGTACACCGTCAGCGACGGCGTCAACACGATCTCCGAGCCCATTCTGCATTGCTTCGGACGAGGCGAGGCGGGTCAGACGTATATCTTTCGGCGCAACGGGTCGCTCTACGAGAGCCGCGTCAGCTATTTCCGGAGTTCGGGGCCTCGACATCACCATCCTGCATCCGCGCTCGGTCCCGAAGTCGCTCGACGACGCGGTGGGCCGGCACATTAGCCCGGAGGGGGCGACAGGGGTGCTTCGCCTGCCACACGACGGCTGGCGATGCACCGGCGCCGGGCTTCAACTCGACCGCCTCATGCCCTGGGCGTCGGGCCGCGAAGCCTGTCACGGTCCCGGCGAGAAGCACGTCGTCGCCGTGAAGACGAGCAATACGTCGTTGGCGCCTGCAGCAGCGCAACGTATCGCTAGGGATGCGGCCAGGATCGCCGACGCATAACGGTGTGTCTGTCTCAAGTTCAAAGCTCTCCGATCAAGAAAGAGGTGTGAGGTGTTGGAGGCGGCCGAGAGGACGGGTCACCGGGGCGTGGCGTGACGCGGCTGTCTACGCTCGATGACGCGTGTCCTATTTTACATACAAAGTCCGGGCTTGCCCGAAGGCCGTGACGGGCCTTCGCGCGGTACCTGGCAACCCAGATGCCAGCGGGGAGCACTCTCCCTTCGTGACGCCGCTGCTGCCCACGACCTGCTCGGGGGGATGCCGTAGACCTTCAAGTGGTAGCGGCGCGGAGTCGGTAACCCGTACGCTGCCGTCGTTGAGAGAGCCCGGTATTCGCTCAGCGGGTTTGGCTATCTCGGCTACCTCAACAACCGGACAAGGACTCGACCTGCTCTAATACCCTGGACGGTGGTGAGCATGAGAAAGACGACGGAAGACCATCTTCCCGCCAAGCACGAAGTGAGGCCGCCTGAACGGAGGACGGCGATCCGCTCAGGCAGGGGCCGTCGTGGTGTGCCTTCTCGGCGGGCTGGCCGCCGGCTGCGGCGCCGACAAGGGCGGAGGCGAGCTCCACGCGAAGCTGGCCCTCCTCGAGCGCGAGGTGACCGGCCTGCGCGCCGTCGGTCGCGAAGATGGAGCGCGGCGAGCCGGTCCTTCCCGAAGAGGCCGTCGTCGTCTCGATCGGCGAAGCGGTGGCCAAGCAGTTCATCGACGCCCAGCTTCCCTTCTCGATCGAGGTCGAGAACTTCCGGATCGAGATGACGAGGCGGAGGCGAGCTTCAAGGGGACTCCCGCGGTGAGCCTCACGGGCTCGATCGCCCACAAGGACCACCCCGACTACGTGGGGGAGGTGCGCGCCATCGGGGCCCTCGATTCGTTCCAGGTGGACCCCGCGTCGGGCACGCTCGCGCGCCGCAGGTCGCGGTCGACCACGTCGACCTGCTGAAGATGGGCGGCCTCGAGAAGTTCCTGGCCGGGGGGACGGTGGACGAGCTGGCGCGCACGGTTCGAAAGCAGCTCGCCGGCAAGATCCCGGACGATCCAGATCCCGGTCAAGATCGAGCAGGCGCATCGAGCTGCCCTCGGTCACGCGACGGCCCGGTGCGCCTGCAGGGGGCCTCGATGCCGCTCGCGGTGAGCGTCGCCGACGTCCTCGCCGGCCAGGGCATGCTGTGGATCGCCATCAACGTGGTGCCCGGTGAGCTGGTCAAGGCTCGCCGTCCCCGTGCCCGACGGCGGGAGCCGAAGTGACGGCGGCGCTTCCTCGCGCCGGCGCTCGGCGCTGATGGCGCTGGCCGCCGGCACCGGCTGCCGGCGCAAGGACGCGCGACACCCCGGAGCAGATGAAGGCGCGGATCGAGGCGCTGGAGCGCGAGCGCGACGAGCTCCGAGCCCGCCAGAACGAGATGGTGGCGAAGGACCGGCGCCTGGCGGGCATGCCCGACAAGCGGGGTGCGGGTCGGCGTTCCCACCCCGCTCGCGCGCACGCTGGTGCAGCGGGTGCTCGGCGGCTTCGTCGACTCCGTCACCCTGACGCTCACGAACCTCAAGGTCCACAAGGCGGGCACGGTCAAGAAGGTCGTCACCATCGGCGAGTACGACCTGAACGTGGTCATCGACGAGGTGACGGGAAAGCTCGAGACCGGCGAGGCCACGATCGGCTTCGGGGGCAACCAGGTCACGGTGGCCCTGCCCGTCCGGGTGGCCAGCGGCACGCGGCGACGCCACCATCGATTTCAAGTGGGACGGCAAGAACATCAGCGGCGCCGTCTGCGGGGACATGGAGATCCAGCAGAAGGTCTCGGGCAGCGTGAAGCCCGACGACTATCCGGTCTCGGGCGGCCTGCTGCTCACGGCCACCGCCCGGCAGATCCTGGCCTCGCCGAAGTTCCCGGTGATCAAGGTCAACCTGAAGGTGGAGCCGTCGCGCCGAGTCGTGGGCGGCGGTGCAGAAGATCCTCGACGACAAGGGAGGGGTCTGCGGCTTCGTGCTCGACAAGGTGGACATCGCGGGCGTGCTCGAGGGCCTCGTCGGCAAGGGCTTCGACGTCCGGCTGCCCACCGAGAAGATCAAGCCGATGGCCGTCCCCGTCGGCATCGCCCCGACCATGACCGTGCGCGGCGAGCCCGTGACGATCGCGGTGAAGGTCGGCCACCTCGCGATCACCGAGCACATGATCTGGCTCGGAGCCGACGTGGCCCTGGGCGAGGCCGGCGGCGGCCCCGCTCCGACGCCCAGTCCCGCGCGGCTCGTCGCCCTGATCCGTGTCGAGACCAGGGTCAACTGAGAGCCGAGGTCAGAAGTCGTAGCGCAGGCCGAGCCGGATGGCGCGCGGCGGCTGCACCGCGGACGTGGCCCGGTAGGACGGGCCCCAGATCACGTCCTCCTCGACCTCGATGCCGGTGCCGCGCAGGTTGAAGGCCTCGAAGACGGCGGCCAGGCGGCCCGCGGCCCACCGCGAAGCCCTTCTCGATGCGCGCGTCGATCGTGAGCACGTAGCAGAAGCGCGAGTCGCCGTTGTAGATGCCCTTGATGGGCTCGGGCCCCTGGTTGAGGTCGGTCGGGATCACGAAGCGCGCGAAGTGCTGGCCGTCCTGGTAGCGGGCGACCGCGCCCAGGCGAAGGTCCCAGGGCGCCTGGTAGACGCCCGCGATCTTGACCGTGTACCCGCGCTCGAAGAAGAGGCGCCCCTTCGAGAAGGTGGCGGCGTTCGGAAGCTCCAGCCGCTCTCCGACGAGGCCCTGGTCGTTCTCGATGGCCAGGAACCCTCGATAGCCGGACGGGCTGAAGGTCTTCGAGGCGGTGGCTCCGATCAGCAGCCGCAGGTGCCTCCCGATCCGCCCGTCGATCCCGATCTCCAGCCCCTTGCCGCGTCCCCTTCTCGGGGTCGTTCGTCAGCAGGTACTGGTCCTGGCCGAAGCTCTCGGGCCGGCGGTTGTAGACGGGCAGGAGGTGGTCGTCCTCGACGCCCGTGATGTCGTCGCTCGGATCTTCGATGTAGTAGACGTCGTAGGCGGAGAGAGGCGCGCCGAAGTTCACGGAGGTCACGAGGTCGCGCTCGCGCCGGTAGTAGCCGAGCATGCGGACCTTCCAGGACCCGGCGGAGGTCTCGAAGCCCGACGAAGACTTCCCGGGACTGCGGAGCCCTGAGGCCAGGATCGATGGACGCGACGGACCCGCCCGGGCCGACCCGCGCCACCAGCGGCCCTCGCTCGCTCTTCTGGAAGAGGCCGTCGGCGTTGGCGTCGTCCCAGCGGTACGCGCCACCGTAGGCCGCGTTCGGGTCGCCGTAGGCGAGCAGGTTGAGGGGCAGTCGGTTGCGGTACCACGCGTAGCCGGCCAGCAGCGTGAGCGGGTCGTCCGCGACGGGAACGAACCGGGCCAACAGCCGCGGGTGAGAAGCCGCGTCCATGGATCCCTCGCGCCGCGCCCGCGGCCGAGCCACGCGACGCGTCGAAGCGCAGGCCCGCGTCCACGCGAGAGCCGGCCGTAGCGGAACTGATCGGCCGCGAAGGCGGCGAAATCGAGGCCGCGCCACTTCGACGCCGGTCCCGCCCATCCGTACTCCCAGACCCGCGCCGGGAAACCGCCGACGGTTTCGGGGGTCCATCCCAGTTGTCCGGCCGGCTTCGTCGTCGATCTGCGTGAGCCCCATCGAGCCGCCGACGCGCATGGCGTGATGGCCGGCTGGTCCAGGGATCCATCCAGCCCGAGACCGCCCATCGTCCTCTCGTGCTGTTGCCCGGGAACTGCTGTTGCACGGGCCCGTCGGCGAGGCGCTCGACGGATCCTCCGGCGAGCGCGGGGAGCTTCGGGTCGAACGTGCCGCGCACCACGCCGGCGGTCAGCGACCACGGCCGTCGGCCCCTGCCGCTGCCAGGTCGACTGGGCCATCAGGAGCCGATCGGACTGCGCGACGTCGCCGCCGCCGAAGCGGGCGCGCCCCGCGTAGGGATGCGAGAGGGCCTGGATGCCGCCCAGGAACCGGATCTCGTCGCGCGGGCTCCGCGCGTAGACGAGGTGGGCGAGGAGCCCCGTCTCTCCGCCGCCGAGAGACCGCGGGTCGGAGCGCTCGCGGCGCGAGCGCGCGGGTCAGCGTCCCCGAGACGAGCAGGCCGAGGCGGTCCTTGATGAGCGGACCGTCCACGCGGAACGCGTCCGCTGGCGTAGGAGTCGAAGTGCGCGATGGCCGGCGCGGCCGCCCTCTGGTAGGACTGCTGCAGCCCGGAAGGAATCTGGCTGACCTGCACGCTCTTGCGCCAGACGTGTGCCCGGACGCCGGACGGACAGGCTGATTCCCGGGCCCGCTGCCTTTCTGGTCGGCGGGCCGCAGGCCCGCGGAGATCTCCACCGCGTCGAGCGCTTCCGGGTCGGCGAAGAAGAGCGGGGTCCCCGTGCGGTCCGGGTCCGTGATGTCCAGGTCGCCGAGCCGCCAGGAGGCCTGCGTCCACGAGCTGCCGCGGATGCCCGTGAGGCCCGCCTCGCCGACGTAGAGGCCGCCGCTGTCCATGCGGTCCAGGATCGCCGTCGGCTCGATCGTCTCGAAGACCGACCAGACGCCGTTGCTCATGGGCAGGCCCTGGAGCAGGTCCATGTCGAAGTCGGGGCCGAGCGAGCGGCCCGAGCGCGTCGCGATGAGCGGCGGAAGGGGTGCGACGGCCGCGGCCGGCGACGGATCCGGCGAGGGCGAGGCGGCGGCCGCGTCCGGGCTCGGGCGAGGGAGAAGCAGGGGCGCCGCGACGGTTTCCTTGTCGGGCTCCTGGGCGGCGAGGGGATGCGGGGCGGAGACGGCAATAAAGAAGATGGGAACCAGCAGCAGGGTGGCTCTGGGCACACGCCGGTGCGTACGGTTCATGCTCCTCCTGACCTGGCTTGCGGACGGTTGGCGCATTGTACGCGAGAGCCGGGAATTGCCAGTTCCGGACGTGACCCGGGCGACCGACGTCCGCTACGTGACCTCGGGAACGCGCGTCGGCTTCTGGGCCGGCCCCGCGCCGCGGCCCGACGGTGACGTCCCGCTTCGAGCCTCTCCGCGGCGCGACGCAGGGTCCTACATCCAAGGTCCAATATACCGGCCTCGTCGGAAAGCGGAGGATTCGTCCGAGCGGCGAACGCCGACGTGTTCGTCGTGTCAGAGGTCTCAAACGACAAAAGAGATCCATCACTCGCCGCCCCGGGTGTTCGTCGTCGACGACGACCACTCCGTCCGGAAGGCTCTGGGCCGCCTCCTTCGCGCGGCCGGCTACGAGTTCGAGCTGTTCGACGCGGCCGAGGCCTACCTGGCCTGCCCGCCGCCGGAGCCGCCGGCCTGCCTCCTGTTGGACATCCGCATGCCCGGAATGACCGGCCTCGAGCTTCAGCGCGCCATCGAGGGAACGCCGATGGAGCTGCCCATCGTCTTCATCACCGGGCACGCCGACGAGGAGATCCTGCAGTCGTTGTCGAGGCGCACGGTGAACGTGCTGTACAAGCCGCTCGACGACATCGCGCTGCTGGCCGCGATCGACCAGGCCCTCGCCCGGTCCGTCGAAGGCTGACGGTCAGCGACGCCGGGGCGGCGTCACCACGAGTAGCTGACCCAGAGCAACGGCCCTGAGTACCGCATGTTGAAGATCCGGCGGTCGAGGCCGTCGCCCTTGTCGTAGTCGACGTCCATCCACCGGTACTCGGCCCCCGAGGCCCAACGCTCGCCAAGGCGTAGATCGAGGCCGCCCTGGGCGTTCCACGTCAGGTCGGAGCCGAAAGTGCCGAGGTCGCCGCGGCCGGTAAGGCCCGCCCGCCGTCCCAGGGGCACGCGGAAGCGGGCGCCGGCCAGCGCGTCGACCCAATCGAAGGTGCGCTTCGTGCCCTCGAGAGAGCTGCCTCCGGCCCCGGTCCCCCTGAGCTGCGTGCGGGTGCCGTTGTAACGCAGTCCGGCGAGGAGGTCCAGGTAGCCGGCTCGCGCGGCTCACCGGGCGGTAGAACACGAAGCCCTCCGTGATCAGCTGCCGGACGTCGGCATTGAGATCGAGCCGCCCCAGGATCAGGCGGGTCGTGGGCACGTCGGCCCCGAGGTTCGTGTACATCACGTCGGCGGCGAACCCGAGGCGGTCCTTCCGGGCTTCGAAGTGCGTCGCAAAGCCGATGTCGAAGTCCTCGATGATGTCGGAAAACGAAGCCTTGATCGGGACCTCCGTGACTCCGGTCACCGACGCCGTGCCGTCGAGGCCCGTCGCCCAGAAGTACGGCAACAGGCGGAAGTGCCAGCTGCCGTCCATGGCCGTGTCCGTCTCCGCCTGCGCCTCGAGCCACGCCGGTGACGACAACAAGGCGAACAGGCAGAGGAGCGGTGCGGCGTCGCGTCTCATGTCGAGGACCTCCGGACGCCGCGCAACATAGCGAACCCGGCGGCGGCCAAGCCATTGGACGAAGGTCCCATGGACGTCAGACGGCGCCTCGCGGCAGGATCACTGCGACGTGGAGCGCCCTTTCCGGAGGAGCCTCATGAGGCGAGGCGCATCGCCGGCCTCAGCGGTGGAAGCACCACCCGGCCCGCCGTGGAGCGGAGCTCCAGCGCGGCCGCTCTTGACCGACCACTGCTTCGCGCTCGAGACGAGCGTGACGTATTCGTTGTCGAGCGGCGCCGTCGGGCAGGCGGCGAGCGTGCACGCGAACCGGTCGCTGACCGCGATCGTGTCCGCCTCCGCCTTGTACGTCCCGTTGCACCGGTTGCAGTCGGCCTGGAGCGGGAGGCCGCCTTCGGCTTCGAAGACGGCGGTGAACCGGGCGCTGCTCGGGGGCCGCGTCACGGGGCCGCCCGCCTTCTCGATCAGCTCCAGCGTCCAGCGTTCCGTGAAGCGCGTCCACGTCCCATATGGGCTGGGTCGGGGAGGCCGCGCAGGCGACGGTGGCCATCACGAGCAGGGCCAGGGCCGCCCGCGCGATCGGGCCGCCCATTCCGGAGGACCCGCCCTTTCCGACCGCGCGGTTGAGCGCCGCCCTCACCGCGGCCAGCGGGAACGGCTTGGCGACCACCGCATCGGCGAGCGGCCGGCTCGCCTCCAGGCGCGTGGGGTCGCCGGACATGACGACCACGGGCACGCGCCAGGGCAGCGTCCGGCCATGCGCGCCAGCGTCTCGCCGCTGATCCCGGGCAGGTCCAGGTCGGTCAGGAGCACGTCGACGCGCTCCGTCCGCAGCCTCCGCAGCCCTTCGTTCCCGCGTGGAGCAGCTCCGCACCTCGAACTCCGCTCCCAGCGCGATCTCCAGCACCCGCCTGCAGATCGTCGTCGTCTTCCACCAAAAGCACGATCATTCGTCACGCCCTCCGGGCCGTCGCAGAAAAGGCCTGCCGCCCGGTTCCAAGATAGGGCCCGTCCTCGCCCGGACTCGCGGGGGTCTCGCCGAAGCCTTGCCAAAAGATTTGCAAAGGGGCGGCGGCTTGAGCGCCGCCCCGGCCGACTTCGAGTTCGGGTCGTTCCGGCTCGACGCCGGCAAGGGTGTGCTGTGGCACGAAGAGGCGCTGGTGCCGCTGACGCCGAAGGCGCTGGCCGTGCTGCAGGTCCTCGTCGAGGCCAGGGGCGACGTCGTCCCCAAGGCGGACCTCATGGCGCGCGTGTGGCCGGACACGATCGTCGAGGACGCGAACCTGAGCGTCACCGTGAGCGCGCTCCGCCGCGGCCTCGGCCGCCACGCCGGTGATCCGGCCTGGGTGGAGACGGTCCCGCGCCGCGGATATCGCTTCGCGGGCCCGCTACGCGCGCCGGAGGCGGAGCCCCCGCTCGTGCTCGCCGTGTTGCCCTTCCGCGGCATCGGCCCCGACGCGCAGGATCACCTGGGGCTGGGGATCGCCGACGCGCTCATCGGCGCGCTCACCGGCGTCGAGAACGTGACGGTGCGCCCGACGGGGGCGGTCGCGCACTTCGCCCATCAGCACGTCGCGCCTCTCGAGGCGGCGGAGGCGCTCGGGGCGGACGCGGTGCTGGACGGGACCGTGCATCGGCAGGGCCACCGGGTGCGCATCTCCGTGCAGCTCATCCCGCGGCGAGCAGGTCTTCAGGCCTGGGCCGAGCAATACGCAACGGAACCAGTAAAAACAACAAAAAAAGCGATTGCTTGTGCTGACCCTCAAGAGGTCAAACCGCAGATCACCGCCGCCAACACCGTCATCATGCAGATCTCGGTCGAGAACGCGTCGCCCGACTTCAGCCGTCAGGTGAACAACATCCCGCCGATCGACACTGAGCGCGCCAACACGCGCGTGCTGGTGACCAACGGCGAAACAACCGTGATCGGCGGCATCTACGTGAGCCGCGAGCAGACGTCGCAGGACCGGACACCTGGCCTCCACCGGGTACCGCTCTCGGCTGGCTCTTCAAGCGGGACACGATTTCCGACGAGAGCGGCGAGCTGCTGATCTTCATCACCCCGAAGATTCAGAGGCTGTAAGGCTCAACCGCCCCACGGAGGCTGCTTCAAGGTAGAGTAGCCTTCGTGGTCCGTCAGCCCGCTGCCTCAGCAGCAGGCGGACGGACGACCTGAGGGCCCCGCAGGCCGCCCGGCACGTGGGTGGCACGGTCGGCCCGAATGCCTGATGCCTCTACCAGACACCTCCGTTCTCATCGCCCGACACAGCCAGGTCCGGCGCGCCCTTGCCGCCGCGGGCCTCGACGCGCTCGTCGTGACGTCATCTCCGAACATCCGCTACCTCTCGAATCACGTGGGCAGCGCCGGCGTGTTCGTGCTGACGCCGGACGCCGCCCACCTCCTCGTCGATTTTGGTACGAGACCGCCGTCGCGACGTTGCAGGCCTCGGGTGCGGCCTGTCCGGACCGTGGACATGGCCGGTGCCCGCCAGCTACGACGAGGCGCTCCTCGATTGCCTCGTCGCGATTGGAGCGGCGACGGTTGGCGTGGAGTCGGCGCACCTGACCCTTGCGCGGGACGAGTGGCTCCTTGCGCAGTCCAATGTGCGGAAGGCGGGCCTGACCTTCCATTCCACGTCGAGGATGGTGGAGCAGCTGCGCGTGGTCAAGGACGCGGCGGAGGTGGCGACGCTCCGCGAGTCGGCGCATCGGCTCGCGCCGGTTGTCCGCGACGGGCGGCCGCCGTCAGGACGGGTTCGACCGAGCGATCGATCGCCGCGGTCATCGAAGCCGCGCTCCGGGCGGCGGGCTTCGAGCGCGCCGCGTTCGACACGATTGTGGCGTCGGGCCCGAACGCGGCGCTGCCGCATCATCGGGCCGGGTGACCGGTGCTGCACACGGGCGACCTCGTGGTGCTGGACTTTGGCGGCGTTCTGGACGGATACTGCTGTGATTTGACCCGCACGGTCTCCATGGGCGCCCCTTCGCTGCAGGCTCGTCAAGTTTATGACGCAGTCCACGAGGCCCAGAGGGCAGCCATTGCCGCCGTAAGACCAGGCATCGATACGGCATCGGTCGATGCCGCCGCGCGTGACGTCCTCGACGCCCGGGGCTCGGGCGCACGCGTTCGGCCACGGAACCGGTCATGGGCTCGGCCTCGAAGTTCACGAGGAGCCGCGGATTGCCCGCCCACGTTCCGATGCGCCGACGCAGCCTCTGGAGCCGGGGATGGTATTCACCATCGAGCCCGGTGCGTACCTGCCCGGGTGGGGAGGTGTGCGCATCGAGGATGATGTGCTCGTAACCGGGACCGGGTGCGACGTGCTGACGTCAGTGCCGCGCGACCTTCTGGTGATGTGACCTCTGCATGATGGATTTGGACGAGATCGAACAGATTCTGGAGCTGATGCGAGAGCACGATCTCGCCGAGTTCGAGCTCGAGCGGGACAGCGTGAAGATTCGGCTCCGCAAGGCCGCGAGCGGGGCATGGACGCCAGCCATGCCGCCCCTTCCGCAGGTGGCCTTCGCCAACACGACGCCAGCGGCTCCAGTCGCTGCGCCGGTGGGAGGCAGTCCTTCGGCCGCCGTGCCCGTGTTGACAACGGCCGACGAGGACGTGGACCTCGCGATCGTGAAGTCGCCCATCGTGGGGACGTTCTATCGGTCGGCGGAACCCGGTTCGAAGCCGTTCGTCGAGCCCGGTCAGTCCGTGAAGCAGGGCCAGGTGCTGTGCATCATCGAAGCCATGAAGCTGATGAACGAGATCAACGCCGAGTGTGACGGGGAGATCGTCAAGGTGTACGTGGAGAACGGCAACGCCGTGCAGTACGGCGAACGGCTGTTCGCTCTAAAACCGGCGTGACGCGGTACGACGGCGCGCCCGGACCAGCGGGCGTGCTGCAGGACCGGCACGTTGGCGGGAGTCGAATGTTCAAGAAAATTCTCATCGCGAACCGTGGAGAGATCGCGCTGCGCGTCATTCACGCGTGCCGCGAGCTGAGCATCAAGACCGTGGCGGTCTACTCCGAGGCCGACGAGAACTCGCTGCACGTGCTGTTTGCCGACGAGCACGTGTGCATCGGTCCGGCACGGAGCGCCGACAGTTACCTCAACGTGCCGGCGATCATCAGCGCAGCCGAGATCACCGGCGCAGACGCGATTCACCCGGGCTACGGCTTCCTGTCCGAGAGCGTGTACCTCGCGGAGGTCTGTGAGGCGTGCCACATCCGGTTCATCGGCCCGGACCCGAAGGTGATCAAGCTGCTCGGCGACAAGGCACGGGCCCGCAAGGCCATGAAGCGCGCCGGTGTGCCGATGCTCCCCGGCAGCGACGGCCCGGTGGACGGCGAGGAGAAGGCGCTCAAGGTCGCATGGGATATCGGCTACCCGGTCATCATCAAGGCGGTGGCCGGGGGCGGGGGACGCGGGATGCGCGTCGTGCGGGGGCCTGGCGAGCTGCCGGGCCTCCTGCGGACGGCGCAGCGTGAGGCGGAGGCCGCGTTCGGCAACGGCGACGTGTACATCGAGAAGTACCTCGAGAACCCACGCCACATCGAGTTCCAGATCATGGGGGACCATCACGGCAACGTGGTCCATCTGGGGGAGCGCGAGTGCTCGATCCAGCGGCGGCACCAGAAGCTCCTCGAAGAGTCGCCGTCGCTGGCCCTGACCGACCGGGTGCGCCGGAAGATGGGCAGTCTCGTCGTCGACGCCGCCAAGGCCGTCCAGTACACGAATGCCGGTACGTTCGAGTTCCTGATGGACGCCGAGGGCAAGTTCTACTACATGGAGACGAACACCCGTCTCCAGGTGGAGCACCCGGTCACCGAGATGGTGACAGGGATCGACATCGTCAAGGAACAGATTCGCATCGCCGCCGGCCATCGCCTGTCGTTCAAGCAGAGCGACGTCACCTTCACCGGCCACTCGATCGAGTGCCGCGTCAACGCGGAAGACCCCGAGACGTTTGCTCCCTCTCCCGGCGTGATTCACGCGTTCAGCGTTCCCGGAGGGCCCGGGGTGCGCATCGACACCTTCGCGCACGCCGACTGCACGATCTCGCCCGTATTACGACTCGATGATCGCAAAGATCATCGTGCACGGCCGCGATCGACACGAAGCGATCGCCCGGATGCGGAGGACGCTGGAGATGACCGTGATCGAGGGCATCAAGACGTCCGTGCCCCTGCAGCTCAGGATTCTGAACGAGCCGGACTTCAAGGCGGCGCGGCTCGGCACGGGCTTCATGGACCGCTTCATGCCGAAGCCGAAGGACGTGGGGTCGCTCGCCGACACGGCGTAATGGTGACGTATGAATTCGTAAATTCCTTGTCTTCGCTTTTTCCTCTTTGCGCGATTGTGGACGTTGAGGCTGCTGCGGCGGCCGGCTGGACGCCCGTCGATTCCGCAGCCGCGTATTTCCAGGGGGGCGCCAGGCTCCTCCAGATCCGGGCCAAGCACCTGGCCTCGGGACCGTTCCTCGATCTCTCTGACACCATCGTCGGGTTGGCCGCGTCGGGAGACGCGCACGTCATCGTCAACGACAGAGTCGACGTGGCGCGGCTGTCGCGCGCATCGGGCGTGCATGTGGGACAGGACGACATTCCACCCGCAGCGGCACGATCGCTGCTCGGCGACGCGGCGATCATCGGCTACTCGACGCATTCCGTCCCGCAGTTGCAGGCCGCCCTCGCCGAGCCCGTCACCTACACGGCCGTGGGCCCGGTCTTCGGCAGCACGACGAAGGACACTGGTTACCCGGCGGTGGGCCTCGAACTGGTCGTGTCCGCCGCACGGCTCTCCGGCGGTCGGCCGGTCGTGGCCATCGGCGGTATCACGCTCGACACGTGCGTGCAGGTCAGGGAGGCAGGAGCGGCGAGTGTGGCGGTGATTGGCGACCTGTTGCGCGGGGGCCAGCCGGAGACACGCGTGCGCGCCTTTCTGCGCGCTCTCGCGTAAAGACGGGAAAGAGCACGGCCCTCAGCGGATCGCAGAAGGAGAGTCAGCTATTCTTGTAGCTGATTCCCGCTGTCTAGAAGGACATGAACGCTATGAAGCCCTTTCTCACAGGACTGCTCCTTCTGATAGGTCTAGGCTCCCTGGCCGTGGCGCAGCAGCAGCCCGGCCCCACGAACCTGGACTTCGAAACCGGCCCGGTGGGAGGTCCGCCCGCCGGCTGGTTCCTCAACGCGGCGCTTCCGGCCGGCGTGACCGTGCGCCTCAGCGCCGACGATGTGCGGCACGGGAAGCAGGCGCTCGTCGTGACACGCGAACCCGCCGCCGCCTCGGCGCCGACGACCAACCTCGGACAGCGGTTCAACGCCGTCCCGTTTCGTGGGAAGCGCGTCCGGTTCCGCATGGCGGTCCGACTCGATACCGCAACTTCGCGTGCACAGATGTGGTTGCGCATGGATCGCGCGGTGCTCAAGGGCGCGCAGCCGGTGGCGGCGGCGTTCCTCGACAACATGGACGACCGCCCCATCACGAGCCGTGAATGGGCCCACTACGACATCGTCGGCGACGTGCCCGCGGACGCGGCGGAAATCGCGATGGGCGTGTTGATGCTGGGGACGGCAAGGCGTGGATTGACGATGGATTATTCGAAACGCTGGGCCCGGCCGAGCGGATGGTCGCAGAAGCACCGCGGCCGCTCACGCGGCGCGGTTTGACGAACGTCGTGGCGTTCACGCGGCTCCTCGGATACGTGCGGCAATTTCATCCGAGCGACGAGGCAGCGGGCGCCGATTGGGACGTGATCGCGATCGCTGGCATGCGCGCTGTCGAGAACAGCCCCGACGCCGCAGGTCTCGCGCAGGCGCTCGACCGGGCGTTTCGACCCATCGCGCCGACGGTTTCTATCGTGCTATCCGGGACGCTGAAAGAGCAGCCCGCATCTCCGCCGCAGCCGGATGGCGACGTCAAGCTTCTCGGCTGGCGTCACCTCGGTTTCGGATCGCGCCTCTCCGATCAGGCGGTGTATCGAAGTGAGCGTGTCACAGTTACGCCGCCCCCCACGGTCCTCGAGACCGAGCTGGGTGGCGGCGTGGCCGCCCGTATTTCTCTGGCCGTCCCGGGCGACGCCAGCGCGACCGCGCCGCCCATTCCGTCGACGGCGACCGCTCCCATGCCGCAGCCGACGAGACAACGGTTCTCGAACCGGGATTGCGTGACGCGCCTGGCCGGTGTTGCGCTCGGCTGGAACACCTTCCAGCACTTCTATCCCTACTTCGACGTGGTGAAGACCGACTGGTCCGCCGCCCTCAGAACCGCACTGGGCGAGGCCGCAACTGCCACGAACGAACGTGAGTTCGCCGACAGCGTCCGGCGCATGGTGACCGGTCTACGTGACGGGCAGGCGCGGGTAACCGCTCTCGGGGACTCGGACCTGCAGTTCACTCCACCTGTCGCACTCGCTTCGGTGGACGGTGGGATCGTGGTTGTCAGCGCAGAGCCGTCGAGCGGAGTCGCACCAGGCGACGTGATCGTGGCCGTGGACGGCACGCCGGCGCCGATGGCGCTCGAAGGGAAGGAATCGCTGATCTCGGGGGCCACGCCACAGTGGATCCGGAGCCGCGCCGCTGGAGCTCCTCTCAGGTCCTCGCGGATTGTCGGGTAAAAGTGCGGGTTGAACGGTTCAACGCGCCGGCAACGCCAGCCGATGTCGTCCTGACGCGCACGCACGCCGGATTCGCGGCGGCCTCGCGTCTCGAAAGGTGGCCGAGGTGCAGACGGGGATTCTGTACGTCGACCTGACGAGGCTGACCGACGCCGACTTCGCAGCCGCGCTGCCGAGACTGGCCACGGCAAAGGGGATTGTGTTCGACGTCCGCGGATATCCGGGGAGCCTCTGGAGTCCTGGCGCGTTTCTACCGGACCTGAGCGACAAGCCGCTCACGAGCCCGCAGTGGCTCGTTCCGGAAGTCAAGCAACCCGACCGGCAGGGAGTGGATCGTCCGGGGCATCGACTGGAACCTTCAGCCCAACGCGCCGTTCCTGTCCGCCCGGAAGGCCTTCATCACCGATGGACGCGCGATCGGCTACGCCGAATCCTTGATAGGGATCGTCGAACACGACAAGCTCGGTGCAATCGTGGGTGCACCGACGGCCGGGACCAACGGGACCATCGATCGATTCCAGCTGCCGGGTGGGGCCATTTCGCCTTCACCGGCATGAAAGTGTTGAAGCAGGACGGGTCGCCGCATCATGGCGTCGGCATCCGTCCGACGATTCCTGTCACGCAGACACGGGCAGGCATTGCGGCCGGGCGAGACGAAAGTCTCGAACGGGCTGCTGAAGCCGTGGCGAATCAACGATAGAAGCACGAGACGACGACCTTTCCACACCCCCTGTCCAGCTGCAACCGCTGGAACACAATTCGCCCCGCTGCCAGTAGCTCCCTGACGGAGCCCAGCGCGACCAGAGCGCGAACCCGTGCGCCAGCAGTGGAACGTTGCGGGCCGACCGCCTCCGATTGGTGAGGCGAAGTACGGTTGCACTCACGGTTACCGTGATTGGGTGGCCACGGGCGCGGCCGGGCGCTCGCGGACTATGACGGCTACGGACGCTCACCAGACCTAACAAGGAACGGCCCATGCGAATTACCTCCCATCGTTCACCCTGGGTTGCCGGCTGGCTCGCCATCGTCATGGCGATTCCACCGAGCGTGCTGCTGCGCGCCCAGGCCAAGCCAGCCGCTGCGCCCGCGCAGGCCAAACCAGCTGCGTCGGCCGCGCCGCCTCCGGGCACAAACGCCGACACCGGCTGGCCCCGAAAGGTTGCTTTGAAGAGCGGCACGGCTGTGCGGGACCAGCTGCGGGTTCAAGAGCTGGACCGGGCAAAAGGAAATCGTCGCCTGGTCCGCCGTCTCTTACCAGCCAACTGGAGCAAAGGAACCGGCGCTGGGTCGATCAAGATTCAAGGCGCCACGCAGGTCGCGGTCGAAGACCGCGTCGTGCGTCTGGACCGACACCGACCCGGGTAACTTCCAGACGCTCAAGCCCGAGCAGGTCAAGGTGCTGGTGTCAGACGTGCAGGGCCTCCCGAACAACCAACGCCTGCTCGATTGACCGCCTGCTGGTAAGTTCCGACAGCCCCCTGCAGGTGAAGAACCTGGAGGGCGTCAAGGCTGACCCGCCGAAAGTGTTTTCCGCAGACGGCACCCGCACTTCTGCTGAATCTGGAAAATGGCGATCCAGATGGAGCCCGATCAAGGAAACCGACCACTTAGGTAGGCCGTCAACACCAACTGGGATTCGTTCGAGGACGGGACCAGCAAGACGTTGTACCTGAGGGTACAACGAGTCGCTGGCCTGCAGGCCACCGCGATTGCAGGACCCTGGACGGCGGTCACGGCCAAGTTGCCGGAGAGCTTCTCGAAGCCGCCAGCCGACGACAACTGGAAGGAGGTGAAGGCGAGCAAGACCAACCTAACCAAGTAGATGCAAAGCCAGCCACGTATTGCTCGCCTTCACGCTCCTTCCAGTTGTCGTCGGCTGGCAGCTTCGAGAAGCTCTCCGGCAACTTGGCCGTGACCGCCGTCCAGGGTCCTGCGATTGCGGTGGCCGTGCAGCCACGACTCGTTGGCACGCAGTATAATGTCTTGCTGGTCCCGTACCTGGAACAGATCCCAGTTGGCGTTGACGGTGGTACCTGAGGAGGTCACGTCCTTGATCGGGCTCCATATCGGATCGCCGTCCAGATTCAGCAGAAGTGCGGGTGCCGTCGCGGAAAACA
>CAVZVH010000035.1:0-17349 GCA_963778645.1 uncultured Chloroflexia bacterium
GCAGTGACCGCTATCGATCTCGTCGGGGACGATCCCGAGGCGATCGCGAACCACTGGTCGCAGCCACAGCGCGGGGAAGAACCGATCGTTGCGGCACAGGACGAATCGAGTCGGGATGTCCGGCCATGTGGGGAGCGGCCAGGGCTCGTGGCCTGGCGTGTCGGACTGCCGTCGTTCGTGCGCGAGCGCTTGATCGGCAAGGTCTGACGGGACATCGTGGTAGAACACCGACCGCGCGCTCGAGTCTTCGAGCGGTTGCCAGCCCGTGTTGGCGAACATCTCCTCCGCCGTTTCGCCAGGCGAGGGCACCATCGCGGCGACGAGGACGATCAGTCGCGCATCGATGCGCTCCGCGGCGATCGGCGCGACGTAGCCGCCGAACGATTGGGCGACCACGACGACGTCGCGCTGAGGGCCGACCGCGTCAACCACGACGTCCGCGTACCGCGACAAGCCCGCGGTCTCGTCCTCGATCGGGAGATCGGGCGCGACGGTCTCATGGCCATGGCGCTGCAGCTCGGCGGCGACAAGGTGCCAGTACCAACCGACGTCGCCGGCTCCGTGGATGAACGCGATCGTTGCCATCAGGTCCGGCTCTCGAGGCTGTCGCGCATCAGCGGGCGTGATCGGCGCGGTACCGCGCGTAGAGGCGGGCGAGCAAGTCCTCGAGGGCGTTCGCCATGTCGTCATCGAGCGACGGGAAGGTGAAGGCGGCCTTGCCCGAACGCCGCTTGAGGAGCGCCGACGGTGTTCCCTCGAGCGCTTCGGGGTAGGTATCAGCCACGAGCAGGTAGAGGCTGACGTAGCTCTTGCCGGACCTGACGCTGGCGAAGTAGTCATGTGCCTTGGCGCCCGGCCAACGAAGTGATGGCATGCCGTAGATGGTGGCCGCCTCGAGTTCACTCTGGTACGGCTCGAGCAGCGACCAGATCCGCGTCTCGATCGCTTGCAGCGTGGGCTCAGTCATCAGGCTATGTATGCGATCACTGGCGCCTGCTCCTTGCCGACCAGCACGACAGGCATCGCCTACATGTTAGACAACGACGCCCGACCGTGGCGAAGTGGATCGAGCCATTGCCACGCTGCCGATCGAGCGTGGTTTGACGTTCGTCCTCGACTGGGACGATACTAAAGCAGATGCTTAACTCTCAGCCCAAGCTGGATCTCGTCTTCCAGGCCCTGTCCGACCCGACTCGGCGCGCGATCGTCGATCGGCTCGGCCGTGGGCCGGCGTCGGTCAGCCAGCTGGCGAGGCCGTTCGACATGTCGCTGCCGGCCGTGCTCCAGCACGTCGCGGTCCTCGAGGCGAGCGGGCTCGTCCGATCCGAGAAGAACGGCCGCGTCCGGACCTGCCAGATCGACAGCCGCACGCTGTCGGTCGCCGGCCGCTGGATCCAGGCGCGGCGGACGACCTGGGAGCGACGCCTCGATCGACTCGGCGCGGTCGTCGCCGAGCAGCCCGACTGACCCCGGAAGGAGCTCCCGATGCCTGAACGATCCGTCGTCCACTCGACCTTCACGCTCGAGCGCACGTATGACCGCGCGCCTGCCCGCGTGTTCGCCGCCTGGGCCGACCCCGGTCTGAAGGCCCGCTGGTTCGGCGGCGGCACCGACGATGCCCCGCTCGATCTCGACATGGATTTCCGCGTCGGCGGCCACGAGACGGAACGAAGCGAGCCCGGTGCGTAGCAGGCCCGCTATCACGACATCGTCCGCGACGAGCGGATCGTGTTCACCTACGACCGTTACGTCTGATAGTGCGGGAGGACGTTGCCGCCCTTGACGTAGGTCAGCGCTTCGGTGACCTCGTAGGCGTGGACGGCGGAAACGAACTCGGGCAGCTTGCCTGAGAGCGTCGCGATCTCTCCGCTCCCGAAGAACGCCCGCAGGGCGTTGGTATCGGTGAAGCCGAGGATCAGTGAGGCGTGAAACCGCTGGTCTGCGGGATTGTCGTGCGCGACGTTCGGGGTGTCCCAGAGCTTTTCGATCCAGGGCATGAAGACCTGGGTTCGGAGTTCCCTCAGCGACCCAGTTTTGATAAGAGCGGGAACAAGCTCGTTTGAGACGAACCTCCGGAACGCACCGGACCCGACGCCGTCGCGCCTGCGAAGGTAGATCAGGCTGTGCGCTCCCGCACTCTCCCCGGGACCGGCCACGACGTACCAGCGGGCGGAGTTTGGTAGCCCTGAGTAGAGCAGCGTGCGCCGGAACACGTTCACTTCATCCTTGTACGCGAGCCTGGTCTGCTTGCGGCCTCGCAGCGGTGAGAGAACGGACGCGAACGTGACCTCGGCGACGCCGTCGACCCGACGCTCGGCCGGGATGGCCGTCTCGACGCCGCTGATGGCCGGCCACAGCCCGGGGTTGTTCTCCGCCAGGTGGATCTGGCGGTACTCCTCCATACCCGGAGTCGCGGAGATGATCTTCGAATGGGGGCCCTTCCAATGGTCCATGCCCTGCTGACGGGGCTGATCGGTGCGCATCCACAGCAGGATCGACGAGACGAGGGGCTTCCTTGCAGCGGGACGTGTAGTAGCCATGTTGCCTTCCTTCGGCAGATGCGGTCAGCGGTCGAGGAACTCGACGGCGACGGGGGCAAACCTGTCGTGGAACTGGAAGATGCCGCCGTGGCCGGAGTCGGGGTAGATGACGAGCTCCGAGCCGGGGATGCGGCGGTGCAGGTCCTCGGAGAGGACGGAGGGCACCATCCGGTCGTTGTCGCCGTTGGCTATCAACGTTGGCTGGGTGACCGTCGACAGGTCAGCGGGGGTCGAGCGACCCCACTTCTTGATCGCCTTGAGCTGCGTCTGGAACGCCTTCACCGAGATCGCGGCGTCGCGGTTGACGGTGCGCTCCTTGAGCCGGTTGACGAACGCGCGGGCGGCGGGCTTGCCGGTGGCGTTGCGGTTGAAGAACAGGAATTCCTTCGGGTCCGACCGTGTCAGGGCCGCGCGCAGCATGTCCAGGTAGGTGGTGCCGGCGACCTTGTCGATGTCCTTTCCTCCGGCAGGGCCGGTCCCGGTCAGGATCAGCTTGCGGACCAGATCCGGGTGCTTGATCACGAGAGCCTGGGCGACCATGCCGCCGAGGGAGAACGAGAAGATGTCGATCTTGTCGAAGCCGAGCGCGCTGACAAAGGTGTAGGCGTCGTCGGCCATCGCCTCGACCCTGTCGGGAACCTGGCCGGTGGAGGCGCCGACGCCGCGGGCGTCGAAGGCGATGACGCGGTGCTGCTGGGCGATGGGGTCGATGATGCGCGGATCCCAGTTGTCCAGGTTCGCAGCAAGATGGACGAAGAAGATCACGGGTATCCCGCCCTTCGGTCCGAGGTCGCGATACGCGTATGTCACGCCGCCGGCGGTGACGGTCTCGGCCGGCGCCTTCGCGTAAGACGTGATGACCGGGTCGTTGCTGGTGGTGCTCATGGTCACGGACTCCCTTGCATTGATTGGCTGACGGTTGTAATATTACGGCCGCAATATAATGCATGTCAATTGGGAAAGGGATCCCGCCCTTTCCGACCCAATGGAGTTGCTGATGGCCCGGTACGGGAAAGATCACAAGCAGGCGACGCGGCGCCGCATCATCGAGGCGGCCGGCCGCCGGCTCAAGGGAGACGGCATCGATGGTTCCGGGGTGGCGACGCTCATGGCGGACGCCGGCCTGACCAACGGCGCGTTCTACGCCCACTTCGACTCGAAGGAGGACCTCGTCGCGAGTGTGGTCGCGGACCAGCTCCGTGAGCAGCGCGAGAGGTACAGCGCGCAGTCGCTTGAGGAGATCGTTCGCGGGTATCTGTCGACCCAGCACCGCGACGACACGGAAGGCGGCTGCCCATCGGCCGCGCTCCTCGACGAGATCGCCCGCTCGTCCGACCCCGTGAAGCGCGCCTATACCGATGGTCAGGTGGCCATCATCGATGACGTCGCGGCTCGCTTGGTGCCCGACGATCCCCAGTCAGCGCGCTTGCAGGCGCTCGGGGTCTTCGCGCTGATGGTCGGGACGCTCCAGGTCTCGCGGGCCTTGGCCGATCAGAGGCTCGCCGACGAGATTCTCGAGCAGGGTGTCCACAACGCCCTGGCCCTGTTGGGCGTAGCCCGGAGCTGATGCGCGCGTAGGTGAGGTCTAGCCAACGGGAGGACCAGCTGTGCTGGGACAGCAGGGCTGGCAGGCTTCGCGGTGGATCCTCGGCTCATAGGCCACGCTCGGCGAGCTCCCCGTTCCCGTTTCCGCTGGGTCGGCGTTAGGAATGGCGTCGACCATCGCGTGTCGCGCGGCATCTTCGTCGTTGAGCCCCGTTTGCATCCGGCGGGCGAGACGCCGGCAGGGCACGGGATCCCGGGAAGGCTACCGCCTGGCGTCGAGCCCGTTCGTTGCCGGCTACGTCTCTCGTCGTTGCGGCCCGACATCCTCGGGAATGCCGGTGTGCAGGTGCGGAACGTACACGAGCTTCAGCGTCCGTCCGTCGAGCACGGTCCAGTCGACGAGATCGAGGTCGAACTCCGGCCCGTCCTGGAACAGGGCCGCGTAGCCGGCTCTACCGGTGATCGCGGGGAAGACCGTCACCTCGAGGAAGTCCACCAGTCCCGCCGCGAGCAGAGCGCGATTGAGCGAGATGCTCCCGTGGGAGCGCATCGGCTTGTCGGTCTCGCGCTTGAGCCGCGCCATCGCGGTCACGGCATCCTCCGAGATTACCGTCGAGTTCGACCATCCGAGCGGCTCCTGCAGGGTGCTCGAGAACACGATCTTCGGCAGGGCGTTGAGGCTCTCGTAGTAGGGCTCGTCGTAATCGGCGACGAACTCGCGGAACGCGCGGAACACGGCTGGCCCGGATATTGGGGCAAGGAAGGCCCGGAGCTGCGGGACTACCTGGTGCGGAAGCGCCGAGCCGTTGCCGTCGAGAGATCAGGTCGATCTGTCGGGCACGACCGCCGACCTGAACCACCCAGTGCAGGCGCTCCGCCGAGGCGGAACCTGGCGGTCGCATCGTCGACATCTGGTGATCGAACCCGTGAATGGACCCCTCAGTCAAGAGGACGCTCGGCGGGATCGACCAGCTCGGCGACGTCGGAGAACTCCTCGGCGAGGGCAGTTCGCTCGTCCGAGCTGAGCGCGACTGACTGCGCGGCCTCGAGCGAGGACCTCGCCAAGGCCAGATCGTTCGTGCGTGCCGCCAGCTCTGCGCGGTAGAGGTACGCGCGCGCGAGGTCGGCCGGACTGGCGCTCGGGCCGAAGCGGGTCAGGCCGCTCTCGAGCGTCTTCAGCGCCAGCGGCTCATCGCCACGGGAATCGCCCAGGCGCGTCGCGACGTAGAAGATCTGCGCCAGGCCGGTCGCCTTCTCGGCCGAAATCCGTCTCCTCGCTCTCGCCAAGCTTCGAGATCCGCAGCCAATTCCCGCCCGGGTCGACGACATTGAAGCCGCGGACGGTGCCGTACTTCTTGCGCGGGCGGGTGATCCGGGGGATCCCGGTGACCGGGAGCTTGCCGCGAGCCTTGCGCAAGCCCGCCGCAAAGTCCTGGTAGAGGGCATCCGGATCCGGCACGACCACGATCGCCGTGCCGTACGAATCGGCCGGCTCGAACCCGTCCATCCCGAAGAGATGGATGTGCAGGTCCTCCCGCGCGACGACCCCATACGGGTACGGGCGAACCTGGCGAAACGTGCGCTTGAAGCCGATCGACTCGTAGAACGCGACCGACTCATCGACGTCGCGACACGGGAGAGCTGGATAGGTGCGTTCGTTGGCCACGGCCGGCTCCTCGAGGGCCCGGTAGTGTACCCGCGCCGGCGAGACCTCGAGCGCCGTCCGCAACGCCCGGTCAGCCGAGGACTGGCTCGCGCAATGTCAGCTCGCCAGCTCGGATCCCCCGACACCGATCGAGGCTTCGCCGGCCGCTCGAAGGTTTGCGCACGATTTGGAGGACCTGCTATGTGGAAGACAGCAGGTCCTCGTGGGCTCTGAGGCTGGCGTCTCGCCTCGCCGGCAGACATGCTCGTGCTTGGGCGGCCCTGCCGAAGGTAGGGTATGTCCAGTAAGAAGGTCTTCGTCAGTTGGCAGGTCCTCGTCCGCCGCAAAGACCGCGCTAACTCCAAACAGCTGCCCCTTCCTGAGCACGAAAGGAGGGGAATGGAGCCGACACTCGGATTTGAACCGAGGACCTGCTGTTTACGAAACAGCTGCTCTACCGCTGAGCTATGTCGGCGCGAACGTGATTATAGGTCCCGCTCGATACACAGCTGCTTCCACGCTCCGCCGACTGAGCGGAGAATCACGCGAGACAGTTGCACAGCGCTCGATGACGAGTTGTACTGGCGTCTACCGAGACTTGGGCACAGTCTCGACCTTCGCGCGGCCCCTCAGCAGCCCAACGCCGAGGGTGAGCACGCCGCCGACCAGGAACAAGCCGCCTGCGAAGACGAGGTAGATCAGCGCATTCGGCTCGGTCGCGTCGGGGTTCAGGACCGAGAGGAAGAAGCCGATCGGCATGAGGATCGCGGCGATCGGAACGCCGTGCTTCGCGAGCCACAGCCACGGGCCCGACAGATTCGTCTCGTCGACGTAGCGCAGGAGGACGAGCGCGAGGATGAGCAGAACGCCGGCGTGCGCATGGCCGGCGCGCCAGAGATCCTGGCGGAGTGGGTTGTCGAGGTAGCCAGCTGCCTGGCCGAGGATCATCGACAGCAGACTCGCACCGCCGAAAGCGACCGCGGGGACGAAGATGAGGATGATGCCGGCGAGCCGGCGCGACTTCGGGGCCATCACGACACCGACTCCGCGGCGATCGCGAGTCGCTCGGCGGAGGTCGTCTCGCCGAGACGCTGACTCTTGCGCACGAGCAGGATGCCCATCGCGAGCAGCCACAGGGTGATGATGCTCGGGCCGATGATCGTCAGGGCGCGCGACGGATGGATCAGGTTGCCGACCATCCCGATCAACGAGCCGACGATCGCCGCGACACCACCGATCAGGAACAGCCATCGGTCCGATTCACGTGCTGCGTCGACGATCATCGGATACCTCCTTATATGCTACAGTGTCATATGCTTGTGGCACACACTATGATATGACACAGTGCTATGTCAAGAGGGAACGGGGACGATGGCAGATCGCCGACGACTGAACGCCACCGCCGCATCGCTACTCGGCTTCCTCCACGACGGCCCCATGACCGGTTACGAGCTCGCTGCGACGGCTCAACGGGTCATCGGCGATTTCTGGTCGCTGACGCAGAGTCAGGTCTATCGGGAACTGGCGTGGATGGCCGAAGCGGGGCTCGTCACGGCGGGTGAGCGTGGCACTCGGGACCGTCGACCCTACGCCCTGGCAGACCCGGGTCGCGCGGCGTTCTCCGAATGGGTCGTGCGCCCGCCGGGTGCCGAGACGATCCGCCATCCGCTGCTACTCGCCATGAGCTTCGGGCGCCACGTCCCACCAGGCCGGATGGCCGCCTTCGTCCGCCAGCATCGCGAGGCCCATTCGGAACGCCTCCTCGCCTACGAGACGCAGGCGGCCATGCTGGACCGCGTTGACGGTGCCGATCGTGATCCGTTCCGGGCAGCGACGCTCGCATTCGGTATCGCCTACGAGCGTGCCGTGATGGAATGGTTCGACGGCCTGCCCGAGGCGATCCGTGACCCGATCAGCGCGCCAGTCCTTGGCCGCTGACGTACCCACTGGTCGAGGCTTGACCCGCTGTGCGCCCTACGCCGGGACGAGGAGGATGGCGCTGAAGATGACGACGTCCTGGACGAAGTGGATCGTCAGAGCCCACTGGACGCCACGAGTCTCGACGATCGACTTGGCGAGCAGCCAGCCGAGGAACCCGGCCAGAACGACCCCGAGCGGACCGCCCGGTACCCCGAAGAAGTGGATGGCTCCGAAGATGATGCCGCTCAGCAGCGCGATCGTCCGCGGGTCGACGAGTCCGTCGAGCGTCGCGACGAGGCTGAAGCGAAAGATCACCTCCTCCACGATCGCGTTGGTCATGGCGAACAACAGGATGAAGGGCAGCATGCCGACGACCCGATCCGCGTCGAGCGCGCCACCCACCGCAGCTGGGAGCAGAACCGCCAGCGCCGTGACACCGGTGATGACGACGGCGAGGTTTCGCCCCAACTCGAACCACGTTTCAGTTGGTCCTGGCCTGATCCCGACGAGCGGCACCGGAACTGCGGGAGCCCGCAGGTTCCCTCGTCGCATGAAGGCCCAAGATCCTTCGGGCGCGAGGAAGAACGTGATGGCCAAGACCACGCCGGCCAAGACGAGAGCCGTGAGCTGATACACCAGTTCGACGCCGATCCCTTGCGGTGAGATCGGCGGCAAGGCATCCCAACCCCTCTATTGCTGGTCGAAGCAGGACGAGGACGGGTGCGATCGCGATGACGGTGGGCACGATGAGCCAGCGGCCGGGCTGGCGCCGCACGGAGCCGATGATCTCCGTCGCGATGGTCACGATCGCTCTCCCTCAGCTATGTCGCGCTTCCTTGACACACCATATATCTGACAGATATATTAGTCAAGGCGGCCGAAGACACGTCGGGCTGATGCCGCCGCATGAAGAGAGGTAGGCAGGTCCCGATGCATGTCCCGAGATCTTCTGCAAGCGCCGCCGGTCGCGCATCCGTCATCGCCGCGGGCGGCTTCGTCGTCGTCGCGGGCTTCCAGCTGTTGTTGGCACTTGGCGTGCCCATGGGCCGAGCGGCGTGGGGTGGTGGGCAGGCGACGTTGTCGCCGGAGCTCCGTGTCGCGAGCGCGATCTCGATGGCCATCTTCGTCGGGGCCGCGACCATCGTCCTCGGTCGCGCCGGTCACCTGGGGACGCGATTCTTTCGAGCCTTCCGCGCCGGAGCGTGGCTGTTGGTCGCGGCCATGGGTCTCGGTGCGGTCATGAACCTGGCATCGTCGAGTCCCTGGGAACGTTTCATCTGGGCGCCGGTGGCAACCATCCTCGCCGCGTCGACGTTCATCGTCGCGCGCGGTCGCCTCGACGGCGAACACCGGGATCGGCCTTGACGGCGGACGGCGGCCCGCGGACAACGCCGAGGACCTCCGACACCGCGGCTCCGCGTCGGAGCCGGACCAGGTTCGTCGCGCTCGGCATGCTCGCGCTCGCTCCGGCATCGGCCTATGCGCTTCGGCAACGCATCGCGTCGTCGGTCGGCTTCTTCTGGCAGGAGAGCTACGGGCAGCTCTTCCCAACGCTCACCCTGCTCGAGGAGGAAGGTCTGATCAGCGGGCGTGATCACGCTGATGGGAAGCGTCGCCGGCGTGACTTCGAGATCACGCCTGCCGGCGAGGCGACGCTCGCCTCCTGGCTACATGAGCCGCCGGCCTCGCAGCCCGAACGCAACGAGATGCTCCTCAAGGTGTTCTTCGCGAACCCCGCGGACATCGACTCGCTGCGCTCATTCATCGCCCAAGCTGCTGCCGATGCCCGCGACCAGGTCGACGTGCTGGGCCGCATCGAAGCCAGCCTCCGTGAGAGCTACTCGACGGAACCACGGCTCCCCTTCTGGTTGCTGACCGTTCGTTACGGGATCCTTGGGAATGAGGCGCTGATCAGGTGGTGCGAGGAGGCTCGCCTTGTCACCGGGTCGCCAGGCAACGACACCGCGGACCGCCCATCGACTACGTCGCGGCTGGCCTCGACAGGGCGAAGACCTTCCAGCCCACCACGAGATGGAACGCGATGAGCGCGAAGATGCCGACCACGGCGACAAACGACACGGGGTCGGCCAGAAGCGCACCTGCCGCCGCGAGCCCGACGATGCCGAGTGCGACACCCAGGCGCCCGTATCCCTTGCCGAAGGCCGGAGCCCCGAGCATCGCCGCCCCGAGGGCGACGAGGCTCGCCGGCAGGATGACAAGTCCCGTGACGAGAAGCGCATTGAAGACGGCCTGTGTCGCCTGCCACACCAGCACGAGCGTGGCCTGGTCCTCGGATGTCGCACCCGGGGCGTGGTACAGGTCCGAGATCGGGACACTCACGGCATGGGGTAGCGCTCCGACCGCCAGCACGGCCAGGCCCACGATGCCAAGTACGCTGCCGAACAATGCAGATGCGCGGCGTCTGTCACCGAGTGCGCGATACAGGGCGACGAAGTGGATGGCCCACAGCAGCAGGACGACCAGGTAGAGCCCGTTCTCGACCGTACGGGCCGCCCGGATGTCGGGGAACCTCGAGACCTCCGCCGCGGGCGCGGCGGGTTCCGCACCAACGAACACGCCCACGATGACGAACACGAGGATGAATAGGACGCCGCCGAGGATCCCGGCCAGGCCACCCCAGCGCAGGACACCGTTCTCGGCGCCCATCGTCGATACAGCAGTCATCGGTTCGTCTCCCTTGTTGGCTGATGTCTCAGACCGAGATGACGGTCTTGCCGGCGGCATGTCCCCGGGCGAGATGGCGCATCGCCTCGGCGGTGTCACAGAGCGGGTAGGTCCGGTCGATGAGCGGAGTCACTGATCCGGCATCGATGAGGTCGCGGAGGACGGCCAGGTCCTCGCTGCGCTCGACCGAGACCAGCATGCGCAGCTGCTGGCGCACGAACGGCGACAGCAACGCCGCCCAGATGTGGCGCTGGAAGCCGCCGAGCAAGCGATCGCCACCCTCGCCACCCACGAGGACCAGGGTCCCCGCCGGGCTCAGGGCCCGCCGCAGCTGTCGCAGTGGACGGCGGCCGGCGGTATCGATGATGAGGTCGTAGCGCTGCGCCGACCTGGTGAAGTCCTCGCGCGTGTAGTCCACGATGTGGTCTGCACCGATCGATCGAACCAGCTCGATCTTGGTCGTGCTGCACACGCCGGTCACCTGGCCACCGAGCGCCTTCGCGATCTGCACCGCGAACGAGCCGACCCCTCCCGCCGCGCCGATGACCAGCACCCGCTGGCCGGCTTGGACCTTGCCCGCGTCGCGAAGCCCCTGGAGCGCGGTCATACCGGAGATCGGCACGACTGCGGCCTGTTCGAACGACAGACCGGAGGGCTTGCGGAGGAAGTGGGACTGCGGGGCCCGCGCGTACTCGGCGAATGAACCCTCGCACCAGCCGAAGACCTCGTCGCCGGGCTGAAATTGCGTCACGTCCTTTCCGACCGCCTCGACGACCCCGGCGACGTCCATGCCCCTCACGCTGGTCCTGGGGCGCCGCAGGCCGAGTCCCAGGCGCGCGATGTAGGGGAGGCCGGTCATCAGGTGCCAATCGCCCTGATGGATCCCGGCGGCGCGGACGCGGACCAGCACATCGTCGTCGCCGACTGGGGGCCGGTCGATCTCCTTGAGCTGCAGAACCTCGGCCGTGCCGTACCTGTCCTGGACGATCGCTTTCATCGGGTACCTTCTGAACTTACAAAGTAAATGTATGGTGTAAGTTAGACATACGCCGTAAGTATGTCAAGCCCCAGACTTACGGTGTGAGTTAGAGTGCGGGCACGGAGGACGACACACATGGCCACACAAGCCAGGGGAAGGTCAAGACGACAGCCGCTGACTCGGGAGCGGATCCTGCGGACTGCCATCGACCTCGCGGATCGTGACGGGATCGAGTCCTTGAGCATGCGCAAGCTCGGCCACGAGCTCGGGGTCGAGGCGATGTCGCTGTACAACCACGTCTCGAGCAAGGAGGACCTCCTCGACGGCTTCGCTGACATCGTCATCGGCGAGATCGAGGTGCCGGCTGGCGGCGACGACTGGAAGTGGGCCATGCGGCGCCGGGCGATCTCGGCCCGCGAGATGCTGGCGCGCCACCCATGGGCGAGCGGGGTGATCGATTCGCGAACCGGCTTTAGCCCCACGAGGACGCACTACCCCGATGCCGTGATCGGAAGCCTTCGGCAGGCAGGGTTCTCGGTCGAGATGGCGATCCATGCGTTCTTCGCGTTGGATAGCTACATCTACGGGTTCGCGGTGCAGGAGCAGAACCTGCCCTCCGGTACCCCGGAGGAACTCGCAGGCATGTCTGAGACGATGTTGTCGGCCCTCCCGACGACGGACTATCCGTACCTCCGCGAGGTCCTTGAGGAGCACGTCCTGAAGTTCGGCTTCGACTACGCCAAGGAGTTCGAATTCGGGCTCGACCTGCTGCTCGACGCGCTCGAGCGGACGCGCGACGCGGCCTGACCCCTGAGGGTCATGGGATCAGGGTTCGATCTGGATCGAGTCCACGATCGCCTGGAGTTGGGCTTGGATCTGTGGCGTGGTGCCGGGGAAGCTGTCGCCCCGGACGATCACCCTGATTCCATTCACATCGAGGACCCAGATGCGCCACAGGGCGTTGGGCCCCTGGGCGTAGATCCCGGGTTCCCACACGAAGTAGTACGCGCACTCATCAGGCTCCGGGTTGTCCTGGTTCGTTGCGATGTTTGCGGGCGCCTGCAGCTCCAGGTACTTCCCGGAGTATCCGCCCAGCGTGACGTCCACAGGACTGGTCAGGTCGAGGTCGGGCTGATCCACGAGCGCGGTCACGAACTCGTCGACGGTCGTACCCGTCGGGATGGTCGGTCCGGTCGGGGCGTCCGGTCCGGATCCCCCACAGACCTGCGAGACGGTGTACAACCAGCCGCCCCGACCGAAGAGCAACCCCCCGCCGCCGGGTGGCAGGTAGCTCTCGACGGAGGGAATGATCGAGGACTCGAGCCCTGACCAGCCGTCCGGAACGGTGAGTGTGATACGGATCGAGTCGTCCTCCGCGCCCGCTTCCGTGCAGCCAGCCTGCCCCACGCAGAGACCGCCGGGTCCCACGAATGGCTGGATCGTATGGCTGCCCGCCGGTAGTGGGCCGTTCGGGAACAACACCGGAGATGGCGCTGGCGATAGCGACGGCGACGGGGTTGGCGGGGCAGTGACGGGGTCGGAGCCGCCGTCGCCGAGGTAGCGGCCCCGGTGGCGACGCCTTGCCCGGTCGCACAACCGGCGATGGCGAACACGACCATGACGACGGTTGCGAACATGTGCTTCATCTGATGCCTCCGGGCAAGCGGGTAGGGTGTGCAGTTGATAGATGCCGGCCGGGGGTGCGAGGTTCGGGGACACGCGTCGTACGGATGCAAATGAACCACCCTGTCTCGGGCGGCATCTGGACACCTGACAGTGGCGATCGAACGGCGACATCGCGGCGAGCGACCGCTAGGATCGGTGAGCCCTAGGGTGAGATGAGTGCCCTGACGAGAGCGGCGACCGCGACGACGTCGGCCGACGACGCGCTCGTTCGTCGCGCCCGCACTGGCGATGCGGCGGCCTTCGGCGTCCTCGTCGACACGCGGATCGATCGCTGCTACCGCCTCGCCTGGTCGATCCTGTCCAATGACGCCGACGCCGCCGACGCAACCCAGGATGCGCTCCTGGCTGCGTGGCGACAGCTCCCGCGCCTGCGCGATGCGGCGGCGTTCGACGGCTGGCTGAACCGGATCGTCGCCAACGCGGCGTTGATGGCCCGCAGGCACCGGGTCCGCCTGCGCGAGGTGTCGGTTGCGCCGATCCAGCCTGGCGATATGCCGCACGAGCCCGAACCGGCGCCGGACCTTCGCGCTCGGACGGCATTCGACGACGTCGTCGACAACGACGCGATCGGTCGCGGCTTCGACCGCCTGCGGCCGCAGGACCGGATGATCCTCGTCCTCCACCACTTGGAGGAGCGACCGGTCGCCGAAATCGCGCGGTCGCTCGGGATCCCGGTCGGAACCGTCAAGTCGCGGCTGCATGCCGCCCGCGGCGCACTCGAGAAGGCGATGGAGGCCGAGCTATGAACGCCCCACGCCTGACCGACGCGCAGGTCTCCCAGGCGCTTCGCGTCCACCTCCCGGACCGCGCTCAGGCCGGTCTGCGCGAGCGGATCCTCGAAGCAGCCGAGACGACTACCCAGCAGCGGGCGCTGCCCTCGTTCCTTGGTGCTCTCAGCGAAGCCGACCCGGTCGCCCGCCGACGGAGCCTGCTCATCGCTGCAGCGCTGCTGGTGGCACTGGCAATCGCGAGCGACGGCCGCGGTCGGGGCATTGCGCCTCCTCGAGCGTGACCCCTTCCAGGACCTCAGCCTCGAGCCACCGACCGACGTCCCGGCGTTCGTCCTCTCGAGCTACGAGCGGCTGCCGGAGCTGCCACCGGTCGCGATGACGTGGCACGACAGCGACGGCTCGGACAAGGGCCGCATCTACGTCGATCGGTCGGGGGCGGTCCGATTCGATCGGTTCTCGTCCGCCGTGGCAGCGGAGCCATCAAGCTACACGATCCTCAGCGCCAACCGCATCAGCGGGATGGCGCCCGTCGAGTCCGAGGCGGTCTGGATCGAACCGGGCCACGAGGCCTTCGGAGACGACCCTCGGATGTGGATCCGGACCGTACTCAACTCCGAGGCAGGTCCGGGCTGCGAGATGGGGCGGGATCCGAGTGCGGTCGACGACGGAACCGCGGCATGGGGCTGGACGTACGTCGGCGTCGAGTACGTCGCGGGGCGCCCCACGCACCACTTCGCGTGCGTCGGCGAGATCTGGCTCGACATCGAGACCCGGCTGATCCTGCGCACCCGGGCGCCGGAGACTGATGACGCGGGTCAGCCCATCCCGGGCCAGTTCGGAACCAGGGAGGTCACGGAGATCACATTCGGCGATCAGCCGGCAGACCTGTTCGAAGCGCCGGAGGGCGTCGCCCACATGTCGAGCGAGGCGTACATGGAGTACCTGTGTACTCGTCCGCCTCCCAATGAGGAGGTCGGGTTCGGGGTCCGGGACTGCGCGTCACCGGAACCGGAGGCGACACCGCGCCCGGAAGTGACGCCGCTACCCACCCCAACGGCTAGCGTGCGTCCGCGCTCGAGTGGCCCGGCCGGGCCCTTGGAATGGAGCGAGTCGAGGCTGGATGAGGATTGGCCCGCGCCGGTCCGCTCCGAGCCCGTGGGAGGCGCGCCCGTTCTGCCGATCCTCTTGAATATCGTCCCCGACGGCCCGGACAGCTGCTGCAAGGTCTTCGAGCAGGGCCGATATCTGGATTCATCGGGCGATATCGGATCCGACGTGCTGCCCTGGGTGGACATTCACGAGGTGGGGTTCTGTGAGGGCCAGAGTGCGTGCATTCGCATCACGCTCGTGTCTAACCAGCCGCCGGACGCGGATCCCGCCGAGAAGTGGATCGCGTATGGCGTCGTCGTAGATGACGATGGTGACGGCGTGCCCGACCGGCGCTTCGGGGTCGACAATAGCCAAGTCGTCGCCGCTCCAGGGGAAGACCCGCAACGCCGGCAGTGGATCACGGACCTCCACACCGGTCGAACTCTACTGGAAGACGACTTCGGCGAAACCTTCTTCGACACGTTCTACCCGCCCGGGGCGTCCGGCGTGGACGGCGCGCGCCTGAGCTTCGGCGGAGACGCGACAGGTGGAGGCAAGATCGGTGGCCTGCCCGAGCGCTACTACGCGTGGGCATCGGTGATCGAGAATGGTCGGGTCGTGGCCACGGACTACGCTCCCGACGTCGGGTGGCTGGATCCGTCGGCCACGGCCAAGCCGTGACCTATCGACCGGATCAGCGGTCGTTCGCGGAGCTCAGGGTCAGCTAAAGGATAACGACGCCGTCATAATGTGCTACCATGTCGCACATGGAACGAGTCGGTGTGCGAGAGCTGCGGCGGGAGGCGAGCGCGATCCTGCGTCGAGTGGCTGCGGGCGAGACCGTGGAGGTGACCGACCGGGGTCGCCCGGTCGCCGTCCTCCTGCGGTCGATGCCGAACGGTCTTGCCCGCCTTGAGCGCGAGGGTTCGCTGCGTCGGGCACACGGCGATCTTCTCGAGCTTCAGCCAGCGAAGCTCCCGAAGGGAAAGGCCGCCCCGTCGACGCTGGTGAAGGAAGGACGCGCGGATTGAGCGCGGTCTACCTCGATAGCTCGGCCTTCGTGAAACTCGTGGTCGAGGAACCAGGCACCGACGCCCTGCGCGCGTTCCTTGTGGAGCATGCGGGCCGCCGGGTGTCGTCAGCCCTGCTGCGAACGGAGTCACTGCGGGCCGTACGCCACCTCGGGAGGGACGTGCTGGCGACAGTCCGCGAGGCACTCCGGCGAATCGATCTGGTCGCGATCGACGATCGGATCCTGGACGCCGCAGGCACGCTGGAGCCGCGTGTCCTGAGGACACTCGACGCCATCCACCTGTCGACGGCACTGGCGATCGGTGACGATCTCGAGACGGTCGTCACGTACGACGAGCGGATGGCCGAAGGCGCTCGTCTCCTCGGCCTCGCGACGACTGGGCCGCGCTGATCACCTCGACAGCGCGAAGACCTTCCAGCCCACCACGAGATGGAACGCGATGAGCGCGAAGATGCCGACCACGGCGACAAACGACACGGGGTCGGCCAGAAGCGCACCTGCCGCCGCGAGCCCGACGATGCCGAGTGCGACACCCAGGCGCCCGTATCCCTTGCCGAAGGCCGGAGCCCCGAGCATCGCCGCCCCGAGGGCGACGAGGCTCGCCGGCAGGATGACAAGTCCCGTGACGAGAAGCGCATTGAAGACGGCCTGTGTCGCCTGCCACACCAGCACGAGCGTGGCCTGGTCCTCGGGCGTCGTACCAAGGGCAGATGACCTGGGGCAGCTTCGCTTTCAACCGCTTATCCGGTCGACAGATCATGGCGTCGTCGCAGCCGACGGATCCAGCCACCCGCCGTCGGGGGCGTAGTCCGTGGCCACGACCCGACCATTCTCGATCACCGCTGCCCAAGCGTAGAAGGCGCCGGGCACACCCCCCTGAGTGCCTCCACCCGTCACGTTGCCGCCAAAAATGAGCGTCGGCCCGCCCCAATAGCCGCCGTAGAAGTAGGTGTCGCGAAGGGTGTCGCCCACGCCATCGTAGGGCCCTCCGGGCGCCGACTCCGTTCGACCGGTGTGGAGGTTGGTAAGCCACGCCCGATGGTCCCCTTCACCCGTCGCTTGGACGGGCATGTTGTCGATCCCGTAGCGCCAGTCGGGCACGCCGTCGCGATCGTCATCAACGACCACTCCGTACGCGATCCATTGCTCGGTGGGATCCACGCTCGGCGGCATGCTCGAGACGAGGTCGAAGATCACCTTGAGCCTTCCGCCCCTCACTTCCCGGATGTCGACCCACGGCAGGACAGAGGATCCGGTGTCGCCCAAGGGATCCGGGAAACCGTCCGCGTTCTCTTGGAGCGGCACGACGATCGCGCCGCCGGCGGGCTCGGGGCGGACCGGCGCGGGCCAATCCTCATCCAGCCTCGCCGGGGTCCAGGCCAGTGGACCGGCAGGACCGCTCGGCCTGGGACCCAGGCTTGGGGGCGCGGCCGGGGTGGGGGTTGGCGGCGGCGTAGCCTCCGCTTCCGGTGGAGCACATTCCCTCGTCCCGAACC
>CAVZVH010000036.1:0-9660 GCA_963778645.1 uncultured Chloroflexia bacterium
CCTATCGTTTTGGGCAGCGGAGTTCCACATTGGGGAAGGCAATTGCCCATCCGCGAGGCCGATCCAGCTCGCGCATGACGGTCGCGCCGCGGTGCGGGACTGCGGTCCGCTTACTGCGTAGCGCGGCACGCGTGCATGAACTCGCCGTCTAGTACCAAAGTCCGATTGACCTGGGAATGCAGCGAGGTCCAGTGTGGTGCACTCAGCGGAGCTTCGAGTTCAGAGGAGTTGCGAGTCCACATTTGAAATCGGACATCGACGCGGAACGGTCTATCGGACCTCGATCGCATCGGACGCCAGTCTTGACGTGCAAATGTTCCCGACACCACCACGGTGACGTGCTGTCAGTGTCGCATCGCTCGGACAGCCCGGTCGCACGACGGGCGCCGAGCGGCAATGAGAAGGAGGTTCAAGCAGCATGGACCGAGTCGGCGCAGTGCAAAAGGCGGCTTTGGTATTCGAAACTCTGACCGATCGAAGGAGAGAACACATGGATAGCAGCATAGGGAAGATGACACGGAAGCCATCACTGGCCTCGTCGTGTTCGCGGTGGTTTTCGCGCGGCGGCGAGCGGGTGGTCGATCGACCGCGGTGACGTGGTCGCACTGCGTCGGAGGGACTGACGTCGGCGGGGACGTCCAGCGATCAGCGGCACGATTGCGGTGCCTGCATGCGGCGGGGGCAGGAGATTGGAGGCGGAGAGCGTGATCGGCGGGGTCGTGCACGGGGGCGAAGGGCGGCACATCACTCTGGACAAGACGGCACTTCACGCCGGGCGGCCAGCTGAAGGTCGGGCCGGCGGCCATCGTGATCAGCATCAGCGCGGGCGACTCGTGCATGGAGACCAACATTCGGATCGACGGCAACGTCACGTCAACGGGCGACCTGACCATCACGTGCGCCACGACGCCCGACGGCGACATCGCTCTGAGACGGCGCGACGATACGGTCGAATGGGCGGGCGGGCGGGCTCCATCAAGCTGCTGACCGCGCGGCGCGACACCGCCACGATCGACGGGACTGGTGGATCGATCGGGACCAACAGCGGCACGGGGGCGAATCAGGCACCGGGCGGCGGGCCGATCACCATCGACGCGGGCTGCGATCTGATCGATCGGCGACACCGGCAAGGTGCTCAGCCGGGGCATCGACCCCGGGGCCGACCTGGTGCATCTGCAGGGCTGTGTGGTGCGAGATCTTCGGGCTCGTGGAGTCGACGGGCCCGGGCACGCGGTGCCCAATAACCCGGCGAACAGCTGCTCGGATGCCGCCGAATCTGCCGCGGCGGAACCCGGTGAATCGGCCGGGCAAGCCGCAGAACTCGACGGCGCTGCGTCGAGATCTGGGCGGGCACGACGCTGCTGATCGACAGCACGGGCACGCACAATGGCGAGGTCAACGCCGACACCGCGTCGTCGGGCGGCACCCGAGGGCCGGAGCTGGATCGATCTGCTGGCGAACGGCGACATCACGATCCAGGACGGCACGGGCACGACCGCAGCTTCGGCGGCGGTCGGCTGACACCAATCACGACGTTTGCGGTGCACGCCAACGGCGGTCTGTGCAGGGCACCGATGACGGCGGGCTGATTCTGATCCAGTCGGACACCGGGGATGTCGTCGCCAGCGGCGACGCGATCCAGGCCGACGCGACCACGTCACGGGCAGCAGGGGCGGTGAGATTCGTGTCGAGGCGCAGCAGAACGTCGACTTCACGCCCGCGCTCGGCGCCAACGTGTTCGCGCGGGGCGATATCGTTCCGCCGGGCGGGTCGGGCGGCACGATCGGGCCGCACGGTGCCGACCGACCTGTCGCTGCCGGGTCCGGCGCCGATCCGCGCGTTCCTCGGCACGCTGATCAGGACGAGTGGGATCGGCAACGCGCAGCCCGGTCGGCGGAGCGGTCGACCTGCGGGCGTGCGCGGCGGCGGGCTGCGTGCAAACCGGCGGCCACGTCCCGATGCCGGCCGCTTCCCGACCACGCCGCGGTGACGAATGATCGCGCTCTGCGCCGGGCGGCTCGCCGCCGTTGCCCGCGTACCGGCGAACACGCTGATTCCCTCGGCCGACTGCGCGACGCAGTGTGGGCGGTCGCCGGCCGGGAACAAGCGCGGGGTGAAGTTCCACGATCTCAACGGCGAACGGGGTGCAGGACGCGGGGGAGCCGGGGCTGCTCGGCTGGACGATTCACGTGTTCGACACGGTGACCATGGCGTTGGTGCAGTCGACGGTCACGGTGGCAACCCGGGCCGCCGCCGACGCCGGACGGGTTCTACAGCTTCATCCTGATCGCGGGGAGCTACACGGTGTGCGAGGCGCTGCAGGCGGGGTGGACGCAAACGGCCCCGATGGCGGTGCCGCCGCCGGTCGGGGAGACGCTGGCCGACTGCGCCCCGTTTGGCGCGGCCAACGGGCTCACGCTGGGGCCGCGCGGCTACAACTTCACGATCGTGGAGAACGAGGTCTTCGCGGACAACGACTTCGGTAACTTCCAGCGGCCGGGCGTCTGCCCGGAGGATCCGCTTCGCGCGTCGAAGATCACCCGGGTGGTCGATCAGACGGGCACGTCTCACGGGCCGGCGCCCGTCTACTTGACGGTGCAGGCCGCGTACAACGCGGCCCTGCCCAACGCCAACGAGGTCATCGGCCTGTTCAGCCAGACCACGGAGAACGTGGTGCTGAATGGCGCCAAGAAGCTGACGATCACCCAGTGCACGACCGCGCGGGTCACGGCGCTCGACCCGGCCCTGCCGGTGTGGACCGTCAGCAGCAGCCAGCCGCTCTTGATCATCGGACCCGATGCGGTGGGCGGCAAGGTCGGCTGGCTGATCAATACCGGTGGCCACGAGCTGAAGGGGCTCCGGGCCAGTGGTGCCAGCCTCTACGGCATCCAGGTGGTCGGGGCCAGCAACAAGGTGGCCTGGAACGCCGTCAGCGGGAACGGCGGCGACGCCAATAGCGCCGGGATCCGGGTCCAGAGCAACGGCAACGACCTGCGGGGCGGGACCGTCTCGGGCAACACGGGCGACGGCGTTCAGATCGTCGGCAGCACGAATACCTTCCAGGGCGCCACGGTGGAGAGCAATACCGGCAACGGCGTCTTCATCAGTGGAACGAACAATACGATCAAGAGCAACAAGGCGAACAAGAACGGCGGCGCCGGCTTCCTGACGACTCGGCGCCACCGGGAACAAGTTCCAGAGCAATGCGAGCAATGCGTCGTCTCAGGGTGGGTCGAAGGAGAACACCGGCCCCGAGTACAACTTCGGCAGGGCCGCAGGTGAACCAGGGCAGCAACAAGGCTGACAACGTGTCGATACCGACGGCGGCGAAGTGCCCGACGTTGTTCTCCGCGGGCGGGATCTGTGAGTAGCCCAATCGCGCGCCTCGCTGTCCCAGGAAGGAAGGGTCTGCGAGGCGGAGGCGAGGTAGGCGCGCCGTAACTGATTCTTCCAAGCATCCGGGAGCCCCGACCGTCGGGGCTCCCGGAAACATCCTAGTTCGAGAGCTGGACGGGAGCCTGCGCGAGCAGGCGGGCGCCGGGCGATGCGCGAGGCAGACGAGGATGGACGCGATCATCGAACGAGTGAGTGGTAGATGTCCGGAACACCCCCTCCTGACGATGGTCGAGCATGACGACCTCGACCGATCCCCCCTGCCTCTGAAACGTCGTCGCTCAGATATCGGTCATGCCGGCGGAGGGGCCACGATCCCTCTGCCGCGTCAACGTCTCGAGCGCCTACCCGCTAGCGACCGGTTTTGTCGGTGTCGACCTACGCGCCAGATTTGGATGTCGACCGAGGCTCGGACAATACTTGGGTCCGATTCGGGGCAGCGTCTCACCACGTGAGCGCGCCGAAAACCTTCGGAGGAGGAACGACATGGACAGCGGCATACGGTGAGAATCGATGCACAGCGGTTGAGCTCGAGTCTTTCGGCGCGGGATGGCCACGCGGCGGTGAGACGGTTCGGTCAATCGCCGCGGTGGCGGTGCGTCGTACTGCTCGTTAGCGCTGGGCACGGGGACGTCCAGCGATAGCGACGATTGCGTGCTGCTGGGCGGGGCGGCAGCTTGGCGGCGACTGTGTGATCGCCGGGGTCGTGCCGGGCGAAGACCGGTCCGTCACCGTGGACAAGACGCTGCACTTCACGCCGGGGGGCCGGCTGAACGTCGGGCCGGCGGGCATCGCGATCAGCATCACCACGGGCGACTTCGTCATGGAGACCGGCACGTTCATCAGCGGCAACGGCACCAACGGGGCGCCGATCAAGGTGGAGCGCCTCGACGGCGACATCGTCGTGGAAGATGGCGCGCCGATTCGTCGAACGGGCGGCGGGGCGGGCGCCATCAAGATGTTTGCAGCGCAAGAACGCCACGATCGACGGCCTGGTGGACTCGATCGGAGCGCAGCGGCTGGGCGACGGGCGGGGGCGGGCCGATCACCATCGACGCGTGCTGTGATCTCATCGATCGGCGACACCGGCAAGGTCATCAGCCAAGGGCAAGACCCCGGGGCCGACCTGGTGCATCTGCAGGGCTGTGTCGTCGAGATCTTCGGGCTCGTGGCGTCCACCGGGGCACGCGGTGCCCATGACCGGCGAGCTGTCGGTGCCGCCAATCTCTGCAACGGAATCGTGGCCGGCCGGGCAAGCCGCTCAACTCGGGCGGCATGCGTCGAGATCTGGGCGGGCACGACGCTGGTGATCGACAGCACCGGCACCCACAAGGGCGAGGTCAACGCCGACACCGCGACAGCGGGCGGCACCCGAGGGCCGGAGCTGGATCGACCTCCTGGCGAACGGCGCCATCACCATCCGGGGCAAGGCGACGCCGCCCGCGGCGGCGGGCAACGTGCAGCTACCAATCCCGCCTTTGCGGTGCACGCCAACCAGATCTTGCAGAACGGGTGACGGCGGGGCTGATCACTGTCATCTCGACGCGCAGCACGGTGACGATCGACCGGGCGCGCGCATGCAGGCCAACGCCTCCACCGTCAGCAATGGCGGCACGGGCGGGCAGATCGTCGTGCTCGCCTCCGGCGAAGTGGCGTTTGGCTCCGGGGCCACCGCGTTCGCACGTGCGAGGCGGCGGGCGAGTACGGGCGGCAAGACGGGCCCACGGGCGGCACGATCACGGCGCAGTCGTTCAACGGCAACGTGATCGGGCCCGCGGGCAGCCAGCTCAAGGTCGATGGGCCGGCCGCGCGCCCGACGGCGGCACGGTGACGCTCACGGGCTGCGCCACCCGGCCGTGCCGTGGGATCTCGGCCACGGTCCTGTCCGGCCGCGGCCGAGGCTCCGATCGTCACGAACTGCTCGGGCGGCTCGCCGGCCGCTGGCCGGTACCGGCGAACACGCTGATTCCCTCGGCCGACTGCGCGACGCGCTGCGGGCAGTCGCCGGCCGGGAACAAGACCGGGGTGAAGTTCAACGATCTCAACCAGAACGGAGTGCAGGACGCGGGAGAGCCCGGGCTGATCGGCTGGACGATTCACGTGTTCGACACGGCGACCATGGCGTTGGTGCAGTCGACGGTCACGGTGGCGGCCGACCCGGTCACGCCGCCGACGCCGGATGGGTTCTACAGCTTCATCCTGGACTCCGGGGAGCTACACGGTGTGCGAGGCGCAGCAGGCGGGGTGGACGCAGACGGCGCCGGTGGCGGTGCCGCCCCCGGCCGGGGAGACGCTGGCCAACTGCGCGCCGTTTGGCGCGGCCAACGGGCTCACGCTGGGGCCGCGCGGCTACAACTTCACGATCGTGGGGACCGAGGTCTTCTCGGACAACGACTTCGGTAACTTCCAGCCAGGGGGCACCTGTCCGAAGTTTCCGACCCTGGTCCCGACCAGTACGTTCACGCTCAATGCGGATCCGACCCAGATCCAGAAGATCATCGACGCGGCGGCGATCGATGACGTGATCCTCCTCTTGCCGCAGAACGGGGTGAAGACGGAGAGCATCACGATCAACAAGCGGATCCAGCTCATCGGCTGCAGTATCACGCTGAACGCAGCGACCGTCGGCTCCCCCGTCGTCACCATCACCTCGGGCGCGAATGGGGGCCTGACGAAGGATGTCCACGCGACCGGCAGCGCGGTGGCCGGGTACAAGATCGAGGGCTCCAACCACACGATCGCGAACGTGCGTGCCTTCAAGAATGCGATCGGCTTCTGGATCACGGGCAACTCCAACGTGGTGACGGGCGCGCTCGGCACGCTCGGCAACGGCACCGGCGTTCGAATCGATGGGAGCAGCAACCTGCTCGACACGAACAACGGCGTCGACAACAGCATCGGCGACGGCGTCGTGATCAGGGCGGGCGCCACCGGAAACACGGTGAAGAAGTACACGGTCAGGGGCAGCGGCGGCAACGGGTTCAAGGTCGAGGCCGGGGCGACGCTGAACACGCTGTCCGAGAACAAGGCCTACTCGAATGGCCTGAACGGCTACCTGATCCTCGGAAACAACAACAAGATGTTGAAGAACATCGCCGGTGATACCGGGACCGGCAACGCGGGTGACGGCATCCGGGTCGTTGGAAACGGTGGGGACATCTGGGAAAACACCAGCAAGGCGAACACCCTCGTCGGCATCCGGGTCACGGGGACCAGTCACAACCTGAAGAAGAACAAGAGCGGCGGCACGGGGAACCAGAACAACGGCTCGTGCCAGTACGTCGTGGGCGCGTCGAACACCAATGGCGGCTCGAACACGACGAGCAACAACGCGACCTTCGACTTCACCAATGCCGGCGCGAATTCGCCGGCGGGCTGCGTGCCGGCGCCGCCGACCCCGTAGGCGCGACTCGTCACATCGACATGCCGAAGGGGCGGCAGGCCTGCCGCCCCTTCGGTGGAAGTCATCTCGCGGCCGCGGTCGGTCGCGGGCCGTCGGATCCGATTACTGCGCCGTCGCGGTGAAGTTTTCGGCCCGGTGAGAGGTGCCCTTCTGGGTCGAGATCGTGTAGCCGGGACCCCCGGTGGTGAAGGTGCCATTGCTCGTCGAGAGCTTCGTGACGCCGTCGACGAGGAGGGTCAGGGCAGTGCCGCTCGCCTGGCACGCGAGCTTGAAGAGGGCATTGGGCGCGGGGTTGGCGATCCCGACGGACTTGAGCACGGTCTCGACGCCGTTCTGGACCTTGGCGATCCGCAGGACGCTCGAGCCGCCGACCTGCCGGTAGCAGATGTAGTAGTTCTGGGGGTTCTGGTAGCGCACGACCACGCCGAAGCGGGGCGCGCTGTTGTTATTGGTCGAGGCGAAGCTCGCCTCCACCAGTCTGCGTCGCGCCGACCAGGTCGGGCTGCACGGCCAGGCTGAAGGTCGTGTTCGCGTGGTTGCGCCCCTCGCCGGCCTGGATCATCAGGCTGCCGGTCATCACCGCCCAGCCATTGTCCAGCACCGGGGAATCGGGCCGATCGAAGGTGTCCGTGAACGTCGGTCCCGGCGGCGGCGCGGCGGCATATCCGGGGCGACGGTGTAGACCACCGAGGTCGAGCCGGAGAGCGTCGAGTCGGTGGTGCTGGTCGCGGCGATGGCGATGGAGTAGGACCCGGGCGGGCACGACGGGGGACGTGATGCGCAGGGTCGTGGAGGCCGTCGCGCCGGGGGTCGTGGTGACGCTGGAGGTGCCGAAGGTCTTCGGACCAGCTCGTGGTGGGCGGCGTCGCCTGGAGCGCGAAGGTGGCGGCGGTGCAGGCGGCGGTGTCGGTATTGGTGACGGAGACGGTGTAGGTCACGGCCGTGCCGGGCGAGACGGCGGGGCTCTGGGCGGGCGAGGCGGTGACGCTGGGGGCCGAGCGGGTGCACGGCGTGGAGGGGTCGATGTCGACCTGGATCGTGGCGGAGGTGCTGCTCACCGAGAGCGTGGTGAGGGTGATGCCCGAGACGGGGTCGGTGAAGCTCTTGCCGACGTCCAGGAAGGCGTCATCGGAGAGGGGCGAGGTGTTGGGGGTCATGTCGAGGAGGGTGCTGCTGTCGGGCTGCGAGACGGCGGCCAGGTGGATGAAGACCCCGGTGCGATAGAGGGTGGCATCCACGCCCACGGGGCGGCGGAGCTCGACGAAGAAGGCCTGGCCGGTCGTGCCGCGGGCGATCTTCAGGGCTTTGGGGGCGGTGCCGGGCATCTCGTAGGCGTCGAGGGCGTAGGTGCCGCTGGTGGACGACGGTGGTGATGGGGGGAGACAGGTTGTAGTCGAGCCAGCCGAGGCGCTGCTTTTGGAAGGCGTTGTAGTGGCCGCGGCCGCCGCCCATGACGTCGGTGGTATCGCCGTACTCGACGAGGGCAGCAGGGCGGGGTGACGACGGAGGGGTGACAGTTGAGGGCGTGGGAATGATAGAGGCCGAGGGTGTGGCCGAACTCATGGGCGAGGAGGCCGGTGTTGGTATTGCCATTGATCCAGACACTGGAGGGGGTGCCGCCGACGGAGGCCATGCCGGCGAACTTGCAGTTGGTGTTGAAGGGGAAGGCGTAGACCTGGCGGACGTAGGAGGCGAGGTTGACGCCGGCGGCGGTGGCGGCCTGGCGGGCCTTGGACTGCAGGAGCGAGATGTCGCAGCCGGCGGTGGTGAGGGACAGCGTGTACCAGCCGACGACGTCGATGGTGAGGGAGGTTTGCTGGTAGGAGACTTCGCGGAACCAGGCGTCGAGGGCGGCATAGCCGGTTTGGGCCTGGGCGACGGTGTAGGGCTGGGCGGGATTGTCGGAGAAGTTGACGAGGATGAGCAGGGTTTTCTGGAGGCCGAAGGTGTTGGACAGGGGGGCGGCGGCCAGGACCTCGAGGCCGGCGCCGCCCGTCCGCGGTCGACGGCCTGCAGGCGCAGGGCCGTGGCGGAGCGGGTGCCCGTGACGCGCACGCGGTCGCCGGTGAGCAGGTCGAGGCCGAGGGTGACGCCTTCCAGCGCGACGCGGGTGCCGTCGTCCGGTGGCCAGGGCGTGGTGATACTCGCTGCTGCCGTCGTCGCGGTCCTCGTGCAGGATGTCCAGCGTGCCCTCGAGCGTCGACCGCGGGGCTTGGCCCTCGGCGGGGGGGCGTGGCGGCGGTGGCGCAGCCCGGTTTCGTGGGCGAAGGCGGCGGCGGCTCGGCAGGAGGACGGGGGCCAACAGGGTGAGGGCGGCGACGGCGCCAAGCTGCACGGCGGCGACGAGACGTCGAGTGCGAGTCCATGGGCATGGGATCATGGGGAGCTCTCCTTGGATCGAATTAGTGGAAAGCTCCCGCGTGCTGAACCGTCCTTCGGTAACCCGGCCATCCCGGCTTGCGCCGTGGGATCCGTGGCTTTGCGTCCCCCGATTACTCGAGGTTTGCCTTTATCGGGAAGAGATCCACTGGGGGTATGAGGTAGCAACTCCGATGCCGGCGGCGGGGCAGGGGGCGGCGCGCCGCAAGCCCGCGATGTTCCGCGGGGATCCTCGATGGACAATTCGTGCGGGCTCGGCCTCGCAGCCTGACACGGGTCCTGATCCCCTGTTTCGTCACCCGGCGGCGACATCCGAGGTCCGACCCGGACCGAGGAGCACACGATCAACAGGCGAGTCTGTCCGGGCCACGCTCGGCGACGGGCGGAGCGCGCAGCATGATTTACCGGCGCTCGCTCAGAGTGACGAATTGTATGGGATACTGACCCGAACCAGCATCAATCGCGGTGCGCTCACTCCAATGTGG
>CAVZVH010000037.1:0-14668 GCA_963778645.1 uncultured Chloroflexia bacterium
CCCGAACACCTGAACGCGCTCGCGCGAGGTCCGTCACGCTCGAAACGCGTGTGGAGCGGCGGATAGACCAACCGGCCCCGATCCTTGCGGTGCCTCGAGAGATGGAGGCCGGTCCGCGCGCAGGAGGCCGTAGACTCGTCGGCGATGGCCACATTCCTGACTGACACGGTCGATGTCCTCCGCCGCACGCCGGCCATCGTCTCGGCGCTCCTGGCTGGCGTTCCGGACGCGTGGACGCAGACGCCGGACGTCATCGACGGCTGGCGGCCCCGCGATGTCGTCGGCCACCTGATCTCGGCCGAGATCGACGACTGGATCCCGCGAGCGGAGCGGATCTTCGAGGACGGGACGTCGAAGCCGTTCGAGCCGTTCGATCGCTTCGCCCATGTCGAACGCGACGTGGACGTGCCGCTGGATCGACTGGTCGAGCGCTTCGTCGAACTGCGGGCGCAGACCCTGGCACGCCTGGACGAGCTGGTCACTGACGAGGCCGATCTCGACCGGCGTGGCCTCCATCCCACCCTCGGCGAGGTCACGCTCCGCGAGCTGCTCGCCACGTGGGCGGTCCACGACCTGGATCACGTCTCGCAGATCTTCGCGGGGATGGCCGCCTCGCACGACGCCGCCGTCGGCCCGTGGAGGGACTACCTCGGGATCCTCCTCCGTCGGGACGACCCGACTGCAGTCCCTGGCTGACGAGGCGGCACCATCCCGCCCGGAGAGGAACGTCATCTAGCGGAGGGACCTGTGAGCAACGAGGACCGTGGTCAGCAGAAGGGCGACAACGGTGTGCGGACCGGGGCGCTATTGGGAGTGGTTGCCACTCTCCTCGGCGGAGTCCTCGGGCTCGGCGGGTCATGGATGTTGATTCAAAATGCGGCTGAAATCGACGAGAAGGCGGCGAAACGCGCGGCATTCGCCGCACTGTTGACCGAAGCGCAGGAGTACAGGGGCCAACACAGACTCCTTCGCGAGGCCGCAGAGTCCGGAAACCAGGTGACCTACGACAGCCAGCGAACGACGACACAGAACGCCGGCGGCGAACTCTATGCCGCCGCCGCCCTCGTCCGCATCGTCGCCAGCGACCAGACAGGCCGCGCCGGCTCAGCCGTGAACGACACACTGATCGCGGTCGACAAGCCTGAGAACGTCGGTGACTACGACGTGCAGAAGGTGATCACGCAGCTGGACGCCGTCGATGTTGCCCTCGATGACTTCCTGGATCTGGCCAGGGCCGAGGTCGGCGACTCGTGACGCGGGGGTGACGATCACCGCAGCGACCGGACGGTTCGCCGTTACGGCTTTGGATGGTCGACCAGGAAGTCCAGGACCGAGTCCGCGAACGACGACGAGATCGTCCGGTGCGTGGCCGCCTTTCGGGATCGTCCAGAGCTGGACCGCCGCGCCTGACCTGCATCCCGACCACTCCGCGACCGACGTCTCGGCCGGATCGGCTCCGTCGGTCAGGGTCGCGTCGACATCGACCTTGGCGCTGAGCGGCGACGGTGTCTCGCCGCACCCGTCGTACGTTGCCCAGGCCTCGGCCGTCTTCTCTGCGCCCGGGTAGGACGCGTTGACGAGGCCGCCACCCTCGTAGCGAATGACGTCGTCGGCCGTGCCGTGGATCTGAGCGACCGACACGGGCTCGCTCGGCGCGCAGTCGGTCGGGTCCGCGAAGGTGGCGCCGGCCAGGCTCACGATCGCCGCAACGAGGCCGGCCTGATCGCAGGCCATCCGATACGACATGAAGCCGCCGTTCGAGTGGCCGACGAAGGCGATCCGCTTCGGGTCGATGGCGAGCTTCGCCTGGATCTCGGCGATCACGCCCGTGAGGTAGGCCACATCGTCGACGTCAGCCTTGTCGAAGTTGCAGCAGGCGTCGGTCGCGTTCCAGAACCGGTCGCCGTCGCTGTCGATCGTCCCATCGGGGTAGGCGTAGACGTACCCACGTGCATCCGCCGCCGGAGCCAGCCGGAAGTAGTCGTCTGTGCCCCAGGCCAGAACCCGTGTAGCCATGCAGGAGGATCACGAGGGGTGCTGGCCGGCTCGCGTCGTACGACGCCGGCACATGAACGGTGACGGGGCGATCCCCACCGACGACCAGCTCCGGCCGGGGAGTGGCGGTCTCGGTTGGCGTGGACGGCGATGGTGATGCCGGCGTAGGGGAGGGGACCGATGGAGACGCCGCACCCGCGCAGGCTCCGGCGATCAGGCTGACGAGGGTCGTGAACGCGAGGATGCGGCGTCGCGTGCTGGGAGCCGGGTCCTGTAGCGTCTCCATCGACTCGAGCCTCCTCGCTGACCTGCGCTCGACGACCGTTGACCGAGACGATAGGGCATCACCGCGGCGCCTCAGAAGATGAGCTGCCCCAGCGCGTAGCTGACCGCCAACGTGCCAAGTCCGACCGCCAGGGTCCGAGCGACGGTCCGACCCACATGCATGTGTCCGGTTCGGGCGCCGACGACCGAGGTCACGACCAGCGACACGGCGACCGCCGCGAAGATGGCCCATGCCTCGATGGCGACCGGCGCGAACATGGTGATGAGCAGCGGGATCGCCGCCCCGATCAGGTAGGCGATCGACGCGCCGACCCCCGCCACGATCGCGTCCGTTCTCGTGATCACCTTGAGGATCCCGTGCTCGCTCTCGAGCTGCGCCGCGAGGGCATCGTGGGCGCTGACCTGCTCCGCCACGGCCTGGGCGAGCTCGGGCGACAGCCCCTTCGCCTCGTAGTAGGCGATCAGCTCCTCGAGCTCCGCCTCGGGCGACGTCGCCAGCGACGCCGCCTCATCGGCTGCCGCCTTGAGGTGCGCCTCCCGCTCGGCGTCGATCTCGGCCCACTTCGCGCCGCCAGCGGCGAGCATGCCAGCGATCGTGGCCACGGTGGCGGCGATGAGTAGTGCCCGATCCGTGGCGCCGGCGCCGGCGAAGCCCTCGAGGATCCCGGCGGTCGCGATGATCCCGTCGTTCGCGACGGCGGTCCACGACCGCAGCGACGCCTCGTCCGTCAGCACCTCCTGGATCGAGGCCCGGAGGTCGCGGGGCGGTGTGGCGGATGCCACGTCGGCCGGTTCGGTCGTCACCCGCCGATGCTACGACGCGACATGTCGTCGAGAACAGGCAGCCCGGCGTGCGGACGCCCGCTCCCGATCCGACCGAGCGAGCAGCTAGGCTTTCGGCGACCCGCGTAAATCGGTGCTTCGGTGACCAGGCGGCGCGTGCCAGATCCAGTCCTCGATGGCCTCGATCTTGTCTGGCAGCTTCACCAAAGTCCCCCGCCCTCGCCTCTCTCGGCGAGGAATGCCCAAAATCTCTCCCACGAACCAAGCGCGTCGACGCTGGTCCCCGCAGTCACCTTGGAACGGCCCTGTTCCCATTCCTTCACCACACTGCTCACGTACTTCTCCAGTCCGTGGAGCACGTCGAGTGACCAGGTTCGGGCTTCCGAAAGACGTCGCCTCGAGCCCTAGCTTTCCCGCTTCAGTCGCTCGAGGTCGAGCTGAGCGTCGCTCAACCCAAGGAGCTGGAGGTCAAGCTGATGAAGGAGCGCCTCGTTGATCCGGCCCTGCCCGGTGGGACCGAGGCCAGCGCCACGCAAGGAACGACAAATCGCCTTCGTCCGGTTGTAGGCGAGGACCACATCCCCTAAGAAGCCACGAAGGAAGTCGTCGCGCTTCTGTTCGATCGCACGGTGCGTGTCTCGCCTACGCACGAGCTCCGCCACGATGACCCCGAAGAAGACCAGCGGAAACACCTGGATGGCAGCCTTGGCGGACTCGAACACAAGTTCCTCTCGTCGCGCCGGGGGCAGTGACGCCACGGCGCCGAGCAGTACGACCACCGCAACTGCCGCACCTCCGGCGGCGGCGGCGTATGGGCCGCTGATCCTCGACATGCTCATCCTCCGTGTCCAGCATCGAGTCGCATCGTTCTGCGCGACGGGCCCAGCGTATTGTCCCTTCGTTGCCGACTGGAATTCTGGGGCGGCCAGGTTCACAGTCTCCAATAGTGCTGAAGGAGGGCGACTCGATGGCTACAGAAGAACCGTCCCTAGCCACACAGAAGGCGAAGGCGGAGATCGCGAAGTTGCGTGCGGATCGTCTCCTCGTCGTCGAACAAACGCGGAAGGCGGCGGCGGAAGCGGACGCGGCGACCAAGGAGCCCGATAGCCCCACGCCAGTCGAGATTCAGAAGGCCAATGCCGTCGCCCAGAAGGAGATCGCGGAGGCGGAGCGAGACACAGCCAAGGCGAGGGGCGAGCAATTGTCGTCACTCATTCCCGACCTCAGCACGGTCAAGCCCGGCACGCTGCAGGTAGGAACCGAGGGGCCCGCGATCGGGTCCTCGCAGCTCACGTTCGGGGGCATCGGGGCGGCGGCAGAACGCATCGCCGAGGACGTCCAGACGACTCTCGGCCTCAGAAGTGGATCCGAGAAGGGAATGGCGAAATGGATCCTGATCACATCAGACCCTGATCTCGCCTCGCCGGACGGGATGTTCCAGGAAGTCGTGAACGGGATCGCACAACTCAAATCGGCGTCGAAGGACGTGCTCAAACAAACGGACCCCACGGAATCGCCTCTGGTTCCACCTGATGCGGGAGCCTCGACGCCACTCGTCGCTGCTGCCGCTCCCGTCATCACGGCGCTCGCCGGTGCAATTCCGGGCGTCCTATCCCTGCTCTCGTCAGACAGGTCTGTCAAGACCGCCGCGGTGCTCCAGAACGACCTCGCCGGCCGCTGCCGCAGTCGCCGGCGCCCTTCGCGCGCGGACCAAGACCATCCGTGTCCTCCACGACGATTTCCGGCTCATCCACGGCTCCGCCATCCACGCCAGCATGGCTCGAGTCAATCAGTGCCGCCAGGACCTCGTGGCTCGGAAGCTGCTGCTGAACCAGCTAAAGGTCGAGGCCGACGCCAAGATCCCGACGCTCGAGGGCGAACTCAAGGACCTGAGACGCCAAGCCGCCAATCGGGGCAAGGTGAACATGAAGGCAGAGGAGCTCGAGATCCAGAAGATCACCGTCCGGGTCGGCGGCTGTCAGGATCGCAGCGGTCGAGAGCCTCCTGACTGCTATCGACGCATTCGTTGTCGCACTCCGGACCGTTCCTGCCGGCGGCACACGATCGGCGCTCACAACGGCGTCGCTCCAGGAGCAGCTCCACGGAACATCGGGAGCCGGCGGGACGACGGTCCCCGCCAAGGTCGGCTACGTGCTTCTCGTAAAGAGCGAGGCCGGCACGGCGACGCAGTTTACGGACAATCGTCCGCTGATACTTGCCGACAAGTACCTGTCCATGGTCGACTCGAGCATCACCTACATGCTGCTCAGCACCGAAGACTCCACGCTCGTCGATGCCGACACGGTGACGGCGGTCGCCGTCGCCGCCGGCGAGATCGGCAAGGAGCCCACGGATCTCGCTCACGATCCCCGGTTCGCCTCTCGACGCCAGTTCGTCGGCCCCACCCACGTGGCACGACGTGTATCGCACGCCCCGGCGAGATCCCCTGGCTTAGTGATCGCTGGATGAAGCTGCCTTTGGCGACTTCGTTGAGCGCCGCCGAACGGTCTTGGGCGCTGACTCGCCGCCAGTACTGCGCCTCCTGACGCGAGGCGTCGGGTCGGGGACCGTGTAGACGACCTCGGGACTGGCCGTCCAGTACGGCATGCCCGCGAGGAGGCGCTCGATCGGGGCGGGCGCGGACTCGACAAGGAGCATCCGAGAGCTGGCATCGACGACGGTCGCTTCGGGATCCTCGACCACGCGTTGGACGTCTTCCACCGGCGTCGTCCAGCACCCTTCCAGCGAAGGATGTACCGCATCTCGTAAGCCTACACGTTCGGAACGCCTTGGCCCTCATTCTCGAGCCCAAGTCCAGGACGGACCCGCACGAGGACAGGAGAAGCTTTGCGATCGCGTCGGCACGGCGTTCGCCCGAGGCATCGCCAGGACGCCAGGGTCGGCTGCAAGGAGCCTGGCCGCGATCCCGGTCGTCGCCGGACAGGCCATGGACGTCCCGCTCATCGCGGCATACCCCACGGGTACCGTCGAGATCGATGCAAGGCCGGCGTCGGCAACATCGATCTGCGGCCCGACATTGGAGAATGCCGCCAGGAAGTTCTTGGCGTCGGTGCCGAAGGGCGCCGCAACGTCGGCCGACTCCGACGTTCCGGTCGGAAATCGGCCCTTCCGGCCCACCGCCGAGACGGCGATCGCGAACTGGAATGCAGCTGGATAGCCGACAGACAGACGACCGTCGTTTCCGGCAGCCACGATCACCGCCACCGTGCCGTTCGTCCGGGCGTCCTCGATCGCCTCACGCGTAGCCGGATCCGGCGTGCGTCCCGAGAGGCTCAGGTTGATGAAGATCGCAGCGATCCTGGACGGCTTGGTCGATCGCCTTCAGGATCGCGAAGTTCGACCCGTCGTCGGTGTTCTTGCCGAAGACGCGATAGCTTCGAAGCCGGACCGCGGGCGCCAGGCCCCGCATCCCGCCGGACGCGTGCCCTTGCCGGCGATGATGCCGGCGACGTGCGTGCCGTGGAATGCGCCGTTGTCGCCGAAGTCCGCCGGCTTCTCACCGCTGACGGTGTTCATGCCGCCGTCAACGACGAGGTCCGGATGCTTCCGATCCACTCCGGTGTCGAGGACACCGACGTGACGCCTGCACCGGTGGCGAGCGGCGTCTCCGGATGGAAGTGCGCAGGCTGTCGGTATAGCCAAGGTCAAGGGGCTTGAGCCGGATGACATCGCCGGTCTGCAGGACGACATTGCGCTGGAGCCGGCTCCAGATCCGCCCTGCGCGGAAACACATATAGGCGATCCAGGTTCACCTTCGACCTGGAGAAAGGGAGCGTGGCATGACCCGACGCGTCCGTGACGGCCTCCTGCCCTTCCCGCCGTTCGAAGTTGGTGAAGCCGACGACACGGGCCCCTTCGACTGGTTTGCCGGCGGTCGTCTCTACCCGAACTCGGATTTCCGGCCGACAGACCGGCCGCGGCGGCCCGCGCCGGTTGGACCGGTCGAGGTTCCGGCCATGCCGCGGCTGGTACGTACGACGACAGGCACGATCCTGACGCCAGGCTGACTCGCGCGGAGCGCGAGCACCGAATCAGCGTCGAGCTCGACGAGCTTCGCGCCGTCTTCGTGGACCGAATCGATCAACCCGAACACGTACATCGCGATCGATGCCGATGCCCGGGATCACGCCAGCGTGCCGGAGTCCGCGGAACCCGTCCACTGCCCGCAAGAGACGGCCTGTCTCCAAGGAGCCGCCGCGGAGCCCGTCTGGCGGCAGGAGGATGTACTGCGTCACGAGCGTGTCCGGGGTCGGCCTGGCGTCTGCATCAACGACTGTCATCGCTATCGCCTCCTCAAGGCACTATGCGATGACCCTAGCCCTGCGCTGTCTTTGCGACGTCTCCGCGATCCGAACCCGCGGGGCAGGGGTGCGGTCCTGGGCTGGGTCGTGACCGGCGATCAGGCGTCGGCCTCGGGCGCCTCCATGCGCTCGAGGAGCGCCAGCGTCGTCTGCCAGCTGCGGATCGTCATCGACTTGTAGGCCGGCGTCCCGACGATCTTGCCGAGTCGGCTCTTCGTCCGTTGCGGCGCTGAGCCGCTGCGAGTAGATCACGCCGGTGCCCGGCCACACCTCGTCGACGCCGGGCCGCGGGTCGAAGACCTTCATCGCCGTCGGCGCGTCGATGCCCATGAGGAAGACCGCGTCGCTGTGGTACGTGTCCGGCTTGTCGCCGAAGCCCTTCGGCCGCTTCCGGACGACGGCCCGGAGCTGGGCAAGCGTCAGGACGAGGACCGCGATCAGCTCGCTGTCGAGCTTGAAGGCCTTCGGCAGCGCCTCCTCGAGCTCTCGCTTGATCGCGGCCGCCGATCGATCGGAGCTCAGGATCACGTTGCCGCTGGCGATGTAGGTGGAGACCTTCGTGTGGCCGTGCGATTCGAGGAGGTCGCGCAGGGCCGCCATCGGCACCTTGTTCCGGCCGCCGACGTTGATGCCGCGCAGGAGGACGAGGTATCGGGTCATGCGTGGGCAAGAGGATGCCACGAGGCGACCGCGTCCCGTCAGACCATCTTCGGGCGGAGGCGCCATCATCGACCCGACACGAACGAGGACGCGAACGAGCCAACCATGCCCGACGACACACGAGTCGATCGCTGGCTATGCGCGGTGCGCCTGGTCAAGACCCGGCCCATGGCGACCCAGCTCTGCGACGGCGGGCACGTCCAGGTCAACGGCAACCCGGCGAAGCCGTCGACCAAGGTTCGTGCCGGCGACGTGGTGCATGCGCTGATCGCCGAACGTGAGCGGATCGTCGAGGTCGTCCGGCCGATCGAAACGCGCGTCGGCGCGCCGGTCGCCGCCACGTGTTACGTCGACAACAGCCCACCACCTGTCATCAGGGAGATCGCGCCCGGCATCAAGGCGATCCGCGGGGAGGGTCGGCCGAGCAAGCGCCTTCGCCGCGAGCTCGAGCGGATGCGGCGGGACGGAGGCGGGCCCTAGAAGTCCGTGCGCTCGACCCCAGAGAAGGGCCTTCGTGCCACGAACCTGATAAGTGGCAGATAAGCGGCCATCGCTATCCTCCGCGCCCAGCCCCGATGAGCCTATGCTGGCCTGCCTGGCAGCATCAGACCGGCTAGGCGACGCGAGAACGACTATGACAAGCGACGTATCCCATGGAGCGCGAATGACGGTCCCCAAGGTTCGACGGCGGTGGGTGGTGCTGGCCGTCGTCATCGTCGTCCTGTTCGTGACGTTGCAGTCTGTCGATCGGCCTCTGGTTCTCGAGTCGTATCGGACGCTCGATCCTCAGACGCTCGTCGTCGTCGGGTCCGGCGCACGCGATCCGTGGACGAGGGTGTCCGATGTCTCCGAGACGCAGTCGACGGTCACCGTCAGCGTCGACAAGTTCTCGGTCCAGCTTGGTCCGGCACAGGCGCCGCTCACGCGATAGGTGTGATGGTTCGTCTCGAGGCACCCTTAGCGGGTCGGACCGTCATCGACGGGAGCACGGGTCAGGTGGTCCCACCGGCGCCAGGCGGATAGACACTCCCACACGCCTCAGGTGCGATGCGCCTAGTCCCACCAGAAGTCCCAGCGATGCTCCCCGACGAGCATCGGGGCATACTCGCTGATCGATCCGACGCCTTGGTAGATGTTGTCCGGGCAGAACGCGAGATGTTCTGCGGCGACGGCCATCGCTGAGCCAAGATCGCGGGGCGGCCGGCCGACAGCCAGCGTGACCGTGTCGAAGCCCAGGCCAACCAGGTAGGCGTCGAACCGGTCTTCCCACGTGTCGAGGATCGCCGACTGCTCGGTCGGGTTCATGTCGAAGTTGGCCGGGCCCATCCAGCCGATCGAATCGGAGGACCCGCGCGGGTCGTTCGACCGCGACGAGTCCGAGGTGTCCTTCGAGACCCCGAACATGAGCTTCGACTGACGCCGGACGTTCTCCAGGCGTGCGTGAGGCGAGGCCGGGGAACTTGCGCCCGAACGGGCTTGTTGCCTCATCGTCGAACTCGTCCTCGTCGGGGGCGGCGTTCTCGTGCCACCATCGGCGCAGGAGCTGGAACGGATCGGCGCCACTGCTTCGCGGGATGTCCATGAGCCTCTCGCCCATCCGGTCGATGCCGATCCCTGGGTCGATGACGAGCGGCCACAGACCGGTCTCCGGGAAGGCCCGCGCCAGCGCCGTCCACCGTGCGACGACATCCTTGTCCGGCCGATCGCTGACCCAGAGGACCGGTGCGGTCCCACGCGGCCCATCCTCTTCTTCGGGGGCGAGGAGCCCACCTTCCGGCAGCGCGACGTTGGCGATGGATGCCGACCCGGTCGGAAGGCGGCCCACCGACGCCGCGACATAGATGCCCCGCGTGCTCGACGAGGTCGGTTCGCCCGGCTCGCTGACGCGCTCACCGCTCGGCAACGGGAGATCGGGCGGCCACGGCCTAACTTCGTAGCCCTTTCGGAGCTTCTCACCGATGAGGTCCGCGTACGCGCGCCGGGCTTCCGGCTCGCCGACACCATCGACCTTGCGTGCCCACTCGCGCGGGAATCCGATCCGACCGAAGTTGAACGACACCCGCCAGGCCTCACTCGGATCCTGCTCGATCACGGCGGCGTAGAACTTGGCCGCCGAACCGCCGACGAACTCCAGGTACGTCCGGGGACCGAGCTCCGGGGATTCGAACGACATCCCACCCTCCGCGACTCGATCTCGGCACGTGAACGATGCTCGATATAGTCAACTACAGGAGACCCTGCTGATTTCGAACACCCAGCGGTAGTCGTTGACAGTCCGCCCTCGAGGCTAGTCCGTGTCGAGGGGCCGAGGCGCGCGGCATACTGCGTCCCGAGAGGGGGACCCATGGTCGACACCACCGCTCCGCTCGCGCCACACCACCTCGATCAGCTGCGCCGAGCGTGCGGCGAGGTCATCACGCCCGACGACGCGACGTACGACGACGCGCGCCGGCTCTGGAACGCGATCCACGATCGACGGCCGGCGGTCATCGTCCGGCCGACGACGGCCGACGAAGGTCGCGACGGCGATCCGCTTCGCTCGCGAGCACGACCTCGAGATCGTGGTCAAGTCCGGTGGCCACAGCGCCGCCGGGCTCAAGGGCGCCGACGGCTGCCTCGTCGTCGACCTGTCCGAGATGCGCGGCGTCGAGGTCGACCCGCGGACCCGGATCGCCCGATCGAACGGCGGCGCGCTCCTCGGCGAGCTCGACATCGCCGCCCAGGCGCACGGTCTCGTCTGCCCGACCGGCGTCGTCGGCCACACCGGCGTCGCCGGGCTGACGCTCGGTGGGGGAGTCGGCCGCCTCCAGCGGCACTTCGGGCTCACGATCGACAACCTGGCCGCCGTCGAGATCGTCGACCGCCGACGGCCGCCTCGTCCGCGCGACCGAGACCGACGAGCCCGAGCTGTTCTGGGGCCTGCGCGGCGCCGGCTGGAACTTCGGGATCGCGACCGCCTTCGAGTTCCGGCTCCAGCCGTTCGGGCCCGACCTCCATCGGGGCGTCCTGTCCTTCCCGGCGACCCAGGTCCAGGACGTCTGGACCGTCTTCCGCGACTACGCGCCGAGCGCGCCGGATGCGGTGTCGGTGATCTTCGGCATCGATCGGGCCGGACCGGATGCCGGCTACCCGGACGACCTCGTCGGCAAGCCGATCGTGTACCTCGCCTGGAACCACAGCGGCTCGGCCGACGACGTCGAGCGCGACACGGCCGGGCTTCGCGTCGGGCCGACGCCGGTGACGACGACGATCGGGAGCGTGCCGTACCTCGACGTCCAGACCGCGCACGACCTCGCGTTCGCCTGGGGCAGCCGCTCGTTCATCAAGAGCCACAACGGGAACGACGTCCGCCGCGAGGCGCTCGACGAGCTGGTCGAGCTCGTCGCGACCGCGCCGGGGGAGGCGGACCTTCTCGGTCACGGCCCTCGGCGGCGCGATCGGTCGCGTCCCCGAGGACGCGACGGCCTATGCCGGTCGAGCGTCGGCGTTCGACCTCAGCGCCGACTCGAACTGGACCGACCCGGCGCTCGACGAGGCGAACGCCGACTGGTGCCGGCGGGCGCTGGCCGTGGTCGAACCGGACCGAGCCCTCGGCGCCTACGCGAACGGCAACGCCGATGCCGGCCCCGAGGAGTCGCGCAAGATCTACGGCGACGCCAAGCTCGCGCGCCTCGCCGCCCTGAAGCGCGAGTGGGACCCCGACAACGTGTTCCACGTCAACCCGAACGTGGCGCCAACGAGCTGAGTGAGGGCCAACGAGCAAACCGTGCCCGACGACACACGAGTCGATCGCGGGCTATGCGCGGTGCGCCTGGTCAAGACCCGGCCCATGGCGACCCAGCTCTGCGATGGCGGGCACGTCCAGGTCAACGGCAACCCGGCGAAACCGTCGACGAAGGTTCGTGCCGGCGACGTGGTGCATGCGCTGGAGGGGGTGGCGCGAGGCCGTCGCAGTCGTCATGTCGGAATCTTGCGCTCATCGGCCCGCCAAGCGCTGTCGCGAATAGCATGACGAGGCTGCAATCCAGCACACTGAACGCGCGATGGAGCCACGCGTCGGCATCGCGCACATCGAGGTCACGACGGCCGACGGAACGTTCGCGATCGACCGGGAGGCCTTTCCGGACTTCGACCGGTACGCCCGGCTCGGCGTCCACATCCAGTCGGACCGGATCCGGATCGCGACGCCGCCTCCAGGCTACGTCGAGGCCGCGCTGACGGCGCTGGCCGACGCCTGCCGGGAGCTTGGCGTCCCGCACGCCGACATCGCCTTCGTCGACACGGTCGTCCCGCCGCCGCGATCTGGGCCTCGCTACGGCTTCAAGGGCGCGTTCACGACGGACCGGCCCGACGTCATCTGGATCTTCGCGAACTGGACCGGTCTGGACGAGCTGCGGACGGTCGTGCGCCACGAGGCGGCGCATCTCGCGTTCGCGCGGACCCACACGGTCGAGGAGTCGGCCGGCCACACGGGACCCTCCGAGGACTTCGCGCTGGCGTTCGAGAACGCTTCCTAGGCGCCTCGCCCGCGCTTGGGCGTCAGACGTGCGGCGCGACGCCCTCGGCGAGTTGCTGCATGACCTCGACCTGCGCGTCGTACTCGAGCAGCGGCAGGTGGCTGCGGGCCACGAACTCGACCGGGACCGGCACCTGACGCCGCACCTCGAGCAGCGCCTCGACGAGCTCGTCGGGCGTGCCGGCGTGCGTGGTCCGACGCGCGAGGAGCTTCTCGTCGTCGCCTTCGAACGGGGGAGGGGAGGCCGGCGGGAGCGGTCGGGTCGCCGACGCCTCCATGTCCGAGTACTTCCAGTTCAGCGCCCAGACGGCGTCGCGGTAGCGGGCGAGCGCGTCGGCGCGGGACGCGCCGGGCAGCAGGATCGAGTAGTGGATGAACCGGAACGTCGACGGGTCGCGTCCGGCCTTCTCGAGCTCGTCGAGCACCCACCCGACCTGCTCGCGGAACTGCGTCCGCCGGTGCATTCGAGAAGATGCCGTCCGCGAGGCGGGCGGCGCGGCGGATGGCCGGCTCGGCGCCACCGCCGATGAGGACCGGGATCCGGGTCGACGGTGTCGGGCGCACCGCGAGCGTCGGGAGCTGGTAGACCGATCCCTCGTGGGTGAACGGCTCGCCGCTCCACGCCTGCGGCAGGATCCGGAGGGTCTCCTCCATCGCCGCGCCGCGACGGCGCATGTCGGCGCCGAGCCCGGCGTACTCGACCTCCGACCAGCCGAGCCCGAGCCCGAGCACGAGTCGACCGTGGCTCAGCAGCTGGACCGTCGCCGCGTCCTCCGCCAGGCGCAGCGGGTGATGCATCGGCGCGAGGATGACGCCGGTGCCGATCTCGATCCGTGACGTCGCCTGGGCGAGGGCCGCGCTGACGACGAGGAGCGACGGCATGTAGCCGTCGTCGACGAAGTGGTGCTCCGTCGTCCAGACCGAGGTGAAGCCGAGCCGTTCGGCCTCGACCGCCAGGCGCACCGTGTCGTCGTAGGCACGCGTCCAGTCCGTCTCGCCCGGCCGGAGCTGTGCGCTGAGGAGTCCGAATCCGAGGGTCATGCCGGAGAGGCTACCTCACGGGACGTCGGCGCCGCGGAAGTGGGGGAGCCGCAGCCCTTCCTGGCCCAGCCGACCTACGGCGTCGTCCAGTCGAAGGGCCCACTCACGGGCGGCAATCCGAGCAGAGCGGCTGCCGCGTCGTTCTTGCGGCGGCTGCCCAGGCCAGGAGTCAACGCCGTCAACCGCGGCAGGCCCACCAACGGCGCGAGATCCTGGGGTTGCAGGTGGCGCATGTCGATGAGCTCGATGGCTTCGAGCGCGGGCGCTGTTGCGAGCGGGCCCAGGTCTCGGAGACCCTTCATCGTCTCGAGTCGGACCCGTCGCAGCTCGGTCGCGCGATGAAAGTCCGGAAGAGTCTCGACCCGACGGAGGGCCTGGAGAAAGAGCGCTCGAAGCGACGGGATCTGCCCGACGGCAGACACGTCCGTGAGCCCGTGGATCATCCAGAGCTCGAGATAGCGCAGCTCGCCGAATCGTGGCAGGAGGCGGAGATCGCGCGTCCCGCCAAGCTTGAGATCGAGGGATCGCAGATGCTTCAGGGGAAGAAGCAGCGATAGATCGGGCATCGTGATCGAGCGAAGGGTCAAGTCGTCCAGTGTCCCGAGCCCGGAGATGGCCTCCAGGTGCTTCGTCTGCCCCTCGATGAAGAGCGAGGTCAGCTCGCGAAAACGCGCGAGGACCGCAAGGTCGAGCTTCGCCCGGGTCGCCCCGATGACGAGCTCCTCCAGGTCCGTCGGCAGGTGGCGCAGGCCATCGAGCGATGTCAGGGAGTCCCACAGGGCATCTGCGCCGAACCGGCGGAGCGTGGGAAGGAACTGCAGGAACTCGAGATCCACGATCGAGTGGTCGTAGGAGCCGTACGCTCGGAGCGTCATGTCCGGGTACGTTCGGAACCACTCGCCGAGCTGGCGGAAGTCGTCGTCGGTCAGCTTGCTGCGGAACTGGACGACGCCCCGGCCGGTGAGCGACGGTCGGAGCATCTCGCCGGTCAGCGGCGATGACACCTCGCGGAAGTCGGACGTCGGCGCCGGATCACCCGCGACGAACCGCATCTCCGCTCGCATGA
>CAVZVH010000038.1:0-26290 GCA_963778645.1 uncultured Chloroflexia bacterium
AGCACGTCCGGCTGTAGCTGAGATGTGAGCCGAGGGAGCTATAAGGCCGGTCCGACGTGGCCGGCCTTCATACTCGCCCGCCCACCTTGATACGTAGCTAGCCCCGCGGCTCCCTAGCCTCCCCGAACTCCCGATCTCCGCTCGAGAACGGCGGCGGCTCTGGCGTTGCCGCAGCTTTGTCGACGCTTGGAGCAAGCGGAAGTTTGGGGGCCCCGGCGGTCCACGCCCGAAGCCCTTGGACGATCGAACCGTAGAAGTCGGAGGTTTGCTGCTTCGACTCGTGGACGAACGAGCCGGCAAGACGACCCCGCTTCATACCAAGGTCGCGTGAAAGGGTCACCCGGAACGACATCGGTTCGCGCTTCGGGTCGACGGAGTAGAGAAGGCGCTCCGGCTTGACGCGCGCCTCCTTGAGGATGCTGGAAGTTGGTTCCTTCTGATTTGGGTACCGCACCTCGATGAGCACGTCGTCGCGGGCACCCGCAAGTTGTCGGAGCATCCAATTGATCCTGGTCGTTGGACGCCCATCGCGCGGGGCAGCCACGACGACCGACGTCCGGAAGCGCCGCCCACGGAGGTCGGCCTCAAGCTCCAGCGGCCCAGCTGCATCGGGCACACGAACCGACGCCATGAGGCGTCCTTGGTCCACCATCGATTTCACGTGCAGGCCCTGTCGTTCCGCCGGCGTGATCTTGCGCGGCCACATGGGCTCGACCTGGCGACCCAAATCCTGTGTCAGGCCGAGAGCTAGATATTCAACCAGCTGCTCCCACCGGCCCGCCACATCACGGACGGCTGGGTCAGAGCCCTTCAGGGTCGCCTCTCGTGCGCCGTCTCGTACCGTCACCCAGCGGTCGCCCATGTCGTCGAACCCGCCAGCACCAGCCTTCTCGTGATCGAGGTACGCGATCAACTCACCCAAGATCCAGGCCTGATCGGGATCGCTAACGCCACGGTGCTTGTGCTCGACGCGGGCTTCGGTCATGACCTGCCACCACGAGAGGTGTCGTAGCTCGACCTTCCTGAGTTTCTTGCTGTCAACTGCGACAGGACTCTCGAGCGGCGAAGCGGTGATCTGGTTGGAGATCGTCAATACCGCGTCAAAGCCGTTTGCAAGCGCCAAGTCGAGGTAGCGTTCGACCTGATCTGCGCGGAGGTCAGCACCGGCTGTCTTCACCTCGACGAGACAGACCCAGCGGACCTTGCCCCGCTCGACCACCACGGCTCCGTCGGGGATCGACAGACGGGTGTCGTCATCGACGAATTGGATTTCCGTGAAGGTCAGGATGCGGCCGCCGGGCGCTCCGACATGATCCAAGATGGCGCGACCGAACTGAGGCACGGCTCCCATCACGGCGAGCAGTGAGGACGTCGCTCTCTGCTCTTGCTCGTCCTGTCCGCCGATTCCCGTTGTCGGGATCAGACGGGCTGGCCTCCAGGTCTCTTCGGGCTTAGGCGTGGCCTTTGGAGTGGCCATGGTCAACCTCGGTACGGACTACGCGGGCGACACCGTAACGTGCCAGCGTCACCTGCGCCGATGGGTCAACTCGAATTGGACCAGCCTTCACGCGGCATCGCATGTCCGGACCATCAAGCGGATGACGCCGCTGGGTGTGGTCAAGGGACGGCCCCGACTCGGTGGGGGATACCGAGCGGGGCCCTCCAAGGGTCTTACGTTGGCGTCGCCGGTCCATGGCCCGGCGATACCCGAGGCGGGGGACGGATCGCCCAGATCCAGGCTGATCGCTTCGGACGGGCAATTCGATGCGGCGTCGATCAAAACCTGGGCTGACGCCCAGGCGTTCTCGATCACCGCTGCCTGTCCGTTGTCATCGAGACGGAACACACTTGGTGCGTCGGAGGCGCACGTCGCGCTGCCGATGCAGAGATCGTGGTCGATCGTGATGCGCATGGAGTGGTCGCCCGTAACCATCGGTCCTGACTCGTCGATACACTAGGATACTAGCCTACAAGCTTCACACCGGAGTGCTCGACCAATGTCACACGAGCCGGGTTGGCGCCCAACGTCGTTCCTGGATGAGCTGTCCGCCAGTCGGCTTGTCGCCGTCATCCGGGCCGGGCACCAGTTCGACGTGCAGCAGCTCGGCGAGGTCCTTCTCGATGAAGGTGTCCGCTTCATGGAGGTGACGCTCACGACGCCGGGGGCCCTCGAGGCGATCGCCCAGCTGCAGTCCCTCCGAGGAAGCGGGCTGCGAATCGGCGCCGGCACCGTCCTCACGACCTCCGACGCCGATGCGGCCCTTCGCGCCGGTGTCGATTTCCTGGTGAGTCCGACGGTCGAGCCTGAGGTCGCGCGCCTTGCACACGATGCGCGAAGTGCCGCGATCATCGGCGGGCTGACGCCGACTGAGATCCTCACGGCCTGGCGCGCCGGTGCCGATGTCGTGAAGGTGTTTCCCGGCCGGGTCGCTACGCCGGGATACTTTGCCGACGTTGCCGGTCCCCTACCCCACATCCCCTTGATGCCGACCGGGAACGTCGACCTCGAGACGGCACCAGCCTATATCCGGGCCGGCGCGATCGCCGTCGGCGTCGGCAAGGCGCTGATCAACCCTGAATACCTCCGGAACGCGCAGTTCGACATTGTCCGTTCGGACGTCGCGAAATGGCGGCAGCTGGCCGACGCAGCCACCGCGGTCGCATGACGCCGGGCACATACGCCGTCGTCTATGGCGAGCTATTGATGCGCCTCGCTCCGCCCGGGTTCCAGCGTCTTGTTCAGGCTGACTCGTTCGAGGTCCGCTTCACGGGCGCCGAGGCGAACGCCGGCGTCTCGCTGGTCAACTTCGGGGTGTCGACGCGTGTCGTCTCCCGGGTACCGCAGACCGACATCGGCGACGCCTGTCTCGGGTTCCTTCAGCGCTTCGGCCTCGACACGAGGTTCGTCGCCCGCGGAGGCGAGCGGCTCGGGATCTTCTACCTGGAGACGGGAGTCGCCCAGCGGCCGTCCAAGGTCATCTATGACCGCGATCACTCGTCGTTCCGCTCGCCGTCGGACACCGACTATGACTGGGCCGCCATCTTTGACGACGCCGCCTGGTTCCACATCTCGGGCACCGCGGCCGCGCTGGGGGATCGATCCGTTTCCGCCCTCGATGAGGCCTTGACGGCCGCGGCGTCGGCCGGCGTCACCGTGAGCTGCGACCTGAACTATCGAGCTGCGCTGTGGGGCGATCGATCACCGACGGTCGTGATGGAGCCACTGATGGACCGGGTCGACGTCCTGATCGGCAACGAAGAGGATGCCGAGCGCGTCTTCGGGATCAAGGCGAGCCGAGCGGATGTCGTCGCCGGCCTGGTGGATGCGGACGCCTACGCTCCAGTCGCAGAGGAGCTCGTGCGTCGGTTCGGGTTCCGGTTCGTCGCAACGACGGTGCGAGGAAGCCGGTCGGCATCGAGCAACAGCTGGACTGGGATCCTGTCGAACGGCACGCAGGCCTGGACCAGCCGGACGTACGAGATCGAGCCGATCGTCGACCGCGTCGGGGCCGGGGATGCCTTCTCCGGTGCCCTGATCCACAGCCTGATGCAGGGCAACGATGAGCAGGCTGTCGTCGAGTTCGCGGCGGCAGCGTCCTGTCTCAAGCACTCGATCCCGGGCGACTTCAACCAGGTGTCCGAGGCCGACGTGATGAGGCTTGTCGGTGGCGACGCATCGGGCCGGGTCCAGCGCTGAAGGTCAGCCCCGGAACAGGTCCGGATGCCTCGCGGCAACCTCCGGTGCGATGCGCAGGATGACGGTCGAGTGCTCGTGCACCGCCTCCACGACGCCACTCGCGTCGCCCGATCGGATGGCGTCGGCGATGGCTCGGTGCTGGCCGAGCATCTGCAGCAGCGTTTCCTCGGAGGGCCGCTCCAGCTGACGCACGCGGTCGAGGTGCGATTTCGCGGCCTGCACGAGGCGCCACGTGGCCCCATGCCCGGCCATCTCGAACACCGTCCGGTGGAGATCCTCGTCTGAGGCGAAGAACTCGGCAAAATCCCCAACGCGGATCGCCCGTTCCTGGCGCTCGAGGATGGACTCGAACGCGGTGACGGCCACACCGATCGAGGCTGCCTGGAGGGCGACCGCCGTCTCGAGCGTCTCGCGGACGAACTGGGCCTCCCGCACCGCGGCGAGGTCGATCCGACTCACGAACGTCCCAGCCTGGGGGTAGATATCGATCAGTCCCTCGTCGGCAAGCCGGATCAAGGCCTCCCGGATCGGCGTGCGGCTAACGCCGAAGCTCATCGCCATCTCGGCCTCGGAGATGACCTGGCCGGGCCGCAGGACCACCCGGACGATGGCGTCCCGCAGGGCGTCGTAGATCTGGGGGACGATCGGTCGTCGCCGGTCCACCTCGCGCCCGACATTCGCCGAAGGCGCCACGACGTTCGGTGGGTCGCTCATGAGGCCGAACTGCCCGTGATGGCCTGGACGAGGCCCTGCAGATAGCCGACTGCGTGCGCGCGGCCGCGATGGCAGTAGGGCGTGTCGTCGAGCATCCGCGGCACGTGGTCGTCGATCAGGAAGCCGTCGAACCCCATGCGATGGAGACGACGGACGACCTCGGCTGGGTCGTAGTTGCCTTCGCCGATGAAGCACTCGTGGAACGCCGGCACCGTCCCTTTGACGTCGCGCATGTGCAGGTAGGCGATGTCGCCAGACGGTCCGAACGTGTCGAGGGCATCGAACACGGCGGCCTCGCCACCCATCTCCGAGACGGTGCCCAGGCATAAATCCAGAGCCCAAGCTGGGCTTGACGCGATCGAGCGAGCACGCCGCAGACCGTCGACGCTCCGGAACAGGCGGGCCACGCCACCGAGGGTAGGGACCGGCGGATCGTCGGGATGCAGGCATAGGCGGACACCGGCCTCCTCGGCCACCGGGATCACGGCGTTGATGAAGTACCTGTAGTTGGCCCACATCGCGTCATCGTCGAGGACTCGGTCGGTCTCGTACATCGCCCCCCTGACGAACGGGTCGTCCTGCGCCTTCTCGCGGCGGGAGACGAGGACATCTCGCTGGCGCTCGGGGTCGACGGCGATCGTGTGGTCGTAACCGGTGACGAGGGCACCACCTCGGCCGTCGGGCCCTTCCGATGTCCGCCACACCTGGGCGGGAAAGAAGTGATAGCCGAAGAGGGGGATGCCGGCCGCGCCCATGTTCCGGATGGTCGCCCGGAAGTGCTCGATCTGCTCATCGCGGCCGGGCCGTCCCAGCATCACATCCATGTAGAAGCTGTTCGGGACGTTCTCGATCGCCTCGAGGCGAAGCCCCGCGGCCTCGGCCCGTTCACGCAGAGCCCGCAGGTCCGCGACCTCCCAGCGTTGTGCGCCGGGCAATACCGGCGTGTTCAGGTGGATACTCGGGACACCGAGTTGCTGGGCGTAGGTGATGTAGTCGTCCGTCAGCGCCGGGACCTGCCCGAGGGCAACGCGCATGCCGGTTACCGGTCAGCCGGCAAGACGACGGCCGCCTGCGCCGTCAGCCCACCGTCGACCTTGATGTCGGCGCCGGTGACGAAGCTCGCGCCGGGTCCTGCGAGGAACGCGATGACGTCCCCGACCTCCTCGGGTCGACCGATCCGGCCAAGCGGATGGGACAGTCCCCACTCTTTGATCAGTTCCTCGGGTGCGCGATCCCCACGGAAGAGGTCGACCGCCCAGCGCAGCATCGGCGTATCGATCGTGCCCGGGCAGACGGCGTTGACCCGGATGTTCTCGTGGGCATGGTCGACGGCCATCGCCCGGGTCAGCGCGTTGATCGCGCCCTTGCTGGCCACATAGGCGGCGGCGCCGCGCTGCGAGACATACGCCTGGACCGATGAGACGTTGATGATCGAACCACCGCCCTTGCGTCGCATCTGCGGGACGACGCGGCGGCTGGTCAGGTATATCGATTTGACGTTGACGTCCATGACGTCGTCCCAGGTCTGCTCGTCGGTCTTGTCAACCGTCCCGTAGCGCTGGATCCCTGCAGCATTCACGAGGATGTCGATCCCGTCGAACGCATCCGCGACGCGCTCTATCAAGCGATCGACATCGTCGGGCTTCGAGACATCCGCAGCGATCGCGTCGGCCGTGATCCCCGCATCGGAGAGGGCGGCCACGCCCTCGTCGAGATGTTCCTCCAGCGAGCAGATCGCGATCGCGGCCCCATCCCGACCCAGCGCCTTCGCGGCGCCGAGACCGATCCCGCGGCTGCCACCGGTGACCAACGCGACTCGCCCGTCCAACGGCTTCACGGCTGACCTCAACTTGTATCCTAGTATCTTAGCCGACGGGCTGGCTCCCTTTCGCGCTGTAGGAGGATCTCCAGTGGCCCCAACCCTCCCGATCACCGCGGCCCGGATCTTCTACGACGGCGTCACCGACCACAGCTTCCGCAATCCCGAGGGCATCGCCGTCGCCGCAGATGGCAGTATCTGGTGTGGCACATCGACCGGCTGGGTGTATCGCATCGAGCCGGATGGGTCGTCGGCGCGACCCGTCGCCTCGACCGGCGGTTTCCTTCTGGGCATCGACTTCGACCTGCAGGGCAACCTGTATGTCTGCGACTTCCTCAATGCGACCGTCCTCCGCCTGCCCGCGGGCGGCGATAGCTTCGAGCCGTTCGTGCGCCCCGCCGACGGCGGCATGCGCATCCCGAACGTCGTCGTGGTGGACGATGACGGTGGCTTTGTCTATGTCTCGGACAGCCACGGCGATGGTCCGGGCCCGGGGATCTGGCGTTATGACCTCGTCACTGGCGACGGCGGGTTGTGGTACGGCGGGGACCTCGACTGGGCGAACGGGATGGTCCTCAGCGCGGACCGATCGGCCATCCTGGTAGCCGAAAGCTGGGGCCGGAAGGTCACCCACATCGGCATCCTGCCTGACGGGTCCGCCGGATCCCCGAAGGCATTCGTATCGGTGGGTGATGACGTCGTGATCGACGGGCTTTCCCTCGACCGAGAGGGCAATCTGCTCCTGTTTTGTTATGCGCCCTCGCGGATCTATCGCCACCATGCGGACGGCGCGCTCGAGCTCGTGATCGACGACCCAGATCATTCGGTGCTGTGCCACCCAACCAACGGGGTGCTGAAAGACGGGTCGCTCTATACGGCCAATCTCGGACGCTGGCACATCACCCAGATCACCTTGGCGTAGCAAGGTTTCGATAGAAGGGGCGGCCGAGAAGCCGAGTCGCCAGCTCCGCCTCCGCTCGGATCGTGGTCTCGAGCAAGGGACCTCGTTCTCGGCTCGGAACGAACTCCAGTTTTCGGATCCCGAGCGGATCGACACGTCTCCTGAGCGCGTCGAGTTCGAGGTCCGACGGCGCCGCCACGACGGGTATCCCGTCGAGCGACGTGATCCCGAGCTCGAAGCCGGTCGATTCGGACAGTTTCGTGAACGTCGTCCATGGGAAGATTTCGTGGACACGGAAGCGACCCGACGCTTCATCGAGCTTGAACACGGCCAGGTTGGTGACAAGCATCACGACGCCAGGTCGATAGCCGGCTGCGCGCCGCTCATCCGCCGTTAGCAGGCCGCGGGCAGCCGTCGAGAATTCGACCCGCTCGGGCGTGTTCAGCTTGGACTGACGCGGCAGGTAGACGACGAAGTTCTGATGCATGTTGGCGACGTCGGCCATCCCGCCCTGACCGGGCAGCCGCAGCCGTCGTCCCGACGGGGTGATGACCTCGCGGTTGTTGGTGCGGCCAAACGCATCGATCTGGGCGACGCTGACGACCTCGAACGAGACGAGGCCAGCTTGGTAGAACCACTCGTAGCTCTCTTCGCCGCCCATGATCGTGAGCGCCGAGCAGGCGTCGAGCCATTCGCCCAGCCCGAAGAGGACCGGGCGTGGTTCGACGTCGATGTAGCAGCCGCCGTTCGTGATCAACGTCATGGACGGCGCGGACGTCGCCTTAGCGAGCAGGTAGGACGCCGACGCGAGTGGCGAGACCGCGCCCACTGAGCAGACCGACCCATCGGGGTACTGGCGGGCAAGCCAGCACGTCATCCACTCGTCGGGGGTCGCGCCTTCAGGCACGTCGGCGTCGGCGTCGGCGGGCAGTGCCGCCGCGACCGCCGCAGCGTCGAGCTCGACCATGCGCGTTACCGCCTGATCACGGGCCGTCTGGAAGCCGCTCGCGTAGGTCAGAGCGTCGTCATCGGCAGTCCAGGCGCGCAGCCCATCGAAGTCCGCGAGATAGAACGGCAGGCTCGAGGTCGGGGCTGCCCCGCCCGGCACCACGGCGATCGCCGACACGAAGTGCCGCGAGATGACGATCCCGGCCGGCATCCGTCGCAACTCATCACGGGACACGATGGCATCGACCGTCACGAGGACCTGTCGACTCGCCGGGATCATGACGAGCTCCATGGCTCGGGCCCCGACGAGAACGACATTGCCGTCTTCGTCTGCAGCAGGGGCGTGCAGCAGGAGCACATCGGGCCGGAGGGCCGGTGCGGCCCCGATCGGAGTTCCCGACACCGGGTCGGTCACCGCAGACGGGAAGGTCGGCAGGGCAGCCAGGTCGGAGCCGACCGGCCAGGTGAATGGCTCGCTCGGCAGGCGGCGCTTGCCAGCGAAGAGCGCCTGCGCGAATGCGTGCGCCGTCCATTCGACCAGCTCGAGACTCCCGTCCTGGGCGGCTGCCTGGAAACGCTTCGCCTGCCCGAAGATGTCAAGACTGCTGAAGCAGAGGGTCGCTTTCGTCACGGCGCCAGCCCGGAGCAGCATCTCCAGGGGCAGGCCTCCACCCCAGCACGCGTAGTGCAGGTCGCGGGGACCAGCCTTGCAAACCGCTGCGAGGAGCTGCACCGGCATCCGCGTGAAGAGGGTGCCACCCACCGCCAGCGACGTCCCATCGTGGACCCGCGCCGCCAGGTCCTCCAGGGTCTCGAATGGCGGGGTCGCTGGTTCCGGGAGCGTCATCGTCGGACTGCGTCGGACATCGCGTGCGGCGGCGCGCTAGACACCCGGTTCGGAGCCCATGACGTCCGCCGTGTGCTCGCCGAGCCTTGGAACGCCTCGCCGGACCCGGGTCGGCGTCTTGGACAGCCGGATCGGGGACCCGACCGTCCGGAACACGGGCGTGGTCTCCACCGACCCGTCGCCCACGGGCACATCCCACAGCAACTCGTTGTGTTGGAGTTGCGGATCCTGCACGAGCGTGTCGTAGTCCTGGACCGGCGCACTCCAGACGTCGCGCGCAAGCAGGAGCTCCATCCAGTGGGCGGTGGTGTCCGTCGCAAGGCGTGCCGCGATGAGGTCGTAGATCCGTTCGCGATGCTCGAGCATCGCCTCGTTCGTGTCGTACTGGGCGATCGCCGGCAGATCGATCGCGTCGGCGAGAAGCGGGCAGGGCGTCATCGCGATGACGAGGTGCCCATCGGCCGTGGCGTACGTGCCGAACGGCGCGGTGACGAAGACGGCTCCCAGATTCCGGGCCGGCCGTTCCGGGATGCTCCCGTGGCTGAGGAAGTAGGTCAGCTCCTGCTGCTGGAGCGCCGTCACGCAGGAGAACAGGTCCACCTCCACCCGTTGGCCGACACCAGTGGCTTGGCGATGGCTGACCGCGGCGAGGATCGCGACGACCAGGTGGAGCCCGGTGAACAGATCCGCGACCCCGATGCCGATGGGCGTGGGTGGCAGGTCTCGGGTGCCCTGGTGGAAGTGGATGCCGCTGGCGGCTTGCGCAAGCATGTCCTGGCCCGGCCGCTTGGAATACGGTCCCGTCTGGCCCCAGCCGGACGAGCACGCGTAGACGATGGCGGCGTTCCTGGCAGCGAAATCGTCGTATCCGAGGCCGAGGCGGTCCATGACGCCTGGGCGAAAGTTCTCGACGACGACATCCGCCTGCTCGGATAAATCCAGGATCCGGTCGCGTGTTGCCTGATCCTTGAGGTCGACCGCTACGCTGCGCTTGTTGCGATTGAACGCGAGGAACGAATCCAGCTCACCGTGCGTGCGGCCGTTCCCGATGCCCCAATGGCGACTCCATTCGCCCTCGAGACGCTCGAATTTGAGGACATCGGCGCCAAGGTCGCCGAGGATCTGCGTCGCGAGCGGTCCCTGCACGAGTGCCGTGAAGTCCAACACGCGGAGGTGACCGAGGGCTCCCCCGTCGTCGGCCCCGGCCGCGCGGTCATCGAGCGTCGAGGTCGACACTCGATCAGTGCCCCTTCACGAGGACGCCGCCGTCCACGACCATCGTGCTACCCGTGATGAATGCGGCGTCGTCGGATGCCAGGAAGGCGACCGACGCGGCCACCTCGGCTGGTTGCTGAAGCCGCGGGATGATGTGGAGGTCGATCGACGACTGCAGGAGCGCAGGTCCGTCCTTCGCGATCCGCGCCTCGTTCATCGGCGTCAGGACGGAGCCTGGAACGATGCTGTTGAAGCGCACGCCCCGCGGGCTGAATTCGTTCGCGAGCTGGCGGGTGAGCGACGTCAGGGCTCCCTTCGAGGACGAATACGCCGCGAAGTTCGCCCAGCCGAAGATGCCCTGAGCGCTCGCGATGTTGATCACGGATCCACGGCCCGCGTCGAGCATGGCCGGCAGGCTGAGGCGCGTCAGCCGCACGGCCGCCATGAAGTTGACGGCGAACGTCAGATCGAACTCCTCGTCGGTCGACTGCAGGAATGGCGCCTCGATCGCGACGCCGACGTTGTTGACGAGGATCTCCACCGGACCGAGTGCGTCGACCAGCTCGGCATGGGCTCGCTGGACATCGGCGGCCACGCCCAGATCCCCGACCGAGGCCGCCGCCTTCGCGCCGCGGGCCTCGCACTCGGCGACGGCATCCGCCGCCTGCTGCGGGTCGATCGTGGCGATACCGACCGCGCACCCCTCATCGGCAAGACGCACTGCGACCGCCCTGCCGATGCCATCCCCTCCCCCGGTGACGAGGGCGACGCGCCCCGCAAGCCGTTGCTCGGTCACGCCCCTCCTCCTTCTGCTTACTGCTCGGTCCGCCGGAGCCGCCGCCCGACCTGTTCGAGGAGCACAGCGAAGATGAGGGCGACCCCGAGCGCCACCTGCTGCGCCGCCGAGGACGAGCCGAGCAACGCGAATCCGTTATTGAGCATCCCGAGGATCGCTACCGCGACGATCGTCCCGACCACGGTGCCCTTGCCGCCGGTGAGGCTCGCGCCACCGAGGATGACGGCGGTGACGACGGACAAGAGGAACGTCGCGCCGACCTGCGGGCTCGCGGCCGAGAGCTGCCCCAGGATGAGAACGCCGGCGACGCCGCCGGACAGGCCCGAAAGGATGTACAGCCCGGCCCGTGTCGACTTCACCCGCAGGCCGGAAAGCCGGGCCGCCTCCTGGTTGCCGCCGATCGCATATATGGTCCGGCCCCATCGGGTGAACCGCTCGAACACGACCGCGACGACGAACAGGATGAGGAACAGCACCATCGGCACGGGCAGACCGCCGAGCGACCCGATTCCGATGTAGGCGAGCGTCGGATCGTCGACGACGATCGTCCGGCCGCCGGTGACGGCGAAGGCCAGACCTTGGAACACGGACAGCGTGCCCAGTGTGCTGATGATCGGATTGATCCCGAGCGCCACTACCAGGATGGCGTTGATCGCACCAACGGCGCCTCCGAGCGCGACGGCGGCTCCAGCCGCGGGCCAGAAGTCCACCCCTGCCTGCATGAGCAGACCGGCGGTCACAGTTGTGATGGCCACGACGCTCCCGACGCTTACGTCGATGCCGCCACTCAGGATCAGGAAGGTCTGCGCGAGCGCCATGATCCCGAGCGGCGCCGCCGTCGCCCCGATGATCAGGATGTTGTCCGTGGTGAAGAAGAACGGAGAGCTGAGGCCGAAGTAGATGCTGATCAGCAAGGCCATCGCGAGGAGGCCTTGCCCCTGGATGAGTGTCGCTAGCCGGCGCCCACGGGCGACTTCCTTCCTCGCCTGCTCAGGGGCTGCCTCGTCCGGATCGGCGGCGGTCACTTCTGTCACGGTCGGCGGTCCTCCTGTCGATTCCCGTGGCGATGGCGCGATCGGTCGCGGCGCATCACGTCCCCTGCGCGGCCGTGGCGAGCGCTTCCTCGGTCGGATGCTCGAGCGTCATGGCGAGCTCGCCATGACGCATTACCAGAGCAGTTCGACCCAGCAGCGCCGCCTCCTCGATGTCGGACGTGATGACGAGGACGGCCGAGCCTCGAGACGCCAGCTCGTCGAGAAGTCGGTAGATCTCCGCCTTCGTGCCGACATCGACCCCCGGGTGGGCTCCTCGAGCACGAGGACTTCGACCCCGGCCGCCAGCCACCGAGCGAGCAGGACCTTCTGCTGCGATCCGCCGCTCAGACTGAACACCGAGGCGTCGCTCGACGGCGTCCGGATGGCGAGCCGCTTGATCCAGTCATCGGCGACCGCACGCAACGTAGCCGAGGTTAGGAAACCGAAGCGACTCAAGGACCGCAGCACCGCCGTCGTCAAGTTGGCGGCCACGGAGGCATTGAGGTCCAGCCCCTGGGTTCGGCGTTCCGGGGGCATATACCCGAGGCCCTTGGACACACTATCCGCGACGGAATCGCGCGCCTTCCGCCCGTCGATCTCCACGGTGCCTTTGCGCGGGATCGCACCGACGATCGCGCGCCCAAGGACCTCGCGGCCCGAACCGCTGATCCCGTAGACCACGAGGATCTCCCGGCCCCGGAGCTGGAGTGAGACGTTGCGGATGCCCTTTGCGTCGAGATTCTCGACGCTGAGGCGGACGTCGCCGGTGGCGAGCGCGGCAGCGCCGCGTTCTTTCAGCGCTCTCCCGCCGACCATCGCCGAGATCACCTTCGCGTAGGTCATGTCCGCACCCGAGAGCTCCGCGACCAACCTACCGTCGCGAAGGACATTGATACGGTCGGCCAGCTGGAAGATCTCCTTCAGCCGGTGGCTGATGTAGACGATGGCGAGGCCCTCGCGGGTCAGCGCCCGGAGGACTGCCAGGAACTGGACGACTTCGACATCGGCCATCGGTGCCGTCGGTTCGTCGATCAGCATCACGCGCGCCCCAGGGCTCAGACCCCGGGCGATCTGCACGAATGTCCGCTGGACGACGGACAGGTCACCGACCGGCGTGTCGAGCTCGATATCACCGACTCCAAGCCGCTCGAGTCGGCGGTGGACTTCACGCCGCGCGGCACCGCGATCGAGGAAGATGCCGAATGTCGTCGGCCGCTGGCCGAGCAGGACGTTATCTAGGACGCTCATGTCGGGGCAGATCAGGAGTTCTTGGGGTACGAGTCGGATCCCAGCCTTCATCGCCTCGGCCGGTCCATGGCTGAGCAACTCTTCTCCCTGGACGGACACCTGGCCAGCGTCTGGGATCACGCGGCCTGCGGCGACGCCGACGAGCGTCGACTTGCCGGCTCCGTTCTCGCCGACGACGGCGAGGACTTCGCCCTCATGGACGCTCACGGAGACGCCATCCAGGGCTTGGACGCCGCCGTACGCCTTGGAGACGTCGACGATGTCGAGGATAGGCGCCGACGTGCCGGCGCTAGCCGGCACGTCGATCGATCCCGTAGGGCGGAGGCCCATCTCGTGGACTCGCTAGTTCGACGTCCCTCCGACTAGCAGGTGTAGTCCGGATAGAACGTCGTCACGTTCTCAGGCGTGATGACCTCGGTCTTGACGACGATCTTCTCCGGATAGACCGGGACCGTCGCGCCCTGTGCCGACGCCATGAGGGCCGGCAGCAGGAAATCAGGCCAGTTCTCCGGGAAGAAGCCGACCGTCCCGACGTAGTTGTCCTTGTTCTTGCACACGTAGTCCAGGCCGACGGGATTCACGCCGCCGATGCCCATGGCCATCGCCTTGTCGAGGCGATTCGCTTGCTTGACTGCCTGGAACGAAGCGAATGTCAGGTCGTCGTTCGGAGCGGAGATCAGGATGGCCGCGTCGGCGGGGACCTTCGGGAGCAGGGCGGCGGTCGCTGACTGCGTCGTCGGACCGTCGGCCTTGGTTACGTACTCCTCGATGGTCACCTCGGGCGCGGTGTTCTTGAGTCCCTCGATGACACCGTCCATTCGCTGCTTGGTGGAATCCTGATCATCAAAGCGACCGATCAGCGCCACACCAGCCGTATTGCCGGATGCCTTGAAGGCGTTGCCGAGGGCCTCGCCGGCCTGCACACCGTTGGCGGCATCGTCGTTGGTGATGAATGGGTAGCCCTCGACCGGGACGGCCAGGGATACGAGCGGGATGCTCGCGGCCTCGAGCGCCTGGGACTGGCCCTGGCTCGCAGCCTGGATGACGTTGAATAGGATTGCCCCATCGACCTTCTGCTGCGCCAGGACCTTGGCGTTCTGGACCGCGGTCGCAGCGTCGGCGTTGTCGACGAGCCCCTTGATGGTCACGCAGCCGAGTTCGGCGGCCAGCTTGTCGAGCCCTTGCTTGAGCGCGACGGCGAACGACTCGGTGTCCGAGAAGGAGTCGTAGCCGATCGTCCACTGCTTGTCGCCGCACAGCGCCTTGTCAGGCGCGCCGATGTACGAGGCGAGATCGGCCGCGGCCGAGGCCGAGGCGGACGCGGATGGAGCTTCGCTGGCCGGGGCCTCGCTGGCCGAGGCTGAAGGCGAGGCACCACCGCCTGATGAGCACGCGGCGAGTGCGAGCACCGCCACCATGCCGAGACCGAGACCACGCTGGAACACGCCACTGGTCCAGCTGTTCGGACCACGCTTTCTGATCACGTTTTCTCCTCCTCTTTCCACCCTGTAAACGGTCACCGCGTCCCGGCCACCGTGCCGGGGAGATGGATGGTTGGTGGACTTCCTTGTTGACGATCCGGGATGCGCGGGTCGCGACCCCGCGTGATCGGCTCGCTCAGTCGGCCTCACCGACGCGCCGACCGGGCGCGGCCCGGGCGGGCGGTTGCCTCCAGCTGACCTGGCCCGGGTCGGTCAGGTCACGCCCGGACATCTGGCTGCTCCACGCTGAGCGTAACGGTTGCCTCGAGGACTCGATCCGGACCGAGCGCGATGCCATGACCACCGTGACGGCGCAGCTCAGTCATGCCCAACGCCGGATAGGCGGTCTGCGGCTCGATGCCGACCGCGTAGGCCTCCCCGTTCCAAGGCGGATCCTGGGTGGACGCGATCTCCTCCCAGAGCCAGACGACGGGGAAGACGTCGAGGGGCCAAGAGAGCCGCGCCGCCAGTCCGAGCCGGTCGTTGCGCAGGCGGTATGTCCCTTGCCGAAGACCGTCAAGAAAGGCGAACAGGAGCCGGCTCGGCGGTCTGGTCGGGATGCGATCCAACGACCCATCCCCGAGCTCCGAGCGAGCCGGCCACGGTAGTCGGTCGCCGACCACGAGGTCGACGCCATCGGCCAGCTCGATCTGGACGATCTCGGCATCGATCTCGAGCGTCGCCCCGGCCGCGAACGCTTCACCGAATGTCGGATGCTCACCCCACAGGAACTCCACGGGTCGAGGGCCGACGTTGTGGACCGTGGTGTCCACGGACAGCGATGGGCCTTCGAGGAGATAGACGCGGCGAACAGCCAATGGCGCGGTCTCGAGATCGAGTTCGAGCTCGAGGCGGTCGGCCGTGGATGACACCACACGCCACGATCGGAGGCCCGCCTCGCCGTGAAAGCCCCATGTCCTGCCACCCTCGCTGGCCTCGTCGCCCGTGTTCGGGAGGAGCACCTGCCAACCTCCCCACGCGCGGGTCAGCCAGCGGTCGCGCGACGTCGCTGCCTCGTCCATGGGCAGGTCGGTCCCCCACGGCGCCTTCCAGAGAAGGTCGACCTCCGTGCGGCGGTCGACGACCGAGAAGACATCAGCGCCGTTCGCCGGAAGCACATCGACGAGCAGGTCCTCGGATGCCAGTCGAATGGCGTCGACGTCATGGGTCGTCGTGAGCCGTGTCGCGTCGGTCATGCGGCCACCACCGCGTTCGTCAGCACGCCGATACCGGCAATCTCGATGCTGACGGTGTCTCCGGGCGAGAGATAGCGCGGTGGGTCGAATCCCAGGCCCACGCCCGGGGGTGTGCCGGTGGAGATGATGTCGCCGGGTTCGAGCGTGATCGCCTCCGACACGAACGCGATGATCTCGGCGACGGAAAAGACCATGTCGCCGCAGGACGCGTCCTGACGGAGATCACCCGAGACGGTCGTGCGGATCGAGAATGAGGCGGGGTCGAACCCCCCGTCCGGGATCACCGCGTAGGGACCCACGGGCGCGAACGTGTCGAGACTCTTGCCGCGGATCCACTGCGGCTCTGCCGACTGCAGGTCCCGGGCGCTGACGTCGTTGAGGATGGTGTACGCGCCGACGAACCCTAACGCCTCGCCGACCGTCACCTGTGAGCACCGGCGGCCGATGATCACCGCGAGTTCCCCCTCGTAGTCCAGCTCAGTCGTGACCCGGTGATATGAGATCTGCGCGCCGTGTCCGACGAGGGTGTTCGGGAACTTCGCGAACAGCACGGGACGCGTCGGGACGGAGACGCCGCCTTCGGCGGCGTGCAGTCGATAGTTCAAACCGACGCAGATGATCTTTCCGGGCTGCGAAACAGGGGGAAGGAACGTGAGCTCGACCTCGGGTGTGCCGATCGGCTCCTGCTCGTCAACGTGCTCGGCGACCGACAGAAGGGCATCGACTGCTGTAGGGCCGGCACGGAAGAGGTCACCGACGTCACCGTGAAAGTGGGCCGCCGAACCGTCCGAAAGGGCGATCGCGCCTGGGTCATAGAGGCGGCCATCATCGACGATGAGCAGCCGCGGACCGTCTGATCCGGCCACGGTCGCAACGGTCGTCGTCATCGAGCGACGTCCTGTGGGGCGGTGATGGCGCCGCGCCGGAGCGCGTCACGGAAGATCGCCACGGACCGCTCGATCCCGTCCTCGAGGGCGAGGTAGGTCGTTCCCCCGGTGAGGCGCTGCAGGCCGGTATCATCGGCGATCGAGGGGAATGGCAGCGCATCGCTTTCGGCCGTGATGAGCGAGCGTGCTTCCGGCACGACAGCCACCAGCGCATCGACGAATTCGGCGACCGTGGCGCGCGTGCCCCCGACGTTCAGGGCAAGGGCTCCCTGGCTCTCCGCGTCACTCGCCACCACGAACGCACGTGCGACATCCTCGGCGAACTGGAACAGGTTGTGGCCGCCATACGGGATGTGGAACGCGACGCCGCTTGCGGCAGCAAGGATGGCAACCGACGGTCCCGAGGTCAGCCCCTGGTCGCGCCCCGGACCGTAGACGACGAACGGTCGCAGGCCGACCGACGATAGGTCCGCGGTCGCGGCATAGACCTTGGCCGACCATTCGTTCGCCTGCTTGAAGACGCCATACATCGTGGACGACGGGAACAGCGGCGAGTCGTCATGGACGACGCCGTCCGGATAGGTCGCAGCCGGCCCGAAGACGCCGGCCGAGCTGGCGTACACGACCGACCGGACGTGCGCGCGTCCGGCAAGGGCCGCCTCGAACACGTTGATCGTGCCGGTGACATTCACCTGCGAACCACGGACCGGATCGGCGCGGCAGGCCGGCATCTGGAGTGCCGCGAGATGGATGACGTGCGTGATTCGCTCGGCCTCGATCAGCGACCGCACTGCCTCGCGATCGGTAATGTCGAGCGCGAGCAACCGGGCGTTCGCGGCGACGTCATCACCAGCTGCGAGTCGCAGGCGCCGGCGATCCGGCGCCACGTCCGCGCCGACGACATCGACCCCACGCTCGATGAGGAGCTTCAACGCCCAGGCGCCCACGCAACCCGCCGCGCCGGTTACGAGATACCGCGCGCCGCCGGCAGTCGTCGACATGTCGTTGATCGTCATGGCCGCGCCTTCGGCACCGTCTCCATCGATCAGGCCGCCGATACTGGGCGTGCGTGACCGAATGCGCCGTGCTCGCGCGCTTCGGCGATCTCCGCGTCGGTCATGCCGAGCAGGTCATCCAGGATCGCGTCCGTGTGCTGACCGAGCTGCGGTGGGACGTGTCGAACTGTCGACCGCGTCCCGGAGAAGCGGACCGGACTTCCCACGACCTGGATCGGCCCCTCCTCGGGATCGTCGAGCGTGATGAAGATCTCGTTGTGGAGGACCTGCGGATCCTCGACGACGCGGTCGAGGTCGTTGACAGGGGCGCACCAGACGTCGTGCGCGAGCAGGTGCTCGAGCCACTCGTCGGTGGTTCGCGTCCGGGTCGCCTCCTCGAGTCGACGCTTGATGAGGTCACGATCCTCGATGACGTTCGAAGACTCGAGTTCCGCGAAGTCGTCGACGCCGAGCAGCTGCGCCAGGCGCCCCAGGGGCTGCATCGACAGGGCAAGCCAGCCATCGGCGGTCCGGTAGATCCCGAGCGGGGCCCCGGCGTACGCGCTCGCGATCCCGCTCGATGCGCGAGGGGACAGACTGCCCGTGTAGAGGTACGACGCGATCTCCTGGCCCTCGAGCGCCAGCATCGAGTCGAGCATGTTGACGTCGACGCGCTGGCCGGCGCCCGTCCGCTCACGGGCGATCAGCGCGGCCAATACGCCATAGACGATGTGGAGCCCGGCCGCCAGGTCGGCGACACCGATCCCCGCCGGCGCCGGCGGATCCTGCGCGCGCCCGCCGAGACTGGCCAGACCGGCGAGCGATTGGACGAGCAGATCCTGGCCCGGCCTCCCAGCGTACGGCCCATCCTGGCCGTAGCCCACGCTCGCGCAGTACACGAGACGGGGGTTTCGCGCCGCAAGCCCTTCGTAGCCGAGCCCGAGCCGCTCCATGACCCCAGGCCGGAAGTTCTCGACCACGACATCGGCGCGATCGATGAGCCGCCTGGCGATGTCGACGCCGACACGGGTCTTGAGATCCAGGACGATGCTGCGCTTGTTCCGGTTGTAGGTGACGAACGAGATGCTCATCCCGCCCGCGCACGCGTTTTGAAGCGAGAAGCCCCGCATCCAGTCGCCCGATGGCGCCTCAATCTTGACGATCTCCGCCCCGAGATCACCGAGGATTTGCGTGGCGAACGGGCCCTGGGCGAGCTGACTGAAGTCCATGACGACGATGCCTGCCAACGGGCCGGCCGTCGTATGTCCCATCTGGCCTCAACGCCTCCCAGAACGGTTTCGAATGAAACGGTCTACATGCACGGGTACGAGCGCTGCGACGGGTGAAATGCACCATCCGTCACCGGGAGGAGACGCGGTGACGGCGGTGCAAACCGAAGGTTCTTGTGTATCGTAACAATTTCGTCAAGATGGCCTGCACACGCTCGAAATCATCGGCGAGAGCCCGCTGGGTGGCTATCCTGCCCATAATCGATACAGGACAAGCCGTGCGTTCTGCACGGCGGAGGTTGACGAATGCCCGACGTTCGCCGCGTGACGATCAAGGATGTCGCGCGCGATGCCGGGGTCTCCGTATCGACCGTTTCGAACTGGCTGAGCGGTCGGACCTATGGTTTGTCCCCCGCCACCCGTGAGCGCGTGGAAGCTAGCGTCAATCGCCTGGGCTACCGCCCATCGGCGATTGCACGGGGCCTGCGCGGGAAATCGACACGCGTCATCGGGCTGATCGTCCCGTCGATCACGAATGCCGCGATCCCCCCGATCGTCAGAGGCGCAGAGGACCAGGCGAGTGCGCTCGGGTACAGCCTGTTCCTCACCAACGTCGACCGCCATTGGGATCGCGTCGAGGCCCAGGCGCTGGCCATGCTCGACCGCGGCGTCGAGGGTGTCGGCTTCGTCTTCACGACACCTTCGGTCGACTCGGCGCCCGTCAAGGCGGTCGAACGGACGGGCGCCCGGGCCGCCCTCCTGCTGCCCGCCGATGACGTCATTCCTCAGAACGTCATCGCGCTCGACAACTTCGCAGGCCTGCGCCAGGTCGTCGACCACCTGTGGGCACTGGGGCACCGGCACTTCGGATTTGCGACGAACGCCCGGGTCACGGTCCTCGGACCCAGTGAGCTGGCCGGCCTGCGCGAGGCGGTCGCCGCGCGGGGCGGCATCTTGTCGGCGGACGACGTCGTCGAGGACCCCATGCGTGAGCAGTCCGACGAGTGGGGTGAGATCGAGTCGGGGCGCCGCGCCGGGCTCGTGCTGCTCTCCAGGAAGGATCCGCCGACGGCCATCTGTGCGGTCAACGACCTGCTCGCCGTCGGCGTACTCCTTGCCGCGCGCGACCTTGGGATCAAGGTTCCGTCGGAGCTCAGCATCGTGGGGTACGCGGCTCTGAATCTGACCCGCGTCACCAGCCCCGCCATCACGTCCGTCCGCCATCCGTTCTACCGGATGGGCGAGCTCCTTGCGAGCTTTCTCATCAAAGGCAACGTGGGCGATGGGATCCGGATCACGCCGACGTTGGAGGTCAGGGAGTCCACCGCCCCAGCTCCGAGCGTCAGCACGTGACGATGGCATCCCCGCGTAGCTCCGAGCTGCTGCTTGCCGATCGGGACGGCGTCCTCGCCTTCTGGCGTAGCGACCTCGATCGTATCGATGAGCCTCGCGAGGTCGAATTCCTGACCGGCGGGGTGTCGAGCATCGTCGTGCGCGTGACGACGGACAGCGAGGCGTACGTCATCAAGCAGGCCCTTCCACGGCTCCGCGTCGCGGCCGATTGGTACGCGCGTCCCGAGCGCTCGCTGGTAGAAGCCCGCTGCGGTCTGATCCTGTCCGAGCTCGTTCCCGGCTTCGTGCCCGAAGTCGTCGCCATCGTCCCGGACCGGAACGCGTTCGTCATGCGCAGCGCCCCGCCTGGATCGGAGACCTGGAAGGACCGCCTGATCCGCGGCGACGTATCCGTGACCGACGCTGACACGGTGGGGCGCCTCCTAGGCCGGATCCACGCTGCCAGCGCCGAGCGCACTGACCTCGCGACCTCCTTCGCCGATCGGTCGTACTTCGACGAGCTGCGAGTCGACCCCTATCTGCGCTACGTCGCCGCACGGGCACCAGTAGTGGCAGCGGTGATCGAGGCAATCATCGACGAGCTCCTCACAACCAGTACGTGCCTCGTCCACGGGGATTTCAGCCCGAAGAACCTGCTCATGCCGCCCCACGCGGGTGTCCTGCTCGTGGACCATGAGGTGGCCCACTGGGGTCACCCGGCATTCGACGTCGCCTTCATCACCAGTCACCTCCTCCTCAAGGCGATCCGGTTCCGGACCCGAGCCGAGGAGTATGTCGACGCCGCGAACACCGTCCTGGTCGGCCATGCCGACGAGGCGGGCCAGATGGGGATCGCGCGCGGGTCATTCGCTGCGATGGTGACCGGCGCGCTCGTTCTCGCCCGCGTCGACGGAAAGTCGCCTGTCGAGTACCTGACGGACGACGGCGACAAGGCCTTGGCGCGCAAGATGGGCAGTGATCTCCTGCTCCAGCCGCCCGCGGACCTCGTGGGGCTGCTGTCGACGTCGCGAGCGGCCCTGGCCGATGCGTGATCTCAGGATCGAGCGCGTCGTGGCGCGCGAGATCCTCGACTCGCGCGGTCGACCGACGGTCGAGGCGGATGTCCACCTCGTTGGCGGGACGGTCGGTCGCGCTTCCGTCCCTTCGGGCGCCTCGACGGGAACCCATGAGGCCATCGAACTGCGCGACGGCGATCCGGGGCGCTACGGTGGATCCGGAGTCCGGCGCGCCGTCTCGAACGTCCGGGATGAGATCGGCCCGGCTGTGCATGGACTCCCGGCCGAGGACCAGGACGGAATCGACCGCCACTTGATCGAGCTGGACGGGACGCCGACCAAGTCCCGACTCGGTGCGAATGCGACGCTGGCCGTGTCACTCGCGGCGTGCCGTGCCGCCGCGATCGCCCGGGACGTACCGCTCTACCGGCATATCGCCGACCTCTGCGGAACGCAGCCGACGATCCCGCTCCCCATGGTGAACATCATCAGCGGTGGGCTTCACGCCGGCCGACAACTCGACATCCAGGACGTCCTCGTCATCCCGACGGGTGCGTCCGACTTTGCCGGGGCCCTCGCCGATGCCGTTGCGGTCCATGCGCGGGTGGGCGAGATGGTGGCGGCCGCCGGGCACCCTCTCCTCGTTGCTGACGAGGGTGGCTGGGCTCCGCCCTTGGACGGTAACCGAGAGGCCGCCGCCTGGGTTTCTGAGGCGATCGTGGACAGCGGGGTATCCGCGGGGATCGGGCTCGACATCGCCGCCACCCATTTCTTCGACCCGGCGACCCGCGAATACGTTCTCGCGGCGGATGGACGCCGAATGGACTGGTCCGCGTTGATCGAGGAGTGGCTGGCTCTGGCAGCCGCGTTTCCAGTCCTTTCGATCGAGGACGGACTCGCTGAGGATGACTGGGAGGGTTGGGCCGACCTGACGCGACGCGCGGCCGATGTGCAGCTGATCGGTGATGACCTCTTCGTGACCGACGAGGTGAGGCTGCGGCAAGGGATCAGCAAGCGCGTCGCCAACGCGATCCTCGTGAAGCCGAACCAGGCCGGCACCCTCACAGAGGCGCTCAAGGTGATCGAAGTCGCCCGAACGAATGACTACCGAACCATCGTCTCCGCTCGATCGGGCGAGACCGAGGACGCATTTCTGGCTGACCTCGCGGTGGGCACGGCAGCCGGTCAGATCAAGGTGGGATCGGTGACACGCTCCGAGCGTCTGGCCAAGTGGAACCAGCTCCTGCGCATCGAGGAGGAACTCGATGCTGGGGCCTATGTCGGTGCAGCGGCGCTGTCGGACATGCGACGTCAGAGCCACCCAACAGTCGAGTAAGGAGTCCGACGGCACGATGTCCGATGAGATCACCCTTCGCGGGATCACCTGGAACCATCCCCGTGGCCTCGACCCTCTCCTGGCGGCGAGCGAGATGTACCCGGACATCGTCCCGGGCATCCATGTCGAGTGGACGACGCGGTCGCTGAGCGGCTTCGGCGAGGACCCGCTGATCGACCTCGCGGCCTCGTACGACCTCCTGATCATCGATCACCCGTTCGTCGGGGATGCCGCGGCAAGTACGGCATTCCACGCGCTCGACGATCTGACACGACCCGAGGACCTGCTCGAGCGCCAGCGGGCCAGCGTCGGCCCGAGCCACGCAAGCTACCTGTACGCCGGTCGCCAGTGGGCCCTGGCCATCGACGCCGCCGCCCAGGTCTCGGCCGTGCACGAGCGCTTCGGGGCAGACCCGATGCCGCGGACGTGGGACGAGGTGTTCGAGTTCGCGGCTCGGCTTCGCGGTGATGGTTTGTGGATGTGCATCCCGATGTGGCCAGCCGATCTCTGCGTGGCGACCTACACGATCGGGAAGGGCATGGGCCTCGATCTCTTCGTCGACGGGCACGTCTTCCCGGCGGGCGCGGGCGAGCAGGTGCTGGCGGTGCTCAAGCGACTGTGCGACCTGTCCCATCCGGACGCACTGGGCTGGAACCCGCCGGCCGTCTTCGATCGGATGAGGGACGGGCTCCTCCACTACTGCCCCATCCTCTTCGGCTACTCGAACTACTCACGACCGTCGGCGCCCGGCGACCGCGTGGTCTTCGGCGACATCCCGACGGCTTTGGGCACGCCGACCGGGACTACCCTCGGTGGCGCCGGGATCGCGATCTCGACCCGATGCACCAACCCATCGGTGGCGATGTCCTACGCGACCTGGGTCACGAGCGCCGAGGTGCAGACTGGTCTGTACTTCCAGTCGGGTGGCCAACCGGGTCGTCGGGAGAGCTGGCTCGATGACAGCGTGAATGCCGCGAGCGGCGACTTCTTCCGGCGGACCCTCGCGACGATGGATGGGGCATGGGTGCGCCCGCGGATCCGCGGCTACCAGGCCTTCCAGAAGACGGCTTCGACGATCGTCGTCGACTACGTCACGGGTGCCGCCTCGGTGAGGGCCACGCTCGACGACCTCGACGTGCTATGGCAGTCGATCGAGCGCGCCGCGGCAGGGTGACCGGTCCGTGCCGAGATTCTAGCGGTGGTCCTGCGGCTCACCAGCGGATGGGCAGCTCCCGTAGGACCCGAGAGTTGGGCTTGTCGAGATCCCAGCGCGGGGTGCCGTCGAGCTCGAGGTTCGGCATCCGGGCCGCCAAGGTACTCAACGCGATCTGGCCCTCGGCCCGAGACAACGGCGCCCCGATGCAGAAGTGCGGTCCGAGCCCGAACGCGATGTGGCGGTTCGGCTCGCGCCGGATGTCGAAGGTGTCCGGCCGGTCGAACACGGCTGGGTCGCGATTGGCCGCCCCGAGCATCTGGAACGCGACGTCCCCTTCCTTGAGCGGCCGGCCACCCAGCTCGGTGTCATGCCTCACCAGGCGGGGCTGACGAGCGACCGGACTCTCGAAGCGCAGGATCTCCTCGACCGCGCGTGGGATCAGGGTTGCGTCGGCCTTCAGGTCCTTCCACTGGTCAGGGTGCTGAAGGAGCGTCAGCATGCCGTTCCCGATCAGCGATGTCGTCGTCTCATGGCCGGCAACGAGGAACGTGACCGTCGTGCTGAGCAGCTCGTCCATCGAGAGCTTGTCGCCCTCGGCTTCGGCGGCCACGAGCTGAGACAGGACGCTGCCGTCCGGCTCGGCCCGCTTGGCCACGATCAGATCCACTAGGTAGGCCCTGGCCTCGAGGAGCATCTCCTGGGACTTCAGGAGTGTGGCTTCCTCTGGCTTGTTGCGGCCCTGGAATGCCAACAGATCGTCGGCCCAGCGGCGAAACCTGGGCGCGTCCGAGCGAGGCACGCCGAGGATGCCCGCAAGCACGGTGACCGGGAGCGCGAAGGCGAACTCCTCGATGAACTCCGCGTGGCCGTGGGTCTCGATGCCGTCGAGCAGGTCGTCCACGATCGCCTGGATCTGGGGTCGCATGGCTTCGATCGCGGGCGGAGTGAACGCCTTGAGAACGAGTCGGCGGATCCGCGTGTGGTCGGGTGGATCGGAATGGATCAACCCTTGGGTTTCGTAGTGCTTGCGGAACGGCTCGAGCTTCGTCTGGGCGGGCGGTTCGAGATGGTTCAGAACGCGGGTCATCCTGCCTGCGTTGCCGAACGTACCCGTGTCCTTGAACGTGACGACGACATCGTTGTAGCGGGTCAGCACCCAGCCGCCGACCGCCGAACTCCATAGGACCGGCGCTGCGTCCCGAAGCTCGTGGAGTTTCGCGTACGGGTGCTCGATGAAGGCGGGGGTGAGCAGGACTTCGCCCAGGTCCGTGACCATTGCCATCCCGTCGTGCCTCTCCCGAATCCAACTAGGTGCGTGTGCTCCTCGCCACTGATATCCTAGCATACTGGCATGGCGGCCACGCCGCGGCTCGGTGTCGCGCGCGAGGAGGAGGGTCACTGATGTCCAAGCCGACCATCGGGGAGTTGCTCGCGACCAAGGGGCAGCGACAGCTGACGATGACCAACGCAACCGACTACAACACGGCGTTGGCGGCCGCTGAGGCGGGCATCGACATCATCTCCGGTCGCGGGATGTACGACGAGCAACAGATCGGGCTCGTCCTCGACCAGATCGTGATTGCCGCGCCAAACGCCGTCATCGCCTGCAACCTGCCCGCGACGATCGCGTACGTCAGCGACAGCGAGGCGATCCGGGCCGCGATGATCGCCCGAGACCATGGCGCCGACATCATCTATTCGTCGGGGAACACCCTCAGCCGGTTCGAGACCATGGCCAACGTCGGGATCAACTGCGGCGGCCACGTCGGCCTGGTCCCCGCTCGAGCCAGCCGGGAGGGCGGTTTGGGCGCCAGAGGAAAGACTCTCGACCAGGCCCTCCGTATCTACGAGGAAACCCTCGCCTACCAGGCTGCGGGTGCGGTGATCGTCGAGATGGAATGCGTCGCTGCCGACATCGCAGCGGAGATCAGCAAGCGCGTGGACATCCTCGTGATGTCGCTTGGATCGGGATCGGGCTGTGATGGGCAGTTCCTGTTCAGTGCCGATCTGCTCGGGATCCATGAACCACGGTATCCCGGGATGGGCAAGCCCTATCAAGGTCCATTGCCGCGGCATGCGAAGCGGTACACGGACGTCTTCGAGGAGGCCAAGTCGGGTTTCGCCGCGTTTCGAGCGGAGGTCACGAGCGGCGAGTTTCCGACGGCGTCGCACATCATCAATGTCGATCCCGCGGTCGTGGAAGCATTCCGCTCGGAGGTCGACCCTCGTCCGTAGCCTGGCGGGTGCGCCCGGCCTTCTCGAGGCGACAGCCGAGGAGTGAGGCGATGATGTCCGCACGCACGGAGGTAGACGATGAAGGTCGGCGCGATCGTTCCCCAGGGCTGGGTCGGCGAATACGACGGCTGGGATACGTCGAAGGCCTGGCGGCGCACCACCGAGGTTGCCCAGCAAGCGGATCGGCTCGGGTTCGAGTCGATCTGGC
>CAVZVH010000039.1:0-120520 GCA_963778645.1 uncultured Chloroflexia bacterium
CGACACAACCCGGGCTGCGCTGGCATTTGCCCTGGCCGATCGAGACGAAGCAGATCGTCAACATTCAGGCGATCTCGAGCTTCAGCGATCTCACGCGCATGCTGACGGCCGATGAAAACCTGGTCGACATCAACCTCGAAGTGCAGTTTCGGCGCGCGAATCCTCTCGACTACTCCTTCAATGTCTTTCAACCGGACGACACGCTGAAAGAAGTGGCCGAAAGCGCGATCGCGAAGTGATCGGACGGAGCAAACTCGACGATGTCCTCGAATCCGGCCGTCAGGAGATCGTGGCGCGCCGAAGGAACTGATACAGCGCACGCTCGACACCTACAAGACAGGTATCGAAGTTACGACAGTGAACCTGCAGGGACGTTAAAGTGCCGAACGAGGTGGCTCCAGCGCAGGCGGATGCCATCAAGGCACGCGAGGACCGCGATCGCCTGTCGCTCGAAGCGCAGGCGTACGCGAACGATCTCATTCCGCGCGCTCGCGGTCAGGCGGTCCGTCGCATACAGGACGCGCAGGCCTATCGTGCGCAGAAGGTGGCAGATTCGGAAGGTGAATCGCAGCGCTTCACGCAGCTGCTTACCGAATACGAGCGGGCTCCCGCAGTGACACGCGAGCGTCTGTATCTCGAAACGATCGAAACGGTGTTGCAATCCAGCAAGAAAGTCGTGATCGATACGGAGGGCAATGGCAGCGGCAATCTCATCTACCTGCCACTCGATCGGCTACTCGATCAGGCGCGCCGTACGCGCAGCGATGGGACCGACTCCAGCATGACCATCGAGCGGCCCGCGACCGGCTCGAGCGCGACCAATCCCGATCGGCGGACGCGAGGATCGCGCTGATGGCAAACCGTGCACTCATCTTTTTGCTCGCGATCATCGCCGGCATCTTTGTGATTTCGCTCTCGACCTTCTCGGTGCGCGAGACGGAGCTCGCCATCAAGTTCCGTTTCGGTCAGATCGTGCGCGCCCGACTACACGCCCGGCCTGCATTTCATGATGCCGTTCGTGAACAACGTCCGTAAGTTCGAAAAACGCATCGTGACGCGCAATTATCCGTCCGAGCAGTTCCTTACGAGCGAAGGCAAGATCCTGCGCATCGATTTGTATACCAAGTGGAAAATCGCGGATGTGTCGACGTACTACCAGGCGACTTCCGGAGGTGACGAGGAAGTTGCGGCCCTGCGTCTGGGCAGTATTGTCAAGGACGGAATCAAGGGCGTGATCGCGCGCCGCACGATCCAGCAGGTGGTCGCAGCTGAGCGCAACGAATTCACGGGCGAGATCCTGCAGCTGGCGGAGGGGAGCACGCGTGGCCTCGGCCTGCAACTGGTCGACGTACGAGTCAAGAAAATCGATTTGCCGGATGAAGTCAGCGAATCGGTGTTCTTTCGCATGCGGCAGGACTTCGACCGCCAGGCGAAGCGGCTGCGCGCGGAGGGTGATGAGAACTCGGAGAAGCTGAAGTCGGAGGCGGATCGCCAACGCACCGAGATCCTTGCCGAGGCGTACCGGGACGCGGAGATCACGCGCGGTGAGGGGGACGCCAAGGCAGCCGACACCTACGCCAAAGCTTACTCGCGCAATCCCGAGTTCTATGCTTTCTTCCGGAGCCTGCAGGCGTATCGCGCGGCGCTGGGAACGGAGAGCGACATATTTGTCATCTCGCCTGACAGCGAGTTCTTCAAATACCTGAACCGGCCGACGACCCGTTGATCGGTCGGCCTTAAGTCTTCCCATGAACTGGTCGGACCTGCTCGCGGCCTTCGCGCTCTATCTGGTGCTCGACGGAATGCTGCCGTTCGTGAATCCACAGACGATGAAGCGATTGCTGCTCACTCTTGCCAACCTGGCTGACGCTCAGCTGCGGCTGTGGGGTTTCATCAGCATGGCGTCTGGGCTCGTCCTCCTGTATGTCGCCCGGGCGTTCTAGGGAAGCTGTGGATCAATCTGCTCCCTGACCTACATCCCTTGGCCTTCACCGTGAACACCTGATTGGAAGTCGAAGCTTGTCTGAGTGACCGACGTTGAGGACTGGCGGTAGATCAGGTTCCGGAAGGAGTGTGTTTCAAGTCATGAACAGAAACGTGGTCGTCATCGGCGCGCAGTGGGGCGATGAGGGCAAGGGCAAGATCGTCGATCTGCTCACCGATCGCGTCGCAGGCGTGGTCCGCTTCCAGGGGGGGCACAACGCCGGGCACACGCTCGTCATCAACGGCCGCAAAACGGTGTTGCGTCTGATTCCTTCCGGCATCCTGCATCCGGGAGTCAGTTGCTTCATCGGCAACGGAGTGGTGCTGTCTCCCAAGGCGCTGTTCGAGGAGATGGACGAGTTGCAGCGTGCCGGGCTCGACGTTCCCGCGAGATTGAGGATCTCCGAGGCGTGCCCGTTGATCCTTGCGCATCACATCGCCCTCGACAAGGCACGCGAGGCGGCGATGGGAGCGGCAAAGATCGGTACGACCGGTCGCGGCATAGGCCCGGCGTACGAAGACAAAGTGGCGCGTCGCGCAATCCGCGTGCAGGATTTGTTCGCGCGCGAGCGCTTCGCTGCGAAACTCGGGGAAGTGCTCGATTATCACAACTTCGTCCTGCGTCACTACTTCAAGACCGATGTAGTGGATTTTCAGCAGACGCTGGAGGAGACCCTGGAGCTTGCTGAACGACTGCGCCCCATGGTCGCCGACGTGTCCGCGGAGGTGAACGCTCTGATCCGCAGCGGCAAGAGCCTGCTGTTCGAAGGTGCACAGGCCGCTCTGCTCGACATCGATCACGGCACGTATCCATTCGTGACCTCGAGCAATTGCGTCGCAGGCCAGGCGTCAGCGGGTGCCGGAGTCGGGCCGCAGCAACTGCACTACGTCCTGGGCGTCGCGAAGGCATACGCGACGCGCGTCGGTAGTGGACCATTCCCGACCGAGCTGGAAGATGAGATCGGAGAACGATTGCGCGTCAGGGGCAACGAATACGGGTCAGTGACCGGCCGCCCGCGTCGCTGCGGTTGGTTCGATGCCGCGGTGCTGCGACGTGTCGTCGAGATCAATGGCATCTCGGTGCTCGCCAGTTCCGGTGTTTACGCCCCTGCGGTCCTCGCGACAGGATCTGACCCGATTCGGTACGCCTACGACGCGTCTGGTCGATTGGCCGGTGCGGTCGATCCGGCTGTCGGGTCCGCGACCTACCAGTACGACGCAACCGGCAACGTCACCGGGATAACCCGGACCGCGGCGACCACACTCGGCGTCGTCGGCTTCAGCCCCTCAGCCGGCGTCGTCGGCGCCACCGTTGTCATCACCGGCACCGGTTTCTCCACCACACCGGGTTGTGCGTGGTGGGACCAGCGACATTCCGCCTCCGGGCGATGTCTTCTCTGGTGCACGGGCGGTCGTTGGACGAGGCTGCGGCAGGGGTCCCTCACGGGAAGATCCGCGTAACCACGGTAGGTGACATCAGATCCGGTGGAGGCAGGGTTGTCGTGAAACCGGAGCTGACCCGCTCAGGGGTGCTGAACGAGAAGCATGTTGACATTTGTCTTGGAAGCGGACCCTGCCCGTTCGGTCCTCTGATCCCCAACCCAATTCACCCTGCTGGGAGAATTCGGTAGATGGCCACATGGTTTCCATTCGCCTATCGCGGTTTCTACGACGTGCCAAGGACGATCCTGCTTGTCCACAACGGGCAGATGTATCTCCTGGACAGTCGCTTCCTGGAACGTTCTGACGAATACGATCCGAGGTACCGGATTTTTCGACTAGCCCGCCTGGACCTGACGCTACTGGAGCGGCCCTCATGGGACGGAATAGAAACGCTTGGGGAACTGATAGGTTACGTCGATGTGGCTGCTGTCATCTTGGAATTTTACCAAGCGAGAGAGCCTCGACCTCGACTCCCTGCCGGGTGCTGAGTAGTTCTGACCTGCGATCGTCCCGCGTACCACGCGGCAGCATTGATATTCGGATCGACCCTTGCTAAAGAGCTCGATTGGCGCTTCTCGATGACGACCGGCCGAGATCAGGGTCGCCGAATCTCAACCGAGGCGCCACAGCTCGTGGAACGAGTTGTAGAGCGGGATCGGGGCGACGCGGATGATGTCGGGGGCGCGGAAGTCGGCGATGACGCCGCGGCGGTTCAGGTCCTCGAGGACGGCCGGGGCGTTCGGGAATCGCAGTGATAGCTGGGCGCCGCGGGCGTCCGGATCGGCGGGCGTCAGGATCTCGACGCCCTGTTCGCGCAGGAGCCGTCTCGAGGTAGCCGGTCAGGCGGACCGAGCGCTCGCGCAGGGCCGGCATGCCGACCTCGTCGAAGATCGCGAGCGACGCCGCCAGCGGCACCATGTTGAAGAGCGGCGAGGTCGACATCTTCCAGGCGGCGGCACCGGTGTCGGCGACGAACGGCCCGTCGGGATCGAACCGATGGTCGGGCGCGGCACCCCACCAGCCGGTCAGGCGCGGCACGTCGGCGCCGGGCCGGAGATGCCGCTCGTGGATGAAGATCGAGCCGACCGAGCCCGGTCCGCCGTTGAGGTACTTGTACGTGCACCAGACGGCGAAATCGACGTCGTCGTCGTGGAGCGCGAGCGGGACGTTGCCGGCGGCGTGCGCGAGCTGCCAGCCGACGACCGCCCCGACCTCGTGGGCCGCCGCCGTCAGCCGCCCGACCGGCAGCGCCTGACCGGTCGCGAAGTTGACGCCGTCGAACAGGACGAGCGCGAGGCTCGGGCCGTGCTCGGCGATCGCGCCCTCGAGGTCCTCGATGCGGACCGTGTCCTCGCCCGACCGCGGGCCCGACGACCACCAGGTCCGTCTCCGGGTCCAGCCCGCGCCAGGCGAGGTGGCTCGTGAGCGCGTGCCGGTCGGACGGGAAGAGGGGAGCGTCGGTCAGGATCTTCCGCCGCGCGCCCTCCGGCCGGAAGAACGAGGCCAGCATCAGGTGCAGGTTCACGGTCAGCGTGTTGAGGATCGCCACCTCGGACGGCCGCGCGCCGACGATCCGCGCCATCGGCTCCCGGAACGTCTCGTCGTACGTGAACCACGGGTCGTCGGGGCGCGAACCAGCCCTCGACGCCGAGATGGGCCCACCGGTCGAGCAGCGCCTCCATCGCCGGTCGGACGCTCTTCGCCTGGAGTCCCAGCGAGTGGCCGGCCAGGTAGATCGCGGGCGGCCCGTCGGGTCCCTCGGGGCCATCGGGGAGCAGGAACCGGTCGCGATAGACGCTGAGCGGGTCGGCGGCGTCGAGCGCGAGCGCCTCCGCCTCGGTCGCCACGGTCAGCGGATGGTGTCCTGGCCGTCGTCCGCGAGCAGCCGGGCGAGCTCGACCCTGCGTCGGCAGCCCGGCCAGGTCGCCGACCGCCGCCACGGCCGCGGCCCCGCACGCGTTCGCCTTCCGGAGCGCCGTCGCGAGGTCCTCGCCCTCGAGCCGCGCGGCGATGAACCCGGCACAGAACGCGTCGCCGGCCCCGACCGGGTCCACGATCGCTCGGGACGGCGCGGGCCGGGCTCGACGACCGGCTCACCGCCTCGCTCCAGGGCGACGCGCGCCGTCGGCGCCGAGCTTCACGACCGCGAGCGCTGGGCCCAGGTCCAGCACGGCCTTCGCCAGGGCGGCCGGATCGGCGTCGGTCGTCGCCGGTCAGGACCGCGAGTTCATCGGGGCTACCCGAGGACGACGTCCGACCGTTCGGCGAGCGGCCGCAGGACCGGTGCGGCCGCCTCGTCGGACCACAGGCGCCGGCGGAGGTTGACGTCGAAGCTGACCGTCATCTTCGACTCCTTGGCCACGTCGATGCGCAAGGTCGACCGCCGCCCTGGCCGTGTCGGACAGCGCGGGCGTGATGCCGGTCAGGTGGAGCCAGCGGCCCTCGCCGAACACGCCGTCGGCCTGGGCGCGCCGCACGTCGTCGGGCGTCACGCGCGAGCCGGCGGAGCCGGTCCTCGCGTAGACCACCTCGGCGGCCCCGAGCACGCGGCGTTCCCGGAGCATCAGGCCGGTCGTGGCGCCCGGATCGACCTCGAGCTGGCTGACGTCGACGCCTTCGCCCCGAAGGCGACGGACGATCGCGGTGCCGAAGCCGTCGCCACCGACGCGCCCGATGTAGAGCGACCGAGTGACCGAGTCGCGCGAGCCCGACCGCGACATTCGCCTCGGCGCCCGCGATCGTGGCGCTCGAACAGGGCGGCCTCGGCGAGGGACCCGGGTTGTGCCGCGATCAGCGAGATGAGGCACTCGCCGAGGGTCACGACCTCGGTCGTGGTCACGTCGAGCGGCCCTCGCGGGCGGCCGCCACCGCGGCCACGACCTGGCGGGCCCGGACCGGTCACGCCGGCCGGCATCCGCGTCGCCGACGAGCCAGCTGCCGAGCCCGACGGCGATCGCGCCGGCCGCGATGAACGAGCCGGCCGTCTCGGCGGTGACCCCACCGGTCGGCACGACCGGGATGTCGGGGAACGGGCCCGCGAGCTCGCGGATGAAGCTCGGGCCGAGCGCCGAGGCCGGGAAGAGCTTCACGGCGGCCGCGCCGGCTCGCCAGGCGGCCAGGACCTCGGTCGGGGTCGCGGCGCCGGGGAGTGTCGGGATCCCGCGTTCGGCCGCCCAGGCGACGAGCTCGGCGTCGGTGTGCGGCATGACCAGGAACGTGGCCCCGGCATCGACGGCGTGCCGGGCGGCCTCGATCGAGAGCACCGTCCCGGCACCGATCGCCAGGCCGTTGCGGCGCGACCCGCCGGCGACCGCCTCGATCGCGCGGAAGCGCGTGCGCGACCGGCTCGTTGAGGGTGATCTCGAAGGCCCGGACGCCGCCGTCGGCCAGGGCCCCCGCGACGTCCAGCGGCGGCGTCCGGGTCGAGCCGCCGGGCGATCGCGACGACACCGCCCGCGACCAGGCCGGCCGGGATCGCCGGTCGCGTTGTCGAGATCGTCACGCCGGCCGATCCTCCCTCGATGGTGACGGTGGTCAGCGGACAGCGTAGCGCTGCGTGAGCCGGCGCGCGACGCGTACTGGCGGCTCAGCCGCGCAGGAACGCCTTGAGCGCGCGCGTGACCGGACGGATGAGGATCAACGCCACGACCACGACGACCACCCCGACGAGCCCATGCGGCATCCCGTTGACGGTCTCGTAGGTGCCGACGCCCTGACCGATCACGACCACGTCGATCGGGGCCTCATCGGCGGTCGCCTCTGGCCTCGGTCCGGGCCGGGACGTTCTTGCGTCGTGCCATCGGTCGAGCCTACGCCATCGACCGTCCAGCGTCTGCGTCGCGGTGACGCAAGAAGAGGGGTTGACAACGCCGCTCACGGTGCGTATAGTACCGACAGGTTATATAACCAAGAAGTGATGGACATGCAGCAGACCGACCCCCTCAGCACGACGTTCGCCGCCCTGGCCGACCCGACTCGGCGGGCGATCCTGGCCCGTCTCGCCGAAGGCGAGGCCTCGGTCAAGGACCTCGCCGCACCGTTCGACATGAGCCAGCCCGCCATCTCCAAGCATCTCCGGGTGCTGGAACGGGCCGGGCTCATCGAGCAGGGTCGCCAGGCGCAGTGGCGACCGCGACGCCTGAAGGCAGGACCGCTGCGGGACATCGCCGACTGGGTGAATCAATACCGACGCCATTGGGAGGAGAGCTTCGAACGGCTGGACGCGTATCTCCGCGACCTACAGGAAATCAGAAGCACGGGAAAGGGGAAACGATGATGACCGCGACGCGAATCGACCGGGGTAGCACCGACACCACCGACCATCTACTCGGAGGGCGGCGACCTCGTGTTCGAGCGCACCTTCGACGCACCGCGCGAGCAGGTCTGGAAGGCCATCACCGACCCGACGCTCGTCCCGCGCTGGTGGGGCCCGCACGGCACGACGACGACCGTCGTCGAGATGGACGTCCGGCCGGGTGGCAAGTGGCGCTACGTGACAGCGCCGCCCGGATCGCGAGGACGTGACGTTCTACGGGGAGTACCTCGAGGTCGACCCGCCCGAGGGCTACAAGTGGACCTTCATGTTCGACGTCGAAGGCGTCGGCCCGAGGGCGGCCCGGAGACGCACGACTCCTCGAGGACGTCGGCGGCAAGACGAAGGTCAGGTCTGTCGGGCACATGGACTCGCCGAGGTCATCGACGGCGCCCTCGCGACCGGCATGGTCGAGAGGCGCGATCGAGACCTGGGACCGCCTCGAGGCCCTGCTCGCCGAACGCTAGGAGATCCCGGCGCCGACCGCCCCTCATCGAGGGGCGGTCGGCGCCTCCGCACGAACCCCGAAAGCCGGGCGCCCCATGATTGGCAGGGCCGCCCGGCTTTCGTGCGTCTCCCCGCGTCAGGAGGACACCCATCGCCACGATCCAGCGCGCCCGCGATGCCTGGCCGTCCTACGCGACCATCGCGACCATCGGGTACGTCATCTATGGCATCGGTGCGATCGCGCCGTACCTGCGCAGCCAGCTCGGGCTGTCAGACGCCGAGGTCGGGCTGCACTCGACGGCGTTGGCCATCGGGCTGGTGGTGGCCGGGGCGATCGCGGCCGGGCTGGACCGGCGCGTCGGCGAGGTGGCGGTCCGCGGTCTCGCGATCGGCGGGCTGGCCGTCGCGGTCGTTGCCCTCGCGATCGCGCCGGCTTACGCGGTGACGCTGGGGGGCTCGATCCTCGTCGGGTTCGGGACGGGTACGCTTCTCGGGTACGCCAACGCGATCCTGGCGCAGCCCGGCGGGCGCCTGGCTCGGCTGCGGGTGGCTCGGGCGAACGTCTGGGCGATGGTCGCAGCGTTCGCGTGTCCGGTGGCGCTCGCGACGGCCGCCACGCTGGGCGTGCCTTGGGGCTTCGCCCTCGCGCCGACCTTCGCGCTCCTCCTGGTGATCGCGATCGATCTCCGGTCGGGTCCGCGGCTGGCGCCCGCCCAAACGGCGACGATCACCACCTCGCGGCTGCCCCGCGGCTATTGGCTCGCGTGGGCGTTCCTTGTCGCGGTCATCGCGGTCGAGTTCTCGATCGTGTTCTGGGGGGCGACCCTCGTCGAGCGACGGACCGGGATCGACACGCCCGCCGCCACGTTCCTCGGCGGGTTGTTCCTCGGCGGCATGTTCGTGGGGCGACTCGCGCAGAGCCTCGGGCTCGGGACCGGCGGTGATCTTCGACGACCCGCGGCGATCGGGGTCGTCCTGGCGGCGATCGGAGCATCGGTCGCATGGCTGTCGACCACTCCCGTGCTGTCGGGCGTGGCCTTGTTCGTCGCTGGGGTCGGAGTCGCCGGTCTGTACCCGCTGGGGGTGGCCGCGGCCCTCGCCGCGGCGCCAGGACGGCTGACGGCCGCCGGGGCGCGGTTGACGCTGGCGTCGGGGACGGCCGTCCTCACCGCGCCGTTCGCGCTCGGGCTCGTCGCCGACGCGGCCGGGGTCGAGACCGCCTGGGGCTTGGTGATCGTGCTGGCTGCCGTGGCGTTGGTCCTCGTCCTCGCGCTCCCGGCCGGGACCGGAGAACGCTTGTGACGCGAATCGAGGCCTGATCGCGTTCGAGGAGCATCGCAGCCTGGGCTTGACAGGAAACCATTTGGTTTCCTATTCTGGTGGACATGGAGACGGTGTTCCGAGCACTCGCCGATCCGACTCGACGGGCGCTGCTCGATGCGCTGTTCGAGCGCGACGGCCAGACCCTCGCGGCGCTGACGGCACGACACGACATGACGAGGATCGCGGTGGCGAAGCACCTGCGGCTGCTCGAGGAGGCCGGTCTCGTGGTGAGCCGGCGCCGGGGTCGGGAGAAGCTGCACTACCTCAACCCGGTCCCGATCCGCCTCGTCCACGACCGCTGGGTGAGCAAGTACACCGAGCCGTGGGCTGCCGGTCTGGCCGGCCTGAAGACGGAACTGGAGCGCACGATGGAGAAGGTCTTCGAGATCTACATCCGCACGACCCCCGAGCGCCTGTGGGAGGCGATCACCGACCCGACGATCCGGGCCAAGTACCACTTCGGCGCCGGGATCGAGTCCGACTGGACACCCGGTTCGCGCTACGCGCTGAACCATCCCGGCGCCGACGGCCCCCTCGCCGAAGGCGAGAACCTCGTTGTCGACCCGCCGCGACGGCTCGTGCAGACGATGCACGTGCTGTGGAGCGAGGATGCCGAACGCGAGGGCACGTCACGGGTGACCTGGGAGATCGAACCCGTCGGCGACTCGTGCCGGTTGACCGTGACCCACGACCAGCTCAGCGAGGACGCACCGGACGAGCTGTACGGCGGCTGGCCGATGATCCTGTCCGGGTTGAAGACCTGGCTCGAGACGGGCGAGACCCTCACCACCCCCGGCTCGCTGATGTACGGCGAGTCATGAACCCCAAGGAGACACACCATGCAACCGACCACCATCGCTGACGTCCGCACGATCGGGATCAACGTCACCAACCAGGACGACGCCATCGAGTTCTACGTCGCCACGCTCGGCTTCGAGAAGCGGCTCGACGCCGCGATCAGCCCCACCATGCGATGGATCGAGGTCGCACCAGCCGGAGCGACCACCTCGATCGCGCATGTCAACGACGGGTTCCGGACGTCGCGTCGGATACCGGCATCCGCTTCACCGTGCCCGACGCGGAGGCCGAACACGCGGCGATGCGCGAACGCGGCGTGAACGTCGGCGACGTGTTGCGCTGGGACGGCGTCCCGCCGATGTACACGTTCGACGACCCCGACGGGAATCGCTTCTACATCGTGGAGGAGTCCTGATGGCCACGCGCCAGACCACCCACGCCGCGAGCGACCGCGACCGCTCGACAAGACGTTCACCGCACCCTGCGGAAGAGCCCGGCCAAGGGTGGCTGGACGTTCGTCGTGACCGACTGGACCGCCGAGTTCTTCGGCACTCGCGGCCTCGTCAAGGTCGCCGGGACCGTCGACGGGCACCCGTTCCGCAGCTCCTTCATGGCTCTCGGCGACGGCACCCACAAGCTGCCCATCAAGGCCGAGCTCCGCCGACTGATCGACAAGGACGAGGGCGACACGGTCACCATCCACCTCACCGAACGATCGCCTTGACGGTCGCGTGTCGTCGGTCGGTGGGTCGGAGAAGGAGCGCTGTATCCGTTGGTGTGAGTCAGTTTGGCGCGGGCGCCATCTAACTGCTCCTGCGCTTACCAGTTCGTCTTCGAGCTGAGTTGGATCGGGACGGTTTCAGTCAGGAGCCGGGACCGGACCATCGGCTCGGTGGTCATACGGTATTTCCTGAAATGGGGCGACTCCAGGTGCTCGTTGTAGGCCGCTTCGTTGGCGTAGATCTCGAAGAACCGCAGACGGGAAGCGTTGTCCTTCTCGGCGACGGCGTAGATGGCCAAGACGCCGGCTTCTAGCCGCACCGCATCAGCCATTTCTTCCTTGACCGCCGATATGAACGCCTCGCGCTGTCCGGGGTCAACCTCGATTTCGGCTACTCGTACGAATGGCGTCGCCCTCATGCGCCGTAATGATGGACGGTCGCGCTACTCGATGTACGCAACGTCGTGACCACCAAGTCGTCCGGCAGCTTGACGCCGGTCGCGTAGTTCGGGCAGTACGCTCCCGCGCCTCGGTTCTCAGACAGATGAGGCTTCAGCTGAGCGGCTCGGCCAGTGCGACGATGATGCCCTCGGGGCCGCGGACGTAACAGAGCCGATAGCTGTCCTCGTACTGCACCACCTCGCCGACGAGTTCGGCACCGTGGGCCTGCAGGCGGGCAAGGACGTCCTCGATGTCGTCGACGGCGAACATGATGCGACGGATGCCCAGCGTATTCACGGGTGCGTCTTCGGCTCGGCCCTGACCGCCGGCGGCGTGTGGAACTTGTCCAGCTCAAGCCGCCCGTGGCCGTCCGGCGTCCGCATCATGGCGATGTCGCTCGGACGCCGTCGAGCCCGACGAGGCGGTCGACCGACTGGCCCTCGACGGTCGTCTCGCCCTCAAGCTCCAGGCCAAGTTCGGCGAAGAACGCGATCGGCAGCCTTCGAGGTCGTCGACAACGATGACGACGTTGTCCATCCGCAGGATCGTCATATCCCCGAGTATCGCGTCCTTGGCTGAGCGCCGGTATCGCCGTCAGTCGACGTACTGAAGCGGCGTGACCACGAAGTCGTCGGGCAGCTTCACGCCCGTCGCGTGGTTCGGGCAATAGCCGTTCGGGACCTTCTTGTCAGGTACTGCTGGTGGTAGTCCTCGGCGTAGTAGAACCGGCGCCGGCGTCGACGATCTCGGTCGTGATCTCGCCGTAGCCCGCCTCCGACAGCCGCTCCTGGTACATCGCCTTCGAGGCCTCGGCGATCGCGGCGCTGCTCGTCGTCCGCGACGAGGATGATCGAGCGGTACTGGGTGCCGACGTCGTTGCCCTGGCGCATGCCCTGGGTCGGGTCGTGATGCTCCCAGAAGGTCTTGAGCAGCCGCTCGTAGGTGATCCGCGACGGGTCGTAGGCGACCAGCACGACCTCGGCGTGGCCGGTCCGGCCGGAGCAGGCCTCGCGGTAGGTCGGGTTCGGGGTCGAGCCACCGGCATAGCCGACGGCCGTGCGTGACGACGCCGGGGAGCTGCCAGAAGTCCTTCTCGGCGCCCCAGAAGCAGCCGAGGCCGAAGACGGCGGTCTTCGTGCCGTCCGGCCACGGGCCCGGCGAGGGGCGTGCCGAGGATCGTGTGGATGCCCGGCGTCATGATCGGCTCGGTTCGACCGGGGAGGGCTTCGGCGGGGGAGGGGACGGACTGGGGCTTGGAGTTGAAGAACCTCATGCCGGGAGTCTAGTCGGGGACCGTGACGGCGTCGTGACGCGCGGATCTCCGTCGGATGCCCGCCCCTGGAGCGTTCGGCGGCGTTGTCGGCCCTCCACCGGCCAGACGGCGGGTGATCGGGCGCCGGAATATGCTGCTTGATGCATGAGGTTTGGTCGCGAGGGCGGAACACGAACCCATCAGAGCGGGACGTTCGCCTGATGCTCCCCGGGCGAGGACATCTGGCGGGGAACTGGGCGCGCGGCCGGCCGCCCGCTACGACCCTCGCGTCACCCGCACGTCGTCGATCTCGACCTCGACCAGGTTCGCGTCGCCGCCGTCGGCGGCCACGAACCGGACCCGCACGGTCTGGCCCGCGAACGCATCCATCGGGATCGAGGCCGTCCGCCAGACGCCGTTCGACGTCGACCGCGCTTCCCGACCCTGGACCAGACGACCGTCTGGACGCCACCGACCTCGACGATCGCCCGCAGCGAATCTGCGGCCGACGACGGCCGCATCGTGGGCGAACACGTACCGGAAGGTCAGCCGCTGCCCGGCCGTCGCCGGCAGGGCGATCGCCGGCGACCGCACCGTCGTGACCGCCCGTCCAGGTCGTGGCTGGTCGGCGTCGAGCCGGCCTTCGCGCCGGTCACGAAGGCCTTCGAGCCCGACGGCGTCGTGCCGCGCTGCTTCGGGCCGGACCGGGACGTCGGCTCCGGGTTCGCCCGGGAGAAGCGGGCAGCGGCCGGGCGCCGTGTCGGTCCCGTCGGGGTTGACGCGTCCCAGCCCCGTGACGACCTCGAGGTCGTCGTCGAAGGCCCCGCAGCGAGCCGTCTCGACCGCCGTCCCCAGGACCCCGAGCGGACACCATGCCCGCTCCAGGAGATAGAGCACGGTCCCCTTGTTCCGTCCGGTCTCCGACGCGATCTTCGATGACTTGGAGTACAGCCGTGATCGACAGCTCGATCGTGTACGCGAAGATCCGGTACGTGCCGTACTCGAAGTCGCGCGACGTGCCGGAGCTGACGTACAGGTCGCTCGCCTGTTCGGGCTTGTAGCCGTTGAACGAGGCCATCTTGCGGCCGATCCGGACCAGCGCCGCCGGTCGTCGGAGGTCATGTCGCTCGGCACGTCGGTCTTCGTGTAGCCGTACGGCCACATGACCAGGCGCCCGGTCTCGTGGAAGCTGATGCCCATCCGGATCTGCTGGCGACCACCGATGACGCGGCTCGGCCAGGAAGTCCCGGAACGCGCGGGCCTCGGGCGTCGAGAAGGCCTTGGTGCCGCGGAACACGTGATCGACCTGGGGTTCGCAGCTCGTCCGCCCGCCGCCGCCCCACTTGTAGCCGAAGTTCCGGTTGAGGTCGGTGCCCTTCGCGGTCGATGCCCGGCGTCGGCTGCCGGTTCTTGCGCCAGTAGTGGAACTTCCGCCCGGCGATGTCGTGGGTCGCGCCATCCGGGTTGACCAGGAAGACGATCCAGACCTCGCGCGCGTTCGACGATGTTCGTGATCCGCGGGTCGGCACCGTAGCCGTCGGCCAGCCAGTGGAGGATCCTCAGCGTCATCTCGACGCCCATGTGCTCGTCGGCGTGGATCCCGCCGTCGAACAGCACCTCGGGCTCGTCCTCGTCGACCGCCACGTTGTCCGAGATCTTGGCCGCCCACAGCTGTCGCCCGAGGTAGCTCTGACCGATCGAGAAGCGCTGGACGATGCCGGGGTGGGCGGCGGCGACGGCCGCGACCTCGGCACCGACCTCGGCGTACGTGTGATAGCCCTCGTAGCCGGCCGGGAACTCGCTGGCGGCGAGCGCAGTGGCCGGCGCGAGCAGCGACAGGATCAGCAGGCCGAGCGCCAGCGAGGGCGGGGCGACCTTGGGGAGACGGCCGGAGGCCATGGGTGCATGGTGACCCGCTGAGGTCCCATCGCGCCATCCCGCCCATCGGGCCATGCACGCGGGCCGGTCGTCCCGGTAGCATCGCGTGCCATGCCTGCCGACCTCGCCGCCATCCTCGTCCGTCATCGACGCCTTCGGCGCCGACCACGCGACCGCCGCGCTCGTCGGTCCCGACGGCGTGCTCGCGATCCACGGCGACCCCGACCATCGATACCAGTGGGCGTCGGTGACCAAGCCGTTCACGGCGATGACGGTCCTGATCGCGGCCGACCGCGGCCTGCTCGATCTCGACGAGCCGGCCGGCCCGCCGGGCTCGACCGTCAGGCACCTCCTGGCGCACGCGTCCGGCCTCCCGTTCGAGGGCGAGGCGCGTGCTGGCGGCGCCCGGCCGCAAGCGCATCTACTCGAACCCGGGCTACGACCAGTCTGGGCGATCTGGTCGTGGCCCGCGACCGGCAAGACGTTCGAGATCGGCGCTCGTCGACCTGGGTCCTTCGACCGCTCGCGATGGACCGGACGTTCCTCGACGATCGACCGTCGGAGGGGCTGGCCGGGTCGATCCTCGATCTCGCGACCTTCGCCCGAGAGTTGCTCCGCCCGACATTGCTGACGCCCGCGTGCGCGGCCTCGATGCGCGACGGTGGCGTTCCCGGGGATCTCGGGCGTGGTGCCCGGCATCGGCCGATTCGACCCGTGCGACTGGGGCCTCGGCGTCGAGCTCCACGACGGCAAGCGACTGCACTGGATGGGCGCCGGCAACAGTCCGGCGACATTCGGCCACTTCGGCGGTGCCGGCACGTTCCTGTGGGTGGACCCGGTCGTGGATCGGGCCCTTGTCGTGCTGACCGATCGAGGCTTCGGCGCCTGGGCGCTCGACGCCTGGCCGGCGCTTCTCCGACGCGGTCCTGAGCGCGCTCGACTAGCGAGGGACCTGGTCGTCGCGTCGCGCGGCGAGTCCGACGAAGTGGGGGAGCAGGGTCGCCCAGCCGCCGTGGTTGCGGTCCCGCCACGTCTCGCCATCCGCGCCGAGACGCTCCCAGCCGGCATGTTCGATCTCGACGCGGGTCGTGCCGTCGCCGAGGTCGACGAATCGGATCTCGACGTCGGTCGCGTCGGCGCGATCGCGGCGCAGGTGCCACAGGTAGCCCAGGCGGGCGGGTGGCTCCCAGATCGTGACCTCACCCCAGTCGTGCTCGACGCCCGAGGCGGTCCGCTCGAAGATCCGGCCCCCGGGCCTCGGCTCCAGCACGACCGTCAGACCGTCATCGGCGGTGACGGTATGGTCCGCCGGCCACCACTGGTCGATGCGACCGGTCCACGTCTCGAACGCGTGATCCGGCGTGCAATCGACGTCGAACGACAGGCGGATCGGCTCGATCAACGCTCGGCTGGCCCCACCGGCTCGCGGGCCGGGGCGTTCTCGGCGACGAGGCGAAATCGGGTGGCCGCCTCGCCCCAGACGCGCTCGAGGTAGCCGCGGACGGCTTCGACGCCGTCGTCGTGGAGGCGGTAGATGCGGCGGGTGCCGCGCGGCTCCTCGACGACGAGGCCGGCGTCCTTCAGCAGGCGCAGGTGCCTCGAGACCGCCGGGCGGCTGATCGGCAACGCGTCGGCCAGCTGCTGGACGGATCGACCGCCTGAACCGAGGAGTTCCACGATCGCCCGGCGGTTGGGATCGCCCAGCGCCTCGAACGGATCGCCCGGGTGGCTGTTCGGCGCCGTCAGCCCCGGCATCAGAGAGCGCGCATCCGGTTGTTCTTCGCGTCGTGGGTCAACTCGGCCAGCCCGAGCGCCTCGAGCAAGGGCGGCAGGTACACGCCGAACCGTCCGCGGAGCCCCTTCTTCATGCCGTACCAGCCGCCGACCGGGTTGCTCTCCGACCGACCCCAGGCCTCGACCGTCCCGTCGGGCGCCGGCTTCTGCTCATCGGCGCCGCCGAGAGGCACCCAATCGCCGTTGGCCTTCAGCATCGCGTGCAGATCGTCGATCGCGCGCAGGTGGTATTTCAACTGGGTCGATCCGACCTGGCAGTAGAGGGTCGGGGGATCGGCGGTGTCGTCGCGCCACATCTGGTACTCGGAGGTGCCGGGAGGTGTCTTGAGGACCCAGGGATCGTCCTTCGTGCCACTGCCGTTCGCCGCCATCGTTCGCTCCTCCGCATCGGTCCCGAGGTCGTGCTCGGTAACAGGAAGGCTACGGTAGCAGGCGAGTCACGGAGGTGCAACGCGCGCGGACGGCGCATCATCAGCGGGCCACGCCGACGCCATCATCCTCGAGGCCGCATGAACGACCAATCACAGCCGAGCGCGATCCGGACGGGCGAAGCGCCGATCCCAAGTGACCTGCCATTCGCCGAATCACTCGAAGAGGAACGCCTGGGCTGGTACACCCTCCTGGGACTGGTGAGAGCCATCACGCCGGAGGAATGCCTGGTTCCCGGCTATTACACCGACCCCGACTGGACCGTCCGTGACGTCGTCGCGCACCTCGGCACCTGGTTGGCCGAGGCCGCGGTCCAGTTCCAGCGCATGAACGCCGGCACGTACGAGGGCCACGACGTCGACATCGAGGCGATGAACGCGGAATTCCTGGCGGCCATGGCCGACCAGCCCTGGACGGTCGCCTGGACCCAGGCCAATGCGGCACGGACCCAGATGCTCGGGGAGTGGTACGCGCTCGCGGAGCCGACCGACGAGGCCGCTTGGTGGATCCGCAAGTCGGGGCCCGAGCACTACGCCGAGCACCTCGGGCGACTCAGGGAGTGGGTCGCGGAACTGTTCGATCGACGAGGGGATCCTGTCGGACCGGCCTGAGGGCCGCGTCGCGACGTAAGGGCCGCGTCCCGCCCGAGCGGTCAGGGACGGCTACGGATCCCGTCCGTCGCACGGCGCACCCGCCACGCGTCGGAGGAGCTCAACCCAAACCAAGGCCGTCCGGACCTGCGGCATGACGACGCAGTCCGGCCACCTTGCCACGACCACGGGGTTCGCTCCACCTCCATGCCGATCGTATCCATCGCACAACTCGCCCTCCCGGTCGCGGTCGTGGGCACGGTCCTCGAGCTCGTCCGGCATTCGCCGCTGCTCATCCCGGGCATCGCCGTCGCCGTCATCGCCGCGGTTCTCCTCGCACCGTCGACGACCTCGCGCACTGGTCTGTCACCGCTGCTCGCGGGCATGCTCGTCTTCGCCGTCGGGGCGATCGTGGCCATCACCTTGACGCCTGGCATCGGTTCCGGGACCTTCGGTCAGTCATGGTGCGGCGGCCTGCGCCCGCCGCCTCGTCTCGGCCAGCTCGCGTCGCTCTCGAGCGAGCATGGACTGAACGTGGCGCTCTTCATGCCGCTGGGCGTCATCATCGGGCTCATCCCGCGCGCTCGCCCGTTCGCGGTCGTGGCCCTGGCCGCCGGTTCGATGCCCGTCGTCATCGAATGGATCCAGTACAGCGTCCCGCGGCTCGATCGCTTTTGCCAGACATGGGACGCGCTGGAGAACCTCATCGGCCTCGTCATCGGGCTCTGCGTCGGGGTGGCCGTCTCGTTCGCGCTTCGCACCGTCCGGCGGACCGCGGGGGCGCAACGCCGGTGACGACGAACGATCCCCGGCACGAAAGGGCGTTGCGGCCTTCGCACCGAGGATCTGGGCAGAAACGTCGCCTCTCCGGTGCCGGTGGTCAATGGGCCGAAGGCAGGCATTCGTCCCAGTACCCACGACTCGGCGTATGGCGACGGCCATCGGCTTCATCGAATCCGGTGCGTCGGTGCAGCGTGGTTCGGTGCGGGTCATTGCACCCGACTGACAGGTCGCGTACCGTCCGAACCGCGGTCGCCCAGTCGTCGACGTGACGTCGCCTGAATCCGTCGTCCTTCGTTGATCGGCCTGAGGAGTTCCTGTCCGTGACCACCCACCCGCGCCGCCACCTTCCCCTCCTGTTGGCCCTGGCCTTGAGCCTCGTGACGGTCGTACCGGTGGCCGCCGCGTCCTCGGCCGTCCGCGCGTCCGATGCGGCCGCACCCGGCGGCCGCTTCATCGTCGCCTGGCGGGACCGGGCTCCCGGCCGGATCGCCATCTCGGGCGTCAAGCGAACCGAGCCATCGCGGATGGGGCAACGCAGCATCGTCGTCGCCAGGACGGGCGAGGCGGGCAAGGTCGGGGCGGCGCTGCGGGCGGACCCGCGGGTCCTCTTCGTTGCGCCAGATGCGGTCGTCAAGAGCTCGGCATGGCCGACCAGCGGCGCCCCATCGGACACGTTGTACCCGGAGCAGGAGGATCTCGAGCAGATCCGCGTTCCCGAGGTCTGGCCGACGACGATCGGCGACCCGGGCCTGGTCGTCGCGGTCGTCGATTCGGGCGTGGACCTGGCCCACCCGGATCTCGCCGGCGTGACCGTCGTGGCCCCGCGCAATGAGATCTGGAACAGCACCGATGTGACCGACGACAACGGCCACGGCACCCATGTGGCCGGCACGATCGTGGCTCGCACGGACAATGCGGCGGGCATCGCCGGCATCGCCCCTGGCAGCTCGTTGATGCCGATCAAGGTCCTCGATGAGTCCGGCTTCGGCTTCTTCTCGGACATCCTCGACGCCATGGATTGGGCCCGGACCCACGGTGCCGATGTCGTCAACCTCTCGCTCGGCGGGATCCTCGAGCCGGCCCAGGTCGCGCTGATCCAGCCGACCTTCACCGCCGCGCGCGCCGCCGGCATCCTCGTCGTCGCCGCCTCGGGGAACAGCGGCTCGGCGATCATGGAATACCCGGCCGGGCTCCGCGGCGTGGTGTCGGTGGGGGCCGTCGACCAGACGGACCTCCAGGCCGAATTCTCGACGTTCAATCGCGGCGTGGACCTCGCGGCCCCGGGGGTCGACATCCTCTCGACGACCGCCGGCGACTACGAGGAGGGCAGCGGCACCAGCATGGCCTCGCCCCACGTCGCCGGCGTGGCCGCCCTGATCTGGTCGGCTCGACCGAGCCTGAACGTCACCGAACTCGAAGCCGTCATCCGGGCCAGTGCCGTCGACCTTGGCGACCCAGGTCGCGACAATGTCTACGGCTCCGGGCGGGTGGATGCCGAGGCGGCATTGGCCGAGGCCGTGCCGAGTCCGCTGCCAGACCTCGAGCCGGCACCGGGCTTCACCGATCCACTGATCATCACGTTCACCTCGCCGGCCGGCCGGAAGAGGCAGACCTCGCGGAACGTCGTCGTCGCGTGGACGACGAGCCATGCGGTCATCGATGGCATCGTCCTGCGCCTCGCGTGGCGGGTCGTGGGCGGCCGTTGCCCGGATCCGGAGCTCGTGTCCTACGACGACATCTTCCTGCTCGACTTCGCGAGCCCCATCCACGAGCGGGGTCTCCAGGCCGGCTTCTGCTACCGGTGGGATGCCCTGGCCATCGACGAGGAAGCCCAGCTGGCCGAGACCATCAGCCCGCCGGTCACGATCGTCGACGAGACGAAGCCAAGGATCAAGTCGCGCACGCCGTCGGCCGGCGCGACCAACGTCGCGACCGGTGCCTCGGTCAGGATCGTCTTCTCGGAGCCGGTGAGGGGGATCTCGGGCTCGACCCTGAGATTGAAGAACCTGAGCACCGGCCTGTGGGTGCGCGCGAAGGTCACCTACAACGCGTCGAAGCGGACGGCCACCATCGATCCCGCAAGGTCGATGTTCCACGGTCGTCGCTACGGGGTCTTCGTCCTCCGCGGCATCAAGGATCCATCGGGCAACCGGCTTACGCCGGCGACCTGGTCGTTCCGAACGAGACCCTGAGCCGAGTTGCCGACAGCCGGCGTCAGACCGAGGGCTCGACGACCCCTTCCTGACTCCGGCCCACGGGCGCAGGCGCCGCATGGCGGCCGGCGCGGAGTGCTTCCTGCGACAGCTCGTATGCCCCGCGCAGATCGCCCTGCTCGGCCTTGACCTCCGCCCACTCGCCAAGGACCGCCTGGAGCTGACCGCGACGACCTTGCGCCCGGGCCACCTGGGCGGCGTCGTCGAGGATCATCGAAGCGCCGTCGAGATCCCCCTGCGCCCGTCTGGCCTGCCCGAGCGTGAGTGACGCACTGATCGCGGCCTTGCGGTTGCCGGTCTCGTCGGCCAGCCGGCGGGCCTCGATCGCCAGGGCGGCCGCCGCTGCCCCGGCGCCCCGTGCGAGCTCGATCCGGGCTTCCGTATCGACCACGTGGGCAAGCGAGCGCTGGCTCTCGAGTCGTTCGAACCCCAGCCGGGCCGCGGCCACGTGTTCGACCGCCCGATCCACCTGACCGAGGGCCAGGAAGACCAGCGCGAGTTCGTTCTCGATCGAGGCCACCTCGCGGTCCGCGTCGGCAGCCCGGAAGTGGGTCAGGCTCTGTGAGCCGGTCGTCAGGGCCGCCTCGAGATCGCCCAGCTCGTGGTAGCTGATGGCCAACGAGAAGAGGAACACGGCCCGCCGTCGATCGTCGAGGAGACCCACCATCGACCGGGCCTGCTCAAGGTAGCCAAGCGCACGCTCGGGCTGGTCGTCGCGCGAGTCGTTCATCGCCAACGCGATGAGGATCCGCAGCCGAAGCTCCGGATCGACGCTCAGCCCCTGGGCGATCTCATCGAGAAGCCGAACCAGGAGCTCGCGGGCGCTGTCGCCCTGTTCCAGTTCATAGAGCCCGCACGACTCCCAGTACGCCGACCACGCCGCGTCGGCGTCTCGGCCCTGGCGGCGGAACAAGTCGGTCGACTCGGCCGCCACTCGAACCGCCTCTGTGCCCCGCTCGAGGCGACAGTACGCCTCGGCGAGAGCCCGCAGGAGTTCCGGCCGAACCATGTCGGGCGCACCCGCGTCGAGCAGTTCCTGGTAGGCGTCGACCGCCACTTGCCAGTCACCGGCGGCCAGGTGCAGGTCCGCCTCGAGCCGCGTCCAGGCGGGCTCACCCGCGGCAAGCAGCTTCGTGACGGGAACCTGCAGGCGATCCGCGAGGAAGTTGAGGGCGGCCAGGGATGGCTTGGCGAGGCCGTTCTCCAGCGCACTGATGTAGGCCTTCGTGTACCGGCCTTCGGCGAGCTGTGACTGGGTCATGTGGGCCCGAAGGCGTTCAGCCCGGATCACGCCCCCGATTCGGCGGGCGAGGGGTCGATCCGCGGCGGCGTGGGAGCGGGTAAGTCGTGGCATGCGGCTCAGTGTACCCGATGGTCCAATCGGGATTGACAGCCAGAAGGAGCGCCGCGGGCGAGGTCTGCAAACGGTCGGCGATGAGCGCGAGGCTGGGCAGCGACGGGACCACGCGACCGTGTTCGACGAGTGAGACGAAGGCCCGGCTCATGGGTTCAGCCAGCTGACGCTGGCTCAGGCCGAGTGCGATCCGGCGGCGATGGATCTCGGCGCCGAGCCGGCGAGCGAACTCCGAGTCGGGTCCAAACGCTCGATGTTTAGCAATAGTTGACGAACGCATCGGGCTGACCCTACCATATCGCCGGGTGAAGCCAGCGCGCGGGCGAGCGACGGGAAGGAGCAGTCGATGTCCCGTCCCCGGTTTGCTCGACTCCGCACCGTTGTCGTCGCGAGCGCCTCAGCCCTGCTCGCTCTCGCTTCGATCGTCTCCGCGGTCTTCGCAGACAGCACCGGCGGTCCCTACCCCAGGTAGGCCGTCCAGCGTCCCCGGCGAACAATCAAGCCCGATCTGATCGCCGCTCAATCGCCCGCAGGCTTCGCCCACCCCCCGCACCAAGGTCACGCGAGTCGGAACGCACGGGCCACCGCCCGGATGGTGGCCTGGTCAAGTACCATTGGACTCGAGCCGGCACCGCCCGTGCGCGCGTGGCGCCGGCTCGCTCGATTCCTCGGCCCTACCTGGTGCCGGACAGCGCGCCGAGACGCTCGGTCAGGCGCAGGTTCTCCCGGTAGTCGATCGGGACCTCGACAAGTGACGGGCCGTCGTGCTCGAGGGCCCGCATGAGCGTGAGGTACAGATCCTCGGCGGACGACGGCCGAAAGGCGGCCAGCCCGAACGACTGCGTGTACGCGACGAGATCCGGATTCGTGAACTCCACGCCGAAGGGCCGGGCGAATTCGCTCTGCTGCTTCCAGTCGATGAGGCCATAGCCGTCGTCGCGCCAAACGACGACCGTGATGTTCGCGCCGATCCGGCGGGCGGTCTCGAGCTCCTGCGAATTCATCAGGAACCCGCCGTCCCCGCACAACGCGACGGCTCGGCGGTCGGGATACACGAGCTTGGCCGCGATCGCCCCGGGCAACGAGATGCCCATGGCCGCGAACCCGTTGGAGATGATGACCGTGTTGGGTTCGTAGGCCTGGTAGAGGCGGGCGACCCAGATCTTGTGCGCGCCGACGTCGCTGACCACGATGTCGGTCGGGTTGAGGGCGCGGCGCAGGTCCGCGATGGCCTTCTGGGGCTTGATCGGCCAGCCCTCGTCGTGTTCGTAGGCGCCCAGGTCGGCGAGCAACGCGGTGCGCAGGTCCTGGTGCACGAGCGTCTCGCGAGCGGCGTGGCGTTCGCTGGCGTCGCGACCTCCGATGCCTTGCGGCAGGACGGCTGCCAGGAGTCGCCGCAGGGTCCCGTCGATGTCGCCGATGAGTTCGACCTCGGGTTGGTAGCCGACATCCACGTCGGCGGGCTGGGTATCGATGTGGACGATCCGCTTGCGTCCGTCCGGATTCCAGCGCGACGGGGCGTACTCGACGAGGTCGTATCCGACGGACACGACGAGATCGGCCCGATCGAACCCGGACAGCACGTGATCGCGGGCCTGCAGCCCGACGGCCATCAGCGAGAGGTGGCTCCGGTCGTCGATCGCACCCTTGCCCATGAAGGTGACCGCCACCGGCACGTGCAGGCCCTTGGCGAAGGCTCGGAGGGCCTCCGATGCGTTCCGCCGCAGGACCCCGTTGCCGGCCAGGATGAGCGGCCTCGCCGAACTGGCGAGGAGTTGTGCGGCCTGCGCGATCGCCTCATCCGTGGGCTCTGGCAGGAACGCCCGGGTCGGCCCGATGGGACGCAGGTCGTCGGCGACGCCCTTGGCGGCCAGGTTTTCGGGCAGCTCGATGTGGGTCGGGCCGGGCTTCTCGAGCTGCGCCACCCGGAACGCCTTGCGGACGATCTCCGGCAGGGCCTCGACCTGTTCGACGCGCTGGTTCCATTTCGTGACGGGCTCGAGCATCCGCACGATGTCGACGAACTGATGAGCTTCCTTGTGGACCTTGTCGAGGCCGGTCTGCCCCGTGATCGCGACCATCGGCGCATGATCCAGGTAGGCGTCGGCGATGCCGGTCACCAGGTTGGTCGCCCCCGGGCCGAGCGTCGCCATCGCCACGGCCGCCCGGCCGGTCAGGCGTCCATAGACGTCGGCCATGAATGCCGCGCCCTGTTCGTGGCGGGTCGTGATGTGACGGACGGCATCCTGCCGACTCAGGGCATCGAGGACGTCGAGGGTCTCCTCGCCCGGGACGGAGAAGACGTACGCGCAGCCCTCGGCGGCCAGGGACTCGACGAGCAGGGAGGCGGCCGTCCGGGTCGGCATGTTGGCCATCTGGGCGGAGGCTAGCAGGTCCCCGGATCGGCCTGGCGCCGCCCGATGCCCACCTGCGCCGCGTGAGCGCTATCCCTTGATCGCCCCGCCCAGGCCGGCTCCACGAAGGAACAGCCGCTGGAACACCAGGAACAGCCCGATCGGGATCAAGGTCGCGATCATGAGCGCGGCCAGGAAGACGTCGAGCTCGATCGTGCGCTGGAGGGTCGGCAGGCGAACCGACAGCGGCTGGACATCCGGGTCTGGCAGCACCAGCAGCGGCCAGAGGTAGTCCTTCCAGGTCGCGATGACGGCGAAGACCGACACGACGCCGAGGATCGGCCGCGACATCGGTAGGACGATCGACCAGAACAGCCGGTACGGCCCGGCGCCGTCGGTCTGGGCGGCCTCGAAGATCTCCCGCGGCAGATGGTCGAAGAACCGCTTGACGAGCAGGACGTTGAACGCGCTGGCCCCGGCCGGTAGCCAGACGGCCCAGAACGAGTTGATCAGGGATTGGCCGTAGATCGGCGGCTGAAGGATCGTCAGATAGAGCGGGACCAGCAGGACGATGGCCGGCACGAACAGGGTGCACAGGACGAGCCCCGTCAGGATCCCCGCGTACCGTGGGCGCAGGACAGACAACGCAAAGCCGGCGGTCGTGGCCACCAGGATCTGGGTGAACCACGACCCCGCGGCGATGACCAGCGTGTTGGCGAAGTAGTGGTCGATGTGGATCTTCGTCCAGGCGGTGACGATGTTGTCCCAATCCATCCCGTGCGGCCACAGGGCCAATGGGTCCCGGAGGGTGTCCTGCGTCGGTGTGATGGCCGACTTGGCGAGCCACAGGATGGGCCCAAGTCCCACGACGAGCAGCAACCCCAGCAGGCCGGCCTCGACCACGCGCAAGGTCCGACGAACGCCCGCGCGCCGCCGGTCGGTCGACGAAATGATGCTCCGGTCGGCGGAGCCGTCCTCGTCTCGACGTCGTTGGCCACTCGCACGCCGGGCCATGCCCGACCGTCCGATCACGTCTGGCTCCACGAGCGGGTCAAGCGGAAGTAGAGGATCGAAAAGATCGCCAGGAAGATCGCCAACAACAGGCTGAGGGCCGTAGCGGCCCCGTAGTCACCGCCGACGCTGGTGCCGAACGCGTACCGATAGATCAACAGCAGGACGGTCATCGTGGCGTTCGCTGGACCACCGCCGGTGAACAGGAACGGCTCAAGGAAGAGCTGTGCCGTACCGATGATCTGGAGGATGAAGGTGATCAACAGGATGCCCCGGATCTGGGGGATCGTGATGTGCCGGACCTTGCGCCAGATCGACGCCCCGTCGACCTCGGCAGCGTCGTACAGCTCGGGTCGCACGGACGACAACGCCGCTAGGTAGATGATCACCGTGCCACCGGCCGCGGCCCAGGTCGCCTGCAGGACGAGTGACGGCATGACCGTTGCGGCTGATTGGAGCCACGGCAGCGGGCCGAGCCCGACCCACCCGAGGATCGTGTTGAACACACCTGTCCGACTGCCGTCGTAGAAGAACTTCCACAGCAGCACGGCAACGACCGGGGGGACGACGACCGGCAGGTAGGCCAACGCGCTCAGGAGGCCCTTGCGGCGACGGGACTCGCCCATCAACACCGCGAGGATCAGCGGGATCGGGTACCCGAAGATCAGGGCCAGGACCGCGAAGTACAGGGTGTTCATGACGGCGGTCCCGAGCAGCGGATCCGCCAGGACGCGTGCGAAGTTGTCGAGTCCGACGAAGACAGGGTCACTGACGAGGTTCGTCTCCTGGACGCTCATCACGACCGCCCGCATGATCGGGAGCCACGAGAAGACGCCGAAGATCAACAGCAGCGGCAGGAGGAAGATCAGCGAGGCGAGCCCGTTGCCACGGATCCACGCGAGCGGCGCGCGGCGAACCCGGACGGCGCGGATCGGCATCGAACGGTCGGGCGCGGTCATGACGGCCGGCGGGCTCTCCATCCGGGTGGCTCGATGGGACTCGGACGAGTCGAGTGCTGGATGCATGGTGCCGGACGAGTGGGCAGGAACGGAAACGGCGGGGCGCTCGGAGGAGGAGCGCCCCGCCGGAACCGCGTGAGACCTACGAGGCGTCGATGAGCGCCTGGACCTTAGCGTCGGCGTCGGTCAGCAGGGCATCGATGTCCGCGTTCTGGTCGGTCAGCACCGACTGCACGACCGTATCGAGGATGGCATACACCTCCTGGGTGTGGGAAGAGGGTTCCGGCACGAGCGGTTGGTCGAAGATGCCGGTCGTGAACGACGACATCTGGGCCAGCGGCACGTTGATGTAGTCCTTGATCCAGGTCTGGGACTGCTCGAACGTGGCCTTGTCGAAGATCGGCAGGGAGGGGGTGCCGACCGGCTGCCCGGCTTCGGACAGGGTCTTGGCATCGGTCACGGCCGCCGCCTCGTCGAGCAACTTGGCCATGTAGTAGAAGTCGATCCACTTGACGGCGGCTTCCTTCTCGGCATCCGTCGCCTTGGGATTGACGGCGGCCAGGGTGCCACCGCCGAGCAGGCCGGCGTTCGCGCCACCGAGTGGCAGGCTGGCCAGGCCATAGTCGTCGGGGTTGATGCTGTTCGAGACCTTCAGCGACGTGTAGACGTCGGAGCCGCCCATGTACATGCCGATCTTGCCCGCGGCGAACTCCTGGTTGATCCCGCCCCAGTCGAGCAGGAAGTTGCTACCCATGCTGTTGTCCGTCCAGCGGAATTCCTTGAGCGTCTGCAGCGCGGCCTTGGTCCCGGCGTTGTCGATCGTTGCCGTGACCTGGCCACCGCTGACCTCTTCCATGCGGCCGCCCTGCGCGTAGGTCAGGGTCGTGAGCATCCAGCCCCCGGTGTTGGACTGAGTCATCTGGGCGAAACCGGCCTGGCCGGTCTTGTCGGCGATGGTCTTGGCCGCGGCACGGATCTCATCCCACGTCGTCGGCGGCTTGTCCGGGTCGAGCCCGGCCTCCTTGAAGAGGGTCCGGTTGTACTGGAGACCGATGCCATAGGCAGCCGTCGGCAGCGCGTACGTCTTGCCGCTCGGATCCTGGCCGGCCGCGAGGACGTTCGGGTTGAACTTGGTGGCGTACGGCAGCGCGGCGACCTGCGTACTGATGTCCGCGAGTTGGCCCTGTTCGATCAGCGACTTGCCGTCGGTGAACGGGATCGTAAAGACGTCCGGTAGCGTCCCGCCCGCGAGTTGGGCCGTGAACGTGGGTCCGGTCCATTCATATTCCTGCGACGTGACGTCGATGTTCGGGTTCGCGGTCTCGAATTGCGTCACCTGCGCCTCGAAGGCGTCGAATCCCGACTGTTCACTGCCGGGCTTGAGGCTGACGACCGTGATGGCGACCTTCTCAGGTGCCGCACTCGGGCTGGCGACCCCCGCCGGTGTCGGGCTGGCTCCGGCGCTGGGCGCGGTGCTCGCGGCGGGGCTGCTGCAGGCCGTGAGCAGTCCGGCGATCGTGGCAACCGACGCGATCATCATCGATCGGGGCTTGGTCCGGGTTCTCATCTCGCTACTCTCCTCTCTTGGCACGACCCTCGAAGGGATCCCTCGTAGTCGAGCGGCGCACGCCCTCGCGTGCCCGCGTTGTCGTGGGCGGCGATCTCCTCTTCATCATTCGTCAGGCGGCAACCTCCGCGTCAGGCCCTCGGGTTCGGTCGGCATCGGGCGTAGCCAGGCCGTGGCGTCCGATGGCAAAAGGCCGTCGGATACGTCGGCGCTCGCGAGCAGGACGTGGTCGTGTCGCGGCAGCCGGATCGGTCGGCCGGACAGATTCGTGACATTGACGAACTGGTCGTCGCGAGCGAACGCCAGGACGCCCGGTTCGGATGCGAGCCACCGAAGCGCTCCGTCCCCCAGGGCGCGCTCCTCGCGACGGATCCTCAGCGACGCGCGGTACAGCTGGAGCATCGATTCGGGAGCCGCGAGTTGAGCTTCGACCGTCAGGTCGGACCATCGCGCCGGTTGGCTGAGCCACGGAGCGCGCGCGGCGCCGTCGGGACTGAAGCCGAACGGAGCCCGGTCGCCCGACCAGGGCAGCGGCACGCGGCACCCGTCACGGCCGGGATCGATCCCACCGGAGCGGGCGTGCATCGGATCCTGCACCTCGGCCGCCGGGACCTCGACCTCGTCGAGTCCGAGTTCGTCGCCCTGGTAGAGGTACAACGAGCCGGGCAACGCCGCCACGAGGAGCGCCGCTGCCCGGGCCCGCCGTCGTCCGAGCGCGAGATCGGTGGGGGTCCCGATCCGCTTGCGCGCGAACGCAAACGAGGAATCGTCGCGACCGTAGCGGGTCACCGGGCGGGTCACGTCGTGGTTGGAGAGGACCCACGTCGCAGGCGCGCGGACCGGCTCATGTGCCGCCAAGGTTTCATCGATCGACGCCCGCAGGCTGGCCGCGTCCCAGGGGCGGGCCATGAAGTCGAAGTTGAATGCGGTGTGCAGCTCGTCCGGCCGGAGATAGTTGGCGAGTCGTGCCGTGTCCGGGAGCCAGATCTCACCGACGAGCACACGTTCGCCCGGGTAGCTGTCGGCGACCCGTCGCCAGCTCCGGTAGATGTCGTGGAGCTCCTCGCGATCCTCGTTGGGATGGCGGCCTGGCAGCGGGACATCGGGAACCTCGGGCAGCGCCGGGTCCTTGACGAGGAGCGCCGCCGAGTCGATCCGCACCCCACCTGCGCCGCGGTCGAACCAGAACCGCAGGATGTCCTCGTGCTCGGCGCGCACCTCCGAGTGGTCCCAGTTGAGGTCGGGCTGCTCGGGCGCGAACAAGTGGAGATACCAGTCTCCGGGCGTGCCATCCGGGTTGGTCGTACGGCTCCACGGAACGCCGCCGAAGTTGGACGCCCAACCGGTCGGCGGGATCTCCCCGTTCGTCCCGCGACCCGGGCGGAACCAGAACCGGTCGCGTTCCGGGGAGCCGGGTCCGGCTGCGATGGCTGCCTGGAACCACCGGTGCTGATCCGAAACGTGGTTCGGAACGATGTCGATGATCGTGCGGATCCCCAGGTCGAGGGCCTCGGCGATCAGCGCCTCCGCTTCTTCGAGGGTTCCGAACGCCGGGTCGATCGCGCGGTAATCCGCCACGTCGTAGCCACCGTCCGCGAGTGGTGAGACGTACCAGGGCGTGAACCAGATCGCATCGACTCCGAGGTCGCTGAGATAGGGGAGTCTCGACCGGACCCCGGCGAGATCGCCGGTCCCATCACCGTTGTCGTCCGCGAAGCTCCGGACGTAGACCTCGTAGATGACGGCACCGCGCCACCACGCGACGGCGCCGGCGGATCGATCGCGGCCCCACACCGACGGCGCGGCGCGGACCGGGGCGGGGGTCGAGCCGATGAGAGCGGGTTCCGTCACGTCGATCCTTCTCGCTCTTGCGCCGGGAAGCGCAACCACGCGGGCGCTGGACGGCAACGTAGAGCATCGGACGGAATAATGCAAGAACTTGACAGAGCATTGTCGAAATATCGATAGCCGCGAGACCGGGCAGGGGCGACCGCGCCCCGCCTATGCGGTCGGCGCCGGCCCGGTCGAACCGCGCACGACGAGCTCTGGCTCGAAGAAGTACTCGTCGCGACCGACGGCCGCTCCAGCCATCTGCCCCACCAGCAGCTCGATGACCATGCGCCCCATCGGTTCGATCGGTTGTCGGACGGTGGTCAGCGGCGGGTCGGTGCAATTCATCAGCGCAGAGTCGTCGAATCCGACGACGGAAACGTCGCGTGGCACGGAACGGCCAGTCCGTCGGACCGCCCGGATCGCGCCCAGCGCCATCGGGTCGCTCGCACAGATGATCCCGGTGACGCCCCGTGCCAGGAGATGCGAGGCGGCCGCCTGGGCGGCCTCGAGCGAGTACAGCGAATGCGCGATGTCGGCGGTATCGAGCGGGGGTCCCGTCTGCTTGGCGCAAGCTCGCGCCGCCGCGATCTTGCGACGAGACGGCATGTGATCCGCGGGGCCCATCAGGAGGCCGATCCTCGTGTGGCCCAACGATCGCAGGTGGCTCACGGCTTGCTCGGCCGCGACGGTGTCGTCGCACGAGACGCGAGGGAAGGGGAGCCCGTCGATCGAGGCGTTCACCATCACGGTCGGCAGGCGACGCTCGGCGAGCAGTGCATAGTGGTCATGAGGCGCATCCGCCTGTGCGTACAGCCCTCCGGCAAAGACGACGCCCGAAACCTGGTGGGACAGGAGCAACTCGATGTAGTCGGCCTCCGAGACGCCGCCAGCGGTCTGCGTACAGAGCACCGGGGTGAATCCCTGTTGGGCCAGGGAGCCGCTGACGACCTCGGCGAAGGCCGGGAAGATGGGGTTCTGGAGTTCCGGCAACACGAGCCCGACGAGTCGGGCACGCTCGCCCCGCAACTTGGTCGGACGTTCGTAGCCCAGGACATCGAGCGCCGTCAGTACCGCCTGGCGTGTCGATTCCGATACGCCGGGCTTCTCGTTCAGCACGCGGCTGACCGTCGCTTCGCTCACGCCGACCATCTGGGCAACTTCCGCAAGTCGTCTGGACATGGTCGTAATCTTACGTTGATGGCCGCAAGTCTTTGCAAGCCCCCGACGTAGATGGGTGGGCGCGCGGCCTACTTCGCTGAGTGGTGCCGGGCCTTGACCGCGAGCATGGCGGCGTCAGCGCGTTCGGTCAGCTGATCGGCCGTGTCGCCCGCTTCGAGCGCGGCAAGGCCGACGCTGATACCCACACGAGCGTCCGCCTCGATCGCGACGCCGATCGAGGCAAATCGGCGCTCGGCCTCGGCGATGTCCGCCCCGGTGAGTCCGCACACGAACTCGTCGCCGCCATAGCGGACGATCGGGTCGAAGGATCGCAGCTTCGTCCGGATCGCTCGGACCACCGTCTGGAGGATGCGGTCACCGGCCGCGTGGCCATCGCGATCGTTCACGGCCTTGAGTCGGTCCACGTCGACGAAGGCCAGGACGAACCGACCGTCCGCACGTCGGGCCCGGTCGATCTCGTGGGAGAGCGCCAATCGACCCATCTCGCGACGGTAGGCACCGGTCAGTTGGTCGAGGTGCGCCGAGCGGAGTTCAGCCTCGAGCCTGGCTCGTTCGCGAGCGGCCTCCGCACGCTCGATCCTCGCTCGCTCACGATCCACGGCCGCACGGGCCCGATCGGCGGCCGCCCTGGCGCCGAGCTCCTCCAGTTGTCTCAGCAGGAAGGCCTCGGTCTCCGAGGCGGCTTGCGGCGGGTCGGGCGCGCGGGCCGTTCGGGCTCGACTGGCCTCGTCGCGGGCGTCCGCGTTCCGGTCTCGTTGCTGAGCCGTCACGTCGCGTTCCTGCGCGGTCGCTGCACGCTTGAGTCGATCCAGGAGGCGCTCGAAGGTCCCGCTCGCTCGCTCCTCGCGGGCGGAGTCATAGGCTCGCGCCTCGGCCGCGGTCGGGTTGGTCCGAGCGGCGTGATCGAGGTCCGCCGCGGCCTGGTCATGGTCCGACGCTCGCTGGTCTCGCTCGGCCGTCGTCTGATCCGTCCCAGAGGCGGTCTGGTCGGCGTCGGAGTAGGTCTGGTCAGCGTCGGAGGACGTCTGGTCGGCGTCGGCCGCGGTCTGGTCGCTGTCGATCGCCCGCCGAGCGGCCTGGACCGCCTTCCGAGCCTCGGCCATCGAGTCGCCTTCGGAACCCGGTAGGACTCCGTTCCCATGCGCGTGCTGCATCGTCCCCTCGGGCCGGCGCTGCGCTTGCCCGGCTGTGCGCGTCCACCCGCGCACCGCCGCCACGCTACCGCTATCGCAGCCGCATTCGCAATCGATGAAAACCCTGCATGACCTTGGTCAGCGGCAGCCGAGACGAAAGGGTCGTGGCAGGGCGCGAGCAGGACGCGCACATTCGGGCACGACCCGTACCCGATGAGGATCCTGTGCCCCGACTCAACCTGCGAACGAAGCTCCTCGGCACGGGGTTCGTGCTGCTTGCCTTCACGGCGGCCATCTCCGCCCTGTCCATCGCCACGATCTCCGGAGCGGTCGATCGCGGCGCCGCTATCTACCACGACGGTGTCGAGCCCCTGCGGGATCTCGGCGGAGCGCACAGCGCCTTCGCCGACGTCGAGAGGACGGTCACCTCCGCGCTCCTCGTGCGATCTGGCGTGTCTGCCGAGGAGGCGGCGGCGATCGAGCAGGCAGCCGCTGATGTCGACGCCATGATCCTCGGCAACGAGGGCGATGAGGGCACGCTCTCGGGTGAGGAAGCCGCGGTCACAGAGTCGTACAAGGCCCATTTCGAGGCCTATGCCACGGCCCTCCGGTCCGTGCTCAGCCTGGCCTCGGCCGGTGAGTTCAGCGCTGCGTCATTGGCGTACTCCAGAGACCAGGCACCGGCCTTCGACGCGGTCGATGCGGACCTCTCGATGCTGATCGAGCTGGCTGTCGAGGACGCGCTCGTCCACGACGTTGCGCTCGAGGGGGCCAAGGCGTCGAGCCCGATCATCATCCTGCTCGGGCTCGCGGCGGCGCTCCTCATCGGCGTGGCCCTGATGCTGTGGACCAGCCGGTCGATCATCCGAGGCGTCCAGGACGTCCAGCGGACGCTGACCGCCCTGACCGACGGCTGTGCGACCTGGCTGTCCGAGGGACTGACTCGCCTCCGCGATAACGACCTGACCTACCGCATCGTGCCGACTACGCCGGCGATCGCTCGCTACGGGACCGACGAGATCGGCGAAACGGCGCGCGTGGCGAACCTGATGCGCGAGCGGCTGGTCGCGACGGTCGAGGCCTACAACTCGGCATGCGACGGCCTCGCCGGCATCGTCGGGGAGGTGCAGATCGCATCCGAAGCCGTCGCCCAGACCGGCGGCCTGCTCAACGCGGCCGCCCGGGAGACCGGACAGGCGATCGGACAGGTCGCCGGCACGATCCAACAGGTCTCGGCCGGCGCGGCCGAACAGGCCCACGGCGCGTCCGACATGAGCCGCGCTGTCGGCGGACTCGCGACCACGATCGCATCCGTCGGGTCGGCTGCCACAGCGACATCCACGAGGCTGGCGGAGGCCGCGACGACCATCGCTTCGATGGCGGCCGCGATCGACGCCCTGGAGAGCGCGTCGACCGAGGTCCGTGATGTGTCCGCCGCGGCCGCCGAGGCCGCGACCAATGGAGCCGCCGCTGTGGCCGAGACGGTGACCGGCATGACTCGCATCAGGGAGGCCGTCGACGCCTCCGCATTGACCGTCACCGAGTTGGGGGCGAAGGGCGAACGGATCGGGGCGATCGTCGAGACCATCGACGACATCGCCGACCAGACCAACCTCCTGGCCCTCAACGCCGCCATCGAGGCGGCTCGGGCGGGCGAGCAGGGCAAGGGCTTCGCGGTCGTCGCCGATGAGGTCCGCAGGCTCGCCGAGCGATCCGGTCGCGCGACCAAGGAGATCGCCGCGCTCATCGCCGAGGTCCAGGCCACGACCAAGGACGCGGTCGCCGCCATGAGTTCGGGTGCCATCGAGGCCGAGTCCGGGACGCGACTGGCCGCCAGATCCGGCGCGGCCCTCGATGAGATCGCCAGCTCCGTCGCCGCCACCCGGGCGGCGGTCGAGAGGATCGCCATCGCGATCCGGGCGATCTCGACGGCATCCACTGGCGTGACCGAGGAGATGAGCGAGGTGGCGACGATCGCGGAAGCCAATCTCGAGGCCGCGACGATGATGGGCGCCAGCGCCGACCTCGTGTCCCGGGCGGTCGAATCGATCGCCGCGGTCTCCGAGGAGAACTCCGCCGCCGCGCAAGAGGTCTCGGCAGGGACCGAGGAGATGTCCGCCCAGGCCGAAGAGGTGTCCGCGTCAGCGCAGGCCCTCTCGGAAATGGCCGATCAACTCGATGCGATCGTCGGCCGGTTCCGGCTGACGCCCGCGGACGAGGCGCCCGTCCGCGAGCCGGACTCGACCATCGTGGAGCGTCGTCGAGCGGACGACTGGAAGCGAACGGCCTGAGGAGATGGACGCCGGCGTCGCCATCACCGAGACCCTCCTGGCAGCGGCCGATCAGTCCGCGGCCGAGAAGCCAGCGCCGCCACATCCGCTCCGCGTGCTCGTCGTCGACGACAGCGCGATGTTGCGACGGGTCCTCCAGCGCGGCGTGGAACGTGGCGGCCACGTCTGCCTGGCGGCGGGCGACGGCGTGGAGGCTCTCGATGTCTTCGACACGTTCAGTCCGGACGTCGTCATCAGTGACTGGGAGATGCCACGGATGGATGGCCCGGAGCTGTGCCGGCGGGTTCGCGAGCGAGCGTCCGAGGCCTACCCGTACTTCATCTTCCTGACCTCCCTCGACCAGCGCGAGCACATCCTCACCGCGATGGCCGCCGGCGCCGACGATTACCTCGAGAAGCCGTTCGATCCGCACGCCCTGGCCGCCGCGCTCGTGGCCGCGTCGCGCGTGACCGACCTCCACGCGCGTCTGCGGGAGCAGCGAGCGGACCTGGAGCGATTGAACCTGCGGCTGCACGGCGACTCCCGCACGGACCCGCTGACCGGTCTCGGCAACCGGCTCAAGTTGCGGGAGGACCTCGCTGCCCGGCTGGAGCAGCCAGGAGAGTCCGGGGCATCCGTGGCGCTCTTCGACATCGACTTCTTCAAGCGCCTCAATGACCACGACGGCCACGTCGCCGGGGACGAGGTCCTCACGGCGGTCGCGGCCACGATCCGCGACGCCGTTCGCGGCGGCGACACGGTCTATCGCTATGGCGGTGAGGAATTCCTCGTCCTCCTCCCGAACGCCCCGCTCGACCCGGCCGTCGGCGCCGCGAACCGGATCCGACTAGCCCTCGCCAAGCGAGCGCTTGTCCACCCTGACAGTGACGTCGCTCCGTTCGTCAGCCTCAGCTGTGGCGTGGCCTACACGCCCCCGGGCGGCGCGGAACCGATCCAGGACTGGATCCATCGGGCCGACGAGGCGTTGTATGCGGCCAAGGCGGCCGGTCGCAACCGCGTCGAGCGCAGCGTGTCCCCCGCTCACGCTGTGGCCTCCTGAGGATGCCGACCGCTGCGCGTCCCGCCGACGAGGATCGTGCGCTCGTTCTCGATCGGTACCGCCACCTCGTGCTCTATGTCGTCGATCGCCTGCGCGCGACGGTCGTCGGGGTCTTCGATCACGATGACGCGATGCAGGCCGGGATGCTGGGCCTGCTTGCCGCGCACGATGCCTATCGACCTGACCGCGGTGCCTCGTTCGAGACGTACGCCATCCTCCGGATCAGGGGAGCCATCCTCGACGCGGTCCGAGCCCTCGATCCGATCGGAAGATCGGGCCGCGACGCCATCCGGTCCATCGAGAACGCTGGCAGCTGCCCTGGCCGTCACGCTCGGCCGCGACCCGACGGAGGTCGAGGTTGCCGCGCGCCTCGGCATGACGGTCGCGCGATGCGTCGAGCTGCGCCGGGTCGGAGCGCTGACGGTCGTGTCGCTCGAAGAGGACACGGCCGAGAACGTCCAGCGGCAACGAGCGGGCCTCGGGGACACGCTCGCCGATCCTCAGGCGGTCGACCCGATGGATCGAGCGGCGCGGAGCGATGAGCTCGCCACGCTGGTCCGTGAGGTGGGTATGCTCGGCGTGCGGAACCAGAAGGTCATCGCGCTCTACTACCGCGATGAGCTCACGTTTCGCGAGATCGCCCGCGTGCTTGGCGTCTCGGAGTCGCGAGCCTGCCAGATCCACCGTTCCGCGCTGGCGGGGCTGCGCGATCGACTGTCGTCTGGGGCTCCGCAGCTTCAGGCGAGCCCGGCCGGCGCTTGATCGATCAGTCCACCCGGACGTAGAAGCCCGGACCGTCGGCGACCAAGCCGTACCGGCGCGGCTGGAGGATCGCCTCGGTCGCCCCGACGAAGAGCAGCCCGCCCGGTCGGAGCGCGTCCGCGAGCCGCTGGTGGACCGCGCTCTTGGCCGCTTCCGTGAAATAGATCACGACGTTGCGACACACGACGAGGTCGAACGAGCGGACCGCGAACGGCTTGTCGAGCAGGTCGTGTTGGCGAAAGCGGATCATCGCCTTCAGTTCCGGCCGGAAGATCCAGTTCGAGCCGTCCGCCACGAGGAAGCGATCCCGCCGCGCGTCCGACACGCCGCCTGCCCGAGTCAGGTCGTAGCGGCCCGCGCGGCCGACGTCGAGGGCCGTCCGGTCGAGGTCGCTGGCCACGATCCGGATCGGTGAGTCCGGGGCGAGCTCAGTCGCGAGCATCGCCAGCGAGTAGGGCTCGAACCCGAGCGAACAGCCGGCGCTCCAGGCGTTGAACCCGCGGTCGGCGATCGATCCGTCGGCGATCCGGAGTCCGAGCCGTTGCCAGGCTTCGGGGTCGCGGAAGAACTCACTGACGTTGATCGTGAGCATCTCCCGGAGCTCGACCAGGAGATCAGGGCGGCGTTGACAGGCGATGAGGAGGGCGTCCGTGTCGCCCAGCCCGTGACTCGTCGCGAAGCCGTTCACCCGGCGCCACATCTGGGCCGGACGGTACTGGTCGAGATCGATCCCCAGGAGCGAGCGGACGCCGCGGGCAAGACGGGCGTATCCGGCCGATGTCGATCTCGGCCGGCGGCTCGAGGGTATGCGGCCGAGCAGTCACGCCGAGCGGAGGTACGGGCGATCCGTGTCGACGAGGCGATCCACGTCGATGACCAGGGCAACCCCGCCGTCGGCGAGGATCGTCGCCCCGACGACGCCCGTCGGCTGGTCGCCCGGCAGGCCGAGCGGCTTGATCACGATCTCCTCGGTCCCCAGGAATTCGTCGACGCCCAGGGCGAATTCGGCGCCGCGGCTTCGGACGAGGACCGCCCTGATCTCGCCGTCGCCATCGACCGTGCGGTCCGGATCACCCATCGCGGTGTCGAGTGGCTGCAACGTCACCACACCCTGGCTGAGGCTGAGGACCGGCTGCGAGGCCACCGTTCGGACCTCGCCCCGAGGCACACGCCGGGTCTCGACGACGGATCGGAGCGGGATCGCGCAGATCCGCTGACCTGACCGGACGAGCAGGGCTTCGATGATCGCGAGGGTCAGTGGGAGCGACATGGCGATCATCGTCCCGGCACCGGGCGTCGAGCTGATCGAGACCTGACCGCCCAGGCGTTCGATGTTCGTCCGGACGACGTCCATCCCGACGCCTCGTCCGGAGACGCTGGTGATCTCGCGAGCCGTCGAGAAGCCGGGCATGAAGATGAGCCGGAGCGCCTCCGCATCGGTCATCCCCGCCGCAGTGGCCTGATCGATGAGCCCGCGCTCGACAGCGGCCGCGGCGATCGCGAGGGGATCCATGCCTCGTCCGTCGTCCGCCACCTCGACGAGGACCCGCCCGTCGGCATGGCGTGCCGAAACGCTGATCGTGCCGCGCTCGGGCTTGCCGGCGGCGACCCTGACCGCGCTCGGCTCCATCCCGTGATCGAGCGCGTTCCGAACGAGGTGGGCGATCGGATCGCCGACCTCCTCGAGGAGCGATCGATCGAGCTCGGTCTCGCGGCCTTCGATGGTCAGCGTGACGTCCTTGCCGAGCTGCGCCGACGAGGTCGCGAACGAGTCGTGGAAAGCGGCTGAAGATCGTTTCGATCGGCAGCATCCGGAGGTCGGTGACGCCCGCCTGGAGTCGATCGACGATCTCCGCGAACTCGCGGGCGCCGTCCTCGGCCTCGGTTGCGAGGACGTCCTCCCCCGAGCGGGCCTCCAGCAGACGGGCCTGCCGCCGCAGGCGTGTCTTCTGGACGATCAGCTCGCCCACAAGGTTCATCAGGTCGTCGAGCTGGCCGACATCGATGCGGATCGTGTTGGCCGCCGAGCGGCGGGTCGTCGACGCCTCCCGGTGGGCGGTGGGCAGCACATCGGTCGCCGCTCGAGTCGGCCTCGTCATGAAGCTCCTGGACGTCGACCCGGAGCATGTCGTCCATCGCTCGCAGGCGCTCGAGCAGGTCATCGTGCTCAGCTGGCCGGCCGCTCAGCAGCACGAACAGGACCGAGCCGCCCGTGCCACGCCTCGATCTCCTCGAGCGACGGAACGCTGGCCAGCACGCACCCGGTCTCGGTCGCTGCCATCACGCCCTGGAGCAGCCGGACGCGGACCATTCGGAGGCATCGTCGACGGCGAACGTGATGACGGATCGCGCCCCGAGAGTCGGCATGGCCTCGTCGAGCAGCCGATCGAGCGCGACGGCATCGACGGTCGTCGATGGCGACGGCGTCGCCTCCGTCCGCCGCCGGGACCGACGCAGGGCCTCGGCCTTCAAGGCGACGGCCAGCTGGTCGAGGATCGCGCGGGCGAGCGGCGCCGCTGCGTCGGTGAGCGTGCGCCCGGCGGCGACTTCGTCGACGAGGACGCGCAGGACGTCGACCGTCGGCAGGAGCAGGTCCTCGAACGCCGCAAGGTCCCGAAGATGCCCACTGCGCAGGGCCCCGAAGACCTCCTCGAGCGCGTGCGTGAGCTCGGCCATCCGGTCGTGGCCGATCGTGGCAGCCGAGCCCTTGAGCGTGTGTGCCGCTCGGAAGATCTCGCCGAGCGTGCCCTCGTCCGCGGCGTTCTGCTCCAGCTCCAGGAGGCCGCGCTCGATCTGTTCGATCTGCTCGATCGCCTCGGCGACATAGACGACGTCATCGCCCGGCTCGAGATCGAAGGTGAGGTCCATGTGGCGTCGCCGGTCTCGCCGACGGGCTAGACCGATGACCTCGGGAGCGGTGTCGTCGACAGGCAGGGCCATCCGGGTACCAAGGAGCCGTTCCAGGTCGAGCAGCACGATGAGTCCGTCACTCGTCCGGGCGATGCCCGTCAGATACCCGTCCGCCGCGCTCGACGCCAGTGCCGGGGTCGGTTCGATGGCGGTCGCCGAGATGCGGACGACCTCATGCACGGCGTCGACCACGAGCCCGATCTGGGTGGCGCCGGCTTCGGCGACGACGATCCTGCTGAATCGCGTCGGAGGCGCGTCGGGCAGCCCGAACCGTCGGCGCAGGTCCATGACCGGGATGACTCGACCGCGCAGGTTGATGACACCGCTGAACGCGCTGTCGGCACCCGGCAAGGCGGTGATCACGGTCAGGCGGATGATCTCGCGGACCCGACCGACGGGGATGCCGTAGCGCTCGTCGCCGACGACGCACACCACGAACTGGATGTCGGCGTCGGTCGTCGGCTCGGAGGCGTCGGAGTCTCCGATCGGCTTGGCCGTGGACTGAGTCGTCATGGGCTGGTGCTCCGTTCGGGGGCCATGCTCAGGTATCGGCCAGTGCGGCCGATCTCCGTAGGTCCGTGCGGTCATGGATCGGTACCCGCGACCGCGCCGATCGTCATCGCCCAGTCGACGATCGCATCGGCGATCTCGTCGATGGGCAGGATCCGATCGGCAAGGCCCGCCTCGGCAACGGCGCGCGGCATGCCGTACACCGCGGCCGTCGCCCTCATCCTGCGCGATCACGAACCCGCCGTGAGCGTTCGTCGCCCGAGCCCCGGCGGTTCCGTCCTGGCCCATGCCGGTGAGCACGACCGTCAGGAGACGGGGGCCCCAGACGGGCGCTGCCGCAAGCAGTGTCACGTCGGCCGCCGGCCGGACGCCATTGACTCGCGGCGACACATCGAGGGTCAGGTAGCCCTCGCCGTCCACGAGGACGTGACGATCCCCCGGAGCGACGAGCACGAGGTCGTCCACGATCTGCATCCCGGCCGCCGCCTCGAGGACCGCCAATCGCCCGAGTCGATCGAGCCGTTCGGCCAGCGTTCGCGTGAAGCCGGTGAGCATGTGCTGGACCACCACGACCCCCGCTCCCAGGTCGGCCGGCAATCGGCTCAGCAGGACCTCGAGGGCACGCGGGCCGCCGGTCGAGGTCGCGACGACGACCAGCCCTCGAGCGCGGCCCCCGCTCGGGACGCGCCCGACCGCTCGGCGGGCGACCGTGTGGGCGTTCGGTGGGTCGAGCCGTGGCATCGGCGCCGCGGCGATCCGTGACAGTGGGACGAGTGCAGCCGCCCGGATCTTGGCCAGGAGGTCGTCGACGAACGGATTCGGACCATTGCCCCATGGGGTGTCGGGCTTCGCGATCGCGTCGATCGCGCCCACCCGGAGCGCGTCCATCGTCACCTCGGCGCCGGCCTTCGTCGTGCGGCTGAGCATCACGACGCGGGTCGGCCGTTCGGCGAGCAGTGCGACGGAGCGTCGCCAGGCCGTCGAGCCCGGGCATCTCGACGTCGAGCGTGACGACGTCCGGATCGAGCCGGCGGACGGCCTCGAGCGCCGCGAGTCCGTCCGTCCGCGATGCCGACGACCTCCATCCCGGGCGTCCGGCCGATGACACGGCTGAGGACCATCCGGATGACGGCCGAGTCATCGACGACAAGGATGCGGATCGGCGGGCTCATCGGCAGCCGGCCTGGAGGTGAAGTGTCGGGTGGTCCACGGCTACCGCAGGAGACGACCGAGAGCGCTGAAGAACGGGTCGGCCGCGAGAGGCTTGACGAGGAACTCGCGCGCCCCACGACGGATCGCGTCCATGACGACCGACTGTTGGCCGATCGCGGAGAGCATCGCGACCTTGGCCGACGGATCCAGGATCCGGATCTGGTCGAGCGCCTCGAGGCCGTCCATCTCGGGCATCGTGATGTCCATCAGGACGGCGTCGGGTCGCTCCTGGACGTAGGCGTCGACCGCGGCCTGTCCGGTCGCAGCTTCGATGACCTCGTGACCGGCCTCCTGCAGGAGTCGCGCGGTTCGCAGTCGGACGAACGCGGAATCGTCCACGACGAGGATCTTTGCCATCAATCTGCTCCGATCACTGGTGCGCCGTCTCTAGAGGATGGATGTGTCATGGATCGTCCTGACGGAGAGCCGGCCGGTCTTGAGGTCGAGCTCGATCGAGCGTCCGATCGCCCCGCCCAGGTCACGAGCGGTGAGCCGGAGACCGACGGCCGCCAGCGCCTGGTCGAGCGCGGCGACGTTGCGCCGCCCGACTTCGAGACTGCCGCTCACGCCGACGAACATCGCCGCGCCACCGGCCGCCTTGAATTGCGAGCGACGCGGCAGGGCACCTGCGTCGGTCAGGGCCTTGAGGAACCACGCCAGCCCGGTGTCCACGTACTTCGCCGGACTCCCGGCTCGGGCGCCTGACGGCAGCATGAAGTGGGCCAGGCCACCGATGCGAGTCAACGGGTCCCAGGCGGTAAGCCCGACGCACGAGCCCAGGCCGAGGGCGCTGAGGGTGGCTCCGGATGCGTCGACGATGGCCTCGCCGATCCCGACGGTCCGCAGCGCGATGCCTTGGCGCCTGGAGGCCGGCGCGGCTGGATCATCACCGTGCGGCGGGTACGACGAGGAGGACGCCCGTTGCGTCCCGAGCGTCCTGGGAGAACCTCGTGCGCGCCGCAAGCAGCATCTCGTCGACGCCGGCGACGTCACTGACGATCGCGTCCAGGACGGCACCCGCCATATCGCACACGAAGACCGGGACCGTGGGAAGGATCGTCTCTCCGAGGTGATCGCCCAGTCGACTGAGGACCGCCGAGACCGCCACGTTCCCGACCTCCTCGAGAGCGGAGCGTTCGAGCGTCGGTCATGCCGGCCGTCGCGGGCGTCGCCGAACCCTCGTCGGACCGGCGTTGTCGGCCAGTCCGTCGAGGACGATCCTCGCGAGGCTTCGTGCCTCGTCCGACCGGCAGCATGAGGACGGCGTGACCGTTCAGTCGGCCGGCGAATCCGACGTAGACCGCGACGACGGCGACTTCGGGACCGCCCGCGCTGATCAGGACGTCCGCGGCCGTCGAGCCGGCGAACCTCCGACGACGAGACATGGAGGCGACCGCCGGACATCTGTTCGCAGCTCGAGGCCGCTCCGTCGAGGCCGCCGGCAAAGGCGGCCAGCAGGGCTGGGTCGTCGATGGGGGTCGCGGAGGCTGATCGACACGAAGACCTCGAGCACGGCCAGGGCAGCCGCACGTTGCAGGACGGCTCGATGGAGGTATCGGTTGGATCGGCGCCGGTCTGAAGGGCGGGGGTCGCAACGACCCAACCGCCCCGTCGACGGGCTATCGGCCGAGGTGGCGGTAGACTGCCCGCAGGCCTGCCATCCGTGGGTGGAAGACCGGGTGGAATTCGTGTCACCTCGAGGCTGCATCGATGGCTGAGGAGTTCCCGGCTCGAGGACCAGATTCGCCGCGACGGTCTGGCCGTCTCGGGACGCGTCTCGGGCGGTTGGCGCCGTTCGTCTCCGGCGGGCTCGTCGCCCTCGTCGCGGTCTTCCTGTACGGCGTGCTGGTTCCCGGGACCGCCGCCATTGACCCAGCGGACGTGGACGAGACCGTGGCCGAGGCCCTCGCGTCGGTCACCCCCGCCCCGGCGTTCTCGGAGTTCGTCTACCAGGCCGTCCAACCCTCGCTCGTGCTGATCGAGACGAAGGGCCCGCAGGGCGACCGGGAGGGCGGATGATGGCGGCCTCGGCAGCGGGGTCGTCGTCAACCTCGACGGCGACATCCTGACCAGCCTCCACGTCGTCGCGGATGCGACCGACGATCGAGCTGACCTTCGCCGACGGGACGACGTCGAGCGCGGAGGTGGTCGCCACGCCAGCCCGAGAACGACATCGCCGTCCTTCGCGCGATCCAGCCGCCGGCCGAACCTCGTGCCGGCGATCCTGGGCGATCCCGCGGTCCGTGCGACAGGGCAGCGAGGCGTACGCGATGGGCAGCCCCTTCGGCCTGTACGGCTCGATGAGCGTCGGCGTCATCTCGGGCGTTGGACCGCTCGTTCAAGCTGCCGGGCACCGACCAGGTCCTCACGGGCCTCATCCAGATCGACGCGGCCGTCAATCCGGGCAACTCCGGTGGGCCGTTATCGAATCGAGACGGCCACGTGATCGGGATCGTCACCGCGCTCATCAACCCGACCGAGGACGATGTCTTCATCGGCATCGGCCTCGCCGTGCCGATCGACGTCGCCGGCGGTGCCGCCGGCCTGCCGCCGTACTGAGGGGACATGCGAGTGGATCAGCCAGCCAGCACCGACCGCGCCGCCCCGATGGAGCGGCTGCTGTACGAGGTGAAGAAGGTCATCGTCGGCCAGGACCACCTGCTCGAGCGCCTGATCGTCGCCCTGCTCGCCCGCGGCCACATCCTCGTCGAAGGCGTCCCGGGCCTGGCCAAGACGATGGCGATCAAGACGCTCGCCGAGGCGATCGGCGGCGAGTTCAAGCGGATCCAGTTCACGCCCGATCTCGTGCCGGCCGACCTGATCGGCACGCGGATCTACAACCAGAAGACGGGCGAGTTCGGGACGACGCTCGGTCCGGTCTTCACCAACCTCCTGCTCGCCGACGAGATCAACCGCGCGCCCGCCAAGGTCCAGAGCGCCCTGCTCGAGGTGATGCAGGAGCGCCAGGTGACGATCGGGCGCGAGACGCTTCAAGGTCCCGAACCCGTTCCTCGTGCTGGCGACCCAGAACCCGATCGAGACCGAGGGGACGTACGCCCTGCCCGAGGCGCAGATCGACCGGTTCATGATCAAGGTGCTCGTCGGCTACCCGAGCCCGTCGGAGGAGTTCGTGATCGTCGAGCGGATGACCGGGCCTCTTGCCGACGGTCCAGCAGGTGCTGTCGACCGACGGCCTGCTCGCCATGCAACAGGGCGCCGACCGCGTCTATGTCGATCCGGCGCTGTTCGAGTACGCGGTCCGGCTGGCGACGGCCACGCGCGCGCCCGAGGACCACGGCCTGGGCGAGTTGAAGCGCTACATCACCTTCGGCGCGAGCCCGCGCGCGTCGATCAACCTGATCCTCACCGCGCGGGCGCTCGCCTTCGTCCGCGGACGCGACTACGCGCTCCCCGAGGACGTCCTGGACATGGCGCTCGACGTCCTCCGCCACCGCCTGGTGCTGTCGTTCGAGGCGCTCTCGGACGACGTGACCAGCGACGCCCTGCTGAAGACCATCCTCGACCGGATCCCCGTCTCCGGTCGTCCCGCTACGGGAGCATGGCAACGTCCACGTTAGCGCCTGAACGCATCCTCCAGCGCCTCGACTGGCAGGTCATCCGCCGGCTCGACGGCCTGCTTCAGGGCGACTACCGGAGCCTGTTCCACGGCAACGGCGTGGACTTCGCGGACCTGCGCGAGTACCAGTACGGCGACGACGTCCGGTACATCGACTGGAACGTCACCGCCCGGATGGACACGCCGTACATCCGCGAGTACGTCGAGGATCGCGAGATCACGGCGTGGTTCCTGCTCGACCTGAGCCCGTCGGTCGACTTCGGGACCGCGGAGACGGAGCGGCTGAAGCGGAGCGTCCTGGTCGACTTCGTGACGACGCTCGCGCGGCTGCTGACGCGCCACGGCAATCGCGTCGGCGCGGTGTTCTACGGCAGCCGGGTCGAGCGCACGATCCCGGCTCGCGGCGGGCGGATCCAGGTCCTGCGGCTCGTCAACGACCTCCTCCGACAGCCCCGCCTGGCGAAGGCCCCGTTCACCGACCTGACACCGCTGCTGGAGGCCGGCCAGCACTCGATCAAGGGCCGCTCGCTCGTCTTCGTGATCTCGGACTTCATCAGCGCCCCGGGCTGGGAGCGGCCGCTGAACCTGCTCACCCAGCGCCACGAGGTCCTGGCCGTTCGCCTCTTCGACCGACGCGAGGTCGAGCTGCCGGACGTCGGCCCGCTGATCATGGAGGACGCCGAGACCGGCGAGCAGCTCTACGTCGACACCCACGACAAGGGCTTCCGGCGGCGGTTCCGCGAGGCGGCGGACCGACGCGAGGCGACCCTGAGCGATGCCTTCAAGCGATCCGGCGTCGACGCCGTCTCGCTCTCGACCGACGAGGATCTCGTTCGCGCCATCGTCCGCATGGCGAAGCTCCGGCAGAGGCGTCGGAGGTAGCGCGATGTCGTTCATCTGGCCGTCGATGCTGCTCCGTCCTGTCGGCGATCCCGCTCGGTGCGGCCGGTTACGTCGTCCTCGAGCGCCGCCGCCGGCGACGGGCCGCGCGTACGGCGTCCTGGCCGTCGCGACCTCGGCCGACGGTCCAGGCCGTGCCGCGTCGTCCTCCGCCGCCGGATCCCGGCGGCGCTCATCCTCGTCGGCCTGACGATGCTGGTCCTGGCCCTGGCCCGACCGCAGAGCGTCGTCAGCGTGCCGCGGGTCGAGGGCACGGTGATCCTGTCGTTCGACGTCTCCGGCAGCATGGCCGCCGACGACCTCGAGCCGACCCGGATGGAGGCGGCCAAGGCCGCCGCGCTCGACGTTCGTCGAGCGCCAGCCGACGTCGGTCCTGATCGGGGTCGTGGCGTTCAGCGACAGCGGCGTTCTCGATCCAGGTCCCGACGAACGACCAGGCCCTGGTCCTCGCCGCGATCGACCGGCTCGAGCCCGGAGCGTGGCACGTCGCATCGGCCGCGGCATCCTGACGTCGCTGACGACGATCGCCGCGGCCGACGCCGATCCGGCGGCGGGCTACTACACGAACCGCTCGCCCGAGCCGACGCCCGACCCGACGCCCGTGCCGGACGGCGTCCATGCGCCGGCCGCGATCGTCCTGCTGACCGACGGCGAGAACAACCAGTCGCCCGGATCCGCTCGAGGCGGCCGCAGGCCGCCGCCGACCGCGGCGTCCGGATCTACACGGTCGGCATCGGCAGCGCGGCGGGGACGACGATCGAGGTCGAGGGCTTCAAGGTCCACAGCCGGCTGGACGAGCCGATGCTCCAGGCAGATCTCGGAGATCACCGACGGCGCCTACTACGCCGCCGACGATCCCGACGAGCTGAGCGCGATCTACGACAGCATCGACACCCGCCTCGTGATCCGGCCCGAGGCGATGGAGGTCACCTCGCTCTTCGCCGGCGCCGGGGTCCTGGTCCTGCTCGTCGGCGGCGTCGCCTCGCTGGCCTGGCTCGGACGGCTCCCGTGACCGACCTCCTGTCGCCCGGGTTCCTGCTGCTGCTCGGCCTGCTGCCGGTCCTCGTCGCGCATCCGCATCTGGATCCTGCGACGCCGCCGGTCCGGGCTGCGCTACTCGAGCCTGTCGCTCGTCCGCGAGGCCGCGCCGCGCTCGTCGCGCATCCGGCGCCATCTGCCCGTTCGCCCTGTTCGTCCTCGCCCTCGGCAGCCTCGTCGATCGCGATGGCCCGGCCGGTCAACATCGTCAGCCTTCCGGCCGGCCAGACGACGGTGATCCTCGCGATGGACGTCTCGCGGAGCATGTGCGCGACGGATATCCCGCCCAATCGCCTGCTGGCGGCCGAGGCCGCGGCCTCGTCGTTCATCGAGCGCCAGGGCTCGACCACCCAGATCGGCATCGTCGCGTTCGCCGGGTTCGCCGAGATCGTCCAGTCGCCGACGACCGACCAGGAGGTCCTGCTCGACGTCGTCGAGAGCCTGACGACCGGTCGCCGGACGGCGGTCGGCAGCGCGATCCTCAAATCGCTCGATGCCATCGCGGAGATCGACGAGAGCGTCGCCCCGAGCCAGACCGAGGGCTCGCCTCCCGACGCGGCTCCACCGCCGGTCCCGAGCGGGGCGTACGCCCCCGCCATCATCGTCCTGCTGACCGACGGGGCGAGCAACGCCGGACCCGAGCCGCGTCGAGGCCGCCGCAGCAGGCCGCGGCCCGCGGCGTTCGCGTCTACACGATCGGGTTCGGGACCGACGATCCCGGCGCCGGGAGCCCGCAGTGCGGACGGCAGTTCATCGGCCGCGAGCCGGCCGACAGCGGCGGGTTCGGAGGTCGGTGGCAGGGGGCGGCGGCGGCTTCCGGCGCGCGATCGACGAGGAGACGCTGATGGGCGTCGCCGACGCGACCGGCGGGACCTACTACCCGGCCGAGAGCGCCGACGAGCTCCACACGGTCTTCGAGAACCTCCCGACGAACCTGATCATGCAAGCACGAGGTCATGGAGATCAGCGTCGCGTTCGCGGCGCTCGGGGCGCTGCTGGTCGCGCTGGCGATCCTCCTCGGCCAGGCCTGGCGGCCGCTGCCGTAGTCCCTCGCCTCGCCGCCCGAGCGATCCAGCGGCACCGCCCGCTCAGGCTTTGGCAGGTTCCTTCTTGCGGGTGCGCTGGACGATGAGCGCCAGGATCGCGACGACCGCGACCGCGATCAGCCATGCCGGCAGGAGCCAGTCCGGATAGGTCAGCTTGAGCGCGGCGTCCAGCGACCACGCCCCAAAACCCGTCAGGCTGAGGCTCAGGGCCGCAGCCATGATCACCGACACCCAGGACCAGCCGTTGTTGGCATTCCAGAAGCCGTTGGGGCCGTGGAACCCGATGGACGCGACCGCGAGGTCGGCGGCCACGATCCCTGGCCCGATCGGCCCGCCCAGGCCGAGCACGATCAGCGTTCCACCGCCCACCTCTGCGATGGCGACGATCCAGACCCAGATCCGGCCGGGGGCGAAGCCGATGCTTTCGAGCCAACCGGCCGTGCCGGCGATCCCATAGCCACCGAGGAAGCCGAACTTCTGGAGTCCGTGGGCGATCACCACCATTCCCACGAAGAAGCGCAGGATCAATAGGCCGAGATCCGGATACATCTGCCCACCTCCAACGTTCGCCCGGCGAGCGTTTGTTCGCTCAGCGGCATGCCCTCGTCAGCGTAGGCTCGTTGTCAAGTCAACGGAATTCGTTCAGCAGGCCGTCACCTGAAGTAGCCGGTCACGTCGAACACGAGGTGGGTGGTCGCACCCGCCGCGGCCTTGTACACGGCGTTCAGGCTGCCGCCCGCACCCAGGGCGACCGTCACGCCGTTGGCCCGCGTGTCACCGACCGGGAAGTTGAGCGTCGAGGTCGAGCCGCCGGCCGCCGGGGCCAGCACGATGTAGCCGGCCTTGGTCTGGCCGGTCACGGTCAGGTTGCCGGTCACGGCCACCGCGTTGGTCGGGACCGGCGTGCCGTCCGCGACCGTGAATGTCCGGGCGGTGTTGGCCCGGAACACCCCGCTCAGCCCGATGTTCACCCGGCTGTCGAGGACGCGCTGGGGCGCGAGCGGGAAGTAGGACGCGCCCGACGAACCCGCCAGGAAGTAGCCGGTCACGTCGAAGACGAGGTGGGTCCTCCCGCCCGCCGCGGCCTTGTACACGGCGTTGAGGGTGCCCGAACTACCGAGCGGGATGGTGACCGAATTGGCCCGCGTGTCGCCGACCGGGAAGTTGATCGTCGAGGTCGAGCCGCCGGCCGCCGGGGCCAGCACGATGTAGCCGGCCTTGGTCTGGCCGGTCACGGTCAGGTTGCCCGTGACGGCGACGGCATTGGCCGGGACCGGCGTCCCATCGGCGACCTTGAATGTTCGCGCGACGTTGGCCCGGAAGACGCCGCTGAGCCCGAGATCGACGCGACTGTCGAGCACCCTGGTCGGGGCGATCGAATGGAACCTCGCCCCACCAGTCGCGCTCGTGAAGTAGCCGGTCACGTCGAACACGAGGTGGGTGGTCGCACCCGCCGCGGCCTTGTACACGGCGTTCAGGCTGCCGCCCGCACCCAGGGCGACCGTCACGCCGTTGGCCCGCGTGTCGCCGACCGGGAAGTTGAGCGTCGAGGTCGAGCCGCCGGCCGCCGGGGCCAGCACGATGTAGCCGGCCTTGGTCTGGCCGGTCACGGTCAGGTTGCCGGTCACGGCCACCGCGTTGGTCGGGACCGGCGTGCCGTCCGCGACCGTGAATGTCCGGGCGGTGTTGGCCCGGAACACCCCGCTCAGCCCGATGTTCACCCGGCTGTCGAGGACGCGGGTCGGGGCGATCGATTGGAACCTCGAGCCCGGCGGGGGCGCGACCGAGATGTAGTTGGTCCGTGTTCTCGTGTCGGTGCCGGCGACGTTGGTCACCGTCAGCGTCACGCTGTAGTTGCCGGGGTTGTAGGTATGGATCGGGTTCGCGAGCGTCGAGGTGTTGTTCGCCCCCGACCCCGGATCGCCGAAGTTCCAGGCATAGGTGAGCGGCGCCGTCCCGGTCGACGTGTTCGTGAAGGTCACCGCGAGCGGCGAGGTTCCCGATGTCGGCGCTCCCGTGAAGTTGGCGTCCGGCGGGACGGGCGCACTGACCGAGATGTAGCCGGTCCTCGTTCTCGTGTCGGCGCCGCCGGCGTTGGCGACCGTCAACGTCACGCTGTACGTGCCCGGGTTGTTGTACGTGTGGACCGGGTTCCGGAGGCCCGAGGTGTTGCTCGCCCCCGAGGCCGGATCGCCGAAGTTCCAGGCATAGCTGAGCGGCGCCGTCCCGGTCGAGGTGTTCGTAAAGGTCACCGTGAGCGGCCTGGTTCCCGACGTCGGCGCCCCGGTGAAGTTCGCATCCGGTGGGGGCCCGAAGGACTCGTGGTGATGCCAGTAGAAGTCGGTCTCGTTGTCGAAGGCGAGGACGACGATCCCGGTCGCGGCGTTGAGGTTCTGCTTCGTCGATGTCGCGTCGTTCAGGCCCGAGCTGCCGTCGTCGCGGATCACCGGCGTCCCGTCGCCGACCGGGAACGAGATCGCGGACATCGGCGACGTCTTCTCGTAGATGTCCCCGCCGTCCTGACCGCTCCCGCTGCCGTTGTGCGGCCCGGTCATGAAGACGTGGAGCACCCCGGCTGACGTGTCGAGCTCGACGATCGCGCGGGTCGGGCTTTCGGCGACTCGGGAGACGGGGTGCGCGGACCAGCCACCGGCGGGCTGGCGCACGAGCAGCTGCACCAGCGGCTGGCTCGCCGACGTGTTGTTCGTCTTGGTCGCGGCGTAGATCCGACCGCTCGAGTCGGCTTTCAGGTTCACGTGGTCGTCGGCGGGCTGCGGGTCGCCCGTCGTGGCCGCTTGGGCGATCTCGGCGGTCCAGGCGGTGTCCGGGGCGCCATCGACGTGCCAGGCAAAGTAGTCCCTGTTGTCGACCTGGTTGCTCCAGAACACGCCGATCCGTTGCTGTCCGGAGACGGTGAACGCGATGATCGACGAGATGTCGTCGAGCGCTGTGGCGGCCCCCGCGACCGGCAACGCCACCGGGCTCGACCAGGCGGCGTCGCTGCTGAGCGTGTGGTTGATGTAGACGAGGTTGCCGCCGATGTTCTCCAGGGTCCAGGTGGCCCAGAGCCTCCCGGTCGAATCCTTGGCGATGACCAGGGTCTCGCTGCGGATCCCGGTCCGCATCAACGCGGGGAAGCCACCGTCGAGCGTGTATGTGTCGTTCGAGCTGTTGTAGCTGTAGCGGTAGAGCCTGGCCTCGAAGCTCGAGCCCGACCCGGTGTCACCGCCATCGGCGTCCGAGCGCTGCGACGCGACGTACAGCTTCGTGCCGTCCCACAGCGTGTCGGCGCGGGTCTGGGAACGCGGGTCGATGAGCGTGCTCGTCCGGTTCCACGTCTCCGTGCTCGGGTCGAGCTTGTGGATGTAGAACCCGGCCGGACTCGCGCTCCACATGCTCGCCCACCAGGAGCCGTCGTTGAACCAGAGCTTGCTCTCGGGCTTCGAACCGGTGACCTCCGAGCCACCGGGGACGGCGAAGTCCTGGTATCCGATGTCGGCGGCCGCGGCGACCCCAGCGCCGCCCAGGACGAGCAGAGCGAGGCTCGCCCCGAACGCGCGCGCGAATCGGGCGAGCCATGGGCGCAGGGTCAACCGGGCGTGTGACACGTCAGGTCGGGCATGCAGGGACAGGCTCATACCCCCTCTTCCCCAATGATGCCCTCGATCGCGCGGGTTGACCACGACCACGCGATCTTTGTGTCGAGCCCGAGCACCACCCCCACGTCGATCTCGATGGCTGCCGGCGACGTCAGTAGCCGAACGTGCGGTGCAGGAAGGCCGCCATCTGGCCACGGGTGACGACACCAGTCGGGCAGTACCGGCCCGGACCGCAGCCGCTCGTGAGGCCGGCGCGGGCGATCCGGTTGATGTTGCCCTGGTGCGTGGAGCTGTTGTCATCGCGGAAGTAGTCCTTCGTCGTCCCGGACAGGTCGAGGACCCGGGCGATGAACGACGCGAGCTGGCCCCGGGTGAGCGCCGAGGTCGGGCAGAACCGCTTGGTGCCACAGCCGGACACGAGTCCCGCTTTGGCGATGCGGTTGATGTTCGCCTCGTGGGTGGACCCATCGTCGTCCCGGAAGTAGTCCTTGGTGGTCTTGGGCAGTCGCAGCGCACGGGCCAGGAACGAGGCCATCTGGCCGCGGCTGACCCGGTCATTCGGGCAGAACTTCGTCCGTGAGCAACCGGCCGTGATGCCTTCGGCGTAGAGCCACGCGATGTCCTTGGCGAACTTGGACGTCCGGATGTCCGTGAACGGTGGCTTGGGTGGGGGCTCGTTGCCTTCCTCGCCGACCACGTCGATGACCACCGATGAGACGTCCGCGCCATCGAAGCGGTCCAGGTCGACGCGGCCGGTGATTCCCGCCACCGACCCGCTCGAGGTGTACTGCCAGAACGTCCAGCCGAACCCGGCCCAATCAGAGGCTGGGACCGTCGGACTCGGCGCGGTCGTCCAATGCGCGACCCAGACCACCCGGTAGCCGTTCGTCGCAAACCAGTCCGTGCCGGCCATGTTCGTGGCCCAGAAGTTGGGCGACGTGTAGATCACGCCACGGACCCCGGTGCGTTCGCGGATCCGCTCGAGGTAGGCCTTCACCCAGGTCTGCAGAGCGGCGGGCGGCAAACCGCCGGTCCGCTCCAGATCGAGAACCGGGGGCAGGTCCCCGTCGGCGATCCCGGCCGTGGCGATGAAGTGATCGGCCTCGGCGACGGCGTCACCCGGCGACGGGTCCGGTTGCGCGAAGTGGTACGCACCGACGATCAGGCCGGCCGCCTTGGCCCTGGCTCGATTGAGGCCATAGGTCGAATCGATGAAGTCGATGTCTTCGGACGCCTTCATGAACGCGAAGGCCTTGCCGGCAGCCCGAACCTGGGTCCAGTCGATATCGCCCTGCCAGTGGCTGATGTCGATCCCTTCGGTGGGCTCGGCGGCCTTCGCGGCCCGGGGCGCGACGAACGATGTCGCGAACACGGCGACGAGCGCCAGCAGGATCGATGCGAGCGTGACGAATGACGACGGGCGAGGGGAGTGCCGGGGCATAGGCATCAGCGGGAAGCGGGGATGGCGGAGCCCCTAGGGTCGCACAGGTAGGCAAATCCGGCGGATCGCCGCTGGACTAGTCCTCCTCGACCAGTTCCAACATGCCGACTTCGTCGTCGCCGAGCGGCACGCCGGGAGCCGGATCTTCCAGGTCGCCGGGCGTTGGGACTCCGTCGTCGACCAGGTGGAGCGACGACAGGTCCCCGTTCGCGATGTCGTCGGGGAGGTCCGCCAATGCCGGCGTCGGGTCATCATCGCTGGTGTCGGATGCCGATTCCCCGCGGGCGTTGACGTCGTCGATCGGTTGGTCGGTCATGTCGGGCCTCCGATGTGCTTCAGTCCGCTCTCGTGCACCCAGAGCGTGCCGTCCTTGTTCCCGAACCAGACCGGCGACTTCGAGCCGGCGGGCTTCTTGCCGTTCTCCGTGCGCTGGAAGGCCTCGAACAGCTCGCGATCGACGAGCGTGTCCACGATATGCTTCTTGGCGAGGCTATCGGGCCGGCGTCTGACGTTGACCCTCCGACCAGCCGGCGCCGTTGCGCGGACGCGATCGGGTTGCCGCGCCGTGCGCTTGGCTCCGAACCGCAATTCGACTCCAGAATCGATGACGGGAGCCGGCATGGCGGCCATCTCCTTGGGTGTCGGGCGAGGCGGCGGGAACCCGGCATACAGGAAGCCCGGCCCGAGCTTCCTCGTTCCCGACTTGTTCAGATGGAGCGCTGCCCCGAAGGCCAGCACCTTGCGCCACTTGATCCAGACCGCTGCCTTGCGCTGAGGGTCATAGACGAGCGCCTCGGCGGGCTCGGCGAGGGTCCCCCCGCGGACCTCGTTCACCCAGATCGCGTGGTCGGCGTCGCCCTTGCCCTTGAACGCCTCGTTGTTGCCTTGCAGCAGGAAGCCACGACCTTTGCTGATCTGCTCGGTCGCCTTCGCGGTGCTCACGGCGTTCGCTCCCGTCCGGACGGAGACGATGACGCCATACTTCTCCGCCGCCACGTCTGCGACCTGGCGCAGGGTCAGGCCCCCGGCATCGTCCTCCGGCGTGACCTTGATGCGGACCGCGCAACCCCTCGGTCGCTTGTCGCCGTTCGTCGCCACGTCGATGAGCATCGCCATCGCGTATGCGGTGCACGATTCCCAGCCGAGCTCGATGTCGTCGATGACGCAGTTGCTCGCTGGACCCTGGTGCTGGAATACCGGTCGGATCGTCGCCATCACTCCCTCCGCTGGCCTGTCAAGACGACCGTATCAATCCTTCGTCTCGCAATGTCGTCGTGGATCGAGTCGGGGCCTACTTCGGAGCGAGTGTGACCTGCGTGGTCCCATTCGGATCGCGAAGGCTGACGATGCCGCCACTCGCGTCGACGAGAGCCGGCGTCTGCAGCGCGGCGAAGAACGCCGCCTCCTGGTCCATGACGTTCTGCTCACAGGCCATCTGCGTCGAGGCGAGAGGGCCGATCGTGATGTGCGTCCCGTCGAGGGTGTAGGGGCCGCTGTAGGTGTTGCAGCCCCCGGAGCCGGAGATCTCCTCCGCGGTAAATGTCGCCGTGAGGGTCGTTCCCGGCAGAGGTGACGTGACCGCCTGGTTCCCGTTGTTGTAGCCCGTCACGTTCCATTCGCCCACGAGCGGATTGGCCGGGCCGGCCGCATAGACCAGGATCGCCTTGCCGTCAGGGTCGAAGAACGTGAGGCCGTCCGCGGTGGCGGTGAAGGACGTGGCCCTGCCGAGGTTGGCGAGATAGGCCGTCTCTACATCGGCTTCGGGACCCTCACAGCCGATCAGGGTTCCAGCGAGCGGTCCGATCTTGATCGAGGACCCAGTCTGTGTCGCTGGACCGTTGTAGACGTTGCATCCACTCGAACCAACCACGGTGCCGCCGGCGAACCGGGCGTCCACGAACACGTCGGCTGGAACGGTCGTCGAGGTGCCGCTCACGTCGTACGACGTGAGCTTCCAGGTCGTGCCTTCGAGCGTGCCGCCGGTGCCGCCGCTTGGCGAGTTTCCGCCCGTCGAACAGGCGGCCGCCGACAGGGCGATCGCTCCGACCGTGAGCATGAGGATGATCCGTCGCATGTCGTCTCCCCGACGTTCGGTCGCGGCTTGCGGGCCGGCGACGACCGCAGGGTACTCCGGTCTCCGCCGGTCGTTGTCGGCCGGCTCCGCGTGGCACACTGCGGGTCGACGGACGACCATCCATGCCGTCATGGAGCGTTGGGCAGGAGGGCTGCGCCATCGTCCCCGTTGGTTCGATCGGTTGGCCGCGGTCGCCGGCGTGACGCCCATGCGGATCGTCGACTCGTATCCGGTCGTCGTCACGGACGCCCTCCCCGAGTGCCGCGACTTCTACACCACGTGGTTCGGCTTCGACGTCGCGTTCGAGGCGTCCTGGTTCATCCTGCTGACGGACGCCGGTGAGGGATCGACGTCGATCGCATTCATGCGTCCCGATCACCCCTCATCGCCACCGTCACCGCGAGCCCATCGCGGAAACGGTTCGTTCCTGACCCTGCAGGTCGAGGACGCCGGCGCCGAGTACGACCGCCTGGTGCGGGCCGGACTGCCCTGCGACCTGCCCCTGACCGATGAGCCGTGGGGCCAACGGCGGTTCGGCGTGGTCGACCCAGCCGGCATGTGGATCGACATCGTCGAGCAGATCGAGCCACAGGATGGGTGGTGGGATCGGTACCTTTCAGGCGATTGAGGCTGTGGGGAGCCTCATGATTCGGAGAGTTCCAACGGACCCTGCCGCCCGGCCCGGTAGGCGTCGTAGATCGCCTGGTACAGCTGCATCGTCCGGACCGCGTCCTGGATGCTGGCGATCGGTTGCCGATCCTCTCGAATGGCCGTGACGAACTCGACCAGCGCCGGGCCGTCTCCGCCCAGTTCACCGCTGCGCTCGTCGCTGTAGTTGTCCGAGAAGGTGTTGTCGCCCCGCGTGTAGTGGCGGTAGCTCCACAGACCGTCGATCAGGATGTGCTCGCCCTCGCCGGTGATCTCGATCCGGTCGTAGTTGCGCCACCAGACCCGCTGGCTGTTGAGCTGCAGGTTGCCCACCGCCCCGCTCTCGAAGTGGAGCGCGACCGCGAAGGCGTTGCCGCCGTTGCGCTCGTCGTGGTACATGCTCGCCTGCCGCACCTCGCCGCCCAACCAGCGCGCCAGGTCCAGGTGGTGCACGGCGAAGTCGCAGAGGTAGGCGTGCGCGGGCCCGTCGTAGCCCGCTGCCCTGACCTCGTCGTATGGGCCGGAACAGAACGAGCAGGAGAGCTGGGTCAGCGCCCCGAACGACGGCCGCGCCATGATCCGCCGGGCCTCGTTGACGGCATGGCTGAATCGTCGGTGGAAGTGGACCATCACGCGCTTGCCCGTGCGGGTCGAGGCCGCCGCCAGCTCCCGGCAGTCCTCCAGTGACAGCGCGGGCGGCTTGGGGATCAGCACGTGGTAGCCGGCGTCGAGCAATTCGAGCACCAGGGCCTGCCGTGGGCCCGGCTTCATCCACACGATGACAGCCTCGAGGTCCTCCTGTTCCCACATCCGGCGGTGGTCGGTGTACCAGCGACCGCTGCCGCCGAATCGGCTCGCCGCATCGCGGGCCTTCGCCTCGTTGGTATCGCAAACGGCTCGCAGGTCGATCGGGGCCAGGTGCAGGGCCGGGTAGATCGCCCAGGTGGAGAAGACGCCCGCGCCGATGAATCCGACTCGCAGTGGCTCCATGGGACCGACTCCTGGTGGGGGATCGTCGATGGGCGACGGGAAGGGTGCGACGCTACGAGCCGAAGACCTCGGCCAGCACCGCGATGTCGCGCAGCGCGAAGGCCTGGCGCTCTCCGTGGTAGTCGTTCTCGCTGATCAGCATGCCCGCGAATCTGCGCTCCCGCAGGGCGATCGCGGTCTCGAGGAAGCCGGATTCTCCCTCGCCCAGCACGGCGTTGCCCATCTGGCCGCCGCGGCCGTCCTTGACATGGACCTGGTCGATCAGGTGCGGCCACAGGTCCACGACCAGCGGCGCCACGGCGTGTCCCCACAGGGCCGGGTTCTGCGTGTCGAGCAGCACGCGCAGTTCCGGCCGACCAACGGCCTCCAGGAGCCTCAGGTTGCCGTCGGCGCCAAGCGTGTTCTCGGTCGCGATCGTTACCATGCTGCCGGCCGCTTGATCGCAGGCCTCGGCCAGGACCTTGGCCGTCCGCCACAGGTCGGATTCGTCGCGGATCTCGCCCGCTCGGAAGCTGGGCAGGAACACCAGGGGGACGCGCATCTCGACAGCGGCGTCGATCGCGATCCGGACGCTGTCCCGGCACTTGCGAGCGTTCACGGAGCCGGTCGGGCTCGTCAATCCGAGGTCATTGAGATCGCCCGGCGCGATCGCGCCGATGGCAACGCCGGTCTCACCCGCCGCTTGCACATACCGATCGCGCAGGGAGGCGTCGTCCAGCCGCATGTCGCCGTCCAGCTCGCCTGAACTCAGATGGATGGCGTCGAAGCCGAGGGTCGCGGCCTGGTGGATCGTATCGGGCCCCCGTCCATCCACGGACCACTGGGTCACGCCGATCCGGATCCCAGGGTCTAGCGCCGGCATGGCCCGACGGTTCGTTGGATCTACCGATCCTGCCGGTTCCGACCTCAGCCCTGGACGGACGCGACAGGCCGACCGCTGTAGCCGTGCTCGGCGATCTCGGCCGCGGGACCGTGGTAGACCTCGGTGCTCGGCGGGGTCCTGGCACGGAACCCCTCGACCAGCCGGTTGTACATCGAGAAGGCCGCCGCGATGAGCACCGCGAGCTGGACGTCGGCATCGGTCGCACCGGCGGCGTGCGCCGCCGCGACGTCGGCGGCGGTGAGGTCACGAGGTTCGCCTCGGACGGTTCGGGCGATATGGAGCAGGGCCTGCATCTTGTCGTCGAGGCCATCGAACGACCCGACCTTGATCCCATCGACCAGCGGCACGCGCTCCGACGCCCCGGTCCGTTCGAGCAACGCGGTCGCGAACGCTCCGTGGGAGTCCATGCAATAGAAGCAGTCGTTGCCCGCCGAGACCGCCGTCGCGAGCATCTCGCGCTCGGCGCGAACGATCGTCGCGCCCGCAAAGTCGTTGACCAGCAGTTCATCGGCGAGGCCGCGCAGATGGATCCCCAGGTTGGGCGTCAACAGGAGCGCCGTCAGGATGCCCGGGGCATCGGGCAGTCCACCGACGATCGGTTCTTCCCGCGCGCGGATGAGGCGTTCTTCGTCGCGTGCCAAAGCACCATCTCCTGTAGCGGAACTGGGGATCGGCACAGTATGCGGCAGCGCAACGTCCGTGCGGCCGTGACGCCGCGCGCGCCGTGCATGTCGACGACTGCCTCCGTCGATTAGCATGCGGCCATGGCACTCCCCACTGAACCGATCGGCAGCATCCCCAGGCCGCAGGCGCTTCAGGATGGCATGCAGGCCGCGGCCGACGGGACGATCCCGGCGGAGCGGCTCGATGCCCTGTTCGATGACGCCGTGCGCGACACGCTTCGGCGCTTCGAAGACACGGGCTCGCCGGTCGTCACCGACGGCGAACAGCGCAAGCCCAGCTTCATCAGCTACCCGTTGGCCGGTCTGGCCAACCTCGCCCCAGGCGGCGTGACGATCCCCTTCGAAGACGGTCACACGCGCCAGTTGCCCCTCCTGACGGCCGGCCCGTTCCGCTACGCCACGCAGGCGTGGTCCTACCTCGATGCCGCCCAGGGGCAGACCGAGGCTCGACTGAAGCAGGCCGTGATCTCCGCGTCGGCGGTGAGTCTCATCTATCCCCCGGATGGGATCGCCGGATATCCGCGAGAGGCCTTCATCGAGGACCTCGTCGCCGAGGCGGCAGCCGAGATCCGTGGCTGCATCGAGCGTGGCGCGACCGTCCAGATCGACTTCACCGAGGCACGCCTTTCGATCAAGCTGGATCCATCGAAGGGGTTGCTCGACTCGTTCGTGGACCTGAACAACCAGGTTCTCGGACGGTTGACCGACGACGAACGAGCGCAGGTGGGCGTCCATACCTGTCCCGGCGGTGACCAGGATTCGACCCACAGCGCCGACATCGACTACGGGCAGCTGCTGCCGGGGCTGTTCCGCATGAACGTGAACACGTTCTTCGTCCAGCTCGCCAGTGACGCGGATCGCGAGCGGGTGCTCAGGATCCTGGGAGACCATGCCACCGGTGACCGCCGGATCTTCGTCGGCGTGACCGACCCCATCGACCCGCGCGTCGAGACAGCCGGAAGAGGTTCGCGACCGGGTGCTCGAGGCGGCACGATTCATCGACCCTGGCCACCTCGGCACGACCGACGACTGCGGCTTCTCGCCGTTCGGCGACGACACCTCGACGTCGCGAGACACGGCCTTCGCGAAGATCCAGGCACGGATCACCGGAACGGCGATGGCGTCCCGCGCGCTCGGCGTCTGAGCCGACGGATCCGAGGCGCGTACGCCTCTCCGATCAGCCGCCGGTCTCCGCCGGCAGGACGGCCACGGTGAGCCATCGGTCTCCGGTCGCACGGCGCATGACGAACCGCAGGGCGAACGGCGACGTCTCTTGCGCCTGCAAGGTACCGGCGGCGTCATAGGTCTCCGCGGTCATCGTGCCTCGGCCATCAAGACCCAGGCTCAGGCCGGTCTGTACGCCGAAGGGCTCCACGAGGGACATGTCCAGGGCGTCGAACCGGTACCGGGCGACGACGGTCGTCCCGCTCGCGATGGCGTCCTGGAGCCGACCTCGCATCTCGGTGAGGCGGTCGCCGTGATCGACGGCCGGGAGGATGGACCCGTCCGCCCGAAGTAGCGCCTGGTTCTCGAGCTCGAGGTTCTCGGCCAGCGTCAACACGATCTCCTGGGCTCCAGGACCGGCGATCTCATGGTCCCAGTCCGCGACATCCTGCTCGACGGTGATCGTCGGGAACGTCGCTGGATCGACCTGGTGGGGCACCCGGTCCAGCACCCCGGCCGTGTCGACAGGGACGAACCCGCGAGCTGGCGTGCCGGCGACGACGATGCCGGCCCCGATGGCGAGGACGACGGCGACGATCAGCCCGACCCGAACGGCGCCACGCACCACCCCGGCACCAGGATCGCCGCCGACCGCGAGTCGGGTCGCGAACCGGCCGAACTCGTCGGCCGCCGATCGCGGTTCGGGAAGGAGGCGATCGAGGATCGGACGACCGGCGCACACGACGACCAGACCCGCGAGGAGCGCGACCTTGGTCCCGAACTCGTCGGTCTGCGGCGCCATCAGGAGTGTGCTGGCGACCGCCACGAGGAGGCCGAACACCACTCGCCCGACGCGCCCCGCTGGCACGGTCTTCGGGTCCGTGATCATGAAGAACAGGAAGATCAGCACTTCCGGTGACGTGACGATCACTCGCCAGTAGTCGACACCGCAGACGGGTGCGAACGCCCAATTCGCGGTCATGCAGTGGCCCGAGCCGGCGAGGAGCCCGACGCCTACCGTCAGGGCGACCCAGAAACTCGCCGCCAGGGCGAGGAGGTGCAGCCGCCGGGTGATGAGCAGCCCACCCCCGATGATGACGACGTAGGCCGTGATCATCCAGACGTTCAGGGGAGCCCACCAGAAGTCGAGGGGCTCGACGAGCGAGCTGCCGAGCACCACGAAGGCCACGACCAGCCCGATGTTGGACGGGTTGAACACGTGGGAACCGCGGTAGCGGATGACGTACTTCGACAAGAGCGAGAGGCCGCCCACGGCCGCGAACACGTACCAGCCGTAGGTGTTCCATGGATCGTCAGGAGGCGTTCCGACGACGCGAAGGATGAGCGCGACACCGCTGCCGGTCAGCATCGCGCTCGCCGGCCAGATGAAGGAGCGGGTCTGGCGGAAGGTGAGGATGACCTCGATGATCGCGCTGGCAAGTATCGCCGCGAGGACCTGCGGCACGCTCACCTGGAAGTGCAGCCCGACCTGCCCGAGCACGTGGATCGTGATGATGACCGCCGCGACATGCAGTCGCGGATCGCGGATGTTTGGCAGGACCAGCGGGTAACGACTGCCGCCGATCGCGATCGTCCGGCTGGTCACGTCGTCTCCCGGTGCGGGTGAGTGGTGTCGGGGTTCGGCATCAAATGGGGGGTGATGATGGTGCCCTCAGTCATTCGCGCTGTGATCGCGACGTGTGACCGACACGGGCCGATGGGTCAGGACGGCGGGCCGAGCTTCTGCTGGAGGTTGATCATCGGTAGCTGGCTCACCTGGATGAACCCGTCTCTCGGCCGGTCGAGGTCGACGACGAGCGTGATGACCGCACCGAGGGCGAGGACCAGCACGACGGCGCTGAGCACGCTGCGCTGGCCAGTGGTCCCGGCGCTGTAGCCGACCATCGCGAGCGTGAGGACGGACCCGCCGATCAGGAGCCACAGGATCGTCTCGGGCACGCGCGCGTAGATGCCCGCGGTGATTCGGGCTGTGTTCAGGTCGATGGTCTCGTTGAGCGATTCGATGAAGAGGGCAGTGACGTCGTTGCTCTCCGGTGATCGTGCGACCTCCTCGGCCACGGCCCACAGTTCGTCCAGCACCTCGGATGACCGCTGGATGTTCGCCGCGAGCGTCGCCCGATCGGACGGCGCGATGCGGAGCGGCACGTATTCGCGGAGATGGTTCCGGATCTCGCTCGAGGCAGGCTCGGGGAGGTAGCCGGCCCGAAGATACGTCGTACCGATCGCGTTCGCCTCAGCCAGGACGAGGCCGCGCCGGGTGTCGAACCGGTCGGATGCCATGCCCATGGTGATCGCCAGCAGGAATGCCAGCAGCGCCAGGATCGACCCCACGAGGACGCCCGTCGGACCCTCCTGCTCGCCCGGCGTCCGGACCTGCCACCAGCGACCGACCCGGAAGCCGACCTCGTACACGGCGAGCGAGACGACCGCGAAGAGAACGAAGACCCCGACGACCGGGAGGTCGTCGAGAGCCTGAGTCAGCGGCATATGGCCGTGCTACCTCACGCGTCGAAAGATGGGCCGCTGCACTGTACCCCAGCAGTGTCGACGCGGGCGTTCGACTGGCGCTGCCGCTCATTCGGCCTTGAGTCTTCGCCAGCCGCCGGCCCGGTTGTTCGCGATGATCTGCTTGAACATCGCCACGAGAGCACGCTCATTGACCGTCTCGTCCCGGCGGAACGCGACCGTTCGAGCGGTCTTGTTGTCGTGGCCCGCCGTGATGATGCCCTCGGGGTCGGGCAAGTAGCGCGCCTCGGGGTCTGTCAGCACCGGGCGCGGGTCATCGCGTTGACGACGATCTTCACAGCGGGTTGGTGGCCTTACCGTCCAGCCAGAGCATGTCCGACGGGTCACTATGCGAGCCGCCTGAGCCGACATGCTTCGCGTCGATCTGCGGACCCTTCTTGATGACGTGCACCAGGGCCATCGCGTGCCCGCGGCCGAGGTCGTAGTCCGCCTTCAGCCAGTCGACGATGACGCCGGCCTTCACGGCCGGGTCGTCGAGGCCCTTCTCGTGGGCGAGCTCGATGAACTGGCGCGGAGTGAGGCCAGTCTTCTCTTCGATGTTGTCGAGGTACGCCTGAAAGGACACCAGCGTCCCCGATCCCTGCGCCGTTCGATCGGACTAGGAGCGGCTTGATCGGCCACGCGCCGGCGAAGTCGACACATGGACGCGCCGTGGCGCAGGCCGATGGTCCGGCGGATCGACCTTCAGCCCGCGAGCGAGCAGTTCGTCGTAGCCGGAGATCTTGCGCTCGACGAGCTCGAGCGCCGTCGCGAGTTCCTGCATGTCGTCCTGGATCCGGCGTCGGTGGTCCTGGAGCAGCCGAAGGCGCTCGGCGGCCGTCGAGTCGCCCTGCTGCGCCAACTCGGCGTACGTGTGCAGATCCTCGATCGGCATTCCAGTCGCGCGAAGGCACTGCACGAGCTTGATCCAGCCCATGTCGTTCTCGCTGAACCGTCGATGGCCGCTCTCTGATCTCGCCACGCCGGGCAAGATGCCAATTCGCTCGTAATACCGCAGGGTGTCGCGGCTCACGCCCGTCTCCGCTGCGGCGTCCTGGATGGTTCGCGTCATCGTCATGAGTCACAAGTTACAACTTGGAGTGCACTCCAAGTCAAGGGGTCGCGATCCAGCTTCATGGCATCGGTTTCCATAGCGAAATTTGGGGCTTGACTTGGAGCGCGCTCCAAGGAGCAGGCTGGGCCGCGACGTTAAATCGCAGGCCGGTTGCCCGGCACGCCGGGTCCGGCAGAAGCCCAGGAGCTCTTCGTGAACGACATCCAGTCGCTGTTCGAGATCATCGTCCTTGTGGCTATGGTCGCCACGCCGGCGATCCTCCTTGTCCGGGTACTGGCCGGTGGCGAGGGCGTGTCCCTGGCCGATCTGTTCGCCGTTTCGGTGGACCTACCCTGGCCGCGAGGCGTCCAGGAGGAGGAGCCGACGCGCTGGCGCGTCGAACTCCTGCGGGAGCCATCCCGGACGGGCGATCGGTCGCGTGACGCGGCCGATGACCGTCGCCGGGGGCAGCCTGCCGCGCTTGGCTTGGAGTCCAGCCGATGCGTCCCTTCGCGGACTGGACACTCTCCGGCTGTATCCACTGAGCATGGATAGGGCACACCGAGCTCACCATCAATGCGGCGTATCAATCTGGCGCCGAGAGGCGCACACTCCCTGAAGCGAGGCATTGGGCTCTGTCCCCTACAGCCTGTTCGCGGTCCGTCACGACTACGCGCGGTCTGAACCTCACTCGACTGGGCCAGTGCGCCCGAGGAGTCAGACCGTGTCGACCACACCGCGCGTGCCCGCCCTAGGCGGATCTGGGCGAACACTGCTGCTGCGCTGGATCATCGCCATCGTTGGCTTTCCGATCGGCGGTTTCATCGGGCATCTCATCGGCGGGCCAGCTGCGACCGTGCCCGCTGCCCTGATCTCCGGCCTCATCGCCGGAGCCATCATCGGCGCTGGCCAGGCGATTGCGCTTGGGCTTCTTCGCCCGCAGGCGATGGCCCTGTGGGCCGGAGCAACCGCGATGGGGCTGGGGGTGGCCCTCGCCGCCGTCACCGCGGTGATCGGTCAGATCGACATTCAGTCTGAAGCCATCGTGCTCGGTGCCATCTCGGGCCTGGCCCTCGGCGCCGGGCAGGCGGCCTTGCTCATGCGAGCACGGGTCGCCAATGCCTGGGTATGGGTCGTCGCTTCGGGCGTTGCCTGGGCGGTCGGCTGGGCCGTCACGTCGGGCGTCGGCGTCGCCCTTGCCGCGGGCTGGCCTGTTTACGGCATCAGCGGCGCCCTCGCCTCGCAGCTCATCACCGGCGTCGTCCTCTGGAAAGTCCTGTCACGCGGGGAGGCGGGCGCCTTCGCGGCCGCATGAACACGGAGGTCGTGACCGCGGCCCTGTTGATCGCGGTCCCGATCGCCTTCAACCTGGCCTTTTTCGAACTCGGTAGGGCGTTCGACTACCCGAACATCCTCCGCAAGGAACCGGATGAGATCCTTCGGCGGTTCGCTGCCGGGGGCTCGCGGCTGATCATGCGTTGGGAGGCGCTGTTGCTGAGCGCCCTGGCCATGCTGCCGTTGGTGGCGATGCTCAGCGTCGCTCTCGGCGCCTCGGCGCCGCTGACGGTAGCCTCGATCGTCATCGGTTCCGCGGCTGCCCTGGTGCAGGGGCTTGGGCTTGTTCGCTGGCCGTTCGCGGTGCCGGAGTTGGCCCGTCGCTACATCGCTGCGGAAGGTCGGGATGACGCGGCGACCAAGCGCTCGATCGAGCTGACGTTCGCGACGCTGCACCGGCTCCTGGGCGTCGGCATCGGCGAGCACCTCGGCTACCTGCTCACGGGCATCTGGACGCTCCTGGTGGCGGCGTCCGTCCTCTCGACGGCAGTCATACCCGGCTGGCTCGGACTCCTCGGCATCCCGATCGGCGCTGCCCTGTTGATCGGGACCCTCGAGTTCGTCGGTCCGAACGAGGAGCGTGGCTGGCCGTTGGCCGGCACCATCGTTCCGATCGCCTACATCGCCTGGTCGTTGTGGCTGATCGGTCTGGGGGTCGGTCTGCTCCTGAGCTAGTGAGATGGGCTGAACGAGGCGCGCCAGCGTCGGCGGGATGCCGTTGTGCCTGGCGAAAAAGGTGACGAGGCGCCCTGCTCGGCGACCGTTGATCGCCGACCCCGCCTAAGATGGCGACACGATGAGCTTGGCCACGAGGACCGACACGCGCTCGCCTGAGCTGCACCTTGCCGACCGCCACGATCTGATCCGTGTGCAGGGCGCGCGCGTGAACAACCTCAAGGACGTCAGCATCGAGATCCCGAAACGCCGGCTGACGGTGTTCACCGGCGTCTCCGGCTCGGGCAAGAGCTCGCTGGTATTCGACACGATCGCCGCGGAGTCGCAGCGGATGATCAACGAGACGTACAGCGCCTTCGTGCAGGGTTTCATGCCGACGCTGGACCGGCCTGACGTCGACGTGCTCGACGGGCTGACGACCGCGATCATCGTCGACCAGGAGCGGATGGGCGCCAACGTCCGCTCCACGGTCGGTACCGCCACCGACGCCAACGCGATGCTGCGCATCCTCTTCAGTCGGCTCGGGCAGCCGCACATCGGCTCGGCCCAGGCGTTCTCGTTCAATATCGCTTCGGCCCGCGGGTCCGGGGCGGTCACCGTCGAGCGCGGGGCCCGCAAGGCGACGAGCGCGAGCTTCTCGATCACCGGCGGCATGTGCCCGCGATGCGAGGGCATCGGCACCGTCTCCGACGTGGACCTCGGCCAGCTGTTCGACGACTCCAAGTCGATCGCCGAGGGCGCGATCACCATCCCCGGCTACAAGGTGGACAGCTGGTGGACCGTGGGGATCTACACCGCGTCGGGCTTCCTCGACCCGAACAAGCCGATCCGCGAGTTCACCGAGAAGGAGCGGCACGACTTCCTGTACCGCGAGCCGACCAAGGTGAAGGTCAATGGCGTCAACCTGACCTACGAGGGGCTGATCCCCAAGATCCAGAAATCGATGCTGTCCAAGGACATCGACTCGCTCCAGCCGCACATCCGGGCGTTCGTCGAGCGGGCGGCGACGTTCACCGCCTGTCCCGAGTGCGGCGGCACCCGGCTAAACGAGGGGGCGCGGTCGTCGAAGATCAAGGGAATCAACATCGCCGACGCCTGCGCGATGCAGATCAGCGACCTCGCCGAGTGGGTGCGCGGCTTGGACGAACCCTCCGTCGGGCCGCTGCTGACGACCCTGCGGCACAGCCTCGACTCGTTCGTCGAGATCGGACTGGGCTACCTCAGCCTCGATCGCCCGTCCGGGACGCTCTCGGGCGGCGAGGCGCAGCGCACCAAGATGATCCGCCACCTCGGGTCGTCGCTCACTGATGTCACCTACGTCTTCGACGAGCCGACGATCGGGCTCCACCCCCACGACATCCAGCGGATGAACGATCTGCTGGTGCAGCTGCGGGACAAGGGCAACACCGTGCTGGTCGTGGAACACAAGCCCGAGACGATCGAGGTCGCCGACCACGTCGTCGATCTCGGCCCTGGCGCCGGCACGAGCGGCGGCGAGGTCGTGTTCGAGGGTACCGTCGACGGGCTGCGGGCCAGCGGCACGCTGACCGGGCGGCACCTGGACGACCGCGCCTCATTGAAGCCTTCGGTGCGGTCGCGGTCAGGCGTGTTGGAGGTGCGCGGCGCGAGCGCCCACAACCTGCAGCACGTCGACGTCGATATCCCGCTCGGCGTGCTGGTGGTGGTGACCGGCGTGGCCGGTTCCGGCAAGAGCTCCCTGATCCACGGCTCGGTATCGGTCCGGGACGGGGTGGTGTCGGTCGACCAGACGGCGATCAAGGGCTCGCGACGGAGCAACCCGGCGACATACACCGGCCTACTCGACCCGATCCGCACGGCGTTCGCGAAGGCCAACGGCGTGAAGCCGGCCCTGTTCAGCGCCAACTCCGAGGGCGCCTGCCCGACATGCAACGGCGCCGGGGTCACCTACACCGACCTCGCGATGATGGCCGGCGTCGCCACCACCTGCGAGGAGTGCGAGGGGAAGCGGTTCCAGGCCTCGGTGCTGGAGTACAAGCTCGGGGGGAAGGACATCAGCGAGGTGCTCGCGATGCCGGTCACCGAGGCCGAGGCGTTCTTCGGCGCCGGCGAGGCGCGTACGCCGGCCGCGCACGCGATCCTCGAGCGCCTGCTCGACGTCGGGCTCGGCTACCTCAGCCTCGGTCAGCCGCTCCCGACGCTGTCCGGTGGCGAGCGGCAGCGCCTCAGGCTGGCCACTCATATGGCCGAGAAGGGCGGCGTCTACGTGCTCGATGAGCCGACCACCGGCCTCCACCTCGCCGACGTCGAGCATCTGTTGGGCCTGATCGACCGGCTCGTCGACTCCGGCAAGTCGGTCATCGTCATCGCGCACCACCAGGCGGTCATGGCGCACGCCGACTGGATCATCGACCTCGGCCCCGGCGCCGGCCACGACGGCGGCCGGATCGTCTTCGAGGGCATACCCGCCGACCTCGTCGCCGCCCGCTCCACCCTCACCGGCGAGCACCTCGCGGCCTACGTCGGTACCTGACCACGACCGTGTGTGTCGAGGCGCTCGCCCGCGGCGTGCACATGTCGGCCGGGCACCTCAGCCGTCAGTTCAAGGTCGCCTACGGCGAGTCGCCGTACGCTACCTGATGACACGGCGCACCGAGCGCGCGATGGCGCTGCTGCGTCGTGGCGACCTGAGCGTCACCGAGATCTGCTTCGCGGTCGGCTGCTCGTCGCTGGGCAAGGCGGACAGGCGTGGCCATCGAGCCGGGCCTCAGAACGGGACGATGACCACAGCCACGACGCCGACGGCCATACCGATCGCGAGGCTCGCGAGGCCGATTCGGTTGGCTCTGGCGCGATCACGGGCGCGGTTGTCCTCATCCACGACCTGCTGCGTGGCTCCGACAGGTCCGAAATTGAAGATCCCGCGCGACCCGAAACCGGCGCAGAACTTCAACCACGCCTGCAGGTAGCCGGATGCAGCCGCCGCTGCGGGCAGAATCAGGATCAGGCGGGCGAGTGGCGGCGCATCGATCGCCACCAGGGCAGCGAACGCTGCGATGGTGATCAGCAGGCCGACGTGCCCCGCTCGACGCCGGCGGGCGATCTCGGCGGGACCGATGTTGCAGACGCCCGGCCGGTATTCGACGCCGGCCAAGGGCGTCCCGGACGAGCTGCTTGTCGTAAAGGCTGACACCGTCATGACTTGCTCCTCGTTGCATTCACTGGTCGGACGAGCCGTCGCATCGCCCGCATCATCTGGCGGGGTGTCGGGGGGGATGAGAGGGCGCCGGCTCCCTCGCTCCGGCACCCGTCGATCATCACGCCGAGGAACCGCCGCCAGGCCTCCGGCGCGGATCCACCGGAACCTTGGACGACGCCCGCGTTCGCCATGAGCAGCAGGACGAAGTCCTCCGGGACGAAGTCCGACCGAAGCGATCCTTCGGCCTGCGCGCGCTCGATCAACCGGACTGACAGGTCGTATCCGCGCCGCCGATGCGCCTCGAGCGCCTTGGCGTTCGGGAACGTCCTCGTCAACACGTCCTTGAGGCCGCGGTCGACGGCCTGCATCTCGCAGACCCGCTCGACATACGCCCGGAAGCCCGACCAGCCGTCGGGCGCCTCAAGTGCCTCCTCGGCCGTGCGGGCGTACTCCTCCAGGCGCCGCTCGAAGCAGGCTGCGATCAGGTCGTCGCGGCTCGGATAGCGCCGGTAGAGGGTGGCGATACCGACGCCGGCATCCTCAGCCACGTCTTCGAGCGGAACGTCGAGCCCGTGCTCGGCGAATGCCGCCTCTGCGGCTTCAACGATCCGAACGCGGTTGCGCTCAGCGTCGACCCTGAGCGTTCGTGCGTCCTCGCGAGATGCTGCCACGACCCCATCGTACTACAACCGGAGGTCAGTCTCCACTTGTGCTAGGCTGGCACGGTTCAACCCGAGGAACCACTCCATTTGCATCTGAGGTATCCATATGAAGGCGTTCGCGCTCGAAAGCGCCGACAAGCCTGCGGCCCTGGTGACCGTGCCCAAGCCGGAGGTCGGCGAGGGCGACGTCCTGGTCGCTGTGCGAGCCGCGAGCGTCAACGGCTTCGACGTCTACCAGGCTAATGGCTTCCTGTTCGGCATGATGGAGCACGACCTTCCGACGGTGGTCGGGCGTGACTTCGCGGGTGTCGTCGAGACGGTCGGGCCGGGCGGCCGCGAGTTCGCAGCGGGCGATGAAGTCTTCGGCTTCATCCCCTCGACGCCGCCGCTCAAGAGCGGTGCCTTCGCCCAGTACGTCGTGGGTGGGCCCGAGCTGGTTCTCGCCCAGAAACCGGCCGGCCTGGACTTCCACGACGCCGCCGCCTTGCCGCTCGCCGGCTCCGCCGCCCTCGACCTCCTCGAGGCGATCGATGGCCAGGAAGGCGATGTCGTCCTGATCGTCGGCGCGACCGGCGGCGTCGGCACCATGGCCATCCAGCTCGCCGCGCAGCGCGGGCTGACCGTCGTCGCGACCGCCCGCCCGGACGAGGAGGCCTTCGTTCGCGAGCTCGGCGCAACCGATACGATCGACTATTCGGCTGGCAGCGTCGCCGATGCCGCGCGAAGCCGTTACCCGGATGGCGTTGCCGCCCTGGTCGATCTCGTGGATCAGAAGGACGCACTGACCGAGCTGGCGTCCGTCGTTCGCGGGGGCGGTCATCTTGCGACGCTCCTTGGTGCCGCGGACGTCGATCAGCTCGCGACCCGAGGCGTCATCGGCCACAACGTGAACGCTGCGCCGACCGCCGACAAGCTGCGCCTGCTCGGAGAGCTCGCAGGCTCCGGAGCGCTTCGCGTCCCGATCCAGGGCGTCTACTCGCTGGACCAGGCTGGCGATGCGGTCCAGGCGTTCCAGCAGGGGACCCATGGCAAGCTCGTCCTGAGGGTTGGCTCCGACGGCGGTTGATGTGCCGCGCGCGTACTTCGAGCCGGAGACTGGAACCGTCACATACGCACGTTCGGCCCGCTAGTCCATTCCCCTAGGGACGCTGTGGGCCGGCGAGTGACATGCGTCTTCCGCAAGGAAGCGGTCATCTGCGACATCATGAGCGCGGTAGATCCTCCGATGCCCCCGGTCAAGGAGAAGACCTGACCCGTAGAATGCGAATCGCCCTTGTCGCCCCGCTGGTGACGACCATCTCGGAGCCGCAGCAGGGCGGATCGCAAGTCATGGCCGCCGATCTTGCGGTCGGGCTGACCCGACACGGGCATGACGTCGATGTGTACGCCGCCACGGGTTCGCTGATCCCAGGGGCGCACGTCGTCGACTCCGGGATCGAGGCGGCGAGCCTGTCGGCCGCGCTCATCCGCCCCGGCCAGCCACGGCGCTCGCTTGGCGCACTTGACGACGCCTACGAGCACGTCTTTGGGATCATCGAGCGCGGTGGATATGACATCGTGCACAGCCACGGCTTCGATCCACCGGCCCTGCGGCGGGCCCGGGCGGGACGCGCTCCCGTGATCCATACGGTCCATCTCCCACCAGAGCCCGAGGCCGCTGGCGCGCTGCGCGAGGCGCAGAGCGCCGCCCAACCTGGCATCGTCGTCGGTGTCTCGGCTGCGCAGGCACGCGCATGGAGCCCGCTTGTCAGGTTCGATCGAGTCATCCGCAACGGCGTGCCGGTCAGCGTGATCCCGTGGTCCGACCTGCCTGGCGAAGGGCTGATCTTTGCCGGACGGCTCAGCGCCGAAAAGGGTGCGGCCGTGGCAGTCGAGATCGCGTTGCTGTCCGGGGAGCGGATCGACCTGTACGGAGCCGCCTACGACGAGGACTATGCTCGCGACCTCCGATGGCGGCACGAGGGCGATCCAAGAGTCATGTTTCACGAACCGCTGCCTCGGATCGAGCTATGGCGGAGGCTCGCTTCGGCCCGGGCAGTTCTCTGTCCGAGCGACTGGGATGAGCCGTTCGGCTTGGTTGCCGCCGAGGCACAGGCTGCGGGGACGCCGGTGGTCGCCTTCGCGCGCGGCGGACTCACCGAGGTCATCGACGATGCGGTCACCGGCTTTCTCGTGGAGCCAGGGAACGTGGCAGCGGCGATCGCGGCCGTTCGGTCAGTTGCGACGCTCGATCGGCGGCGCTGCCGCCAGCACGCGATCGACCACCTCGACTTCGACGCTTGTCTGGCCACCTACGAGGCCCTCTACGCTTCAGTCTCAGCGCCCTTGGCGAAGGACGCCGACCTCGCTCGCAACGGATAGGAGGGCACGAGGTGGATCTGCCGAAGCATCCTGTCGTCCACGGTCATCCGATCCACGCGATCATGTCGGATGGTCCAGTGGTTCTCATCCCAGTGGCGATCGCCGCCGAACTGTGGGAACGGAACGGCTCGGCGAAGGGGCTCCGGCTCGGTGATCTGGCCACGGCGAGCGCCGCCGCTACCACCTTGGCGGCCGGCCTCGTCGGATGGATCGACTGGCTGACCGTGCCGCCGGATCATCCGGTCCGGAAGCCGGCCACGATCCACGGACTCATCAACACCACGGCACTCGTCGCGTTGGTCGTGGCCGTCCCGGCGGGCCGGCGGCGGCTCAGGTTCCTCGCAGCGGCGGAGGTGGCGATCCTCGTCGGCGCGTGGATCGGCGGCGACCTCGTGTTCCGCCACGGCTGGCGGGTCCGGCCTGCCGAGGAGGCGGAGATCGTCGAGAAACGTTCGGACGACGCCGCCATCACCGCCGCCTTTGACGATGCTCGTCGCACCGTGACCGACTTCGAACGTCGGAAGACGTTCCTGCCGGTGAGTTGACGCTGATACGACAGTAGCCGGTCCTTCGCGAAGCGAGTACTCCCAGACTCCGGTGAGCTGATAGAGCTGACGGCGCCCGGGCAGGCCTCTCAGTTCGGGCGGGTGAACGTCACATGCGTCACTCCGCTGGGCGACGAGGTGACCTCGACCTCGTAGTCCTTCTCGAGGCCCTCCAGTCCGTCCAAGAGGCGTACGCCACGGCCCAGCAGGATCGGGACCACCGCGATGTGCATGTGGTCGACGAGCCGTGCAGCAAGGAACTCGCGGATCATGGTGGGACCCCCGCCGATCCGTATGTCCTGGCCGCCCGCAGCCTCGCGGGCCGTCTCGAGCGCTCCGGCAGGCGAAGCGTCGATGAAGTGGTACGTCGTGCCGCCCTCCATCTCGATCGACGGGCGCGGGTGATGCGTGAGGACGAAGGTCGGTGTGTGGAACGGCGGGTTCGGACCCCACCAGCCCTTCCACTCCGGGTCCTCGTGCCATCCGGGCGGACCGAACTTCCCGGCACCCATGATCTCGGCGCCGATCCCCGGATCGTGCAGCCGCAGGAAGGCGTCGTCGATGCCGGCGCTGCCGCCGGGCTGGCCCTCCATCTCGTGCCACCACCGGGTGGCGAACATCCACTCGTGCAGCCGTTCGCCGGCGTGGCCGAACGGTGCGTCGAGGCTCAGACCTTCGCCAGTGCCGAAGCCGTCGAGCGAGATGGAGAAGAATTGGACGCGGGCGAGTGACATGGCTCGTGCTCCTTTTCTATAGCGGGCGCGCGTCAGACGTGCCGCGTCTCGTCCGTTCCGCTGATCTCCGCGTCGCCGACCGCCACGCCGCACGTCGGGCAGAACCAGCGGGCCTCGATCGGCGTCCCGCAGCGGTCGTGGCGGAGCGGTTCTCCGCCGGTTCGCCGGCTCCCCCAATCCGACAGCAGGCGAAGGGCGGAAGCCAGGTCTCGTCCGTCGCCGGTGAGTGCGTATTCCATCCGCGGCGGTCGGGTGGAGTAGGGCTTCGAGACGAGGATCCGCTCGCGCTCGAGCCGGCGCAGGCGATCGGTCAGGATGTTCGGCGCGATCGCTGGCAGCGACTCCCGCAGCTCCCCGAACCGGCGCGGACCATCGAGGAGCGCGTCGACCACGAGCAGCGACCACCGGTCTCCGACCCGGTCCAGCGCGGATTCGAGGCCGCTCGGCGAAGCCGTCGAGGCTCGGGCAGGTGTTGCGATCTCCGGCATGAGGGCCATCCTAGTCGCCCCTTGCACTTTCCGCGAGTGAGTTGTATGTTGCGATTTGCAAGTGACAACTGACTGACGTCGCGAGGCCGCTACCGGTCCGTTCCGACAGTCGATCGGCCCCACGATCCGGAGAACCAGAACCCGATGTCCATCCTCGACGATCTCTCCAGCGCCATCCGTACCGTCCATGACAGCGCCGGCCCGGCAGTGGTCGGGATCGGCCAGCGGGTGCGCGGCAGCGGCGTCGTCATCGCCGACGGCCGCGTCCTGACCAACGCCCACAACCTCCGGGGCGACGAGGTCACCGTGACCTTCCGCGACGGAAGATCGACGCGTGGCACCGTCCTCGGCGTTGATCCCGACGGCGATCTCGCCGTGGTCGACGTCGACACCACCGGCGCCACGCCGCTCGCCTGGTCCGACGCCGAGGCGTCGATCGGCGACGTCGTCTTCGGCCTCGCGTCGACCGGTGCCGGCGCGGCCCGGGTCACTGCCGGCACGGTGTCCGCGATCGAGCAGACGTTCCGGGGTCCCGGCGGCAGCCGGATCGGCGGCAGCCTCGAGCACACGGCGCCGCTCGCCCCGGGCTCCTCGGGCGGCCCCCTCGTCGACGGCAGCGGCCAGTTCCTCGCTCTCAACACGAACCGGATCGGCGAGGGCTTCTATCTCGCCCGTCCGGCCGACGCCGCCCTGCGCGAGCGGGTCGACGCCCTGTCGCGTGGCGAGTCGGCTAGCCGGCCGCGTCTCGGGATCGCGATCGCGCCGTCCGCCGTCGCCCAGCGGCTCCGCCGGTCGGTCGGGCTGAGCGAGCGTGAGGGCCTCCTCGTCCGCGGGGTCGAGGACGGCAGCCCGGCCGATCGGGCCGGGATCCGCGAGGGGGACCTGCTCATCGAGGCCGCCGGTCGACCGTTGGCCGATTCGGACGGGCTGGCGGCGATCCTCGCGGAGACCGGCCTGCCGATCGAGCTGAAGATCGTCCGCGGCGACGAGGAGCGGGCGGTCAGCGTGGGTGGCACGACCGACGCGTCAGGCGAGGCCTGATCGCAATGGTCGCGCTGCGCGAAGTGCCGCCCCCCGATGCGGCGGCGGATGACGCCCTGACCCTGGCGATCGAGGACGAGGCGCTCGACGCCTATTCGACCGCGGTCAGCACCGCGGCCGCGAGGCTGATCCCGTCGGTCGCGAGCCTTCGAGTCGAGCGGCGCGGTGGGTGGGGCGGAGGCAGCGGCTCGGCCGTGGCCTTTACGCCGGACGGCTTCCTCGTTACCAACGCCCACGTCGTCGCCGGTGCGGAACGGGGAACCGCGACGTTCGTCGACGGCGACGAGCTCCGGTTCGAGGTCGTCGGCCGCGATCCTCTGTCCGACCTGGCCGTCGTTCGGGCGGCCGGACCGGACCTCGCCGCCGCGCCCTTCGGCGATGCCGCCCGACTCCGCGTCGGCCAGCTCGTCGTCGCGATCGGCAATCCGCTCGGCTTCGGCGGCTCGGTGACGGCCGGCGTCGTAAGCGCGCTCGGGCGATCGCTGGCGGCCCGCGACGGCCAGGCAAGCCGGCTCGTCGAGAACGTCATCCAGACGGACGCCGCGCTCAACCCGGGCAACTCGGGCGGCGCTCTCGCCGACATCCGGGGCCGCGTCATCGGGATCAACACCGCCGTCGCCGGGATCGGCCTCGGCCTCGCCGTGCCGATCGCCGCCCCCACCCGCCTGATCATCGCAGCCCTCATGCGCGACGGCCGCGTGCGACGCGCCTATCTCGGGATCGTCGGCGGGACCCGCCGGCTGCCCGCCCAACTGGCGGAGCGGATCGGCCAGCCGGCCGGCCTGGAGGTCGTCCAGCTCCTCGACGGGAGTCCCGCGGCGGCCGCCGGCGTCCGTGCCGGCGACCTGATCGTGTCGCTCGACGGCCGCCCGATCGCCGGTGTCGGCGACCTCCAACGGTCGCTCGTCGGCGATCTCGTGGGGCGGGCGGTCGAGGTCACCCTCGAGCGGAACGGCGTCCTCGCGGAGCTGGCGATCACGCCGACCGAGCTGCGGGTCTGAGGCGGCCCAGCAACGAACCCATCCGAACGGGAGACACATCGCATGGCCGCCTGGGACCCAGATGCCTGGACCCGCAACATGATCGAAGACCTCCGCGCGAACGGCGGCACGCCGTCGTCCGGACCGCTGGTAGGCCGTCCGCTCGCGATCATGACCTCAAAAGGCGCGCGGACCGGCCAGGATCGGACCGCGATCGTGACCTACCACCGCGACGGAGACGAGTTCGTCATCGCGGCCACGAAGGGCGGCGCCGACGAGCACCCCGCCTGGTACCACAACCTCGTCGCGCATCCCGAGGCGACGTTCGAAGCCGCCAACGACACCTTACGAGTCGTCGCGCGCGAAACGACGGGCGACGAGCGCCAGCGGCTCTACGACGAGCACGCCCGGCTGTACCCGGAGTTCGCGGCGTACCCGAGCAAGACGAGCCGAGTGATCCCGGTCTTCGTGCTGGAGCCGCGCACCGGCTGACCGGACGGAGTGGGTCGCTTCGGCTAGGAGGACATCTTGCGTTCTGCCTTCAGCCGAACGTGCAGTCGACCGTGACCTTGTCCAGGGCACGCTCGAGAAGGGCGAGCTCCGCGTCGTCGAGCCGGGACACGAAAAGCGCGGCGACGCCGCGGGCGTGGACCGGCGTCGTCTCCAACAAGCGGCCTACGCCGGCGTCGGTCAGCGCAACGACCACGCCGCGGCCGTCGGCATCTGCGCCGGCTCGTCGAACCAGGCCTTCATCGACCAGTCGGGCGACCCGTCGGGTCATGCCCGACCGTGAGATCAGAGCCCGGGAAGCCAGTTCGGTCATGCGCAGGTGGCCACCGGCGCCGGCCAGTTGCGCGAGCACGTCAAAGTCGGCCAGCGCCAGACCGGTCTCCCGATCGAGGTCCGTTTCGAGCTGGCGCATGAGCGTCGCGTGTGCCCGCAGCAGCGAGCTCCAGGCGTTCAGGCCGCGCCGGCCCGGCAGCTGGTCTTCCACGAGCCGGTGAAGCTGGGCGGCGACGTCGGGTTCCGGTGATACTTGCATGCGCAACCACATAGGTGTAGGGTATTTGCAGCCGCAACTATACCAGCGGGACCAGCCGGAAGGAAGCGCCAGATATGGCCACACAACTCAAGCCCGAACTTGATCAGTCGATCAGCCGCCGATTCGGGACGATGGCCGACGAAGCCAGCGTGGGGCGGGCGATCGCTGCCCTCGAAGCGAACGGGATCCGCGTCCTCCGGGCCGTCGACGCGGCGGACGCAAAGCGCCTCGTGCTGGGCCTCATCCCGGACGGATCCGAGGTGTATCACGGCGCCTCCGAGTCGCTCGAGATCTCGGGCATCACCGCCGAGATCGAGAAGTCCGGTCGCTACGAACCCGTTCGCCCACGGATCTGGAGCATGGACCGCCAGACCCAGGCGAACGAGATCCGCCGCCTGTCTGCAGCGCCCGACGTGATGCTCGGCAGCGTCCATGCCGTCACGGAGACCGGAGCGCTGATCGCGGCCTCGATGAGTGGCAGTCAGCTCGGCCCGTATGTCAGCGGTGCCGGCCAAGTCATCCTCGTCGTCGGGACGCAGAAGGTCGTGTCCGACCTCGAGGAGGGCCTTCGCCGCATCGATGAGTACGCCTTCCCGCTCGAGGATGCGCGCGCCCAGGCCGCCTATGGCATCCACAGCGGCGTGAACAAGGTCCTCATCATCAACCGAGAGATCACCCCTGGCCGCATCACCGTCGTCCTCGTCGACGAGGTCCTCGGCTTCTAGCGCAGAACATGGAGCAAGCCATCATGGCCACCAAGATCGACACACTCGACCGCGAAGTCGTATTCCTCGAGGACGCGCATACCCGCCCGATGATGGGCCTGGAGATCCTCGAACCCCTTCCGTCCGCGCACATCCCGTACTCGCAGGTGGACCCGTTCATCCTCGTCCACGAGGGCGTCGTGCCGGCCGACTTCGGCTCGAGCGTGGACACGACCCACCCGCATCGCGGCTTCGACAACCTCTGGTATGCGATTTCGGGCTCCTCGAGCACGGGTCATAGCACCGGCCCCGGCGGCTCGATGGAGCGGGCTCGCCTGGAGACGGGATCACTCCTCAAGCTCCGGACGGGCCGCGGCGTCCTTCACGCGGAGGCGCTCGGCGAAGACGAGATCCAGGCGGGCACGGCGACCGAGATGCGAAGCGTCCTCTTCTGGGTCAACCTCGCTCGGAAGGACAAGGGCGTCGAGCCCACCGCACAGCTGCTGCAGCCGCAGGACATCCCTGTCCGGCAGGACGGCGATGCCACCGTGCGCACGCTGGTCGGGGAGGGCTCACCGGTCGCGCTCGGGACTCCCGGGCTCATCCTGGATGTCGAGTTGCCGAACGGCGGATCCTTCAGCAACCCGATTCCGACTGACTTCAACGGCTTCGTGTACCTGCTGGAAGGCGAGGCGGACTTCGGGGCCAACCGACGTCGGGCACGCCGCTCGCAGATCGCCGTTCTCGGTCGGGGTAGTACCCTGACCGTGGCCGACGCGCGGGCCGGCACCAGGTTCATGCTGATGGCCGGCAAGCCGTACGGCGAGACGCCGGTCTACAACGGGCCGTACGTCGACTGACCAGCGCCATGACCGACTACGGACACCCGATCACCTTCGGCCTGAGCCTCTATCCCTCCGTCGACCAGCTCGGCGAGACGAGGCAGCTCGCTCGGGCTGCGGACGAGGCAGGCCTGGACTATCTGGCGATCCAGGACCACGCCTACAACCCCGAGTTCCTCGACGTCTGGACCCTGATCAGCTACCTGGCGGCCCAGACCGAGCGCATCTCGTTCGTTCCCGACGTCGCCGACCTGCAGCTCCGGCCACCGACGATCCTCGCCAAGGCCGCCGCGTCGCTCAGCGTGCTTAGTGGCGGCCGGATCGTGCTGGGCGTCGGTGGTGGTGCGAGCGCCGGCGGGATCGCCGCGATGGGAGGCACTCGGCGCACCGGACCGGAGATGGTCGCGTTCACCGAGGAAGCCCTGCAGATCATGCACCGCGGCCTGGCAGGCGGCCTCGTCGAGTTTCACAGCGACCAGCACGACATCGACGGATACGAAGCCGGACCGCTGCCACCGGTGCCGATCCCGCTCTGGCTGGGCAGCCAAGGGCCACGGATGCTGGCCGTGACCGGACGCTCCAGCGACGGCTGGGTGTCACCACTCAGCACGTACACACCGCCGTCCGCGGTTCCGGCCATCCAGGAGCGGATCGACGAAGCCGCGCGCGCGGCCGGCCGCGACCCCGCAGCCGTGCGCCGCATCTACAACGTGGTCGGGACGATCGGTGGCACGTTCGGCGGTCCCGGGCTGAGGGGCGACGTGGCGACCTGGGTCGCTACGCTCACCGAGTGGAGTGTCGACCTGGGCTTCGACACGTTCATCTTCTGGCCGATGACGGCGCCGTTGGACCAGTTGGAGGCCTTCGCCACCGAGGTCGTTCCGGCGGTTCGTCAGCGCGTCGGCGAACGTCGCGGCCGAACATTGACGTCGCAACGCGCCGCCTCCGGCCCCGATGCGCGGTCGCGTGCGGGCCCACGGCCGATGGGAAAGATGCTCGATGGCGCCTGAGAACGAGATCGATACCACAGTCCCTCCGAGCGGACCCGGCTGCGTCGAATGCCTCGCTTCCGGGGGCTGGTGGTTCCATCTCCGGCGCTGCGCGGCATGCGGCCACATCGGTTGCTGTGACTCGTCGCCATCCCAGCACGCGAGCCATCACGCGGATGCGGCCGGCCATCCCATCATCCGGAGCTACGAGCCGGGCGAAGACTGGTTCTGGAGCTACGCCACCGAGGAGTTGGGCGCGGGTCCGGCCCTGGCGCCGCCGGACCACCATCCGCTCGACCAGCCCGTACCGGGACCGGCCGGGCGCGTGCCACGTGACTGGCAATCGAGGCTGCACTGAACGACATGGATCAGCCAGTTGGAACGATCGCGCCGCGAAATCTCGTGCCCCGGCGTGACCCCGCCCGCACGCTGGCGACGCTCCATATGTGGACGCAGGTCGTCGGCAAGATCCGTATGGCGCAGATGCCCGCGCTCAACCATTGGTGGCATGTGCCGCTGTACGTCTCGCCGCGCGGCCTGACCACGGGTTCGATGCCGTACGGCGACCGCCTGTTCCAACTCGACTTCGACTTCGTCGACCACCGCCTCGCCGCGGAGGACAGTGACGGTCGATCGTTCACGATCGACCTACGGCCGATGTCCGTAGCGACCTTCTATCGAGCCGTGATGGATGGCCTCGCCTCGCCTCGCCATCGAGGTGACGATCCGGACGACGCCGGTGGAGGTCGACGTCGCGATCCCCTTTGAGCAGGACGAGGAACACGCGAGCTACGACCCCGACCACGCGCGGGCCTTCTGGCGTGGCCTGAGTACCGCCTACCCGTTGTTGACCCGGTTCCGCGGTGGCTTCATCGGGAAGGCGAGTCCGGTCCATTTCTTCTGGGGCGGGTTCGACCTGGCCGTCACGCGCTTCTGCGGGCGCACGGCACCCGCTTCATCCCGGAGGGATCCCGAATTGTCCCGACTGGGTCATGCACGAGGCGTACAGCCACGAGGTAAGCAGCGCCGGCTGGTGGCCGTCGAGTCCCGAGCTTGGGCCGCTCTTCTATTCGTACATGTACCCGCAGCCCGATGGTTTTCCACGAAGTCGGATATCGCCCGATCACGCGACCTTTGATGAGGGACTCGGGCTGTTCGTGCTGCGCGAGGCCGACTTGAACGTCCTGGAGGACCCCGAGGCGGCGGTCCTGGATTTCCTTGAAAGCACCTACCAGGCGGGCGCCGACCTCGCCGGCTGGGATCGCGCGAGCCTCGAAGCCGTCCATCGGCCGGGGGAAGGTGCCGAGGCCCTGCCATGGCCACCACGTCAGCCCGCTCAACCGCGCGAGCCCCGATGACGCCCGACCTGGCGGCTCCGGTCGACGCCGATGACCACCGCCGAGGCGTGACCGGGAGCCGGCAGTTGGTCGTGTACGGTGACTTCGAGTGTCCGTATACGGCCGCCGCGATGCGCGACATCGGTCGTCTGCTCGAGGACGGTGCCGAATTCGAGGTCGTATTCCGACACTATCCCCTCCGCAGCATCCACCCTCACGCGCAGGCGGCCGCCGAAGCGGCGGAAGCGGCGGCGCGGCAGGATCGGTTCTGGGAGATGCATGACCTGCTCTTCCGCAACCAGCTGCGGCTCGAACCGGCCGACCTGCGGAGGTACGTGGAGAGACTCGACCTGGACCTCGAGCGATTCGAGGCGGACATCTCGGATCCCGCCATCAAGGCTCGTGTAGAGCGGGACGTGGAGAGTGGCGAACGAAGCGGCGTCGACGGCACGCCGAGCCTATTCATCGACGGGCTCCGCTACCGGGGACCCCGCGATACCGACAGCTTGGGCAACGCACTAGGCGATGGATAACGTCCCAGGGTTTCTTCAGGAGGCAACCCATGTCTGAAGGTGGCGTCGCGCGGCTCGGATTGCCGGTGGGGGAGCGCGACCATGTGCAGGGGCCGGCGAGCGCACCGGTGACGCTGGTCGAGTACGGCGATTACGAGTGTCCGTACTGCCGGGCAGCCGAGCCGATCGTGCAGGAGCTCCAACGGCTGCTTGGAGACCAACTCCAATTCGTCTTCCGCCACTTCCCACTCACGGGATCGCACCCCCACGCACAGCATGCCGCGGAAGCCGCCGAAGCCGCGGCCGTCCAGGGACAATTCTTCGAGATGCACGCCGTCCTCTTCGAGCAACAGGAGTCACTCGAGGATGAGCACCTGGTGCAGTACGCGGCCGGGCTCGACCTAGACACGGCCCGAATTCGTCGTGAGCTGGATGCGCACTCCCATGCGGGCAGGGTCCGTGAAGACTTCGAGAGCGGCATCGGCAGCGGCGTGCGGGGAACGCCCACCTTCTACGTTGACGAGATTCGGTACGACGGGCTCGTTGGTGTGCGCCAGTTCCTGGCGGCGATCCAGGGCGCGCACCCCGACGTCGTCATCGAGAAGCCGGAGGAGCGGATCGCACAACGCACGATTCCACGGGTAGTCAGGCAGCGCTCGCCGTTCCGACCGTCGGCTGGTTAGGACGCGGCCGCTTGGCCCTCCCGAACGATCCTGGTCAACCTTGTTGGCATCAATTCCTCCGTGCGGTCGGTCATGTGGGTCGATGCAGCGTCGGGGGGTCCTCGTCACCACACCTCGGGGATGAAGGTCTGATCGGTCATCGGTGGGCGTACGTACCCGAGGTCCTTTTGCCGCCGCGGCAGCTTGATGTGCTCGGGGGTGATGTCCTCAAACGGGATAAGGCTCAGCAGGTGGGTGATGACGTTGAGGCGCGCGCGCTTCTTGTCGTCCGAGTTCACGACATACCAGGGCGCCTGCTTGATATCCGTGTACCGGAAGTTCTCGTCCTTGGCGCGTGAGAACTCGACCCAGCGTGACCGAGACTGGAGGTCCATCGGGCTCAGCTTCCAGCGCCTCGTCGGGTCGTTCAGGCGTTGTTTGAAGCGCCGCTCCTGCTCATCGTCACTGACCGAGAACCAGTACTTGACGACGATGATCCCGGACCGGACCAGCATCCGTTCGAACTCCGGACACGCGCGCATGAACTCCGCGTACTCCTCGTCCGTGCAGAAACCCATGACGCGCTCCACGCCGGCGCGGTTGTACCAGGAACGGTCGAAGAGGACCATCTCGCCCGCGGCCGGCAGGTGGGCGACGTACCGCTGGAAATACCACTGCGTCTTCTCACGCTCGGTCGGTGCCGGGAGCGCCACGACGCGCGCCACGCGCGGGCTGAGGCTCTCCGTGATGCGTTTGATCGCCCCACCCTTGCCGGCCGCGTCCCGGCCTTCGAAGATGACCACGACCCTCAGGCTCGCGTGCCGGATCCACTCCTGGAGCTTGACCAGTTCGATCTGGAGACGCGCCAACTCACGCAGATACTCCTTGTCGGACAAGCGTCGCTTCGGCTCCGTGATCGGCTTGTAGCCGTTCTTCGATGCGTCGGGCGTGCGGCGGCTCGACTTCCTGGGCTGAGCCGGGGCCATGGGCACTGCCTTTGCGTCCCGGGTTTCCGTGACCTTTGCCTTCGACGCCATGTTTGACCTCCTGGCCAATGGGGGAGCTCGCCGATCCGATCCCGTTCGATCCGGCAACGGCGAGCACCCGCGAAGCGGATGACAACACTGCTCCCGCTCAGGATGCCTCCGATAGAGGGTGACGTCATCATCCCGGCCGGAACCAACGCTCGAATTCGGCGAATCGTGCGCATCACGTGCACTCGTAGCTCCGCATTCGTTGCGTGGGCGACAGGCTCGCCGACCGACGCCGTACGGAGAATTGGCGTTTCGTTGAGCCGGTGGACTTGGGCGGCGACATCGGGTCCGGTGATACTTGCATGCGCAACCAACTTGGCGTAAGGTGTTTGCAGTTGCAACTTCACGATCACAAGGATGCGCAGTGCAGCAAAGCGTATGGAGGCGCCAGATGAGCGCGACGAGCACCCCAACCCTCGAATATCGGAAGCCTCGCGGCTGGTTCCGGCGACACATCGGCGATCCGGTGGCGCGAGTCCTGCTTGCGCGTGTCCGCGGACCGGGTGCCGTACTCGAGGTCGACGGAACGCGCGCGACTCGCCGAATCCCGATCATGATCTGGCCCCGAGACGGCATCGATTACGTGGTGGGCCTCTTTGGCATCACGCCCTGGGTGCGCGATGTCCGCGCCGGGCGATCGGTGCGGATCGTTCGCGGTGGCCATGCACGTGCCGTTCATCTCCCAGAGCTCAGCCCGGAGGAGACGGCCGAGTACCTGCGCTGGTACGTGGCGAAGTACCCCGGCCAGGGGCGCCGCTATCTCGGCCTCAAGGAGCCGACGGGCACGCTAGAGGAGGCGCAAGCGCTGACGCCGCGGACCCCGGTCTTCCTGATCAAGGACGCCTGAGCTAGGCGCTGGCTCGGCGCGGCTCGTCGGCGGATCCAGAGTCCCTATCGAACCTCCTCGGCGCGGGTCCGGGTGCGGTCGAAGCCCCAAGATCGGGTGGTTCAGCGTTGGCTGTGCCCAGATGGTGTGGTGTGGCTGGCGAGGTAGGATTCGAACCATCGATCTCCTGGTCCAGAGTCAGCTGCCTTTATCAAGGCAACCAGATCTGGCGCCTACGATCGAGTGGCAGGTTTTTGGCGACTACCCAAGCGGACAAGCCACAAGCCCATCCATCCGACCGCGAGGGCCAATGGGATCTGGAACGGGGAAATCAGCGTCAGAACGCCCGCGACACCTGCGACAGTCATCAGGACTGCTGCGCGCGGAGAAAAGACGCCCGCCCGAAAGCTCGCGAGCCCGAAGGTCACCCACCCCGCTGCGATGGTCAGGCCCGTGAGGGCAGCGCCGATGAGGATCGAGCCGCCCGGAGCAGTGGTGAGGATCTCGGGGGCTTGCTCCCGGAGGGCGGGACCGATGAATGCCTCGTACCACCAGTTGCCCGCGACGAGCATCGTCCCGAGGAAGGCTACTAGGTAGCCGACCAGCCCGAGCTTGCCGGACTCGGGGACCTGCCGCGCATAGAGTCCCGTGAGAGCGAGGAGCAAGGCGAACATCGCCAGGAGCGCCAGACCCATGCGAAGGGACTGGGTCGCGATCCAGAACGACTCGGGCATGGTCAGCGGGAGGAGGAGCTGCGTGACCTGGCTGACCATGATGAGCCCGGCCGCAACGATGCTGGCCAGACCTGCTTGGCTGGCCGTGAACGGACTCGTCATGGGATAGGACCTTCCTGACTTGTGGTTGGCCCGCGCGGGCGGCTCAGGATGGAGTCCGACGCTAGCGAGTTGTCGCTGGGTCCGCGCCTCTATGTGCAGCAGCCACCATGGGCTGGATCTTCGACGTTGGCTCCGATCGTACGTCCCCGGGTTTGGTGCTCGGATCGGCGCGACCGGACCCGGGCGAACAGCAGGCGCCACCGGAAATCGAACACGACGCACCCCGGTCGCCGCTACCCGTCATACGGCCGGCTTGGTCCACATCGCGCCGACGCCGGTCGCAGCCAGCGCGGTCGCGGGCGACCCGCGCGGCGGCGATGCGGTTCGCGATGCCGAGCTTCTCGATCGCCTCGGACAGTTGCGGGAGGCGTCGTCAGGCAGGCACCGCGCCTGCCGGCGGCGGCGTGGACATGCGGCTCGATGGCTCGCCGCGATAACGCGCGAAGATGCCGGTCTGCACTGACGCCATGGTCAGCGCTCGTCGATCACAGGGTCGGCTTCACCACCATCAGAAAGACGATGACCAGTGCGATCACTACGAGCAGCGCACCACTGGCTGTCGTGCGGCGGTCGACGGCGGCATATGCGGCCGTCTCTCCCTCTCCGGCCTCGAGCATGCGGATCTGGCGCGACAGCGCCCGGCTGAAGACACCGAGGCCGAGAATCACAAGGACAACGTACAGGGCGAGGGCGGCGGCGATCCACGTCGTGGTGATCGCGATGGCCCCAACGCCCACCATCGCGAGGCCAGTGAGCAGCAGGAGCACGTAGGCCGGGTTCGCAAGACGGTCGTCGAGGAACTTGATGCCTCGAAGGACGTGGAGGCGATGCTCAGGTGCTCGTGCGGTGAAGGCCAGCCACACACCATACGACACGTTGGCGCCGACGGCCGTGATGGCCGCCAGAACGTGGATGTACTTGATGAGCTCGTAAAGGTCCATCGTTCCTCGGCAAACCCGCGCACATTCGGGCAGTGTGCCTCGCCGCACGCTTAGCGTACCAAGCGTGCTCAAGGGACCACGCGGGACAGATCACCCTTTCGGCGCCTGCTCCTCGAGCAGTGTTCTCAGGACCCCCAAGTTCCCGGCAACCGACGCCCGGACGCGGCCGGTGAAGAGGCTGCCCAGGATCCCGAGCGGTCCCGCAGCATCGATCTCAACGGAGTTGGTCAAGCTGGTTCCACGTGGGCCTGGCGAGAGCTCGTAGGTCAGGTGGGCCGGGAATGACGCGAGGTCTCCGACGATTTCGATCCTCCGATCGGGATCGAACCGCGTCACTTCGAGCATCTCGACCGCTGGTCGCGGCACGGACCGCGTCTGTCGAAAGCGCGATCCGACTGTGACGGGTCCGGGGCTGACCTTGCGCGTGCTCGTGATAGCCCAGTTCCACTCGGGCGTGTGCTCGAGGTCGGCGAGGTACGAGAACACCTCCGCAGGCGTCCGCGCGATGTCGATCGTATTGCTGAAGCGGATCACGCTGGTGTTCCTTGCATTCGATTTGCCCGGTCCAATCGGTCGGCCGCACCAGGATCATGGGCGGGGAGGATGGCCAATCGGGGGTTCGATTGCTCGAGTTCGCGAATCTTGGCCGACGTCGTGCGCAGGGCGGACTTGTCGCCAACGCCCGGGATACGACCCGCCTCCAGGAGCTCGGCCTCGTATGTCACGTCGCCGACCATGAGGAGCGGGGCTCTGGCGGGGCGCCGGACGAGGAGCGACATCGAGCCGGGCGTATGGCCTGGCGTCGGCAACAGGACGAGTGAGCCATCGCTCATCAGGTCATAGCCTTCGCGGAAGGGCGCCAGCGCCGGGTCGGGGAGCGGCGCGAAATCAACTTTGCGGTAGCGGACGCCGGGCAGGTCGATGTGGCGGCGGAGGAAGCCGCGCGGCTCGGGCAGCGCTCGTTCCATCGCCTCCCACTCGGCGTTCGTCACCACGAACTCGGCGCTCGGGAGCTCGCGGATGCCACCGATGTGGTCCTCGTGGAGGTGGGACATCACCGCGTATCGGACGTCGGAGGGAGCGAAGCCGCGCGCGGCGAGCTGGGCCGTCAGCGTCTCGTCCGGCCCGATCTGGAAGCGCGCCAGTCGGTCATAGAGGAAGCGTGTCGGCTGGCCCGGAAAGTAGGCATCGGGATCGGTGACCGATGCGCGATCCTGGCCGAGGTCGAAGAGGACGAGGCCGTCGGCGTGGTCGATGAGGTACACGTTGATCGGCCGCGGCGGGGTCCATCTCCGCGACCCGAGGATCCAGGCATACGTCGGGATCCGACTCCCGAAGGCATGGTGGGGGTGGATCTGGGTGGTGCCGGTGCTGATCACCGAGACGGCGCGGATCGGGTCGGTCCCGAGCCCGGACTCGGCTTCGTGAGTGTCCGATGGTGCTATCGATGCGGTAGACATCAGGTTCTTCTCCATTACTGGCGACACCCAGAATGGCGAGCGCCGCGTACAGACGACGATGCCTCGCCGCGAGCCAGTGGTCAGCGACCTCGCGGCGGCTACCATGTGATCAAGGTCACAGTTCGCCGGTCGAGGCCACCGACTCGAGGCGGTCGGGATCAAGTAGAACGATCCCCCGGCGGCTGGTCTCGATCAGGCCCGCCGCGCGAAAGTCATGGAGAGTGCGCGCGACGACCTCGCGGGCAGTCCCCGCTGCGTCGGCCAGGGCCTGCTGACTGCACCTCGACCACGAGCCGCGCGTCCCGCTGGCGGGCAGTCGCTAGGTCGAGCAGGTGGCGGGCGAGGCGCTGGCGGACCGAGCCGAAGGCGGCGCCGGCGAACGCGTCCAAGACGCCGTAGAGCAGGCCGGTAACCTCCTGCGCCAAAGGCCAGGCGACCCTTGCGTCCTTGGCGGCGACTGCGGCGAGCTGGGTGGCGCTGAACATCAAGAGCGCACTGTCGGTCACGGCTTGCGCGCCAACGCGCACCGGTCCGCCGATTGCGGTCGGAACCCCGAGGGCGGCGCCGGGGCGCGCGTAACGGACGGTCAGCTGGCGGCCCTCGACCGAGCTGAGGTAGACCCGGACAAGGCCGGCGACGACGATCCCGATGCGGGGCGCATCCTCGTCCCGATACACGATGCCTCCGGCTGGCACGTCCAGCAGCACCGCGTCGGCGATCAGTCGTTCCGCTGCGGCAGGCGGGAGACCAGCGAGAAAGCTGGTACGGAGGGCTCGCTCGACGCGATCGTCGTCCGTTGATTCGTGGCGGGGCATTGGATCACCCTACCGCCGTCCACTAGCATCCGCTCGAGCCCCTCGGCGGCAGGGACACATGACGCCCTGGCTGCGGTTGCTTGAAACGGCGTCGATCCCTCAGTAAAAGAGGCGTGACACCAAGCCGAATTCAGGCTGAGGCGCGGTGAAGATCGGGCCACTGGGGACATGGCAGCCGCGCTGATCCCGTCGACGGGCCGTGGATCTCCGAACCGGCGGACCACGCGGACGAGAATCATTCGATCCCACTAGACCGTTCGCGGCGACGCGCCTTCGGCCACCTGAATTGGAGCACCAACATCACCGCGTTCTACGAGCCAGACCCCGTAGCTTGGTCCTGACGGACGCGCGGTGAAGCCCCGATCGCGGCTGCGGCCGTCCCCGCGGCGCCCACGACCGCGACGACCGCTGCGACCAGGAAGCCAGCAGGGATGCCCGCGGTTTGGGCTACGACACCGAGCACCAGCGGTCCGCCGCCGAAGGCGAGGTCGAGGAACAGGCTCGTCGTCCCGAATGCCGAGCCCCGCTCGGATGGTGCGACCCGAGCGACGATGGCCGTGAAGATCGCTGGCGTCGTGAAGGCCACGCCGACGGCCAACAGCGAGGCCCCGGCCAGGAGCCCCACTGTTGTCGGCACGAGGCCGGCGACGATCAGGCCTGTTGCACTCAGTGCCAGGGCGCCGGCGGCGAGCCGGAATGGCGGCACGCGATCCGGCACCCGGGCGAACACCAGCCGGCAGCCAACGACGATCAGGCCGAAGAGCAGCAGCACGGAACCCGCGTCGGTCATGCCGACCCGCGGCGCGTAGATGGCGACGAATGCAAGGAACCCGGCCATGCCGGCGATCCCGCAGAACAGGGCCAGCGACGGCCCGATGGCGCGGCGGTTGATCAGTGGCGTTGGCGCCTGGCTCCGCTGGGCCGGCGCGACCGTCTCCGGGATGCGCGTCGCGAGGCCCGCCGCGATGAATGACAGTACCGAACCGCCGAGGAAGGCCAGGCCGTAGCCGCCGATCCCGAGGAGCATGAAGCCAAGGGTCGGACCGAGCGCGATCCCGAGATAGAGTGACAGCGAGTTGAAGCTGAGCGCCTCGCCGGCCCGATTGGGCGGGGCAAGGTCGGCGACCATCGCGAAGCCGGCGACGAAGAAGAACGCCTCGGCCACGCCAAGCAGAAGCCGCAGAGCGACCAGCACCGTTAGATCGGTCGTCACTACATGGAGCGCGACGACGATCGCGCAGAGGAGTGCGCCACCGATCAGAAGTGGTCGCCGACCGCGACGATCGGCCTCACGACCGGCGATCGGCCGGAGCACGACCGTCGTGACGCTGAACGCCCCGACGGCCACGCCGATGCCGACGGCGTTCGCACCGAGCGGCCCCGCGGCAAAGAGCGTCGTGATCGGGATGAGCAGGCCGGCGGTCGTGAAGTAGGCCAGCTCGGCCAGCGAGAGGGCGATGAAGGCCGGCGTGAACAGGCGCTGGTCGGCTACGGGCCCAGTCCAGACCGCCTCGTGGTTGGGTTCTGCCGTTGCCGCGCTGTCGACCATCGGAGCCTCCGCTTCGGGATCTTGGTAACGGAAGGCTCCGGCATCGGCGTCCGCGGACGCATCGGTAGAGCTACCCATTCGGCCCGTCGGAGATCAGCCCGTCAGACGATCAGCCCGTGCTCCATCGCGAAAACGGCCGCGGCGGCGCGGCTCGACACCCCGATCTTGTCGTAGACGTGCTGGACGTGGTGCTCGGCGGTCCGCGGAGAGATCGCGAACGCCTCGCCGATCTCGCGGTTCGACATGCCCCGTGCGACCGCGCGCAAGACCTCGATCTCCCGCTCGCTCAGACCGGCCGGTCGGGAGAGGGTCGTGCGGGGTCGGGGCTGACCGGCCGCCTCGACGACGGCGGAGGCGGCGTCTCCGTCGAGCCGCCCGGCGACGACCTCCTCGCGGATCCGCTCCGCGGCCGCTTGGGCGGACAGCGCCGCGCGGTGCGCCCGATCCTGCGTCATCGCCTGGAAGGCGTCGGCGACGGCCAGGATCCGAGTCCCGACTCCAAGCTCGCGGGCGGACGATCCGCGGTGGTAGCCCGACCCGTCGAGTCTCTCGTGGTGCATGCCGGCGATGACCGCCGCCTGCTCCAGGGCCGCCGAGCGGGCGAGGATTCGCTCGGAGTGGTAGGCGTGGAGCCGGACCTGCTCCCACTGGGCGGCGGTGAGTGGGCCTGGGCGCTCCCAGGTTTCATCGGAAATGCCAACGCGTCCGACGTCGTGGAGCGATGCGGCCACCCCGAGGCGGTCGAGGGCAACGGTGTCGAGACCGAGGCCTCGTCCGGCCGCACCGGCCAGGGCGGCGACTCCACTCGAGTGCCCGAGCGTGAAGGTCGACTTCAGGTCCGCGACGTCGCCGAACACTGCAGCAATTTCGAGCAATCGCGATGCGGGGGCCGTAATGACTGGCGTCGGCTCCGCGTCGAGGATCGCCGCGTGCGGGTCGTCGACGCTGGACTCGGCAAGGATGGCCGGCGCCTCGGCGACGAACGCGGCCGCCACCGCCGGGTCGAGCATCCCGCCGGCTCGTTGCTTCACGATCGCGATCGCCAAGTCATGCCCGCCGATGTGCGAGAACCGGGTCGCGATGCCGGCCAATCTCGTGACGCGAGAAGGGACCGGGACGGCCTCGCCTCTGAGGCCCTGGAAGCCGCCCTTGCCGTTCCATCCCTCGAACACGTCGTGGACACCTCGCTGGACGCCATCGGATAGGCCCAGGCGGCGTGCCGTGGACTGGCCGACCTCGCACACGGAGGCGACGAACGTCCGGCCGAACCTCGAACCCTGCGTAACCGAGAAGGCCAGGATGCGGAGTCGCTCGGCCCAGGGACGCCCGCGCAGCAGGCGTGGCAGCATCGTAAGGAGCTCGTCCCGGACGGTGTCGTCCGTGACGACGGCGGCGCGGTACATGCCCATCTCGTCGCCGTAAACCTGGGCCGCCTCGTGGGCGGTGGCGGTACACCCGACATGCTCCAGGAGGGCCGTGTAGAAGACATCGGAGATCTCGCGCTCGCCCAAGCCGAGCCGACGGGCCAACGCCGTCGCCACGAGGCACGACCGCATCGATTCCTCGGGCGGAAGCCCGAACCCTGCATCGGCGACCAGGGACAGGCTGCCGATGACGTCCGCCATGCGAAGAGGACTCGGGGTCGCATCCATCCGCTGAGTATTACCCGCGGCGGTAGGACGATCCGGCGGGAAGCCTCACAGGCGGCCCAGGATCGTTCGAGTCGCGCGGACGGAGAGCTGCTGTCCCAGGACCTGGAAGATCAGGACGGCGAACGCCTCGAGCGCCGGTTGGTCCTTCGTCCACGCCCGCGGCTGGAAGTCCGGCCGCGCGTCGATCATGCCAGCGAGGACCGGATCCGCCGGGTGGAGGAACTCCCGAGCGACCGGATCGGCGAGACCAGGCTCCATCGTCCTCGCCTGCATCAGCCCATCCTACGGGTGCACCTGCAAGCCGTAGCCGCGGTTGAGGCGGATCGACTCCATGAGCCAGAAGGCGACGTCCGGGGTGAACACGTCTGCCGCCGCGAGCACGCCGGTGTACTTCTCGATGACCGGGGCGGCGGTCGCGTCGCCGACCGCGCCGAGGTAGCCCTTGACGGCGGCCCAGAGGTTCCCGCCGTACTTCTGGAAGTAGGGCGTCGGATCGACGGTGTCGAGGGCGGCCCTGGCGCTGGCCTCGAGGTCGGCCATGTACTGCTGGTGGAGCGTGACGTCGTCGCGCGTCCCGAGCCTGCCCAGGTGGCCGCTGATGAGGGTCTTCCACGGGTAGGTCAACGCCGTGGCCGGCATTGCCAGGTAGCCCGGGATGTCATCGGACAGGTTGACGACATACACGGGCACCCAGCCCGCGTTCACGATGTCGACCATCATCAGCGTGTCGTGCTCGGGAAAGTGGATGACGCTGTTGTCGGGCGTGTGGTTGGCCCCGTGCCACGCGAGCTCGATCCGCTCGCCGCCGATCTCCAGGGTCCGGCGATCGCTGAACGTCTCCTCCGGCGCCGGCCGGGCCGGATCGTCGTCCCGGAGCAGCAGTCGCCGGGTCTCCTCGTGCCCGATCCGAACGACGTCCTTGCCGAACAGCGACGACGCGCCGGCATGGTCAGCGTGATGGTGGGTGTGGACCAGGTGGGTCACCTTGTTGCCCACGCCGTTGGCCTGCGCGATCTCGTCGATCGCTCGCTGGAGGTTGTGTCCGATGCTCGGCGGAGCGTCGAACAGGACGACGCCGTCCCGCGTCGTCAGGAAGGCGGCTTGGTAGACGCCGTCGGTCACCCAATAGAGGTTCCGCTCGACGCGCCCGACGTAGTAGCCCTGCTCATTCGGCGCCGGGCCGAACGAGGATGCCGGGATGGGGGCGTAGTCGGGCAGGCTCGAGAGCCTGGCTTCCGTTGTTGTCGTTGCGTTCATCTCTGACTCCGTGCTGTCGGGACGGTCCCTCGGACGCGTCACGTTGGTGGCGGGTGTGCGGGTCAGCCGGCCCACGGCAGGGCGATCGCGCCTACCTGGCTGAGGATCGCGGCCAGGTCCTCGAAGGCCCATTGCTCGCTGATCCGGCCGTCGTCGGTGACCCGGTAGATGTCGACGGCGTCCCATCGGACCGGGCGTCCCGTCGCCGGAACCCCGAGCAGGTTGCCGGTGTGCGTCGCCGTCACGACGAGCCGCAAGGCGACCAGATCGTCGCTGGCGATCGCGTCCTGGACGGTCGCCTCGATGTCCGACAGGGCGCCGATGAAGCCGCCCAGGACGGGGACGATGTTGTCGACACCGGTCACGGTCCCGAGTGCGCCGCCGTGCCACGCGATGTCGGGGGTGAAGTAGTCGCGGGCGCGTTCCGCGTTGCCGCCGGTGAAGACTTCGGCGACGTAGTTGCGCGCAACCGTTTCACGCTGGATCGTGGTTGTTGATTCGCTCATGGTGCGTTGTCCTTCTGGTGCGAGATGTCCGCTGCAGCTTCGAGGCGAACCCCGGGCAATCGCATCCCGAATATCCGTAGTTCGCGACCCCAGTGGCATCCTTTGGGGCAACGAGGATGGTGCTCGTCGAATGCGATGGAGGGAAACGCCGCGTGCAGTTGCTGGGCCGGGAACGCGAGCGCTCGGCACTGGACCGGCTCGTCGAGTCTGCTCGCGACGGGTACGGCGGCGCGCTCGTCGTCCACGGCGACCCCGGGGTCGGCAAGACGGCGCTCCTCGACGACGCGGTGGCGAGGGCCTCGACCGTGCGAGCTGTCCGAACGGCCGGGGTCGAGGGCCAGATGGAGCTCCCGTTCGCCGCCGTTCAGCAGCTCTGCGCGCCGATCCTGGCTCTCGGTGAGCGTCTGCCGCGCCCGCAACGCGACGCGCTCGACATCGCCTTCGGACTGGATCAGGGGCCGGCTCCGAACCGGTTCCTCGTCGCCCTGGCGGTTCTCGGACTCCTCGCCGAGGCGGCGCGGGAACGTGGTCTCCTCTGTTTGATCGATGACGCCCAATGGCTCGACGACGCGTCAGCACAGGTCCTCGGATTCGCGGCTCGCCGGCTCGCGGCCGAGCGGATCGCCATCGTGTTCAGCGCGCGGGAGATGGGCGAGGCGCTGCGGGGCCTGCCCGAGGTCCACGTCGAACCGCTTGGTCATCGCGATGCCCGGGCGCTCCTCGAGTCGGTCCTGCCGGCGCCCGTCGACGAGCAGGTGCTCGAGCGGCTGATCGTCGAAACGGGCGGCAATCCCCTCGCGCTCGTGGAGTTGCCGCACGATATGGCGTTGTCAGAGATCGCGGGTGGCTTCGGTGTACCGGGGCCAGTGCCTGGACACGCTCGGATCGAAGAGAGCTTCGAGCGGCGAGTGGCGGCTCTGCCGCGCGACGCCCGGCGCCTGGCTCTCATCGCCGCGAGCGATCCGACAGGGGACGCGGCGCTCGTGTGGCGGGCTGCCAAGCGGCTCGGCATCCCGGAACGAGCGGCTCACGCGGCGGAGTCGAGCGGCCTGATCGCCTTCCGGCCGGAGGTGGCCTTTCGGCATCCGCTCGTTCGTTCCGCGGTATATCGAACCGCCGCGGCCGAGGAGCGAACGGAGGTTCATCGTTCGCTCGCCGAGGTGACCGATCCCGAGACCGACCCGGATCGGCGCGCGTGGCACCGCGCCCAAGCAGCCATCATGCCCGACGAAGACGTCGCTGCCGACCTGGAACGCTCCGCCGCGAGGGCGCAGGCACGAGGTGGGTTCGCCGCGGCAGCGGCATTCCTCGAACGCTCGGCTGCGTTGACCATCGAGCCCGGGAGACGCGCCGCCAGGGCATTGGCCGCGGCGCAGGCGAAGCACCAGGCGGGCGCCGTCGACGATTCGGTCGCGCTGCTCGAGATGGCCGAGGTCGGCCCGCTCGACGAGTTTCAACTGGCGCAGGTTGAGGTTCTTCGGGCGCGAATTGCATTCGCCACCAACCGCGGCAGCGATGCGCCGCGACTGCTGCTCGCGGCGGCGGGGCGGCTAGAGCAACTGGACGTGCCGCTGGCGCGCGAGACCTACCTCGACGCGTTGACTGCAGCGCTGTTCAGCGGGCGATTGGCAGGCAACGGCGGTACGAACCGGGTGGCGGATGCTGCGCTTGCCGCGCCGCCGGCACCCGAACCACGCCCGACGGACATGCTGCTTGACGGCCTCGCGACGCTCATCGCCAGCGGGCCGGAGGAAGGAACCGCCAAGGTGCGGATCGCGGTCGCGGCCTTCGCGCGTCGTGAGGTCGACCCCGCCGAAGCGATGCGCTGGCGATGGCTGGCGGGCCGGGCAGCGGGATTCATCTGGGACTACGAGGGATGGGACCGCCTCACCGATCACCACATCCGGGCAAACCGAGAGGCGGGTCACCTCGCGGAGCTGGTCCTGGCCCTCACGACGCGCGTTGGCGTGCATCTCATGGCAGGCGAGACCCAGGCGGCAGCGGCCCTCATCGAGGAGGCCGACGCCCTCGCCAGGGTGACGGGCGGCGGAATCGCGCCTCGCTATGGTGCGCTCGCGCTGGCCGCTCACCGAGGTCGCGAGGACGAGCTCCTGCGACTGGCCCGAGTCGCAACTGAGGACTTCGTGGCGCGCGGCGAGGGACTGGGGGTGACGGCAACGCATTGGGTCACCGCCCTCCTGTACAACGGCCTTGGACGCTACGAGGATGCGTTCATCGCAGCCGCGGAAGCGACCAGTGTCCCGGGCGAAATCTGGTTCGCCAGGTCCGCATCGCTGGAGTTGATCGAAGCGGCGGCCCGCACCGGTCGCCAGAAGCAAGCCGCTGAGGTCCTGCAATCACTGAGCACGTCGACCAGTGCCAGCGGCACCCCGTGGGCACTGGGTGTCGAGGCCAGAGCGCGGGCTCTCCTCACCGAAGGCGAGGCCGCCGAGCCGCTCTATCGCGCGGCCATTGAGCGGTTCGAGCCGACCCGCCTTCACTTCGACCTGGCCCGTTCGCGCCTGGTCTACGGGGAGTGGCTCCGGCGCGAAGTCGCGCCGGATCGACGCACGGAAGGAGCTCCGAGCCGCCTACGAACTCTTCACCGACTTCGGAATGGATGCCTTCGCAGAGCGCTCGCGGATCGAGCTCGAGGCGACGGGCGAGCAGGCGCGTAGGCGGACAGTCGACACGCTCGATCAGCTCACGCCACAGGAGGCGCAGATCTCACGTCTCGCGGCCGACGGAAATACGAACCGCGAGATCGCGGCGCAGCTCTTCATCAGCCCGAGCACCGTCGAGTACCACCTGCGCAAGGCATTTCGAAAGCTGGACGTGACATCGCGAACGCAGCTGGCGAACAAGTTGCGGTAGCCGAGCGACGGATCGGGACAGACTGCCGCTTCGTCAGCTCTTTCGAGGCGGCTGCCCCGAGTTCAGCGACCGAGTCTTCCGTCGCCAGACGCCCGCTCGATCTGGGGTCACCCATCGAACGTCGTCCCTAAGATCGGGATTGGTCATGGCTTCGCCAGCGAGCCCGGCGGGAGAAGGCCGTCTCGTTCACGATCGCTGCGTAGTTGACCGGTTTATTGACGCCTGCTCGGCCAGGATCAGTGTCCCCGCTGGTCCTGCCATCTCCCCCAGCGCGGCCGGGACGATGAACGAAGCGTCGACGTGTTCTGGGAGGCCGGGGTAGCCCGCGAGCTGCTCAACGAGCGAGGTCCGAGCCGCTGCAATTAGACCGGGCATCAACGCCAAGCCGCCTCCGACGACGATTCGCTCGGGAGCCAAGGCGTAGACGAGCGAGCGCGCGCCAGCCGCGAGATAAGATCCGACGAGCGCGGCTGCCGATTCCCGGTCCGCCCCTGTGAGCGTGTCGGCACGATGGCCGAAACGCGCTTCCACCGCCGGGCCGCTGGCCATCCCCTCGAAGCAGTCGCCATGGAATGGGCAGCAGCCGGGGAATTCGTCGCCGGGTCGGCGCTGGACCGCGATGTGGCCAATCTCCGGATGACCCAGCCCATGGACGAGCCGGCCATCGGCGACCACGCCTCCGCCGATCCCGGTGCCGAGGGTGAGGTAGATGAACGAGTGGAGCCCCCGGGCCGCACCCCAGCGCATCTCCCCCAGCGCCGCAGCGTTGACATCGGTGTCGAAGCCGACCGGAACCCCAAGCGCCGAGGAGAACGACCCGACCAGGTCGGTGCCCGACCAGTACGGTTTCGGCGTCGTGGTGATCCATCCGAAGCTGGGATGGTCGCGCCTCAGTTCCACAGGACCGAAGGAGCCGATGCCGATTGCATCAAGCCGAGTTCCCGCGTTCATCGCGTGACGAAAGAAGTTGATGGCGGCCGAAAGGGTCTCGACGGGCTTTTCTACTGGGATCCGCTTTGACGCGACGATCGAGCCAGGGCTGGTGCCGATGAGGCAAATGAACTTGGTGCCCCCGGCCTCGATACCGCCATACATGGGCGCCCCTTCATCCGGGTTCACAATCGACATCCCGGTCAAGACCACTCCGTGTCACGTCACTAAGAATTGGTTCTGGCGGCCCTTTCGGCGCAGCCCCCATCGACATCATGGCGCTCAGTTGTCGAGGCTGCCATTCGCCATCTGGATGCTTCGGTCGTTCATGTTCGAGATGCCCCGCGACATCATCGACGCGGCCGAGATCGACGGCGCGGGCTTCTTCCAAGTCATGTGCTCGGTACTTCGAAATCAGCACACATTGCGGTCGGCCGGCGCCCACCGGACTGGCCCGGCGCGGCCCAAGGGGGAGGCCGCCGAGCCGGCGCGACGGAGGAGTCAGTCGCGCCCGCTCGCCGGCAGGAAATACGGCGGCTGGCGGTTGTCGGCGGGATGTTTTCGATCTGACCCCCGGACGCCGACCTCCGGAGCCTGACCCTGCGGCCGAGATCGCCCGCGGCGCCTGTGACCAGCGCGGTCGACCCGGACAGGTCGTACGAGGCCCTCATGCCGCTCAAGCCGCTTGCTCTGCCGACGTCTGGATCCGGAGGTTATCGGATCCGAACACATGCACCGGGCCGACCACGTGCACGTACGTGTTGTCACCTCGCGCGATGGCATAGTCGGCATCCACCCGGACACGGATGCGAACGGTCCCGCCGCGATGCGCCGTCTCCACGAACACGAAAGTCTCCGACCCGAGCTCCTCCACCACGACCACGCGCGCAGGTACACCGTCGGTCCCGAGGCCGAGACCCTGGGGTCGGACGCCCATCGTGACATCCGTGACCCCTCCCGCCGCAAGCGCGGCAGCGACGGCGGGGTCCAGCGGCACGCGCGCCGAGCCGAACGCCACCGCCCCTCCCTCGACAGAAGTTGGCAACAGGTTCATGGCCGGTGAGCCGATGAACCCCGCCACGAACAGGTTGGCGGGATGCCGGTAGAGGGCGTTGGGTGTGCCTACCTGCTGCATCACCCCGTAGTCCAGGATCGCCACCCGATGACCCATGGTCATAGCCTCCACCTGGTCGTGGGTGACATAGACCGTGGTTACACCCAAGCGCGCCTGGAGGTCGGCGAGCTCGGCCCGGGTCTGGACGCGGAGCTTCGCATCCAGGTTGGAGAGCGGCTCGTCCATCAGGAACACCTGGGGGTGCCGCACTATCGCGCGCCCCATCGCCACGCGCTGGCGCTGGCCACCGGAGAGCTGCCGGGGCTTCCGGTCCAGGTAGTCCACGAGGTCGAGGATCCGCGCTGCTTCCATCACCTGGCGCGCGCGCTCGTCCTTGGACACTTTCTGCTGCTTGAGCGGGAAGCCGATGTTCTGGGCGACCGTCATGTGCGGGTAGAGCGCGTAGCTCTGGAAGACCATCGCCACGTCCCGGTCCTTGGGCTGGACGAGCGTAACGTCCCGGTCGCCGATGTAGATCGCTCCCTCGTCGCAGGCCTCCAGCCCTGCGAGCATGCGCAGCGCCGTGGACTTGCCAGACCCGGACGGCCCGACGAGCACCAAAAACTCGCCGTCGCTGATCGTCAGGTTCAGGCGATCGACGGCCGGAGCGTTGGTCCCGGCGTAGATCCGTGTTGCGTCGCGATAGCTGACTTCTGCCATGGCTACTTGATGGCTCCCATCGACAGTCCGCGGATCATCTTCTTCTGGGCGAGCCAGCCGGCGAGGACGACCGGCAGGACGGCGAGCGTCGAAGCCGCGGACAGCTTCGCGATGAAATTGCCGCGCGTGCTGACGTTGGATGTGACCCAGATGGGCACCGTCGAGCCGTCGACGGGATTGAGCTGCACCGCGAGGAAGAACTCGTTCCACGCGAAGATGAAGCAGAGCAGGGCTGTCGCAGCAACGCCGGGCGCGACGATCGGCAGCATCACGTCGAGCAGCTGGCCCTTGAGGCCCGTGCCGTCCATCTGGGCCGCCTCGATGAGCTCCCGCGGCACCTCGCCAAAGAACGACCGCAGCATCCAGACCGCAAGCGGCAGGTTCATCGCTGTGTACAGGATGATCAACACGAGGTGCGTGTTCAAAAGGTCCAGGTTACGCGCGATGATCCAGAGCGGCAGGATCGCGGCAACGATGGGCAGGAACTTGGTGGAGATGAAGAAGAAGAGGACGTCCCGCCATGCATTGACCGGGTGGATCGAGAGGGCGTACGCGGCGGGAATTGCAAGCGCGAGGACCATTAGCGTCGAGACGATCACGATCAGGAAGGAGTTGAAGAACGCCTCGCTGAACGTGAGCACGCCCGCGATGTCCGAGGTCACCTGATGCAGCTGTTGGAGAGTGGGCTCGAAGAAGATGACGGGCTTGGCGTTCGCGACGGCCTCTGTCTTGAAGCCGTTGAGGACCATCCAGAAGACGGGAAAGAAGAACAGCGCCGCGATGAGCCAGGTGACGAAGCCCAAGGCCATGGTGCCCCAGCGTGACTCGCCCGAGATCGCACGGGCGCGGTCCGGCCTGCTCATACCACCTCCTGGCGCTGGAAGAGACTGGACAGGACCCGTAAGGCGAAGGTCGCGATGATGATGGAAGCGATGACCACGATGATCGCGTACGCGGACGCCTGGCCGAAGTCCCAGCCGCCACCGATCGATCGCTGGTACACGAAGTACGGGACGTTGCTGGAGCCCGGGCCGCCGCCGGTCATCACCTCCACCTGATCGAAGACCTGGAGCAGGTAGATCGAGCCCAGCACGATACCCAGCTCAAGGTAGGGCCGCAGCGCCGGCAGCGTGAGCTGCAGGAAGATGCCGCGGCTGGTGGCCCGGTCCACGCGGGCCGCCTCCAGGATGTCCGTGGGCTGGCTCTGAAGTCCCGCGAGCACGATGAGCATCATGAACGGCGCCCACTGCCAGACCAGTACGGTTACGATCGACCAGGTGGGCCAGCGCTCGACGAACGCGATCGGCTGACCGCCGAACGCCTCGATCACGGAGTTGATGACGCCGAACGATGAGCTGAACATCTGGTCCTTCCAGACCAGGCCCGCGACCACCGGCATGACCAGGAACGGGGTGATGAGCAGCGTCCGTGCGATGCCCCGGCCAAGAAACTTCCGGTCCAGCAGGATCGCCAGCCCCGTGCCGATGAGCAGCGAGAGGAGCACTGCCGACGTGGTCATCACGACCGATGTAGACACAGCCTGCAGGAAGAACGGGTTGGAGTAGCCCTTGATGTAATTCTCAACGCCAACGAACGTGGGTTCGGTGGGTGGAACGATCTTCCACTTCTGGAGGCTGAACCAGATGTTGAGCAGGAAGGGGATCTGCGTCACCGCGATGGTGAACAGCAGAGCGGGCAGGAGGGGGATCCGCCGCCGCCATGCGTCGCGACGCTGGAATGCCTTCACGGCCGCAGCGCGATCTGCGCCAGGATCCGGGGCATCCATGCGATCGTCGGGGCCTGATACGGCGTCGATTCCCCTCCCTCCCTATTGGGTCGAGACTAGCTGCTCACCTCGGACGCGATGATTTGGCACGCAGCCAGGGCATCGTCGATCGACTTGTTGCCCGCGATCACGGCGGAGAACTCCTCCGTGCAGCGGGTGCCGACATCCTGGAACTCGGGCACGCCGACGTACTGTACGCCGGGCAGGCCGGGCCGGGGCTTCGTGCCCGGGCTATTGATAGGCGCTGCGAGCATGGCGTCCAGGGTCTTCTGGGCGAAGGCCGCCGCGGCCTCCTGATACTTCGGGTTGGCGTACAGCGACTGGCGGGTGCCGGGGGGCACGGCCGCCCAACCGCCAGGCAGGTTCTCACCGGCCTGGACGAGGTAGTCAGGGCCCGTCGCCCAGCTCACGTACTCCCACGCGGCATCCTTGTTAGCGGCGTTCTCCGGGATGGCGAGGGCCCACGCCCACAGCCAGCCGGACGCGTCGGTCACCTTGACCGGGGCGAGCGCGAAACCGTTCTTGCCCTTGACCGGGCTGTCAGCTGCCTCGAGCAGGCCGGCCGCCACGGTGGCGTCATACCACATCGCGACCTTGCCCTCGAGGTACTGGCTCAGGCATTCGTTGAAGCTCGCGTTGGCCGCGTCGTCCTCGCCTGCCGCCTTGAGGAGGTCGACGTAGAACGTGAGGGCTTCCTTGAACTCTGGCTGATCGACCTGAGCGGCACCGATCGAGCCGTCCTCTTTGGCCAGCCACCACGTGGCCCCGAATGTGTTGAGCACGGTGGTGAACGCCGCGCCAAGGTCGCCCCAGCCGGGCTTGCCGCGGAGGCAGATTCCTGCGACGTCGTCGGTGTTGAGCGCCTTGGCGATCTCCGCGACCTCATCCCACGTGGGGGCGGCGGGCATCGTCAGCCCGGCCGCATCGACCAGGTCCTGGCGGTACATGAGGAACGAGGACTCCGCATAGAAGGGTGCGGCGTACAGGGCGCCGTCGTGGGACAGGCCGTCACGGACGGCCGGGATGACGTCGTCGAGCTTGTAGGACTCATCGGCCTTGGCGTACGTGTTGAGATCCACCAGCCAGCCGTTCTGGCCGAACTGGGGCGCCTCGAACATGCCGATCATCACGACGTCGAACTGCTCGCCCCCGGCGCCCACGTCGCGTGTGACGATCTCGCGGAGGGTCTGCTCCTCGAGGATCGTGTAGTTGACCGTGATGCCGGACTCCGCCGTGAACAGGGCCGACGTCAGTTTCGTGATGTCCTCCATCTGGGGATTGCCCACGATCGCCACGTTGATGGTGGCCGATGCCGGCACCGAGGCTGCCGGCTCCGAGGCTGCGGGTCCCGAGCCGGCCGGTGTGGCGACCGGGCTACCGGTCGGTCCTGGCGATGCGGCAGCGGGCCCGCAGGCCGCGACGACCAAGCCTGCGATCGCGATCAGTGTGAACACACGCTGGGAAGAGATCATGGGCAGTGCCATCGGCGTCCTCCTTCTCTACGGTCAGCCGCCGTAGCCCGGGCGGTCGGCTCGCGAGAATGTGCACATAAGCATCATATGACATCGTTGTCAAGTTCGATGCTTGTGCAGGTGGCTAGCAGGTTGGTACGAGCCGCCGGGTTCGAACGACGATGGATGTGGAGGAAATTCGTGCAGCAGGCTGCTCGACTAACAGGCGGTGACACCCGGACGCCGCCCTTCGACCTCCAGCGCGAGGCCGGCGGGCCGGCGCGACGGAGGAGCAGTCGCGCCGGCCGCCGGCAGGGAGGAAGACGCGGCTTGGCGGTCGATCGGTGGAGGCGTTTCGTTGACTCCTTGGTTATCGTAGCGCGATGACTACGTTGTCGGGCCCGTCTCCTGTCGATCGAACCCGAGCTCGCCCAACCATGCGCAACGTTGCCGCACTCGCCGGGGTCAGTCTCAAAACCGTGTCGCGTGTCATCAACGTCGAGCCCGGCGTTTCGCCGGACTTGACCGCGCGGGTGTTGTCCGCCATCGAACAGCTCGACTTCCGACCCAACCTGGCGGCGAGCAGCCTGCGTCGCAGCGACCGCAGGACCGCATCGATCGGGGTGCTGTTGGAGGACATCGCCAATCCCTACTCGGCAGCTGTCCATCGCGCGATCGAGGACGTCGCCCGGTCGAACGACCTGATCGTGCTTGCCGGCAGCCTGGACGAAGACCCGGACCGCGAGCGGCGGCTGGCCCTGAACTTCATCGCCCGTCGCGTCGAAGGGCTGATCATCGTACCGGCGGGCTCGGACCAGAGCTACCTCGTCAACGAGCGACGAGCGGGGATGGCGCTCGTCTTCGTGGATCGCCCACCCACCCACCTCGACGCCGACGTTGTCCTGTCGGCCAACCGCCGAGGCGCGGCTGTGGGCGTCGATCACCTCCTTGAGCATGGCCACCGTCGGATCGCCTTCCTCGGTGACCTGGCCACGATCAGGACCGCCCAAGAACGACTCGCGGGCTATACCGACGCTCTCGAGTCTGCCGGTCTCGGCCTCGACTCACGCCTCGTCCGCATGAACCTACATTCGAGCGATGTTGCCGAGTCGGCGGTGCTCGACCTTCTCGCCGAGGCGTCGCCGCCCTCTGCCATCTTCGCCAGCCAGAACCTCATCACCATCGGGTCGCTACGTGCCCTGCGCAAGGCGGGCCAGGAGATGCGCGTTGGCCTTGTCGGCTTCGACGACGTGCCGCTCGCCGACCTGCTCGTCCCTGGCCTCACGGTGGTCGCCCAGGATCCAGCGGAGATCGGACGCATCGCGGCAATGACGCTGGTTCAGCGACTGGCTGGCGATCGTGGGCCGACGACGCAGCATGTCGTCGGTACCACCCTGATCGTGCGAGGCTCGGGCGAGTTGAGGCCCGCGCTAGATTAGGTCGCTACCAGAGGAACCATTCGATGGTCTCGCTCAATCCAGGGACGATCTCGTCCTTACGGGCCGATGTGGCAGTTCCGTCATACGACCGCAGCCGGGTGACAGCCGGCATCGTCCACCTGGGTGTCGGGGGGTTCCATCGCGCCCATCAGGCCGCCTATATCGATCGCCTGATGAACGAGGATCAAGCGTTCGAGTGGGGCATCTGCGGCGTGGGGGTTCTGCCCATCGACGCCGGGATGAAGCGCGTCATGATCGACCAGGACTGCCTTTACACGCTCGTTCTGAAGAATCCCGATGGTCGATTGGAGCCCCAGGTCGTCGGCTCGATCATCGAGTACATGTTCGCACCGGATGACCCTGAGGCCGTGATCAACAAGATGGCGGACCCCGCGATTCGGATCGTGTCGATGACGGTCACCGAGGGCGGATACAACGTTCATAGCGTGACGGGCGAATTCGATGCCGACAATCCGGCCGTTGCTGCCGATCTGCGTCCGGAGGCGGTGCCGGCAACAGTCTTTGGCCTGGTTACCGAGGCGCTCGTGCGTCGGCGGCAGCGGAACATCCCGCCCTTCACGATCTTGTCTTGCGACAACATCCAGGGCAACGGCCACGTGGCGGCTACCGCCTTCGGGTCCTTCGCGGGTCGGCGCGATCCCGAACTGGGTGAATGGGTCAAGGCCTCGGTCAGCTTTCCCGATTGCATGGTCGACCGAATCACGCCCGTTACCACCGACGAGGATCGGGCGGAGGTCAGTCGCCGATTTCGGCATCGAGGACGAATGGCCCGTCGTGTGCGAGCCGTTTACGCAGTGGGTGCTCGAAGATGACTTCCCCGAAGGTCGTCCCGCCCTGGACCGAGTGGGGGTGCAGCTGGTGTCCGACGTCCGACCGTACGAGCTGATGAAGCTCCGGCTGCTCAACGCCAGTCATCAGGCCCTGGGCTACTTCGGCTACCTCGCCGGCTACCGCCTCGTGCACGAGGCCAGCCGGGACCCACTGATCGCCAGGTTTCTGTTGGACTACATGAACATCGAGGCTTCGCCGACCCTGTTGCCTGTCCCGGGCATCGATCTGGACAGCTACAAGACCCAGCTGATCGAGCGCTTTTCCAATCCTGGCATCCGAGACACCGTGGCGAGGTTGTGCACCGACGCGTCCGACCGCATCCCGAAGTTCGTGCTCCCCGTGATTCGGGAGAATCTCGCAGCGGGAGGCAGCATTGATCTTGGCGCGGCCGTCGTGGCCAGCTGGGCCAGGTATGCAGAGGGCATCGACGAGCACGGCGAGCCAATCGACGTGGTCGATCGGCTCAAGGAGCGCCTCATGGCGGATGCCCAGCGACAGCGTCAGGACCCACTGGCGTTCATCGAGAACCGGGATGTGTTCGGAGATCTCGTCGACGATGCGCGATTCGTTCGAGCGTATCGCTCCGCACTCGACTCGTTGCAAGACCGAGGGGCTCGGGCAACGCTGGGTGGCCTCGTGTCCCTGTCACCGAGTCGAACGGCTCGTGCGACTTGAATCACGTATCAGGATCATTGGCACCTTCAGCAAAGACTGGCAGATCGAAGGCGGCGCTCGCACGACGCGCCTGATACGTAGTCTGGCGAAGTAGCCACGATCGAACCTTCTCGGCGCGGGGTCCGAGTGAGGTCGAAGCCGCAACATCTGGCGGTTCAGCGTTGGCTGTGCCCTAGATGGTGTGGCGTGGCTGGCGAGGAAGGATTCGAACCTTCGATCTCCTGATCCAGAGTCAGACGACGTGAATCGGGCTTGCCAGCCGATCTTCGAACTCAGCCCGACGCGTAGCGCCGTCTGAATCCGGGAGTGTCAGGCGAACACTCCCAGAAGAGTCTTGCGCACTACCAAATTCGCGTGTGAATCAAGCGAACTCACGGCGCCGCGCCGATTGTACGACCGTCTGCGTGTTGACAGTCGGCGGGGCAGCTTGGGCAACCCGCCGGGCCGTCGTCGCGTATCTGATGCACTCTTGAGATTGCTACGCTGACGCCATGACGGAGGAGACTCGCCAACGCTTCAGGCGTTGGCTTTGGCGCCCACCGCGGCCGCACGGCGTGGTCCGGCCGGACCGCAACGTCAGCTTCCTCGAGCTCTTCTACGATCTCGTCTACGTCGCGGTCATCGCACAGGCGGCCCATCACCTCGCCGAGCACGTGACCGTCCGAGGGGTCGCCGAGTTCGCGGTCGTCTTCTCGCTGATCTGGGTCGCCTGGGTCAACGGATCTCTCTACGTCGAGCTCCATGGCCGCGATGACGGACGAACCCGCAACCTCGTCTTCATCCAGATGGCCATCCTGGCATTGTTGGCGGTGTTCACCGCCGAAGCGCCGGGTGCTACGGGCCCAGCATTCTCGGTCGTGTACGCGGTCTTCCTGGCCGTCATGACGTGGCAATGGAACAGCGTCCGTCGTCAGGACCGACCCGAATTCATGGCGATCACCGGGCGGTACGAGGCGGGCCTGGTGGTGTCTATCGTGGTGATCCTCGCGAGCGCGCTGCTTCCGCCAGAGCCGCGGTTGGTCGCCTGGGCAGCATTCAGCGCCATGTGGGTCGTCGTGATCGTCCTGGCCGGGCGTTCGGCGGTCGGGCTGAGCCCGGGGGTGACGCCGACCGAGTCGCTGGTCGAGCGGTTCGGCCTGTTCACGATCATCGTCCTGGGAGAGGTCATCTTCGGCGTCGTCGATGGATTGTCCCAGGCGGTGCACGATGCGACGACGATCGCGACGGGGATGCTCGCGCTCGGGATCGGCTTCGGCTTCTGGTGGATCTACTTCGATGTCGTCGGCCGGCGACTGCCACGACAAGACGGGCGATCCCTGGCGAACTGGCTGCTGAGCCACCTCCCGATCACGCTGTCGATCGCGGCGGCCGGGGCCGGGATGACCAGCCTCATCGCCCATGCGCCCGAGGCCAGCACGCCCGAGACCACGGCGTGGCTGGTGTCGGGCTCCGTAGCGCTGGGCCTGCTTGCCCTGATCGTCATCGAGCGGGCCCTCGTCGATGCCGAGCGTCTCGTCGGGGTCTATCGACCGCTAGGCCTGGCCATCGCCGCCGGAGCGGCGGCAGCGCTCGTCGTGGGCTGGCTGCGACCGGCACCGTGGCTCCTCGCCCTATTGCTCGGGGCGATCCTCTCGGTCCTCTGGGTCTTCGCGGCCTACCGCTTCCTGGGCGCCGACGCTTGGGGGGAGGCAGCGTCGCCCGCAGACTGAGCAGGCGCGCCCGACGCCTGCAGCCCGGCAACGAGCCGGGCTGGGGTCCGGTTGATCCCGGCGGCGGACCAGATGAATCCGCTTCCCCGGCCAGGGCCTCGCAGACGCAAGTCCTGGCCGGGGAGGGAGGGGATCAGTCGACGGCGGTGGCGGCCTGGAGGATCAGGTTGGTCACCGCGGACGGTCGAGAGTTCATCGGAACGTGCGAGGCTCTGACTTCGGCGATGGTCGCACCGGCTCGCTCGGCCATGAACCGCTGGGTGGCTGGCGGGATGGCGCGGTCCTCGGTGGCGATGAGGTACCACGACGGGATGGTCTTCCAGGCTGGCGGGCCGGAGAGTTCTTCGAGGATGCTGAGCTCGAACGGCCGCTGGGTCGCGGCCATCACTGCAGCCGTGCGCTTCGACACGTCGTGCGCGAAGACGCGCCGGAAGACGCTCGGGGTGATGTAACTGTCGAGGCCGCCCGGGTAAGGCCGGACCGTCAGCGTATCCGGACCGATTTGGCTGCCCGGGTTCTTGACGATGAGGTCAATCTGCTTCTCGCCCTGGTCGGGCGCGAACGCCGCGATGTAGACGAGGGCCTTGACGTTTGCATGTCCCGTTGCGGCATTCGTCAGCACCATGCCCCCGTAGGAATGGCCGACGAGGACGATCGGCCCGGTGATGCTGTCGAGCACGCTGGACAGATACGCCGCGTCGCCATGGAGGCTGCGCAGCGGGTTGGCGACGGCGAGGGCCGTGTAACCCTTCTTCTGCAGCTTCTTGATGCTGTCGTTCCAGCCCGAGGAGTCCGCCCAGGCGCCGTGCACGAGCACGATGGTCGGCTTCGGCCCGCTGGTCGTATCGGGTGAACTCGCCGCACTCGCTGCTGCGAAGGGCAGCGCGAGGAGTGCGAGCACGAGGGTTAGAGGTAGCGCGAGCTTCGCTGGCGCGCGTCGGCTGGGAGTCTGTGCTGTTCATGGTTTCTCCTTGGTCGGGAGACCTGTCGGATCTCCCATGTGGGTGTGGTTTGCTGCACGCCGGCCGGCCGTTCCCGCGGCACGTGTCGTGCTGCCCCGTCGACCGTACGAGGGCTCCGTGACGACTGGCTTCGGTCGCGCGACTGAACCTTCGGAGACGTGGAATCCGGATTGGCGGGCGCCAGTTGCGTCGACTGACTCAACGCCGGATGCCTGGCGACCGACGCGCCAGATCGGCTACGAGGCATGAGCCGCTCCCGCGCTCGGCACTCGATGAAGCTGGGCACGCGGGATCGACGAGCTTCGCAAACGATCACGTGGTGGCGCCGCTAAGTCACATGACGGTCATCGCGCCTGCCCGGCCGAAGACGGACGAGGTGGATTCGAGTCGCGTGACGGACGCGAGCGGACGGCTCCGATCCCTACCGTCGGATTGCGCTCGGAAGAGACGCAGGCCACCGGGCTTTCCGGCTCGGCACGCAAGCCAGGCCAGGCCCGACACAGTCCCAAGGAGGATCACCATGGCCGGAGAACGAACAATGGCGGCTCACAACGTCGTCCTGGTCCACGGCGGGTTCGTCGACGGATCGGGCTGGGAGGCCGTCTACACGAGACTGCGGCGGCGACGGCTTCAACGTGAGCGTCGTCCAGAATCCCACGACGTCGCTCGCCGACGACGTGACGGCGACACGCCGAGTGATCGCCGCACAGGACGGCCCCGTCATCCTCGTGGGCCACTCCTACGGCGGCGCGGTCATCACCGAGGCCGGCAACGATCCGAAGGTGTCGGCCCTGGTCTACATCGCGGCCTTCGCTCCGGACACCGGCGAGTCGGTGACGAGCCTCATCGCCGGTTTCCCGACCGATGCCCCGCAGCCGCCGATCCTGCCGCCGGAGGACGGGTTCCTCCTGCTCGACCGGTCGAAGTTCGCGGCGTCGTTCGCCGGAGACGTCGACGAGGATCTCGCGACGTTCATGGCCGACTCGCAGGTCCCATGGGGCGTGGACGCGCTGCAGGACGCCGTCAGCCACCCGGCGTGGAGGACCAAGCCGAGCTGGTATCTCGTCGCGCAGGACGATCGCATGATCCCGCCGGCGGCCCAGCGCGAGATGTCGAAGCGGGCCGGCGCGACGGTGGTCGAGGCACCGGGCAGCCACGCCATCTACGTGTCGCAGCCGGAGGCTGTGGCCGACCTGATCGCGAAGGCCGCCTGAGCGCGAGCACACCAGTCTCGATGGATCGAGAGGCCGCCCCCGCGACGGGGGCGGCCTTTTCGCTGCCTGTCCAGCCTGACGGAGGCCGAGGGCCCATCGCGGCACCGCCTCGGACAGGCCCCGTTGCGCAGGAGTAGGAAGATGACGCTCCAATGGGGTCGTCGGCGAACCTGCTCGGGCGAGATCAGGAGCTCGCGGCGATCGACGAGCTCGTCGGGGTCGGCGGCGCGCTGCTCATCCGCGGGGAGGCCGGCGTCGGCAAGTCGTCATTGCTGGACGCTGCAGCTCAGCGAGCGAACGAGCGTGGTGTGCGGGTCCTTTCTGCGACGGGCATCCAGGGCGAGGCGGAGCTGCCGTTCGCTGGCCTTCACCAGGCCCTGATGCCCGTTCTCGAGGCTGTCGACCCACTGCCTGTTCGTCAGCGGGACGCGCTCCGGACGGCGTTCGGCCTCGCAGACGAGGCGACTCCGGACCTGTTCCTCGTCGGCCTGGCGACCCTTAGCCTGCTAACCGACCTCGCGAGCGAAACGCCGGTGCTCTCCTCGCCGATGACGCGCAACTGGCTCGACATCCCAACCGCGGATGTCCTGACGTTCGTGGGTCGTCGGCTTGGCTCAGATCCTGTCGCGCTCCTTGCGGCGGTTCGCGAGGACCTGCCGTCGCCACTGCTACATGGCGGTTTCCGCGAACTCCGGCTCGGACCTCTCGATGACTCCGCGGCCGAGGACCTACTCGATCGCCACAGTCCGAACCTGCCTGCCCCGGTCCGCGAGAGGCTGCTCGCCGCGGCCGCGGGCAATCCGCTCGCGATTGGTCGAGCTCCCCGACGCGCTTTCCGCGGACGAACGCCGGGGTGATGCGACGTTGCCGGCCGTCCTTCCGCTGAGTGAGCATCTCGAGCACGCATTCGTGGCGCGCATCTCCCGGCTGCCGAGTTCGACGCGACAGCTCCTGCTGATCGCCGCTGCGAACGAGTCAGACGCGATCGGCGAGATCGTGCTCGCGGCGGGTGTGATCGGTGAAGGGAGCTCGGAGGTTGGTCTCGACCCTGCGATCGATGCAGGGCTCGTCCAGGCCGGTGGCGGCGTCATCACGTTCCGCCACCCGCTGGTGCGATCGGCCGTCTATCAGTCGGCGACGAACCTCGAACGGCGGAAGGCGCACACCGCGCTCGCCGATGTGCTCGTCGACTCACCTGACCGGAGAGCGTGGCACCTCGCGGCCGCGGCCCTCGGATCCGACGAGGGAGTGGCCCGCGAGCTCGACGCAGCCGCGGATCGTGCACGTGCTCGAGGCGCCCATTCCGTCGCGGTCGCCGCGCTGGAGCGGGCCGCCTGGGTGAGCGAGGACGTCGGAAGCCGTGGGCGGCGCAATCTCCAGGCGGCGCAGATCGCGTTTGAGCTCGGTCGCCGCGATCTCGTCCTCCGCTTGCTGTGCGAATGTCGACCCTGCCTCGCTGACCACGCTCGAGCGTGCGCGCATGGCGTGGATCGGCCAGAGCTTCACGGATGGCATCTCTGCGGATCTCGAGATTGCAGTGCGGTCCCTGCTCGAGAGCGCCGAGGTGGCTGTCGCGGCCAATGACCTCGATCTGGCGCTCAACCTTCTGACGGGCGCGGCCTTGCGCTGCTGGTGGGTCGGTGCCGATCCGCAGGCGCGGGACGAGATCGTGTCGTTCGCGAAGGCGATGCCTCAGAAGTCCGACGATCCGCGCCTGCTGATGGCGCTCGCGTATGTCGCCCCCATCGAACTGGGGGGATACGTCATCGAGAAGGTGTTGACGATGCGACCCGGCGCAGGCCTCGATCCCGACTCGGAGCGGCGCCTCGGGATCACTGCCGGGGCCGCGGGCGACTGGTCGACGGCATTCAAGTTCTATGCGTCCGCGATCGACGGCCTGCGACGGGAAGGCCGGCTCGCGCTCCTGGGACAGACACTGACCCATCAGGCTTGGATCGCTGCCCAGCTCGGTGACCTGCGGTATGCCGGTCCGATTGCGGACGAGGGGCATCGCTTGGCCGTGGAAACCGGCCAGCCTTGTTCGTCGCCCGGGCTCGCGTCGCCCAAGCACTCGTCGCGGGCCTCCGCGGTGAGGATGGCGCGGCCGAAGCATTCCTCGCTGAAGCCGACCAGCTCGCCCTACCCCTTGGCGGAAGTGCCATCCTCACGCACATCCATTACGTCCGGGCGGTGATCGCGCTCGGATCGGGTCGATCGAGCTACGCCTACGACGAGTTGCGCCGGATCTTCGATCCGAACGACCCCGCGTTCCACTACCTGATGAGCTACGGAGCGATCGGCGACTACGCGGAGGCGGCAGTCCACCACGGCGAGCGAGCCGAGGCGCTCGAAGCGCTGGAGCGCGTCGAAGTGGCTGTCGCCCAGACGCCGTCGCCCCGGCTTCACTTGGTCGTTCGTCATGCGCGGGCGCTGCTGGCTCCCGACGAGACAGCGGAGGGTCTGTTCCGCGACGCCTTGAACCAGGATCTCTCAGCCTGGCCATTCAGCCGGGCGCGGCTTCTGCTGGCGTACGGCGGATGGTTGCGCCGCCACCGGCGCCAGGCTGAGTCGAGGCCACCGCTGCGCGCTGCCATCGAGGCCTTCGACGCGCTCGGCACCGTCTCGTGGGGAGACCGTGCGAGAGAGGAGCTCCGGGCCTCGGGCGAGACGAGCCGGAGGAGGTCCGTTGCGTCGTGGGATCAGCTCTCGGCGCAGGAGCTCCAGATCGCCCAGATGGCTGCGAACGGGCTATCGAATCGGGAGATCGGCCAGCGGCTCTATGTCTCGCATCGCACCGTCGGGTCGCACCTCTATCGCATCTATCCCAAGCTGGGTGTCACGTCGCGAGCTCAGCTCCATCAGGTCCTCAACGCCCAGGCCCCGATCTCGAGCTGACCGTTTCCTCGGGGCAGCGGGAGTCTGGCGGGCCAGACCTCGATCGCGCCGCCGCCCGGTGAGGGCATCCTCACAGACGTCATCGCAATGCGGGGTACCGACAGCACAACCCCGCGTCGATCGTCGGGCCTAGGCGGTGACGGCCTGTCCCTGCTCCAGCGCCATGTGCAGTTGACCGCGGGTAGCGACCCCGAGCTTCGGAAAGATCCGATACAGGTGGGAGCCGACGGTTCGAGGCGAGAGGTAGAGCTCCTGTGCGATGTCGCGATTCGAAAGACCTTGGGCCGCCATGTGCGCGATCTGTAGCTCCTGGGGTGACAGCTGATCCCATGCGTCGAGCCTGCGGCGCCTCCTGGTCACGCCGGATGCTCGCAGCTCCTGTCCGGCGCGCTCGCCCCACCCGATGGCACCCAATGCATCGAACCGATCCTGGGCAGCCTGGAGCGGCGGGCGAGAATCCGCTACCCGACGATGGCGCCGCAGCCACGACCCGTGGGCCAGCTCAAGGCGGGCACGGAGGAAAGGCGATGCGATCGGATCACCGGTGAGGGCGGCCGTCAAGGCGGCCTCGGCCTGATCGTCGTCCGCAAGGAATGGCGACGAGAAACGAAGGGATTGCACGAGCCACGGCGTCCGCGCCGTCGTGCTGCTGCTCCAAACGTCTGCGACGACTGCGCTCGCTTCGGCCCGATGACCGCTGAGAGCCGCAGCCTCCACGTAGTCCGCGAGCCCCCAAAGGCGCTCGCCATGGTGGTACGCCGGATCGGCCGGATCAAACATTCGCCGGAAGTTTGCGTAGGCGTCCGCGTAGCGCCCGGCACTCAACGCCGCGAAGCCACGGGCGAGCTGCGCCGCACTGAGCACAGCCCTTCCCCCGACCGGAAGGGTCACGCCTTCGGCCTCAGCTGCCAGCCGCTGCGCCAGCGATTCGTCGCCATGCAGGCCGGCCAAGGCCGCCTGGGCAGTCTGCGCGTTTGCCAGGTACAGCGGCTGCTTCGTCTCTGCCGCTAACCGAGCGGCCTCATCGGCGGCGGCGCGCGCCACGTTCCATTGACCAAGCAGGATCCCGGTCCAACTCTGCGCGGCCAGGACTTGAGCAAGCAGCGCCAGCCGCCCCTGCGCCCGGTAGGCCGAGATGGCGGGCGGAAGCAGGTTGAACGCGGAATCCATGTCGTTGACCGCCGTTGCAGCGAACGCCCCCAGATGCGATCCGAGGGGGTCCAACGTCGGCGCCGATCGGAGTTTCGCGAGCCCGCGGATCACTGTGGCGCTCTGGCCGAACGGGTCCGCATGGGCGAGCGTCGCCAGGAGACGGGGATCGGCCTCGTCAAGGCCGCAGTCGAGCGCCACCGCGACCACCTGCTGCCGCGTCGCGTCCGGCGTGTCGCGCCAGAAGCTGCGGATGGCCGCAGCCCGCAGAAACTCGAGGGCAAGAGCCGTGTCGCCATCGCGTTGCGCTTGGGCGGCCAGAGACGCAAGCTCGGGGATGCTTTCCGGCCCAGCCCCGATCCCGTCGTCGAACATCTCGCGTATTGACCGCGCTCGGCCCCGCTCGGGACGTTCCAGTTCCAGCTGTTCGGCCTCGTCGAGGAGAAGATCGACGCTATCCACCCTTCCAAGCTGGAATGAGAGTTCTGCCGCCTGCAGGAGCCGCCTCCCCCGACTCGCCGACTCGGCGCTGAGCCGAGCGGACTGCTCGAGGGCAGCGACGGCGACAGCCGGGGCCCCTCGTTGCAGCGCACGCGCGGCAGCTTGATCAAGTTCCTGGGCGACGCTCTCGTCCTTGCCTAGCACAGACGCGCCGAGGTGCCAGGCTCTCCGATCAGGTTGGTCCTTGAGTGTTTCGGCAAGAGCGGCGTGCGCCGCGCGACGCTCGGCAAGCGACCCGCTTTGGTACACCGCCGAACGAACTAGCGGGTGGCGGAAGCGCACCACGTCGCCCGTAAGTTGGATCAAATTTGCTTCGATCGCCGACTCAAGCCCGTCTGCGGAACGATCCTCTCCCAAGGCACCTACGGCTGCCACGATCTCCCCGACGCTGGACCGTTCGTCGGCTGCCGCAACGAGAAGGGCACGGCGGGTCGCTTTCGGCAACTGGGCGACTCGCGCCGCGAATGCGTGCTCGAGACGCTCCGTCAGCGGCAACACCGCCGGGAGCAACGCCTCGCCTGCGAACTGGGGCGGCAGCGCCTTCGGCAACTCGGCGAGAGCCAGGGGGTTGCCCACGGACTCGGCGAGCACTCGCGCCCGGACAGCGGCGGAGAGGCCCGGAGCGTGGAGGTAGAGGAGTGCCCCTGACGACGGCTCGTCCAGTGGGCCTAGCCGCAACTCGGGCATGTCGCCATGAGTCAGCGTCGTGTCAAATCCGTCCCTGATCGCCGCGATCAGGGTGATCGGATCCGCCCCTAACCTTCGGGCTACGAAGGCCAGCACGTCCGACGTGGGGCTGTCGAGCCAGTGCGCGTCGTCGGCCACCACCAGGACGGGGCCAGACTCAGCAAGATCCGCCAACAGACTTAGGGTTGCCAGCCCGACGAGGAAGGTGTCTGGGACCGCCTCGTCGGCCATGCCAAGGGCGGAACGGATCGCCCCTCGCTGGGGACTCGCCAACTGATCGATGCCGGCGATCCACGGCTGCAGCAGCTGGTGGAGCCCTGCGTAGGGAAGATTCGTCTCGGACTGGACGCCCGTCGTTCGCAACACGCGCGTCCCGGCTGCCTCGGCGCGAGCGATCGCTTCGGCCAAGATCGAGGACTTGCCGACGCCTACCTCGCCGCGAATCAGCAGGGCGCCGCCGCTCTGGCCGGCGCGGCTGAGTATTCCGTCGACTTCGCGGAGTTCCTGCTCACGCCCGAGCAAGGATTGGGTTGCCATCTCGAGGACATCTTCCTCCGATGGCAGATGTCGGTCCAGCCGCGATTCGATCTGCGGGCAAGTCAGCACGGGCGCAGATTTGAGTCATCCGACGGTCATGGGGGCCGCAATCGGAATCCGCTCCGCCGAAGGTTGAGTCGCGCGACAGAAGCAGGTCGCCTGGAGTTCTTCGTACGGTCTCTGGGAAGCGCCAGAAGATGCCGCAGACAACGCTTTCAGATCGGAGCCTCACCATGGCAACGAGCCAACCGGCCGAGAATCGGCCAGCGTCTCCCGAGATAGTCCTCCGCCCCGAAGGCCAGGCGGACCTCCATGGGCTCCGCTCGATTCGCCGGATGCCAATCGACCAGCGCGAACCTACCAATCGGACACTGATGCCTGCGAGCGCTGATCGGCGCGGGCCAGGAGGGACCAGGTCGACGCATCGCCAGCTGGTGTCCCGAGGGCTCGCACCGGGCGAAGCGGCGAACTTGACGGCCTACCTGAATCGACTCCCGATCGCCGACCAACCGTGGACCTTGACCCAGGTGAACACGCTTCTGTTCCTACGCTCCCTCCGCCTCACTGGGCTGTTTGGGCCCTCCGACGGTGATCCATCGGCGCGAGCGGCGTCTGACACGTAGTCAGGGACCATGCGAATTCTGGGCTCAGGCCGTTCGTTCATCGAGCAGGCTTGAAGTATCAGGCGAACAAACCGGGGAGTAGCCAGGCGAAGTAGGCACGATCGAACCGCCTCGACCAAGGAGCCGGGGGAGGTCGAAGCCGCAGCATATGGTGGTCCAGCGGTCCCTGGGCCCCACGATGTTGTGGTGTGGCTGGCGAGGAAGGATTCGATCCTTCGATCTCCTGATCCAGAGGACTCCCGACGATTTCGTCGATGGTCGGTGCGATTTGAGCGTGGCGCGGTCTCGGATTCGTCGGTCCGGCGCGATCGCCGTGGATTATGTCTCGGCCGCGACGGACACCTCCGAGCCGAACGGCGTCGCCGTCGGCCCGTTGGGCATGCTCGCCTTCGGAGGCGACTGCTGTGGCACCGAAGAGCGCGCGCTGTGGCGATCCGTCGATGGGCTCAATTGGACCAGGGGCGCCCTCGGGCCCGGCATCAGCTAGGCCGAACGAGGTGCGCCGCTGCCAAGCGCTCCCTCGAATGCCTGCGATCCCATGTTGAGTCATTTGACGTCCTTGTGGCCGTGCTCTGGATTACAGCGCCCAGAACGTTGAGTCACGCGACAGAAGCGAGTCGGCGGGCGATCTTCGTAGGGTCGGTGCAGCACCACAAGGTGCGGCCAACGGGCCGACCGGCATGGCGTTTCAGCCCCGGGACTTTGAGCCCGACCAGCCTAAGGAGATCATCATGGCTGAAGCAAGGAACGTCGTCCTGGTGCACGGGGGTTTCGTTGACGGCTCCGGTTGGGAGAACGTCTACAAGCTCACCTGCGTCAGTAGCGAGCGTCGAGTCGCGACGCCCTCCGCGTCCGTTACGACGCCAGGCTCCTCGGCAGCAGGTGCCGCCTGTCTGATCAGCTTCACGCCGCACCGTTCCGCCGTGGAGTCAGGCGTTGGAGGTGCTCCAGCTGGACGCCGGAGGTCGCGGAAGCTTCGCCGCTGGGCCGACGAAATCTGGTCGGGGCTCGTTTCCGTATGGGCTCCGCCTCCACAAGGCATCACGCCCCGGTCTGAGCAGACAAGTTGCCCGACCACAATCAGGACAGGAGCACAAGTGAAGACCTCTGAGTACGTTCGGTCACGAGAAAGAAAGAATTCGCGTTTCGACACGCTGGCGACCCGAACCGTCGCGCTCGCGTTCGCGCTCGCCTTCGTCGTCGGAGCCTGCGATGCGTCTGCGCAGGGGGGCGGCGGCGGGAGCGGCGGCGACCTGACCCTCAGCGTCGCCGCCCCCGCCGATGGGGCGGAAGTCTCGGTCCCCTTTGGCATGACGATCGAGACAGACGTCTCGCTCGGACCGCCCGAGTCGGGGAACCATCATCTCCATTTGAACTTCGACGGCGGCACCGACGCAGCCGACTACGATATGGCTTACAGCAACGCGGTCCAGGTCAGCCGTGAGCTCGCGCCAGGCGAGCACACGATCATCGTGTCGCTCCGCAATCCCGACCATAGCGACGCTGGCGCGTCGCAGACCATCACGCTCGTCGTCACGGGCAGTGGCGGGGATGATGCGGAGAGCCCCGTCCCCGCCGCCACACCCTCGGGCTATGGGTACTGATCTGGGCGTTCCGATGACCATCGAACGCTATCGTCGCTCGACCCGGCGGTATCACGCCGCGGTCTACGCGACGACGCTGCTTCTCCTCGCGACCGGCTGGTGGCTGGCCGGCCGCGAGGGAACTCCGTCGCCACTCGCCCTGGTCACAGGCGTACCGGACGTCGAGCTGCACGTCTGGTTCGGCTGGGCGCTGTTGCTGGGGGCCGTCCTTGCTCTGCCGTTCGCGCTGCGCGGTGTCGCGACGTTCGTGCGCGAGACGATTCGCGTCGACCCGGGTGACCGTGCCTGGTTGGTGCGCTGGCCGATCGCCATCGCCACCGGGCGCTTCCCGCGCCACGAGGGCCACTTCGATCCCGGCCAGCGGCTCGCCAATATCGCGATCGCGGCCCCTGTGCTCGAACCGCCATTTGTCGAATCCAAGGCAGTTCGACGCGAGCGCCGTTCCGGCTGTTTCACTCGTGACGTTGCCGGTACAGTCAGCCCTGCGAGGTGATCGGTATCGCGATGAGTGTAGTGCTGTCGACGACCGAGCCCAACGCCCCTATAAGGGGCCGCGGCGCGGAATGCGAGGCGCTCGACGGGCTCGTAGCGCGCGCGCTCCGGCCAGAGCGGGGCTCTCGTGCTCCGAGGCCAGCCCGGGATCGGCAAGAGCGCGCTGCTCGAGTACGTCGTGTCGCACGCGGCCGGCTGCCGCGTGACCCGGGCCGCCGGGGTCGAGTCGGAGATGGAGCTGGCGTACGGCGGCCTGCATCAACTGTGCGCGCCGTTCCTCCACGACCTCGATCGACTGGCCCTCACCCCAGCGGGACGCGCTCGGCGCGGCATTCGGCCTGAGCGCCGGCCAGGCCCCAGACCGCGTCCTGGTCGGACTCGCGGTCCTCAACCTGCTCGACGTATCGGCGCGGGCGACCGCCTCGGCCAGGATCGATGACTTGCCGGCTCCAGGCTCACCCCGGATCAGCAGCGCGCCACCGCCCTCGCTCGCTCGACCGAGCAGTTGGTCGATCTCGCCGAGCTCGCGCGCGCGCCCGATGAGGGCGCGGGCAGCCATTACGTCATCTTCCTCCTGCGCCCAAGGTTGGCCAGCCGCTTGCGGCTCGTCGAAGCAGTCAGATGACTGAAGCGACGCCGCCGTGGACTCGATAGCCTCGAAATGCGTCAGAACCATGACGCAGAGAGGTGCTCAGCCGGTACCTCCCTCAGTTGCCCGACAGGCCAGCAAGGAGGACACGATGGGCACGCTGATCACGAAAGACGGGACGGAGATCTACTACAACGACTGGGGCACGGGACAGCCCGTGGTCTTCAGCCATGGCTGGCCCTTGAGCGCGGACGCTTTCGAGGACCAGATGTTCTATCTGGCCTCGAACGGGTACCGCGTCATCGCCCACGATCGTCGTGGCCATGGCCGCTCGAGCCAGCCGTGGAACGGCAACGACATGGACACCTACGCCGACGATCTCGCCGAGCTCGTCGAAGCGCTGGATTTGCAGGAAGCGATCCACGTCGGCCATTCGACGGGTGGCGGTGAAGTAGCGCGGTACATCGGTCGCCACGGCACCGGGCGTGTGGCCAAGACCGTGTTGATCGGCGCCGTGCCGCCGGTCATGGTCAAGTCGCCGACCAATCCAGGCGGCACGCCGATCGAAGCGTTCGACCAGATCCGCGCCGGCGTCGTCGCCGACCGCTCGCAGTTCTTCAAGGACCTCAGCCTGGCGTTCTATGGCTACAACCGGCCGGGCGCGAAGGTCTCCGAAGGCGTCCGCGAATCCTTCTGGCTTCAGGGGATGCGGGCAGGGTTCCCGGCCTCGTACTTCTGCATCAAGGCCTTCTCCGAGACGGACATGACCGAGGACCTCAAGAAGATCGACGTACCCACCCTCGTGCTCCACGGCGACGACGATCAGATCGTTCCGATCGCGGACTCGGGGCTGCTCACCGCGAAGCTCGTCAAGGGTGCGACGCTCAAGGTGATCGAGGGCGCGCCGCATGGCATGTGCACGACACACAAGGAGCGGATCAACGAGGAGCTCCTCGCGTTCATCCAGACCCGCGTCGAGGCGTTGGCAAGGGCGTAGCGATTGCGTCGCAGTGCGGCACGCGCTGCCCGGGGTGCGTCTTGGTGATCTTGGTGATCTATGAGACGTCCGGCCGCGCGTGCCGTCCGGTCAACCATCGCCGAGCCGAGAAGGGAGGTGAACGTTCGTGGCCGAGGTGAGGTTCCAAGGGTTCGCCGGCAGCCTTCGCGGGGCGTCGTACAACAGGGGATTGCTTCGTGCCGCCGCCGGGCTGGCCCCGGCCGGGATCATCGTCGAGGTGTTCGATCTCAGCGACCTGCCGTTCTACAACCAGGACGTCGAGGATGCGGGCGAGCCCGCAGCGGTGGTCGCCTAGCTGATTGACGATGCCGCGCGAGCGGCCGGGCGCGACCCGGCGGACGTGCGCCGGATTTCACGACCGAGCAGCTGGTCTATGCCGGACGAGCTTCCGGTCAGCTCGTCGTGCCGACTCTCGAGCCCGAGTGAACTGGTCAGCGCCGATCCTGTCGGACGTGGGCAGGCATCGAGATTGTTAGAGGCCCCTGAGCATCTGGGTCGCGACGCGGAGCGCGCAGTTCACATCGAAAATGCACCGCGCCTGCCCCGGAACCGTCGGGCTGATCGGATCGCTCGCAACCGTCGTCCCGAACGTTCTCGAAAGAAATCCGGGAGGCGGTGTCGGATCGGGCCAGAGGCGTTCGTAGTTGGGGTGAGAGGCCGCCCACAAGGGGCGGCCCACAGGGACAAATCCCAACGAGAAAGGAACGGACGTCATGAAGCTGACGACCAACACCAACGTCTCCATCGACGGCGTGATGCAGGGGCTCGGCGGGCCGGACGAGGACCGCAGGGGCGGATTCGAGCGCGGCGGATGGGTCACGGACATGTTCGACCTCGAGGCCATGGCGGCCCTGGACGAGATCTACGGGCGCGCCGACGCGTTCCTGTTCGGCCGGCGGACCTACGAGATCTTCGCCGGCTCCTGGGGAGCAATCGAGGAGTTGCGCGCCCAGCCCATCGGCGTGGCGCTGAACACGCGGCCCAAGTACGTGGCATCGACCACGCCCTTCGACCCGACGTGGGCGAACACGACCGTCCTATCCGGTGACGTGGCGGCTGCCATCCGTGAGCTGAAGGCCACTGCGGGAGGCGAGCTGCAGGTGCCCGGCAGCGGCGTCCTGGTCCGCTGGCTGCTCGAGAACGACCTCGTCGACGAGATCACCCTGTTCACCGTCCCGGTGGTCGTCGGCCAGGGCACGCGGCTGTTCCCGGACAACGGCCCGGCGAGAGCGCTCGACCTGGTGCAATCGCGGGCAACCCCCGGCGGGGTGACGATCCAGGCCTACCGGCCCACCGGCCGCCCCCAGTTCCCGACCGCCACGTCGACAAAGGGTCTGTGACCATGAAACTGACGACCATCACGCAGGTCTCCGTTGACGGAGTGATGCAGGGACCCGGCTTACCGGTGCCCGGGGTAGCCGAAAGCGGCGTCTTCGAGCGCAGTGGATGGGCCCACTTCGACGACGGGGCCGGAACGGTCATGGACGAGGTCTTCCGGCGGGCCGACGGGTTCCTGTTCGGCCGGCGGACGTATGAGATGTTCGCCGGCTCCTGGGGAAGCTGGGACGATCCGGGGGACAGCCATATCTGGACAGCGTTGAACACGAGCCCCAAGTACGTCGTGTCTACCACGCTCACCGACCCGCGCTGGACGGACACGACCGTCCTCTCGGATGGCCTCGCATCCGCCGTCCGCGAACTCAAATCGAAGCCGGGACGCGAGCTCCAGGTGCACGGCAGTGGCGCCCTGGTCCGTTGGCTCCTGGACAACGACTTGGTCGACGAGATGGTCTTGTTCACCTTCCCCGTGGTCGTCGGTCAGGGCACGCGGCTGTTCCCCGACGCCGGTCCGGCCAGAGCGCTCGACCTGGTGGAATCGCGGGCAACCCCAGGCGGGGTGACGATCCAGGTCTACCGGCCCACCCGGCGACCGCAAGACAGAACGGCAGCCGACGACATCAACGCGTGAGATCGCCCCGATAGGGGGCGGGCGACGGCGGCGACACCCGAAAAGGCGCTGCGTCCGGGCCTCGACTAGCGGACCCCATCATGTAGATCCCAAAACCACAGGAGATGATCCCAGATGCACTACCTGGTCTCCGTGATCGCTGACGGAACCGAATTGGCCACCCCAGGCGAGATGGCCGCCATCAACGCGTTCAACGACAACCGGCTCAAGGCGGAGGGTCAGTGGGTCTTCGCGGGCGGCCTCGCGTCGCCCAGCACGGCCACCGTCATCGACAACCGGGATGGAGAGCCGGTGTTCACCGACGGGCCCTTCCTGGAGTCGAAGGAGTACCTCGCCGGCTTCTGGATCATCGAGGCCCCCGATCTCGACGTGGCGCTCAAGCTCGCTGCCGAGGGGTCGAGGGCCTGCAACCGGAAGATCGAGGTGCGCCCGTTCCTGGGCATCGCGTGATCGACGTCCGGGCAGCGATCACCCAGGTCCACCACGAGGAGTGGGCGCGGGTGGTCGCCGCCCTGACCAGGCGGTTCAGGGACCTCGACATCGCCGAGGAGGCGGCGGCCGAGGCGTTCGCGATCGCCGTCGAGCGGTGGCCGGCCAACGGCGTGCCCCCCAACCCCGGCGCCTGGCTGACGACCACCGCCAACCGCAAGGCCATCGACCGGATCCGGCGCGAGAACAAGCGCGACGACAAGCAGATGGAGGCTCAGGTGTTGTACGACGAACGACCCGCCTGAGCCGCTCGGCGCCATCGACGACGACCGGCTCCGGCTGATCTTCACCTGCTGTCACCCGGCGCTCGCGATGGAGACCCGCATGGCGCTGACGCTGCGCATGGTCGGCGGTCTGACCGATGCCCGAGATCGCCCGTGCCTTCCTGGTGCAGGAGGCGGCCATGGGGCAGCGGATCACCCGCGCGAAGGCCAAGATCAAGGCGGCTCGCATCCCGTATCGGGTGCCCTCCGCGGAGGATCTCCCGGCGCGGGTCTCCGGCGTCCTCGCCGTCCTGTACCTCGTCTTCAACGAGGGCTACCTGGCGACCGGCCCCGAGACCGATCCGGTCCGTCACGAGCTGACCGCCGAGGCGATCCGGCTCACGCGCCTGATCCGTGCCCTGCTGCCGGAGGACGGTGAGGTGGCGGGGCTGCTGGCCCTGATGCTCCTCACCGAGGCCCGCCGCACGGCCCGTGTCTCGGCGAGCGGCGAACTGGTCACCCTCGACGAGCAGGACCGTGGGGTCTGGGATCCGGCGCTGATCGCCGAGGGTCATCGGCTCGTGCGCGAGCGTCTGGCCGCCGGGGTGGCTCCGGGTCGCTACCAGATCCTCGCAGCGATCAACGCCGTGCATACCTCCGCCCACGACATGCGCGACACCGACTGGTCGCAGGTCGTCGCCCTCTACGACCAGCTCGTCCGCCTCGATCCCTCGCCGATCGTCGCCCTCAACCGCGCCATCGCGGTCGCCGAGCTCGACGGCCCGCAGGTGGCACTGGCGGCCGTCGACCGCCTCGAGGACAAGTTGGTCGGCTACCACGCCTACCATGCGACCCGCGCCGACCTGTTGCGCCGGCTGGGCCGCAGTCAAGAATCGCGCGCCGCGTACGACAACGCCATCGAGCTGACGGGGAACACCGCCGAGACCGCCAGTCTGACCCGCCGCCGTGACCGGCTGGGGTAGCCGTCGAA
>CAVZVH010000040.1:0-4644 GCA_963778645.1 uncultured Chloroflexia bacterium
ACCTTCTGGCTGATCGCGCTCGCGCTGACCTCCCAAGTGGTCGGCTGGCTGCTGATCTCGATCTCGCTGGCGCGGCTCCGACGGCGCTGACGTCCGTCCTGTTGACGCTCCAGCCGCTGCTCGCGGTGCTGTTTGCGGCGTGGCTGGTCGACGAGCGGCCTTCGCGCCTCCAGCTGGTCGGGGCCGCGGCCATCCTGGCCGGCCTGATCATCGCGTCCGCCGGTCGCGGCAGGGCGCGGCCGGCTCCGCTCGAGCTGTGCCGAGCACTAGTCAACTTTGGCACAGTCGTCGTCGGACCGCGCTCCTAGACTCGGCGGCATGGCGAAAGCGGCCGTCCTCCACTACTCCTGCTCCGAGTGCGGGTACTCGACCGGCCGCTGGCTGGGCCGGTGCCCCAGTTGCGCGAGCTTCGGGACGCTCGTCGAAGAGGGGCCGCCGCCCGGCGCGAGCAACGGCAACTCCGCTGCTCCGCGCCCGCTGCTCAAGCTGGCCGAGGTCGAGGCGAACGAGGCCGACCGCATCCCGACGGGTGTCGCCGAGCTCGACCGGGTTCTCGGGGGTGGCCTGGTCCCGGCTTCGCTGGTTCTCGTCGGCGGCGAGCCGGGAGTCGGCAAGTCGACGCTGTTGTTGAGCGCGCTGGCCTCGATCTCGAAGGAGCGCCGTGCGCTCCTCGTGACCGGCGAGGAGTCGCCGGCGCAGGTCAAGCTCCGCGCGGCCAGGCTCGGCGGCGCCGAGAGCGTCGAGATCCTGGCCGAGACGAATCTCGACTCGGTGTGCGCCACGCTCGAGACCGAGCGGCCCGACGTCTGCGTGATCGACTCCATCCAGACGCTGTACGCGGCCGACGTCGGCTCCGCGCCCGGCTCGGTCTCGCAGGTGCGCGAGGCGGCGGCGCGTCTCTTGCGCGTGGCGAAGGAGTCCGGGGTGGCCCTCTTCCTCGTCGGGCACGTGACGAAGGACGGCTCCGTCGCGGGGCCGCGCGTGCTGGAGCACCTCGTCGACTGCGTCCTGCAGTTCGAAGGCGACCGCTACCACGCGCATCGCATCCTGCGAGCGGTCAAGAACCGCTTCGGCTCGACGAACGAGCTCGGCGTCTTCGAGATGACGGGAACCGGGCTGGAGGGCGTGCCCGACCCGTCGGAGCTCTTCGGCCGCTCGACCGGCGAGGTCGGCTCGGCGGTCGGCTGCGCGCTCGAGGGCACGAGGCCGCTGCTGCTCGAGGTCCAGGCGCTCGTGGCCCCGACCGACCTGGCCATGCCGCGCCGCGTGGGCACCGGTGTCGACCCGAAGCGCCTGGCGATGATCGTCGCCGTCCTCTCCCGGCATGCGGGGCTCTCGCTCGGGCAGGCCGACGTCTTCGTCAACGTTGCGGGCGGCGTGCGGATCGACGAGCCCGGGGCCGACCTGGCGGTGGCGATGGCGATCGCCTCGGCGGCGCGCGGCGCGCCCGTGCGCGAGGGAACCGCTGCGTTCGGCGAGATCGGGCTGACCGGGCGCCTGCGGCCGGCGGCTCAGGCCGAGCGGCGGCTCGAGGAGTGCGGGAAGTTCGGCGTCACCGCCGTCGTCGTTCCCGCGGGGACAAAGGGCCGAGGCATGATTTCACTGCTCGAAGCCGAAACTCTCAAGCAGGCATTGACGGCCGTTTTGAACAAGGTCGCGCGCGACGCGGCCTAGCCCTGAGCAGGGATTTTCCGAAAAGCCCTGGAAAAGCTGGCCTTTTCAGGGAACTTTTGGTAAACTGAGATCCCTCGCCGGCGGTTCGTCTACCCGCCGGCGGCTTCGTGAGCAGGCACAGATACCTGGGGAGGTATGGGTTTGTACAAGGTCGGCGACAAGGTCGTGTATCCGCACCACGGGGCCGGAACCGTGGTCAAGAAGGAGAAGCGGAAGGTGCTCGGCGAGGAGCGCGAGTACCTCGAGATCCGGATCCTTCACAACGACATGACCGTGAACGTCCCGGCCGAGAACGCCGAGCGCGTCGGTCTTCGGAAGGTCATCGACAAGACCACCGTCGAGCAGGTGCTGAAGGCTCTGACGGGTGGCGGCACGGCGATGCCCAAGAACTGGAATCGCCGCTTCAAGCACAACCGCGACAAGATGAAGACCGGCGACATCTTCGAGCTCGCCGAGGTCGTCCGGAACCTTTCGTTGCGCGATCACGAAAAGGGTCTCTCGACCGGCGAGAAGCAGATGTTCGTCAAGGCCAAGAAGATCCTCGTCTCCGAGCTCATGTACGCGAAGGGCATGGACGAGGAAGAGGCCGCCGAGTGGCTCGACGACATCCTCGCGGGCGCGGGCACCCCGGCCAAGCGCTCGACCAGCAAAGCGAAGGTCGCGGCAAAGGCCTAGTAGTACTCTCGGTCGCCCGTGAGCGTCTGGGCGATCCTGGCTGCAGCAGGGCGTGGTGACCGTCTCGGGCTGGACCGGCCCAAGGCGTTCGCGCCGCTCAACGACCGCCCCTTGATCGCGGAGAGCCTCGAGCGGCTCGACGCATCGGAGTGGATCGAGGGCATCGTCGTCGCCGCGCCGCCCGAGTGGGAGGAGCCCTGCATCCTCGTCGCCGAGGAGATCGCCGCCGGCAAGGTGGCCGAGACCGTGACCGGCGGTGAGACGCGCAGCGAATCGGTGCGGAACGCCCTCGCGCAGGTTCCCGAGGAAGCCGCGGTGGTGCTGGTGCACGACGCAGCCCGGCCGCTCGTCACCGAGGAAGTGATCGAGCGGGTGGTGACTGCCCTCGAGGACGGCTGGGACGGCGCCGTCCCGAGCCTCCCCGTGTCAGACACCGTCAAGCGGGTGGAGGGCGAGGCCGTGGCCGAGACGATCGACCGCGAGGGCCTCGTCATCGTGCAGACGCCGCAGGCCTTCCTCGCCGACGCCCTTCGCCGCGCGGTCGCGAGCGGGGGCGAGGCGAGCGACTGCGCCGCGCTCGTCGAGGCCGCCGGCGGGCGGGTGCGAGCCGTGCAGGGCGATCCGCGCCTCCTGAAGATCACGGAGCCCTCAGACCTCGAGCTCGTCGAGAGCTGGCTCTGATCCTCGACTACCACATGCACCTCCGGCACGGACGGGTCGCTCGACCACACCGTCGAGGCTGTCGAGCGCTTCGTGGAGGTGGCCGCCGAGCGCGGCGTCGACGAGATCGGCTTCACCGAGCACGTCTACTACTTCGAGCAGACGAGGTCGCTCTGGTCGCTTCCGTACCAGCTCGACCGCTGCCGCTACGACATCGAGCCGTACGTCGACGCCGTCGTCGAGGCCAAGCGCCGCGGCTACCCGGTCAAGCTGGGGCTCGAGGTCGACCACCAGCCGGATCTCGCGGACGAGATGGACGAGATCCTCCGGCCGTACCCGTGGGACTACCTCATCGGCTCGGTCCACTTCGTCGACGGGCTCGGCATCGATCAGGAGCCGAGCCTCGTCACGACGCTCGGCCCTGAAGCGGCATGGGCCCGCTACTACGAATGGGTCGTCGATGCGGCCGACCACGTCGACGTCCTCGGTCACCCCGACCTGGTGAAGTTCTTCGGCCCCGAGCTCGAGTGGGACTGGCCGGCTCTGGCCGGCTCGCTGAACGGAGCCTGCCTCGAAGTCTCGAGCGCGGGGCTGCACAAGCCGCACGGGCGTCTGTATCCAAACCCGGGCCTGCTCGTGGCCGCCAGGGAAGAGGGAATTCCGATCACGACGGCCTCCGACGCCCACGAACCGCAGGACGTCGGAAGGGACATCGACCGCGCGATCGACCACGCGAGAGCCGCCGGCTACGAGACCGTCACGGTCTTCGACCAGCGGCGTGCCCGGCAGGAGCCGCTCGGGTGAGCGATCTGCGGATCGGCATCGGAATCGACGCGCACCGGTTCCAGGAGGGCATCCCGCTCGTCCTCGCAGGCGTCGACTTCCCCGGCGAGCCCGGTCTCGCCGGCCACTCGGACGGCGACGTGATCGCGCACGCGCTCATCGACGCGATCCTCGGCGCCGCCGGCAAGGGGGACATCGGCGAGCTCTTCCCGTCGGCCGATCCGCAGTGGCTCGACGTCTCCTCGATCCGGCTGCTGCAGCGCACGTACGAGGTCGTTCGCATGGCCGGTTTCGAGCTCGTGAACGCCGATTGCGTCCTGATCGGCGAGCGGCCGCGGATCTCGGAGCTCCGCGTGGCCATGGGCGCGCGGCTCGCAGGCTCGATGGGCGTCGACATCGGGCGCGTCACCGTGCGCGCGACGACGACCGACGAGCTGGGTTTCACCGGCCGCGGCGAGGGCCTCGCCGCTCAGGCGGTGGCGTTACTGCGGAAGCGAGACGGCGCCGGCTCGTAGCTCGACGAGGCCGTCCGCAGCCAGTGCGGACACGACTTCCGGGTCGAGCTCGTCCAGGCGGCGGGTCTCGTCCGCCACGAGCCTGAGCGTCCGCGCGCGCCGCTGCCGGAACGAGCCTTCGAAACGGCTCTGCTTGCGAAGCGGCTCGTACTTGCGCCCGCGGGAGGGGCAGCCGTGGGCGAGCGGGCACGTCTCACAGCGGGGAGTGCGGGCGAGGCAGACCGTCGCGCCCAGATCCATGAGCGCGTGCGCCGAGGCGGGCCCGAAGTCCGCGCCCGTTCGCTCGATCACGCGCCGCACGTTCACGTCCACGGGCAGGACCGGCGCGCCATGCGCG
>CAVZVH010000041.1:0-7050 GCA_963778645.1 uncultured Chloroflexia bacterium
GATGCTCGCGAATCTCTGCGAGCCCAGAAGGAATCCCCTTATTTCGGATAGTTGCCCTCGTATCGGAGAAGAATGGGTCGAGGGTATACTGGATGAGTACCGTGGCCATCGAGCGACTCCTTTCGCGCGTTTCGATCGGCTCCGAGTATAGCAGCGCTCAGGGTTGCCTCCACGCTTCCCTGTTGGGGTTTGGGCGCGGGGTTCACGTAGCCAGCGGGGCCTGAGGTCGTGTAGCGTGCGGTCCGGGGTCGAGGGCGCCGGGCGCTGAGCGCGCCAAGGGAACACCGACAGGCCCCTCGTCGTCTACTCGACGGGTCAGGGCAAGGGAGGGAGCTATGTGGAGAGAGTTCAAGGAGTTCGTCGCTCGTGGCAACGTCATCGACTTGGCGGTGGCGGTTATCATCGGCGCGGCGTTCGGCAAGATCGTCAGTTCGCTGGTCGAAGGAGTGTTGATGCCGCCGATCGGCCGCCTGCTCGGCAAGGTTGACTTCTCGAGCCTGTTCTATGTGCTCGATCATGCGAAGGGAATGCCCGCATCGCTGGCCGATGCCAAGGCAAAAGGCATTCCGGTCATCGCCTATGGGGCGTTCATCAACGACGTCATCAATTTCGTCATCATTGCATTCGCCGTGTTCCTCCTCGTCAAGATGGTGAATCAGGGCAAGGGCACGACCCCTCCGTCGGCCCCGACCACAAAGGAATGTCCCTTTTGCCTTTCCACGATTCCGATCAAGGCCATCCGGTGCGCTCAATGCACGATTGACCTGAAGGCGGCAGAGCGTGCCCCCGGCGCCGCTCGCTGAGACGACCATCGAGGAAGGCAACCGCGCGAACGGGCACGCCTGGCGCCGGGGAAACGGGGTGAGCTCGCCGCCGTCGAGCCGTTGGGGAACCCGGCCTCGGCGAGGAGCTGGCGCGCGCGTGCTCGGGGTCATGGGCGGGCGGCGCGAGCGGCAGGGCGAACGTGAAGTCTCGCGGCACGAGCTGCCGGTGGGGGCGCGGCAGACCTAGCGTCTCCGCCTGATTGAGCGCCTGACGGTCGATGGGACACGGTGCGACGCAGCCCTTTGCGGCGTCTCGACGGGCCTCGCGGAAGACTGGGGCTCTGCAGGTCCCCTCCGACTATCTCCGGCGCCAGACGCAGAGGCGCACCTCGGAGCTGTCGATCCTCCCCACCCGCCCCAGAGCGCCAGCCGGTTCGCACTCGACGCCCGGTAGCTGCGGCTCGGGGACCCCTATCGCGACGATGTGGTATTCGCCGCGGCCGTGGACCTCGTCCAATTTCACGAGATCCTCCTCGGAGAGGTCCCGCATCGAGATCAGGTCCTGCCGGAGCCTGTCGTAGAGGTGAAACACCTGCCCACCCGATGCCGTGAGCACGACGGGCACCTCGCCCTTGCTCCTCCAGGTCTCCGCGCGCCGGATCATCTCCTGCGCGAAGGGCGAGAGCAGCGCGTCGCGGTCCCGGAGCGCGACGACGAGGTTGTCCGGGCTGCGCTGGGCACTGAACGGCAGCTGCGCCGCCCCAACCGCCAAGACCAGGGTGAGGCCAAGCGCGAGCCAACGGTGACGCTCGGAGGTGACGAGGAGACTCATCCCGGCCCAGGCCAGGCACGCCGCTGCCGTCAGATAGCGCAGCCCTCCCGGGTACCACCCGAGCGTGGCGGCAGCCAGCACTTGGGCCACCGCGCCGCCGAGAAAGAGCGCACCGGGGAAGTCGAAACGGCGGCGAACGAGGAACGCGGCCGGCCCCAACGTCACCATGAGTGCGCCGATGATCCCGAACGTCGCCCGGCCCTCGCTGATCGCACGCACCAGCATTGCTCGCAGCAAGGAGTCGTCGGTCACCAGCCGTCGCGGTAGCGGCGAGATGAGTCCCATGCCCTCCAGGGAGAGGGTCTTCAAGAGGGCCTGGCACACCTCGAACTTCAGGAGGGAGAAACGGTTCTGCAACTGCGATGGCAGGAGTTGGAGATCGAGGAGGCCCGCGACGTATCGCAGCTCGTTGGCGGCGAACCCGCGCCAGCCGTCATTGTTGGCGTTGGCCCGATACATGCCCGGGTCCCCCCGCCAGTCGCCAAACTGCAGGTAGTTGTTGAGATAGATCTCGCCGCTGCCATTCAGCGCGAGCATCAGGGCCAGCGCGCCAGCGAACCAGGCCGCGTCGGCCGGCCGGCGTCGAAGCCCCAGAAACTCACCGCTGCCGCCACGGGAGCGTACAGAGCGCCAGTCAGCTTGCTTCCCGCGAGGAACGCTAGGGCCAGGGCGGCGAGCAGGATGCTCCATCGATTCGGCCGAGCGGAGTATCGGCGCAACGCCTCGACCCAGCCGAAGAGGCAAAAGGCGAGGACCAGATCGTTCTTCGTCGTGGTCGCCTGCATCACCGCCATGGGCATGGCCATGAAGCCGAGGCATGCGCGCCATCCGTCCGCCGCCGCGCCCCCGCGCTCCCGGACCCACGCGTAGACGAGCAGCATCATCCCGAGCAGGCACACGAAGCTCGGCAGCGCGTATCCCAGCCGCAAGTGGAGGAACGGATAGTGGACGGCATCGAATGACCATGGCATGACGATCTGCGTGATCGCGGTGTACGAGCGATTGAAGAACAGGCCGTCGGCATCCACGAGCCACAGCCGCGCGAGGTTGTAGACTTGCGCGTCGCCGTTGGTGACCGGCCCCACCCAGCTCCAGACCAGCCAGTAGGGGACCAGCAGCGCGAGGACGCACGTGGACAGCCAGAGATCGAGCCGGCGGACCACTCAGCCCCCCGGCCGCGAGAAGAGCATCGGCTTGAGCAGCAGCCAGGCGCGGCTCGCGATCGAGACCAGCGAGAGCGCGATCAGGATCGCGAAGGCCCAGCTGCTCGGCGAGACGAGCGCTCTCAGCAGTCGTCCGACGTCGCGCCTCCCCGCCACGACCGCCCGGTCAGCGACTCACCCCGGCCCGGCGCGGCAGAGCATGATCTCCGGGAAGAGGCGGAGCAGGGGGCCCCACGAACAGCGCGGCCATTACCGCGTGAAGTGCCCGCCCATCGCGATGTTGGCCAACCGCAGCGCCATCAGGAAGCCGACACTATCGGCGGCACGAACAGACCGATACCGACCGCGGCAGTCAGCACGATGGCAGGCTCTAGCAGCACATCCAGCATCCGCGGGGCGCCGAGCATCCCATCAAGAACTGATAGAACGAGCATGAGAAGGGTAACGATGGGCGTCACGGCGGCGAATCCATGGCGGTCCGTCTCATGACCCGCGGATCGTCAGACCGCGTCCTCGCTCAAAGTCAAGCGAACGGCGGCGGCGGCCGTGCGAGCGAACCGACGAGCGGCAACGCTTGACGTGAGAAGGATGGCGACCCGGCCAAGCCGAGACCGCGACGCCGAGCTCCCATCGAGATTCGCCATCGAGTCTCGAGAAGGCGCTGCCCGCCGGTTCTGCCTCGCCAACTTCGGGACGCGCGGCTGGGCCGACCCGCTCAACGGGTCGACAAGGAGTGACCAATCGAGGGACGACCTGCGGCGCACGACGCGATCTGCTGGACAAGCACGAACGAGGGGCACTCGGCGGACGCAGCTGATCGCGGGCTGGTCTGGCTGACTCGAGCGTCGGGGGTCAGCGACCGGCGGGGAAGATGGCGCGAGCTTGAGGGCGGTGGCGTCAAACACATCGCGATCTCCGTGAGCTATCTCGATCGCGCCAAGCGCCGGCACCGAAACCTGTTCCACCTACGCATTCTCCAGGAGTCAAACAAGGTCGCTCCTCGGACTCGGTCGGAGTCTCCTCGCGCTGAGGCCGGCGCCGGTGCCGGGCGTCATCCCACACTTCATGCTCGGCGTCGCCCCGTACGACGCCGTGGCGCTCGAGGCCAGGCTCCGCTCCTTCGGCCGGCCCAGAAGGATCTGGACAACTTCCACGTGACGGACCCCGACGGCCTCAACGTCCAGGTCGGCGACAAGATCCTGGGCCTCGATCTGGCGATCCAGATCGACTAGGCGACGCCGTTCCGAACCGTGGCATAGTTGGGTGCGACATAAGGCGATGTGGGGGGCGCTCATGGCGGCCGGACTGGTCCTCGGAACACTCACACTCGCCGTGGTCGCGCCCGCGGTCGCCCAGAATGTGGCCGCTGTCCGGCGGGGAGGCAGCGCCGGAGAATTGGATTTATGTCACCTGCGATCACGTGTCGGGACCGGGGTGGGCAAGCCGTACTGGTGCGGAGGTGCGGAGTACCACGCGTATCACGAGCGCCTGCGCGACGCCCCTGGTTTGGTCATGGCTTCTGACGTGTCGACGCCCTATGCCAGCGTCGGCGACCTGATCGCGCTCGGCAGTGCCGATCGACTGGAGCGATGATGCACCTCAAGCGACCGATCGGTCGGAGGGTGGCCGGGTACACGCGGCTGTGCCGGTGCTCTGGGGTCGCGGGGAGCGGCCAGCACCACTCGCGTGAACCTGGAGGAGATGGTTCGGGGCCGCGAGACCGACCTGGCCTACGTGATGGAGTCCTCGACAGCTACGAGGCGGTGGGCGATGTCCCGATCCCGGTGCTGTATCGGGAGCTGTTCGCCCGCTACGACGAGACAACGTTCCTGCTCGTCTATCGCGATGCGTCCAACAGGCTGCAATCGGTGCGGTGGAAGCTCCGGGGAGCGGACTTCCGGACGTACTGTGCGGTCGATCCACTGAAGTACTTCGACTGGAAGCCTCAGCGCATCGGCGAGATCACCGACGTCAGTTTGCCTGGGTGTACAACCAGCACATGGCCGATGTGACGGCGTTTTCTCGCCGTGTCGCACCGGACAGGCTGGGACGTCCGACCTCTTTGCGCCCGACACGAGTCAGCACAGGGCGGCGTTCCTGGGGATCGAGTCGGCCCGGCCTCCGTTTCCCCATCCCTTCCCGCGCCTCCGACGGCCAGGAAAGGCCAGTGGCCACACTGATCATCCTCCGGAGCCCGGGGCGAAGTGAGTGAGTCACGCACTCCGTTGACGTAGATCACTCTGTTCGCGACGTCGGCGAGCAACGCCGGCGCGTCGAGCCGGCGGACGTCTTCCCCACGATCACGTGGTGGCAATGGAGCTGGACGATGAATGAATTGGACCGTCAGCAGATCGTGCAGGAGGGCCACTATGACTTTCCGTATCATTACATCCCCGCCTGGGATGGACAGCACTTCGCCCAGGCTCGGAGCCTCGCCTGGGGTTATGAGTACTTGTCGTACCTCTACTTTGTCGTGGACACCGTGACAAAGCTGAGCTTCGAGTCGGCGCTGGATGTTGGCTGTGGGGATGGGCGGTTCCTTTTGGAGCTGCGGCGCAGGTGTCCCGACAAGAAATTGGTGGGGCTCGACTACTCCAGCCGGGCAATCGGCTATGCGAACGCCATGGTGTCGGACGTCGAATGGGTCTGTGGCGACATCCGGGACCCGCAGGTGGTTGATGCTCGCTTCGACGTCGTCACACTCGTCGAAACGCTGGAGCACATCAAGCCGAGTGAGATCCACGATTTCTTGAGCGGCGTGAACCGCCGCCTGGCAAATGACGGCACGTTCGTCGTGACCGTTCCGAGCCGCAATGTCCGGGTGAGCCGCAAGCACTATCAGCACTTCGACCTGGAGTCCCTGCGGCAGGTCCTCAGTCCGTTCGTCACGATTGTCGACGTCCGCTATCTGAACCGGAGGAATGGCGTCTCCTTGGGACTCATCAAGACGCTTCTGTCGAATCAGTTGTTCATCCTGAACCACCGAGGGCTGCTTCGGTGGATCTACTCCTACTACGTCACGCACCTACTGCCGGCCAGCAAGGACAATTGTCGGCGTCTAGCTGTCGTGTGTAAGAAACATGACGCCTCTGGATGATCGGCGCGGGTGAGAAATCGACGCGTTCCGCGGCGCCTCGCTCTGAAGTCTGGGAGACCATGTCACGGGGATGGGGCCACGAGGGGAACCGCCGTCGGAGCGCGCCAATGTTGCCCACGCTCACTCGGCGTTGATGGGCGCGGACATCAGCAGATACCTCTCGCTGCGCCGGGCAGGGCAACGGGCCTTGGTGTTAGCGGCGGCGGGAGGGGCCCCCGCGGCTCTCCCGCAGGTCAGGCCAGCTCGGGGATGACCCAGCGAGGGCTTGCGCCGTAGGCGACGCGCTGGATGTTGTCGAAGCCGTTGCGGTAGCGCGCCGTCCAGTTCTCCCAGGTGGGACCGGCGGAGTGGGGCGTGAGCGTGACGTTGGGCAGCGAGAAGAGCGGGTGGGTCTTGGCTTCGGCGGCTCCTCGACGATCACGTCGAGGCCGGCGCCCGCGATCCGCCCGGCCACCAGGACGCGTACAGGGCGTGCTCGTCGATGACCGGACCCCGGCAGGTGTTCGATGATGACCGCGGTCGGCCTCATCAGGCCGAGCTCGCTCGCGCCCGATCATCTTGCGCGTCCGGTCGTCGAGGGGCACGTGCAGGCTGACCACGTCCGAGGTGCGCAGCAACTCCGTCGAAGAGCGCGAAGCGGACGCCGAGCGCGTCCTCCTGGTCCTCGGTGAGGCGGAGCGACGTCGTAGTACTGGACCTTCATGTCGAAGGCCGCCGCGCGGCGGGCCACCTTCTTGCCGATGTTGCCGAGGCCGACGATGCCGAGGGTGCGCCCGAAGACCTCGTAGACGGGCGACTCGGCGGGACCGCCCACCAGCCACTTGCCGGCCACCACGTTGTTGTGGTGCCACACGAGCTTCTTGAGCACGGCCAGCATGAGCATGATGGTGTGCTCGGACACCGCGATGGCGTTGGCCCCGCCGTTGTTGGCCACGGGCACCTCGGCCTTGCGCGCCGCCTCGATGTCGACCCGGTCGTAGCCGGCGCTGGTGAGCTGGACGAGCCGGAGCTTGGGCGCGGATCGAAAGAACTCGCCGCCCATCGAGCGGGTCGAGCCGAGATAGTATTCGGCGTCGGCGGCGGCCTCGTAGAACTCCGGCGTCCCCGGTTCGGCGATGGCCAGCTCGAAGCCGGCCGGGGTCAGCGATTTCGCAATGTCGAGGATGGCGGGCGCCTGGATCGGAGAGAGAAGGA
>CAVZVH010000042.1:0-4172 GCA_963778645.1 uncultured Chloroflexia bacterium
TCATCTGTCCGCATAGCGGCCTTGCGCCCCGACAATCACAAATTCTTGCCAGATTCGTTGCGGTACTTATGTCATTGAAGGGGTGGGCGAATTATGACTCTCGGAGCGCAAGAACGGATAACGTTTTTACCTGACGCGCCTGTGATCGCGTCGACGCGCGACGCGCCTGCGATCGCGTCAACGCACGACGAGCCTGATGTTGCGACCGCCGGCACGCAGACTTTCGGCAGGCTGCGGGCGCTGGTCGCGCGAGGCTACCAGCCGGATTTTGCCGGGTCGGACGACAGCTGCCTGCTGCTCTCGCATCCGAGCAAGCGATTCAAGTACCGGGACATGCTGCTCGACAGTTCCGGCACGGTGTGGTGGCGCTATGACCAGGACTACATTACGCACTTCTCGCGCTGGGAGAAGAAGCGCTTCGAGACCTTCCTGCGCCACGTGCCGGAGGCGGGCTGGTGGGATCACACGCGCGCGTATCGCGAGCGAATCTGCGCGGCCGCGCTCGGCGCCGTCGTCTGCTTCGTTCTCTACGTCATCGTTGTCGCGGCGATATCTTTCGCGCACGGCGATGGAACAGGCTGGCATTGGTTGGATCGCGGCGATCCTCATTGGCGGATTTGCGGGTTGGCTGGCCGAGAAGGTCACCGGCAGCAACATGGGCCTGCTGGTGAACATCATCCTGGGAATGATCGGGGCCGGGGTGGCCGCCTGGCTGTTCGGCATGTTCGGCATCCGCATGCAGGCCGGCTGGCTGGGCTACTTGATCGCCGGGTTTGTGGGAGCCTGCTTCCTGATCCTGGTGGCACGCGGCTGTTTTATCCGACCCGATGGCGGGCTTAAAAACGCGCTCGTTGAGTGAACGGTTGCTGCGTCGCCGGCAACGCAAGGCCGTTCTTCAGGATCGCCCAAGTCTTAAGATCGCCCAAGTCTTCAAGTCCGCCCGAGCGACTCCAGCAGCGCCTTCGGTCCTGCCAGGTGCCCCCGCCGGCGGATCCTGCTTGATGACCACGTCCGTGCTGCCGGGGAAGTCGTCCTCGTCCACGCCGGGCGATCCGATCACCACGACCTTGCCGATGCGCGCGCGCTCGTCGGCGTCGAGCTGCGACCAGATGCGCTGGGTGCTGTAGCCGCCGCCGGAAAAACCGTAGAGCGCGGTCACCTCGTCGTCGCGGCGGATGCGCTCGAGCGCCATCTTGACTTGCGCGCCGTTGCCACCGGCGACGTCGAGCACCTCGCCCCGGTAGCCGAGCCGCCGCGCGTATTCGAGAGCGGAGTTGTCGTCGAGCTGGCCGCGCGGGTGCTCCGCATTCGCGACCCCGCGCAGGATGAGCATCACCTCGCCGGAGGTGTCCTGTGCGCGAAACGGCGCATAGCCGGCAACAACGACCGCAATTGCGATCGCCGCTGTCAGGAGCATGGCAAGCGGGATGGCCGCCCGCGCGACTGGGACTTTGAGTTTAGGCATTGCTGACGTCGAACGCTTCGCGACAGCCGACGGTTCCCACAAAAATAGTCGTGCGCGTGCTCGAGGCGAATGGAACACGCGGCACCAGTCGCGCGCGCCGCGATCGAAGCGAAGCAAGTAGCCCGGATGAGCGAAGCGACATCCGGGGTTGGCCTCTACACATGCTCCCGCATATCGCCATAGCGCGTGCATAAGGGCGTTCACGCCCGTCTTCGACGGGCTATGGACGCGCGTCAACGCGCTTATGGCTCATGCGGGCTACAGCGACACACGATTGCTGTGGACATACGTTGCGTCGATTTCGATCGGTATTCGCTGCACAACTTCATCGCACGCGTCGCGCCCATCAACAGGATGCCAACAGCTTTTCGGTTGATAGCGCTGCAATCGTTTGACAGCGGCTTGCCTGAGATTATCTTCCTGCCATCCCGTTCACGAGGGCGTCTCCGGAGACAAGCCAGAGCGGAGCGGGATGCGGCGCCTGCGCGCGTGGCTTGTAACCACGCCCCGGGGGCCTCGGGTCACTGTCCGCCTCCACTAAGAGAGGCGGCCGAAAGGCTTAGACGCGGTAGGGCGAGCGGGGGAAAGCCTCGCAAGCAGGGCTCGCGAATGATGCCCGTCCACAAGCGGAAGACAGTCCGGGGCACAGAACGTCGCGGTGGAGCGCCGAGAGGCGGACGTCCCGCGTCATGGGACGTGAGGGCGCGCGATCGCGCCCTGCGGGCCTACGTCATTGGCCCGCTTTAACGGGTGCCGCTGCACCCGAGCGCCTGTCGGCGCTCCGCTCCCTCGTTTGTGCGAGGGAGAAACACGCAAACCTCGGAGGAGCACACGCCTCGCGAGAATGACGACGTTTGCCTGCGCCAAATCATCGCTGGCCCTGCGGCCTCCATGCCTGCAAAATGGCGGCAACAACAATCGGGAGGAACCGCGTTCCGTGACCACGTCGGCCGACGTCGCGCGTATCGATACGGGGGCTGCACTCGCGGCTGTTGCGCCACGCCGGTCGCGTCTGTCGGCGCATCAGACGGCGATCATGTCGGCGCTGCTGATCGTGATCCTGCTGGCACTGGTCGTGCCGCCGTTCCTGTTCCTGGTGCAGGGCAGCTTCACCATCGCCGGGCCGACGCCGAGCAGCTCGACATGGGGCCTCGGCAATTTCGAGGCGGTGCTGAAGGGACGGCACATCGTCACCACCACGATCAATTCGCTGGTGTTCGCGGCGGCGAGCGCGGCGCTGGCGCTGCTTGGTCGGCTGGGTGACGGCCTGGATCGTCGAGCGCACCAACACGCCGTTCAAGGCGCTCGCCTATCTCACCGCGATCATTTCGCTCGGCACGCCCTACATCCTCTACGTCACCGCCTGGCTCTTGTTCTTCGGCAAGGCCGGCCCGGTCAATCACCTCTATCGCACGCTCACCGGCAACACCGACGTCCTCATCAACATCTATTCGATGGCCGGCATGGTGCTGGTCGAGGGCTTCCTGTGGTCGCCGCTGGCGTTCCTGCTGGTCAGCGCGACGCTGCGCAACGCCAATCCGGAACTGGAGGAGGCGGCGCGCGTGCACGGTGCCGGCGTCTGGCAGACGATCCGCCGCGTGACCATGCGGCTGTCGCTGCCCTCGATCATGGCGCTGGCGATGCTGGTCTTCATCCGCGCCGTCGAGGCGTTCGAGGTGCCGGCGCTGGTCGGCCTGCCCGGCCGCATCTCGGTGCTCACGACCGACATCTACACCAACATGGTGGCGCGCGCGCCGCCCGACATCGGCGGCGCCAGCGCGCTGTCGGTGCTGATGCTGCTGCTGGTGTTCGTGCTGCTCTACATCTACGGCCGGCTGTCGCGGCATGCCGAGCGCTTCGCCACCATCACCGGCAAGGGCTTTCGTCCGCGCCCGTTCGACCTCGGGCGGCTGCGCTATGTCGCGGCCGGCGATTCTCGTCTTCAATTTCGTCCTGCTGCTGCTGGTGCCGATGCTGATGCTGGTCTGGGTGTCGCTGCTGCCGTTCTTCCAGCCGGTCAGCGCCTCCGCGCTCAAGCTCGTCAGCCTCAACAACTACCGCACGGTGTTGGATTCCGGGCCAGCTCGAGCTGATGCTCAACACCATGATCGTCGCGGTCGCGACCGCGACCATCGCGGTGGCCCTCACGCTTCTGGCCGGCTGGCTGGCGGTGCGGCGCGCGCCGGGCGGCTGGCTGGTCGATCGTCTCGCGACCACCCCGCTGGTGTTCCCCGGCCTCATGCTCGGCGTCGCCGTCATGCAGCTCTTTCTCGCCGTGCCGTTCCCGATCTACGGCACGCTCGGCATCCTGATCTGGCCTTCGTGATCAACTACCTGCCCTACGGCATGCGCTATAGCTCAGTCGGGCATGCTGCAGATCCATCGCGAACTCGAGGAGGCGGCGGCGATCTGCGGCGCCACGCCGTCACGCGGCTGCGCCGGATCGTGGCGCCGCTGCTGGCGCCGGCGCTGCTCGCAGGCTGGCTGTTCATCTTCCTGATCTCGGCGCGCGCGCTGTCGCTGCCGATCCTGCTCGTCGGGCCCGCACTCGCAGCTCATGGCGGTCGCCATGTTCGATCTCTGGGGCAACGGCCAGGGCACCGAGCTGGCCGCGCTCGGCCTGATGTGGTCGACTGCTGATGACCACCATCGCCTGGTATTTTATGTCGTGTCCGCCGCTCGGCCGGCGGCGCGTCGGACGCGGCGT